>NZ_JABBFX010000001.1:0-2400000 GCF_012927085.1 Ramlibacter agri | reverse complement strand
GAAAGTGCGCTTGACGAAATCGGCGGTGTCGTCGTCGATGGGCTCGCCGGTGAAGGACAGCTTCTGCAGCGCGTAGCGGTAGTCGCCCGCCACGCCGCTGTTCTTCATCATCCGGTAGTGCGTGGCCGCCGCCGACATGTTGGTGAAGCCGTGGCGGGACAGCGCTTCCAGCAGGCGCACGGGGTTGAAGCGGCCGCTATAGGCGCCGACGGTGAGGCCCATCGCCAGCGGCGCCAACGTGCCGTGCCACAGGCCATGGCCCCAGGCCGGCGAGGACGGGCAGAAGAAGCGGTCGCCCGGACGCAGGCCTGTGCCATAGAGCGCGGCCACGGTCAGCGTGACCAGCGCGCGGTGCGAATGCTTCACCGCTTCGGGCAGCTCGCGCGTCGTGCCCGAGGTGTACTGGAACACCGCCAGGTCGTTGGCGCGGGTGCGCGTCTCGAACTTCGGGGGCAGGCTCGCCAGGGAAACGCGGAAGGCCTCGTCGAACACCAGGGTCTGGTCGTCGACGATGGCGCGCGCCACTTCTTCCTTCTGCGCGTTCGTCACCAGCAGCGCCGGCTGGCAGTCGTTGACGCGCAGGCGGATGCCATCCGGCCCGAACAGCGTGAACAGAGGCACCGCGATGGCGCCGCTCTTGATGACGCCGAACATCGCCGTGTAGAAGGCGCGCGAGGGCTCCAGCATGATCGCCACCCGCTGGCCGGGCTGCACGCCCCGCGCCACCAGCCAGTGCGCGAAGCGCGACGAGTCCGCGGCCAGTTCGGCGTAGGTGATGGTCTCGTCGCTGCCGTCGGCGTTGGCCACGACCAGCGCATCGCGGCCGCTGGCGGCATGCCGGTCCACGCATTCGTGGGCGATGTTCAGGAAGTCGCGGTCGCCATCGAACAGTTCCCACAGCTTGTCGCTGCTGAAGTTGGCCTGGGCGTCGGCATAGCCCAGGAAGTCGGTGAGTTTGGCCATCGGTCTCGTCTCTGCTGGTGCGCTTGCAGTTTCGTGGCCTCGCTTGCTTTTGTCAATAGCCTCCATTGTTTGTCTATAGACAACCAGCTGGAGGCAACTTTTCGCAGGCTGGGTTTCGCGCCAGCGAACCCCAGCTCTCTCCCGCACGCTTTAGCCGCGCGCCACCACCTTCATGATTGCCTGCCCCGCCAGCACCAGCTCGCCCTCGACGACCACCGTCCCCCGCATGAACAGCATGCTCTTCGACCTCTGCACCACCTCCGCCCGCGCCTGCGCGAACTCGCCCGCCCGCACGGCGCCGGCAAAGTGCGTATCGAGTTGCAGCGTCACGCAAGCTGCGCGCCCGGCGGCCTCCCACGCCACCGTGCTGATCGCGTGATCGAGGAGCGTGACGAGCGCGCCGCCATGCACGACACCGGCCGGATTCAGATGCTGCTCGCCGGCCAGCAAGCCATAGGCCCAGCCCTCACCTTCCCGCAGCGTCCACAACGGGCCCGCCAGGCCGATGAAGCCGGGCAACTCGCGCTGCTTCCAGCCTTGCTGCTGCAGCAGCGAGATCAGTTCAGAGTCGGGCATGCGTGCGTCCTTCACGGTTTGTCAAAACCCGTTATCGATTGTACTAATGCAATTTGTAGAGTGTGCAGCTCCGCTGCGCACCGCGCGACTCAAAGGGCCGGCGCACAGGGGCCAGTATGCAGAACCGCCGAAACGCCCTCGAGACGCAGAAGAAGGTTCGCGGCGCGACAAGGCCGAGAAATATTTGAGCATTGGGCACAGCACGACAAGCACCCTTGCTTTGTCGGACTTGTCCTACCTCATAGGACGGCGGAGCAGAGCGACACTATCGGTCTTCAGCAGTACCCAGAATCACTAGAACATGAGCACGGCCCCAAGCGATGCGCCAGACACGCAGGCTTCGGTCAACATCCTGATCGTCGACGACGAACCGCGCAACCTCACGGTCCTGGAATCGGTGCTCGCGGATCCCGACTACCGGCTGGTGCGAGCCACCTCGGGCGAAGAAGCCCTGCTGGCCCTGATGAAGGAAGACTTCGCCGTCCTGGTCCTCGACGTGCGCATGCCCGGCATGACCGGCTTCGAGCTGGCCGAGATCATCAAGGGCCGCAAGAAGACCGCCTCCATCCCCATCATCTTCCTCACCGCCTTCTACAACGACGACCAGCACGTGCTGGAAGGCTACGGCAGCGGCGCGGTGGACTACCTGCACAAGCCGGTGAACACCGCGGTGCTGCGCTCCAAGGTCGCCGTCTTCGCGGAGCTGCACCGCAAGAGCCGCGAGCTGCGGCAGCTCAATGCCTCGCTGGACCAGCGCGTGGCCGAGCGCACCGCGGCCCTGGCGGAGAGCGAGGCCAAGCTGCGCCATGCCGACGCGATGAAGGACGAGTTCCTGGCCACGCTGGCCCACGAACTGCGCAACCCGCTGGCGCCGATCCGCAACGCCGTGCACGTCGTCAAGGCGGCCGGACCCCAGGGCAGCCAGCTGCCCTGGGCCTGCGACATCATCGAGCGGCAGGTCCGCACCATGAGCCGCCTCATCGACGACCTGATGGACGTCAGCCGCATCAACCGCGGCCATTTCGAGCTGCGCCGCGAGGTGTTCGACCTGCACGCGGCGGTGACCGATGCGGTCGAGACCGTGCAACCGCTGCTGCTCGATTGCGGGCACCAGCTCGAGGTGACGCAGGATCCGCAGCCGCTGCCGGTCGACGCCGATCGCGCCCGCATCGCGCAGGCGCTGGTGAACCTGCTGGCCAACGCCGCCAAGTACACGGACAGCGGCGGCCGCATCGAGCTGCACGTCGAGCGGCACGCCGGCCAGGTGGTGCTGCGCGTCAAGGACACCGGCATCGGCATCGCGCCGGAGCGCCTGGCCTCGGTGTTCGAGATGTTCGCCCAGGAAGACGTCGCGCTGGCCCGCTCGCGCGGCGGCCTGGGCATCGGCCTGGCGCTGACGCGCAAGCTGGTCCTGATGCACGGCGGCGAAATCGGCGCCACCAGCGACGGGCCGGGGCTCGGCAGCGAGTTCTCGATCAAGCTGCCGCTGTCGGCCGCCACCCAGGCCGCGCAGGAACCCGCGGCCGAAGAGGCAGCCGCCGCACCGGCTGGCCTGCGCATCCTGGTCGCCGACGACAACCGCGATGCCGCGGAGACCCTGGGCACCTTGCTGGAGCTGATGGGCCACGCCGTCATGCGCGTGCACGATGGCGAATCCGCCGTGGCGGCGGTGCAGTCCTTCGACCCGCAGCTGGTGCTGCTCGATATCGGCATGCCGAGGCTCAATGGCTACGAAGCCTGCCAGCGCATCCGCACGGCCGCCGGCGGCAGCGCGCGAAAGCTGGCCGCCGTCACCGGCTGGGGCCAGGCCCAGGATCTCGCCCGTTCGCAGGAGGCGGGCTTCGACAGCCACCTGGTCAAGCCGATCGGCGTGGACGCGCTGTCGCAGCTGATCGCCAGCACCGTCGCGCCGCGGCCGAACTGAGCGCCTACGCGCCGCCCTTGGCGCGCGCCGCGGCGCGTCCCGCCAGCAAGGCATTCAGCGCCACCGGTTCCACCGGCTTCACCAGGTGGTGGTCGAAGCCCGCCTCGGCCGTCGCCACGCGATCGTGCGGCTGGCCATAGCCCGTGAGCGCAATGAACAGCGATTGCCGTAGCGCCGGCAAGGTGCGCAGGCGGCGCGCCAGTTCCAGCCCGGTCATGTCCGGCAGGCCGACGTCGAGGATGCAGATGTCCGGCACGATGCGCTCCACCGCGGCCAGCGCCTGCTCGCCGCTGTAGCACACGGCCACTTCATGGCCGTCGAACTGCAGCAGCAGCGCCAGCGATTCGGCGGCATCGACGTTGTCGTCGGTCACCAGGATGCGCAGCGGCGCGGCGCCTTCGGCCCGGTCGGGTGCCGCAGCGGCCGTGCCCTGGGGCAACTCGACCCGCGGCAGCCGGAGGACGAAGCGGCTGCCCCGCCCCTTGCCATCGCTTTCCGCGCGCACCGAACCCTGGTGGAGGGCGACGATGGCCTTGACCAGAGCCAGCCCGATGCCCAGGCCGCCCTGGCTGCGATCGGGCGTGCGCTCGCCCTGCGTGAACAGGTCGAACACCTTCACCAACAACTCCGGCTCCATGCCGGCGCCGTTGTCCTCCACCGCGATCTCGGCGTCCTTGTCCACGCGCGAGAGCCGCACGCGGATCTCGCCGCGCGGCGGCGTGTACTTGGCCGCGTTCGTCAGCAGGTTCACCAGCACCTGCACGAGCCGCGTCCGGTCGCCGAGCACGATGACTTCGCCCGGATCCGTTTCGACCACGACCCTATGCTGGCGCGCGTCGATCAAGGGCCGCGCCTGCTCCAGCGCGCTCTGGACGATTCCCTGCAAGTCCAGCGGTTCCTCCTCGATGGTGATCAGGCCGCGCGTGACGCGGGACACATCGAGCAGGTCGTCCACCAGCTCGCTCATGTGCCGCACCTGGCGCGCGATCAGCTCGCTGGTGCGCAGCACCACGTCGCGGTCGCCGGCGCCCTTGGCGAGCAGCGCGCTGCCGGTGGCGATCGGCGCCAGCGGGTTGCGCAGCTCGTGCGCCAGCATGGCCAGGAATTCGTCCTTGCGCAGGTTCGCGTCGCGCAGCGCCTGCTCGGTGCGGACGCGATCGGTGACGTCGATGATGACGCCGCGCATCAGCGCGCCGCTGCCCGGCTCTTCCTCGTCGACCTGGCCGCGGGTGTCGGTCCACAGCAGCGCGCCCGTGTCCGGCCGGATGCGCCGGTGCACCAGCTGGTACTTGCCGTGGTTGGCGCGCGCCTGGTCGATGAGCGTGCGCAGGTGCGGCAGGTCGTCCGGGGACACGCTGCCGAGTCCTGCGTTCGGCGAGTCTTCGGTATAGCCCAGGACCTCGAGCGCATTGGGCGAATAGCGCACCTGGCCCGAGCGGAAGTCCCATTCGAAAGCCACCATGCGCGCGGCCTGCAGGCCTTCCTGCAGCCAGGCCCCGGTGCGCTGCAGCTCGGCGTAGGCGCGCATGGTCTCGGTGACGTCGAAGCCTTCGCAGAAGATGCCGTCGACGTCGCCCGCCTCGTCGAACAGCGGCTGGTAGACAAAGGTGAGGTACTTCTGCACGAGGCTGCCGTCCGACAACGCCAGTTGCGCCGGCGAGGCCTCGGCCCGGTAGGGACGGCCGGTGCGGTACACCTCGTCGAGGCGCTCGAAGAAGCCCTGCCCCTCCAGGTCCGGGAAAGCCTCGCGCGCCGGGCGGCCGGCCAGCGGCCGGTCGAACAGGCTCCGGTAGGCCGCGTTGGCGAACTCGAACACGTGCCGCGGCCCGCGCAGCGTGCAGATGAAGCCGGGGGCCTGCTCGAACATCTGCGCCAGCCTCGACTGCTCGTGGGCCAGGCGCCGCTCCGCGCGCACCTTTTCGGTCGTTTCCACGACGATGGCCAGCACCGCGGCGGGCCGGCCCTGCTCGTCCAGCACGGGCGAGTAGTCCAGGTTCATCCACACCGGCTCGGGGACGCCGCGCCGCTGCAGGGTGAGCTCCTGGTCCTTGTACGACAGCGTGCCACCGGCGAGGCCGGTACGCATCACGAAGTCGTTGAAGTCAGCCACTTCGGGCCAGCCCTCGCGCACCGCCGAGCCCAGCAGGCGCGGGTGGCGGCCGCCGGCGAAGACCGAGTACGCGTCGTTGTAGATCATGACGCCCGGTTCGTCGAACAGGGCCACCATCGGAACGCCGGATTGCAGCATCAGCGCCACCGTGTGGCGCACATGCGCCGGCCACCCGTGGATCGGCCCCAGCACCGTGGTTTCCCAGGGAAAGCGGGCAATCAGTTCGGCGAGCTCGGTGCCGCCGGCGAGGAAAGGGGGACGATCGTTGGCTGGGCCGGTCATGGAATGGGAGGGAGTGAACGTCCAGCCACGAGCGCGCATCGTACTTGCTCATCCGGCCCGGCCGTGTCGGACGATTCCGACAGGCCGGGGCGGCACGGCCATCAGCCGCCTTGGGCGAAGAAACCGATCTTCCGGCCGCGCGCGAGCGCCTTCAGGCGCAACTCCGCCCGCAACGCATCCGACTTGCTCGGATATTCCCGCGCCGCCAGCACGCGCAGCGGCGGCCGCGCGCGCGTGAACTTGGCGCCGGTGCCGAACAGGTGCTGGTAGAAGCGCTGCTCCACGTCCAGCGCGATGCCGGCGTAGTACACGCCGCCTTCGCATTCAAGCAGGTAGAGCCAGTAGGGTGGGGAGACGGTTTCGGTCATCGCGGCGAAGCGGGAGCTTAGCCGAGGACGTCCTCCAGCCTCAGCAGCACGCGGTCGGGCCGGGCCGATGCGATCGGCCGGCCACCGTTGTAGCCGTGCGCCAGCGCCCAGGCGCGCACACCCGCGTTGCGCGCAGTCTCGACATCGATCGCCGAGTCGCCGACGAACACGGCTTCGTTCGCGGCGACGCCGGACCAGCGCAGGCAATCGAACACGCCGGCCGGGTCCGGCTTGCGCCGCGGCAGCGTGTCGCCGCACACCACGCGATCCAGCAGCGGCTGCAGGTCGTGCTGGCGCAGCAGCGGCAAGGCAAAACGCTGCTCCTTGTTGGTGACGAGCGCCCTTCTGACACCGCGCGCCGCCAATGCACGCAGCAACTCGCGCGCGCCGGGGTACAGGCGACTGCCGGTGCCGCAGTGGCGCGCGTAACGCAGCGCGAACAGCGGCTCGGCGGTGTGCCACAGTGCGCTGGCCCGCAGCACTTCCGGCTCCAGCCCGGTTGCATCGGACAAGGCGCGCAGCAGCAGCGTCCCGGTGCCGTGGCCGATCCAGGCTTCCACCTTCGCCAACGGCGCGGGCGGCAGGCCCATCTCACGCAGCGTGTCGTTCAACGCATCCCGGATCTCGGGTGCGGTCTCCACCAGCGTGCCATCGAGGTCGAACAAGACCAGCGCGATGTTCATGCCGCCGCCAGCGCGCGCTGCCGCCGCTCCATCATCCGCCACACGAAGGGCGTGAAGATCAGCTGCATCGCCAGTTCCATCTTGCCGCCCGGCACGACGATGGTGTTGGCGCGCGACATGAACGAGTCGTGGACCATGTTCAGCAGGTAGGGAAAGTCGATGCCCTGGGGCTGGGCGAAGCGGATCACGACGAAGCTCTCGTCCGCCGTCGGGATGGCGCGGGCGACGAAGGGGTTGGACGTGTCCACGCAAGGCACGCGCTGGAAGTTCACGTGCGTGTGCTTGAACTGCGGGCAGATGTAGTGCACGTAGTCGGGCATGCGCCGCAGGATGGTGTCCGTGACCGCCTCGGTGCTGTAGCCGCGGCTGGACTTGTCGCGCCACAGCTTCTGGATCCACTCCAGGTTGATCACGGGCACCACGCCGATCAACAGGTCCGGGTAACGCGCCACGTTCACCTCCGGCGTGACCACCGCGCCGTGCAGGCCTTCGTAGAACAGCAGGTCGGTCCTTTCCGGCAAGGGTTCCCACGGCGTGAAGGTACCCGGCTCCTGGCCGCTGCCGGCGGCCTCCTGCGCGTCGTGCAGGTAGCGGCGGCGCATGCCCTCGCCCGTCTCGCCGTAATGGCGAAACAGCTGCTCCAGCTCCGCGAACAGGTTGTTGGCCGGACCGAAGTGGCTGAAGTGGCGGTTGCCGGCCTTCTCGGCCTGCGCCATGCGGTCCTTCATCTCGCGGCGGTCGTAGCGGTGGAAGCTGTCGCCCTCCACGATGGCTGCTTCCACCTTCTCCCGGCGGAAGATGTTCTCGAAGGTGTGCGTCACCGAGGTGGTGCCGGCCCCGCTGGAGCCGGTGATGGCGATGATGGGATGGCGTTCGGACATGGCGGGGCCCTCACGCTGCGCGGAACAGCGTGCGCTCGGCGAACAGCGGCAGCACCGAATCGGAAGCGCCCGGCTCCGCGTGGTAGCGCTCGATGCGCTCCACCTCGTTGCGCGAACCGAACACCAGGCCGATGCGCTGCTGCGCCGCTTCCGGCTGCAGGCCCAGCACGGCACGGCGGCCGGTGCTGGCGCGGCCGCCCGCCTGCTCGATCAGCAGCGCGATCGGGTTGGCTTCCTCCAGCAGGCGCAGCCGCGCCGCGCGCTGCGGCTCGCGCGAGTCGCGCGGGTCCAGGAACACGCCGCCGCGCACCAGGATGCGGTGCACCTCGGCCACCAGCGAGGCGATCCAGCGCATGCCGAAGTCCTTGCCGCGCGGGCCTTCGCGGCCGCGCTGGCATTCGTCCACGTAGCGCTGCACCGGCCGCTCCCAGAAGCGGCGGTTGCTGGCGTTGATGGCGAACTCGCGCGTATCCGCCGGCACGCGCAGGTCAGGATGCGTCAGCATGAACTCGCCCATGTCGCGGTCCAGCGTGAAGCCGGCCACGCCGTTGCCGACCGTGAGCACCAGCAAGGTCGTGGGGCCGTACAGCGCATACCCGGCGGCGAGCTGGGCGTGGCCCGGCTGCAGCAGGTGGGACTCGTCGAACGCTCCTTCCGGCGCACGCAGCACCGAGAAGAGGCTGCCCACCGGCAGGTTCACGTCGATGTTCTCGGCATCGGCCAGCGGCTCGAACAGCAGCAGGTACTTGCCCTGCACCCGCTCTGGCGCCTGCGCGGGCCCGGGCAGCCGGCCGAGCGCCAGCAACCGCGCGATCGACTTGCACGCGATGGCCACGTCGAGGACCAGCGCGTTGAAGTCGCCGGTGGCGTCCGGGAAGCGGCGACGCTGTGCGATCAGGTAGCGTGTGAGTGTCTCGGCATTCATGGCGCCGCTCCCTCGGCCAGGCGCGCGCGCCAGCGGCCCAGGCGCGCCACGGTGACGCCCGCCAGCGAAGGCAGCACGCGCATTGCGCCGCTGAAGTCGTGGTCCTGCGTGAAGACGGTCGGCGTGACCACCGTGTCCAGGCCTGCGGCCGTGGCGGCGCGCAAGCCGTTGGCCGAATCCTCGAAGGCGATGCAGGCCTGCGGCGGCAGCTTCAGCTGCGCCAGCGCCTGCAGGTAGACCTGCGGGTGCGGCTTCTTGCGCGGCGCGCTGGAAGCGTCGCACACCACCGGGAAGTGCAGCGGCCACTGCGGCCCCACCGCGCGCCGCAGCAGCGCCGCCACGTTGACCGGCGAAGTGGTGGTGGCGATGGCCAGCGCCAGGCCGCGGCGGCGCGCTTCCTCCATCAGGGCCAGCACGCCGGGCCGCAGCCCCACCAGGCCATCGCTGACCATCGCCTCGTACACGCCCGTCTTGGCCTGGTGCAGCCGCTCCACGACGTCCAGGATGGCGTTGGCGTCGATCTCCACCATGCGTTCGCGCGAAGCCCGCCAGTAATGCAGCATGCGCTCGCGGCCGCCGGAGACGTCCAGCAGCTGCGTGTACAGCGCCTCGTCCCAGTGCCAGTCCAGGCCCTCGTCGGCGAAGGCGCGGTTGAAGGCGCACAGGTGGAAATGCTCGGTGTCCGCGAGCGTGCCGTCGACGTCGAACACGAGCGCGCGCAGGGGCTGGTCCATGAAGCTCTCCTCCTCAGGTGGCCGCGAACACGCGGCTGGCGAGGATGTCGCCGGCCGCGATGGTGGTGAGGTCGTCCGCGTCCAGGGCGCGGTGGCGGTCCTTGGCGAACAGGCGGCTCGCCTGCCGCAGGCGTGCGCGGTCCAGCGCGTTGCGCACGCTGCGGGCATTGGCGAAGTGCGGCTGCTGCGTGCGCAGGGCGATGTAGCGTTCCAGCGCTTCGCCGGCGCCCTCGTCCAGCCGGTAGTTCTGCGCGGCGAGCATGCGCTGCGCGATCGCCATCAGCTCGTCGGGCCGGTAGTCCGGGAAGTCGAGATGGTGCGCAATGCGCGAGCTCATGCCCGGGTTGCTGCGAAAGAAGGCCTGCATCCGCTCTGCATAGCCGGCCAGGATGACGACCAGGTCGTCGCGCTGGTTCTCCATCACCTGCAGCAGGATCTCGATGGCTTCCTGCCCGTAATCGCGCTCGTTCTCGGGGCGGTACAGGTAGTAGGCCTCGTCGATGAAGAGCACGCCGCCCATGGCGCGCTTCAGCACTTCGCGCGTCTTCGGCGCCGTGTGACCGATGTACTGCCCCACCAGGTCGTCGCGCGTCACCGCCACCAGGTGGCCCTGCCGAACGTAGCCCAGGCGGTGCAGGATCTGCGCCATGCGCAGCGCCACGGTGGTCTTGCCGGTGCCCGGGTTGCCGGTGAAGGACATGTGCAGGCTGGGCGCCTGCGTGGCCAGGCCCAGGTTGGCGCGCAGCCGGTCCATCACCAGCAGTGCCGCGATGTCGTGGATGCGTGCCTTGACGGGCGCGAGTCCCACCAGGTCTCGATCCAGTTCGGCCAGCACCGCTTCCACCTGCGAGTCGGCCAGCACCTCAGCGACCGAGCGAGGCTCCGGTTTCGCGACCAGTTGCAGCGGCTGGCTCATTCGTACCTTTGCGTCTCCGGCCGCCCGGCGGAGTAGGCGCGCGTGGTGTAGCGCATCGTGCGGCCCGGCGCTTCCTGTCGCTCCAGCGCGAAGCCCGGCTCGTTCTTCGGCCGGTTCACCAGGAAGCTCATCGCGATCGATTCGATGCCACGCGTGGAGTCGAAAGCCGTGAGCCGGATGTAGAGATTGGGGTAAGCGGCGCGACACTCCTTCAGCTCGCCCAGCACGCCGGCGGCATCGCGCAGGTCGAACATCGGCATGCCGGACATCTCCCAGAAGGTGTTGCGCGGGTGCGGGTCGTCGGTGTACTCCACGCTCCAGGCATAGCCGCGGTCCAGGCCGTACTGGATCTGCAGCTTGATCTCGGTGTCTGTGAGCTCGGGCAGGAAGCTGAACTGGCCTTGCGTGATGCGGCCGGCGGGGTTGGTCATCATGGTCCGCGCTCCTTCATGCCATGGCCGGCGTTGCGACGTAGTCGCTGCTGTCGGTGGGCGTGTAGTTGAAGCTGATGTCGCCCCAGGTGTCGAGCGCCGCGCGCAGCGGGCCACACCACTGCGCGGCACGCTGCAGGATGTCCGGGCCTTCCTGCAGGATGTCGCGGCCCTCGTTGCGCGCCTTCACCATCGTCTCCAGCGCCACGCGGTTGGCCACCGCGCCAGCCTGGATGCCTTGCGGGTGCCCGATGGTGCCGCCGCCGAACTGCAGGATGACGTCGTCGCCGAACAGCTCCAGCAGCTGGTGCATCTGGCCGGCGTGGATGCCGCCGGAGGCGACCGGCATCACCTTCTTGGTGTCGGCCCAGTCCATGTCGAAGTGGAGGCCGCGCGGCAGGTCGGTCAACGTGTAGCTGTCGCGGCAGACGTTGTAGTAGCCCTGCACCGTGAGCGGGTCGCCTTCCAGCTTGCCCACCGCGGTGCCGGCATGCATGTGGTCGCAGCCGGCCAGGCGCAGCCACTTGGCGATGACGCGGAAGCTGACGCCGTGGTTCTTCTGCCGCGTGTAGGTGCCGTGGCCGGCGCGGTGCATGTGCATCACCATGTCGTGGCGGCGGCACCATTCGGCCATGGACTGGATGGCGGTCCAGCCGATCACCAGGTCCACCATCAGCACCACCGAGCCCAGCTCCCTGGCGAAGGCGGCGCGCTCGTACATCTGCTCCATCGTGGCGGCCGTGACATTGAGGTAGGAGCCCTTGACCTCGCCGGTAGCGGCCTGCGCCTTGTTGACGGCATCCATCACGTAGAGGAAGCGGTCGCGCCAATGCATGAAGGGCTGCGAGTTGATGTTCTCGTCGTCCTTCATGAAGTCCAGCCCGCCCTTGAGCCCTTCGTAGATGACGCGCCCATAGTTGCGGCCCGACAGGCCCAGCTTCGGCTTGGTGGTGGCGCCCAGCAAGGGCCGGCCGAATTTGTCGAGACGCTCGCGCTCGACGATCAGGCCGGTCGGCGGTCCCTTGAAGGTCTTGACGTAGGCCACCGGGATGCGGATGTCCTCGAGCCGGCAGGCCTTGAGCGGCTTGAACGAGAACACGTTGCCGATCAGGCTGGCCGTCATGTTGGCGATGGAGCCTTCCTCGAACAGGATCAGGTCGTAGGCGACCCAGGCGAAGTACTGGCCCGGGTTGTTGGGCACCGGGTCCACGCGCCAGGCCTTGGCGCGATAGCTGTCGCAGGCGGTCAGGCGGTCGGTCCAGACCACCGTCCACGTCGCGGTGGACGACTCGCCGGCCACGGCCGCTGCCGCTTCCTCCGGCTCCACGCCTTCCTGCGGCGTGATGCGGAACAGGCAGAGGATGTCGGTGTCCTTGGGCTGGTAGTCGGGCATCCAGTAGCCCATCTGCCGGTACTTGAGGACGCCCGCCCTGTAGCGCTTCTTGGCGTCGGTGATCTGGCCTTCGACCATGGGCTCGCTCCTGGGTGCTCGGGTTCAGGGCACGATACGCAGCGGGTCGGCTCAGGTAAATTCAATCTTTCTTGCCTTGGGCTTCAGGGATTCCTGAATGAAGAACGCCACCTTCCGGCAGTTGCGTGTCTTCACCGAGGTGGCCCGCCACCTCAGCTTTGCCAAGGCCGCACGGGCGCTGCACCTGACGCCGCCCGCCGTGACCATGCAGGTCAAGGAGCTGGAAGCGCAGATCGGCCTGCCCCTTTTCGAGCGCAGCGGCCGCGAGGTGTCGCTGACCACGCCCGGCGAGCTGATGCTGGTCTACGCGCGCAAGCTGCTGGCCACGCTGAAGGACGCGGAGGATGCGGCGGCACGGCTGCAGCGCGCCGAGGTGGGCACGCTCACCATCGGCATGGTGAGCACCGCCATGTACTTCCTGCCGCGGCTGCTGGCCGAATTCCGGCGCGAGCATCCGCACGTGGCGATCAAGCTGGCCGAGGGCAACCGCGAGAAGCTGGTGCAGATGCTGCAGGCCAACGAGGTGGACCTGGCCGTGATGGGCCGGCCGCCGCGCGAGCTGGCCACGCGCGCCGAGCCCTTCGCTGCGCACCCGCACGTGTTCGTCGCCGCGCCTTCGCATCCGCTGGCGCGCGTGGAAGCGCCCATCGACGTCGAATCGCTGCGGCCGCAGGACTTCATCGTGCGCGAGGAAGGCTCAGGCACCCGCGCCGCGATGGAGAAGTTCTTTGCCGACGCCCGCCTGGAGCCGCGCGTGCTGATGGAGATGGGCAGCAACGAGACCATCAAGCAGGCCGTGATGGCCGGCATGGGCGTGAGCTTCCTGTCGCTGCACACGCTGGAGCTGGAGCTGGAGAAGGGGCTGCTGGTGGTGCTGAACGTCCAAGGCGCGCCGGTGCTGCGTACCTGGCACGTGGTGCATACCCTATCGAAGGTGCTGTCCCCGGCGGCGGAGGCTTTCCGCTACTTCGTGCTGGAGAACGGGGAGGCGCATCTGGCGGCGCACTTCGGGGAGTATCTGGAGTTGAGGCAGGGGCAGGAAAGGTAGGGCAACTCACGCAGCCTGTGCGTGGAACTTCAGGCCAAGAGCTCGGGCCACTTTGAGAATCGTTGCAAAGCTGGGGTTGCCGTTCTCGCTGAGCGCCTTGTAGAGGCTTTCCCGGCTGAGGCCCGCGTCCCGTGCGACCTGGCTCATGCCCTTGGCGCGAGCGATGTCTCCAAGGGCTCGTGCAATTCCCGCGGCGTCCTCGGGAGCTTCTTCGAGCCACGCGTCCAGGTACGCCGCCATTTCTTCCGGTGTCCGAAGTTGTTCAGCGACGTCGTATGCGACCGTCTTGGTCCACGGCGCCGCGGGTTCCTTCGCCTTTACTGCCTTGGCCATAGCTACTCCAGCGGTGAACCAGCCTGTCCACTCGCACCTGAATCCGCGCGCGGCCGGCTCGATCCTTCAGAGAGTTGATCCAGTCGCGATAGACCTCGGTCATCTCCACGCGCATGCGCAAATCGTATCCCATGGGATACATGGACGTCAAGCTGGGGCGCTGGGGGAGTTCCGATTGAAGATGAAGACGGCAAGCCGCCTGCCGTCAATGCCCGCTCAACCTCGCCAGGAGCGTCTGCCGCACCTGATCGATGTGATGCTCCATCGCCCTGCGCGCCGCCTCGCCGTCGCCACTCGCCAACGCATCGACGATCGCCCGATGCTCCTCCATCACCACCTTGCGCCGCCCCGGCATGCGGCCGAAGCGGAACATCGCGGTACGCGTGCGCAAGGTCGCAATCATTTCCTCCAGCACCGGGTTGCCGGCAGCCGCCGCGATCACCCTGTGCAAGTCCTCGTCTTCGCCAGCCGCCTCGGGCAGAGGTGCGGTCTCGGGGAGTGACAGCACGGCGTCGATCCGCGAGCGAAGGACATCGAGCTCCTCCCGCGGCACCTTGCCGGCCGCCAGCCGCGCGGCCTCGCCTTCGAGCAGCCGCCGCACATGGAGGATGTGCATGTACTCCTCGATCGGCAGGGCGCGCACGACCAGCGCGCCGCTTTGCTGGCGATGCAGCAGGCGCTGGCCTTCCAGCCGCCGAACCGCCTCGCGCAGCGGCGTGCGCGAGATGCCCAGTTGCAACGCGATCTGACGCTCCGTGACCACCTCGTTGGGCCCGAGCTGGCCGCTCAGGATCATGCCCATGAGGCTGCGGTGGGCGTGTTCCGACAAGGACACGTCCGGGGGCGGCGGTGGAGCGGTTTTGCGGGCACGGGTAGCCATCCGCCCGAGTATCTCACTCCGGATAAGAACAAGGAGAAGACCAGTGGTATACCACTTGCACGCCGAATGCATGTCGTGCCAGAATGCGCCGGCCAAACAGGGGAAACTACATGCCTCCACCCATCACCGGCACGGTCAACGTGCTGGTTCCCACCGGCGCGCTGGGCGCCGGCATCCAGGAAGCCGACGTGCTGGCCGGCCTCGCCGACGCGCACGCCATCGCCTGCGACGCGGGCTCCACCGACAGCGGCCCGGCCTACCTCGCCACCGGCCGCTGCAAGTACTCGCGCGCCGCGGTCAAGACCGACTTCGCCGTGCTGCTGCGGGCGCAGGCCAAGGCCCGCATCCCGCTGCTGATCGGCTCCTGCGGCACCTCGGGCAGCGACGCCGCGCTGGACTGGATGCGCGACGTCGCGCTGGAGGTCTGCGCCGAGCAAGGCCTCAGCCCGCGCATCGCCCTGCTCTATTCGGAGCAGGCGCCGCAACTGGTGGCCCAGCGTGCGCGCCAGGGCCGCGTGAAGCCGCTGCCGCCGATGCGCGACGCCGACCCCGCCCTCTTCGAGCAGTGCGACCACATCGTGGCGCTGATGGGGCCGGAGCCCTATGTCGCGGCGCTGGAAGCCGGCGCCGACATCGTCCTGGGTGGCCGCACCACGGACACCGCGGTGCTCGCGGCCGTGCCGCTGATGCGCGGCATGGGCGCCGGCGCGGCCTGGCATGCCGGCAAGACCGCCGAATGCGGCGGCCTGTGCGCCGTCAGCCCGCGCGAAGGCGGCGTGATGGTGCGCGTGGGCCGCGACGACTTCGTGGTCGAACCGCTGCGCGCCAGCAACCGCTGCACGCCCTACACGATCTCGTCGCATATGCTGTACGAGAACAGCGACCCGTTCCAGCTGCACGAGCCGGGCGGCGTGCTCGATGTGACCCAGGCGCGCTACGAAGCCATCGACGAGCGCCGCGTTCGCGTCACCGGCTCGCGTTTCGAGGCCAAGCCCTACACGATGAAGCTGGAAGGCGCGTCCGCCGGCCAGTACCAGACCGTCATGCTGGTGGGCATCCAGGACCCGAAGGTGCTGGCCAACCTGCCGCGCTTCCTGGGCCAGATGCACGAGGCGTTGATCCGGCGCGTGAACGAAGCGATGGGTGCTTCGGCCGGCGCTTTCGACATCTCGCTGCGCCCCTACGGCTACAACGCGGTGAGCGGCGAAGTCGATCCGCAGCAACCGCCACCGCGTGAAGTGGGCCTGCTGTTCGTCGCCACCGCGGCGACGCAGGAACTGGCCACGCAGATCGCCAAGACCTGCAACCCGTGGTTCTTCCACATGCCGCTGGACCGCGAGGCGGAGCTCCCGAGCTACGCCTTCCCGTTCTCGCCGGCGGAGATCGAGCGCGGCGCCGTGTACGAATTCCACCTGAACCACGTCGTGCAGGTGGAACATCCGCTGGAACTGGTGCGCACGGTGTTCGTGCAGGGAGGAAGCCATGCGTCTCGCTGAGGCCTGCCGCTACGTGCGGTCCAAGAACGCCGGGCCCTTCTGGATCACCGTCGACCTGTTCTTCCCGGACCGCGCGGCCTACGACCGCTATGTCGACGCAGCCGCGCTGCAGCCGGAACGCATCGCGGCGCTGTTCGGCATCGCCGCGGAAGAAGTCAAGCGCTTCCCGGTGCCGGAGCTGCAGGTGCTGAAGATCTCGTACCCGCGCCAGCGGCCGCAGGGCGGCGCGCTGGAACGCGACATGCATGGCGGGCAGCAATACGTGCGCCTGCTGGACCTGGAAGTCTGAAAGCAAGAAGCAAGGAGACAAGCATGAACCCTCCCATCACGCGCCGCGCCCTGCTGTGCGCCGGTGCCGCCCTGCCCTTCGCCGGCGTCGCCCACGCGCAGTCCGCCTGGCCCGACAAGACCATCCGCATCCTGGTCGGCACGCCGCCCGGCGACTCGTCGGACGCCAGCGTCCGACGCCTGGCGGATCGCCTGTCCGCCATCCTCGGCAAGCCCATCATCGTCGACAACCGGCCGGGTGCGCATGGCGCCATCGTCGGTGAACTGGCGAAGAACGCGCCCAAGGACGGCTACACGCTGCTGTATTCCTCGGGCGGGCAGATGGCGATCAACCCCTCGCTTTACAGCAAGCTGCCGTACGATCCGCTGAAGGACTTCACCGGCGTCGCGCAGATCAACACCGGCTTCCTGTACCTGGCCGTCAACAACGACCTGCCGGTGCGCAACGTGAAGGAGCTGGTGGCCTACGTCAAGGAAAAGGGCGGCGCCCTGAGCTACGGCTCCGGCGGCAGCGGCACCACGCAGCACCTCACCATGGAGATGCTGAAGAAGCGCACCGGCATGGACATCAAGCACGTGCCTTACCGCGGCTCGCCCATGGTGCTGCAGGACCTGATCGGCGGCCAGATCGCCTGCGCCTTCGATGCGGGAGCGTCCATCCTGCCGCAGGCGCGCAACGGCAAGGTGCGCCTGCTGGGCGTCACCAGCCCCACGCGGCTGGCGTCCACGCCGGACCTGCCCACCTTCCAGGAGCAGGGCATCCCCGACTTCGAGGCCCGCGTGTGGTCCGGCCTGTTCGCGCCGGCCGGCGTGCCGAAGGAGGTGGTCGCGCGCCTGAACGAAGCCATCAACCAGATCCTGAAGACGCCCGACTACCAGGCCTTCCTGCGCGCCAGCGGCAGCGAGCCGGCCGGCGGCAGCGCGGACGGCTTCAACAAGTTCCTCGCCGCGGAGATCGCCAAGTGGGCGGTCGTGGTGAAGGACTCCGGCGCGCAGATCGATTGAACGCCGCTTCGTACGACGACGGGCTGACGCGCGCGGAGCCTGCGAGCCGTGGCGGCATCGCGGACTTCCTGGGCGATGCGCGCCGGCTGGGCGTGGAGCTGCATGGCTTCATGGCCTGGCAGGGTTCGGCCGTGGTGGCCGAAGGCTGGTGGCACCCGTACGGCCCGCAGCGGCCGCACATGATGCATTCGGCGACCAAGAGCTTCCTCTCCGCGGCGGTGGGGCTGGCCGTGCACGAACGGCGCTTCGCGCTGGAGGACCGCGTCGTCTCCTTCTTTCCAGCGCACCTGCCGCACGGCATCGGCGAGAACCTGGCGCTCATGACGGTGGAAGACCTGCTGACGCAGACCAGCGGCCATGCACAGGGCGCGTCCGGCTCGGTATGGCGCGGCATCCGCAGCAGCTGGATCGCCGAGTTCTTCAAGATCCCCGTGGTCCATGCGCCGGGCAGCTTCTTCCGCTACACCAGCGCGACGAGCTTCCTGCTGTCGGCGATCCTGACGCGGACGACGGGCATGACGGCGCACGACTACTTGCGGCCGCGGCTGCTGGAGCCGCTGGGGATCCATGACCTCGCCTGGGACGTCGGGCCGGAGAACATCAACCCCGGCGGCAACGGCATCAGCTGCAAGCTGGCGGGCCTGTTGAAGCTGGCGGTGCTGCACCTGCAAGGCGGTGCATGGAACGGGGCGCAGCTGCTGCCACGCGACTGGGTGCGCCGCGCCACCACGCCGCAGCGTGGCAACGCGCATGGCTACCACTGGTGGATGGGGCCGCGCGGGAGCTTCTATGCCTACGGCGTGTTCGGGCAGTTCGCCATTGCGTTCCCCGAGCAGGACGCGGTGGTCGCGGTGAATGCCGCTACGCCGCCGGGCGAGGAGACCTTGCGTTCCTTGTTGTGGTCGCATTTCCCGGCAGCCTTGCAGGCGGGCGAAGAACTGTCCACCCTCACGCTCCTGCCGGACTTGCCGGCTGGCAGTTCGCCGCTGGCGCAGTCCCGGCGCTTCGAAGCCGAACCCAACGAGGATGGCATCCGCTCGCTGCACCTGCGCTTCGAGCCGGGGCGCTGCGTGCTGGAAGTGAGCGATGCACGTGGCGACCACGCGATCACGATGGGCCTGGGCGAGTGGATCGAAGGCGACACCACGATGAGCGGGGCGCCGCTGCACCACGGCTACGAGCCGGCGTCGATGCGGGTGCTGGCGCGCGCCGGCTGGCGCGACGAGCGCACGCTGGAGATGCAGTGGCAGTTCGTGGAGACGGCGTTCCGGGATACGGTGGTGTTGCACTTCGAGTCGCCGCAGGAAGTGCGCATGGAGCGCAGCGTGAACGTGAATTCGGGTTCGCTTCGGCGGCCCACCGTCCGCGGCATCGCGCCGCGCTGACAAGCTGGGGGGCGCTCCTCGCGCAACCCAGCCTACGTGCGAGCAGCCCGCGTCGTCTTCTTCGCGGCTATCGCCGCATCCAGCATCACCGCCGCCGTCGCCCGCGCAACCTTCGCCGCCTCGGTGTCGCCATCCATCTGCGCCGCCACCGCCGCGCCGTCGTACAGCAGCACCAGCTGGCGCACCAGCGGCGCCGGATCCGGGACGCCCGCTTCACCCGCGAGCCGCGTGAACAGCCCGCGGACCCAGCCGCGATAGGTGTCGCACACCGGCTGCGTGCGCTCGTTGGCCGGCAGCTCCGCGCTGGCCTTCAGGAAGGCACAACCGCGGAAGCCCGGGGTGGACAGCAGCTCCGCCATCGAGTCGAACACCGCCAGCAGCTTGTCGCGCGCTGACGCGTGCTTCGCCATGCGCGCCTCCACGCGCGTGATCCGCAGCTGGTGGCGGCCCTCGAGATAGGCACGCACCAGTTCGTCCTTGCTGCCGAAGGTGCTGTAAAGCGAAGCCTTGGCCACGCCGGCGTGCTCCAGCACGCGGTCGATTCCGACGTTGTTGATGCCCTCCCGGTAGAAGAGCTCGTCGGCCGAGGCCAGCAGGCGCTCGCGCACGGGCCGGCGCTCGGCCGGCGCGTCGGGCTGGGGCGCCAGGTCGGCGGTGGAGGAAACGGACGAACGGCGGTTCATGGGTTTGACATTAACAGACAGGTCTGTATAGTGCAACACCAGACAGACCAGTCTGTTTGGAGAAAGTTCCCCATGACCTGCGCTTCCGTCCCCCTGCCCGCCGCGGCCCGCCCCAGGAGCTACGAGCTGCCCGCCCGCTGGTGGCTGCCCTTGCTCGGCTCCGTCACCGTCTCCTTCCTCGCCGGCTCCAGCGCCCCGACACCGCTGTACCCGGTCTACCAGGGGCTGTGGCATTTCTCCGCCGCCACCGTGACGGCAGTGTTTGCTTCCTATGTCGTCGTGCTGCTGGCGGCGCTGCTGGTGTTCGGCCGCGTCAGCGACTACGTCGGCCGCAAGCCGGTGATCCTGGCCGCGCTGCTGCTGCAGCTGGTCGCGATGGCGCTGTTCGCCACGGCCGGCGGCGTGGCCATGCTGTTCGCCGGCCGCATCCTGCAAGGGCTGGGCACCGGCGCGGCGCTGGCCGCCATCGGCGCCGCCATGCTGGACGTCGACAAGCAGCGCGGCACCATCGCCAACGCCGTCGCGCCCGGGCTGGGCACCGGCTTCGGCGCGGTCCTGTCCGGCCTGCTGGTGCACTTCCTGCCCGCGCCCACGCTGCTCGTCTACGCCGTGCTGGCGCTGCTCTATGTGCTGCAGATCGCCGGCATCGCGCTGCTGCCCGAACCCGGCCAGCGCCGCCCCGGCGTGTGGTCCGCGCTGCGCCCGCAGCTAGCCCTGCCTGCCAGCGCCCGTGGCGCGCTGCGCGGCGCCAGCCCCATGCTCGTCGCGGGCTGGGCGCTCGCCGGCTTCTTCGCTTCGCTCGGGCCGGCGCTCGTGCATCGCGTGTTCGGCTTCGACGCCTCGCTGGGCGGTGGCCTCACGCTGTTCGTGATGGCGGGCAGCGCCGCGGCCACGGTGCTCGTGCTGCGCAACGCCGAGGCGGACCGCCTGTTGCGCATCGGCGCCATCGCGCTGGCCGCCGGTAGCGCCGGCGTGCTGGTCTCCGTCGAAGCGCACAGCGTCGCCGGCTTCCTGTTCTTCGCCGTGCTGTCCGGCATCGGTTTCGGCGCCGGCTTCCAGGGCGGCATGCGCAGCACGCTCGCCGCAGCCGCTCCCGCCGAACGCGCCGGCCTGCTGGCGGTGGTGTTCCTGATCGCCTATGTTGCCATGGGCCTGCCAGCGCTGCTCGCGGGCTTTGCCGTGGTGCAAACCGGCAACCTCGTCGCCACCGGCCTCGCCTTCGGCGGCGCCGTGCTGGCCCTCTCGCTGCTGGCCCTGCGCCTGCGCGCTCCCGCTTTCCGCCAAGGATGAACATCATGCGTATCGCCGACTCCGTCGTCTTCGTCACCGGCGCCAACCGCGGCCTCGGTCTCGCCTTCGCCCAGGCCGCGCTCGCGCGCGGTGCGCGCAAGGTCTATGCAGCGGTGCGCGACCCGTTGCGACTCGCCGTGCCCGGGCTGGTACCGATCCGGCTGGACGTGACGCGGCCGGACGAAGTGGCCGCCGCCGCGCGGGAAGCGCGCGACGTCACCTTGCTGGTCAACAACGCCGGCGTCGCGCGGTTCGGCGGCTTCCTCGCCGCCGATGCCGAGGCCTCCGTGCGCGACCAGCTCGAGGTCAACTTCTTCGGCATGCTGCGCACCGCGCAGGCCTTCGCACCGGTGCTGGCCGCCAACGGCGGCGGCGCCATGCTCAACGTGCTGTCCATCGCCAGCTGGATCAACCGGCCGCAGCTGGGCGCATATGGCGCGACCAAGAGCGCGGCCTGGGCCTTGACCAACGGCCTGCGGCACGAGCTGCGCGCGCAGGGCACGCAAGTGACCGGCCTGCACATGGGCTTCGTCGATACCGACCTCGCGCGCGACGTGCCGGGGCCGAAGACGCGGCCGGAGGACATCGTGCGGATCGCCTTCGATGGCCTCGAAGCGGGCGCCGACGAAGTGCTCGGCGACGAGCGCACGCAGGCGGTCAAGGCCAGCCTGGCGAGCGCGACGGCCGCGTACCTGCAGGCCTGATCCTCGTTTGGTGCGCAGCGAAGCTGCGCACCCTACAGAAGGCGGGAACGACGAGGGTCAGCCGCCCAGCGCGATGATCGCCGCCGTCAGCACGCAACCGAGCACCACCATCCCCAGCCCCGTTTTCCAGCCGCCGCTGCCGGTGTGGCGGCCCAGCGCGAGGCCGCAGATGAACAGCATGACCATCGTCAGTACGCGCGAGACCAGCAAGGCCGGCGGCGTGGCCTCGATCAGGATGAAGGGCAGCGCCACGGGGAAGGTGCCCAGGACCACCAGGATAAAGATCGCCACCGCGCCGCGATAGTCGCGCCCCGTGAGCGCCGGCTTCTCCGGCAGCTGCTGCACCTGCGCCAGCCGTGCGCGGATGGCCTCGAGTTCCTTGTCGCTCACCAGCCCGCGCAACACGGCGGACAGCTCCGCGCGCAGCAGTTCCACGCCGCGCGCCGGATCGCGCTCGTCCCGCACCGCGCCCGCCAGCGTGATGCGGCGCCCGCGGTTCGTCAGCGTGCGCACCAGGAACATCACCGCATCGGCAAGGCCCCAGGCCAGGTTGCAGCCGAGCGCGGTCCAGAACAGCACCTTGTGCGGGTTCTGGCTGGTCGGCGCGCTGGTCGCGGCGGAAACGGCGCCCACGAAGGTGAGCGCCATGAAGAGGCCGAAGCAGAGTTCGGAGACCCGATCGACGGGATCGAGTACGGGCTCACGCGCGTCTCCGGCCTCGTGTTGCTGGAGTTCCAGGGCGGTCATGCTCGGCATTGTCGGCCGCGCACCCGCCGCGGGCATTGCCCCTTGCCCGGGGACTAGGCCAGCGAGTACCAGGCGATGCCGGCGTCCACGCGCTTCTTCACCTCGCCGCGCTCCATCAGGTAGTTGAGGCAGGCGATGGCCTCGCCCGTGGCCATGCCCAGCACCGCGACGTCCGATTCCTTGATGACCGTGCGGAACAGGGCGGGGAACACGTCCACCACGCGCTTCGGCTCGCGCAGCAGCTCGCGCAGCCGCGCCAGCGCGGCGTCCTGGCCTTCGCGCAGCTGCTCGATGCGGAAGTGCAGGCCGTGGAACACGTCGTTGTGCGCGGGCAGCACCAGCACGTCGTCGGGCACGCGCGACTTGATCGTGTCGAAGGACGCGTACCAGTCGCCCATCGGGTTGGCGTCGGGCTCGATGGCGTGCACCGAGACGTTGGATGAGATCTTTGGCAGCACCTGGTCACCCGAGATGAGCACTTTCAACTCCGGGCAGTACAGGCAGGAATGCTCGGGCGAATGGCCGCTGCCGGCTACCACTTCCCACTCGTGCTCGCCGATGCGGAAGCGGTCGTGGTCGCGGATGCGGTGGTAGCTGTCCGGCAAGGCATGGATGCTCTTGCCGAAGTTGCCGAAGCGCGCGCGGTAGCCGTCCACCGCCGCCGCGCTCCAGCCGGCTTCCTGCAGGAACCGGATCGCGTCCGAGGGCGCTTCGCGCCCGGTGTCGCCGACCAGCACGCGGCAGGCCAGGTATTCCAGGCGCGACATCCACAGCCGCACGCCGAACTTGCGCGCCAGCCAGCCGGCCATGCCGATGTGGTCCGGGTGCATGTGGGTGACGATGATGCGCTTGAGCGGCCGGTCCAGCGGCGGCTTCGCCATCAGCGCTTCCCAGGCAACGACGGTCTCTTCGGTGCGCACGCCGGTATCGACCAGCGTCCAGCCGTCGCCGTCCTCCAGCGCCCAGACGTTGATGTGGTCCAGCCGGAAGGGCATGGGCAGGCGGATCCAGTGGACGCCGGGGGCGACGGTGACGAGATGGCCCTTCTCGGGCGCGGCGAGCGGATAGGAAAGCGATGCATGCAGCATGGCCCAAGTGTGCCGGAAGACGCGGCGGCCCGCCCGCCACTGAGCGACACTCGCTGCCATGGCCGTTCCCGCGTACCCCGATCTCGCCCCCCTGCTCGCCCGCCTGGGCGCCCTGTTCGACGCCGCCACCGCCGCCCTGGCCGGCGCCTGCAGCGAGGGCGGCAAGCTCTCGGCCGCGGCGCTCGACCGGCAGCAGGGTGCGTGCTTTGCGCTGGCCTGGGCCCGCGCCGACCTCGAGGCGGCGCGCGCGCTCGCCGCGCCGGACAGCTGGACGCCCTTGCAGCAGGCCTTGGCCGCTGCCTTCGTGGCCGAAGCGATCCCTGCCGTGCTGGCGCGGCTGGAAACGATCCACCTCGACCTCGGTGTGGAACTGCAAGCCTTGCATGCATTGGCGACCGCGCCCGAGCTGGCCGTGCTGCGCCGTGGCGCCGCTTCGTCGCAGGCGCTGGCCTCCCTGGGCGCGCGCGTGATCGCCGGCCCGGCCGAAGCGCTCGCGCTGCCCAGCGCTGACGAAGGCGTGGCGATGGCGCGCGAAGCCTTCGCGCGCTTCGCCAGCGAGGCCGTGGCGCCGCTCGCGCAGCCGATCCACCGCGAAGACCGCGACATTCCGGAAACGCTGCTGCAGCCGCTGCGCGAAATGGGCGTCTTCGGCCTGTCGATCCCGCAGGAGTACGGCGGCAGCGCCAGCGGCGGCGCGCACGACAACGCGCTGATGCTGGCGGTGACCGAGGTGCTGTCCGAAGCTTCGCTGGGCGCAGCCGGCAGCTTGATCACGCGGCCCGAGATCCTGGCGCGTGCGCTGCTCGCCGGCGGCACGCCGGAGCAGCAGCAGCAATGGCTGCCGCGCATCGCCAGCGGCGAGCAGCTGTGCGCGATCTCCATCACCGAGCCGGACCACGGCTCCGACGTCGCCGGCCTCACCTTGTCCGCGACGCCGGTGCAAGGCGGCTGGCGGCTGCAGGGCGCGAAAACCTGGTGCACCTTCGCCGGCAAGGCGCAGCTGCTGATGGTGGTGGCGCGCACCGACCGCGACCGCCGTCTCGGCCATCGGGGCCTCAGCGTTTTCCTGGTGGAGAAGCCGGCCTTCGACGGCCACGAGTTCCATTGCGAATCGCCCGGCGGCGGCACGCTGACGGGCCGCGCGATCCCGACCCTGGGTTATCGCGGCATGCATTCCTTCGACCTCGCCTTCGACGATTTCTTCGTGCCGGCCGCCAGCCTGGTCGGCGGCGAAGCGGGCCTGGGCAAGGGCTTCTACTTCACGATGGCCGGCATGACCGGCGGCCGGCTGCAGACCGCGGGCCGCGCGTGCGGCGTGATGCGCGCCGCCATCAGCGCCGCCGCCGCGTATGCGCGCGACCGCCGCGTGTTCGGCGCGCCGCTGGCGAGCTATCCGCTCACCGAGATCAAGCTCGCGCACATGGCCGCGCGCTATCTCGCCTGCCGCGAGCTCGCCGAAACCACGGCGCGTGCCGGCGACGGCGCGACGCTGTCGCTCGATGCCAGCCTGGCCAAGCTGCTGGCCTGCCGCTCGGCGGAGCTGCTGACGCGCGAGGCGCAGCAGCTGCACGGTGGCCTCGGCTACGCGGAGGAAGCGCTTGTGAGCCGGCTCTTCGTCGACGCGCGCGTGCTCTCCATCTTCGAAGGCGCGGAAGAGACGCTGGCGCTGAAGGTCATCGCCCGCGGGCTGCTGGAAGGAGCGGCCGCATGACCTACCCGCTGCTGCAAGGGCTGCGCGTCGTCGAAAGCTCCGCCTTCATCGCCGCGCCGCTGGCCGGCCTGACGCTGGCGCAGTACGGCGCCGACGTGGTCCGCATCGACATGATCGGCGGCGGCCTCGACTATGCGCGCCTGCCGCGCATGCCGCAGGGCCGCAGCCTCTACTGGACCGGCCTCAACAAGGGCAAGCGCTCGGTGGCCGTCGACCTGCGCAAGCCCGAAGGCCGCGAGCTGGTGCAGGCGCTCGTCACCGCGCCGGGCCCGGGCGGCGGCGTGCTGCTCACCAACATCGCCACCGCGTGGCTGGACCACGGCCTGCTGGCGCAGCGCCGGCCCGACCTCGTGAGCTGCATCATCCAGGGCAACGCCGACGGCAGCACCGCGCTGGACTACACCGTCAACAGCGCCGCCGGTTATCCCGCGATCACCGGCGACGGCTCGCCGGACGCGCCGGTCAACCACGCGCTGCCGGCCTGGGACCTGGCCTGCGCGTACCAGGCCGCCTTTGCCGTGCTCGCAGCGGTGATGCAGCGCCGGCACACGGGCCAGGGCGCGCTGCTGAAGATCGCGCTGGCGGACGTCGCCTTCAGCACGCTGTCGCACCTGGGCCTGCTGGCCGAGGCCGAAGTGCTGCAGCAGGACCGCAAGGCGATCGGCAACCACATCTACGGCGCCTTCGGTCGCGACTTCGCCTGCGCCGATGGCCGCCGCTTGATGGTGGCCGCGATCTCGCTGGGGCAATGGGACGCGCTGCTGCGCACCTGCGACGCCTTGCCGGCCGTGACCGAACTCGAAGCCAGCCTGGGCCTGGACTTCCGCGACGAGGCGCAGCGTTACCAGGCCCGCGACGCCATCGCCGCGGTGCTGGAGCCCTGGTTCGCGGCGCGCCCGCGGGCGCAGGCCGAGACCTTGCTGGAGCGCCAGGGCGCGTGCTGGGGCCGCTACAGCACGGTGCGTGAACTGCTGCACGCCGATGCGCGCGTGAGTCCGGCCAACCCGATGTTCGAGACGCTGGACACGCCCGGCGTCGGCGCGCACCTGGCCGCGGGCGCGACGGTGCGCATCGCCGGCGAGCCGCGCCAGCCCACACCGCCCGCGCCGTTGCTGGGCGCGCACACGGACGAAGTGCTCCATGAAGTCCTGGGCCTGGACGGCGGCGCCATCGGGCGCTTGCACGACGCGGGCATCGTGGCCGGGCCGGAGCGAGATCCGACGACTCAGGGTTGACGCTATCCCCCTCGCCGCAGGGGGGCTCGCGCCTGCCCGCGGCCGATACGGTCGACCCATCGAGAAACAATTGGAGACAAGTCGATGGGACTCCCCCTCAAGCGCCGCACGCTGCTGGCGGCCGGCTGCGCCGCGGCCTTCCTGCCCCCCGCCCGCGCCGCCGCCACCGTGCGCATCGGCCAGGTGCTGCCACTCACCGGGCCGCTGGCCAGCGTGGTGAAGCCGGTGGCCGAAGGCCAGAAGGCGCTGCTGAATGCGGTGAATGCGCAAGGCGGCGTCAACGGCGCGGCCATCGAACTCGTCACGCTCGACGACACCACGCGCCCGGACCAGACCGTGGACCTCACCCGCAACCTGCTGGCCGACACCAGCGTGGCCGCGCTCTTCGGCTACGCCTTCGTGCCGGGGCTGGTGAAAGCGATCCCGCTGGTGGACGAGAGGCGCATGCCGCTGATCGGCGTCTACAACGGCGCCGACATCCTGCGCGGCCAGGACCACCCCACGCTGTTCACCACCACGGCCAGCCTGCGCGACGAGATCGCCGCGATGGTGCAGAACCTCGCGACCCTGAACATGTGCAAGCTCGCGGTGGCCTACCAGGACAACGAACTGGGCCGCTTCATGCTGCCGCACGTGCAGGCGGTGGCGGAGGAGCGCAAGGCACAGGTCATCGCCACCGTGCCGCTGAAGCCGGACGGCTCCAACGCGAAGGAGGCCGCGGCCGCCGTGAACCAGGCCGACCCGCAAGGCATCCTGCTGCTGGCGGCCGGCGCGGCGGTGCTGGGCTTCATGCGCGCCCGCACCGCCGACGCGCGCGTACCGGTGTACGCGCTGTCGCTGGCGGGGACGACCTCGCTGGTCGAACAACTCGGGAGCGCCGCGCGCGGCATGGCCTTCACGCAGATCGTGCCTTACCCACTGCGGCAGACGACGCCCCTGTCGCGCCACTTCGGCGCCGCCATGCAGGCCGCGAAGCTGGCGCCGACCTACGACCGCATGTGGGGCTACCTCAACGCCAGCATCCTGGTGGAAGTGCTGCGGCGCACCGGCGGCAAGCCTTCGCCGGCTACCATGCTGGCGGCCGTGGAGAAGATGAGCGACGTCGACATCGGCGGCTACCGCGTGAACTACGGGCCGCAGAAGCGGCACGGCTCCAGCTTCGTCGAGATCACGATGGTCGATGGGAGCGGGAAGTTCGTGCGCTGACCGGCTGGCTCAGCGCCCATTGCGAGAACAGCAGCTGGTTGCCTTCGCGATCCAGCAGGCTGAACTCCCAGGCGCCCCAGGGCATCAGCTGCGGCCGGTCTTCCATCAGCGCGCTGCGGGCCACCCGCGCCAGCGCGCCGTAGACCCGGAACACGCAGGCGCTGGGGCCGTCCAGCGGCACGCGGCAGCGCATGGGCTCGCCCTGTGCGCTGCGCTGCCACAGCTGCAGCCGCACGGCGCCATGCTGGATGAGGGCGACCACGCCGCGCACTTCCTGCAGCACGCGAAAGCGCAGCACGTCGCGATAGTGGGGCAGCAGCAGCGACAGGTTCGCTGCCGCCACGACGGGAATGGGAAGGACCGGCACGGCAACAAGCTCCCAGCACGGAGTGGCATCGTTCGCTTGCTGCTGCTCCGGAGGGCCGGCTGCCGTGGCTTGCTGGTGTTCCGATTATATGAGAACGATTCTCATCTAGCCGCAATTCCCCTCTCAGGCGCGCGTCATCGCCCGCGAGAGTTCGGTCTGCGGCAGGTTCGCGCCGGCCCCGCGCAAAGTCTCCACCAACTGGCGCGTATCGAGGTCGTTGGCCGGCTGGCCGGTGGCGATGGACTGCGCCGCCGCTGTGCCCACGGCCTGGCCCATCATGTAGGCCGCCGACTGCGCGCGGATCGAGCCGTGCACCTTGGTGTCGCTCGAATGGCAGCGGCCCGCCACCCACAGGTTCTCGGAGCCGCGCGGCACCAGGATGCTGTAGGGGATGCCCACATACTCGCCGCGGCCCAGGTTGTCCTTGCCGTGGAAGTCCTTCATGAAACGCTCGAATTCGGCCTTGCTGGTGTCGGTGGGATGCACGTCGGTGGGCCGGTTGTAGACCGCCACCTGGTCCGGGAACTGGCGCTTGGCGCGGAAGTCGTCTATCCCAAGCTCGAACTCGCCGACGATGCGGCGCGAGTCGCGCACGCCCATCACGGGTGCCGTCGTCTGCAGCTCCAGGTCGGCGCAACCCGGCACGTACCGGCGATAGAACTCGGTGTACTCCTGCGCCAGCTTGCGCCCCAGCACCATGCCGTCGGACAGGGACCGGATCGACAATGGATTCAGGTTGAACACGTGGCCCGCGTTGAGCGTCGCCGTGCGCGCGCCGACCTTGTTCATGCCGGGGAAGAAGCGGTCCTCCTGCGTGAAGAAGCCATCGTCGATCGCTTTCGGCACCAGTTCGTTCTTGACCCGGTTCTTCACGGCGTCGATGCCGCGCCAATCGTCGCCGTAAGCCGGGTCGTCCCAGTCCATGCCGGCGACCAGCGAGCACAGCGTGCTGGGCGAGACGGTCTCGGTGTCGCGCAGCACCACCTTGCATTCGGCGCCGGCCAGTGCGGCCAGCGCTGCATCGCCCGTCGCATCGACGAAAGCCCTGGCCGGCACGTAGCGCAGGCCCTCGACGTTGCTCAGGACCACGCCGTTGACGCGCTTGCCGGTGACGTCGGCCTCGACGACGCGGGTGAAGAAGCGCACCTCCACGCCGGCCTGCACCACGAAGTCGTCCAGGATGCGCTTCAGGTGCTCCGGCTGGAACGGCACCCAGCGATTGAGCTGCGCATGCAGGAAGTCGGGCACGACGTGCGGGCCGAAGGCCTTCTGCGCCCACATGGTTTCCAGCAACTCCTTCATGAAACCGCCCACCAGCATGCGCGTGCCGTCGGATACCGGGCCGAAGGAGGCCACGAGGCCGCTGGTTCCCATGCCGCCGAGGCAGCCCGTGGCTTCGGCCAGCAGCACTTTCAGGCCAAGGCGCGCCGCGCAGACGGCGGCGGCGGTACCGGCGGGGCCGCCGCCCGCGACCACCAGGTCGTAGGGCGCGTCGGCGGGGATGGTGCGATTGAGCTTGTAGTCGTTCACGATGGTGTTCAGTTCATGCGGTTGCCGAGTGGCTTGGTGACGGCGGCGAAGCGCTTCATCTCGCTCTGGATGAAGGCCTCGAATTCGGCGGGGCCCAGCGGCGCCAGCTCGATGCCCTGGTCGGCCAGCGTCCTGGCCATGTCGGGCGCGCCCAGCACGGCCAGGAGGTCTTCGCTGATCTGCAACACCCGTTCGCGCGGCAAGCCGGCGGGCCCGCAGAAGCCGGCCCAGTTCACGGCTTCGTAGCCAGGCAGCGTCTCGGCGATCGCCGGCCACTGCGGGAACAGCGGGCTGCGCTGAGCGCTGGTCACGCCCAGCACCTTCAGCTGGCCGGCCTTGATGAAGCCCTCGGCCGAACTCACCACCGAGAAGCCCAGCGGCAACTGGCCGCCGATGATGTCGGTGTACATCTTGGCCGCGCCGTTGTAGGGCACGTGCTGCATCTGTATGCCCGCCATGTGGTTCAGCATCTCGCCGGCCAGCTGCGCCGAGGTGCCGATGCCGTTGGAGCCGAAGGCGATCTTGTTGGGCGGCTCCTTCTTCACCAGCGCGATCAGGCTCTTGATGTCGTTGGCCGGAAACTTCGTCGAGGCCACCAGCGCCACCGTGTAGTAGCCGATGCGCGCCAGCGGCTGCAGGTCCTTCACCTCGTAGGGCAGGTCCTTGCGCTGCACGGCGTTGATGCTCAGCGAACTCCCCAGCAGGCCGAAGGTGTAGCCATCGGGCTGCGCATGCACGACGGCCTGCGTGCCAACCACCACGCCGCCGCCAGGACGGTTGTCCATCACCACCGGTTGCTTCCAGCGCGCTTCGAGGCGCTCGCCCAGCATGCGGGCCAGGCGGTCGGCGGCGCCACCGGGTGGCTGCGGCAGCACGATGCGCACGGAACGGGACGGAAAGCCCTGGGCCCGCGCGATGGCGGGGGCCAGCAGCGCCAGCGCCGCGCCCAGCAGCGCGCGGCGGCGGCTGGGTTCCTGGGGGGAATGCATTGCGTGTCTCCTTGCAGGTGATGGGCTTTGGTGAGCCCGTTTTCCCAATGGTGCGGACGGCACGCCGGGCGGTCAAATGAAAAGAATTCGACAGCCCATAACCTCGGGTTAAGCTGCCGCCATGAACCTGCGGCAGATGGAAGTGTTCCGGGCGGTGATGCTCACCGGCGGCGTCGGCGGCGCGGCGGAGTTGCTGCACGTCTCGCAGCCGGCCGTCAGCAAGGTGCTGGCACAGGCGCAGAAGCAGGCGGGCTTCGCGCTGTTCGAACGCGTGAAGGGCCGGCTGGTGCCCACGCCCGAAGGCCAGCACCTGCATGCGGAGATCGAGGCGGTGTGGCGCGGCGTCGAGCGCATCCGCGACGTCTCGCGCCAGCTGGCGGCGCCGCGCACCGGCACGCTGCGCCTGGCCGTGTCGGCCAGCGTGGCGCCGTATCTCGTGCCACGCGCGATCGCGCTGCTGACCGAGGGCTTCCCGGAGCTGAAGAGCCAGACGGAGATCCTGATCGCGCCGATCATGGTCAATGCGCTGCTGGACCACTCGGCCGACCTGGGCGTGGCGATGCAGCCCAACGAGCATCCGAACCTGGTGGCCGTGCAAAGCTACCGCTGCGGCTTCGCCTGCGCAATGCGTGAGGACCATCCGCTGGCGGCGAAACGTGCGCTGAAACCGGCCGACCTGCGCGGCGAGCGGATCATCACCTCGCCGCCGGGCACGCCCTACGGCCAGGCCCTGCGCCGCGCCTACGGGCCCGGCCACGAGTCGCTGCGGCTGGACCTGCAGGTGCGCTCGTCCACGTCGGCCTGCTGGCAGGCGCAAGCCGGCGGCGGCATCGCCGTGGTCGACCGCGCCGCCGTGGCCGGCGAGAGCTTTCGCGGCCTCGCCGTGCGCAGCTTCCAGACCCGCGAGAAGCTGCAGGTGAGCATCCTGCGCAACCGCTACCGGCCGCTGTCGGCCCTGCAGAAGGCCTTCTGCACATCTTTCGACCGGGTGTGGAAAGAGGCGATGGCGGAGTGAGCATCAATCGCGGCCGGTTTTTGCATCAATCGCCGCACCCGTGCCGCCTAGCATGGCAAGCACCATGACCTCCCAGCTTCCCACTCCGCGCCATTGGGGCGCCGTCCTCACTGCCATGGTCACGCCGTTCGCGGCGGATGGCCGCCTCGACCTCGATGCGGCGCGCAAACTGGCGAAATGGCTGGCGGCCCATGGCAGCGACGGGCTGGTCGTGGCGGCGACGACCGGAGAGGCCACGGTGCTCACCGATGACGAGCGGCTGGACCTGGTGCGCGCCGTCTGCGAGGCGGTGACCGTGCCCGTGGTCGCGGGCATGGGCAGCAACGACACGGCGCACAGCATCGAGCTGACCCGGCAGGCGCAAGGCCTGGGCGCGGCCGGCGTGATGGCGGTGAGCCCGTACTACAGCCGGCCGCCGCAGGCCGGCATCGAGGCGCACTATCGCGCCGTCGCGGCGGCGACCCGGCTGCCGGTGATGCTCTACGACGTCCCGCTGCGCACCGGCCGGCGCATCGCGCGCGACGTGCTGCTGCGGCTGTTCCGCGATGTACCCAACATCGTCGCGCTGAAGGACGCCACCGGCGACCCGCCAGCCGCCGCCGCGCTGCTGGCGCAGGCGGACTTCGACCTCTATTCGGGCGACGACGCCTGCACGCTGCCGCTGCTGGCCGTGGGCGCCGTCGGCGTCGTGGGCACGACCACGCATTGGACCGCGTCGCTGTTCGCGCGAATGGTCGAGGCGATGCAGCGCGGCGAGCTCGCGCAGGCGCGCGCGATCAACGCGCAACTGCTGCCGTCGTTCGACTACGTCAACAACGACGATTGCGTCTATCCGATGGCGATCAAGGCCTTGATGCCGGTGCTGAATGTCGACGCGGGTACTTGCCGCCTGCCCTTGCCGGCGGCGCCGGCCGGGACGAAAGAGCGCGCTCGCGTCGTCTGCCGCGAGCTCGGCCTGGTGTAAGGCTCACTCCGTCCAGCGGGTGTGGAACTTCCCCGGCCGATCCACCCGCTGGTAGGTGTGCGCCCCGAAGTAATCCCGCTGCGCCTGCAGCAGGTTCGCCGGCAGCCGCGGCGCGCGGTAGGCGTCGTAGTACGCCAGCGCGCTCATGAAGGCCGGCACCGCCACGCCGTGCAGCGCCGCCGTCGCCACCACCTCGCGCAGGTCCTGCTGGCATTGCGCCATCACGCCCGCGAAGTGCGCATCGACCAGCAGGTTCTGCAAGTCGGGCGCGTGCGCGTAGGCACGGCGGATGTCTTCCAGCAACCGCGCCCGGATGATGCAGCCCGCGCGCCAGACGGCCGCGATGGTGGCGAAAGGCAGGTGCCACTGGTACTCGCGGTCGGCCCCGGCCAGTAGCTGGAAGCCCTGCGCATAGGCGCAGATCTTGGCCGCCAGCAGCGCGTTGTGGATCTTCGCCACGAAGGCTTCGCGCTCCACCGCCGCAAGCTTGCCCGGCCCGCGCAGGATGTCCGCGGCCGCCACGCGCTCGTCCTTCACCGCGCTCACCGTGCGCGCGAACACCGCGTCCGCGATGGTCGGCGCCGTGATGCCCAGCTCCAGCGCGATCTGGCTGGCCCACTTGCCGGTGCCCTTCTGCTCCGCGGTGTCGAGGATCAGGTCCACCAGCGGCTTGCCGCTTTCGCGGTCGGTGTGCGCCAGGATGTCGGCCGTGATGCCGACCAGGTAGCTCGAAAGAGGCCCTTCGTTCCACTGCGCGAACACCGGGCTCATCTCGCCCGGCGTCATGCCCAGCAGCTCCTGCATCAGCCAGAAGGCCTCGCAGATGGTCTGCATGTCGGCGTACTCGATGCCGTTGTGCACGGTCTTGACGAAATGGCCGGCGCCGCCCGGCCCCATCCATTCGCAGCACGGCGCGCCGTCCTCGGCCCGTGCGGCGATCGCCTGCAGCACGGGCTGCACCAGCGGCCAGGCCTGCGGGTCGCCGCCGGGCATGAGGGCCGGGCCATGCAGCGCGCCCTCCTCGCCGCCGCTCACGCCGGTGCCCACGTACAGGATGCCGGTTCCCTGCAGGTCCAGGATGCGCCGCTGCGTGTCGCCGAAGCGCGTGTTGCCGCCATCCATGACGACGTCGCCCGCATAGAGCAGCGGCCGCAGGTCCGCCAGCACGGCGTCGACGGCCGCGCCGGCCGGCACCATCACCAGCAAGCGGCGCGGCAACTTGAGGCAGCCCACCAGTTCGGCCAGCGAACGGGCCGTGAAGGCGCGCTTGCCCGCGGTGCGCTGCGAAAAACTGTCCCGGCGCGTGGCCTCGAGGTCGAAGCCGGCGACGGCGAAGCCGTGGCTCTCCAGGTTGAGGGCAAGGTTCTCGCCCATCACGCCGAGTCCGACGATGCCGATGTCCGCAGTCTGTGAAATGTCCATGGCCGATTGTCCGCCAGCCGCGCCGGCGGCGGGTTGACGCCGGCCAGATATGAAGGTAAACTTCACAGTTCAACTTCGCATGTCGACCAAGTCCAACCACGATCTCGCCGTCGAGCTTCATGACCTCATGAACCGGCTCAAGCGGCGCCTGCGCGAGCATTCCGGCAGCGCCGACCTGCCGCCCTCCCACGTGGCCGTGCTGCGGCGGCTGGAGCGCGAGGGTGCCCAGACCGTGACGGCGCTCGCCCGCGCCGGCGGCGTGCGCTCGCAGAGCATGGGCGCCACCGTGGCCGCGCTGCAGGCGGCGGGCCACATCAGCGGCGCGCCGGACCCGCAGGACGGACGGCAGACGCTGCTGTCCCTGACACCCGCATGCCGCAAGTGGCTGCGCGACACGCGCGCGACGCGCCAGGACTGGCTGCAGCGCGCCATCGAGTCCCAGCTGTCGCCACGCGAACAGCAGGACCTGGCCAAGGCCCTGGCGCTGCTGCAGCGCGTGGTCGAGGCCCAACCGCAGGTGCAGGAGAACTGAATTTGCCCAATGGCACCTTCCGGTCGCTGCGCGGCTTCAACTATCGGGTCTGGTGGGGCGGCGCCCTGGTCTCCAACATCGGCACCTGGATGCAGCGCACGGCGCAGGACTGGATCGTCCTCACCGAGCTGACGCACCACGACGCCGCCGCCGTGGGCATCGTCATGGGCCTGCAGTTCGGCCCGCAGTTCGTGCTGCTGCCCTTCACGGGCTACGTGGCCGACCGCTTCGACAAGCGCAAGCTGCTGATGGCGACGCAATCGGCGCAGGGCCTGCTGGCGCTGGGCCTGGGCCTGCTCACGCTGGCCGGCTGGGTGCACCTGTGGCACGTCTACGTGTTCGCGCTGCTGCTCGGTTGCGTCAGTGCCTTCGATGCGCCGGCGCGCCAGACCTTCGTCAGCCAGCTGGTGGGCGACGAGCACCTGTCCAACGCGGTCGCGCTCAATTCCACGTCCTTCAATGCGGCCCGCATGATCGGGCCGGCCGTGGCCGGGCTGATGATCGCCGGCGTCGGCACCGGCGTGGTGTTCGTCCTCAATGCGCTGTCCTTCGGCGCCGTGCTGTGTTCGCTGCGCATGCTGCGGCCGCACGAGTTCCATGAACGCGCCTCCGGCCCGGCCCGCCGCGGCGGGCTGGTGGACGGCTTCCGCCACGCGTGGGAACAGCCGGACCTGCGCACGGTGCTGGTGATGTTCTTCCTGATCGGCACCTTCGGCATCAATTTCCCGATCTACATCTCCGCCATGTCGGTCTCGGTGTTCCACGTCGGCGCCGGCCAGTTCGGCCTGCTGACGTCGGCGATGGCCATCGGCTCGGTGACGGGCGCGCTGCTGTCCGCGCAGCGCGAGAAACCGCGCATGGCCTGGCTGCTGAGCGGCGCGCTGGCCTTCGGCACGGCGCTGACGGCGGCGGCGGTGATGCCAAGCTACGCTTTGTTCGCCGTGGCGCTGTTCTTCGTCGGCCTGTCCACGCAGACCTTCACCACCACGGCCCACGGCGCAGCCCAGCTCTGGAGCGACCCGTCGCTGCGCGGCCGCGTCATCGCGATCGTGATGGCGGTGTCGGTGGGCGGCACGCCGCTGGGCGCCCCGCTGCTGGGCATGATCGCCAACCACTTCGGCCCGCGCTGGTCGCTGGTGGCGGGCGGAGCGTCGGGCTTCCTGGCGCTGCTGGTGGGCCTGCATGGCCGGGCCCGGTATTCGCGTTTGCAGACGCGTTGAGGCACGCGGCCGTGGCCGGATAATTCCCGGCCATGAGCGCATCGACCCCGGAAATCCTCTGGCAACCGTCCCCTGAGCAGGCCGCCGCCAGCCGCCTGGCTGCCTACCAGCAGTGGCTGCAGCAGAAGCACGGCCTCACCTTCGCCGACTACGAAGCCCTGTGGCAATGGTCGGTGGACCAGCTCGAGGACTTCTGGACCAGCATCTGGAACTTCTTCGACGTGCAGGCCGACGGCAGCCCGCAGCCGGTGCTGGGCGCGCAGCAGATGCCCGGCGCGCAGTGGTTCCCGAACGCGCGGCTGAACTACGCCGAGCACATCTTCCGCAATGCCACGGATACGCGCCCGGCGCTGATCGCCCGCAACGAAGACGGCATCCGTGAAATCTCCTGGGCGCAGCTGCGGCGCGATGTCGGCGCGCTCGCGCACCGGCTGCGCGCACTGGGCGTGCAGGCGGGCGACCGCGTCGCCTCCTACCTGCCGAACCAGGCCGAAACCGTCACGGCCTTCCTCGCCTGCGCCAGCCTCGGCGCCACTTGGTCCAGCTGCGCGCCCGACATGGGACCGACCGTGGTGCTGGACCGCCTGCGCCAGATCGAACCGAAGCTGCTGCTGGCGACCGACAGCTACCGCTACAACGGCAAGGTGCACGACCGCCTCGCCACCGTGCACGAGCTGCTGCGCGAGCTGCCCAGCGTGCGCGCCGTGCTGCACGTGGCCGGCCCGCTGGCGGCGCAGCGCGCGGTCGACTGGCGCGACCGCCTGCCGTGGAGCGAGGCCGTCGCTCAGGAGGCGGAGCTCACGTTCAAGCGGCTGCCCTTCGACCATCCGCTGTGGATCGTCTATTCGTCCGGCACCACCGGCCTGCCCAAGGCCATGGTGCATGGGCACGGCGGCATCGTGATCACGCACCTGAAGACGATGGCGCTGCAGCACGACCTGCGGCCCGGCGACCGCATGCTGTTCCTGGGCGGCACCGGCTGGATCGTGTGGAACCTGCTGGTGGGCGGCCTGCTGGTGGGCGGCACCATCGTGCTGTACGACGGCAACCCGGCCTGGCCCGATGCGCAGGCGATCTGGCGCTTCCTGGACCAGCAGGAGGTGACCTTGTTCGGCTGCGGCGCGGCCTTCCTGATCAACTGCATGAAGGACGGCGTGCGGCCGCGCGACTTCGCGCCCCTGCCCAGGCTACGCGCGATCAACGCCACCGGCTCGCCGCTGCCGGTGGAAGCGTTCAAGTGGGTCTACGACGCAGTGAAGACTGACGTCTGGCTCGCCTCCATCAGCGGCGGCACCGACATCGCTTCCGGCTTCGTCGCCTGCGCGCCGACCTTGCCGACGACCGCCGGCGAGATCCAGTGCCGCGAGCTGGGGGTGGCCGCCTATGCCTACAACGAAGCCGGGCAGCCGGTGATCGATGAAGTGGGCGAGCTGGTGGTGACGAAGCCGATGCCGTCGATGCCGCTGTACTTCTGGAACGATGCCGGCGGCCAGCGCTACCTGGAAAGCTACTTCGACACCTTCCCGGGCCTGTGGCGGCACGGCGACTGGATCCGCTTCACGCCGCGCGGCACGGCCATCATCTACGGCCGCTCGGACAGCACCATCAACCGGTTCGGCATCCGCATGGGCACGGCGGAAATCTACCGCGTGGTGGAGGAACTGCCCGAAGTACGCGACAGCCTGGTGGTGGACCTCGAGTACCTCGGCCGGCCGTCCTACATGGCGCTGTTCGTGGTGTTGCATTCGGGGCTGGTGCTGGACGACGCGCTGAAAAGTCGCATCGCCAACGCCATCCGCACCAAGGCTTCGGCGCGCCACGTGCCGAACGAGGTCTATCGGGTCGCCGAGGTGCCGCGCACGCTGACCGGCAAGAAGATGGAGGTGCCGGTCCGCAAGCTGCTGCTGGGCGCATCGCCGGAGAAGGTGGCGAGCCCGGATGCGATGGCCAATCCGGGCAGCCTGGCCTTCTTCGTCGATCTGGCGAAACAGCTGAATCCATGAACAAAATTCTGCTGGGCAAGGAATATTCGCAACAAAATCCGGCCGCCATTGCCAACAATGGCGGATATGGACAGCAGTGCGCCGCCGCCATTTGCGGCCTTCGACGAACCCAGCCCTTACGCCGCCACACCCCTGCGGCGCGCCATCACCGCCGCGACGCGGCCGCCTGAGCAGCAGGCGCTTGCCGGCTTGCTGGAGCAGGCGCGGCTGCCGCCGGAACTGGCGCAAGCCACGCATGCGCTCGCCGTGCGACTTGCGCAGAACGTGCGCGATCGCAAGGCTTCGGCCGGCCGCGCGGGCCTGGTGCAGAACCTGTTGCAGGAATACGCGCTGTCTTCGCAGGAAGGCATCGCGCTCATGTGCCTGGCCGAGGCGCTGCTGCGCATCCCCGACCCCGCCACGCGCGACGCGCTGATCCGCGACAAGATCGCGCAAGGCCAGTGGCAGGCGCACCTGGGGCGCAGTCCCTCGCTGTTCGTCAATGCCGCCACCTGGGGCCTGCTGCTCACGGGCAAGCTGGTCGCCACGCACAGTGAAAGCGGGCTCACCGCCGCCATGGCGCGCCTGGTCGGCCGCGGCGGCGAACCGCTGATCCGCAAGGGCGTGGACATGGCGATGCGCATGATGGGCGAGCAGTTCGTCACCGGCGAGACGATCCACCAGGCGCTGGAGAACGGGCGCGAACGCGAAGCCCAGGGCTTCCGCTACTCCTTCGACATGCTGGGCGAGGCGGCGCTGACCGCGCGCGACGCCGAGCGCTACCTGCATGCCTACGAAGAGGCGATCCACGCGATCGGGAAGGCGTCCGCGGGGCGCGGCATCATCGACGGCCCGGGCATCTCGATCAAGCTGTCGGCGCTGCACCCGCGCTATTCGCGCTCGCAGTACGACCGCGTGATGGGCGAGCTGTACCCGCTGCTGGTGCGGCTGGCGGCGCTGGCCAAGCGCTACGACATCGGCCTGAACATCGACGCCGAGGAGGCCGACCGGCTGGAGCTGTCACTGGACCTGCTGGAGCGGCTGGCCTTCGAGCCGCAGCTGCAAGGCTGGAACGGCCTGGGCTTCGTGGTGCAGGCGTACCAGAAGCGTTGTCCCTTCGTGATCGACTACCTGATCGATCTCGCCCGCCGCAGCGGGCGGCGGCTGATGGTGCGGCTGGTGAAGGGCGCGTACTGGGATTCGGAAATCAAGCGGGCGCAAATCGACGGCCTGGACGGCTACCCGGTCTACACGCGCAAGCCGTACACGGACGTCGCCTACATCGCCTGCGCGCGCAAGCTGCTGGCGGCGACCGATGCCGTGTATCCGCAGTTCGCCACGCACAACGCGCACACGCTGGCCGCGATCTACCAGCTGGCGGGGCCGGACCGCTGGCAGCCGGGGCAGTACGAGTTCCAGTGCCTGCACGGCATGGGCGAGCCGCTGTACGAGCAGGTGGTGGGCGAAGGCAAGCTCGCCAGGCCTTGCCGCATCTATGCGCCGGTGGGGACGCACGAGACCTTGCTGGCCTACCTGGTGCGCAGGTTGCTGGAGAACGGGGCGAATACTTCGTTCGTGAATCGCATCGCGGATACCTCGCTGGCGATCGACGAACTGGTGCGGGATCCGGTGGAGCAGGTGGCGCAGTTGGGGGGATTGCCGCATCCGGCGATTCCGTTGCCGCGCGATCTGTATGGGGAGCGCAGGAAGAATTCGCGGGGGATGGACCTGGCGAGCGAGGCGCAACTGGCGGAGCTGGGGACGGTGTTGCTGGAGTCACTGCGCGAACCCAGCCTGCGGAAGACCGGCGAAGTAATCCGGAATCCGGCCGACCATGGGGACATCGTGGGCCGGGTGGAAGAAGCCACGCCGGAAGACGTGCAACTCGCGCTCACCGCGGCCAGCGAGCATGCGCACGATTGGGCTGCAGTGGCGCCAGCAGAGCGCGCCCGCCTGCTGCGCGGCGCCGCCGACCGGCTGGAACAGGCGATGCCGCGCCTGATGAACCTCATCATCCGCGAAGCCGGCAAGACCGCATCCAACGCCATTGCCGAAGTGCGCGAGGCCGTCGACTTCCTGCGCTACTACGCCGCACAGGTGGAGGCCGAGTTCGACAACGCCACGCACCAGGCTCTCGGCCCCGTGGTGTGCATCAGTCCCTGGAACTTCCCGCTGGCCATCTTCACCGGCCAGGTGGCGGCGGCGCTGGCCGCCGGCAACACCGTGCTGGCCAAGCCGGCGGAGCAGACGCCCCTGATCGCGGCCGAAGCGGTGCGCGCCCTGTGGGAGGCCGGCGTGCCGCGCCATGCGCTGCAACTGCTGCCCGGCGGCGGCGAGACCGTCGGCGCGCCTCTCGTTGCCGATGCGCGCGTGCAGGGCGTGCTCTTCACCGGTTCCACCGAAGTCGCGCGCCTGCTCCAGCGCAGCGTGGCGGGCCGCACCGACGCGCGCGGCCGCCCCATCCCGCTGGTCGCCGAGACCGGCGGCCAGAACGCGATGATCGTCGACTCCTCCGCGCTGCCCGAGCAAGTGGTGGCCGACGTGCTGGTGTCCGCCTTCGACAGCGCCGGCCAGCGCTGCTCCGCCTTGCGCGTGCTGTGCGTGCAGGAGGACGCGGCCGACCGCCTGCTGGAGATGCTGCTTGGCGCGATGGCCGAACTGCGCGTCGGCCGGCCGGACCGGCTGGCCGTCGACGTCGGCCCGGTCATCGACGCCGAGGCGCAGGCCAACATCCGCCGCCACATCGAGCAGATGCGCGCGCGCGGGCGGCGCGTGCACCAGGTCGCCGGCCGCGCGCTGCATCCGCTGGATGGCGGCACCTATGTGCTGCCCACGCTGATCGAGCTGGAAAGCCTCGCCGAACTGGAACGCGAAGTGTTCGGCCCGGTGCTGCACTTCGTGCGCTACCGGCGCGAAGACCTCGACGGCCTCATCGCGCAGATCAACGCCACGGGCTACGGCCTGACCCTGGGCCTGCACACGCGCATCGACGAGACCATCGCCCGCGTGCTGGCCGGTGCGCATGCGGGCAATGTCTACGTGAACCGCAACATCGTCGGTGCGGTGGTCGGCGTGCAGCCCTTCGGCGGCGAAGGCCTGTCGGGCACCGGGCCCAAGGCGGGCGGTCCCCTCTACCTGTACCGGCTGCTCGCGCGGCACCCGCGTGGCGTGGCCGAGCGCTGGCTGGACGAGCCCCAGACACTGTCCGGCCCCACGGGAGAGCGCAACACCTGGCGGCTGGTGCCGCGTTCGGCCGTCCTCTGCCTCGCGGTGAACGACGACGACCGGCTCGCGCAACTCGACGCAGTGCGCGCCGCCGGCAGCCACGCCATCTGGCCGGCCGAGGCGCGGCTGCTGCTGCAGCGCCTGCCGGCCGACGCCCAGGCCAGCGTCTCGCTGGCCCAGGACTGGCGGCGGCCCGAAGTCGCCTTCGATGCGGTCCTGCTGCATGGCGGTGTTGGCGAACTCGCCGAAGTGCAGCGCGAACTCGCGCAGCGCCCGGGCCCCATCGTGGCGGTGGAACGCCTGGAGCCCGGCACGCGCGAGGTGCCGCTGGAGCGCCTGGTGGTGGAACGCTCGCTGAGCGTCAACACCGCCGCGGCCGGCGGCAATGCGTCGCTGATGACGATAGGCTGAAACGCCGGGCCTACGCCCAAGGGGCAGGAACTTTGGTGCGCTGGCAGAATCGCACTCGCCAAAGCCGCCACGGCTGTGGCTGCAGGAGGAACCGGCGATGGCATTCAGTGTCGAGGCGCGCGCCCGGGTGATCTTCGGCGTCCTGCTGCTGGCAGTGGCCGCGGCCGCCCTCGCCTGGTACCTGCTGGCCGCAGCGCGCTATCGCACCTACGAGATCCGCTCGCCGGATTCCGTCTCCGGCCTCATCACCGGCGCGCCGGTCGAATTCCATGGCGTCGAGGTCGGCCAGGTGCGCTCGGTGCGGCTGCTCGGCCCGCGCCAGGTGCGCATCCTCGCGGACATCCGCGACGACGCGCCCGTCAGCTCCGCCACCGTCGCCACCATCACGGGCCGCGGCCTCGCCGCGCGCGGCTTCACCGGCTACGTCTATATCAGCCTGGAAGACCGCGGCGCGGCCGGCCAGCCGCTGCAGCCCGCCAGCGGCAGCAGCTGGCCGCAGATCGCGGCGTTGCCTTCGCAGACCACCAGCCTGGATACGGCCATGCAGCAGCTGAACCAGAGCGTGCAGTCCGCCTCGGCGCTGCTGCAGGGCGTGCTGGACCCGGGCACCGTCGCTTCGCTCAAGCAATCGCTGGCCAGCCTGGATGAAGTGAGCCGCACGCTGTCGGCCCACAGCGCCCGCCTCGGGACCATCCTCGCCAATGCGGAGAAGGCCAGCGGCCAGGTGGGCCCGCTGCTGCAATCGAGCCAGGAGAGCGTGGTGCTGCTGCGCCAGCAGCTGCTGCCGCAGGCGCAGTCCACGCTGCGCGACCTCGACGCGCTCTCGGCTTCGATGGGCACCATCCTCGTCACCACGCAGCAGGCCAGCACGCGCGTCGAGCCGCTGCTGCAATCGAGCAACGACGCCGTGCGCGCCTTGCAGAACCAGGTGTTGCCGCAGGCGCAGCGCGCGCTGGTGCGGCTGGACCACTTGTCCACTTCGCTCGACGACGCCACCACGCGCATCAAGCGCGATCCGTCCGTGCTGCTGCGCGGCGGCGCCGAAGCGCCCGGCCCCGGCGAGGGGCCATGACGCCGCGGCGCGCGCTGCTCCTGGCCTGCCTCGCCGTCCCGGGCTGCGCCATCGTCGCGCCGCCCGAGCGCGCGACGGCGACCTCGCTGCTGGACGAACAGCCCACCGACCTGCCCCAGGGACGGCGACGCGCGCAGCCCTTGCTGGTGTACGAGCCGCAGACGCGGCCCATGTACGACACGACGCAGATGGCCTACACGGTGCGCGCGCACCAGGTCGCCTACTTCAGCCGAAACCTGTGGGGCGAGACGCCTTCGCAGATGCTGCATCCGTTGCTGCTGCGCTCGCTGGAGCGGACGCAGGCCTTTGCAGCGGTGCTCGCGCCGCCCTACACGGGCGGTGGCGCGCTGGCGCTGCACACGGAGGTGGCGGAGCTGGTGCAGGACTTCACGGACGATGCCGTGCCGGTGCTGCGCCTCGCGCTGCGCGTTCGATTGGTCGACGAGACGAGCGGCAAGATCCTGGGCACGCGCGACATCGCGCAGCAAGTGCGCATGCAGCAGAAGGCGCCGTCGGCCGGTGTGCTTGCGGCGAACCAGGCCGTGGCGTTGGCGTTGCGGGAGGTGGCGGCGTTCGTGCTCGAGACGGCGCCGTGATTGCGGTCACGGCAACATGCGGCGCAGGCTCGCATCCCTGATCACGAAGTGATGCCGCAAGGCGGCCACCACATGCACGGCAACCAGCGCTACGAGCGTCCACGCCAGCCACGCATGCAGCTCGATGAAAAACGGAAACAACGCCTCGTTCTCCGCCACGACGTCCGGCACCTCGAACCAGCCGAAGAAGGACAGCGGATAGCCGCCCATCGAGGACATGATCCATCCGGTCAGCGGCACCGCGAGCATCAGCGCATACAGCAGCAGGTGCATCACGTGCGCGGCGACTTGCTGCCAGATCGGCGCACCCTCCACGCCACGCGGCAACATGTCGACCAGCCGCCACGCCAGCCGCAGCGCCACCAGCGCAAGCGCCAGCATGCCGAAGGCCTTGTGCACGACGATCAAGGTGATCTTCTCGCGGTCGTAGCCGGCATCGGGCAGCGACACCATGTACAGGCCGAGCGCGGCCAGGCCGATGATCAACAGCGCCATGCCCCAGTGCAGCAGCATCGGCAGCACGCCATAGCGCGATTCGCTATTCCGCAGGGAGGTCAGGGCTTCCACGCAAACGATGATACGCGCGGCCCTCATTCCCAACTAAGTGAGCGCTAAGGGCCAGCTAAAGACGGCTTTCTACATTACATCCACGGACGACGAAACGCCGCCCGATAGACCCAAAAAGGAAACCGTCATGAATGCCAAGATCGCTGTCAGCACCCTCGTCCTCGCCTCCGCTTTCGCCGGTGCGGCGTTCGCCGAGTCGCCCCTGATCCCGAACGACCCGTTCGTGTCCACCAAGTCGCGCGCCGATGTCAACGCCGACCTGTCCGCGTACAAGAAGACGGGCGTGAACCCCTGGTCCACCTCGTACAACCCGCTGGCCAAGTTCCAGAGCGAGAAGACCCGCTCCGACGTGACCGCCGATTACCTGGCGTCGCGCGGTGAAGTCAAGGCGCTGACGGGCGAGGACAGCGGCTCGCAATACCTGGCGCAGCATCGCGTGCCGGGCCGCCAGGCGAGCACCAACCTCGCTGCGAAGTAAGCGGAGTGTGGCGCCCGCACGACTGCGGGCGCCCGCGTCCTGCCGCAACTCCCGACATGAGCCAGGGGCCACCCCCTTAACGCCGCGCCTGCGCTGCTGTACAAGAACGGCAGCCATCGCGGCGTTTGCCCGTGGCAGCAAGGGGGTTGCGATGACCCAAGCGGAACGCGAAAGGCGCCACCACGCCAGCCTGGAGCACATCAACCACGTGCGCCTCGTCGTCGGCCGGGGCGACCGGCTGCGCATCGACCACGAAGGCACGCTGCTCGAACGCGCGCGCCTGCTCTCCGAAGAAATGGCCTCCCACCTGGCCACCGAGCGCGGGCTCGCGGCCTTCGACCGGCTGCTGCGCATCGCGGAGGAAGCCGGCGCGCCGCAGGCGGCCGACATCGTCGCCTTCGTCGCCGCCGTCACCGAGGGCGAGCCCTTGCAGATGGCGACCTTGCGCGGCGTGGATGCGGCCGTAGGCGAAGACATGCTGGCCGTGCTCGACGCCTTCCGCTACGCGCGCGTCAGCCTCGCCTCACAAGTGGAAGGCGGCGCGGCACGCGTGTGCCGCCTGCTGCGCCAGCGTTGAATCAGGCCTTGTTGAAGCGCTTCCTGGCGTCAGCCAGGCAGTTGTCGCGCTCCAGGCCCAGCAACTCGCAGCGGGCCTTTTCGGCGGCGAAGCGCGCCGCCGGCGTTTCCGGCGCCTTGGGCTTCTTCGCCTCCTGCACGCGGACTTTCAGCTCCTTGCTGCTTTCCACCCGCTCGATCTTCGCCTGCCGCACCGCGGCGTCCCGCTGGACCTTGGCGTGTTCCAGGCAGGCGGTGCGCGCGGTGTCGCTCCTGGCGTCCTTGCAGCGCGCCTTGGCCACGTCGTAGTCGGCCGCGGCCTTGTCTTCCTTCGCTTCCCGCTCGGCGACGATGCGCCGCTGCGCGGCCTTCAGCGCGTCCTTGCCCACGCCGACGCCGGCGCCCGTGGCAAAAGCGCCTCCCGTCAGGGCCAGGCTCAGGGCCAGGCCCCAGCCCAGCCAGCGACGATTCCTTTTCCGATGCTGCATGAGCTCCATGGTGCAGCGCACACACGGCACCGGGCCGCCAGCCCAACTTGTCATTTGCTGTCGGAAGACGACGACAAAGGATCAGCCATGCGGCCTTTTCCGCAGCGGCGCCAGCAGGTCCTTCAGGCCGTTGTGGTCGATCTCGTGCATCAGCGCCAGCAGCCGCCCCAGCTCGCCCGGCGGGAAGCCTTCGCGCGCGAACCAGTTCAGGTAGTTGCCCGGCAGGTCGGCGATGAGCCGGCCCTTGTACTTGCCATAGGGCATTTCCACTTCGACCAGGCGTTGCAGGGGCTCCGTCATTCCGGCATTTTCGATCACTGCGCACGGCCCGAAATCTCCGCCCCCTGCGTGGGTTCCCCCTGCCATGTTAAGGTGCACAACCTCGGGTTTTCCCTAGCCCGTCTTTTTCTCCCCCGCCTCCATGCCCGAGACCCAGGAACTCCGTCCCTTCGCCTCCGAAGGCGCCTTCTTCCGCGCCGTGCTGGCGCTCGCCATCGGCGGCTTCTCCATCGGCACGGGCGAGTTCGTGATCATGGGCCTGCTGCCCGAGGTGGCGCGCGACATCGGCGCCACCATCCCGCAGGCCGGCCACGTGATCAGCGCCTATGCGCTGGGCGTGGTGCTGGGCGCGCCCGCACTGGCCGTGCTGTGCGCGGGCTGGCCGCGGCGGGCACTGCTGATCACCTTGATGGGCATCTATGCGCTGGGCAACTTCGCCTCCGCGATGGCGCCCGGCTATCTCACGCTGAACCTGCTGCGCTTCTTCACCGGGCTGCCGCACGGCACCTATTTCGGCGTCGCGGCACTGGTGGCGGCAGCGCTGGCGCCGCCTGGGCGCCGCGCCCGTGCCGTCGGCCTGGTGATGCTGGGCCTGACCGGCGCGACGCTCGTTGGCGTGCCGATCGCAGCCACGCTGGGCCAGGTCTTCGGCTGGCGTGCGGCTTTCGTGTTCGTCGGCCTGATCGCGGTGGCGGCCATGGTTGCGGTGCACCGCTGGGTGCCGCACATGGACGCGCCGGCCGGCGCCAGTCCGCTGCGCGAACTGCAAGCCCTGCGCAACCGGCAGGTCTGGCTGACGCTGGGCATTGCCGCCATCGGCTTCGGCGGCATGTTCTCGGTCTTCAGCTACATCAAGCCGACGCTGACGGAAGTGGCGGGCGTGCCCTTGTCTGGCGTGCCCTTCGTGCTGGCGCTGTTCGGCCTGGGCATGGTCAGCGGCAACCTGGTCGGCTCGCGTCTCGCGGACAAGGCGCTGATGCCCACCATCGGCAAGGTGCTGGTGTGGGCCATGATCGTGCTGGGCGGCTTCACGCTGGCCGCGCACCACTGGATCACCGCCTCGATCGCGACCTTCCTGATCGGCACCATCGTCGCCATCGGGCCGGCGCTGCAGATCCGGCTGATGGACGTGGCCGGCGAAGCGCAGACGCTCGCCGCCGCGCTGAACCACTCGGCCTTCAACTGCGCCAATGCGCTCGGCGCCTGGCTGGGTGGCGTCGCCATCGATGCGGGCCTGGGCTGGACTTCGACCGGCTGGGTCGGCGCGCTGCTGGGCGTGGCGGGCATGGGCATCTACTGGCTGGCGCTGCAGGACCAGCGGCGCGAAGCCGCGCGGCCCGTGCAAGCGCTCCAGTAAGACGCGCTACGCTCCGGCGGCGAGCGAAGCTTTCACTTCGGCCGTGTGCTCGCCCAGCAGGGGCGGCGCCCGGCGGATGCTGGCCGGGTTGGCCGACAGCCGGATCGGGTTGCGCAGCACTTCCACGCTGCCCGCGGTCGGATGCGCCACGCGTTCGACCATCTGCTGCACCACCGGATCGGCGAACACTTCCTCGAAATCGCGCACCGGCGCGAACAGCACACCCGCTGCTTCCAGGCGCTCGCTCCAGGCGGCGAGCGGCGCGCCCGCGAAAGCCGCGGCCAACCTTTGATCCAGCACGTCGCGATGCCGCATGCGCTCGCCGTTGCTGGCGAAGCGCTCATCCGCCAGCATGTCCTCGCAGCCCGTGGCCTGCGCCAGCGCGCGCCAGAACTTCTCCGTGTGGGCCACCACCATCACGTGGCGGCCGTCGGCCGTGGCATAGGTGTTCCAGGGCGAGAGCTGGTAGTGCGCGTTGCCCAGGCGTTCCGGCGTCTTGCCGGTGGAGAAGAAGTAGCCTTCGCGCGGCACCATCGAGAACACCGTCGCGTCGAGCATCGACACGTCCACGCGCTGGCCTTGCCCGCTGTCGCGGCGCGCATAGAGCGCGCCCAGGATGCCGATGGCGCCGAACAGCGGCGGGACGAAATCCGAGATGAGCATGCCGGTCTTCAGCGGGCCGCTGGCCGGCGTGCCGGTCAGCTGCATCACGCCCGACATCGCCTGGATCACCGGGTCCAGCGCCGGCCGGTCGCGGTAGGGGCCGTCCTGGCCGAAGCCGCTGAGCGCGCAGTAGACCAGCCCCGGGTTCGCGGCGTGCAAGGCTTCGTAGCCGATGCCGAGCCGCTCCATGGTGCCGGGCCGGAAGTTCTCCACTAGCACGTCGCTGTGCGCGGCCAGCGCCTGCAAGGTGGCGCGGCCCTGCTCCTTCTTCAGGTCCAGCACGACGCTGCGCTTGTTGCGGTTGACGCTGAGGAAGTAGTCGCTCTCGCCGGAAGGCCGGTTCCGGCCGATCTGCCGGCTGGAGTCGCCCTCGGGCGGTTCCACCTTGAGCACTTCCGCCCCCAGGTCGCCCAGCATCATCGTGCAAAGCGGCCCGGCCACCATCTGCGTCAGGTCCAGCACGCGGATGCCGTGGAGGACGCCGCGCGCCGGCTCCGCCGGCCAGTTCGCGACGAGCTCGCGCTTGACCACCTTGCCGCTCGCATTGGTGGGCAGCGCATCGCGCCGCAGCCACCAGCGCGTGGGCACCTCGAAGCGCGCCAGGTGCTTCCGTGCATGTTCGGTGAGCTCCTGCACGGTTGCGGCCGCGCCCTCGCGCAGCACGATCGCTGCGCCCACCTCTTCGCCGAGGTCCGCATGCGGCAGCGGCACGACGGCCGCCTCCAGCACCGCGGGATGCGTACGCAGGCAGCGCTCCACGTGCTGGCTGGCGATGTTCTCGCCGCCGCGGATGATGGTGTCCTTGCTGCGGCCGACGACGTAGAGGAAACCTTCGCCGTCGAAGCGGCCCAGGTCGCCGGAGGCGATCCAGCCTTCCGCGTCGCACACAGTCTCCGACTCGCCCAGGTAGCCGAGCGTGGCGGTCGGCGTGCGGGCAATGATCTCGCCCACGCCTTCCGCGTTGGCGCCGCGGATGCGCACCTCCACCGAGGCCAGCGGCCTGCCCACGCAGTTGGGCCGGCCCTCGAGGTCCGCGCCCGAGCCCGCGGCCAGCACGCCGCCGGCTTCGGTCAGGCCGTACATGCTGCCGACGCGCTTCGCAGTCTTCGGGAAAGCGGCCGCGATCTCCGCGCGCAGTTCGTGCGGAATCGCGGCGCCCCCCATGGGAATGCTGGAAAGGCTGCCGGTGTCGTAGCGGCCGAAGTCCTCGTGCCGGATCACCCGCGCCACCATCGTCGGCACCGCGCCCCAGGCGCGCACCTGCTCCGCTTCGATGAGGCGCAGCACCTGCACGGGCTCGAAGCGGCCTTCGGTGACCACCAGCTTGCCGCCCGAAAGCAGGGTCATGAAGGAGATCTGCACGCCGGCCAGGTGGAACAGCGGCATCGTCATCAGGCTGACCGTGCCCGGATGCCCGGGCGACAGCTCCGAAGGCAGCCGCCCCTGCAGCGCCAGCAGGTTCTGGATGTTGGCGATCACGCCGCGGTGCGACATCAGCACGCCCTTGGCCTGGCCGGTGGTGCCGGAGCTGAAGACGACCAGGGCGGGCGCATCCTCGTCCACCGGATCGACCTGCAGCGGCAGGGACTCGCCGGCTTCCACCAGCGGCCGCAATTCGGCGAAAGCAAGCCTGGCGAGGCCCGCGGGCAGCGCGCGCTCGGCACCGCGGTCGGTGATCACCAGCACCGGCGCGGACTGCGCGAGCGCATGCGCGGTCTCCTCATCGCTCCACCAAGCGTTGCCGAGGACCGCGGTCGCCCCGCAGCATTGCAGGGCCCAGAAGGCCACCAGCCACTCGACCTGGTTGTAGCCCAGCAGCATGACGCGATCGCCGGGCCGGATGCCCCGCCTGCGCAACACATCGGCGACACGCGCGACCGCCCGGGCGTGGTCGTCTCCGCTCAGGCGGCGCTCCCCCTGCACGAGGAAAGGCCGCGCGGCCCAGCGCTGCGCGTCCAGCAGCAGCTCGCCCAGCGAGCGCGGACGTTGCGCATACACGCGGCAGGGATGGCCGTTCACCACGCCGTCGACCACCTCGCGCGACCAGCGCGCGCTCATTGCCCAGCCTCCCGGCCGCCTGCCAGTGCGGCAAAGCGCGGTAGCCGCTGCTCCCGCTGCGCCGCCACGCCTTCGCGGAAATCCGGCGACTGCATGAACTCGCCGATCAGGCGCTTGGAATCCTCGACGCAGGCGCCCACGTCGGCGGCCATCAGCTCGCCGTAGACCTGGCGCTTCGTGCGCTCCATGGCGCGCGGCGAACCGTTGCGAGCGATGTTGCGGGCGATCTCGGCGATACGCGCCGCGAACTCGTCCTGCGCGAACACCGCGTTCAGGAAACCCATCGCGCGCGCTTCTTCCGCCAGGAACACGCGCCCGGTCAGCAGGACATCCATGGCATGCGTCACCCCCATCAGCCGCGGCAGCAACCAGGCCATGCCGTATTCCGCCGGCAGCCCGATGCGCGGAGCGACCGTGGTGAACTTGGCGCCTGCCACTGCATAGCGCAGGTCGCAGAAGCCGGCGATGGCGACGGCGATGCCGGCGCAGGCGCCGTTGATCGCGGCGAGCACCGGCTTGCGCAAGCCCCATTGCCAGACCAGGTCGTGGTCGAACTCCGGGCGCACGCCGTAGCCGGGCTGCGCGAAGCGTTCGCCGCGCACCGTGGCCAGGTAGTCCTTGTCGCCTTCCGCATAGAAATCGAGCGCGCCGAAATCGGCGCCCACGCAGAACTGGCGGCCGCCGCCCGTGAGGACGATGACGCGCACCTGCGGGTCGGCGTCGGCCTGCGCCATGAGGAAGCGGAATTCCTCGTTCATGCGCGCGGTCCACGAATTGCCGCGGCCCGGGCGGTTGAACTGCACGGTGGCGACGCCATCGGCATCGACCCCATAGGTGGTGACCTTGAGTTCCATGGCGCTCACTTCTCCGCCTTCACGCCCAGCGACGCCAGCAGCTTGCGCGAGGCCTCGGCGTCACGCTGGATCTGCTGCGCGAACTCGCGCGGCGCGGCCGGGGCGGCCTCTGCGCCTACCTTGTCCATCAGCTCCTTCATGCGCGGGCCGGCCTCGGCCTTGGCGATCTCGGCATGCAGGCGTTCGACGATCTCGGGCGGCGTGCCCTTGGGCGCGAGGAAGCCGTACCAGACGATCGCTTCCAGGTTGGGTTGCTTCAACAGCTCCGCCAGCGTGGGGATGTCGGGCATGACGGGCGAACGCTTCGCCGAGCCGATCGCCAGCCCGCGCACCTGCCCGGCCTTCATCTGCGGCAGCGCCGCGGGGAAAGAGGGCATGTACAGCGGCAACTGCCCGCCGATCACGTCCGTCATCGCCTGCCCCGTGCTCTTGTACGGAACGGCGGCGATGTCGACGCCCAGCTCGCGCTTGATCACCTCCATGTGCAGGTGGCTGGGCGTGCCGATGCCGGACGACGCGTAATCGAGCTTGCCCGGGTTCGCCTTGGCATAGGCCGCCACGTCCGCCAGGCTGCGGAAGCGCGAGTTCGCCCCCGTGATCAGCACCATGGGGATCTGGGCGACCTTGGCCACCGGCGCAAAGTCGTTGACCGGGTCGTAGCCCGCGCCGGACTGCAGGTAGGGCGCGACGGCGAAGGGCGCGTGCGCCGTGAACATCAGCGTGTAGCCGTCCGCCGGCGCGTGAGCCACGGCCAGGGCGCCGACCGTGCCGCCCGCGCCTTCGCGGTTCTCCACGACGACCGCGGTCTTCAGCTGCTCGGCCAGGCGCTCGGCGAAGCCTCGGGCCATGACGTCCAGGCCGGTGCCGGCGCCGAAGGGCACGATCACCCTCACGGTCTTGCCGGCCGGCCAGCCGCCCTGCGCCAGCGCCGCGCCTGCCAGGCCCAGGGCGGCGGTGGCCACCGCCAGGGCGCGAATGATCTTTCTCACGGGTGTCTCCTGCGTTGCGGGCCCGAGCTCGGGCCGATGCGCGGAATTCTAGGAAGCGTTTTGAAAAGCGTATAGCATTCGCATATGGAAACGGAATCGACCGGACGCGAACCGCCCCGCGCACCCACCCGGGCCATGCAGGCCATCGAGGCGCTGGCCCAGGCGCGCGCCCCCGTGTCGCTGGCCACCTTGAGCACGCAGCTGGAGTTGCCCAAGACCAGCCTGATGCACCTGCTGCGGGCCCTGGAGGCCGCGGGCTACGTGCGCCGCTTCGGCAATGGCTACAAGCTGGGCTCCGCCAGCTTCCGGCTGGCGGCGGCCATCGGCAGCGCCAACAGCTTCGAGGACCTGGCGGCCGACGTGCTGCAGGCCTTGCGGGACAGCACGCAGGAGACGGCGCTGCTGGGCACCTTCACCGAAGACCGCCAGTGCGCGCTCTACACGGACCGCCGGCCCAGCCCGCAAGCAGTGCGCTTCGCGCCGGAGGTCGGCGAGCAGCGGCCGCTGTATTCCACCGGCGTCGGCAAGCTGTTGCTGGCCTATTCGGAACCGGCCTTCCTGAACCAGTACCTGCGTGGCGTGAAGCTGCAGGCCCATGCCGCGCGCACCTTGCGGACCAAGGCCGCCCTGCGCGAGAACCTGGAGCGCATCCGCGCCGAGGGCGTGTCCGTGTCCATCGACGAGATGGCCGACGGCGGCTCCGCCCTGGCCGCGCCGGTGTTCGGGGCCGATGGCAAGCTGCGCGCGGCGCTGGTGCTGGCCGTGCCGACAGCGCGCTTCCTCGTGCATCGCGCGCACCTGGAGGCGCAGCTGCGCGCCGGCGCCCGCGACCTCTCGGGGACTGTGGTGGCCAGCCAAGCCTAGGTCCTTTAGCATGGCGGCCGGACCTGCCAACAGGAGTCCGCCATGCAGCAAGCCGGGGGCGTGCGCTACGCCCAGGTCGATCCCGCCTACTTCGCCCGCCGCGGCCTGCGCCGCTATGCCGGCATCTGGTCGCTGTGGGCGCTGGGCGTCGGCGCGGTGATCTCGGGCCATTTCTCCGGCTGGAACCTGGGGCTCGCCAACGGCTGGGGCAGCATGCTGCTGGCCACCATCGCCATCGCGGTGATGTACCTGGGCCTGACTTTCTCGCTGGCTGAACTCTCGCCGGCCTTGCCGCACACCGGCGCCGCCTATTCCTTCGCCCGCACCGCGATGGGCCCCTGGGGCGGCTTCCTCACGGGACTCGCCGAGAACGTGGAGTACGTGCTGACGCCGGCGGTCATCGTGTACTTCATCGGCAGCTACATGGGCGGCATCTTCGAGACGCCGGTCGCCTGGCAGCCGCTGTGGTGGCTGGCCTTCTACGTCGTGTTCGTCGGCCTCAACATCGCGGGCGTCGAACTGTCGTTCAAGGTGACGCTGGTGGTGACCCTGCTCGCGCTGGCCTGCCTCGCCGTCTTCTGGGCGAGCGCCCTGCCCCGCATAGCCTTCGCGCGCTGGGCGCTGGACGTCGGGCCGGGCGGCGTGAAGCTGGATGCGGGACACGGCCCTTTCCTGCCGCAAGGCTTGGGCGGCGTGCTGGCGGCGTTGCCCTTTGCCGTCTGGTTGTTCCTGGCCATCGAGCAACTGCCGCTAGCCGCCGAGGAGTCGGTGGATCCGCGGCGCGACATGGCGCCCGGCATCCTGTCCGGCATCGCCACATTGATCGCCTCGGCCTCGCTGATCCTCTGGTTGAATCCCTCGGTGCCGGGCGTCGGCGCGCACGCGCTGGCGAAATCGGGCGAGCCACTGCTCGATGGCTTCAAGGCGCTGTACGGCGCGGGCATCGCGAAAGGGCTGGCGCTGGTCGCCGTGCTGGGCCTGGTGGCGAGCTTCCACACCATCATCTTCGCCAAGGGCCGGCAGATCTATTCGCTGAGCCGCGCGGGCTACTTCCCCTCGGTGCTATCGCTCACGCACGGCCGCTGGCAGACGCCGCACCTGGCGATGATCGTGGGCTCGGTGGTGGCGCTGGCCGTGATGTACGCGCTGTGGTTGTCGCTGGGCGCCGAGCGTGGCGCGGCGGTGATCGGCGGGACCCTGCTGAACATGGCGGTGTTCGGCGCCATGTTCTCGTACATCATGCAGGCCGTGTCGTTCATCCTGCTGCGGAAGAACCGGCCGGAGATCGAGCGGCCCTTCCGCAGCCCGCTGGGCGTGCCGGGGGCCGTGGTGACGGTGGTGATCGCGGTCGTGACCTTGTATTACCAGTTGAGTGATGCCACGTATCGCGCTGGCGTGTTGTGGGTCGCGCTCTGGTATGCGGTGGCAGTGGCGTACTTCGCGGTGCATGGGCGCAAGAGATTGATCTTGTCGCCCGAGGAGGAGTTCGCGTTGCGGCGCGCGGCGTGATGGCGTGATGGCGTGATGGCGTAGGGTGCGCAGCTTGCTGCGCACCGCCTGACCATGAACCTCGCGCGGTGCGCAGCGGAGCTGCGCACCCTACGTGTTGGGTACGAGGATGCCGTGGAAGCCGAGCGGCATCGGGCGGTCCATGACCGCTTGCGCGACCGGTCCGTCAGCCAGGCGACGCGCATCGAACACGGACAACAGCATCGAGCGATGCTTCAGATCCAAAGCCGTGCCGATCACCCACGCCTCGCCTGCGCGCGTTCCGGGCACGAACACGTGCTCCTCCACCATCACATCCGCCCCATAGCGATAGCGATCCGCCTTGCCGCTGGTGACGTCCAGCCGCAGCACGCTGTCGAAGCCCGGGCGGCCGGCGCGCGCATCGACGCGCTCCGCCAGCAGCACCTGCGAGTAGCGGCGCCCGACCACGCGCGGATCCACCCGCGGGAACTCCGAGACGTGCGGCAGCAGTTCCTGCCGCGCCCGGCCGCTCGCCAGGTCCAGTTGCACCACCACCACCGAGACATCGGTACGCGTCTGCGCCTTTCCCTGCATCAACTCCTTGAGGCCGGTGGTCGCATGCCAGGCATCGTCGGAACGCACGTAATCCAGGCGGATCACGCCGCGGTCCTCGCAGGCGTTCCCGATGTGGAACACGAAGCCCGCCGGCAGCGTGAACCACTGCGGCTCTTCCAGCTTGTCCTTGTCCAGCACCAGCACGCGCATGCCCAACTGCGGCTTCCACACGTGGCTGTCCAGGAAGGTCTCGCCGGCCTCGGAGCGCGCGCGGTCGAACACCAGCGGCGGCAGCAGGAAGACGAGATACTTCTGCGTCACCGCGAAGTCGTGCACCAGGCTCATCTCCGGCACCTTCAAGGTGACCGCGTTCTGCAGGGCGCCGCGCGCATCGATCCGGTAGACCGACAGCAGGCCGGCCATGCTGCTGACGCCGAAGTTCCACAGCGTGCCGTCCGGCTCCACCTTCGGGTGCGCGGAGAAAGGCATGCCGGCGTACTCGGGCGACCAGGTCTTCAGCTCGCCGGTGTCCAGGGTCCTCGGGTCCATGCGCGTCGCCGAGCCGCCCTCCCACAGCGCATAGAACTCGCCGCCATGCTGCAGCACGCTAGTGTTGGCGGCATTGATCGCATCCGGCGAGTGCATCGGCTCCGCGCCCGGCGGATGGGTGCCGAAGGCCGCGCGCACCGGCCGGCCCGCGGCGCTGTCGGCCAGGAACTTCTGCGTGCGCACGAAGCGGCCCATGTGCGAGACGCCGTCGGGACCGATGGTGTACTTCTGCACCATGCCGTCGCCGTCGAACAGGTGGTGGTAGCGCTGGCCGCCGATCTCGTGGCGGGCCGGCCCGTTGCGGAAGTAGGCGCCATAGAGCGCGCTCGGGATCTTGCCGCGCAGCTTCAGCGGCATCGGCGCGGCGTCCTGCTGCAGGCCCGCGTAGCCCAGGGTCCAGGGCTGGCTGGCGCGGCTCGCTTCGAAGGCGGCGGCGTAAGCGTCCGGCACTTCGGAGGCGTGCGCACCGAAGGCCAGCGTGCCGGCGGCGGCGAAGAGGAAATTGCGGCGGTCCATGGCGGGTCTCCCTCTCAACGCAGGTGGATGGTGATGGTGGTGTCGGCGCGCACGTCGATGGCCGCGTCCGCGAAGGTCGGCGGGCCCATGCGGCCGACGGCGTCGCGGCTGAAGCCATAGCGCTCCAGCGGAATGCCGGCCGGGTTGGTGTCCAGCTTGCCGTTGCCGTTCTCGTCGTGGAAGACCGACAGCGCGTACTGCCCGGACTGCAGGTTGCGGTAGACCAGCACGGCCTTGGGGCCGGCCTGTTGGCGCTCGCCCTGCACCGGCGCCTTCATCCAGTTGTCGGCGCCATACAGGGCGCCCATCACCATGCCCTGGTCGGAGCGCGCATCGACCACTTCGACGGTGAGGTCGAACGCATGGGCGCCGGCGGCGATGGCGCCCAGCGCGCCGGCGGCCAGCAGTTGGCGGAAGGTGGATTGCATCTCGTGGCTCCTTGTCGGTCGTCGGGATGGGCGCACTGTAGGAAGCGCGCCGCCGGAGCCCCAGCGGGATGCGACGGAATGCGGAAAGCGCGGCGCGAAATGCAGGCGGCCGCGCGTGGAGTGCGCCGGTACCGAGTCGCGCCGCTCGGTGAAATCCCTGAGCGGGCTACGCAAAAAAGTACAGGGAAGCCGGGTTCGAGTATCGGCGTCGCGCCGCCGGAAGCCTATCGTCTGCTTGCCTCACCTACCGGCATTCAAGGAGACGAACATGAGACTGCAAACGACCCTGGCGCTGGCGGCAGCCTTTGCCCTGGCAGGCGCCGCCCATGCGGACACCGAACTCGTCATCGCCACCGTGAACAACGGCCACATGATCGAGATGCAGAAGCTCACGAAGTACTTCGAGCAGGCCAACCCCGGCGTCAAGGTCAAGTGGGTGACCCTGGAGGAAGGCGTGCTGCGCCAGCGCGTCACCACCGACATCGCCACCAAGGGCGGCCAGTTCGACATCATGACCATCGGCATGTACGAGACGCCGATCTGGGGCAAGAAGGGCTGGCTGCAGGAGCTGAAGCCCGACGCCGCCTACGATGTCGACGACCTGCTGCCCGCCATGCGCAACGGCCTGTCGGTGGACGGCAAGCTCTACGCCGCGCCCTTCTACGGCGAGAGCTCGATGCTGATGTACCGCAAGGACCTGGCCGACAAGGCCGGCGTGCAGCTCGGCGACCACCCGACCTGGACGCAGGTGAAGGACCTGGCCGCCAAGATCCACGACCCGAAGAACGGCGTGTACGGCATCTGCCTGCGCGGCAAGCCGGGCTGGGGCGACAACATGGCCTTCATCACCACCTTGGCCAACACCTATGGCGGCCAGTGGTTCGACGCCGGCTGGAAGCCGCAGCTGGAATCCAAGCCCTGGAAGGACGCGACCAACTTCTACGTCGACCTGCTGAAGAACTACGGGCCGCCCGGCTCCTCGGCCAACAGCTTCAACGAGATCCTGGCGCTGTTCAACGCCGGCAAGTGCGGCATGTGGGTGGACGCGACCATCGCGGCCAGCTTCGTCAGCGACCCGAAGCAATCCAAGGTGGCCGACAAGGTGGCTTTCGCGCAGGCGCCGACCGCCGTCACGCCCAAGGGCGCGAACTGGCTGTGGGCCTGGGCGCTGGCCATTCCCTCCGGCTCGAAGAAGGTGCCGGAGGCGCAGAAGTTCATCAGCTGGGCGACCTCCAAGGACTACATCGCGCTGGTGGGCAAGACCAATGGCTGGGCCACGGTGCCGACCGGGACGCGCAAGAGCACGTACGAGAACGCCGACTTCCTGAAGGCCGCGAAGTTCGCGCCCGCGGAGAAGGCCGCCATCGACAGCGCCAACCCGAACGACAGCACCCTGCCCAAGAGCCCGTATGTCGGCGTGCAGTTCGCCGCCATTCCCGAGTTCCAGGCGATCGGCATCGCGGTGGGGCAGCAGATGAGCGCGGCGCTGGCCGGCAAGACATCCGTCGACGCGGCGCTGAAGGCCTCGCAGACCGCGGCCGACCGCGAGATGAAGAAGGCCGGCTACTACAAGTAAGGGGTTCGCCATGAACCGCTTCCTGCCCCGGGCGCTGATGGCGCCGGCGGTGGCCGCGCTCTTCCTCTGGATGATCGTGCCGCTGGCGATGACCATCTACTTCTCGTTGATCCGGTTCAACCTGATGCAGCCGGAGGTGCGCGGCTTCGCGGGGCTGGGCAACTTCGAGTACTTCGTCACCGACCCGTCCTTCATGACGGCGGTGGTGAACACGGTGGTGCTGCTCGCCAGCGTGATCGCCATCACGGTGGCCGGCGGCATCGCGGTGGCGCTGCTGGTGGATGCGCCCTTCCCCGGACGCAGCCTGGTGCGGCTGCTGCTGATCGCGCCCTTCTTCGTCATGCCCACGGTCAACGCGCTGCTGTGGAAGCACATGATGATGAACCCGATCTACGGCGTGCTGGCGCAGGTCTGGCAGTTCTTCGGCCTGCAGCGGGTCGACTGGCTGACCGACCTGCCGCTCTTCAGCATCATCCTGATGGTGGCCTGGCAATGGCTGCCCTTCGCCACCTTGATCTTCATCACCTCGCTGCAGTCGATGAACCGCGAGCAGCTGGAGGCCGCCACCATGGACGGTGCCAACTACCTGCAGAAGCTGCGCTTCATGGTCATCCCGCACCTGGGCCGCTCGATCGCGGTGGTGATCATGATCGAGATGATCTTCCTCATGAGCGTGTTCGCGGAGATCTTCACCACCACCGGCGGCGGCCCCGGCGACGCCAGCACCAACGTGGCTTTCCTGATCTTCAAGCAGGCGCTGCTCAATTTCGATGCCGGCGTGGCTTCGGCGGGTGCGCTGTTCGCGGTGCTGCTGGCCAACGTCGCGGCGGTGTTCCTGATCCGCATGATCGGCAAGAACCTGGATTGACGCCATGAACGAGCCCGTCCCCCTGCACCTGGACGAAGCGCCGCTCGCGCTGCCCGTCGCCAGGAAGCGCGCCGCACTGCCCTGGACCATCCGCTACAACCTCGCGCTGGCGGTGCGCACCGCCGCCGCCTGGCTGGTCACGCTGCTGCTGTTCTTCCCGCTCGGGTGGATGGCGCTGACGGCCTTCAAGACCGAGCTGCAGGCCATCCAGGTGCCGCCGTTGTTCTTCTTCCGGCCGACGCTGGAGAACTTCGTCGAGGTGCAGCAGCGCAGCGACTACCTGCTCTATGCGAAGAACTCGGTCATCACCAGCGTGTGCTCCACGCTGATCGGGCTGGCCATCGCCGCGCCGGCGGCCTATTCGATGGCCTTCTTCCGCACGAAGAAGACGCGCGACATCCTGATGTGGATGCTGTCGACGAAGATGATGCCGGCCGTGGGCGCGCTGGTGCCGATCTACGTGCTGGCGCAATCGGCCAACCTGCTGGACACGCGCACCGGCCTGATCGTCGTCTTCACCCTGAGCAACCTGCCGATCATGGTGTGGATGCTCTACTCGCACTTCAAGGACATCCCGGCCGAGATCCTGGAAGCGGCGCGCATGGACGGCGCCACGCTGTGGCAGGAAGCGCGCATGGTGCTGCTGCCCCTGGCGATGGGCGGCTTCGCCTCCACCGGCCTCCTGTGCCTGGTGCTGGCGTGGAACGAGGCGTTCTGGGCCTTGAACCTGAGCTCCGCCAAGTCCGGCACTCTGGCGACCCTGATCGCATCCTATTCGAGCCCGGAAGGGCTGTTCTGGGCCAAGCTGTCGGCGGCTTCGCTGATGGCCATCGCGCCCATCGTCGTCTTCGGCTGGCTCACGCAGAAGCAGCTGGTGCAAGGCCTCACCTTCGGCGCCGTCAAGTAGCGCCCCAACCGGAAGATCCCCATGGCATTCCTGGCACTTCACGGAATCACCAAGACCTTCAACGAGACGCGCGTCATCCAGGGCGTGGACCTGGCCATCGAGCGGGGCGAGTTCATCGTCTTCGTCGGCCCTTCGGGCTGCGGCAAGTCGACGCTGCTGCGGCTGATCGCCGGCCTCGAGTCCATCAGCGACGGCACGCTGGAACTCGATGGCCGCGACATCACGCAGGTGCCGTCCGCCAAGCGCGACCTGGCGATGGTGTTCCAGAGCTATGCGCTCTATCCGCACATGACGGTGGAAGAGAACATGAGCTTCGCGCTGCGGCTGGCGAAGGCCGACCCGGCACAGGTGCGCGACAAGGTGGCGCGCGCGGCGCAGATCCTCAACCTCACGCCTTATCTCAAGCGGACGCCGCGCGAGCTCTCGGGCGGCCAGCGCCAGCGGGTGGCGATCGGGCGGGCCATCGTGCGCTCGCCCAAGGTCTTCCTGTTCGACGAACCACTGTCCAACCTGGATGCGGCCTTGCGCGGGCAGACGCGGGTGGAGATCGCGCGGCTGCACCGCGAGCTGGGCGCCACCACCATCTACGTCACGCACGACCAGGTGGAAGCCATGACGCTCGCCGACCGCGTGGTGGTGCTGCGCGACGGCCGCATCGAGCAGGTGGGCACGCCGCTGGAGCTGTACGACCGGCCGGCCAGCCAGTTCGTCGCGCAGTTCATCGGCACGCCGCAGATGAACGTGGTGCCGGCGCGCGGCCTGCCGCAACTGGGCGGCCTCGGCCCGCGGCTGCCGGGCGACGGCGCGGTGGGCTTGCGGCCCGAGCACGTCGCGCTGAAGCCGCGCGGCCAGGGCCAGTTCGACGGCCGAGTGGAACTGGTGGAAGCGCTGGGCGCGGAGACGCTGATCTATCTGAGCACCACCGCGGGCACGCAGCTGACCGCGCGCCAGAACACGCGCACCGAGCTGCACGCGGGCGACACGGTAGGCGTGGAGCTGGACCTGGCCTCGGCGCACCTGTTCGACGGCAAGGGGCACGCTATCGCGGTGCCGGCAGCGTAGGAGCGTCGACGTGCACGAACCCTTGCGCATGCTGCACCTGGGCCTGGGCGCCTTCCACCGCGCCCACCAGGCCGTCTATTTGCAGCGATTGCACGACGCCGGCGACCAGCGCTGGATCCTCGCGGGCGGCAACCTGCGGCCCGACATGATGGAAACGATCGCAGCGCTGCAGGCGCAGGGTGGCGCCTACACGCTGGAGACGGTGTCTCCGGAGGGCGAGCGCGCTTACCAGCGCATCACTGCCATTCGCGAGGTGGTGGCATGGGATGCCGCGCTGTCCGGACTGGTCCAGCGCGGCGCCGATCCGGCGACGCGCATCGTCTCCTTCACGGTGACGGAGTCGGGCTACTCGCTGGATGGCGCGGGCCGCCTGGACGAAGCTGCGCCGGAGATCGTGGCCGACCTCGCACAGGCGCGCGCCGGCCGCGCGGGCAGCACGATCTACGGCGCGCTGGCCGCGATCCTGCGCGCCCGCATGGCGGCCAACGCGGGCGGCCTCACCCTGCTCAATTGCGACAACCTGCGCCACAACGGCGACCGCGCCCGCGCCGGACTGGTCCGTTTCCTGGAGCTGGCCGGCGAAGGCCGCTTGCTGGACTGGATGCAGACCTCCACGACCAGCCCCAACTGCATGGTGGACCGCATCACGCCACGGCCGACGCCGGAAGTGGCGCAGCGCGTGAGGGCGGCGACCGGCGTGCAGGATCCGGCCGCGATCATGGCGGAGACCTTCCTGCAATGGGTCGTCGAGGACCGCTTCGCCGCCGGTCGCCCCGACTGGGAGCGCGTCGGTGTGGAGATGGTGGCGTCGGTGGATGCGCACGAGGAAGCGAAGATCCGCATCCTCAATGCCACGCACAGCTGCATCGCCTGGGCCGGCACCTTGGCAGGCTATCGCTTTATCCACGAAGGCACGGCCGATGCGCGCATCCGCCGCTTCGCCTACGACTACGTCACCGAGGACGTGATCCCGGTGCTGAGCCCCAGCACGATCAAGCTCGCGGCCTACCGCGACGTGGTGCTGCAGCGCTTCGGCAATGCGGCGCTGAACGACACCAACCAGCGGGTCGCGATGGACGGCTTCGCCAAGATCCCGGGCTTCATCGCGCCGACCGTGCGCGAGCGGCTGCAGCGCGGGCAGGACATCGGCGCCGTCGCGATGCTGCCGGCGCTGTTCCTGGCCTGCCTGCAGCGCTGGCATCGCGGCGAGCTGCCCTACGCCTACCAGGACCAGGCGATGGATCCGGCGGTGGCGCACGCCATCTGCGCCGACGTCGACCCGTGCGCGGCGCTGGCAGCGGAGCCGACCTTGTGGGGCGAGCTGGCCGGCGACGAGCGCCTGACCGAAGCGCTGCGGCGGGCGTGGTCGCGGGTGGCGGCCTTCGAGCGCGAGGTGTCGTGATGTTTGCGTGCGGGACCTCGCCGGTGTAGCGTCCCGCCATGGCCACCCGCCGCCCCCTGCCCCGCCAGCGCCAGCCGCAGCTGGAGCAGCCCTACTCCCGCAGCCCCGAGCTGGGCTACGAACCGCCGGAGACAGCGGGCTTCATCCGCTGCCTGGCGCACGGCTTTCCCAACCCGCTGGTGCGCTGGCACTGCCACGAGGAATACGAGCTGCACCTGATCGTGGCTTCCTCGGGCAAGGCCTTCGTCGGCGACTACATCGGCCAGTTCCAGCCCGGCCACCTGGTGCTCACCGGCCCGCGGCTGCCGCACAACTGGATCTCCACCGACGTGCCGGACGGCGGCATCGCGGTGCGCGACCTCGTCATCCAGTTCCCGCACGCGCCGCTGGAACAGGCCGCGGCCGGCATCCCCGAGCTGGGCGAGGTGCTGCCCTTGCTGCAGCGGGCGCGGCACGGCATCGAGTTCTTCGGCCTGGCGGAACACGCCGAAGCCTGCTGGCACCAGGTGAAGGCCAGCCGCGGGCTGGTGCGCATCGGCACTTTCGTGGCCTTCCTCGGCACCTTGGCGCGCTGCACGGACTACCGGCTGTTGTCGCAGGCGCAGTTGCAAAGCGCGGACACCGACCTGCAGCTGGGGCAGATCGACGCGATCGTCAGCCGCCTGATGGACGACCTCGCGCATCCGCTGTCGGCGGCCGACCTGGCGCAGGAACTGGGCATGAGCGAAAGCCGCTTCTCGCGCTTCTTCCGCCGCGCCACCGGCAACACCTTCACCGACTTCGTGAACCACGTGCGCATCAACCGCGCCTGCCAGCTGCTGATGGAGTCGGACCGCTACATCACCGACATCTGCTACGAAGTCGGCTTCGGCAACGTCGCCAACTTCAACCGCCGCTTCCTCGACATCAAGGGCGTGACGCCAAGCGAGTTCCGGCGGCAAGTGGACCATCGCTTCGGCTCATAGGAACTGCCGGAACTGCCGGAACTGCCGGAACTGCCGGAACTGCCGGAACTTCGGGAACTTCCGGACGCAAAGGTCGCAAAGGTTGCGCAAAGGACGCAAAAAAATTCAAAGGGCTTTTTTGCGTCCTTTGCGTACTTTTTGCGACCTTTGCGTCCCGAAGTTCAAGCCGCCACCGCCTGCGCGCCCTCCACCGGCACGCTCCCATCCGGCCGCGCATAGGTCCCGACCAGGATGCCGCTCGCCAAGCCGCGCTCGCGGATCGCCGCCAGCACGTCGTCGCGGCCCGGCTTGCCTTCGAAGGCTTCGCCCGGGCCCAGCGCGAAGAGCTGGAAGGCGTAGCGGTGTTCGCCATGGCCCGGTGGCGGGTCGGGGGGCAGCCAGCCGGCGCGCAGGTAGGAGTTGCGGCCTTCGTGCACGTGCCGGCCTTCACCAGCCGGGCCCTTGATCGCGCCTTCCGGCAGGCCGCCGTCACCCGCCGGCAGGTCGACAACGATGGCGTGCACCAGCGGCTCGGAGGTGGGCGCGTCCGCGTCTTCCACCACCAGCACCAGGCTGGCCGCGTTGGCCGGCACGCCCTGCCATTGCAGCGGCGGCGATTCGCCGTCGCCGTCGGCCGTGTAGCGCGCCGGGATGGGCCCGTGGTCGGTGAAGGCCAGGCTGGAGATCTGCAGCGTCCCATGGCCGCCGCGCAGCCCGCAGCGGTTGAAGGCCAGCTTGTCCAGGCCGGCGCGGCGGTCCCGCAAGGCGTGGCCCACGACTTCGGGCAGTTTCTCCAGCATTGTCTGTTCGCTCCTTGCCCCCAGATGTACCGGGAGCGCCCTGCCCGGGCTGTCGGACGGCACGCCGAGCCGTAAGCGCCACGGGCGGGCAACTACTGCTGACCTGGACGCCGCCCGGAGTTACCATGCGCCGCGTCGAACCCCGGACCTTGCCTTGCCTGAAACAGCCAACAACGCGCACCCGAAAAGCCGGCTCTCCAGCACCATCCTCCCCGGCGTGGGAGTCCTGGTGGTGGTGTTCCTGGCTGCCATGATGTGGCTGACGGACTTCATCACCCTGCAGGGCGAACGCACCATCTACACGGTCACCTGCGAAGGCGGCCAGTGGGAAGGCGCCCGATGCACCGGCCGCCTGGCCGCCGGCCCGCGCTTCCGCTTCCGCGCCCTGCGCGTGCACGAGGAAGTGCTGTTCTGGACGGCAGGCAACCGCGAGGCGTCCGGCAAGTTCAGCAACTGCCAGATCCATGACGGCCGCAACTGGACCTGCCCGGCCAGCGCCACGGCCGCCGGCACCATCACGCTGCAGATGGAACACGGCCGCGCCATCCACGACGCCACCGGCAAGGCCCTGCCCTTCAAGGCGGTGGAGAAGTGGCGCTGGCTGTTGCTGCGGACGGGGCTCTGGGCCGGCAGCAACGCCGATTATTGAACCGGTTCAATCGACCCGGAACGGTTCCAGCGGCGAGCTGGCCCGCAAGGTCTCCAGCAAGGCCCGCGCCTTCTGCTCGTCGTAGGCGCCCTGCGCCTTGGCGAGCACCTGGCCGTCACGGCTTAGCACGACGACCTGCGCATGCTCGGTGTCGGGCAACGCCATCGCCTGCGCGAGCTGGCCGGCGTTGGCGGCCACCGACAGCAGCCGCTCCGGCCGCGCGCCCGGCAGCAAGGTGCCCGGAGGCAGCGGTGCGGTCGGCAAGACCAAGGGCCGGGCCGTGGCCTGCCGGGTGACCTCGTCCGGCGGCAGCACGCGCACTTTCAGCCACGGGATGCTCGCGTCCTGCGCCAGCAGGCCGTCGATCCATGTGCGCGCTTCCGCTTTCTGCTCGTGCCGGAAGATCAGCAGCGCCAGTGTGCGCTCGGCCGGCAGCTCCTGCGGCAGCGTCAGCTGGCGCTGGTCGCGCGCTTTCGCCGCCAGCGGCGGCAGCTGGCCCATGACCGCCCGCTCGCTCGGCGCCAGCAGCGTGAGCCCCACCGCCACCGCGCCCGCGGCCAGCCAGATGCCGGCCGATCCCCATGAAGTGAACCTCACCATGGTCGCCCCCCGTTTTCAGCCCGGGAGAGGCGTTCCCTCCCGGCCGCTTGCATTCCGCAATTTCGATGCCATTGTGCGCTGCGCAATTTCAGAGAGCACGCGCGATGTAAACACCCTCGCGGCCGACGATGGCTTCGCGCGCCGGCATCAGGATGGTGCAGTCCTCGGGCGCGCGGATCTCCTGCGCGCCATCGGTGGCGATGAGTTCGCCGGCGGCGAAGGTCTCGAAGCCCTTCACCGGCCGCGTGAAGCGGAACTCCGGCGTGCGGATCACATACGTCTGCAGCAACTGGTAACGCCGCTGCGGCGTCTTCGCGAACGGCCGCGGCGCGATCTGGCCGAAGTAAGCCAGGAAATCGAGCGTGACCTCCACCGCCAGGTCGGAGGTCGCCTGGCGGAAATGCTGGCCGCACTCGGCCACCAGCGCCACGCCGGCATTGGAATCCGCGCGGCCATGGCGGCCGTGCTGGATGACCGGCGTGCCTGAACCCAGGCCCTCGGGCATGACCAGGTGCACCGAAGGCCGGCCGATCGCCAGCGCCAGTTCGGCGTTGCGCGCGAAGTTGGGGTAGACCCAGAAGGGCTCGACCTCCTGCGACGTCGAGTGCAGGTCCAGGATGTGGTCGGCCGCGTCCACCACCGGGCGCAGTTCGCGGGCACGGCGCAGCTCCGGGCTGTCCTCGCTGCCTTCCAGCTGTTCGGCCGACCAGATGCGGTTGAGGTTGTGCACCAGCTGGCGGCTGGCAAAGGGTTTGCCCGGATCGAAGGACTCGTAGGCGGCGACGTTGGCGAAGCTCACCGTCAGGATTCCGACAGCTGGGCGCACGCCCTGGTCCAGCAAATGCGTGGCTGCGACCATGCCACACAGCTCGTTGCCGTGGGTCAGCGCGTTCACCAGCACGTGCGGCCCGGGCTTGCCGGAGTCGAAACGATGCACGTAGGGAATGCCGGTGTTCCCTGCGCGGTAAGCGCTCAGGTCACGCGGCAGGACTTCCAGGGGCGGTTGGGTGCTCATCCCCGCATTCTGGCAAACGCTATTGCTCCGTGTGCGGACCCATCGCCAGAATGGCCGAAGAACAAAAGGACGCATGCATGACCTGGTCCATCCTGGCCCGCGACGCATCGGGGCGGCTCGGGGCCGCCATCGCCAGCCGCTTCTTCGCGGTGGGGGCACTGTGCGTGCACACCTGCCGGGGCGTGGGCGTGCTGTCGACGCAGGCGCTGATGAACCCGCTGTACGGGCCGGAAGGCCTGGCCCGCCTCGCCGCGGGCGAGTCGCCGGAGCAAGTGGTCGCTGCGCTGACCGGCGCCGACGCCGGCCGCGACCAGCGCCAGCTGCACGTGCTGCCCGCCCATGGCGCACCGGCTGCGTGGACCGGCGCGTCCTGCATAGACTGGTGTGGCCACCGCGCCGGCGCCGACTACAGCATCGCCGGCAACATGCTGGCCGGCGCGCCGGTGCTGGAAGCGACGGCGCATGCCTTCGAGGAAACCCGCGGCCTGCCGCTGCCGGAGCGCCTGCTGGCCGCGCTGGCGGCCGGTGAAGCAGCGGGTGGCGACAAGCGCGGCAAGCAGGCCGCGGCGCTTCGCATCCATGCCGACGAGGACTATCCGCAACTGGACATCCGCGTCGACGACCACGAGGAGCCGGTGCGCGAACTGCATCGGCTCTATGAAACGAGCCGCCAGCGCTACCAGCCTTTCATGGCCTGCCTGGCCGGCCGCCACGACCCGGTCGGCATCACCGACCGGACGAAGATCGAAGAGCGCATCGCCGCCTTCGAGCGCGAGGGCCGCAACTGATGGCATTGCTGGAGGTGCGCGGCCTGCGCACGGAATTCACCACCGACCAGGGCCGCTTCCCCGCGGTCGACGGCGTGGACCTCACGGTGGAAGCAGGCAAGACGCTGGCGCTGGTCGGCGAATCGGGTTGCGGCAAGAGCGTGACGGCGTTGTCCATCATGGGCCTGGTGCAGCCCGCGGCCGGCTCCATCCGCTTCGAAGGGCGGGAGCTGGTGGGCGCCGACAAGCGCGAGCTGCTGGACCTGCGCGGCAACGGCCTGGCGATGATCTTCCAGGAGCCGATGACCTCGCTGAACCCGGCGTTCACCGTGGGCGACCAGATCGTCGAAGGCCTGCTGCGCCATCGCCAGCTCTCGCGCGCGGATGCGCAGGCGCGCGCGATCGAGGTGCTGCGGCAGGTACGCATCCCGGCGCCGGAGCAGCGCTTCCACGAATATCCGCACAAGCTTTCGGGCGGCATGCGCCAGCGCGTGATGATCGCGATGGCGCTGGCATGCCGTCCGCGCCTGCTGATCGCCGACGAACCGACGACGGCGCTGGACGTCACCATCCAGGCGCAGATCCTGGACCTGATGCGCACCTTGCAGACCGAGACCGGCACGGCCGTCATCCTGATCACGCACGACCTCGGCGTGGTGGCCGAAGTGGCCGACGAAGTGGCGGTGATGTACAGCGGCCGCATCGTGGAGCAGGCGCCGGTGCGCGCGATCTTCGAGGAGCCGCAGCATCCTTACACCGTGGGGCTGCTGGGTTCGATCCCGCGTCTCGACCTCGCCCGCACGCGTTTGGCCGCCATCGAAGGGCAGGTGCCGGACCCGCTGCGGCGGCCGGCGGGGTGCACCTTCGCGGAGCGTTGCCCGTTTGCGGTTGCACAGTGCCTTGCGGAGGCGCCGTCGCTGCGCGATGTAGGCACCACGCATCTCTCGGCCTGCTGGCGGGCGCCGCTGGAACCGGACGCGTTGGTCCCCCAGGAGCTGGCCGCATGACGCCCTTGCTGCGGGCCTCCGGCCTGGTCAAGCACTTCCCCGTCCGCCGCGGCCTCTTCGGCCGCGTGAGCGGCCTCGTGCGCGCCGTCGACGGCGTCGACGTGCAGCTTGCGCGCGGCGAGACGCTGGGCGTGGTCGGCGAATCGGGCTGCGGCAAGTCCACCTTGGGCCGCATGCTGCTGCGGCTGCTGGAGCCCACGGCCGGCAGCATCGCCTTCGACGGGCAGGACATCAACGCGTTGAGCCCCGCGCAACTGCGGGCCCAGCGCCGGTCCATGCAGATCATCTTCCAGGACCCGTACTCCTCGCTGAACCCGCGCATGACGGTGGGCCAGACGCTCGCCGAGCCGCTGCGCCTGCACGGCCTGCACGCGGGCCGCGAGCAGCAGCGCGTCGCCGAACTGCTGCACACCGTGGGCCTGGCGCCGGACCACGCGCAGCGCTATCCGCACGAGTTCTCCGGCGGCCAGCGGCAGCGCGTCGGCATCGCCCGCGCGCTGGCCGTGGAGCCGCAGCTGGTGGTGTGCGACGAGGCCGTGTCGGCGCTCGACGTCTCCGTGCAAGCGCAGGTGGTGAACCTGCTGCAGGACCTGCAGAAGCGCTTCGGCCTGGCCTACGTGTTCATCGCACACGACCTCGCGGTGGTGAAGCACATCGCCAACCGCGTCGCCGTGATGTACCTGGGGCGCATCGTGGAACTGGCCGACAAGGACGCGCTATTCGCGGCGCCGCGCCATCCCTATACGCAAGCGCTGCTGGGCGCGATCCCGCGGCCTGAGCCGCAGGACCGGCGCGAACGCCGCGTGCTCGGGGGCGACGTGCCCAGCCCGCTGGCGCCGCCCAGCGGCTGCCACTTCCACACCCGCTGCCCGCACGCGCGGCCGCTGTGCTCGCAGCAGGCGCCCGCGCTGGAGGCCACGCCCGACGGCCACGCCGCGGCCTGCCACTTCTGGCGCGAGCTCGCACCACAGGCGGCCGCCCCGCAGGCGATCAATTTCGCGCCGGCGCGCCGCCGGCTGGAGCGGCTGCAGGCCGCCTTCCTCACAACCACCAAGGAGAACCCATGATGCGCTGTCCTTCCCCCCGCTGGCTGCTCGCGCTTGCGCTGGGCGTTGCCGCCTTCGCCGCGCAGGCGCAGACCCTGCGCGTCGGGCTGGCCGAGGACCCCGACGCGCTGGACCCGACGCTGGCCCGCAGCTTCGTCGGCCGCATCGTGTTCTCCGGCCTGTGCGACAAGCTGTTCGACATCGACGAGAAGCTGGCCATCGTGCCGCAGCTCGCCACCAGCTACCAATGGTCGCCGGACAACAAGCAGCTCACCCTGAAGCTGCGGCCCGGCGTCACTTTCCACGACGGCGAGAAGTTCGACGCCGCCGCGGTCAAGTACAACATCGAGCGCCACAAGACGATGCCCGGCTCCAACCGCCGCGGCGAACTGGCGCCGGTGACCAGCGTCGACGTGGTCGACCCGCTGACGGTGCGCCTGAACCTGTCGGCGCCCTTCTCGCCGCTGCTGGCCGCGCTGACCGACCGCGCCGGCATGATGGTGTCGCCCAAGGCGGCACAGGCCGAGGGCGAAAGATTCGGTGCGAAGCCGGTGTGCTCCGGCCCCTTCAAGTTCGTCGAGCGGGTGGCGCAGGACCGCATCGTCCTGGAGAAGTTCACCAACTACTGGAACAAGGACGCGGTGCACTTCGACAAGGTGATCTACACGCCGATCCCCGATGCGACCGTGCGCCTCGCGAACCTGCGCTCCGGCCAGCTCGATTACATCGAGCGCATGGCGGCCAGCGACATGGAGAAGGTGAAGTCGGAGAAGAAGTTCAAGACCTCCAGCATCACCGAGATCGGCTACCAGGGCCTCACCATCAACGTCGGCAAGAGCGACAAGGCCAAGACCAGCGCGCTGGGCCGCGACCCGCGCGTGCGCGAAGCGCTGGAGCTGGCCATCGACCGCGCCGGGCTGGTGCAGGTGGTGATGGACAACGAAGCCATCGTCGGCAACCAGTGGGTGGCGCCCACCAACACCTGGTACGCGAAGAACGTGCCGGTGCCCAAGCGCAACATCGAGCGCGCCAGGCAGCTGCTGAAGGAAGCCGGCATGCCCAACCCGAGCTTCACGCTGCTGACGCCGACGACCTCCGACGCGCAGCGCATCGGCCTGGTGGTGCAGGCGATGGCGCGCGAGGCCGGCTTCGACGTGAAGATCCAGTCCGCCGAGTTCGCCACTTCGCTGAACATGGCCGACAAGGGTGACTTCGAAGCCTATGTGCTGGCCTGGAGCGGCCGGCCCGACCCGGACGGCAACCTGTACAGCTTCGACGTCTGCAACCAGCCACTCAACTACTCCGGCTATTGCGTGCAGGACGTCGACGGCCTGATCAAGCAATCGCGCGAGGTGCTGGACCCGGCGCAGCGCAAGAAGGTGTTCGAGCAGGTCGCGGCCAAGGTGCTGAAGGACCGCCCCATCGTCTACCTGTACCACCGCAAGTGGCTGTGGGCCTACACGCCCAAGCTGCAGGGCGTGCGCGAGATCCCGGACGGGCTGCTGCGCGTGACCGGGCTGAAGTTCGGCTCCTGAGATGGGCGAGTTCCTCGTCAAGCGCATCGCCCAACTGCTCCCGACGCTGGTGCTGGTGTCGATGCTGATCTTCGGGCTGCAGCAACTGCTGCCCGGGGACCCGGCCAAGATCCTGGCGGGCGAGGAACAGGACCCGCAGGTCATCGCCTACCTGCACCAGAAGCTGCACCTGGACGAGCCGCTGCCGGTGCGCTACGGCTACTGGGTGGGCGGCGTGCTGCGCGGCGACCTCGGCGAGTCCGTGCGCAACCAGCAGCCGGTGCTGCAGCTGGTGGTGCAGAAGCTGCCGGTGACCTTGGAGCTCGCCTTGCTGGCCATGTGCATCGCGCTGGTCATCGGCATCCCGGCCGGCATCGTGTCGGCCGTGGGCCGCGGCACCGCCTGGGACTGGGCGGCCAACGTGTTCGCGCTATGGGGAATCAGCACGCCCAACTTCTGGCTGGGCATCCTGCTGATCCTGCTGTTCTCGGTGAACCTGGGCTGGCTGCCCGCTTCGGGCTACGTGAGCCCGTTCGAGGACCTGCGCGCGAATCTCGCGGCGATGATCATGCCGGCCTTCGTGCTGGGCAACGCCATCGCCGCGGTGCTGATGCGGCACACGCGCAGCGCCATGCTGCAGGTGCTGAACGCCGACTACGTGCGCACCGCGCGCGCCAAGGGGCTGGACGAGAAGACGGTGGTGTTGAAGCACGCGCTGCGCAATGCGCTGACGCCGATCATCACGCTGGGCGCGCTGGAGCTGGGCACTTTGCTTTCGGGCGCGGTGCTGACCGAGCAGGTGTTCACCATTCCCGGCTTCGGCAAGCTGATCGTCGATGCGGTGTTCAACCGCGACTACGCGGTGGTGCAGGGCGTGGTGATGGTCACGGCGACGGCGTACATGGTGTTGAACCTGCTGGCCGACCTGGCCTACTTCGCGGTGAACCCGCGCCTGCGGCATTGAGAGCGATGGCGGCTGTCCTTCCCATTCCTTCCACCGTCGGCGTGGTCCCGCCGCAAGCGGGCCCGTGGCGGCGCGCCTGGCGGCGCTTGCGGCGCCGTCATGCGGCCTTGTTCGGGCTCGTCGTGGTGCTGCTGTTCGTCGGCATGGCCGTCTTCGCGCCGTGGGTCGCGCCGCAGGACCCGATCGCCACCAGCTGGAGCGCGCTGCGGCAGGCGCCCTCGTCTGCCCACTGGTTCGGCACCGACGAAATCGGCCGCGACGTGCTGTCGCGCGTCATCTGGGGCACGCGCGCTTCGCTGCTGGCGGGCGTGGTGTCGGTCAGCATCTCGCTGTTGATCGGCGTGCCGCTGGGACTGGCGGCGGGCTTCATCGGCGGCTGGGTGGATGCGGTGATCTCGCGGATCACCGACGCATTTCTCGCGTGCCCGTTCCTGATCCTGGCGATCGCGCTGGCGGCTTTCCTCGGCCCTTCGCTGTCGAATGCGATGGTGGCCATCGGCGTGTCGGCCGCGCCGATCTTCGTGCGGCTGACGCGCGGGCAGGTGCTGGGCGTGAAGGTGGAGGATTACGTGGAAGCGGCGCGCGCGGTGGGCAACCCGCCGTGGCGCATCGCGATCCGGCACATCCTGCCCAACGTGACGGCGCCGCTGATGGTGCAGTCCACGCTGGCGATCGCCGCGGCTGTCATCGCCGAAGCCAGCCTGTCCTTCCTGGGCCTGGGCCAGCAGCCACCCGCGCCGAGCTGGGGCAGCATGCTGAACACGGCCAAGAACTTCATCGACAACGCGCCCTGGATGGCGGTGTGGCCGGGGCTGGCGATCTTTTTGCTGGTGCTGTCGTTCAACCTGCTGGGGGACGGGCTGCGGGACGCGCTCGACCCGCGGCACCGTTGAAGACAGGACAGCCGGACGCAAAGGCCAAATTCAGAGGCTGTTCCTTTGCGGCTTTTGCGTAACCTTTGCGTCTTCTGCGTTCGGCTGTTTGACTTAACGCGCCACCCAGCCGCCGTCGACGTTCCAGGCCACGCCCTTCACGTTGTTCGCCGCCGGCGAGCACAGGAACACGGCAAGCTCGCCCAGTTCTTCCGGCGTGGTGAACTGCAGCGACGGCTGCTTCTCCGACAGCAGTTCGATCTTGGCCTGTTCCACGGAGATCTTCTCGTTCTGCGCGCGGGCGTCGATCTGCTTCTGCACCAGCGGCGTCAGCACCCAGCCCGGGCAGATGGCGTTGACGGTGATGCCGGTTTCCGCGGTCTCCAGCGCGATGCTCTTGGTCAGGCCGACGATGCCGTGCTTGGCGGCGACGTAGGCCGACTTCTCCGGCGAGGCCACCAGGCCGTGCGCGGACGCGATGTTGATGACGCGGCCCCAGTTGGCCTTGCGCATGGCGGGGATGGCCAGGCGCGTGGTGTGGAAGGCGCTGGAGAGGTTGATGGCGATGATCGCGTCCCAGCGCGCCGGGTCGAAGTCCTCGACCTTGGCCACGTGCTGGATGCCGGCGTTGTTCACCAGCACGTCAACCTGGCCGAAGCGCGAGGCCGCGAACTGCATCATGTCCGCGATCTCGGCCGGCTTGCTCATGTCGGCGCCGTGGTACTCGACCTCGACGCCCAGCGCGGCCACTTCCTTCTTCGCGGCCTCGACCTCGCCGAAGCCATTGAGCACGAGCCGCGCGCCCTGCTTCGCCAGCGACTTGGCGATGCCAAGCCCGATGCCGCTGGTGGAGCCGGTGACGAGGGCGGTTTTTCCTTGAAGCATGCGATTTCTCCGGGACAAAGGATTGCCTCGGAGTATCGCACTGCAGCAATTACTGCTTCTCGAACCCGATCGCCTTCACCATCTGGCCCCAGCGGTCGTAGGCGACGTGCATCTCGTGCGTCAGCTCCGCCGGCGTCGAGGGCGCGGTTTCCCAGGCGCCCGTGGCGTAGAACTCCTTCACCTCGGGCGCATTCAGCGCCTGCACCAGCATGGTGTTCAGCTTCTGCACCAGTTCGGGCGGCATCTTGGCCGGGCCGACGAAGCCGATCCAGCTGGTGAGGTCCAGGCCCGGGATGCCTTGCTCGGTGAAGGTGGGCACCTCCGGCGCCGCCAGCATGCGCGTGGGGGAGGCCACGCCGACCATGCGGATGCGGCCGGTCTTGGCGTTCTGGATCGCGGTAGGCGCGGCGTCGAAGTAAGCCTGCACGCGGCCTTCCAGCACGTCGCGCGCCGCTTCCGCCGTGCCCTTGTACGGCACGTGCGTGATCTCGATGCCCGTGGCCTTTGCAAACGCCATCGCATAGATATGCGAGGACGTGCCATTGCCGAAGGACGCGAAGTTCAGCTTGCCCGGGTTCGCCTTGGCCCAGGCCACCAGGTCCTTGGCGTTCTTGACCGGCAGCGACTGGTGCACCGTCAGCACCAGCGGGCCCTTGGCCGCCATCGTGATCGGCGTGAAGTCCTTGAACGGGTCATACGGCACCGTCGACAGCGTGTGCGGGTTCTGCGCGAACAGCGAAGACGGTGCGTACAGCAGCGTGTAGCCGTCCGGCTGCGACTTCATCACCTCGGTGGCCGACAGCATCATGCTGGCGCCCGGCTTGTTGTCGACGATCACCGTGGTGCCGGCGATCTCGGTCAGCTTGCGCGCGACCGAGCGGGCCTGCGCGTCGAGCGAGCCGCCCGCCGCCAGGCCGACCAGGATGCGGATGGGCCGGCCACCCTGCGGGAACGTGGACTGGGCCAGGCCGGCCAGCGGCGTCGCCAGCGCGGCGCCGGCCGCCCAGGCGCCGAAGGCGCGGCGGGAAATGCGCGTATCAACCATTTTTCGAACGTCTCCTTCTTTGGTTTCAGTGATTTCCGGAAAAGGTCTTGCTTATTTTGAACGCGACGTCCAAAATACGCAAGATGCAAGCCCCCGAGGACAACGGCAGCCCGCAGAAGCCTGACACCGTCAGTGCCCTGGAGCGCGGCGTGGCCGTGCTGCGCTGCTTCACCGAAGAGCGCCGGGTGCTGACCTCCACCGAGCTGTCGCGCCTGACCGGCGTGCCGCGGCCCACGGTGACCCGTCTCGCCTCCACCCTGGTCACGCTGGGCCTGCTGTCCCAGGAACCCGAAGGCGACCGCTACATGCTGGGCCCGGGCGTGGTCTCGCTGGCCCGCGTGTTCCTCGCCGGCCTCGACTTCCGCGCCATCGCCCGCCCCATGATGCAGACCCTGGCCGAAGCGGCCGGCGGCTCTGTCTACCTCGCCGTGCCCGACGGCCTGGACATGGTGCTGATCGAAGCCTGCCGCCCGCGCACCACCATGCTGGCGCCGCGGCTGGACGTCGGCTCGCGCGTGCCCATGGCCAATTCCGCGCTGGGCCGCTCCTACCTGTGGGCGCTGAAGCCCGACGCCCGCAAGGCGTTGATGGAATCGCTGCGCCTCTCGCGCGGCAGCGACTGGGCCTCGGTCGAGCCGGGCCTGCTGCGCTCGCTGGGCCAGCAGGACAAGGCGGGCTACAGCATCTCCACCGGCGAGTTCCATCGCGAAATCAATTCCCTGTCGGTGCCGGTGATCGGCCCGAACGACGAAGTCATGGCGCTCAACTGCGGCACGGCGGCCTTCATCTACACCGAAGACCACCTGCGCCAGGTGATCGCGCCGCAACTGCTGGCGCTGGCCGAAGCGCTGGCCACGGCCATCGGCGGCCACGTGCCGCCCCCCCTTTCCTCCGACAAATAGTCCCACCATGTCCCCTACGCCGCGCAAGCTGCGCAGCAACTTCCCCAAGGGCTCCTATCTCTGGGCCGTGCGCAACGCGCAATGGCAGGCGATGGGCATCCCCGAGGAAGACTGCGAGAAACCCAAGATCGCCGTCGTCAACAGCAGCTCGGAACTCGCCGCCTGCTACAGCCACCTGGACCAGGTGGCCAAGGTGGTGAAGGAAGCCATCCGCGCCGCCGGTGGCGTGCCCTTCGAGATCCGCACCACCGCGCCCAGCGACTTCGTCACCGGCGCCGGCGCCCGCGGCGCCTACATGCTGGCCGCGCGCGACCTCGTCACGAACGACATCGAGGCCGCCGTCGAAGGCGCGCAGCTCGATGGCATGGTCTGCCTCACCTCCTGCGACAAGACGGTGCCCGGCCAGCTGATGGCCGCCGCCCGCCTGAACGTGCCGACCATCCTCGTGCCCTGCGGCTACCAGGCCAGCGGCGAGTACAAGGGCGAGCACGTCGACATCGAGGAAGTGTTCATCCACTCGATGCACGCGCAGATCGGCGGCAGCACCTCCACCGAAGACGTGATCGGCATGAGCCGCTGCGCCATCCGCTCGCCGGGCGTGTGCTCGGGTCTCGGCACGGCCAACACCATGCACATCGTCTGCGAGGCGCTGGGCATGGCGCTGCCAGGCTCCGCGCCGGTGGCAGCCCTCTCCGACAAGATGTTCACCGACGCCAAGGCCGCCGGTGCCCGCATCGTGCAGATGGTGTGGGACGACCTCAAGCCGCGCGACATCCTGCAGCCCGGCGCCTTCTCCAACGCGGTGAAGGCGGTGCTGGCCATCGGCGGTTCGCTCAACGCGGTGAAGCACCTGCAAGCCGTGGCCACCGAGGCCGAGAACGGCGTCGACGTCTACGGCATGTTCGAAGAGCTCGGCCCGCAGACGCCGGTGCTGGCCGGCGTGCGCCCGATCGGCAACCACCTGATCGAGGAATTCGAAGCCGCCGGCGGCTGCCGCGCGCTGATGAAGCAGTTGCAGCCGTTGCTGGCGACCGACCCGCTCACCGTCACGGGTGCCACCGTTGCCGACAACCTGCGCACCTACCAAGTGGCGAACGCGGAAGTCATTCGCCCGATCGACAACCCGGTCGCGCCCCAGCCCGCCATCATCCTGCTGCGCGGCTCGCTCGCGCCCGAAGCGGCCCTCATCAAGACCGGCATAGCCGAGCGCAAGGTGCGCCGCTGGATCGGCCCGGCCGTCTGCTTCGAAACCTCCGACGCCGCCGTCGCCGCGCTGAAGGCCAAGACGATTGCTCCCGGCTCCGTGATGGTCATGCGCGGTGCCGGCGCCTGCGGCGGCCCCGCCATGGGTGGCGGCGCCTCGCGCGTCGTGTTCGCCATCGACGGCGCCGGCATGGGCGACGAGGTCGCCATGCTCACCGACGGCCACCTGAGCGGCCTGGTGTGCAAAGGCCTCGTCGTCGCCGAAGTCGCCCCCGAATCCGCGCTGGGCGGCCCGCTGGCCCTGGTGCAGGACGGCGACCGGATCACCATCGACCTCGACGCCCGCAAGGTCGACCTCGACGTAGCACCCGCGGTGCTGGAACAGCGCCGCGCCCAATGGCAAGCCCCGGCGAAGTTGTTCGACCGCGGCTGGCTGCAGATCTATCGCCGCAACGTCGGCCCGCTGGCGCAAGGCGCCGTCCTCACCCGCCCCACCAAGTGAAGCGCGAAATGACTGACAAGAATCTCCCCGCGATGCAGAGCCTCACGCGCACCGACGAGCGCATCCTGCAATCGGACATCTTCGAGCGCGACGCCAAGGAGCAGCGCAAGGACCTGGGCACCGTGCAGGAACCCGCCCGCGACCTCACCGTGTACCGCGAGTGCGACGTGCTGGTGGTCGGCGGCGGCCCCTCGGGCACGGCTGCAGCTGCGAGCGCCGCGCGCGCCGGCGCCGACGTCTGCCTGCTGGAGCGCTACAACCACCTGGGCGGCCTCAGCACCGGTGGCCTGGTGATCTGGATCGACCGCATGACCGACTGGCAAGGCAAGCTGGTCATCCGCGGTTTCGCCGAGGAACTGTTCGATCGCCTGCCCGCCGATGCCGTCGCCGGCCCGCCGCCGGAAGACTGGGGTTCGCAGGACAAGGACAAGGCCCACCACTGGTCTTTCCGCACCGCCGCCTACCACGGCGTCGTCACCTGGTCGCCCACGATCGACCCCGAGCGCCTGAAGCTGCTGTCGCAGGAGCTGCTGATCGAGCGCGGCGTGAAGCTGGTCTACCACTCCTGGGCCGCGATGCCGCTGATGGAGAACGGCAAAGTGGCCGGCGCCACCTTCGAGAGCAAGGAAGGCCGCATGGCCATCCGCGCCAAGGTGGTGATCGACGCCACCGGCGACGGCGACATCTTCGCCCGCGCCGGCGCCTCCTTCGTCAACGACATCGAGGAAGCCGACGTCCACCACTGCATGAACACCTCCTGGCTGTTCGGCGGCGTGGACATGCAGAAGTGGATCGCCTTCCGCTCCGGCGACCCCGAGGGCTACACCAGGTTCATGGCCGGCGGCCGCGAAGCCTGCGGCCTGTTCGAGCGTCCCTTCGTTTCCTGGCGCAACGACATCGCCCTGTTCATGGGCCCGCGCCAGAGCGGGTATTCGGCATTGGACGTCGACGACCTCACGGCCGTCGAAGTGCGCTCGCACCGCGCGATGGCCGCGCACCTGGACTACTTCAAGAAGAACGCTCCCGGCTTCGAGGACGCCTACATGGTGCTGAGCGCGCCGCAGATCGGCGTGCGCCACGCGCGCCGCCTGGTCGGTGTCGGCGCCGTGCTGCGCAGCCAGTGGCCCGAAGGCAAGGCACTGCCGGACGAAGTGGCCGTGACGCCCGCCGTGTCGCCCAAGTTCCCCAACATCTCCATCCCCTACGGCGCGCTGGTGCCGGAGAAGATGGACGGGCTGCTGGCCGTGGGCCGCCACGTCAGCTGCGACCGCAACTCGCACGGCTTCATGCGCGAGATCCCGCAGTGCTGGCAGACCGGCCAGGCCGCCGGCGTCGCCGCCGCGCTGGCGGTGAAGCACGGCATCCAGCCGCGCGCCGTGGACATCGACGAACTGCAGCAAGCGCTGCTGGCGCAAGGCGTGTACCTGCGCCCGCGCAACGAAGTGGAAGCCGCCCAGCAGAAGGAGCAGGCATGCGCCTGACCGATGTCGAGAAAGCCATGCGCGATGGCGAGGCCGGCCCCGCCGTCGCCAAGGCGATGGACCTGTTGATCCGCTACGGCGAGGCGCTGGGCGCCGAGGGCCTGGTGGAAACGCGCAACGTCTGCGGCACCGTGACGGCCACGACGCCCTTCCTGCGCGACTTCGCCGTGAACAAGGGCGGCCTGGACGCCGTCTTCAGCGAGTTCAACCTGGATTCGCAGGAAGTCGTCGCCACGCCCAAGGTCAAGGCCTTCAGCTCGCACCTGCAGCTGGGCTTCGACCCGCACCATCCGGCGGAAATGGGCGTGAGCGACGAGATCGTCCAGTTCTACAAGAAGAGCGAGGCCGCCGCCGCCAAGATGGGCGTGCAGATCCTCAACACCTGCACGCCCTACCAGGTGGGCAACGTGCCCACGCGCGGCGAGCACCTGGCTTGGATGGAATCGTCGGCCGTGATCTACGCCAACTCCGTGCTGGGCGCGCGCACCAACACCGAAGGGCGCGAGAGCACCAGCTGCGCCATGATCACCTGCCGCATCCCCGACTGGGGCTTCCACCGCGACGAAGGCCGGCGCGGCACCCTGGGCGTGCATACCGACATCCCGCTGGAGACGGTGGAGGACTGGGGCCTGTTCGGCTACTGGATGGGCGACTGGGTGCAGGAACGCGTGCCGGTCATCACCGGCGTGCGCTCTTCGCCCAACCTGCCGCGGCTGAAGCACTTCGGCGCGGCGGCGTCCTCGTCGGGCGGCGTGGAGATGTACCACATTGTCGGCATCACGCCCGAGGCGAACACCGTAGAACAGGCCTTCGGCGGCAACAAGGCCACCGAGGTACGGCACTATGGCCGCCGCGAGCGCGAGCTGACCTTGGAGCGCATCAACTCCACCGCCAGCGACAGCAAGGTGGACTACGTGATGCTGGGTTGCCCGCACTACACCATCGAGCAGATCTGGGAAGCGGCGCAGCTGCTGGAAGGCCGCAAGCTGCATCCGGAAACGGCGCTTTGGATCTGGACGCCGCGCGCGATCAAGGAACTGGCCACGCGCAACGGCTACACGCAGATCATCGAAGCCGCCGGCGGCAAGATCTTCACCGACAGCTGCTCCGCGATGAGCCGCGCCGTGCCACCCGGCACCAAGGTCGTGGCCCTGGACTCCGCCAAGCAGGCGCACTACCTGCCCGCCATCCTGGGCCTGCAAGCCTGGTTCGGCACCACCGAGCAATGCATCGAGGCCGCGTGCACCGGCCGCTGGAGCGCCGCATGAACTCGTCGACCCACGTTGAACAGGCCACCGTGGCGGCCGGCGAAACCATCGTGATCCGCGGGCGCTGCGTCGTCCCCGGCGTCGCCGAAGGCGAAGCCCTGGTCACCACGCAACCCATTTCCGGCTGGGGCGGCGTCGATCCGCGCAATGGCACGGTCATCGAGACGCGCCACGAGCTGCGCGGCCAGAGCTTCGCGAAGAAGGTGCTGGTGTTCCCCGGCGCCAAGGGCTCGTCGGGCTGGTCCGCGCAATTCCACGTGGCCCGCCTCATGGGCACCGCGCCGGCCGCCTGGCTGTTCAACCAGATGACCACCAAGGTGGCCCTGGGCACGGTGGTGAGCCACTCGCCGGCGATGACGGACTTCGACCAGGACCCGGTGGCGCTGATCCGCACCGGCGATTGGGTGAAGGTGGACGCCACCAACGGCGTCGTGACCATCACGCGCAAGTAAGACAACAAAGAGGAGACAACGATGAACAAGATCACCCGCCGCGCCTTCGCCGCCGGCGCCATCGCGCTGGCCGCCGTCGGCGCCCACGCCGACACTTTTCCCAGCAAGCCGATCCGCCTCGTCGTCGGCTTTACCGCCGGCGGCGCCGCCGACGTGCTGGCCCGCATCATCGCCAAGGGCCTGGGCACCGAGCTGGGCCAGCAGGTCATCGTCGACAACAAGCCCGGCGCCGACGGCATCATCTCCGCCAACGAGGTGCTGAAGGCACCCGCCGATGGCTACACGATCCTGCTGGGGACCAACACCGCGATGGTGGCCGTGCCGTCCCTCCGCGCCAACCCGCCCTACGACCCGTTCAAGCAGTTCACGCCGCTGTCCTCCGCCGGCGAGTTCTCGATGTTCCTGGCGGTCTCGCCCAAGGTGCCTTCGGGCAGCCTCAACGAGTTCCTCGACGCGGTCGCCGCCAACCCGGGCAAGTTCAGCTCCGCGTCCAGCAACAGCGCGGCCGAACTGGCCATGCTGCAGTTGCTCGGCACGCGCAACGTGAAGGTCGTGAACGCGCGCTACAAGGGCGACACGCAGGCCTACACCGACCTCGTGAACGGCGGCATCCAGATGATGTTCGGCACCGGCACCATGACCCCGGCCTTCGTGAAGGACGGCAAGGTGAAGGCGCTGGTGACCTTGCTGCCCAAGCGCAGCCCGCTGCTGCCCGATGTGCCCACCGCCACCGAGCTGGGCATCGGCAAGAAGCTGACCATCACGCCCTGGGCCGGCTTCTTCGGCCCCGCAGGCCTGCCGGCCGACGTGACCGAGAAGCTCAGCGCCGGCCTGCGCGCCACGCTGGCCCGGCCCGAAGTGCAGGAGCAACTGGTGGCCCAGGGCTTCTCGGCCTACGGCATGACGCCTGCCGAGTTCTCCGCGTTCTTCCGCCGCCAGTACGACGGTTTCGTGCAGACGGTGCGCGAGAACAACGTGAAGTTCGAGTAAGTACCCCGTTCCCCGCCGCGTGACAGCGCGGCATCCCCTGCTCCGGCCGCCTCGTAGCGGCCCGGAGCCTTTCCCTGCCTGTAAAAAAGAGGAGCACCAAGAGGTGATCAAGAGAAACTTGTGCCTGTCCGCCGTCGCGCTCGCCTGCGCCGCATCCGTCCACGCCCAGAGCAGCGTGACGATGTGGGGCATCGTCGACGTGAACGTCCAGCATTTCAAGGCCGAAGGCAACGGTTCGGTCAACGCCATCGGCAACGGCAGCCTGTCCACCAGCCAGCTCGGTTTCCGCGGCAGCGAAGACCTCGGTGGCGGCCTGCGCGCCAACTTCTGGCTCGAAGGCAGCATCAACCCCGACAACGGCACCGGCCGCACGACGAACCTGAACAACCAGCCGAGCGGCACGGGCACCGCGCCCGCCGGCACGCAGGGCTTCCTGTTCGACCGCCGCGCCTACGTCGGCCTGTCCAGCAACTACGGCGAGCTGCGCCTGGGCCACGACTTCGTGCCCACGCACTACAACAGCATCAGCTTCGACCCGTTCAACGCGAACGGCGTGGCGCGCGCCGGCAACTTCACGTTCTCCGGCTCCAGCAACGGTTCGCTGTCCACCACCATCACGGCCAGCAACAGCGTCGGCTACCTGCTGCCCACCAACCTGGGCGGTGTGTACGGCCAGGTGATGTACGCGGCCGGCGAGAACCAGAGCAGCGTGGCGAACCCCGACGACGGCACGCTGTTCAGCGGCCGCCTGGGCTGGACCAACGGCAAGTTCGACGTGGCCGCCGCCGCATCGCACACGCTGTTCGCGAAGACCGCCACCATCGGCTCCTTCACGCACCAGAACGTCGGCGCTTCGTACAACTTCGGCTTCGCCAAGCTGTTCGCGCTGTACAACCGAGTGAACGTGGACGTGCTGGCCGGCAGCGTGCGCAAGCAGTCGTGGGAACTGGGCGCCACCATCCCCGCCGGCCCCGGCCCCGGCCGCGTGCGCGTGACCTACGCCAACCTGAACGACGTGAGCGGCTCCAAGCTGCTGAACGCCAACGGCAGCGCGCGTTCGGGCAACGACGCCAACATGTGGGGCCTGGGCTACGTGTACGACCTGTCCAAGCGGACCGCGCTGTACGCGACCTACGCCAGCATCAGCAACAAGGGCGGCGCGACGTACGCGGTGAGCGGCGGCCCGGCCCCGATCGCGGCTGGCACGTCGACCGGTATCGAAGCGGGCGTGCGGACGTCGTTCTGACGCAACTTCGTCACCCCCGCGGAGGCGGGGAGCCAGGGCGCCCTGGGTTCCCGCCTTCGCGGGAATGACGAGGCCGGGTCAGGGCAGGTTCTCCCGGAAGATCACCTGGCTGCGCACCTGCTCCACCCCACTCGTCGGCTCGCGGCCGTCGCGCAGGTTGGCGAAGATGCGCACGCAGTTCATCACCGCGCCCTGCGGGTTCTGCGTGATCACGGCATCCAGGGTGCCGTCGATCAGCAGGGCCCGCGTATCGGGCGTGAGCCCGTGGCCGATGAAGATCGGCTTGCGCACCAGCGTCGTTTCATGGATCGCGCGGCCGATGCCCTCCGCGCCGCCGCCGATGTTGTAGATGCCGGCCAGGTCCGCGTGCTGCTCGAACAGGGCGCGCGCCTGGCGATAGTTCTTCTCCGCGTCGTCCTGCCCTTCGCGGGCCCCGACCACGTGCACCGACGGATACTGCTCCTGCATCAGGTGCAGGAACCCGGCCTCGCGCTCCTCGTGCGCCTTGTAGCTCAGGGAACCGGCGATCATCGCCACCTTGGGATGCTTGCTCCGCGCCACCGGCCCCATGAAGCGAGCGATCAGGTAGGCCGCGGTCCGCCCCGCGGCGCGGTTGTCGAGGCCTACGTAGGCCGCGCGCTGCGAGTTCGACAGGTCGGAGATCAGCGTCACCGTCGGCACGCCCTGCTCCGCCAGCTGCGCCACCGCCTCGCGCACCACCGGATGCTCCAGCGCCATGAAGGCGATGCCGTCGCACTTCTTCGCGTGCCGCAGCAGCTGTCTGGCCAGCGCCTCCGGGTTGAAGGCCTCGATGTATTCGGCCTGGCAGCGCACGTTGAACGGCGCCCAGTGCTCCTGCGAATAGCCGATCACGTCGCCCAGCATGCGCAGGAAGCGGTTGCTGCCCTCCGGAATCAGGAAAGCCAGCCGCAGCGGCTTGGGCGCCGCCGCGGCGCGCGCCTGCGCCTCGGGCACGTAACCCAGGTCGGCGGCGGCCCGCATCACGCGCTGCACCGTGGCCGCGCGCACGCCACTGCGCCCGTGCAGCACGCGATCCACCGTCGCAAGCGACACTTCAGCGCGCTGCGCCACCTCCTCCATCCGCGGCATCGGCACCTCAAAACCCCTCAAATCACCGGTTTGACCGACCGGCCCTGGAAACCTACTCTACCGCCCTACAGGCGCAGCGGCAATGGCGGCGCCTCAGGACACCTCAAAATCCCTCAAACCCAGGAGACAAGCATGCCCCATACCTCGCGCCGCAACGTCCTGCGCCAGTTCGGCGCCCTGCCCGCCGCCGGCATCGCCGCCGCCCTGCCCACTTTTGCCCGGGCTGCGGAGTTTTCGCTGAAGTACGGCAACAACCTGCCGCTGACCCACCCGCTGAACGTCCGCGCCCAGGAAGCCGCCGACCGCATCGCCAAGGAAAGCAAGGGCCGCGTCGAGATCAAGATCTTCCCGAACAACCAGCTGGGCGGCGACACCGACATGCTGGCGCAGGTGCGCTCCGGCGGCCTCGACTTCTTCACGCCTTCGGCGCTCGTCATCGCCACGCTGGTGCCGGTGGCCGCCATCAACGCCGTGGGCTTCGCCTTCGGCGACTACAACCAGGTGTGGACTGCCATGGACGGCAAGGTCGGCGCCCACGTCCGCGCGGCCATCGGCAAGATGCGCCTGTACGCCTTCGAGAAGATGTGGGACAACGGCTTCCGCCAGATGACCAGCTCGCGCGGTCCCATCGCCACCGCCAAGGACATGGACGGCCTGAAGATCCGCGTGCCGGTGAGCCCGCTGTCCGTCAGCATGTTCAAGGGCCTGGGCGCCTCGCCCGCCGGCTTGCAGTTCAGCGAGGTCTACTCCGCGCTGCAGACGAAGATCGTCGACGCGCAGGAAAACCCGCTGCCCATCATCCAGGTGGCCAAGCTGTTCGAGGTGCAGAAGAACTGCTCGCTGTCCAACCACATCTGGGACGGCTTCTGGTTCATCGCCAACGGCCGCATGTGGGACAGCCTGCCGGCCGACCTGAAGACCATCGTCGCGGGCGCCATCAACGACGCCGGCATGAAGCAGCGCGAGGACATCAAGAAGCTGAACGAGACGGTCCAGGCCGACCTCTCTTCCAAGGGCCTGCAGTTCAACAAGACCAGCCCCGACAGCTTCCGCGCCAAGCTGCGCGAAGCCGGCTTCTACGGCGAGTGGAAGGGCCGCTTCGGCGACGAAGCCTGGGGCCTGCTGGAATCCGCGGTCGGCAAGCTGGCGTAATGACTCCCCCCCGAAGCGCCTTCGGCGCCTCCCCCTCAAGGGGGCGCCACCAGCGGCCCGGCAAAGCCGGTTCCGCGGTGGCCCGCGAACGAGCCCGGACATGACACCTGTTCTTACTCACGGCGCCGCGGACGCGCCGCCCGCCGCGCGCCGCCCGCTGGGCGTGCTGGCGCAGCGCGTCGAGAACGGCCTGGGCCTGGCGGTGGATGCCGTCGCCGGCAGCCTGGTGCTGGTCGAGATCTTCGTGCTGCTGGCCGGCGTGATCGCCCGCTACGTGTTCCAGAAGCCGCTGGTCTGGTCGGACGAGCTCGCCTCGCTGCTGTTCCTGTGGCTGTCGATGCTGGGCGCCGTCGTGGCGCTGCGGCGCGGCGAACACATGCGCATGACGGGCCTCGTCAGCCGTGTCGGCCCGCGCGCGCAGGCGCTGCTGGAGACGCTGGCGCTGACGGTGCCGCTCGCCTTCCTCGCCATGGTGCTGTGGCCGGCCTTCGAGTACGCCTCGGAGGAGATGCCGGTGGTGAGCCCCGCCATGGAGATCAGCAACGGCTGGCGCGCCACGGCCATCCCGGTCGGCCTGGGACTGATGGCGATCATGGCGCTGCTGCGCCTGGCGCGCCTGCATGAAGGGCGGCGCATCGCCGTCGCCGTCGGCATCACCGCGGCGCTGACCGCGCTGCTCTGGTTTGCCGGGCCTTCGCTCGTGCCGCTGGGCAAATTGAACCTGGTGATCTTCTTCGTCGTGCTGGTCGCGGCCTGCGTGTTCGGCGGCGTGCCCATCGCCTTCTCCTTCGCGCTCGCCACCTTCGCCTACCTCGGCCTCACCACGCGCACGCCGCTGCTGGTGATGGTGGGACGGCTGGACGAAGGCATGTCGCACCTGATCCTGCTGGCGGTGCCGCTGTTCATCTTCCTCGGCGCGCTGATCGAGATGACCGGCATGGCGCGCGCCATGATCCAGTTCCTGGCCAGCTTGCTGGGCCACGTGCGCGGCGGCCTGTCCTATGTGCTGGTCGGGGCGATGTACCTCGTGTCCGGCATCTCCGGCTCCAAGGTCGCCGACATGGCAGCCATCGCGCCGGTGCTGTTCCCCGAGATGAAGGCGCGCGGCGCCAAGCCCGGTGACCTGGTCGCATTGCTTTCGGCGACCGGCGCGCAGACCGAGACGATTCCGCCTTCCATCGTGCTGATCACCATCGGCTCGGTCACCGGCGTGTCGATCGCGGCGCTGTTCAGCGGCGGCCTGTTGCCGGCGGTGGTGGTGGGCGCTTTCCTCTGCACCGTGGTGTGGTGGCGCTACCGCAAGGAAGACCTGTCGCAGGTGCGCCGCTTCACCAAGGGCCAGATCACCCGCTTCTTCGTCGTGGCGCTGCCGGCGATCCTGCTGCCCTTCGTCATCCGCGCAGCAGTCGTGGAAGGCGTGGCCACCGCGACCGAGGTGTCGACCATCGGCATCGCCTATTCGGTGATCGTCGGCATCTTCATCCACCGCCAGTTCGACATCAAGCGCCTGCCCGGCATGCTGGTGGAGACGGCGTCGCTGACCGGCGCCATCATCTTCATCGTCGGCTGCGCCACCGCCATGGCCTGGGGCCTCACGCAAAGCGGCTTCTCGCAGGACCTGGCGGCGTGGATGCAGTCCATGCCCGGGGGCGCCGCAGGCTTCATGCTGGTGTCCATCCTCGCCTTCGTGGTGCTGGGCAGCGTGCTGGAAGGCATCCCCGCCATCGTGCTGTTCGGGCCCCTGCTGTTCCCCATCGCCAAGGCCGTGGGCATCCACGAGGTGCACTACGCCATGGTGGTGATCTTCGCGATGGGCATCGGTTTGTTCAGCCCGCCGTTCGGCGTCGGCTACTACGGCGCCTGCGCCATCAGCAAGATCCATCCCGACGAAGGCCTGCCGCACATCGGCGGCTACATCCTGGCGCTCCTCGCCGGCCTCGCAGTCGTCGCGGCCGTGCCGTGGATCTCCACCGGCTTCCTCAAGTAAAGGTCAATTTTTCATGAGCAGATTCTTCGGCGAGATCCGCCAGGTGTGCTATCTCGTGCCCGACATCGAGGCCGCGATGGACTACTGGGCCAACGTGCTCGGCGTGGGCCCCTGGTACTACAACCCGCGCGTCCCCATCAAGAACTACAGCTACCGCGGCGAGCGCTACGAGCCGCACAACTCGGTGGCGCTGGCCAACGCCGGCGGCCTGCAGGTGGAGTTGCTGCAGACGCGCAACGACGTGCCGTCCATGTACCGCGACTTCCAGCAAGCCGGCCACGTCGGCGCGCAGCACTTCGCCTACTGGACGGAGAACTTCGACGCCGACCTGGCGCGCGCCGAAGCCGCGGGCTTCAAGGTCTGCATGGGTGGCGAAGTGGGCGAGAACGGGCGCTTCGTGTATTTCGAGGATGCCAAGCATCCCGGCGTGCACCCGGGCACCGTGGTGGAACTGTCGGAAGTGGCCGGCCCCAAGGGCAAGCTGTTCCGCATGATCCGCGAGGCCTCGCAGGACTGGGACGGCAAGGACCCGGTGCGGCCCTTCCCCGACCTGAGCACGCTGTGAGCGGCATGCGCTTCACCGCCACGTACCTGATCGAAACGCCGCTAGACGTGGCCCAGGTCGCCGAGGTGCTGGCCGGCGAGCAGAGCTGCGGCACCTTCGCCCGCGTCGAGGGCGAGACCGAGGCGCTGCGCGAACGGGCGCGGGCGACGGTGGAGAAGATCGAGCTGCTGGACGTGGCCGAAACGCCGTCGCTGCCCAATGGCTGGATGCAGCGGCGCGGCATGTTCGCCAAGCCGCAGAGGTGGCAGCGCGCGCGCTTGCGCGTGAGCTTCCCGGTGGCCAACGTCGGCGTGAACCTGCCGACCCTGGCGGCCACCGTGTCGGGCAACCTGTTCGACCTGGGCGAAGTCACCGGGCTGCGGCTCGAATCCGTGGAGCTGCCGGCCGCCTACCGCCAGCAGTTCCAGCTGCCGGTGCAGGGCATCGCCGGCACGCGCAAGCTCACCGGCGTCTTCGACCGGCCCCTGATCGGCACGATCATCAAGCCCAACGTGGGACTGTCGGCGCAAGAGTCCGGCGACCTGGTCGCGAAGCTGTGCGCCGCCGGCGTCGACTTCATCAAGGACGACGAGTGCTGCGGCAACCCGGACCACGCGCCGCTGGAGCAGCGCGTGCGCGCTGTCATGAAGCGAGTGCGCGCCCACCAGGACCGCACGGGCAAGCACGTGATGGTCGCCTTCAACATCAGCGACGACCTCGACGCCATGCGCCGCCATGCGGACCTGGTGCAGGCCGAGGGCGGCAGCTGCGTGATGGCCAGCCTCAACTGGTGCGGCTATTCGGCGATCCAGTCGCTGCGGCGGCACACGCCCTTGGCGATCCACGGCCATCGCAACGGCTTCGGCGCGCTGTCGCGCCATCCCTTGCTGGGCTTTTCCTATCCGGCCTGGCAGACGCTGTGGCGGCTGGCGGGCGTGGACCACATGCACGTGCACGGGCTGCAGGGCAAATTCGCGCAGGACGACGACGAAGTCATCGAGGCCGCGCAGGTCTCGCTGGCACCGCTCGCCGAAGGCCTGGATGACCGCGTGCTGCCCGCCTTCAGCAACGGCCAGTGGGCCGGCACCGTGCCCGCCACCTGGGGCAGCGTGCGCAGCAACGACCTGCTGTTCATGTCCGGCGGCGGCATCCTCGCGCATCCCGATGGCGCCGCCGCCGGCGTCGCCAGCCTGCAGCAGGCCTGGGACGCGGTGCAGCAGGGCGAGACGCTGGCCGATCGCGCACAGCGTTCGCCCGAGCTGCAAAGCGCACTGGCCTTCTTCGGCAAGAAGTGATGGCGCCGCTCCTCGGCTGGTACGGCGACGACTTCACCGGCGCCACCGACACGCTGGCCGTGCTGACGCAGGCAGGATTGCGCGCCCTGCTCTTTCTCGACGTTCCCGATGCGAACCAGCAGGCCGCGGCGGCGCGCGCGTTGGGCGGCGAATTGCAGGCCGTCGGCATCGCCGGCGCTGCGCGCACGCTGTCACCGCCGGAGATGGCCGCGGCGCTGGCGCCCGTTGGCGACTTCTTCCGGGGCCTGCAGGTGCCGGTTCTGCACTACAAGGTCTGCTCCACCTTCGACAGCGCGCCACATGTAGGAAGCATAGGTACGGCCATCCGCGTGTTGCGGCGCTCGGTCGACAACCCCTTCGTCCCGATCGTCGGCGGCCAGCCGAGCCTGGGGCGTTACTGCGCCTTCAGCAACCTGTTCGCGGCGGCCGGGCGCGGCGGTGCGGTGGAGCGCATCGACCGGCATCCGACCATGCGCCAGCATCCGGTGACGCCGATGGCGGAGGCGGACCTGCGGCGTCACCTGTCCCTGCAAGGCCTGGAACCGGTCGCTGCCCTGCACTACCCGCTGTATGCGGAAGACGAGACAACGCAGGACGCCGCTGTTTCCGCAGCCATCGACGGCCACGCGCCGGCCGTGCTGCTGGACGCCGCGGCGCCGGAGCACCTGGCGGCCATCGGCCGCATCGTCTGGGAACAGGCGCAACGCGAGAGACTGCTGGCCGTGGGCGCGAGCAGCGTGGCGCAGGCGCTGGTGGCGCATTGGGGGCCTGACGCCGCGGCGGCGGAAGCACCGCTCGCGCCGGCGAGCGCACCGCTGTTGGTGTTCGCGGGCAGCTTGTCGCCAGTGACGGCGCGCCAGGTCACCGCCACACGTTCCTTCGAACGTGTCGCGCTCGATGCCTCCGATCTTCTGGATCCCGAACGCGCAGTCGCCGCGTCCGCGCGTCTGGCCGCGCTGCTGCGCGCCGGACGCCACGTGCTGGCCTGCACGGCGCCTGCGCAGGCGGGCAGTGCGGACAGTTCACGCTCCGGCGAGCTGGCGGCCGCCAGTGCGCGCCTGCTGCGCGGCCTGTTGCTGGACCTGGCGGCGCGCGGCATGCGCTTGCCGCGCGTGGGCATCGCGGGCGGCGACACGTCGAGCCTCGCCGTCGATGCGCTGGGACTCTGGGGCCTTTCCTATCGCGCGGCGCTCGGGCCGGGCGTGACGGTGAGCCGCGCGCATGCGGACGACCCGGTGTTCGACGGCCTGGAGCTGATGCTCAAGGGCGGGCAGATGGGCGGGGAGCAGGTGTTCGAACAGCTGCTGGGGGCTTAGCGCGCCATTGCGTCGGCGCGCAGCCGAAGGCCTTGGCGAACCAGCGCGAGAACGCGCTGGTCTCCGAGAACCCCAGCAGCGCCGCCACCGCGGCCATGCTCTTGCCCGAACCCGCCAGGTAGCGCTGCGCCAGTTCGCGCCGCGTCGCTTCCAGTTCCTCCGCGAAGGACACACCTTCGGCCGTGAGATGCCGGCGCAGGGTGCGGCTCTGCAGCCCGAGCCGCAAGGCCACGTTGTCCATCGTGCAGCGGCCGCTGGGCAGCATCACGCGCACCAGTTCGCGCACCTGCGCCGGCAGCGGCCGCGCGCGCAGCCCCGCCCACTCCTCCACCTGGCGCTCCGAGACACTGCGAAACAGCGGGTCGGCTTGCTGGATCGGATGGTCCAGGTCCGCCGCGGCGAGGTACAGCGCGTTCGCATCCGCATCGAAATCCACGCGGCAGCCGAAGTGGTGCCGCCAGGGCCGCGCATCGGCCGGCGCCTCGTGCTGCAAGGTCACGGCCTGCGGATGCCAGCCGGCGCCCAGCAGGTGGCGCAGGATCTGCAGGATGCCGCCGACGACGAGATCGCTGACCTGGCGCGACGCCGCGGCGCCCGCTTCCAGCAGATGGGCGCTGAGCACGGCGCCGCCGCGCGTTTCGTGCAGTTCCAGCACCACCTCCGAATGCAGGTGCAGCCACGAGGTGATGGCGAGCAGCGCGTGCCGCACGTCCGGCTCGTCGCGCGCCAGCAAACCCACCGCGCCGAAGTGCGAGAGCCGCCGCGCCTGCGACAAGCGCAGCCCGAGATCGGGACAGGCCAGGGCTTCGGCACTGTCCTCCAGCAAGCGCGCGACGGCGCGCACCGGCAGCCGTGCCTGCGGATCGCCCAGCGTCTGCGGAGCGATGCGCGCGCGCCGCAGCAGTTGCGCGGCGTCGCCGCCGTGATTGCGCACCAGGCCCGGGAAGCCGGTGAGGACGTTGACGCTGACGGTAGGCCCCGGCATGTCCGCGATCGTCAAGACTTTGTCCGCGATGGTCAAGCGCGAAGACCCGCGCCGGGCCTAGATTCGCGGTGCGGCGAAACCCGCCGCCGGAGCGAGACAAGCCATGAAGACCACACTGCTGCGCAGCACGGCTGCGCTCTTCCTCGCCGCCTGCGCCCTCGTGGCGCAGGCCCAGCCGCAATGGCCCGCGCGGCCCGTGCGCGTGCTGGTCCCCGCACCCGCGGGCTCCGGCCCCGACGTGCTGTGCCGCAACGTCCTGCAGCGGCTGTCGGAACGGCTGGGCCAGCCCTTCCTGCCGGACAACCGGCCGGGCGCCAGCGGCCACCTGGCCGGCGACATCGTGGCCAAGGCGCCCGCCGACGGCTACACCTTGCTGTGCGGCGTGAGCAGCACCTTCGTGACGACGCCGCACCTGATGTCCAAGCTCTCGTACGACCCGCTCAAGGACTTGCAACCGGTCGACGTGCTGGCCCGCGCGCAGTTGCTGCTGGTCGCGAACCCCGGCGTTCCGGCCGACGACCTGCCCTCGCTGGTGGCGTGGATCAAGGCCAACCCCGGGAAAGTGTCCTATGCCTCGCCCGGTGTCGGCTCCAACGCCCACCTGGCAATGGAAGTGTTCAAGGCGCAGGCCGGCCTGGACATGGTGCACGTGCCCTACAACTCGCCTGCGGCGCTGACGGACGTGGCCAGCGGGCGCGTGCAGCTGATGATCGAGCCCAGCGCCAGCGCCGGCCCCTTCATCCGCGACGGCCGCCTGAAGCTGATCGCCATCGCCAGCCCCGCGCCGATGCCGGAATACCCGAAGGCGCTGCCGGCGAACAAGACGGTACCGGGCTTCGAGGTGATCGGCTGGGGCGGCATGTTCGCGCCCGCCGGCGTGCCACGGCCCATCGTCGACAAGCTCGCCACCGAGATCCAGCAGGTGCTGGCCGGCAGGGACGTGAAGGATGCGTTCGGGCAACTGGGCTTCGTCCCCGACGGCATGGGCCCGGAAGACACGCGCCGCTTCATCCGCACCGAATACGACCATTGGGGCCAGGTCATCAAGGCCGCCAACATCCGCCTGGAGTGAACAGTGATTGATGGTCTCTTCGTCTTCGACAACGTCATCCACCTCTACGACCTGTCGGCCGGCAACACGCGCACGGACCGCGACGACGCGCTGCCCGCGCGCGACCGCATCCTGGCCTACATCCGCGCCCAGGTGCGCGACCCGGCGGCCGCGCCCGGCGGCGACCGCGACTTCCGCTGGGACCGCCGCTGGAGCGTGGAGGAGATGCACCGGCTGGTGTTCGAGAATTCCGCCACCGACATGGCCATGGCACAGACCGTGCCCATGTTCGACTGGTTCCAGGACTGGTACTCGCCGGTGCGCACGCAGCATGCGATGGCCGAGGCCTATCCGGACCGCGTGCTGTTCTGCGGCGGCGTCGACCCCAGCTACCGCGGCCTGGCCGACGCGCTGGAGCAGATCGACCACCAGGCGCAGGTGATGGGCGCGAAGTCCTTCAAGTTCTACAACGGCCATGCGCTGGTGAAGGACTGCTGGCGCTGCGACGACGAGAAGCTGGCCTACCCGATGTACGAGCGGGCCATCGCCAATGGCGTCAAGGTGCTGCAGTTCCACAAGGGCAACCCTTATGGATTGCAGAACATGGAGTGGCTGAGCCCGGTCGACCTGCAGGCGCCGGCGCGCGACTTCCCGCAGGCGACATTCATCGTGCACCACCTTGCCCTGCCCTACTTCGAGGAGCTGGTGTCGATCGCCACCCGCTTCCCCAACGTCTACCTGTCCCTGGCCGGCTTCATGGCCTTCTACCGCGTGGCGCCGCGCCGGGTGCAGGAACACGTGGGCCGGCTGCTGCAGACCTGCGGCCCGGACAAGATCCTGTGGGGCTCGGAGGCCGCGCTCGCGGGCAACCCACAGCCTTACCTGGAAGCCTTCATGCAGCTGCAGATCCCCGAGGACCTGCGCGCCGGCTACGGATACCCCCAGCTCACGCGCGACGACCGCCGCAAGATCCTGGGCGAGAACTTCGCCCGCATCATGGGCGTCGACCTGGCCGCCAGGAAGCAGGAGCTGGGTCTATGACCGGCACCGTGGCACTGCGCGTGGCGGCCCTGGACCGCATGCTGCGCTCGCATGGCGGCGGGCTCGAACTGGAGTCCGTCTCTCCTGATGGCGTCGTGCGCGTGCGCTTCACGGGCATGTGCGTGGGCTGCGAACTGCGGCCGGTCACCAGCAGCTCGGTGATCGAGCCCGCGCTTGCCAAACTGGACGTCGTCACGAGGGTCGAGATCGCGGGAGGACGTGTCTCGGAGTACGCCCTCGCGTCCCTGCAAGCAGCCAGCGCCCCCGACCGCGACGCCATCCTCCAGGCCGTCGAACAATGCGAAGCCGAAATCGGAGGCCACGCATGCGGCTCGTGAGCTATCTCGCGCCCGGCGACGCGCGGCCGCGCGTCGGCAGCCTGGTCGACCTGCCGCAGGGCCGCTGCGTCGCCGACCTGCAGCGCGCGTATGCGGCGACGCTCGCCGATGACCCGTTCGCGCCGGAGATCGCCGCGGTGCGCATCCCCGGCGACATGATCCGCTTCCTCGAAGGCGGCCCGCTCTCGATGGCCGCGGCCCGCGCCGCCGAGGCGCAGGCGCGGACCCACGCTGTCTTCCTGCACGCCGAAACCGCGGTGCGCCTGCTCGCGCCGGTACCGCGCCCGCGCAAGATCATCTCGGTGGGCGGCAACTATCGCGCGCACATGGAGGAAGTGCTGCGGCAGAAGGTGCGCGTGGACCTGCCCGACTACCCCATTGCCTTCCTCAAGATGCCGTCGGCCGTCATCGGCCCGGACGAGCCCATCGTGCGTTCGCGGCTGACCGAGGAGCTCGATTACGAGATCGAGATCGGCCTGGTGATCGGCCAGCGCTGCAAGGACGTGCGCGCCGAGGACTGGCGCAGCGTGGTGGCCGGCCTGACGGTGGTGAACGACGTCAGCATGCGCGACATCATCCTGGCGGAGCAGCCTTACGGCATTCCCTTCCAGGGCAAGAACCTGGACACCTCCTGCCCCTTGGGGCCCTGCATCGCGACGCTGGACGAACTGGGCGACACCGGCAACCTGGACGTCTGCCTGCGCGTCAACGGCGAGGTGCGCCAGCAGGACAACACCCGCAACATGGTCCACGACTTCGGCCGCATCGTGGCCTACTGGTCGCGCGTGACCCTGGAGCCCGGCGACGTGATCACGACCGGTACGACCTCCGGCGTGGCGGGCTTCCGCAAGCAGCGCCCCGAGAAGCTGCTGAAGCCGGGCGACGTGGTGGAGGCCGAGGTGCAGGGAGTGGGGGTGCTCCGCAATCCCGTCGTCGACGAGCCCGGGGTCAGAGCTTGAGGTCGGCGGCCAGGCGCCGCAGCAACTCGTCCCCGCTGTCCACGTGCTGCCGGAAGGCCAGCTCGTTCGCACCCGCCGTCCCGCGCTGCGCCATGTCGTCCAGCCGCGCGTCGAAAGCGCGCCAGTACTTGTCGCGGCTGCCGAGGAAATACACCGGCACCTTCGCCAGCTGCCCGCTCTTCATCATCTCCAGGATCTGGAAGATCTCCCATTCGGTGCCCGTGCCGCCCGGTGCGATGACGATCGCCGCCGAGTGCTTGATCATGGCCTGCTCGCGCGTCGCCACGCTGGAGAAGATCAGCCCCTGCGACACGTAGCGGTTCAACTGCACGCGCGGGTTGCCGCCATAAGGCCGCTCCGGCGTGCCGTTCGGGTCGCGGTCGTAGTACGTGGTGTAGCCGATGCTCGGGCCGCCCGCTTCCAGCGCGCCCTGGTTCACGGCCTCCATCAGCCCGGGACCGGCGCCGCTCATGATCGGGAACTGCTTGCCGTAACGCTGCGTCCAGGCGCTGCCGAAAGCCTTGACGTCCTGGTACAGCGGATCGCCGGCCTTGATCCGCGAGCTGCCGTACAAGGTGACGAAGCCCTGCGGGAAACGCTCCGCCTTGAAGGCTTCGGCGCAACGCAGATCCTGCGCCAGCGCATGCACCGGGATCACGTTCTCCACGCCGTAGTACGGGCCCACGTAGGCCGCGTTCGGCACGTCCGCCCGCGGGCACGACACCAGCTCGAAGGGGCCGGGCGGGGTGACGCAGCCGGTGACGGCTGCGACCAGGACAAGGGCGGCGAGGAGCTTCATCGCCGCGATCATCGCAGCAAGCGGCCCGCGCCGCCCGCGCCTTCCGTCAGACCGCGCGCTGGCCGCCGCCGATCATCCAGGGCGTGCCGAAGCGGTCCACCAGCATGCCGAAGCCGTCGGCCCAGAAGGTCTGCGCGAAGGGCATGCGCACCTGCTGCGCGCCATCGGCCAGCGCGTCGAACACGCGGCGCGCCTTCGCCGCGTCCGGGAAAGTCACGCTCACGCTCATGCCGCCCATCTTCTCGGCCATGCCGGAATTCGGCGCGTCGGAGCACATGAGCATGCCGCCATCGAACTGCAGCATGCCGTGCATGATGCGCTGCTTGTCGACCGGCCCGCAGCCCGGAGGCGGCTCGCCGCCGCCCGCAGGCGCGTCGGAGTAGCGCAGCAACTTCAGCTCGCCGCCGAGGGCCTTCTGGTAGGCGTTCATGGCGGCGTCGGCCTGGCCGTCGAAATAGAGGTAGGGGCAGCAGCTCTGCACGGAAACTCTCCTATGTGTACGGTGTACACAAACATAGCAGACAATAGGGACACTGTCCACAATCAACCCCAACGATGAGCCGAGCCCCGCCCCAGCCGCCCGCACGCAGCACCTATCGCCACGGCGACCTGCGCCGCGCCCTGCTGGAAGCCGGGCTGGCGCTGGCACGCGAAGGCGGGCCCGATGCCGTGGGGCTGCGCGAGGTGACGCGCCGCGCCGGCGTCGTGCCCAACGCGGCCTACCGGCATTTCGGCAGCCACGCGGAGTTCCTGCAGGCCGTGCGCTCGGAGGCGCTGGCCGCGGTGGCGCGCAGCATGGAACACGAACTCGATGCGGTGCCACCACTGAAGCCCGGCACGCGCGCCAACAGCGCGGCTGCCCTCACCCACGCGCGCGCCCGGCTGCGCGCCGTCGGCATGGGCTACCTGCGCTACGCGTGGAAGGAGCCGGGCCTGTTCCGCATCGCCTTCCTGCGGCCGCACGAGCCGCAGGACGCGCTGCCCGAGCGCGAAGCCGATCCCGCGAAGGCGGGCCGCAGCGGGCTCAACCCGTTCCAGCTGCTGGGGTCGGCGCTGGACGACCTGGTGAAGGCCGGCGCGCTGCCCGCCGAGCGCAGGCCGCACGCGGAGTACGTGGCCTGGTCCGCGGTGCACGGGCTGGCCCTGCTCGTCACCGACGGACCGCTGCACGGCGCGAGCCGGCAGCAGGCGGAGGGGTTGGGGATGAAGTTGCTGGAGATGGTGGAACGGGGGATCTAGGGGCTACGCCTTCGCCCAGCGGAACACCTCCCGCGCCGCCCCACCCAGCACCCACTCGCGATCCGCATCGTTCAATGCGGGATTGCGCAGCACGAAGGCCAGCAACTCGGCCCAGGTCGCCGAGGTTTCTTCATGCGTGACATCGCCGGCCCACAGCACCCGCCGCGCGCCGAAAGCGCCCAACGCCTGCTCGAAAGCGCCCTGCACGCCTTGCGCATGGACCTCGCCGTCGCCGAACGCGCGGTGGAAGTGGCTCCACTTCAGCCAGACGTTGTCGTGCCGCGCAAGCGCCAGCACCTCGCGCCAATGCGCCTCCTTGCGCACCCAGCCGCAGTGGTCGACGACGAAGCGCAGGCGCGGGAAGCGCGCAGCCGCCGACTCCAGCAGCGCGCCGGCGTCGCGCGCCAGCAGGCACAAGGCCAGCCCGGCCTCCTGCGCTTGCGACAGCAGCGCGTCATAAGCGCCGCTGCGGAACAAGCCGCATTCGTCGCGATCGAAGATGACTACGCGCAGCGCCTTGCAGCCGGGAGCCGCGCCCAACTGCGGGATCAGCGACGCCAGTCCCGGATCGCGCCGCGTCACGCGTTGCAGCCACGCAAAACGCTGCGGATCCTGCAGCGCCGCGGCCTGCGCCAGCGGGCTGAGGGGACGGTAGGCACCGTCGCCGAATTCGATGCAAGGCGTCCCGTGGTCCTGCTCGTTGCGGCCCCAGAGCTCGTCGAACAGCACGGAGCGGATGCCCAGCGCGTCCATCGCGGTGGCGATACCACCCAGGTCCGGCTGCGGCGCCAGGTGCAGTTGCGCGTCGACGATGTCGAGCCCGCCGCGGCCGCCGATGCCATGGAAGACGGTCGGCGCCGGCATCACGCCACCCCGCCGTCGCGCGCCAGCAGGCCGCGTCCAACCACCTGCGCCTGGATCTCCGCCGCGCCCTCGAAGATGTTGAGGATGCGCGCATCGCACAGCACGCGGCTGATCTCGAACTCCAGCGCGTAGCCGTTGCCGCCGTGGACCTGCAGGCTGAGGTCCGCGTTGCTCCATGCCACCCGCGCGGCCAGCAGCTTGGCCATGCCGGCCTCGATGTCGCAGCGGCGGCCCTTGTCCTTCTCGGTCGCGGCGAAGTAGGTCAGCTCGCGCGCCAGCACCGTCTCGGCCAGCATCAGCGCCAGCTTGTCGGCCACGCGCGGGAACGCGATGATCGCCTGCCCGAACTGCCTGCGCTCCTGGGCGTAACGCAGGCCCAGCTCGTACGCGCGCCGCGCAACGCCGACGGCGCGCGCCGCGGTCTGCACGCGCGCTCCTTCGAAGGTCTGCATCAACTGCTTGAAGCCCTGCCCTTCGACGCCGCCCAGCAGGCCGTCGGCCGGCACGGCGAAGCCCTCGAAGGCGATCTCGTACTCCTTCATGCCGCGGTAGCCCAGCACCTGGATTTCGCCGCCGCTCATGCCCTCCGCTGGAAAGGGCTGCGCATCGTTGCCGCGCGGCTTGGGCGCGAGGAACATGCTGAGGCCGGCATAGCCCTTGTCGCCGGTGCGCGCCAGCACGGTCATCAGGTCACTGCGCGCCGCGTGCGTGATCCAGGTCTTGTTGCCGTCGATGCGCCAGCCGGCTTCGGTGCGGCTCGCGCGCGTGCGCAGCGAGCCCAGGTCCGAGCCGGTATCGGGTTCGGTGAACACCGCGGTCGGCAGCACGGCGCCGGAGGCGATGCCCGGCAGCCACTGCGCCTTCTGCTGCGGCGTGCCGGCCAGCGAGATCAGCTCGCCGGCGATCTCGGAGCGCGTGCCCAGCGAGCCGGCGGCGATCCAGGCGCGGCTCAGTTCCTCGGTCACCACGCACATGGCCAGCTTGCCCAGGCCGAGGCCGCCGTGTTCCGGCGCGATGCAGACGCCGAAGGTGCCCAGCGCCGCCATCTCGGCGACAACTTCGTCGGGGATCAGCGCATCGTCCAGGTGCCACAGGTGCGCGCGCGGCGCGATGCGCTCGTCGGCGAAGCGGCGGAACTGCTCGCGCACCATCGCGAGGTCGGGGTCGACCAGCGAGTCATCGACGGTCGCGCCATCCCGGACAGCTTGCATCAGAGCGCTTCTGTTGGCGGCCGTGTTGCCCTCCTCCAGGAACCACGCCACGGTGGCATCCGCCTGCAACGCCATTGCCGCTTGCATGAGCCCCAGTTCGGCCGGCCGGAAGATCTCGGACTGGCTCATCGCGATGCCGCCCGCCAGCTGTGCCAGGTACTCGCCGATGGCGATGCGCAGCACCAGGCTCTCGGCAGCGGCCAGCCGGTTCTCGCGCGCCAGTCGCAGGCCCCATTGCGCGGCTGCAGTCACGGCTTCCGCGGTGGTGGCGATCCAGGCCAGGCCGTGCAGCTCGCGCTGCCGCTCGTGGGCGAGTTGCGCGTCGAAGGCGCCGTCGCGAGTGAGGCGCGCCCGGGCCGCCGCGGTGGCCTGCGCGACGTAGTCGCGGACGGGCGCGTCGAGTTGTTCCAGGTGCCGCGCCAGCGGCGCCAGCGGTTGTTCCATGTGCATGTCAGTCCTTGGACGGGCCGGCGATGCGGCCCTGGTCGTGCAGGCGCCCGATCTGCGCGCTGCTCAGGCCCAGGCGTTCGGCCAGGACCTGGTCGGTGTGTTCGCCCAGGCGCGGCGCGCGTGGCGGCACGCCGCGCTGTTGCTGCGGCAAGGTCGCCATCGCGCCAGGGGTCGGGTAGGTGCTGCCGCTCGGGTGCGCGACGGGCGCGAACAGCGGGTTGGCGTTCACCAGCCGCGGGTCACTCGCGATGCCCTCGACCAGGGTCCGGTACGGCCCCCAGCAGACGCCGCGTGCGTCGAAGGCAGCGGCGAGTTCGGCTGCGGAGCGCTGTGCGATGGCGGCTTCCACCAACGGCAGCAGCACGGCGCGATGCCGGAAGCGCCGGCCCTCGTCCTCGGCGAAGGACACGCCCAGGGCGGCCTCGATGCCGGCGACCGCGACTTGCAGGCCCAGCACCTCGAGCAGGCCGCTCCACTGGCGCCGGGTGATCGCCACCACCATCAGCCGCTGGCCGTCGGCGGTGCCGAAGTCGCGGCCGAAAGCGCCGAACAGCTCGTTGCCCATGCGCGGACGGTCGCCCTCTTGCAGCACCTCGGCCAGCTGCCCCATGTTGGCGAGCGAAGCAAGGGCCACATCGGACAGCGGCACGCGCAGTTCCTGGCCCTGGCCGGTCTGGCGGCGGAAGCGCTCCGCGGCCAGCGTCGCGAAGGCAGCATAGGCACCGGTGAGCAGGTCCCAGGCGGGGAGCACGTGATTGACCGGCGTCGCGCTGTCGGCGGGGCCCGTCATTGCGGGCACGCCGACGGCGGCATTGACCGTATAGTCGACGGCGGACGTGCCATCGGCCCAGCCCATCACCCGCGTGGTGACCAGGTCCGGGCGGAGGGCGCGCAGGCGCTCGTGCGCCAGGAAGCCTTCCGCGGGAAAGTTGGTGACGAACAGGCCGGCGTCCTCGCCGGGCGCGCAGATGATCTGCGCCACCAGCTCGCGCCCTTCGGGGCTGCCGAAATCCACGGCGACCGACAGCTTGCCCTTGTTCAGGCCTTCCCAGTACAGGCTGGCGCCGCTGCCCGCCTCGGCACGCGGCCAGCGATGGAAGTCCGGGCCGCCGCCGATGGGGTCGATACGGACCACCTCGGCGCCCATCTGCAGCAGGTGCAGGCAGCACGAAGGCGCCGCGATGAAGGAGGCGCATTCGACGATGCGCAGGCGTTGCAACAGCGGGTACACGAGGCGCTCAGCTCAGTTTCAGGTGGATGCTCTTGGCCAGCGCGCCCCACTTGGCGAGCTCGCTCGTCATCAGGCGGCGGAAGTCGTCGGCCGAACCTTGCACCGGAATCAGCCCCTGCGCGCGCAGCTGCTTCACCACTTCCGGTTGCAAGGCGATGGCGTTCATCTCCTGCTGCAGCTTCGCGACCACGGCAGCGGGCGTGCCCGCCGGCGCCAGCAGGCCGGTCCAGTCGTGGAACTCGAAGCCCTTGACGGTCTCGCTCACGACCGGGATGTCCGGGTACTCCGCCAGCCGCGCGTCCCCGCTGAAGGCGATCGCGCGCAGCTTGCGCCCCGCCACCAGCGGCATGCCCAGCGAAATGTTGCCGAAGCTGAAGGCCGCATCGCCGCTGACCACCGCCACCAGCGCATCGGACACGCTCTTGTAGGGGATGTGGCGCATGCTCACGCCGCCCAGCGCGGCCAGTTGCTCGCCGCACAGGTGGGCCCCATTGCCGTTGCCGCCGGAGGAGAAGGTCAGCGCGCCCGGCTTGGCCTTGGCCGCCGCCAGCACGTCGGCCACCGTGCGATACGGCGAGTTCTCGGCCACCAGCATCAACAGCGGCGACTTGTAGATCTGCGCCACCGGCGTGAAATCCTTCAGCGGCGCATACGGCAGGTTGTCATAGATCGCCGGGTTGATCGCCAGCCCGCCGACGTGACCCACCACCAGCGTGTAGCCGTCCGGCGGCGCCTTGGCCGCGGCCGCCAGGCCGATGGCGCCACCGGCGCCGATGCGCGTCTCCGGCACGAAGGGCTGGCCCATGCGCTGCGACAGCGCCTGGGCGGCGATGCGCGCGCCGAGGTCGGGGTTGGATCCCGGGCTGTACGGAATGATCATGCGCACCTGGCGCTCCGGCCAGGCTTGCGCCCGCGCGGGGCTTGCCAGCAGGCCACCCGCGGCCAGGGCAGCAGGCGCGATCAAGAAGGAACGGCGGCGGATGGTCATGGCTTGTCTCCTTTGCTTTCTGGTAACTCAGGCGGCCGCGGCAGCGCGACCCAGGACGGGCGCATGGTGCTGGTCGCGGTCCCAGGCATGGGCTGGCAAGCCAGCTTCCTTGAGCTTCAGCTTCTCGATCTTGTTGGTCGGTGTGCGCGGCAAGGCATCGGTGAACTCGATGTAGCGCGGCAGCATGTAGCGGGGCATCACGCGGGTCAGCCAGTCGTAGAGCTTCGCTGCCGACAGCCCGGCGCCTTCGGCCGCCACCACGATGATGCGCACGTCGTCCTCGCCGACGTTGGCCGGATGGGCCAGCGCGGCGCATTCGCGCACGTCCGGGTGCGAGGACACCAGGCTCTCGACGTCGAAGCTGGAGATGTTCTCGCCCAGGCGCCGGATGCGCTCCTTGCGGCGGTCGATGAAGTAGACGTAGCCGTCGGCATCCTGCCGGCCGATGTCGCCGCTGTGGAACCACAGGTTGCGATTGGCTTCCACGGTGGCGTCCGGGCGGCCGACGTAGCCCTGCATCATCAGCCAGGGCACGCGCGGGCGGAACACCAGCTCGCCGGTGGCGCCCGGCGCGACGGGCTGGTCCTCGTCGTCGACGATCGCCATCTCCCAATCGGGATGCACCTGGCCGGCCGCGCCCTGGCGGCGCTGGCCGAAGGCGCTGTAGATCGGCAGGCCAATCTCGGTCATGCCATAGGCCTCGACCAGCTTGACGCCGAAGCGCGCTTCGAACTCCTCGTCGGCGCGCGAGTTGTACATGCGCGTGACGCGGTGCGCGGTATCGTGCGGCGCGGCCGGCAAGGCCTTCAGCATCGCCGTCATTGGCGGCAGCGTCTGCCCCACGGTGGCGCCGCATTCGATGGCCTCCTGCCAGTAGCGCGAGGCACTGAACTTCTGGCCTACCACCACGTGACCGCCGGCCAGCAGGGTCGGCAACACGCCCAGGCGCGTCGACATGCCGTGGAAGAAGGCGAACGGCGTGTACAGCGTGTCTTCGGCCGTGAGCCGCACCGCATGCACATAGGTGCAGGCGGAATCGAGCGCCTGCGTGTTGGTGATGAGGACGCCCTTGGACGGGCCGGTGGAACCCGAGGTGAAGGAGATCACCTGGATGGAGCGGTGGTCGCCGCGCGGCGGCAGGTCCGCCGGCACCGGCGCCTCGGTCCAGGCCCGCAGCGGGATCGCGCCCGGCGCGCGTTCGGCCGCGGCGCCGATCGCCACCACCGTGCGAACGGCGTCGCGAACCTCCGGCGACAGCGATTCCAGGGCATCGGCCGATGGCGTGTGGAGCACCGCCACCGTGCAGCCGGAAGGCCCCATCGCGTTGTCCAGCAGCGCCCCGCGGAACTGCGGGTTGATCGCCACCGTGGTCGCGCCCAGGTGGGCGCAGGCAAACCACAGGAAGACGAATTCGGCGCAGTTCGGCAGCAGCACGCCGACCCGCGAGCCTTCGGCCACGCCTTCGCGCGCCAGGCCCGCGGCGACGCGCAGCACCTGGTCACGCGCTTGCGCGTAGCTCCAGGTGCGGCCTTCGATGCTGAGGAAGGGGTTGTGCGGCCGGGCGGCGGCCTGCTGCGCCAGCAGCACGCTGGGGTGGCGCTGCTGCGGCGCCAGCACGATGCGGCCGGTGGGGCCGAACGAATGGGAGATCACGGCGGCTCGTTCCTGGAAAGCGGATGCAGCAAGGTTAGGGAGGCGCCCGCCATTTCGGTAGCATCGCGCCAACATCATCACCATGACACCAGCGTATGGCCCGCACCAGCCCCGCCCCCGCGCCCGCCCTGCTCGATAGCGAGCTGCTGAACGTGTTCTGCCGGGTCGCCGAGGCGCGCAACTTCTCGCGGGCGGCGGTCTTCCTGGACATGGCGCAGCCCATCGTCACGCGCAAGATCAAGCGGCTGGAAGACGAACTGGGCGTCCAGCTGTTCGTGCGCTCCAACCGCGGCTGCGAACTCACGCCGGAGGGCGAGCTGCTGTTCTCGCGGGCCGGCGGCATCCTGATGCAGCTGGCGCAGGTGCGCGACGAGGTGTCCACCAGCTCGCAGAAAGTGTCGGGCACCATCGCCATCGGCCTGCCTGCGGCAGCCGGCACCTTGCTGGCGCCGCACCTGATGCCTGAAGTGGCGCAGCGCTGGCCGGACCTGCACGTGGAGCTGACCGAGGCGCTGACCGGCAAGCTGATGGAAAGCGTGGCCACCCGCGAACTGTCGCTGGCCCTGGTCTACGACCCGCCGACGGACACCGGACTGATCGCGCGGCCGCTGCTGATGGAACGGCTGCACCTGGTGGGCGTGCCGCGGCTGGCGAAGCGCCTGGACTCGGTCAAGCGCGTGCAGGCGGCCGACCTGGCCAGGCTCCCGCTGGTGCTGCCGATCCGGCAACAGGTGGTACGCGTGCTGCTGGAGGACGCGTTCGCCGAAGCCGGCCTGCCGCTGGTGCCGCGCTACGAGGCCAACAGCCCGCTGCTGCTGAAGGCGATGACCTTGCAGGGCCTCGGTTTCACCGTGCTGACGCTGGGCTCGATGGCCGACGAAGTGGCCGCGGGCCGGCTGGTGGCGATTCCGCTGGAGGACCGCGGCATGTCGCTTTCGCTGTCGCTCATCACGACCAAGGAGCACGGGCGGCTGCGCGTGGTCCAGCTCATGGCCGACCTGATCGAGGGCGAGGTCCGGCGCATGGCCGCCTCGGGGGACTGGCCGGGCTCGCCGAAGGTGATCCGCCCGGCCAAGCCGCTCAGTCCTGCTTGATGTTGGCGCGCGTGATCAGTTCGCGGAACAGCACGCGCTGCCCCTTCAGGATCTGGTCCAGTTCGGCGCGACTGCCCATGGCGACCTCGCCGCCCATGTCGACGAAGCGCTGCGCGACGTCGGGCGCGGCCAGCACTTCGCGTACTTTCGCGTTCAGGGTGTCGAGGATGGCGGGTGGCGTGCCGGCCGGCGCCATCAGCGAATTGATGCCGGGCACCACGAGCCCTGGCACGGCTTCGGCAATCGTCGGCACGTCCGGGAATTCCTTGGAGCGTTTCTCGGTGGAGACGGCCAGCAGGCGCAGGCGCCCGCCCTTGGCATGCGGCGCGATGCCGCCCAGGCCGTCGATCAGCACCGGCACGCGGCCGCCGATGACGTCGGTCTGCGCCGCCCCGCCGGTGGGATAAGCCACGTTGACCAGGCGCGTGCCGGCGCGCTGGTTCAGGTTCTCGCCGATCAGCCGTGACAGCGAAGCGGAACCCGGCGTCGCGAAGAAGGTGTCCTGCGTCTTCGCGCTGGCGACCAGGTCCTGGATCGACTTCACCGGGCTGTGCGTGCTGACCGCGATGGCAAGCGGCACGTAGGAAACCGGCGCCACGGCCACCAGCGCCTTCTCGATGTCGAAGGGCAGGTTCTTCGTCATCAGCGGGTTGATCACCAGCACCGAGTTGCCCGCGAACAGGAAGGTGTAGCCGTCCGGCCTGGCCGAGGTGACGGCCTGCGTGCCGATGACGCCGTTGCCGCCCGGCCGCGCTTCCACGATCACGGCCTGGCCCAGCGAGCGCTGCAAGCGCTCGGCCAGCAGGCGGGCGAACACGTCGACGCTGCTGCCGGCGCCCGCCGCGACCACGAAGGTCAGCGGTCGCGCGGGCCAGGCGCTTTCCGCGCCGGCGGGAGCGACGGCAAGGCCGGCCAGCAGGGCGGCGGCGCTTGCGAGCCAACGGCGGCGCGAGAGGAATCGGGCGGGCATGAATGTCTCCTGTTGTTGCCCTGACTCTAAGCGCGCCAGTTGCGGCGTCTAGCAGCGCACCGGCATGGCTGCGATACCGAATCCGCATGGCGACTGCCATACGGATTCGTCATGTCCACGATGCAGGCCCGCTGCTAGCCGGGCGGCGGCCCGCTGCCTACATTGGCCCGGTACCCCGTCCCTCGGAGACAACATCCATGAGCTACCTTCCCGCCGGCATTCCGGCACCGCGGCCGACCGTCGATGACGCGCCCTTCTGGGCTGCGTGCCAGGAGCAGCGGCTGGTCATCCGCCACTGCGAGGCCTGCAGCCGCTTCTTCCATCCGCCCATGCCGTGCTGCCCGCGCTGCGGCTCCTTCGACGTGGCCTGGAAGCCCGTCAGCGGCCAGGGCAGCATCTATACCTGGACGGTCGGCCACCAGGCCATCCACCCGGCGTTGAAGGACCATGGGCCCTACAACGTCTGCGTGATCCTCCTGGACGATGCCGACGACGTGCGGCTCGTCACGAACGTCGTGGACGTCGCGCCGGAGGAACTGCGCATCGGCCTGCCGGTGGCCGTCTGCTTCGAGGAAGCGGGTGACGGCACGCTGCTGCCGCGCTTCCGCCGCGCCGACGAACAGGGGGAGCGCCAGCAATGAGCTTCCCCGTCCACGACCTGCCGCGCCGCCTGCAACCCTGCATCGTCGGCGTCGGCGAAACCCGCTACACCCGCCGCGGCGGCCACAACGACACGCCCGAACTCAAGCTGTGCCTGCAGGCCATCCACGCGGCCGCGGCCGACGCGGGCATCCACGCGGGCGAGATCGACGGCTTCGCCTCCTTCGGCTTCGAGCGCCACGAACCGGCCGTGGTGCAGACCGCGCTGGCCGCGCCCCTGCTGCGCTACGCGTCCATCGTCTGGGGCGGCGGCGGTGGCGGCTGCTCGGGCGCCGTGATGCTGGCGGCCATGGCCGTGGCCACCGGCCAGTGCCGCTATGCCGTCGTCTACCGCTCGATCTGCCAGGGCCAGCACGAGCGCTACGGCCAGTTCCGCGAACGGCCGCTGTGGGGCTCGTACATCGCGCCCTACGGCCTGATGTCGCCCGGCATGATGGTCGCCCTGGGCTACCGCCGCTTCATGGAGGAGTCGGGCAGCACCGCGGAGGACCTGTGCGAGGTCGCGATGAATTCGCGCGCCAACGCGCAGCACAATCCGCGCGCCGTCATGAAAGGCAAGCCGCTGAATCGCGAAGGCTACTTCGGCGCACGCATGGTGGCCGACCCGTTCCGGCTCAACGACTGCTGCCTGGAGACCGACGGCGCCTGCGCGATCATCGTGGCGCCGCGCGAAGTGGCCGAGAAACTGCAGCGGCCGTCGGTGCCCATCCTCGGCGCCGCCATGGCGAGCGGCCCGCGCTGGTCGCTGGGCCCCATGGGCTCGCACAACATGCCGCTGGAAGACTACGCGACGATCAATTCGCGCGAGGTGGCGAAGGCCATCTACGAGCAGGCCGGCATCGGGCCCGGCGACATCGACGTGGCGCAGATCTACGACGCCTTCACGGGGCTGATCCCCATGGCGCTGGAGGACTACGGCATCTGCGGCAAGGGCGAGACCTCGGCCTTCATCCAGTCCGGCGCGCTGCGCCAGGGCGGCCGGCTGCCGATCAACACCGCCGGCGGCCTGCATTCCGAGGCCTACCTGCACGGGTTGAACCTCATCATCGAGGGCGTGCGGCAGGCGCGCGGCGAAGCCGTGCTGCAGGTGCCGAACGTGCGGCACTGCCTGGTCACCAGCGGCGGCGGCACCGGGCAGAAGAGCGCGCTGGTCCTCGGCGGCGCCTGAGGAGACGACGATGCAACTTTCCGTCAAGGAATGCCGGCAGCTCGCCGAGGCCGCGATGGCCTCGGTGGGGCACAGTGCCGAGGAGTCGCAGATCATCGCCGACCACCTGGTGGACTGCGAACTGCGTGGCCTGGGCTTCGGCGGCCTCGCTCGCGCGCTGTCCGTCATCGAACGCCTGCGCCGGGTGGACGAGCGCCGGCCGATCCGCGTGCTGCAGCAAAGCCCCGCCAGCGCCTGCCTCGATGGTGGCGACCAGGTCGGCTACCTGGTGGGGCGCCGCGCCACCGACATCGCGATCGACAAGGCCCGTGCCACTGGCCTGGCCGCCGTGGGCGCCAGCAAGACCTGGTACACGGGCATGTTCTCGTACTACCTGGAGCGCGTCACCGCCGCCGGCTTCGTCGGCATGATCACCGGCAGTGGCAGCCCCAAGGTGGCGCCGCATGGCGGCACCGAGCCGCGCTTCAACACCAACCCGATCGCCTTCGGCTTCCCGTCGCTCGGGACGCCGGTCATCTGGGACATCGGCACTTCGAGCGTGATGGCGGGCGAGGTGACGCTGAAGAAGCGGCTGGGTGAAACGCTGGAGCCGGGCCAGGCCTTCGACCGCGCGGGCCAGCCCACGCTGGACCCGGTCGCGGCAATGGCCGGCGCCTTCACCGCCTGGGGCGGCCACAAGGGCTCGGGCCTGGCGCTGTCGGTGCAGCTGCTGTCCATGATGGCCGGCCAGGTGACGGTGCCGGTGGAACTGCGGGATTGCGGCTTCTTCATCACCGTGTTCAACCCCGACCTGTTCACGCCGCCTGGCGAGTTCAAGCGCCGTGTGACCGAGTACGCGGACTTGCTGCGCGCGAACCGTCCTGTCGATGCGGCGCGCCCCGTGCGCGTGCCTTTCGAACGCTCGGCCGCGGAACGCAATCGCCGCACGGCGGCCGATCGCATCGAGGTCGACGACCGCATCCATCACGCCCTGAAGGAGCTCGCATGCAAGTAGGGATCATCGGCGCCGGCTTCATCGCGCGCGCCCTGGCGCAGAACCTGCTGCGCGCCGGCCACGCAGTGATGCTGAGCAACTCGCGCGGGCCGCAGAGCCTGCGCAGCACGGTCGCTTCGCTGAAGTGCAAGGTGGGCACGGTGGAAGAGGCCGCGGCCTTCGGCGAGGTCGTGGCCGTGGCGATCCCGATGAGCGCCTGGCGCGAACTGCCGGCGGACGCCTTGGCGGGCAAGGTGGTCATCGACATCATGAACCACTACCCGGAGCGCGATGGGCCCATCGCCGAACTGGAGGGCGGCCTCGGCACCAGCGAGCTGATCGCGAAACAACTGCCGCAGTCGCGTGTGGTGAAGGCCTTCAACGCGATCATGGCCAACGACCTGCAGAACAACCCGCGCCCGGCGGGTGCGCCGGACCGCAAGGCCCTGCCCATCGCCGGGGATGATGCAGGCGCCAAGGCGCAGGTGGCGAAGCTGGTGGAGGAGATCGGCTTCGACGTGGTCGATGCCGGGCCGCTGGCCGAAGGCTGGCGCTTCGAGCGGGCGCGGCCGGCCTATTGCGTTCCGATGGACCAGGCGACGCTGGCGGCCACCTTGGCGGCCACGCAGCGCGACGCGTTCATGGGGGAGTATTCCTGGCGGCGGTGAGGCGGTTTCCTCGTCACCCCCGCGTGAGGAGCGAAGCGCACGTGGGGAGCCAGGACGCCCTGGGTCCCCGCCTCCGCGGGGATGACGACTATGCGGTGACTTCCTCCGTCGTCGCCCGCCGCAGCTCCCGCCGCTCCGCAAAGTCGAACCACCGTCCGCGGTGCACCGTCGCCGTGTTGTCCCACATCACCAGGTCGCCCACCTGCCAGTGGTGCTGGTAAACGAACTCGCGCTGCGTCGCGTGTTCCAGCAGGTCCAGCAGCAGCATGCGGCCTTCGGCCACGGTCATGCCCTTGACCTGGTGCGCGTGCACGCCGACGAACAGGATCTTGCGGCCCGAGCGCGGGTCGGTCTGCACCAGCGGCCAGTCGGCCGGCGCGATGCTTTCCTTCTGGGCGTCGGTGTAGCTGGTGTCGCCCAGCAGGAAGCGCGAATGCAGCGCGTAGTGCTCGGCTTCCAGGCCGTCGATCTGCTTCTTGCGCCAGTCCGGCAGCGCGTCGTAGGCCATGCGCAGGTCGGCGAACTCGGTCTCGCCGCCGAAGGCCGGCACCACCACGGCGGACAGCATCGAGTACTTGGCACGCGGCTTCTGGAAGCTGCTGTCGCTGTGCCACAGCTGGTTGGCCACGTTGCCGACGATCTTGGCGTGCTGGCGGTCGGCGACGTCGCCGTCGGCCTTGACGTTGGAGATGTCCGCCAGCTCCGCATATTCGAAGCGATGCGGGCCGCCCTTCAGCTTGCGCAAGCCCAGGTCCAGCGGCCCGAAGGACTTGGCGAAGGTGATCTGCTGCGATTGGGACAGCGGCTGCTTGCGGAACACCAGCACCGCATGCTGGTCCATCGCGTCCTCGATGGCGCGCGTCTGTTCCGGCGCCAGCGGCTGGGAGAGGTCGATGCCGCTCGCTTCGGCAGCGAAGGGCGACAGGGGTTTCAGGGTGAGCAGGCTCATGTCTTGTTCCTCAATCGAGCTTGATGTTGGCAGTCTTGACCACCTGGGTCCAGCGGTCGATCTCCTGCCGGATCTGCGTGTTGTATTGCTCCGAGGTGGAACCCACCGGCTCCAGCCCCAGCGCCGCCATGCGCGCGCCCATCTCGGGGCTGCGCACGGCCTGCGCGATGTCGGCGCTGATCTTCTGCAGCAGCGGCGCGGGCAGCCCGGCCGGCGCGATCACGCCGATGGAGCTCATGGCGCTGAAGCCGGGCACGGTGTCCGCGATCAGCGGAATCTCCGGGTTGGAGGCCGCGCGCTTCGGGCTGGACAGCGCGATGACCTTCAGGCGCTTGTCCTGCACGAAGGGCATGGACGAATACAGGATGTCGAACAGCAGCGGCACGCGCCCGCCCACCACGTCCGCCTGCGCCGGCGCGCTGCCCTTGTAGGGAACGTGGACCATCGTGATGCCGGCCATGTGGGCCAGCATCTCGCCGGCCAGGTGCGTGCCGGTGCCGGCGCCGGGCGTGGCGAAGCTGAGCGCGTTGGGGTTCTTCTTCGCATACGCTATCAGCTCCGGCACCGTGTTGAACGGCGCCGAGGGATTCGCGAACAGCCCGAAGTGCGCCTGCGCCACCAGCGAGACGCCGACGATGTCCTTCACCGTGTCGTAGGGCAGCTTCTGCAGGCTCGGGTTGATGGTCAGCGCGGAGATCGCCATGCCCAGCGTGTAGCCGTCGGCGGGCGAGCGCGCCACCGCCTGCGTGCCGACCACGGTGCCGGCGCCCGGCTTGTAGTCGAACACGACGGGCTGCTTCCAGATCGCCTCCAGCTGCCTGGACAGCAGCCGCGCCACCGTGTCGGTGGGCCCGCCGGGCGTGAAGGGCACGACCAGCTTGACGGGCTTGTCGGGCCAGGCCGGCGCCTGCGCGGCTGCCGCCAGGGGCAGCAGGGCGGCGGAGGCCAGGAGAATGCGTCGGGCGATTTTCATGTTTGTCTCCTCCGTGCCCTGTTCGCGATCAGTCGGCGGTGGCGCCCGAAGCCTTCACCACCTTCGCCCACTTCGGGATCTCGGTGTGGATGTAGGCCGCGAAAGCTTCCGGCGTCGTGCCGACCGGCGTCAGGCCCACTTCGGCCATGCGGGCCTTCACCTCGGGCGAAGCCAGCACCTTGTTCATGTCGGCGCTGATCTTGGCGACCACGTCCTTCGGCACGCCCGCTGCGACGACGGCGCCGAAGATGCTCTCGACGTTGAAGCCGGGGATCGTCTCCGCCACGGTGGGGATGTTCGGCGCGATCGACGAGCGCTTGGCGCTCATGATGCCGATCGGCTTCAGCATGCCGGCCTTCACCTGCGGCAGCGAGGAGAACAGCGGGTCGATGATCAGGTCCACGCGGCCGGCGATGACGTCGGGGTAGGCGCCGCCCGAGCCCTTGTAAGGCGTATGCAGGACGTCGATGCCGGAGTCCGACTTCAGCAGTTCCATGCCCAGGTGCATGGAGCTGCCGCTGCCCGGGGACGCGTAGCTCAGCTTGTTCGGCTCCTTCTTGGCCAGCGCGATCAGTTCCTTCACGTTGTTCGCCGCCAGCTTGTTGGAAGCGGAGATCAGGATCGGCGAGGTCGCCAGCATGGACACCGGCGCCAGGTCCTTCTCGGTGTCGAAGGGCATGTTCTTGCGCAGGCTGGGGTTGATCACGTGCGAGGTGACCACGATGCCGATCGTGTGGCCGTCCGGCTGCGCCTTGGCGACGAAGTCGGTGCCCATCACGGTGCCGGCGCCGGGCTTGTAGACCACCAGCACGGGCTGCTTCCAGGTGTCGTGCAGGCTCTTTTCCAGCAGCCGGGCCAGGATGTCCACCGCGCCGCCGGGCGCGTTGGGCACGATGATCGTCACGGGCTTGCTGGGGAAGGGGTCCGCGGCCAGCGCGGCCAGCGGCAGCAGCGCGCAGGCGGCGGTGGCAAGCAGGCGCTTGATGTCTTGCATTCGAAGTCTCCGTTGGATCAGGGGAAAGTGTTCTGGAATCAGGCTTGCGCCGGCGGCACGCGGCCGCCGATCTCGGCGGCGACCTTCTCGGCCACCGCCCGCAGGCGCGGCGCAATCTCGCCGCGCAGCTTGTCCTCGGTGAAGACGAAGCCGGCGCCGCCGCAGTTGAGCGCCATCACCTCGCCGCCGGGGCCCACCAGGGGCACCGACACCGAGGAAATCTCGCGATAGAACTCGCCGAGCGAGGTGGAGTAGCCGAGGCGCCGCGCTTCATCCAGGGCGCGCGTCAGGCCCGGCTCGATCGACGCCCACTCGGGGCCGCGCAGCAGGCGCAGCGAATCGAGCAGCTGGTTCTTTTCTTCGGCCGCCAAGGCGGCGATGTAGGCGCGGCCCAGGGCCGACACGGCCATCGGCACGCGCGAGCCCACGTCGAGCCGCGGCGCCAGGATGGAGAAGCGCGGGCGGCAGGCTTCGATCATCACCATGTCGAGGCCGTCGCGCACCGCGAGGTAGACCGAGGCCTGCGTCTCTTCCGCCATCGCCTGCATCGGCGGGCGGGCGACGGCGCGCACGTCCAGGCTGCCCAGGAAGACCTGCGCCAGCGACAGCACCGCGGGGCCCAAGGTGAAGCGGTCGGACAGCGGATCGGGCTTGAGCATGCCGTTGGCCAGCAGGGTCGCCACGAGGCGGTTCACCGTGGGCCGCGGGATGCCGGTGATGCGCGCGATGTCGGCGTAGCCCAGCACCGGGCGCTCGGCGGCGAAGCAGCGCAGCACCGACAGGCCGCGCTCCAGCGCGCTGACGGTTTCGGAACGGCTGTCCACCGGATCGGGGACGACGGGCCGGTCGGCCAGCGGATTAGGGGTTGATGTCATTTGATTTTGGACAACGCTTCCATTTTATGGAGTTCTGGACACTTTCGACGCGACCATATCCGAGGGTTTCTACCAATTTCGGGCGGCCGGTCCGTTTTCGATCCAGGCCGAGTGGACGGATACTGCGCGGATGCTGCCTGCGACTCCCCTCCTTCTTGCCTTCGTCGGCGCCAGCCTCGTGCTGGCCCTCACGCCCGGCCCGGCCGTGGTCTACATCCTCGCGCGCACGCTGGCGCAGGGGCGCTCGTCCGGCCTGGCCTCGGTGGTCGGGGTCGCGCTGGGCAACCTGGTGCTGGCAATCGGTGCGGCCGTGGGACTGGCCGCGCTGTTTGCCGTGTCGGCCGCGGCCTTCACCGTGGTGAAGTGGGCCGGCGCCTGCTACCTGGTCTATCTCGGCGTGCGGCTCTGGCGCGCGCCCGCCGCGGCTGCGGAAGGAGCCGCGCCGGTGGCGCAGCCCTTGAAGCGCATCTTCCGCGACGGCTTCGTGGTGGCCGTGCTGAACCCGAAGACGACGCTGTTCTTCGCGGCCTTCCTGCCGCAGTTCATGGACGCGCACAGCAGCCCGCTCGTGCAGACGCTGTCGCTCGGCGCGCTGTTCGTCGGCATCGCGGCGTGCACGGACCTGAGCTACGTGCTGACGGCCAGCCTGGTGGCGCCGCGGCTGAAGCGCGTTCCGCGCGGGGCGGTGTGGGGCAACCGGCTCGCCGGGACCTCCTTCATCGGGCTGGGCTTGTTGACGGCTTTCGGCGCGCGTAAGTAACTTCCGCGCCGGGGCCTGTAGGGTGCGCAGCTTCGCTGCGCACCGCCCACGGACCATCCTCGCGCGGTGCGCAGCAAGCTGCGCACCCTACGAGTTGCCCGATCGAGAGGACAACCAATCCAGGGCGCCGAGACCCGCTCGCCGTCCCTGCGCAAAACACGCCGTCAAGAGATAGCCACCCGTCGGCGCCTCCCAATCGAGCATCTCGCCGGCGCAGAACACCCCCGGCACGGCCTTCAACATGCCGTGCCCATCCACCGCCTCGAAGCGCACGCCGCCGGCCGTGCTGATCGCCTCCGCGATCGGCCGCGGCCTGGCCAGCGGCACCGGCAGCGCCTTGATCGCGTGCGCCAGCTGCGCCGGATCGTGCATCTGCTCCGGCGTCAACAACTCGTGCAGCAAGGCCATCTTCGCGCCCTGCAGGCCCAACCGGCTCTTCAAGTGCGTCGACAGGCTGCGCGGACCGCGCGGACGCGCCACTTCGTCGCGCACCTGCTGCCCGCTGTGCTGCGGCAAGAGATCCAGCAGCCACGTCGCCTGCCCGTCGGCGGCGATCGCATCGCGCAGCTTCGAACTGAAGGCATAGACCAGGCTGCCTTCGATGCCGCTCTCGGTGAGCACGAACTCGCCCTGCTGGTAGTCGTCGCCGAAGCGCCCGGCCACCGGCTTCAGCGGCTGGCCCGCGAAGCGCGAGCGCAGGTGCTCGCTCCAGCCTTCGCGGCCGGGGCTGGTGGACGCGACGTCGAAGCCGCAGTTCGAAGGCTGCAGCGGCGCGACGTCCACGCCGCGCTGCTCCAGCCACGGCGCCCACGCGCCATCGGACCCCAGCCGCGGCCAGCTGGCGCCGCCCAGCGCCAGCACGGTGGCCTCGGCGCGCACCAGCTGTTCGCCCGTGGACGCCGCGAAGCGCAGCGCGCCGTCCTCGGCAAAACCGGTCCAACGATGCCGCACATGCAGGCGCACGCCCGCGCTGCGCAGGCGGTGCACCCAGTGGCGCAGCAGCGGCGCCGCCTTCATGTCGGTGGGGAACACGCGGCCCGAGCTGCCGACGAAAGTGGCGATGCCCAGGCCCTCGGCCCAGGCGCGCACCGCGGTGTTGTCGAAAGCTGCGACCGCATCGTGCAAGCGGGCACTGCGCGCGCCATAGCGCTGCAGGAAGGGCTCGAAGCCTTCCGAATGGGTGAGGTTCAGGCCGCCGCGGCCGGCCAGCAGGAACTTGCGGCCGGGCGAAGGCATGGCATCGTAGACATCGGCCTGCACGCCGGCCTGCGACAGCACTTCAGCTGCCATCAGCCCGGCGGGGCCGCCGCCGACGATGGCGACACGTGAGGAAACTTGGGACATGGGGACGCGATTGTCCCGCACGCGGGCCGCCAAGCGGCGGACCGCTTGGCACGAAGGTCCCATAGCTGCGGCCGGCCCCCCTGCCCACACTGCGCACTCGACTTGGCAGGAGCAACGCATGAGCCAGCAAGGCACGCCCGACATTCTTCCCCGCCCCGACTTCCACTTTCCCGGCGAGGTCGGCCGCACCTACCTCGATTCCGCCCCGGCGCAGTTTCCGCAACCGGTGAAGGCGCCGCAAGGCGCGCCCAACATCCTGCTGGTGCTGCTGGACGACGTCGGCTTCGGCCAGTTCAGCACCTTCGGCGGCGGCGTGCCCTCGCCCACCATGGACCGCCTCGCCGCCGAAGGCCTGCGCTACAACCGCTTCCACACCACGGCCTTGTGCAGCCCGACGCGGGCGGCGCTCATCACCGGCCGCAACCACCACTCGACCTCCTTCGCCGGCATCACCGAGCTGGCGACCGGCTACGACGGCTACACCTGCATCCTGCCCAAGAGCTGCGGCACCATCGGCGAGGTGCTGCGCCAGAACGGCTACATGACCGCCTGGATCGGCAAGAACCACAACACGCCCACCTGGGAAACCAGCGCGGCCGGCCCCTTCGACCGCTGGGCCAACGGCCTGGGCTTCGACTACTTCTACGGGTTCAACGGTGGCGACATGAACCACTGGAACCCGATCCTCTACCGCAACCGCGACCTGGTGGCGGCGTCGACCGACCCGGACTACCACCTCACCACCGACCTCGCCGACCACGCCATCGCCTGGGTGCGGCAGGCCACCTCCATCGCGCCCGACAAGCCCTTCTTCCTGTACGTCGCGCCGGGCGCGACGCATGCGCCGCACCACACGCCGCAGGACTGGATCGCCCGCTTCAAGGGCCGGTTCGACGGCGGCTGGGACCGCTACCGCGAGCAGACGCTGGAGCGGCAGAAGAAGCTGGGCGTGGTGCCGGCGGACACCCAGCTCACCACGCGTTCGCGTGGCCTGCCGGCCTGGGATTCGCTCAACGCCGACCAGCAGCGGCTGTACGCGCGCATGATGGAAGTGTTCGCGGCCTACGGCGCGCACGCGGACGAACAGATGGGCCGCGTCGTCGACGCGGTGAAGGCGCTGCCCAACGCCGACAACACGCTGATCGTCTACATCGCCGGCGACAACGGCTCCAGCGCCGAAGGCGGCCTGGAAGGGTCGCTGTGCGAGAACATGTTCTTCAACGGCTTCCCGGAGAAGTGGCAGGACAACATCCAGGCCATCGACGAACTGGGCGGGCCGAAGCACTTCAACCACTTCCCCTCGGCCTGGGCGCACGCGATGAACACGCCCTTCCAGTGGACCAAGCAGGTGGCCAGCCACTTCGGCGGCACGCGCAACCCGATGATCATTTCCTGGCCCCAGCGCATCCGCGACCGTGGCGCGCTGCGCGGCCAGTTCGTCCACACCATCGACCTGGTGCCCACGCTCTACGAAGTCTGCGGCATCACGGCGCCGAGCGTCCTCAACGGCATCGTGCAGAAGCCCATCGAAGGCGCCAGCTTCGCCGCTAGCTTCGAGGACGCCAAGGCCCCCGCGCCGCGCAAGACGCAGTACTTCGAGCTGGGCTGCAACCGCGGCCTGTACCACGACGGCTGGATGGCCTCCAGCCCGTCCTTCGTGCCCTGGGACCCCAACCGCGCCGAATGGGACCCCGACAAGGCGACCTGGGAGCTGTACGACGTCGAGAAGGATTTCTCGCAGGCGAACGACCTGGCCGCGCAGCACCCGGACAAGCTGCGCCAGCTGCAGGACATGTGGTGGGTGGAAGCCTCCAAGTACAACGTGCTGCCGCTGGACTGGCGCGCCACGATCCGCATGAACGCCGAGGCCATGGGCCGCCCCAGCCTGGTTCGCGGCCGCAACAAGCTCACCTACTACCCCGGCACCATCGCGGTCCCGGACGCGGCCTCGCCGCCCATGTGCAACAAGTCCTGGACGATCACGGCGGAAGTGGAACTGCCCGACGCGAAGTCCAACGGGATGGTAGTGACGCACGGCGGGCTGGAAGGCGGCTACGGCCTGTACTTCCGCGACGGCGTGCCGACCTTCGTCTACAACTTTCTGTCGGTGGAGCGCTTCACCTTCGCCGCGCCGGAGCCCTTGCCGGCCGGCAAGGTGACGCTGGTGGTGGATTTCAGGTACGACGGCGGCGGCATGGGCAAGGGCGGCGCGCTCACGCTCAGCGCCAATGGCCAGAAGCTCGCCGGCGGCCGACTGGAGAAGACCATCCCGATCCAGATCTCGCTGGGCGAGGGCCTGGACGTCGGCATGGACATCGGCTCGCCGATCGATTTCACGTACGAGCTGCCCTTTGCCTTTACGGGCAAGATCGACCACGTGACCATCGAACTGGGCGCCGTCGAGGCGCGCTAGCAGGTTCAGCCGAACGGCCCGATGTGGAACACCATGCTGACGATCGCGAAGGCGCCGATCGCCAGCAGGATCAGCGCCGTCACCAGCGTGAAGGAAGCCGGGAAGCCGCTGTCGCCGTGGATCAAGCCCTGCTCGCGCATCTCCTTGCGGATGTCGCGCAGGCCGACCATGAAGTGCACGTGGTAGATGATGCCGATCGCCAGCATCACGATGCCCAGCGACACCAGCGCCAGGCCGAAATTGCGGCTGGCGTGCACGCCCTTGATGACCTCGTTCGCGGACAGCTTCTCGAAGATCTGGTAGATGGTGAAGCCGAAGCTGATAAGGGACAGCGATGTGCGGATCACCGACATCAGCGTGCGGTCCGCGCTCAGCCGCGTGCGCTGGAAGGACATGCCGGTGCGCCGCATCGACATCTCGGTGCGCCGCCGCGACAGCGTCGTGCGGAAGGTGGAAAGATCCGTGCGGTGTTCGGACAGCGCGGTGCGATGCTCCGACAGCGAGGTGCGGTGCGTCGACAGCCGCGTGCGGTGCAGCGACAGCACCGTCGACGGCTCGGTCGGCGGCGGCTCGATGTCGGGCACCGGCGGCGGCGCCGTTTCCGGCACGCGCTCGGGGCGTTCAAGGTCGTCGTCGGAGGCGTCGCCCATCTCAGGTTCCTGCTTTCTTGTGGACATCGGGCAGCCGGTAGCTGCCATCGAGGACGGCCGCCGCCGGCACGTAGGCGCGCACCAGCAACGCGAACTGGCCCGCCGGCGCCGGCAGCCAGTTGGCGCGCGCCTGCGCCTCGGCCGGCTCGGCGTGCGAAAGATGCAGCGTCAGCGAGCCGTCGGCCGCGAACTTCAATTCGTTCGCGTCCAGGTTCACCGTGCCGATGTTGTGGCGGCCATTGGGGCTGTCGGCCAGCATGAAATAGTCCTGGTCGTACATCGTCAGCGACCAGAAGCCGCCGCGCTCGCGGTCCACCGGCGGCAGCGCGCCCTTGGGGAAGGTCACCGTGTAGCGGTAGCGGCCCTGCAGCAGTTCGCCTTGCGCATCGGTGCCGCGGATGAAGTAGACCGCCTCGTGGAAGTCGTTGACGTAGATGTAGATGACCGCCGCCTGCGCCCGCCCGAACCAGTCGCTGCCCCAGGCGCCGCCGTTCTCCTGCCGCTGCCAGCCGTTGCCGGCCGTGACGCCGGCCTGGTGGTACTTCGCGCTCTCGTGCAGTTCGGCATCGGCGGCAAGCGTGACGCGATCGACCAGCGCGCGCCAGGCCGGGTCTGCGGCGCGCAGCGCCAGCAGCACCCGCGCCTGCGCCGCCATCGGCGCGTCTTCCGCGCTGACGATCGGGTTGGCGTCCAGCGCCTTCTGCAGGTCGTCCCAGAACGTCCTCACGTTCACCGGGCGGTGGCGCAGCAGGTCGGGGTCGGCCGCCAGCATTTCCGCCGTCAGCCCGGGCGGATAGACCTTGTTGCGCGCGCTGGCCTCGCAGTCGAAGCGCAGCGGCCCCGGCCGGTCTTCCTTCAGCGGCACGGCGCCGATCTGGTTCAGCACGGCGCGCGCCTGCGCCTTCGCCTCCGGCGTGCGGGCCGCGAAGCTGCGGCAGAAGATGCCGGCCACGTGGGTCGGCGAACGCAGCACGCCCAGGAAGCCCGCGGGCGCCTGCCCCTGCCAGTCCGGGCCGACCAGCAGGAACTTGCCGCCCGGCGTGCGCGAGGCGGAGCCGAGCTGGTGCGTCACCGTGGTGAACACGTCGACGACCTGGATCGTCCAGTAGTGCCCCGGCGGCGCGTCGGCGGGCGTCTGCACCACGACGGCGTCCGCCGCCAGGTCGGCGAAGCAGGCTCCGTAGATGGTGTCGTTGTTGGGCGTCACCACCTTGCGCTGCGCGGCGGGCAGGTAGTCGTCGACGTAGCCCGTGTGGTTCTTCGGCGCGCCGGGGAACAGGCCCATGGTGGCGCCCGGGCTTTTCATCAGGTGCCAGCCGCTCGTGCGGCCGAAGGTATCGGCCGCCGGATAGCCCCAGTAGAAGACGATGCGCGCGAGCGACTCGACGTACTTCTCGTTCGCCAGCTGTGCCGGCGCGCCGGCGGCGTCGGCGAGCCCCGCATGCGCGGGGTTGAAGGCACGGGCCAGGTCGGCGGGATTCATACGGGACACCTCCACGTTCACAACACGCCGTCGATGCGCACGCGCAGCGCCGCTGCTTCGGCTTGGCAGTCCGCGTTGGGGGCTGCGCCGGCGCGCCGCAAGGCCGCGACCTCGCCGGCCGCGGCCGCGAGGTCCGAGTTGAATTCCGGTTTGCCGTGCAGCTTGGCGACCGCGCCGGCGGCGGCGTTGCGGCCCTCGATCACGTCGCTCTGCCAGTGCGCGTTGCACACGAGGCGGCTTTCGCCGAACGCGCGGCCGCGGGCGAGCAGCGCATCCGCGCGCTCGGGCGCAACTTCGGTCAGCACCAGCGCCCAGGCCCAGCCGATCGAACTGTGCCCCGAGGGGTAGGAGCCGTCGCCGCGCAGCATCGCCTCGTCCGCGGGCAGGCAGGTGCCCTCCTGGTGACGCACGAAGGGCCGCACGCGCTGGTAGTGGTCCTTGGCGGCGTAGGTCGCGAGAGCCGCGTCGGTGAAGACGCGCTGCAGCATCTGGTAGAGATAGGGCGACCGCTGCTGCGTGATCGGCACGCCCAGCGCGCAGGCGAAGGCGGTGGGCGCGTGGGGAAACGCGAGCTCCGCATCCTGCGCCGCCTGCGCATAGCGCGGCGTGCCGCGCAGCCGCTGTGCCGCCGTGTGCACCGCTTCGTCGTTCGCGAAGGCCGGCGTGCCGTCGGCGGGCGGCGCCGGCAACAGCAGCAGGCTGTCCGGCAGCTCGCGGCCCAGGTAACCGGTGAGCAGGCCGGGCCGCATCTCGGGCACAGGCTGCGGCCCGGCCGGAGCGACAGCGGTGGCGCAGCCGCAGGCGGCAGCCGCGAGCGCGGCGCACGTAGCGAGACGCCGCACGCAGCGGACGAGAGCCGTCTCAGCCATGAACGGCTCCGGTCGACGCTGCACGCGCCCGCCGCTCGCGCCGTTCCCGCAGGCCCTCGATGTCGCGCTCGAGGGAGTAGTTGACGAACGTGCGGATCGCCGCGATGGCCGCCAGCCGCCCGATGGATTCCCAGTTGTCGGTGATCGCCGTTTCGACGATGTCGGCGGCGAGCTGGAAGGTGAGGCCGCCCACCAGCCAGCGCCCATAGCGCAGCCAGAGGTCAACGCGCAAGTGGTCGTCCGCCTGGCGCACCAGGCGCACGCCGCGCACGAGCGCCTCCAGCGTGGCGTAGGCGATCACCGCCAGCGCGATGAAGTTGATGCCCAGGACAGCCAGTTCAGTGAGGTAGACGAGCCATTCGCGCATCGGTCATGCTCCCGGCCGCACAGCGTGGCTCATGCAGCCGGCCCCGGCCCGTGCCGCACGCAGCGGAAGCCCACGTGGCTGGTCGAGGTGTCCACCGGCTGCGCGTGCCGCGCCGCCGGCCGGTAGCGGCGGCAGTAGTTGGGCGCGCACAGGTGCGAGCCGCCCTTGAGCACCTTGCGCGGGATGCGCACTTCGAGCTGGCAGGGGTCGTAGCTGGCCTGCTCGCTGGGTCCGCGCGGGTTCACCGGCGCGCAGCAAGGGCGCGGCGCGCTGTCGGGGTGGCCGGCGGAATACCAGTCCTGCGTCCACTCCCAGACGTTGCCGATCATGTCCAGCACGCCGTAGCCATTGGGCGGGAAGGCCGTCACCGGGGAAGTGCGCTCGAAGCCGTCATCGCCCAGGTTCTCCTGCGGGAAGCGGCCCTGCCAGGTATTGGCCATGTGGCGCCCACCCGGCGTGAACTCCTCGCCCCAGGCGTATTCGGCGCCGTCCAGGCCGCCGCGCGCGGCGAACTCCCACTCGGCTTCGGTGGCCAGTTGCTTGCCGGCCCAGGCGCAATAGGCTTCGACGTCGCGCCAGGCCAGGTGCACCGCGGGATGGTCGTCGATCCCTTCGATGCCGCTGCCGGGGCCCAGCGGATGCAGCCAGTCGGCGCCGAAGCAGAACTGCCACCACTGCGAGAAATCGCGCAGGTCCACCGGCCGCTGCGGCGGCGTGAAGACCAGCGAGCCCGCCCGCAGCATCTCGGGCAGCGCGCCGGGATAGTCCTTGGCATCGGGCGCGATCTCGGCGAAGGTGACGTGTCCCGTCGCCTCGACGAAGGCGCGGAATTGCGCGTTGGTCACCGGCGTGCGGTCGATCCAGAAGCCGCCGACCTGCACGAAGTGCGCGGGCTTTTCTTCCGCGTAGTGATGGTCGGAGCCCATGCGGAAACTGCCACCGGGAATCCACACCATCGTGTCATCGGCCAGCGTCGCGCCAGCCGCTTGCATGACTGCACTCATCGGTCCTCCACGGGTTCGCGAGGCATTGTTCGACGCCCCGCTCCCAGCAGGAATGGCACCTTGGTCCAATGCAAAGCATTCGCATGCGCAACCAACATCGCGGGCCATGGCACAGGAACTCAGCTCATGGGCTGAGGGTGGCGCCCGCGCTGCCATCGAAGGCTTCGTGCAGCGCGTGACGGCGCGCGAATCGCCCGACTCCGGTAACCAGGCCCAGGCCCGCGCCGCCGCGCGGGTGCTCAGCCCTTCGCCAGCAGCTCGAAGTCGCCCGGCTTCCAGCTGCCGTCGAACGCAGGCGCCTGCGGTCCGTAAATGCGGAAGTAGGCAAACCAGCCCTTGCCGGGCAGGGTCTGGATCCAGCGGTCCGCGGCGCGGCCTTGCGGCCGGTCGGGGCCGAAGTGCAGGTCCACCGAGCTGCCGGTGGCGTCCTTCAGCTCGAACAGCGAACGCAGCGCCGCCTTGCCCTGCGGCGTCTGCACCTGCGAGCGGCTGGCCGAGTCGTACACAGTGAGCGACCAGAACAGCTTGCCCGGCACCGGCAGCGGCACGGCCAGGCGGTAGGACCTGCCGCCATCGAGGTAAGCGCCGGCCGCATCCCGCAGGCCCAGCCAGTACAGCGAACCCGCCTGCGCATCCCGGCGGAACATGGCCGGCGATGCGCCTACAGCCTGGAAGAACCATTTCTCGCGCGCTTCCAGGTCCAGGTGCTGCTGCGTGTTGAAGTCGCCGTCCTCGTAGCGCAAGGCGGCCCACTGCCATTGCCGGTCCGGCCAGGGCAGCCGGTCGGGCCGGCGATCCCCGAAGGACTGCACCCGCATCTGCGCGTTGGCGACGACCGCGGCCTTGGCCAGGATCGCCTTCATGCGCGCGTCCGGCGCAAACGGCTGGCCCTTCTCGATGCCGAGCGCGGCGAGCTCGCCGTATTCGTTGTGGTAGCCGTCGAACAGCGGCTCCTGCTGCAGCGTGTCGTGCAGCACCTGCCAGAACTGCAGGTTGTCTTCCCACGCGAGCGGGGTCGTGTCCTGCTCCTTGCCGGTGACGTCCAGCCAGCGCGGTTCGGTCCAGCCCGCGACGGGCTGCAGCGGATAGACCTTGATCGTCTTCAGCCGTTCCTTGGCCGCCGGCACGTCGCCCCCCACGGGCAGCGACCGGACGCCGACGATCTGCCGGTTGCTGCTGGCCCGGTGCACGAAATAGCCCGCCTTGGGCAGTTCGCCGCGGTAGTCCGGGCCGACCAGCAGGTGCTTGCCGCCCTGGCCCGCGTCGGGACCTGGCAAGCCCATGTCGGCAACCCAGCGCTGGTTCACGTCCATGGAACACACGATCAGCGGGCCGGGCGCCAGCTCCACGACCAGCGGACTCGCCGCCAGGTCGAGCATCAAGGGGCCATAAGGCGTGTCGGAGTTGGCCGTGAACACGAGCTGCGCGGGCGCGCAATCGAGGATGCCGAACACCTTGTTCGCCACCACGCCGATCTGCTCGTTGCCGCGCACGATGGCCGCCCCCGACACCGTCGGATAGAAGAACTTGTAGGCCTGCACCGCGCGGCTGAAATCGGCGGCGTCGTAGGCCTGGCTGGCGGTCTCCGCGGTCGGAAAGCCCGACTGGAACTCATAGCGCGCGGCTTCCGCCGCGATGGTGTCCATGGTCATTTGTCGAACTCCTTGCCTACAGGGGAAACTGCATGTTCAACCCGAAGAACACCTGGAACTTCGGCACACCGTCGCCGTCGTGGGCCACGGTCCACTGCGGCTCGGCGAACAGGTTCATCGTCGTCTTGCCGGCCTTCCAGACCCAGCCGAGTCCGGCGCCCAGCGGGATGGAGTAGGTGTCCCGTTGCAGGTCGAAGTTCCAGGTGGCCGTGCTGCGCAGGTACCACCCTTGCGGCAGGTTGTAAATGAAGAAAGGCTGCGCCTGCAGGTTGTTCTGCGTCGGCCGCGCTTCGTCGCCCGCGAACGAATGCTGCCAGGTGACGAGGCCGCCCAGCAGGCCCCAGCGCTGCGGCGCGATCACCGTGCCCGCCAGCCCCGCCTGCCACTTGCCGGTGCCGGTCTCGTCGCGGCTGGCCGTGGGGATGGTGAACTGCGGCCCGATGCCGACTTCCATGCGCCCTTCCTTGAACAGGAACAGGTCGAACAGGTTGAGGTCGCCCACGCCCGTCTTGCGCCCGGACGGCGGCACGTCGGGCGTCGTCGTGATGGGCAAGGTGGCGCGCAGCAGCTGCGGCATGCCGAACAGCTTGTGCGGCAGGGTTCCCCGCAGCAGGAAGGAATTCGCATCCTGGTCGCCCAGGCCGTAGAAGCGGCCGGTGTAGGCGTTCTGGAGGTTCAGGCCGATCGAGGGCTGCAGCGGGTTGTTGGAGGCGTTCATCTCCTCGGTGCTCGGCTGGGCCCAGCACGGGACGCTGCTGGCACAGGCAGCGCCGAACAGCACGAGTGATTTCTTCATCGCCGGATCATTCACCGCCGGGGCGTCGCGGAGAAGTTGGACAAAGGGGCATCCCGGCGCGGTCGGACGCGCGCGCTATGCAATCACCTGCATATCGACACGCTTCGCGGATCGCTACAAGATTTTCCGGTCTGGCTGCCGGGAGGCAATTGGCGCCGGAAAGGGGAGAAGATGTACAGCGATCATGTGCCCGGCATGGCTGGAGGGCAGTCGCGCACGCCGTGCCTGCCGGCTTGCGTCCACGTCGTCGACGACGACACCCAGGTTCGCACCGCGCTGGCCCGCCTGCTGGCGGCGCACGGCTACGAAGTCCAGCCACACGCCACGGCCGCCGACTTCCTGGCCGCGCACGACGCGCGCCAGCCGGGATGCATCCTGCTGGACCTCGCGCTGCCGGACCTCGATGGCCTCGCGCTGCAGGAACGGCTCGCCGCGCAGGGCAGCGCGCTGCCGATCGTGTTCCTCACCGGCCAGGCGGACGTGCAGGCCTGCGCCAACGCATTCCGCAGCGGCGCGGTCGACTTCCTGACGAAGCCGGTCGATGAGGACTCGCTGGTCGCGGCCATCGACAAGGCCCTCGCACGCGAGGCTGCATTGCGCGTGCGGCATGAAGACCAGGAGCGCATGCGCGTGCAGTTGGCGTCATTGACGCCGCGCGAGCGCCAGGTCCTGGCCTTCGTGGCCCGCGGCAAGCTGAACAAGCAGATCGCGGGGGAGCTGGGGACGACGGAGAAGACGGTCAAGGTGCACCGCGCCCGTGGCCTGCAGAAGATGGGAGTTCGCGCGGTGGCCCACCTGGTGCGGAACCTCGAACGCAGCGGCCTGGGCCACGCGCTTGCCGCCGCCGGCGACCCATAGGGTGGAAGTGGCCGGCCTCCCGGAGGCCGGCCCCGCGTTCAGCTCGCGCCCGACGTGGCCTCGCCCATCTTCGCGATGGCGTCGTCGATGGTGAAGGTGTTCGGCCGCTGGATCGGCGGGAAGTCCTTGAAGGTTTCCGCGAACATGGCCGCGCCCGCCTGCGCCGCGTAGATGAAGTAGGCGTTGTGCAGCATCCAGTCGTAGTAGCTGTTGGACGTCACGTCCGCGAACTCGTACGGGTCCGTCCGCAGGTTGTAGATCTTGGGCAGGCGCAGGCGCGTGAACGGCTCGGCCCAGACCTGCAGGGTGCCGTGACAGCGCTGCTCCATGAACACCAGCTTCCAGTTGTCGTAGCGGATGCCGAGGATGTCGCCGTCGTCGCTGATGTAGAAGAAGACGTTGCGCGGGCAGTCCTTCTGCTCGCCGGTCAGGTAGGGCAGCAGGTTGTAGCCGTCGATGTGGTTCTTGTAGGTCCGGCCTATGGCCTGGTAGCCCGTCTTCAGCTTCTCCGGCACGTCCGGCGCGCCCGCCAGGGCCAGGATGGTCGGCAGCCAGTCGTGGTGCTGCACGATGCCGTTGGCCACCGAGCCGGCGGCTATCTTGCCGGGCCAGCGCACCAGCATCGGGATGCGGAAGGCGCCTTCCCAGTTGGTGTTCTTCTCGCTGCGGAACGGCGTCATGCCGCCATCGGGCCAGGAGTTGCGGTGCGGGCCGTTGTCGGTGGAGTACTGCACGAAGGTGTCTTCGGCGATGCCCAGTTCGTCCAGCAGGTCCAGCATCTGCCCCACGTTCTTGTCGTGGTCGATCATGGTGTCGTGGTAGGGCGACTGCCAGCGCCCGGCCTGGCCGAGGCTGGACTTCTTGGTGTGCGTGAACATGTGCATGTGCGTCGTGTTCAGCCACACGAACCACGGCTTGCCCGCCTTTTCCTGCTGCCGGATGAATTCGCTGGCCCGGGCGACGAAGTCGTCGTCGCAGGTCTCCATGCGCTCCTTGGTGAGCGGCCCCGTGTCCTCGATCTTCTGCTTGCCGACCTTGCCCCAGCGCGGCATCTCCGTCGGATCGTCCTTGTCGGTCGCCCAGGAATGGATCACGCCGCGCGGCCCGAACTTCGCGTGGAACTTCGGGTCCTTGGGGTAGTTGGCCATCTCCGGCTCTTCCTCGGCGTTCAGGTGGTACAGGTTGCCGTAGAACTCGTCGAAGCCGTGGTTGGTGGGCAGCATGTGGTTCAGGTCGCCCAGGTGGTTCTTGCCGAACTGGCCGGTGGCGTAGCCCTGCTCCTTCAGCAGGGCCGCGATCGTCACGATCTTGTCGTTCATGCCGATCGGCGCCGCCGGGATGCCCACCTTGGACAGGCCCGTGCGGTAGACGCTCTGCCCCGTGATGAAGGACGACCGCCCCGCGGTGCAGCTCTGCTCGCCGTACGAGTCGGTGAACAGCATGCCTTCCTTGGCGATGCGGTCGATGTTGGGCGTGCGGTAGCCCATGAGCCCGTGCGTGTAGCAGCTCAGGTTGGACTGGCCGATGTCGTCACCCCAGATGACGAGGACGTTGGGTTGCTTGCGCTTCGATCCCTTGCTTGCCATGTATCACCTCCAGAGAAACTTCATGCGGATGCCTTCGCCGCGGGCGAGGCGGGGCCGGCCGCCTCGCCTTGCCGCGGCGCCGGAGTCTTGACGATCATTTCCGCGCGCCCCGCCATCACGAACCAGGCCGGCAGCACCATCAGGCACAGCAGCGGCAGCAAGTGCGGGCCCGGCACCATGGCCGCGGCGAGGAACAGGCTCAGCCAGCCGTCGCGCGTGGCCACCAGGGTGAAGCCCATGATCGCGCAGGCCAGCGAAAGCGACAGCGGAATGGCGGGAATCAGCGAGTGCACCAGCAAGCCGAAGGTCGCGCCGGCCGCCACCATCGGAAAGATGCGGCCGCCGCGGAAGCCGCAGGTGCCGGCGATCACCGTCGCCAGCAGGCGCACCACCAGGAAGATGGCGAGCGCGGAAACGCCGAAATTGCCGACCTGCTCCACCATCGTCTTCATCTCGCCCAGCCCCTTGAACATCGTGAGCGGCCCGCCGACGATGCCCAGCAAGCCCAGCAGGAAGCCGCCGAGCGTGAGCGCCAGCACTTGCGGCAGCACCACGAACAGCCGGTGCAGCGAGAGGAACAGCCACACGGCAAGCATGCCGACGCCGCAGGACAGGAGCACGATCGCCGTGCCGGTCAGGAGATCGATCGCACGGGCGGCGCCATAAGGCTCGACCGGCAGCGCGAAGTTCGGCGCCTCGAACAGCGTCATCGTGACGGCGCCGGCGCCGGCGGCCAGCAGCGGCGCGAACATGCGGTCCCACAACGGCGGCTGGTTCTCGCCGCCGCCGAAGATTTCCGACAGCAGCAGGGCCGCCGCCACCGGCGTGCCGAACATCGCGCCGATGATGCCGGCCACGGCGAGGATGACCCAGGCCTTCACCGGCACCTTCGGCATCAGGCGCGTGCCGATGGCCACCGTGAGGCCGATGACGATGGCGACGATGGGGTTTTCCGGCCCCAGGCTGACGCCGCCCGCGAGCATGAGGACCAGCACGAGCGCCAGGCCAGGCAGTACGACCAGAGGCATGGGCGGGCCGAACAGGGAGACCGTCGCCGGGTCGGGCCCGGCGTGGCCCGGCACGAACTTCGCGACGAGGCCGACCACGAGACCGCACACGGTGAGCATGCCGAGGATCCACCACCACGTCGCCGGCGTCGCGCCGAACATCGGCGGCAGCACGTTCCACAGCACGCGCTGCAGCAGGTTGGCGACGATGACGACCACCAGCAGGATGAGGGCGGAGCCGACGCCCACCAGCAGGGCCGGCGCCGCAAGGGCAAGCATGGTGTGGCTGCGTGAACTGCTCATGGACGATTTCGTGGGATGGGTGTGCGGTGCAGCGGCGCGTGGCGATGATGGTGGGGGACCGCTCGCGCAACCATGGGACCTTGGTCTCACCGGGTCGTGGCGCTTCAGTGCTGCCCGCTGCCGGCCACCGCCGCAGCCTCGAAACTGTGCTGGCGCCAGCGCACGTACGGAATCGCAACGATGGTTCCCACCAGCAGCGACAACAGCACCGCCGCCATCACGCCGGGCTTGTCGATGGCGTTGTGCGTGATGGCGATGGCCACCGCCGGATGCCGCGATGCCGTGGCGAGCGCCAGCACCGTGCGGCCGCCCTCGCTGGGACCGCCAAGCAGGTGGCCTACCGCCAGCCCGACGACCGCGAAGGAAACCATCGCGACGACGCTGAAGTCACCGACCAGCCGTCCCATCGCCGGCCATTCCTTGATCAGGATCGGGATGCATGCGAGCACCAGCACCACGGTGGCGAAGTGGGACAGCGGCTTCTCGATGCGCCGCGCCAGCTTCGGCGCCCACTCGTGCACCGCCATGCCGGCCAGCGCGGGCAGCAGCATGGACGTGGCGACGATCTTGACGATGCTGGCGACTTCCACGTCGATCGGCCGCTGGAACATGCGCTGCAGCAGCGCGGCGCTGAGCGGCACGTAGACGATGGCCACCAGCGCCGTCGTCGTCAGCAGGCCGATGACGTAGGCCGCCTCGCCGCCGGCCTTGATCTGCTTGTTGGGCAAGATGGGCGGCACCGGCGAGATGGCCGAAGCCAGCAGCGCGGTGACGACCGCGTGGTTCAGGTCGAACTTCAGCAGCATCGCCGTCGCGAACAGGGGCATCACGACCAGCATCGCGACCAGCGAGCGCACCAGCAGGCCGGGCCGGCGCCACAGGTACATGAGGTCGGCGAAGCTCGCCTCCAGGGCGACGCTGCAGATGATCAGCGCCATGCTCAGCTGCAGGGCCAGTCCGATCAATGCGGTGATCGACATGGCGGCCTGCTACTTCGACGAGAGCGGAACCACCAGCGACAGCCAGAGGTTCCAGCCAGCCGCGCGGTTCTTCTCGCCGAATTCCCAGAAGGCCTTGGCGTTGGCGTAGTACTTCTTGCCGCCGCCGTCGAAGAACCAGCCCACCTGCGGGCCGATGGCCGCCACCCGCGACTTGAAGTCGCCCAGCGTCGCGCCGCTGCCGGAGTCGCCGCTGAGCTGCTGGTAGAAGTAACCCACCAGGCCGGCGTGCACGGTCTTCGTGAAGAACTGCGACGCCGCCCAGTCGACGTGGCCGTCGATGCCGTTCCGGTAGTTGGTGTCGGGGTTCTCGAAGTTGTAGGTGAGGCCGGCGACGGCCGAGAATTCCCTGCCGGCCTTGGGATCCAGGTAGGTGTAGCCGCCGCCACCATCGAGCGACCAGTGGTTGGTGCCGATGTTGGACAGCCGCCCCTTGGCATACGAACCCACCGGCACGCCGCCCATCACGTAGGCCATCGTGTTGTGCACGCCGTTGTTCCACTTGAGCGAGCCCTGCGGATAGAGGTCGGCCGCGCCATCCAGCGTGTCGGTCTGGCTGCCGGACGTCGAGTTGCCGAGCGGCCCGGTCAGCGTCGCGTCGATGGACGTGCGCATGTGCCCGCCGCCTATGCCCATGGCCAGTGCAGCCTGCCCGCCCGCCACCGGCTGCGGAAAGGTGTAGCTGGGCACGAGCAGCACGAGGTCCACGCGCGAATCGAGGCCCGCCACGATGCGGCCGCCGCGCGGGAATTCCTTGCCGCCGCCGCCGCTGACGCTCTCGTGGATGTACACCATCGGCAGGCTCCAGCCCGGCGCGCCGGGCACGGCGGCGAGGCTGCCGAACTGGCCCGGCAACCAGAAACTGACGCCGCCTTCGTCGGCGCGCGCGGCCGGCACAGCGGCCAGCAGGAGCAGCGGGAGGAACAGGGCTTCGAGTTGCTTGCGGCGGGCCATGGAGGCTTCCTGCCGCCCTTGCAACGGCGGCGGTGGATGATCGGCCGCGCCGCCGCGCCCGGGAAGTTGGACGTTGGTCCTAGGAAGTGCGCTACAACATCCACTCGACCGGCAGCAGCGACAGGAAGCCCGCTTCGAAGCGCTTCCAGGCGGTGCTGCCCGGCTCGGACGCATGCACCGCTTCGCCGGCGCTCGTGCGGTCCACCCAGACCAGCCCTGCGCCCTCCGGGGACGGCCGCACCTCGTAGGCGCTTTCGCGGATCTTGTCGTCGAACAGGCTGGACAGCCGTCCCGCCAGGTTCGTGCTGGTGAGCACGACGCCCATCTCCGTGTTCAGGCGCGCCGACCGCGGGTCGAGGTTGAAGGAGCCGACGAAGATGCGCTCGCGGTCGACGGCAAAGGTCTTGGCGTGCAGGCCCGACTGCGAACCGCTCTTGCCGATCACGTGGGTCTTGGGCCGCTGCACTTCCGCGGTGGGCTTCAGCTCGAACAGCTGTACGCCGCCACCCAGCAGCGGCTCGCGGTAGCGCGCATAGCCTGCGTACACAGGCAGCACGTCGGTGGCGGCGAGCGAATTGGTCAGCACGCGCACCTTCACGCCGCGCTGCGCGATGGCCAGCAGCGCGGACGTGCCTTCCTGCGCCGGCACGAAATACGGCGAGACCAGGTCCAGCTCGCGCAGCGGCCGGCCCAGGGCCTCCTCCAGCCGCGGCAGCATGTGCAGGTCGTGGCGCTCGGGCGGGTTCAGCACCTTGGCGGGATCGTCGGACACCAGCCGCGCGGGCACCCACTCCATGCGCAGCTGGCCGGACAGCACGTCGGCCACCAGCGTGGTGTCGCGCACCGCCTGCATGTAGCGCTGGGCCTCGGGCTTGCGCGCGGCCTCTTCCCAGCCGTCGCGCAGCTGCTGCGCCACCACGTCGGACACGGGCGCCAGCATGCCGGCAACGGGATAGGCCGAGGCGCTGTTCCAGTAGTTGTCGAACTCGGAGGACACGTCGCGCACCACGGCCCCCGCGACGGCGACGTCGAGGTCGGCGAAGTCCAGCGACTCCGCCGCGCCGAAGTATTCGTCGCCGATGTTGCGCCCGCCGACCACGCTCACCTGGTTGTCCACGGTAAAGGACTTGTTGTGCATGCGGCGGTTGACGCGCGAGAAGTCCACCGCGAAGTCGCCCAGCCGCCAGCTGCGGTTGGCGAAAGGGTTGAACAGGCGCACCTCGATGTTCGGGTGTCCATCCAGCATCGCGAGCAGTGGGTCCAGGCCGCCGGTATTGGCGTCGTCCAGCAGCAGCCGCACCCGCACGCCGCGTTCGGCGGCCTCCCACAGCGCCTGCGTCATCAGGCTGCCGGTGATGTCGTCGTGCCAGATGTAGTACTGCGCGTCGATGCTGCGCTCCGCGGTCCGCGCCAGCAGCATCCTGGCCGCGAAAGCGTCCAGGCCACCGGGCAGCGGGTGGACGGCTGTGCGGCCCGGGTGCGCCGCCACGTCGCCGGCGAGCGCGCGGCCCAGGCGCGTATCGCCACTCTGCGCCAGCGCGTGCTCCGGCGCCCTCTCGGGCACGGCGGGCAGGCTGGAGCAGCCGCAGATCATCGCGCAGAACCAGAGCACGATGAGAAGGGAAGCCCGGGGCATGCGAGGCCTTTCATGGACGGTGGAGCTGGACGATGCAAGGGGACAGCTCGTGCGCCCATTGGACTTTGGTCCAGGGTTCCCGGCCCCCGGGGAATCACTCCTCCTGCAACATCGCCGCGAAGCCGCCGTCCGCGCGGGGAGCCCCGTCGAGCAGTTCGAGGTCCACGCAACCGATGCTGCCGCTGAAAGCCGCCGGCACCGGACAGGCCGGCACGATCGGCACGTTGACGTAGCCGCAGGTCAGCCCCGCGGTGACGCCATAGGTCGTCCAGGTGCGCGGCACGTCCATGGCCTGCGGCGCCGAGCCCGCGGCTTCCAGCGTGAAGCGGCCCTTGCGCTCGCCGGCCTGCTCGAACAGCACCCGCACTTGCTGCCGTCCGGCCGGCTGCGGCAGGCGCAGGCTGAGCGTCTTCGCCTCGCTGTAGATGTAGTCGAACACCAGTTCGCCGCCGCTGCAATACAGCGCGATGCCGGCAAAGCGGTTGCCGAAGGCGAGGATCGCACCCTGCGCCGCGCCCGCGCCGAAGTCCACGTCGGCCAGGACGCGGTAGTTGCGCCCGTTGATCGCCGGAATCATCAGCCGGTCGGCCCGCGCCATCCCCGGCAGGTAGCGGTAGCGCGATGGCGCGGAACTGCGGAACCAGTCGAGCGCGCGCTCGGACTCGCGGTCGTCCAGCGGCAGCACGCCGAAGCGCTCGGCCTCTTCCCACCAGAGCTTCACCATGGACTGCACGCGCTCGGGCTGGGCCGCGGCCAGGTCGTTCACCTCGGAGTAGTCCTGGCCCATCTCGTACAGCTCCCACCGGTCGGCATCGAAGTCCACGCCCTTCTGGTGGCGCGCCACGATCTTCCAGCCCTCGCGGTACAGGGCGCGGTCCCCCACCATTTCGAAGTGCTGCACCGGCCGGCGCGAAGGCGCCGCCGCGTCGGCGAAGGTGTAGGCCATGCTGGTGCCGTGAATCGGCAACTGCCGCACGCCGCGGTACTCGGAGGGCGCGCTCACGCCCGCCAGCTCCATCACCGTGGGCAGCACGTCGATGACGTGGTGGTACTGCGTGCGCACTTCGCCGCGCTGGGCGATGCCCTTGGGCCAGCTGATGATCAGCGGCGCGCGGATGCCGCCGCCATGGGTGTTCTTCTTGTACCACTTGAGCGGCGTGTTCGACACCTGCGCCCAGCCCTGCGGATAGTGCGGGAAGGAATGCTCGCCGCCGATCAGGTCCAGGTTCTGCAGCACGTACCCGGTGGTCTCGGTCTCGGTCTGCAGGTGCTTGCGGATGTTCAGCGCGCCTGTCGGGCCACCCTCGCCGCTGGCGCCGTTGTCCGACAGCAGCACGAAGATGGTGTTCTCGTACTCGCCGATGGACGACAGGTAGTCCGCCAGCCGCCCGATCTGGTCGTCGGTATGCTCCATGAAAGCCGCATACGCCTCCTGCAGGCGCGCGGCCACCTGGCGCTCGGGGGCCGTGAGTTCCTCCCAGGCCTGCACGCCGGGGTTGCGCGGCGCCAGCTGCGCGGCCTGCGGCACCAGGCCCATGGCCTTCTGCTTCGCCAGCCGCGCTTCGCGGATCGCGTCCCAGCCCTGGTCGTAGCGGCCCTGCACGCGCTCGATGTACGCGCGCGGCACGTGCAGCGGCCAGTGGCCGGCGCCGAAGGCCAGGTAGGTCATGAAAGGCCGGCCGCGCGCCGAGCTCACGTGGTCGCGCACCTGCGCGATGGCGTGGTCCACCAGGTCCTCGCTCAGGTGGTAGCCCGGGCGCGGCTGGTGCCGGATGGGATGGTTGTCCTCGTGCAGGTCCGGGTTCCAGTGGTCGACGTAGCCGCCGAGGAAGCCGTACCAGCGGCTGAAGCCGCGGCCCAGCGGCCAGTCCGGGTGCGGGCCCGCATTGACGTAGTTGGCCAGGTTGGACAGGTGCCACTTGCCGATGGCGTAGGTGCCATAAGCGTGCTCGCCGAAGATCTCCGCGGCGGTGGCGGCGTGGCGCGAGATACGGCCCTCGTAGCCCGGGAAACCGTTGGCCCATTCCGCGATCGCGCCGACGCCGACGCTGTGCGCGTTGCGCCCCGTCAGCAAGCAGGCGCGCGTCGGCGAGCACATCGCGGTCACGTGGAAGTTGCTGTAGCGCACGCCGTTGGCCGCCAGCGCATCCATCCGCGGCGTCCGGATCTCGGAGCCGTAGCAGCCGATGTCGGAATAGCCGACGTCGTCCAGTACGATGAACACCACGTTGGGCGCGCCCGCGGGCGCCGCCGGTGCCGGCGGCCACCAGGGCGTGGAGTCCTTCCAGGTGCGGCCGATGCGGCCCTGGAACTGTGCGTCGCCAGCCATCACTCCGCCTTCAGTCCCAGCTTCTGGATCAGCCCGCCCCAGCGGCGCGCCTCGGCGGCCACGAAGGCGCCGAACTCGTGCGCATTCATGTGGAGGGGCTCGGCGCCGACCGCCTTCACGCGTTCGGCCACCTGCGGTTGCTGCGCAGCGGCAGCGAATTCCTTCTGCAGGCGGTCGACCACGGGCTGCGGCGTGCCCTTGGGCGCCAGGATGCCGTACCAGGCCGACGCATCCATGCCGGGCAGCACGGTCTCGGCGACCGTGGGCACGTCGGGCAGCTGGCTGGAGCGGCGCTTGGTGGTCACGGCCAGTGCGCGCAGCTTGCCACCCTGGATCTGCGGCAGCAGCGCGGCCAGCGCGTCGCTGTCGCAGTCGATCTCGCCACCGAGCAGCGCGGTGATGGCGGGTGCCGAGCCCTTGTAGGGCACGGCGGTGATGTCCAGCTTCAACTCCGACTTCAGCAGTTCGAAGGCCAGGTTGGTGACGGTCGCGCCGCCGCCGCCGCCGGCGCAATTGAGCTTGCCGGGCTTGGCGCGCGCTGCCTGCACGAAGTCCTGCAGCGTCTTGTAGGGCGAGCTGGCGTTCACCGCGATCACCACCGGCGCCGCGGCAATGCCGATGACCGGCGCAAAGTCCGCCACCGGGTCGAAAGTGAGGTGCGGGTAAAGCGCCTTCGTGCCGGCGTGGCCCGCCGTCGCGAACAGCAGCGTGTGGCCGTCCGCCGGCGCCTTCGCGACCAGGCTCGCCGCAATGGTGCCGCCGGCGCCCGGCTTGTTGTCGACGAGGATGGGCTGGCCCAGTTGCATGGCCTGCGCAAGCACGCGCGCGACGACATCGGCGCCGCCGCCGGGAGCGAACGGGACCACCAGCGTGACGGGCTTGGAGGGAAAGGCCTGGGCGCCGGCCAGGGAAGGCGCGAGCGTGGCGCAGGCCAGCAGCGCGGAGGCGAGAAGCTTCAAGGTTTGTCTCCAGGGGGATTTCTGCCCGGTCACTGTAGGCAGGCGGGGCGTTGCCGAAAAGTGCGAACTTCCGATCAGGTGATGCGCTGCGCGCAACAATACGCCCCATGGACCGACCCAGCACCCGGCAGATCCTGCAGCGCATGACCCGGCGGGCGCACCTGCTGGCCGACTTCCTGGCCGTGGCCCGCGCCGGCGGCATCCGGCAGGCGGCCGAGCAATCGGCCATCAGCCAGTCGGCGCTGACGCGGCGCATCCAGGAGCTGGAGCAGGCGCTGGACGTAACGCTGTTCGAGCGCAGCGTGCAGGGCATGGCGCTCACGCCTTTCGGCGCCGCGCTGCTGCACCACGCGGAGCTGGTGGAGATGAACTTCAACTACGCCGCCAGCGAGCTGAGCGACCTGCTCACCGGCAGCGCCGGCGAACTGCGCATCGCGGCCGGCCCGGCCTGGTCCTTCGAGCTGGCGGCCGATGCGGTGGCCGCGCTCAGCGCGCGGCTGCCGGCCGTGAAGGTCAGCATGCTCACGCGCATGAACGAGGCCACCTTGCCGATGCTGGACTCGGGGCGACTCGACCTGGTGCTGGGTGGCTTCCCACCGGAGCGGCAGCGCTCGCCCGAAATCGAATACGAACCGCTGATCGAAGTGGAGCACCTGGTCTTCGCCGCCACTGCGCACCCCTTGCAGCGCAAGCGCAAGGTGGCCGCGGCCGGCCTGGCGACCGTGCCCTGGATCTGGTTCAGCGAAGCGGTATCGGGGCGGCAGCTGGTGAACGACTTCTTCGACCGCGCGGGACTCGCGACACCCGCGGCGGCGGTCGAGACGACCTCGGTGCAGTTCGGCTTTCGCCTGTTGCAGCACGGCCTGCACGTGATGCTGCTGCCGTCCACCCTCGCCAGCGCGGCGGCCGCGCAGGGCCTCGCGCCGCTGAAGCTGGCGGACCCTGTGGGCCGCTACACGGCGGGGATGATGTACCGGCCCTCGCTGCGGCGGCTGCGCGCCTTCCACGAGTTCCGGCAGGCCTTGCTCGACGTGCTGCCACGCGAATCCGTCAGCGCGCGAAAGTCCCGTCCTGCCGGATCATCGTGAGGTTCACGTAGCGCGAGCCCAGGTTGCTCTGCTTCCCGTAGGAGATGTGGAAGCCGCCCAGGTCCTCGTCGCCCATGGACTCCAGCGTGGCCATCAGCTTGGCGCGGGTGATCGGGGACGGCGTCTTCTGCAGCGCGCGCACCACCAGCTTGGCGTTCAGGAAACCCTCCAGGCTGCCGTAGCTGTAATGCTTGTCCGCCAGCAGCGACTGGTACTCGGTCACGACCGGTTCGCGGGCGATGAAGGGATACGGCGCCACCTGCGTCACCATGATGCCCGCCGCGGCCTCGTTCAACTCCGCGTGCAGCCCGGACGAAACGCTCAGCGCGAAGAACATGGGATGCACGTCCTTCGCCCGCAGGCCCTTGATCAGCGCCGCGTTCGGCTTGGTCTGCCCCAGCATCAGCACGGCCTGCGGCTGCACCTTGGCCAGCGCGTCGACGCCCGAAGCCACGTCGGTGCTGCCCCGCTTCAGCGCCGCCACCGCCACCGGCTGCGCGCCGCGCTTGGCCAATGAAGCGCGGAAGGCCTCGATCGCCTCGTTGCCGAAAGCATCGTCCTGGTAGTAGGCGGCGATGCGCGTCATGCCGATGGTCCAGGCATGGTTCACCGCCGCCTCGATCTCGTCGGCCGTGCTGGGGCGCATGTGGAACACGCCGCGCATCGCGGGCTCGCGCAGCGCCTTGGCCATGCTGGTGCTGCCGATCTCCGGCACGCCGGCGGCCTGGATGATGGGGACGATCTTCAGCATGCCCGCGGTGCCGCGGTAGGCCACCAGCGCCAGTACCTCGTCTTTGTCGACCAGCTTGCGCGTGTTCTCTGCCGTCTTCTGCGGGTCGGAGCCGTCGTCCGCACTGACGATGCGGATCGTCTCGCCGCGGATGCCGCCCTTGCGATTCACCTCGTCCAGGTAAGCCTGCATGCCGCGCATGTAGTCGCGCGTGAGCGCCGCATTGGCGCTGGAATAGTCCGACGACGTCCCCAGCAGGATCTCGGCCCGGGCCGCGCCGCAGGCGGCGACCGACAGATATACCAGTACGGCGAAATGGCGGCAAATCCTGCCCCTCATACCCTTGATCACGGCATCTCCCCAACCCTGGCGGGTGATTTGGATGCCGCTGTTATATCGATACCCAACGCCGCCCGCCCCTGGCGAATTTCCTAGCGCACAACAGGTGCAACTGCGGCACCCTTCTCATGGAAAACCCGAATCTATCTTGCGCGGCTTGGGCCTGCGTGCATAAACTGTTATCACACTATGAGCGTGACTCCCCTCCCCAAGCGCAGCCCGCGCCAGAAGCGCGTCGTCGGCATCCATGCAGCCCTCGGGCAGTCCAGCGCCCTCGAACTCGATCGCAGCAGCAACCTGCACGACGCCGCCTACGAGCGCATGCGCCAGGCCTTGATGGACGGCCACTTCGTCCCCGGCCAGACCTTCACCATCCGCGCGCTGGCCGCGGTGTTCGGCACCAGCCCGATGCCGGTGCGCGACGCGCTGAAGCGCCTGGTGGCCGAGCGCGCGCTGGACCTGGGCCCCAACCGCACGGTGGTGCTGCCCATCATGACCCGCGCGCGCTTCCTCGAGATCCTGCAGATCCGCCTGAGCCTGGAGCCGATGGTGGCCGCGCGCGCCGCCGTGCGCATCACGCCGGCGCAGATCGAGGCGATGGCCGCCGACCATCGCGCGATGGACGAAGCGCTGCACAAGCGCGACGCCTCCGCCTACCTGGCCTGCAACCGCCGCTTCCACTTCCGCCTGTACGAGGCTGCCGCCACCGAGGTGATGCAGCCCGTCATCGAGAGCATGTGGATGCAGATCGGCCCGCACCTGAACCAGATGTTCCGCGTGCCCGAAGGCGCGACGGCCAACGCCGACCACCACCACATGGACCTGCTGCGCGCGCTGCGCCGGCAGGACACCCAGGCCGCCTCCAAGGCCATCCACGACGACCTCTCCGACGCGGCCGACGCCCTGCTGGCCGCCGACAACTTCAAGGAATGACAGCGTGAGCGAACACCTCCCGGCGCGCACGGCTTTCGTCACCGGCGCCGCGCGCGGCATCGGTGCCGCCGTGGCCGTGGCCCTCGCCAGGCGCGGCATCGCGCCCGTGCTGGCCGTGCGCAACCCGGACGCCGCCCGCGGCGTCGCCGACGCCGTGCTGGCCACCGGCCAGTCCTGCCTGGTGCTGCCCTGCGACGTGGCCGATGTCGCCTCGGTGCAAGCGGCCATCGCCAAGATGCTGGCGGCCTGGGGCCGCCTCGACGTGGTGGTCAACAACGCCGGCGTCATCGAGCCGATCGGCCACCTGCACGACACCGACCCCGCCACCTGGGCGCAGGCCGTGACGACCAACCTGGTCGGCTGCTACCACGTGCTGCATGCGGCGCTGCCTGCGCTGATGAAGTCAAAGGGCACGATCGTCAACATCTCCACCGGCGCCGCGCACAACCCGCGCGAAGGCTGGTCCGCCTACTGCAGTTCGAAGGCCGGCCTGGCCATGCTGACGCGCTGCGCCGCGCTCGAATATGGCCCGCGCGGCATCCTCGCCTACGGCCTCGCGCCGGGGCTGGTGGACACCGAAATGCAGGTGCGCATCCGCGGCTCCGGCATGAACGAGATCAGCCAGGTGCCGCGCGAGAACCTGGCGCCGCCCGAGCGCTCCGCCGGCGTCGTCGCCTGGCTGGCGGACCAGCGCCCCAGCGACCTGCAGGGCCAGGACCTCACTGTCAACGACGCCGCGCTGCTGCAGCGCACGGGCGTCACCCACTAAGGAAACGCGAACATGCCGCAGAACAAGGTCATCATCACCTGCGCCGTCACCGGCTCCATCCACACGCCCAGCATGTCGCCGTACCTGCCGGTGACGGCGGACGAGATCGCCGAAGCCGCCATCGGCGCGGCCGAAGCGGGCGCGGCCATCGTGCACCTGCATGCGCGCAACGAGAAGGACGGCCGCCCCGACCAGACGCCCGAGGCCTTCCTGCGTTTCCTGCCGCGCATCAAGAAGGAAAGCAACGTCGTCGTCAACATCACCACCGGCGGCGCGCCGACGATGCCGGTGGCCGAGCGGCTGCAGCCGGCGCTGAAGCTGAAGCCCGAGGTGGCCTCGCTCAACCTGGGTTCGATGAACTTCGGGCTCTACGAAATGCTGGACCGCTTCAAGTCCTTCGACCACGAGTGGGAGCGTCCCTACCTCGCCGAGAGCGACGACCGCGTGTTCAAGAACACCTTCCGCGACATCGCCTACATCCTCGAATCCTGCAGCGCCAGCCAGACCCGCTTCGAGCTGGAGTGCTACGACATCGGCCACCTGTACACGGCGGCGCATTTCCGCGACCGCGGCCTGCTGAAGGGCCCGCTGTTCATCCAGTCGGTGTTCGGCCTGCGCGGCGGCATCGGCAACGACGTCGAGGACGTCATGCACATGAAGCGCACTGCCGACCGCCTGTTCGGCAAGGACTACTACTGGTCGGTGCTGGGCGCCGGCCGCGCGCAGATGCGCGTCGCCGTGCAGTCTGCCGTCATGGGCGGCAACGTGCGCGTGGGCCTGGAGGACAGCCTGTGGGGCGGCCCCGGCCAGCTGGCCAGGAGCAACGCCGAACAGGTGGCGCGCATCCGCCGCATCCTGGAAGAACTCGGGATGGAGGTCGCGACGCCGGACCAGGCGCGCGCGATGCTGCAGCTCAAGGGCGCCGCCAACGTCGGCTTCTGAATACAAGCGAGGAAGGAAGGACATGTCGACCACCATCAGCCGCGGCGAGCAGTTGAAGCTGCTCACGCAGACCACCCCGGACACGGACATGGGCAAGCTGCTGCGCCTGTTCTGGCAGCCCATCGCGCTGTCCACGGACGTGAAGAAGGGCGATGCGATTCCCGTGAAGGTGCTGGGCGACGAGCTCACGCTGTTCCGCGGTGACAGCGGCGAAGCGCACCTGGTGGCCGGCCGCTGCCGCCACCGCCAGACGCTGCTCCACACCGGCTGGGTGCACGGCGACACCATCCGCTGCATGTACCACGGCTGGCGCTTCGACGGCAGCGGCGCCTGCGTCGAACGGCCCGCGGAGAAGGAAGCGGCGCCGCCGCCCGCTGCGAAGATCGCCGGCTACCCGGTGCGCGAGTATTGCGGCCTGGTGTTCGCCTGGCTCGGTGAAGGCGAAGCGCCGGAGTTCGACCTGCCGCGCAAGGACGCGCTGGAGGCCGAGGGCGTGACCATCGTCGCCACCAAGGAGACCTGGAAGATCAACTGGTTCCAGCAGATCGAGAACTCGCTGGACGCCACGCACGTCAGCTTCGTGCACCGTGCGCTGCGCGTCGCCTCCTTCGGCGATGCCGTCACCGACGCGATCCCCGAGCTGTCCTATGCCGAGACCGAAGCCGGCATCGAGCAGACGGCCCGCCGCGGCGCCGGCAACGTGCGCAAGTCGAACTGGACCTTCCCCAACAACAACCACGTGGTCGTGCCGGGCCTGACGCCCGCGGACCCGTGGATCGACTTCGTCATCTGGATGGTGCCGGCCGACGACGAGCACAGCACCCGCTTCACGCTCTATGCGCTGAAGGCGCAGGACGAGGCCCAGAAGCAGCGCTTGCTGCAGCAGTTCGAAAAGTACGGCCAGTACAACGCCGACGAGCACTTCGAGGAACTGTTCCTGCAGCGCAAGGGCCCCGAGGAAGGCGACGTGATCGGCCTGATCTCCGCGCAGGACTACATCGCGCAGCGGGGCCAGGGAATCATCGCCGACCGCGAGCTCGAGATGCTGGGCAAGAGCGACCTGGGCGTCATCACCCTGCGCCGCATCTTCTGGCGCGAGCTGGAAGCCGTGCGCAACGGCAAGCCCACCAAGCCCTGGCGCAAGCGCGAGCTGGCGCAAGCCCTGCCCACCCAACCCGGCCAGAAAAACGCCGCGGCCGCCGCCTGAGTCGAACAAGGAACCCCCATCGTGCCCAAGCTGTCCATCCTCCGCCGCGCGCTGCTGCTTGCCGCCGGCGCCTGCCTGCTGAACGCCGCCCACGCCCAGGGCGACAACTACCCGAACAAGGTCATCAAGCTGGTCGTGCCCTATGCGCCGGGTGGCGGCACCGACGTGCTGGCGCGCCTGGTCGCCAAGGAGATCCAGGACAAGCTGGGCCAGCCCTGCATCGTCGAGAACAAGGCCGGCGCCAATGGCATCCCCGGTACCGAGTACGCGGCCAAGGCGGCGCCGGACGGCTACACATTGATGATGGCGCCTTCGGGCCCGCTGGTGATGAACCCGGTGCTGCAGAAGACCTTGCCCTACAACCCGCAGAAGGACTTCGTGCCGATCTCGGTGGTGGGCCGCCTGCCGCTGTTCATCACCGTCAATTCGACGCAGCCGTTCAAGACGGTGAAGGAGCTGGTGGACTACGCCAAGGCGCACCCGAACGAGGTGACCTATGCGTCGAGCGCGCCGCTGTTCCAGCTGGCCACGGAACTGTTCAAGCAGAAGACCGGCACCAACTTCCTGGCCATCCCGTACAAAAGCAGCGGCGAGTCGACCATCGCGCTGACCGGCGGGCAGGTCACCATCGCCATCGCCGACGTGCCGCCGCTCGCCGGCCTGCTGAAGGCGGGCAAGCTGCGCGCTCTGGCCTACACCGACGAGCACCGCAACGCCGCCTTCCCCGAGGTGCCGACGGTGGCCGAGGCCGGCCTGCCCGGCACCGAGGTGGCGACGCTCGTGGGCGTCATCGCGCCGGCCGGCACGCCCATGCCCATCGTCCGCAAGATCCAGAACGTGGTGGTGGAGATGGTGAAGCGGCCCGAGGTGCGCGAAGCCTTCATGAAGATCGGCGTCGAGCCGGTGGGCAACACCTCGGAGGACTTCGCCAAGGCCATCGCCTTCGACCTGGACCGCTGGGCGACGGTGGCCAAGCGCGCCAACATCCAGCCGCAATGAGGCCCACCGTCGCCGAGGCCTTCCTCGCGCTGCTGAAGGAGCGCGGGGTGGACCGGTTCTACATCGGCGCCGGCACCGACACGGCGCCGCTGGTGGAGGCCTATGCGCGTTCGGCGGAGAGCGGGCTGGCGTTTCCGCAGCCGGTGATCTCCACGCACGAGAACGTGGCGGTCGGCATGGCCCATGGCTACTACATGGTCACGGGCCGGCCGCAGGCGGTGATGCTGCACGTGAGCGTAGGCGCGGCCAATGCGGTCTGCGGGCTGTTCAACGCGGCGCGGGCCCAGGTTCCGATCCTCTTCACGCCGGGGCGCACGCCGGTGTTCGAGGGCGGCCACGAAGGTTCGCGCGACAGCGAGATCCAGTGGTCGCAGGAGATGTTCGACCAGGCCGGCATGCTGCGCGAGCTGGTGAAGTGGGACTACGAGCTGCGTGATGGCAGCAACGTGCACCAGCTGGTCGACCGCGCACTGGCGATCGCCATGGCGCATCCGCGCGGCCCGGTGTGCCTGACCCTGCCGCGCGAGGCGCTGGCGGCGCCGCTGCCGGAGTCGGCGCCCTGGCCGCTGCCGGCTCCCGCGCAGGTGGCGCCGGCCGGGCCCGCGCCCGATCCCGCGGCGGTCGCGCAGCTGGCGCGTGCTCTCGCATCGGCGGAATTCCCCGCCATCCTCTGCACCGGCAGCGGGGCCGATCCTTCGACGGTGGCCGCGCTCGCGTCCTTGAGCGAGCGCTTCGGCATCGCCGTGGGCGATGCTCGTTCGCGCTACACCTGCTTTCCGTCCAGCCATCCCCTCTTCCTGGGGCACGACCACGTCGTCGTGCTGAAGCGCGCGGACGCGCTGTTGTTCCTGGAAGCCGACGTGCCCTGGGTGCCGAAGAAGGGCGAGCCGGTGGCGAAGCTGGTCGCGCATGCGGGCACCGACCCGCTGTTCACGCGTTATCCGCTGCGCGGGCATCGCACCGACCTGGCGATCACGACGACGATTGCGCAGTTGCTGCCGGCGCTGTCTTCCGCGCTGGAGGATTGCGGCGCCTTGCGCGACGCCGACGCGCGGCGTGCGCGTGCCTTGGCTTGGGCCGGGGAGCTGCGCAGCGCCGCGCGTGCCCGCGCCGATGCCGACACGCAGCGCGGCGGGGCGATCAGCAAGTCCTTCCTCACGGCGGCGGTCACGGCGACCTTGCCGGCCGACGCACTCGTCGTCAACGAATACCCGGTCGCCCGCGAGCGCATGCCCTTCGACGAGCCCGGCCGCTACTTCGTGCATCCCACTTCGGCCGGCCTGGGTTGGGGCTTTCCCGCGGCGCTGGGCGCGCAGCAAGCGGCGCCGGATCGCACCGTCGTCGCCATGCTGGGCGACGGCGCCTACCTGTTCGCCAATCCGGCGGCCTGCCACCACGCGTCGCAATTGCACGGCTTGCCTGTGCTGGTGATCGTGTTCGACAACGGCGGCTGGGAAGCGGTGCAGAACGCCGCCACCCTCGTCTACCCGCAGGGGACGGCGGCGGCGCAGGTGCGCGCCGGCGGCAGCGCGCCCTTGTCCAATCTCGCGCCGCTGCCCGACTTCGCGCGTTATGCGGAGGCCAGCGGCGGCGCCGGCTTCCGCGTGTCCGAGCGCGCCGAGCTGGAAGACGTGCTGCGGCGGGCCTTCCGCGTCGTCCGCGAAGAAAAGCGGCAAGCACTCGTCCACGTCACCGGCCGCGGCTGATCCCCCCACTCGTCATTCCCGCGCCCCCCACTCGTCATGCCCGCGAAGGCGGGAACCCAGGGCTTCCGATGAACGCATTTCTCGACCAACTGAGCTCCGGCGCCGCCCCCTCCGCCGGCACCTTCCTGATGTCCGCCAGCCCGCTCATCGCCGAGGCCGTCGGCTGCTGCGGCTTCGACTGGGCCATCATCGACGGCGAGCACTCGCCGATCGACACGATGGACCTCGCGCACATGCTGCAAGCGCTGGGCACCACGCCCACGGTGCCGGTGGTGCGCATGGCCTGGAACGACACCGTGCTGGTGAAGCGCGCGCTCGATGCCGGCGCGTCCACCCTGCTCTTCCCCTTCGTGCAGGATGCCGAAGAGGCGCAGCGCGCGGTGCGGGCCACGCGCTATCCGCCCGAAGGCATCCGCGGCATGGCGGGCCTCAGCCGCGCTTCGCGCTTCGGCGCGGTGCCGGACCATTTCAAGACGGCCAACAGCCGCATCGGCGTGGTGGTGCAGATCGAGACGCCGGCCGCGCTGGACGGGCTGGAGGAGATCGCTTCGGTGCCGGGCGTCGACGCCCTGTTCATCGGCCCGACCGACCTGTCGGGTTCGATGGGCCTGCACGGCAATGGCGCGCATCCCGACGTGCAGCGCGCGCTGCAGGATTTCGCGCGCCGCTGCAACGCACTCGGCAAGCCGGCCGGGACGCTGGCCGCGTCGGCCGAGCAGGCCAGGCAGTACGGCGAGGCCGGCTTCCGCTTCGTGGCGATCGGCTCGGACCTGGGCCTGCTGACGGGGAATGCGCGAGGGATGCTGGCGAAGCTGCGGGAAGGGGCGGCCAAGCCCTCAGGCAGCTATTAGTTGTCATCCCGGACTCGATCCGGGATCCACGCCACGCCTGCATGGATTGCGGCTCGGGGCCGCAATGACAACAATGCGGCATCCCCCAAGGAGTCCGCCGCATGCCCTCTCCCTTCTCCGCCCGCCGCCAGGCCTTCCGCCGCCTTCACGACGCCGGCTGCTTCGTCATTCCCAACCCCTGGGACGTCGGCAGCGCCCGCTACCTGCAGTCGCTCGGCTTCCAGGCGCTGGCCACCACCAGCTCCGGCGCAGCCTGGAGCCGGGGCATGGCCGACGGCGACATGCAGTTCGAAGGCGTGCTCGCCCACCTGCGCGAGCTGGTGGCCGCGACCGAGCTGCCGCTCAACGCCGACTTCGAGGACGGCTTCGCCGACGATGCCGAAGGCGTCGCGCGCAACGTGCGGCTCGCCATCGAAACAGGCATCGCCGGCGTTTCCATCGAGGACTCCACCGGCGACGCCGCCGACCCGATCCGTCCGCTCGCCGCTTCGGTGGAGCGCATGCGCGCGGCCCGCAAGGCCGTCGACGACGCCGGCGGCGAAGTGCTGCTGGTCGGCCGCGCCGAGAACTTCTTCTGGGGCCGCAAGGACCTGGACGACACGATCCGGCGCCTGCAGGCCTACGCCGAAGCCGGCGCCGATTGCCTCTACGCGCCGGGCATCTCCACCCGCGAACAGATCACCGCGGTGGTGCAGGCCGTCGCGCCCAAGCCGGTGAACCTGCTGGTGGGCTCGGCGCTGCCCTTCAACCTGCAGGAGCTCGCGGCCATGGGCGTGCGCCGCGTCAGCGTCGGCGGCGCGCTGGCGCGCTCGGCCTGGGGTGGTTTCATGCGCAGCGCCCGCCTCATCGCGGAGCAAGGCCGTTTCGACGGCTTCGCCGACGCGGCCAGCGGGGCCGAGTTGAACCGGCTCCTGGGCGCGTCCTGAAAACGGGGTAAGCCTCCGGGTTCACCCCGGCCCAGGTGGCGCGCCCCCGCCGTAGCATGCCCCGGTCCACAACCACCCTCCAGAGGACCCGATGACTGCTCGCCCGCGCTTCTCCTTCGTGCTGGTCGCCGTTGCCGCCTTCGGCTGCGGCTACGGCTTCTCCCAGGTCGCCGGCCCTGCCGACGCCAAGGGTTCCTCCACCAGGTCGCTGGGCCAGATCGAACTGGCCGGCGAGATCGACGGCATCGAGGGCCGCGCGCTGCGCGCCCGCGCCGTCACCATCGAGCCCGGCGGCCACGTGGCCGCGCACAGCCACAAGGGCCGGCCCACGCTGGAATACGTGCTGCAGGGCGACGTGGTCGAGATCCGCAACGGCGTCGAGATCCCGCACAAGGCGGGCGAGATGGTCGTGGCGAAGCAGGACGTTTCGCACTGGTGGGAGAACCGCGGCCTGACGCCAGTAGTGCTGCTGCCGGTGGATGTGTTCAAGCCCTGAGGAGGCGCCATGCCGCTCCCACGCCGCTCGCTGCTGCTCGCCGGCGCCGCCGCGTTCGCCGCCCGCGCGCAGACGGGCGGCGGCCACGCCGGCCACGACGCCCTCTACGAACGCCTGAACGCGCCGGGCCGCATCGACCGGCCGGCCGAAGCCGACGTTCAAAGCCTGTTCGACAGCCTGGCCCCCAAGGCCGCGACGCCGGGCCGCTGGACGCCGAAGGCGCCATTGCCCTTGCCGCGCAGCGAGATGGCCTGGGCCGTCGCCATGAACGGCCGCATGCACCTGGTGGGCGGCTACGGCGAGCAGCGCGTGGACCGCGCCTACCACCACGTCTACGACCCGCAGCGCGATGCCTGGGGCCGCGCCGCGCCGCTGCCGCGCGGCGCCAACCACGTGGGCGTGGCGGTAATGGGCGACACGCTGTACGCCATCGGCGGCTTCCTCGAGCAGAACCGCCACCCGGACCCCGAGTGCTACGCCTGGAGCGCCCGCGAAGACAAGTGGCGCGCCATCGCGCCGCTGCCGCAGGCGGGCGGCTCGGTGGCCTGCGTCAACTTCGAAGGCAAGCTGCACGCGATCGGCGGCGCCATCGGCGACACCTTCGACACCAAGAAGTCGGTCGACTGGCATCTGGTCTACGACCCGCAGGCCGACCGCTGGACGCGCGCCGCGCCGCTGCCCACCGGCCGCGACCACGTCGGCGCAGTGGTGGCCAACGGCCTGATCCATGTCATCGGCGGACGCGTCGACAGCTTCCACACCAACAGCAACCTGCACCACAGTTACGAAGCCGCCACCGACAAATGGACCATGCGCAACCCGCTGCCCACGGCGCGCTCGGGGCACGGCGCCGTGCTGGTGGGGCAACGCATCTTCGTCATGGGCGGCGAAGGCGTGAACCGGGTGTTCGGCCAGAACGAGGCCTACGACCTGGTGCGGGACCGCTGGGAACAGTACGCACCGATGATCACTCCGCGCCATGGCCTGGGCGCCGCGGCGATCGGCAACACGATCTACGTCGCGGGCGGCGGGCCGGTGAATGGCGGCGCTTTCCAGAGCGCAGTGCACGAGGCGTTCACGGTCGCCTAGACGGTCAGGCCAAGCCACCGATCATTCAACGTCCCGCTGCCCCCACTCGCCAGATCACGTCGCCGACATCGTCCGCCACCAGCAGCGAATGCCGGTCGGGCCCGATCGCCACGCCCACCGGCCGGCCGTAGGATTCGCTTTCGTCCGGCGCCAGGAAGCCGCTCAGGATGTCGCGCGGAGGCTGCCCGCTCGGGCGTCCGTTGGCGAAGGGCACGAAGACCACGCGGTAGCCGCTCAAAACGCTGCGGTTCCACGAGCCGTGCTGACCGATCACCATGCCGTCCTCGTCGAAACCGGGCAGCGTGCCGCGCGGCATCCAGCACAGGCCGAGCGATGCGGTGTGGCCGCCCAACGCGTAGTCCGGCGTGATCGCCTGCGCCACCCGCGCTGCGTCCTGCGGCTGCACGCGGTCGTCGACGGTGCGGCCCCAATAGCAGTACGGCCAACCGTAGAAGCCGCCCTCGCGCACCGAGGTCAGGTAGTCGGGCGGGGTTTCGTCGCCGAGGCCGTCGCGCTCGTTGACCACCGTCCACAGCACGCCCGTCTGCGGCTCCCAAGCCAGGCCCACCGGGTTGCGCAGGCCCTCGGCGAACACCCGGCTGCGGCCGCTCGCGAGATCCAGCTCGAAGATGCAGGCGCGCTCCTGCTCCACCTCGAAACCCAGGTCGCCGATGTTGGTGAGCGAGCCCACGCCGGCATACAGGCGCAGGCCGTCGGGGCTGGCCAGCAGGCTGCGCGTCCAGTGGCCACCGGGCTTGAAGCGCACGAGCGGCCGGCCGGCGGCCTGGATGCGGGTGCTGCCCGGCGCGTAGGGAAACGCCATCACGCCGTCGGTGTTGCCGACGTAGAAGGTTTCGCCGATCAAGGCCATGCCGAACGGCTGGCTCAGGCCTTCGAGCAGCGTGTCGCGGATTTCCGCGGTGCCGTCGCCGTCGGCGTCGCGCAGCAAGGTGATGCGGTTCGGGCTGGGCCCGATCGCCGCCGCGCGCTTCATCGTCGCGACCATGGCGCGCTCGAACACGGTCTTCGGCGGCCCGGGCATGAACAGCGCCTCGGCGACGGTGACGTCGCCGTTCGGCAGCACGTGGATCCAGCGGGGATGCTTCAGGCCGGTGGCGAAGGCGTTGGCGGCGAGTCCCGGCGCCGCCGCCGGCAACTGCCCCAGCGCCCAGCCGCGCGCGGTGGGCATCTTGAGCGTGGGGACGGCGCCTTGCGGGCGGCCGGCCGGAATCTCCGGCGCGCCGCCCACGGCGGGTGGCGGCACGGGGCCTTGCGTGCGGCGCCGCCACGCCACGGCGGCTTCGCCAACCAGCGCGACGCCGCGCGAGAAGAGAGTCGTCTGTCCGCTCATCATCGCTCCCCCGGCCTTGCCGGCCATCGGCGCACTCTAACAAAGCCGCCGGCCGCCCGGTTGTCCCCTGTTCTGGGGACATACGGATTCCGCGCGCCTCCGTAGCATCCGCCATTCCGAAACGGGGAGGACGCATGCCGGACATCGCAGCCTTGAAGCACGCACGCCACGAACTGGGCCTGCCTGAAATTCCCAGCCTCGTGCCCGGGCACGCCGTCCTCGGCAAGGGCTTCAACATCTTCGGCCGCTACAACGCCGCCTCCGCCAAGGCCACCCTGTTCGACATGACCCAGCCGGCGCTGCGCGTGTGGCGCTCGCCGCAATCGGGCATGCTCTACCTCCTGCCGCAGAACGTCGACGACCCGGTGGAACTCGGCGTGCAGAGCGGCGAATCGACGACGTTCAACTCCAAGTCCAGCGTCAGCCAGTACTTCAGCGCGCAGGCGAACGTGTCCGGCAAGTACGGCATGTTCAGCGCGGAGTTCGACGCCGCCTTCTCCAGCGTCGGCCAGCAGATCGCCGACTACTACCTGGGCCTGGTCTGCGTGCGCAGCAAGAACTACAAGCTGCGGCTGCTGGACGCCTCCATCGACAAGCTGGCGCCGTGGGTGCTGGACGACGCGGACTTCAAGGGCCTGCCCACCGAGTACAAGCCGGCCGACAAGGAAAACGTCCGCGCCTTCTTCGCCTTCTTCAACAAGTTCGGCACGCACTTCGTGAACGAGGTGGACATGGGCGGGCGGCTGGACTACTACACGGCGATCGACAAGACGTACAGCAAGTCCGAAACCGACTTCAAGGCCAAGCTCAAGCTGGAAGCCAAGGCGGTGTTCTTCGCGGCGAAGGCGGAGGCCGGCGTCGCCTGGAACCAGCTGGGCGAGGACTGGGCGTCCAAGCGCATCGTCCGCATCAGCGCCACCGGCTCCAACACCATCCTCGAGGCGCTGGTCCCCGGCTTCAACGACAACTTCCACTGGATCTACAACCAATGGCTGGTCGACCTGCGCTTCATGCCGATGCCGGTGGACTTCTCGCTGGTCCCGATCCATTCGCTGTTCTCGGGCGCCCAGGCCCAGGCCTTGAAGGAGGCCACCGAGGCCTATGCGGGCAACAACCTGACGCTGTACACGCCGGACGACTATGACGTCTACAAGCGCTCCTCGGGCTTCGCCAACCTGAACGACAAGCCGCTGTCACTGGCGCCCAGCCTGGGCTCGCCCGGCGTGCGCGCGCTGGTGCTGGACCGCGCGACGCTGGCCGTGAAACTGGACAAGGCGTACCGGATCACGGAGCACTCGATCGACCCGGAGACGCTGAAGGAGTACGCCGCCGTCGTGGCGGACCTCGACCCCTACCAAGGCAACCGCGACGTCATCGTGGCGATCCTGATCTGGTGGGTGTCCGGCGTGCAGCTCTATCCGAGCGTGCCGCTCGCCAACCTGCTGAAGAACCTTGGCGCGGGCGACGCCATGGACACCTGGTGGAGCCTGAAGCATACCTCCTCGGCCCTGGGCCTGGTCTCCTACGGCATCGTCGGCACCTACGGCGGCAGCGCGCCGGCGCTGGAGGCCTTCGCGATGCACGACAACACCGCCACGCGCGGGCTGCTGCTGGAGGCTTTCCTGAAGCCGGAGTACTCGGGCGGGGTGTTCCGCTACGTTCCGTCCTGAAGGCGGGGCCAGCCATGCCAAATGAATTCGGCATCGGGCGATTGATGAAGATCGACGATGTCTCGGACATGAACCCGACCTTCGCGCCCATCGCGTTCCTCGCGCAGTCGCAGCATGGCCCGGGGCTCTATGCGGTGTTTCCGGCGCATGTCCTGCAGAAAAGCTATTACCGCAAAGGCATGTGGGCGTATCTCGACAACGTTCACACCATCGGTAGCGAACCGCCACAGGCGGGACCAACGACCACGTGGCCCGTCGCATCGCCCCCATTGACCCAGACGCAGACCGTTTTCGTCAATACCGGGGTGCCAGGCCTGATCCCCGACAAGTGGGAGATGGTGACCGGCGTGGTCCCGCTGAAGATCGGGACGGAAATCCTGGGGCCCGTCGTCTACCGGAGCGCTTATTCAGCCCCGTCGGATGTCTGGAAGTCGCCCCCCTGGGCCATGGCCTCTCTGGACCTCGCGGTCGCCTTCGTCAACCCGAACCGGGCCTTCCGAAGCGACGCATTCCACCTGCCCGGCCAGGGCAATGGGTTCATTCCGCCCGGCCCGAACTTCCCGCTGCAGAAGGACAGCATCGTTCGTGTCTGCACCGAGTTCGTCACTGGCATCAAGGACATTTCCGTGAAAGTGGAGGACGTCGACCCGAACGGCTGCATCTTCGACGTCCTGCCCCAGGACGGGGTCCTGGAGCCAGGGTTCTCGGGAGCACCGGTCGTCTACGACTGCGGCGGCGCCGAACCCATGCTCGTCGGCTACGTGATCCACGGCGAGAGCAACCTGCAGAACCGGACCACCGTCTTGCGTGCGGATGCGGCACTCCAGCATCTCCGGACGTTCTGCCCCGCGCTGGGCCTGTCGATCGCGGACGCTTCCCTGGCCAGCCGGGCGGTCTGGAACGCGAATCCCAACGTCCCCGGCCAGAACAACTTCTACCAGTTGGATGGCGACTGGCCTTCCTGACCATGCGGATCCTCACGGTCGGCTACGGCGCCGCAGGCTATGGTTTCGGCCGCGTGCTGCGGGCGCTCGTCTCCGCCTGGCTGCCGCAGCACGAGGTCTCGCACTTCGAGATGGGCGGCGCCGCGGATCCCGACTTTCCATGCGTGGTGGCAGGACGGCTGGCGCCCGAGGACAGGTCGGGCTTCCGTGCGCTGGCGGCGCAGGCGGCGGCCAGCCAGCCAGACCTCGTCTTCCTGTACCTCGAAGCCTTTCCCGCGGCCCGGGCTGTGCACGCCCTCAAGGCGGCCGCGCCGGCCGTGCCCGTCGTCGTCTATTGCCCCATCGACCACGAGTTCCACGTCGACGCCTCGCTGGCGCCACTGGGGCAGGCCGACCGGCTCTGCGTCTTCACCGACTTCGCGGCGCGCTACCTGGAGCAGGTGCTGCGCTCGCTGGGCGCTTTCGACAGGCCCACCTGCGTCGTGCCCCACGGCATCGACCTGCAACGCTTCGCTCCCCTGGCGTCCGAGCCGGCCAGCGCCCGGCGCATGGCCAGGGCCACGCTGTTTGCGTCGCGGCCCCACCTGCACGACGCCTTCATCGTGCTGAACGCCAATCGCAACCAGCCCCGCAAGCGGCTGGACCTGACGATCGACGCCTTCGCCCGGTTCGCCAGGGGCAAGGAAGACGCCTACCTGTACTTCCATGCGGGCATGCGCGACCAGGGCTGCCGGCTGCTGCCGCATGCCGAGCGGCGCGGCATCGCCGAGCGCCTGCTGTTCACGCGCTGGGACGCAGAGCACCCGCGCGTCACCGACCCACACCTGAACCTGATCTACGGCGCCTGCGACGTCGGCGTGAACACCGCGGTTGGCGAGGGCTGGGGCCTGGTCGCATTCGAGCACGCGGCCACGGGCGCCGCCCAGATCGTGCCGGACCACACGGGCTGCGGCGACGCCTGGAGGGGGCACGCGCTGCTGGCGGCGTCCACCGCTCGCGAGGACCCGGCGCTGGGTACGCTGCACGAGGTCGACCCGGGCGCCCTGGCGGCGCAATTCGAGTTGCTGTATGGAAACGCGCGGCTGCGGGAAAGCTGGAGCGCCAGGGCGCTGGAACACGTGCGCCGCAACGGGGAATCCTGGCCCCAGGTGGCGCAGCGTTTCGAAGCGATCTTCTCGGACCTGCGGACGTGCGCGCCATCCAGCCCATCCTGAGCCGCCGGCAAGACGGCACGCAGCTGCTGCGCTGGCGAGGCATCGACGTGCTGCTGCGCGACACGCCGGGCTCGAACGCACTCGAAGCGATCGCCCACGACTTCCTGTGCAACCGCTACGGCCTCGATGCCCTCGAGCTCCGGCCGGGCGACCTGGTGCTCGACGTGGGCGCACACGTGGGTGCCGTGAGCATCTTCTGCGCCCTGCGCTGGCCGCAGGCCGTCGTCCACGCGTACGAGCCCATGCCCGCGAATTTCGACAACCTCGCCTGGGCGCTGCGCGAAAACGGCGTGCGCAACGTGCTCGCCTGGAACGAGGCGCTTTCCGGCGACGGCCGGACGCTGCACCTCGGAGCCTCGCCCAGCAACAGCGGGAGCGCAAGCGCCTTTCTTCCCGGCGCTCGGGACGTTCACGCGGCTTCCGTCAGCCTCGCCACGGCGTTGCGGCGGGCGAGCGCCGCGCGCTGCCGCTTCCTCAAGATGGACTGCGAGGGCATGGAACACGAGTTGTTGCGCGATCCCGCGGTGGCCGGACGGGCCGATCTGCTGGCCGTGGAAATCCACGCTTCCGATGCGCTGCGCGCCGCGGGGCACGACGCGGCGAAGCTGCAAGCGACGTGCAGGGAACGGTTCGGGGAGCGGCTGCTGCGCAGCCACGTCTGCGACTGCTGAAGTCGCCGAGCGTTGTTCCGTGGTCAAGATCACGTAGGTCCAGGTTGCGACGGCCCATGTCGCAGCTACGGCCCGGCTGCGGCACCGACAGGCGGCGATTGTCTGCGGGATACCCCGGCGGCAAGATGCCTGCCGGAAGGAGACATGCCATGGACCTCGGACTCAAGGGCAAGCGGGCACTCGTCACCGGCGGCACCAAGGGCATCGGCCGGGCCATCGCCGATACCTTCGCCGCGGAAGGCGCCAGTGTCTCGGTCTGCGCGCGCAACGCCGGCGAGGTGGAAGACGCGGTCGCCGCGCTGAGGAAGAAGGACGTGCCGGCCTTCGGCCGCGCGCTCGACGTCGCCGACGCCAACGCCCTGGAGAGCTGGGTCCGGGCCAGCGCCGCGGCGCTGGACGGCATCGACGTGCTGGTGTGCAACGTCAGCGCCCTGGCCGTCGGCGACTCGCCCGAGAGCTGGGCCAAGTCCTTTGCCACCGACATGATGCACACGGTCAATGCAGTGGCCACCGCGGTGCCTTTCCTCGAGAAGTCGGACTGCGGCTCCATCGTGCTCATCTCCAGCGTCTCGGGCTTCGAGGTCGACTTTGCCGCAGGCTCCTATGGCGCCACCAAGGCGGCGCTGATCCACTACGCCAAGGGCCTGAGCCGCAAGCTGGTCGACCAGAACATCCGCGTCAACTGCGTGTCGCCGGGCAACACCTACTTCGACGGCGGCATCTGGCAGAACATCGAGAAAGGCATGCCCGACCTGTTCGCGTCCACGCTCAAGGTCAACCCGACGCACAGGTTCGGCACGCCGCAGGAGGTGGCCAACGGCGTGGTGTTCATCGCCAGCCCCGCCGCCAGCCGCATCTCCGGCGCCAACCTGGTGATCGACGGCGCGCTCACCGTCGCCGTCTGAAGGAGCAAGCCATGGGCGCCCTGGCCGGCCACACGATCCACAAGGACCACATCCACCACGGCTGGAACAACGCGTTCCAGCCCTGCCTGCAGATCGCGCCGGGCGAGACCATCGAATTCCAGACGGTCGATGCGTCGTCCGGCCAGCTGACGCGCGAATCGACGGCCGCGGACCTGGAGCGGCTCGACCTCGCGCGCGTCAACCCGGTCACCGGCCCCGTCCATATCGATGGCGCCGAGCCAGGCGACGCCTTGAAGGTGACCGTGCTGTCGCTGCGTCCTTCGGGCTGGGGCTGGACCGGCAACATCCCCGGCTTCGGGCTGCTCACCGACCAGTTCCCGCACGCCCGCCTGCATCACTGGAACTACGACCCCGGCCTGGCGCCGGCCATGTACGGGCCGGGCGGCCGCGTGCCGCTGCGGCCCTTTACCGGCACGATAGGCGTCGCGCCCGCGGCTCCCGGGCTGCACAGCATCATTCCGCCGCGCAACGTGGGCGGCAACATGGACGCACGCGACATCGCCGCGGGCACCGAGCTGTACCTGCCGATCGAAGTGCCCGGCGCGCTGTTCTCGGTGGGCGACACGCATGCGGCGCAAGGCGATGGCGAGGTCTGCGGCACCGCCATCGAAAGCCCGATCGACGTGGTGCTGCAATTCGAGCTGGTGAAGGGCGCCCGCCTGCGCATGCCGCGCTACGTGGTGCCCGGGCCGGTGACGAACCACTTCGACCGCAAGGGCTACGAGGTGACCACGGGCATCGGCCCCGACCTGATGCAAGGCGCGCGCGTGGCCGTTTCGGAAATGGTCGAACTGCTCGCCAGCCGCTACGGCTACGACCCGCTCGACGCGTACATGCTGTGCAGCGTCTGCGCCGACCTTCGCATCAGCTCCATCGTCGACGTGCCCAACTGGGTGGTGTCGTACTACTTTCCGCGGGTGGTGCTCGAGTAGCCGAAGGCGTCGCGCAGGTCCGTCACCACGCCGGCCTTCTGCACCTTGTAGCCAGGCAATTGGTTCACGGCCGTCTTGTACTTCGTGCTGCGCAGGACGGCGAGCACCTGCTGCAGCGCCGGCGCAGCCAGGGTCTTCTCGTGGCAGATCAGGCAGTAGCGCTCGGTCTGGCTGGGGATGAAATCGAGCTTGAACTGGCGCGCGGGCGTTTCCACGCCGTAGCCGACGTCGGCCATGCCGCTCGCCACGAAGGCGGCCACCGCCGCATGCGTGTATTCGCAGCGCTCGTAGCCCTTGATGCTGGCGGGCGCCACGCCATCCTTGCGCAGCAGCAGCTCCAGCAGCAGGCGCGTGCCCGACCCCGGCTGCCGGTTGATGAAGTTCACGCCGGGCCGGGCCAGGTCGCCGGCGCGGTAGATCTCCTTCGGGTTCCCGCGCGCCACCATGAAGCCCTGGCGCCGCGTGACGATGCTGATGACCTTCAGCGAGCGCGCGTTGAGCCACCGGCCATAGTGCTGCAGCACGTCGGCCTCGAACTCGCCCACGGGAACGTGGAAGCCCGCGACATCGCATTCGCCGTTGTGGAGCGAGACGACCGCCTCCAGGCTGCTCAGGTACTTCAGCTCGTTGGCGACGCTGGCCGCGGCGAGGAAGTCGTGCAGCAGCTGGATCGAGAAGCCGTGGCTGGCATGGATGCGAAGCAGGCCCGGTGAAGGCGAACGGGCTTTCTCGATCTCGGCGCTGAGTTCCGAAGCGAGCGAGGCGAGCAGCGGCGCCAGCCGGGCGACGATGCGCTTTTCCGCCCACACCAGCTTTTCGCCGAGCATGGTGAGCTTCGAGCCCTTGCCGCGCTCCATCACGATCAGCGCCTCGCCGAACAGCGTTTCGCCCTGGCGCAGGAGCTCCCAGGCGTAGCGGTAGGAGACGCCGGTGGCCTTGCAGGCGGCCGCCAGGCTGCCCAGCTCGTGCACCTTCACCAGCAGTTCGACCAGCCGCCGCGGCAGCGACTCGCCACCCGCCTGGCGGATGATCCATTCCGGCTTGATCGTGACCTCGTGCATGCCTGGCAGCCCTCTTGCAACGTGGGGGAAATACATGCGGCCGAAAGCCGGTTCGGGAAGCCGCCGGCCCCAGCAGGATCCCATGCTAAGCGCTGGCCGCGCCAAGCGCCATATCGGCTTTCCAGAGCCTATTTGGACGACACCCGTCTCATATTGCGCCGGCCCCGCATGTCCCCCTACGCTGGCGGCGAACCCTGCACAGGAGACGCTTTCGATGAACGCCCGCACCGACCTCCCCACCCACGACCTGCTGATCGCCGGCCGGCGGGTCGCAGCCCGCGACCGCGCCTACTCCACCACGCTCGATCCGGCCACGGAACAGCCCATTGCCTACGTCGCGCAAGGCACCGCCGAGGACGCCGACCGCGCGGTCGCCGCCGCGCGCGCAGCGCTCCCCGCGTGGAGCGGCATGCGCGCCGCCGACCGTGGACGCATCCTTTACCGGCTGGCGGAGCTGCTGCGCGCGCACGAAGAGGAACTGATCGCGCTGGAAAGCCTGGATGGCGGCAAGCCGCTGGCCGCGGTGCGCCGCCAGGACGTGCCCGCCGCCATCGACACCCTCGCCTACTACGCGGGCTGGGCCGACAAGATCAACGGCCAGGTGGTCCCCGCGCGGCCCGGCGCATTGACCTACACGGTGCGCGAACCCGTGGGTGTCGTCGCGGCCATCGTGCCCTGGAACTTCCCGCTGATGATCGGCATGTGGAAGATCGCGCCGGCGCTGGCCTGCGGCTGCACGCTGGTGGTGAAGCCGGCGGAGCTGACGCCGCTGTCGGCCTTGCGGCTGGCCGAACTCGCGCTGGAGGCCGGCGTGCCGGAGGGCGTGTTCAACGTGGTGACCGGCTCGGGCAGCGTGGTGGGCGAGGCGCTCGTCCACCATCCCGACGTCGACAAGGTCACCTTCACCGGCTCGCCCGGGGTCGGCCGGCGCATCATGCAGGGCGCGGCCGGCAACTTCAAGCGGGTGACGCTGGAGCTGGGTGGCAAGTCCGCCAACCTGGTCTTTGCCAACGCCGACCTCGATGCCGCAGTGCGCGCGGCCGCGTCCGGCATCTTCTTCAACGCCGGACAGGTCTGTTCGGCGGGCTCGCGCATCCTGGTCCAGGACGCCGTGTACGACGAGGTGGTGGAGCGGCTCGCGCAGCGCGCGAGCACCATCCGCGTCGGCAGCCCGCGGGAGAGCAGCACGGCGATGGGACCGCTCATCTCGGGCAAGCAGATGCAGACGGTGCTGGATTACATAGCCATCGGGCGGAGCGAAGGCGCGAAGCTCGCGGCGGGTGGCGCGCGCGTGGGCGACCAGGGCTACTTCGTCGCGCCGACCGTGCTGGCCGACGTGAAGCACGAGATGCGCGTGTCGCAGGAGGAGATCTTCGGCCCGGTCGCCAGCGTCATCCGCTTCCGCGACGAGGCCGACGCCATCCGCATCGCCAACGGCACGCAGTTCAGCCTGGCGGCCGGGGTCTGGAGCGCCGACATCGGCCGGGTGCATCGCGTGGCCAACGCCTTGAAGGCCGGCACGGTGTGGATCAACACCTACGGCTACACGGACGTGCGCCTGCCCTGGGGCGGCGCCCGCGATTCCGGGCTGGGGCGCGAGCACGGCGAGGCCGCGCTCGAGAACTTCACGGAGCCGAAGGCGATCTGGCTGGCGACGGCGTAGCGGCGCTACTTCGACCGCTTCACCAGCACCGGGTCGGCCTGGTAGCGCTCCGGGAACAGCTGCTTCAGGTGCTCGATCTTCGGCAGGTCGTTGTACGCGATGTAGGGCTGCTGCGGGTTCTCCGTCAGGTAGTCCTGGTGGTAGGCCTCCGCGGCGAAGAAGCCGCGGCTGTCTTCCAGCCGCGTCACGATGGGCTTGCCGTAGACGTGGGCTGCATCGAGCTGCGCGATATAGGCCTGCGCCACCGCGCGCTGCGCCGGGCTGGCAGGGAAGATCGCGGATCGGTATTGCGTGCCCACGTCCGGGCCTTGCCGGTTCAGCTGCGTGGGATCGTGCGCGACGGCGAAGAAGATCTGCAGCAGCGTGCCGTAGCTCACCTGCGCAGGGTCGTAGGTGACCTCGACCGACTCCGCATGCCCGGTGTTGCCCCGGCTCACCAGCTCGTAGGCGGCGGTCGGCGCCGTGCCGCCGGCGTAGCCCGAGAGCGCGTTGCGCACGCCCTTCACGTGCTGGTAGACGCCCTGCACGCCCCAGAAGCAGCCGCCCGCGAAGACGGCCTTTTGCAGCCCGCCGGCAGGCGGCAGGTCCTGCGCCGGCGGCGGGATGCGCGCGGCTGCCTCCGCCGAGCGCGCCGGGTCCTGCCACAGCAGCCCGCCGCCGAGAACGAGCGAGCCGCCGGCCAGCAGCTGGAGGACGCCGCGGCGGCGAGGTGGATTCGAAGCGCTGGCGTTCATGGCGAGGTCCTGTTCATTCGAAGGTGAAAGCATAGGCCACCACGGCGGGTCGTGCACTGCAGCGGGCGTCGCTGCCTAGCGCCGCTGGCGGCTGCGGAACGCTTCCTTGGCCGTCATGCCGAAGCCGTTCTGGCGCAGCAGTTCGCGCTCGATGTAGCGGCTCAGGCGCTCGCGCAGCTCCGGCACGGCCTCGCCATCGCGGTACACCTGCGGAAACTTGTACGAGAGCCAGGCGTAGAGACTCACGTCCTTGCTCAGGAACTCCGCTTCCTCCAGGAAACCGGGTTCGCGATCCCGCAGCCAGCCCGCGGGGCGCGGCAGCTGCAGCGTGCGCCCCTTCACGAATGCGAGCAGGCAGGTCTCGAAGTAGGCGAGCTCGTTTTCCTTGTCGTGCGAGATGGGCGCGCAGCTGAAAGTGAACTTGTCGGCCAGCGCCAGCTTGCCGGCCATCCGGTCCACCACCCGCGCCAGGCCCAGCTGCTCCTCCAGGGCGGCCGTCTCGAACAGCGAGCCCTTGGCCGCGATGCGCGAGGCGAAGTACGAAAGGATGGGCGCCACCTGCTGCGTGCCGAGCAACTGCGCCAGCGCGTCGACGTGCCACGGGCTGGGCGCGATGGCCAGCGCGGAGCGCATCCGCGGCTGCGCCTCGACTAGCATGCGGCGCACGTGCGGCAGGTCCTCCCGGTCCAGGGCGCTCACCCGGCCTTCGTCGTGCATCCCGAAGCGCCCCGCGCGGCCGGCAATCTGCTGCACCTCGGCGGCGTTCAGCGCGCGCGTCTGCACGCCGTCGAACTTGTGCACCGTCGAAAAGATGACGCGCCGCACCGGCAGGTTCAGGCCCATGCCGATGGCGTCGGTGGCCACCACCACATCCGCTTCGCCACTGGCAAAGCGCTCCGACTCCGTGCGCCGCACCTCCGGCGCCAGTGCGCCGTAGATGGTCGCCACCGACAGCCCCTGCTCGCGGTAGCGCGCGCTCAGGGTCAGGACGTCCTTGCGGGAGAACGCGATGACGGCGTCCCCCGGCTGCAGGCCGGCATCGGCATGCCGGCGCCCGCGGCGGCTGTCCACCGGGCCGTTCTCCAGCACCAGCGGCGTCTTGCGCTCCAGCACCACCGTCTCGTGGCGCTCGCCGATGGCGTCCAGCACCTCCACGCAGCGCTGGTGCACGGTGTCGGCGCCGCACACGTAGACGTCCCGGGCCGGCGCGCCGACCAGGGCGGACGTCCAGGCCCAGCCGCGGCCGGGGTCCAGCAGCATCTGGATCTCGTCGACGACGGCGACTTCCACCTCGTGCTCGGGGTTCATCATCTCCACGGTGCAGGCGGTGTGCTGCGCGCCCTCCATGCGGTCGTGCTCTTCGCCGGTGAGCAGGTTGCAGGGGATGCCCTGGGCGACCAGGCGGTCGCGGATTTCCATGGCCAGCAAGCGCAGGGGCGCCAGGTACACCCCGGACGCCGCCTTCTTCAGCGCCTCCAGCGCGTCGTGCGTCTTGCCCGAATTGGTCGGCCCCAGGCGGAAGTGGATCGTGCGGTCCAGGGCCCGCGCCACCGGGAAGGCCTGCGGGTAGTCCTTCAGGCGCACCAGGTCCTGGGCGCGCTCTTCCTCGATGCGGCGCAGCAGCTGGCTCACGGAGGCCACCAGCGCGTTCTTCAGGTCGTTGGCCACGTCCTGCTGGCGCAAGCCCTTCGCCAGCGACTGCTTGAGGCCAGCCAGCAGCTCCAGCCGCTGCGCCGCCGACAGCGCGTTCGCGTATTCGGCCACCAGGTCCGTCACCGCGTCGGCGATGGCCTGGCCCATGCTGGCGAGCTTTTCGGCGGCGAAGAAGGCGCCGACGCGCGCCTGCAGGTTGCCCACGTCGGCCGCGGTCCGGGGCACCGGCACGCTGGCCTGCAGCAGGACGACCGCCGGCCAGGCCTGGACCTCGTCGGGCGCCACCGCGACCATCACCGGCACGCTCGCGGCCTTGAAGCAATGGAGGTCGCCGTCTTCCTGCTCGCGCACGTCGCAGTGGTGCGCCGCCTTGGTCGCCTCGATGGCCGCCGCCAGGCGCTGGCGCGCCTGGATCCTGGCGATGCCGCGCGCGCGGGTCGACCGGTCTTCCGGCGGCAGCGTTTCCATGTCCGCCGCGCGCCAGGCGGCAATCTGCTCCCCGGAGAGCGCCTTCAGCACCACCGGGTCGAACAGGACGTGCAGGCTCTCCCGGCCGCCTTTGCGCACGGTCCGGTGCGAGGCCACCGGCACCCGTTGCAGCGCCGTCCACTCATCGAGCTCGGCACGCAGCACGGCCAGCAGCTCCATGGCTTCGTCCTGGCCGACGAGGCTCTGCTCCCACTGGCGCTGCGCCAGCTTCTGCTCGCGCGCGCGGCGTTCCAGCGCCGCCTGGTGGGCGGCCAGCTGTTCGTGCACCGCCGGGGCCAGCTCGAAAACCCTGCGCAGGGCGCTCGGCGAGGGGGGCACGCCGTGCACGTCCTGGAAGTCGCGCCGGAGTTGCCCGGACTGCAGCTGGTCGAAGGCTTCGATGGCGAAGCGTTCCGGGCTCACGCCCTGCGCGAGGATCCACGCCCGCAACTCACGCGCGACCTGCGCGACGCGTGCTTCCTCCGCCTCGCGCGCTTGCGTGGCCCGTTCGTCCCGGACGCGCTGCGCCTCGCGCTCCTGCGCCAGGCGCAACTGCTTGCGCTCTTCCTTGCTGAGGCCCGGCGCGTCACCCTGCAACTGCCTCAGGCGTTCAGCCCGCTCCTCGGGCCGCCAGAGTTTGGGCTGGCCTACCTCGCCGGAGGCCAACGCAGCGGCCAGCTGCTCGCCGGCCAGCTTCAGCTCGCCCAGCAGTTCCACCGGCCGCGCATGCTCGCCCAGGGCCGCCAGCGCGTGGAGCAGACCCAGGCAGGCGGCCACCTGCGCATCGCCGCCGTTGCGGACGAACTCCGCCTGGAAGCCGGCGTCCGCGGCAGCTGCATCGACCAGCGCCTCGATTTCGGGCGTGGCGGGCGTGCGCCAGAGGCTGCGCAAGGTGGCGCGCAGCTTGGCAGGCACTTCCGCGGAGGACGCGACCATCCCCGCGAAGAAAGCCACTTGCTCGTAGACCACCCAGTTGGGGTGGGCCAGCGGCAGGTCGGACGCGAGGGAGGCGGGTTGGTCGTGGAACGCGGAGGTCTCGGGCATCAAGTTGGTTTTCGGGGCGGCGCAGGCAAGCTCGGCGTCCATTTTGCAGAACTTGCCGAGATGGGGGCCGGGGGGCCCGATTGCAAGGCCTGGCCACGGGCGACAATCACGGGGATGGACGAATCCGACCACGGCACCGAACAACAGGTGATTCACGAAGCAGGCTTCTGGCGCGACAACGGCTGGACGGCCCGCGTCATCAAGAACGAGGACGACGACGGCTGGGCCGTCGCCATGACCCCCGACGGCCAGGTCGAGCCGGCGCTGGTCGGCCCCTGGACCATGGGCCGCGACAAGAAGAACCCCAAGCCCCTGGACACCTCCGCCTTCAACACGCTGGTGAAGACCGCCGCCGAATTCGTGCGCCGGCACGAGCAGCAGTTGCATGCGGCGCTGCATAAGCAGATCGACATTTCCTGCCACGCCGGCCGCGTGAGCGTCACGCTGGACATCGAGCCGGACGAGGAAAACCCGTCGGCCGTGCTGCGCGCCACGGACGCGTCGGACGAAGTGCTGGGTGAAGCGCGCGTCTCGCCCGGCTTCCGGCTCACGCGCGCCAGCGCGGAGGCCTGGGCCGAGGCCGGCTTCAGCGCGCAAGCGGTGCGGTGAACCCCCAGGGGCGCGCCACCCGTGTCGAACCATCGCATCGTCGCCGCCAATGCGTATCGCGTGCCTCGCCCCTTCGAGGCCTTCGCGGTGCGCAGCGAAGAGCCCTGCCATGCCTTCGACGCCCGCGCGCCCTATGACCGCGTCCACGTCATTCGCACCGGCTTCCTCGATTCCGATGCGCTCGCGCGCCTGTCGGCGCAAGGCTATGCACGAACGCGGATCGACGCGTTCTCGGACATCGACTACGCGAACACCTCGCCCGCGGACCTGGCCGCAACCGCACCCGGGGTGGCTGACCTCGTAGCAGCCATCGCCTCGGCCTTGCAGCTGACCGGCGTGCTGGGCGACGGCCTCGCCGCGTACCGCGACAGCGTTGCCGAACGGATCGACTACCTCGCGTCGCGCGGGGCCGGCTTCCACAACGACGTCCGCGGCCGCTGGTCGCGCTGCCTGTTCTGGCTTCTTGCGCTCGACGTCCCGGACGTGGAGTTCGTGATGCCGCATGCGGGCGTGCAGCTGCCCCTGGCGCCAGGCGACCTGCTCGTCTTCGACCAGACCATGGCGCACGGCCTGGCCCGCCCGGGCGATGGCGGCCAGGCCGTCGAGGCATCCTTCCTCGCCGGCGCGCAGGGCCGGCAGCTGTTCCTGACGGGCGAACTGCCGCTGGCCGACGCCCAGTGGGCTGCGCTCGGCGCCCCGTGGCTTCCCGTCGAAGAGCATGAGCGCCGGGGCGCCCTCGACCTCGCCGTGGCGGAATTCGACGAGCGCAGCGGCGCCGTCAAGCGCCCGCGGGAGCTGCGCGACTCGATGAAGCGCAGCACCTGCCACGTCGACGACGGCAGCACCCCGGTGCGACCCGGGGACTGACCGCGCTCACGCGCGCGCCGTGGCCCGCACGTCCGGCGCGCCCACGTTGGCGTGGTACGCCACGCGCAGTTGCGCGGGGCCCGTAGGCTCTGGGCCGGCGCGGCCCTGCGGGTCCACGGTGCCCACGCCCAGCACGCGCACTTCCACGCCCGCGCCGGCTTCGTCGATGCCGACGAAGAGCGTGAGGCCGTTCGGTCCCGCGGGCGAAGGCACGGCGCTCGCCTTGGGCCCCCAGGGCAGCGCGCGGAAATAGGCGGCGAGCTGGCTGCCGGCGGCGGCATAGCGCGCGCGACCGGCGGCGTCGATGGCGCCGTCCGATTGCCAGACCACGCTCACGTGGATCAGCCTTTGCGAACTGGCGCCGAAGACGTAGCTCACGCGCGCAGGCCCGGGGCCGGGCTCCAGAGCCGGCAAGGGCAGGACCAGCGCCGTCGTTCCCTCCGCGGGGTTCTCCACGTGCCGCACGCCTGCGGCGGCCGCGGGGAAGTCGCGCGCGAGCGCCGCACGCACCTCGGCTTCGCGCAGGCCGAAGCTGGCACTGCGGAAGCCTCGCACGCGGTAGGCCGGCGCCGGCTGCGCCAGTGCATCCAGGCGCACCGCGCCAACGAGGGCTGCCCCCAGCAGCAAGGATCGCCGCTGCATCAGAAGCTCCCCGCCGGCAGGCGAAACACGTCCGGGTGTTCCGGGTCCGCCGAGATGGCCAGGCGCAGGCGCGCCGGGCCGGGCGGCGCCGGCATGCGTTCCAGCGGGCGCGGCTTGCCGTCGCGCGCGGGGCGTTGCACGGCCAGCGGCACGCCGTCCAGGCGCACCTCGATGCCATGGCCCGCCGCGTCGCGGCTCGCGAACAGGATGACGACGCCGGGCGCCAGCACGTGGCCGCGCGCCGTGGAAAGCGGCGCCCAGTAGCTGCCCACCAGGCCCGCCAGCAGCTGCGAGCCCGCGGCGATGATCGCCTCGCGCTGCTGCGCGGTGGCTTCGCCGGGCGCGATCCAGTAGACGTTGATGGCGGCCAGCCGATGGCTCTGCGCGCCGAACACGAAGGACAGCGTGGCGGGGCCGGGGCCAGGCGCCAGCGTGGGCGCCACCACCATCAGGGTCCGCGTGCGGGTGACGAGGTCGGCGTCCTCCTTGGGCGCCGAAGCGCCAGGGTAGTCCGCCGCAATGGCGGCCTTCACTTCGTCCAGCGTCATGCCGAAGCGCGCGCGGCCGTAGCCTTGCAGCTGGTAGGGCTGGAAGCGCATCGCATAGCTGCGCGGCTGGCCCGTGGGCGAGATGCCGATGGGCCCGGCGGGCGCTTGCGCGGCAGCGGGCACGGCCGTCACGAGGCCGGCCACGGCGAGGAGGAGTGCATGCAGGGCTTTCATCTTCATCACAGGTTCACCGCCACGATCTTCCCGTCCTGCATCGCCATCTGCAGGCCCATGTTCGCGAACGCGGCCTGCAGCCGCTGTTCCTCGGTCTTCATCGCCGCGACGCTGTCGCTGCGCAGGTATTCGGCGGCCGCGCGCTGGTCGGTCTTCATCAGGTCCAGGAAGGTCTTCTGGTAATTCAGTTCGCGCTGCAGCAGGTCCTTCGCCTGCGACTCCAGCAAGTCCACCATGCCGATGAAGCGGCGGTTGGAGTCGTTGGCGGCGTAGGCGTCGGTGCCGTAGGTGCCGGTGTAGTTCTCCCAGGACGGGTTCTGGCGCAGGTAGCGGATGCGGTCTTCGGGCGTGCCCTGGCTGGCGCCACGGAAGACGGCGGTCATCATGTCGTCCGGCTGCGAGCGGCCCGCGATGCTGAAGCCGAAGAAGTTGGTGATGGCCGACACGGTGCTGTTGTCGCCCATGGCCTGGGTGATGCTGTCGAAATCGATGTCGATGTTCAGGCTGACCCCGGCCCCGAACAGGCCGATCTGCGCGCCGATGTCCAGGCCCAGCGACAGCGTGCCGCCGGAGTAGCCGCCGCTGAAATCCAGCTTGCCGCCCAGCGAGCCGGGGCTGTAGACGATGATGCCGGCGTCGACGCTGCCCGCGCTGCTTGCCAGGCCGAGGTTCGTGCCGGCGGAGGCGCCCACGCCCACGGCTTCGTCGAACTTGCTCACCAGCTTGCCGTCCTTGAACGTCCACTCGTTGTCGGTGCGCGCATAGGCGAACACGCTGGTGTTGGCCGAGACGGAGCCGTCGCCGATGCCGATGTCGCCGTCGGCGCCGCCTTCGGCCGTCGCGCCGGCGCGGGCCTGCCCCGCCACGGTGACGCCGGTCCGGTTGGCGGACAACTCGGCCTCGGCATCGGCCTGCACGCCCACCATCACGTAGCCGGGGCCCTGGTCCACGCGCACGTCGGCATGCACGCCGGCCGAAGCGCTGGCACTGATGCCGGTGACGCCGAACTTCAGCAAGGCCTCGGCCGCCGAACCCGCCTGCGCGGACAGGTCCGCATCGCCGAGCGACACCGAACCTTCGACTACGCCCTGCGCGCGGCCCGAGACGGAGCCGCCGCGGTCGCCGATGGTCACGTCGGTATCGGTGCCCGACACGTTGTCGTAGCGGCCGAACTCGGTGCCCAGGCCGGTGCTTGGCCTGAAATAGGTGTATTGGCCCGGTGCTTCGACGACGGGCGCCAGCGGCGCCGGCGCCGGCGGTGCCGCCAGCGAAGTCAGGCCCAGGCCTAGCGTGGCGTCCGGGAACACGTCGAACACGCCGGGCATGCTGCCGCCGTCGCGGAAGCCGTATTCGGGCTGGGCGATGCGGTAGTTGCCGGCGTCGGCGCCGGTGATGCCTTCCACGCGCAGCGTGTAGCGCCCGACGCTGAGGTTGCTCAGGTCCTCCAGCGCCTTGCCGTTGGCGTCGCGCGCCACCACGAAGGGCGTGATGTCGGCGCGGATCATGCCGTTGGCGCTGTCGCCGGGGTTGCGGCCGTACAGGCCGGTGACGCGCCCCGGGTCGCCGATCATGCCGATGCCGGGCATGAAGGAGCCGCTGGTCACGTCGTACCAGATCCACTGCGGCTTCACGGTCAGCACGCCGGGCGTGTTGCCGGTCGCGGCGACCACGTAGTTGGCCGCCTTGCTGCCCGTCAGCCCCGACACCACCTGGTAATAGGGGCCCGCCGGCAGCGCCGCCGAAATCGTGCCGGTGCGGCCGACCTGGTCGATCAGCAGCAGGCTCGCCCAGACGTCGTCCAGGTCGAGCTTGCCCTGCAAGGTGACGTTGCCGTAGGCCGGCGTGATGGCCTCCCAGGCATTGCAGCCCTGGCCGGGGTCGCAGTTGCGCAGCCCGCCGTAGGTGAACGAGGTGTCCGCCACCGACCACGTGAGCACGCGCGGCGCCACCACCACGCTGCCGTTGTACGTCATCGGCGCCATGACGTAGTTGCCGCTGGCCGCGCCCGCCAGGCCGGCCACCTGCAAGGTGTAGGCGTGCGTGCCGGCATTGGCGCGCGGGCCGTAGGTCATGTTGCCCAGGTAGACCTGCATGTCGGGCAGCGTGGCGCTGGAGAAGCCCACGTTGGCCGTCACGTCGTCGCCGAACAGCACGCCGTCCAGGGAGCCCACGCTGAAGTTGTCGCCGTAGGTGATGCTGGCCGATGCGTTGGGCGTATAGGCCAGCGGCCGCTTGTTGATCGTGAGGAGCGCGGTGGTGGGCGGCAGCACGTAGTTGTAGAACTTGCCGGTGCTGGCGAGCAGCAGCGTCTGGCTGTAGACGCCGGCCGCGGTCTGCGGCGTGTAGGCGGTGAAGCCTTCCCAGCGCGTCTGCACGTCGTCGCCAGGCAGCACGCCGGACAGCTCCGGCGCCAGCACGCCGAGGTAGTCGCCATAGACCGTCGTGCGGTCCTGCACGTTGCTGGTGAGCGGCTTGGGCGCGACGTTGATCGTCGCCGTCGGATTGGTGATGTGGTAGTTGCTGCTGCCGGCGCCGGCGAGCGTCGCGTCCATGCGGTAACGCTGCGCGTCGAGCAGCGGCAGGGCCATCAGGTCGCGCACGGCCGTCGGCAGCCAGGAGTAGGCCGTCACCGGCGTGGGCGTCGCCGTGGCGCTGTAGCTCACGTCGTCGCCGAACAGCGCGCCGGCCAGCGAAGGCAGCGCCCAGGTGCTGCCGTAGGTGAAGCTCAGTGTCGCCGGGTCGTAGACCAGGGTCAGCGGCGCGGTGTTGATGGTGTGCGTGCCGTCGTTGCCGAAAGCCAGCGTGTAGTTGCCGGCCTGGGCGCCGGCCAGGCCCGCGGACTGCAGCAGGTAGGTGCCGGCCGCCGAATTCGCAGCCAGGACGACATTGGCGCTGCCGCGCGTCACGTTCACGTTGCCGCTCACGTCGTCGCCCGTCAGCACGCCGGAGAGCGTCATGCCGCCAGGCGTACCGAGCTGGCCGTAGGTGGAACTGCTGTTCGCGATGTTGTAGGTGAGCTGGCGCGGCTGCACCGTGAAGCCGTTGTCGATGGGGACGGCGGTGTAGTTGGCGGTATCCGCACCCGTCAGCGGCCCGGCCATCGCCATCGCGTAGCTGCCCGCGGCCAGCCGCTCCGGCAACAGCGTGAGGTTGCCGCCTGCCGTGACCAGCACCGCGCCGGTACTCACGTTGTCGCCGGACATCAGGCCGGGCAGCGTCACGGAAGGCGCGTAGCCCGCCGTCGTGCCGTAGGTGGCAGCACGCACGACGCCGCCGCCGTTGCGCATGTCCATCACCACGGACAGCGGGCGCGGGGCGATCTGCAGCGTGAAGTCGCTGTTGCCCGTTGCCGCCACCGTGTAGTTGCCCGACTTCGCGCCGGACAGCGTGCCGCCGGTCCACGTGTACGTGCCCACGCTGTAGTTGCCCGAGCTCGACGTCGCCAGCGAAGGCAGGCCCAGCGTGCTGCTGTTCATCGCCACCTGGCCGAGGTCTTCGGGCAGCACGCCGCCCAGTGTGGCGACGGCGCCCTGCCCCGCGAGGCTGGACTCGAACAGCACGTTGCGCGACAGGTTGCCGTAGGTCGTGGTTCCGCCGAGGAGCAGGCTGTTGTAGTAGAGGGCCAGCGAGTAGTTCAGCGCCTTGGGGGCCACGCTCAGCGTGCCCCAGGTCGAGCCGGCGCCGGTGATCACGTAGTTGGACGCGTCCGCGCCGCCCAAGGTGCGCACCTCCAGCGTGTTGGCGTAGGTGCCGGCGTCGAGGCGCGCGTACGGCACGGCGATGCCGTTGAAAAGCGTCGGACCGGCGGTGACGTCGTCCCCCGCCAGCACGCCGGACAGCGTGCTGGCGCCCAGCACCGCGGAGGTGCCGTAGACCGACTGCACATCCGGCGTGGAGAAGCTGAGCGGCTTGGGCGCGATCGTCAGCAGGCTGTCGACGTTGCCGCTGGAAGCGAGGACGTAGTTGGCGTCGTGGATGCCCGTCACGCGCTGCAGGTACGAGCCCGTGTGGGTGCGCGCATCGAGCACCAGGTCGACGCCGCCCGAGGAGAACGCGATGGTCGGCGCGAGGCTGTCGCCGGCCACCAGGTTGCTCCAGGTCACGGCGCCGGGCGTGGCCAGCGTGCCGTAGGTGGCGTTGGCGGCGGCGATGCTGTAGCCCACCGTCCGGGGCGTGATCGTGAGCGCGCCCTCCGTGTTGCCCGCGCCTTGCAGGACGTAGTTGCCGGCGGCGGCGCCGTCCAGGCTGGTCACGCCAGCCAGGTAGCTGGTGCCGACCACCGGCCGCGCGACCACGTTGCCGTCGCCGCCGCGGGCCGAGAGCACCGGCAGCACGGAATCGCCGGCGAGCACGCCGTCGAACAGCGTCGTGTTGGACAGCGCATCGCCATAGGTGGCCGAGCCCGCGGCGACCAGCCACGTGATGGGCTTGGGCGCGATCACCAGCGAAGCCAGCGTGTTGCCCGAGGTGGCCAGCGTGTAGTTGCCCGCGCCCGCGCCGGTCAAGGCTTCGAGGCCCCAGGTGTAGCTGCCCGCCGGCGTGTTGGCCGCCACCGCGCTGGCGATGGCGCCGCGGTACAGCGCCAGCGTGCCGCCGATGAGGTCGCCGCTCACGACACCGACCAGCGACACGGAGGGCAGCGTCGCCGCCGTCCCGTAAGTCGTGTTGGCGGACCCGCCCGCCAGCTGGAAGTTCAGCGTCTTCGCCGTGACGGTGGTCCGGCGCAAGCTGTTGCCGCTCGCCGCGATGGTGTAGTTGCCCGCTTCCGCGCCGGTGAGCGAGGCTGCGTAGGTGTAGTAGTCGCCGAGCGCCAGCGCGCTGCTCTCGCCCTGCCCCGCGTACACGCTGCTGGACGCCATGCCCGACACCGCCGTCACGCGGTCACCGCTTTCCACGCCCTGCAGCTCCACGCCGGCGGCGTCGACCTGGCCATAGACCTGGGTGACGTCCGCGCCGCCGTAGGTGAGGGGCTTGCGCGCGACGAACAGGCTGGACGCCTGGCCGCTGCCGGCCAGCTGGTAGTTGCCTGCGCCGGTGCCGTCCAGCCCGCCCACGGTCAGTTGGTAGCTGCCCGCCGCCAGCCGCGCGCCAATGGCGTTGCCGCTGGCGAAGAACACGGGCGCGATCACGTCGCCGTCGACCACGCCGCCCAGCGTCGCCGCCATGCCGGTGGCCGCCGTGCCGTAGGTGCTGGCAATCGGTCCCGCCACTTGCCACGACAGCGTCTTCGGCGTGATGGACACCTGCATCGGCACGTTGCCTGCCGTGTCCAGGACGTAGTTGCCGCTGTCGGCGCCGCCCAGCGAAGCCAGGCCGACCTGGTAGGCGCCCACCGGCCGCGTGCCGCTGCCGCCCGCAGTGCCGCTGCTGACGACGGTGATGGCCTGCGTGCCGGCGCCGACGTCGTCGCCGGGCAGCACGCCCACAAGCTCGGGCGAAGGAAGCACGTCGCTGCCGTAGGCCTGGCTGGTGCTCGAGCCCGCGTAGGTGATCGGCTTGGGCGAAATGCTGACGACGCCGCTGGGCACGCCGGACAGGTCCAGCGTGTAGTTGGAGCTTGCGGCGCCCGAGAGGCCCAGGAGCGTGTAGCCGTGCACGCCCACGCGCAGGTTGTTCGCGAAGGCGTAGCTGCCGGCGGCGCCCGCCAGCGTGACGGCGCTGCCGTTCAACGACGCGTTGAGCGAAAGGGCATCGTTGTTGGCGATGCCGCTGAGCGTGGCCGCGGCCGTGGGCGAACCATAGACGTACGACGGGTTGAGCACGTTCGCCGTCAGCGCGCGCGGCGTGACCGTGAGGTCCACGCGGCCCGGCGTGAGGTCGATGAAGTACGAACCCGTCGCCCCGCTCATCGTGCCCGTACCAGGGTCGAAGCTCACCGGCTGGAAGGCGATCGCGCCGCTCGCGCCCACCTGCAGGCTGTAGCTGCCCACGCCGGCGGTGACGCCGGGGCCGCTCACCGCAAGCGAGCCGTCGGCGAGGATGTTGCCGAGGCCGTCCATGACCGCCGCCGTGTTGTGGGCCGCGACGTGCAGCGCGTCCGCGCCCAGCGCGGCCTGCCCGGGATCGGCGTCGCCGTACACGCGGGTTGGCGTCGCGTCGCTGCCCAATTCGAGGCGCGCGGCATCCATGCCACCCAGCTTGCCGAAGCGGGTGGTGACGCCGTTCTCGACGAAGCGCACGGTGCCCGACTCGCCGGTGATCGTGCCGCCGGTCTTCTCGTTGGTCCAGTTCACCGAGGCGCCGGAGAGCGTGAGGCTGCCCTGCGCGCTCTGCAGGTTGCCCGTGAGCTTGAGCTCGTTGGCGACGGCGACGTCGCCGAAGAACTGGATGACCGGCGGCGCTCCCCATTCGGTGGCCGCGCCCGGCGCCACGACAGCGCTGAAGCCGTCGCCCGTGAACGAGCCCATGCGGATGCGATCGGCGAAGCCGTTGCTGCCGTCGGCGAGGCCGCCGCCGTTGCCCGCGCCATCGGCCAAGGTCAGCGACAAGCGGCCGTTGCTGTTGATGAAGCTGGCAGCGCTCAGGTCGATGCCCCCGGCGCCCGTGTCGCGCAGCGCCGGGTCCACGCCCGCCGCCGCGCCCGCGTTGGCGACGATGCTCCAGTTGCCCAGGCCCGTGGTGAACGCCCCCGACAGCCGCACCGAGCGGCCGGCCGCCAGCGACAGGTCGCCCGCGTTGCCCTGCGTCACGAAGGCGAAGGCGCCGTCCCACGCCAGGTCGTTGCTGGCCAGCAGGCTGACGCCGACGCCGGCGGACAGCTGGTTCACCAGCGCGGTCGGGTCGACGTAGCTGGTGTCCGCGTCGGTGCCCGTGCCGACCACCAGGTTCTTCGGGTCGAGCAGCAGCGCGCCGCCGGCGCCGACCTCCACGCGGCCCAGGTCCACCGCCCGGATCTGCGACTTGGACGACACCTCCACCGCGCCGCCCGCCTGCGCGCCCGTGGCGGCGACGCTGCCTTGCAAGGTGGTCGACTGCTGGCTCCAGACGATGGCCGTTCCGCCCACGCCTTGCGCACCGGTGGCGGAGACGTCGATGCGGCTGCCGGCGTCGATGGTGGTCGTGTCCGCATTCGCGAGCGCCGGCGCATCCGCCGCGGTAAAGCGCTGGCCCAGCGCCGTCGCGTCCGCGCCTGCGCGCCCGCCCTGGAACGCGCCGCCGATGCGCACGGTGCCGCCTTGCTGCGGGCCGCTCGCCAGCAGCTCGGCACCGCGCAAGGCGACGGCCTGGCCGGTCACGTCGATGCGGCCGCCGCGCGTGGCGCCGGCGTCCGCCGAGGCGTCAACGCGTCCCGAGACGGTGACCTGCCCGCCGGCGCCGCCGTCGAAGACGATCGCGCCGTCCTGGCCAGACACGCTGCGTGCCCGCACTTCGCCAGGCATGTTCACCGCTTCACGCAAGGCCTCGCGCACCGTCGCGGCCTTCAGCATCACCGTGCCGCCATCCGCCTGGATCAGGCCGCTGTTGCTCACGAGCGGCTGGCCGTCGCTGCCGGCGGCGTCCGCGGGCAAGAGCACCTGCAGGAAGCCGTCGCCGCTCAAGTCCAGGGTTGCCTTGCTGGCCGAGCCCAGCGCCACCTTGCCGAGCGGCGCGCGGATCACGCCTTCGTTGGCCGCGGTGCTCCCCAGCAGGGCCACCGCACCACCGGCGCCCGTGGTGATGAGGCCCTGGTTGCGCACGGCGCCACCCTGGCCGGAAAACAGCAGGCGGCCGTCCATGAAGTCGGACTCGCTGACGGCCAGCGTCGACGCGATGAAGCCGGCGCCCGTGTCGACGCGGCCCGTGGGCGTGATGGTCACGCCGTTCGGGTTGATCAGCAGCACCGAGCCGTCCGCGCGCAGGCTGCCCGCCAGCTGCGAAGCCGCGTTGCCGGTGACGATGTTGAGCGTGGCTGCGCCCGCGCCAGGCTGGCTGAAGACGACGCTGCGGCCCTGGGCTATGCTGAAGCTGTCCCAGCGGATGGCGGCGCGCTGCGAGGCCTGCTGCACCTGCAGCGTGTTGCCGGCAGCGCTGGCGATGGCGGCCTGGCCGGCCACCACGCGGCCGCCCGTGGGCAGGTCGGCATGCGCATGCAGCGGCAGCAGGCTCGCGAAGACGGGCCAGCAGATCGTGCGGCGCAAGGGGAAGCGTCGTCCTTGGGTCAAAACACCACCTGGCCTTTCGCGAAGAGTTGCGTTTCGGCGTAGCCGCCGGGGCGCAGCGTGCCGCGGCCCCATTCCAGCGAGAGGCTCAGCGCCTTCCAGTTGCTGCGCACGCCGGCGCCGTAGGAGGTGCTGTAGCCCGCGTGCACGCCCAGCTCGCTGTGCGGCTTGCCGCCGGCGTAGAACACATAGGGCGCCAGCGGCCAGGGCGCGTCACCGAGCGACAGCGTGAACTGGCGGGCCAGCTCGGTGCGGGCGGTCCAGCCGCTGTCGTCGGACAGCGTGCCGGAGGGGAAGCTCGAAAGCGCGTCCTCGCCGTCGAGGCTGAAAAGTTCGGCGCTGGGCAGCGCGCCGCCGGCGGCGTGCTGGCCGCGCACGTTGGCGCGCCAGCTCAGGCCGTACTTCAACAGCTGCTCCCACGAAGCGCTGGCTTCCAGCTTGGAGAAGCGCGGCTCGGCCCCGGGGCGCGAGAAGGGCACGCCGCTTTCGTACACGTCGTCCCAGCCGCGCGCGCCGAAGCGCGACACGCCGTGGCTGAAGAGGCCGGAGGCGCGCCAGCGCCCGATCTCGCCGACCGCGCCACCGGCATCGACGCCGAGGCGGAAGACGCGCAGCCGGTCCTGGTTGAGCGTCAGGTCGAACAGCGGCACCTGCGTCCACTGGCTGCTGGCGTCGAAGCTGCCGGTGAGCGTGACCTCGGAGTCGCGTGTCAGCAGCAGCGGGTAGGACAGGCGCAGCGAGGCCCGCTCGAAGCCGCTCTGCGTGGGCGGCACGTAGAAGGAGCCGGGGTTCTTCGTGTCGGACCAGGTGTATTCGGCGTTGAAGGCCAGGCCGTCGGGGCCGATGGGGACGATCACGCCGCCGCCCGCCACCCGGCGCCGCGCTTCGCTGCGCAGCATGCGGCCCGGGTTGGGATCGCCCGACACGTAGACATAGGCCTGCTCGCCGTGGCCCAGCGGCTGGTTGGCGCGCAGCTGGATCGTGCCCTGCCAGGGCCCCAGCGCTTCGGACAGCCGGCTGTCCGCGGCATAGCTGCCGGCGACGAGCGCGTGCTCGCCTTCGAGCACGAGCACGGAGCCGCCCGCGCGCGTGCCCGGCGCGAGCGTGCTGCGCAGCGTGACGCCCGGGGCGCGGCCCGCGAGCGTCAGCGCGCGTTCGACGGCGTTGTTGCGCAGCCGCGCCTGGCCGACCAGGGGCGCCAGCAGGTCTTTCACGCTGTCGCGAACGCGTTCGGGCAGCGCGCCAGCATCCACGCTCTCGATGAAGCCGTCCAGGATGTTGATGCGGAACACGCCGCCGTCGTTCAACTGCTGCGGCGGGATCACGGCGCGCACCAGCAGGTAGCCTTCGGACCGGTACAAGTTCTCGAGCGATTCCGCCAGCTTGTACAGCTCGCCGACGGTCACGCGCCGCTGCGCGAAGGGCGCGGCCAGCTGCTTCGTCGCCGTGACGAATTCCGGATAGCCGCCCACCACTTCGATGCCCGCCACGGTGACCTGCAGCGAGGCCGCCGCCGGCGCTTGCTGCGGCGCGGATTCCGGCAGCGCGGGCGCGCTCGATGAAGGCGGCGGCTCGGGACGCAGGTCGCGCGGCGTCACGCGCGAGGCCGGCTGCGCCCAGGCGGCGGCGGCCAGCGATGCGAGGGCCAGCACGCACGCGCAGCGTGCGGCAAGGCGAGGCAGATCCAACGACGTAGCTCGGACTGGTGACATGGGCGAAGGTGCGAACACTGCGCCGTGAAGGCGCGTGCCCGTCGTTTGAAAGCAGCGGCGGATGCTAGGCAAGGGCCTGTCGGGCGTCTACAGTCCATATGGACTGAATGCATGTCCCGCGCCTTGCCCTGCGGGGTGCCGCACGCTGTAATCGCACCATGCCCACTGGCCCCACGCTTCTCCTGGTCGACGACCACGCCCTCTTTCGCACCGGCCTCGCGATGGTCCTGGCGTCGGCGATTCCCGACGTGCGCGTGAACGAAGCCGCATCCATCCAGGATGCGATGCGGCAGGAAGGCGAGGCGCCGGACCTCGTGCTCCTGGACATCCAGCTGCAAGGGCTCAACGGCCTGGACGGCATCGGCCTCGTGCAACGGCGCTGGCCGGGCGTGCCCGTATTGATGCTTTCTTCGCACACCGAGCCGGAGAAAGTGCGCCAGGCCCTGGCCCGCGGCGCGGCGGACTACCTGTCCAAGGCCCACACCGCGGACCAGATGATCGCGGCGATCACGCGCGCGCTGCGCGGCGAGGCCGTGCCGCTCCCCGCGGGCGAAGCGAATGACTCCGGGCACTGCGGCCTGACGCCGCGCCAGTTCGAAGTGCTGGACCTCCTGTGCCAGGGCCTGTCGAACAAGGCGATCGGCCGCCGCCTGAACCTCTCCGAACACACCGTGCGCGGCCACGTGCAGGCGACGCTCGCGGTGCTGGACGTGTCCAGCCGTTCGGAAGCCGCCTTCGCAGCGCGCCAGCGCGGCCTGGTCCATTGAGCCGCCCGGGCCTCGCCGAGCGCGTGCGCGTCGAGCAGATGCGCCTGCTCCTGGGCAACGTGAAGGACGCGGTGTGGCAGACCGCGCTGCTGGTCGCCGTGCTGCTGTGGGCGCTGCTGGACGACTACAACGCCCGCCCGCTGGCCGCCTGGGCCACCGCGATCCTGGGGTTGGAGTTGTTCAGCGCCTGGGACGCCCGACGCGCGCTGCGGCGCCTGGACGCCACGACCTGGCAATCGCAGGTGCGGCGGCAGATGGCGCTGAACCTGGCCGACGGCCTGCTGTGGGCCAGCCTCACCTGGATCACGCTCGACACCGCGGGCCTGGGCGGCAGCGTGCTGGTGATCGCCGTGATGGCGGGCGTGGCCGGCAGCGCGATGTCCTCGCTGGCAGTCGTGATGCCGGTCTTCCTGTGCTTCCTGGCGACGCTGCTGCTCACGATCGCGGCCAAACTGTGGCTGCTGAAGGACCCGGCCTATGGCGCCCTGGCGCTGACCGGCATCCTCTATTGCATGACCCTCGTGGGCCACGGCCGCAACCTCGCGCAGTCGGCGCGGGCCGCGATCGACCTGCGCTTCGAGAACCTGGAGCTGATCGCGCGGCTGCTGCGCGAAAGCGAGAACGCGCGCGAGGCGCATCGCGCGGCCGACGAAAGCAACCTCGCCAAGTCCAAGTTCCTGGCCGCGGCCAGCCATGACCTGCGCCAACCTATCCACGCGCAAGGCCTGTTCCTGACCGTGCTGGAACGCAGTGCGCTCACGCCGGCGCAGCGCGGCATCCTGCAAAGCGTCACCTCCGCGACGCGGGCCACGGCGGAGATGCTCAACACGCTGCTGGATTTCTCGCGCATCGAGGCCGGCGTGGTGCAGGCGGAAGTGCGGCCACTCGAGCTGCAGCCGCTGCTCAATGTCATCGAGAACGAGCTGGCGCCACAGGCGGACGCCAAGGGCATCGTGTACCGCTCGCGGGAAACGCGCGCCGTCGTGCGCTCCGACTCCGCGATCCTCGCGCTGATCCTGCGCAATCTCGTGAGCAACGCCATCCGCTACACGGAGCGCGGCGGCCTGTTGATCGGTTGCCGCCTGCGTGACGGCCACGCACTGCTGGAAGTGTGGGACACCGGCATCGGCATCGCGCCAGCTGACCGCGACGCGGTGTTCCGCGAATTCCACCAATTGGGCAATCCGGAGCGCGACCGCCGCAAGGGGCTCGGCCTCGGCCTGGCCATCGCGCAGCAGCTGGCCCGCACGCTGGGGCATGCACTGACGCTGGACTCCGAGCCTGGCCGCGGCAGCGTGTTCCGCATCGAACTGCCACTGGCCCCACGCGGCGAACTGCCCGCGGCGCGGCCGCGCTGGACGGCGGTGGCTTCCATTGCCGGCGCGCGGGTGCTGGTGATCGACGACGACGAGGCAGTGCGCGAAGCCATGCGCCAGCTGCTGCGGGACTGGGGCTGCGAGTGCGACGCCGCCGACGGCATCGCCGACGCCCTGGAGCTCGCGGCCCGCGTCCTGCCTGACGTGGTGATCAGCGACTACCGGCTGCGCGGCACGTCGACCGGCGCGGACGCCATCGCGGCCCTGCGTGCGGTGCATGGCCCGCAATTGGCAGCCTTGCTGGTGACGGGAGACACGGCGCCGGAACGCCTGCGCGAGGCTGGTGCTTCGGGCATGACCCTGCTGCACAAGCCGGTGCATCCCAGGGAGTTGCAGCTGGCGCTGGCCGGGGTGCTGAGGGAAGGGAGCGCGGGAGGCTAGGAGCGCGACCGTTCACCCAAGGTGAACGTCTTAACAGACAGCCATCTTTTGCGCCATGCCGGTGCTCCATAAGATGCCTCGCTTCACATCCTGCGAGACATTGATGAAGCGCCTGTTCACGATCGCGATCGCGGCCCTCGCCGCCGTCCCCGCTTTCGCCGAGTATCCCGACAAGACGATCACGATCGTGGTGCCGTTCGCCGCCGGCGGGCCGACCGACAAGGTGGCGCGCGACTTCGCAGAAGCGCTGCGCAAGCCGCTGGGCAATGCAACCATCGTGATCGACAACGCCGGTGGCGCCGGCGGCACGATCGGCGCCGCCAAGGCCGCGCGCGCGACCCCGGACGGCTACACGCTGCTGCTGCACCACGTGAGCATGGCCACCTCGCCCGCCTTGTACCGCAAGCTGCCCTACAAGACCCTGGACGACTTCGAGTACCTCGGCCTGATCAACGAGGTGCCGATGACCGTCCTCAGCACGAAGAAGCTGCCCGCCGGCAACTTCGGCGAGCTGCGCAAGTGGCTGGAAAGCAACCGCGGCAAGATCAACCTCGCCAACGCCGGCGTCGGCTCCGCTTCGCACCTGTGCGGGCTCATGCTGCAGAACGCGCTGAAGATCGAGATGCAGACCATCTCCTACAAGGGCACCGCGCCAGCCATGACGGACCTGATCAGCGGCCACGTCGACGTCATGTGCGACCAGACCACCAACACCACCACGCAGATCGAAGCCAACACGGTCAAGGCCTACGCGGTAACGACGAAGAGGCGCCTGGCGACGCCCGCCCTGGCAGCCTTGCCCACGCTGGACGAGAGCGGCCTGAAAGGCTTCGACGTCAGCGTCTGGCACGGCCTGTTCGCGCCCCACGGCACGCCCAAGGCGATCACCGACAAGCTGAATGCAGCCCTGAAGGTGGCCTTGAAGGATCCGGCTTTCGTCAAGAGCCAGGAGAGCCTGGGCGCCGTCATCATCAACGACGCCCGCGTCAACGGCCCCGAGCACAGGAAGTTCGTCGAAGCCGAGATCGAGAAGTGGGGCCCGGTCATCAAGGCCGCCGGCCAGTACGCGGAGTGAGCATGCGAGCCGTCGCCATCCACCGTTCCCGCCTGCGGCTGCTTGCCTGCCTGGCGCTGGCCCCGCTCGCCGGCGCCGCCGTCGCGGCCTCTTCGCAATCCTTCTCGGTCGAACTCGCGGGCGGCCGCGTCAAGGGCGAGGACACGCTCAAGGTGCAGCAGGGCGACCAGGTCCAGTTGCGCATCAGCAGCGATCGCCCGGTCGAACTGCATCTGCATGGCTACGACATCGACGCCAAGGTCGCGCCTCCCGCGGTGGCCACGATGACTTTCAAGGCCAGCCTGGCAGGTCGCTTTCCGGTGCACGAACACCGCGAGGGCGCGGGCAACCACCGCGCCGTGCTGTTCATCGAAGTCCGTCCGTAGGTGCGCTCTGGGCCGATTCCGATCCACGCGCGCAACGCGCCGTCTGGCCAGGGCTGTCCCCGTGCTTGCTTCCATCTGTTCGAGCGCCGGCGCGCAGGCGCACGGCTTCGGCCAGCGCTTCGACCTGCCGCTGCCCCTGTGGCTGTGGCTCACGGGGGCCGGCGCGACGCTCGTGCTGACCTTCGTGGCGCTGGCCCTGTTCGCGCGGCGGCGCGACTTCGGCGCGCCCCTGCTTCGCAGCGTTGACCTGCTGCGGTCGCCGACGCTGCGTCGCGCGGCGCATCCGCTCGCGGCGCTGCTGCGCACCCTTGCCTGCGCATTGTTCGCGCTGAGCCTGGCCACCGGCTTCTTCGGCAACCAGGACGCCTACGCGAACCTGGTCGTCACCATGACCTGGGTGCTGTGGTGGGTCGGCATGGCCTTCTTCTGCGCCCTCGTCGGCGACCTCTGGGAGATCGTCAATCCGCTGCCGACGCTGTATCGCTCAATTGTTCGAATGATCGGTTGCCGCGAGTCGCTCGGTTGGACCTATCCGTCCTGCCTGGGCGCATGGCCGGCGGTGGCGCTGTTCTTCGCCTTCGCGTGGGCCGAACTGGTGTGGCCGGACAAGGACGTGCCGCGCGCCATCGCCAGCGCGCTGCTTGCCTACGCCGCGCTGTGCTGGGCCGGCATGTTGCTGTTCGGCGTGGAGGCCTGGCGCCGCAACGCCGATGCCTTCGCGATGGTGTTCCGGGTGCTGGGCCGCTTCGCACCGCTCGAACTGCGCGGCTCCCGGCCCGGCGAGCCGGCGCGCCTGCGCCTGCGGCCCTACGCCGCTGGCTTGCTGGCGAACGAGCCGGTGTCGAACTCGGTGGCCGCCTTCGTGCTGCTGATGCTGGCAACCGTCACCTTCGACGGCTTCCACGAAACACCGCTGATGGATCGCATCGGGACCGCCGCGCAGATGTCGCGCCCGGTGGCCGAGACGCTGTACGCCCTGTCCTCCGCGACGGGCCTGGACGAAACGCAATGGCTGAACACCGGCGTGCTGCTCATGTTCCCGCTGGCCTTCGTGTTGATCTTCCGTGTCGTCGGAGCGTGGATGCTGCGCCTGGCCGGACGCACGGGTGATACGGGGGCCGTGAACGCCATGGTCTGGAGCCTGGTGCCGATCGCCGTGGCCTACCATCTCGCGCACTACGCGTCGCTGTTGCTCACGACCGGGCAGTTCATCATCCCGCTCGCTTCGGACCCGTTCGGCTGGGGCTGGAACCTGTTCGGCACGCAGGGCCGCGGCGTCGACCTCGGCATCGTCAGTCCGGCCGTGTACTGGTACACCGCCGTCGCGCTGATCGTCATCGGCCACGTGCTGGCCGTCGTTGTCGCCCACGTCGAAGCGACGCGGCGCTTAGACAGCCACCGCGCCGCGCTCATGAGCCAGCTGCCGATGCTCGCGTTGATGGTGGCCTATACGAGCCTGAGCCTGTGGATCATGGCCCAGCCCATCGTGGGCTGAAAGGCCTTCAAGGAGCGGGCCGCGATGGCTGGGCCCAGCCCTTGTCGCTCGACCAGTGCAGGTGGACGATGCGGAAGCTTTCGCCGACGCGGCGCACGATCGCCGTCTCCTGCATCACCTGGTCGATCTTCCTGCCATCGGGCAGCTTGCCGGTGACGTGGTAGGTGCTGAGGACCCAGCGCTCGTTGCCGCTGCCGCCGACACGCCGCGCCTGCAGGCTCCAGTCGGAGACGGCAGCCATGTCGATGTCGCCCGGCAGGTGGCTCAAGGCATAGGCTTCGACCGTCGGATCCGTGACGCCGAACTCGAACACCACCAGCGAGCGATCGAGGTAGGAGAGCGCGCCACCGGTGTCCTTGCGCCTGAGTGCAGCGCGGAAGCCGTCGACCGCGTCGGCCGGCAGCCTGGCGGTCTGCGCCCACGCCGCGCTTGCTGCCACCAGGCATGCGGCCGCAAGCAGCAGGCGCGCGCTACGCATTGGGATCGACCTTCTTCGGATCGAGCAGCTCGATCATCAGGATGTCGCCCTCGACCACCCCCGCCAGCGAGGGATCGGTGTCACGCACCGTCAGCTCGTTGGGCGTATTGCCCTTGATCCACAGGCTGCGGCCGAACAGCTTGCCGCGAATGAAGGTGAGCCTCCAGCCGCGCAGTTCGTTGCGCCTGGGCGCCACCATGCCCGGGCCGATCGGGTCGAAGCGCAAGGTGGCGACGCGGCCCGCCTTGTTGGCCGGGCCGAGGGCGGTCACCTTGCCGGTGAAGCGCCGCAGCGCCGGGTCGACCGCGTCGTGACCCGCAACCTGCACGCCATCGCGCCGGCCAGGGTCGGCAGCGGCATGCAGCGCGAGCAGCAAGGCCCCGGCCAGCAACGAAGCCTGCGCAGTGGCCGCCATCCATTTCAACAACATCGTCTTCTTCATCGTTTGCTCGAAGGCCGCGAGTATCACCAGCGGCGCGCACGCGCGCAAGCCTGCTCACCTGCGACGAACGCCTTAACCGCTGCTTGTCTTCCGGCGCGCGATGGCCGCGACTAACCTACGGCGGTTTTTGCGAATCGGGCGCGAACCCGAACGAAGAAGGCCATGCAACTCTCCCTGACAGATCGCGCCCATTGGCCCCTGTGGCTGGCCGCAGTGCTCGTCGCCATCGTCCTCGGGGCGATGTGGTGGCAACCTTCACACGAAGACGCCCTCGCATCCGCAGTAGCGCCTGTGCAGCGCGTAGCCCCTGCTCCCGTCCGCGCCCCCGTACCCGTGGCGGCCGTGCGGCCCGCGCCGGCGCTCAAGCTCGTCGGCACAGTCGCGGCCGGCGCCGCCAGCTTCGCAACGGTGCTCCACACCGCGGACTCGCAGGTGCTGCAACTGCGCGTGGGCGACCACGTCGACGGCTATGCGGTCACTGCCATCGAACCCGGCCGCCTCGTGCTGGATGGCGCGGCGCAGCCCCTCGTGATCGAACCCGAAAGGACGGCGGCCGCTCCCGCGTCGCCGCCGCCATCTGCTGCCACGCCTGCCGCCCCGCAGGTCGAACAGCCGAACTATCCGGAGGGCGAGGCGCCGTGGGACCTGGCGCCGCCCTTCCGGCATTGAAGCGAGCTGCCGCTCCACCCTCTTCCTCAACCACCACTCTAAGAAGGAGACAACTCGTGAGAATGAAACTCCAGTTGCAGCTGGCCGCAGTGGCCACTGCGGTCCTGCTTGCCGCCTGCGGCGGCAGCGGCGGCGACAGCCCATCGCCGGTCGTCACGGCGCCACCCGCGGTCGACGACCAGGCCCTGGCCTACGTGGCGCCGCCCCGGCTCTGCGAGCCCGGTCCCGGCGACCAGGCCGAGCCGGGCGTCAACGGCCACATCCCCAAGTCGGCCATGTACGACACCACCGCCAACCCCGATGGCTTCAAGGGCTACTGGTGCGGCGCGCGCAAGGTGGCCCAGCACACGCTGTTCAACCGCGGCGCCTTCGGCGACCTGCAGATCAAGTCCAACGGTTCCACGCGCTGCGCCTATGCCTCCAACCGCGACGGCGCGGCCGGCGGCGATGCGGCCCTGACCACCGGCATCATCGTGTTCGACGTGAAGACGCCGACGAAGATGCAGGTCGTGCCCGCCAGCGGCGACACCGCCGTCGTCGGCACTGCACCGTCGGCCAGCGTCGCCGCCACGAGCACCAACAAGTGGGGCGAGGAAACCAGCGCAGCCACCCCCGTCAATCCGAACGGGAAGATCCTGCGCACCCCGGCGGCGCTTGAAGCCTATTCGGGCTTCGAACTCGCCGGCAACATCATGGTGGCCGGCTACAAGGACAACAAGATGGTGGACGTCTATGACGTCAGCGACTGCCTGCACCCGGTCCCGTTGAACGCCAACTACCAGAGCTCCGGCGGCCACCACGACGGCTGGATCACGCCCGACGGCAAGACCTGGTACGGCGTCCCGTTCGGCACCACGGCCAAGGACGGCGGCGCCACGCTCGTCACCGGAGGGAAGTCGCCCACCGACAAGGACTGGGCCAACTACACCGTCGCCACGAACCGCGTGGACGTGCACGTCACCAGCCTCGACGACCCGAAGAACCCGAAGCTGCTCCTGAGCTGGAACCGCTCGATGCTGCCCGACGAGGTGAAGAACAACGAGAACTGGCGGATCATGGCGGCGACCAACATCCACGACGTCAGCACCAACCCGGACGGCACGCGGATCTACCTCGCGGTGTACGGCGGTGGCGGCCAGGTGGCCGGCAACCTGCCGACGGCCAGCACCACGTTCTGGCGCGAGCAGACCTGCGCCAACGGCCTGCTGGTCATGGACTCGAGCGACATCGTCAAGCGGGTGGCCAACCCGAAGCTGAAGTACGTGAGCTTCCTCTCGTGGTGCGACCAGCAGCCCAACCCCGAGTTCGAGCAGGGCGGCTACAACCGCATGACGTCGACCTCCGCGACCCACGCGACCGAATGGGTGCGCCACATCAACGGCAAGGAATACATCGTCTCGACCGACGAGTCGTATGCCCTGACGACCAGCGACACCAACGGCCTGCCGGGCCAGTGCAAGCAGCAAAGTTTCGGCCGCATGATCGACATCTCCGACGAGAAGCACCCGAAGATCGTCGGCACTTACGAGCAGGACGCCAACAAGGCCAGCGTCTGCCCGACGCTGGTGGCGCAGGGCGGCAACGTCCCGATGGTCCACTACCTGAACTTCGACGACCGCAACAACATGCGCGTGGCGATCTACGCGTCGGCCTCGGGCGGCATCCGCTTCGCCGACTGGACCGACCCGACCAGCCCGAAGGAAATCGCGTACTACGTCAAGGAGCGCCACACGCCCACCAAGATGGACTTCACCCGTCCCGACCCCCGCTATGACAACGAGAACTGCCTGTACTACACGGGATGGAACCAGGGCGGCCTGGTCTCGATCGAGCTGACCAATCCGCAGTACAACGCCTGCATGAGCCGCAAGGCCAGCGTCAACGGCAGCGTGGTCACGGCCACGGGCGAAGTGAAGGTGTCCCTGGAGGCCAGCCGCGGCGCCAAGGGCCCCACGGCAACCCTGAGCGTGGACGGCCAGGGCAACAAGGTGCAGTTGAACTCGGTGACGCGCCTCGGCTCCGCCATCGATGCGGATGGCACGCAGATCACGGCGACGAAGAACTCGATGCAGGTCGACGGCGAAGGCACCTTCAACGGCCAGCCGGCGAAGTTCCGCGTCCAGGTGACCGACAACGGCGACAACAACGGCTTCTTCTCGCTGTCCTGCACCGAAGGCTGCTCGTTCTCCACCAGCGGCTACCTCAAGAGCGGCGGCAAGCTGGCTGTCAGCCAGAAGAGCTGACCGGCCCCAGCACCCGCAAGACCCCCGGCTCGGATCGAGCCGGGGGCTTTTGCGCTTGGGCCTGCGCGCTTCGATGCCGGAATCTAGAATAGTTGCAAATTACAGATAAAAGCGAGGCGCCGTGCAGAACGCTCAGTTGCGAGACCTGATTGCAGTGATCGAAACCGGCAGCGTCCGGTCCGCTGCGCGCAAGCTCGGCCTCGCGCAGGCCGCCGTCAGCAAGAACCTCTCGGCGCTGGAGAAATCGCTGGGCGTGCCGTTGCTGGTGCGCTCCGCGCGAGGCGTCGAGCCCACCGAGGCGGGCCGCATCGTGCTGCGCCGCGCGCGCGTCGTCGATGCCGAACTGCGCCACCTGCAGGAGGAGATCGAGCGCTTCAACGGCGAGGGCCAGAACGTCATCACGATCGGCCTGTCGGCCACCGCCGAAGCGATGCTGCTGTCGGAGGCCGTGGCGCGCTTCCGCGAGTCCGCACCCGATGCGCTGATCAGCGTGTTCGGCGGCCGCTCCTCGTCGACGATCGCGGCGCTGCGTGAAGCGAAGATCGATTTCGCGGTGGGCCCGCTGCCCACCGACCAAAGCGTCTCCGACCTGAACGCGGAGCAGTTGTGCAGCTCCGACGTGGGCATCTTCGTGCGCGCGGACCACCCGGCCGCCAACGCCCGTAACCTGGCCGCGCTGACGAATTACGGCTGGCTGTACAGCGTGCGGCCCCAGGGCGACCCGGCAATCGTGTCCCTGATGCGCGCGCACGGGCTACCCGAGCCCAAGCTGGTGGCGCACTGCGATTCCTCGAGCGCACTCGTCGACATGCTGCTGCAGAACGACTATGTCGCCTTGAACAGCGTCGCAGGCCTGGAGCCGCTGCGGCAACGCGGCCTGCTGAAGCTGCTGGCCATCGACCTCGGCCTGCCGGCGGCCGTGCAGTTCCTGCTGACCCCCATGATGCGGCCGTTGACGACATCGGCCGCCGCGCTGGCGGCCGAGTTCCGGCGCGCATCTCGCAGGCTGCGGCGGTGACTCGCGGCCCGCTCCTTGCGCGGCGCGCCTTGCTTGCCGCCATCGCGTCGGCCGGATGCTCCGGCCGCAATGCCTTGGCTGCCGCCGATTCGGACCACGTGCTGCGCCTGATCGTGCCGCAGGCGCCCGGCGGCGCTTCCGACTTCATGGCGCGCCTGCTCGCGCGCAACCTGGCACGCACCCTGGACCGGCCGGTGGTCGTGGACAACCGCTCGGGCGGTGGAACGATCATCGGGACGCGCGCGGTGGCGACGGCCGCGCCCAACGGCAATACCTTCGGCATGGTGCTGTCGGCGCACGCGATCAACCAGGCGATGCGGCACCAGATGCCGTACAACGCACTGACGGATTTCGAGCCGGTCTGCCTCGCCGGCTATTCGATCACGGTCCTCGTCACGCATCCGGGCTTCGCTGCCCGCACCGTGGACCAGTTGATCGCGTTGATGCGGCGCGCCGATCCGCCGCTGCAGTATGCGTCGCTGGGCGTCGGCTCGGTGTCGCACCTGGCCGGCGAACTGCTGGCCATCGAGGCGGGCGCGCCGCTCCAGCACGTCCCCTACAACGGCAGCACGGGGATCTATCACGCGCTGGTGCGCGGTGACTTGCCTCTGGCTTTCGTGACGCTGGAGTCCGCCCTCCCGCACATCAACGCGAAGCGCATCCGGGCGCTGGGGATCACCAACGCCAGGCGAGCCGCGCCATATCCGCAACTGCCGGCGATTGCCGAATTCCTGCCCGGCTTCGCGCTCGACGGCTTCATCGGCTTCGTCGCGCCGGCCCACACGCCGGCGCCGCTCGTCGACACATTGAGCACCGAAACCGTCAAGGCCTTGCAGGCCACCAGCATCCGCGACCGGTTGCTCCAGGGCGGCTTCGTCGTTTCGACGGCGCCGCCGGCCGCCTTTGCCGACTTCCTGCGCCACCAGGTCGACAAGTACACGGCGCTGGCCAAGCGCACCGGGATCGTGCTGGACTGACGAGGGCAGGCTCAGAGCAGCGCTCGCGCCCACGCGTCCCGCTTCTGCTCGAAGGACATCGCCGCGTGCGCCGGGCTGGTCGAAGGCAGCGCTGTCCAGGCGCTGCGCAGCTTCTCCGGCAAGTTCGGCACGACCAGCCGCCGATAGAGCTTGGCCGCGTGCTGCCCGTTCAGGCCTACCCGCTCGATGGCGGGATGCGCCGCGAAGAACGCGGCGAAATCATTCGGGACGACGCTCGCCGCCTCCATGTCGGCATCGAGGCTGCCGCGGCGCCGGGCCGCGGCACAGACGTCCCACAGCGCGACGCGGCGATCGAGCAGGTGCTGCAGGCGCGCTTCGTAGGGCGCGTCCAGGGGCACGCCGAGCACTTCGCTGGCGATCCGCCAGAAGTGGTTGCGCGGGTGGGCGTAGTACTGGCTGCAGGCCAGGGAGCGCTGGCCGGGCAGCGAGCCGAGCACCAGGATGCGCGCGTCCGCGCGGGCGATGGCGGGGAAGCCTTCGGAGATCGCGAGTGGCATGCGTGGATCGTATAGTGCGCGCATGCCACGCCAAGCCGCTTTCCTGCGGGGCATCAGCCCCATGAACTGCAAGATGCCCGAACTGGCGGCCGCCTTCGAGGGCGCCGGCTTCACCGACGTGAAGACGGTGCTTTCCAGCGGCAACGTCCTCTTCACGGAACGCGGCACGCCCGCTTCGCTGAAAAAGAAAGCCGAGGCGGCCATGGAGGCCCACCTCGGCAAGAGCTTCATGACCTTCGTGCGGCCGGTCTCGGAACTGCAGGACCTGCTCGCCGAAGACCCGTTCCAGCATTTCAAGCTGCCGGCGAAAGCCAAGCGCATCGCCACCTTCCTGTCCGATGCGAAGGCGCCGGCGCCCAAGCTGCCGATCGAGATGCAGCAGGCGCAGATCCTCGCGGTGGAGGACGGGATCGTGTTCAGCGCCTACGTGCCGCAGGAGAACGACCCCGCCTTCATGCGCCTGATCGAGAAGACCTTCGGCAAGGAAGTGACCACGCGGACGTGGGACACTATGCGGAAGGTCGTCGCCGCGGCCTGATCAGGCCGCCTTCAACTCCTCCAGCGGCCCGAAGAACTCGTACTTCAGCCGCTCCTGCGCCACGCCCAGCGCCAGCCCGCTGCGGTACACCGCCTGCATGAAGGGCTTGGGGCCGAGGAAGTAGACGTCGACGTCGCGGTCCGCGGGCAGCTGCTGCGCCAGCAACTCCTGCGTGACGACGCCGGTGACGTGCGGCTCGTCCCCGGGACGCGGCTGGTCGTAGACATACAGCACTTCGACGTTGGCATGCTGCTGCGCCAGCGCATCGACGCGCGCGCGGAAGGCATGCACGCCGCCATGGCGCGCCGCGTGGATGAAGCGGATCGGCCGGCCGCTGGGCGCCGCGGCTTCCAGCATGCTCATGGCCGGCGTGATGCCGACGCCACCGGTCACCAGCACCAGCGGACGATCGTCGTTGGCCGCCTCGTCCAGCTGGAAGTCGCCGGCCGGCGCCAGCACTTCGACCTGCGTGCCCGCCTGCGCCTGCGCGTGCAGCCAGTTGGACACGCGGCCGCCCTCCTCGCGCTTGACGCTGATGCGGTACCAGGCCTTGCCCGGCGCATCGGACAGCGAATAGTTGCGGCGCATCGGCTCGCCATCGACTTCCAGCACCAGCGTGAGGTACTGGCCCGGCACGAAGCGCAGCAGCGGCCGGCCGTCCACCGGCTCCAGGTAGAACGAGGTGATGAGCTCGCTCTCGACAACACGCCGCGCGACGCGGAAGGCGCGCGCGCCGCGCCAGCCGCCGGCTTCCGCCGCATTGGCGGCGTACACCTGTTCCTCGGCGGCGATCAGCATGTCGGCCAGCGCGCCGTAGGCTTCGCCCCAGGCGGCAATGATGTCGTCGGTGGCCGCGTCGCCGAGCACCTCCTGGATGGCGCGCAGCAGGCAGGCGCCGACGATGGGGTAGTGCTCCGGCTGCACGCCGAGGGCGACGTGCTTCTGGATGATGCGCGGCAGCGCGCCGGCCAGGGCTTCGAGCTGGTCGATGTGCGCGGCATAGGCCAGCACGGCGCCAGCCAGGGCACGCGCCTGCGAGCCGGAGGCCTGGTGCGCTTCGTTGAAGAGGCCCTTCACTTCCGGATGTTCCCGGAACATCAGGTCGTAGAAATGTTTCGTGATGGCCTCGCCATGCTGCTGCAGCGCGGGGACGGTGGCCTTGATGAGGGAGATGGTCTGGGCAGAGAACATGCACTCTGCATTCCAAGAACCGTGCCAGATCGCAAGTCCTTGTCGCAGCAAGGAAAATCCCCGGCGTGGTCCAATCGACCACGATGACCGTTGTGCCCGCGACCACGTCCGTGGTCGAAATGACTCCCCCCACCGAATCCGACCGCTACGCGCAGCTGCTCGCTGCCGCCAGGCAACTCGTTCCCTGCGATGCGATGGCGCTGCTGCGCCTGGACGAGGCCGTGCTGACGCCCCTGGCCGTCGATGGCCTCAGCGTGGAGGCGCTGGGCCGGCGCTTCGCCGTCGGCGCGCATCCGCGGCTGGCGCGGCTGGTCGAAAGCCCCGGCGTGCTGCGCTTCGCGCCGGATTGCGGCCTGCCTGATCCGTACGACGGCCTGGTCGCGGGCCAGCCCGCGATCCTGGCCGTGCACGACTGCCTGGGCGCGCCGCTGCGCATCGAGGGCCGCTTGTGGGGCCTGCTGACCCTGGACGCGCTGCAGCCCGGCGCCTTCGACGCCGTCGGCCCCTCGCAGCTCGACGCGCTGGTGCAGCTGGTGGAATCCGGCCTGGAAGCCATCGTCGCCATCCGCGAGATCCAGGAGCGCGCCGGCCGCGAACAGGCGATGGCGCGCGAATGGCAGGCCGTGCAGCAGCCGCCACGCGAGCTGCTGGGGACCAGCGTCGCGATGCACCGGCTGCGCATCGAGATCGATGCGGTGGCGTCCTCCGACCTCACGGTGCTGGTGCTCGGCGAGACCGGCGTCGGCAAGGACCTGGTGGCCCAGCGCCTGCACGCCGCTTCGCAGCGGCACGGGCGGCCGCTGGTGCAGGTGAACTGCGCGGCGCTGCCCGAGACGCTGGCGGACAGCGAACTGTTCGGCCACAAGAAAGGCGCCTTCACCGGCGCCGTGCAGGACCGCCTGGGCAAGTTCGAGCTGGCCGATGGCGGCACGCTGTTCCTGGACGAGGTGGGCGAGCTGCCGCTGGCGATCCAGGCCAAGCTGCTGCGCGTGCTGCAAAGCGGCGAGGTGCAGCGGCCCGGCAGCGACCGCGTGCGCAAGGTGGACGTGCGCGTGGTCGCCGCCACCAACCGCGACCTGCCGGCCATGATCGCGCAGGGGCGCTTCCGCGCCGACCTCTATCACCGGCTGGCGGTGTACCCGCTGCAGGTGCCGCCGCTGCGCGAGCGCGGGCGCGACGTGCTGACCCTGGCCGGCGGCTTCCTCGAGGAGAACCAGCACCGCCTGGGCGCGCGCAACCTGCGCCTGAGCCCGGCCGCCAAGAACGCGCTGCTGGCGCACCACTGGCCCGGCAACGTGCGCGAGCTGGAGCACGTGCTGAGCCGCGCGGCGCTGCGGGCGTTCCACGAGCAGGGGCGCGGCGGACGGTGGGTGGCGATCGAGCCGCGGCATGTGGCGTTGGAGGGGCAGGTGCTTGTTGCACCTGCGCCTGTGGTCACGGCGGCGCCCCTGTCATCCGGCCAGTCACTGCGCGAGGCGACGGATGCCTTCCAGCGCCAATGGATCACGGACTGCATTGCCCGCAACAACGGGCATCTCGCTCGCGCGGCCGCGGAAGCAGGCATGGACCGGAGCAACTTCCATCGGCTGGCACGGCGCTTGGACGTGCTCCCACTCCCCTCCTGATGACGGATGTCGATGCCGGGTGCGCCACGCCTACGGCGTCACCGCCTGCCTTGCCGGAATCGCCTGCGTCCACCGGTCGACATCCTCCGCCGTCATTGTGCTCACCGGCGTCAGGCGGCCATCGACGTAACCCAGCTGCTCCACGTCGTACAGGTACTGTTCGCGCGACAGCAAGGTGCCGGCGCAGACATGCGGGTCCGCCGCCGGCGGCTGCCGCGTCTCGGCGGCCAGGCGGCCGACCAGCTCGCGCATCACCCACTCGGGGATGCGGTGGCGCTCGCCGGGGTAGATGAAGCCGAACAGCGTCAGGTGCGCCAGCAGCACCCGCCAGTGCGGGCCGAAGCGCTTCAGCATGCCCTGCCAGTCCAGCCGCTCGGCGTTGGCCTGGATCAGGTGGGCGACGTCGCCGCCGTCGTAGCGCTCGCGCTCCATGATGAAGGCCTTGGAGACCAGCCCGTCCTCGATGTTGGCGATCTTCACCGGCACGCCCAGGATCTCGGCTTCGGCGTTGTGCTGGAACCAGCCCTCGTCCACCGGCGTCAGGCCGTTGCCGGAATTGAAGATGAGGTCGATGAAGTCCTCGTCCTCGCGGTCGTAGACCTTGCCCAGCCAGTGCGGGAAGGTCATGCTGGTACCCCAGCCGTGGCGCTCGGCCAGCTCCGCGATGCGGTCGTAGTCCTCGCGCTTGATGAAGATGTCCAGGTCCTTGGTCGCCCGGCGGATGCCGGTGAAGCAGGCGTGGGCGAAGGCGCCGCCCACGAGGAAAGGAATGTCCGCATCCCCCAGCGCCTGCAGGGCCGCGCGGTAGAAACCCGCGGTCTTGGGTGCGACTTCGTCCTCGAGCGAGGGCGCGATTTTTGCAGCAGGCATGCGGCCACAGTAATGAATCCGTCACGGTTGCCGCGTCACCGGGCAGGCCGGCCTGGCGTCAGCAGTGCAGGCGGCACGGCTGGGCGCCCAAGCCTTCGCCTGCGTCGGCGCGCGCCTACAGCCCTCCGTGCGGATGGACGATGGCCTGCGGCCGCGCCAGGCGGCAGCATGGGGCTTCACACAACAACGAGCGAGCCAAAGAACCCATGGGCAAGTCCGCCACCAGCGTGCGCTTCGCCGCCGTCGGCGACCTCCACGTCACCAAGGACCACGTCGGCCACCTGCGCGCCTTCTTCACCCAGGCCTCCGAAGCAGCGGACGCGCTGCTGCTGTGCGGCGACCTCACCGACTACGGCACGGCGGAGGAAGCGCGCATCCTCGCCGACGAACTCGCGGCCGTCGCCGTGCCCATCGTCGCCGTGCTGGGCAACCACGACTACGAAAGCGGCACGCCCGAGGTCGTGCGCGAGACGCTCATGGGCATCGGCGTGCGCGTGCTCGATGGCGAAGCCTGCGAGATCGAAGGCGTGGGCATCGCCGGCGCCAAGGGCTTCGCCGGCGGCTTCGGCCGCGGTTCGCTGGGCGCCTGGGGCGAGCCGGCGATCAAGATGTTCGTGCAGGAAGCACTGAACGAGGCCATGAAGTTCGAATCGGCGCTGGCCAAGCTGCGCACGCACCGGCGCATCGCGCTGCTGCACTACTCGCCGGTCTGCTCCACCGTGCGCGGCGAACCCGAAGACATCTTCCCCTTCCTGGGCAGCAGCCGGCTGGAAGAGCCCCTGCTGCGCTATCCGGTCGATGCCATCTTCCACGGCCACGCGCACCGCGGCTCGCTGGAGGGCAAGACGGTCAACGGCCTGCCGGTGTTCAACGTGGCGCGGCCGCTGTTGCTGCGCACGCGCCCCGACCTGCCGCCCTTCCGCCTGTACGACGTGCCCCGCGCGGACGTCGAAAGCGAAGAGGAAGTCGCCGCGGTGCCATAGGCTTACCATGGGCGCATGCGCACCTCCTGGAGCGTCATCGCCATCCTCGCCGCCCTCGTGGTGCTGGCCTCGGCTTTCCAGGGCGCGCTGCGCAGCACGCCGGACGCCGGCGAAGACGACGGCGAACTGCTGCAGGGCACCTGGCTGCGCGAGTACAGCGACCAGGGCACCACCATCCGGCGCGTGCTCGACCTCGAACCCAGTGGCGCCTTCCACGAAGCCGTGCGCGTGGTGCAGCCTTCCGGTGGCGTCGCCCGATTCGCGCATGAAGGCACCTGGCATTACGACGGCACCAACCTCAAGCGCCACTACACGCTCGTGAACGGCAAGCCGCCCTCGCGGCTGAACGTGCCGTTCGCGACCTTCCAGGTCACCTTCGATTCGCCCAACGAGTTCACCGGCGTCGACCACGTGCACAAGGTGGAGGTGCGCTACGAGCGCGTGCCCGCCGGCACCGAACCCTGAGGCGCGGGCACGGTTGTTGCAGGAGTTGGTTGCTCCTGCCCCGAACAACAGCTGTCCATGCCCTCGCCCGCCACCCTCCTCCCCTTCATGCACGACGTCGGCCAATGCGACCGTGCCCTGCGCGAACTGAGCCTGATGTGGCGCATGATCGAGTCGTCCACCAAGATGGTGTGTGCCGAGGAAGCGGCGGCCATCCTGCCCACCATGGCCAGCACGCGGCGGCACTTCGACCGCCTCGAAGGCGAGCTGGTGGCCAGCCTGGTGCGCGAGAAGGCCGCCAAGGTGCTGCGCGAACTGGGCACCAAGGCGCAGTACGTCATCGACATCCTGGTGCGCAACCTGTACGAGCGCACCGCGGACGTCGGCTTCCTCGCCACCGATCCGCAGCTGTGCGCCTTCGTCGCGGGCAGCGGCGGCACGCGCGCCGAGGTGCGCGAGCGCCTGCGCGCCTACCGCAGCAAGTACACGGTGTACGAAGAAATCCTGCTGCTCGCGCCGGACGGCGCCGTGCTGGCGCAGATCGACGACGCCAGCCCGGTGCAGGCCAGCAGCGACCCCATCGTCGCCCAGGCGCTGCAGCGTGACGGCTTCGTGCAGGCCTTCCGCGCCAGCGACCTGCGCCCCGGCCGGCGCCATGCGCTGCTCTATGCACGCCGCATGCTGCACCCGGCCACCGGCCAGCCCGTGGGCGTGCTGTGCCTGTGCTTCCGCTTCGAGGAGGAGATGGCGGGCATCTTCCGCTCGCACCGCGACCCGGCCGCGCGCTACAACATGCTGCTGCTCGATGACGCCAACCGCTGCATCGCCTCGGCCGACGAGGACTGGATCCCCGTCGGGGCTACCGTGCCCGTCAACCGGCAAGGCAGCGACGCCGTCTTCATGTTCCGCGGCCGCCAATACTTCTGCAGCACCGTCGCGGCCCAGGGTTACCAGGGCTATGCGGGGCCGGCCGGCTGGCAGGGCCAGGTGATGGTGCCGCTGGACGTGGCTTTCCAGAACGACGTGCAGGACGGCCCGGACACGCTGGATGCCGCGCTGCGCGAAGGCCTGCTGGCGCACGCGCAGAGCTTCTCGCCGCCGCTGCACGAGATCCTGAGCGCCGCCGAGACCATCCGCCGCGTCGTCTGGAACGGCCAGGTGATGACGGCCGGCCGCCGTGACGGCAGCGCGCGCCTGCAGGCGGTGCTGGAGCAGATCAGCGAGACCGGCAGCCGCAGCAACGAGCTGTTCGCCAGCTCCATCCGCGACCTCTACGCCACCGTGCTGGGGTCCAGCCTGCGCGACTCGGAATTCGTCTCGCACCTGCTGGTGGACCTGCTGGATCGCAACCTCTACGAGCGCGCCGACGACTGCCGCTGGTGGGCGCTGACGCCGCTGCTGCGGCAGGCACTGGGCCGCGATGCGGACAGCCTTCCTGCGGTCACGCAGACCTTGCAGTACATCAACGACCTCTACACCGTCTACACGCGCATCCTGGTGCATGACGCGGAAGGCACGATCGTGGCACAGTCGCAGCGGGCGGACGTAGCGCCGCTGGACCTGGCGGCCGCGCGCATCGCGCCTGAAATGCTGGAGCGCGTGGCGGCGCTGCGCGACGAACAGGGCTACGTGGTCTCGCCCTTCGAGCCCACGCCGCTGTACGACGGCCAGCCCACTTACGTCTACCACGCGGCCATCCGCAGCGAGGATGGCATGCGCGTCGTGGGCGGCATCGCGCTCGTGTTCGATGCCGCGCGCGAGTTCACGGCGATGCTGCGCGACGGCCTGGCCGGCAAGCCCGAGACCAGCGCCTTCTTCGTCGACCGCGCCGGCCGCATCGTCGCCAGCACCGACCCCGCGCGGCCACCGGGCAGCCGGCTGGAGATCGCGCCGGAGCTGCTGGCGCTGGACAACGGCCTCAGCGCTTCGCGGCTGGTGGCGCACGACGGCGCCTACGCGATCATGGGTTGCACGGCGTCCAGCGGCTATCGCGAGTTCAAGGTCAGCGACGGCTACCGCGACGACATCGTCGCCGTGGTGTGCGAGCGCTTCGGCCCGGTGCTCGCCCGCCAGCGCGCGCAGGCGGCCGGCGTGACGCTGCAGGGCGCGGCGGACCGCCGCAACAACGCCCACGAGTTCGCCACCTTCTTCTGCGGGGGCGCCCTGGTGGCGCTGGACATCGCGCAGGTACGCGAGGCCCGGCCGGCCAGCGCGCTCACCCGCATGCGCATCGGCTGCCCGGAGCGCGCGCTGGGCATCCTGCGCCTGGATCGCGGCGGGCAGGAGCAAAGCGTGTGGGTGTTCGACCTGGGCAGCCTCGTCTGCGGCCGCCCTTCGGTGCTGGCGGCCAATAGCCAGGTGGTGGTCGTCGAACATGAGGGGCAGGCCATCGGCCTGCTGGCCGACGAACTGCACGCCGTCTCGTCCTATGGCGAAGGCCAGCTCTCGCCCACGCCCTTCGCGGCGCAGCACCGGCTGGTGCGCGGCATCATCCGCGCCAACGGCGGCGCCTGCCTGGTGCAACTGCTGGACACCGCCTGCCTGTTCCACGTGCTGCGCGGGACCGAACCGGTGCCGGAGATCCTGCGCCTTGACGACGAGGAGCCGTTGCTGCTGGCGGCTTGAGAAAACTTCCGGACGCAAAAGACGCAAAGGTTACGCAAAAATCGCAAAAGGAATTCCATTGGATTATTTTGCGTCCTTTGCGTACTTTTGCGACTTTTGCGTCCGGAAGTCCTGAAGTTCGGATGTCCAGAAGTTCAGGTCACCAACCGATATCCCACCGCCGTCTCCGTCAGCAGGTGCTTCGGCTGCGCGGGGTCGGCCTCCAGCTTCTGCCGCAGGTGGCCCATGTAGATGCGCAGGTAGTGGCTCTGTTCTGCGTGTGAAGGACCCCACACTTCGCGCAGCAGCTGCCGGTGCGTCAGCACGCGGCCGGCGTTGGCCACCAGCACCGACAGCAGCCGGTATTCGATCGGCGTCAGGTGCACGTCCGCGCCGTCGCGCCGCACGATGCGCGAGCGCGCGTCCACCTCCACGCCGCCGAAGCGGAACACCGGGTCGGCCGCCTCGCCGTTCACCGCGCGCGGGCGCCGCAGGTTGGCGCGCACGCGCGCCAGCAGCTCGCCCACGCCGAATGGCTTGGTCAGGTAGTCGTCGGCGCCGGCATCGAGCGCCTCCACCTTGTCGCTTTCATCGGCGCGCGCGGACAGCACGATGATCGGCACCGCCGACCAGCCGCGCACGTCGCGGATCAGGTCCACGCCGTCGCCATCGGGCAGGCCCAGGTCCAGGACCACGAGGTCCGGCTTGCGGGTGCCGGCTTCGACCAGGCCGCGCTGCAAGGTCTCCGCTTCGTGCACCTGCCAGCCCTCGCCCTCCAGCGCGGTGCGGACGAAGCGGCGGATCTGGGGTTCGTCTTCGACGATCAGGGCAACAGGGCTGGGCATGGCGTTCTCAGGCCGGCGCCGCGGGCGGGGGCCGGCGCGGCAGGCGGAAGCTGAATTCTGCCCCGCCGCCAGCCGCATTGGCAGCCTGCATGGTGCCGCGGTGGGCGTCGATGACGGCCTTGCAGATCGCCAGGCCCAGGCCCACGCCGGGCGTGGCGGACTCGGCCTGGCCGCGCGTGAACTTCTCGAACAGCACCTGCTCGCGGCCCTGCACCGCGGCCGGCAGGCCCGGCCCGTGGTCACGCACCGCCACGCGCAGTGCGTCGGGCTCGGCCCAGGCGCGGATCTCGATCGGCGGCACCCCGTACTTGGCGGCGTTCTCCAGCAGGTTCACCAGCACCCGCTCGATCAGCACGGCGTCGAACTCCACCAGCGGCAGGTCCGCGGGCAGCGACACGTGCACCGTGCGCCCCTGCAGGTGCGGTTGCGCGCTGCGCAAGGCCGTGCCCACCACTTCCTCCACCGACTGCCATTCGAGCCGCAGGTTCACCTTGCCGCTCTGCAGCCGCGCCATGTCCAGCAGGTTGTTCACCAGGTGGCCCAGCGAGCGCGCCTGCTGCGCGATGGCCTCCGCCGTCTCGCCCTGCAGTGAATTCCGAAGCGAATTCCGCAGCGACTCCGCCAGCCCGATCAGCGCCGTCAGCGGCGTGCGCACGTCGTGCGAGATCGCCGCCAGCAGCGCATTGCGCAGGCGCTCCGATTCCATTTCCACCAGCGCCTGCTGCGCGATCTCGACGTAGTGCACGCGCTCCAACGCGATCGCCACCTGGCGCGCCAGGGTCTCGAGCTGGCGGCGCTGCTCCGGGATCAGCAGCCAGCGCGGCTGCGCCGGCTTCAGCGCCAGTACGCCACGCACGCGCATCGGCGCCTGCAGCGGCACGTAGTGCCAGGCCTGCGCGGCCAGCGTGCTGGTGGCCAGGCCCGCCGGCTGCCAATTGCGGAAGGCCCAGTCGGCAACGCTGCCGTCGAAGCCCGGCGGCGCGTGCGCGGGCTGCACCAGTTCGTCGCGCGCATCCGTCACCAGCACCACCGCGTCGCCGCCGAAGTGGCCGCGCACCGCGTCCTGGCCCAGCGCCGCCACCTGCGTCGAGAGCAAGGCGGCGGACAGGTCGCGCGTCAGCTCGAACAGCGATTGCGCGCGCCGCTCGCGGCTGTCGGCGATGCGCGCCTGGAAGCGCAGGCCCGCCGTCAGCTGGCCGACCAGCAGCCCCACCACCAGCATCACGCAGAAGGTCACCAGGTACTGCACGTCGCTCACCGCCATCGACAGGCGCGGCGGCACGAAGAAGAAATCGAAGGCCGCCACGTTCAACACCGCGGCCAGCGCCGCCGGCCCGCGGCCGAAGCGCATGGCCACGGCCACCGTCGTGAGCAGGAACAGCATGACGATGTTGGCCAGATCCAGCACGTCGTGCAGCGGCGTGGTGACCAGCGTGATCGCCACGCTGGCGGCCGCGGCCCAGGCATAGGGCAGCCAACGCGCCTGCCAGCCGTTCTCGGAGTCGCCCTCCTCCGGCGCCGCCGGCGTCACCCGGGCCAGGCGGCGCACGCTCTCGCGCAGGCCGATCTCCACCACGTCCATCGCCGGCGCCAGCCGCGCCAGCCGGCGCGTCATGCTGGGCGGCGCCATGCCCCAGCCACCGTGGCGCGGGCCGGGGCGGCCCACCACCAGGGTCGCGCAATTGAGCTGCTGCGCATGCGCCACCAGTTCCGGCGCGACGGCATGGGCCGCCAGCACCGCGGTTTCGGCGCCCAGTTCCTCGGCCAGCTTGAGCACGGCCAGGATGCGATCCCGCTCGCCGGCCGGCAGCCGGCGCAGCCTGGGTGTCTCGACGTAGGCCGCGTACCAGCGCACGTTCATCTGGCCGGCCAGGCGCGCCGCGGCGCGCACCGCCTGTTCGTCGCCCGCGCGCGGGCCGACGCAGGCGAGGATCGCGCCTTCGGTGTTCCACACCGGCGCGATGGCCTGCTCCACCCGGTAGCTGCGCACGTCGTCCTCGACGTGTTCGGCCGTGCGACGCAGCGCGATCTCGCGCAGCGCGATCAGGTTGCCCTTGCGGAAGAAGTTCTGCGCGGCACGCTCGGCCTGCTGCGGGATGTAGACCTTGCCGGCTTTGAGGCGCGCCATCAGTTCGTCGGGCGGCACGTCCACCAGCACCACTTCGTCGGCGCCATCGAGCACGGTGTCGGGCACCGTCTCGTGCACGCGGATGCCGGTGATGGCGCCCACCGTGTCGTTGAGGCTTTCCAGGTGCTGGACGTTCAGCGTCGACCAGACGTCGATGCCGGCGTCCAGCAGCTCCTGCACGTCCTGCCAGCGCTTGGGGTGGCGCGAGCCGGGGACGTTGGAGTGCGCCAGTTCGTCCACCAGCAGGATCGCGGGCTTGCGCTCCAGCGCGCCATCGAGGTCGAACTCCTTCAGGAGGCGGTCGCGGTAGCGCACTTCGCGCAGCGGCAGCTGCGGCAAGCCCTCGGCCAGCTGCGCCGTCTCGCTGCGGCCATGCGTCTCCACCACGCCGACCAGCACGTCGCGGCCGGCCTGCTGCTCGCGCCGCGCGGCGCCGAGCATGGCAAAGGTCTTGCCGACGCCGGCGTTGGCGCCGAAGTAGATGCGCAGCCGCCCGCGCCGCGCGCGCTGTTCGTCCGCCTGCAGCTGGGCGAGCAGTTCGTCGGGGTCGGGGCGGTGGTCGGAGGCGGCGGCCATGCGGGTGCGTCGGGAACCCCTACAGGTTATCAAGAGCGAGGTTCAGGCGCAGGACATTCACCACCGGCTCGCCGATGAGACCCAGCCAGGGCTGTTCGATGTTCTGTTCCACCAGCGCAGCGACCTTGTCGACGGGCAGGCCCCGCGCCCTGGCGACGCGGGCCACCTGGTAGCGCGCCGCCGCGGGGCTGATGTGCGGGTCCAGCCCGCTGCCGGAGGCGGTCACCGGGTCCGCCGGCACCGGCGCGGTGTTGCCCGGATCCGCGGCACGCAGCGCCGCGACGCGCGCCTTCACTGCCTCCACCAGCGCCGGATTCAGCGGCCCCAGGTTCGAGCCGCCCGAAGCCAGCCCGTTGTACGGCTGGTCCGCGGTCGCCGAAGGCCGGCCCCAGAAGTGCCTGGCGTCGTGGAAGTCCTGCCCGATCAGGTCCGAGCCCACGAGCTGGCCGTTCACGCGGACCAAGCTGCCTGCGGCCTGCCGCGGGAACGCCGCCTGCGCGGTGCCCGTCACGACCACCGGGTAGGCCACGCCCACCAGCAGCGTGAGCGCGGCGAACAGGACCAGCGTGGGGCGGAGGATGGATTCCTTGTCCATGGATGCACTCTCTTTCAGGCGAGGCCGAAGGCCGCGAGGATCATGTCGATCAACTTGATGCCCACGAAGGGCACGACGAGGCCGCCCAGGCCGTAGATGGCGAGGTTGCGGCGCAGCAGCGCCGCCGCGCCCACCGGCCGGTAGCGCACGCCCTGCAGCGCCAGCGGGATCAGGAACACGATGACCAGCGCGTTGAAGATCACCGCCGACAGGATGGCGGACTGCGGGCTGGCGAGGCGCATCACGTTCAGCGCCTGCAGCTGCGGGTAGGTGGTGACGAAGATCGCCGGCAGGATGGCGAAGTACTTGGCCACGTCGTTGGCGATGGAGAAGGTGGTCAGCGAGCCGCGCGTCATCAGCAGCGCCTTGCCGGTCTCCACCACTTCCAGCAGCTTGGTGGGGTCCGAGTCCAGGTCCACCATGTTGCCGGCCTCCTTGGCCGCCTGCGTGCCGCTGTTCATGACCACCGCGACGTCCGCCTGTGCCAGCGCCGGCGCGTCGTTGGTGCCGTCGCCGGTCATGGCCACGAGGCGGCCTTCGGCCTGGTACTCGCGAATCAGCTTCAGCTTGCCTTCCGGCGCAACCTGGGCGACGAAATCGTCGACGCCAGCCTCGGCCGCGATCGCCGCGGCCGTGAGCTTGTTGTCGCCGGTGATCATCACCGTGCGGATGCCCATGCGGCGCAGCTCGGTGAAGCGCTCGCGGATGCCGGTCTTGACGATGTCCTTCAGCTCGATCACGCCCCTCACCGTGTCGCCCTCGGCCACCACCAGCGGCGTGCTGCCACGGCGTGCGACTTCGTCGGATGTGCGCAGCACGTCGGCGGGAACGGCTCCGCCCAGCATCTGCACGTAGGCGCGCACCGCGTCGGCTGCGCCCTTGCGCAGGGCCTGGACGCGCTCGGCCACCACAGCGGCGCCGCCCGTTGCCTCCAGCTCCGGCAGCGGGATGTCCACGCCGCTCATGCGGTGCTCCGCGCTGAAGGGGATCAGCCGCGCGCCGTCGATGGGACGGTCGTCCACGCGCAGGCGCCGCGCCAGGTCGACGATGGAGCGGCCTTCGGGCGTCTCGTCGGCCAGCGAGGCGAGCAGCGCCGTGCGGGCCAGCTGCTCCTGCGTCACGCCCGGCGCCGGGTAGAAGGCCGAGGCCTGGCGATTGCCGTGCGTGATGGTGCCGGTCTTGTCCAGCAACATCACGTCGACGTCACCGGCTGCTTCGACCGCACGGCCCGAGGTGGCGATCACGTTGGCGCCCATCATGCGGCTCATGCCGGCCACGCCGATGGCCGACAGCAGGCCGCCGATGGTGGTGGGGATCAGGCACACCAGCAGCGAGACCAGCGCGGTGATGGTGACCACCTGGCCGGCGCCGCTGGCCTCCACGCTGAAGATCGAGTACGGCAGCAAGGTCGCCGTGACCACCAGAAACACGATGGTCAGCGCGATCAGCAGGATATGCAGCGCGATCTCGTTGGGCGTCTTCTGCCGGCGCGCGCTTTCGACCATGCCTATCATGCGGTCGAGGAAGGACTCGCCCGGGTTCACGGTAATGCGCACCACCAGCCAGTCGGACAGCACGCGGGTGCCGCCGGTCACCGAGCTGAAGTCGCCGCCGGCTTCGCGCACCACCGGCGCGGATTCGCCGGTGATGGCGCTCTCGTCGACGGCCGCCACGCCTTCGATCACCTCGCCGTCCAGCGGGACGATGTCTTCGGGTTCGACCAGCACCACGTCGTCCTTCGCCAGTTCCTCGCCGCGGCGCGGCAGCCAGGCGGCGCCGTGCCAGCGGCCGTCCGCGCCCGCGGCGTCGTAGCGCTTGGCCCAGACGCTCTTCTTCATGCCGCGCAGCGAAGCTGCCTGCGCCTTGCTGCGGCCCTCGGCCAGGGCCTCGGCGAAATTGGCGAACAGCACGGTGAACCACAGCCACAGGGCGATGGCGAAGATGAAGCCGGCGTTCGTCTCGCCGCCGCCCCGCAGCGCGTCGACCCACAGCAGGGTGCAGACGATGCTGCCGATGTAGACGACGAACATCACCGGGTTGTGGACCTGGACCCGCGGGTTCAGCTTGGCGAAGGCGCCCGCCAGCGCCGGCTTGACCAGGGCGGGGTCGAACAGCCGCAGCTGCGGCCTGGGATGCTTGCTCATTGCGCGCTCCAAAGCATGAAGTGCTCCACCGCCGGGCCGAGGGCCAGGGCGGGCACGTAATTCAGCAGGCCAACCAGCAGCACGGTGCCTATGACCAGCAGGACGAACAGCGGGCCGTGCGTGGGCAGGGTGCCCGCCGTCACGGGCACGCGCTTCTTGGCCGCCAGCGCGCCGGCGATGCCCAGCACCGGCACGATCACGCCGAAGCGGCCCAGCCAGACCGCCAGGCCCAGCATCGTGTTGTAGAAGGGCGTGTTGGCCGACAGGCCGGCAAAGGCGCTGCCGTTGTTGTTGGCCGCCGAGGTGAAGGCGTAGAGGATCTCGGTGAAGCCGTGCGCGCCCGGGTTCGCGACGCCCGCCTTGCCCGCACCTGCCACGACCGCGATGGCGGTCCCCACCAGCACCACGATGGGCGTGACGAGGATGGCGACCGAGGTCAGCTTCATTTCGTAGGCCTCGATCTTCTTGCCCAGGTACTCGGGCGTGCGGCCGATCATCAGGCCGGCGATGAAGACGGCGAGGATGGCGAAGATCAGCATGCCGTACAGGCCCGAGCCCACGCCGCCGAACACCACTTCGCCCAGCTGCATCAGCACCAGCGGCACCATGCCGCCGAGCGGCGTGAAGGAGTCGTGCATGCCGTTGACGGCGCCGCAGGAAGCGGCTGTGGTGACCGCGGCGAACAGACCGGAAGCCGGGATGCCGAAGCGCGCCTCCTTGCCCTCCATGTTGCCGCCGCTCATGTCGACGCCCAGCGCGGCAAGGTGCGGGTTGCCGGCCTGTTCCGCCGGCATCACCACCACCACCAGCGCAACGAACAGGATCGCCATCGCGGCGAACACGGCCCAGCCCTGGCGGATGTCGCCCACGCCGCGGCCGAAGGTGAAGCACAGGCCCGCCGGGATGGCGAAGATGGCCAGCATCTGCACCAGGTTGGTCCAGGCGTTCGGGTTCTCGAAAGGATGCGCGGAGTTGGCGTTGAAGAAGCCGCCGCCATTGGTGCCGAGCATCTTGATCGCTTCCTGCGAAGCGACCGGGCCCATGGGCAGCGTCTGCGTGGCGCCGGCCAGTGAGTGCACTTCCTGGTAGGCCGAGAAGTTCTGGATGGATCCCTGCGACACGTGGAACAGCGCGACCACTATGGACAGCGGCAGCAGCAGCCAAAGCGTAGAGCGCACCAGGTCGGCCCAGAAGTTGCCGACGCCCGAGGCCGAGCGCTGCGCGAAGCCGCGGATCAGCGCGAAGGCGACGGCGATGCCCGTGGCCGCGGAAAGGAAGTTCTGCGCGGCCAGCGCCAGCATCTGCACCAGGTAGCCCATGGTGGACTCGCCGCCATAGCCCTGCCAGTTGGTGTTGGTGACGAAGCTGAGCGCCGTGTTGAACGAGGAGTCGGGCGACACCGCGGCCAGGCCGGCCGGATTCAGCGGCAGCCACAGCTGCAGGCGCTGCAACGCGTAGACAACGAGAGCGCCCAGCGCATTGAAGGCCAGCAGTGCATAGGCGTAGTGGGTCCAGCGCATGGAACGCTGCGGGTCGGTGCCGGCCAGCCGGTACAGCGGGGCCTCGACGCGTTGCATCCAGCGCGGCAGCCGGCCTTCAAGCAAGGCGGCCATCCAGCGGCCCAGCGGCCAGCCGGCGGCCAGCACGAGGGCGAGAAACAGGGCCAGCAGGCCCCAGGCGGAAGCGCCCATGTCAGAACTCCTCGGCGTTGATCAACGCGTAGACGAGATAGGCGAGCAGCAGCAGGGCACAGAAGCCCGCCGCGCCGTAGATGACGGCCGGCGCGATCACGGCCGGCTCCTTTGCGGCGGCTCCAGCCGCTCCAGGCCGCGCACCAGCAGCGCGGCCAGCAACCAGAGCACGAAGCCCAAGCCGATGAAGACGAAGTCCATAGCAAACCTCCATTCCTTGGACTGCGGCTAGTCTTCCAGCCGGCGTGAAAAAACGGGATCAAGAAGCCGGGCCGCCGTATCAACAAGCCGTAAAGGCCGCCATAAAAAATCCGTAAAAGCTGGCGCGCGCCGGTGGCGCCGCGGCTGCGCCGCCGCAGAATCGGGCGGGTTGCGGAATTCCCCGATGAAATCGATCACCGTCCCCGCCGGCGAACCGGCGCATCCCGCGAAGGCCGCGCTCGCCCTCACCGCGCTTGGCGTGGTCTACGGCGACATCGGCACCTCGCCGCTGTACGCTTTCCGCGAGTGCCTGAACCCGGAGCACGGCGTTCCGCTCACGCCCGACTCGGTGCTGGGCATCCTGTCGCTGGTGTTCTGGGCGCTGACCCTGATCGTGACGGTCAAGTACGTCGTGTTCGTGCTGCGCGCGGACCACGACGGCGAGGGCGGCATCATGGCCTTGCAGGCGCTGGCGCGGCATGCCGTGCTGCAAAGCGACAACCGGCCCTGGGTGCTGGCGCTGGTGGCCTGGCTGGGCCTCACGGGCACGGCCATGTTCTACGGGGACAGCATCATCACGCCGGCGATCTCGGTGCTGTCGGCGGTGGAAGGCCTCAACGTCGCCACGCCGGTCTTCGACGCCTACGTCATCCCGTTCACGCTGGTGATCCTGGTGGCGCTGTTCCTGGTGCAGAAGTTCGGCACCGGCGCCGTCGGCCGCGTGTTCGGGCCGGTGATGCTGCTGTGGTTCATCGTGCTCGGGGTGCTGGGGCTGCGGCAGGTCGCGGCCGATCCGTCCGTGCTGCAGGCGCTGAACCCGTGGTGGGCCGTGCACTTCCTCGTGACGCACCAGGCGCAGTCGCTGGCCGTGATGGGCTCGGTCTTCCTGGCCGTCACCGGCGGCGAAGCGCTCTATGCCGACATGGGCCACTTCGGCGCGCGCGCCATCCGCCAGGCCTGGTTCTGCGTGGCTCTGCCGGCGCTGGTGCTGTGCTACTTCGGCCAGGGCGCGCTGGTGCTGCATGACCCGGCCGCCATCGACAACCCCTTCTTCCGGCTGGCGCCGGCCTGGGGCGTGGTGCCGCTGGTGGTGCTGGCCTCGCTGGCCACCGTCATCGCTTCGCAGGCCGTGATCTCCGGCGCCTATTCGCTGACGGCGCAGGCCATGCGCATGGGCTACCTGCCGCGGCTGCGCATCGTGCAGACTTCGGGCACCGCCATGGGCCAGGTCTACCTGCCGGCCGTCAACTGGCTGCTGATGCTGGGCGTGCTGGCGCTGGTGATCGGGTTCAGGAGCTCCAGCGCGCTGGGCGCCGCCTACGGCATCGCGGTGTCGGTGACCATGGTGACCACCACGATGCTGGCGGCGCTGGTGGCGCGCCGGCTGTGGGGCTGGAACCGGCTGGCGGTGGCCATCGGCTCCGTCTTCTTCCTGGCCATCGACCTGCTCTTCACCTTTGCCAACAGCCTGAAGATCGCCGATGGCGGCTGGCTGCCGCTGCTGGTGGCCGCGCTGGTGATGGGCCTCTTCACCACCTGGTCGCGCGGTCGCGGGCTGGTGCACGAGCTCGCGCAGGCCGACCGCGTGGACCTGGCGCCGTTCGTGCACTCGCTGCTGCAGGACCCGCCGCACCGCGTGCGCGGCACCGCGGTGTTCCTCACCTCCGAGCCGGACTCGGTGCCGCATGCGCTGCTGCACAACCTGAAACACAACCAGGTGCTGCACCAGCGCATCGTCATCCTGAAGGTGCAGCCCACCGACGTGCCGCGCGTTCCGCCGGGACAGCGGCTGCAGGTGACGGAGCTGGGCGACGGCTTCTGGCAGGTGGTGGCGCGCCACGGCTTCATGGAGGTGCCGGACGTGCCGGAATTCATGAAGCTTCTGTCCTACCAGCGCGGCATCCCGCTCGAGGCGATGAGCACTTCCTACTTCACTTCGCGCGAGACGGTGGCCACCGGGCACCTGAAGGCGATGTCGCGTCCGCGGCAGGCGGTGTTCGCGTGGCTGCATCGCAATTCGAGCCGGTCGTCGGATTACTTTTGCCTGCCGGAGAATCGGGTGGTGGAATTCGGCCGCCGCCCGTGAAACCAGACCAACACACCCTCCCTCGCCGCCGCCTGCTGCAACTCGCCGCCGCCGCGCCTTTTCTCCAAGCCCTGCCCGCGCCGGCGCAACCCGCCTTCGCGCGCGTGCGCCCCGGCGCGCCCGGCTGGCCCGCCGAAGCCGAGTGGAAAGCGCTCGGGGAGCAAGTGCACGGCACGTTGATCAAGGTGCAGTCGCCTTGGCCGGCGTGCCGCGCGACACCCACCGCTGCCGCCTGCCAGCAGTTGTTCCAGTCCGCGAAGAACCCCTGGTTCCTCGGCGACGAAGTGGCGATGACGCAGACGCTCGGCTGGATCGACGCCTGGACCTCGTCGCCCAGCGTCTACGCGGTCGCGGCGCGCAATGCGCAGGACGTCGCGGCCGCCGTCAACTTCGCGCGCCAGCATCGTTTGCGCCTCGTCGTCAAAGGCGGCGGCCACAGCTACCAGGGCACGTCCAACGCGCCGGATTCGCTGCTGGTGTGGACGCGCAAGATGAACGCCATCACCATGCACGACGCCTTCGTCGCGGCCGGCTGCAGCGGCACGGCGCCGGTGCGCGCGGTGAGCATCGGCGCGGGGGCCGTCTGGGCGCAGGCCTACGACGCCGTCACGACGCGCGCCGGCGGCTACGTGCAGGGCGGCGGCTGCATGACGGTGGGCGTGGCAGGCTTGATCCAGAGCGGCGGCTTCGGCAGCTTCTCCAAGGCCTTCGGCCTGGCCGCGGCCAGCCTGCTGGAAGCCGAGGTCGTCACCGCCGACGGCCAGGTGCGCATCGCCAATGCCTGCCAGAACGCGGACCTGTTCTGGGGCCTGAAGGGCGGCGGTGGCGGCAGCCTGGGCGTGGTGACGCGCGTGACCTTGCGCGTGCACCCGCTGCCGGAGAACTTCGGCGCGGTCAACTTCACCGTGCACGCGAAGTCGCCGGCGGCTTTCCGCCGGCTGGTGGGGCTGGCCATCGACCATTACGCCGACCGGCTGATGAACCCGCACTGGGGCGAGCAGATGCGTTTTCGCCCCGGCGACGAGCTCTCCGTCTCCATGGTGTTCCAGGGCCTGGGCTGGAGCGAGGCACGCGCCGTGTGGAAGCCCTTCTTCGACGCCATCGATGCGGCGTCGCAGGACTTCAGCATCGACTTCTCGCCGCTGAAGATCGTTTCCACCTCGGCCCGCGACTTCTTTGCGCCGACCTTGGTGAAGCGCACGCTTGGCTTCATCAAGCGCGACGACCGGCCGGGCGCGCCGGAGGGCAACGTGTTCTGGCCCGGCGACCAGGGCCAGGCCGGCCAGGTGCTGCACGCCTACCAGTCCACGTGGATGCCGGCTTCGCTGCTGCAGGCTGACCAGCGCGCGGCGCTGTGCGATGCGCTGTTCGCGGCCAGCCGCCACGCGGGCGTTTCGCTGCACTTCAACAAGGGCCTGGCCGGCGCGCCGCCGCAGGCGCTGGCCGCGGCACGCGACACCGCAATCAACCCGGCGGCGATAGCCGCATTCGCGCTCGCGATCAGCGGCGCCAACGAGCAGCCGGCCTACCCCGGCGTGGCCGGCCACGAACCGCATCCGGCGCAGGCGCGACAGTCCGCGCAAGCCGTCGCGCGCTGCCGCGATGCGCTGCGCAAGGTCGTACCGAACGCGGGCTCCTATGTCTCCGAGAGCGACTACTTCGAGCAGGACTGGCAGCACGCCTTCTGGGGGCCCAACTACGAGCGCTTGCGGGCGGTGAAGGCGAGGTACGACCCCGAGGGCCTGTTCTTCGTGCATCACGGCGTGGGCAGCGAAGCTTGGAGCGAGGACGGGTTCACGCGGCGCAGCGCTTGAAGGTGTCCGAGACGGCGCGTCATACTGGCGCCGTGCCTCCCAGCAACCAAGTCCTGCTCGCCGCACTGCAAGCAGCCCCGCGCCGCTTTCGCCTGCAACCGCTGCCTGCCGATGCAGCAAGCGCTCGTCAAGCGGGAACCGACGCTTCCCTCGCCTTCGCCATCGAATCCGCACGTCTTGGACGACAAGACACAGACGCGCAGCAAATCTTCGTCGACGCCCTCGCCGACCTGATCCGCGATGCCCTCGCGCCGGACAGCGGCGACCCCGCCTTCCAGGCCCTGGTGCTGCGCGGGCTGGAGCCCGAGGTCGAAGAGTTCGTGCAGCTCCAGCTGCAATTCGCCGCCGACCACCGCATGCTGCGCAGCGCCGTCGACGCCATCGCCCACCCCGGCAAGCTGCGCGGCCTGCCGCCCGGCCCGCTTACCGACGCGCTCGCGCAGCTGCATCGGCTGGCCGAAGGCGAAGCCTGGGCGCCGCTGCGGCACGCGGCCCACATCCTGCTCGACCTGCGGCTGGACCACGCCGTGCGCGGCGTGCTGGACCAGCTGGTCGCCGGCGACGTGCTCGCCCGCCTGGAACGCGGCGCCGAACTGCGCGCACAGCCGGCTGTGCAGCGCTACCTCGCGCTCTGGGAAAAGCGCGGCCCCATCGCCGGCACCGACGCCGCGCTGGCGCAAGGCCGCGCCTCAGCCCGCGCAGGCGACGCCGCCGAAGCCGCCGCCGTGCATGCGCTGCGCGCGGCAGCGGAGCTGCTGAATCGTGTCGCACCAGGCCACCGCGAAGTCAGCCGCCTGCACACGCCGCGCGGCTTTCCCGGCGCCGCCGAGAAGACCAAGGACGAATGGGATGCGGCCATCGTGCACGGTAGCGACATCCTGCTGCTGGCCGAGGTGAAGGCCGCGCCCGCCGCCGCCACGCCGGACTTCCCGCGCCTCGTCCGCGGCCTGCAGCGGCTTGCGCAAGCCGAGGCCGGCGCGACCTACTTCTTTCCCTCCGCAGCCGGCGACGTGGCGGTGCGCGGCGCCTCGCTGCAGCGACTGCAGCCGCACGACGCCACGCTGCCATCGCACGCCATCTATTGCTGCAGCGCGGCGCCGGACACCCAGCCGGCCTGGCTCAGCGCGGCCGCCAAATCCCTGCTCGCCTCCGAACCGGCGAGCCTGGAGTACGCTCGTTCCCTCGCACAAGGCGCGGCGCCCGCGGCGGACGGCTTGCTGCCCGTCTGGCAGGCCCTGCCCGGTGCGCCCCGGCTGCGCGGCGCCCTGCTGCAGTACGAGACCTCGCGCGCGGTGCGCGAGGCCATGCTGCACCCGGACGACCTGCTCGCCGCCCTTGCCGACACCCTGGCCAACCCCAAGTAACAACCATGATCCCGCTTTCCGTCCTCGACCTCGCGCCCATCGTGGAAGGGGGCGACGCCGCCCTGTCCTTCCAGCATTCCCTGTCGCTGGCCCAGCACACCGAAAAGTGGGGCTTCCATCGCTACTGGCTGGCGGAGCACCACGGCATGCCTGGCATCGCCAGCGCGGCCACCGCCGTGCTGATCGCGCACGTGGCCCAAGGGACGAGCAAGATCCGGGTCGGCGCCGGCGGCATCATGCTGCCCAACCATGCGCCGCTGGTGATCGCCGAGCAGTTCGGCACGCTGGCCTCGCTGTTTCCCGGCCGCGTCGAGCTGGGGCTGGGCCGCGCACCGGGGTCCGATCCGGTGACGGCGCGCGCCTTGCGGCGCAACCTGATGTCCGACCCGGACGCGTTCCCGCGCGATGTCGTCGAACTGATGGACTTCTTCTCGGACGAGCCGCAACAGTCCGTCCTGGCCGTGCCGGGCAAGGGGCTGAAGGTGCCGCTGTGGATCCTGGGCTCCAGCCTGTTCGGCGCGCAGCTGGCGGCGATGCTGGGGCTGCCCTATGCCTTCGCGTCGCATTTCGCGCCAGGGCAGATGATGGATGCGATCGCGCTGTATCGCGCAACCTTCAAGCCTTCGGCGCAGCTGGCCAAGCCTTATGTGATGCTGGGCTTCAACGTGTTCGCGGCGGACAGCGACGAGCAGGCGCAACTGCTCGCCACTTCGGCGCAGCAGGCCTTCGTCAACCTGCGCACCGGCCGCCCCAGCAAGCTGCCGCGGCCGGTGCCCGGCTACCGCGAGCAGCTGCCGCCGCAATACAAGGCGTTGCTCGACGACGTGCTGGCCTGCAGCGCCATCGGCTCGGGCGACACCGTGCGCAAGCAGTTGCACGACTTCGTCGCCCGCACCCAGGCCGACGAACTGATGATCACATCCAACATCCACGACCACGCCGCGCGGCTGCGTTCGTACGAGATCACCGCTTCGTGCCTCGCCTGAAGCCGGGGAAAGGACTTCCGGACGCAAAAGACGCAAAGGTTCCGCAAAGGACGCAAAAGAACATCAAAGGATTTTTTTGCGTCCTTTGCGCTCTTTTGCGACTTTTGCGTCCGGAAGTCCGGAAGTCCGGCTGTTCCCTTCACTCCAGCGTGAAACCCACCTTCACGGTGACCTGCCAATAGGCCACCTTGCCGTCCTTGATGTGGCCGCGGGTCTCGCAGACTTCGAACCACTGCATGTTGCGCACTGTCTCCGCCGCCTTCGCGATGGCAGTGGACACGGCGTCCTCGATGCCGCTGCTGGATGAACCGGTGAGCTCGAGCGTCTTGTAGACGTGATTGGACATGGACGGCCTCCTGTCGAGGCCGCCAGTATGCGCCGCATCTCGGTGATGCGCGCGTGATGTGCGCGTGACCGCGCGGTGACCGGCCGCCGGGACACTGGCTCCACCCAGGACACCCCAGCCGCCGGAATGAGGCCATGCCTTTGTTCGAAGACCGCAGCGCCGCCTTCATCGTGCGCGTCTGGTGCGAAAGCGGCGGCGAGGTGCCGGGTGCGGTGCGGGCCTGGCGCGGGTCGATCGAGCACGTGGCCAGCGGCGAACGGAGTTTCTTTACGGAGCTGGATGCCGTGATTGCCTTCATGAAACCCCATCTGGTGCGGCTGGGCATCGACGAGCCCACCCGCTTCTGGGAGCGCGTCGACGAGCTCGACGCCCCGCTCAACTCCGCATCCGCCGCTCCCGCCGCGCGGGCGCGCAAGCCGCAGCGGCCCGGCCGCTGACGCCCCCCCACCCGCAGCGCGAACACCAGGAGAGCGCCATGCCCCGCATCCAAGCCAACCGCGACAGCATCGACGACCGTTTCAGCGTGCTCGGCTTCACCGTGCGCACCGAAAGCCCCTTGTTCGAGGTGGCCGTCGCGACCGACCCCAACCTGTTCAAGGCCGAGAACAAGGGCCGCCGCGCCCACGCCAACTTCTATTCGAGCCGCGCCAACGGCGTCATCCGCGCCCGCCGCGGCGAAGCCGTCTACCTGGTGCCGCCGGACGTGCTGGGCAACTTCGTCGGCCAGCCGCGCCTGTACTTCGGCCTGGCCACGTACAAGGAAACCACGCGCGGCTCGCCGGACTTCGTGCAGTCGCCCAGCGACAGCTCGATGTACGTCAGCATCCGCCAGCTCACCGAGCGCGGGCTGCGCCGCTCCATCGCGCCGCAGGCGGGCTCGTCCTACGGCCATGCCAACGGCCGCGATCCCAGCCTGGAATGGGGCGGCGACAACGCAACCGCCAGCCCGGTGGCGCCACCTGCCGGCGCGCCCGCTCCTTCCACCAATGCAGCGCCGGCCGCGCCCGTGGCTGCCGCCGCGGCGTACGACGACGGCTTCGGCGCCTTCCCCGAGGAGCCGCCGCAGCAGGCGCCCGCGCGCTCCATGGACCTGCTGCTGCACGACTACAACGAGGGCCTGCTGGAGCAGCTGCGCTTCTTCGTCGAGAGCGCGCAGTGGTTTGCCGGCGTGCCCGACACGCACGGCTTCCCGCACTCCGCCATCTGCCAGGTGTTCGACCCGGCGCGCGGCCCGGAGGTCGAACAAGGCACGGCCTTCTTCATCGGCCGCAACTTGCTGCTGACGGCGGCCCACGTCGTCGACGGCAAGAACAGCCTCATCTTCGTGCCGGGCAAGAACGGCCAGGGTGTCGACACCACGCACGAACCCTTCGGCCGCTTCACCGTCGCCAGCGCCAACTGGAAGAAGCACGACCGCTACAACCCGGCCAGCCGCGACTTCGACTTCGCCATCATCAAGACCGTCACGGCCGCGCCCAACGGCCGCTGGTTCAACCTGCTGGAAGAACTGCGGCAGTCGCGGCCCGAAGGCGTGGTGGTCTGCGGCTACTCGGTGCGTTCGCGCCAGAGCGACGTGGTCAGCCGGCTCGTCAGCCGCACCATCGACACGCGCAAGCAGCACCTGCACGGCGGCTTCGTGCGCACCGTGGAGGACGAGACCTTCACCTACGACATCCAGACCCTGCCGGGCAACAGCGGCTCGCCGGTCTACTGGATCGAGAACACCAACCCGCCGCGCGCGCACATGGTGGGCGTGCACGTGGCGGGCGCCGACGACGTCACCAACAAGGGCTGCCGCATGACCGACGCCAAGATCGCGTGGATCCGCGCCCGCGCCACCGAGTGGGGCCAGGCCAGCGCGATGGAAGTGGAGGACGCGCAGGTCACGGGCCGGCTGGCCGTGCCGCTCGATCCGGACAGCACGGCGCAGTCCGCCGAAACCTTGGGCACGGCCTTCTCGGTGCACTGGGCCGACGTACCGATGTACGCGCAGACCAGCCAGATGTCGTGCTGGGCCGCCGCGGCGGCGATGATCGTCAGCTGGCGCGACCAGGTGTCCATCACCGACCAGTCCATCGCCGACAAGGTGCCGGTCTTCAACGCCTACAAGCGCGGCCTGTTCCCCTCCGAACGCCGCCCGCTGGCCGATGCCTGGAACCTGGTGCCCGAACCGCCGGCCTCGTACACCATCGAAGCCTGGTGCCGCATGGTGGCCAACAGCGGCCCGATCTACATCGACATGAACTGGTCGCCGGGTGCGGGGGGCCACGCGCGCGTGCTCGTTGGCATGACCAGCGGCGGCGCAGCCGACGGCTCCGACACCTTCATGTACATGCACGACCCGTGGCCGGGCACGCCGGGCCGCATCAAGCTGCCCTTCAGCCAGTTCCTGCAGCTGTACGAGGGACGCGTCGGCAACTCGGGCGGCAACCTGCAGTACCAGATCCTGCACGCCAACGGCGTGCCCGCGGGCCGCCGCAGCGTGACGGCCGCGCCCTTCGCGCTGAGCATGGCGGCCGACCTCGAGCCCGATGCCGACGACGATTCGCAACAACAAGGCGATGCGCCCAAGCTGGTGTCGGCGTACGCGCAGGCCGATGCCCCTGCCGGCCGCGACCCGCTGGGCCGCCAGCAGCCCGCGCCGCGCCCCGTGGTGCAGGTGCCCGAATCGATGGCGCAGCAGGCCGTGCCGGCGGCGATCCCCATCGTCAGCAGCATCGTCGGCGCGACGATGACCCGCGTGATGAACAACGAGGGCGACATCTCCTGGGAACTGGACCAGATGCGCGGCATGAAGCATCCGAACGACCAGGTCCCCAACCCGCAGGCGCCCTACCAGGACGGGCCGGTGATCCGCCTCACCGACTGGCCGAAGTTCGACGTGGGCTATGTCGACGAGATCAGCGCCGGGTTCGAGATCAGCTGGCAGTACAACGGCAAGTCGGTGGGCAACGTCGGCATCAGCAACATCGCCACCAACGACGCCGTCGGCTGGGGCCTGCACGTGAAGGCGCAGATCATGGACGACAACATCGTCTATCCGCGCAACAGCCCCACGTTCGCGGCCGTGCGCATCCGCCTCGACTACCGCTTCACCGCCGTCGTCGGCTCGGACCGCCTCGCCTACCGCATCGTCCACCTGTTCGGCAACGGCAGCTACAACCTGTCGGGCGACTGGACGCAGTTCACCTTCCTGTGAATTGAGGTCCTTCCGTGGACGCCCGTCCCGCCCTCCCGCCGCCGGCGCACATCGGTTTTGCCGATGACGACGCCGCGCCGGCGCAGGCGCTCGCCGGCCTGCCGGGCATGTTGCCCGGCCTGCCCGGCGCGGGACGCGGCGTGACGGGCAACACGCCGGCCGCTGCGCCTGCACCCGCCGCAGTTGCGCCGGCGGCGGCCGCGCCCAAGGCGCCCGCAACGGAAACACTGGCCGCGCGCACCGGCGCGCTGGTCAACGAGGTCGACTTTCCCGGCTTCGTCGCCCAGCTCGTGCACGGGACCTTCGATGCCATCGTGGATGCATCGATCCGGCAGATGGAGAGCTATGCGGACCTGCTGTCCGCCGTGTCGAAGACCGTCGAACAGTTCACAGAGGAGAACGTCAGCGCGGACCAGGCACGCGACTGGCTGGCGCAGCACTACCCGGCCGACGTCTCGCTGCAATTGCCGCGCGGCACCGACGAAGTGGCGGCCGGGCCGCAGGTGACGCCACGCGCCGAGGGCGCCAGCCCGGCCTGGCTGTCCGACTACGGGCTCGAAGGCCAGGAGCTCACCACCGAACTGCTGGAGCAGCAGGTGCTGCCGCAGGTGCGCCTGAAGGTGGGCGGCAATCGGCTGCAACTGCTGTCCACCATGGTCACGCTGGGCATCAACCGCGTGGCGGTGAAGGACGGCTCGGTCAGCGCCAAGGTGATGTTCCGCGCCGCCGCCAAGGAATCGAACACGGTGCAGTACGCGCAGAACCCCGGCGACAGCGGCAGCACGGGCGGCAGCAACTGGGGCACGCGCGGCAACAACGCCTATGCCGGCGTGCAGACCGTGGTGCAGACGGTGAACGTCAATGCGCAGAGCAGCACCGAGCTGCGGGCCGACCTGTTCGGCGAGGTCAAGCTGAATTTCGTTTCCGAGACCCTGCCGCTGGACAAGCTCGCGGATCCCGTGAAGCGCGGGTTGATCCAGCGGCATGCGGTCTTGGGCAGCACGCCGGCTGCCGCGCCCGCCGCGGCGTCCGCACCCGCCACGCCGGCCACGCCGCCCCAAGGAGCCCGCTGATGCTGCGCGAACTGCATGAAGTGATCGGCGAACTGCAGGAAAGCATTGCGCCGATGGCCGTTGCCGCCGGCGCCGGCATGCGGCTTTCGGGCCTGAGCCTCGACCTGCCGCTGGACATCGCCCTGGTGCTGCGCGCGGGCGGCTGCGTGCTGCTGGCCGACGTTCCGCGCAACCTGGCGGACGCCACGTGGACGATAGAACCGAACCGCCTGCAGCTCACGCTGGCTTGCGTGCCGGTGGAGGAAGCACCATGAGCGACGCCCAAGCCCTGCCGCCGCTGGTGCAGAACACCGGCGTGCCCTTCGACCTGTTGATCCAGGCGCTGACCGAGCAACTGGACAAGGCCCAGGCCAGCATGGCGCTGAAGGCGCGCGTGGGCAGGCTTCCCATGACCTTCGCGGTCAAGGACGTGTCGCTGGACCTGCGCGCCTTCGTGTCGATGGTGGACGACGACATCTACCTGCGCCCGGCCGGCCCGGGCGACGCCGGCGCCAGCAGCATCAAGCTGGCGCTGACGACGATCACGCGCTCGATGGTCGAAGAGAACGCCGTCAACTTCCAGGCCGAGGACCCGAAGTTCTCGCTGCGCGAAGCGCTGGGCGACCGCATCAACCCGGAAGACCAGCGCAGCCTGGAGCGCATCGGCGTGCGCTCGATCGGCCAGCTGAACGAACTGCGGCAGGCCGCCGGCGCCGACGTGGTCGCGCGCCTGGCCCGCATGCCGGTGAACCGGCTGCAGCAGGCCATGCTGGCGGCCAGCGCGCCGCGCGTGACGCGAGTGGAGCAGGACCCGGCGCCGGTGAAGACCGCGCCCGTCGCCACGCGCGCGCCGCTGCCGCAACCCACCCGCCTGCACATCGAAGCCCCGCTGCTGCGCCCCGGCAGGCTGCCGCTGATCCAGGCCGGCGGCACGCCGGTGCCGGTGGTCCAGGCGCAGGACCAGACCCTGGTGCTGCAGCCGCTCGCGCATCAACTGGGCACGGTCGCCGAAGTCGATTTCGGCGATGGCCAGGTCGCGGCGGTCAAGCTCACCGACGGCAGCGTCGGCGCGTGGAAGGAGGCAGCAACATGAACGCGAGACGCGTCCCGCGCCGCCTGCTGCTCACGCTGCACCTCGGCGAGGTACCCGAGCACCTGCCGGCCTGGGTGGCCACCACGCGCTACGGCGTGGCGCCGGCCGACCACATCGACGGCGGCATCGTCGACCGGTTGTTGAACGACCTGGGCGGCGCCTTCCGCTGCGCCCGCGTGCACAGCGCGCGCAAGCCGCGCACGACCGCCATTGCCGGCGCGCGTCGCTTCGACGATGTCGAACAGCTCAGTGGCGTTGCCCGCGTGCTGCGCGTCGAACTGCAGGACGACGCCGGGATCCACGACCTGGTCACGGCCTTGCGGCAGGTGCCGACCGTGGAAGGCGCGATGTGCGAGCACCTCAGCTACGCGCCGCTCGACTCCACCAGCTACCGCGCACTCGCGCAGGCGCAGTCCGGTCCCACCTTCGACCCGCAGGAAGCCTGGCGCCCGCACGAACTGATCCGCCTGCCGCAGGCCCTGGGCTACACGCAGGGCGATCCGGCCGTCATCATCGGGCTGGCCGACACCGGCGTCGCGCTGCAGCACCCCGGCCTGCCGCAAGCGGCGATGCGGCGCGGCTTCGACACCGTGGACCTCGACCCGTCCACCATGGGCGGCCTCACCCTGGTCGGCGACAGCCACAAGCACGACGAGGACCCGAGCGACGACGTCGGCCACGGCACCGCCTGCGCCGGCATCCTGCGCGCCGACGGCCTGGACCTGCCGCCCGGCGGCGCCGGCCAGTGCAGCCTGCTGCCGGTGCGCGTGCTGGCCGCGGCGCTCGCCGGCGAACGGCGCGTCGGCGTCGGCTCCATCGCCAACATCGACGCCGGCATGAAGCGGTTGATCGACCTCGGCGCCAAGGTCATCAACATGAGCTTCGGCACCGCCGAACACCAGCTGCCCGATGGCGGCGCGCCGCCGCACCTGGAAGTGGTGCGCTATGCGCTCGCCCGCGGCGTGATCCTGGTGGCGGCCAGCGGCAACTCGGGCCAGGCCGAACGCTATTTCCCGGCGGCGCACGAAGGCGTCATCGCCGTTGGCTCCGTCAACCTGCGCGGCGAACCCAGCCGCTTCTCCACCCGCGGCGAACACGTGGCCTTGTGCGCGCCCGGCGAAGGCATCTGGACCTGCGGCCTCACGGATGCGCCGGGCGGACTGCAGCGTGCCAACGGCACCAGCTTCGCGGCGCCCTTTGCCACCGCGGCCTGCGCCCTGCTCGCCGCCCGCGCCAATGCCCGCGCGCGGCCGCTCACCGGGACCGAAGCGCGCGCCCTGCTCGTGGACAGCTGCCGCCCGCACCTGCGCGCCGACACCACCGGCTGCGGCGCAGGCGTACTCGATGTGTGGTCCGCGCTGCGCGCGCTGGAAAACCGCATGGACGATGAAGACGACGACGCCGGCGACGGCGATCCGGGCACGGCCCCGTAGCGCCGGAGGAAGGAACAGCCATGGCCAAGACTCCTCGCAACTCGCCGCCCACGCCGCCGCCCCGGCGCAACCACCCCGGCGCCGCCAGCCACGCGCGGCCGCCGACCGCCGGCACTGCCAAGTCACCACCCTCCGCCGCCCAGGCCCGGCCGCCGGTCTCGGCCCTGGCCGCGCCGTCGGTGCCCATGGTGCCGATGTCCACCTTTTCGTCCTTTGCCCAGTCCACTTCCCCAGGAGTCCGAGCCATGAGCCGCATCTTGCTGATCGATCTTGCCGAACGTGAATTGCAGGCGCGCTCGCGCCTCAAGGCCCGCGCCGACCAGCTGCAGGCCATCGACAACACCCGGGACGTCTCGGGCGGGCTCAGCGCCGACCAGCAGGCCGAACTGAAGGCGCTGCGCGACGCGCTGGACGCCGACCAGCCGGTGGACATCTTCTACAAGACGGTGGCCTCGCAGGTGGCGCGCAGGACCTGGGACGACCTGGTGCACGGCAAGGATCCCGAGTACGTCCTCAAGTACGGCCTGTTCGGCTCGCAGCAGACCACGATCCCCGCGGACCTGGGCGTCAACGAGCGCGAGATCGCGTCGGTCTGCGGGCTGCTAGAACTGGACAACATCGTCGACCCGACGAACTCGCGCTTCGTGCGCAGCGTGGCCGAGGCGCAGGGCGAGTACCGCCAGAACTACGACCTGTTCAACGCCGCCTATGCGCTGGCCAAGGAGCGCTCGGTCGTCACGCTGCAAAGCCAGATCGACAGCGGCCGCCTGAGCCCGTCCATCATCGGCTGCATCACGCCCGACGCATCGATCGCCGAGCGCGTGGCCGCGGAAGCCAAGCAGATCCCCGGCGCCGACGAGCGCGTGCAGGCGGTCTCGGCCAAGACGGTCGCCCAAGTGGTGCGGCGCCTGGTCGACGACGGCGTGACAGCCAACGACACCTGGCTCACCAGCCGGCTCGACGCCGCCTTCAACCTGCTGACCGGCTCGATCGAAGGCGCGCCGCCCTCGGCGCTGGAGATCGACCTGCCGGACCTGGAAGCCTCGGTCGACATCGACATCGTCAAGGAGAACCTGAACGCGGTGCAGGCCATCTACTTCTCCTACCAGCTCGAAGAGATGCGCCTGTACCAGGTGGTCGAGCGCATCGTCGACCTGTTCCGCCAGGGCCTGCTGCCACTGGGCCGCGGGCGCGTGGGCGACTACCTGTACCGCTACTACCAGAAGGCCGGCGAGCGCATGACCGAGAGCGAGCGGCGCGACCTGTACTTCCGCTGCTTCGGCGCGCCGGGCGGCAACCCGCAGGCGGGCGAGCCGAATCGCGATTTCAACGAGCTGTGGCTGCGCTTCCTGTCCGCCGTCTCCAGCTTCGCGCGCCAGCTCACGGTGGACCGCCTCTTGCGCAGCACGGTGCCGATGGCGGTGTCGCAGGAGCAGGTGCGCAAGGCCGGACGCGACCTCGGTGCGAACTTGTCGCGGAATGGCTACGGCATCGCCTACAACGCCGCCATCGAGATGCAGCAGTCCATCCTGGACTTCAAGACGGTGCTGACCGACCCGGATCTCCGCAACGTGTTCGGCGCCCGCGACATGTGGCAGGTGATCGACCTCGTGAACGCCAACTACCTGGGCGGTCCGCGCAACACGCACCGCTTCCGCACGCAAAGCCGCAACGGCGCCATCGTCATCCGCTGGATCGCCAACCACGTGGAGGCGCTGTCCAACGTCAGCGGGCCGGTGCTGCAGGTGGACCAGATCGTCAACCCGCAGATGTACCGCGTGGACCCGGACCACAAGCCCACCGTCGACCCGACCGACTGGGACCTGGTGAACGCCTGCGAGCAGTGGCTGGCCGTCGGCGGCGTGCAGGACCAGAACATCGAGCAGTACGCGCAGCCGATCGAGGCGCCCATCACCAGCAGCCGGCCCATCGGCATGCCGCAGTTCGCGCGCGACGCGCTGGACCAGGCCGGCATCAGCCTGCCGGCCTGAGCGAAGGAGACCGCGATGCCTGGAACCAGCACCACGCCGATGGCGGAGCACGTCGTGCAGTCGTTACGCAACGCTTCGCAGGCGCTGGGCGTGCGCGACCCGGTGGGCTACCTCGATGGCCTCATCCGCCGCAGCTTCGCCGAGCCGGACGACGACGTCCGCTACGCCTACAACCATCTCGCCCCGGGCGCGGTGGCCTACGAGCCTTCGTTCTCGGAGACCGAGCCGCAGACCCTGCGCTTCACGATCGAGCCGATGGGCCCCGATGCCTCGCCGCTGACGCGCCGTGACGAAGCCACCCGCGAGATGCGGCGCCTGATCGGGCCGGTGTTCGGGCGCGATTCGCTGAAGTGGTTCGACACGCGCAGCGAGGCCTGGCGCGGCTTCTCCGGCATGGGCTGGATGAACTACGGCGCCTGGTTCGGCAGCGCCTTCGACGAAGACGGCCTGTACGCCACCAAGATCTACTACGAGCTGGCGCCGCAGCAGATCGAGGCCCTGGCGCCCTCTCTGGCGCGCATCACGCGCGAGGCCATGGACATCCTGCCGGGGCTGGTGCCGATCTTCACTTCGATCGGCTGCAAGAAGGACACCGGCAGCCAGCGCGTCACCTTCATGCACCGCGGGTCCTTGAGCCTCAATGCACTGGGCCCGCTGATGAACTACCTGGGCATCGGCCACCAGTTGCCCAGCCTGATGCGCACCGTGGGCGTGGCGCTGGGCGGCCGCTTCGAGCTGCCGCAGGGCGCGGTGCTGATCGGCCTGCGCGAGACGCAAAGCGGCATCGAGATGAAGCTGGAAGTGCTGCTGGCGGCGCTCCCCGACCTGCCGGTGCGCTTCCTCGACCTGCTGCGCCTGGGCCTGGCCGAGCGGCCACGCCAGCTGGGCGCCCTGGAGCGCTGGCTGGGCGCCTTCGGCGTGGAAGACGCCAGGGAGAATGGCAACTTCTCGGTGCTGTCGGTGCGCGTCACGCCGCGCTCAGCCGCGCGCATCAGCCTCTACGTGCGGCCGATCGAGTTCGAGCTGCGCGACACGCTGCAGGAGCGGCAAGCCGCCTGAACCCCCAAGGAGAAGCACCATGCCCACGGCCACCAAGCCCCCGGTCAGCGCCGAGACCCTGCAGGCGGCGCGCGACGGCGTGCGCAAGCTGCTGGAAGGCACGCAGGCCTATGCGCAGATGCCGGAAGACAGCCGCAGGGCGCTGGCGCACGACCTGGTGAACATCAGCAGCTACCTCGCCGAACCGGGCATGAAGGTCGCCCCGAAGCACATGAGCGCGGACGTGCGGGCGCTGGCCGACACCGGGTCCACCAGCGCCAAGGACCAGCCGAAGTTCGGGCAGGCGGTGAGCACCGGCGTCGAACAGGCGGTGGCGCTGATCCAGGGCGTGAACTTCCCGGCCTTCGTCAGCGGCTTGATCGAAGGGGTGTTCCACAGCATCGTCAAGAGCTCCATCGAGCAGATGGAGGCCTACGGCAAGCTGGTGGCGGACGTCTCCAAGAGCCTCAACCAGTTCCGCGACGACAACACCACCGACAACCAGGGCCGCGACCAGCTGGTGGACCAGTTCCCCGACCTGTTCCAGATGCAGATGCCGGGCGCCGACGACGCCTTCGGCAGCTTCGGCGACGACAGCGCGCCGGCGGGCCCGAAGGTCGTGCTGCGCGATGGCATCAACGAGCAGGCCGCCATCGGCCGGCTGAACGCCTCGCTGCCGCTGGACAAGCCGATCACGAAGCTGGACGACGACCTGGTCGAGGCGCTGCTGGTGCCTGCGGCCCGCACGCAGATCGCCACCGGCCGCCAGCAGCTGCTGGCGACGATGGTGATGATGGGCATCAACCGCATCGTCGTCACCGACGGCCGCATCCAGGCCAAGGTGATGTTCGACTTCCAGGCCAAGGACAACCGCAAGTACCAGGCGAGCGCGACGCAGTTCGACTACGCCAAGGACGCCTACGGCAACGTGCAGAAGACCTCGGGTTTCGAAGGCGACTACGACTCCGGCTCCAAGGGCGGCAGCTACTCGCGCGACAAGGACGGCACCGTGTCGTCGGACAGCGCGGGCTACTACAGCAAGGGCACGTACAAGTATTCGGAGAAGCCGATCATCACGGCCATGAGCAGCTCGCGGCTGGCGGACGATTCCTCGCTGCAGTCGCGCGCTTCGCTGCTCGGGAACGTGGAGGTCAACTTCAAGAGCGACTACCTGCCGCTGGAGAAGATGGCGACGCCGGAGAACATCGCGGCGATCCAGATGAACGCGCAGCCCGGCATGGTGAAGACGATGGCGGGGCGGCCGCAACGCCCCGCCGCGCCGGCAACCGCGCCTGCCGCAGCACCCGCACCTGCCGCCCCCGCCGCGCCGGCCCCGGCACCGGCTCCCTGACCCACGGCAAGGAGGACCGCCATGGCGCCCGCTGCCCTGCCCGCCGGCGCAGACTTGCACACGCCGGACGGCGCGACGCTGGAAGTCGTGCGCCCGAAGGTGCGCGCGCTGCTGGAGCAGTCGCCCGGCTTCGCCGCCCTGCCGGCGGCGCAGCAGAAGGACATCGCGCAGACCATGGTGCGGGTGGCCACCTACATGGCCAACCCGCAGTGCCTGGCGCGCGAGGAGTTCGCCGACCCGCAGTTGCACAAGGAGATGGCGCAGGCGATGGCCGGCGGCGTCGACGGCGCCAAGGACAAGGCCTCCGACAAGCTGGGCACCTTTGCCGGCGCCGACTTCAAGGCCGGCGCCCTGCAGCAGGGCACGCAGGAGTTCAAGAATCTCGTCGGCGCCGTGGACTTCCCGGCCTTCGTCGGCGGCTTGATCCAGAACGTGTTCCAGGCCATCGTCACGGCGTCCATCCAGCAGATGGAGGCTTACGGCAAGCTGCTGAAGGCCGTGGCGCAGACGGTGGACCAGTTCGCGCAGGACAACATCACGATGAACAACGCGCGCGACTGGCTGACCGAGCGCTACCCCGAGGACTTGACCATCGCGACCGGCGGCGAAGACGACGACAACGCCGGCCCGCACCTCGCCGTGCAGGGCGAGGACCAGGACGCAGCGCTGCGCCGCATCAACCAGGAGCAGCAGCTGCTGAAGCCCATCACCGACTTGAGCGACCCCGAGCAGGAGACGCGGCTGGTGACGGCAGCGCGGCTGCAGATGGCGCGCATGCGCCAGCAGATGCTGTCGTCGATGGTGCTGCTGGGGATCAACCGCATCGTCGTCACCGACGGCCTGATCAACGCCAAGGTGATGTTCGACTTCCGCGCCAGCGACGAGGCCAAGCGGCGCGCCCGTGCCTCGCTGTACGACCGCGACCAGAGCAGCAACAAGAACGTGTCGGCCGGCGGCTTCGCCCTGCCCTGGGGCGCGGCCGGTTCGGTGAACGTCAACGAGCAGCAGCACATGACGACGGTTCAGTCCTCGGTGGACGAGAGCAGCGAATCCAAGGCCGAACTGAAGGCCAAGCTGACCGGCGAGGTGCGCGTCAACTTCAAGAGCGACTACTTCCCGATGGAGAAGCTGGCTTCGCCGGGGATGATCGCTTCGATCCAGGGCAATGCCACGCCCTTCGATCCGAACCCACCGCGGCCGGCGGCAGCGCCGGGATCTGCGCCTGCCGTGCCCGCGCCGACGGCGGCGTCCGTCCCCGCGCGCGTTTGAGGCGAATGCCATGGACAGCGCCGTACTCGTTCCGCTCGCCGAGCAGGATGCCAGCGAAGAAGCGCTGGCGCTGTCCTCCGCGCTCTCCGCGGCGCAGGAATGGACACCGCAGATCCTGGCGCTGGCCCTCGCCTCGCTGGGCGACATCGACCTGCCCTCGCCGGCCGTGCCTTCGCAGAACGCCAGCGTGCTGGCGGCGCTGCCCACGCTGTACTGGGTCTACGGCCTGGACCAGGCCGGCGTGCTGCAGGCGGCCGACACCGTGGCGGGCCTGTGGGCCAGTGGCGCCGTGCAGGTGCCATTGCCTGACCACGGCGCCGCGCTGCAGGCCTGGTGGCGCGGGCGCGGGCAAAGGCTCACGCAAGGCGAGCGCCAGCAGTTGCTGGGCCTGGTGTTCGACCCGCGCGATTTCGAGCCGGGCATGCGGCGCCTGTGCCAGGCGCTGGTGGCGCTGGCCGACAACGCGGGCCAGCACGACCTGCGCGAAGAGGTCGGCCTGCAGCAGGCGGCCAGCGCCTTGCTGGACCTGTGCGGCAACCGCCTCGAAGGCGCACCTCTGACCGCGGCCGGCGACCTGCTGGCGCAGGCGCGCGCCGCCGTCGGCGTGCTGACGCCACGCGCCTTGCAGACGGCGTTTGGCGTGCGCGACTTCTATGCGCTGGTGGAGCTGAGCGAGCGTTCGCGCGGCGCCACCGGCGGACGGGCGCGCAGCCTGGCGCTGCGGGCGCAGGCCGGCGCTGCGGTGCTGCGCTGGCTGGCGCTGAGCGCGGCTTCAGGCTTCACGGTGGACCCGCAGGCCGCGGCGCTGCAGACCCTGATGGCGGAGGCGCAGCGCTGGCTGGCGGAGGGGGAAGCGAATGACGGCCGTCGCCTCGCCCTCGCGGCCTGAAGCGCAGGCGCGCCCGGCTCCCGAATCCGCCCCGCCGCCCGGCTGGCTGCGGCGCGCGGTGCGCGGCGTGCTGGACGACACGCCCAGTTACCAGCAGATGCCTTCCGACCAGAGGCGCGAGCTGGCGCAAGCGATGGTGCGCGTCGGCCAGCTCGCCGCCGACTGCATCGCCGATGAACATGCGGCGCAGGCGCAGATCGATGCTTCGAAGCAGCCGGTGGCGCAGTCACTGGCCGACCAGCCGGGCTTCGGCGAATCGGCGCGCCGCATCGGCGACGTGACGCGCGACACGCTGCAGGCGATCTCGTTTCCGCGTTTCGTCACCGATCTGCTCAATGGCGTGTTCCGCGCCATGAACGACTCCAGCCAGGCCCAGCTGCAGCAATACCTGCAGCTGCTGAACGCGGTGTCGGCCACGGCCGGCGGCTTCGAGCAGACGCAGACCAGCGAGATCCAGGTGCGGGCCTGGCTGGTGGATCACTTCCCCGATGCCTTCGAGATGGACCTGCCCGACCCGCCCGAACCGGGCGAGCCACCGCCGGACCCGGAGGACGTGGAGCCGCCGCGGCTGCGCCTGAAGGCCGGCGGCAGCATGCCACCCGAGGACGCGCTGCGCGCCGCGCTGGGCGTGCAGCCGGGGCAGGAGTTCAGCGCCAGCAACCCCGAGGCGCTGGTTCCGCTGGCGCGGCGCCAGCTGGCCCGCAGCCGGCAGCAGATGCTGGCGACGATGGTGCAGATGGGGATGCAGCGCATCGTCATCGACGCGGGCCGCATCAACGCCGCCATGCGTTTCCACATCGACACGCGCAGCGCGGCGACGCAGGACCATGGCAGCCAGAGCAGCGTGCAGAACCGCGTGCGGGCGGGCGGCAGCTTCGGCTTCGGGCCCTGGGGCGCGAGTGCGGACATCGAGAACACGGTGGCCTTCGTCAGCACGGACCGGCAGCAGGGGACGGAGGAGATGAACGTCAGTGCGGACCTGACGTCGTCGGTGGAATTGAACTTCCACACCGATGCGATCCCGCTGAACCGGCTGGCCGCGCAGGCGCAGGCGGATCGCGTGCGCAGCGCGAGCCTGAACCCGGATCGCGAAGTGGAGCTGGCCGGCGAACGCGCGGTGAACGAACGCATCACCGGCGCGCGCACGGCGGAGGAGTCACGGCGCGGCGGCGTCGATGCAGCGGTGCGAACGGCGACGCCGCCGGCCATGTCGACGGAGCCGCTGCGGGTGCCGGCGCCGGGGAGCAATCCGGAGCCTACGCCAACACCTACGCCCACACCGACACCGACCCCTGCACCAACGCCGACTCCCACCCCGACGCCGACTCCCACGCCAACCCATTGAACACGGGCATCAACGCTCGTCCCGCTGCAACCTCGCATCCGCCTGCGCCGCATAGAAATGCGCGCGCCCGACCAACTCGCGCAGGCTCAATTCGTTTTCAACCTCCCGCACCCGCAAAGGCGCCACCGGCTCCTGCACGCGTCCAACCGCGCTGTCGGAAATCCTCTGGTACACCGCCAGGGTCTCCCGCATCGGCTCGATCGCCAATTCCTTGCGCAAGGCATGCCGGCACTGCTCGAACTGCTGCAGCGCCATCGCCCGCTGCCCATTCAGCAGGAACAGCTGCATCAGCTCGCGGTGCACGTCCTCGCGCAAGGTGTCGCGGTCCAGGATGGCCTGCGCATGGCGGATCGCGCCCGCGTAGTCCTGCGCCAGCGTGCACAGCTGCATCAGCCGCCCCAGCGCATTGAGCAGGGTGCGCCGATGCAGCTCGCGCGCCCGCAGCGCCCAGTCGTCGATGAAGCCGGCCAGGATGTCGTCGTGGTACAGCGCCACGCCGCGGCGCAGCTGCTCCACCAGCGGCGCATCCAGTTGCTCCAGGGGCTTGTCGAGCGCGGGGCCGACCAGCCGCGAGAATTCGTCGACGTCCAGCCGCAGCTGCGCTTCCTGCGGCACGCCCAGCGCGCCGCGGCGGTCGCAGACCACCACCGCGTCCTGCTCCAGCGGCGGCCGGGCCAGCGCCTTGCGCAGGCGCCACAGCGCGGTGTTCAGCGAGCGGACGCTGCCGCCGTCGCTCTGTTCGGGCCACAGCGCCGCCAGCAGTTCGCTGCGGGCGAAGAAGCGGCCGCGCGCCAGCGCGAGGAAGGCGAGCAGGCTGCCTGGCCGCCCAGGGATCTCGACGGACGGACCGGGCAAATGCCCGTCGCAGTTCGCCACCGACAGGTGGCCGAACAGGTTGAGATGCAACATATGCCCCCCTTCATTCCCTGGCTTGCACGGCTGGGCCAGTGGGGCTTGTACACCGCAAGTCCTGTCGCGCGCTCCTGCCAAAGGGCGCATTCGGCGTAACAAAGCTTTGGTTCCGTGACAGTGCGCGGCGCACTGCGCGGCCGTTCACTCGATGGGGGTCTTCACGCCGTCCTTGAACGTGAACAGGCTCACGGCCGGATTCTTCAGCTCGCCGTTCGGCAGGAACTGGATCCGCGCCGTCACGCCCTGGAAGTCGGTGCTGGCGAGGAAGGGCACGTAGACCTTGGGATCGGTGGAGTTGGCGCGCTTCATCGCATCGACCAGCACGTAGGTGGCGTCGTAGGCGTAAGGGCTGTAGATCTGGAACTGGCCCGGGAACAGCTTGTCGTACTTTTCCTTCCAGGCCTTGCCGCCCGGCATCTTGTCCAGCGACGCGCCGCCGGTGGCGCACACCACGTTGCCCAGCGTGGGGGCGTTGCCCGAGAGCTTGGCGATCTCGGTGGTGCAGATGCCGTCGCCGCCGAGGAAGCGCACCTTCTGCAGCCCGAGCTGTTCCATCTGCCGCAGCATCGGCCCGGCTTGCGGGTCCATGCCGCCGAAGAAGATGGCGTCCGGGTTCTTCGCGCGGATCGAAGTGAGGATGGCCGTGAAGTCGGTCGCCTTGTCGGTGGTGAACTGCGAGTCCACCACCTGCATGCCATTGGCTTCGGCGGTCTTGCGGAAGACCTCGGCCAGGCCCTGGCCGAAGGCCGTGCGGTCGTCGACCACGGCCACGGTCTTCAGTCCGAGCTTCTTCGCCGCGTACACGGCCACTGCCGCGCCCAGGTCGTTGTCGTTGGCGATCAGGCGAAAGGTGGTCTTGAAGCCGGGCTTGGTGATGTCCGGGTTGGTGGCCGAAGGCGTGATGTGCGGGATGCCGCAGTCGTTGTAGATCTTGCTCGCGGGGATGGTGGTGCCGGAATTGAGGTGGCCCACCACGCCGGCCACCTTCAGGTCGCACAGCTTCTGCGCGGCCGCGGCGCCCTGGCGCGGGTCGCCGGCGTCGTCCTCGGCTTCGATCTCGAAGTGCACCGGCTTGCCGCCGATCGTGAGGTTCTGCGCATCGAGCTCGTCTATCGCCATGCGCACGCCGTTCTCGTTGTCCTTGCCGTAGTGCGATTGCGGGCCGGACAGCGGCGCCACGTGGCCGATGCGCACCACCTGCGCGCCGGCCGGCGCGCCTGGCGCCGCCTCGCGCTTGCCGCAGGCGGCCAGCATCAACAGGGCTGCCGCGCTCGCCGCGACCTGCGCCCATCGGATTCTTCTCATGGCATCTCCCCCGGGGTCCGCTGGCATTGTGCGGCGATGTGCAGCCCATGTGGTTAGCATGGGTGCATGGACAAGCTCTCCCTCCTCGTCATTCCCGGCAGCGTGCGCCAGGGCTCGCTGAATTGCACGCTGGCCCGCGCAGCCATGCGCATCGCCGAAGCGCAGGGCGCCGCCACGCGCCTGCTGGACCTGCGCGCGCTCGAGCTGCCGCTGTACGACGGCGACATCGAGGCGAAGCAAGGCGTTCCCGCGGGCGCGGTGGAGCTGATCGAAGCCATCATGCAAGCCGATGCCGTGCTGGTGGTCACGCCGGAATACAACGGCTTCCCGACGCCGCTGGTCATCAACGCCTTCGACTGGCTGTCGCGCGCGCCGGCCGCCGCCTCGCGCCCGGCCGGCCTGCAGGCCACGGCCAACAAGCCGCTGGGGCTGCTGTCGGCTTCACCCGGTGCGCTGGGCGGCCTGCGCGCGATGAACTACCTGCGGCAGTACTTCCAGATGGCCTTCGGGATGCTGGCGCACCCGCGCCAGTTCGCGCTGTCGCGCGCCAACGAGGCCTTCGACGCCGAAGGCAAGCTGAAGGACGACAAGGCGCGGCAGCAGGTGGAAGCGGTGGTGCAGTCGCTGCTGCAGCTGGCGGGGGCGGTGAAGACGAAGGCCTAGATGGAAAACGGCCGCCCCGCCACGGCCTGCATCATCGCCCGCCGCGCCTCGTCGGAGCGGCGGACCGCGGTGCACCACGCTTCCCAGGTTTCGTGGTCGAATTCCGGCATGCCCGGCATGCGGTTGCGCGCCGCGTCCCAGGCGGCGCGTTCGGCCGCGACGGCGGCGAAATGTTCCTCGAACGGGTTGGCGCGCACGCGGCGCAGTATAGGCTTACAGCAACTTACAGTGCGGACTTTCCTGCTAAAAAAGACAAGACATGGCGTACGAATTGCACTATTGGCCCAGCATTCCCGGCCGCGGCGAGTTTGTCCGGCTGGCCCTGGAATACGCCGGCGTACCCTATGTCGACGTGGTCCGCGAGGACGCCGGTGACGGCCTGGGCATGCCGGCCATGCTGCACCTGCTGGAAGACAAGTCGGTGCGGCGGCCGCCGTTTGCGTGCCCCGTGCTGGTCGACGGCAAGCTGGTGATCGGCCAGACCGCGGCGATCCTGCTGCATCTCGGCCCCAAGCTGGGACTGGTGGGCCGCAGCGAAGCGGACCGCCTGTGGACGCACCAGGTGCAGCTGACCATCGCCGACATGGTGGTGGAGGCGCACGATACGCACCATCCGATCGGCAGCGGGCTGTACTACGAAGACCAGGAGGCCGAGGCCAAGCGGCGGGCCGAGGACTTCCGCAAGAACCGGTTGACCAAGTTCATGGCCTGGTTCGAAGCCATCCTGGAGCGCAACCCGCGCAATGCCGAGGCGGCCGTGCCGCGGCTGGTGGGCGGCAGCGTGAGTTATGCGGACCTGTCGCTGTTCCAGCTGGTGGATGGACTGCTGTATGCGTTCCCGAAGGCGACGAAGCGGGTGCTGAAGAAGGCGCCGAAGGTCGCGGCGCTGCACGCGGGGATTGCCAGGCATCGCAAGCTGCGCGATTACTTCGCGAGCGAGCGGCGGCTGGCGTTCAACCAGGAGGGGATCTTCCGCCGGTATCCGGAATTGGATGGTTGAGACCCCGCTGCGCATCCTGTACCGCGACGAAGAGCTCGTCGCCATCGACAAGCCGGCCGGCCTGCTGGTGCACCCGAGCGCGCTCGACGCGCACGAGGAGCGCACGGCGGTCGGGCTGCTGCGCGAGCAGCTGGGCGAACCGGTGTGGACACTGCATCGGCTGGACAAGGGCACCAGCGGCGTGCTGCTGTTCGCGCGCGATGCGCAGGCGGCGCGGCGCTGGGGCGCGGCCTTCGAAGGCAGAGACGTCCACAAGCAGTACCTGGCCCTGGTGCGCGGCTGGCCGGCCGAGCACGGCGTCATAGAACAGCCGCTGGCGCGCGACCCGGAGCTGCCCTCGGCTGGCCAGCCGCGGCTGCCCGCCGTCACCCGCTTCCAGCGCCTGGCCTGCTTCGAATGGCCTTTCGCTGTGGATGCGCGGCATGCGACCAGCCGCTACGCGCTGGTGCTGGCCGAACCGCTGAGCGGCCGCCGCCACCAGATCCGCCGCCACTTCAAGCACATCGCCCATCCGCTGGTGGGCGACAGCACGCATGGCAAGGGCCAGCACAACCGGGCGGTGGCGGCGTGGCTGGGCGTGGAAAGGCTGTGGCTGCACGCGCTGAGCATCGAGCTGGGAGGCTTTCGGCTGACGGCGCCGTGCGGCCCGGAATGGACGCCCTTGTTCCGCGAGGGCGGCGTATCCTTTCCGCAGACAGGAGAGCCCACCATGCCCCAGAACACACTCAGCGGCTGCCGCGTCGCCATCCTCGCCGACGACGGCTTCGAGCAGGTCGAGATGACCGAACCGCGCAAGGCGGTGCAGGACGCAGGCGCCACGACGAAGCTGCTGTCCATCCACAAGGGCCAGGTGCAGGGCTGGAACCACGACAAGCCGGCCGACAAGTTCGACGTCGACCTCACCTTCGAGGAAGCGAAGCCGGAAGACTTCGACGCGGTGCTGTTGCCCGGCGGCGTGCAGAACGCCGACAAGATCCGCATGAGCATGCACGCCCAGCAGTTCGTTCAAGCCATGCAGAAGGCCGGCAAGCCCTTCGGGGTGATCTGCCATGCGCCCTGGCTGCTGGTGTCGGCCGGGCTGGTGAAGGGCCGCAAGGTGACCAGCTGGCCGTCGCTGCAGGACGACCTGCGCAACGCGGGCGCCGAGTGGGTCGACGAGGAAGTGGTGCGCGACGGCAACTGGGTGACGAGCCGCAAGCCGGGGGACCTGCCGGCGTTCAACAAGGCGGTCGTGGAGGCGTTCAAGAAGTAGGGACCCAATCCCCGCCCAGCGCCTTGACGAGGAACACCGCCACCAGCATCCGCTGTCCCAGCAGTTGCGCTACCTGTCGCTGCGCATTCAACAGCGCCTGCTGCGCCGTGATCACGTCCAGCGAAGTCGCGGCGCCGCCTTCATAGCGGTCCGTCGCCAGCTGCAGTACCTTGCGCGCGCTCGCCTCCGCCAGCCGGGCCTGAGCCAGCGCGCGATCGAGCGAGGCGCTGCCGGTGATGCCGTCCTGCACCTCCTGCATCGCCGTCAGCACCGTGCGCTTGTAGTTGTTGGCCGTGACCTGGTAACCCGCTTCGGCGATCGCCACGTTGGCATCGGTGCGGCCGGCGTCGAACACCGGCTGCAGCACCGACACGCCCAGCGACCACAGCAGGCTGGGCGCATCGAAGATCGTCGGGAAGTTGCGCGTGTCGCCGCCGAAGGTGGCGCCCAGCATGATGCTCGGGTAATAGGCCGCGCGCGCCACGCCGATCTGTGCGTTGGCCGCGGCCATCGCGCGCTCGGCCGAGGCGACATCGGGCCGGCGTTGCAGCAGGTCCGATGGCAGCCCCAGCGGAATGGCCGGCGCGCTGCGCGGCGCGACCGAGGGCGCCAGCTCGAACACCGGCGCGGGCCGGCCCACCAGGGTGGCGATGGCGTCCTGGAACTGCGAGCGCTGGCGCTTCAGCACGTCCACCTGCGTCAGCGTGTTGTCCAACAAGGCCTGCTGCTGCGCGACGTCCAGCCCGGAGGTCGCGCCCAGCTCGTGCCGCGCCGAGATGAACTCCAGCGCGCGACGCTGCAGCGCGATCGACTGCGCCAGCACGTCCAGCTCGATGTCCAGCTCGCGCAGGTTGAAGTAGGCCGTGGCGAGGTCCGCGCCCAGCACCAGCCGGACGTTCTGCAGGTCGGCCGCGCTCTGCTCCGCGCTCGCCTGCGCCGCCGAGACGGTGTTGCGCACGCGGCCGAACAGGTCCGCTTCGTAGGAGACGTTCAGCGAAGCCGAGAAATCGTTCTGGACGGTCTGGAAGTTCTGCGAGTTGTAGTTGGTGAGCGGCCGGTTGGCGGAGATCTCCTGCCGCGCCGTCCGCGCCGCCAGGCCCACCTGCGGGAACAGGCTCGAGTTCGCCACCTGCACACTCGCGCGCGCCTGCGCAAGCCGCGCCGTCGCCGCGGCCAGCGTGGGGCTGGCGACCAGCGCCTGCTGCTGCAGCGCGTCCAGTTGCGGGTCGCTGAAGCGCATCCACCAGTCGCCGCGCGCCAGCGTGTCGCCGGGCTGGGCCGGCTTCCACGGTTCTTCCACCTTCCAGGCCGTGGGCATCTCCACGTCCGGCTTCTGGTAGGGCGGCGCGGTGGCGCAGCCGGCCAGCAGCGCCGCGACGCCGGCGAGCACGAGCGCGCGCATCACGGCGTGACCTTGGCCGGCGCCGCGCCAGGCTGCTTCGCGTCCGCCACGGCCTGGACCTTGTCGCCTTCGGCCAGCGAATCGGACGGGTTCAGCACCAGCGTCTCATTGCCCTTCAGGCCATCGAGCACTTCGACCGTGTCGCCGAAGTTGCGTCCCAGCTTCACCGGGATCAGCCGCACGACGCCGCCGGCATCGACACGCGCGACCAGCACGCCCTGCGCGCGGAACAGCAGCGCGTTGGATGGGATGGTCAGCGCGCCGCTCGCGGCCGCGGCAAGTTCGACCTGGACGAAGGCGCCGGGCAGCAGCGCGCCGTCCTTGTTCGGCAGCATCACTTCCGCCTGCATGGTGCGTGTGGCGATGTCGATGGAGCCCGAGGTGCGCGCCACCTGGCCGGCGAACACGCGCCCGCGCAGTTCGGTCTGCGTCACCTTGGCCGGCTGGCCCTGCTTGACCAGCTGCGCGTAAGCCTGCGGCACGCTGACGTAGACCCGCAGCGGATCGGTCTGCGACAGCAGGAACAGCGGCTTGTTGCTGTCGATCAGGTCGCCGATGTCGACGTTGCGCTTGGTGATGACGCCCGAGAACGGCGCCAGCACGCGCTTGAAGCCTTCCAGCTGGCGCAGGCGTTCGACGTTGGCGTCGGCGCCGGCGAGGTTGGCCCTGGCCTGTGTGTAGGCGCTGCGGCGCTCTTCCAGCTCCTGCTGCGACACGGCGTCACGCTTGCGCAGCGCCTCCCAGCGTTCGACCGTCGTGCGCGCCAGGTCCAGGCTGGCGGCCGTCTGGTTGCGCGCGGCGATCGCTTGCGACAGCTGCTGGTCCAGTTCCGGCGTTTCGATCTCGGCCAGCAGCTCGCCCTGCTGCACGCGGCTGCCGATGTCCTTGCTCCAGCGCCGCAGGTAGCCGCCGGCGCGCGCCGACACCGGCGCCTGCACGTAGCCCTGCAAGGTGCCGGGCAGCTGCAGCGTCTGCGCTGCGCCGGCCGCGCGCACGGTGGTCGTGCGCACGTACTGCTGGGTGCTCTCTTCCGCGCGCGCCTCCAGCGTGTGGGCGTTGTGCACGCGCACGAACACGGTGCGGGCGGCACCCAGCGCCAGCAGCACCAGCACGACGGCGGTGGCGATGCGGGCCCGGCGCGCCACCTGCTTGCGGCGCAGCAGCTCACCCTCCTCCCCTTCGACGGGGTGGATCGCGAGATTCGAATGACTGGATTGCGACATTGTTGTTCAGCCTTCTTGCGGCAAGGCGTCCTGCGGCAGCGACGGGGGATGGCGGCGCGCAGCACGCTGCGCGAGCCGCTGGTGCACGCCGGCGTACAGCACCGGCACGAACAGCAGCGTGGAGACGGTAGCAAACAGCAGGCCGCCGATGACGGCGCGGCCCAGCGGCGCGTTCTGCTCGCCGCCCTCGCCCAGGCCCAGGGCCATGGGGATCATGCCGATGATCATCGCCAGCGCGGTCATCAGCACCGGCCGGATGCGCGTGGCGCCTGCTTCCAGCGCCGCAGCCAGCGGCGTGGAGCCGGCCTCGCGCTGCTGGCGCGCGAAGGCCACCACCAGGATCGAGTTGGCTGTGGCCACGCCCATGGTCATGATCGCCCCCGTGAGAGCGGGCACGCTCAAGGTCGTTCCAGTGATGAACAGCATCCACGCGATGCCGGCCAGCGCGGCGGGCAGCGCCATGATGATGATCGCGGCGTCGATCCACGACTGGAAGTTCACCACCACCAGCAGGTAGACCAGCACGATGGCCATCGCCAGGCCGAGGCCGAGGCCGGCGAAGGACGACTGCATCGTCTGCACCTGGCCGCGCAACACCACCTGGTTGCCGCGCTTCAGCTTGGGCTCGATCTTCTGGATGGCCTTGCGCACCTCCGTGGCCACGGACGCCAGGTCCGTGCCCTGCACGCTGACGTAGACATCCAGCGAAGGCGAGATGTTGTAGCGCGAGACGATGGGCAGCTGGCGCGTGCGCTGCGCCTCCACCAGGTTGCCCAGCAGCTGTTGCTGCTGCTGCACGCTGCCGGAGCCGCCGCCCACCACCGGGATGGACAGCAGCGAATCGATGCTGTCCACCTGGTACTGCGGGCTCTGCACCACGATGCTGTAGACCACGCCGTTGTTCGGGTTGAGCCAGTAGGAAGGCGAAGTCTGCGCCGTGCCCGAAAGCGCGATCAGCACGTTCTGGCCCACGTTCTGCGGCGAGATGCCCATGGCCTGCAGCCGCGTGCGGTCCATCTGCAGGTTGAGGGCCGGGCCGTCCAGGCGCTGGTGCACGTGGGCGTCGACCGCGCCGGGGATCTTGCGGATTTCCTTGGTCAGCTCCGCCGCCAGCGCCGCGTTGCCCTCGACGTCGTTGCCGGTGAACTGCACGTCGATGGCCGCCGGCAGGCCGAAGTTGAGGATCTGCGTGACGATGTCCGCCGGCTGGAAAAAGAACTCCACGCCGGGGAAGCGCTTGGGCAGCTCGCTGCGCAGCAGGGTCACCCAGTGCTCGGTGGGCTGGTGGCCTTCGCGCAAGGACAGCAGGATCTCGCCGTCCAGCGTGCCGATGGTGCCGGCGTTGCTGTACGACAGGTTGATGCCGGAGTTGGGGATGCCCAGGTTGTCCAGCACCGTCTCCAGTTCTTCCTTGGGAATGACCTGGCGGATGGCTTGCTCCACCTTGTCGGCGATCTGCGCCGTCTCCTCGATGCGGGTGCCGGTGGCCGTGCGCATGTGCAGGCGGATCTGGCCGGCGTCGACGGTGGGGAAGAAGTCGCGCCCCAGCACGGGCACCAGCAGGCAGGACAGCAGGCAGAAGGCCAGGAAGGTGAGGCCGAAGCGCCTGCGATGCACCAGCAGCGAGGACAGCGCCAGCGCGTAGGCGCGGCGCAGGTGCTCGAACTGCGCGTCGAAGGCCAGGTACACGCGCTGCAGCGCGCTGGGCTTGCCGCCCGGCTTGTGCGCGTTCCCCATCAGCAACATCACCAGCGTGGGCACCAGCGAACGCGAGAGGAAGTAGGACGCGATCATCGCGAACACCACCGCCTCGGCCAGCGGCACGAACAGGTAGCGCGCCACGCCGGAGAGGAAGAACATCGGCACGAACACGATGCAGATGCACAGCGTGGAGACGAAAGCCGGCACGCCGATTTCGCCGGCGCCGACCTCGATGGCCTCCACCAGCGGCTTGCCCAGGTGCAGGTGGCGCTCGATGTTCTCGATGGTCACGATGGCCTGGTCGACCAGGATGCCCACCGAGAGCGCCAGCCCGCCCAGCGTCATGATGTTGAGCGTCTCGCCCAGCGCGAACAGCACCAGGATGGCCGCCAGGATGGACAGCGGAATCGTCAGGGCGATGATCAGCGTGCTGCGCCAGTTGCCCAGGAACAGCAGCACCATGGCGGCGGTCAGGGCGGCGGCAATCAGCGCTTCGGACACCACGCCCTTGACCGCGGCCTTGACGAAGATCGACTGGTCGAACAGCGTGGCGATCTTGATGTCCGGCGGCAAGGTGGCGGCCACCTGCGGCAGCATGTCGCGGATGCCGTTGACGATGTCCAGCGTGGAGGCGCCGCCGTTCTTCAGCACCGACAGCAGCACGCCGCGCTGGCCGTCCTGCCGCACCACGTTGGTCTGCGGGTTGAAGCCGTCGCGCACGTTGGCCACGTCGCGCAGGTAGGTGGTGGCGCCGTTCGTGGTGCGCACCGGCAGGTCGTTGAGGCCGGCGATGGCGTCCGGCGAACCGTTCATGCGCACCGTGTATTCGGTCTCGCCCAGCTTGGCCGTGCCGGAAGGCAGGATCAGGTTCTGCGCGCTGATGGCGTTGACCACGTCGGCCGGCGCCATGCCGCGCGCCTGCAGGGCCTGGGTGTCCAGGTCGACCGAGATCACCTTGACCTTGCCGCCATAGGGGAAGGGAATGGCGGCGCCGGGAATGGTGACCAGGCGCGGGCGTAGCTGGTTGACGGCGGAGTCGAACACCGACTGCTCCGGCAGCGTGCTGCTGGAGAGGGCCAGCTGCACCACCGGGATGCTGGAGGCAGAATACTTGATCACCAGCGGCGGCAGCATGCCGGGCGGCATCTGGCGCACCTGCGTCTGCACCGCGGCCACGGTCTGGGCGATGGCCGACTGGATGTTGGCGTTGGGCTGGAAGAAGATCTTGACGATCGAGATGCCGGGCAACGAGGTCGACTCGATGTGCTCGATGTCGCTGACCGTGGTGGTCAGCCCGCGCTCGCTGGAGGCGGCGACCCGGGCGCCCATCTCCTGGGCCGGCAGGCCGTTGTAGCTCCAGATGATGGAGACCACCGGGATGTTGATCTCGGGGAAGATGTCGGTCGCCATGTTGCGCAGCGCCAGCGGCGCGGCCAGGACGATCAGCATCGCCATCACGATGAACGTGTACGGGCGCCTCAGCGCCAGCTTGACCATGGACATGCGGGAAAACCTGCCGGCGGCGATGGAAGCAACCCGCGGATGATACTGTTGCGCTTTGTATCCGATTCGTAAAGCCACTTTCAGGGCAGCTTCTTGTCCTTCCAATAGGACATCTCCGGGATCACCCCCTCCCCCGCCGCCGCGTTCTGCGCCATGTGCTCCGGACTGCCGCTGCCCGGGATCGCGCAGGTCACCGCCGGATGCCCCAGCACGAACTTCAGCAACACCTGGCTCCAGCTCTTGCAGCCGATTTCCTCCGCCCAGGAAGGCAGCGGCTTGTCGCGCAGCCGGCGCATCATGCGGCCGCCGCCGAAGGGCATGTTCACCAGCACCGCCACGCCGCGCTCGGCGGCCAGCGGCAGCAGGCGCCGGGCCGCGCCCTGGTCTTCCAGTGAATAGTTGACCTGCAGGAAATCCAGCGCCTCGCCGCGCAGGACCTCTTCCACGTCCGCATAAGCAGATGACGTGTAGTGGGTGATGCCCAGGTAGCGGATGCGCCCGGCCGCCTTCCACTGCCGCAGGCTCGCCAGCTGGTTTTGCCAGTCCAGCAGGTTGTGCACCTGCAGCAAGTCGATGCTGTCCGCGCCCAGCAACTGAAGCGAGTTCTCCATCTGCCGGATGCCCGCGGCGCGGCCGCTGGTCCAGACCTTGGTGGCGAGGAAGGCACGCTCGCGCTGGCCCAGACGCGCCAGCACCTGGCCGACCGCCGCCTCCGCCTTGCCGTACATGGGCGAGCTGTCGATGACGCTGCCGCCCGCGTCGAAGAGGGCTTGCACCACGCCCGGCAGCCGATCGAACCCGGCCGTGCCCGGGGCGCGGTCGAAGCCGACGTAGGTGCCGCAGCCGATGACGGGCAGCGCTTCTCCGGTGGAAGGGATGACGCGGGTCAGCATTCGCTTACTCCTGGTGCGGCGAATGTTGACACACGCGGCGCATCGGATGCATACGATGGACGGCATGGCACCCCGGCAAGAACCCGTCTCCTGGCGCTACTCCACGCCAGCCATCGTCCTGCACTGGGTGCTGGCCGCCCTCATCGTCTTCATGGCCAGCCTGGGCTGGTGGATGATGACCATCGAGCGCGAGCCGCAAGGCCCTTACTGGTTCGGCATCCACCGCTCCGTCGGCCTCATCGTGTTCACGCTGGTGGTGCTGCGCCTGCTCTGGCGCGCTTTCCACAAGCCGGCGCCGCTGCCCTCGGACATGCCTGCGTGGCAGGTGAAGGTATCGCACTGGACGCACTGGCTGCTGTACCTGTGGATGCTGCTGCTGCCGCTGACCGGCATCATCGGAAGCGAGTACTCGCGCGCCGGCCTCGCCTTCTTCGGCATCCCTTTGCCCGCCGGCGTGACGCCCGACCGCGCGACCGCCCAGCAGTTCTTCGAGATCCACTCGACGCTGGTGTGGCTGCTGGTGATCCTGGTGGTGCTGCACGTGCTGGCCGCGCTGAAGCACCTGCTGGTGAACCATGACGCCGTCTTCCGCCGGATGTGGCCCAGGCGGGCGTCCCGATGACGATGTCACGGAACTGCCTTTTTCGTTGGCACCTTGTCCGGCGCAAGCACTGGCGCGGCTTTGCCGCGATTCACCCACGGTTTTCCACAGGCTTCTCCACCGCGCCTGTGGGAATCGTCTGACTTGTTCCCCTTCAAACGGGGGGTTACGATCCGCTGTTCCGTTCCGCAACGCAGGAGCCCGCCATGAGTGACAAGACGATCCTGGAACACATCACGGCGCTGGTGGACGAAGAACACCACCTGCGCAAGCCCGGCAGCCCGCACCAGAACGACGCGCGGCTGAAGCAGGTGCAGGAGGAGCTCGATCAATGCTGGGACCTGCTGCGGCAGCGGCGGGCCCGGCGGGAGTTCGGGGACAACCCGGATGCGGCGACCCCACGGGACGTGGGGACCGTCGAGAACTACGAGGGTTGATTCAAGCGCCGCGGCGCTGGCGTGAAGCACGCGCCAACTTGCGCAGCACGTCTTCCGTCTGCGCCCAGTCGATGCACGCGTCGGTGATCGACACGCCCGGCTTCAGCGCCACGCCCGGCTTCAGGTCCTGCCGCCCCGCGTGGAGGTGGCTTTCGATCATCAGGCCCAGGACGCGCTGCTCGCCGCCGGCGACCTGCTGCGCCAGGTCCGCGGCCACTTCCACCTGCTTCTGGTAGTCCTTGCGCGAGTTGGCGTGCGAGCAGTCGACCATGACGCGCTCCAGCACGCCGGACTTGCGCAGGATGGCGCACGCGGAATCGACATCCTTGGCGGAGTAGTTCGGCCCGTTGCTGCCGCCGCGCAGGATGATGTGGCAGTCCTCGTTGCCCGCGGTCTCGAACACCGCCGCCACGCCCATCTTCGTCATGCCCATGAAGGCATGCGGCGCGCCGCTGGCCACCAGCGCGTCTGCGGCCATCTGCACGCCGCCATCCGTGCCGTTCTTGAAGCCGATCGGGCAGCTGAGGCCCGAGGCGAGTTGCCGGTGGCTGGGGCTCTCCGTGGTGCGCGCGCCGATGGCGCCCCAGCTGATCAGGTCCGAGACGTACTGCGGGCTGAGCAGGTCCAGGAACTCGGTGCCCGCCGGCAGGCCCAGCTGCGCGATCTCCAGCAGCAGCTCGCGCGCACGCCGCAGGCCTTCGTTGATACGGAAGCTGCCGTCGAGGCGCGGGTCGTTGATGAAGCCCTTCCAGCCGACCGTCGTGCGCGGCTTCTCGAAATAGACGCGCATCACCAGCAGCAGGTCGTCCTGCAACTCGCCCGCCAAGGCGTGCAGCCGGTGCGCATAGTCCATCGCCTGCGCGTAGTCGTGGATGGAACACGGCCCCACCACGACGAGCAGCCGCGGATCCTGCCCATGCACCACCTGGGCCACCGCCGTGCGCGCACGCTCGATGAAGGCCTGCACGGCGTCGTCGGCCGGGTGCTCGTACTGCAGCAGCGCGGGGGAAATGAGAGCGCGGACGTCGCGGATGCGGACGTCGTCGAGCCGCGTGGACTGCGGCATTTCTTCCTGGCCCTCTGGGGCCACCGGGTGGCTTGGATTCATCACGCGAGCGTAACGCATACACTTTCCCCATGGAGCAAGAAGGCGTGGCGCAGATCGATTGGGCCGGGCGGCCCGTGCGCATCGAATACCAATGGGTGGGCAGCGGTGGGCGCGATGCGCCCGTCATCGTCTTCCTGCACGAAGGGCTGGGCTCGGTCGCGATGTGGCGCGACTTTCCGGCGAAGCTTTGCGAAGCGGCCGGTGCGCGCGGCCTGGTCTACTCGCGGCCCGGCTATGGGCGCTCCACGCCGCGTTTGCCTGAAGAGAAGTGGCGGCCGGACTTCATGCACCGGCAAGCGCGCGAGGTGTTGCCCGCGCTGCTGCAGTCGTTGGGCATCGACCCTGCGCGCGACGAGCTCTGGCTGTTCGGCCACAGCGACGGCGGCTCCATCGCGCTGCTGTACGCCGCGATGTTTCCGACGGCGCTGCAAGGTGCCATCGTGCTGGCGCCGCACATCCTGGTGGAAGACGTGTCGGTCACCAGCATCGAACAGGCGCGTGTTGCCTACGAGACCACGGACCTGAAGCAGCGTCTGGCGCGTTACCACGACGACGTGGACTCCGCCTTCCGCGGCTGGAACGACATCTGGCTGGATCCGGCTTTCCGCGCGTGGTCCATCGAGGACGAGATCGCGGCGATCCGCTGCCCCGTGCTGGCCGTACAAGGCCTGGACGACGAATATGGGACACTCGAGCAGATCCGCGGCATCGCGCGGCGCGTGCCTGGCACGCAGCTGCTGGAGCTGCCGGACTGCGGCCACTCGCCGCACAAGGACCAGCCGCAGGCGGTGATCGCCGCCGCCCGGGCCTTCCTGCTTGCCCATCGCGCCCGCGCGAACTGAAGTTCCTCTCGTGACTGCTACCACCTCTCCCGCGGCCGGCGCCGGCGGCATGCGCTCCGCCATCCTGCTGCTTTCCATCGGCGCCTTCTTCAGCGGCGCCGGCCTGCGCATCTGCGACGCGCTGATCCCGCGCCTGGCGCGCGATTTCGCCATCACGCCCGGCACGGCAGGCCGCGTGGTGCTGACCTTCGCGATCGCCTATGGCCTGTCGCAACTGGCCTTCGGGCCGCTGGGCGACCGCTACGGCAAAGCGCGGATGGTGACCGTCGCCCTCTTCGGCTGCGCCATCGGCGCGGCCGCCTGTGCGCTGGCGCCTGGCTTCAACGCATTGACTGGCTTGCGCATGGTGTGGGGCCTGGCCGCCGCGGGCGTTATGCCCTTGTCGATGGCCTGGATCGGCGACGCCGTGCCTTACGAACAGCGCCAGGGCATGCTGGCCCGCCTGCTGATGGGAACCCTGACCGGCATGATGGCCGGCCAGCTGGCGGGCGGCCTGTTCGCCGATTCGACGCTGGGGTGGCGCGGTGCGTTCGCGATGCTGGCGGTGGGCTACGGAGCGACGGCGGTGCTGTTGTTGCTGCGGCTGCGGCACATCGGCATGAACGCCGCGCCGCGCAGCGGCAGCGTGGGTTTCGTTGCGCAGCTGTCCACGGTGCTGCGTGAGCCTTGGGCGCTGCGCGTGCTGGCTGCGGTGTTCGCGGAAGGCGTTCTTCTGCTGGGGCCGATGGCGTATCTGCCCGCGTACCTGCATCAGCGCTATGGCCTGACACTTTCCGCCGCTTCCGGCCTGGTCGCGCTCTATGCGGTGGGTGGGCTGGTGTACGCGATGGCGGCGCGGCACATCGTGCAGCGCTGGGGCGAGCGGCGCATGGTGCTGGCCGGCGGCATCGTGATGGGCCTGGCCTGGCTGGCCTTGTACCTGTCGCCCTTGTTCTGGTTGGCTGGCCCCGCTGCCTTGTTCCTCGGCTTCGGGACCTACCTGTATCACAACACCCTGCAGACCAATGCGACGCAGATGGCGCCGACGGCCCGCGGGACGGCCGTGGCGATGTTCGCGTTCTGCTTCTTCTTCGGGCAGGCGATGGGCGTGAGCTGGGCGGGCTGGGCGTTCGACCAGTTCGGCGCCGCCCCCTTGCTGCTGATTCCGGCGGTGGGCTTGCCGCTGGCGGGGTGGTGGTTTGCGAGGGAGATGAGGAAGCGTGGGGTGAGTTGAAGGCTTCCGTGGCGCCTGCGCGTTGCGGGGCGGAGACGGACGGGGAGTGCGGCCGGATCCTGCGGTTGTCAGTTGGCGCGAGCGCGGCATATGCTGGCGACTTTGCGTCCGGCGCTTGTTGGCTTCGGGCGCGCTACGCATAACAGCCAGGCTGCACCATGGCGTACTGCCCCAAGTGCTCACACCCGCTGGATGCAATGAGCGCGAAGCATTGCCCAAACTGCGACGCCCCATTCATCGGCCCGTTCACGCGCCATCCCATGAATGTGGCGCGAGGCTCGCCTGCTTCTGGTGAATCGACAGATGCGAGCGATGACGATGCCGGAGAATTGACCGAAAAGCAGAAGATCGCTTTCGACAATTTCCGACGATGCGTCCTCGCCATACCGCTTCTGCTGGTCGCGGGTATCGGTGCGTTTCTTCTGCTCGTAGCAGGCATGATCGCTACTTCAAGGATGCCATTGAGGTGATATGCGGCCTGACCTGGCAATCACCTAGGCCACGAGATCGGCGATGCACACCACGTACTCCATTTCAGACGGCGGGCGAGCCGCTGCCGGCTATTCGGAGAGGTCGGACTGCGCGGTCCGTTCGCTCGCCCTGAGCACGGGCATGCCGTACGTGCGGGCGTACAAGATCTGTGAGGACGCCGGCCGCAGGCCGCGCAGAGCAATGCGTCCCGAGGCGGTCGACGCCGTCTATCTCCGCTACGCGTCAGCGCCATGGGCCTCGTTTCTCGATCGCCCTCCGACCAAGCGCCCCACGGTGGCGCAGCTGGCGCGCGAGTTGCGGAGCGGCCGCTACATCTTCAAGGTCCGGCACCACGTGTTCGCCGTCATCGATGGGACTTGCATGGATGTCTTTGCGAAGTTCGCCTCGCGACGACGCGTGGAAGGGTATTGGTCCATGGCGACCCTCGCATGACGCCGCCGTCCCTGTACCAGCAAGTCCTCGGCTCGGATTTCGCCCGGCTGCCTTCGCCCCTGCGGCACTTCCATGCCCTCGAGGGCGCGCATGTCCTGCAAGGGTGGGCCGAAGTCGCAGCGCCCGCTTCGCCAGTGGCGCGCCTGCTGGCCTGGTGCCTGGGCGCGCCGCTGAGCGCGCAACGCGGTCCCATCCGGTTCGAGCTGCGGGCAGACGCGATGGGGGAAACCTGGACGCGTTACTTTCCCGGCAAGAGGATGCAGTCGCGCCTGACCCACGCCGCCGGGCACGTCGTGGAGCGCCTGGGCTTCGCGCGCCTCTTCTTCACGCTGAAGGGCGGCGCCGAACTGCTGGAGATGAAGCTCGTGCGCCTGCGCTTCCTGGGGGTGCCTTGCCCGAGCTGGCTGCTGCCGGCCATCGTCGCGGAAGAGAGTGCAACGCCGGGCCAACTACACTTTCGCGTGCAGGCTTCGCTGCCCTGGATAGGCGTCGTCGCCAGCTATCGCGGATACCTGGAGTTGCCTGACGGGGGATGCCGGTGATCGTCGTCTTCGACGCCCAATGCCTGCTTTGCAGCCGATGGGTGAAGTTCCTTCTCAAGTTCGACCGCCACGGCGTGTTCCGCTTCGCGTCGATCCAGGGGCAGGCAGGCCAGGCGCTGCTGGCCCGGGCGGGACTGCGGGTCGACGGACTGCAGACGCTGCTGCTCGTCGACGGCAAGCGCACCTGGCAGCACACGGCGGCCATCCTGCGTGTGCTGCATGCGCTGGGCTGGCCGTGGCGCGCCGCATGGCTGGCATGGATCATCCCGGCGCCAGCCCGCGATGCGGCCTATCGCCTGCTGGCGCGCAACCGGTACTCGCTGTTCGGACGCTCCGACACTTGCCTGGTGCCGCCCGCGGATTATGCGAAGCGCTTCCTGGACTGACGCGCGCCCTCCCGGACTCATGCACAACCCCTACCAGCCAAGCGCCGCCTCCCTCGAAATCCAGCCGCCGGCGCCGAAGCCCGCCCCGGAATTCCCGTTCGCGATGGTGGTTCGCTGGATTGCCAGCACCCTCGTCATCGCCTACGGGATCCTGCGGCTGGTCAACCTGGCCAACGGTTGGAGCTGGCTCGCCGATCGCGCAGTCATCGACACCTTGTCGAATCCGTGGATCCGCCTGGCCGCGGAGTCCTGTGTCCTGCTGACCGGGCTCCTGCTCCTCCTGCGCTCCAAGTTCGTCTTCCTTCCCCTGGCGGGTCACATCGCCCTCATCCTGTGGTTCGTCTTCGGCTTCGGGCCGGTCGGGCGCCTGCCCGCGGCCGTCTTCATCGTGTGGGCCGTCCAATCGGCGCTTCTCGGGTTCTCGTTGTGGCTCCTCCTGAAGCAGCGCCTGCGATGACACCCACCGGAGCAGCGTGGAGGCGCGGCGGGTCGTTGCTCGCGTCCATCGCCTGCACGGCCCTCGCCGCCTGCGCGAGCCCTCCGCCGCTGGCCACCAACCGCCTCGGCATGGAGATGGCCCTCGTGCCGGCCGGCGAGTTCACGATGGGCAACGACGCCTCCGTGCAGGAGATGGCCAGGCTCTTCCCCGGCTACGAACTCGCGCGCCTGCAGGACCTGGCGGACGAAACGCCGGCCCACCGCGTGCGCATCACGCATGCCTTCTACATGGCGCGGCACGAAGTGACGGTGGGCCAGTTCCGCCGGTTCCTCGCGGCCTCGGGCTACGTGCCGGAGTCGGTGGCCGACGGCACCGGCGGCTACGGCTACAACGCCGCCTACGATCCGAGCACGACGAAGCGCGGCGACGCCTTCGAAGGCCGCGACCCGCGCTACTCCTGGCAGAACCCGGGCTTCGCGCAGACCGACGCGCATCCGGTGGTCAACGTGACGTGGAACGACGCCGTGGCCCTGGCTCGCTGGCTGAGCGCCACCGAGAAGCATCGCTACCGCCTGCCCACCGAAGCCGAGTGGGAATACGCGTGCCACGCCGGCACCCGCACGCAGTTCCACAGCGGCGACGCGCCGGCCTCACTGGCCGCGGTGGCCAACGTGTTCGACGCCGACGCCGCGGTGAACTGGCCGCAATGGCAGGCCTACGCCCTGCCTGCTCACGACGGCTTCGCCTTCACCGCACCGGTGGGCCAGTTCGCACCCAATGCCTTCGGTCTCTACGACATGCACGGCAACGCCTGGGAATGGACGGCGGACTGGCACGACGACACCTACTACGCCCGCTCGCCGCAGGACGACCCGCAGGGGCCGGCCGAAGGCCGCGTCAAGGTGCGCCGAGGCGGTTCGTGGCACACCTGGCCGCTCTATGCACGCTGCGCCTATCGCAACTGGAATTCGCCGGACACGCGCTATACCCTGGTGGGGATCCGGTTGGTGATGGAGGCGGAGTAATCCGCCATCATGCGGATAAATCCAGGAACCAAGCCATGGAATCCATCAAACTCCGCGTCGGCCGCCCGATCACGCCGGAGCAGTTCGAGGAACTCTCGGACGAGCAACTCGTGCGGCTGATCCCCAAGGCTTACCGGGAATTCTTTCCCGGCAAGGACTTCTGCGCCGACGGCCACTTCTACCTGCACGATGGGACGGCCTGGTGCTTCTATCGCGGCGGGTTCCTGGATGACTGACGGGAAAGCATGAAGTTTCGGCTCCGGCGCCCGCCCCTGCTCCGCCTCGCACTGCTCCTGGTCGTCATCGTGCCAGCGCTCGCCTGGGCCGTCGTCAAGCCGGTGCGCGTCATCGTTCCTGAATGGACCGGCGTCAGCTGCGTGAGCCCGACCCTCTGCCTCGACGACGTGGCCCGCCGGGCGGAAGCCGAAGCGCTCTACGCCGGAGCCATCGCCTTCGAGGGCTACCGCAGCGCCTTCTCCGACTGGTACCGAGCCGTCGGAAGAGAGAAACTGTGGGCCGAAGGAGGTCGGCTATGAGCGACAAGCCACCGTACTGGTTCCCCGTCAAGCGCTACGGCTGGGGCTGGGGCCTGCCCATCACCTGGCAGGGCTGGGTCGTGCTCGCCATCTTCGTGGGGCTGCTGATCGCCGGTGCGTTATGGCTGCTGCCCTCCTACGGCAAGCCCGCCTTCGTCGTTTACGTGCTCCTCCTTGTCGCCGCGTTCACGTTCGTCTGCTGGCTCAAAGGCGAGCCCCCGGGCTGGCATTGGGGCTCGAAGTGAGCGCGAGGGCGAAGCACGTGCACATTCTCGCCATCTCCGGCAGCCTTCGCGAAGCCTCCATCAACTCGGCGCTGTGCCGGGCAGCAGCGCGCCTTGCGCCTCCTGCGCTGCGCGTCAGCGTCTATGGCGGACTGGGCGGCCTCCCGCTGTTCAATCCGGACCTCGAAGCGGTCGCGCCTCCTGCCGTCCAGGCATTCCGCGCTGCCGTTGGCGAGGCGGATGCCCTGCTGATCGCCAGCCCCGAGTACGCCCATGGAATCTCGGGACCGATGAAGAACGCCCTCGACTGGCTGGTCGGTTTCGAAGGGACCGTCGGCAAGCCCATCGCACTCTTCAACACTTCGCCGCGCGCGCATCACGCGTACGAGTCCCTGCGGGAAGTCCTGCAGACGATGTCCACCGGCATCGTCGCCGGGGCGTCGCCTGCCATTCCCTTGCTGGGCGCATGCATCACGGAGCGCGCCATGCTCGAGTCTCCCGAAGTGAGCCGCGCGATTCGGTCGGCGCTCGAAGCCCTGGCCGTTCACGTCGCAGGCAGCGGCGCGTCGGGGCCGGTCTTTCCACTGGCGTAAGCGCCTCCTCCGATCTGGGGACGGACGATCACGCGCCGCTCATCGGGGCAGCACCACTCGGCCGCCTCCCCCGTCACAATCCGGCCATCCGCAAGGAGGCCCCATGCGCCAGTTCGCCCGTACCCCGAAGGAGTTCGTCCGCGCTGTCGTCACGGGCACCGCTCCGGTGCTCGCCGTCTCGGCAAGCATCCTCGTCATGCGGGCCGCCGACCTTTTCCCGCCGGAACTCGCCTGGGACGACTGGCCGGCCTGGACCATCCTGGGCGCGCTGGTGTTCACCTTCCACTCGCTGCTGACCGCCATCGCCGGACGGCCCGCGCGCCCGCCGGCGCCGGACGCAGTGGGTAAGACCTGAGTCCCCCACCGGGGCGTTCTGGCTACCATCGCGACCCGTGACGCTCCCCGGCCTGCCACCGCTGCCCGAGTTCTGGACGGCCTCCTTCGGCTTCTGGTTCTTCTTCGTGCCCGTGCACGTCGTGCTGTTCGGCGTGCTCGCGCGCCTGCGCGGGCTGCCTTCGGCACTGGGCATCAGCGCCGGCATGGCGGCCGGTTCGCTGCTCGCCGCCACGCTGCTGGAGGCGCTGTTCTCCTGGTTGTTCGGCCCGGCGGCCGGCGCTGGCGCTGGCCTCGCCGCGCAGGCCTTGCGCGACTTCGCACCCTGGCCCATCGGCTTCGCCATCGTCTGCTTCGCCGTCGCGGCGCGCACGCGCCATCAGGAGCGCGAGTTCGCGGAATTCGTGGAGTCGCTGAAGACGGGGCTTTGAGGCGCGGTGCGCAGCCAGGCTGCGCACCCTGCGCGCGGCGGGCGGCAAACTGCCAGAATCCCGCCATGGACCTGCAACTCAAAGACAAGCACGTGCTCATCACCGGTGGCAGCCGGGGCATCGGCCTGGCGTGCGCGCGCCAGTTCCTGCGCGAAGGCTGCAAGGTGACGCTGGTGGCACGCGACCCGCAGCGGCTGGAACAAGCGCGCATCGCGCTCGGCGCCGCGCCGGACGCCGTGGCCGGCTACAGCGCCGACCTCACCGATGCCGGCGCGTCGCAGCGCCTGGTGGAAGCGGTAGAGGCCGAGCGCGGACCCGTCGACATCCTGGTGAACTCCGCCGGCGCCGCCCGCCGCACGCCCTTCCATGAGTTGCAGCCGCAGGCCTGGCACGACGCGATGCAGGCCAAGTTCTTCACCTACATCCATGTGATGGATCCGCTGGTCAAGCGCATGGGGGCGCGCGGCCGCGGCGCCATCGTCAACGTCATTGGCATGGGCGGCAAGATGGCCACCACCACGCACCTGGCAGGTGGCGCGGCCAATGCGGCGCTGATGCTGGCGACGGCGGGCCTGGCCGCGGCCTGGGGACCGAAGGGCGTGCGCATCAATGCGGTCAACCCGTCGCTGACCTTGACCGACCGGCTCGAGGAAGGCCTGGCGGCGGAAGCACGCCTGAAGAACACCACGGCAGACGCGGTGTTGAAGGAGGCGGAAGCGAAGATGCCGCTGGGGCGGCTGGCGAAGCCGGAAGACATCGCGGACGCGGTGGCGTTCCTGGCGTCGCCGCGCGCGGGGTATGTGTCGGGCGCAATTCTCTCGATGGATGGGGCGCAGACGCCGATGGTGGTGTAGGCGTCAGCGGCCCTTCCACACCGGAGCGCGCCGCTCAGTGAACGCCTTTCGCCCTTCGGCGAAATCCTCGCTCGCCGCGCTGGCCCGCTCGCGCTCACGAATGCGCTCCACGTCGAACTCGCCGCGCGCGATCTCGTTCAGCGACGCCTTCATGTCCTGCGCCGCCCGCGGCGCCAGCGTCTTCAGCTGCGCGGCCAGCGCGTCCACGCGCGCTTCCAGCTGCTCGCGCGGCACCAGCTCCTGCAGGTAGCCCACGCGCAACAGCGTCTGCGCATCCAGCGCCTGCGCGGTGAGGAAAGCGCGCTTGGCCACGCTCACGCCCAGGCGCGACACGTAGCGCGCCAGGCCGCTGGCGTAGTAGTGCAGGCCCAGCGCCGCGGCCGGCATGCGCATCTCGATGCCTTCGGCGCCGATGGCGAAATCGCAGGCCAGCACGAAGTCGGTGGCCCCGCCATACACGCTGCCGTTCAGCGCGCAGATGGTCAGCGGCCGCACGCGCTCGAGCGCCTCCACGACCTGCTCGAAGTTGGCGGCCGGCTTGCCCTCCTCGAACTCGCCCGTGTGGTAGCCCGCGCTGAACACCGGGCGCTGCGCCAGCACTTCGGCCGTCAGCACCACCACGCGGATCGCCGGGTCGGCGTCCACCTGCGCGAACAGCTGCAGCAGGCGCTCGAGGTCTTCGTTATGCAGGCGGTTGCGATAGGCGGGCCGTGCCAGCGTGATGCGGGCAATGCCGTGCGCAGCTTCGTAACGGGGCGGTTCGTAAGGGAGCGAGCTCATGGCAGGGTTCTACCATCCCCGCCGCATCCTTCAGCGCTCCCAGAACCACCAGCCGTCGCCCTCGAAATCGTCGTCCCCGTCGTCGTCGCTGGAAAAAGGCCAGGCCCAGTAAGGGCGCACCACTTCGAAGTTCCAGGCGGCGCGCTCCTCGTGGCCGGCGCGGTCCCGCAGCAGCAGTTCCGCGGTGTGCGGGCCCACGTCCAGGTAAGCCTCGTATTCGACCGCGCTTCCCTTCAGCTGCAGGTGCCGGGTGACGTTGACGCCGTCCACGCGCAGCACCACGCTGCCCGGCTCCGCGGCGGAGCGCAATTGGGCGCCGATGCGCATCGGGCCGGTCCCGCGCACCTTCTCGCCGCGCGCCGGTTCCAGGCGCGTGAACGGCGCCGGCGTGGCCACGGCCGCCGCGGCGGGCGCGGCCTGCGCGGCCTGCAGGCCGGCGGCTGCCACCAGCGTGGCCCAGGCGAGCTTGCGGAAGATGTTCAAAGCAGGACTCCAGTGGAATCCAGCGTAAGCCTGCGTCCATGAACGCAGCCTGAACGGCCGGGCCGCGGGCTATTCAGCCGCCCTTGGCGCGCAATTTGGCCGCGATGTAGTCTCCGTGCGGCACGTGCAGCAACCCCGCGATCCGGGAAATGACGTGGATCTCGCCGGCGTCGGCCGTGCCGTCCACGTACGCCACCTTCCACATCAGCTCGATCACGTTCACCTTCTCCTCCTGGGCCAGGCGCTCGTTGAGGACGTTGGTAAAGGCGAAGTAATCGTTGGCGAGCCGGGACCGCTCTTCGGCCACGGCCAGCAGCTCCTGCACGTCCGCCGCGCTGAGCGTGAAGCGCTCCTGCAGGATGCGCTGCACCGCCGCGCGTTCGCCGGCATCCATGCCCTTGTCGGCCCGCATGGCTTCCACCAGCAGGACGGCCGTGGCCAGTTGGACGGTCATCGCCGAGGGGCCGGTCTCGCCGGCCGGGGCGGCCAGGTTCTTCAGGAATTCGCGCAAAGCCAGGATCACGCAGCCATTGTGCGCTGCGCAGCACGGGCGTGCAGGCCGGGGGCCGGTCTCCTACCGCGCGTCGGTGCCAGCGACTACAAGGCGGAACTTGCCGGGGCGGAAGATGGTCTACTCGGGCAGAACCTCAGACACAACCATGAACCCGAAACGATTGATCGCCCTGTTGCTGACGCTGCTGCTGGTGCTGTTCGGCGCCGCGGCGCGCGCCCAGGCGGCCGAGCCCACCGTCCACGACATCTACCAGGCCGCCGACGCCGGCGACCTGCAACGCGCCCGCACGCTGGTCGACCAGGTGCTGGAGAAGCATCCGAACAGCGCCAAGGCGCACTACGTCAAGGCCGAAATCGCGGCGCGCCAGCAGGACGCCGCCACCGCGCGCAGCGAACTGCAGAACGCGGAACGCATAGCGCCCGGCCTGCCCTTCGCCAAGCCCGAAGCGGCGGCTGCGCTGCGCTCGCAGGTGTCGCACCTGGGGAGCAGCAGCACCAACTCCGTCCAGCCGCAGCAACGCGTGCCGCAGGAACAGCGCCGCATGGGCGCGCCGCCTTCGGGCGGCTTCGGCCTCGGCGGGCTGCTCGTGCTGGGCGTGATCGTGATCGCGGTCATCGCCATCTTCAAGTCGCGCCGCCGCCCGGCCTATGGCCCTTACCAGCAACCTGGCGCGCCGGACAACAACTTCGGCCGCTATGACGGCGGCGTGCCGCAGCAGCCCTGGGGCGGCCAGCCTTACGGTTACGGCAACGTGCCGCCCGCGCAGCCGCAACCCGGCCTGGGCTCGACGCTGGGCCGCGGCCTGGCGACCGGCCTCGCCGTCGGTGCCGGAGCGGTGGCAGCGCAGGAGATCGGCCGCCGCATGTTCGAGCACGGCAACGGGCAGCAGCCGGCGATGGACAACCGCGACCTGCACGGCGGCTCGGGCGCCGATTCCTCGCTGGCCCGCGACGCCGGCCTGGGCTCGCTCAGCGGCGACCGCGACCGCACCAACGCCGATTTCGGCGGCAACGATTTCGGCATCGCCGACAACGGCAGCTGGGACGACGGCGGCGGCAGCTTCGACGGCGGCGGCAGCGACGACTGGAACTGATTCAGCGCCCGGCGCGCAGGTGCTGGACGCCTTCCGGCGTCAGCGACACGTGCTGCCGCTCGCAGCACACGTACCCGCGCAGGTTCGCCTCTTCCCACACCGGCAGGCGCGGGCACGAGGTGCGCCAGGCGTCCATCACCTCGGCATAGGGCCGCCCCGGGCCGATCCAGGCCAGCAGGTCGGTGACGAGGGCTTCCACGGGGTCGTTCATGGCCGGATGATGCGCCGGCTTGTCGCCGCCGTGCTGGCCGGCCCTGCCGCCATCGTGTCCAATCGGGCGCCATGAAAATCAAGAAAATCGCGTTGGGCGTGCTCGCCGTCCTGGCCGTGGCGGGCGCCGCCGGCTGGTTCAGCCTCGACAAGGAAACGCGCGGCGTGCTGGCCACGCTGCCCACCAACGCCGATATCCTGTTCTGGAGCCAGGCCCAGCGCGACGCCGGCTTCCGCGCGCTCGACCGCCTGCCCGTGCTGGCGAAGTCGCACGTGGTGCCAACCGGCCTCACGGTGCGCCCGCTGCCGCCTGGCCCGCCGCTGAAGCTGCCGGTGGACCTGGACACCTTCATGGCCGGCCAGCGCAGCGCCGCGGTGGTGATCGTGCAGGACGGCAAGCTGCGGCTGGAACGCTACGGCCTCGGCTTCGACGCCAGCGGCCGCTGGACCAGCTTCTCGGTGGCCAAGTCCATCACCTCCACGCTGGTGGGCGCGGCGCTCAAGGACGGCTTCATCCACAGCCTGGACGACAAGGTCAGCGCCTACATCCCGGACATGAAGGGCTCCGCGTACGATGACGTCAGCGTGCGCCAGCTGCTCACCATGACCTCCGGCGTGCGCTGGAACGAGAACTACGGCGACCCCGCTTCCGACGTCGCGCGCTTCAACAACCACAAGCCCGAGCCCGGCGTCGACGCGGTCGTGAGCTACATGCGCAAGCTGCCGCGCGAAGTGCCGCCCGGCACGCGCTGGCACTACAGCACCGGCGAAACGACCCTGGTCGGCATCCTGCTCGCCAACGCCATCCACAAGCCGCTGGCCGATTACCTCTCCGAAAAGATCTGGGCGCCCTACGGCATGGAGCAGCAGGCCACCTGGATCCTGAGCCGCAGCGGCAAGGAGATCAGCGGCTGCTGCGTGCAGGCGGCCACGCGCGACTTCGCGCGCTTCGGCCAGTTCGTGCTGGACGGCGCGCGCATCGATGGCCAGAACGTCCTGGCGGATGGCTACCTGGCCGAAGCGACGACCAGCCGCACCAGCATCGGCCTGCCGGATGCCGGCTACGGCTTCCAGTGGTGGACCTACGCGGACGGCAGCTTCTCCGCGCGCGGCATCTTCGGCCAGGGCATCTTCATCGACCCCAAGCGCAAGCTGGTGGTGGCCTTGAACGCCGACTGGGGCGGCGGCGCCAGCGAGCGCCCGGCCGCGCAGGCGCGCGAAGCCTTCTACCACGCGGTGCAGAAGGCGGTGGACGACGAAGCACGCGCTCCGCAAGTACAGTGAGAGGCTCGCAGGAGACCTCGCAATGATCGTCAAGCAGATCTGGACCGGCAACGCCTACCGCAACTTCAACTACCTGATCGCCTGCCCGGAGACGGGCGAGGCGCTCGCCATCGACCCGCTGGACCACGAGAAGTGCCTGCAGGCCGCCAGGGACGAAGGCTGGGACATCACCCAGGTGCTGAACACGCACGAGCACCACGACCACATCGGCGGCAACGCGGCGATCATCGCCAGGACCGGCGCCAGGCTGCTGGCGCACCACAGCGCCAAGGACAAGATCCCGGGCATGGACCGCGGCCTGCAGGCCGGCGACGTGGTGAAGGTGGGCAAGACCGTGGAGCTGGAAGCGCTGGACACGCCCGGCCACACCATGTGCCACATCTGCCTGTGCGCGCATGGCGAGCGGAAGGCCATCTTCAGTGGCGACACGCTGTTCAACGCGGGCGCGGGCAACGTCCACAACGGCGGCAACGTCGATTCGCTGTACGACACCTTCGCACGCCAGCTGGCGGCGCTGCCCGAGGACACGCTGGTCTACCCCGGCCACGACTACATCGAGAACAACCTGCGCTTCACCCTGGACCGCGAACCGGACAACGCGCTGGCGCGCGAACTGCTGGAGCAGTTGCACGGGCAGGACCCGGACAACGCCTACGTCTCGACGCTGGCCGTGGAAAGCGAGATCAACACCTTCTTCCGCCTGCGCAGCCCCTCGGTCATCGCGAAGCTGCGCGAACGCTTCCCCGACCTGCCCGAGAACCCGGACGCGCACGCCGTGTTCGTGAAGCTGCGGGAACTGCGTAACAGCTGGTAGATTCACCCATTCGTTTGACAGCGGATTCCCTAATTTAGGGACAACCCCGTTCAGGACCACACTGTGGCTGAGCTAGTTTCTGTCCAAGAACAGCTATCGAACGGGAGATTCCCCCATGCATGCATCCACGCTGGCCCGGGCGGGCCGCGTCCTGGCCTTGCTTGCCCTGCTCACGCCGGGCCTTTCCTCCGCGGACATCATCCTCGGCAACTCGGGCGACCTGTCCGGCACCAGCGCCTCGCTGACCAAGGACTACCTGCGCGGCATGAACGCGTACTTCGACGAGGTCAACCGCAAGGGCGGCGTGCGCGGCGAGAAGATCAAGCTGGTGAGCCTCGATGACGGCTTCAACCCGGACAAGACGGCCGAAAACACCAAGGCCTTGATCGACCAGAACGCGCTGGCGCTGGTGGGCCTGCGCGGCACGGCCAACGTGCAGAAGATCATTCCGCAAATCCAGGCCGCCGGCATCCCGCAGATCGGCAACACCAGCGGCGCCAAGTCGCTGCGCGACCCCTATGTGGAAGGCCTGTTCCACCTGCGCGCCAGCACCACCGACGAGATCGAGGCGGCGGTGAACCACGCCTGGACCACCGGCATCACGCGCCTGGCCGTCGCCTACCAGGACGACGCCTTCGGCAAGGAAGGCATGGACGCGCTGCTGGCCTCGCTGAAGAAGCGCGACGCCACCCCGGTGGCCCAGGCCCCGGTGCCGCGCGGCACCGTGGACGTGGCCAAGGCGGTCGACGCGATCGCCGCGGTGCAGCCGCAGGCGGTGATGTACATCGGCCAGTCCAAGCCGGCGGCGGCCCTCATCAAGGGCATCCACGCCAAGGGCGGGCGGCCGCAGTTCTTCGTGCTGAGCGTCGCCTCCGGCCTGCACGCGGACCTGCACGAGGAAGCGGCGGGCGTCATCGTCAGCCAGGTGGTCCCCTACCCGTTCACCGAGATGGGCAACCCGGTGGTGCGCGACTACCAGAAGACGCTGGGCGCCTTCGACGACGGCAAGTTCAGCTACAACAGCATGGAGGGCTACCTCAACGCCAAGCTGGTGACGATCGCCCTGCAGAAGACCGCACCGCCTCTGACGCGCGCGCGCCTGATCGCCACGCTGAAGGGCCTGACCAACGAGGACCTGGGTGGCTTCGCCATCAGCTACGGTCCGCACAGCAACCTGGGCTCGCGCTTCGTCGCGCTGTCGATGATCCGCAAGGACGGCACCTTCGCGCGCTGACCCGGCGGGCCTTTGCGCCCGCCTGCCTTTCGGCGCATGATCCAGGCCACCGGAGGTGGCGAATGGCCGACAAGGGCTTTTCCCTGCGCAGCGTCGCGCCGATGCTGGTCTTCGACGCTGCGCTCCCCTGGCTCACCTACACGCTGCTGAAGGCCCAGGTGCCGGACATCAGCGAGGTCCACGCGCTCGGCGCCAGCGCGGTCGGGCCAGCCGTCTACGGGCTGTACGGCGTCATCATCAAGCGGCACATCGACATCATCGGCAGCGTGGTGCTGGCCGGCATCGCGGTGTCCATCCTCGCGCTGTTCGTGGGCGGCGATCCCAAGGTGATCCTGGTGCGCGAGTCCTTCGTCACCGGCGCGCTGGGCGCCGTCTGCCTGCTGTCGCTGCTGGGGCCCAAGCCGCTGATGTTCTACGTCGGCCGCCAGTTCACGGCCGGCCAGGACCCGGAGGAGATCGCGAAGTTCGACGCGCTGTGGCAGCGGCCCGGCGCGCGCCGCGTGTTCCGTATCCTCACCGTGGTCTGGGGCGTGGGCTGGGTCGGCGAGTTCGGCCTGCGCGTGCTGATGGTGCAACTGCTGACGGTGCCGCAGGTGCTGGCCATCGGGCCGCTGGTGTTCAACGGCATCACCTTCGCGCTGATTGCGTGGACCGTCGCCTGGACGCGCCGGCGGCGGAAGCTGGGGGAACAGGCGATGGCGGCGGAGGCGGCGGCCGAAGCGCGTCCGCAGGCCTGAGCCTCAGTCCAGCGGCCAGCCCAGCACTTCCGCCATCCGCGTCACGACCCAGGTGCATTCCTGCGGCTGCAGCGAGCCGGCATCGCCCAGGCCGCGCTCCATGGCGGCGAGCACGTCCCGTTCACTGCCGCCGGTCTTGAACTGCGCCACGGAAGCCTGCTCCGACAGCAGCTGCGCCATGTCCTCGCACAGCTCGTAGCGCTCGCGCACGGTGCGCATCGGTTCGGTGAGGCGGCCGGAAGGGGAGGTGAACAGCGCCACGAAGGAAGGCGGCACCTCGATCTGGTTGAAATCGTCCATCGGGGCGTCATTGTCGCTGCTGGGCCAGCAGCGCCTTGGCGGCCTCGATGCGCAGGTGCATCGCGACGGCCGGATCGTTCATCACGGCCAGCAGGAAGCTGCGCGGGTCCTGTTGCGGCGCCTGCGTGTTCGCCGCGGGCGCCGCCGGGGCGGCCAGCACGCGCTCGACGTCTTCCGTCTTCATGCTCTTGAGCCGCGACAGCAGCTCGGCCTGCGCCTCCGCGCCCGGCGGGATGTCCAGCCAGGGCTCGTCAGAGAACAAGGCGGCCAGGTCCGACGCGACGAACGCCGACCACTGGTCCGGAGCCGCTTCGAAGGGCGGCAGCGGTGGCCCGATGGTCATGGACACGCGATCGCGCGGCACGTCGGCCAGGTAGCGCTGGCGCAGCGCGTCGAGAAATTCCAGCGCACGCGCCTGCGCCAGCGGCTCGGCCGTGGAGAACCACAGCTGGTAGCCGGCGCTGCCGGACACCGCGATGGCGGGCGCCGGCAAGGCCAGCCCGGCCTGCACGCCCTGCCACAGCGCGCCCAGCCGGTCCCAGCCGGTCGTCGCGGAAAGCACCAGCGCCCGCGGGCCCGGCTCGTACAGGCGCTGCTGCTCGGCTTGAAGTCTGCTCATGTCCGTGAACTCTAACCGCCCCACGCGGCTGGGAACCGCTGCATCATGAATGACTCAGTCGTTGGTCCTCCCGAGGTGGCCCATGGATGCAAACGCGCCCCCCGATCCCGCGCTGCTGCGCTTTCGCACCCGCGTGCTCGCGGCCTGCGCCCTCGTGCTGGTGGGCTTCATCGCCCTCGGGGCGCGGCTGGTGTGGCTGCAGGTGTTCCGCCACGTCGAGCTCGACGAGGAAGCGGTGGCCAACAGCACGGGCATCGTGCCCATCGTCCCCAACCGCGGGCTCATCGTCGACCGCAACGGCATCTTGCTGGCCAACAACTATGCGGCCTACACGCTGGAGATCAAGCCTTCGGAGGCGACCATGCCGCTGCCGGCGCTGGTCGACGAAGTGGCCAAGGTGGTGCCCGTCACGGCGCGCGACCGCCGCCGCTTCCAGAAGCTGCTGGACGAAGGCAAGAGCGTCGGCTCCATCCCGATCCGCACCAAGCTGACCGACGAGGAAGTGGCGCGCTTCACGGCGGAGCGCTTCCGCTTTCCCGGCGTCGACATCAACGCGCGCCTGTTCCGCAGCTATCCCTGGGGTGAACTGGGCAGCCACGCCATCGGCTACATCGGCCGCATCAACGAGACCGAGAAGACGCAGATGGAGGACTGGCCCGACGACGAGCAAGCCAACTATCGCGGCACCGAGTACATCGGCAAGCTGGGCGTCGAGCAGAGCTTCGAGAAGGAACTGCACGGCTCCACCGGCGCCGAACAGGTGCAGACGCAGGCCTCGGGCCGCGCGGTGCGCGCGCTGGCGAGCGAGCCGGCGACCGCGGGCAACGTCGTCAAGCTCACGCTGGACATCAAGCTGCAGAAGCTGGTGGAAGACCTGTACGGCAACCGCCGCGGCGCCATGGTGGCCATCGAGCCGAAGACCGGCGAGGTGCTCGCCTTCGTCTCCAAGCCCACCTTCGACCCCAACCTGTTCGTCGACGGCATCGACCCGGTGAGCTGGAAGGAACTGAACGAGTCGCCGGACAAGCCGCTGCTCAATCGCGCGCTGCACGGCACCTACCCGCCCGGCTCCACCTACAAGCCCTACATGGCCCTGATCGCGCTGGAGACGCACAAGCGCCGGCCCGAGCAGTCCATCAACGACCCCGGCTACTTCTGGTTCGGCAACCACAAGTTCCGCGACGACAAGGAGGGCGGCCACGGCGTGGTGAACATGTACAAGTCCATCGTGGCTTCGTGCGACACCTACTACTACATGCTGGCGGCCGACCTGGGCGTGGACACCATCGCGAACTACATGGCGGGCTTCGGCTTCGGCCAGCCCACCGGCATCGACATCGCCGGCGAGGCGCGCGGCGTGCTGCCGTCCACGCGTTGGAAGCGCGAGACCTACCACCGGCGCGAGCAGCAGAAGTGGTACGCGGGCGAGACCATCTCGCTGGGCATCGGCCAGGGCTACAACAGCTTCACCATCCTGCAGCTGGCCAGCGCCGTCGCGACGCTCGCCAACGACGGCGTGCGCATGAAGCCGCACCTGGTGAAGGAGGTGGTCAACGAGATCGGCAGGAAGCCGCGCGTGGTGCCGCCGCAGGAGATGGGCCGCATGAACGTGAAGCCGGAGAACCTGGCCTTCGTGAAGCACGCCATGGAGGGCGTCAACATCGAGGGCACGGCGGCGGCCGCCTTCAAGGGAGCGGGCTACACCAGCGGCGGCAAGACCGGCACGGCGCAGGTGCTGGAGCTGAAGGCCAACGAGAAATACCACGCCAACGAAATCGACGAGCGCCACCGCGACCACGCCCTCTTCATCGCCTTCGCGCCGGCGGACAACCCGAAGATCGCGCTGGCGATGGTGGTGGAGAACGGCGGCTTCGGCGCCGCGGCCGCCGCGCCCATCGCGCGCCGCGTGTTCGACTACATGCTGCTGGGCCAGTACCCCAGCGCCGAGGACATGGCCGCCGTGCAGCAGGCCCAGGCCACCACGCCGATCGGCACGCCACGCACCGCCGACGCCGCCTGGCCGCCGGCCAACGTAGGCCCCGGCGCACCGCCCGCGCCCGACGATCCGAGCCTGCAGGCCAACCTGGCGGCGGCGCGCACGATGACGGCGGCCTTCGTGCCGCGCCGCTAGCGCATGGACCGCAACGAGCTGTCCGACAAGGACCGGCGGGAAGCGGACAGGGTCGAGGAGCAGACCACCCCGCGCACTCGAGGCGAGGCAGGCCCGCTCAAGCTGCGTTCGCCGCCGGCACGGCCGGCGCGCGCCGGCCGGGTTCCATCGCCCACACCAGCAGGGAGCACACCACGGGCGGCACGGCGAGCACGAGGAAGATGCTCGAGGTCGGCAATCCCATCTTGAGGAACTCGCCGCCCAGCAAGGGGCCGAGGATGGAACCGAAGCGGCCGATGCCCAGCGCCCAGCCGATGCCCGTCGAGCGCAAGGCCGTCGGGTAGTAACTGGTGGAGAGCGCGTTCACCGCGCCCTGCCCGCCGATGACGCAGAACCCCGCCACGCTCACGGCGATGAACAACTGCGAACCCGCCATGTCCAGCCTGCCGACGCTGAAGACGGCGACGGCGGCGAGCATGAAGCAGGCAAGCAGCACGCGCCGGAAACCCACCCGGTCGATGACCACGCCCAGCACCAGCGCGCCGAAGGTGCCTCCAGCCTGCAGTGCGGTCCCGGCCAGCACGGCGTCGCCGAGCGGCCGCCCCGCCCCCCGCACGACGGTCGGGATCCAGTTGGCGAGGAAGTACACCGTCAGCAGGTTCAGCAGGTTCACGCCCCACAGCAGCAGCGTCATGCGCGCCCGCCCGCCGGCGAACAGGTCGAACACGGGCGCACCGCCCGGCGCGGGCTCCTTCACCTTCAGCTCCGCCTGTTCGTCCGCCACGGCCGCTGCGTCGATGCGGCGCAGCCACTTCCGCGCGGCGGCGTGCCGGCCCCGCAGCACCAGGAACTGGATCGACTCGGGCAGGCGGACGAACATCGCGACCGCGCAGGCCACCGGCACCACGCCACCCGCCAGGAAGACCGATTGCCAGCCCCAGCGAGGCAGCAGCACGGTGGACAGGAGCCCGGCGAGGATGGCGCCGACCCCGAAGCACACGCCCACCAGCATCAGCACCGTCACCCGCACGCGCTGCGGCGCGTATTCGCCGGCCAGCGCCATCGCATTGGGCAGGATGGCGCCGAGGCCCAGGCCCGCGAAGAAGCGCGCGGCGCCCAGCCCGGCGAGCGTCGTCGCCAGCGGCGTGAGCAGCATGCACACGCCGAAGAACAGCGTGGAGGCGATCAGCACGGGCCGCCGGCCCCACTTGTCGGCCGCGACGCTCAGCGCGAACGAGCCCACCAGCAGGCCGCCCAGGCCCGCGGCGAAGACGGGGCCGAGAGCGGCCTTGTCGATGTTCCAGTCCTGCACGATGGCCGGCGCGACGAAGCCGATCATCTGGATGTCGAAGCCATCCATCAGCAGCGCCAGCCCGCACAGCGTGATGGCCAGCACCTGGAACGCGCCCAGCCGGGCGCCGTCGATCAGGGCCGGCACGTCGATCTGCTTGTTCGCCATGGAATCCCCTCCGGTTTGCTTAGCGGGTGCCCTTGCCCCAGGCGTTGCCGTAGTCGTCGACCCGGCTGGCCATGTCCGGCGGCAGGTCCAGCCGCTCGGTCGCCGTGACGGTGGAATAGAGCGCGCCATCCAGCTTGCCCACCGGCTGCAGCCGCTCGGCGACCACCCGGCCGTCCACCATGACGTCGTCGGCGACGTGGAAGCACAGCACGTCGCCGAACACCACGAAGCAATCGCCCATGGGCAGCACCTGCCGCAGCTTGCATTCCATGGAGGCCCGGGCCTGCGCCACCCGCGGCGGCCGCACGAAGCGGCTGGGCGCGCTTTCGAGGCCGGCCATCTCGAATTCGCTGGCGTTCGGCGGCCAGTTGGCGGACGTGACGCGCATCTGCTGCCGCAGTTCGTGCGACACCATGTTGACGACGAACTCGCCGGTCTCGCGGATGTTGCGCAGCGTGTCCTTCACGCCGTTGGACGAGAACATGATGATCGGCGGATTGGCCGAACAGTTGTTGAAGTGGCTGTACGGCGCCAGGTTGGCGACGCCGTCCTCTCCCTGGGTCGAGATCCAGGCGATCGGACGCGGGACGACGAGCGACGTCATCAGGAAGTAGTTGGCGATGTTCGCCTGCTCCCTGCAGATGATGGTGGGCACTTGATGGGCTCCTCAGGATTGCGAACGAAGGGTGTGGGACAGGTGGGCGATGCCGGCGGCGAGTTCTTCCTCGCTGCGGCCCGCATGTGCTCCGGGGTAGGCGTGCAGGCGCTTGTCGGGCGCCCCGAGCGCATCGAACAGGTCCAGCGTGCCGGCCCGGTCGAAGAACTCGTCATTCCAATGCTGGACGAACAGCACGGGACAGCGGATGCGCGCTGCGTCGGCCGCGATATGGCTGCTTCCGGGAAAATTCACGGACCACTTGCCGAACACGGCGCTCGCGGCAGCGGGCAGGCGCGCCAGCACGGAGAGGCCGAAGGCCGTGCCCATGGACAGGCCGACCCAGCCGATGCGCGTTGCGTCCACGGCCGGCAGGCCGGCGAGTCCGTCGAGGACGGCGAGCCAGTCGTCGACGAAGGACGGAAAACGGTTGCCGCCTTGCCAGGCCCGGGCGAATTCGGCCTGGACGCTCGCTCCCTGGGCACCGTCGCCGCGCCGGTCTCCGTGGAGCGGGCCGTCGATGGCGGCGCAGCAGAAGCCATGGTCCTGTACGAGGCGCAATGCCGCGGCAGTGGTGGCCGCGTCCCTGCGGTGGCCGGAGCCACCATGCTGCAGCAGGACCAAGGGCTGCCTGCCGCCCAAGGCCGGCGACCACAAGGTCCCGGGGATGTCGCGGCCGCCAGCCGAGGCGCGGAAGTGCCGGGCGTCCACGCCCACGGCAGCCCATTCGGCCGCCACGAAATCGATTTGCACGAAGCTTTGTCTCCTGCGGCCACTGTAGGTGCGCGCCGCGGCGGCGGTCCACTACCATTTCCTGACCGCTTCGATAACAAACCGGCATCGGGCCGCGGACCGACAATCGAGCCCATGGACCTTCGCCAGCTGCGTTATTTCGTCAAGGTCGCCGAGGAGCGCCACTTCGGCCGCGCTGCCCAGGCGCTGCACATCGCCCAGCCGGCGCTGACGCGCCAGGTGCGGCAACTGGAGGACGAACTGGGCGTGCAGCTGTTCGAGCGCCATGCCCGCGGCGCGACGCCGACCTCCGATGCCGAACTGCTGCTGGAGCGAGCCTCCTTCCTGCTGCGCTATGCCGACCAGATGCGGCACGACATGGTGGCGCGCCAGCGCCACCCGCAGGGCACCATCGCCATCGGCATGTCGCCCGGCGTGGCGCTGGTGCTGACAGCGCCCTTGGCCGCCGCCGTGCGCGAGCGCTTCCCCGCCGTGCGGCTGCAGATCGTGGAGCTGTGGGCCGACACGCTGTATTCGCAGCTGCTGCAGGGCCGGCTCGACGTCGGCGTGATGGTCGGGAGCAGCGCCTTGCCCAAGCTCACCACGGCGGAACTGCTCACCGAGCAGCTTTGCCTGATCGGCCCCGCCGGCCACCCGAAGCTCAAAGGGCGGCAGCTCCGGCCGCAGGACCTGCAAGGCCTGCCGCTGATCCTGACCGGCGTCGCGAAAGGCGGCGTGCGAGGCATCGTCGAAGCCGCCACGAGCCGCGCGGACATCACGCTGGACGGCGTGATCGAGGTGCAGTCGCTGGAGGTGGCGAAGCGCCTGGTCGCCGAAGGCTTCGGCCTGACGGTGCATTTCGCGGCGCCGATCCAGCCCGACCTGCAGGCGAAGGCCTTGCGCGCCGTGCCGATCCAGGGCCTGACGCAGAGCCGCTTCCTCGCGCGCGCATCGGAACGCCCGCCGTCGACGGCGGCCGGCGCGATCTGGTCGACCTTGAAGGACGTCGTCGCCGACCTGGTGAAGAGCGGCCGCTGGCCCAACGCGACCCTGTCGCGCGAATTGAAGCGGTGAAGCGGCGCCGATGCCGGCCCGGCATCGGAAGCATCAGCAATCGGTAGTGGACCGCGTGGCGCACGCCGCCCTAGAGTGCGGCCGGTTCGACACCGGAGACACGCACCATGAGTTCAGAGACTTTTCCCCGCCCGCAGTTCGCGAAGTTCGCGGAGCTGAGCCCCACGAAAAAGAACTACACCGGCGAGGCGCTGGGCATTCCCATCGCCGCCTACGAGATGCTCGCCGCCAAGAACATCTACCTGATGATGGCGCCCGACGGCACTTCGCGCGGCCTCAGCAAGAACAAGCCGGCGATCGCCGGCATCCCGGGCGTGGAAGTGGCGATCGTGGAATGCCCGCCGGGCAACGGCGCGGGGCTGCACATCCACCACCGCACCTACGAGTCCTTCGTCTGCATCGAGGGCAGCTTCGAGATCGCGTGGGGTCCCGACGGCGAGAACAAGACGGTGCTCGCGCCCTGCGACATGGTCTCCATCCCGCCCGGCGTGTACCGGTCCTTCCGCAACGTCGGCGACAAGACGGCGCGCATGCTGGGCTTCGTCCAGGGTCCGAAGGAAGCCGCCATGAACGACATCGTCTATTCGAAGTCCGCGGCCGACCAGGTCGAGGCGGCGCACGGCGCGGAGGTGATGGGCAACTTCCAGCGCATCGGCATTTCCTTCGCCGAGCGGTAGGCAGCGTTCAAGCGAGCGCCGGCAGCGTGAACAACGCCTCCGCCCCCGAGCACGTCACCACGATCCGCTGCCCCGCGGCATCCATCGCGATGTTGCTCGGGAAAGCGCCGTCGGGGAAGTGATAGCGCGCGATCGCCTCCGCCTTCCGGTTCAACACCCACACCGCATCCGCGCCCGGCAGGCAGACCCACAGCCGGCCCGCGGCATCGATGTGGATGCCATCGGGCCCGACCGGTCCGTAGAAGCTGGCGAAGCGGCCCAGCCGCGTCGGCTGGCCGCTGGCCGTCAGCGGCGCGCGCCAGACCGCGTTGTCGCGGGTGACCGCGACGAACAGCTCGCCGCCGTCCGCGCTGACGCGCAGCCCGTTCGGGCTCGGCAACCGGTCCAGGATGCAGCGCAGCTCGCCGCCCTGCCAGCGATACACGCGGCCCGCCGGGTCGTGCAGCCCGGTCTGGCCCTGGTCGGTGAACCAGACGGCGCCATCGGCGGTGAGCTGCAGGTCGTTGATGCCCAGGAAGCCCTGCGTCACCGCATGCGTGAGCAGCATTTCGACGCCGCCGGTGCGCAGGTCCAGCCGCACCAGGCCGCGGCGCGCATCGGCCACGAGCATCCGGCCATCGGGCGCCATCGCCATGCCGTTGGGCCAGCCGTCGTACGCACAGGCCACCTCCCAGTGGCCGGTCGGATCGACGCGCAGGATGCGGCCGTTCGGGATGTCCACGCAGTACAGCGTGCCGTCCGGCGCCAGCACCGGCCCTTCGAGGAAGGTGGTGGCCGCGCTGCCGCGCCGGTTGATGCGGCTCCACTCCACCTGCTGCTGTGGCCGCAATTCCGGCGGCACCGACGTCCAGGGAACCGCCGACTGCTTGAGGACGTTCTCCGCCAGGTTCAGCATCAGCCCGCCTTGATCCCGGCGGCCTTCACCACCTTGCCCCACTTGTCCGACTCGGACTTGATGAAGGCGCCGAACTGCGCGGGCGTCGAGCCGAGCGGATGGAAGTCGTTCTGCGCCATCTGCTGCAGCACCTTCTTGTCCTGCAGGATACGCGTGAGCTCGGTGTTCAGGCGCGCGACGATCGCCTCGGGCGTGCCGGCTGGCGCCAGCACGCCGTACCAGACGCTGGCCTCGTAGCCCGCCACGCCCGCTTCGGCCACCGTGGGCACGTCCGGCAAGTCCTTCAGGCGCGTGGCGCTCGTCACGGCCAGCGGCCGCAGCTTGCCGGCCTTGATGTAGCCCATGACGCCGGGCGTGGAAGCAAAGCTCAGGTCGATCTGGCCGGCCAGCAGGTCGGTCGTCGCCACCGCCGCGCCCTTGTACGACACATGGACGAAATCCAGCTGCACCGAGCGCTTGAACAGCTCGGTGGCCAGGTGGGCCGCGCTGCCGGTGACCGAACCGTCATTGAGCTTGCCCGGATGCGCCTTGGCATAGGCGATCAGCTCGGGCAGCGTCTTCACCGGCAGCTTGGGGTTGACGACGACGACGAAGGGCGCGTCCGCTGCCAGCGTGATGGGCGCGAAATCCTTGATCGGGTCGAACTTCAGGTTGCCGTACAGCGTGGCGTTGATCGACAGCGGCCCCGAGGTGCCGAGGAACAGCGTGTAGCCGTCCGGCTCGGAGTGCGCGACGAATTCGGCGCCGATGTCGCCGCCGGCGCCGGGCCGGTTGTCGATGACGATGGTCTGCCCGAGCCGCTCGCCCAGCGGCTGCGCCAGGATGCGGGCCAGCAGGTCGGTCGGCCCGCCCGCGGTGAGCGGCACGACCATCTTGATCGGCTTGTTCGGCCAGCCGGACTGGGCGAAGGCAAAGGCCGGCAGGGCTCCGGCGGCGATAGCGGCCAGGGCGTGGCGGCGCTGCATGGGCATGGTCTTGTCTCCTTGCTGTTGCGGACGTCAGGCGTCCAGTTCGAATGCGACGATCTCGTGGTCGGCCAGGCGCGGCACCGTCACCTCCGCCCAGTCGCCCTGCGTGGCGTGCGGCAGCACCGCGTTGTCGGTGGCGCTGCGCACCGCGCGCAGCTTCTGCCCGGGAGCGAGCCGCAGCCGCACGCGGATGCCGTCCACCGGCACCAGGTTGCGCCCCGGATGGCGCCAGCCGGTGTTGACGTGCTTGCCGACGGCGAAGTTGATCAGGTGCACCAGGCGCCGGCCCGGCTGCGCCTGGCGCGTGACGTCCACGTAGTCGGGCGCATCCACTTCCAGGTCCTGCGCATCGCCCAGGCCCAGCAGCACCGCGTTGGCGAGGATGCGGCCCAGGTCCGGGAAGCCGTACTTGTAGAACAGCGCGTCCATGCGGTTGGCGAACAGCACGACACGGCCCTGGCCATGCGCGCCGTGCACGACCACCGGCACGTCGGTGGCGCCGCGCACGGCGCTGAACTCGGGGATGCTGATGGTGGCGCCCGAATGCGCGGTCACCGGCGGGATCAGCGTGAGCGGCACGACATTGCCGGCGCCGGGCACGAACTCCAGCAGGTCGCCGTCGTTGGGCACGACGTCGGTGTCGCCCAGGCCTTGCAGCAGCGCGTCGTCGCGCTGCGCGAGGAAGCCGTAGGAGGACTGCAGCTTGCGTCGGCACGCGCCGTGGCGGCCGCCCAGCATCGCGGCCAGCGGCGCCTCCCGGCGCTCCACGCCCTGCTCGTCGTAGCGCCCGGCGTCGTAGGTGCCCACCACCGTGCCGCCGGCGGCGGCGAAGGCGCGCACGGCTTCCACCGCCGCATCGGTGAGGCACGCAGTGTTCGGCAGCACCAGCACGCAGTACTGCTTCAGGCGCTGCGCATCGAGGAACTTGTCGGAGAGCACGTCGAAGGGGATGTGCGCTTCCGACAGCGCGGCGTAGTAGCCGCGCACCGAGTCCATGTAGCGGCCATAGGGGTCGTCGCGGCCGTAGTTGTCCTGCGTGTAGCGCGAGAAGACGACCGCCACCTTGGCATCGGACTGCGCGCCGTCGAAGTATTCTTCCCAACGGCCCAGGCGCTGGAACACCTCCTGCATCGGTTGCAGACCGCGGCGGTCGAAGATGGGCGACAGGCCGCCGTTGATGTGCAGCCAGCTGTTGACGCCGTTGGCGAACTGCTGCGCGATCCAGGGCCGGTTCTCCGCTTCCGGCGCCGCATAGAGGCGCCACCACGGATAGAAGTAGCTCACCGTCATCCAGCGCGGCTTGTCCGGCGCGATGCCGGCCAGGTACTTGGCCTGGATGCCCGGCCACCAGGGCGCGGTGTTGCGGCGCTGGCATTCGAAAGCCACCACGTCCTGGTGCTCCAGCCAGTAGTCCACGTCCCAACCGCCGGGGCGGATGGTCTCCAGCGATTCGGCCAGCTGGATGGCGGAGATGAAGATCGCATCGCTCTTCACCTCGTGGATGGCCTGGTGCATGCGCTGCACCCAGGCCGCGATGCGGCGGTAGCGCCATTCGTTGTACTGGCGCCAGACCGGGCTGTCCCAGTCTTCCGTTTCGGGAATCGCGTGGCCCGAGCTCTCGCGGAACATGCGCTGGCAGGTCGGGCAATAGCAGGCGTCGGTGTCCCAGGCGGCGAACTTGCCCTGGTTGTTCCAGATGCCGTCGGCGTCGTAGCGGCGCACCATCTCCTGCACCACTTCAACCATGCGGCCGTGGTAGTAGCCGGCGTTGGGGCAGGTGACGTAATGGCCGCTCACCTCGAAGAAATTGCCTTCGCGGTCGCGCGCGAACCAGTCCGGGTGCGCCTCGGCCAGTTCACGCGGCGCGCAGCTGGGGTCGATGCGCGCCAGCACCCGCAGGCCCTGCTTGTGCGCTTCCGGAATGATCTCGGCCAGCAGGTCGCGGTCACCGAGCGTCGCGCTGATGCGCTGGCCCGGGATCTTCGTCTGGTAGAAGGCGACGATGCCGCCGCCGTTGATGCAGAAGGCGGTGGCGCCGTAGCGCTTCACGTCTTCCACGAAGGCGCGTGCTTCCACCCGGGGCTCGTCGCCTTCGCGCAGGTTCAGCAGCATCACGCGGTTGGGTTGCTTCCACCACGGCTGGGTCATCGGCTTGTCTCCGTTCATGCGGGGCAGTGTAGGAACACGATCCCCGTTTCCCAATGGCCAGTCCGCGGCAGAGTCCACTATGTGGACGCCCCGGTGTTAGCATGCGTCCATGGCGAGTCCCGCCGGCACCCAGCTCATCGCCCGCAGCGCCACGCTGCTGCGGCTCATCGCCAACTCCAACCACCAGGGCGCGCGCTTGGTCGACCTGGCGCTGCACTCGGGCCTGGAACGGCCCACGGTGCGCCGCATCCTGCAAGGCCTGATCGCCGAAGGCATGGTGCGCCAACAGGACGGCGACCACCGCTACCTGCTGGGCCACCTCACCTACGAACTCGGGCTGGCCGCCGCGCGCGGCATCGACATGCCGCGCATCGCCGCGGCTTCGCTGGACCGCATCGCGCAGGCGACCGGCGACACGGTGTACCTGGTACAACGCAGCGGCCTCGACTCGGTGTGCATCGACCGCCGCGAAGGCCCTTTCCCCGACCAGGTGCGGACCATCGACGTCGGCGCGCGCCGTCCGCTGGGCGCTGCGGTGGGCGGCCTGGCGCTGCTGGCCAGCGTGCCGGAGGACGAATGCAGTTCCATCGTGGAACTGAATCGCACGCAGTTCGAGCCGTACGAAAAGCTCTACGGCCGCCCGCTGGAGGAAGCCGTGCGCGATGCCCGCGGCCGCGGCTACGCGCTGATGCCGGTCAACGTGCTGCCCTACATGAGCGGCGTGGGCGTCGCCCTCCCCGCGGTGACCGGCACGCCGCACACGGCGCTGAGCGTGTCGGCCCTGTCCAACCGATTGATGGAAAAAGAGCGCCACCGCGAGGTGGCGCTCCTGTTGCAGCAGGAGGCCCGCATCGTGGCCTCCGCCTGCGCGGCGCTCGGGCGCTGATCAGGCCGCGACGGCCGTGCCCGCGATCGCCTGTTCGCGCAGGCGCTCGTAATCGCCCTTCTCCACCGGCCGCGCATCCTTCTTGCCCAGGTCCGCCATCCGCACGCGATAGGTCTCGCGCGCGCTCCACGCCGAGATCGCCGCGACGATGGTGATGGCCAGCGTGATGGAGCCGACGATCAGCGGGATGTTCTGCGCGCCGGGCGGCGCGACGGCGACGAACAGCGCCGGCAGCAGCGCGCTGATGGCGGTGCCGATGTTCTGCGAGATCGCCATGCCCGACACCCGGGTGCGCGTGGGGAACATCTCCGGATAGAAGCTGGGGAACACCGCGTTGTAGCCCTGGTAGACCACGCCCCACATCAGCAGCGACAGCGCGAAGGCGAGCGGCACGTTGTGGATGCTGATGGCATAGAGGTAGCCGAAGGACAGCAGGCCCGCGAGCACCGAGCCGACGGCCATGGGCAGGCGGCGGCCGATGCGGTCCGACAGGTTGCCCACGTAGGGGATCACCAGCACGGCGACCACGTTGCCCACCACCGGGATCCACAAGTACACGTCCTTCTCGAAGCCGATGCCGTAACCCGGTTGCACCGCATACGCCGCGCCGAAGATCGTGGCGACCACCGGGATCACGTTCATCAGCGAACACAGCGCCACCCGCACCATGTCGCGCCAGTTCTCGCGGAAGGCCTGCACCACCGGCGCCCTCGGCACGGCTTGCTGCGAGCTCTCGTCGGTAAAGGCCGGCGTCTCCTCCACTTCGCGGCGGATGATCCAGCCGGCGATGATGACGACGAAGCTGAGAATGAAGGGGATGCGCCAGCCCCAGGCCATGAACGCGTCCTTCTCCATGAAGTGCGCGAGCGGCAGGAACACCGCCGCGGCCAGGATCTGCCCGGCCTGCACGCCTTGCAGCGTGAAGCTGGCGAAGAAGCCGCGCCGGCCGAAGGGCGCATGCTCCAGGATCATGGAGCTGGCGCCCGAGATCTCGCCCGCGACGGCGAAGCCCTGGACCAGCCGCAGGATCACCAGCAGCAGCGGCGCCATCAAGCCCACCGAGTCGTACGTCGGCAGCAGGCCCACGCCGATGGTGGAGAAACCCATGAGGAACATGCAGGTGAGCAGGACCTTCTTGCGGCCGTGCGTGTCGCCCAGGTGGCCCAGCACGAAGGCGCCGATCGGGCGCGCCACGTAGCCGACGCCATAGGTGGCGAGCGAGGCGATGATGGCCGTCCTGGGGTTGCCGGGCGGGAAGAAGATCTGCGGAAAGATCAGCGACGCCGCGGTGGCGTAGATGAAGAAGTCGTAGTACTCCAGGGCGGATCCGATCCAGCCGCTGGCGGCGGCCTTCTTCGTCTGTGCGCTTGCCATTGCTTGTCTCCAGGGGTGTGCGTTGGTCCTGGCAGCAGCTTAGGCAATGGCCGGGTTTTTACTAGCTCAGCCCGGGGCTGGCCGGTCGATCATCGATCGGCCGGGAACGCGATCCGTGCGTTCCGCGGGTTAGCCCGAGTCCACCGTGGAAGCCACCGCCGAGGTCGACAAGAGCCTCCTCATCGAGGGGCTGGGCAAGGGCTTGCGCGTCATCGAATGCTTCTCGGATAGCCATCCGCGGCTGACGGCATCGGAGACCGCGCGGCTCGCCGGCTTGACGCGCACGGCCGCGCGGCGTTACCTGATGAGCCTCGTGCACTACGGCTACGCGGCCACCGACGGCAAGCACTACTGGCTGCTGCCGGCCATCCTGCGCCTGGGCCGCAGCTACCTGGAAGCGGCGCGCCTGCCGCGGCTGGTGCAGCCCTTCATGCAGCGGCTGTCGATGCAGACCGGCGAGACCGCCAACCTGAGCGTGCTGGACGGCCGCGACGTGGTCTACCTCACGCGCAGCAACTCGCCGCGCATCGTCTCCATCGGCTTCCATCCGGGCGCGCGCGTGCCCGCGCACGTGGTGTCGCCGGGCTTCGCCATCCTGTCGACGTTCAGCGAAGAGCGGCTGGCTGCCTGGTTCGCGGACGCCGAGTTCGGCCAGTTCACGCCGGAGACCATCACCGACCCGCAGTTGTTGCGCGACTGCGTGGAGCGCGCCCGCCGGCTCGGCTACTGGCTCGCGGACCAGTATGCGGACATCGGGCTGCGCGGCCTGGCAGTGCCGCTGAAGGACCGGCAGGGCCGCTGCGTGGGCGCGCTGAGCATCACCTTCCAGGCGCAGGTCTACCCGGGCGACGGCAGCCTGGTGAAGCTGCTGCCCGGGCTGCAGGAAGTCGCGCAGTTGCTGCGCGGGGTGATCTGAGGCGGGCGTCCTACATCTTGGGCGGTGCCATCACGCCCATCATCAGGTCTGTGTTGAGTTTCATCACCTGCTGGACCAGGCCCCACTGGCTGGTCATCAGCGTCATGAACTGCGGATTCGTGGGCGAAGCCTGCCCCGACATCGCCAGCTGCGCGGTGGTCTGCGCGATCTTCTGCTGCTCCGAAACGATCTTCTTGACCGCTTCGTTGTACTGGTCCAGGGTCATGGTTGCCTCCATCGGCGGGTGGGCCGCGGTCCCATCTTAGCCGCAGACCTGCTCGGCGATGCGCATCTGGACGGTCGGCCATTCCACTCGCAGCGCGGACGCGTTCCTCGCGCTGCTCCGCGGTTACGGCATCGAGGCGATCGCGGACGTGCGGCGCTTCCCCGGATCGCGCCGGCATCCGCAATTCGGCGCGGACGCGCTGGCTGCTTCATTGCATGCGAACGGCCTGGCCTACCACTGGATCCCGAGGCTGGGCGGCCGGCGCCGGCCTGCGCTGCCACCCGAGGAATGGGGCTGGCGCAATGCTTCGTTCCAGGGCTACGCCGAGTACCTGCGCACCGAGGAATTCGCCGAAGGCCTGGACGTGCTGCTGAACATGGGCGAGGCCTGCCCCACCGCGATGATGTGCTCGGAGCTGCTCTGGTGGCGCTGCCACCGCTCGCTGGTCGCCGACGTGCTGGTGTTCAGCGGCTTCGAGGTGACGCACATCGTCAACGAACGCGAGAGCAAGCCGCACCCGTACACCTCGCCGGCCCGCGTGGCCGACGGCCAGCTGCTCTACCCGCCGCCGGTCATTCCGCCTTGATGTTCGCTTCCTTTACGATGCGCGCGTTGGCTGCGAACTCCTTGTCTATCACGGCCTGGAACTGCTGCTGCGTGCCCGGGCTGGGCACGTTGTCCAGCTTGCGCAACTGCTCCTGCACGTCCTTGTCGGCCAGCACCTTGTTGATTTCTGCGTTGAGCTGCTGCACGTGCTCGCGCGGCATCGAAGCCGGCGCATAGAAGCCGAACAGCGAAGTGAGGTTGGCCTCGGGGAAGCCCAGCTCCGCCAGGGTCGGCACCTGCGGCATGGCCGGCAGCCGGTGCGGGCCGGTCACGGCCAGCACGCGCAGCTTGCCTTCGGCGATCAGGCTGTTGATGGCCGCGAAAGGGTTGGCCACGAACAAGTCGAACTGCCCGCCGGCGGCATCGGTGACGAGCTGCGTGCCGCCCTTGTAGGGCACGTGCGTGAGGTCCGCCCCCGACTTGCGGCGGATCTGCTCGATCATCACGTGGCCCAGGGTGCCGTAGCCGGAGCTGGCGATGCTCACCTTGCCCGGCTGCGCCTTCGCCTGCGCGATGGCGTCGGCGAAGCTCTGGCCCTTGAAGCGCGGCGTGGCCAGCACGTACACCGGCGAATACATCACCGAGGCCACGGCCACGAAATCCTTCAGCGGGTCGTACTGCACCTTCATCAGGTGCGGGTTCAGGGTCAGCGGGCTGATGGCCGCGAAGGCGATGGTGTGGCCGTCGTCCGCCTTAGCCGCGGCATCCATGCCGATGGTGCCGCCGGCGCCGGCGCGGTTGTCGACCACGATGGCCTGGCCCAGCAGGGGCCGCAGGCGTTCCGCGAACATGCGTGCGACCACGTCGTTCACGCCGCCGGCCGGATAGGGAACGATGATGCGCACGGGCTTGGTGGGCCAGGCGGCCTGCGCGCGCGCCGCCAGCGACGCGAACGATGCCAGGCCGAATGCGATGGCGCTGCGGCGGGTGGTCATGCTTGCCCTTCCTGGGCGAACCACTGGCGCGCCAGGTGCTCGTAGAAGCCCGCGCCCAGGCCGAGGATGTCGTCGTTGAAATCGTAGGACGGGCTGTGCAGGTTGACGCCCGGCTTGCCATTTCGCCCGTTGCCTATCCAGCCATACGCGCCCGGCACCTCCTCCAGCATGAAGCCGAAGTCCTCGGCGGTCATCGCGGGCAGCACGTCCGCATGCGCGTTGCCGGCGCCCACAGTGTCCGCCATCACCTGCGCCATGAAGCGCGCCTCGCGCGCGTGGTTCACCGTGGTGGGATAGCCCGGCTTGATGATCACCTCGGCGCTCGCGCGGTGTGCCTGCGCCACGTGGGTGCTGATGCGCTCGATACCTTCGACCAGCAGCTTCAGCGTCGCGTCGCCCAGCGTGCGGCAGGTGCCGTAGATGAAGGCCGTGTCGGGGATGATGTTCTCCACCGTGCCCGAGTCGATCTTGCCGATGGTGAGCACCGCGCTGTCCAGCGGATCGACGGCGCGCGAGACCAGGGTCTGCAGCTGGCCGACGATGGCGCAGGCTACCGGGATCGGGTCGACCGTCGTGTGCGGCTGGGCCGCGTGGCCGCCCTTGCCGTGCACGCGGATCTCGAAGCGGTTGGCCGATGCCATGATGGGCCCGACCCGCACGCCCATCTGGCCCGCGGGCAGCGCCGGCCAGTTGTGCAGCGCGAACACGGCCCGCGCGGGGAAGCGCTCGAACAGGCCGTCGTCCATCATCTTGCGGGCCCCGGCGCCGCCCTCCTCGCCGGGCTGGAAGATGAAGTGCACGGTGCCGTTGAAGTCCGGCCGCTTCGCCAGCAGCGTGGCCGCGCCCAGCAGCATGGTCGTGTGGCCGTCGTGGCCGCAGGCGTGCATGCGCCCGGGGTTGGCGCTGGCATATTCGAAAGTGTTCAGCTCCTGCACCGGCAACGCGTCCATGTCGGCGCGCAGCGCGATGGCGCGCTTCGGGTCGGCCGCATCGGGGCCGCTGCCGCGCAAGGTGGCGACCAGGCCGGTGCCTCCCAGGCCGCGCTGCACGGGCAGGCCGAGCGCCTGCAGCCACGCGGCCACCTGGTCGGACGTGCGCGATTCTTCGAACTTCAGCTCGGGATGCGCGTGCAGGTCGCGGCGGAACTGCACGAGCTTGCCGATGTAGGGGGAGAGGTCGGGCGAGGCTTGCATGGTCGGGGACGATCTTAGCCTTGGCGACGCGGCCTTGCCGGCCGCGCGACAATGGATGACATGAAGTGGTATTTCGGCTGGAACATCGTCGGCGCGGCCGCCGTCCTGACCCTGCTCTCGGTGGGCATGCGCCTGGGCATCGGGCCCTTCTTCCTGCCCATCGCGCACGACCTCGGCTTCAGCCGCAGCCTGCTCGCCTCCATCATCGCCGTCGGCATGCTCTGCTACGGCCTGGGCATGCCGCTCGCGGGCCACCTGGTCGCGCGCTACGGCACGCGCTTCTCGCTGGTGCTGGGCATGGTGATCGTGGCCGTGGCGACCTTGTGGGCGGTGCGCGCGCAGACAGCCTTGAGCTTCCTGTTGTCCTTCGGCGTGCTGCTGTCCGTGGGACTGTCCTTCGTCAGCCCGGTGGCGTTCACGCCGGTCATCAGCCGCTGGTTCACGCGCCAGCGCGGCATGGCGCTGTTCTTCCTGTCCACCGGCTCGATGGCAGGCATGGCCATCATGACGCCCGTGTTCACCTGGGCGATCGAGAACCACGGCTGGCGGCCCACGCTGGTCGGCTATGCCACGGTGATGGTGGTGCTGGCCGTCGCCGCGCTGCTGGTGATGCGCGATGGCGCGCCGGCGGACACGGACCTGCTGCCGGAGCAGCTGGCCACGCGCGGCGCCAGCGCGCAGGCCGCGCCAGCCAGGCCGGAGCGGCTGGCCGATGCGCTGCGCAGCGCGCCGTTCTGGATGATCTTCGGCGGCCTGTTCGCCTGCGGCTTCAGCATGAACCTGCTGGGCACACACGCGGTGCCGATGCTGATGGACCATGGCTACGACTCGCATACCAGCGCCTTCGGCATCGGCCTGATCGGGCTGGTGGCGATCTTCGGCACCCTGGTGCTGGGGCGCTGGTCGGATCGCCTGCCCCGGCGCAACATCCTGGCCGTGATCTACGCCGTGCGCGGCCTCGGCTTCTTCGCTCTGATGATCGTGGGCACGCACTGGGAGCTGTACCTGGCCGCGAGCGTGGGGGGCCTGGTCTGGGCCGGCAGCATCGCGCTGTCGTCGGCGATCCTGGCGGACGTGTACGGCGTGCGGCTCGTGGGCATGCTGTACGGCCTCGCCTATGTCGGCCACCAGCTTGGCGGCATGATCGCGGCCTGGCTGGGCGGCTGGGGCTTCGAGCACTTCGGCACGCACTGGGTCGCCTTCGGCGCAGCGGGCGCGCTGCTGCTGACGGCGGCGGTGGTGTCCTTGCAGTTGCCGGTTCGGAACATGCGGGTGGTCGCTCCGGCCTAGGGCTGGGCGCTTCGGCGAGCGGAGGATTTCAACGCAAAAGTACGCAGAAGCCGCGGAACGATTCGAGAAGGACTTCTGCGTTTTCTGCGCAACCTCTGCGTCTTCTGCGTTCTTCCTGGTGGCGTGGCGCGCGACGCTGAACGTCAAGCTGCGTTGCGGGCCCGACGCAGCTCGTAGGCTTGCAAATGGATCCACGCCGGCAACAGCGCCGCCGGGTCCGCGCCCGCGGCCTGCACCTTGTGCAGCATGTCGGCGACGATGTGCGCGCCTTCGGTGCGGTTGCCCGCTTCCAGGTCGCGCAACATCGATGCCGTCAGCGGCGAGCCGCGCTGGCGCAGCATCTGCCGGTAGCCCTCTTGCGCCGCTGCGCGCGGCGCATGCCCCGCGACTTCGGCGGCACGAACGCAAGCGTCGTAGGTCTGCTGCAGGTAGGCGTCGCCGCCCTCGGCTTCGAGGATGTCCCCCACCGACGCGCGCATCAGGCAGGTCGATGCCGCCAGCGTCGCCAGGCCGGTGAACTTCTCCCACAGCTCCAGCCAGATGTCGGCCGCCAGGATGGCCTCCACCGGAGTCTTCTGGAACAGCGCCAGCAGCTCCTGCAGCTTGCCATCCGCTTCCACGCTGCTTTCCGGCGGACGGCCGAACACGATGCGATGGATGGGCATCAGCTGCACCACTTCGCCCTCGGCGTTCAAGGTCGCCGGGATGCCGCAGCTGCCGGCCAGCACGCGCTGCGCGCCGAAGGCCTGCTGCAGCTTCGCGATGTGCGCCACGCCATTGAGCAGCGGCAGCACGTGCGAACGCTCGCCCAGGGCCGGCCGGATGGATTCCATCGCCGCGTCGAGGTCGTAGGCCTTGCAGGCCAGCAGCACCAGGTCGAACGTTTCGCCGCCCAGCTGCGACCCGAGCACCGGCCGCACGGCCTGCGTGAAGTCGCCGTGCGGGCTGCGCACCACCAGGCCACGTTCACGCAATTGCGCGGCGCGCTTCTCGCGCACCAGGAAAGCGATGTCCGCGCCGGCCTGCGCCAGCCGGCCTCCGAAATAGCCGCCGATCGCGCCAGCGCCCAGCACCAGGATCTTCATGGGGTCTCCTTGTCGAGCGGCAACGATAAGCGATCTGGAAACGCTTGGTCACACGCGGGGTAAATGCGCAATGGAAGTCGCACTTTGCTCGCCTCCATTCGGGTCGGCCACTCCAAACGGACGACGCGCCTGCGCGCCGCAAGGCCTTCAATGCACATGCCCCGGGAGCCAATGACGGCGGCGTCGCTCGGCGGGGACGGCGATGCGCAACGCGTCGCGCGCAGCGAGCCTCGCCGCCTCTGAAGGAGCATCTGCAATGACCTCACACAACACGGACATGCCGGAAGGCCTGCGTCGCCGCCAACCGTCCCGGCACGGGGGCTTCGGCTGGGTCCGCGACCTGCCCGATTCGCGCGACTTCATGTACGCCGCGCCGCTGCCCCACCTGGGCAAGCTGCCGCCCAAGGTGGACCTGCGTCCGCAATGCCCGGCCATCTACGACCAGGGCCAGCTCGGGAGCTGCACCGCCAACGGCATCGCCGCGGCGATCGAGTTCGACCAGCGCAAGGAGAAGAAGACCGAGTTCGTGCCCTCGCGCCTGTTCATCTACTACAACGAGCGCGCCATCGAGGGCCACATCAACGAGGACTCGGGCGCCCAGATCCGCGACGGCGTCAAGTCGGTCGCCAAGGTCGGCGCGCCGCCGGAATCCATGTGCCCATACGACATCTCGAAGTTCACCAAGAAGCCCAGCCCTGCCGCCTATGCCGAGGCGAAGAAGGACATCGTGAAGGTCTACGCCCGCGTGCCGCAGGTGCAGTCGCAGATGCTGGGCTGCCTGGCCGACGGCTTCCCCTTCGTCTTCGGCTTCACGGTGTACGAGAGCTTCGAGAGCGACGCGGTCGCCAAGACCGGCATGGTGCCGATGCCGGCGATGGGCGAGCAGGTGCTGGGCGGCCACTGCGTGGTGGCCGTGGGCTACGACAGCGGCACGCGCCACTTCATCGTCCGCAACTCCTGGGGGGTCGGCTGGGGCCTGCAGGGCTACTGCATGATGCCCTTCGAGTACCTGCTGAACTCGCAGTACTCCAGCGACTTCTGGACGATCCGGACGGTGTAGGTCTCAGGGCAGCAGCCAGCGCAGGTCGTCTTCCAGCCGGCGCCATTCCACGCCCGACGCCATGTGGCCGTAGGGGCTGTCCAGTTCGCGGTAGCGCTTTTCGCCGCGCACCTGGTCCAGCGCCTGCGTCACCGCGGGGTCGGGCGGGAAGATCTTGTCGGTCGTGCAGACGACGAACAGCAGCCGCGCACGGATCTCGTCCAGGCGCGGCCGCACGTCGAAGTGCTCCGCCGCGCCGGCCAGCACCACCATGCTGTTGGGGTCGAACTTGTCGGCCCAGTCGCGCGACTGCCGCTCCAGTTCGGCCTGGCGCTGTTCCGCCGTCGGCATGCGGTCTTCGTACAGCCGCTCGAGGCCGTAGTTGCGCAGCGTCTGCAGGCGCATCTCGAACAGCGTGTCGAACATGCCGCCGTGCTCGTAGTACCAGCCGCCGTGCCACTGCGGGCTGGCGGCGAAGCGCTTGCGCTGTTCTTCGGCGCCCAGGCCAGGCGGATGCGTGATGCCGGACATCAGCACGCCGGCCGCGTCCACCATCTCGGGATATTGCAGCGCCCATTGCAGCGCCTGCCAGCCGCCATAGGACGGCCCAGCCACGGCGCGCAGGTGCTGCACGCCCAGCTTCTCCAGCAGCCGGTGCTGCACGCCGACGATGTCGTGCAGCGTGACCGCCGGAAAGTCCGGTCCCCAGGGCTTGCCCGTCGCCGCGTTGATCGTGCGCGGCCCGGTGGTGCCGAAGGCCGAACCGAGCATGTTGGAGCAGACGAAGAAGAAGCGGTCCGTGTCCAGCGGCCGCCCGGGGCCCAGCAGCGAGGCCCAGGAGCCTTCCGCCGTGTGATGGCCGGGCGACAGCATCGACGGGCCGCTGGTGTAGCCGTGCGTCACCAGCACCGCGTTGGCGCCCTGCGCGTCCAGCGTGCCGTGCGTCACGTAAGCCACCTGCACGTCGGGCAGCACCTGGCCCGACTCCAGGGTATAGGAGCCGATCGAGAGAGTTTTCATGAGAGTCTTCAGTCGGGCCGGATGCCCGCGGTCTTGATCACCTTCGTCCACTTGTCCTGTTCGCTGCGGACGAAAGCCTGGTAGTCGGCAGGCGTGGTGCGCACCACGACGGCGCCCAGCGCCTCCTGCTTCTGCTTGAAGGAACCGGCCATGGCCTTCAGCGCCGCGTCGTGCAGGGCCTGGACCACATTGGCGGGCGTGCCCTTGGGCGCGGAGAGGCCGGCCCAGGCCGTCGCCTCGTAGCCGGGGTAGGTCTCGGCGACCGTCGGCAGGCCGGGGAACTGCGGGTTGCGCTGCGCGCTGGTGATCGCCAGCGGCACGAGCTTGCCCTGCTTGATGTACGGGATGACGGCGTCCTGGTTCAGGAACATCACCTGCACCTGGCCCGCCAGCAGGTCTGTGAGCGCCGCCGCGCCGCCGCGGTAAGGCACGTGCAGCATCGACGCGCCGGACCGCTGCTTCAGCATCTCCATCGCGAGGTGGCCGGAGCTGCCGTTGCCCGAGCTCGCGTAGGTGACCTGGCCAGGGTGGGCCTTGGCGAAGGTCAGCAGGTCCTTCAGCGAATGGAAGCCGGTGGACGGGTGGGCCACCAGCACGTTGGAGCCTTCGACGATCTTCGTGATGTGCACGAAGTCCTTGTTGATGTCGAAGTTCTGCCTGGGCACCAGCGCGCCGCTGGTGGCATTGCCGATCCAGGACAACATCAGCGTATGGCCGTCCGGCTGCGCCCGGGCCACGAGCTCCGCGGCGATGACGCCCGAGCCGCCCGGCCGGTTGTCGATGACGATGGGCTGGCCGAGGATCTTGCCCATGTCGTCAGCCAGCATGCGGGCCAGGGCGTCCGACGAGCCGCCGGCGGGCGCCGCGACGACCAGCTGGATGGGCCGGGTGGGAAAGGCCGGCGCCTGCGCCTGGGCCGCCAGCGTGCAGGCGGCGAGCGCGCCCAGGAACAGGCGGCGCGCCGTTTTCGCAATGTCTTGCATGTGTCTTTGTCTCCTGGCCGGCATCTTCCCGGAACTCCGGCGGCCGGCCCAATTGCTTTTGGCCGGGAGCCATTAAGATTTCCAATACCTTGCGCCAGACCGCCTACGTCCTCGTCAACCGCCTGCTCGCCCGCGGCAAGTTCCGGCACGTGCAGCTGCTGCTGAAGCTCGCCGAGCTCGGGAGCGTGCAGCGCACGGCCGATGCCATCGGCATGACCCAGCCCAGCGTCACCCAGACCCTCGCGGGCCTGGAGGAGCTGCTGGGCGTGCAGCTGTTCGAGCGCCACGCGCGCGGCGTGCGCCCCACCGCCGCCTGCCTGGACGTGCTGCCCGCGGCGCGCCAGATGTTCCTGGGCATCGCCGAGACGGCGGAGGTGGTGATGGCGCGCCACAGCACCGGCAAGGGCATCGTGCGGCTGCTGGCCTCCGCTTCGGCCTTGCAAGGCCTCTTGCTGCGGGCGCTGCCGGAGTTCCTGCGCGGCGCCCCGCACGCGCAGGTGCAATTGCGCGAGGCCGAGAACGACGACCTGCTGCTCGCCATCACGCGCGGCGAGGTGGACCTCGTCGTCTGCCGCCGGCCCACCGTCATCCCGGAAGGCTGGGCCTTCCATGCGCTCGAGGCGGACCAGCTGGTGGTGGTGTGCGACCCGGGCCACCGGCTCGCGCGCCGGCGGCGCCTCGCCTGGAGCAACGTGCAGGACGAGACCTGGCTGCTGTCGCCGGCCGGTTCCATCGCGCGCAGCGCCTTCGATGCTGTCTCCGCTTCCTTCAACGCGGCCGCGCGCACCTACCCGCTGGTCACGCGCGTGCTGGCCATGATGCTGCACCTGCTGCGCGAAGAGCGGCTCTTGTCGCTGCTTCCGCGCAGCATCGTGCGGCCGCTCGTCGACAGCGGCGCGATCTGCGTGCTGCCGCTGCCGGCAGTGGCCATGGAGCCGATCGGGCTGCTGGCCCCGCGCGAGGGCCTGCGGGAAGTGCCGCTGGCCCTGTTCGAATTCCTTCAGACACAATCACCCGCATGACCGCCACCCTTCCCACCTACGACGACGTCGTCGCGGCCGCCGGCCGCCTGCAGGGCCACGCCCACCAGACACCCGTGCTCACCTCGCGCACGGTCGACGAGGAGTTCGGCGCCCAGGTCTTCTTCAAGTGCGAGAACCTGCAGCGCATGGGCGCCTTCAAGTTCCGCGGCGCCTTCAACGCCCTGTCCAGATTCACCCCGGAACAGCGCAAGGCCGGCGTGGTCGCGTTCTCCTCGGGCAACCACGCGCAGGCGATCGCGCTGTCGGCGAAGCTGCTGGACATTCCCGCCACCATCGTCATGCCGCAGGACGCGCCGGCCGCCAAGCTGGCCGCCACGCGCGGCTATGGCGGCAACGTAGTGCTGTACGACCGCTACAAGGAAGACCGCGAGCAGATCGGCCGCGATCTGTCCGCCAGGCATGGCTTCACGCTGGTGCCGCCCTACGACCACCCGGACGTGCTGGCCGGACAAGGCACGGCGGCCAAGGAACTGTTCGAGGAGGTCGGGCCGCTGGATGCCTTCTTCGTGCCGCTGGGCGGCGGCGGCCTGCTTTCCGGCAGCGCGCTGGCCACGCGCGCGCTGGCGCCGCAATGCCAGCTGTATGGCGTGGAGCCCGAGGCGGGCAACGACGGCCAGCAGTCCTTCCGCAAGGGCGAGATCGTCCACATAGCCACGCCGCAGACCATTGCCGACGGCGCGCAGACGCAGCACCTGGGCGACATCACCTTCCCCATCATCAAGCGCGACGTCAACGACATCCTCACGGCCAGCGACGCGGAGCTGGCCGCCTGCATGGCTTTCATGGCCACGCGCATGAAAGTGGTGGTGGAACCCACGGGTTGCCTGGGCTTCGCGGCGGCGCGGCAGATGAAGGAGCAGTTGCGTGGCAAGCGCATCGGCGTGCTGGTGAGCGGCGGCAACGTCGACCTGGCGCGGTTCTGCAGCCTGGTCGGGGCCGCTTGACGCGACCCGGGACGAACTCGTAGTCGTCGTAGGGCGCGTCGGCCGCTCAATGCACCATGCTCGGCGAAACCCAGGTATAGCCCATCGCCGTCATCGCATTCACCAGGCTCTTCAGGTCCGCCAGCGCGGGCAGCTTGTATTCCGGCTCCAGCAGGAAGGGGTGGAAGAAGAACGAGCCGTAGCCGTCCCGCACGGTCATCGCGTATTGGGCGTTGGTCAGGATGTCCTGCCACGTGTACACGATGTTGGACGTCGGGTCGATGGCGGACAGGTCGTATTCGAAGTTGCCCAGGTTCTCCGGGATGATGCGCTGGCCGTAGTAGTCCTGGCCTATCGTGTACGGATAGAACTGCCCCACTTCCAGGTCGCGCGCGACCGCCGCGTTGAAGTTCGGCTGGTCCGCCGTGTAGTAGACGACCCGCTGGTACGTGGTGGCGAACGTCTGCGCCGCCGCCCTGTTCGCGTTGGCCGAGCCCTGGTAGTGCGGCATCTCCCAGGCCACCGGCGCATAGCCGTTGTCGTGCAGCTGGGCCAGCCCCGCCTGCATCCGCCCCTGCGCCCAGGCGAAGGAATCCTCGGCCACCGGTGAATCGGTGACGATGTTCCACATCTCGTAGTCGTCGCCGCTGATGCCGGTGTTCGGGTTGCGCGTGTGGTCGTACTGGTGCGTGTAGCCGTGCATCACGACCTCGCCGCCGCGCGGCAGCGCGTAATTGAGCTCCTTCTTCAGGTTGGTCGCCTGCGACAGCGGGATGTTCAGCGTCACGCCGTTGTTGTAGATGCCCAGTGCGTCGGTGAAATAGGGAATGGTGGCGATCGAGAACGGGATCTTCTGGCCGGACAGGTAATCCGTCAGCGTCTTCATCGAGGACACGGTGGTCCACGCGCTCACGTCCTCCAGCCGCACCATCGCCTTGTGGCTCTCGGCGTGCTGGATGCCCAGCATGTCGTGCAGCAGGTCGGCCAGCACCAGGTAGCGGTCGCGCGGGCCGACGAAGCTCAGGGGCATGTCGGCCACGTACCAGAACTTGCCGGAGCGCACGACATAGGGCGCGGTCTCGCCGGTCTTGGGGTCGGCCATGCTCACGACCGTCGTGGCCTTGGTGCCGTCGACGATGCCGGTGATGCCGACGTCCGGGTCCGCGTCGATGACGCCGTGCGCGCTGTCCCAGGCGTAGTACTTCACGAACGATTTGTTCTTGTACTGGATGGTGTCGAAGAAGCCCGGGCTGGGGTTGCTGGCGCTGGGCAGCGCGTTCATGCCGCGCAAGCCGTTGAACGAGAAGCCGCGCGTGGCATTGAAGTTGTACGAGCCGTTCCAGGCCAGCTGCCAGATGTTGTACTTGAACCAGACCAGCGTCTTCGCCGTGCTCGAAGCGTCCGCCAGGAAGGCCGCGGGCAGCTGGAAGTCGTAAGCCGAGCCGAGGTAGAAGGTGGCGTCGTAGCCGTTGATGGCGCCGGCCTGGTACTGCTGGACCGGCGTCATCGACACCTGGGCGTCGAAGTGGCCCAGCAGGTTGCGCAACATGATCGCGTAGGCGAACCCGATCTTGTCGTACGCCGTGCCGGAGGGCGTGTCGTAGAGCACCAGCACCTTCGGTGGCGCCGCGGTCTGGGCTTGCGCGGGAGCCCCGGCGAGGCACAGCAGCCAGGCCAGGACGACGAGGGAGCGGATAAGTTTGTTCACGGTGGCTGGATGTTTTCGGTGTAACCAGCCGTTCCGGGTAGGAGCGAAGCGCGAGAGCAGTCCATGGACCGGCCTACATCGGCTGACTGGAGGCCGACCCAGCTGCTGGGGTTCGCTGCGCGCAACCCAGCCTGCCGGCCCCCCGCGTCACTCCTTCAGCGAAATCCCCTGCAGCACCTTGTTGATGCGCGCGCGGTCCTGCTGCACGAAAGCGCTGAAAGCGGCCGGCGTGCCGCCGCCGGCGACAGCGCCCTGCAGCGCCAGCTTGTCGCGCACGTCGGCGGTCTTCATCACCGCATCGACTTCACGCGCCAGCCGGTCGGCGATGGCCGGCGGCGTCTTCGCCGGCGCATAGATGCCGGCCCAGCTCACCACCTCGAAGCCCTTGAAGCCGGGCGTCTCGGCGGCCGCCGGCACGTCGGGCATCAGCGGCAGGCGATGCGCGCCCGTCACCGCGATCGGCTTCAGCGACTTCGACTGCACGAAAGGCGCCGCGGATGCTGCAATGAGCATCGCCAGGTCGACCTGGTGGCCCGCCACGTCGGTGGCGATCTGCGAGCCGCCGCGGTAGGGGATATGCACCATGTGGATCTGGGCCTGCTGCTTCAGCATCTCGGTGGCCAGGTGCGGCAGCGTGCCGATGCCGGAAGTGGCATAGGTCAGCTTGCCGGGCTGCTTGCGCGCCAGCGCCACCAGCTCGCCGAGGTTGTTGGCGGGCAGCGAGGGATGCGCCACCAGCACCATCGGCGCGGTGTTCACCAGCACCACCGGCTGCAGTTCCTTGAACACGTCGTGGCGGTAGTAGGGCCCGCCCTGCGGCGCCGCCGGGTTCAGCGGCGAATCGCCGGCCACCAGGAAGGTGTAGCCGTCGGGCCGTGCCTGGATGGTCTTGATGAAGCCCACCTCGCCGCCGCCGCCGGAGACGTTTTCGACGATCACTTGCTGCTTCAAGCGCTCGCCGAGTTTCTGGGCCAGCAGGCGGGTGGTGCCGTCCAGGCTGCCGCCGGCGCTGAAAGGCACGATGAGGGTGATGGGGTGGTTGGGCCAGTCGGCCTGGGCCTGGGCCTGGGCGTGCGCGGCCGGGCCGCTGGCGAGGCCCAGGCCGAAGGCCAGGGCGGGAACGAGGCCGCGCAGGAGGCGGCGGCGGAGAACTTGCAGGTCGGTATCCATGGAGCGGATTGTCCGCCAGGCGCTAGCATTGCCCCATGCCGTGCCGCTTTCCCTGCGCCGCCCTGCTCCTGGCCTCCGCCTGCATCGCAGCGGCGGCCCAGGACGTCAAGCTGTTCGACAGCCGCGGGCTGCGCGGCTCCGAAGGCGTCTCGGTTCGCCTTCCGCTGCCCGCTTCCTGGCACAAGGTGGAACCGGAAGATGACTTGGCGCTGGCCGAATTCCGCGGCCCGCAGGGCCAGGCCACCGGCATCCTGCAGATTGCCCGCCGGCGCCTGCGGGCCGGCGCGGATGCGGCCTGCGCCCCCGCCCGCGCGCCGGAGCTGCTGCGCCAGCTGCCGGAGGAAGAAGCGGACACGCGCATCACCGATGTCTTCGCCCGCCAGGTCGCGGGCCGGCCCGGCTACGAGGTCCACTACGAACGCGACGCCGCGCCCGCGTTCCTGGCCGTGCGCAGCGTCATCGTCTGCCTGAAGGACAGCCGGCTCCTGGTCAGCTGCGGGGGCACCGCGGCGGCGAAGCCGGCGCTCGCCGACCTCGAGCCGGCCTGCCAGCACGTCCTGGAAAACGTGGAGATCTCCGAGGATTAAGGGAGTGCGGGGCGCCCCTGTCCTGGGGCACACTCGCGCGTGGTTCGCTTCAACCACACCAAGAGGAGATTCCCATGCGACGGATCCTTCAGGCCCTGGCGATCGCCAGTGCGTTCGGCAGCCTCATCGCGTCGGCCCAGCCGGCGCCCGAAGTGACGCTCACGCGGCTGGACTGCGGCAACGGCTTCAACGACCAGCGCCGCTTCAGCGACACCTTCGCGTACAGCGAGCCGCGCATGCCCTTCACCTTCAGCTGCTACGTCGTCAAGCACGGCGACGACTACATGGTGTGGGACACCGGCTATGCGCCCGGCTCGAACCCGAGCGCGCCCAAGGTCACGCTCGGCGAACAGCTCGCGCAGTTGGGCATCCGGCCCGAGCAGGTGAAATTCGTCGGCATCAGCCACTACCACGCGGACCACACGGGCCAGCTCGATACCGTGCCCGGCGCCACGCTGCTGATCGGCGACCGCGAATGGGCCGGCATCACGGCGCCCACGCCGCAGCCGAGCGCCAACGTCGCCGGCTTCAAGCACTGGATCAGCGGCGGCGGCAAGGTCGAACCACAGGCCGCCGACAAGGACGTGTGGGGCGACGGCACCGTCGTCATCTTGCGCACGCCGGGGCACACGCCGGGCCACCAGGCGCTGCTGGTGCGCCTGAAGGAAAAGGGCAACGTGCTCCTGAGCGGCGACGCCGCGCACTTCCACGAGAACTGGGACAACAACGGCGTGCCCGGCTTCAACTACGACCGCGCCGAGACGCTGGCCTCGCTGGAGCGGCTGAAGCAGATCGCGCAGAACCTGAAGGCCACGGTGATCATCCAGCACGACCCGCGGGATATCGGCAAGCTGCCGGCTTTCCCCACGGCGGCGCACTAGTTCAGAGCGCCTCCCACTCCGGCAGGCAATGCCGCGCGAGCGCCGTCACCCAGTACGGCTCGCGCGGGTCGAAGGCGAGGCCGAGCGCCGGGCTCACCAGGAAGCCGGCGCGCTCGAAGGCCTCCGGGTCCTGGCCGCGGATGAAGCCGGCCAGCATCTCGAAGGGCACGGCCACGTTGCCCAGGCGCAGCACCTCGGCCTGCATGGTGACCTCCTCCAGCCGGCCGCCGTCCTGGAAGCGGTAGACCACGGTTCCGTAATCCAGCTCGTTCAATCCCACGTCGTTGCGCTGCGCGCGCCAGGGCTCGCCGCGCGCATGCAGGATGTCCGCGCGGGACGCGCTGAACGGGACGCCTTCGACCAGGACATAAGGCTCGAGTCTCACGAGAGGCATTCTCGCCTTCCCCGCGCGGTCGGGTAGGCTTGCGCCATGGATTCGCTGATCGCCGCCTCCGCACGCGCGCTCGCCGCCGGCGACGCGCTGGGCGCGCTCAAGCGCGTGGCCCTGCGCGACGACCCGCCGGCGCTGGCGCTGCGCGGCATCGCGATGGCGCAGCTGGGCGAGCACGGCCGCGCGCGCGAACTGCTGCGCCGGGCCGCCCGCGGCTTCGGCACGCACGAGGAGCGGGCCCGCGCCCGCTGCGTCGTCGCCGAAGCCGAGGTGGCGCTGGCCATGCGCGACCTGGGCGGCTCGCCGCGCACGCTGGCCGCGGCGGCCGCCACGCTCGAGGCGCATGCGGACCCTGCCAATGCGCTGCAAGCGCGCCTGATCGCCGCGCGGCGCCTGCTGCTGCTGGGCCGCCTGGCCGACGCGGCATCCGCGCTGGAGCAGGTCGATGCACGTGGCTTGCCGCCGGCGCTGGCCGCCGTCGCCGGGCTGGCCCGGGCCGAACTGGCGATGCGCTCGCTGCGCATAGTCGATGCGCAGGCCGCCTTGCAGCAGGCGCAGTCCGCAGCCACGCAAGCCGGCGTGCCGGCGCTGCTGGCCGAAGTGGAAGAAGCCCAGGCCGTGCTGCTGCGGCCCGCCGCCAGCCGCCTCGCGGGCGGCAAGGTGCACCTGCTGCGGCTGGAGGAAGTGGCGGCGCTGCAGGCTTCCGGCGCGCTGGTCATCGACGGCTGCCGCCACGGCGTGCGCGCAGGCGCCGCGTGGAAGCCGCTGGCGCGCCGCCCGGTGCTGTTCGCGCTGGCGCGCGTGCTCGCCGAATCGTGGCCGGGCGACGCCGACCGCAACGTGCTGATCGCCGACGCCTTCCGCACCAAGCGCCCCGACGAGACGCATCGCGCCCGCCTGCGGGTGGAGATCGGCCGCCTGCGCACCTTGCTCGCGGACCTCGCCGACATCGAGGCGACGGCGCGCGGCTTCGTGCTGCGGCCGCACGAGGCCCGCGAAGTGGTGGTGGTCGCGCCGCCCATCGCCGGCGAGCAGGCCTCGCTGTTGGCGCTGCTGGCCGATGGGGCGGCCTGGTCCACCTCCGGCCTCGCCCTGGCGCTGGGCACCAGCCAGCGCACCGTGCAGCGCGCGCTGGCGGAGCTGGAGGAAGCGGGCCGGGTGCGCTCGCTGGGCCAGGCCCGGGCACGCCGCTGGCTGGCTGCGCCGCTGGCCGGATTCGCGACGAACTTGTTACTCCCCGCTGCCCTGCCGGCTGGCTAGAGTTCGTTCCACGGCGCCGCTTCCACGCGCCTTGCAAAGGACCCTCGCCATGAAAGTTGCAACGGAGAGCCGCCTCGCGCCCGCGCACGCCGCGGAGATCGTGCGCGAATACGGCCCCTTCCCCGGCGCCGCCAAAATCGCCGGCGTCACGCACGACGGCCACAACGTCTGGGCCGCCACGCCCGAGGCGCTGCTGGCCATCGACCCGGCCAGCGGGGAAACCCGGCGCCGCATCGCGCAGGCCTGCGACGCCGGCACCGCCTTCGACGGCAAGTACCTGTACCAGATCGCCGAAGCGCGCATCTCCAAGATCGACGCCGCCACCGGCGCAGTGGTCGCGACGATTCCGGCGCCAGGCCAGGGCAAGGACTCCGGGCTCGCCTGGGCCGAGGGCAGCCTGTGGGTGGGACAGTATCGCGACCGCAAGATCCACCAGATCGACCCCGAGACGGGAAAGATCCTGCGCACCATCGAGACCAACCGCTTCGTCACGGGCGTCACCTGGGTCGACGGCGAGCTGTGGCACGGCACCTGGGAAGGCGACGAGAGCGAGATTCGCCGCATCGACCCGCAGGACGGCACCGTGCTGGAGCGCCTGCAGATGCCGCCCGGCACCGGCGTCAGCGGGCTCGAGTCCGACGGCGCCGGCCTCTTCTACGCAGGCGGAGGCGAGAGCGGCAAGCTGCGCGCCATTCGCCGTCCCACTTCCAGGAGCAAGTCATGAGCACGAACGTAGAGAACCATTCCGTCGTTTCCGCTGACCGCTGGCTCGCCGCCCGCGAGACGCTGCTGGCCCGCGAAAAAGAGCTGATGCACCTGCAGGACGAAGTGGCGCGCGAGCGCCGCGCGCTGCCCTGGGAGCGCGTGGAGAAGGACTACGCCTTCGACACGCCGCAAGGCCGCCGCACGTTGGCCGAGCTGTTCGACGGCCGCCGCCAGCTGCTGGTGCAGCACTTCATGCTGGGGCCGGGCTGGGAGGAAGGCTGCAAGAGCTGCTCGTACATGGCCGACCACACGGACGGCATGAACGTGCATCTGGCGCAGCGCGACGTCACCCTGGTCGCGATCTCGCGCGCCCCTCTGGCGGAGATCGAGCGCTTCCGCCAGCGCATGGGCTGGCGCTTCCCGTGGGTGTCTTCGAATGGCAGCGACTTCAACCAGGACTACGGGGTCTCGTTCACGCCGCAGGAGCGCGCCAAGGGCGAGGTCCGCTACAACTACCGCGTGCAGCCCTTCGCGCCCGAGGAGATGCCCGGCATCAGCGTGTTCTACCAGGACGATGCGGGCCGCGTGTTCCACACTTATTCGACCTACGGCCGCGGCGTGGAAGTGATGATGGGCACCTACCGGATGCTGGACCTCGTGCCCAAGGGCCGCGACGAGCAGAACGCGGCCAACACGATGGACTGGGTGCGGCACCACGACCGCTACGCGTCGGGTGCCAAGAGCAGCAGCGGTTGCTGCTCGGAGAAGTAGCGCGGTTCAGCGGCGCAGCTTGCGCCGCGTGTCCAGGTACCAGGCGAGGAAAGGCAGCAGCAGCATGGAGCCAGGCAGCGCCCAGATGAAGAGGTAGGGGCTCACGCGCGAAGCGCTGCGCACCATGGCCTTCAGCTGCTGCTTGTCCTCGCGAGTCCACGAGTCGCCGCCCCAGCGCTGCTTCATCAGCAGCGGCCAGGCGCCCTTCATCATCGCGAGCTCGTCGCGCAGGCGGCGATGCTCGCGCTTGTTGCCGGCCAGGAAGGAACAGAACCACACCGGCGCCTTGCGCATCTTCACCTGGAAATGCTTCGTCGTCATCGGGTCGAAGCCCGTGTCGGGGTCGACGCCACCGGGCAGTTCGGTGGGCGACGGCGAGCCGAAGAATTTGAAGAGCGCCATCACAAAAGAATACGAAAGCCGCCAGGCCGTTGCAACCGCAAAATGGAGGTAGCGTTTACTGTCCAGCAAGTTCGGGAACTTGCTGGATGCGCGTGACGGTCACCGGCGTCGGCGCCGGCCAGCCGGCTTCGCGGCAGGTGCGGACGATCGCCTCGTTGGTGTCGAACCAGACCTGCCAGTAGTGCTCGTTGCTGCAGTAGGGCCGCACCGAGATCACCGGGCCCAGCAGGTTCAGGTCCATCAGGTTCACCTCGGGCGCCGGCGTGGCCTGCACGTTCGGGATCCGGGCAATGGCGTCGCGCAGGCGCTGGATGGCTTCCCGCGGGTCGATTGCACCCGACAACTGCGCGACGCGGTCCACGCGCCGGTACGGCAGCGCCGAGAAGTTCTGGATGGTGTCGCCGAACACCTTGCCGTTGCCGACGAGGGTCATCACGTGGTCGGGCGTGATGATGGTGGTGCCGAACAGGCCCAGTTCGCGCACGGTGCCGGTGACGCCGCCGACGGTGACGAAATCGCCGACCTTGAAGGGCCGCAGCACCAGCATGAAGGCGCCGGCGGCGAAGTTGCCCAGCATGCCGCTCCAGGCCGCGCCGATGGCCAGGCCGGCGCCGGCCAGCAGCGCAGCGAACGAGGTGGTCTGCACGCCGAAGTAGCCGAGGATGCCGATCACCAGCACGATGTTCAGCGTCACCGCGATCACCGAGCCCATGTACTTGTTCAGCGTCGGGTCCAGGTGGTTGCGGTTCATCGCCGCGGACAGCAGGTCGATCACGCGCGAGATCAGCCAGCGGCCGATCACCCAGAAGGCGACGGCCGCGAGCAGCTTCACGCCGATCGCGAGCAGGGTCACGCGAACGAAGGTCTCGACGGAGTTGAGGTCCAAGGCAGGCTCCTGGCTGACGGGAAGCCGACTGTATGGAACGAGCCCGGGGAGGGCGCTATGGGACCTTGGTGCCATGCAGGTCCGCGCCCTCCGAACTTTCTCCATTTTTCCTCCTCACACTCGCCGCAGTCGCCTGCTATTCGCTCGCGCGGGAGGGCATCGCATGAACAGGATCCTGGTCGCCTCGCTGTTGCTGGCAGGCGGCGCTGCGCACGCAGTGCTGGAAGGCCGTCCTGGCGACAGCACGGCGGCGCCGGCGCAGCGCAGTGCCGCCGCCACGTCGGCTGGCGTGGCCTATACCGAGTCCGTCCGCACCCTGCCCAGCGGCACCGTCATCCACGAATACGCCGACGGCTCGGGCACGGTCTTCGCCGTCGCCTGGTCCGGTCCGCACAAGCCGGACCTGAAGCAGCTGCTGGGGAGCCACTTCGGCGCGATGCAGGACGCAATGGCCGGCCAGCCGCGGGAGCGGCGCGCGAACCGTTCGCACATGGACGTTTCCACCGGCGACCTGGTGGTGCAGTCCGCCGGGCACATGGGCGCCTACGAAGGACGCGCCTGGCTGCAGTCGCGCGTGCCCACCGGCTTCGACCCGCAGGAGATGAAGTAGGCCATGGACCTGCGCTTCCGCGCCGCAGCCTGCTGCGCCCTCGCGGTCCTGCTCGTGCTGGCCGCTTGCGGCGGCGGCGGTGACGCCACCAGCACCACGTCGAGCACGACCAGCACCTCGAACCCGGGCGGCACGACCACGACTTCGGGCACAACGACCACGCCGGCCGTGCTGGCTTCCAACCAGGTGGCCATCACCGTCGACGGCGGCACCGATGGCAGCGCCATCAACTCGCCGTTCGTGCAGGTCACCGTCTGCACGCCGGGCTCGGCCAGCTGCCAGACCATCGGCCACATCCTGCTCGACACCGGCTCCTACGGCCTGCGCATCGCCGCGTCCGCGCTCGGTGGGCAGCTGTCCGGCCTGCCGGTCGTGAAAGCGCCCGACGGCAACGCGCTGGCCGAATGCGCCGGCTTCGTCAGCGGCTTCACCTGGGGCTCCGTGCGCACGGCCGAAGTGCACATGGGCGACGAAGTCGCGCAGGGCGTGCCCATCCAGGTCATCGACGACACCGGGGCCGCGTACGCGAGCGTGCCGTCCGCTTGCAGCAGCACCGGCAGCGACCTCGGCTCGGGCGCCGGCGCCAACGGGATCCTCGGTGTCGGTTTCCTCACGCGGGACTGCGGCGCGGACTGCACCACCAGCACCGCCGCGCAGCAGTACTTCTCCTGCACCACCGACGGCAGTTGCGGCGCCAGCCTCGCCCCGCTCGCGTCGCAGGTCGCCAACCCGGTGGCGCTGTTCGGCGCGGACAACAACGGCCTCGCGATCAGCCTGCCCGCGGTAGCGGCCGGCGGCGCGACCCGCCTGGGCGGCACGCTCACCTTCGGCATCGGCACCGCAGCGAACAACGCGCTTGGCTCGGCGCAGGTCTTCACCGCGAACGGCAACGGCAATTTCACGACCGTCTACCAGGGCCGCAGCCTCACCGCCTTCGTGGACTCGGGCTCCAACGGCATCTTCTTCCACGACCGCAGCATCCCCAGTTGCTCCAGCGGCTTCTACTGCCCCTCGAGCACCCTGTCGCTGACGGCCACGGCCAGCGGCAGCACGCAGGGCAGCGCGGCCATCGCCTTCACGGTGGAGAACGCAGGCCGCCTGTCGTCCTCCATCGTCGCCGACCACCTCGGCGGCGACATCAGCGGCTTCTTCGACTGGGGCTTGCCCTTCTTCTTCGGCCGCACGGTGTTCGTCGCCTTGCGGGATGCGTCCACGCCTGCCGGCACCGGGCCCTACTGGGCCTTCTAGGACGCAGCCGCCCACCAACCACGCATTTACCGGGCGTTTACCCCGCCGCAACCACGCCGCAACCCGGCGTGCGTGCAATGTGCGCCCAAAGAAACCTTCTCAACAACAGGAGCCTCCATGCTGATTGCCGCCAACCTCCGTCGCCTCCTTGCCTGCGCCTGCGTCGCCGGCCTGCTCACCGCCTGCGGCGGGGGCACCACCAAAGCCACCATCGGGGGCACGGTGAGCGGCCTCACCAGCGGCACCAGCGTAAGCCTGCGCAACAGCGACGGTGACACCCTGACCATCAGTGCCAACCAGTCGTTCACCTTTCCCACCGAAGTGGCGGCCGGCGACACGTACACGGTCACCGTGCTCACGCAGCCCGTGGGCCAGACCTGCACCGTCGGCAACGGCACCGGCACCATCGACTCGACCGGCAGCGACGTGTCGAACGTGACGATCGCCTGCACCGCGACTTCGTCGGTGGGCGGCACGCTGTCCGGCCTGGCCTCGGGCAACAGCGTGTGGCTGGCCACCAATGGCTCGACGCTCGCCCTCGCGGCCAACGGCGCCTTCGCCTTCCCCGGGCTGCTGTCCGCCGGCACGGCCTACAGCGTCACGGTCGTCCAGCAACCCGCGCAGCAGACCTGCTCCGTCACCAACCCGAGCGGCACGGTCGTCTCGGGCAGCATGGCGAGCGTCACCGTCACCTGCCAGTAAGGCGCAGGGCAGCGGCGGCCGGCTTGCCCGATACTCGGGCCCCATGCCGGCTTCCACCCTGCCCCTGCGCACCGCCCTGCCGCTGATCCTGGTGCTCACCTTCGTCTGGGGCACCAACTGGGTGCTGTTCCCGCTGGCGGTGAAGGAGCTGTCGGTGTGGAGCTTCCGCGCCTTCAGCACCCTGGGTTCCGGGCTTGCGCTGCTGGCCTGGGCCAAGGTGCGCGGCGAATCGCTGGCCATCCCGCGCGGCCACCGCGGCACCGTGGTGGCCGCGGCCATGGCGTATCTGGTGGTGTGGAACATCGCCAGCACCTACGCGGCCGTCCTCATCCCCTCGGGCCAGGCGGCGGTGCTGGGTTTCACGATGCCGCTGTGGGCGGCCTTGTTCGGGGCGCTGTTCCTGCGGCAGAAGCTGGAACGGCGCTCGCTGGCCGCATTGGCCCTGGGCCTGCTGGGCGTGGGCCTGCTCGCCGTGCGCGGGCTGCACGCCTATGCGCAGGCGCCGCTCGGCTTCGCCGCGGGCATTGCGGCGGCGGTGGGCTGGGCGGTGGGCACGCTGATCCTGAAGCGGCGGCCGCCGCCGGTGGCGCCGCTGGTGCTCACCGGCTGGCAGATGCTGATCACGTCGGTGCCGATCACCCTGGGCGCGCTGTGGCTGGGCGACGGCTGGTTCTGGCCTTCGTGGCAAAGCGTGGCCGTCGTGGCCTACATCACGCTGGTGCCCATGGCGCTCGGCAACGTCGCCTGGTTCTCGATCGTGGGCCTGCTGCCGGCGCACGTGGCCGGCCTCGGCTCGGTGCTGGTGCCGGTGGTGGCGATGCTCACCGGCGCCCTGGTGCGTGGCGAGCCGCTCGGCCCCGTGGAGCTGCTGGCGATGGCCTGCAGCGTCGGCGCGGTGGCACTCGCGTTGGGGTTGCGCACGCCAGCGCCGCGCCTGGCAAGGTAAGCTCTGCCTCCTGCCAAAGGGAGGACCCATGTCTTCGCGCCTGACGTCCGGCCTCGCGCTGGCTGCTGCCTTCATCGTTCCCCATGCCCACGCCCAGGGCGCCGACCCGGGCTGGCAAGCCTGCGCCGGGCTCACCGACGGCAACGCCCGCCTGCAATGCTTCGACACCTGGGCGACCCGCCAGCAGGCGCCCGGCCCTGCGCCCGCACCCCAGCCTGCGCAAGCACCGGCGCCCGCCCCCACCGTTGCGGCCGCGCCGGCGGTCCTGGGCGAGGAAGAAGGCTGCCACGACCCCAGCGCCACCGAGCTGTCGCGCATGTGGGAGCTGGAGCCGCGCACCAGCTGCGGCACTTTCGGCCTGCGCGGCTACCGTCCCCTCAGCCTGTCGCTGGTGTGGTCCAACAAGGTCAACCAGCAGCCGACGTCGGAGAACCCGGCCAACAACGCGCCCGAGCCGCGGCCCTACCGCACCTTCGAGACGAAGATCCAGCTGTCGCTGCGCAGCAAGCTCGGCGAAGGGATGCTGCGCAAGGGCGACCTGAGCGACTCGCTGTGGTTCGCGTACACGCAGCAGTCCTACTGGCAGCTGTTCACCGAAGACCTGTCGCGGCCCTTCCGCAACACCGACCACGAGCCGGAAGTCTTCTACATCTATCCCTTCGACCAGGCGCTGGGCGACAGCGGCTGGCGCCTGCGCTATGGCGGCTTCGGCCTGAGCCACCAGTCGAACGGCCAGGACCTGCCGCTTTCGCGCAGCTGGAACCGCGTCTTCATCATGGGCGGCGTGGAGAAGAAGGACTTCACGCTGCAGGCCAAGCTGTGGAAGCGCGTCCCCGAGAACGCGGCCACCGACGACAACCCGGACATCACCGACTACATCGGCCGCGGCGAGCTGGTGGCGGGCTGGGTCACGCCCAAGCGCAACCGCTGGTTCTTCACCTGGCGCACGCCGTTCAATCACCTGGACCGCGGCTCCGCGCGGCTGCAGTGGATGATTCCCGCCCGCTCGCCCTTCAGCGGCACGCGCTTCGGCAGCCTGTACTTCCACACGCAGGTGTTCACCGGCTATGGCGACAGCCTGCTGGACTACAACAAGGCCAGGACCGTTTTGAGTTTCGGGCTCAGTTTGTACGATTGGTGATCAGGGGCTCCCGGCGCCCAGCAACTCGCTCGTGCTCGCTTCGCCGGCCCCGCCGATGCCGGCCTGCCACGCGATCCACGCCAGCGCGAGCTGGCCGTTGGCGGCGGCCATCCGGTCTTCCTCCACCAGCAGGCCGCTGAAGGCCTGCAGCGTTTCCTGCGCCGTGACGCCGCCCTGGCGGAACGACTGCTCCAGCTGCGCATAGGCCGGCTGCAGCTTCTGCAGCAAGGCCAGCTGCTCGCGCGCCGCCCGCTCGGTTGCCGTGAGGATGGCCAGCCGCCGCGCGACGTCGCTCCGTGCGCGCCCCAGCACGTCTTCGGGGTCCTGCGGCAGCCCCGGCAGCGGCAGCGCGTCCGCATCGGCCGTGATCGGCGTCGCCAGCGCCTGCAGGTAGCGCGCCAGCCGCAGCTGCTCGGCCCCGGAACTGCGGCCGTCGCGCGCCAGCTCCGTTTCGGCCCCTGCCACGTCGGCGCGCCGGCGCAGCACCAGGCCGGAGACCTGGCGCGGCAGCTCGAAGTCCGGCAAGGTCGGCCGCGGGTCCACCAGCACCGGCTCCAGCAGCGCGGCCCATTCCTCGGACGTGCGATGCGGCGCAGCGTGCGCCGCCAGCGCTGCCAGGGCCTCGGTGCGCAGCTGCTCGAAGCGCTGAACGCGGCTCAGTGCCTCCTGCAGCAGCGGCGCGACCCGCCGCGCGTCCTCGCTGCCGGCGTCCACCAGCTGCTGTTCGCGCTGCAGCGTGTCGGCCAGCATGCGCGCCGTCACCAGGCGGCCGGTGGCGGCCCGCAGCTGCACATAGTCGGCGGCCAGCTGGGCCTGCAGGTGCAGCCGCTGCGCCGGCGGCGCCTCGTCCGCTGTGGCGAGCACCAGGTTGAGGGTGGCGTCGTGGAAGGCGGACCACCACGGCGCGGCGTGGGCGGCGCCGGCCGCGGCCAGCAGGACGGAAGCGAGGAAGCTGCGCATGCCGCCAGCATGGGCGCGCAGCTTGGAGGAAGTTGGGAGCCGGCATCCCGGATTTCTCCCCGATCCCCCGGCAGAATGGCGGCATGCGCCTGACGCTGCAGCGCAAGTTCTTCCTGGCGCTCACCCTCCTCCTGCTGCTCCTGCTCACGTTGTTCGTCGCCTCCTCCCGGCTGGCGCTGCAGCATGGCATCGGCCCTTACGTGGCCGAGATCGAACTCTCGCGCCTCGACTGGCTGGTCGCCAACCTGCAGACGGCCTACGCCGAGCGCGGCAACAACTGGCAGTTCCTCAACGACGACCCGCAGGCCTGGCACAGCGCGCAGATGCTCGGCGGCCGCGAACCGCGCTTTCGCGGCGAGTTTCACCACGGCGGCCCGCTGCCGCAAGGCGAAGGGCCGCACGGCTTCGGGCCGCCGCGCGACTTCGCCGGGCTGCCCCAGCTGCCCGCGTCCGGCGCGCTGCCCATGCCTCCCGCGTCCGGCGAGCAGCCACGCTTCATCCACCCGCCGCCCTGGGCCCAGCCGCAGCTGGACGTGCTGCCGCAGCACTACGCCCCGCCGCCCCCGCCGGGCATCCACGACGACCCGCGCGCCGGCCCCAATTCGGTCTACAGCCGCCTGGCCCTGGTCTCCGCCGACGGCAAGCAGGTGTTGGCCGGGCGCGCCGCGGACCCCGACGCGATGGTCAAGCGGCCCGTGCTGGTGCAGCGGCGCATCGTCGGCTGGCTCGCCCTGGCGCCGCTGGAAGGCGTGGGCTCGCGCACCGACCAGGCTTTCCTGGCACGGCAATCGACCATCCTGCTCGCCACCGGCCTCGCCGGCCTGGTGGTGGCGTTACTTCTCTCCATCTTCATGGCCCGGCGCTGGCTGCAGCGCCTGGGTGCGCTCGCGACCGGAGCCCGCGCCGTGGCCGACGGCCACCTGGACGCCCAGGTCCCCGTGCAGGGCAACGACGAACTGGCGCAGCTGACGCACGACTTCAACGCGATGGCCGCGCGCCTGCACGCCATCGAGCAATCGCGCCAGCAATGGCTGGCCGATGTCGCCCACGAACTGCGCACGCCCATCACCGCCATGCGCGCCGAGATCGAGGCGCTGCAGGACGGCGTGCGGCGCTTCGAGCCGGCCACCGCGCACCGTCTCCACGGCCAGGTGATGCGCCTGGGGCAGCTGGTGGCCGACCTGCGCCTGGTGCTGCACGAGACGCACGCCGCCGACCAGCTGGCCTGGACGGAAGTGCATCCGCTGCAGGTGCTGCGCGAAGCGCTGGAGCTGATGCAGCCGCGCCTGCAGGAAGGCCGCATCGCGGTGCAGGGCCTGGAGCAGCTCGCGAACCCCGGCCCGCTGATGCGCGGCGACGCGCCCCGCCTGTCGCAGGTGTTCACCAACCTGCTGGAAAACACGGTGCGCTACACACACCCCGGCGGCCAGCTGCTGCTGGCCGCCACCACCGAGCCGGGCGAGCCGCCGCGGCTGGTGCTGACCCTGGACGACTCCGCGCCGGGGCCGACGGAAAGCGATCTCCCCCGCCTGTTCGAGCGCTTCTTCCGCGGCGACGCCTCGCGCGCCCGCGCGAGCGGCGGCTCCGGGCTGGGCCTGGCCATCTGCCGCGCCATCGTCGAAGCCCACGGCGGCCGCATCCACGCGCAGCTGTCGCCGCTCGGCGGGCTGCGCATCACCCTCGAACTGCCACTCGCATGAAACGCATCTTCGTCGTCGAGGACGAGCCCGACATCGCCTCGGTGCTGGTCGACTACCTGCATGCGGAAGGCATGCAGCCCGTGCACTTCGCCGATGGCGAGCGGGCCTTGGACGCCGCGCTGGCCGACCCGCCGGACCTGGTGCTGCTGGACGTGATGCTGCCGGGCCGCGACGGCCTGGCGGTGCTGCGCGCGCTGCGCCAGCAGGGCCCGCTGCCGGTGATGATGCTCACCGCGCGGGTGGAAGAAGTCGACCGCCTGCTCGGACTGGAGCTGGGCGCGGACGACTACATCTGCAAGCCCTTCTCGCCGCGCGAGGTGGTGGCGCGCGTGAAGGCGGTGCTGCGGCGCACGGCGCCGCTGGAACCGGACACGGGCCTGCTGCTGGACGAGGCGCAGGGCAGCGCCGTGCTGGAAGGCCACAAGCTGCAGCTGACGCGCAAGGAGTTCCAGCTGCTCGCGGTGCTGGCGAGGCGGCCGGGGCGCATCTATTCGCGGGCGCAGTTGCTGGAGATCGTCTACCCCGATGCGCCCGACGCCAGCGAGCGCGTCCTGGACAGCCACGTGAAGAACCTGCGGCGCAAGCTGGCCGCGGTGGAACCGGCGCACGAGTGGATCCGCTCCGTGTACGGCGTGGGCTTCAGTTTCGAGACGCGTTAGGCCCCTGCGCGATTTCTCCCAGCTTGCTTGCGATGCTGGCCTTTTACCAAGGGAGGATCGCAATGGATGGACACGAACACGGGCACAGCCTGGCGGACGACCTGGCGCAGTTGCAGGGGCGGCGCAAGGCACTGGCATGGATCGGCTCCGGTGCGCTGACGGTGCTGGCTGCCTGCGGCGGCGGCGGCGGCGGCTCGGGCAGCGACGACAGCGAGGGCGTGAGCAGCAACACGACAACCACCAGCACCAGTTCGTCGTCCACAGCCACCCTGGACAGCTGCAGCGTGATCCCCAGCGAGACCGAGGGCCCGTACCCGGCCGACGGCACCAACGGCCCGAACGCGCTGACGCAATCGGGCATCGTGCGCAGCAACATCGTTTCCAGCTTCGGCAGCTACAGCGGCGCCGCCGACGGCGTGCCGCTCACGATCAAGCTGAAGCTGGTGAGCGTGTCCGGGTCTTGCGTGTCGCTGGAAAACCATGCGATCTACCTGTGGCATTGCGACCAGCTGGGGCGCTACTCGCTCTATTCGTCGGGCGCCACCAGCCAGAACTACCTGCGCGGCATGCAAGTGACCGACGCCAACGGCGAAGCCACCTTCACCAGCATCTTCCCGGCCTGCTACGACGGCCGCTGGCCGCACATCCACTTCGAGGTGTTCAGCAGCCTGGCGCGCGCCACCAGCGGCAGCAACGACAGCAAGACCTCGCAGATCGCGCTGCCCGCCGCGGCGTGCGCCGCCGTCTACGCGGATTCGCGCTACACGGGCAGCACGAGCAACCTCGCCCGCGTCTCGCTGGCGACCGACATGGTGTTCGCCGATGGCGCGACGCTGGAGACGCCGGAGATCACGGGCAGCGCGTCGGCCGGCTATGTGATCGCGCTGACGGTGGGGATCGCCTGAGCGTCCCCTATGAGCTCGTAGACGTTCCCGTCCGGGGCCCGGAAGTGCTGCCAGATCCTGCCGGCCGCGCACTGCGGCTCCGGGTAGATGAACGCGATGCCCGCGGCGAGCAAGCGAGCGCGGGCAGCGGCGAAGTCGTCGACCTCGAAGGCGACGACGGGCCCCTCGGCGAAGAAGTCGTGATGCGGGTCCAGGGGGCCGTAGACATGGACTTCGGTCCCGTCCTGCAACTGGAACCGGCCGGAGGAAGCATCGACGGACAGGACGTCCAGGCCGAGGACGTCGCGGTAGAACGCGTTCATCCGGTCGAACTCGCGTGTCCGCGTGCCCATCCAGCCCAGGCGCTTCACTTTCATTGCGGTTGCCCTCCTGATCGCAGCAAGACGATTCTGCGCGCGCTGGGGGATCGCCTGCTCAGGCCCCGAGGATGCTGCCGACTGCAAAGAGCAGGCCGAGCACCAGGCAGATGCCCGAGGACCACAACCAAAAGGCCGTGGAGTTCTCCGGAAACCGCGGCTTGAGGAGCGGGAAGCCGATGGCGCGAGCGAGGTAGACGGCACCGACCGCAGGCAGCACGAAAGCCGTGAGCGGCAGCGAGCCGATGACACCCGCGCCCGAGAAGGCATAGATCGCCCAGGCAAAAAGGACGGCCGCGATGGCCAAGGTCACCAGGGTAGGCCGGACCTTGCCCGCCTCGGCCGCGCGAGCCATGCGCTCGCCGGCGCCCATGAAGCGGTAGGCGCGCGCTCCGATCCCGATGCAGGCCAGGTGCGCAACGGCTGCGACGGCGGTCAACGTTCCACCGGCGATGAGTGCGAGGGCGCCTGCGCTGTTCATCCAGGACATGCGATCAGTATGACCGCAATGCGATGCCCCACTTGCCTGCGACCCGGGTCACGATCCACACATTGCGGTGCTCGCTGAGGACGCTTCCTGCCTTGTCCCTGCGCGTGTAGCGCAGCGCGAAGTGGACCTTGTCGGCCGAAGCAAGGATCGCAAGCTTCTCTTCGTATCGAGTGCAGGCCCAGCCGGTGCCCTCCAGCGCGGAGAACAGGTTCGCCGGGTGCTGTCCCGGGCGGTCCCACACCAGGTGCTCCGCGCCGGACAGCATCACGTGGGGAAAGTGCAATTCCCGATCCATGCCGGCCAGGTCGCGAGCGTTGAATGCCGCGGTGAAGCGGTCCAGGCACGCGGCTGCGGCCGCAATGGCTTCCGTGTCCGCCGTGGTATCCGCACTGGCGCTGACGAAGTCGATGAACTCGCGCATCGCTGGGGGGACCTTTCTTGACGCCTCTAGCCCTGAACCTTCGCGAGCACGAACGCCACCCGCTCCTCGACCGCGACCTTCGGCAACATCCAGGCCAGGCATTCGGGATGCCGCGATCGAAGAAGACCGGCGCCTGCAGCGATTGGGCGGCCTGGTGGCATCGTCGATTTCCCGGCGCCGGATGCGCCGGTGATCACGTGGAAACCGGACGGGCCAGGCCTCATCGCTTCGTGGGTGGATTCATCGCGGCCATTATGGGTGCCGCAGGGCGCCGGGTACGAAGAGTCGATCCCTGGCGCAGGCTCAAGGCAACACCGGCGCCCCCTCCACCGGCGTCAGCTTGCTCGGAACCGGTTGCGCGCCCTGCTGCTGCGCCCGCATCATGTCGTAGCGATCCAGCGACAGCGCCCTGGCCTGCGCGGCGTCGCGCACGACGACCGGCCGCAGGAACACCATCAGGTTGGTCTTCTTGCGGCTGCGTGTTTCGGCGCGGAACAGGTTGCCCAGCACCGGCACCGAACTCAGGCCCGGCACCTTCTCCTGGCTGCCGGCAAACTGGTCCTGCAGCAGTCCGCCCAGCACCACGATGCCGCCGTCCTCCACCAGCACGGTCGATTCGATGGTGCGCTTGTTGGTGGTCGGGCCGTTGCTGTTGCTGGTGGTGGAGGCATCGACGCTCGACACCTCCTGGTACACCGTCATGCGGATCGTGCCGTTCTCGCTGATCTGCGGCCTGACGCGCAGGGTCAGGCCCACGTCCTTGCGTTCGACCGTCTGGAAAGGGTTGCTGCTGGAAGTGCTGTTCGTCGTGTAAGTCCCGGTGACGAAGGGCACGTTCTGGCCCACCACGATCTTGGCCTCCTCGTTGTCCAGCGTCAGCAGGCTGGGCGTGGACAGCACGTTGGAGTCGCCGGTGCTCTCGAAGAAGCGCGCCAGCAGCCCCAGCAGGTAGGTGTCGCCCACCTTCTTGCCTATGCCGAAGTTGAAGCCGGTCGACGGCAGCGTGCTGCCATCGGTCATGTTGAGGCTGATGATGTTGGTGCCGCCCGTGCCGTAGTTCGTCCCCACATAACCGACGACGCTGCTGCTCTTCGTGCCCAGCAGGTTCTGCCATTGCACGCTGAACTCCGCCGCCTTGTCGGCCTCGACCTCCACGATCACGCTCTCCACCAGCACCTGCGCCCGCCGGCCATCGAGCTGGTCGATCACGGCACGCAGCTGGCGGTACTGCGGGTCCGGCGCGCTGATGATGAGAGCGTTGGTCGCGGGGTCGGCCTGGATCTGCCCGCCCGTGGACGGCTGGGCCGCGGCTTGCACCGCGGTCGTCGAGGCGGTGGATGAACCGCTGCTGGAACTCGTGCTCGCCGAACTCGCGCTGCTCGCCGACGTGGGCGCAGGCGATGAGGACGCGGCTTGCGTGCTGGCCGCCGCCCCTGTTCCAGCGCTGCTCGCCAGCGCTGCCCGCAGCACCGTCGCCAGCCGCGCCGCCTCCGCATTGCGCAGGTAGACCACGTGGATGTTGCCGGTGGCCGCGCCGGCATCCGGCTGGTCCAGTTCGCCCACCAGCGTGCGCAGCAGCGCGAGCCGCGCGGGGTTGGCCGCGCGCGCCAGCAAGGCATTGCTGCGCGGCTCCGCCACCACCGTGCTGCGCGCCAGGCCGTCCGCTGCCTGCTGGCCCTGCGCCGGCAGGCCCGCGCCGTCGCCCGCGGCGTCCAGCAGCTTCTGCACGACGGGCGCCAGGTCCGGCGCCAGCGCATGCTGCAGCCGGATCACCTCCACGCCCGTCGCATGCGGCACGTCCAGCGCCGCGATGATGCGGCCCAGGCGCTGCAGGTTGTCCGCATAGTCGGTGATGACCAGCGCGTTGCTGCCGGCGTTGATGTTCACCGTGTTGTTCGGGCTGATCAGCGGCCGCAGCACCGGCACCAGGTTGGCGGCGCTCTCGTAGTTCAGACGGAAGATCTGGGTGGCAATCTGCGAGCCACCGGCGCCGCCTTCCACGGCCACGGGTCCGGCCTGCAGCCTGGCCTCTGCTTCGGGCACGATCTTCAGCAGGCCGCCAGCATCGACCACGGCATAGCCGGCCGCGCGCAGGGTGGCGACGAACTGGTCGAACGCCACCGCGGGCGGCACCGGCGAATCGGTGGCCAGCGTGATCGTTCCCTTCACGCGCGGGTCGACGACGATGTTGCGATGGGTGATGGTGGCCAGCGTGCGGGCAGCCCCGGCGATGTCGGCATCGACCAGGTTCAGCGTGACGGGCTCCGCGGCATGCAGCGGCGCGGCGGCCAGCAGCAAGGCTGCGGCCAGGCGGGACTTCAGGAATCTCATGGGCGCGCCAGCGTGGCAGCGCTTTGTGGAGGCATGTGGGAGCGGCCTGCGCGATTTCTGCCAGATGGCGCGCCAAGCTGGCTGCATGAGAACGACTCTTCTTCCCGCGCTGGCAGCCAGCATCGCACTGCTGCTCGCTTCCTGCGGCGGCGGCAGCGTGGATTCGCAGCTGGACCCGACGCGCATCATCGTCTTCGGCGACGGCTTTGCCGACATCGGCCAGGCCGGCGGCCGCTACACCATCAACGACGGCACCGTGAACAACTGGACGCTCACGCTGGCCGGCGAATACGGCAACGCGCTGGCCACTTCCGCCAGCGGCGGCTTGTCGTACGCCACCGGCAATGCGCGCGTGAACACGCTGCCCGACGCCGCCGGCAGCAGCGGCCACCCCACGGTGAAGCAGCAGGTGGACACCTTCCTGGCTTCCGGCGCCCCCACCGACACCGACCTGGTGGTGCTGGCCGCCGGCACCGGCGACGTCATCGCGGAAGCGCAGGCCTACTTCAGCGGCAGCGAGACGCAGGCCCAGATGCTCGCCAACCTCGCGCAGGCCGGCGTCGACCTCGGCACGCAGGTACGGCGCCTGCTCGCAGCGGGCGCCGAACACATCGTCGTGGTCGGCCCCTACGACCTGGGCAAGTCGGCCTGGGCGGTGCAACTGGACCAGGCTTCGCTGCTGGAGAGCGCCAGCACCCAGTTCAACTCGCAGTTCCTGGTGTCGGTAGCCGACCTCGGGGAGAACGTGCTGTACGTCGACGCGGCCTACTACTTCAACCTGGTGGTGGCCTCGCCCACGACCTACAGCCTGGACAACGCCACCGGCGTGGTCTGCACCTCCGTCGACAGCGGCGCCGGCATCGGCACCGGCATCAGCCAGGTCAACTCCAGCCTGTGCACCAGCGACACGCTGGCCAGCGGCATCGACCCCTCGGTGTACCTCTTCGCCGACCGCATCTACTTCACGCCGGTGGCGCAGCGCCTGTTCGGCGAATACGCCTACGGCCGCATCCGCGACCGCTGGTGAGCCGCCGGCAGGAAGAGCGCCGCCCGGGCAGAATGCCCGCATGCAAGACGTCGATGTTCTCGCAGCCGCCGCCGGCCTGCGGCTGCGTCCCTTTGCCGGCGCGGAGGACTTCCCGCGCATGGTCGTGGCCGCCAACGCCTGCTTCGCCGCCGACGGCCTGGACATCATCCGCACCGTGGAGGACATGGCCCGCGACTACGCGGCGCTGCGGGACAGCGACCCGGCGCGCGACGTCGTGATGGCCGAACGCGGCGGCGAGCTCGTGGGCTATGCGCGCAGCATGCACTGGACGCAGCCGGATGGCGTGATGCTGTTCGGCCAGCTCGGTTTCGTGCCGCCGGCGCAGCGCCGCAGCGGCATCGGCCGGGCGCTGCTCGCCTGGCTGGAGCAGCGCCAGCGCACAGTGGCGGCCGCGCATCCGCGGGCGAGCGGCTTCGCGCACCACTCCTTCGTGACGCAGGGCGAAACTGCGCGCGCGCAGTTGCTGCGCCGGGCCGGCTATGCACCGGTGCGCCAGTTCCTGGCGATGGTGCGGCCCGACCTGGAAGCCATCCCCGATTTCCCGCTGCCACCGGGCCTGGAAGTGCGCGCCGTGCAGCCGGAGCACCACCGCGCGATCTGGGACGCCCACATGGAGGCGCTGCGCGGCGTGTGGGGCTTCCGCGGGCCGATGCCGGGCGACTACGAGACCTGGCTCACCTTGCCCACCTTCCAGCCGCACCTGTGGCAAATCGCCTGGGACACGCAGACCGGCGAAGTGGCGGGCCAGGTCAAGACCTTCATCGACGCCGAGTACAACCGCAAGTTCGGCCGCCAGCGCGGCTGGACCGAGTTCATCAGCGTGGGCGAACGCTGGCGGCGCCGCGGCCTGGCGCGGGCGCTGGTCGTGCGCGCGCTGCGGGCGCAGCGCGACGCCGGCATGCGCGATTCGGAGCTGGGCGTGGACAGCGAGAACGCCGACGGCGCCAGCCGCATCTACGCCGATTGCGGCTTCCGCGAAGTGAAGCGCAACACGGCGTACCGCAAGCCCTTCATCCTTTGACGGCCTGCCCTTCCAGGTAGACCACGCCGGCCTTCAGCTGTTCGAACAGCAGGTAGTCCGTGCCTTCCATGCCCAGCGAGCGGTAGGTGGCCTGCGCGTTCGCGTTCTCGCGCTCCACGTACAGGCGGAAGCCGCAGACGTCCGGCTCGCGCGTGGCCAGCTCGCCCAGGTGCGCATACAGCGCGCGGAACACGCCGCGGCGGCGCCAGGCCGGCTGCACGTACACGCTCTGGATCCACCAGAAGCGGCCGTTGCGCCAGTCGCTCAATTCGGTGGTGACCATCAGGCCGCCGACCACCTCGCCCTGCGCTTGCGCCACGAGATAGAAGCCCAGCGCCGGCTCGGCCAGCATGCGCCGCACGCCGGCGCCGATGACGGCGGGAAGCAGGCGCTTGCCTTCGGTTTCGTGCGCCATCGCGATGTTGAAGGCAGCAAGCACATCGGCATCGGCCGCGGTGGCGCGGCGGAGGGTGAATTCGGGCATGGAAGAAGTATGCATGGGTCAGCCCTGGCGCCGCGCCCGTGTCGGACGACTTCGCCGCTTTGTACATCTCGCCATACTCTTTTGCCTCATCGACTCACTCCGCCTGCCGAACTGCGGCACGATAGGAACATCACTCAAACAAGGAGTTCGCATGCAATCCAAGAAGATCGTCTGCCTGGTGGCCGCCGCCGCCATGGGCTTCGGTTCCCTGAGCTTCGCGCAGGGCCACGACCGCGACAACCGCGACCGCGACAACCATGACCGCGGCCGCCAGGACCAGCGCCACGATGACCGCCACGACCAGGGGCGCGACCGCAACGACCACTACTACTACGGCGCCCGCGGCCCCGAGTGGCACCGCGGCGGCCACGTGCCGGCGCAGTACCGCGACCGCCAGTACGTCGTGGACAACTGGCACGCCCACCACCTGGCCCCGCCGCCCCGCGGCTACCACTGGGTGCAGGTCGGCAACGACTACGTGCTGGCGGCCATCGCCACCGGCATCATCGCGCAGTTGATCCTGGGCAATTCGTAAGCGGTAGCGCAGGCAGGAAGGCCGGGGTTGCGACCCCGGCCTTTTTCATTTCTTCACGCCTTCCCACCATTCGCGCGCCGTCTCGCGAATGATCTTCATGGATTCGGGGTCGCGCTGCAGCAGCGCCTTCATGAAGTGCTTCACCTGCTTGGCGCTCACGTGCGGCGGCATCGGCGGCACGTCGGGGTCCGCCACCACCTGCAGCAGCACGGGCCGGTCGGAGGCCCAGGCCTGTTCGATCGCCGGCACGATCTGCCCGGTCGACTCCACCTTGATGCCGCCCATGCCCAGCGAGCGCGCGTAGTCGGCGTAAGGGAAGGCGGGCAGCAGCTGCGACGCATCGAAGCGGCGCTCGCCGGCCAGCACGCGCTGCTCCCACGTCACCATGTTCAGGTCGTTGTTGTTCAGGACCACGATCACCAGGCGCTTGTCCGCCCAGTCCTTCCAGCGCTCGGAAATCGTGATCAGGCCGTTGATGCCGATCATCTGCATGGCGCCGTCGCCCGAGATGCCCAGCACCGGCCGGTCCGGATACGCCAGCTTCGCCGCCAGCGCATAGGGCACGGACGGTCCCATCGTGGCGAGGCCGCCCGAGAGCGAGGCCATCATGCCGCGCCGCATCTTCAGGTCGCGCGCATACCAGAAGGCCGAAGTGCCCGAGTCGCAGCTGAGGATGCAGTTGTCCGGCAAGCGCGGTGACAGCTCCCAGAAGAAGCGCTGCGGGTTCAGCGGCGTGGCGTCGTCCTGCGCGCGCGCTTCCATGACGGCCCACCACTTGCGCACCGACTCCTCGACGGACTGCTGCCACGCGCGGTCGTCCTTGCGCTTCAGCAGCGGGATCAAGGCCTGCAAGGTGGCGCGGCTGTCGCCCACCAGGTTCACGTCGGTCGGGTAGCGCAGGCCCACCATGCGCGCGTCGCGGTCGATCTGCACCGCGCGCGCCTTGCCTTCCTCGGGCAGGAACTCCGAGTACGGGAAGGCGGTGCCCACCATCAGCAGCGTGTCGCACTGGGTCATCAGCTCCCAGCTCGGTTGCGTGCCGAGCAGGCCGATGGAACCGGTGACCCAGGGCAGGTCGTCCGGCAGCGCCGCCTTGCCCAGCAAGGCCTTGGCCGCGCCGGCGCCCAGCAACTCCGCGACCTGGATCAATTCGTCGGTGGCGTGCAGCGCGCCGGCGCCGGCGAGGATGGCGACCTTGCCGCCGGCATTCAGCAGGTCGGCCGCGGCCTGCAGGTCGTCCACCGCGGGCACCGTCGCGCGGAAGGTGCGCCCGATGCCGGTGTGCACGGTGTTGTGCTCCCGCGGCGGCTGCTCCACCGCCGGCAGTTCCTGCACGTCGTTGGGGAAGATCAGGCAGACCACGGTGCGGTGCTCGTGCGCGATGCGCATTGCGCGGTCGACCAGGTGGCGCACCTGCTCCGGCACCATGCAGGTGTGCACGTACTCGTGCGCGACGTCCTTGAACAGCGACTGCAGGTCCACCTCCTGCTGGTAGTCGCCGCCGATCGCCGAGCGCGCGCTCTGGCCGACGATGGCCAGCACCGGCATGTGGTCGGCCTTGGCGTCGTACAGGCCGTTCAGCAGGTGGATGGCGCCCGGCCCGGAGGTGGCCATGCACACGCCCACTTCGCCGGTGAACTTGGCGTGGGCGCAGGCCATGAAGGCGGCGAGTTCCTCGTGCCGGGCCTGGATGAATTCCATCTGCCCCTGCGCGCGGTCGAGGGCTCCGAGGAACCCGTTGATCCCGTCACCGGGATATCCGAAAACGCGGCGCACGCCCCAGGCGTGCAACCGCTGCAGCACCTGGTCGGTGACGGTCGGCTTGGCCATGTAGTTCTCCCTTTTGCAGCCATTCTGGTCCGCATCGCGCCCCCGTGTGGCTCTGCGGGCGCGCTCGCGGCCGGGGGGGAGGGTCTTCCCGAGGCCCCCCGGCAGGGGGGGGCCCCCGGTTGCACCCGGTAACCAGAATCCAGCCCGGCTCAGATTCCGCCCCAGATTCCGCAAAAACCCCGAGGAGAAAACTTGAACGCCTTCCGCCCCCGCGCCGTTGCCCTGGCTGCCGCCCTGCTGTGCGCCGCCTCCGCCCAGGCCTTCGAATTCGACACCGGCAATGCCGACCTGTCGGTCCGCTGGGACAACACCGTCCGCGCGAACTACGCCGTACGCACCGAAGGCCGCGACCCCAAGATCGGCAACTCCGCGCTGTCCGACGAAGGCGACTACAGCTTCAACAAGGGCCAGGCCGTCGCCGAGCGCCTGGACCTGCTGTCCGAGCTGGACGTGGTCTGGCAGAAGCGCTACGGCATGCGCGTCAGCGCCGCCGGCTGGGTCGACGGCGCCTACGGCAGCCAGAGCCGCAGCAACCCGAACCCGCCGCTGAACAACATCCCCAGCTACATCAACCACCAGTACAGCAACACCACGCGCCGCTTCTACGAAGGCCCGTCCGGTGAACTGATGGACGCCTTCGTGTTCGGCGGCACCGAAATCGGCAACGTGCCGGTGCAAGGCAAGGCCGGCCGCCACACCATCTATTGGGGCGAGTCGCTGTTCCTCACGGGCCACATGCACAGCGTGTCCTACGGCCAGAACCCGCTGGACCTGCAGAAGGGCTTCGCCACGCCCGGTACCGAAGCCAAGGAACTGTTCCGTCCGCTGAACCAGCTCTCGGGCCAGGCCCAGCTGACCGACACGCTGTCGGTCTCCGGCCAGTACCTGCTGGAATGGGAAGCGGCGCGCTACCCCGAAGGCGGCACCTACCTGGGCCCGGTGGACTTCGTGTTCAACGGCCCGGACCGCCAGTTCGTCAGCCCTGCGCTGGGCTTCGCCAACCGCGGCGGCGCCGCGGAACCCAGCCAGCACGGCGAATGGGGCCTGTCCGCGCGCTGGAGCCCGGCCTGGCTGGACGGCACGATGGGCTTCTACTGGCGCCGCTTCGCGGACAAGCTGCCGCAGACGCTGATCACCAAGGTCGGCCCCAACAGCACCAGCCAGTACAACCTGGTCTATGCCGACGGCATCGACATGTACGGCATGAGCCTGGCCAAGAACATCGGCGGCGTCAGCGTCGGCAGCGAACTGTCCTACCGCAAGAACACGCCCCTGAACAGCCAGGTGCTGGGCATCGCCCCCGGCCTGCCGGCGGAAGGCCAGACCAAGGGCCCGCGCGGCGACACCTGGCACGCGCTGGTCAACGCCATCGGCACCATCAACAAGACGCCGGTGTTCGACCAGGCCACCTACGCCGCCGAACTGGCGTGGTCCCACTGGGCCACCGTGCGCAGCGGCGCCAACCTGTTCAACGCCATCGGCTTCGCTCCCTGCAACGGCAAGGACAAGTGGGACGGCTGCGCCACCAAGGATTACGTCGGCGTCGCCTTCTCGTTCACGCCCACCTGGTACCAGGTGGCGCCCGGCCTCGACCTGTCCGCTCCGCTCTCTTACTCGGTGGGCGTGAAGGGCAACGCTGCCACCGTCTTCGGCGGCAACGAAGGCCTGGGCAACTACGCGATCGGCCTCGGCGCCGATCTTTACCAGAAGTACCGGTTCGACCTGAAGTACATCGACTTCGTCGGCCGCTACAAGGACAACGGCACCGCCGTCACCTCCACGAACGGCCTGACGACTTTCCTGCGTGACCGCGGCTTCGTCAGCCTCACCTTCAAGACCACCTTCTAAGCAAGGAACCCATCATGCGTTTGAAGCTCACGCTGGTGGCGGCCGCGGCCGCCACCCTGCTGCCCTGGGCCGCGTCCGCCGCCGTGTCGGCCGACGAAGCCAAGGCCCTGGGCACCACCCTCACCGCCATCGGCGCCGACAAGGCCGCCAGCAAGGACGGCCAGATCCCCGCCTACACCGGCGGCCTCACCCAGGCCCCGGCCGGCTACAAGGCCGGCGACGGCATCCGCCCGAACCCCTTCGCCGGCGAGAAGCCCACGCTGGTCATCGACGCGAAGAACATGGGCCAGTACGGCGACAAGCTGACCGAAGGCGCCAAGGCGCTGCTGAAGGCCTACCCGACCTTCCGCATGGACGTCTACCCGACGCACCGCACGGTGGCCTTCCCCAAGTTCGTCACCGACAACACGGTGAAGAACGCGACGAAGACCAGGACGCTGAACGGCGGCGTGTCGATCGAGGGCGCCCACGCCGGCTTCCCCTTCCCGATTCCCAAGACCGGGTATGAGGCGATGTGGAACCACCTGGTGCGCTTCAACGGCGTCGCCTACGAGTCCAAGTACCGCAACATCACCGTGGACGCGAGCGGCCGCCCGACCCTGGCCGTGGAAGGCCAGAGCGTGCAGGAGTTCCCGTTCTGGGACGTCACCAAGCCCGAGGCCGAGACCTACTGGCGCATGAAGCTGATGTACACGGGCCCGGCCCGCCGCAACGGCGAAGGCCTGCTGCTGGTCGACCCGCTGGACATCGGCAGCAAGGAGCGCCGTGCCTGGACCTACCTGCCCGGCCAGCGCCGCGTGAAGGTGGCCCCGGACCTCGCGCACGACACGCCGAACCCCGGCACCGCCGGCTCGACGACCTTCGACGACACCTTCATCTTCAACGGCGCCATGGACCGCTTCGACTTCAAGCTGGTCGGCAAGAAGGAGATGTACGTCCCCTACAACGACTACCAGGCGGTGTACCAGGCCAAGCAGGACGACCTGTTCAAGCCCAACCACCTGAACCCCGACATGGTGCGCTGGGAGCTGCACCGCGTGTGGGTCGTCGAAGCGACGCTGAAGGCCGACAAGCGCCACGTGTACAGCAAGCGCACCTTCTTCCTGGACGAGGACTCGTGGGCGGCCCTGGCCTCCGACGGCTACGACCAGCGCGGCCAGCTGTATCGCGCCGGCTTCGCCTACATGGCCCCCAGCTACGACGTGCCGGCGCCCTACACCGACATGTTCGGCCACTACGACCTGGTCTCGCGCATCTACTCCGTCACCGGCTACATCGCCGAGACCGGCGGCCTGAAGCAGACCAAGCCGCTGTCCGACCGCGAGTGGACCCCCGACTCGCTGGCCGGCGCCGGCATCCGCTGAGCGCGCCATGAAGACGCTGATGCGACAGCCGCTCGCGCTGCTGCTCGCGGCCGGCATCGCCGCCGGCGCGGTGGCCCAGGCGACCACCGCGGCCCCGGCGCGCGACGTGCTCGACACGCCCGCGCTGGCCACGAAGCTGGCAGACCGCGCCCTGCTGAACGCGCTGGCGCAGGCCGGCAAGCGCATCGTCGCCGTCGGCCAGCGGGGCCACGTCCTGCTGTCCGACGACGGCGGCAAGACCTGGCAGCAGGCCGAGGTGCCGGTGAGCGCCGACCTCGTCGCCGTGCACTTCCCCACGCCGGACCAGGGCTGGGCCGTCGGCCACGACGGCGTGATCCTGCACAGCGCCGATGGCGGCCGCAGCTGGAAGAAGCAGCGCGACGGCCGCCCCGACAGCGCCGACGTGCCGCTGCTGGACGTGTGGTTCGAGGACGCCGGCAAGGGCATCGCGGTCGGCGCCTTCGGCTCCGCCCTGCGCACCGCCGACGGTGGCGCGCACTGGGAACCGCTGCCCAAGGACGCCATCGAGAACCCGAAGGGCCTGCACCTGTACGCGGTGCGCGGCATCGGCAGCGACCTGTGGATGGCCGGCGAGCAAGGGCTGCTGCTCAAGCTCGATCGCGCCAGCGGCCGCTTCGTGCGGCAGGCGCAGCCTTACGAAGGCACGCTGTTCGGCGTGACCGGAACGCCGCAGGTGGTGGTGGCCTTCGGCCTGCGCGGCAACGCCGTGCGCAGCACCGATGGCGGCGCGACGTGGCAGGCCGTGCCGACGGGCATCCCGTCCGGGCTGACGGCCGGTGCCGTGGATGCGCAAGGGCGCATCCTGCTGGCGGGCCAGGCCGGCCAGCTGCTGGTGAGCGAGGACGGCGCGAGCTTCCGTCCGATCGCGTTGCAGCGGCCCGCGCCGGCTGCGGCGCTGTTGTCCCTCGGGTCCGCCGTGCTGGTGGCGGGGCCGCGCGGCGTGCAGCTGCAGCAGCTGCCGTAGTGGTGCGGTGCGCAGCGGAGCTGCGCACCCTACGCAATCCGGGCCCGAAGCGTGGCCCAAGCCGTTTCTCTGGAGTTTTCCAATGCATGCCTGTACCGCCCCCGGCGGCCTGGCGGGTGACGCCGCCGACCACCGCGTCGACGCAGCCACGGGTTCGCTCATCGAGCGCCTGGTGTTCAACAACCGCCGCGTCGTGCTGGTCGCCTGCTTGCTGGTCACGCTGGCGCTGGCGGCGCTAGCCGGCTGGCGGCTCACGCTGAACGCGAGCTTCGACAAGATGATCCCGCGCAGCCACCCGTTCATCCAGAACTACCTGGCCAACCGGGTGGAGCTGCGCGGCCTGGGCGACTCGCTGCGCATCGTGGTGGAGAACCCCAAGGGCACGATCTACGACAAGGCCTACCTCGACGCCCTGCGCAAGATCAACGACGAACTGTTCCTCACGCCCGGCGTCGACCGCGCGTGGCAGAAGTCGCTGTGGGCGCCCGGCGTGCGCTGGACCGAAGTGACGGAAGAAGGCTTCCGCGGCGGCCCGGTGATGCCGGACAACTTCGACGGTTCGCCGCGCGCCACCGAGCAGCTGAAGGCCAACATCGCCCGCTCGGGCCTGGTGGGCAGCCTGGTGGGCAACGACTTCAAGTCCAGCATGATCGTCGTGCCGCTGATGGAGAAGGACGCCGCCGGCAAGCCGGTGGACTACCACGCGCTGTCGCACGCCATCGACCACATCCGCGAGCGCTACGAGGCGCAGGGCGAGCAGGCGCCGGTGCGCATCCGCGCGATCGGCTTCGCCAAGCTGGCCGGCGACCTGATGGACGGCCTGCTGCAGGTGGCGCTGTACTTCGCCCTGGCCGCGCTGACGGCCGCCATCATCATCTGGCTGTACACGCGCTGCGTGCGCAGCACCCTGCTGGTGCTGGGCTGCTCGCTCATCGCCGTGACCTGGCAGCTGGGCCTGGTGACGGCGCTGGGCATGCAGCTGGATCCGTACTCGATCCTGGTGCCCTTCCTGGTGTTCGCCATCGGCGTGAGCCATGGCGCACAGAAGATGAACGGCATCATGCAGGACATCGCGCGCGGCGCCTCGGCGCTGTCGGCGGCCCGCCTCACCTTCCGCCGCCTGTTCCTGGCCGGCCTCACGGCGCTGCTGGCCGATGCCGTGGGCTTCGGCGTGCTGATGGTGATCGACATTCCCGTCATCCGCGAACTGGCGCTGTCGGCCAGCCTGGGCGTGGCGGTGCTGATCGCCACCAACCTGATCCTGCTGCCGGTGCTGCTGTCGTACGTGGGCGTGAGCGAAGGCGCCGCGCGCCGCGCGCTGGCCGCCGAAGCGGCGCAGCCGCGCGGCCTGGCCCGCATGTTCCATGGCCTGGAGTGGTTCACCACGCCGCGCGGCGCCGCGCTGGCGGTAGTGGCGGCCTTGATCCTGGGCAGCGTCGGCTACGCCATGAGCCTGCGCCTGAAGATCGGCGACCTCGACGCCGGCGCACCGGAGCTGCGGCCCGGCTCGCGCTACAACGTCGACGACGCCTACGTGAACGGCCACTACACGCTGTCCAGCGACACCTTCGCGGTGATCGTGAAGACCGAGAAGGAAGGCTGCCTGAAGTACGCGACGCTGGTCGAGGCCGACCGGCTGGCCTGGGCGCTGCAGCAGGTTCCCGGCGTGCAGACGACGTCGGCGCTGACCGACGCGGTGCGCCGCATCACCGCCGGCAGCAACGAAGGCAGCCCCAAGTGGCTGACCATCGCGCGCAACCAGGACGTGCTGAACTACGGCGCGCAGCAGGCCAGCGTGAACAACCCCGAGCTGTTCAACACCGACTGCTCGGTGATGCCCGTCATCGCCTACCTGTCCGACCATCGCGCCGAGACGCTGGACCGCGTGGTCGCCGTGGCGCAGGACTTCGCGCAGGCCCAGAGCAACAAGGACCGCCAGTTCCTGCTGGCCGCCGGCAGCGCCGGCATCGAGGCCGCCACCAACATCGTGGTGCACAAGGCCTGGCGCGAGATGCTGCTGCTGGTGTACGCCGCGGTCGCCCTGCTGTGCTTCATCACCTTCCGCAGCTGGCGCGCGGTGGTGGTCGCACTGGTCCCGCTGATGCTGACCTCGATGCTGTGCGAAGCGCTGATGGTGTCGCTGGGCATCGGTGTGAAGGTGGCGACCCTGCCGGTGGTGGCGCTGGGCGTGGGCATCGGCGTGGACTACGCGCTGTACCTGCTGTCGGTGCAGCTCGCGCAGCAACGCGATGGCGTGCCGCTGGGCCTGGCCTATGCGCGCGCGCTGCGCTTCACCGGCAAGGTGGTGGTGCTGGTCGGCGTGACCTTGGCCGCGGGCGTGGCCACCTGGGCGCTGTCGCCGATCAAGTTCCAGGGCGACATGGGCATCCTGCTGGCCTTCATGTTCCTGTGGAACATGGTGGGAGCGGTGGTGCTGATCCCGGCGCTGTCGCACTACCTGCTGCGGAAGGCTTGACTTGCGCGGGTGCCCCGGCTCAAGCCTGGGTGCCCGCCATTCCTTCCAGCAAATGGTTGATCAGCACACGCGTTGCCCGGTCGCGCGCCTCCACGGCGGAACGCCATTCCTGCCACTCGGCCGTGGAATCGGACCGGTGCGACAGCGACCGGAAGCGTTCCCAGGCGGATCGCTCGGCGCTCAGCGCCATCTCGTAATCCCCGACCGCGGTTGCTTCGTTGTCCCCGTCGCTCGGGCCGGCCGCGCCATGTTGCGGTGAGCTTTCAACCGGCGAGAACGCGTCGCCGGCGGAAAGTTGCTGGGAACGGCGCAACTGAGCCTCGTCGCGGCTGTGCTGGTCCTTCATCTGGCGTGCTTGGGTTTCGTCCATGCGGGCTGCTCCTGATCGCACCCATTCTGCGCCTGCCCTTCCGGCGCAGGGCATGCGCGGTAGACTGGTCGCCGGACTGCGGGTGGCACCGGTCGCTCGGCCCGGTATTGGCAAGGATGGTCGTGGCCGAATCGCTCCTGATGTCCGTGACTCGTCTCTCGACGTTCCTGGGAGATCGCGTGCTGACCGCGGGGTCCGGCTTCTTCTACGAGAGCAAATCGCGGCTCTACCTCGTGACGAGCCGCCACGTGTTCATCGACGAGGCCGCGCAACACCGGCCGGACCGGGTCGAGTTCGTGGTCCACACGGACGCCACGAACCTGGCGCGCTGGCAGTCGGTTTCCATGCCGTTGTACCAGGGTGGAAGGGCGGCATGGCGGCAGGCCATGGATTCCGGAGGCGAGATCGACGTCGCCGCGATCGAGGTGAACAGGGCCCTGCTCCCCGCCGACTTCCATGTGAGGTGCTTCCGGCCCGAAAGCCTTCCGGCCGACCTCGACATCGCTGAGGTGGGTACGCCGCTCCTGCTCGTGGGCTTTCCGCTGGGCTTCTACGACACGGTCCACCACCTCCCGGTGGTTCGCCAAGCCATCGTCGCATCGTCCTTCGGTGTCCGGTTCCAGGGACAGGGCTATTTCCTCACCGACGCCCGGATGCACCGCGGTGCCAGCGGCGCGCCCGTCGTGCTGCGGCGTGGGGAAGGCAAATTTCCGTGGGCGCTGCTTGGCGTGCACTCCTCCCGGCTGGACATGGGGAACCGGGATGTGATGCAAGACGAGTCGCTGGGGCTCAACTGCGCCTGGTACTCGGATGTGCTGAAGACCCTGGTTCCGTGACCCGGCCTCAGGCACTGCCCTGGCCGCGGTCGATCTCCTCCATGCGCCGGTCGATCTCCGTCATGGCTCGCGCGAGCAGAGGCCGGGCAGGCGTATAGTGGGTTGCACTCGACCTCTCGCTGGCACCTCTTCGTGCCTCTTGCCAGCAGCCCGGAAGCAGGTCCCCTGCGTGCGCACAAGGAATGCAGGTGCGCCATGCAGACCGAAACTCCGAAATTCCAGGCGTGGTTCGCCGCCGAGAAGGAGGCTCGGGAAGCCGAGCGCAAGTTGCACGCCCAAATGCTTCAGTTTGCGAGAGGCACCTCCGCGGCGCCTCTGGCCGACGTCGTGCTGCTCGCGCGGTCGAAGCGCGCAATGGCCCATGCCCTCTTCGACGAGGCGATGCAGGAGCTCGATGCGATCGCCAGGTCGCTTCACCATCGCCAGCTGTTCCCGACGGGCGCGTCCCTGCTGAAGTCGGCGAGCGCGCAGCATCCGGCCAGCAGCGACGATTCCTCCTCGCACCCGTTCCAGGACAGTCGGTAAACGCCACCCGGCGACGCCGATCCCACCCCAGCAGGCCCGTCCTACACCCACTGCCGCCGGCGGCGTACCTCGGCCGGCCGTGGCTCGTCTAGCCTGCTGGCATGCACACGTCGCCCCGCCTCCTGACCGCGTTCCTAGGCGCAGCCCTGCTGGCTGCGCCCGCGTTCGCAGCAGCGCCCGACCAGGCGCAGCAGCACCACCACCCGAAAGCGCATGCCAAGGCGCATGCGGCCGCCAGGCCGGCCGCGCACGCCAAGGCCAGCAGCAAGGCGTCGGCCAAGCCGGCGCTCGCGAAGAAGGAAGACCTGAAGAAGCCCGGCCCGCTGGCCGACTTCGGCAAGGAAACCGGAGCCCCGGAGGACGTCGTGCACGTCGCCAACTGGGTCTCCTATACTCGCAACGCCGGCAGGAAGTCCTTCGTCATCATCGACAAGAAGCAGGCGCAGATGTACGTGTTCGACCCGCAGGGCAAGCTCAAGAGCCGCAGCACGGTGCTCCTGGGCAAGGCCGTGGGCGACCAGGTCGCGCAGGTGGGCAACACGCCCATCTCCAAGCTCAAGGAATCGGACAAGACGACGCCCGCCGGCCGCTTCCCGACCGTCCTGGGCAAGGACAACCACCACGCGGACATCATCTGGATCGACTACAAGAACTCGCTGTCGATCCACCGCATGGCCAGCGTCTCCGCCTCGGAGCGGCGCGCCGAGCGCATGGGGTCGGACGACCCCAAGGAGCACCGCATCTCCAACGGCTGCGTCAACGTGCCGGCCGGCTTCTACAACAGCGTGCTGCATCCGACGGTGCGGAAGTACGGCGCCGTCGTCTACGTGCTGCCGGAAACCAAGACGCCGCAGCAGGCTTTCGGCTCCTTCGAGGTGCCGGCCCCGTCCAAGCCCAAGGAAGCGACGCCGGCCTGAGGGCCTGGCTTGCCCCATTCCCTAGGGGCGGAGGGCGTCCGGCACGCCTATAAACGCGTCGGATGCACAAGAATATCCTGGCGCTCGCGGCGTTGTGGGGCTCCGCCGCGGCTTTCGCCCAATCGTCCTCCGTCACGCTGTACGGCGGCATCGACCTGGCGCTCGCGTACTACCGCGGCGACGGGACGGGTTCACGCATCCAGCTCGTACCCGGTGGCAACCAGAACAACCGCATCGGCATCCGCGGGCGCGAAGACCTGGGAGGCGGCCTGTACGCAGCCTTCGAGCTCGAGGCCGGCTTCAACGCCGACAACGGCACCGGGCTGCCCACCAACACCAACAACCAGGCCAACGGCACCGTGCTTGCCACGCCCGGCACGCAGGGCCTGACCTTCAACCGGCGCTCCATCGTGTCCCTGGGCGGCGACTGGGGCGAAGTGCGACTGGGGCGCGACTACGTGCCCTCGTTCTGGCCGATCTACCTGTACGACCCCTTCCGCACCGGCGTGGGCTTCGGCGGCGTCACCATCCAGGGGACGACGGTCACCAACCTGCGGGCGTCCAACAGCATCGGCTACTTCACGCCCGCCTGCGGGACGCCGGGCTGCCTCAACTTCTTCGGCCAGGCCATGTATGCCGCCGGCGAGAACCAGAGCAGCGCGGCCGCCAACAGCGACGGCCGCACCATGGGCCTGCGCCTGGGCTATGGCGGCGAGCCCTGGGAAGTGTCGATCGCGACGACGAAGACCCGCGCGGCGGCCGTCGGCGACTTCACCCAGAGCTCCGGCGGCGGCAGCTACGGCGCCAAGTTCGGCCGCCTCATGGCCCTGGTGGGCGTGAACCGCACGGGCCTGCCGGTGGCCGTGTTGAACAACGGCAACCGCGCGCCGTTCTGGCAGGTCGGCGCCATGATCTATGCCGGCCCCGGCTACTTCCCGGTCGCCTACACGCACGTGGGCCGCAACGACGCGCAGAACAGCAGCGCCAGCAAGATCGCCTTCGGCTACGTCTACAACCTGTCCAAGCGCACCGCGCTGTACACGACCTACGCGCACATCGAGAACAAGGGCGCGCTCGCGATCCCGGTGAATGTGGGCGCCGATGCCGGGCCCACGCCGTTGCCGGGGCATCCGGCGTCGGGGATCGACATCGGGATGCGGCATACGTTCTGAATCTGCGCTAGTACTCCAGCCGCAGCGGCTGGCCGATGCGCTGCGCCTCCACGTCCTCAGGATGAAACGGGAGGGACTGCCAGTGCTTGGCGGCGAACAGCGGCAGCTGGTCGTACGCATGTTCCGACCCGGGCTCGCCGCTCTGGCCATAGGTGAGGATGGCCTGCGCCAAAGGGCCACGCTCGTCGAAGGTCACGACCTGCAGGTAGCTGCTGCCGAAGTCGACGCGATAGCCGCCGGCGTCGATGGCCTGCTGCCCCTCGGCCTCCAGCTTGTTGAGGACGCCTTCGAACTCGGTGCCGCCGTGCAGCGCCACCCTGTGGCCGTGCACCACGCGCGACTGCGGCACGCCAAGCGCGACGTCGGGCGCGAAGCCGGCCGCGCGCACGAGCGCGACGGCTTCGGCCAGCGCCTGGAAGACGGCATCGCGGGTGGCGCGCCTGTCCATGGCGAGCCCGCTGGGCGTGGCAACGGGGCGGCCGGGGTCGAAAGGGACGCGCCACACGTTCGGGATTCCCCTGGCCTTGCGCCAGAACTCGCGAAAGAGCGGCGCCCCTGCGGAGCCGGCATCGTCCGTGCGGTCCCAGGCCGAGAGGACCCGGCAGCCTTCGCGTGCGTCCCGCGACAGCAACGCGTCAGCGGCCTTGCACGCAGCGACGAGATCGTCCATGACCAGTTCTCCCGCGAAGTTGCGGTCGCGGAAGATCACGCTGCGCAGTTCGGAAGGGCCCATCCGGTCACCGGCCAGGCCATCGCTGCCAGCGAGCCGGCCACGGATTTCCTGGATGGCGCTGCGCGTACGCAAACCCTGCACGGTGCCGACCGGGCCTACGAGCGGTGATATCCCGGTGGCGGGCGGCACGTCCGGGTTGCTGAGCCAGTAGCTGTCGTTGCTGTTCTGCACCCAGTCCGGGGTGACCAGGACCGGCATGCGCCTGGCGGCGATGATGCCTGGCTGCGTGGCGGCAGCGTCCCGAGACCAGGCGCAGGCACTGCGCGAGCCATCGAGAACCGCCAGCCCCGCGCGATCGAAGAGGGCAGCCGCCGCCGGCGAGGGGGCGCAGCTTTCGAGCATCGCGGCCGACACGTCGGGCACGACCGACAGGTCCGCGTACATCGCATTGCCCTGGCGGTCGGCCGCAATGGTGTTGACCCAGGGCAGGCCCTGATTGCCCATGGCGGCACGCAGTTCCCCGACATCATGCGCGCGTGCCATGCGCATCCAGGTGTCGCCGGCACGCATGTTGAGCGTGTTCGCGTCGTGCAAGGCGTACGCGTGGCTGGCCGTCCAGCCCAAGCCCGCTTTGGGCATGGCAACAATCGGTCCCCACTCGCTGTCGTAGAAGACCTTGCTGATCGGCCGCGAGCCTTCGGCACCCGCAGGCAGGGCCACGGTCCGGGCCGTCATCTTGCGGCGTTGGCCGTCGACGAGGTAGACCGTGGGGTCCGCGGGGTCGAGCGTGAGTTCGTACAACGTGAAGCGCTGGCCGGTCGACACGGTGTGGGTCCACGCCACGTCGCGATTGAAGCCGATCAGCACCACCGGCAACATGCCACCGCTGGCGCCCATGACGTCGAGCGTGCCCGGAATCGTCAGGTGCACTTCCCAGAAGCGGTCCGGGCCGCTCCAAGGGAAGTGCGGATTTCCGAGCAGCACGCCGTGCCCGTCGGGCGTCGCATTGCGTCCGAAGGCCCAGCCGTTGGACCCGTAGGCGGCGCCCTCGGGATTCGAATTGAAACGATCGCGCGCGAGTTCGGCGGCGGCGCCGTCCGGCGTCGGGGCATCCACGCTGGCATGCCCGCGCTGGCGCGCAGGCGGGTCGGCGTCCAGCACCGCGTCCGCAAACGCACCCAGGCTCCCCAGGATCATGGTGTTCTCGACGCCGCGCCGCACGTCGCCCACGGTCATGGGCTGGAGCCAGGGCTTTCCGCGGCAACTCTCGGGCACCGTGCCGGCCTCCACGGCGTTCTGCAGGTAGCGGTTATAGCCAGCGACGTAACCGCGCACGGCGGCCTGCAGGTCAGGGCTCCACGCCGACGCGGCGCTTTCCAGCACGGCATCGTCCATGTGGGCACGGATGAAGAGATCGACCCGCGGGTTGGAGAGCTGGTTCAGGCTGATGTGGGCCGTGCCCTGCGCGCCGAGGTAGCGCGTGCGTTCCCCGCGCAGGGTCAACAAGCGATCGGCCATCAGGCAGAGGTCGTCCTGCGCGTGCGCATACGCGAAGCCGTAGCCGATGCCTTCGTAGTCGGGTGCCGTGATATGCGCGATCCCGTAGGTGGTGCGATCGATCTGCACGGTGCGCACCCTGGCCGGGGGCGCACTGGAGCAAGCCGCGAGCGCCGCGGCGGCTGCCAAGGCGAGCGCAAAAGACCGGTTGGGCGGCGACATGGGCTGCATGGTGCGCATGCGCTGCGCCGGGCGTCAAGATGCAGGATGGGCATTGCGTCCAGGCCAGAGCGCGGCTTCGCGTCAGGGAAGATTGCGCCGGAAGAACTCGACCACCTGCGCGTTCAACACCTTGTGGAAAGCCTCGCGGTCGAAGCCGGCCGCGTCCGAGCAGATCTCAGGCGCGTCCTGCCGCATGGCCGCGGGGCACGGCGGCAGGAAGGCGAAGTGCCCGGCACCGGCGACGGTGTGCAGCTCCGGCTTCCCGGGCAAGGCAGCGTCGATCGCTGCCACGTCGCCAGGCGACACGCCGTCCCCGCCGAATTCGGAGCGCCAGAGCAGGATGGGAACCCGGACGTCCCGGAACGATTCGTCGACGAAGAACAAACCGAACGGATCGGCGATCACGGCGCCTTTGATGCGGTCGTCGTGCGTCGGCGGAGGAAGGGTCCCCTGCCGCAGCGCTTCGCAGAGGGTGTCGGAATGTCCGGCGCACAGGCGCAGGCCGCGGGGGAAGACCGGAACGGCGCCGACGGTCACGAGCCCCGTGTAGCCTCCGCGGGAGAAGCCGAAGAAGCCGATGCGATCCTTGTCGATCGCAGCCGCCGACGGCCAGGCCCCGAGCAGGTAGTCGACCAGCCGCTTGATGTCGGCGGGCCGCTGGACGAAGGCGGACAAGGTGTTCGAGTTGCTGCTGTCCCGCGCGTTGTCGCCCGGATGCGAGATGGCAGCCACGACGAAACCTGCTTCCGCCAGGGCCTGCGCCGTGTCCCGATGGCCCAGGAACGTACCGGCCCGGCCGTGGCTGATGACGACCAGCGGCAAGTGCGTCCCCGCGATCGGGCAGTCTCTGGTGGCGTGGATGGTGAAGGGGCCGACTTGCGTCTCCGCCGGTGGCGCTGCGCAGGGATACCAGACCGCGCCGGAAATGGCCGGTGCCTCCCCATCGGCGGGAACCGTCAGGGACTGGATGCCGGCAGCCAGTGACAGGCCGGCGGTCATCAACCACCCAGTCGCAACCAGGACGGCGGAGAACAGGAATCTTCGCGAACGCATGTCGACCTCCTTGGCGCACTGGACTTGTGCAGGCGCAACGGAGTGTCGGTAGGGACGACGCCGGTGCCCGTCGCCGTGCGACGAAGTACGGGATGACGGCGCCGAAGTGTTGGATTCGTGGGGTAGGCGGGCGGGGGGGCGCGGGCTGCCTTTTGGCTGAAAGCGGACTTCCGCTCGGGTGCAGCGGAGGCGGCAGCGGCCTCTGGCTGCCGGTCCTAGCGGGCGGGAAGACCGACTGCTTTGCAGCGATGGCGGTCGGCCGGCGGAGGACGCCAAGTGCGAGGTCTCGGGGTCAATGCGGTCATTGAGCTACCCACCCAATTGCGGCGCCAACGCCCGGAATCCAAGGTGTTGCGGACATTGCCCAAGTCGGCACCCCGATAGCCGCCATCGAGAGCGACCGCCACAAAACAATCACCGACGCGGTCGCTTTCGCTTGCCTCAGATCTCCGTCTGCTCGGAGATCTCGAGAGCATCATCGACTTCGACGCCGAGGTACCTTACCGTCGATTCCAGCTTGGAGTGTCCCAGGAGCAGTTGCACTGCGCGAAGGTTCTTGGTGCGCCGATAGATCAGCGTCGCCTTCGTCCTGCGCATCGAGTGCGTGCCATAGTCGGCGCGGTCCAGTCCCAGGTCATCAACCCAGTGTTGGAGGATCCGTGCGTACTGCCGGGTGCCGAGATGAGGCGAATCATGGAGCCGGCTGGGGAAGAGGAAGGCTTCTGACTTCAGCCCGGCAAGCTTGATCCACGCCTGCAGAGCGTCCCGGGCGGCCGCCGTGATCTCGAACTGCACGGGGCGCTGTGTCTTGTGTTGCATGACAGTGGCGCGCGTCGCGACCTGGTCTCCGTGACAGACGTCTCGGACCTTGAGGGCGACGAGATCGCATCCCCGAAGCTTGCTGTCGATACCCAAGTTGAAGAGCGCGAGATCTCGCACCCGCCCTTCCATCTGCAGGCGGACACGCAGCGCCCAGATGTCTTTCACCTTGAAGGGGGCCTTTTGCCCGACGATCTTGCCCTTGTTCCACGGCTCGCGGTGAGCGGTATTGCCTTCGGCTGCCATGATGGTCTCCCATCGAGTTGAGGGCCATCCAGAATGCGCTTTCGGTCGCGGGCGGGGCACTTCCGGTCGGACCCGGGTGATTCCGGAGGCTGGCGTCGCCGATCAGTTGTGGAGCCAGCGTACCGCCTCCTGGTCGACGTACAGCACCACTACATGATTACGCGGCCACGGTCCCCGTAGCCCGCTGGCGTCACGTCCAATGCGGCCAGCCCCGAGAGCAGGCTGCGACGGCAGTGAAACTGCGTGTCCGACGTCTGCATCCAGGCGCCACGACGGCGTTCCAACCACGTCATGGCGACGGCGTCGCCACAGTCAAAACCCGCCATGGCATCGACATGACGGCCCTTGGGGTTCACAGCAGCGTGCACGGCGACCTCGTCGAAACCGGCGTCAGCCACTGATGCCCTGGCAGGAAGCCCGTTCGGCAAGGTGAAGTCGATTGGGACTCCCCGGCGGTACTCGTCCTCGAAGCGGTTGTCGCCCGGGCGAAGGGTAAAAATCCGCCGGTCGAGAGCGGCGTTCACGGCGCAGATCATGAGATTCCGCCATGCTCGCTGGCGCTCCGTCTTGTACTCGATCTCCCAAGCGTGATTGCACCAAGTGGAGACGACTCCGTTGCCCGGCACCCCGTTCATTAGCTCGAACTCGAATTCAGGATCGTCTGGGTAGCCGAACTGCATGAGCCGTTTGCGCAGCATCTCGGAGTTCAGCAACACGAACGGGCGGTCTTCCTCAGGGCCCGTCATGGCGGCCTGCAGCGATGCATACGTGCGGAAGCCAAGGCTAGCGGCCAGGGCTTCCGACAGGTGGGAGGACTTGGCGTCCGGGAACTCGTCCCGAAGCGACTTTTTCAGCGCGGCGAGGGGCGCCTCGCACAAGGGTGTAGCTGCCATTCGGCACTCCAATTGCTGTTCGGTCGGCGTTTCCCGATTACGCGCCGACCCAGACTGGAGTCCGTTTCGGTAGCGAGCGATGCGTGCCTGCTTTAAGCCGGGAGCAACTTAGGCCCAGGCGCCCTGAGCCGTAGTTTAGTGCACAGATCCGAAGTTGCGCACATCAACCGGTACTTGCTCTCGGGCTCCAGAGTTGGTTTATCGCGTCCATCACGTTCTCGAATGTGCCCAGAACGGCCGGAGAGAGACTTGTTGTCCCGTGAGCATGCATGTTCCGCAACTTTGGGGCAATCTCAACCCAGTCTTGCAGCCATTCAGACCGGTAATCATCCGGTAGGGGCATCGCATCTCTTTCGTCTGTCTCCACGAAGTCAACTCCGGATTCGCTCAGCTTACGTATGGCTTCTTGCCACTGTCGGTCGCGAGCCCGCTGGAGTGCCGTGCGCTGGACGACTCCGAATCTCTCCGAAGACAGAAGCCCTTCCTTCACTGCGCGCGCAAGAAGCGGTCGAAGCGTCGCCTTCGAGTTGTCGGTGTGACCGTCGGGAGGGAAGAAGCGGCACCGAAGGGCGAGTTCCAGGGTGGCGAGGGCGTGCTGCTGCGCGACCATGTGGAATCTGTAGACGAACCAGGAGTACGCATACAGATTCCTCGCCGTCTCGAAATGGATCCGGATTCGCACCGGAACGCCGGGCGACAGCTCGAATTGACTGATGTCGCGCAGGCGCTGCTCAAGCTCCGGTGGAACTGGTTCGACGTGTGGCCCCTTGAAGGCGTGGCTTCGCTGGTCAGGACCAAACACATTCGCTGCGGTGCGCAACCGGTCGGCAGAGTGGACCTGCTCGGAGTCCGTGTGATCAACTGGAGACATGCGCGCATCATGCATGCGTCAGTTGAACAAGCCACACCGAATCACTGTGTAAACTGAAGATCGATTCGTAGCAATTGTCCCGAGTGCCATGAGTGGCAAGTGCGTCGCGAAGCTCCACTGCCATCGGCGCCCCAGCGAAAGAATTCCAGTGATCAGTCTCCGTGATCTCGGCTTGGCCTACCGAAAAGCCAAAGTCGATCTGTACTACTCGTCCCATGCCTCGCTGGACGCGATTGCGGACTACGAGGATACCCTTCACGACAATCTCAGCGCCTTGCTGGTCAAACTCCAAGGCGACGACGAGTCCTGGGTCACCCGGCCCGATTTCATCGGCGGCTGGACGCTTGCGGCCAAGTCGGTTGACATGTCGAGCTGGGACGAGTACCGCGAGCAGCACGGCAATGGCCTGATCTTTTCCTCGCCTGCGGATGAATGGGAGCATGCCTGCAATCTGCTGGGTGCGGGCGATAAACCGCAGAAGCCCAAGGCCGAATTCCGGGTGATGGCCCAATGCAGCCTGGACTTTCACGTGCTGTCCACCTTGTGGATGCTGGAGGTCGGCCACCTCTTCGACGCCGAGCTGAAGCCCTGCGCCTATGGCAACCGCCTGCGCCGCACGCAGGATGGCAAGGGCATCAACGTGCTCTCGCTTGGCTCATTCGAGCCCTACCTGAAACCCTTCCGCGACTGGCGCGACAAGGGTATAGCGGCCATGCGCAGTGCGCTGGAGGCCGACAAGAAAATCGTGGCACTCACGGCGGATGTCAGCTCGTTCTATCACGAGCTGAATCCCGGCTTCATGCTGGCCCCGGCCTTTGTAGTCGATGTGATGGGGCTAGAGCTGACGCCCACCCAGGCCAAGCTCCACCGTCTTGTCATCCAGGGATTGTGCGCCTGGGCCGCAGCGACACCGCTCAAGAAAGGCCTGCCCGTTGGCCTGCCCGCCTCAGCCGTGGTGGCCAACGTGGCGCTGACCGAATTGGACCGCATCATTGAACAGCAAGTGGCGCCGCTTTACTACGGCCGCTATGTGGACGACATCCTGCTGGTGATGCAGAACGGCGCCAGCTTCCGCTCCACGGCCGAATTGTGGGACTGGGTGTTCGCACGGTGCGGCGGCAAGCTCGGCTGGGTTGATCAAGAGCACAAGCAGATCGGCTTCCAGCCCGCCTATCTGAGCGACAGCCTGATCCGCTTCGCCAACGCCAAGAACAAAGTGTTCATGCTGGCGGGCGAGCCGGGCAGAACCCTGGTGGACGCTATTGCCCATCAGATTCACGAACGCGCCAGCGAGTGGCGCGCTATGCCGCGCCTGCCGCGTTCGGCCATCCATGTGGCCACCGACCTACTGGCCGCCACACAAAGCGATGGCGAGGCCGCGGACAACCTCCGCAAGGCCGATGCGCTGACAATGCGCCGCGCCGGCTTTGCCATCAAGCTGCGCGACTTTGAGGCCTACGAGCGCGACCTTCTGCCAGACTCCTGGCGGGCACACCGTCAAGCCTTCTTCCGCGCGTTTGTGCAGCATGTGCTGGTGCTGCCGCAGTTCTTCGATCTGGCGGTGTACCTGCCCCGCGTCATTCGCCTGGCCACAGCCTGCGAAGACTTCGAGGCCCTGCGCAAGATACTGCGGGCACTTGAGCGGCTCTGCGCCCAGCTGACCGCGCATTGCGAGTTGGGCATCAAGGCCTGTCCGAGCGACAGCGTGCCGCCCGCTACCGAGCTGATGGCGCGCTGGCAGAAGCAGATTTTCACCACCGTGCGCGAGAGCATCTGCGCCGCCTTACCGCCACGTTTGTCGAAAGACGGCAAGGCCGCCTGGCAGGCCCACATGGACGACTACCTGCCCGCGCTGAACGTCGATTCATTTCTGGACTGGCATCTGTCGCCCAAGGGCTTCCAGGCCCAGCAGGCACGGCTGTTCTCCTTCGATCTGGCGCACATGCCGTTCCGCTTTCTGGGCCTCCCCCGGGAGATGGTCGCGCAGCGCGGCATTCCGGCCAGGAAGTTCGTGTCCTCCTGCGCCCATGCGGCGGAACTGCTGCCGGACAGCGTGCTCGATGGCACGCGGCACCTGGCTCAGTGGATACGCTTGAAAGGCTTGCCGCATGGCCTGCTTTTTGCCACCCGGCCGTACAACCTGCCAGAGCTGTTCATCCTCAACAAGGCGGCCTACGACGCGGCACAGAGCGAAGCGATGCAGGCCGTCGTGCTCGCGGTGCGCGGCTTCACGCTCGGCGACGCAGCGCCCGTATGCGACAAGCATGGCGTACTGCAGATCCCCGATGGCCAGCCCCAGCGCCGCTACGGCATTGCCGTCTCCAGCTGGAAAACTCAGATGGTGAGCTGGACGGCCTCGGTCATGCGCCTGCCTGACCCCGATGCTCAGCGCTATGCCCGCCTGTGCCATTTACTGGATGGCGTGATCGCCCAGCCGCAGCACAGCCGCTACCTGGTGCTGCCCGAGCTGGCCCTGCCTGCGCACTGGTTCATCCGCATCGCCCGCAAGCTGCAGGGGCGCGGTATCTCGCTGATCACCGGCATCGAATACCTGCACGCCAGCAAGGCGCGGGTGCGCAACCAGGTGTGGGCCGCGCTGTCGCACGACGGACTGGGTTTCCCCTCGCTGATGATCTACCGGCAGGACAAACAGCGTCCGGCCTTTCACGAAGAGCAGGAACTGGAGCGCTTGGCCGGCCTCGAACTGAAACCGGACAAGGTATGGAAGACACCGCCCGTCCTGCAACACGGTGACCTGCGCTTCGCCCTGCTGGTCTGCAGCGAGCTGACCAACATCAGCCACCGCGCAGCCCTGCGCGGCAAAGTGGATGCGCTGTTTGTGCACGAGTGGAACCAGGACACCGACACCTTCAACGCCCTGGTGGAATCCGCCGCACTGGACATGCATGCTTACATCATCCAGTGCAACGACCGCCAATACGGCGACAGCCGCATCCGCGCCCCGTTCAAAGAGAGCTGGCAGCGCGACCTGCTGCGGGTCAAGGGCGGAATCACCGACTACTGCGTGGTCGGCGAGATCGACGTGCAGGCGCTGCGCGCCTTCCAGAGCAGCCACCGCTCACCGGCGAAACCGTTTAAGCCGGTGCCGGATGGATTTGAGATTGACTTCGGTCGGAAGGTATTGCCGGCAGGAGAGGGGTGAAAGCCGGAGGTTAGCGGCCGCGCGTCAGAAGCCGTCATTTGAATCTAGCGATTCCCGGCACCAAAATTAGAACGGTATGTCGTCGTCCATGTCGTCGAAGCCTGACGACGGAGAAGGGGTGAGCCGAGGTGGGCGCGGCTTGTCCTTGCACTTGAGGCATCCGGCTGCACCCATCGAGTCCATGTAGTCTCGAGTAAGCCACGAGCCGCATGTCTTGCATTCAGGGATGTTGAAAACCTCCGCCCCGCATCCACCGCAGTAGGGGGTCTCGCCCACGGAGGAGCCACAGTTTCGGCATAAGTAGGTGAGCGACTTGCCGCAACTCGTGCAGTATGAGCTGGTCGAGTCCCTGATAACACGCGGCCCGCGGTAGAAGCCGCGACTCGTCCAATTTGCGTCAGGGCACTTGGTGTTCGTGCATAGGGCCAACGCTGGCGCCAGAGTGCGTGGCAATGAGTGATGTTTTCGTCCGATGGCGCGGATAAAGTCGTCTGCTCCGCTATGGCGCCCATTTGGATCGGTTGCGCATGCCTTTTCTATGGCAGCCACCAGCTCGCGCGGGAATGTAGACAATGTGCGCGCCAAGTTGGTGAGATCGCGGCTTCCCGTCAACATCTCGACCAGCATGACACCCACGCCAAAAAGGTCACTTCGCGCATCGACGGACGCTGCATCCAGAAGCTGTTCAGGCGAAGCGTAAGGTGGGGAGCCAAGCATTTCCCCTTTTGTCGTCGCCCGTGTAACGCCTTTCTGTGTTGGCGAAAAGCTCACGCCTATAGAGAAGTCGATGAGGAAGCAGCGATCCCTGGCGTCGATCATGATGTTGGACGGCTTAACGTCCCGGTGAACGATTTGACTTGCGTGTGCGTAACCTAGAGCGTCTAGCACTTGAACAGCAACATCAACTGCCGCTCTCAACTCCAGTGTTTTCTTCTCTTGAAGGACTTTCTGTAGCGTGTGGCCATGAACGTATTCCATGACCATGTAGGGTGTTTGACCGTGCTCGGCGACCAGTACGCCTTCAGTTAGGACGTAGGGGATGTTGGGGTGCTGGAATCGGGCGAGCAGCTTGGCTTCCCGAACGAACCTCTTCTGCATTGCGGCGTCGTCGCGAACGAAAGCACTGTCGAAGAACTTCACTGCCACCTTTCGATGCAGACTGCGCTGGTCGGCCGCATAGACGCTCCCGCTTAGGCCATGCCCCAGGACTTCGATCAGGTCAAAGCCCTGGCGTGCGAGGTGCTGAACATACTCGCGGGGCAAGGGGCTGGGGATAGGCGGTTGGGTGTTCACGGTGGGGCTGCGGAGAATTCAGATTTCTCTGTTGCCGGCGCAGTTTATCCGGCGCATGTGGATTGGGTTCGGTGACCAATGTCTGCAATCGGCCAATCGGGATCGCTCGTCGCCAACGTCGGGTATCGGCCGGAAGTCGCCTTGCCAGGGGGATGCGACCCGCGTCTCGACCCGATGCATTGAGCCCTAAAATCGATGGCTCGGTAGCGAGCCGCGCTTCGCCAAACGCCCCCACTGCGCCACCTCTGAGGAAACTTCAAGAACCGAAATGACATTTTGTTTGGCCTTCTCTGCGAATCCGGACGGCATTGCCGTTGTATCAGACACTCGCATCACGCTGACCAACGGCTATCAAGACGGCTTTCAAAAAACCATCTTTCCCACTGAGAATTCTTTCATCTCAGTGGCGGGTAGCGTCGGGACGCTGCTGTTCGTCCTCGACGACGTGGCCCGGTTCATTCAGCAGGCTGTGCCTGAAGGCCGGATTGATGCGCTCAGAAACCGGCTGAGTCAGCGTTTTAGGTCTCTCACTCAGCTCGGAAGAGTCACAACGGAGGCAGATTTTGCGTTTGTCATCTACGGTGACGTCAAGCTGCAAAAAGGGCCGACCCGATGCCGGCTTGTACGCTTCGACCTCGTGCTTTCTGAATCCGGAGAGCCGGTCCTCCACCAGCAGACCGCATCGGAATTCGCAGCGGAGGAGGCGAAGAAGTTCCCTGATGATCCTCGAACAACGGAGTTCCCATGGCTATGCATTGGAACCATACCGGGGACGCGGAACTTCATCGGAAACACGGCGATGAGCTTGGTTCGAGACTATTCAGCGAGCAGCTTGGAGTTCGTACCCGAGTTCGACGAAGAGGCAGTCCGCGCGATTAAAGCGTCGGCGCGCGTCCACCACCAAGTCGCCGTCCGTGCAACATCAAAGCCGTACACACGTTCTGCTGTTGGATTTGATATGCGAGGGAAACCGGATGGAACCTTCCGGAAGAAGTTGCGCGCCTACGCGAATGAGCAGGAGCGTAAAGGCGTGCGAGACGTCATTGACGTGATACAGGTCTTGGGCATGGCAGCGCTGAAACAGATCGAGTTCACGATGGCGGAGATTCCTGGCGCGATCGGCCTCGAATCAGTGAGCGAAACATGGAGCTTGGCCACGATCTCGCGCAGGAGCGGAACCAGGCTATGCACCTCCCATGATCCGAATGGCGTCACTTTCCCGTTCAAGCTGCGCAACTCTCTGCGCTGACCTCCTTACCGCTTCAGCCTGGCACCTAGCAGCAGACCCGTCCCTGGCCAGCGGATCGCCTTTACGTCCGCTGCCTGCCAATCTCGCTCGCTCGCCGCATCAGTCCGCCAATGTCAGGTATCGGCGGTCGCCGTCATCGGGGCGGCCCAACCCGACCGACCGCCCCCAGTCTCAAGCGATCCCCAGGACAAATCAACCTAGCAGCGGTTGCGGCCGGTCGAAGCTGGACGCCGGCGTCACGGTGTCGGCTCCGATGCGGCCATTGGGGTACTCAGCCAGCATTGTCGCGAACGACACTGACGGGTCGAAAACAGCGGTGACGGCGAAAGGGCACCCCAAAATGACGCGGGCGCTGCCACAAAGGTGGGAGCGCCCGCGGGTCTGGTCGAGACCTGGCTACATCACGTAGGGAAGGTCCCTCTCGGACCAAGAGAATGAAGACATATCACCTCCTTTCGTAGCTGCCAATGGACCTTCATCGTACCTGAAGACAACGGTGGCCGTGCTATGCCTCGCGGGCGTGCTCGCGGTCCGGGCGCGCGGACGGATGTCAGCCGGAAGTTGGGGCAGAAGAGTCGTATCGCGAGGGCCGAGTTCGGCCAATCGCGATCGCTCGTCGCGCCCGTCGCCGAACGTCGGATATCGGCAACCGCCGACGGTGGCAAGCACCAACCCGACCGACCGCCCCCAGTCCGGAGCCACCATTCAAGGCAGAAGATCAGTCGGCCGCTGGTCTGACACGCAGATCCGCCTCAAGCCTCGAGAGAGGCATGCGTCGTCCACCTCAGCCCCGAAGCAGCCCGCCCGGCAAAGTCTGCAACCGCAGCAAGTGCAGGTGACGCCAGTGCTGCATCGACACGCGCTCTTGCCGCGCCAACCCTCACCCCGGCTTGCAGGCCTCCGCTGCCATGCGCCCGACCGCCCAGGAAACCACGCCTTGCTTGACGAACAGCGTCTGGCGACCGTTGGTGAACGTCGTACCGTCGTTACCCAGCGCGGCAAGTGACACGGTCTCGGCGCCATCGACGCTCACTTCGGCGGCTTCGCCGAGCAGCCTGACGGAAAGTTTCGTACCGCTCTCACAGAGGTACTTGTCGGTTGGCGACGGCATGATCGACGCCGCAGGCGGCGGCGGCGCGGACGCGCACGCGGCAAGAATGAGCGTTGCGGCGGCCGCCACCGCAATGGATGCGTTCATATCCAGTTCCTTCGCCTGCGTTTCGGATTCGAATCTTAAGGGCTGTGTCCGGGCGGCGTCGGAGTCGCCCTATAGGCGCGCAGGATGCTGCCTCTTCATGCTCCCGGCGCGCGAGAATTCCCTTCCTGCACAGAGCCTTCACTCCGACGCCGCGTGCTCGGCCAGCGCGCCATCATGCGGGAACGTCCATCTCCAGGAGCCCGACATGCCGAAAGGGGACAAGTCCACCTCCACCGACCAGCCAAAGCGCCAAGCGGGCGCCATCGAGAAAGGAAGCGACCAAAAAGGCGTAGCCCGTCCTGAGACCGAGGCGCGGGCATGGGCCGCTGCCAACAAGCTCCACAGCGGAGGCAAGAAGATGGCCTCGAGGCGGCAGCTCCCCTCCGGGCCCCTCGGGGGCTCGGGCCGCAAGACCAACCGGGCGCGCTCCTCGTAACTCCTGCGCGGCTTGATTTCGCGCGGTTCCGTGTCTACGAAAAAAAGCCCCGCAAAGCGGGGCCCTGAAGCTTCACCTTGGAGGCCTTGTTACTCAGGCTTGAATCCGATCGCCTGCAGCACGCCACCGACGCGCTCGTAGTCCGCGTGCAGGCTCTTCTGCATGTCTTCCGTGCTGACCGGGTGGCCGGCTTCGAAGCCGGTGTCCAGCACCTTGGCGCGCGTGGCCGGGTCGGCCAGCGCCTTCAGCGCCGCGGCGCGCACGCGCTGCTGCACGGCGGCCGGGACGTCCGGCGCGCTCCACAGGCCCATCCACGCCACCGCTTCCAGCTGCGGGTAGCCGGCTTCCTTGAAGGTCGGCACGTCAGGCAGCTGCGGCAGGCGCGCCGGCGAGCTGACCGCGAAGGCCTTGATCTTGCCGCCCTTGATCAGCGGCAGCGAGGTCGCCACGCCGTCGAACATCAGCGGCACGTGGCCGCCCATCACGTCCTGCAGCGCCATCGTGGAGCCCTTGTAGGGGACGTGCACCAGCTCGATGCCGGCAGCCTGGTTCAGCAGCAGGCCTTCGACGTGCGACAGCGAGCCCGGGCTGTAGGAGGCATAGGTCAGGCCCGGCTTGGCCTTGGCGTAGCTCACCAGCTCCTTCAGGTTCTTCGCCGGCACCGCAGGGTTGGCCACCAGCACCAGGCCGCTGCGCCCCAGTTCGGCCAGCGGGCGCAGTTCCTTGGCCGGGTCGAACTTCAGCTTGATGATGTGCGGCACCTCGGCGACGATGGAGCTCACGCCCACCATCAGCGTGTAGCCGTCATGCGGCGAGCCGATGATGTCGTTGACGGCGATGACGCCGCCGGCGCCCAGCTTGTTGTCGACGACGATGGGCTGGCCCAGCTCCTTGGACATCGGCTCGGCGACCAGGCGCGCCAGCAGGTCGGCGCTGCCGCCGGCCGGGCCGGCCACCACCAGGCGGATCGGCTTCGTGGGATAGGCCTGCGCCGCCGCCGGCAGGCTGAAGGCGGACACGGTGGCCAGGGCGGCGCCGGCCAGCAGGGCGCGACGCGAGACGTGGAACGAGGTCATGGGAAGGATCTCTCTTCGAATCAGGTTCAGGAAAGCCAGCGCAGCAGCGCCAGCGCCAGGCAGGCAAGGAACACGGTCTCGCCGACCATCAGGAGCACGGGCTTCAGGCCCACGGTCACCAGCTCCTTCAATTGCGTCTTCATGCCGATGCCCGCGATGGAAGCCACCAGGAACCAGCGCGACACGTCGTTGCCGGCGGCCTGCACCTTGGGCGGCACGATGCCGGTGCTGTTGACCACCACCAGCAGCGCGAAGGCCACGGCGAACCAAGGCAGCAGCGGTGGCCGCTTGGCGCCTTCCGGCTGCTGGCCGCGCACGGCCAGCGACGCCAGCAGGATCACCGGCAGCAGCATGGCCACGCGCATCAGCTTCACCACCGTGGCGACGTCGCCGGTCTGCTGCGACAGGCTGTAGCCCGCGCCGACCACCTGCGCCACGTCGTGGATGGTGGCGCCCAGGAAGATGCCGGCCGGCACATTGCCCAGGCCCAGCCACTTCACCAGCATCGGGTACGCCACCATCGCCAGCGTAGACAATGCCGACACGCCGATCACGGTGAACAGCGTGGCGCGGTCCTTCTGCGGATGCGCGGGCAGTGCCGCCGACAACGCCAGCGCCGCGGACGCACCGCAGATCGCGGTGGCGCCGCCGGTCAGCAGGCCGAACAGGCCGCGGAAGCCCATCAGGCGCGCCGCGACGATCGACACCGTGATCGTCAGCGCCACCGACAGCACCACCATCGCGATCGGCCCCCAGCCCAGGGCCGCCACCTGGCCCATCGTGATGCGCAGGCCCAGCAGCGCGATGCCGATGCGCAGCACCTGGCGCGCCGTGAACTCGATGCCCGGCTTGCAGGCGCCCTCGGCCGACAGGAAGTTCATCGCCATGCCGAGGAGCAGCGCGAACAGCATCACGGGCGCGCCGTAGTGCTCGGACAGGAAGGTGGAGGCGGCGCCGACGACGGCGCAGGCCAGCACGCCGGGGGCGAGCTCGCGGAACCGATCCGCCGCGGGGTGGGAACGCAGGACCAGCAGCATGGCTTCAGGCGCCCGGCAGCTTGTGGTCGCGGTACTGGTCGCGCAGCTTGTTCTTCTGCACCTTGCCCGTGGCGCCCAGCGGGATCGCGTCGACGAACACCACGTCGTCGGGCGTCCACCACTTGGCGATCTTGCCGTCGTAGAACTTCAGCAGGTCGTGGCGGCTCACCTCGGCGCCGGCCTTCTTCACCACCACCAGCAGCGGGCGCTCGTCCCACTTGGGGTGCGGCGCGGCGATGCACGCGGCCATGGCCACCGAGGGGTGCGCCATCGCGATGTTCTCCAGGTCGATCGAACCGATCCACTCGCCGCCGGACTTGATGACGTCCTTGCTGCGGTCGGTGATCTGCATGAAGCCGTCGGCGTCGATGGTGCAGACGTCGCCGGTGGGGAACCAGCCGTCCACTAGCACCTGGCCGCCCTCGCCCTTGAAGTACTTCTCGATGATCCAGGGGCCGCGCACCAGCAGTTCGCCGGCGGCCTTGCCGTCGCGCGGCAGTTCCTTGCCCTCGTCGTCGACGATCTTCATGTCCACGCCGAACACGGCGCGGCCCTGCTTGGCCTGGATCGCCAAACGCTGCTCGCCGTCCAGCTTCTGCTGCTTCGGCTTCAGCGCGCAGACCGTGCCCAGCGGGCTGATCTCGGTCATGCCCCAGGCGTGCGTCACCTGCACGTCGTAGCGGTCCTGGAAGGCGCGCATCATCGCCGGCGGGCAGGCCGAGCCGCCGATGATCGTGCGGCGCATCGTGGAGAACTTCAGGTTGTTCGCTTCCACGTGGGCCAGCAGGCCTTGCCACACGGTGGGCACGCCGGCGGACATGGTCACGCCTTCGGCCTCGAACAGTTCGTGCAGATTCTTGCCGTCCAGGAAGGGGCCGGGAAACACCAGCTTGGCGCCCGTCATGCACGCCGCATAGGGCAGGCCCCAGGCGTTGACGTGGAACATCGGCACCACCGGCAGGATCACCTCGCGTGCCGACACGTTCATCGCATCGGGCAGCGCCACCGCGTACGTGTGCAGCAGCGTGGAGCGGTGGCTGTACAGCGCGCCCTTCGGGTTGCCCGTGGTGCCGGAGGTGTAGCACAGCGAACTGGCGGTATTCTCGTCGAACGAGGGCCAGTCGAAGTGGTCCGGCTGGGCGGCCAGCAGGTCTTCGTAGCACAGCAGGTTGGGCACGCTGGTCTTGGCCGGCATGCGCGCGCGGTCCGTCATCAGCACGAAGGCCTTGATGGTCTTCACGCGGCTGGCCACGGCTTCCACCAGCGGCAGGAAGGTCAGGTCGAAGAAGAGGACCTGGTCTTCGGCGTGGTCGGCGATCCAGACCACCTGGTCCGGGTGCAGGCGCGGGTTGAGCGTGTGCAGCACGGCGCCCGAGCCGGACACCGCGTAGTACAGCTCCATGTGGCGGTAGCCGTTCCAGGCCAAGGTGCCGACGCGGTCGCCGAACTCGACGCCGAGGACACGCAGGGCGTTGGCCAGTTGGCGGCTGCGCGAAGCCAGCTCGCCGAAGGTGTAGCGGTGGACGTCGCCCTCGACGCGGCGCGACACCACTTCCTGCTCGCCGTGGTGGCGCTCGGCGTGCCGCAGCAGCGACGAGACCAGCAGCGGCTGCTGCATCATGGATCCGTTCATATCAGTCTTCCTCGATTCGGTTTCAGGCGCCGGCGGCGGCCAGCCCGCCCGGGGCGGCGGCGGCTTCCAGCTGCTCGCCGGCGCGGGCCGCGTCGGCTTCGTAGGTACGGGCAGCCAGCACGAAGCACAGCGCCGCGGGGATTGCAAAGAAGGGCGTGGTCGCCAGCGCCGCCTGCAGTCCCCAGTGGTCGGAGAGCAAGCCGGCAACGACTGGTCCGGCAGCCAGCCCGAACAGGTTCTGGATCAGCGCCAGCACCGAGGCGCCGGTGGCGCGCACGCCGGGGTGCACCACGTCGATCACGATGGCGGACACCGGTCCGACGGTGCAGGTCATGACGAAGCCGCCGATGACGATCAGAATCATTTGCAGCTGCGGCGCATCGCCGGCCCAGCCGAAGGCAGCCAGCAGCACGCTCATCGCCACCAGGCACAGGCCCGCCATCACCATCAGCTTGCGGCGCGGCTGGTGCCGGCCCGAGCGGTCCACCACCATGCCCCAGACCACGCTGCCGACGGCGCCGGCCAGCACCACGCAGGCGGCCAGCACGCTGGCGCGCTCCGGCGCGAAGCCGTGCATGCGGTTGAAGAAGCTGGGCATCCAGGTCCACACCGCCGACACCACCACCAGCTGCGCGGCAGCGCCCACGCACACCCACAGCATGGTGCGCGAGCTGGCCAGCTTCCTGGCGATGTGCAGCGCGGTGTCACGCGTGCTGCGCGTCACCTGCTCCAGCGCGGGGGCCAGGGCCACCGTGCGGTAGTCGCGCACCTTCAGGTACAGCAGCGCCAGCACCAGGCCGGGAACACCGACCACGCCGAAGGCCGCCTGCCAGCCCCAGCGGGCCGCGATCACGCCACCGAGCATCACGCCCAGCACCGAGCCGAAGGAAGCGGAGGCGAAGAAGCCCGCCATCAGCGCCCCGCGCATGCGCGCCGGGAAGTGGCTGGCGATCAGCGCCGCGCCCACCGAGCCGTAGCCGGCTTCGCCCATGCCCACCACCGCGCGCGCCGCGAGCAGCTGCGAATAGTTGCGCGTGAACATGCAGGAGATCGTCGCCAGGCTCCAGACACCGGCCATGGCGGCAATGCTTTTCACGCGGCTCACGCGGTCGGCGAACAGCGCGATCGGCAAGGCGCCCAGCGCCACCGTCACCGAGACGACGGAGACCAGGCCGCCCAGCTGGGCGTCGGACCAGCCCCAGTCCGCCTTCATGTGCGGGAACAGGGACACGATCACCTGGCGGTCCAGGTAGTCGACCACCATCAGCGCGATGGTCATCGCGAAGGCGAACCAGGCGGCGCGGGGGCCGAACAGGTAGCCGCCGCCGGCGCCCGCCGGGCGCGCGTCCACGGAGGACAGCTGCATGCTCATGGCACCAGCACCGTGGCGCCCGTGGTCTGGCGCGATTCGAGGGCGCGATGGGCCTCCGCCGCTTCGGACAGCGCGAAGCTGCGGCCCGGCTCGCTCCTGATCTTGCCGGCCTGGACCAGCGCGAACAGCTCGTCGGCCATCTCCAGCATCTTGGCGCGCGGGGTGGCGTAGTGGATCATCGCCGGGCGCGTCACCCAGATCGAGCCCTTCACCGCCAGCAGCGTGGTGTCGATGACCACGGGGCCGGAGCTGGTGCCGTTGCTCACCAGGTGGCCGCGCGGCTGCAGGCTGTCCAGCGAGGCCATCAGCGTGTCCTTGCCGACCGAGTCGTAGACCACCGGCACGCCCTTGCCGTCGGTGAGTTCGCGCACGCGCTTGGCGATGTCCTCACGCGAGGTGACGATCACTTCCGAGCAGCCGGCCGCCTTGGCGATCTCCGCCTTGGCGTCGGTGCTGACGGTGCCGATCATGCGCACGCCCAGGGCCTTGGCCCACTGGCAGGCGATCAGGCCGACGCCGCCGGCGGCGGCGTGGTACAGGATGGTCTCGCCACCGTGCAGCGGGTAGACCTGGCGGAACAGGTACTGCGCCGTCATGCCCTTCATCATCAGCGTCGACGCCGTGCTGTCGCTCACCGCATCCGGGATCGGGATCAGCACTTCGGCCGGCATCACACGCACGTCCGAGTAGGCGCCCTGCGGGCCCAGCAGGTAGCCGACGCGGTCGCCGGGCTTCACCTCGGTGACGCCGGGGCCCACTTCCTCCACCACGCCGACGGCGTCGGAGCCGAGGCCGTTGGGCAGGGACAGCGGATAGCGGCCGGTGCGGAAATAGATGTCGATGAAGTTGACGGCCACGTAGCTGTGGCGCACGCGGGCCTGGCCGGGGCCGGGGGCGCCGACGTCGACGTTTTCGTAGCGCAATACTTCGGGACCGCCGGTCTCGTAGAGGCGGATGGCATGGGCCATGTCTTGTCTCCTGGTAACGGCTTACGCGCTAAAGCGCCGCCGTCGTCAATGCATCGATGAGGCGTTCGGCTTCGGGCCAGGGGCCATAGCCGGACGCGGGATTCAGGTGGCCGACCTCGCCCAGGTCGACCACGCTGCTGCCCCAGTCATGGGCCAGCTGCATCACGCGCTTGGTATCGGCGAGCGGGTCGTTGCGGCTGGCCGCAACGACGCTCATGAAAGGCAGCCGGGTGCGTGGCACCGGCAACCAGCCGCCGTCCTTCAGGTCGGCGAGCGTCGGGTAGCCCTCGGGCATGGGCCGCTCGAAGTCGGGCGGCGTGGCCAGCAGCGCGCCCAGCACGGGGCGCTTCGTCCGCTGCGCCCAGTGGGCCACCATGATCACGCCGCCGCTGTGGGCAACGATGACGATCGGCCCTTCGATGGACTGGGCTTCGCGCTCGATGGCCTCCACCCGCTTGGCGCAGTCGAGGTCGCCCCGCCCCATCGGCGGCACGACGCGAACGCGCGGCAGGCGGGCGGCCAGCAAGGTCTGCCAGTGCTCCGCGACGTGGTCGCGCAGCCCCGGGACGACCAGGACCGTCGGCAGTGCGGAACCCTGGCTCATGCTCAAGCCGCCTTGCGCAGGAAGCCCTGCTGCCGGCCCTTGTGGTTCGGCGCGAAGCCGTTGGCCGCCAGCGTTTCTTCCACGGTGTCGTAGAACACGCCGATCTTGCAGATCTCGCGCGCTTCCTTGCCGGTGGCGATCTCGCGGCCGAACTCGCGCGACATGCGCACCAGCTGCTCGACCTGCTTGACGGTGGACATCTTCTCGGTGCGCGACTGGTTCCAGAGGTTGTCCTCGATGCCGCAGCGCACGTGCAGGCCCATCGCGATGCCCATCATGTTGATGGGGAGCACGTTGCGCATGCTGCTTTCCACCGTCAGCATGGTGCCGTCGGGGATGGCGCGCAGGAAGTTGGACAGGCTGTAGATCGTCGGCTGGTCCATGCCGCCGCCGATGGCGACCCAGTTGCACACCAGCGGGCCCTTGTAAATGCCGCGCCGGATCAGGCGCTCCACGGTCTCGAAGCTGTTGATGTTGTAGAACTGGAAGGCGCTCTGGATGCCGGCCTTGGTCAGGCGGCGCACGTGCTCCTCGAAGAAGCTCGGGTTCGACGGCACGATCATCTCGCGGTAGGCGCGGTTGACGTCGGGCGTCGCCAGCGAGGTGCCGGCGATGTCCTCGACGTCCATCTGCTCCAGCACGTTCATCTGCGAGGTGTTCACCGTCACCGTCACCTGGTCCGGCTTCGGGTCGAGGTCGGCCAGCATGTGGCGCGTGTCGTCGGACAGCCACTTGGCAGCGGCGCCGTCGCTTTCGGGCGCGAAGGAGATCGAGCCGCCGACCTGGATCACCATCTCGGGCACGGCCTTGCGCACGCCGGCGATCAGCTCGTTGAACTTGGACAGGCGCTTGGAGCCTTTGCCGTCCAGCTCGCGCACGTGCAGGTGCAGCACGGTGGCGCCGGCGTTGTAGCAGTCCACCGCCTTCTGGATCTGGTCTTCCATCCGCACCGGGATGTCCTCGGGGAAGTCGGAGGGGATCCACTCGGGGCCGTAAGGCGCTGCGGTGATGACCAGCTTGTCCTGGTTCTCGGGGAAGAGGGAGCCGTCGAGGAAGTTCATGGGGCGTTGTCTCGTCTGGTGAAGGTGAAGGTGAATCAGTACGTGGCTTCGCCGATGATTCCGGCGCGTTCCATCTTGCGGTTGCAGGGCGGGTAGTCCATGACGGCGTAGTGCTGCGTGGACCGGTTGTCCCACATGGCCATGTCGTTCGGTTCCCAGCGCCAGCGCACCTGGTACTCGGGGATCGCGGCCTGCGCGATCAGGTAGTTCAGCAGCGCCGAGGCGCCCATGTTGTAGTCCTGGCCGTAGCGCACGTTGGCCGGCGTGTGGAAGTTGGTGAAGTGCGTGGTGAACGCGTTCACGAACAGGATCTTCTCGCCCGTGTCCGGGTGCGTGCGCACCACCGGGTGCTCGGCGTCCGGGAACTGCGCGTGCAGCGCCAGGCGCCTGTCGGCGGGCATCGCGGCGCCGAAGCTCGCCTCGATGCTGTGGCGGGCACGCAGGCCTGCGATCTGCTCCTTCACGGCCTGCGGCAGCTTCTCGTAGGCCAGCACCATGTTGGCCCACATCGTGTCGCCGCCCACCGGCGGGCGTTCCACGCAGCGCAGCACGCAGCCGAAGGGCGGCTTCTCGCGCCAGGTGGCATCGGTGTGCCAGGCGTTTTCGTAGCGGTCCGGCGGGTTGTCGGCGCTCTTGTAGATGCGCACCAGCCCGGGATGGTCGGGGTCGCTGCCCGCCACCGGATGGTCCTCCAGTTCGCCGAAGTGGCGGGCGAAGGCCACGTGCTCGGCGCGGGTGATGTCCTGGTTGCGGAAGAACAGGACCTTGTGCTTGACCAGCAGCGCGCGCAGTTCCTCGGCGAGGTCCTTGTCGCGCGAGGCGCTGGCCAGGCTGACGTTGTCGATGCGAGCGCCGATGGCGCAGGTGAGCGGTTCGACGTGCAGGCTGCGGTCCAGCGAAGCGGCCGGCACGAAGGCCGGTGCGGTGCCGGCGCGGGAGGTGTTCACGGTGCTCATATGTCTCCTTGGGATGCCCGAAATTTAGTCACCGAGCCTGACGGGAGTCCCCCCCGTGTGGAGGGGGTTTGGGGTCTATCGGGCCTCCCCGCCGTGGGGGGCGCTCCGGAAGCCCTTCCGGGGGAGACTTCCCGGCATGGAACGAGATCGAAGAACGACTGGAGACACCGTGGGAAGCACCCTGCTGGGGTGGTGGCGGCGGCTGTGGCCGGCCGCCTCCGGGCCGCACCGCCCCGCCGCGGGCCTGCTGAGCGGGCGGCAGTTCCTGCTGCGTGGCGGGGTCGCGCTGCGCGCGGCATGCCGTCGCGGGCGCGACCTGACGCTGCTGCTGGTGGTGGCCGACGACATCGACGCCATCGAGGCGATGCGCGGCCCGGCGATGGCGCAATGCGTGCGGCGCGCCCTGGGGACGCGGCTGGTGTCGCTGGCCGGCCATCGCGGCCTGGCTTGCCGCGACGGCCGCAATGCCTTCGCCGTGCTGCTGGTGGGCGTGGACGAGGACGAGGCGCTACGCCGGCTGCGGCTGGAGCTGGGCCAGGACCTGCGGGTGGTGGTGCGCGGCCGCGATGACTTCGGCAGCGTTGCCAACGCGGTGTCGCGGCCGCTGTGCATGGCGCGGCGGGTGGAGGCGGACGGCCGCTCGCTGGGCGACTGGCTGGGTGACCTGGAGGAGGATGCGGCGTTCGCTTCGCGCTTCAGCGGCTTGCGCTCGCATGTGGCGCCGGAGCCGGCTTTCTGAGGCACCGCGCGAAGCGCATCGCCGCTTCGCGACCGGCCACGGGGTTCACGCCGCTTCGCTCAGCAGCCCGAAGATCCGCGCCCGCGCGACCACCTGCTTGCGCGTGCCGGCATCGAGCTTGGCGAACAGGTTCTTCATGTGCCACTTGATCGTCTCCTCGCCCACCTGCATGGCCAGGCCGATCTCCTTGTTGGACAGGCCGCGCGCGAGCAGCGCGAGCACCTCGCGCTCCTTGGGCGTCAGCGCCATGCTCGGCGCGGCGCGCAGGCGCGGCGCCTCCGCCACCGGTGCGGGAGCCGCCGGGCCGGGCGGCACCGCGGCCGCGCTGCCCGCGACCTGCCGCACCCAGGCGCCGAGGTCCGGGTGGGCGTCCGAGAACACGCGCTGCAGGCCGAAGGAGCGCGCCAGGTCCAGCGCTTCGCGCAGCAAAGGCTGCGCGCGCTCGCCGCAGCGCTCCATGGCGAAAGCGCGCATGCCCAGCAGCTCGATGTGCAAGCGGCCCTGCTTCAGCTCCTGCACCGCTTCGTCGGCCTGCGCCAGCGGCTGCAGCGCCGCACGCCAGTCCTGCGCGGCGATGGCCGCGTAGCCGCGCGCCATCAGCTGGAAGTGCCGCACCGAGCGATGCCACAGCGGCCCCCCGGGCACGTCCGGCCCGGCCAGCACCGCGTCGATCTGCTGGCTGAGCGCCCGCGCCGAATCGCCGCGGTAATTGCGCGCATGCAGCCGCACCTGGTCGACCATGCTGGCCACGCGCAGCCGCGGCAGCTTGCGCACGATGCCCACGGCGTCCAGCGCGCCCAGCAGCTCCAGCGCGCGATGCTCGGCGCCCGCCACCATCGCGATGCGCGCCAGCGTACGGAAACCCAGCAGCACGGCTTCGACCAGGCCGCAGCGCTCCAGCACGTCGAGCCGGTTGGCCAGGGTCGCCGCAGCTTCTTCCGGTTGGTCGTGCTCCCACAAGGCCGCAGCGTAGAGCGCAGCCAGCATGGTGGCGAAGCTGCTGCGCCGGCCCAGCTCGGCTTCTGCGCGCGCCAGCACGGGCCGCAGCAGCTGCTCGGCCAGCTTCACTTGGCCTTCCCAGATGTAGCTGAGCGCGACGATGAAATCGCGCCAGCCCTGCAGGTAAAAAGCGCCTTCCGCGCCCGTCCCCTTCTGCTGGTACAGCCGCGCCAGCGCCGGCTCGCCTTCGAGCAGCGCCAGGAAAGCGCGCCGGTTGGCATGCATCTGCAGCAGCACCGGATCGGTCAGCGGCGGATCGTCGGCCCAGGGCCGGTACAGCGCGGCGAAGCGGTCCGGGTCGTCGGCGAAGATGGCCGCGCCGCCGAGGATCAGCGCGCACTCACAGCGCAGGCGTTCGTCCACGCCGGGTTGTTCGAGCACCCGCGCCACCAGCTGCTGCGCCTCGCCATGGCGCTCGCTGATGGCCAGCGACCAGGCACAGGCCAGCAGCAGGCGCGGACGCCGCTCCAGCTCCTTCGGCGGCAGCCGCGCCAGCCATTCCAGCACCGCGCCCTGCCGGCCGCGGCTGATCAGCGAGTCGTAGAGGCTGCGTTCCGCCAGGTCGTAGGCCTGCTTGGTGTCGCCGGCTTCCAGCGACTGCGCCGCGGCTTCTTCCAGCATGTCGCGGTCTGCGAACCAGGCGGCGGCGCGGCGGCGCACGCCGGCCTGCTGCGCCGCCGGCAACGCGTCGAAGCGCTGCCGCAAGGCCTCGCGGGCGAGCGCGGCCATGCGGACCCACTCGCCGTCCTGGCTGGCCGTGAAGATGGGGGTGTCGCGCTGCAGCCGGGCCAGCCGCGAGATGGCCTGCGGGTCCTCGGTGGCGGCTTCGCACAAGCCCGGATGCAAGGGGTCCAGCACCGACACCAGGGCCAGGAAACGCACGTCGGCCGGGTCGAGGTTGCCGAGCAGGTGGCCGACGAACTGGGCGCGCAGGGCGCCGCCGTGCAGGTCCAGCCGCGGCATGGCGGCCTCGCCGGCGGGACCGGCCATCACCGACAGCGCAAGCTGCAGGCCCAGCGGCCAGCCTTCGGTCATCTCGTGCAGGCGGGCGGCGGCATCGGCATCGGCGGTCTCGTCGAAGCGCTGCCGCACCAGCTCGATGGTTTCCGGCAGGCTGAAGCGCAGCTGCGCGGCATCGACCAGCACGGCCTGCCCGTAGGCCATGAGGTCACCCAGTTCCAGTTCGCAATCGGAGCGGGCGGCAACGATGCAGCGCAGGTTCTGCGGAGCATTGCGCAGCACGTAGGCCAGCGCTTCGCGCGCTGCCTCCGGCAGGCGGTCGGCCTCGTCGACGACCAGCACGATCTGCAGGGCAGTCTGCGCGACCTCGGCCAGCCAGCCGGTGACGCCTTCCAGGCCGCTCGGGGGCGCAGCGTCGAGCAGCACGTGCCCGAAGGTGGGCCGGCCGGCGCCGCTGCGCACGGCAAGCGCCAGCGCCTGCACGAAGCGCGGCACGTCGTCCTGCGGCTGCGCCTGCAGCCAGGCCACGGCGGCGCCTTCGGCGAGGTGCTCCAGGCGCCATTGCGCCAGCAGCGAAGTCTTCCCGAAACCCGCAGGCGCCTGCACCAGCACCACCGGCCGGTCGCGCAGGCGCGGGTTCTTCGCCGCGAGATCGGGCCGGGCAATGAGGTTGCGCGGCACGCGCGGCGGCGTGACCTTCAGCAGCAGGTCGCTGGCGGGGCTGGTGTCGGCAGGCACGTGCGGATGTTACCGCCGCGCTACCGTAGATGCTCGGGACCTTGGGTGCATGCGGAATGCGAGCTTCCGGACGCCAAGGACGCAAAAGAACGCAAAGGTCGCAAAAGATGCCCCTGGCAGTTCTTTTGCGACCTTTGCGTCACCTTTGCGAATTTTGCGTCCGGCAGTTCAAGGCCGGACCCGGATCAACCCAGGCGGATCGGCACGAAGATCTTGTCCTCGCCGCGCTGGATCAGCAGCGCCACGGACTTTTCGCTCTTGGAAACCGCCTGGCGCATCTGCTCCACGCTGGACACCGGCGTGCCGTTGACGGCCAGCACGATGTCGCCCTGCTCCACGCCGGCGCGTTCGGCGGCGCCGCCCACGTCTTCCACGACCAGGCCGTTCTTGACGCCCGCTTCCTTCTTTTCGTCAGGCTGCAGCGGCCGCACGGCCAGGCCGATCTTGCCGGCGTTGCTGTTGTCGGCGCCGGCATCGGCCACCGCCGTCTTGTCACCCGAGGGCGCGAGCTTCGCCGTCAGCGACACCCGCTTGCCATTGCGCCAGACTTCCAGGTCCAGCGGGTCGCCAGGACGCTTCAGGCTCACCAGGGCCGGCAGGTCGCCGGAAGACACGATCGCCTTGCCGCCGGCGCTGCGGATCACGTCGCCAGGCTGCAGGCCGGCGCGGTCCGCGGGGCTGCCCTTTTCGACGTTGGACACCAGCGCGCCTTCGGGGCGGTCCAGGCCGAAGGAATCGGCCAGGCTCTGGTTCACTTCCTGCACCGCGACACCCAGCTTGGCGTGCTGCACCTTGCCGGTGGCGACGATCTGGTCCTTGATCTTGTTGGCCAGGTCGATCGGGATGGCGAAGGACACGCCCTGGTAGCCGCCGGACTGGCTGTAGATCTGCGAGTTGATGCCCACCACCTCGCCGCGCGCGTTGAACAGCGGGCCGCCGGAGTTGCCGGGGTTCACCGCCACGTCGGTCTGGATGAAAGGCACGGCGCTGTCATCGGGCAGCGAGCGGCCCTTGGCGCTCACGACGCCGGCGGTCACCGTGTTCTCGAAGCCGAAGGGCGAGCCGATGGCCAGCACCCATTCGCCGACGCGCAGGTTCTCCACGCTGCCCATGGTGACCACGGGCAGGTTCTTGGCGTTGATCTTCAGCACCGCGATGTCGGTCTTGGGATCGGAGCCCAGCACCTTGGCGCGGAACTCGCGGCGGTCGGTGAGCTTCACCACCACCTCGTTGGCGTCCTTCACCACGTGGGCGTTGGTCAGGATCAGGCCGTCGGCGCCGACGATGAAGCCGGAGCCGGTGCCGCGCACGGGCACGGGCTTCTGCGGGCGCATCTGGCCGCGCTGGAACTGGCGGAAGAAGTCCAGCGGGTCGCCGTTGAACTGCTGCTGCATCTGGCCTTGCTCGGGCTTGGCCGTGCCCGTCACGCTGATGTTCACCACGGCCGGGCCGTAGCGCTGCGTGATGGTGGGGAAGTCCGGCATGACCACGGCGGAGCCGGTGGCCGGGGAAGTGACGACCGGCGCGGCCATGGGCGCCAGCACGGCGGCGTGGGCCGGCGTGCCGGTGTGGTGCAGCGCTTCGACTGCCGCGCCACCGACCACGCCGGCGCCCAGCAGGGCCAGCACCAGCGGTGCGGACTTGAGATTCATCTTGTTCATCAGGGCTCCTCGCGGGGGAAACGGTTCGGGACCCTCGCAATGTGCAGCCACAGGCTTAGATGAACCTTAAGAACGAAAGGCGGACTTCCGGACGCAAAGGTCGCAAAGGTTGCGCAAAGGACGCAAAAGGACAGCCTTGAATTTTTTGTGTCCTTTGCGTGCTTTTGCGTGTTTTGCGTCCGGGAGTTCAAGCGCCAGCGGGAAAGCGGATCTCCGCGCGCAGGCCGCCCAGGGCGGAAGGGCCGAGGGACAGCTGCGCGCCCATGCGCTCGGCGATCGCCTTGACGATGGCCAGGCCGAGGCCGCTGCCCGGCGCCTCGCTGCCCGGCACGCGGTAGAAGCGGTCGAACACGCGCTGCCGCTCCGCCTCCGGGATGCCGGGGCCGCTGTCTTCCACCGCGAGCCACGCCGCGCCCTCGGCGCGGCCCATGGCGATGTCGATGCGGCCGCCGGCCGGCGTGTACTTGATGGCGTTGTCGACGAGGTTGCGCAGCAGCAGGCGCAAGGCATCGGGCACCGCGCGCACCGACAGCGGCTCGCTGTCCGCGAGCCCCAGGTCCTGCTGCCGGGCCTGCGCCTTGGGCAGCAGCTCGGAGACGGATTCGCGTGCCAGCGCTTCCAGGTCCACGTCCTCCGCCGGCAGCGCCGCCATGGCGCCCTCCTCGCGGGCCAGCACCAGCAGCTGTTCGACCAGCGCAATCGCCCGCTCGATGCCGCCGGCCAGCGCCGCCGTCGCCGCGCGGCGCGTCTCCTCGTCGCGCGCCCGCTCCGCCGCCTGCACCTGCAGCTTCAGCGCGGTGAGCGGCGAGCGCAACTCATGCGCCGCATCTGCGACGAAGTGCTGCTGGGCTTCCATGGTTTCGCGCACGCGCCCGAACAGCGCATTGAGTTCCCGCACCAGCGGCTGCACTTCCTGCGGCACGCCTTCGGCCGCCAGCGGCGAGAGGTCGGTGGATTCGCGCGCGGCCACCTGCCGCCGCATGCGCGTGAGCGGCGCCAGCGACGCACTGATGACCCAGCCCACCGCCAGCATCAGCAGGGGCGCGAGCACCAGCGCGGGCAGCACCGCGTTGGCGGCCAGCGCACGGGCGCGCGCCTCGCGCGCATCGAGGTCCTGCGCGATCTGGATCGTATGTTCCGGCGTTTGGAGCGAATAGATGCGCAAGCGGATGCCGTTGACCTTGGTGTCCGAGAAGCCCAGCACCGCCTGTGCCGGCAGGCGCACGCCATTGCTGCGGTAGATGGTGGTGCCATCGGGGCCCCACACCTGCACCGAATATTCGGAGTCGTCGTTGCCCGGCACGAAGGGCACGCCGCCATGCACCGAGCGCGCCACCTCCTGCAGGTGGTAGTCGAACATCTTGTCCGCCTCCAGCAGCGCCGTGCGATAGGTGGTGGTGGCTTGCAGCAGAGTCACGGCGCCGATGGCGGCCAGCACCAGGCCCAGCAGGCGGCGGCGCAGCGAAGGGGAAGCGGTGGGCTCGAGCGTGTTCATTCGCGCGGGATCACGTAGCCCAGGCCACGCACCGTCTTGATGAAATCGCTGCCCAGCTTCTTGCGCAGGCCATGCACGTAGACCTCGACGGCATTGCTGCTCACTTCGTCCTTCCATCCATACAGTTTCTCTTCGAGTTGGGCGCGCGAGAACACCACGCCGGGACGCTGCAGCATCGGCTCCAGCACGGCCCACTCGCGCGCGGACAGCGCAAGCGGCTGGCCGTTGAGGCTGGCTTCGTGCGTCGCCGGATTCAAGGCCACGTTCTTGTGGCTGATCAAGGGCTCGCCGCGCCCGGCGCTTCGCCTCAGCAGCGCGCGGATGCGGGCCAGCAGTTCGTCGGTGTCGTAAGGCTTCACGATGTAGTCGTCGGCGCCGGCGTCGAGCCCCGCGACGCGATCGCCTTTCGCGTCGCGCGCGGTCGCTACAAGCACAGGAACGGTATCGCGGCGCGCGCGCAGCGTGCGCAGCACCTGCAGGCCGTCGGCCTTGGGCAGGCCCAGGTCCAGCAGCACGAGGTCGTACCGCTCAGCCACGAGGGCCGCATTGGCAGCGACGCCATCGCGCACCCAATCGGCCGCGTAATGCTCGGACCTCAGCAGGTCCAGCACGGCGTTGCCGATCATGAGGTCGTCTTCGACAAGAAGGATGCGCATATGGCTGTGGCAGGAAGCTCCAGGCCCTGAGCTTAGCGCGGGAAAAATCCTCGATCGAGTCACTGGGTTGAGCCGATGCCGTCCGACACCGAACTCGGGCCCGTCCTACCTCTCTGTCATTCTGTTCCTACAAGAGAGACATGATGCAGAGCTTCACCCGTTGGACCCTTGCCCTGGCCGTTCCCTTCGCCCTTGCCGGTTCCGTGGCCGGCCTGAACGAACTGGGCGCGTTCCCCGGCTTCGCGTCGGCGGGCGTGCAGGAAGTCGCGCCTCTCGGCTCCGCCGTGAGCAACCCGCTGTCGACGCTGGGCGTGCCGCCGATGGCCAAGGCCGCCGTCGCCACGGCGATCGCCGCCGCGCCGGACCTGCACACGCAGATCAAGTGGGTGGAAGTGCGCAATGGCAAGGACATGGTCATGACGCCGGACGCCACTTCGCGCCTGCTGCTGGTGCAGGCCGCGGCCGAACGCGCGAACCTCGCCGAAGTAGGCCTGAACTACCAGGACGTGTACGGCCTGATCAACGCCGAAACCTCCTGGCTGCCCCGCACCGGCGTCGGCAAGACCGGCACGCACAGCTACGGCCTCGCGCAGTTCGAGCCGGGCACCGCCAAGGCCCTGGGCCTGAAGGACCCCAACGACCCGGTGGAAGCCGTGTACGCCGCCGCCATGCACATGAAGACCGCCGCGCAATGGTCCGCCGAGAAGCTGTCCGCGCTGAAGCTGCCGCCGCAGGTGTACGCGGAGAAGCTGCGCGAAGGCGTGTCGATCTACTACAACCTGTCGTGGAAGGGCCGCCGCGCCTGGAACGGCATGAACACCGACAAGCTGCCGACGCCCACGCTGCGCCACATCGAGAACACCCGCTGGGGCGCGCAGCGCGCGGAGTTCCTGGCGCAGCAGCTGGGGATGGGCGAGAACGCGGCGAGCTGAGTTGAGCGGCCCTGGCGGCCGCTTCTTCTTCGGGTTATGTAGGGTGCGCAGCTCGGCTGCGCACCGCGTGATCGGCTGCGCCGTGCCCGGTGCGCAGCGAGCTGCGCACCCTACGTGAATGACGTCAACGACGTGAATTCAGAGGAGATCACCACTGCGCGCCGAAGGCCGCGCGCAGCTCCTCGATCTGCGCCAGCCCCAGGGGCGCCGTGCGGCCGCCATCGAGCAGCGCCAGCCGCGCCGTCTCTTCCAGCTCCTCCAGCACCGCCGCCGCCGCGAACGGGTCGTCGTGCCACACGTTGGGCCCGAGGCGCTCCAGCATCACCGCGCGCAGTTGCAGGCCGCGCTGGTCGTAGTCCGCGATGCACTGCGCCACCTCCATCGCCACCATGGGGTCGCCGGGGCGGTGATAGGGAATGACGGGGACGCGCCCGACCTTCATCACGTAGTAGGGCGTGAGCGCCGGCAGCAGCTCGCCGGCATCCGCACGCGCATCGGGCTGCAAGGTCAGCGCCACGGTGTGCGTGCTGTGCGTGTGCAGCACGCAGCGCGCGGCGCGGCCGGTGGCTTCGGTTGCCTTGTAGATCGAACGATGCAGCGCCAGCGTCTTGCTGGCCTTGTCGCCGGCGAACTGCCGGCCGTCGGCGCCGACGTGCGAAAGCCGGGCGGCGTCGAGCCGCCCGAGGCAGGCGTCGGTGGGCGTGATCAGGAAGCTGCCATCGTCCAGCCGCACGCTGATGTTGCCCGCCGTCGCGTGCACGTAACCGCGCCCGTACAGGCTGGCGCCCACGGCGCAGATGGCCGCGCGCGCTTCGTTCTCGTTCATTCGTTCCCCAGCTTGGTCAGGCGCGCGGTGTTCAGGTGCTGCCGCAGGAACTGCGAAGCCTCCATGCGCTCGTTGCGCGCCAGCAGGTCGATCAGCACCAGGTGGTCGCGGCATTGCCGCTCCAGCCGCGCCGCGTCGAGCCGCGTGCCGTACTCCACCACCCGCCGCATCTGGTTGATGGTGCGCAGCGAATCCACCAGGAAGCGGTTGTGCGCGCCGGCGATCATGGTCTCGTGGAAATGCACGCCCGCCTGGAAGATGTCCGCCGGCGTGCAGCCCATCACGCCGCCTTGCAGCAGCTGCTGCTGTTCGCGCCGGCACTTCTCCAGCTCCGCCAGGTCCACCGCGTAGCCCGGCTCCAGGATGGCGGCGGGCTCGATGATCATGCGGAAGCGGTAGCTCTCGCGGTGCGATTGCAGGTCGTTCATCAGCGGCCGGAAGATCCAGCCGCGGCCCGGCTTGCGCTCCACCATCGCCTCGCGGCCCATGCGATTGAGCAGGCGCTGCACCTGGATGCGGCTCACGCCATAGCGCTCCATCAGCTCGCTCTCGGTCACCTCCTGCGGCAGCTCGCCGTGGATGCGGTCGCTGGCGATGCGCAGGTAGATCGCTTCCTCGCTCTCGGCCTCGTCCAGCGCCAGCGGCTGCAGGCCGGCGGAGGGCAAGGCGAGCTGGTAGCCGCGGTTTGGCTCCGAACGCACCACGCCCTGCTGCGCCAGCACCTGCAGCGCCTTGCGCACCGGCGAGCGCGACACGCCCAGCGCGTCCACCAGCGACTGCTCGGTGAGCCGATGGCCCGCCGGGAAATCCTCGCGCCGCACCAGGTCGACGATGCGCGCAGCCAAGGTCGTGATCAGCGGCGTGACCTTGGGCGGCTCGTCGACGACGACAGGCTTGTGTTTGGCGGCGCGGGCAGCGGACATGTTCAGGCAAGCAGTTCGAAAGCTTCCCGGAAAAAGCCGGGCCCGCCGAAGTTACCCGATTTCAAGGTGAGGTGCAGGCCGCCCGGCGCCACCGGCGAGCGTGCGTGGCACCAGGGCACGCCCGGCGCGATCTGCGGGCCGATGCGCATGCGGCTGATCTCCAGCGCCTGCACGCAGGCCCCGGACGTCTCGCCGCCGGCCACGACCAGCTGGCCCACGCCCTGCTCCACCAGCCCGCGCGCGATGGCGGCCAGCGCATGTTCCACCAGCGCGCCGGCCTGCTCCACGCCGATCTTCTGCTGCGCCGCCTTCACCGCCGCCGGTTCCGCCGTGGCGTACACCAGCACCGGGCCTTGCGCGAGCCGCGGCTTCGCCCAGTCCAAGGCTTGCTGCACCAGGTCCGCACCGGCCGCCAGTTGCAGCGGATCGATGGCGAAGCCGGCGCCACCCCCGCTCAGGAAGGACAGCACCTGGCCATTGGTCGCCACCGAGCAGCTGCCCGACACGATGGCGCGCAGCCCTTGCGCAGAGGGAAGGCGTGCCGCCGTGGCCGCATCGCCCTCGCGCAGGCCGAAGTTCTGCGGCAGGCCGATGGCGATGCCGGAACCCGCCGTCACCAGCTTCAAGTCGGCCCAGGCCGGCCCCACGGCAACGAGCTCCGCGTTGCTGGTCGCATCGACGATCGCGACCTGCACGCCTTCGGAGCGCAGCTTCGCGATGCGCTCGCGCACGCCCTCGGTGCCGCGCGCCACGCTGCGGTAGTCGATCAGGCCCACCTTGCGTTTCGTCTGCGCCTGCAGCACGCGCACGAGGTTGGAATCCGTCATCGGCGTCAGCGGGTGGTTGCGCATGCCCGATTCGTGCAGCAGCTCGTCGCCGACGAACAGGTAGCCCTTGAACACCGTGCGGCCGTTGTCGGGGAAGGCGGGGCAGGCGATGGTGAAGTCGCAGCCCAGCGCGTTCATCAACGCTTCGGTCACCGGGCCGATGTTGCCGGCCGGCGTGGAGTCGAAGGTGGAGCAGTACTTGAAGTAGACCTGCTGCACGCCCTGGGCCTGCAGCCAGCGCAAGGCCTGCAGCGTCTGCGCAACTGCCTCGGCCGCCGGGATGGTGCGGCTCTTCAGCGCCACCACCACGGCATCGGCTTCCTCGTCCAGCGGCGCGTTGGGCACGCCGATGGCCTGCACCACGCGCATGCCGCCGCGGACCAGGTTGTTGGCGAGGTCGGTGGCGCCGGTGAAGTCGTCGGCGATGCAGCCCAGGATCGGTTTCTTCATGGCGGGCAAGCTTAACGCGCCTCACGCATCGAGCAGCGCCTGCGCCACGGCTTCGCCGAAGGCCTTGCAACCGATGCTGCCGCCGATGTCGCGGGTGCGGGTGGCGGGGTTCGCCAGCACCTTGTCGACGGCGGCGGTCATCGCGTCGCCGGCGGCCTGCAGCTTCTTGTCCTGGCGGTGGTCGCCGACCCAGCGGACCATCATCGCCACCGACAGGATCATCGACGTCGGGTTGGCGATGTCCTGGCCCGCGATGGTGGGCGCGGAGCCGTGCTGGGCCTGCGCGCAGCACAGGTCGTCGCTGGCCATCACCGAACCGGCCAGGCCCAGGCTGCCGGCCAGCTCGCTGGCCAGGTCGGACAGGATGTCGCCGTAGAAGTTGGTGGCCACCAGCACGTCGAAACGCTCCGGCTCGCGCACCAGGTGCGCGGTGGAGGCGTCGACCAGCAGGTCGTCCAGCTGCACTTCCGGGAAGTCCTTGTGCACATGGCGCACGGCTTCCAGGAACAGGCCGTCGGTCATGTGGAAGCTGTTGGCCTTGTGGATGGCGGTGACCTTCTTGCGGCGCGTCATGGCCAGCTCGAAGGCGCGGCGGGCGATGCGCTCGCTGCAGTGGCGCGTGATCTTGCGGGTGGACAGCGCCATGTCGGGGCTGGGCATCACCTCGCCCCAGCCGCGCGTCATGTTGCGGTCCGGGTAGAAGCCCTCGGTGGCCTCGCGCATGATGACCAGGTCCATGGTCTTGCCTTCACGCAGGTTGGAAGGCAGCGTGGGCCGGGTGCGCGCGGGGCGCACGTTGGCGTACAGGTCCAGGCCGACGCGGAAGCCGGCCGACACGTTGCGGCCGCCCTTTTCCGGCGCCGGGTAGTCGGCGTGCGACTGCGTGCCGAGGATCACGCCGTCAGAGCTGCGGGCACGCTGCAGCACTTCCTCGCGCAGCGTGGTGCCGTGCTGGTGCAGGCTGTCGAAGCCGACGCTGTCGTAATCCAGTTGCAGGTTCAGGCCATGGCGGCGGTCGGCCGCCTTCAGCACCTGCACGGAAGCGTCGATGATTTCGGGGCCGATGCCATCGCAGGGCAGGACGAGGAATTTCATGGGGTGTTTGCTCCGGTGGAAGGCGTGGATGGCAGGACGGCGCGCAAGCGGCGCACCGCGCTGTCGGTACTGGCGAGCACGGGGCGGGCGATCGATTGCTCGATCGTGCCACGGCTCGCGGCGAGGGAAAACTGGCCGAGCAGGACGAAGTCGCAGTCGCGCAATGATTCGGCCGCTGCGAGCACGAGCGCATCGTGGCGCGCGCGGTCGCCCGCCTGCAGGGCTTGCATGGCGCCGTCGGCGCAGGCGCTGCGCAGCGGGATCGCCTGGCCGCGTTCGGCGCAGGCTTCGGCCCATTCCTGCTGCAGGCTGGGGGCAGCCGGCGCGAAGGAGGTCAGCAGGCCGACAAGCGCCGGCCGGCGTTCGAAGGCCTCGTCGAACATCGCCTCGTTGGGCTTGAGCGTGGGCAGGCCGCAGGCCGCGCGGGCGGCGTCGATCGCGGGCCCGAAGGCCGAACAGGTGTAGAGGATGCCTTGTGCGCCGGCGGCACACGCATAGAGCGCGAGATCCACCACGCGCTGCGCCAGTGCGTCCGCGCCCGCGCCCTGCTGGCGGTCCTGCGACAGCGTGTCGTCCAGCAGGTTCATGCAGCGCGCCTCGCGCCACAAGGCCGCGAAGGCCTGCGCCACCGGCTCCATGGCGAGCGGCGTGGCATGTATCAGCGCAATCCTGGAGGCAAACAAACGGGAAACCCTGAGAGCATGTATGTCGGACTTTATTGTATCAATAATATCGTGGATACAATGCGCCCGCAACAAACAAGGAGACGCACGATGACCCCGTTGATTTCCCGCCGCAGTACCTGCGTGGCCGCCCTGCTGGCGCTCGCCGGCAGCGCCTTTGCGCAAGCGAACTACCCCAACCGGCCGATCACGCTGATCGTTCCCTACGCGGCGGGCGGCAGCTCCGATGCGCGGGCGCGGCAGGTGGCGCAGAAGATCTCCGGCTACCTGGGCCAGCAGGTGATCGTGGACAACAAGCCGGGCGGCAACGGCAACATCGGCACGGCCGCCATCGCCAAGGCGGCGCCGGACGGCTACACCATCGGCATCGGCAACCTCGCGCCGCTGACGGTGAACCGCACGCTGATGCCCAGTGCCACGCCCTTCGACGCGGCCACCGACCTGGTGCCGGTGGTGCTGCTGGAGCGCGGGCCGCTGGTGCTGGTGGTGAACGAGAAGTCGCCGTACAAAAGCGCCAAGCAGCTGGTCGACGCACTGAAGGCGCAGCCGACCAAGTTCAGCTATGCGTCGGCGGGTTCGGGCGGCGCCTTCCACCTGGCCGGCGAACTGTTCAAGTCGGTGACGGCCACCACCGCGACCCACATCCCGTACAAGGGCGGCGGCCCGGCCATGAACGACATGCTCTCGGGCCAGGTCGACTACATGTTCGAGATGGTCCCCTCGGCGCTCGGCTACCTGACGGCGCAGCCGCCCAAGTTGCGCGCACTGGCCGTGGCCACCGAGAAGCGCCTGCCTTCGCTGCCCGAAGTGCCGACCTTCGCCGAGCAGGGCATCTCCAACATGGTCATCTCCAACTGGTTCGGCATCGTCGCGCCGAAGGGCACACCGAAGACTGTCGTCGACAAGCTGAACGAAGCTGTGAACCGCGCGCTGCGCGAGCCGGACCTGCTGAAGCGCATCACCGATCCGGGCAACGTGGTGGGCGGCGGGTCGCCGGCGCAGTTCGCCGAGTTCATCAACGGCGAAACGGCACGCTGGACGCAACTGATCAAGGAGAAGGGCATCCAGGCGGAGTAGGCAAGCGCTCGGCGACCGACCACCTTTTCGGAGATGCGGTCGTTTGCCCCTGCTTTTTCACGGATCGCGCGGCGAGCTCTCACTCACACTGAGAGTGTGCAGCTCCACCGGCCCCTCTCATGAACACCAGCGACCCTGCAGGCTGGGTACGGCGCCCGCGTGCCGTATCCCGCGGCGCAGTGGTGGTCGAAGCCTGTCCCGAAGAACTGGTCCAGCATATCCGGCTGTGCAACCAAGCCACCGGGCAGAAAGCAGCTCCTCGTGCGGCAAGCGCCTCGGCGGAATTTCTTCGTGACCTCCAGGCCGCCTTCGAGACCTTGCCCGCAGCCGTGCAGCGGCTCGTTCCTGCCGATTTCTTCGGCGTCTACCTGGCCCGCGGCCTCGGCTGCAGTGCGGTGGTGGACGTCGTCCGATACCAGGGGCGAACCTTGGGCAGCGCACTCGTCATCGACGTGGACGCGTTAGCGATGCGGGATGCCAATGCGTGGGCGAGTTGGAAGGAAAGCGAGCCGTTCACTGACGACGGCACCCTGGAGATCAGGCTCACGATCGCGCATGCGGGCGAGGACGATCGGCGGACGGCGCTGCAGTTCATCCTGCTGCACGAAATCGGCCATCTGGCCGTCTGCGGACGGCGCTTCCTGCCCGAGTGGTGGATGGCGCCGGCGAACCTCGGCACCAGCCAGGACTATGCCTTCCTCGATTTCTCCTGGGAAGTCGATGCGGGCAAGAGCATCGCGCCCCGCTCGACTTCAGTCGCCGAGATGCGCAGGACCGTGTCCTTCTACTGCGACGCCGGCCTGTCTGCGGAAACCGCGGTCGGCCTGTATGGCGGCTTGCTGGACTCCGACTTCCCAACCCTCTATGCGATCGCCAACGCCTACGAGGATTTCTCCGAGTGCCTGGCCCTGTACGTGCACACCCGCCTGCTGCGGCGCCCTTATCGGCTGGAACTGCAGCTTGGCGACGAGACCTACCTCGTCGACGATCCTGACTCGGTGGCGGCGCGCTGCATGGCCAAGTTCTCGTTCGTCGAGAGCCTGCTCGCGAGCTGAGGCCTCCCCATGCGACATTCGACGTCTCTCGACCCTCGCGACTGGGTCGCGATGAGGGCCCAGGCCCACGCCATGCTGGATGACATGCTCGACCACCTGTCCGGCATCGCACAGGGGCCTGTGTGGCGGCCCGCACCCTCCGCGGTGCGCGAAGCGTTCCGGGAGGCGTTGCCGGCCCGTCCGACACCGCTGCATGCAGCGCATGAGCGGTTCATGACGCAGATCCTGCCCTATTCGGTCGGCAACACACATCCCAGGTTCATGGGCTGGGTGCACGGCGGGGGGACGGTGGAGGGCATGCTGGCGGAAATGCTGGCTGCCGGACTGAATGCCAACTGTGGCGGCCGCGATCACATGCCCATCGAGGTCGAGCGGCAGGTCGTGCGCTGGATGCGCGAGTTGTTCGGTTTTCCCGACACGGCCCAAGGCCTGCTCGTGACCGGGTCGTCCATGGCCAACCTGATCGGCACGGTGGTGGCCCGCACGCACGCGCTCGGCGTCCGCTCCCGGCAGGCCGGCGTTTCCAACCCGGGCCGGCCCCTTGTCGCGTACACGTCGCAAGCCGCACACGGCTGCATCTCGCAAGCGATGGAAATCACGGGGCTGGGTTCCGATTTCCTGCGCCGAATTCCGGTGAACGCAAGGCACGAGATCGATACGCGAGCCCTCGCCGCCGCCATCGAGGCCGACCTGGCCTCGGGAATGCATCCGTTCCTCGTCGTCGGCACCGCTGGCACCGTGGACACGGGTGCGGTGGACGACTTGGCAGGCCTGGCCGACATTGCCGCGCGCCACGGAATGTGGTTCCACGTTGACGGCGCGCTTGGCGCGCTGGGCATGATGGCTGCCGAACTCGCGCCGCGCTTTGCGGGGATCGAACGCGCGGACTCGCTCGCGCTGGACTTCCACAAATGGGGCCAGGTGCCCTACGACGCAGGTTGCATCCTGGTGCGGGACGGGAACCACCAGCTCGACGCATTCGCTGCGCCCGCCGCTTATCTTGCGAGGGAATCGCGGGGGCTGGCGGCCGGAGGACCGTGGCCCTGCGATCTCGGTCCGGACCTCTCGCGCGGATTCCGGGCCCTCAAGGTGTGGTTCACGTTCATGACGCAGGGCACCGAACGCCTGGGCGCCGCCATGGCGGGGACCTGCGCGCTGGCCCGCCGCATGGCAGCGAGGATCCAGGCAGAGCCCGAACTCGAATTGCTCGCGCCGGTCTCGCTGAATGTCGTGTGCTTCCGTTACCGCTGCGAGGACGCCGACAACGTCAACCGCCGCATCATCGCCGACCTCCACGAGTCGGGGATCGCCGTGCCCTCGCGCACGACGCTGGCCGGGCGCGTGGCCATCCGGGCAGCCATTGTCAATCACCGCACCAGCGCCCCCGATACCGACGCGCTGCTCGATGCCACCCTGGCATTCGGGCGCGAGCACGCTCATGTGCGCCACTTCGAACCAGCAATTCCATGAACCGCGCCACGCCAGACACCTCTCCCGGACACCTGCTCGACCTCACGCGCCTCATGCCGCTCGCCTTCGAGGGCGCGGACCTCACGCCCCTGGCGCAGCAGATGATCAGCCGCGCCCAGTGCAACGTCGACGATGCCGAAGCCTGGCTGGACCTCTCCACCATCCTGATGCTGCAGGGCAGCCTCGAGGAGGGCTTGGCCGTCCAGGCCCAGGCGTTGCAGATCCGAAGAGCTTTTCAACTGAAATCGGCGACCGGCGCGCAAGCCGTGCGGGTCCTGGCCTTGATGACGCCAGGCGACCTGATGACGAACTCACCCATCGGCTTCCTCGTGGAACACAGCGAAGTCGCCCTGGCTGCGACGTACATCCTGCCCGGCGAGGCGCTTCCCCCGGAGCTGCCCGAGCACGATGTGCTGTTCGTCGCGATCTCGCAATCGGAGAGTACCGACCCGCTGCTCCTGCGCCTGGCCGAGCTCTTGGCGACATGGCGCCGGCCGGTGCTCAATGCCCCTGCGCTGATCGCACAGACCCACCGGGCCAAGGCATTCGGCCTGCTTTCCGACGTGCCTGGCCTGCGCATCATGTCCACGGCTGCGGTGCTGCGCGCGCAGCTGGAAGCGCTCGCGGCGGGACACCTCGACGTCGCCGCAGTGTTGGCCGGCGCGTCCTTTCCGGTGATCGTCCGGCCGGTCGATTCGCATGCAGGACGCGCACTGGCCAGGATGGACTGTCCGCGCGATCTGTCCGAGTACCTGGCGTCCACGCCTGGACATGACTTCTTCATCTCTCCGTTCGCCGACTACCGCAGCACGGACGGACAGTTCCGGAAATACCGCATCGTGCTCGTCGACGGCGAGCCGTTCGCCGCCCACATGGCCATTTCCGGGCACTGGATGATTCACTACCTCAACGCCGGCATGACGCAGAGTGCGGCGAAGCGCGAGGAAGAAGGCCAGTTCCTGGAGCAGTTCGCGACCGGATTCGCAGCGCGCCACCAGGAGGCGTTGCGGGCCGTGCATGCACGGCTGCCGCTGGACTACCTGGTCATCGACTGCGGCGAAACGCAGGACGGCGGGTTGCTGGTCTTCGAACTGGATCCCGGCGCCGTGGTCCACTCCATGGACCCGGCCGACATGTTTCCGTCCAAGCCAGCAGCCATGCGCAAGATCTATGCAGCCTTCGAGGCCATGCTGCAGCGGCGGGCAAGGACAGGGCTCAATCCAGCTTGATGCCAGCGGTCTTTACCACCGCCGTCCAGCGCTTGTTCTCCGCGGCGATGAAGGCGGCGAATTCTTCCGGTGTGCCGCCGCCAACTTCGTTGCCGGGTCCGACGATCTTCTCGCGCATGTCGGGCGCGGCCAGCGCCTTGTTGAACACCTCGTTCAGCTTCTTCACCACCGGCTGCGGCGTACCCTTGGGCGCCACCAGGCCCAGCCAGTTCGACACCACCACCTGCGGGTAGCCCAGTTCGGCCATCGTCGGCACGTCGGGCAGCGATGGCAGGCGCCTGGCGCTGGTCACCGCCAGCGCACGCGTCTTGCCGGCCTGGATCGAAGGCAGCGCCGCATAGGTCTGCTCGAACATCATGTCGGTCTCACCCGAGAGCAGCGCGGTGGAGGCCGGGCCGCCACCCTTGTAGGGCACAGCGATCATGCTGATGCCTGCGGCCTGCTTGAACAGCTCGCCGCTCAGGTGGTGCGCGCCGCCCGCGCCGGCGTTGCCGATGGTCAGCTTGCCGGGGTCCGCCTTGGCCGCGGCCACCACGTCCTTCAAGGACTTGAAGGGCTTGTCGGCGCGCGTCACCAGCACCAGCGGCGCCTTCTCGATCAGCACGATGGGCGTGAAGTCCTTCAGCGGATCGAAGGGCACCTTGGGATAGATGGACTGGTTCACGGCCAGCGGGCCCATCGCGCCGATGCCCAGCGTGTAGCCGTCGGCGGCGGCGCGCGCCACGAAGTCGTGGCCGATGTTGCCGGCGGCGCCCGGCTTGTTGTCCACGATGACGCTCTGCCCCAGCATCGCGCCGACCGGCGTGCCGAGCTGGCGCGCGCGCAGGTCGTTGTTGCCGCCGGCGCTGAAGGACACGACCAGCGTGACCGGCTTGGTGGGGTAGTCCTGCGCGCTCGCGGCGAGCGGCAACAGGGTGGTGGCAGTGAAAGCCGCTGCGAGCAGCGGGCGGACGAACTTGTTCTTCATGCGGTCTCCTTGCTTGAGAGGCTGCATTTTGCTTTTGTTTATTGAAACGTGCAATCCAATCTGGGTTATGGTTTCACCCGATGAATGCAGAAATGTCCGTCCCCGCGCGCATCATGGAGTTGATCCGCGCCGAGGGCCTGCCGGTGGGCGCGCACCTGCCGGCGCAGATGCTGGCCGACCGCCTGCGGCTGTCACGCTCCCCGGTGAACCAGGCGCTCGGCGTGCTGCACGAGAAGGGCATCGTGCAGCGCGAGCCGAACCGCGGCTACTTCCTGGCCAGTGCGATCAGCGCGCCCGCGGCCGAACTGGCGCAGCAACTGGGCCTGGACGAAGGCGGCTCGATCAGCGCCGTCTACTTCCGCGTTGCCGAGGACCGGCTGCAGGGCGAGCTGCCCGACGCCTTCAGCGAGACGCTGCTGAAGCAGCGCTACGAGCTGACCGCCGCGCAATTGCAGGCGCTGCTGCACCGCATGCACCAGGAAGGCTGGGTGCAGAAGAAGCCCGGCTACGGCTGGGAGTTCTCGCCCATGCTCACCACGCCGGAGAGCCTGCTGCAGTCCTACCGGCTGCGCCTGGCACTGGAGCCCGCGGCGCTGATGGAGCCGGGTTACCACATCACGCCCGAAGTCATCGCGCGCTGCCGCGCGGCGGAGCTGCACCTGCTGCACGGGGGCATCAAGACCGACACCGCCGACCAGATCCACGACCGCGGCGTGCGCTTCCACGAGGCGCTGGTGGAAGGCTCGGGCAACCCTTTCTTCATCGACACGATCAAGCGGGTGAACCGCGTGCGGCGGCTCCTGTCCTATCGTTCCATGCAGGATCGCAAGCGCTACAAGCAGCACTGCGAGCAGCACCTGGCGATCCTCGAGTTGCTGGAGCAGGGGCGCAACGAGGAGGCGGCCGGGATGCTGCGGGAGCATCTCAGCGACACGCTCAAGAACCTGAAGAAGATCTCGAGGATCCTGAAGGCCTGAACACCATGCAGACCGGGCTGCCGCAGGAAACCGCGCGGCCCGTCGTCGACAAGGCACCCTGCGCGTCGACCGCGAAGGTGACGATGCTGTCGGAGTCCTCGTTCAGCACGAACAGGTGTCGCTGGTCCGGCGCCAGCGTGAAGAAGCGCGGTGTCTGGCCGCCGCTGGGCGTCACGCCCAGGAAGCGCAGCAGGCCATCGCCATCGATCGCGTAAGCCGCAATGCTGTCGTGGCCACGGTTGGAGGCGTACAGCACCGTCCCCGCCGCATTCACCTCGATCTCCGCCGAGCGGCTGTTGCCGCAGTAGTCCGCCGGGAGCATCGGCAACCATTGCAGCGGTTGCAGCACGCCATCGGCGAGGCGATACACCGTCACCGTCGAATCCAGCTCGTTGACCGAATACACCAGCGGCAGCTTCGGATGGAAGGCCACGTGCCGCGGGCCCGCGCCTTCCCGCGTTTCGATGTCGGAAGCCGCGACCAGCTTCCCGCCTTCGAACGAGAAGCAGAAGATCCGGTCCAGCCCCTTGTCCGGCACCACCACGAAGCGCCGCGACGGATCGAAGGGATTGAAGTGCGGCTTGGAGAACGGCTGCTCCTTGCGATGCGGCCCCGGCTCGCCCGGCAGCGCGACCTGCTGCACGATCGCACCCAATGCGCCATCGCCCTCCACGCCCAGCACCGTGAGGTTGCCACTCAGGTGGTTCGACACGACCAGGAAGCGTTCGCTGGCATCCAGCGCCAGGTGCACCGGGTTGCGGCCGCCGCAAGGCACCTGGTTCATCAGCGCGATGCGGCCATCGGCGGCGACGCTGAAGGCGCTGGCCTCCTGCTGGTCACCATGCACGGCATACAGGCGCGTGCCGGCGCGGTTCAGCGCGAGAAAGGACGGATTGACCAGCCCGCCCAGAACCTGGATGCACTCCAGCGCGCCGGTCCGTTCATCGACTGCAAACACGCTGATGCCATCGCCGCGCGCATTGCGCTCGCGCGTGGTGCGCGAGCCGACGTACGCGACCAAAGTCACAGGAAGACCTCCGTGCTGCGCACTGCGGTCCGAGCGCCTTCGGGCGGCCGTGCGGCGCTCATGCAGCCGGCGGCGCGACGCCCGCGCCTTCGATCCCGTGCCGCTTCAATGCCTCGGCCACGAAGCCCGATGCCTTCATCTCCTCCACGAAGGCGCGCAGCACCTGCGCCGTCGCTTCGCGCGCCTTCGGCACGCCCATGGCCTGCTGGATCACCATGAAGCGGCCCGGCAGCAGGCGCAGGCCGCCGATGCGCGCCATGTCCAGTTCCAGCTGCTGCTTCACACCCGCCGCCACCTCGGCGCCGGTCTGCACGAAATGGTCCACCACCGCCGGCGTGCTCGGCGCGCGCAGGATCTGCGCGTTCTTCAGCTCGCGCGCCAGGAACAGGTCGTAGGCGCTGCCCTGCCCCACCACCACGCGGAGGCCGGCGCGGTCCACTTCCTCGTTGGCGTGCAGCGGCGAATCGTTCTTGACCAGGTAGCAGCCCTCGATCAGCACGTAGGCCGCGCTGAAGGCGATGCCTTCGCCGCGCTTGGGATCGATGGCGAAGAAGCCGACGTCGGCGCGCTGGTCCTGCACGGCCTGCACCGATTCGGCGGCGGTGCCGTACACCTGCAGGTCTGCTTCCACGCCCAGGCGCTTGGCGAAGGCGCGGCCCAGGTCGACGGACACGCCGGCGGCGCTGTCGCCGTCGCGGCGCGCCAGCACGGCGTTGCCCACGTTGATGGAGACGCGCAGCCGGCCCTGCGGGGCGGCTTCGGTGCGGAGATCGGTCATTGCAGGTTCTTTCGCAGGATGGAGGGGATCACGCCGCCCACGCGCAGCAGCTCCAGTTCGAGCCGGGTCTCGACGGCGGCGGTGCCTTCGAAGGCGAGCATCTTGCCATCGGCGCGGAGCACGCGCACGGGAATGCGTCCGCGCACCTGCAATTGCTCCGCGCCGGCCGCGATCTCCAGCCGATCGCCCGGTTGCAGCTCCAGCATCGACGGGTGGATATCGGAAGGCAAGCGCACCGGCAGGATGCCCATGCCGATGAGGTTGGAGCGGTGGATGCGCTCGAAGCTGGATGCCAGCACCGCGCGGATGCCCAGCAGGCGCTGGCCCTTGGCCGCCCAGTCGCGCGAGGAGCCCATGCCGTAACGCTCACCGGCCACCACGACCACCGCTTCGCCGGCATCGCGATAGCGCTGCGCCACTTCCCACAGCGGCGCCACCTCGCCGCTGGGCCCGTGCACGGTTTGCGCCACCGGCAGTTCCGGGCGCAGCAGGTTGCGCAAGGTCTTGTTGTGGAAGGCGGCGCGCATCATCACTTCCCAGTTGCCGCGGCGCGAGGCGAACACGTTGAGGTCGTCGCGCTTTTCGCCGCGCGCGACCAGGTAGTCCGCCACCAGGCTCTGGGGCGGGATCGCGCTGGCGGGCGAGATGTGGTCGGTGGTGACGTCGTCGCCCACCACCAGCAGCGGGTGCGCGGTGTAGCGACCGAGCAGGCTGCCTTCGGTGACGGCGGCGAAAGGCGGGCGGCGCAGCGCGTTGGACTTGGCGTCCCAGGGGAAGCAGGCGCCTTGCGGCGCTTCGAGCGCCTGCCATAGTGGGTTGGCGGTGGCCTGCGCGAAGTCGCGGGCGAAGTCGCTGGCATCCAGGGCCTTGGCGACGTGGGCTTCGATCTCCTCGGTGGTCGGCCACAGGTCCCGCAGGTAGACCGGGCCCGCGGCGTCGTGCCCCACGGGATCCTCGCGCAAATCGCGCTCGGCATCGCCGGCCAGGCCAAAGGCGATCACCAGCGCCGGCGACATGATGAAGCTCAGGTCCAGGTCCGGATGCACGCGGCCGGGGAAATTGCGGTTGCCGGAGAGGATGGCCACGGCGCGGACCTGCGCAGCCGCCTGCGCTTCGCGGATCGGCGCGGTCAGCGGACCGGGGTTGCCGATGCAGGTGGTGCAGCCGTAGCCGACGATGCCGAAGCCCACCGCTTCCAGGTCTTCCAGCAGGCCCGCGCGCTGCAGGTAGGAAGCCGCGGCCGGCGAGCCGGGCGCCAGCGAGGTCTTCACCCAGGCCGGCGCGCGCAGCCCGCGCTGCCGCGCCTTGCGCGCCAGCAGGCCGGCGGCGACCAGCAAGCGCGGATCGGAAGTGTTGGTGCAGCTGGTGATGGCGGCGATCGCGACCGGGTGGCGCGGCATGGTGCTGCCTGCGGCGGGAGAGAAGTCCAGTGCGCGCAGGGCGCCGGCGGTCTCCGAGAAATCGAGCAGGTCCTGCGGCCGCCGCGGGCCGGCCACCTGCTGGCCGATGCGTGACAGGTCGATTTCGATCGTGCGCGTGTAGCGCGGCGCTGCCTCGGGGTCGAACCACAGGCCGGTCGCGCGCGCATAGTCCTCCACCAGTTGCACGGCGTCTTCGCGGCGGCCGGTGGCGCGCAGGTAGGCCAGCGTCTGCGCATCGATGGGGAAGTAGCCGGTGGTGGCGCCGTATTCGGGCGCCATGTTGGCGACGACGGCGCGGTCGCCCGCAGTGAGCGAGGACACGCCCGGGCCGAAGAATTCGACGAACTCGCCGGTCACGTCCAGCTCGCGCAGCCGCGCGGTCACCACCAGCGCGAGGTCGGTTGCCTGCGCCGGCGCCTGCAGCTGGCCGACCAGGCGCACGCCCACGACCTCGGGAATGCGGATCATGGTCGGCATGCCGAACAGCACCGTCTCGGCTTCGAGGCCGCCCACGCCCCAGCCGAGCACGCCGATGCCGTTGATCATCGGCGTGTGGCTGTCCGTGCCGATCATGGTGTCCGGCACCACCCATTCCACGCCCGCGCGGACTTCGCGGGTGACCACCGTGGCGAGCTGCTCCAGGTTGATCGTGTGCATGATGCCGGTGCCCGGCGGATGGATGCGCACGTTGCGCAGCTCCTGCGCGGCCCAGCGCAGGAAGCGGTAGCGCTCGCCGTTGCGGCGCATCTCGTGCCGCAGGTTGGCTTCGGCGGCGCCGGGTTCGGCATAGGCCTCGACGGCCAGCGAGTGGTCCACCGACACGTCCACCGGCAGTTGCGGGTTCAGCGCGCGCGGGTCCGCGCCGGCCTCGGCGAGCGCGTCGCGCATCGCGGCGATGTCTACCAGCGCCGGCGTGCTGGTGGTGTCGTGCATCAGCACGCGACCGGGCTGGAAGGCGATCTCGGCGTCGCTGCGGCCGGTGGCCAGCCAGTCGAACAGCGCGGCGACGGCGGCGTCGCGTTCGGCGCCCTCCATGTTGCGCAGCGCGTTTTCCAGGAGGATGCGCAGGACGACGGGCAGCTGCTGCAGGCGCGCACCGAAGCGCCCGGGCAGGTCGATGGAAGCCAAGCCATTGGGAAGCATCCGGGTATTTTGCATTTTTCCGATATCAAATGCAATAATGGCCGCACCGCCTACCTGGAGACACCATGTTCCGTCGTTCCCTGCTCGCGTGCGCGCTGCTTGCCGCCGCTTCCGCCCTGCCGGCCGCCGCCTCGGCCCAGGCCGCCTGGCCCGCGCGCCCGGTCACGCTGGTCGTGCCCTTCTCCGCCGGCGGCGGCGTGGACACCATGGCGCGCCTGCTCGCCGAGAAGCTGCACGCGCTGCTGGGCCAGAACGTCCTGGTGGACAACAAGGCCGGCGGCAGCGGCATGATCGGAGCGATGGCCGTCGTGCGGGCGCAGCCCGATGGCTACACGCTGCTCATGGGCTCGGCGGGCGAAACCGCCATCAACCCCTTCGTCTACAAGGGCCGCATGCAGTACGACCCGGCCAAGGACCTGGCGCCGATCTCGCTGGTGACGCGCGTGCCCAACGTGCTGGTCGCCAGCCCGCAGCTGCCGGTGAAGAACGTCGAGGAACTGGTGGCTTATGCGAAGAAGAACCCCGGCAAGCTCACCTACTCCAGCAGCGGCGTGGGCAACCCGCAGCACCTGAATGGCGAACTGCTGGACCAGTTGGCCGGCGTGCACATGGTGCACATCCCGTACAAGGGCGCCGCCGGCCAATTGATCGACGTCACCACCGGCCAGGTGGACCTGACCTTCGTCAGCTATACCGCAGCCAAGGGTTTCATCCAGTCCGGCAAGGTCAAGGCCCTCGCGGTGACCTCGCCGAAGCGGGCGCCCTTCGCTCCCGACCTGCCCGCCATCGCCGAATACAAGCCGCTCGCGGCTTACCAGCTGGAAAACTGGTTCGGCGTCTGGGCCCCGGCCGCCACGCCGGCCGACGTGCAACAGAAGCTGAATGCGGCCATCGCCAAGGCGCTGCAGGACCCGGACCTGGTGAAGAAGCTGCGCGAGCAAGGCGGCGAGCCGGCGCCCATGGCCATCCCGCAGTTCAAGGCCTTCATCCAGAAGGAGTCGGCGCAGTTCGCCCGCATCGTCGAAAGCGCCAAAATTGCCGCGGAATAGGCGGCTGCCTAAGCCTTAAGGCCGATGTGCAAGAGCCATCGGCCGACCATACTGGTCTGCAAGGAGGCCTACCACCATGGATGCTGCCTCGTTCCATCACCAGCTGTGTTTCCGCTCCTTGCTGCAGCCAGGCCGCGGTTACGCTTTTCCCTGCGACCCCGAGGGCCATGTAGACCTCGATGGCCTCAGCGAAGCGGCTCGCAACAACTACTTCTATGCCCGGGCGATGGTGGGGCGCGAACTTGCGCTCCCACGGGTGGAGCCCGAAGAACTGCACTGACTCGCAAAAGACATCCACTGAATTTTTTGCGATCTTTGCGCAACCTTTGCGACTTTTGCGTCCGGAAGTTCAAGCCCGCTCCAACACCACGTGCATCGCGTTCTCCGACGCCGCGTGCCGCGTGCAGCGGAAGCCCTGCTTCACCAGGTCCAGCCCCGCCAGCAGCGGTTCGCCGCTTCCAAGCAGCACCGGCGACTGCGCGATGTGCATCTCGTCGACGAGCCCGGCTTGCAGGTATTGGCGCACCGTGGCCGGGCCGCCGCCCACGCGCACGTCCTTGCCTTGCGCCGCTTCGCGGGCGCGCTCCAGCGCCTCGTGGATGCCGCCGGTGATGAAGTGGAAGACGGTGCCGCCCTTCATCTCCAGCGGCGCGCGGGCATGGTGGGTCAGCACGAACACCGGCACGTGGTAAGGCGGCTCTTCACCCCACCAGCCTTTCCATTCGTCATCGGGCCAGGGCCCGCGCACCGGGCCGAACATGTTGCGGCCCAGGATCCAGGCGCCGATGTTGTCGAAGCTGGCGCGTGCGAAGTCGTCGTCGACGCCGGTGCTGCCATCGGGCTTGCCGAACAGCATGCGCTGGAAGGTGCGGGTGGGAATGGCCCACTGGTGCAGGTTTTCCCCGCCTTCGCCCATCGGCGCCTGCAGGCTCTGCCGCGGGCCGGCGCCGAAGCCGTCGATGGAAACCGTGAACGCGAGGACCTTGAGCTTGGACATGCGATACCTCCTGCCCGGAGTGTAGGCGCCGTCCAGCGATCGGCCGGCGTGCCTTGCCGTTCGCCGGGCAAGCCAGCCTTTCCGGCATAACTGGTCGTTATTGCCTTCCACCTACTCGGTATTGGCCCGCCCCCGGCGCATGCCCTAGCATCCCGCGCATGACCGTTCCCTCGATTTCGGGCCGCACCCGCCTCTTCCCCATCGTCGGCAACCCCGTGGCGCAAGTGCGCGCGCCGGCGGTGTTCAACCGCCTGTTCGCGCTGGCCGGCATCGACGCCGTGTCCTTCGGGCTCGCGCTGCCGCCGCAGAGCGTGGCCGCGACCTGCGAAGCGCTGCTCGCTTCTCCGAGCGTGGGCGGGCTCCTGGTGACCGTGCCGTACAAGAAGACCTTGCGTGCCATCTGCGCGCGCGTGGGCAGCGAAGGCGAACTCACGGGCGCGGTGAATGCGCTGCGCCGCGACGCCGACGGCGCGATCCATGGCGACCTGTTCGATGGCGCCGGCTTCCTGGCCGGCCTGCGCGCCGCGGGCCACGAGCCCGCCGGCCAGCGCGTGCTGCTGCTAGGCGCGGGCGGCGCCGGTTCCGCGATTGCGTCCGCGCTGGCGCAGGCGGGCGTGGCGCAGCTTTCGATCTATGACCCGCAGCAGGCGAGCGCGGCGCAACTCGCTGCGCACATGCGGGCTGCGTTTGGGCAGGTGCGTTTCGAAGCGGTAACCAGTGTTTCCGGCGATGGCTTCGCGATCGTGATCAATGCGAGCCCGCTGGGCCTGAAGCCGGCCGACGCGATGCCGATCGATCCGGCGCAGCTCGCGCCCGGCACGCTGGTGTGCGACATCATCATGGAGCCCGCGACCACGAAACTCTTGCAAGCCGCTCGCGGACGCGGCCTCCCCACCCACGCCGGCCGCGCGATGCTGGACTACCAGCTGCCGGCCTACCTGCGCTTCTTCGGTTTCGACGACCTCGCGCAGCGCGTGCGCATAGCCGGCGACGAGATCACGCTGGCGCCCTCGGCTACGTAGCCGGCGCCTGCTTGCGCAGCGCCTTGAACTCCGCCTTCACCCGCTCGACAAAAGCCAGCGCCAACCGGGAAGCCGGCACGCCGGCATTCCGCACGGCAAAGACGTCATAGACCGGCGCCTTCACGATCGGCCGGAACTCCAGCTTCCCACTCCGCCAAGCCCGCGCCGTCAGGTCATCCACCACGGCGATGCCAGCCCCGCAGGCCGCCAACGCGCACGCCACCTGCCCCGAGCGCACCTCGATCTGCGCGGGCGATGCATCGCCCTTGCCTGCCGCTTCGGCGACCAGCCGGCCCTGCGGCGTGTCGGGGCTGAAGGCGACCAGCTGCTCCTTCAGCACCTCGCGCAAGCCCAGGCTGCGCCGTGCCGCAAAGGCATGCCCGGCGCCGAAAACGCAGGCCATCGACCAGGACCCCACCACCTGCGAAGTGAGCAAGGCATGCTCGATCGGCAAGGTGCTGATGGCCAGGTCCGCCTCGTTGCGCGCCAGCTGGCTCATCATCTCGCGCACCAACTGCGTCTCCATGTAGATGCGCGCCGTCGGAAAGTCCCGCACCAGCCCTGCCACCGCGCGCGGCACCACTTCCAGCGCGGTGCTGGGGCTGGCCAGCACCCGCAGCGAAAGGCCCACGCCCGACTTCAAATCCCGGGCCCGGTCGTCGATGCGCTGCACGCCGCGGTAAACCTGTTCCACCTCGGCGTAGAGGGCCTGCGCCTCGGGCGTGGGCCGCAGCTTGCCGGCGCTGCGCTCGAACAGCTTCAGCCCCACCTGGAGCTCGATGTGGCCCAGCATGCGGCTGATGCCTGGCTGGGAGACGTGCAGCAGCCGCGCGGCGCCGGTGACGGAGCCGGCGAGCATCACGGCGCGGAAGACCTCGATCTGGCGCAGGTTCATGGATAACGCGATGTTATGGGATGGCGAGCCCTTGGTATTGGAACGAAAGCGCGCGCCGTTCCATCATCTGGAGCAACCAGACCGGAGACACCAAGAATGCCTTTGCAAGCCACGCGCCGCAGCGCCCTCGCCTTCCTCGCCGCCGCAGCCCTGGCGGCCACGCCCGCCTTCGCCGCCGACTGGCCCACGGGCACCGTCAAGATCATCGTTCCCTTCGCGCCCGGCGGCGGCGCCGACACTTCGGCCCGCGTGCTGGCCGAGCTGTTCGGCAAGGAGCTGGGCAAGTCCGTCATCGTCGAGAACAAGCCGGGCGCCGGCAGCGCCATCGGCGTGATGGCCGCCGCGCAAGCGAAGGACGGCCACACCCTGCTGATGGGAAGCAACAGCATGGTGATCAACCCCTCGCTGAACTCGCAGCTCACCTACGACGTCGAGCGCGACTTCGACGCCATCGGCATGGTGTCCGCGCAGCCGCTGGTGCTGGTGGTGCCCGCCGACTCCAGCATCCACTCGATCAAGGACGTCATCGCCGAAGCCAAGGCCCGGCCGGGCGCCGTCAGCGCCGGCAACAGCGGCAACGGCACGCTGGCGCACCTCACCTCCGAGATGTTCGCCGCCCAGACGGCCACGCAGCTGACGCCGGTGGCCTACAAGGGCGAAAGCGCCCTGCTGCCGGATCTCATCGCCGGCCGCGTGTCGCTGGGCTTCCTGAACCTGCCCAGCGTCGCCCCGCACATCAAGTCGGGCAAGCTGCGCGCCATCGCCGTGTCCTCGCCCAAGCCGGTGGCAGACCTGCCCAACGTGCCGACGCTGCGCGCGCTGGGCTACCCGCAGCTGGAAGTGCAAGGCTGGGCCGCGCTGCTGGCGCCCAAGGGCACCATCCCGCCGGCGGGCCTCGCCAAGCTGGAGAGCCTGCTGGCCAAGGCGCTCGCGTCCAATGAGGTGAAGCAGAAGTTCGCCTTGCTGAGCGTCGAGCCGGTGGTGATGAACCGCCAGCAGACCGCCGCCTTCCTGCAGGCCGAAACCAAGCGCTACGCCGAGATCATCAAGGCGCGCGGCATCAAGGCCGAGTGATCATCATGAAGACCGGTCCCAGCCTCGTGGCGGACGTGCTGGTGTGCGGCGGCGGTGTCGCCGGCACCATGGCCGCGGTCGCAGCGGCGCGCCACGGCGCGGATGTCATCCTCGCCGAGCGCTATGGCTTCCTCGGCGGCAACGCCACGGCCGGCGCCGTGGCCCAGTTCAACAGCTGGCAGACGGCCAACGGCCGCCGCGTGGTGGCGGGCCTCGCGTCCGAAGTGGTGGAGCGCCTGCACGCCTATGGCGGCGCCGCTGCCCACCACCAGTTCGTCATGTCCACTGGCCACAAGATGGACCGCGTGGAGTACGCGCCCGAAGTGCTGAAGCTGGTGCTGGACGACATGGTGGCCGAAGCCGGCGTGCGCCCGCTGCTGCATGCCAACCTGCTGGACGTGCGCAGCGAGGGCCGCGTGGTGCGCGAAGCGCGCCTGCTCACCAAGAGCGGCGTCGTCACGGTGACGCCGCGCGTGCTGGTCGACTGCTCCGGCGACCTCGATGCGCTGAAGCAGGCGGGCGCCGGTTTCCTGGAACTGGAAGAAGGCGAGGCGCTGCAGCCCGCCACGATGATGTTCCGCTTCGGCCCGGTGAATTTCGAGCGCTTCGAGGCGCTGAGCGCCACGGAACTGGCGGCTCTCTCCAGGCAGGGTTTCGAACAGGGCGCGCTGGCGCGGGCCGCGCTGCATGCCGCGCGCGATCCCTTCTCCGACGACGCGTGGTTCAACATCAGCCGCCTCGGCATCGATGCCACCGACGCGACGGCCCTGGGCCGCGCCGAGATCGAAGGCCGTCGCCAGGCCTGGCGCGCGGCGGAATACATCCGCCGGCAGGTGCCGGGCTGCGAGGACGGCCGCCTGCGCGCTTTCGCCACGCAGGTAGGCGTGCGCGAAACGCGCCGCGTCGCCGGCGACCACGTGCTGACGGCGGAAGAACTGCTGCAGCCGGTGCAATTCGAAGATGCGATCGCGGCCGGCGCCTATCCGATCGACATCCATCCGGCCGCCGGCGGCGACCTGGTGTATTCGGCGCTCGGCGACGACCACGCCTACCAGATCCCCTACCGCAGCCTCGTGCCCGCGGCGCTGGACAACGCGCTGGTCGCGGGCCGCGGCGTGTCGGCCACGCACCAGGCGCTGGCGGCGATCCGCGTCATGACGATCTCGATGGCGGTCGGCCAGGCCGCCGGCACCGCGGCCGCAATGGCCGCTCGCGCGGACGGCGCGGTGCGTTCCGTGTCCGTGGACCAACTACGCGAGACCTTGCGCACGGACGGCGCCTGCCTCGCGTAACGCCGCCTCCGGTGACCCATGCCCCGCAAGGGCAACTCGCAACTCGAAACTCGTAGGGTGCGCAGCTTCGCTGCGCACCGCCCACTCGATCGCCCTAGCGCCGGGCGTGCCCGCCCGCGTGCATGCCCCCGCCGCCATTCCAATGCCCGCCATTGGGATGTCCGTGGAAATGCCCACCGCCCCCACCCCAGCAGCACCCGAACGAAGCGCCCAGCCACAGCGACCCGTAGTACGGGTAGTAGTACGCCGCGTCATACGGGTACCAGGGATAGCTGTAGTACGGGTACGGGTAGTAGGGATACGGATAGGGGTACGCGTACGAATAGGGATAGGTGTACGTGTACGGCTGCGCCGGCTGCATGGTCTGCGTCGAGTCGTACGTCGGGTTCGCGTAGTAGTACGGATAGTTGTACGGCGCCGGGTAGGTGGCGCAGCCGCCGAGCGCGGCGCAGAGGGCCAGCGAAAGGAGAAGGTGTTTCATGCGTCTCTCCTGCAACAGGCCCTTCATACGCCTGAGCCCGCAGCTGCGCAAGGGAGACAGCCCGCCTCCTAGAATCGGCGCATCCCATGTCCCTTTTTCGCCTGATCGGGCGCTTCCTGTTGCGCCACTGGGCCGCTTATGCCTCCTCCGGGCTGATGCTCGCGGCCATCGCCCTCCTGCTCGTCTGGATCCCGCGCCAGATCGGGCACATCGTCGACGGCCTCGTGGCCGGACGGCTGGCCGGCCCTGACCTGCTGCGCGAGCTGGGCTGGCTGGCCGGCGCCGGCCTCGTCGTCTACTTCCTGCGCGTGGGCTGGCGGCTGCGCCTTTACGCGGCCGCCTACCGGCTGGGCGTGGAACTGCGCGAGCAGCTTTACCAACGCCTCACGCTGCAAGGCACCGCCTTCTACCAGGGCCAGCGCACCGGCAACCTGATGGCGCTGGCCACCAACGACATCGACGCCGTCGAGATGGCCGCCGGCGAAGCGATGCTGGCCGGCTTCGACGGCACGCTCACGCTGGTGATCGTGCTGGGCATGATGTCCATCGGCGTCGACTGGCGCCTGGCGCTGTTCGCCATCCTGCCTTTCCCGTTCATGGCCGTGGCGTTCTGGTGGATCTCGCGCCACGTGCACGAAGCTTCGGCCCGCGCGCTGCAGTGCTTCGGCGCGCTCAACGACCAGGTCCAGGAAACCTTGTCCGGCGTGCGCACCTTGCGCGCGCTGGGCCTGCAGGCGCACAGCGAGCGTGAATTCGAGCGGCTCGCCGGCGCCGCGTCCGGCGCCAGCCTGGACGCGCAGCGCTGGGAAGCGGCCTACGAGCCGGCGGTGGGCTTCACGTTCGCCACTGCGACGATGTCGGTGCTGGCCGTCGGCGGCTGGCTGGTGTGGCACCAGCAGCTCACGCTGGGCCAGCTCACCAGCTTCAGCATGTACCTGGGCCAGCTGATCTGGCCCATGTTCGCGGCCGGCTGGGTGCTGTCGCTGCTGGAACGCGGCAAGGCCGCGTGGACGCGCCTGCAGCCGGTGCTGGACGCGCCGCTGGCGATTGAGAACCACGGAACCGTCGGCGCCGTCGTGCCCGGCCCGCTGGCCGTGCGCGATGTGAGCTTTCGCTACGGCTCGCACGCACGACCCGCGCTGGACCAGGTCTCGCTGGACCTGGGGCCCGGGCGCACGCTGGGCCTGGTCGGCCCCACCGGCTCCGGCAAGACCACGCTGCTCAAGCTGCTGCTGCGCCAGCTGGAGCCCGATGCGGGCACGCTGCGCTGGAACGGCGTCGCCCTGCCGGACTACACCCTCGCCGCGCTGCGCGCGGCCATTGCCTGGGTGCCGCAGGAACCTTTCCTGTTCTCGGCCACCGTCGCCGACAACATCGCACTGGCCAAGCCCGGCGCGACGCGCGCGGAGATCGAAGAGGCCGCGCGCCTGGCCGCGGTGCACGACGACATCCGCCGCCTGCCGCAAGGCTACGACACGCCGGTCGGCGAGCGCGGCGTCACGCTGTCCGGCGGCCAGCGCCAGCGGGTCGCGATCGCCCGCGCGCTGCTGGCCGATGCGCCGCTGCTGATTCTCGACGACGCGCTGTCGGCCGTGGACGCCGACACCGAAGCGCGCATCCTGGAGCACCTGCGCGACGCGCGCGTCGGCCGCACGGTGGTCATCTCCGCCCACCGCCTGAGCGCGGTGATGGACGCCGACCAGCTGCTGGTGCTGCGCGAAGGCCACGTGGCCGAACGCGGCACGCATGCCGGATTGCTGGAAGCGGGCGGCTGGTACGCGCGCCAATGGCGCTACCAGCAACTGGAGGCGAGCATCGATGCCGAGTGAAAAAAGCAGCCGCCGCCTCGTCGGCCCCGCTGCCCGCCTGCTGCTGCGCGCCGGCGCGCCGGAACGCAGCCAGGTGCTGCGCGGCATCGCCTGGATGGTGCTGGCTGCCGGCCTGGAAGCGCTGGGTCCGCTGGCCGGCAAGTACCTGATCGACAGCTTCCTGCTGCCGCACCACGAGAACCTGCCGGCGATGGCGGGGCTGCTGCTCGGCGCGCTGGCCGCGGGGCTCGTCGCGGCCTGGGTGCGCTATCTCCAGCTGATGCGCCTGGCTGGCGTGGCCATGCGCTCGGTGCAACGCATCCGCGAGCGCGTCTACGCGCACGTGCTGCGCCTGCCGATGGCCTTCTTCGATCACGCCATCATCGGCCAGCTGGTGAGCCGCGTGACCAACGACACCGAGGCGGTCAAGACGCTCTACGTGCAGGTGCTGTTCGTCATCCTCGACAGCCTGATCGTGCTGACCGGCGCGATGGCCGCCATGCTGTGGCTGGATCCGCACCTGATGCTGATCGTGCTGGGGCTGGTGCCGGTGGTGGTGCTGGTGGTGGCCCTGTACCGGCGGCTTTCGGCGCCAGCGGTGACGCGCACGCGCGAACTGCGCAGCGAGCTCAATGCGCAGGTGGCGGAGTCGATCGCCGGCATGCCGGTGCTGCAGTCGGCCAATGCCACGGCGCGTTTCCGCACGCGCTTCGCCGGCCTGAACGAGGGGCACTACCAGTCGCGCCGGCGCGAGCTGCGCGCCAACGCGTGGCTGCTGCGTCCCGTGCTGGACTGCCTGCACACCTTGCTGCTGGCGGCGCTGCTGTGGGTCTTCAGCCAGCGGGCCGGCGGCGAGGCGCTGGGCGCGCTGCAACTGGGCATCCTGTACGCCTTCATCAGCTACGTCGCGCGGGTCGTCGAGCCGCTGGTGCAGATCACCATGCAGTTCTCGCAGCTGCAGCAGGCCATGGTGGGGGCGGCACGGGTCCATGCCTTGCTGGAAGAAGCGGAGCAACCGGTGCCGCCGGCACAGGGCCGCATCACGCGCGGCGCCATCGCGGTGCGCGACCTGTCTTTCGCTTACCAGAGCGGCCATCCGGTGCTGCACGACGTCACGCTGGACATCCCGGCGGGCAGCTTCCTCGGCATCGTCGGGCCCACGGGCAGCGGCAAGAGCACGCTGCTGTCGCTGCTGCTGCGCTTCTATCCGGCGCCGGCCGGCAACCTGCGCATCGACGATGCGGCGCTGGAGGCCATCGACGATGCCCACCTGCGCGAGCGCGTGGGCCTGGTCCCGCAGGACCCTTTCCTGCTGGCGGCAAGCGCGCGCGAGAACATCGCCATGGGCCGCGATCTGAGTGATGCGCAGATCGAGGCGGCGGCGCGGGCGGCCCATGCGCACGAGATGATCCTGCGGCTGGAGCGCGGTTACGACACGCCGTTGGGCGAAGGCGGCGCGCGGCTGTCGGTGGGCCAGAAGCAGCTGGTCGCCATTGCCCGCGCGCTGGCGGGGCAGCCGCGCATCCTGTTCCTGGACGAAGCCACTTCGCACATCGACACCGAAACCGAGCAGGTGGTGCAGAGCGCGCTGGCCGGCCTGCGCGGCCGCGTCACCATCGTCGCCATCGCGCACCGGCTCTCCACCGTGCGCGACGCCGACCGCATCCTGGTCCTGCACCATGGCCGCGTCGCCGAATTGGGCAGCCATGCGCAGCTGATGGCGATCGACGGCGGCTTGTACCAGCGGCTGGTGCAGATGCAGCAGCTGGAGGATCCGGACGAGGAAACCGAGGCGGCGTAGCCACGCGTGCGCGCCAGTCGGGCGGAACGAATTCACGGAAGGCGCGCGCAACCAAGTGTTTCGCCCCGCCCCTGGCGGTTTATCCAGGGGCGCCGCTGCCGCCGCACCCGCCGTTGCACCAAGCGGCTTCCTCACCCGATGCGAACCGGTTTGAGGCGAAACCCTTACGCGATTGACTGAGGCCTTTTCAGGGTTAACCCGAAGTCAGAGCCCCTTGCCGCTTGGACACACTTGCCCGCGGTAGAGCAAGGTGAAGCAAATGATCCTCGTGAAGACGGACTTGGGATTGAAGGTGATGAAGGACCGGTCGATTCCGCTGACCGGCCAGCAGCGCGCAGCGCTGATCCTGATGGATGGCAAGCGCAGCGTGGCGACCATCGTGCAGACGGCCGCGGCGGCGGGCGTGACGCTGGACGACATCCGCCACCTGGTGCAGGTCGGCGTGGCGCAGGAAGCGCCGGCGTCCTCGATGGCCCCGACCGAGCCGGCGCCGCTACACGCGCTGCAGGGCGCTGCCCAGGCGCGGGCGGCCCGCACCGGAACCTGAAGCCGGCGCGGGCATCGCGAACGCCGCGCACGGCAGGTTCCAGGTCCGCGACGTGACGGCCAGCAGCCGCTGCAGGCTGCGCTGCATGATGTCCTGCTCGATGAAGCCGGTGAACAGCTCTCGTCGACGAATGGACCACGAACGACTCATGTTGATCTCCCTTATGGTTGTGGGCCGAGATTTTCGCCGGCGGGCGTGACAAGCCGGCTACAAACAGGCCCTCCCCTTAGCGGATGGAAGCAAGTCCGGGACACTGCTTACATTTCTGCCGCATCCCCCTAACGCAAGCGATTCTGCAGCCGTCGCCCGCCAACGCGAACGACCGAGTTCTCACTTGCTTATCGGCATAAGCTCAATCGCGCGCCCAGGTCGTCGGCCAGCGCGGCGAGCGTCGCATGCTCGCCTTCGCGCGCTGCCGCCGCCATCGCCCGGGTGCTGCGCAGCGCACCGGCCGTGTCGCCCGCCGACTTGCTGCGCTCGTAGCGCGCCCACCAGGCGAAGGCGTGGAGCCAGCTGCGGCGCGGCAGCCGCGCGGCCCGCTGGATGCAGTCCTGGTGCAGCACCGCTGCACGATCCGCCTGGCCACGGCGTTGCGCCAGCATGAAGTCGCAGAACACCAGCAGCAGCATGACGACGTCCGCGCTGCCGCGGCTGGACCCGCGCGCGCCACGTCGCAGCAGCTGGCGCGCCCAACGCAGGAGCGCGGCGAGTTGGTCGGTGTCCTGCTCGCCGTCGCGCATCAGGCGCAGCACCTCGGCGCAGGCCGCATTCACCACCGGCTGGAAGGCCGTGGCGGCGCAGCCCTCTTCGGCCGCGTACAGCGCCGCGGCATCCAGCACGCCGCGGGCGCTCGCCAGGTCACCGGCCCAGAGCGAAGCGATACCGAAGGCGTTGAGGCCCATGGCACTGGCCTCCGGGTCCTTCTGCGCGGCCCGCACTTCGATGGCACGGGTGGCGAGCAGCAGGGCCTCGTCGTGCCGGCCGAACGCGCTGGCGCTGTAGCTGCGCAGGCTCAGCGCGTCGGCCAGGCCTTCGGCATCGGAGCGGGCGTGGAAGAGATCGGCAGCGCGTTCGCCGAAGTCCGCGGCCAGCCGCAGGCGCGACCCCAGCTTGAAGCCCTGCGCCAACAGCAGGCTGGCCCGGGCCTCGAGATGCGGATCGCGCTTGCGCTGCGCATGTTCCAGCACGGCATGCGAGATGGCCACGCTGCGGCGCGGCTGCCCAGCGTCGAGTGCGGCGATGGCCTGGGCCAGGGTTCCGTCCACGGTACTGCTCTTGTAGACGGAAGATTGTAGTCACGCACCTTGCGCGACCTACTCCGATCGGAGTAGTCCTTCAGGCCCGGGCGGCCGCTACGACGCGCCGGTACAAGGCCGCGACCAGCAGTGCCGACGCCGCGAGGCAGGCCAGCGACGCCGCGAAGGCCTCGCCATGGTCCGCGCGCGCCAGCACGCCGTAGAACACCACGCCGACCAGCGCCACGCCGACCGCGTTGCCCACCTGTTGCACGGTGGCCAGCACGCCCGAGCCCACGCCGGCATGTTGCGGCGGCAGGCCCGCGAGCACGGCGGACACCAGCGGCGCCATCACCACGCCGAGCCCCACGCCCTGCAGCACCAGCACCGGCAGCATCAGGACGAGGCTCCACTCGCCGCCCCACAGCACGTTGGCCAGTTGCAGCGCGTGGCCCAGGGCCAGCAGCAGCGCACCACGCGCGATGGGCGCGCCGCCGAAGCGCGCGGCCAGCCGCGGCGCCGCCAGCGACGCCGCGAAGAAGCCGCCGGCGAGGCAGGTGAACACCAGCCCGGAAGCGAGCGGCGCCAGGCCGCGCCCTTGCTGCAGGTACAGCGCCAGCACGAAGTACTGCGAGGCATTGCCGGCATAGAAGACGAAGGTGGCGAGCAGCCCCGCGCGGAAGCCGCGTTGCGCCAGCAAGGCCGGCTGCACCAGCGGATCCGCCGCGCGCCGCTGCCGCCACACGAACGACGCGCCCAGTGGCAAGGCGGCCAGCAGCAGCAACACGCTCCACAGCGGCCAGCCCTGGTCGCGTCCTTCCACCAGCGGCCACACCACCGACACGCAGGCCAGGCCGGCGAGCACAGCGCCCGGCAAGTCGAGGCGGCTGCCGCGGCTGGCCGGCAATTCGGGAATGACGCGCGGCGCGAGCAGCAACGCCGCCAGCCCGATCGGCAGGTTGATCAGGAAGCAGCCGCGCCAACCGAGAGCCGCGGGGCCCAGGTCGATCAGCAAGCCGCCGATCAACTGGCCCAGCGCCGCACCCAGGCCCAGGGCGATGCCGTACGCCGCGAACGCCTTCGCCCGCGCCGGTCCCGCATACAGCAGGCCCAAGGTCGCCAGTACCTGCGGCTGCAGCACCGCGCCAGCCAGGCCCTGCGCGATGCGTGCGGCCACGAGGACATGCGCGTTCGGCGCGAGCCCGCAGGCGAGCGAAGCCAGCGTGAACAGCAGCAGGCCCAGCATGAACATGCGGCGGCGGCCGAACAGGTCACCCAGGCGCCCGCCCGTGATGAGCCCCGCCGCATTGGCCACGCCGTAGCCGGCCACGACCAGTTGCAGCGCGCCGTCGGAGGCATGCAGCTCGTGCTGCATCGAAGGCAGCGCGACGTTCACGATGAAGAAATCCAGCACCACCATGAAGGTGCCGGCCAGCAGCACCAGCAAGGGCAGCTTTTGCAGGCGCGCCGGCGGCGGCGCCAATGGCGCAGTAGAAGAGCCAGGATCGTTACGCATGAAGGGGATCCTTCCGGAAGGAAGAGGGGAAGGCCATGACCTCGCAGGTCATGGCCCGGGGACAACGCCATGCCAGAGCGCCCACAGGGCCGTGCCACCCAGCAGCAACGCCACCTGGCGCGCCAGCAGCATCTGCCGGCCGGCGGAGCGCGCCAGCCGCGCCCGCAGTCCGCCCGCGCCCAGCGCTACCGCGCCGTACACGAGCACCTGCGTCACGGCGATGACCCCCCACAGCAGCGCCGCCTGCATGGCCAGCGGGCCCTGCCCCGGGCGCAGGAACTGCGGGAACACGGCCACCATGAAGACGTAGGCCTTGGGATTGAGCAGGCAGGTGGCCAGCGCGCGCCAGAAGGTCTGGCGGCGGCTGCGCTGCGCCGTGTCGGGCACTTCGGTCAGCGCGCCCGGGTGCCGCCACAGCTTCCAGGCGATCCATGCCAGGTAGGCCGCGCCCGCCAGCAGCAGCAGGCGGTAGGCGGCCGGCAGCGCCTGCAGCAGCAGGCCGACCCCCAGCACGCCCATCACGACGTGCGCGAGGCCACCGGCCACGATGCCTGCCAGCGCGGCGAAACCGCCGCCGCGTCCGCCGGCGAGCGAGCTCGCCAGCACGAAAGCCATGTCCATGCCGGGCAGCGCAATGATCCCGAACACCAGCAGCGCAAAAAGCCAGATCGTTTCCATGCCGCGCAGTGTGCGGACCCATACCTGACATCGAACGGCAGGATTCCTGCCTACACTCTCTTTCCATGCGTGCCAGCCGCCTGCTCTCCATCCAGATGCTGCTGGAAACGCGCGGCCGCATGTCGGCCACCGAGCTCGCGGGCCTGCTGGAAGTGTCGGTTCGCACGCTGTACCGCGACATCGACGAACTCACCAGCGCCGGCGTGCCGGTGTATGCCGAACGCGGCCGGGCCGGCGGCTTCCAGCTGCTGCCCGGATGGAAGACGACGCTGACCGGCCTGACGCCCACCGAGGCGGAGGCCGTGTTCCTCTCGGGCCTGGCCGGCCCGGCGGCGGAGCTGGGGCTGGGCGCGGAGGTGCAGAGCGCGCAGCTGAAGCTGCTGTCCGCCCTGCCCGCGCAGTGGCGCGGCCATGCGCGGCGCATCAGCTCACGGCTGCACCTGGACCCGGTGGAGTGGTACCGCGAGGCGGACACGCTGGCGCACCTCAGTACCGTGGCGAAAGCCGTGTGGGAAGAGCGCCAGCTGGGGATCGCCTACACCAGCTGGACGCGCAGCGCACGGCAGGTGGTGCATCCGCTGGGCCTGGTGCTGAAAGCAGGCACCTGGTACCTGGTGGCCACGCGCGAAGGCAAGCTGCGCACCTTCCGCGTCGCCGGGATCACCGATGCGCGGGCGCTGGAAGCGCGCTGCACGCGGCCCCGGCGCTTCGACCTGGCGCGGCACTGGGCCGAGTCGGTGCAGCGCTTCGAGACCGAGCTCTATGCCGCCGCGGCGACGGTCACCGCGACGGCGGCCGGCCTCGCCGACCTGCGCCAGTGGAATGCCACGGTGGCGCGGGCACTGCGGGGTGTCGCGAATCCCGCGGCGGGTCAGCGGGTAGAAGTCCGCATCCCGATCGAATCGGTCCTGCAGGCGGCCGGCCCCTTGCTGCGGCTGGCGCCCGACGTCGAGGTGCAGGCACCGCGCGAGCTGCGCGCCGCGATCCTCGCGCGCGCGCAGGCTGCGGCGCGGATGTACGCGCGGCGCAAGGGCAATTGAGCTTTCCGTACACTTCGGCGCATGGACACGACGGAGTTTTTCGGCCAGGCGCAGTTCTGGCTCTACCGCGTGGGCGGCTTCGTCGTGCTGAACCTGCTGGACGACCCCGCCTGGCTGGCCCTGATCTTCTGCTGACGAAGGAGCACACCATGGACGACGACGCCTTCAACATGAGCCTGCGAAAGTTCCTCAAGTACGTCGGCGTGAGCTCGCAGCGGGAGATCGAGGCGGCGGTGGCGAGCGCCTTGCAGGCCGGCGCCTTGAAGGGCGACGAGACGCTAGCCGCGAAGATGACGCTGGAGATCCCCGGGGCGAAGCTGCAGGTGAGCTTCGACGGGGAGATCAAGCTTGCCTGATCGGGCCGCCAGGCACCCCATCCCCACCAGCGTCTCTTCCACCGCCCGCTCCAGCGGCGTGTGCGGCTCCTGCCCCAGCGCGCGCCGCAACTCCGCGTTGTCCATGCGCACTTCCTCCCGCCACAGGTAGCGCATCTCCATCAGCTCGCGCAGCAGCGGAACGAAGGGCGACGCCAGCCGCAGCAGCGGCCAGGGGAACCTGCGGATGGAAGGCAAGTGCCCGCTGCGGCGCTGCACCACCCGCCGGATCGCCTGCGCCATCTGCGTCCCGTCAGCGTCCCAGTGGCCACCGAAATGGAAGCGGGCGAAAGGCTCCAGCTGCTCGCGGCGCGCCAGCAGTTCCAGCATCGTCCGCGCCACGTCGGGCAGGTAAGCCCACTGGTGGCCGACGCCGCGCGCGTTCGGCACCGTCACCGTGCGCACCGGCTGCTCCGGCTTCACCAGGCCCTGTCCGAACCAGCTGTTTTTCGACGAGGGGCCGAAGAAGTCGCCGGCCCGCACGACAAGGACGCGCGCACCCTGCTGGGTCGCGGCCTCGAAGCGCCGCTCCAGTTCCATGCGGATCGCGCCCTTGCGTGTCCGTGGGTTCTGCGGCGCATCTTCCCGCATCTAGGGGAAGGCGTCCGGCCCGTAGTTGTAGACCGTCCCTGGAAGCACGATGGTCGCCCGCTCGGCGATCGCCGCGGCGGCGGTGTTGTCGGCCATCGGCAGCACCAGTTCGCCCCAGCGGCGGTAGCCAGGCGGATTCACCGCGTGCACGATGACGCTGCAGCCGCGGGCCGCCCGCAGGACGTCGTCGCGGTTCATGGCGTCGCCGCTGGACCAGGTGATGCCCTCGCGCTGCTCCTGCGGCTGCGCCAACCCGCGCTTGAGCGCCCGCACCGTCCAGCCGGCATCGCGCAGCTGGCGTGCCACCTCGCCGCCGATGCCGCCCGTCGCGCCCAGCACCAGGGCCGTGAGTTGCCTGTCCATGTTCCGCTCTCCTTGTTGGCGATGGGAGGATTCTGGGGAGTCGCCGGCTCCATGGGAATTGGCGAACATGGGTGAGCAGCTATACATTTCTGCATGGCCAAAGACGATATCGGCTGGGACCTGGTCCGCACTTTCCTCGGCGTGCTCTCCGAAGGCTCGCTCTCGGGCGCGGCGCGGGCGCTGGCCATCACGCAGCCAACGGCCGGGCGGCACGTCGCGGCCCTGGAACAGGCGCTGGGTGTCCCGCTCTTCACCCGCTCGCCCGGCGGGCTGCTGCCCACCGAAGCGGCGCTGGCGCTGCGCGGGCACGCCGAAAGCATGCGCAGCACCGCCGCGGCGCTGCGGCGCGCCGCCGAGAGCCAGGGTGAAGGCGTCCGGGGAACGGTGCGCATCTCGGCCAGCGAGATCGTCGGCGTGGAGGTGCTGCCGCCGATCGTCGCGGAGCTGCGCCGCGCGCATCCCGAGTTGAAGGTCGAACTGGTGCTGACCAACCGCGTGCAGGACCTGCTGAAGCAGGAGGCCGACCTCGCCGTGCGCATGACGCAGCCGCGGCAGGACGTGCTGGTCGCGCGCAAGGTGGGCGAGATCGCGCTGGGCCTGCATGCGCGGCCCGACTACCTGGCGCGCTGCGGCACGCCGAAGAAGCTGGAAGACCTGGCGCAGCACACGCTGGTCGGCTTCGACACCGAGACGCCGTTCCTCCGCGCGGCGCGCAGGCAGCTGCCCGGCATCTCCCGCGAATCCTTCGCCCTGCGCAGCGACAACGACCTGGCGCAGCTCGCCCTGGTCCGCGCCGGCGCCGGCATCGGCCTGTGCCAGGTGGCGCTGGGCAAGCGGGACGGGCTGGTGCGCCTGCTACCGCGGCAGTTGCAGATGAAGCTCGAAACCTGGGTGGTGATGCACGAGGACCTCAGGAGCAGTCCTCGGTGCAGGGCGGCTTTCGATGCGTTGGTCGAAGGTCTGCGGCGGTATATCGCCGCACCTGCCGGGCCGCCGCAGCCGTAGGCTGCGCACCGTTCACGCGTCGGCCGCCGCGAGCGCCCGCTCGAAGAAGTCCGCGCCCCCGAAATTCCCCGACTTCAGCGCCAGCAGCAGGCCCGGCCCCGGCGCCCAGGTCCAGGGCACGCCCGGCGCGATGGTGGGACCGATACGCAGTTGCTCCAATCCCAGCGCCTGCACCACGGCGCCGGAGGTCTCCCCACCTGCCACCACCAGCCGCCGCACGCCCAGCGCCACCAGGCCACGGGCAAGGCGCGCGAGGCAATCCTCCACCACCGCGCCCGCGCGCTCGGTGCCCAGCCGCTCTTGCACGGCCCGCACGTCCGCCGGCGTGGCGGTCGCATAGACCAGCACGGGACCGTCCGCCAGCCTTGCGCCGGCCCAGGCGAGCGCCTCCTGTGCCTGCCCCTCCCCGTCATCGGCGCAGCGCAGCGCGTCGATGCGGAAGGCCGGCCGCCCTGCGGCCAGCCAGTGCGCGACCTGCCCCTGCGTCGCCTGCGAGCAGGAGCCCGCCAGTACGGCGGCCAAGCCGTCGGTGCGCGGCAGGTGTGCCGCGTCCGAGGTGCCGGCAGCCACCGCCTGCATGCCCAGCGCGAGGCCGGATGCGGCCGTGACCAGCGGCAGGTCCGCGCACGCCGCCGCAATGGCTCGCAGGTCCTCGTTGTCCAGGGCGTCGGTGACGGCGTAGCGCACGCCTTCGGCGCGCAGTTGCGCCAGCCGCGAACGCACGGCTTGCGCGCCCTGCGCCACCACCGCCTGCGGCACCAGCCCGACCCTCCGGCCGGCCGGCAACTGCGCCTGCAGCAGGCGCGGCAGGCTGGCATCGCGCATCGGCGTCAGCGGATGGTCGCGCATGCCCGAATCGGACAGCAACTGCTCGCCCACGAACAGGTGGCCGGCATAGACCGTGCGGCCGTTCTCCGGGAAGGCCGGGCAGACGACGGTGAGGTCGGTGTCGAGCGCCTGCATCAGCGCATCCGCCACCGGGCCGATGTTGCCCTGCGCGGTGGAATCGAAGGTGGAGCAGTATTTGAAGTAGAAGCGGGTGGCGCCCGCCGCGCGCAGCCACGCCAGCGCTGCCAGCGATTGGGCGACGGCATCGGCCGCCGGCACGGTGCGGCTCTTCAGCGCCACCACCACCGCGTCGGCCTCCGGCGCCGGACCGCGCGGCACGCCGACGGCCTGCACGGTGCGCAGCCCCGCGCGCACCAGCATGCTCGCCACGTCGGTGGCGCCGGTGAAATCGTCCGCGATCACGCCGTAGCGCATGGCTCCTCCGGCGCGGCGGCGCGCTTCTTCAGCAGCGGACCGACGAAGCTCCACGCCAGCAGCAGCAGCGCCACCGTCACCAGCGTGCCGACCAGCCCATTGGCGTAGAAGATGCCCAGCGAGCCGTTGGACAGCAGCATCGACTGGCGGAAAGCGTCCTCGGTCTTGTCGCCCAGCACCATGGCCAGGATCAGCGGCGCGATCGGGTAGTCCAGCTTCTTGAACACATAGCCGACCACGCCGAAGCCCAGCGCCAGCCAGACGTCGAACATCTTGCCGGCGATGGTGTAGGCCCCGATCAGGCACACCACGACGATGATCGGCCCGATGATGGCGAAGGGCGCGCGCAGGATGGACGCGAACAGCGGGATGGTCGCCAGCACCAGCACGATGGCCACGACGTTGGCCATGTACATGGAGGCGATCAGGCCCCAGACGAAGTCCGGCTGGTCGACGAACAGCATGGGACCGGGCTGCAGGCCCCAGATCATCAGCCCGCCCATCATCACCGCCGCCGTCGCCGAGCCGGGCACGCCCAGCGCCAGCATGGGCAGCAGCGCCGATACGCCGGCGGAATGGTCGGCCGCTTCCGGCGCCACCACGCCTTCGGGCTCGCCCTGGCCGAAGTTCGCGCGCCGCTTCGAGAAGCGCTTGGCCACGCCGTAGGACATGAAGGAAGCCGCGGTCGGCCCGCCGGGCGTGATGCCCATCCAGCAACCGATGAGGGTGGAGCGCAGCAGCGCCCAGCCGTGGCCCGGCATCTCCTTCATCGTCTGCCAGATCACGCGCCAGCTCATGCGGGCATGCAGGCCCTGGAAGGCCAGGCCCTCTTCCACCGTTACCAGCAGTTCGCCGATGCCGAACAGGCCCACCACCGCGGCCAGGAAGGACACGCCGCCCACCAGCAGGTCGGAGCCGTAGGTCAGGCGCATCTCGCCCGAGACCGTGTCGGTGCCGACGCCGGCGAGGATCAGTCCCACCAGCAGCGCCGCGATGGTCTTCAGCGGCCGGCCGCCGCTCATGCCCGCATAGCTGCAGAACGTGAGCAGGTACACCGCGAAGTATTCGGCGGGGCTGAACTTCAGCGCGAAGTCGGCGATGGTGTTCGCCACCAGCGTCACCACCATCACGCCCGCCAGCGCGCCGAAGCCCGCCGACAGGAAAGCGGTGGCCAGCGCGCGCGCCGCATCGCCCTTGCGCGCCATCGGGTGGCCGTCGAAGGTGGTCGCCACCGACGAAGGCTCGCCGGGGATGTTGAACAGGATGGACGTGGTGCTGCCGCCGAACAGCGCGCCCCAGTACATCGAGGACAGCAGGATGATGGCCGACACCGGCGTCATCGTGAAGGTCAGCGGCAGCAGCAGGGTCACGCCGTTGGGCGCGCCCAGGCCGGGCAGCACGCCCACCAGGATGCCGAGCAGCACGCCCGCCACCATCAGCGCCACATGGTATAGGCTGAAGGCAGTCTGGAAGCCGCCGGCCAGCAGGTGCAGTTGTTCCGCCATGCCTCAATACCCCAGCCAGGTTTCGATCGGTCCCTTGGCCAGCGGCACGCCGAACCAGAGCTCGAAGGTGAGGAAGGTCACCACGCTGGCCACGAGGCCCAGCGCCGCCGCGCGGCCCCAGCCCAGGCCGCCGTGGCGGCGCGCCATGAAGGCGAGGTAGACGGCGGCGGTGAGGTAGGTGCCCAGCCAGGCCATGGCGAACACCATCACCAGCGTGGGCAGCAGCAGCGCGAGGCAGCGCGCGAGCTGCTCGCGCGTGGCGAAGGTCCCGGGCGACGCGGTGCGCGCCGCCTGCACCAGCAGCAGCAGGCTCACCGCCAGCAGCATCGCGCCCAGCCGCAGCGGCACGTAGCCCGATTGCGGCCCGGTGCTCGCCCAACCCGTGTCCAGCTGCAGCGCGCCGGCGATGACGGCGCCGGCAAACGCCGCGAGGGTGGCGGCGGTGGAGATTTCCAACGATCGACGCGACAGCATCATGCGTTCCTTCGTAGGCCGGGGCCGGCGCAACCGACCCCGGCAGGCCTCAGTCCTTCAGCAGCCAGCCGTCCTGGCTGAACTGCACCTTGTGGTTGGCCTTGTCGTTGGCGATGTAGCGGGCCAGCTCGGTGCCGGTCAGGAACATGTCGCTCTGCAGGCCCTTCTGCAGCCAGTCGCGCCACTCGGGCTTCTCGCGCACCTGCGCCATCACCTTGCCGTAGTACGCGGCCTGCTCCGGCGTGATGTCGCCCATCGCCCACACGGTGCGGGGCATGCGGAACTCCTCGATCGGGATGCCCTGCTCCTTGCAGGTGGGGATGTCGCTCCAGCCCATGTCGGCCGTCACCTTGTCCTTCAGCGGCAGGCGCTGCTTCGAGAACACGCACAGCGGGCGCACCTTGCCGGCGCGCCAGTGCGAGACGTTCTCCGAAGGATTGTTGGTGTTGGCCTCGACGTGGCCGCCGGCCAGCTGCACCGCCACTTCGCCGCCCGACTTGAAGGGGATGTAGGTGACGCTGATGCCGGTGGCCTTCTCGATCTGGCGGGTGAGGATGTGGTCGGTGTCCTTGGACTGGGCGCCGCCCATCTTGAAGGCGCCGTTCTTCGCCTTGGCCGCGGCCAGCAGATCCTTGACGGTCTTGTAAGGGCCGTCGGCGTTGGACCAGAGGATGAATTCGTCGGCCGCCATGATGGCCACCGGCGTCACGTCGTCGATGGTGTAGCCCACGCGGGTGATCATGGGCATGAGGTACGCCAGGTTGGTGGAGAACACCAGCTTGTGCGGATCGCCCTTGGACGACTTCGCGGCGATCAGGCCTTCGGTGCCGGCGCCGCCGCTCTTGTTGGTCACCACCACGGGCACCGGCATCAGCTTGTACTTCTGCACGATGGTCTGCACCACCCGCGCGAACTGGTCAGTGCCGCCGCCGGGACCGGCGGTGACGACGAACTCCACCGGGCGCACGGGCTTCCAGTCGGCGGCCAGCACGGGCAGCGCGCTCGCGGCCAGCAGCGGCAGCAGGGCCAGGGTCTTGAACTGCATGTTGTCTCCTGTTTGTTGGTGATTTCAGCGTGCCGTGGGAAAGAAATGCGCGTCCTGCTGCCGGCGCAGTGCCAGCAGTTCGGAGCCGGGATCGATGGCGACGTCGGCCAGGCAGACCGGCTGGCCGGCTTCGACGTCGCGCACCAGTTCGCGGTTGGCGGCCAGGTAGAAAGGCAGCGGCACGCCGGCAGCCAGCGGCGCGGCCGGCAGCAGTTCGGCGGCGGTGCCTTCGATCGTGTGGTGGTGGCCGCCCATGGCCAGCCGCGTGCCGGCCTTCAGCGTGCGGGTGGCGCGCGCCACCAGGTCCAGCACGGGCTTCGGTTGCTGCGCGCCGCTGGAGCGGCCATGCACCACGGCATCGAGCACGCTGGTGGCGGCTTCCAGCCCCAGCAGGTGGCGGGGGATGGGCAGCATCGCATGCCTGCCGTCGCGGCTCATGATGTGGCCCTTGCCAGCCAGCAGGCTCCAGGTCTCGGCGTCATCGCAGCGCACGACGACGAAGACGCCGCCGGCAAGGCCTGCCTCCCCGGGCGCGCGCAGGCAATGGAACACGTCCAGCGTGCCCGCTCGCGCCAGCAGGCCGCCGGCTTCCTGGGGGACGAAGGCGGTCGGCACCTCGCCGATGCGCGCGATGGGCGCGTGCAGGTCCTTGCGGTCCGGCAGCAGGCCGGTGGAATTGGCCACCACCAGCAGTTCGCACAGGTCGGGCACGGCGCGCTGCGGCAGCGCGGCGCAGGCTTCGGCGCGGGCGCGCGCCATCGCCGCCACATCGCCCTGCCCGAGCGACCACAGCCGGCCGAAGCCCGGTGCCGTGATGCGCTTGCCATTGCTCTCGATGGTCTCACTGGCAGCGTCGAACACGAAGTCGTATTCACTGGACTTGCCGGCAGCGACGATCTCCAGGCCCAGCACCTGTGCCCAGGTGACCAGGCCGATCAGCAGCGAAGGCTGGTCGCCGTCGACCGGCGTCACCACGCGGCCCTTCAGCTGGGCGAGGCGCGCCAGCTCGGGGCCGACGACGCTGTCGACCTCCTTGGAGGCAAGTGCCACGTGCAGGCCCGCTTCGATGGCCAGGCGCGCGTGGCGCGCGCCCGCTTCGGGGTGGCCGGTGGCTTCGATCAGCAGGTCGAGCGGCAGGCCCAACACCACGGACACGTCGCCGGCGGCGATGTGCTGGCCGCGCTCCCAGGCCGCAGCGGCCTGCGCCGGCGTCTCGCAGACGGCGATGCGTCCGGGCTGCAGGCCGATGGAGCGCAGGGCCTCGGCCGCGATGCCGGCCTCGCGGTCCACCGCCACGCGGCATTGAACCAGCGGCATGCGCAGCGCCTGCGCCAGGAAGCTGCGGCCGAAGCCGCCGCTGCCCACGACACAGGTCTGCACCGGCCGCGCGCCGGCGTAATGGGTCAGGTAGTTCATGCTTCAGCGGCCCCAGCGCAGGACCATCGCGTCGAGCCGCCGCGCGGTCTCGATCAACAGCGAGCGATTCGCCGGATGCAGATCCGGCCAGGGATGCCGCGGCGCTTCACAGGCGATCACGCCGCCTTCCTTCATCAGCGCCTTGGCGGCCAGGAAGCCGCACTGGCGGTTCTCCAGGTTGATCAAGGGCAGCCAGCGCTCGTAGCGGGCGATCGCTTCGTCGCGCTTGCCGGCGCGGTAGGCATCGAGGATGGGGCGAATCCCGTCCGGAAAGCCGCCGCCCGTCATCGCGCCGGTCGCACCTGCCTCCAGGTCCGGCAGCAGCGTGATCGCCTCCTCGCCGTCCCACGGACCTTCGATCGCATCGCCGCCCAGCCGGATCAGCTCGCGCAGCTTGGACGCCGCGCCCGCCGTCTCGATCTTGAAGTAGGCCAGCTGCTCGATCTCGCGCGCCATGCGAGCCAGGAACTCCGCCGACATGGGCGTGCCGGCCGCCGGCGCGTCCTGCACCATGATCGGAATCGAGATCGCGTCCGAGACGCGCTGGTAGAAGTCGTGGATCTGCTTCTCGCCCACGCGGAAAGTGGCGCCGTGATACGGCGGCATCACCATCACCATGGCGGCGCCCATGTCCTGCGCGCGGCGCGAACGCTCGGCGCAGACCCTGGAGCTGAAGTGCGTCGTCGTCACGATCACCGGCACGCGGCCGGCCACATGCCCGAGGATCGTCTTCGTCAGCACCTCGCGCTCCTCGTCGGCCAGCAGGAACTGCTCCGAGAAGTTGGCGAGGATGGCCAGCCCTTCCGAGCCGGCCTCGATCATGAAGTCGACGCAGCGTTTCTGGCTTTGCAGGTCCAGCTCGCCCGCGTCGTCGAACGTCGTCGGGACGACCGGGAACAGTCCGCGGTATCGGGCAGCCATCACTCGACGATGTTGAACTGGTCGAGGTAGTCGGTGCGCAGGGTCAGGCCCAGGCCCGGCAGCTTGTCATCGAGCTGCAGGAAGCCGTCCTGGGCCACCGGCTCGCCGTCGAAGATGTAGTAGAACAGCTCGTTGCCCACTTCCACGTCGAACATCGGGAAGTACTCGCTCATGGGGCAGTTGAGGCTGCTCATGGTGAGGTGGTAGTTGTGCATCTGGCCCGCGTGCGGGATCACCGGCACCGAGTAGGACTCGCACAGCGCGTTGATCTTGTGCGCCATGGTGATGCCGCCCACGCGGTTGGTGTCGTACTGCACCACGCTCACGGCCTTGCGCTCCAGCAGTTGCTTGAAGCCGTACAGCGAGAACTCGTGTTCGCCGCCGGAGATCGGGATCGAGGTCAGCTGGTTCAGCTCCGCGTAGCCGTCGATGTCGTCGGCGATCACCGGCTCCTCCAGCCAGCGCGGCTGGTACTTCTCCAGCTTGGGCAGGATGCGCTTGGCGTATTCCAGGTTCCAGCCCATGTAGCACTCGAGCATCAGGTCGTTGTCGTAGCCGATCACCTCGCGCACGGCCTCGACGGACTTCAGGTTCTCCACCACGCCTTGCTGGCCGTGCGCCGGGCCGTAGCCGAAGCGCATCTTGAAGGCACGGAAGCCCTGCTTCATGAACTTCTCGGCCTCGGCCTGCATTTCCTTCAGGTCGGTGCGATACAGCTTGCTGTAGTAGCAGGGGATCCTTTCCTTGGTGCGGCCGCCCAGCAGCTTGAACACCGGCTTGCCGACCGACTTGCCCAGGATGTCCCAGATGGCGATGTCCACCGCGGAGATCGCGGCCATGCCCACGCCCTTGCGGCCCCAGGCATGCGTCGCGCGGTACATGCGCTGGCTCAGGTACTCGTAGTCCCAGGGGTCCTGGCCCACCACCAGCGGCGCCAGGTATTCGTCGATGATGGCCTTGGCGATCTTCGGCGCCAGCGCCACGTTGCCCAGGCCGATGATGCCGTCGTCGGTCTCCACTTCCACCACGGTCCACGAATGGAAGCGGAAGGTCTTCATGGTTTCCTGCGGCGAGTACAGCAGGTCCATGGCGTTGGAGCAGAAGTTGCCCTGCGGCGGGACGGTTTTGCCCTTCCATTCGAAGACGCGGGCGCGGACGGATTTGATCTTCATTTGCGGGACTCTCGGTAGGCGCGACCCATCGTGGTCGCAATCTTGAATGCGTTGAACGTGGCGTTGACGTCCGCCTTGCCCTGGCCCGCGATGTCATAGGCGGTGCCGTGCGCCGGCGTGGTGATCGGGATCGGCATGCCGCCCTGCACCGTGACGCCGCGCGAGAAGCCCAGCAGCTTGATCGCGATCTGGCCCTGGTCGTGGTACATGGTCACGATGGCATCGAGCTGGCCGTCGCGCGCCTTCAGGAAGATGGTGTCGGCCGGGAAGGGGCCGCTCACCGGGAAGCCCTGTTCGTTCAGCTCGCGCACGGCCGGCGCGATCACGTCGATCTCCTGCCGTCCGCAGGTGCCGCCTTCGCCGTTGTGCGGGTTCAGGCCCGCCACGGCCACGCGCGGAGCAGCCACGCCGTTGGCCTGCAGCGAGCGGGTCATCAGCTTCGCCGCTTCGTTGATGCGCTCGCGGGTGATGTACTTCGGCACGTCTTCCAGCGGCACGTGCGACGAGATGCGCGAGGTCCACAGGCCGTCCAGCGTGTTGAACTCGCAGAAGTAGCCCTGCACGCCCAGGTATTCGGCGAAGTGGTGCAGTTCGTCCTCGTGCGCGAGACCGCCCATCTTCATCGCCTGCTTGTTCAGCGGCGCGAAGCAGATGGCGTCCACTTCACCGGCCAGCGCCGCATCCATGCAGCGATCCAGCACCTGCAGCACCGAGGCGCCGCCCGGCGCGGCGGAGGTCGAGCGCTGCACCTGCTCCGGCTTGACCGTGTCCACGGGCAGGAAGGCGGCGCGCGAGCTGTCGGAGCGGCCGCGCACGGCGGCCAGGCTTTCGACGCGGTCGGTCGCCACCTGCAGGCCGGCGATCTTCTGGCCATCGGCCCACAACCAGGGGTCGCCCACCAGCACCACGTTCGCGGTCTCGCAGGTTTCCGGGCGCGCCAGCAGGCGCGCGATCAGTTCGGGGCCGATGCCCGCCGGGTCGCCCAGCGTCAGGGCGACGACCGGCTTCTCGTTCTTCATGTCCGTCATTCCAGCTTGATGCCGCGGCGCTGCACCAGCTCCGCGTAGCGTTTGTTCTCGGCGTTGTGGAAGGCGGCGAACTGGGCCTGCGACATGGGCGTCACTTCGGCGCCGATCGCCTCCAGCCGCGCCTTCGTGTCCGCCTGCGCGATGGCCTTGTTCACTTCGTCATGCACGCGGGCCTGCACTGCCTTGGGCGTGTTGGCCGGCATGTAGATGCCGTACCAGGCGCCCATCTCCACGCCCTTCACGCCGGCTTCGGCCAGGGTCGGCACGTTGGGCAGCTTGGGGTTGCGCTGCGCGCTCGCCACCGCCAGCGCCTTGACCTTGCCGGCCTGGATCTGCGGCAGCACGGAGGCCAGCGTGTCGAAGCTCATTTGCACGTGGCCCGAGACCAGGTCCAGCAGCGCCGGGCCGCTGCCCTTGTACGGAATGTGCGTGATCTCGGTGCCGGTCGCTTCCTTGAACAGTTCGGCGGCGATGTGCTGCGTGCTGCCGGAGCCGCTGGAGGCGAAGTTCAGCTTGCCCGGCTCTTTCCTGGCCATGGCCACCAGTTCGGCGACGCTGTTCACGCCCAGCGCGTTGCTCACCACCAGCACGTTGGGCACGGAGCCGACGAAAGCCACCGGCACCAGGTCCTTGTCGTTGTCATACGAAAGCTTGAGCAGATGCGGCGCGATCGCATGCGCGGTCGACACGCCCATCACCATCGTGTAGCCGTCGCTGGACTTGGCCGTCAGGTCGGCCGCCAGCGTGTTGGAGGCGCCGGGGCGGTTGTCCACGATCACCGGCACCTTGAAGGCCGGGCCCAGCTTGTCGGCCACGGCGCGGGCGAAGGCGTCGGTGCCGCCGCCAGGCGCGCTGCCCACCAGCATGCGGATCGAGCGGTTGGGCCAGTCGCTGCCCTGGGCGTGGGCGGCGGCGGCGAAGAGGACGGCGGCAGCGGCCAGCATCAGGCGTCTTTTCATCGGTCTTGTCTCCTGGGGTACTTCGGAATGCAAGGCGATCGTAGGAGGCCCGACCCATCCCGTAAACTGAAAGATCTTCATCGAAACATAACCCGGAGATATGGATCAGTGGGCTCCATCGACCGCCAGCAAAGCACGCCCCAGCTGATGAACCGCCTGCGCATGCGCCAGGTGGCGCTGTTGCTGGCGATCGACGAACTGGGCACCTTGAGCAGCGCCGCGGAGCGCCTGGGCCTCACGCAGCCGGCCGCGACCAAGATGCTGGGCGAGCTGGAACAGGCACTGGGCCAGAAGCTGTTCGACCGCGTCGGCCGCGGCCTGCAGCGCAATGCCGCCGGCGAGCGCGTCACCGGCTTCTTCCGCAGCATCCGCGGCAGCATGGAGGCGCTGGCGCAGGAGCTGGAGGTGCTGCACCAGGGCGGCGGCGGCCGGCTGGCGGTAGGCAGCATCATGGCCGCCTCGCCGGGCCGCCTGACCCGCGCGCTGCTGCAGCTGAAGGCGGAATTCCCGCTACTGGCGCTGGAGGTCGCGGTGGACACCAGCGACCGCCTGCTCGCGCAGTTGCGCGAAGGCGTGCTGGAAATGGTGATCGGGCGCAAGGCGGCCGTGCCCGGCGTGGCTTGCAGCTTCCAGCCTATCGAGGACGAGGAGCTGGCCGTCATCGCCGGCAACGAGCATCCGCTGGCCAGGCGCCGCAGCCTGGAGTTCGGCGCCCTGCTCGATTACCCGTGGATCCTGCAGCCGCAAGGCAGCCCGATGCGCGACCTCATCGAGCACGAGTTCCGGCACCACGACGCAGAGCTGCCGCGCGGGCTGGTGGAGACCGGCTCCATCCTGACCACCATCAACCTGGTGCGCAGCTCGCCCATGCTGGGCGTCATTCCGCAGGCCGTGGCGGCCCAGCACGCGCAGCACGGCATGCTGAGCGTGCTGCGCTACAAGTTCCGGAACAGCCTGGACGCCTACGGCAGCCTGGTGCCGCGCGACCGGCCGCTCAGCGCGCCGGCGGCAAGATTCCTCGAATTGCTCCACGCGAAGTCCTAATCCCGGTCTTTGTCAGGTTGGTGACAGCATCTTTAGGAAAAATCCCTAAGGTCGTACCAAAACCTAGAACAACCCCGTGGACGAACGAACGACGGACAACGCGCTCGCCGAAATCCAGCCTCCCACGCAGGGGGCCGCCACGCGTTACCAGACCATCCGGCGCTGGTCGGTGGTGGGCAACGGCAGGCTCATGGGCAGCGTCTTCAACCGGCCCGGGCAGGGCGATGGCAAGACCATCATGACCTCGCCAGTCGTGCAGGTGCGCCTCGTGGGCGAACCACCCGCCCCGCTCGCCTTCACCGAATCGGGCAACGCCTACTGGCTGGGCGAACCGGCCGACAGCTTTGGCGTGGAGCGCGCCAAGGGCTTCGTCGACGAGAAGTCGCGCCGGGCCGACCCGCCGGCGCAGCCGGACCCCGCGCTGCGAACCACGACCATGAAGCTGACCTGAAGACAGCCCGCCTTCATACTGCCAAAGTACTCGTCGCTGGACGAGCTCCATTCCGCCTTCGGGCTCCCATGAAAAGCTGGCTGAGCGCTACCCCACCAACTGCCTGATCACGCGCCGCGCGCGATTGGGCCCGGCATCCACGTGGATGTCCATCTGCGGCCGGAAGCCGAAGCGCTGCTGGTTGCGCCATTGCGATTCGACGATCTCCTTGTCCTCCAGGAAGGTCCGGGCGGTCTGGTCGACAACGATGCGCGTGACCTCTTCGACGTTGGACTTCGGGTTGGTCGAGATGGTCCAGAAGTAGTGGCAGCTCGCGTGCGTTTCCGGCGTCACGCCGTGGAAGCCGCGCATGTGGAAGCCGCCGCGCTGCGGGTCGTCCAGCGGCGCATCGCCCTCGTCCACGGCGCCGGTCCAGATGCGCAGGTGGGACAGGTGGAATTCGATTTCCTGCCAGCGGTCGATCCGGCCGCGGAAGGGCCAGGCCTGCGCATACGTGGGCGGCGCCTCCGACCCGGGCATGTGGCGGACCACCTTCACCACCTCGCCGTCCTGCGTCACCTTCATCTGCGCGTTCATGTGCAGCCCCGGGTTGCCGCCGATCGTGTGCACGTGCACGTAGCCCAGGTGACTCAGGTCCAGCAGGTTGTCGTGCACCAGCTGGTAAGGCGCGTCGTAGTGCACCATATCGCCGCCGAAGCGGAAGGCCGGGTCCGTGTGGAAGGGATAGGCGGGCGGCTCGGAGTCCGGCCGGCTGTCCGGCGTGGAGCCGTGCCACAGCCACAGCACCTGGTCACGTTCGCGCAGCTCGTAGGAGCGCACGCGCGCCTTGGCCGGGATCGCTTCCTGCCCGGGGATCTCGACGCAAGTGCCCTGGCAGTCGAACAGCAAGCCGTGGTAGCCGCAGCGCAGGCCGCGCGGCTCGATGGCGCCCAGCGACAGCGGCAGTTCCTTGTGGCAGCAGCGGTCTTCCAGCGCGGCCACCTGGCCGTCGGGCGTGCGGAACAGCACCAGCGGCACGTCGAGCAAGGTGCGCGCGAGCGGCTGGTCCTTCAGCTCCCAGCCGAAGCCGGCGACCCACCAGCGGTCCGAGGGAAACGGCGCCTGGTGCGCGAGGTTCTGCGTGTTCGCTTCCATGCTCAGCTCCTCGAAGCGCGGTCGCGCACGCCCTTGCTCACGTCGATCTCGACGTTCCACAGCTGGCCGTCCTTCTTCTCGACGCGGCGGATGTAGACGTCCTGGATGATCTCGCCCGACTGCGCGTCGATGACGACCGGTCCGCGCGGGCTCTCGAAGGTCTGGCCGCGCATGGCCGCCACCAGCACGTCGCCGCCGCCCTTGCCCTTGGTGGCTTCGAGCGCCTTGCAGATCACGCGCATGCCGTCGTAGCCGCCCACGGCCATGAAGTTGGGCCGCAAGCCCTTGTTGGCCGCCATGAAGGCGTCGACGAACTTGCGATTGGTGGCCGAAGGATGCGCGGCGGAATAGTGGAAGGAAGTGACCACGCCCAGGGCGGCATCGCCCATGTCGTTCAGCAGGTCGTCGTCGGTCACGCCGCCATCGCCGATGAGGCGGATGCCGGCCTTGTCCAGCCCGCGCTCGGAGAACTGCTTCATCAGGCCCGCGGCGGGCCCGGACGGGATGAACACGAACACGGCGTCCGGCTTGCGATCGCGCACGCGCTGCAGGAAGGGCGCGAAGTCCGGGTTGCGCATCGGCACGCGGATCGTCTCCGGCACCTTGCCGCCATTGGCTTCCACCCGCTCCTTGAACACCTTCTCGGCGTCGATGCCGGGGCCGTAGTCGGACACCATGGTCACGACGTCCTTGATGCCGTTCCTGTGCACCCACTCCGCCATCGTCGAGGCGGATTGCTGCAGCGTATAGCTGGTGCGCACGAAGTACGGCGAGGCGCCGACGATGCTGGAAGTGGCGGCGGCCATGATGACCGACGGCGTCTTAGATTGCGTCGCCAGCGGTGCCACGGCCAGCGCCGCCGGCGTGACGCCGAAACCGGCCAGCACGTCGACCTTGTCGCCGACGATCAGCTCCTGCGCCAGGCGCCGCGTCGTCTCCGGCAGGCCCTGGTCGTCCTTCAGCAGCACTTCGACCTGGCGGCCGGCGACCTTGCTGCCGTTCTGCGCCAGGTACAGGCGCACGGCTGCGTCGATCTGCTTGCCGGTGGAAGCGAAGGGCCCGGTCATCGGCAGGATCAGGCCGACCTTGAAGGGCGCCGCCTGGGCGCAGGCGAGGAAAGGCGCGGCGGCGAGGACGGCGGCCGCGAGGCAATGGCGACGATGCATGGATACTCCTACATTCAGCATACTGACAATCAGTGTACTGAATATTGGGACGCGAGAGGGCTCGGTGTTTTCCCGGACAATGCGGGCATGAAGGCAGCCAGCGGCAGGAAAGCCGTCCAGCGCGAGGTGGGGGAAGACCTGTACGAGCAGCCGGGTCACCTGATCCGCCGCGCGCACCAGATCGCGCAAGGCATGTTCGACGAGCACGTCGGGCGCGACGTCACGCCCATCCAGTACGCCATCCTGCGCATGGTCCACGAGGTGCCGGGCATCGACCAGGTCGGCCTCGCCAGGCGCATCGCGCTCGACACCTCGACGACGGCCACCGCCGCCGCCCGCCTGGAAAGCAAGGGATTGCTGGAGCGCACCGTGGTCGCCACCAACCGGCGCCAGCTGCAGTTGCACCTGACGCCCGCGGGCGAGAAGCTGCTGGACGGCCTGGTGCGCGGCGTGCACGAGATGCGCTCGCAGCTGCTCGACTCGCTGGACCCCGATGAACGCGAGCTGTTCATCGCGCTGCTGCGCAAGTTCGTGCACCTGAACAACGAGCAGAGCCGGGCGCCCTTGCAGTTGCCGGAGGCGCCTGCGGCGCCGGCAGCACGGAAGACTCGCCGCGCTTAGCCCTTCTTCTTCGCCAGCCGCGCCCGGATGCCTTCGGTCTTGTCGGCGGTGGCGAAGAGGAGCTGGAAGCACTTGCGCTCGAACTCCAGCCCCTGCTGCAACGGCAGGTTCATGCCCTCGATCACCGCCTGCTTGATGAAGCGAAGCGCATGCTGCGGCCCCTTCGCCAGCTGCGCGGCCAGCTGGATCGCGCGCACCTCGACTTCGGCATCGGGAACGACTTCGCTCGCCAGTCCCATCTGCAACGCCGCTTCGGCGGTGAACGGCTCACCCGACATCAGGAGGCGCATCGCCCGGAACTTGCCAACGGCGCGGACCAGGCGCTGCGTGGCGCCGCCGCCAGGCATGAGGCCGATCAGCACTTCGGGCTGGCCGAAGCGGGCACCCTCGCCGGCCAGCAGGATGTCCGCATGCATCGCCAGCTCGCAACCGCCGCCCAGCGCATGGCCGCGAACCGCCGCGATCACCGGTTTCGAACAGCGCGCGATCGCGTCCCACAACGCGCCCATGTTCCGGTCGGCGATCTCGATCGGGCCGGCATCCACGTATTCCTGCAGGTCGGCGCCCGCGCAGAAGGCCCGCTCGCTGCCTGCGAGCACGATCACGCGGACCTCGGCGTCGGCATCGAGACGCGTGAAAGCTTCCGCCAGCCGCCGGCGCAAGGCGAGATTCAGGGCGTTCAGCACGGCGGGCCGGTGCAGGCGCAGCAGCGCGACGCCCGGCGCCGGCCGCTCCTCGAGCAGGATGCCTTCCACGCTCACACCCGCTCGATCGCCAGCGCGATGCCCTGGCCCACGCCGATGCACATCGTGCACAGCGCGCGCTTGCCGCCCGTGCGCTGCAACTGCCGCAGCGCCGTGAGGGCCAACCGCACGCCCGACATGCCCAGCGGGTGCCCGAAAGCGATCGCGCCGCCATTGGGATTCACATGGTCGGCGTCGTCCGGCAGGCCCAGCGCGCGCATCACGGCCAGCCCTTGCGCGGCAAAGGCTTCGTTCAACTCCACGACGTCGAAATCGCCGATCGCCAGCCGCGTCTGCTCCAGCAGTTTCTGCACCGCGGGCACGGGTCCGATGCCCATCACCCGCGGCGCCACGCCGGCAGTGGCGACGCCCAGGACACGGGCGGCAGGTTGCAGGCCGGCGCGCGCCGCGCCCGCTTCGCTCGCCAGCAACAGGGCCGCGGCGCCATCGTTGACGCCCGAGGAATTACCCGCCGTCACCGTGCCGCCGCTGCGGAAGGCCGGCCGCAAGCGCGCCAGCGATTCCAGCGTGGTGTCGGCGCGCGGATGTTCGTCCTCGCTCACGCGCACCAGTTCGCCCTTGCGGCCGCCGGGCGCGTCCAGGGGGACGATCTCCTCCGCCAGCCATCCGGCCACCTGCGCGCGAGCGGCCCGCTGCTGGCTGCGCAAGGCGAACGCGTCCTGGTCGGCGCGCGAGATGCCATGCTCCTGCGCCACGTTCTCCGCCGTCTCACCCATCGCATCGGTGCCGTACAACTGCTCCATGCGCGGGTTGACGAAGCGCCAGCCGATCGTCGTGTCATGCACCTCCGCATGCCGCGAGAACGCGGACGTCGCCTTGGGCAGCACGAAGGGCGCGCGGCTCATGCTCTCCACGCCGCCCGCGATCGCCAGGTTCAGGTGCCCTGCGGCGATGCCACGCGCGGCGCTGGCGATCGCCTCCAGGCCGGAACCGCACAGGCGGTTGACCGTGGCCGCGGCCACCGTGACCGGCAGGCCCGCGAGCAGCGCGCTCATGCGCGCCACGTTGCGGTTGTCCTCGCCGGCCTGGTTCACGCAGCCGGAGTACACCTCCTCGATCCGGCCCGGGTCGAGCTCGGGATGGCGCGCCAGCAAGGCCTGCAAGGGCAAGGCGCCCAGGTCGTCGGTGCGGATGCCGGACAAGGCGCCGCCGTAGCGGCCGATCGGCGTGCGCACGCCGTCGCACAGGAAAGCAGTCTTCATGGTTTCTCAGAACGGCAGTGGCCGGCCCAGTTGCTGCGTATAGAACTGGTCGAAGAAGTCGAGCGCGGGCCGGAACGGCACCGCCGTCGGCGCGATCGTGTCGCCGATCTCCATCGTCTGGCTGGCCGGACCCGTGAAGGCCGGCCAGGCAGGCAGCGAGCCGCCGTTGGGGTTGCCGGTGCTGGCGAAGTTGACCAGGTAGGAGGATGCGGCATCGGCGATCTGGCGATCGACGTCCGTGTAGTTGCGCATCGGCGCGCTGCGGGCCAGGTTGTTGTAGAAGTAGACCTGCTCCAGCGAATGGTGCGCACCGTACTTCGAAGGCGGGTCCTGCTCGGTGAAGTGCTGGTCCGCAAAGTAGGCCGGGCGGCGCGTGAAGAAGTACAGCCAGGTCGCCGACTTGCCGAGCGCAGCATGGGCACGGGCGATCGTCCAGGGCTGCCACGCGAACACGCTGTCGCGCATCGGCGCGTAGGCCATCGCGAGCACGTCGGCGTCGCTGGCCGCCGGGTAGACGGACTTGAACTGAGCGGCCATGCTGCCGTACTTCGTATTCGCGGCGGCGTCATAGCCAGCCAGCGTCGTGGCGAATGCCGGATACGGCGTCGCCTCGTCGGCGTTCCATCCGAGCAGCAGCGGCACGTCGTTGAACTGCTTGCGCGCGAACAGCAGGTCGATCTGGTCCGTGAGCACGTCGCCGTCGACGATCGGCGTCGGCGCGAAGGTGGCGGCCATGATCTCCTGGGCGGACTTGGCGCGCAAAGCCGAGAGCGTGGTCGCGCCGAGGGCATTGCCGAAGGCCGTCCCCGCTGTTTCCGCCTGCGCCAGCGTGGTGTTCGGGGCGCCCGCCGGCATCGTCCCCAGGCTTTCGAGCACCATGCGATGGAACAGCCCGCCCGCCTTGGCCGAAGCGAGCAGCACGTTGGCCATGCCGGCACCGGCCGATTCGCTGTAGACCGTCACCCGCTTCGGGTCGCCGCCGAAGCTGGCGATGTTGGCCTGGATCCATTGCAGCGCGGCGATCGCGTCCATCAGCGCGTAGTTGCCGGAATGGCCGGCTTCGGCCGTGAGCTCCGGATGCGCCAGGAAGCCGAGCGCGCCCACGCGGTAGTTCATGGTGACGACCACGGCGCCCTTGCTCGCGAGGCCGCGGCCATCGTAGTTGGGCAGCGAGCCGGAACCGAGCTGGTAGCCGCCGCCGTACAGCAGCATCATCACCGGCCGCTTTTCCTGGGCGCCGGCCGCCGCGCCGGTCCACACGTTCAGGTAGAGGCAATCCTCGCTCTGGGTTTCGGTCGCCTGGTAGAGGATGGCGCCCGGCTTGCCGGCCGGACGGTTGCCGTTGACGCAGGACGCGGAGAAGCTGTCGGCGTGGCGCACGCCGGTCCAGGCCGCCACGGGCTGCGGCGCCTTCCAGCGCAGCGCGCCCACCGGCGGCGCCGCGAAGGGAAGGCCCTTGAACACGCGGATCGCGGCCGTGGACTCGGCGGCCGCAGCCACCTGCCCTCCCGTGACCTGCAAGAGATCCTGCGATGCCGAATACGCGCCGTCGCCGCTGCTGCCGCCACACGAGGCGAGGCCCGCGGCGAGCGCGAGCAAGCCGACCCAGATGGTCTTCTTCATGTTGTCTCCAGTTGGTGCTTCTTGAACTTCAGAGGCCGAGGACGCGTTCCGCGTTGCCGTGCATCACCTTGTGCATCACGTCGTCGCTGTAGCCCAGCTCCGACCATTCGCGGAAGATGCGTTCGTAAGGCAGGCTCGGGTAGTCGCTGCCGAACATGATCTTGTCCTGCAGCCGCCCGCGGATGTCCACCTTCAGGTTGCCGGGGAAGTGCTTGGGCGCCCAGCCCGACATCTCCCAGTACACGTTGCCCTTGTGCAGCGCCACCGCCGTGGTCTCTTCCACCCAGGGCCAGCCCGGGTGGGCCATGATGATCTTCAGCTTGGGGAAATCGGCGGCGAGGTCGTCGATGGACGAAGGATGCGCATGGCGGATGCGCGCGCCGTTGCCGCCCGGCATGCCGGCGCCCATGCCGGTGGTGCCGACGTCGACCATCACCGCCGCGCCCAGCGCGTTGATCTCCTCGAACAGCGGGTAGTAGCGGCGGTCGTTGACCGCGAAGTGCTGCATGATGGGATGGAAGTGGAAGCCGATGAAGCCCAGCTCCTTCACCGCGTGCCGCACCTGCCGGATCGCGATCTCGCCCTTGGCCGGCTCCACCGCGCCCCAGCACTGGCGGATGCGCTCGGGATGCCGCTGCCACATGCCGTGCACGTAGTCGTTGTCGCAGGGCACGGTGGCCACCGTGGTTTCCAGGTCCAGGGCGACCAGGCAGGCTTCGACGCCGGCGCCGGTGAATTCGGCGATCACGTCCTCCTCGGACTTCGCCACCCACTCGCGCTTCCAGTAGCGCGCGAGTTCGGCCGGATAAGGCCCTTGGGAGTCAATCCAGCGCTGGGTGCCGGGATAGCAATGCAAGTCGATGATGCGCATGTCTTGTTCCTTCGTGGGTTCAGGCGGCCAGCCGCGCGGCCACCATTTCGACCAGGGCCTTCTTGGAGACCTTGCCGAAGGTGGACACCGGGAAGTCGGCCAGCAGCTCCAGCCGCTCGGGCAGCTTGAAGCGGGCAATCTCCTTGGTCTGCAGGAAGCCGACCAGGTCGGTGAGCGTGAGAGCGGCGCCGGGCCGCGGGATCACGCAGGCGCACATCTTTTCGCCCATGGCTGCATCGGGCATGGGCACGCAGGCGACGTTCTGCACCGACGGGTGCATGAGGATCAGGTTCTCGACTTCCTCCGCGCTGATCTTCTCGCCGCCGCGGTTGATCAAGTCCTTCTTGCGGCCTTCGACCACGTAGTTGCCGCTGGCGTGCCGGCGCATCAGGTCGCCGGAGCGGTAGAAGCCGTCGGCGGTGAACTGCCGCGCGTTGTACTCCGGCACGCCGTAGTAGCCGCGCAAGGTGTAAGGGCCGCGGCAGGCGAGTTCGCCCACTTCGCCCTCGGGCACCTCGGCGCCCTCGTCGTCGATCAGCCGCACCTCGTCGTCCGCGCACACCGGGCGGCCGCAGGTTTCCAGCTGCACCTCGTCCGGGTCGCCGGCGCGGACGAACATCAGCAGGCCTTCGCTCATGCCGAAGTTCTCCTGCACGAAGGCATTGCGGAACAGCTGGCGCGTGCGCAGGCGCACCTCCGGCTGCATGCGCTGGCCGCCGCTCTGGATCTGGCGCACCGAGGAGAGGTCGAACTGCGTGATCGCCGCGTCGTTGATCAGCCGGATCAGCAGCGCGGGCACCACCTTGATGTGCGTGATGCGGTGCTTCTGCACCAGCGCCAGCATCTGCTCCGGCCGCGTGTTCGCGTGCAGCACCACGGTGCCGCCCTGGAACAGGAAGCCCTGGATGCCGGGGCAGGCCAGCGGCAGGTTGTGCGCGATCGGCAGCACCAGCAGCAGCACCGACTCGGCGTCGACACCGGCCACGTCCGAGGCCACCTTGGAGTTGTAGGCGTAGTCGTTGTGCGTGCGCGGGATCAGCTTGGGGATGCCGGTGGTGCCGCCCGAGAGCTGGAAGATGCAGGGATCGGTGGCCGCGAAATCCAGTTCGGCCAGCGCACTGGCCGGCAGGCGGGCCTGCCGCTCGATCAACTCCACCAGCGAGTGCTCGCCCGGCCCGGGCGTGCCCAGCACCAGGCGCAGTTGCAGCCCCGGGTGGCCGGCCTGCACGCGCTCGATCATCGGCCCGAACTCGAAATCGCCCGAACGCTGCGGGTACACGCAGCAGCGCGCCTGCGCCAGCTGCACGAACTGGTTGATCTCGGCGAAGCGGTGCGTCACCAGCGCCGCGATCGGGATGGCGCCGATCTTCTGCAGCGCGAAGTAGAGGATCACGAACTCGGCAACGTTGGGCAGCGTGGGCACCACGCGGTCCAGCGGCCGCAGGCCCAGCTCCAGCAGGTTCAGCGCGAGGTTGGTCGAGAGCCGGTCGAGGTCGGCGTAGCTGTAGCGGCGCTCGCCGTCGACCAGCGCCGTGCGCGACGCGAAGCGCTGGAAGACGCCGGCAAACTCCTGCGCCAAGGTGTGGTCCTGCCAGTAGCCCTGGGCGCGATAGCGCGCGGCGTACTCCGGCGGGAAGGGAACGAAGCCTTCGAGCATGCGTTCCCTCCTCAGGTGGAGCTGGTGAAGCCGCCGTCGATGACCACGATTTCGCCGGTGACGAAGCGGTTGGCCTGCAGCAGGGTCAGCATCGTTTCGGCGACGTCGTCCGCGGTGACGCAGCGCTTCAGCGGCGTCAGCTTGGCGCGCTTGCCCATGAGGTCCTCGTACTTGTCGCCCAGCATGCGCTGCATCCAGTCGCCTTCCATCCAGCCCGGCGCGACCGCGTTCACGCGGATCTCGGGGCCCAGGTTCCAGGCGAGCGTCTTGGTGAGGTTCACCACCGCCGCCTTGCTGGCCGCATAGGGCAGCGGTTGCGGGCCGGGCCGCAGGCCGACGATGCTGGCGGTGTTGACGATTGCCGGGTTGCGGCCCTTCTTCAGCAGCGGCACTGCGGCGCGCGTCACCTGGAACAGCCCGCGCACGTTGACCGCGAAGGTGCGGTCCCATTCGGCCAGGTCCAGGCTCTCCAGGTCCTTCACCTTCCACTTGGCCGTGGTGCCGGCGTTGTTGACCAGGGCGTCGAGGCGGCCGAAGGCCTCGTCCACCTGCTTCAGCATCGCGCGCACGGCGGCTTCGTCGCTGACGTCGCACTGGAGCAGCAGCGTGCGTGCGCCGAGCCGCTCGGCTTCCGCCGCGGTCTCCTGCGCCGCCTTGGCGCTGGACGCGTAGTTGATGGCCACGTCGTAGCCGGCACGGGCCAGGGCCAGCACGGCGCTGCGGCCGATGCCGGTGGCGCCGCCTGTCACCAGCGCCTTGAGTCGATCAGTCATGGGGCTTCCTCTGCATGGGGTGTCGATGGCGACGCACTTTAGGAAGCGGCTCCCCCGGCCGGAAGATGGCGCGTGGCGATTCGCGATTCGTTTCCCGCATCCCCGGGTTTGCCCGGGATGCTTCGATCGCATCACGCTCGTCGATATGCCATCTTCCGGCGCTGCCGCGGCGTGCCTACATTGCGCCGACCCCAAGGAGACAAAAGATGGCAACTCCCCTCTCGCGCCGCAGCTGGCTGCACGCGGCCTGCGCGGCCTCGCTGCTCGGCTCCCCGTTTTCTTCCGCGCTCGCACAGGCGCAGGACTGGCCGACGAAGCCGGTCCGCATGATCGTTCCCTTCCCGGCCGGCACCGCGCCCGACGTGGTCGCACGCCTGCTTGCCGACAAGCTCTCGCAAGGCTGGAAGCAGGGCGTGGTGGTGGAGAACCGGCCCGGCGCCGGCGCCATCCCCGGCATGTCGGCGGCGGCGCGTGCCGAGAAGGACGGCTACACCCTCGCCTTCGTGCCCGCTGCAGCGGCGACGCTCACGCCCTACCTGTACAAGAACCCGCAGTACAACTTCGACACCGACTTCGTGCCGGTCGCCGCGGTGGGCACCAGCCCGCTGATGGTGGTGGTGAATGCGAGCTCCGGCATCCATTCGCTGGCCGACCTGGCCAAGGCCGGCAAGGCCGCGCCGGGCAAGATGAACTTCGCGGCCGGCCAGCTCAACTCGCTGCCGCACCTCACCGGTGAAATGCTCAGTCGCACCGGCAGCATGAGCCTGTTCACGGTCCCTTACGCCGGCTCGCCGGCCGCCGTCACCTCGCTGCTGGCCGGCGACTCCGCGATGACGATCGACGGCCTGCCCAGCCTGGTGCAATACGTGAAGGCCGGCAAGCTGCGCGTGATCGCCGTCACTTCCGACAAGCGCCTGCCCGGCTTCGAGGACGTTCCCGCCGCCGCCGAAACCTACAAGGGCTTCGAGGCCATCGGTTGGTTCGGCCTGTTCGCGCCCACCGGCACGCCGGCGGCCGTCGTCGACCAGATCAACCGCGAGACCAACAAGGCGCTGCAGAACCCGGACCTGGTGCGCCAGTACGCGGACCTCGGCATCTACCCGCGGCCCGGCACGCCCGCGGCGCTGAAGGAGTTCGTGGTGCAGCAGCAGGCGCTGTTCCGCGGCTGGATCCGCGAGCTGGGCCTGCAGGCCCAGTAAGGACGCTCAGTTGCCGGGTCCCTGCCGCAACAACACGTCGCACAGGAATTCGGCGGCCGGCGTCAGCGGCACGCCCGTGCGCTGGATCAGCACGATGTCCGGCGCGGGCAGCAGTTCGCGCGTCGGGATCACCTGCAGCACGCCGCGCGTCAGCGGAAAGCTCTCCCACTGGCGCGGCAGCATCGCGAGCAGGTCGGAGTAGGCCAGGCCCACCATCAGAGACAGCGCCGAGCGCGCCGACAGCACCACCCGCGGCGGCGGCAGGCCGTGCGACTGGAACAGGCGCGCCAGGTCTTCCTCGGCCCGGTATTCCACCGCCGTGGTCGCCCAGTCGGCATCCACCAGTTCGCGCAGCGAGCCGGCCTGCGCCAGCGGATGGCCCTTGCGCGCCACCACCGCGCGCGTGTTCTCGAACAGGCGGCGGCAAGCGAGCCCGGGCGCGATCGGCTGGTGCGGCACCGCGCCCAGGTAGAAGTCGATGCTGCCGTCGCGCAGCCCCGTCTCGGCGTCCGGGAACAGGCCCTCCAGCAGGCGCAGCCGCACCTTCGGGTAGCGCCGCCGGAACGACTCCAGCGCCGCCGGCAGCATGCCCACGTGCGGCATGATCGACAGGCTGGCGACCACCGTGCCGTTGTCCTCGCCGGCGGCCTGCGAGAACTCGTCGCGCGCCCGCCTGGCCTCGTTGACGATCACGCTGGCGCGGGCGTGGAAGCGCCGGCCGGTTTCGTTGAGGATCATGCCGCTGGTCTCGCGCAGGAACAGCGGGCCGCCGAGGTCTCGCTCCAGCGCGCGGATGCTGCGCGTGAGCGCCGGCTGAGGGATGTCCAGCCGGCGCGCGGCCGCCCGCAGGCTGCCCTGCTCCACGATCGCCAGCAGGTGCTCCAGCTGGTCCAGCTTCAGCATGCGGAGCGCATCACTCCGGCAGGATGCCGATGTCCTTGGTCAGCTTGGACCAGCGCGCGTGCTCGGCCTGCAGGAAGGCCGCCATCTGTTCCGGCGTTCCCGCGCCTTCCGTGATCGGGCCGACGGCCAGCAGCTTCGCCGCCATCTCCTTGTCCGACAGCACGCTGTCGAGGTCGCGGTTGAAGCGCTGGATCGCCGCCGCAGGCGTGCCGGCCGGCGCGACGATCGCCATGAATCCCGCGTAGTCGAAACCGGGGATCGCATCGGCGATGGACGGCACGGCCTCGAGGCCGGAGACCCGCTTCGCCGTGGTGACGGCGATCGGCCGCAGGCGGCCGGCCTTGATCATCTGGATCAGCGCGGGCACGTCGCCCATCACGGCCTCGGTCTGGCCGCCCACGGTCTCGGTGACCGCGGCGCCGATGGAGACGTAGGGAACGCTGTTCACCTGCACGCCCAGCTGCGACGCGAACAGGCGCGTCATCATCCCGCCGAAGGTCTTGGGCCCCTCGTTGGCGACGGTCACCTTGCCCGGGTTCGCCTTCATTTCGGCAACGAAGTCCTGCAGCGTCTTCGCCGGCGACGCCGTGTTCACGGCCAGCACGAAGGGCACCCGGCCGATCATGCCCACGGGGGCGAAATCCTTCAGCGGGTCGTAAGGCAGCGACTTGAACAGGTAGGGGTTCGTCACCAGTGCCGCCGAGGTGGCGAAGTAGAAGTTGTAGCCGTCGGCCGGCGAACGCGCGGCCGCCTGCGCGCCGATGGCGTTCTGGCCACCCGGCTTGTTGTCCACCACGATGGACTGCTTCCACTTGTGCGACAGCTGTTCGCCGAGCAGGCGCGCGATGGAGTCGGGGCCGGAACCGGCCGGCTGCGCCACCACCATGCGGATGGGCTTCTCGGGCCAGGCCTGCGCGTGCACCAGCGGCGCGGTGGCAGCCAGCGCGATGCCGGCGAGGGCGAAGTTGAATGTGCGGCGTTGCATGGCTTTGTCTCCTGTGTGTTGTCTGTCGTTCAAGCGTCCAGGCCGAGCGCGCGGGCGGCTTCGGCCACGAGGGTTGGCACGTCCGCGGCCGAGGCCGCGACGCCGTACACGTAGTTGTCGGGGCGCACGAGGGCGGCCACGCATTCATGGCGGCGGAACCAGCTGGCGGCGACGCCTTCGGTCTCTTCGCAATCCGCCTGGCCGAGCGTGACGATGCGCAGGCCCGCGAACTGCGCGGATGGCACGGACGCATCGGCCAGCACCAGGCGCCAGCCGTTGCCAGTCACCGTGTCCAGCAAGCCCCTCGTCACCCCCGCGGAGGCGGGGGCCCAGGGCTTCCCATGGCCTACGCGCACCCACGGCTGCGGGAACAAGCTGCCGCGCGCCGTGTTGCTTTGCGCGGCGAGCAATCCCGTCTCCAGGCGCGGCAGGATGTCCTGCCGCGGGGTGTCCTTCACCACGCCGCCACACTCGGCCAGCATCCTGGCATCGCGCTCGCGCGCCTTCACGGGATCGCGTTCGCAGATCACCGCGCCCACGCCCTTGATGCGGCTGGTGAGTTCGCGCACGTGCGCCTTGCGCTCGGCGCCGTAGCTATCGAGCAGCGCCTCGGCCGCCTGGCCCTGCACTTCGCCCGTCAACACGGAGCGCAGCTTCCAGGACAGGTTGGTGACGTCGCGCACGCCCTGGCACATGCCCTGCCCCAGGAAGGGCGGCTGCATGTGGGCGGCATCGCCGGCCAGGAACACGCGGCCCTGCCGCCAGTTCGCCGCGACGAGCGCATGGAAGCGATAACTCGCCTGGCGCCACAACTCGCCGTCTTCCGGCGTCAGCCAGCGTGACAGCAGCTTCCACGTCTCTTCGTCGGTGGCCACCTGCTTCGGGTCCTCGCCGGGCTTCAGCGAGATTTCCCAGCGTCTGTGGTTCTTCGGCCCGATCACGAGCGTGCAGGGACGCTCCGGCTCGCAGTACTGCACGCTCACCTGGGGCAGCTTGGCCAGGCCCTGCTCGTTGCACAGCACGTCCACCACGAGCCAGGGCTCGTCGAAGTCCAGGTCTTCCAGCGGCATCTCGAGCTGCGTCCGGACCAGGCTCGATCCGCCGTCGCAGGCGATCGCGTACTTCGCGCGCACCGTGCCGCTGGAAAGCTGCAAAGTGACACCTTCCGCGTCCTGGGAGATCCGCTGCATCTCCACGCCCAGTTCCACCTTGACGTTGGGCAGCTGCGCCACGCGGGCACGCAGCGCCTGCTCCACCGGCGGCTGCGTGAACACGTTGGACGGCGTCCAGCCTTGCGGATACGGCGGCTCCACCATCGTCATGCGGCGGATCAGCTGGCCGTCGACGCCGTAGAACTCGGAAGGCGTGAAAGGCTCGACGTGCGACGCGATTGCATCCACCACGCCCAGCTGCTGGAACACACGCATGATCTCGTGGTCCAGCGAGATGGCGCGCGGGATCTGGTAGACGTCGGTGAGCCGTTCGCAGACGTGGACGCTCAGTCCCGCCTGCCCCAGCAGCGCCGCGGCCACCTGCCCTGCCGGCCCGTAGCCGACGATGGCCACGTCATAAACCAGGCCTGCGTTCATTGGCCTTCGTTCGCAATCGGGTTGCGCAGCGTGCCGACCTTCTCGATGTCGATCTCGATGGTGTCGCCCGCCTTCATCCACACCGGCGGCGTGCGCGCCTGGCCCACGCCGGCCGGCGTGCCCATGACGATCACGTCGCCCGGCTCCAGCGTCAGCACGTCGGCCAGCAGCGCGATGGTCTCGGCGGTGCTGAAGATCATGTCGCTGGTGTTCGCGTCCTGCATCACCTGGCCGTTCAGCAGCGAGCGGATGCGCAGGCCCGTGGCGCCCGGCGCCAGTTCGTCGGCCGTCACCAGGTGCGGGCCGAAGCCGCCGGTGCGGTCGAAGTTCTTGCCGATGGTCCATTGCGGCGTGCGCTTCTGGTAGTCGCGCACGCTCATGTCGTTGAAGCAGCTGTAGCCGAAGACGTACTGCAGCGCGTCGGCCTCCTTGGTGTGGCGCGGCACGGTCTTGCCGATGACCACGGCCAGTTCCGCTTCGTAGTCGAACTTGGTCGACACCTGCGGCGCCCAGCCGGCTTCGCCGTCCGCGACCAGCGAGGAAGCGGCACGGAAGAAGAACCAGGGGTACTCGGGCTTCTCGCGGCCGCCTTCCTTGGCGTGGTCGTAGTAGTTGAGGCCCAGGCAGATGATCTTGCCGGGCTCGGGCACCAGCGGGGCCAGCTTGGCGGAAGCCAGCGCCTGGCGCTTGCCTTCCTTCAGCGCGGCGCGGCCCGCGGCCTGCAGGTCGGTGCCGGCCTTCAGCGCGAGGCGCAGGTCGGCGGGCGTGTCGGCGTTGGCGTCGTTCAGGTCGATCAGGTCCTTGCCGTCGACGAGGGCCAGGCGGGGCGCGCCATTGCGCAGGTAGGTCGTGAATTTCATGGTGGGTCTCTCTCAGGGATGGGGGGCGAAGAACACGCGCTTCTGCGCGTCCTTCAAGGTGGCGCCGGGCGGGGGCGAGATGCCCCACTGGTCCACGCGGCCGGGCGGCCACTTCCAGAAGTCGGGGCCGTGCGATTCGTAGTGCTCGTCGATCTGCTCCACTTCGGCCGTGTACTCGATGACGACGCCGAAGGGATCGATGAAGTAGTTGAAGAGGTTGTTGCCGGGGCCGTGGCGGCCGGGGCCCCACTGGATGGGAAAGCCGGCGTCCTTCATGCGGCCGCCGCCGCGCATCACCGACTCGAAGTCCGGCATCAGGAAGGCGATGTGGTTCAGCGCGTCGTTGTCGGTGATGCCGATCGCGATGGTGTGGTGGTCGCTGTCGCAGTTCATGAAGGCCATGATTCCGGTGCGGTCCGCGAGCCGGAAGCCCAGCGCGTCCTGCAGGAACTTCTGCGTCTCGTCGACGGCATGGCTGTTCAGCACCGTGTGCGTGAGGCGGATCGGGCGGTCCTGCTGCGGGGCACTTTCCACACGGCGCTCGTCGCCGTACACCACCTGGAAGGTGCGGCCATGGGGGTCCTGGAACTTGATGCCGACGCCGCCGGCCGGGTCCTTGTTCAATTCATGGGCCGGCGCCAGCAGCTTGCCGCCGGCCTTCCGCACGTTGGCAGCGACTTCGTCGAGCGCTGCGCGGCTGCGGGCGCGCAAGGTCACCTGGCGGATCTGCGGCACCTCGCCGCCCTGGTGCAGGGCGAACAGGTAGGCATCGGTGCCGCTGCCGCGCAGGTACAGCACGCTGTCGGCGCGGTGCGCCACCTCGAGGTGCCAGGTCCGGGTGTAGAACTCTTCGGCCTTGGCGAGGTCGGGCACGTACAGTGCCACGCTGCGCAGGCCCTGGATCCAGGGGGAGCTCATGTCGATTCTTTCGTGATGCCGAGGAAGCGCCCGGCGTTGCGATGGACCAGCGCCGCGACGGTCTCCGCATCGAAGCCGGCAGCCTCGACGCGTTGCACCGGCAGGCGGTCGTGGAAGTTGAAGGGGTAGTCGGTGCCCACCAGCAGCTGCGAGGCGCCGAAGGTCTGCACCAGGTAGCGCAGCGCGTTGTCGTCGAACACCAGCGTGTCGTAGAACAGCTTGCGGGCCTGTTCGGCCGGCGCTTCCTGCACGCTGTCTTTCAACGCGGGGAACACGCCCCAGCCTTGCTGCAGGCGCGGCAGCAGCAGGCCCAGCGTGCCGCCGCCGTGGCTGAAGGCGATGCGCAGGCGGGGCCGGCGCACCAGCAGGTTGCTGGTGATGACCGAGGCGGCCGCGAGGCCGACGTCACCGGGATAGGCCAGCACCTGCTGCAGCGGCGCGGGGCCCACCAGCCGCTCCATGCCGGCGGGGCGGATGGCATGCACGAACACGCAGGCACCCAGCGCTTCGCAGGCTTCGAAGAAGGGGTCGAACTTCGCCGCGCCTATGGGTTCGCCGTTGACGTTGCTGCCGACCTCCACGCCGGGGAAGCCCAGCACCTTCACGCAGTATTCGAGTTCGCGGATGGCGAGGTCCACGTCCTGCAGCGGCACCGCGCCCAGGCCGGCCAGCTTGCCGCCCGACTCGGCCACCATGGAAGCGATCTGGTCGTTGAGGAAGCGCAGCAGCTGCTGCCCGTCGGCCGGCGCCATCCAGTAGGACAGCAGCTCCGGCATCGGCGACACGGCCTGCAGCGCGAGGCCCATGTCTGCCAGGTCGTCCAGCCGCTTGGGCGTGTCCCAGCACTTGTCCGAGACCGTGCGGTAGACCTTGCCCGAGATCATCACGTTGCGATGGCAGGCCTGGGCGGCCGCCATGGCCGGCCAATCGGACGGCGCCTTGCTGCCGATGTAGGCCGGAAAATTCTCCGGCACCACGTGGGCGTGGGCGTCGATGCCGCAGGCGCAGGCGGCGGAATGTTTGTGCTGGCTCAATGTCTGTCTCCGCTGTGCATGCTAGGGAGGCCCACCCTATCTGAACAGCCGATTTGCTGGATACATAGAATCCATGCCATGGATATTCGAGAGGTCGACCTGAACCTGCTGGTGGTGTTCGACGCCATGGCGCGCCACCACAGCGTCAACCGCACGGCGGAGGCCATCGGCCTCAGCCAGCCCGCCACCAGCGCCGCGCTGGCGCGGCTGCGCCTGCTGTTCGACGACGCCCTGTTCGTGCGCGCCGGCGCCCAGATGGAGCCGACGCCGCGGGCGCTGGAGCTGGCGCCGGCCGTGCGGCGGGTGGTGGAGGCGATCCAGTCGGAGATCCTGCAGCCCGCCGGCTTCGAGCCGGCGACGGCGCAGCGCAGCTTCACCATCCTCACCCCCGATATCGGCGAGGTGGCCTTCCTGCCCGGCGTGCTGCGGCGGCTGCGGCAGGCGGCGCCGCATGTGAAGCTGCTGGCGGTGTCCAAGCCGCGCACGGCGGCCGCCACGGCGCTGGAAAACGGCGAGGCGGAGCTGGCAGTGGGCTTCTTCCCCGACCTGCAGAAGGCCGGCTATTTCCAGCAGGCGCTGTTCAACACCACCTATGTCTGCATCGCCTGCGCCCGCAACGAGGCCATCGGCGCGCGCCTGACCCTGAAGCAGTACCTGGGCGCGCACCACATCGTCGTGCGGCCCGACGGCCGCGAGCACTTCCTGGACCGCTTCCTGGAGGACAAGGGCTGGCACCGGCAGGTGATGCTGGAGCTGTCGCACTTCATGAGCCTGCTGGCCCTGCTCCCGGGCAGCGACCTGGTGGCCACGGTGCCGCAGGACATCGCCACGGTCGTGGGCCGCCACATCCCGCTGAAGCAGATCGACCTGCCCTTCCGGCCGCCGCAGATCCAGGTGCAGCAGTACTGGCACCGGCGCATGCAGGACGACCCCGCCAACCGCTGGCTGCGGGGGCTCTTCTACGAGGTCAACCGGCGGGATGCCGGGGGGCAGATGCCGTCCTGAGCCTACAGCGGCCGCCTTGTCGCTGCGCTAGCGTGAAAGCAAGCACAAGGAGAGCAGATGAACCCCAACGACATGTTGAGCCGCATCGGCGGCGTGGTGCAGGGCGGCTCGGCCAGGCCGCTGCAGGAACGCGACAAGCTGGACCGCGAGCACGGGGAGGAGCCGACGCCCAACGCCGAGAGCGCGAAGCACCAGCGCGGACTGCCGCCGCAGCAGCACCCGGCGCAAGTTCACCCCGCGCAGGAGCATCCGCCGCAGCGGAAGCACGACGAGCGCTGATCAGGCGCTGAGCAGCCCTGCCGCGGCCACACCCGCCGCGCAGATCTCCTCGTCCTCGTCGCCCGTCCCGCCGCTGGCCCCCACGGCGCCCAGGATGTTCCCCTGCGCGTCCTTGACGACCACCGCGCCGGTCTGCGGCAGGAACTTGCCATCGGCCGTGGCCGACAGCGAGACGAAGAAGTTCGGGTTCTCCTTGGCGCGCTGGCCCAGCACGCGGCTGGACACGCCCATGCCGACCGCGCCCCAGGCCTTGGCCCGGGCGATGTCGAAGCGGAACATGCTGGCACCGTCCTCGCTGGCAAAGGCCTTCAGGTTGCCGGCGGCGTCGAGCACGGCGATGCCCATGGGCTTGAAGCCGCGCTCCTTCGACTTGGCGAGGGCGGCGGTGATGATGGTGTTGGCTTGCTGCAGGGTCAGCACGAATAGCTCCAGAAACAAAACTCAGAAAGGATACTGCCGCGGCGCCGTCTGCACGGTGATCCAGCGCAGCTCGGTAAAGGCCTCGATGCCGGCCTTGCCGCCGAAGCGCCCGTAGCCCGAGTCCTTGACGCCGCCGAAGGGCATCTGCGCTTCGTCGTGCACGGTCGGGCCGTTGACGTGGCAGATGCCGGACTCGATGCGGCGCGCCACCTGCAGGGCGCGCGCCACATCGCGGCCGAACACCGCCGACGACAGCCCATACGGATTGTCGTTGGCGCAGATCACGGCTTCTTCGACGCCGTTCACGCGCACCACCGGCTTCACCGGACCGAAGCTCTCCTCGTGGTAGATCTTCATCTCGCGGGTCACGTGGTCCAGCACGGTCGCCGGCATCAGCGTGTTCTCCGACTTGCCGCCGCACACCAGCTTGGCGCCCTTGGCCAGCGCATCGTCGATCAAGGCGTTGCAGCGCTCCACCGTGCCCATGTCGACCACCGAGCCCAGCACCACCGGGCCCTTGCGCGGGTCGCCCAGCGGCAGGCCGACGGCGCGCGCGGCCAGCTTGGCCACGAAGGCGTCGGCGATCTTCGCGTCGACCACGATGCGCTCGGTGGACATGCAGATCTGGCCCGAGTTGGCGAAGGCGCCGAAGATCGCGCCGTTGACCGCGGCGTCGAGATCGGCGTCGTCCAGCACCAGCAGCGGCGCCTTGCCACCCAGTTCCAGCACGGCAGGCTTCAGGTACTTGGCGCAGGTCGCCGCAATGATCTTGCCGACGCGCGTCGAGCCGGTGAAGTTGACGCGCCGCACCGCGGGGTGCGCCACCATCGCGTCGACCACGGCAGCCGCATCGGCCGGCGCATTGGTCACGAAGTTGACGACGCCGGCCGGCAGGCCCGCCTCCTGCAGCGCCTCGATGATGAGGCCGTGCGTGGCCGGGCACAGCTCGGAGCCCTTCAGCACCACCGTGTTGCCGCAGGCCAGGGGCGTGGCGACCGCACGCACGCCCAGGATCACCGGCGCGTTCCACGGCGCGATGCCCAGCACCACGCCGGCCGGCACGCGCAAGCCCATCGCCAGCGAGCCGGGCACGTCCGACGGGATCACTTCGCCGCCGACCTGCGTGGTGATGGACGCGGCTTCCTGCAGCATGCCGGCGGCCAGGTGCACGTTGAAGCCGGCCCAGGGCGCGGCGGCGCCGGTCTCGGCAGCCATCGCCGCGATGAATTGCGGCGCGCGCGCCTCCAGCGCGGCGGCGGCCTTCAGCAGCAGCGCGCGGCGCTCGCCGGGCCCCATCGCGGACCAGGCCGGGAACGCCTTCTGCGCGGCTTCCACCGCGGTCAGCGCGTCCTGCGGCGTGGCGGCCGGTGCGCGCGTGGCGACCGAGCCGTCCAGCGGGTTGCGGCGCTCGAAGGTCTTGCCCGAAGGGCTGGCGGTGCGTTCGCCGCCGATCAGCATCTGGATCTCGTTCATGGTGTTTTCCTTTTTCGGGGGCGCCGTACGCGTGATCGCGTCGAAGCCGTAGCGGTTCATGGCGCCGAACATCGGCATCGCGGGATGCGGCAGGAACTTGGTGCGGCAATCCAGCACCGCGGGAAGGCCGGAAGCCAGCGCGCGCCGCAGGGCCGGCGCCACGTCCTCGGCGCGCAGCACGGTCTCGCCGTGGCAGCCGAAGCCGCGCGCGATGGCCGCGTAGTCGGTCTCTTCCAGCCCGGTGCCGAGCTCGAAGTCGAATCCCATCTTCTGGCCCTGGCGGATGATCCCCCAGGCCGCGTTGTTGTGGATGATGTTGACCACCGGCAGGCCGTAGCGGCGCGCCGTGTCCAGCTCGTTCAGCGTGAAGCCGAAGGAGCCGTCGCCGGTGATGTTGACCACCGCCTTGCCGGCGTGCTGCGTCTGGATCGCCAGCGCATAGGGCAGGCCGAAACCCAGGTGGCTCATGCCGGGCTCGTGGAAGCGCGTGCGCACGGCCTTCACGGGGGTGAAGTCGTTGCTCCAGAAGGTGGTGTGGCCACCGTCGAAGACCGCCAGCGCGTCCTCGGGCAAGGCATCGGCAATGGCCTGCGCCAGCGCCGCGGGGTGCATGGTCTGTTCGCGGTCGGCGGCCATCACGGCCAGCTTCGCCTCGTAGCGGGCGCGCACGGCCCGCACGCTTTCCAGCCAGTTCGCCTCGGTGCCCACGTCGCCCAACGCCGCCAGCAAATCGTCCAGCGCACGCCGCGCATCGGCCTGCATGGCCACGTCGTGCAGCACCGGCTGGCCCAGCGCCGAGGGATCGACGTTGATGCTGATGACGCGATGGCTGCGGCGCGCGAAAGCGCCCTGCTCGTCCCACATCCACGAGGACCAGCGGCAGCCGATGCTGACCACCAGGTCCGCATGCGCGAAGGCATGGCGCACCGCCTCGCCCGCGATCAGGCCGCCATGGCCGATGAAATGCGGGCTGTCGCTGGGCACCACGCCCATCGCCATCTGCGTGGGCAGCACCGGCGCGCGCAGGCGCTCGGCGAGTTGCCGCACCTGCGCATCCGCGCCGCTGGCAATGACGCCACCGCCGGCGACGATCAAGGGCCGGCGCGCGGCGCGCAGCAGCGCCACGGCATCCTGCACGTCCTGCACGTCCGGCCGCGGGCCCGAGCGGGCACGGTAGCGCGAAGGCGGCACCGAGAATTCCTCGGGCGAGAAGGAGCAGGCCTGCACCAGCACGTCCTGCGGCACGTCCAGGTGCACCGGGCCGGGCCGCCCCGACAGCGCTTCGCGAAAGGCTCGCCGCACCAGTTCCGGCAGCCGGCGCGCGTCGTGCACCACCGCGTTCCACTTCGTGATGGGCTTGGTCACCGCGACGGTGTCCAGGTCCATGAACATGCCGTTGTGCGGGTACGCGGCCGCGCGATGCTGGTTGGTGGTGATCGCCAGCAGCGGCAAGTTGTTGTTGAAGGCGGTGCCCAGGCCGGAAGCCATGTTCAGGCCGCCCGGCCCCATCTCGCCCAGCGCCACCGCCACCTGGCCCGTGGACGCATGCACCGCGGCGGCCATCATGGGGCCGGCCGCTTCATGGCGCACGCCCAGGAAGCGCAGTTGCGGCTCCTGCGAGATCGCATGCAGCAGCGGCCCGAGCTTGCCGCCGACGATGCCGAACACCTGCCGCACGTCCTCGGCGCGCAGCAGCTTGACCAGCGCCTGCGCGCCGGTCAGCTGGTTCGTGCCTGTTGGAGATTGACTCACTCAGTCCTCCGCGCTGAAACCGCTCGCCTTGACGATCGGCTGCCACCGGTTCCAGTCGCTGCGCACGATGCGCGCGAACTCCTCGGGCGATTGCACCAGCGGCACCAGCCCGTTGTCCGCCAGCGATTTGACATACGCGGGGTCCTGCGAGAACTCGCGCACCAGCGTGTTCAGGCGCTGCACGGTCTCCGCCGGCGTCTTCGCCGGCAGGAACCAGCCCAGGTACTCCTGCACCACGATGTCCTTGTAGCCCAGCTCCACCAGCGTGGGCACGTCCGGCAGGAAAGGCGAGCGCTGCGCGCTGGTCACGGCCAGGCCACGCAGCTTGCCGCCCTTGATGTAGGGCAGCACTTCGCCCAGCACGTTGAAGCTGATGGGAATCTGCCCGCCCATCACGTCCTGCAGCAGCGGCGCGCCGCCCTTGTACGGCACGGCCTTCATCTCCACGCCGGCTTCCTTCTGCAGCATCATGCCGGCGAAGTGCAGCGCGGAGCCCGCGGCCGGCACGCCGTAGTTGGCCTGCGAGGGGTTGGCCTTCAGCCACTTCAGCAGGTCCGGCACGTTGCGGATGTCGGCCGGCAGGCCCGGGCCCGCGGTCAGCACGAACTGGTAGCTGACGGTGCTGGTCACCGGAATGAAATCGGTGAGCGGGTCGTAGCTGAGCTTCTTGTACGTGTGCGGGTACAGCGCCATCACGCCGCTGGGAATCTGCAGGATGGTCAGGCCGTCCGGCGCCGCGCGCTTGACGTATTCGGTGGCGATGCGGCCGCCGGCGCCCGCGCGCGAATCGACCAGCACGTTGGCCGCGTATTTGCCGCGCAGCTTGTCGGCGAGCGGACGCGAGATGTAGTCGCCCATGCCGCCCGGCGGGAAGCCGGACACGATGAAGGCATTGCCCGCCAGGGCCTGCGCCCGCGCACCGGCGGCCAGGCCGCCGAAAGCCGCCAGGGCCGCGCCCTGCTTGAGAAGGTCTCGTCTGAGCATCGCTTGTCTCCGTTGGTATGCGTGGATGATGCGCGGCGCCGGCCGCGTTGGCGATGGACGAATGAGGCCGGGGCTTGTACTTTTCCGGCATCGCCGCACAATGCGGCTCCATGAAGCCCGCCGCGCCCCTGTTCCTCGTCCCCTTCCGCGAAGTGCGGCACGACCAGCCGGACGACTGCCTGCACTACGAGGCGGTGGCGGTGCGCGGCGAGGAGATGAACTGGACGATTCCGGCGCACCGGCACGAGGGCCTGCACCAGTTCAAGCTGGTGGTGCAAGGCTCCTTCCACGGCACCATCGAAGGCCAGGCGGTCGAGTGCACGGCGCCCGCGCTGGTGCTGGTGGCGCCCGGCGCGATGCACGGCTTCACCTACACGCACGACGTCGTCGGCCACCAGCTCACGGTGCCCACGGCCACGCTGCGCGGCCTGTTCGGCGGCTCGCTGCTGGCGCAAGGCCAGCTGGGCACCTCCTTCGTCGTCACCGGCGCGGCGGCGCAGGCCGATGCGCAGGACTGCCTGCGCCTGTTCGAGGCGGTGGCGCGCGAATTCCGCAGCGACGCACCCGGGCGCGTGCACAGCCTGCTCGCGCACGCGACCCTGATCGCGGTGCACTTCCTGCGCCAGCACGGCGCGCAGCATGCGGCGCAGCAGGGCCAGGGCGCGCGCGACACGCTGGTGCAGCGCTATCGCGCGCTGCTGGAGGCGCATTACCGCGAGCAGCAGTCGCTGTCCTTCTACGCGGACAGCCTGGGCGTGAGCTCCGACCACTTGAGCCGCACCTGCCGCCGCGTCGCTGGCCAGTCGGCACAGGAGCTGCTGCACGAACGCGTGATGCTGGAAGCGCGCCGCCTGCTCGCCTACACGCCGGCGCCGGTGGCGCAGATCGCGGAGCAGCTGGGGTACGCGGACCCGGCGTATTTCAGCAAGTTCTTCGCGCGCTGCGTGGGCGATACACCGTCGGCGTATCGGGCGCTGGTGGCGCAGGGCGTGCGCAGCGCGGCGCCGGCGGCTTGATCAGCCGGCCTGCAAAGCCGGCTCGAACGTCATAGGCGCGCGCCCGGAAGCCGACGCCTGCCCCTCCAACCGGAAGCGCGTCACCGCACGCAGCAGCGCTTCGGCCTGCACCTTCATCGATTCGGTGGCTGCGGTCGCCTCTTCCACCAGCGAGGCGTTCTGCTGCACCACGCCGTCCATCTGCGACACCGCCGTGTTCACCTGCACGATGCCCGCGCCCTGCTCGCGGCTGGCGGCGGCGATCTCGGCGACCAGGCGGCTGACCTTGTCGACGGCTACGACGATGTCCGTCATGGTCGTGCCGGCAGCGCCCACCAGGCGCGTGCCCGCTTCCACCCGCTCCACGGACGTGGAGATCAGCTCCTTGATCTCGCGCGCCGCCTGCGCGCTGCGTTGCGCCAGGCTGCGCACCTCCGCCGCCACCACGGCAAAGCCGCGGCCCTGCTCGCCGGCGCGGGCCGCTTCGACAGCGGCGTTAAGCGCGAGGATGTTGGTCTGGAAAGCGATGCCGTCGATCACGCCGATGATGTCGGCGATGCGGCGCGAGGACTCGGTGATCGCATCCATGGTGCCCACCACCTGCGAAACGACTTCGCCGCCCTTGCCGGCCACGCCGGACGCCTCGCGCGCGAGGCGGGTCGCCTCGCCGGCGATCTCGGCGTTTTGGGTCACCGTGGTCGTGAGTTCTTCCATCGAGCTGGCCGTCTCTTCCAGTGTGCTGGCCTGCTCCTCGGTGCGCTGCGACAGGTCCAGGTTGCCCTGCGCGATCTGCACGCTGGTGTCGGCGACGGTGCGCGCGCCGGTGGCCACCTCGCCCACCAGGCTGCGCAGGTCGTCCTGCATGCGCTGCATGGCGGCCAGCAGGCTGCGGCTGTCGCCGCGTCCCACTTCGATGCGGCTGGCCAGGTCGCCGGCCGCGATGCGCGCCGCCACCTCGCGCGCATAGGCCGGCTCGCCGCCCAGGTCGCGCCGCAGCGAGCGCGCGAACAGCAGGCCCAGCACCGAGGCCAGCAGCACCAGGGCCACCACTGCGCCACCCAGCACCAGGGTGGCCTTGCGTGACTCCGCCTGCGACAGCTCCACCACGCGCGTGGCCTCCGATTGGGCATAGGCGTCGAGCGTGCTGACGATCAGGTCGATCTTCTCGTCCAGCGGCCGGTTCTTGCCGCGCAGCTGCGCGTCGATGGTGCGCACCGTTTCCAGCTTCTCGGGGTCGTACTGCTTCAGCGCCTCGCGGTACTGCACCACGATGCGCGCGTGCAGCTTGCGCGCGTCCTCCACGCCCTCGGACGGCAAGCCGACGCGCCCCATCACCTCGCGCATGCGGTTGAACTCCTGGTCGATCTCCTGGTTGCGCTTGTCGAAGGACGCGAGATAGCGTTCAAAGTCCGCATGTTCGTGGCCGCGCAGCAGCAGGTAACGGTAGTCCTGCCCTTGCAGCCGGAACTGCGCGCCGGCGGCGCGCGCGGCCAGCACCGTGTCGTTCAGGTCGCGCTGCACCTGCAGGCTGGCCACGCTGGCCTGCTGCGCCCGGTGCACCGCGTACACGCCGGTGGCGCCCACCAGCACCGTTGCCAGCACCACCACGCCCACCAGCATGGCCAGCCGGGCGGCCATCGTCATCCTCGAGAACATCCCACGACTCCTCGTAACATTCCGTCACGAGCCTAACAGAGCAGCAGGGAAAACCGCTCCCGAAGATTCCCGGGTCAGCCCGGCGCGCCGAAGCGGATGGCGGACCGCGCCTTGGCCTTGGCGGCCTCGACATCGCGGTTGCGCGGCTCCGCCGCAGTGACCATGGCGCCGATCAGCCGCCGGGCCGAGGCGGCGACTTCTTCCACGGCCTGCTCGAAAGCCGCCTCGTTGGCCTTCGAAGGCACGGTAAAGCCACTGAGCTTGCGCACGAACTGCAGCGAGGCGTCGCGGATTTCGAGCTCGGTCGCAGGCGGCTCGAAGTTGAACAAGGTCTTGATGTTGCGGCACATGGTGGGACCATGGTACGCCGCGGCTGGCTCAGGGACGCTCCCAGCTTTCGACGCCGCCGGCGCAGACCTGGAACAGCGGGTGGCACTCGGGATCGGCCACCGATTGCCATTGCAGGTGCAGCGCCGGATTGCGGACCGCCAGCTTGCGCATCAGGTGCTCCCACTCGTAGCGCACTTGCCCCGCGTTGACCGGGATGGGCCCGTGCACCGAGACGGCGGCGATCTTGCTGCCGTCGAAGCTGTAGCCGCGGGCACTGGCCTCGTCCAGCACCACCCGCAGGTAGGCGCCGATGGCGTCCACGGCGGACGGCTGGCGGCGAAAGCGTTCCAGCTGCGGATGCGCTTGGTAGCCGCGCGTCTTGCCCAGGAGCACGGCCTGGGCTAGCAGCGCCTCGCGCCAGAGCGCGACGAGGCCTTGGGGATCGAGATAGCGGGGATGCAGGGACCAGAGGCGCATGGGAGCGGGCTTCGCGCTGCTACCGCGCTAGCGGCACTTCGTAGCGCAGCTCCGCGAAGCCATCGCCGACCCGCTGCGCCGAGACCAGCCGGAACGCATCGGCGCCCACAATGCGCCGCGGCAGCAGCGGCTTGCCCCGCCCCAGCGTCACCGAGCCCACTTGCACGATGACTTCGTCCAGCAGGCCGGCGTCGTGGAACTGCCCGACCAGGTCGCCACCGCCGACCACCCAGATGTTCTTGTCGCCCGCCGCCGCGTGCATCTCCGCATGCACCGGCCGCACGTCGCCGCGCACGAAGCGGATGCTGGCATCGGGCACCGGCTGCAGCGGCCGGCTGGAGAACACCCAGGTCGGTTGCGTGTAGGGCCATGGCGCGCCCTGCTGCGTGCCCAGCTTCACCACGTGCCGCAGCATCCACTGGTAGGTGGACGAGCCCATGGCGAGCGCGCCCACATCCTGGATGAAAGCGGGGTAGCTGGTGTCGTTGATGTCGCCCAGCGGGAACAGCCAGTCGAGCGAATCGTCCTCGGTGGCCAGGAAGCCGTCGAGGCTGGAGGCGGTGTAGTACTGGGTCTTCATCGTGCTTGCTTCACTTGGTTGGGCGGTTTCCTGGTCACGTCCCCGCCACCAGCAGTTCCTCCGAATTGCTCGGAGGGCGCAGGCCGTCCGTGCGCCCGGAGAAATAGCGCTCGGCCAGCAGGTCCGCCGACACGTGCCGCACCTCCTTGAATCCGGACTCGCGCGCCAATGCCAGCATCTCGCCGGGCGTGAAGAAGCTGAGGAAAGGCGTGCCGGCGGCGCGCGCACCCTCGGCCGCGCGCTCGACGCCGAAGCGGATTTCAGGGTCGTTCATCTCGATCGGCAGCATGAAGGACATGACGAGCGTGGAGCCCGGCGCGAGCGTCGCCACCTGCTTCAATGTCGCGGCGATGGCTTCCTTCGTCAGGTACATGCTCACGCCGGTCGAGGCCACCACCGCGGCTTGCGCCGCGTCGAAGCCGGCGGCGGCGAGCCGCTCCCACCAATCGTCGCCAGCCTCGAAATCGACCGGTACCAGCCGCAGGAAGGGCGGAATGCCAAGACCGAGCTCGGCGAGGCGCTGCCGCTTCCAGGCCTGCGGGCCCGGCTGGTCGATCTCGAACACGCGCATGCGCCCGGCCAACTGCCGCTGCCGCTGCGCGAAGGTGTCCAGGCCCGCACCGAGGATGACGTACTGCCCGACGCCGCGCGCCGACTGCTCCGCGACCAGGTCTTCGACGAAGCGGGCGCGCGCCAGGATCGAGGCGCGGAAAGGCCGCGTGAACGGGCTCATGTCCGGCCGCCCTTGCCAGCCGGCTTCAGGCGCGGCGATTTGCGCGCCGACTTCGTCCTCGAACACGTGCGGCGGTGCATCGGCCTGCAGGTGCAGCGCACGCCAGAGGGCGGTGCGCACGGCGGTGTTGTCCGGTTGGGGCGTGTTCCTGTCCTGCATCGGCGAGTCCTCAGGCAAGCAGATCGCGGCAGCCGAGGTCGTCCACCGCCATCATGATCCGCTCGTAATTGTTCCACCAGATCACCGGCGGCAGGTCTATGCCTGCCTGCCAGACCGGCGTCATCGCCCGCCACAGCACGGCGAGGCGGTAGTCGTCCTGCAGCGCCTGCCGGTCGTAGCCCGTGACGCCATGCGCAAGCAGCGTGTCGTGATAGCGATCGAGCAGCCCGCTCTCGTAGCGGCGCCGGCGGTCCGGGTACCAGTGCATCGCGATCATGTAGGCCAGGTCGTCGGCGCCGGCATCGATGCCCCAGCAGTCCCAGTCGAAGAACTTCACGCCCTCGCCGTTGTTGGCGAGGAAGCAGTTCCAGAAATGGCCATCGCCGTGAATGATGGTCAGGTGGCGGCGCGCGTGATAGCGCTCGTTGAGCCGGTGCGCTTGCGCCAGCAGCCGCTCGTACAGGTCGCGGCGCTCCGGCGTCAGCACGTCGCCCAGGCGCTCGGCGAAGCGGGCGAGCTTGGGACCGAAGCGTTCGAGGATGCCATCGAGATCGCTGCGGGCCGCCCACTTGCCCACCGAAACACCGAGTTGCGGATGGTCCCACCAGGCCGCGTGGAAGCGCGCGCGGGCTTCGACGATGCGGGTCGCCTCCTCCACACCAGGCGGCAGCGGCCAGGGCGTCACGATGCGGTGCGTGCCCGCCAGGTCTTCCAGCAGCAGGTGCCATTCGGAGCCGTCGGCGGTGGCCTGCGCATCGAAGCAGCGAGGCAGCAGTCCTTCGGGCGTCGCGGCGGCCACCTTGCGATAGAACTCCGCCTCCTGCAGGCCGCCGTTCCAGCCGGTCTGCGGTGGCCCGGGGATGCGGGTCTTGAGAATGAGCGTCGGCGGAGCGTCATCGCCTGCGCCGTCGTAGTGCAGCCGCAGCCGGATGATCCGCGACAGGATCGTGTTGCGCGCGTCCTGCACTTCGACTTCGCGCACGCAAGCGCCGCCTGGGAGGCGCAGGGCCTGCGTGAGGAAGGCGGTGTCGATGCCGGCGGGCAGCGCTTCCATCTTCAAAGCCACGGCTTCCGCACGTGGTCGACGCCCCCAAACTCCAGCTCCGCGCTTGTGATGGCCCGGATCGCGGGACCGAAGCTCGTGATCTCGGGCAGCGTGGCGTTCTCGTGCCTCCGGATGTCGGCGCCGGACGCGTGTGCCTTGTCGTGCGTGGTGTGCGCGTCCGCGGCCAGCGTGACCGCGTAGCCCAAGGCCGCCGCGCGCCGCACGGTGGTGTCCACGCAGAACTCGGACGCGTAGCCGCACACGGCGAGGCGCGTGACGCCCAGCGCTCGCAGCATTTCGCCCAGGTTGGTCCTCAGGAAAGAGTCCGCGGTCGTCTTGCGGACGAAGCAGTCGCCGGGCTGCACATCCAGCCCCTGGGCGAGCTGCCACCCATCGCGCTCGAATTCGAGCGCCGATCCGGGCGTCTCGTGCTGGATGAACACCACGGGCACGCCGCCTGCCCGTGCCCGCGCCGACAAGCCGTTGATCCTTGCGACAACGGCATCGGCTTCGAAGGGCCGCGGTGTGGCGTCGAACAGCGCGCGCTGGACGTCGATGACCAGAAGGGCCAGGTTCATCCGCGGATGCTACTGCAGCCCGGATCCGCCCCTCACGGCAGGTGTCAGAGAGCCAGGTCGGTGTCCGCGGCGTCCTGCGCAGAAGGCTGCGCGCCGTTGCCCTCGTGCGCCTTCCCTTTCAGGAGCAGTGCGCACACCGCAAAAATGATGAGTGCCGGCGCCATCGCGACCAGGATCTCCGTTCCGGAAAACAGGTCCCGCAGCGAAACGAACGGCATCACGCCAACAACTGCTCCAAGCATCAAAAGCCAAGCTGTCACGCTTTGCCCCTTCTATCCTCTGAAAACTCTCTCTTTTCGCGCGTTGCCAGACAGCATCGGCCCGCGCCCCGTCTAGTTTTCTCGAGATTAAGGGGACCAGCTCATCTAGTCAAACCCCGTAAGGGTCGATCCGGGTTGCGCGTCGCGCGAAACCACCAGGAATGTCAGCAAATTGACGGATTCCAGACAGATGGATGTCGCGGACGTGACGTCTTTGGCTCCGGCATTTACGAACGGCGGCCCAGGTATCAATCAGACACAGGCCGCAGGCACCGTAGGCAGTGACACGGCTCGCCCGAAAGTGATCCCGGCGCCGCGCGACGGCTCCCAAAAGCGGACATCTTCATCGCTGCCGCACGAGCTCCTGCGCGAGCCCGACCAGGATGCCTTCCGGGCCCCGCACGTAACAGAGCCGATAGACGTCCTGGTACTGAACGACTTCGCCCACGAGCTTTGCGCCGAGTTTGCCGATGCGCGCCAGCGTCTCGTCGATGTCGTCCACGGCAAACATGACGCGCAGGTACCCGAGCGCGTTCACCGGCGCATCGCGGTGATCGGCGACGACGGCAGGCGCGAGAAACCGCGAAAGCTCGATCCGGCCGTGCCCGTCCGGCGTGCGCATCATGGCGATCTCGACCCGCATGTTCGGCAAGCCGGTGACGCCGCCCGCCCAATCACCTTCGATGGGAGCGCGCCCTTCGAGCTGCAGGCCCAGTTCGGTGAAGAACTCGATGGCGGCATCGAGGTCTTCCACCACGATGCCGACGTTGTCCATGCGTTTGACGGTCACGATGTCTCCCACTGTCCGCGAAAGATGCGGTACAGGCAGTGCCTGCGCAACGGGCTTCCCTCCGGTATGCCCGGATGTTCGAAATCCTGGTGTGTGTCGTGCATGCCGATGCGCTCCATGACCGCCCGGGAACGAACATTCAGCACGGAAGTGAAGGAGACAATGTCGTCCAGCCCGATCTGCTCGAACCCGACGCGCAAGGCCGCACGGGCCCCTTCCGTGGCGAAGCCCTGCCCCCAGTGCTCACGCGCCAGGCGCCACCCCACTTCCACGCAGGGCGAGAAAGGCAACAGCCGCCGCGGGATCGAGAGACCGACAAACCCGATGAACGACCCCGTCGAGCGAAGTTCCACGGCCCAATTGCTCCAGCCGCGTTCCTGAAACTGCGCCTGCCAGGCGTCGATGCTGGCATCACTCGCCGCGCGGGACTGCAGGGCCGGGAAGAACTCCATGACGGCCGGGTCGGCGTTCATGGCGGCGAAGGGTGCGCGGTCCGGCTCGCGCCACTGGCGCAGCCGGAGGCGCGCTGTGTCCAGTTCGATCATTCGCGGTTCGATGGCCGGGTCAGCGCGAAGCTGGCGACGTCCTTGGCGTTGCGTGCCTTCTCGTTCCGTTGGAACCGGGCAGCGAACATGGCACACGCATAGGCCGGGCAGGCGATGAGCGGAAGTGCCAGATACCAGACGGTCTGGTCGTCAGTCGCTATGCAACCACTCCCGCGCTTTCCCATCCAGGTGCACGCCGACCCGACAAGCTCCAGGAAGGAAAAGGACAGCCACCAGCCCAGCGCCAAGGAGCCGCCGAGATAGAGGGCAAGCGCCTCGCCGCGGCTCGAACGATAGGTCAGATGGCCCAGCGCCCACCCGGCGACCACACCGAGTGCGCAAACTGCTGCCACGTAAGCGAAGACGTTCATGACTGCGGGCCTCGCGAGTTGATCGGTGCTCGATGCATGGTTTGCGCTACTCCTTGTGGATCAAATCACTTGTTCGCTCTGGATTTGAGGTACGTTCCCAGTCCGAACGCCCCGGCACCGAGAACAAGCAGCGCCCACTCCCAGATGTCGGTATCCGGTCCCGGAACCGCCTTGCGCCACTTGGAGAGCATGAAGGGATGAATGCACAGCGACTCCGCTACATCCTTCATCAGCACCCCAGGCTTGTCACTCAGTTGAACCGCCTTGAACTTGAACTCCAGGCTGTACTGCTTGACTTTAGCTGGTCCGATTCTCTTTGCCATGAGCACTCTCTCCGTTAGGTAAGAGTGTCAACGAAAACGAGGCAATCTCCGTGTCCGAGTCGACCGACTTGTTAAGTCTCACCGCACCTTGCTCAGACGGTCGGCCATTCGCGTCTGCCAACCCGGACCGGTGGCTTTCCAGCGCTCGATCACATCGGCGGGGAGCCGCAGCGTGAGCTGCTTGCGTGGATTCTCTGAGGGCGGCCGCCCTCCCTTGCTGATCTTGGCGCGCGCCAGCATTTCCTCGGTGAGTTCGGGAAGTTCCTCGTACTCGCCCTTTTTGATCCGATGCGCGTCTACGCGCGCCAGATCAGATTTCAAGGAGTGGCGCGATGCGGGCTTGCTCGCGGGCATTCGCTTTCCTCATGCTGAAGACGTGACGATCCGCGCCACGCGGTGTGTAGCCGACCACTACCATGCGACCTGCAAGAAGGCCGTAGCAGATGATTCGCACTTCACCATAGTCCTTGCGGGTGTCCTCCACCTCAAGCGTCACGCCGGCGAAGACGATCTCAGCGTCTTCGAAATCCAGGCCGCGATCTTCGAGCGTGCGTTCGCGCTTCTCGGGATCGTAGGTCACGCGCATAGGTTATTGTAGCTACAACAACTGGCGCGTCAAGGTCGGCTGGTCGGTGAGACTTAACGTAGAGGTAACCGGCGGACCATAGGCGGGCGAATGCCCGCCGCCGGGGCGTCCGTGTCGACTGCCATGTTGGATTGCTGGCGCGGGTTGACCATGGCTCTCAGTATGACGCGCCCAGCCGTCGAGCGGCACGATCCCCCGGCCCGGCGGCCGGCGCAAACCCGGCTCTCACTTGAAGCTGCACACGCAGCCGAGGCAGCAGGCGCGCGGCACTGCGTTGCACCGACGTCCGGGTACTGCAGGTATCCGGCGGCGGGACGCGATGCAAGCACGGTGAAGTAGAGCTTTGACCGCCACCCAAGCTTTGGAGCGGGCGGCGTCCGCGCCCGGGCGCATTGGCGAGGCAGTCGCTCGAAGACCAACAGCGAACCTCGGTAGCTGACCTGGTGGCGCGTGACGTAACCCTGCCCGGACCTCACCTGCCTGCAATCCAACGTAGAAGTCACCGGCGGCGCCTAGGCGGGCGACAGCCCGCCGCAGCGACGTCCGTGTGCACTGCCATGTTATAGGGCGATGAAGCCGAGAGCGCTTTGACGAGCATGGGTGCAGATTAGCGCAACCACCACGGCGCGCCAACCTGGCGGACCACCGATACGCCTCCGGATCGTTCGATCGGACGAACGCGAAGTTGCACGACTGCCACGGTGCGAGCCAGAGGCGCGTTGCTAGCCGAAGCTGACCCGGCGGCATCACCACCTCGCCCGAACGGCTGGACCAGCCCCCAGCAAAGTGACGCACCACGAGTAACGCCGCTGAGCGGCACGGTGCATGTCCGCCGCGCGGCCGCGATGCCAGGAGAGAGACTGGCGGCGGGGCACACGCTTGGGTGATGCCTCCAAGAGGCCGAAGCAGAACGAGCGAGGGGGAACAAAAGCGAAGACGCCTGCTTCCGACGAAATCGTGGAGCGAAGCAGAGGCGCGGCACCTACGCTCAGCCCGCGCTATAACGTAGAAGTGACCGGCGGACAGTAGGCCGGCGAAAGCCGGCCGATAGGACGTCCGCGTCGACTGCCATGTTATCCCTCATGCCTGCGCGACCTCCAATAGCCCGGCTTCCGTCGGAAGGGAGCGACAGCTAGAACAACGATCTCGTTGCGGCGATGGACATACACCACGGAGAACGGGAAGCGCTTTGGAAAGACGCGCCTAGTCTTGAACAGGTACGGCGAGCCCATATCAGGGAATTCCGCCGCAAGAGCAACGGCGCGCTGAACTGACTCGAACAGGCGTTCGCCCAGACGGCGGTCAATTTCGGCGTAGTACAGGACCTCTTCCGCCAGTTCACTCCGCGCAGCGTCGTGAAAGCGGACTGGGGTCACTTCAGGAGGCGACGGATCTCGGCGAAAACTTCTTCAGCCGGAATGAGCTTGGCGGTGCCGCTCTCGACCTCTTCGAGACGGCGCTTGATCTCTTCCTCCCAGGCCGCCTCGATTTCCTCATCGGAATCCTGCACTGAGGAGAGAAGTTCTTCAGCCAGCCGAATCCTCTCTTCGGGCGGCAGAGCGCGCGCTTTGCGTGAGAGCTCGTCGATGAGGCTGGACATGGCTGCTCCTGGGAGATGTGACTAGTCTACTCCGCGCCGCGCAAGCCGCAAACTTGCCCGCCCGCTGAGGGATAACGTAAAGGTGACCGGCGACCGACAGGCGCGACCGACAGGCGCGACCGCAGGGAGCATACGTAGTTGGGCGTCCGCGTCGACCGACAAGTTAGGCGATGCTCCGATCTTCAATGGTCATCTCCTGCATAGATCCACATTGGCACAGTCTTGCCTGCACGCTCAAATCCCACGGCTTCGTAGAACGCGGTCGCGTCGCCGTCGGATGTGAGCATAAGCTGGTGGAAGCCACGATAGCGCTCCAGCAGAGCCGCCATTAGCACGCGGCCGATGCCGCGGCGGTGGAATTCAGGATGAACCAGTAGATGCGGAAAGTAGACCACCAGGTGCCCGTCGGAGATAGCGTTCCCCAAGCCGACAAGACGTCCTTCCATCCGCGCAGTCACCAGGGTGTGCGAGTCTCTCAGCGCGCACAGGAGCTGTTTCGGCTTTTCAGCGGAGGACCACCCATTGGCCTTGTAGATCGCGATCACTTCGGGTTCCGCGATCGTGTCGTTGAGCGAGATGGATGTTCGCATCGTCTAACGTAAAGGTGACCGGCACGTTGCGGTAAGGGGCCGCACGGTGCACGATTTCCAACGGCGCCGTGCGGCCCCTTGCCGCAACGTGTCCGAGTCGACCGACCTGTTAGACCGCACCGGGCACCTTAAGCAAACGGACTGAGTAGCGTTGTACGCCCCACATCACGGCAAACGTTTCGCTGACCTCATACCAGCGCCCACTGGGCTGGCCTGAGCCGTGATTCGCACCCATGCACGAGCATTCGCAATCTGCGCCCGTTGCGTTCCAGCAGGCTGAAGCGCACACCTCCTTCTCTCTATAGAGTTGGATGACATAGCAGGCACGATACCGGCTGAACGACAGGCGAATGGTTCGCTCAAACCACGCTTGCGGCACCTCCCAAGCACCGTGGGCCTTGTCCCAGCTTGGCTTGTTTCTCTGGCCGTCGCGCAACCAGACCTTGTTATCGGCAGCGTACGGGAGACGAACAAGAAGTGGCGCCGGACGCTGACGCTGGAAAACCACCGGCAAACGCGTCTGGCTCCAGAAGCGTTCGAGATCCTGAATCGGTGATTGCACAGACATAGCGCTCCTTGTGCGGTCTAACGTCGGAGTTGACCGGCACGCACCGGCAAGGCGCCGCGAGACGTATTCTCCTGCACACGGCTTGCGGCGCCTTGCCGGTGCGTGTCCGCGTCGAACGACATGTTAGCCCGCATGGGAGCGGCGCAGCGACCGGTTACCACAGGTCCGCCTCCTGGTGCGCCGATGTTGCCATCACTTCAAGGTCCATTGGAAACACCGCTTTCTCCCCCAGGGCGCTAGCGAGTTCCCGAGCAGTTTCCAAGGACAGATTCCGCAAGTTGGGATTGAACGAGTACAGCTTCGCACGGAAGAACACCGCCATACACGGTCCCGTCACGTAGCCAACGAGACTGTTGCCTCCACGGGTCGTGGCTCGAACGCTCCGATAAACATAATTCAGCGGAGCGTCCGTCGCTTCAGGAGGCAGCGGGAATGCGTACTCATCCGAGTAGCCTATCTGTTCGAGCGCATCCACAACCGCAGACCTCTCGAAGCCGAGCTCGACGAGCGTGTCGACATCGTCCGGCTCGTAGTAGCAGCCCCAGACAGCGTGCTCCAGGAAATCTCGTTCCTCCAGCGAAGAGAGGGGCTTGATCACCAACTTATGCATGATGCGGGCTAACGTGAAGGTGAGCGGCGGCTTGCGATAGGAGCGTGCGAAGCGCGCGGACGCCGCAAGGCGTCCGTCTCGACCGGCAAGTTAGATGTCACCCTCGCCATTGGGCTAGTCATTCCGGTACCACCTCGAAGTTGACACTGTAGATCCTCTGTCCCTTCACAAAAAGCTCCAGGCGATGCTTTCCCAGCGGGTCGCCGTCGTCGAACCAGAAGTGATCAACTATCAGCGCGTCACTTGAGCGGTACAGGTCGGTCTGAATGGCCTCTGGCGCCACCTTCCTCGTATCTCCCGAAGCTTCCTTCAGCGGGGCGGGCAAATGAACAACCTCGAACCAATCGATCGCCTCGCGGTTCGGATTCTCGAACTCAACACCGAATCGAAAACCGGTCTCCTTGAGCTTTAGAGGAATGCGGGTGGTTTCGACATCCATCCGATACTCACCAGGCGAGACTTGCTTCAGTATCCCAAACTTGACGTTCCGGACATCTGCATCCGCCTGAGCCGACGACGCGATGAGGCAGAAGGCGAACGCTAGCAATGATGCGGTTCTACGCATAGGAGCCTGTGACATCTAACGTAGAAGTGACCGGCGGACCATAGGCCCGCGACAGCGGGCCGCGAGGACGTCCGTGTCGACTGCCATGTTAGGGCTCATCTGGCAGCAGTTCCACCAAGGAGAGTGTTTGCTCCAGAAGTTCGTTCGCGTGCTGGCGTTCGAGAATGGCCAACTTCGCAAGTGGACCTGCGACCGTGCATACCGCCCATGCCAACGCACGGACGCTTGTTTCATGCCCTTGTGTCTGAAAAATGGAACCTAGGATCGGCCGCCTCTCATCGTTGTGGGCGCCCGGCAGAGTGCTCGGGTTGACATGGGTTCCGACTTCGCACAACCAAGCATAGTGGTCCTTGTCGGTCGGAACGACCCCATCCAACGCCTCAATTGTCTTTCTCACCGCCGCCGGACTGTAGTCGTGGCGTCGCTCCTTCTCCGAGGAATCGATCCATTTTCTTATGTGCGCAGCGTCTGAGAAGAACAGCTGCATCAGGTTGCCGATTTCAGAAATGTTCCTCGACAAGGCTAGTGACTCGTCGTAGTACCCAAAGCCAATGAGGCGATACGAGCCAAGCGCCGACGTGCAAGTACGGCCGGCTAGGTACTCGAACACGTGTTCCCGACCGTGGCAACCCCAGTAGCAGCACGCCGTCCGGTAAAGAAGCGACACCACTGTTCCAAGTCCGTCAACGATTGCTTCAACCTGTTTGGAGCCGGAACGCAGAGACTTGCGCGCACATTCGTCCTCGAGCGAGGCCATCCGCTGCCAGAACGCACGTCCAGTTGGGAAGTCGGGCCGCGGGGTCTTCATGATGAGCTCTAACGTAGAGGTAACCGGCGGACCATAGGCAGGCGAATGCCTGCCGCGAGTAGGTCCGTGTTGACCGCTGTGTTAGACCGCATGTGGCGGAACGGACACTGGCCGGACAAGTTTGATCGGGAAGTCTTCTCGAAAGCCATCGAGCGTGGTACCCGCAGTTGATGCCAGATGCCAATTGCCTCCGATGTAGGCAAGTGACCACCAAGGGTCGTTTGCATCGATCGAGTCCACAAAGTCATAGGTACGGCAGAGAGAGTCTGCTCCAAGCAACCGGAAAAACAGATCAGCCAAACGTAGATCAGCATATGCGCCAAGACTGCAGGACTCTCGGACCACAAGGCATTCGAGTAGTCGCGGCCATGCTGCATCGCCCGTGCTCCGCATAACTGCCCAGAAATCGCCAAGCTGCCTCGGGAATTCCTCAACAGACTCGGACACGTCGACTTTCAGCCCAGCGGGCAAGGCCAATCTGAGTGCCGCTTCCACTTCAGAGGCGGAAAGTAGCTTTGACAACGTGACGTCGAAGCTCTCGGATACGTGACTCATGCGGAATAACGTGAAGGTGGTCGGCACGTTGCGGCAAGGCGCCGCGGGGCGTACGACTTTCCAACACGCCTCGCGGCGCCTTGCCGCAACGTGTCCGCGTCGACCGACATGTTAGACCGCATTACGCCACTCCTGCCAGCGCCAGAGCCACAACGCTTGTGGAGGCGATGATGGCTTGGTATCGCGGGAGATTGCAAGAGTTGACCTGACCCCGCCGTCAAGTGATTGCGTCATCTCGTGGGCAAGCGTCAAGGCGGCTGCACGCGATAGACGGATATGAACCGTGCTGTGCTCATAGCGCACCCACATAGCTCTCGCGGAATGCGCAGGCTCAAGTTCGAACACTGACTTCCACCAGAATCCGAAATCTACACCGGACGTATAGAGGTTGAACCACGCCCGACCATCCGGCACGCTCGACTGCATCTGCAGCCGGTCCACACGCCCGTCCGCTAGGTGGGTCAGTTGTTCATGCAAGTGCTCACGGCGTTCGTCCGAGAGCGCCAAGTGTAGACCGCGCCACTCGCAAATGGGACTCTTGGCCCGAAGCATCAGAAGCCCAGGCCGTTCGGCCAAGCGCTCGAAGTATGCAGATGGCTGGATTTCAAGCACCCAAGCTTGAACCTGCTCCCGCGACGGCACAATTCTCACCGGTGCGGTCTAACGTAATGTGTAGCGTGATAAATCATGCCTTATCCCGCTTCCCCTGGATAAGACAAGGACGAGGTTTGTCTCAGCGTCGCGCGCCGACATCATCATCTCGACACCCCTTGCCCAATAAGGCCTCGCGCAAACATCCCATCGGATAACCCGCGATTTCGCCATTTGCAGCGCGCGGAATAAAGCCGCGCGATAAAACCTGACTCACAGGATAAGGCCATGCCACTTCATCCATTTGGCTGACCTCCTTCCGCCTGCCAATACGTTGTGGGCTTAACTACCCCCACTCGCATGGCGACCCCACCCCACCCCGCCGCCCCTCGCCTCCTGGCCCAGGTCCGCGAGCAGGCTCGCTATTTGCACTATAGCCTTCGCACCGAGAAGGCCTATGTGTACTGGGTTCGCTTTTTCGTCCGCTGGAGCGGCTTGCGGCATCCGCGCGACATGGGCGCCGCCGAAGTGCAAGCCTTCCTGGCCATGCTGGCCACGCAGCGCCGGGTTTCCTCTTCCACCCACAGCCAGGCGCTGAGCGCGCTTCTCTTCCTCTATCGCGAGGTGCTGTCCATCGACTTGCCGTGGCTGCAGGACTTGCAGCGCCCTTCGTACAAGCGGCGCATCCCGGCCGTCCTGACTTCGCAGCAGGTCACCGCCTTGCTGGCAGCCATGCCCGCCGGCACCGTCCGCCTGGTGGCGCACCTTCTTTACGGCACGGGCATGAGGTTGATGGAGGCGCTTCGCCTGCGCGTCAAGGACCTGGATTTCGACCGTTGCGTCATCGTCATCCGCGAGGCGAAAGGCGCGAAGGACAGGGTCGTGATGCTGCCGCAGGCGCTAGCGGATGCCTTGCGTGTGCAGGTTGCCGCGTCCCGCGCGCAATGGGACCACGATCGCGCGGCCGGCCGCGGCGGCGTCTGGGTGCCGCACGCCCTGGAGCGCAAGTACCCGCGCGTCGGCCTCAGCTGGAACTGGTTCTGGGTCTTCCCCGCGCCGGCGTTCACGACGGATCCGGACACCGGCGTCCTCCGCCGCCACCACCTCCATGAAGACCGCTTTCAGCGCGCCATCAAGCGCGCGGTGGCGCTCGCCGGCCTCGACCGCCAAGTGTCGGCCCACACCCTGCGCCACAGCTTCGCCACCCACCTGCTGCAGGCCGGCACCGACATCCGCACCGTCCAGGAACTCCTGGGCCACAGCGACGTCAGCACCACGATGATCTACACGCACGTGCTGCGCGTCGCCGCGGGCGGCACGCGCAGCCCCCTCGATGCCCTGCCGCCGGCGCAGGCCGCCGCGCCGCTGGCCTAGCTTCGCGCCCCGCCCGGGAACAGCTGGTTCACCAGTTCGTCGACCTTGCGGTCGGCGTCGATGAACTTGTTCATGTTGCCGCCGCCGCGCAGCGAGTCGTACTTCGCTTCCCCCACCTGCTTGCCGGCGGTGAAGACGCGGATTTCCGCATAGGCCATGTACAGGGCGAGGTCCCAGCGCCAGCTGGCGGTGTACGTCGTCGTCGTGGCGCAGGCCGTGATGGGCGCGCTCGCGGGCAGCTGCCGCACTGCGTAGCCCTTGGTGGCCAGCGATCGCTTGTACGCTTCGATGAAACCGGCCTTCACCGACGGGTTTTCAATGACGCAGATCTCGCGTTCCAGCGCGACGTCCACAGGGCGGACGGTTTGGTGGATGGCGCACCCGGCCAGGAATGCACACAGCGTGGCACTGGCCACGCACAAAAGGCGGCTCCTCACGATTCTTCTTCTCCGTCCCGCGTTATTTGCTCTGCATTCTAGAGCGGCACGGCGCGTGCCAAGCCGCGTCCGGGTCCTTCGGATGGCGGGTGTGTGGCCAGTTCGCCGCAGCGGCGCCCGGCGCCAGCACCTTCTTCTACCCGGCGCGGCTACGCCACCAGCACCAACACCAACGCCAACGCCACCGCCGCCGGCAGCGCCTGCACGAACAGGATCTTCCGGCTGGCCGTCGCCGCGCCGAAGAGGCCGGCCACGATCACGCAGACCAGGAAGAACACCTTCACGCCGGTGCCGGCGTCACCCAGCACCAGGCCCCACACCAACCCAGCCGCCAGGAAGCCGTTGTAGAGGCCCTGGTTCGCGGCCAGCACCTTGGAGGCGCGCGCGGCTTCCAGCGTCTGGCCGAAAGCCTTCAGGCCGGCCGGCTTGTCCCAGAGGAACATCTCCAGGACGAGGAAATAGGCATGCAGCAGGGCGACGAGGCCGACAAGGACGGCGGCAACAGTGGACACGGCTCCTCCCGGGTTGGTTGCCGCCCGACTATAGCAATCACCCTTCGTGGAACCACTGCAGCCGCTTGTGGAACAGGCGCTCCAGCGCCGCCTGCCATTCGTTCTCGCCGCACTCGCGCGTCCAGGGCCGCGGGTCGCCGGGCCGCTGCAGGTGGGTCAGCGTGAACTGGTGCGTCCGCGCATCGAAACCGACGCGCACTTCGGCGCCAGCCGCATCGCCCGTGTGGCGCAGCACCAGCACGGCACCGTCCATGGCGGGCTGCAGCGAGCGCGCATAGCGCGAAGCCGCCAGGAACTCCGCCACGGCCAGCAGCGGCAGGAAGGCGGCGGCGTCGCCCAATGCGCGGCCTTCGAAAGAGGCCACGGCCTCGGCCCACGACAGCGTCTTCACTTCGGCTCGCTCGTCTTCAAGATATCGATGGGCGCACTATAGCTTCCGCGCGTAGGGCGGCTGCTGCTGCGAGACGAAGGTGCTCAGCCCTTCGCCGGCGACCGCCAGCCGCTGCCTAGTGCCGCTTGAAGTACTGCACTTCCTTTTCATGCTTCTCGGCCTGCTCGCGCGTGTCGAAGGTGCCGAGGTTGCGCCGCTTGCCCGTCTTGGGGTCCACCTTGCGCGAATAGAGGCGATAGCCGCCCGAAGGCAGTTTGCGGATCATCGTTCAGTCCCTGGGACACCGGAACAGCTTCAGCGAGCGTCCCGGCAACAGCGTCTGGCCGCCCGCGTCCTGCATTTCCTGCGACTCGTCGTTGCTGGTGTCCACCAGCAGCTGCCACTGGCTGCACTCTTCCAGCGCCGGCAGCTTGAAGTCCAGGTCCTCGTGCGAGGCGGACACCAGCAGCAGCAGGTGGTCGTCGGCCACGGGCTGGCCGCGGCGGTCCGTCTCCTTCAGGCCATTGCCGGCCAGGAACAGCGCCAGCGACTGCGTGTGCGGGTTCTGCCAGTCCTCGTCGCTCATTTCCTCGCCGTCATGGCGGAACCACATGATGTCGCGGATGTCGGTGCCGCGGATCGGGCGGCCCGAGAAGAATTTCTGCCGGTGCAGCGCCGGGTGCTCGCGCCGCAGGCGCACCAGCTTCTTCGTGAACTCCAGCAGCGTGTTGTCCGCGTTGTCCCAGTCGTACCAGCTGATCTCGTTGTCCTGGCAGTAGGCGTTGTTGTTGCCCTGCTGGGTGTTGCCGATCTCGTCGCCGCCCAGCAGCATGGGCGTGCCCTGCGACAGCAGCAGCGTGGCCAGGAAGTTGCGCTGCTGGCGCGCGCGCAGCTTGTTCACCTCCGCGTCCTCGGTCGGCCCTTCGGCGCCGCAGTTCCACGACCTGTTGTCGTTGTGGCCGTCCTGGTTGTTTTCCTGGTTGGCCTCGTTGTGCTTGTCGTTGTAGCTCACCGTGTCGCGCAGGGTGAAGCCGTCGTGCGCCGTCACGAAGTTGACGCTGGCGTAGGGCTTGCGCCCGTCGCCCTGGTACAGGTCGCTGCTGCCCGTGAAGCGGTAGCCGATGTCGCTGGCCAGGCCGCCGTCGCCCTTCCAGAAGGCCCGGATAGAGTCGCGGTAGATGCCGTTCCACTCCGCCCACTTCACCGGGAAGTTGCCCACCTGGTAGCCGCCCTCGCCCACGTCCCAGGGTTCGGCGATCAGCTTCACCTGCGACAGCACCGGGTCCTGGTGGATGATGGTGAAGAAGCCCGAGAGCTGGTCCACCTCGTGCAGCCCGCGGGCCAGCGTGCTCGCCAGGTCGAAGCGGAAGCCGTCCACGTGCATCTCCAGCACCCAGTAGCGCAGCGAGTCCATGATCAGCTGCAGAGTCTGCGGGTGCCGCACGTTCAGCGTGTTGCCGGTGCCGGTGTAGTCGAAGTAGAAGCGCGCGTTGTCCGGCACCAGCCGGTAGTAGGTGGGGTTGTCGATACCCTTGAAGCTGAGCGTCGGTCCCATGTGGTTGCCCTCGCTGGTGTGGTTGTAGACCACGTCCAGGATCACCTCGATGCCCGCGCCGTGCAGCGCCTTCACCATCTCCTTGAATTCGCGCAGCGCGCCCAGCGGCTCGCCTCGCTTGTGGGCGGCGCTGTAGCGCAACTCCGGCGCGAAGAAGTTCAGCGTCGAATAGCCCCAGTAGTTGGTGAGGCCCTTGTCCAGGAGGAAGGGATCGTCCAGGTGGGCGTGCACAGGCATCAGTTCCACCGCCGTCACGCCCAGGTCCTTCAGGTAGCCGAGCATGGTGGGGTGCGCCAGGGCCGCGTAGGTGCCGCGCAGTTCCTCCGGCACGCCGGGGTGGCGCATCGACAGGCCTTTCACGTGTGTCTCGTACAGCACGCTGTCCGGCAGCGGCGTGTTGGGCGCGCGGTCGCCGCTCCAGTCGAACCAGGGGTCGATCACCACGCCCAGCGGCGCGCCGCGCGCTTCCTGTTCCGCCATGGCCAGGTCTTCGCGTTCGCCGCCCATCGGGTAAGCGAACACGCCGCGATCGAAGTTCTCCAGGCCGTCGAGCGCCTTGGCGTAGGGGTCGAGCAGCACCACGTTCGGGTTGAAACGCAGGCCGCGCTCCGGCTCGTAGGGGCCGTGCACGCGGTAGCCGTAGCGCTGCCCGGGCTTCAGGCCGGGCACGTAGCCGTGCCAGACGAAGGCGGTCTGCTCGCGCAGCGGCACGCGCGCCTCCTGCCCTTGCTCATCGAACAGGCACAGCTCCACGCGCGTGGCGTTCTCGGAGTACAGCGCGAAGTTGACGCCCTGGCCGTCCCAGGTGGCGCCCAGGGGATAGGGTTCACCGGGCCAGGCGGTGGGTGCTGGGGAAGGGCTCGCGTCGCTCATGGCGACGATGGTTCACCAACGGCGGAGCCAGCCCCGTAGGACGGCACCGCCTGAGCTCGTCATGGAGGCGGGGTTTCGCGCAGCGAACCCGAGCTCTCCCGCCCGGTCAGGAAGCCCAGCCGCCCCCGAGCGAGCGATACAGCTGCACCTGGTTCTGCAGCCGCGCCAGCCGCGCCTGCACCAGCGCCTGCTGCGCCGCGAACAGCGAGCGCTGCGAGTCCAGCAGGTCCAGGTAGCTCGCCACGCCGTTGTCGTAGCGCAGCTTGGCCAGGCGATTGCGCACCGTCTCGGCCTCCACCACCTTGCCCTGCGCATCCAGCTGGTCGCCATAGGTGGCGCGGCCGGCCAACGCGTCGGCCACGTCCTTGAAGGCCGACTGGATCGCCTTCTCGTACTGCGCCACCGCGATCTCGCGTCCCGCCACCGACGAACCCAGGTTCGCCTGGTTGCGGCCGGCGTCGAAGATCGGCTGCAGCAAGGTCGGCGTGATCGAATAGGCGAAGGTGCCGCCCTGCACCAGCTTGTTCAGCTCGCTGCTGCCGATGCCGGCCGCAGCCGTCAGCGTGATGCGCGGGAAGAAGGCCGCGCGGGCCGCGCCGATGTTGGCGTTGGCCGCGATCAGCTGCAGCTCCGCCTGGTGCACGTCGGGCCGCTTCACCAGCACTTCGCTGGGCACGCCGGCCGGCAGGTCGGGCAGCGCGAACTTGTCGGTGGAGACGCCCACCATGAAGTCCGGCGGCACCGGCGCGCCCAGCAGCAGCGCCAGCGCGTTGATGTCGGTGGCGCGCTGCCGCTGCTGCTGCGCCAGCGTCGTGCGCGCGCTTTCGTACAGCGACTGCGCCTGGCGGAAGTCGATCTCGCTCGAAGCGCCGTTCTCGAAGCGCAGGCGCGTCAGGCGCAGCGACTCCTCGCGGGTCGTCAGCGTCTCGCGCGTCAGCGCCAGCAGCTCCTCGTCGGCGGCCACGCCCATGTAGGCGTTGGCGACCGAAGCCACCAGCGTGGCCTGCGCCGCGTTGCGGCCTTCTTCGGTGGCCAGGTACTGGTTCAGCGCCTGCTCGCTCAGCGCACGGATGCGGCCGAAGAAATCGATCTCCCAGCTGCTCAGGGCCAGGCCCACCTGGTAGGTGGTCGACTCGATGTTGGCGATGTTGGGCGCGCGGCTCACCTGCGCCTGCAGGCCCACCGAGGGCAGCTGGTCGGCCTTGCGGACGTCGTAGGCGGCGCGCGCCTGCTCGATGTTCAGCACCGCCACCCGCAGGTCGCGGTTGTTCGCCAGCGCCATCGTGATCAGCTCACGCAGGTGCGGGTCGGTGAAGAACTCCTGCCACTTCAGGTCCGAAGCGGCCCTGCCGTCCTTCGCGCCCGGGTAGGGGAACTGGTTCGCCACCGGCGCCACCGGGCGCTCGTAGGTCGGGATGAAGGAGCAGCCCGCGGCGGCCACGGCCGCGGCGGCAAGCACCGTCAGTTTCAGCAATTTCATACCTGGTCTCCCGCCGTCGCGCCCGCGGGCATTTCATGTCCCAGTTCGTGCGTGTACAGCTTGCGCTGGCGCTCGCTGCCCTTGAAGTAGCCGCGCACCACCACGAAGAAGATGGGAACGAAGAAGATGGCCAGCCCGGTGCCGGTCAGCATGCCGCCCAGCACGCCGGTGCCGATGGCACGCTGGCTGGCGGAGCCGGCGCCGCTGGCGATGGCCAGCGGCAACACACCGAGGCCGAAGGCCATCGAAGTCATGATGATGGGCCGGAAGCGCAGGTGCGCCGCCGCCAGCGCCGCCTCGATCACGCCCTTGCCCTGGGCCTGCAGGTCCTTGGCGAATTCGATGATCAGGATGGCGTTCTTCGCCGACAGGCCGATGATCGTGATCAGCCCCACCTGGAAGTACACGTCGTTCGCGTAACCGCGCAGGAGTGTCGCAAGCAGCACCCCCAGCACGCCCAGCGGAACCACCAGGATCACCGCCATCGGGATCGACCAGCTTTCGTACAGCGCGGCCAGGCACAGGAACACGGCCAGGATCGAGAAGCCGTACAGCACCATGGCCTGCGAGCCGGCGAGCTTTTCCTCGCGCGACTGGCCGGTCCACTCGTAGCCGAAGCCGGCCGGCAGCTGCGCCGCCAGGCGCTCCATCTCGTTCATCGCCGCACCCGTGCTGTAGCCCGGCGCCGGCGAGCCGGAGATGCGCATGGCCGAATAGCCGTTGTAGCGCACGGTCTGCATCGGTCCCATGATCCACTTCGTCGACGCGAAGGACGACAGCGGCACCACCTTGCCTTGCGTGCTCGGCACGTTCAGCCGCAGGATGTCCTCCGGCTGCATGCGCGATGGCGCGTCGGCCTGCACCACCACCCGCTGCAGGCGGCCGCGGTTGGGGAAGTCGTTCACGTAGGCCGAGCCGAGCGCGGTGGACAGCGTGGTGTTGATCGCGTCGAAGCTCACGCCCAGCGCCTGCGCCTTGTCGCGGTCGATCTCCAGCTGCAGCTGCGAGGCGTCTTCCAGGCCGTCCGGGCGCACCTGCGTCAGCACCTTGCTTTGCGCGGCCATGCCCAGCAGCTGGTTGCGCGCGGCGAGCAGCGCGTCATGGCCCTTGCCGCCGCGGTCCTGCAGGCGGAAGGTGAAGCCGGAAGCGACGCCCAGTTCCGGGATCGGGGGCGGGCTCAGCGGGAAGATGAAGGCATCGCGGATGCCGGACAGCGCGCCGAAGGCACGGCCCGCCAGCGCGCCGGCGGAGTGCTGCTCGCCCTTGCGCTGGTCCCAGTCCTTCAGCGTCACGAAGGCGAGGCCCGCGTTCTGGCCCTGGCCGCTGAACGAGAAGCCCAGCACGCCCACCATGCTCTCCACTTCGGGCTGCTTCAGGATGAAGCCTTCCACCTGCTGCATCACGTTGCGCGTGCGCTCCAGCGTGGCGCCCGGCGGCAGCTGCACGTTGACGAGGATGTTGCCCTGGTCTTCCTGCGGCAGGAAGGACGTGGGCAGGCGCGTGTAGACGAGCGCCACCACGCCGGCGATGGCCGCATAGACGATCAGGTAGCGGGCGGCGCGGCGCAGCAGGCGCGACACCAGGCCTTCGTAGCCGTGCGCGGTGCGCGAGAAGAAGCGGTTGAAAGCGCCGAAGAAGCCGCGCTTCTCGACGTGGTGGCCGGCCTCCACGGGCTTCAGCAGCGTGGCGCAAAGCGCCGGCGTCAGCGACAGCGCCATGAAGGCGGAGCAGGCGATCGACGCCACCATCACCGCCGAGAACTGGCGGTAGATGTTGCCGGTGGACCCGGCGAAGGCGGCGAGCGGCACGAACACCGAGATCAGCACCACGGTCACGCCGATGATGGCGCCCTGGATCTGGCCCATGGCCTTGCGCGTCGCTTCACGCGGCGGCAGGCCCTCCTCGCTCATGATCCGCTCGACGTTCTCCACCACCACGATGGCGTCGTCCACCACGATGCCGATCACCAGCACCATGCCGAACATGGTCAGCACGTTGATCGAGAAGCCCAGCGCCAGCAGCGCGCCGAAGGTGCCCAGCAGGGCCACCGGCACCACCAGGGTCGGGATGATGGTGTAGCGCCAGTTCTGCAGGAACAGGAACATCACCAGGAACACCAGCGCCACGGCTTCCAGCAGCGTCTCCACCACCTGCTTGATGGAGATCTTCACGAAGCGCGAGCTGTCGTAAGGGATGTCCCACTTCACGCCCTTGGGGAAGTAGGTCGCCAGTTCGCCCATGCGCTTGCGCACCAGGTTCGCCGTTTCCAGCGCGTTGCCCGAAGGAGACAGCTGCACGCCGATGCCGGTGGAGGCCTTGCCGTTCAGGCGCGCCTCGGTGCTGAAGCTCTGCGCGTTCAGTTCCACGCGCGCCACGTCCTTCAGGCGCACGGTGGCGCCGTCCGGCGTGGAGCGCAGGACGATGTTGCGGAACTGCTCCACGTTGGTCAGCTGGCCCGGCACCACGATGGTGGCGGACACGCCCTGGCCCGGCACGTTGGGCAGGTCGCCGATGGTGCCCGCGGACACCTGCGCGTTCTGCGCCTTGATGGCGGCGTTGACGTCGGCGGCCGACAGGTTGAAGCCCACCAGCTTCTGCGGGTCGATCCAGATGCGCATGGCGGCTTCGGTGCCGAACAGCTGCGCCTGGCCGACGCCGGGAATGCGCTGGATTTCGGGCAGCACCGAGCGCGACACGTAGTCGCCCAGGTCCACCGGCGTGAAGTTGGGGTCGTCCGAGGACAGGATCGTGAACAGCAGGAAGTTGTTGCGCGACTTGTCCACGCGCACGCCCTGCTGCGTCACCGCCGCGGGCAGGCGCGGGGTGGCGCGGGCCAGGCGGTTCTGCACGTCCACCTGCGCCAGGTCGGCGTTGGTGCCGGGCTCGAAGCTGATGGTGATCTGGCCGACGCCGTTGGCCTGCGTCACCGACTCCATGTAGATCATGCCGGGCGAGCCGTTCATTTCCTGCTCGATCACGCTGATGACGCTTTCTTCCAGCGTCTGCGCGGAGGCGCCCGGGTAGGTGGCGGTCAGCACGATGGCGGGCGGCGCCACCGGCGGGTACTGCGAGATCGGCAGCTTGGTGATGGAGACCGCGCCGATCACGATCAGGAACAGCGCGATCACCCACGCGAAGATGGGTCGGTCGATGAAGAACTTGGCCATGGGCTGGCTACTCTTTCCTTAGCGCTGGGCGGCCTGCGAAGCGGCGGCCTTGGGCGCGGAAGCCGGCGCGGAGGCGGGCCGGGCGGCCGTGCCGGCCGGGCCGGCGGGCGCGGCGGCGCCGAAGGGCACGGGCTTCACCGGCGCGCCGGGGCGCACCTTCTGGAAGCCGTCCACCATCACCATCTCGCCGGCGTTCAGGCCGGACAGCACGACCCACTGGCCGTCCTGCGAACCGCCCACCTTGATGGTGCGCTGGCTCACCTGGCCGTCCTTGCCGACCACCGACACGGTGTCGCCCTGCGGCGTGCGCGTCACGGCCTGCTGCGGCAGCAGCATGGCGTTGCGGGCCTTGGCCTGCTCGATCTGCACGCGCACGTACATGCCGGGCAGCAGCATGCCCTGGGCATTGGGCACTTCGGCGCGCAGCGTCACCTGGTTGGTGTTCTGGTCCACCGTGAGGTCGGCGAACAGCAGCTTGCCCGGTTGCGGGTACAGGCTGCCGTCTTCCAGCACGATGCGGATCTCGGCGCCTTCGCCGCCGGCGCGCTTCAGGCGGCCTTCCTGCATGGCGCGGCGCAGGTTCATCACCTCGGTGGCCGACTGCGTGAAGTTCACGTAGAGCGGGTTGATCTGCTGGATGACGGCCAGCTGCGTCGCTTCGCCCTGGCCCACCAGCGCGCCTTCGGTCACCAGCGCGCGGCCGATGCGGCCGGAGATGGGCGCCGTCACGGCGGCGTAGCCCAGGTTGATCTGTGCCGTCTGCACCGCGGCCTTGCCGGCGGCGACGTCGGCCTCGGCCTGCTTCTGCGCGGCCACGGCATTCAGGTAGTCCTGCTTGCTGATGGCGTTGGCTTCCACCAGCGGCTTGTAGCGCTCGGCCAGCGCCGTCGCCTGGCCCAGGTTGGCCTGCGCGCGCGCCAGCGTGGCCTGCGCGCTGGAAGCGGCGGCCGCATAGGGCGCGGGATCGATCTTGAACAGCACCTGGCCGGCCTTGACGTCGCTGCCTTCGCGGAAGGTGCGGCTTTGCAGGATGCCGGCGGCGCGGGCGCGCACCTGCGCGACGCGCAGGGCTTCCAGGCGGCCGGGGAGTTCCGTCACGAGACCGACATCGCCGGTCGATACAGTCACCACCCCGACTTCGGGGGCCGGTGGCGCGCCGCCGCCGGCCTGTTGTGCGTTGCCGGAACCCTGGCCGCAACCAGCGAGCAGGAAGAAGGGAATGAGCAGGAGCCAGGCACGAACCTGGGGCATGCGTGCAGCCATGGGACGCCTCGGGAAATTCTTGAAATGGACCCCCGCGCCGGACGACCTGGCCGGGGAAAGTGCCGCAGTATACATACAAGTTTGCATGTATATTCCACGGCCATGGCCCGCCGCTCCAAGGAAGACGCTCTCGCCACCCGCAACAGCCTGCTGGATGCGGCCGAGCGCGTGTTCCTCGCCCAGGGCGTGGCGGGTACTTCGCTCAACGACATCGCCCTCGCTGCCGGCACCACGCGTGGCGCCATCTACTGGCACTTCCGGGACAAGGCCGACCTGTTCAACGCGATGATGGACCGGGTGGCGATGCCCTTGCAAGGTGCCCTGGAAATGGTGGAGCAGGCGCACGAAGCCGACCCGCTGCCGGCCTTGAAGCAATCGCTGCGCCAGGCCTTCCACCAGACCGTCAACGACCCGCAGACGCGCCGCGTGTTCGAGGTGGCCACGCACAAGGTGGAGTACGTCGACAGCCTGTGCGCGGTGCGCGCACGCCACCAGGAGATCCGCGACGAGACGGTGGCCTGCTTCCGCCAGCTGCTGTTGCGCAGTGCCGCCGCGCGCGGCGTCAGGCTGGGCCTGCCCGGCCCTGCCGCCGCCCAGGGGCTGCTGGCCCTGGTGGACGGCCTCATCCAGAACTGGCTGCTGGATCCGCACGCTTTCGAGCTGGAAACGGCCGGAGTGCGCGCGGTCGAGACTTATTTGCGGGGTATGGGACTGGAGTAGGACGGCGCTTGCGCCCCGTGCCGCCGCGGGACTTCAACCGGGCGCGGGGCTGGAACGTCATGGAGATGTGCCCTCGCAAGGCATCCTGTCTCCACATCCAACAGCAAAGGAGTCCCTCATGAAATTCAGCGCCCTCACCCTCGCCGCCGCCCTGGCAGTGGCCGGTACCGCCGCCTTCGCGCAGACCGAAGTGCACCGCAGCGTGCAGGTCGGCCCCAACGGCGAAGTGACCCACGTGACGAAGCGCGTCGAGACGCCCGACGGCACGCGCGTGGTGCACAAGATGCGCCGCGTGACGACGCACACCACGCCGGTCGTGGTGCATCGCCGCGTGATGTACGAGCACCCGCACTACTGGCACCACCAGCACCGCGTGATGTACCGCGAGCACTATGACCACGGCCGCCACCTGGCCTACGGCCACCGCGACCACGACCGCGACGTGGTGGTGCACCGCGAGATCGTCCGCCGCAACGGCTGACACGCGAGCAGGCAGTGAAAAGGGCGGCCCAGCCGCCCTTTTTCATTGCCGATGCAAACAAGAAGGGCGGCCAGGCCGCCCTCTGTCCTTGTCGATCAGGACTTGCCGTACTTCTTCTTCGCGTCGGCGACGCACTTGTCCTTGGTGTCACCCTTGAGCGTGTCGCACTTCTCCTTGTCGGCGGCGTACAGCTTGTCGTTGGTGTCTTCCTTGACGTCCGCTTCCTTCTTGGCCACGGCGGCGGAGCCGGCGCCCTTCTCGGCGGCGGTCTTTTCGACCTTCGCCTCGCCCTTGGCGGCGGTGTGCGCGGCCTTGGCTTCCTTCTTGCACACGTCCTTGGCGTTGCCCTTCTGGTCGTCGCACTTCTCCTTGGCGACGTCGTAGTCGGCATCGGCCTTGGCCTTGGTCACGTCGGCGTCGTGCTTGGGGCTGGGCTTGTACTTGGCTTCGAGTTCGGCCTTGGCGACCTTCTCCTTGCCCTTGGCCTCGGCCTTGCAGATGTCCTTGGCGTTGGCCTTCATCGGGTCGCAAGCCTTCTTGTCGGCCTTGTAGGTGGAGCTGATCTGGTCCTTCTCGGCCTTGTAGGCGTTCTTGTCCATGCCAGGTGCCGCGTCGGCGGCAAATGCGGAGCCCGCGAGGGCGCAGCAGACGGCGGCGGCCAGTGCAACGATGTCCTTCTTCATGCTGTAGGTCCTTTCTGGTAGGTGAGCAAATGCTAGGGTCTGGGCCCTTTCCCAAGAACGGACCAGGCGCACCCGCGGCAGTAGGAGCCGGCAAAGGCTGAGTGTCGGCAGGTTCCTACATCGCTGGACGGTCCAGCGCAGGGGCGCTCAGGCCTGGGCTGCAACCTCGCGCCGGGCGGAGTTCATGTCGACCATGGACACGGCCAGGAAGGTGCCGATGCAGGGCTTGCAGTGCTCGTCGAACCAGACGCAGACGGCCAGGTCGTCGCTCGCGACCCGCACCAACATCAGAGGCCCGCCATCCTTGTGGCGGACCAGGTCCCCGGACTGAAGCTGCATGTTCGGCGGATTATGCGCCCGTGACCAGGCCAGGGTCGAGCTCGCGGATGCGCTCTTCCACGTAGTACCCGCCGTACTCCGTGTACCGAAGGAAAGGCCGGTGGCAGGCCGTGCAGCGCCACAGCTCGCTGCGGTTGTACGGGAAGTACCCAGGCGCGATCGGCGCCGCCGGCGACCACAGGGTCGTGCCGGCGGGGTGGACCTCCTCCAGGGTCGGGTCTTCGTCCGCCGGGTCGCGCAAGGTGCCCACAGCCTCCAGCCGGTCGCGGTCGAACGTGCCGGAGAGCGCCTCCCAGCCCGGGCAAACCAGCGCGGCGCATGCGGGGCAGGCCGCTTGCGCGGGAATGCGCCGGAGATCGTCGGCGGTCAGGAGCGGCAGCATTGCGGGCATGCGGCGATTGTCCTACGCTGCAACCCCATGAGCAGCAAGCACACCCACGACGAGCCGGCCTGGAAGCACGACGGCGTGCGCGTCATCCCCGGCAACCAGCTCGATGCGAACACGGCGCAGACGCCGGGCATGGACCGCAAGGCCGCGATCAACTTCGCCCGCGTCGGCGCGCAGAAGCTGTGGGCCGGCACCGTCCACATCCACCCCGATGCCAAGACCGGCGCCCACCACCATGGCCCGCTGGAAAGCGTGATCTACGTGGTGAAGGGCCGCGCGCGCATGCGCTGGGGCGAGCACCTGGAGTTCACGGCGGAAGCCGGCCCGGGCGACTTCATCTACGTGCCGCCCTATGTGCCGCACCAGGAGATCAATGCCAGCCGCACCGAGGTGCTGGAGTGCGTCCTGTGCCGCAGCGACGGCGAGGCCGTCGCGGTCAACCTGGACATCGAACCGGTCGAAAAACCAGAACAGGTGCTTTGGGTCGATCCCACGCACCCCCGCGGCGCGGTGTAGATTCTTGCCCCATCGCAAGCAACCACCCCGGGCTTCGGGCAAGATGGCGGGTTGGGGAGAAGAACAACGTCCATGGCTTACAAGCTTACGTACAAGCACGGGCCGAAGATGGCGCTGGCCGAGGTCAGCGCCCTCGCCTTCCTGGAAAGCGCCGAGCCGGTGCTGGTCGAGATCGCGGCCTGCACCCGGCAGCACGGCGACCGCCGGCTCCTGGTGAACCTGCTCGATGTCGTGGGCACCTTCGGCGCCAAGGAGCAGCAGGCCATCGGCCTGCTGGCCGTCCAGTACCTGGGCCACATGGAGAAGGTGGCTTCGCTGGTGCCGCAAGAAAAGCTCACCCGCATCAGCGAGTCGGCCGCCCGCGCCGAGGGCATGCAACTGCAGGTGTTCACCAACTTCACCGACGCGGTGAGCTGGCTGGTCGCGGACTAATCCACCGCTTGCGCCGCGAACTTCGCCGCGAAGCCGTTCACCGTGCTGGAGAAGGCCACCTCCACCCGGTCACCGTCGAAGCGCAGCACCCAGGAGGCCACGCCGCCCTCGTTGACGTAGCGGACCTGCACCGCCAGCGTCGATTCGCCCGTCCAGAAGGCCCGTGTCACGGTGAGGCCGCGCGCGCCCTGCGTCCGTGCCGGCTGGCCCGGCTGCCCGAGCGGCAGCACCTCGGTGCCGCCACTGGCGGTGACGATCTCGCATTCGTTGCGCTCGCCCAGGCGCAGCGTGAACTGCGCGATGCCCATCCGGTTCGGGTCGGCCTTCCACGTGCGGCCCGACACGCGCTGCGCCAGAGCGGGCGGCGGCAGTGCGACCGGTTCCGGCTCCGTCGCCAGCGCACGCACCTTCGTGGCGAGCGCCTGGGCCGCGGCCGGATCCTCGGCCAAGGCTTGCTCCGAACGGACGGCGCGCTGCAGCACGTCCAGCATCGCGCCCAGGTCGTAGTGGCGGCGGCCGGTGAGCACGGCAACGACGTCCTCGCGCGGCAGCACCACGATCAATTGGCGGTTGAAGCCCACCGCCATGAAGGCGCCGCGCGCCGGCAAGGTCCACCAGCCGTTGGCATAGCGGAAGTCCGCGCCCGGCCCGGGCGTCATCGGCAGGCTGGCGGCGAAGGCGCGGTCCACCCAGGCGCGCGGCAGCAGTTGCCGGCCCTCCCATTCGCCGTGCCGCAGTTGCAGCAGGCCGAGCCTGGCCATGTCGCGCGGGTGCAGGTACAGGCCGAAGCCGCCGGTGCTGGTGCCGCCCGGGTCCTTGCGCCAGCGCCATTGCGTGATGCCCAGCGGCGCGAACAGCTGCTTCGCGGCGTAGTCCTCGGTCGTCATGCCGGCCGCCTGCGCCAGGATGGCCGAGGCCAGCTGCGAGTTGCCGCTGTTGTAGTTGAAGCCGGCGCCGGGCGCCTGCGCCATCGGCTGGTCCAGCACGAACTGCACCCAGTCGCGGCTGGCGTACATCTTCAGCGCGGTCTCGGGCACGGCGTCGGCCAACGGCTCGATCCAGGCGATGCCGGAATCCATGTCCAGCAGGTGCTGCAGCTGCATCGCCTGCTTGCGCGCATCGAGGTTGGCCGGCGTGCGTCCGCGCATCAGCTCCACGACCGGCGTCTCGGCCGGCGGCAGCAGGCCCTGGGCGACGGCCAGGCCCACCAGCGCGGAGGTGACGGTCTTGGTGGCGGAGTTGATGGCGTGCAGCTGGCCGGCTTCGTAAGGGCCGTAGTAGGCCTCCAGCACGATGCGGCCATGGCGGGTGACGAGCACGCTGTCGGCCTGGTTGGCCTGGCCGAAGTCCAGCAGCGACTGCAGGGCCGGCGAGGACATGCCTTGCGACTCGGGCGTCGCGGTGCTCCAGCCCTGCGTCGGCCAGGCCGTGTCGGCTTGCGCGGCGGCCACGAAGACGAAGCCGGCCAGCGTTCCCCAGAAGTTGCGCATGACGCCTCCTTGCGCCCTACGATAGCGTCCATGCAGGACACTCCGCAAGCCCTCCTGTTCGACCTCGGCGGCGTGGTCGTGGACATCGACTTCGAGCGCGCCTTCGCGCACTGGGCGCCGCATTCGGCGCGGGACCCGGCGGCAATGCGGCAATGGTTGCAGTTCGACGAGCCTTACGAGCGGCACGAAACCGGCCACCTCGCTCCGGACGACTACTTCCGCCACCTGCGCACGCAGCTGGCCCTGGGCTGCAACGAAGCAACGTTGCGCGAAGGCTGGAACACCATCCTGGTCGGCGGCATAGCCGAGACGCTAGGCATGATCGACCAGGTGCGCGGCCGCGTGCCCTGCTACGCGATCAGCAACACCAACCCCGTGCACCTCGCGCACATGCGCAGCGCCTTCCCCGGCATGCTGGAGCGCTTCGAGCATGTGTTCGCCTCGCACGACATCGGCCACCGCAAGCCGCACCCGGAGTCTTTCGGCCACGTGCTGCGCGCGATCGGCGTCGCCGCGCCGCGGGCGCTGTTCTTCGATGACCTGGCGGTGAATGTGGAAGCGGCGCGGAAGTGCGGGCTGCAGGCGGTGCTGGTGCGCGGGCCGGGGGATGTGCGGCAGGCGTTGGCAGAACACGGGCTGCTGGCCTGATGTAGGGTGCGCAGCTTGCTGCGCACCGCGCGAGGACGACCGCGTGCGGTGCGCAGCGGAGCTGCGCACCCTACATGATTACCGGGACCGCAGCCGGAGACGCATCTTCAGATCCACCGGCGCCATCGTCAGCGCCATCCGCTCCGCCGGCTCGTCGCGGCCGGGCACGCCCACGAACTCCAAGTCGAAGTTGGCCAGCAGCATCGCCGTGACCATCTTCACCTCCGTCATCGCCAGGTAGCGGCCCGGGCACATGCGCGGGCCGGCGCCGAAGGGCATGACCGCGCGCTTGGCGGAGGACAGCGACTTCGCGCCGGGCTGCCCGGTGCGCCAGCGGCTCGGGTCGAAGCGCTGCGGGTCCGGGAACTGGCCCTCGTCCAGCGCCGGCCGCCGCAGCAGGCAGGCGACGATGGCGCCCTTGGGCACCAGCACGCCGGCCACCTCGGTGTCCTCGCCCACCTCGTTCATCAGCAGCGGCGCCACCGGCTTCAGCCGCATCGCCTCGCTGGCGCAGGCCTCCACTTCGTCCAGGCCCGCCAGCTGCTCGACGCTGCAGGCCACGCCATCGGGTGGCAGCACCGCGTCCACTTCCGCGCGTGCCATGGCCACCGCCTGCGGATGCCGGCCCAGCAGCCAGAACAGCCAGGCCAGCGTATGCGCCGTGGTGTCCTCGCCGGCCAGCAGCATGGTCAGCACATTGCCCGCGACGTCCTCGTCGGTGATGCCCTGCTGCCCTTTCTGGCTGGCGGCGATCAGCGCCTGGATCAGGTTCTCGGGCCGCTCGCGCAGCTCGGGCCGCTCGTCCAGTTGCGCCCGCGCCCGCGCGATGAAGGCCTGAACCTCGGCGCGCAGCGCCACCACGTGGTGCCGCAACGAGCGATTGCGCATCCAGCGCGGGAGCTCGAAAGGCGTCAGCAGGCGCTTGAACAGCGCCGGCAGGATGACGTTCAGGTGCTGCTGGATCGCCGTCTCGCTGCTGGCCTCCAGCGTGTTGAGGTTGTGCCCGAAAGCCAGGCAGGTGGTCACGTCCACCGTGTAGCGCATCAGGTCGGCGAGCACGTCGATCTCGTGGCCCTTCTGCGCAGCTTCCAGCCAGCGCCGCCGCAGCGTCTGCGTGATCTCCGACATCGCCGGCAGGTAGCTGCGGATGTGCGCCGGGTCCAGGCCCGCGAGCACCATGGGCCGCTGCCGCCGCCAGGTGTCGCCGTTGGACGAGAACAGGCCGAGGAAGCCGATCTCGCGCGAGGTGGCTTCCAGCCGCGCGCCGCGCCGGAACACCTCCGGCCGGCGCCGCAGCACCGAAGCGATGACCTCCGGGTTGGAAACGGCCAGGAAGGGCCTGCGGCCCAGCCGGAAGGCGAACACCTCGCCGTACTCGCGGCTCCAGTCCTCGAGCTGGCGGTGAAAGGATTCCAGCTTGACGCGGGGCGCGATGCCCAGCAGCGGCCAGCCCCGGGGGCCGGGAACCGCATGCATTGCGCGCGGCGGCGGCGCGTTCGGCGCGACTTCCGTAGTCATTTCTTCCTCCGTGCCCGCCTTTTACTGCCGGGCCGCCCCGCTGTCCATCGATCGGATTGCCTAAGCTCCCTTTCACATTTGCACAAATGAGTCGCGCAAGGCCGAGAACGACCTGCGTTCCGCCCTGCTCCAACCCGTGGGCCCACGGCGCCCGGGAGGAATCGTTGTGACCGACATGAGCGGGCCCGGCGCGGCCATCGACGTGGCTGCGCTGGAACAGGCGCTGCGCCGCACCGTGCAAGGCGAAGTACGCTTCGACGATGGCAGCCGCGCCTTGTACGCGGCCGATGCGTCCAACTACCGGCAGGTGCCTATCGGCGTCGTGCTCCCGGAGACAGTGGAGGACGTGGTCGCCACCGTCGCGGCCTGCCGCCAGTTCGGCGCGCCGGTGCTGCCGCGCGGCGGCGGCACCAGCCTCTGCGGGCAGTGCTGCAACGTGGCCGTGGTGCTGGACTTCTCCAAGTACATGCACCGGGTGCTCGCCATCGACCCGCAGGCGCGCACGGCGCGCGTGCAGCCCGGCGTGGTGCTCGACGACCTGCGCGACCAGGCGAAGGAGCATGGGCTCACCTTCGCGCCCGATCCCGCCACCCACACGCACAACACGCTGGGCGGCATGATCGGCAACAACTCCTGCGGCCCGCATTCGGTGATGGGTGGCGAGACCGTGCACAACGTGATCGCGCTGCAGGTGCTCACCTACGACGGCCTGCTGCTGACCCTGGACGCCACCGCCGAGGCTCGCATGCAGGCGGCCGGCGGCCGCGCGGCCGAGATCGCGAGCCAGTTGAAGGCGCTGGGCGCGCGCCATGCCGCTGCGATCCGCGAACGCTTCCCGCCGATCCCGCGCCGCGTCTCCGGCTACAACCTGCCGGCCCTGCTGCCGGAGAGCTTCGACCTGGCCAAGGCCGTGGTGGGCAGCGAAGGCACTTGCGTCATCGTGCTCGAAGCCACGCTGCGCCTGCTGCCCGACCCGAAGTCGCGCACGCTGCTGGTACTGGGCTACCCCAGCGTCTACGAAGCGGCCGACCACATCCCCGAGGTGATGGAAGCCGGGCCGATCGCCGTCGAAGGCATGGACGACCGGCTGGTGCAGGACATGAAGCGCACGCACCTGCATCCGCAGGACGTGAAGCTGCTGCCCAAGGGCGGCGGCTGGCTGCTGGTGGAGTTCGGCGGCGACACGCGCGAGGAAGCCGACGCCAAGGCGAGGAAGTTGATGGACAAGCTGCGCGGCAAGGACGACGCCCCGGAGATGGAGATCATCGACGACGCCGGCAAGGAGAAACAAATCTGGCGCGTGCGCGAAGCCGGCCTGGGCGCGACCGCCCACGTGCCCGAACAGCCCATCACCTGGGAGGGCTGGGAGGATTCCTCGGTGCCGCCGGCGAAGCTGGGCGAATACCTGCGCAAGCTGCGCGCACTGTTCGACCGCTACGGCTATGGCTGCGACCTGTATGGCCACTTCGGCCAGGGTTGCGTGCACACGCGCATCGACTTCGACCTGGAGACGGCCGACGGCATCGCCAAGTTCCGCCGCTTCCTGCACGAGGCCGCGGAGCTGGTGGTGAGCCTGGGCGGCTCGATCTCGGGCGAGCATGGCGACGGCCAGTCCAAGGCGGAACTGCTGCCCATCATGTTCGGGCCGGACCTGATAGCCGCCTTCGAGGAGTTCAAGGCCATCTGGGATCCGCAGGGCCGCATGAACCCAGGCAAGATCGTGCGCGCCTTCCGCGCCGACGAGAACCTGCGCATCGGCCCCACCTACCGCCCGGAGCCGGTGGAAACCGTCATGCACTTCGCCGCCGACAGCGGCGACTTCGGCCGCACCCTGCTGCGCTGCGTGGGCGTAGGCGAGTGCCGCAAGAAGAAGGGCAGCATGTGCCCCAGCTACATGGCCACGGGCGAGGAGATGCATTCCACGCGGGGCCGCGCCCACCTGCTGTTCGAGATGCTCAATGGCGGGCGCCAGGGCGGCATCCTCAAGCAGGGCTGGCGCGAGCCGGCCGTGAAGGAGGCGCTGGACCTGTGCCTGTCCTGCAAGGGCTGCAAGGCCGAATGCCCGGTGCACGTGGACATGGCGGCGTACAAGGCGGAGTTCCTCTCGCACTACTACGAGCACCACGCGCGGCCGCTGTCGGCCAAGGTGTTCGCGTACATCGACCGCTGGGCGCGGCTGGGCGCGCATGCGCCGGGGCTGGCGAACGCGCTGGCGAACACCTCGCTGGCGCGCCGGCTGGCGAACGTGGCGCCGCAGCGCCGGATGCCGCGCCTGGCCGCGCGCACTTTCCGCGCGGGCTTCCGGCCGCAGGCGGGTTGCGGCGCCGGCGCGGTGCTGCTGTGGCCCGACACCTTCAACAACCACTTCCATCCGCAGGTGCTGGATGCGGCGGTGCAGGTGCTGCGCCGCGCCGGCCATGAAGTGCGGCTGCCGCCGGCCGGCCTGTGCTGCGGCCGGCCCCTGTACGAAGCCGGCTTGCTGGACGAAGCGCGCGCCTACCTGAAGCGCATCGTCGAGGCGCTGGGCGACGACCTGCGCGCCGGCACGCCCATCGTGCTGCTGGAGCCGGCCTGCCAGTCGGTGCTGCAGGAGGAACTGCCGATGATGCTGCCGCACGACGAGCAAGCGAAGCGCCTGCGCATGCAGTCGCTGCTGCTGCCGGATTTCCTGCAGAAGCATGCGCCCGGGCTCGAGCTGAACCCGCCAGCGTCCAAGGCGCTGGTGCATGGGCATTGCCACCACAAGGGCGTGCTGGGCATGGATGCGGAGCTCTCCTTGCTGCGCGATCGCCTGAAGCTGGAACTGGACGTGCCGGACAGCGGCTGCTGCGGGATGGCGGGCTCGTTCGGCTTCGATAACGACAAGTACGAGGTGTCGATCGCCTGCGGCGAGCGGGTGCTGTTGCCGGCGGTGCGCTCCGCCGAATCAGGCACGCTCGTGATCGCGGATGGCTTCAGCTGCCGCGAGCAGATCTCGCAATGCACCGAGCGGGAGCCGATGCACCTGGCGGAAGTCTTGGCTCGCGCCTTGCCTCCACGCTGAAAACGGGCGCCATGTGGGGCGCCTCACCGTGAACGGCGCCAGGCGCGTGCCACCAACAACGCCGCCACGAAACCGCCCACCACCCACCCGCGGTTCAGGTTCACGGTCACCTGCGTACTCTGGCCATGCGCCTGCGCATCGAAGCGCCCATGCGCCCCGTGGTCGCCCGGCACCGGCTCCCACAAATTGTCCTTCCGGTCCGGCGGCAAGGGTTCGTCCGTGTGCTGCCCATCGACCGCCGTCTTGCCGAGAAAGCGATCGAGCAGGCCCGGAAAGAGCTTCGTCCCCAGGATCGCCTGCACCGCCGGCCAGCCCACCCACAGCTCGCGCCGCTTGTGCGTCGCCGCGTAGTACACGGCACGGGCCGCCACTTCCGGCTGGAAGATCTTGCCCATGGGACGGGGCCGCTTCTTCAAGGTCGTGCGGCCCCAGTCGAACTGCGGCGTGTTGAAGGCCGACAGCTGCACCATCGTGATGTGCACGCCGCTCCCGTCGTGGTCCAGTTCGCAGCGGACGGAATCGGTGAAGCCGCGGATCGCCGCCTTCGCCGCGCAATACGGCGCCTGCAGCGGAATCGAGCGATACGCCAGCGCCGACCCCACCTGCACGATGGTCCCGCGATTGCGCGGCTTCATCCGCCGCAGCGCGGCCAGCGTGCCCCACACCGCGCCCAGGTAGGTCACCTCCGTGGCGCGACGCCAGTCGGCCGGCGCGATCTGGTCGGCGGGCGCGAAGATGGTCGCCATCGCGTCGTTGACCCACACGTCGATGCTGCCGCCCCAGGCCTCCACGGCCGCGGCGGCCGCTTCCACCTGGTGCTCGTCGGCGACGTCCGTGGGCAACACCAGTGCCTCGCCGCCCAGGCTTTCGACGTCGGCCTTCGCGCCTTCCAGCCCGTCCACGCCGCGCGCGAGCAGCGCCACGCGCCAGCCATGCGACGCGAACTCGCGCGCGATCGCGCGGCCGATGCCCGCCGACGCACCCGTCACCACGACCACGGGAGCGCTCATCGGCCGTTCCCCTGGAAAGTGGCCGGCGCATGCGGCCGGGTCGCGTAGTCGACGCCGCTCAGGCCCACCATCACCAGCCACAGGCCGAGCGCGAACGCGGCCGCCAGCCGCACCGCCATCTGCTCGCGCAGCAGGCCCATGAAGATGGCGATCACCAGCGCCGCCTTCACCGTCGCGATGGCGAGGCCCGCCACCAGGTTGCCGGTGCCCAGCGGCACGAAGGCCGTGGCGAGGCTGGTGAACATCAGCACCAGCAGCGCGACCCACGCGAACACGAGCCGGCGCAGGTGCGCGCGGAACGCCTTGTCCTTGTCCTGGTTCACGACGCCCTCCCCACGAGGTACAGCAAGGGATACAGGAAGATCCAGACGATGTCGACGAAGTGCCAGTACAGCGCGCCGACCTCGACGTGCGTGGCTTCGCGCGCGCCGCGTCCGGCCAGCGTGCCGACGACGACCAGCCCGGCCAGCATGTGCACGGTGTGCACGCCGGTCAGCAGGAAATAGAGCAGGAAGAACAGTTCGGCGCCGGGCGCATGCAGCGCGAAGTCGGGTCCCGGCACCAGGTGCTCGCCCCACTCCTTCCAGTATTCGAGGCCTTTGACGGCGAGAAAGGCCAGGCCCAGCACGAAGGTCACCCACAGCAGGCGCCGGCTCCAGCGCCGGTAGTCCTCCGCGCAGGCCACGGCCACCGCGATCACCGCACTGCTCGTGAGCAACAGCGCCGTGTTCAAGGTGCCCAGCACAACGTGCGTGTGGCTGCCGGCTTGCGCGAAGCCCTCGGGCCAGTGGCTGCGCGCATAGACATAGGCCAGCAGCAAGCCGCCGAAGAACAGGAACTCGGAAGCCAGGAACACCCACATGCCGAGACGCGGCGCCTCGCCCTGCTCGGACATGGTGACAGCGCTCATTGCGCCACCGCCCGCGGTGAAGTCGGGTCGTAGTCATACACGCGCTCGGGCAGCTGGGGCGGGTGCGTGAAGTTGTGCGTGGGCGGCGGCGAGCTCGTCTCCCATTCCAGGCCGCGCGCATCCCAAGGGTTGGCGCTGGCCCGCTGGCCGTAGCGCAGCGACCAGGCCAGGTAGAACAGCGGCAGCAAGTAGCCGATGGCCAGCACCACGGCGCCGGCCGAGGACAGCAGGTGCAGCACCTGGAACTGCGGCGGGTACTGGTGGTAGCGGCGCGGCATGCCGGCCACGCCCAGCAGGTACTGCGGGAAGAAGGTGAAGTTGAAGCCCAGGAAGATCAGCACCGCGGCGATGCGGGCCCACAGGTCCGGCACCAGCTTGCCCGTCACCTTGGGCCACCAGAAATGGAGAGCGCCGAAGTAGGCCATGACGGTGCCGCCGACCATGATGTAGTGGAAGTGCGAGACGACGAAGTAGGTGTCGGTCAGGTGCACGTCCAGCGCGAGCGAAGCGAGGAACAGCCCGGTCAGCCCGCCGATCATGAACAGGCCGACGAAGCCCAGCGCATAGAGCATGGGCGCCTCGAAGCGCAGCGAGCCCTTGTACAAGGTGGCCGTCCAGTTGAACACCTTGATCGCCGAGGGGATGGCCACCAGGAAGCTCAGGAGCGAGAACACCATGCTGGCCGCCATCGACTGGCCGCTGACGAACATGTGGTGGCCCCAGACCAGGAAGCCGATGCTGGCGATGCCCAGGATGGCATAGGCCATGAAGCGGTAGCCGAAGATGCGCTGGCGGGCGAAACAGGGAATGATCTCGCTGGCCACGCCCATGGCCGGCAGCACCATGATGTAGACGGCCGGATGCGAATAGAACCAGAACAGGTGCTGGAACAGGATGGGGTCGCCGCCCAGCGCCGGGTCGAACACGCCGATGTGCCACAGGCGCTCGGCCACCAGCAGCAAGGTGGTCATGGCCAGCACCGGCGTCGCCAGCACCAGGATCAGGCTGGTCGCGTAGATGGCCCAGATGAACAGCGGCAGCCGGAACCAGCCCATGCCCGGCATGCGCAGGTGGTGCACGGTGACGATGAAGTTCAGGCCGGTGAGGATGGACGAGAAGCCGGTGACGAACACGCCGAACAGCGTGAGCACCACGTAGCCGTTGGAGAACATCGTCGAATACGGCGTGTAGAAGGTCCAGCCGGTGTCGACGCCACCCGCGGCCAGCGCGCAGAGCACCAGCACGCCGCCGGCCACATACAGGTACCAGCTCAGGAGGTTCAGGCGCGGAAAGGCCAGGTCCTTCGCGCCGATCATCAGCGGCAGCAGGAAGTTGCCGAACACCGAGGGAATGGACGGGATCAGGAACAGCCAGACCATGATCACGCCATGCGCGGTGAACAGGCGGTTGTAGGTGTCGTGCGAAACCAGGTCGCCCGCCGGCGTCGCCAGCTCCAGCCGGATCAGCGTCGCCGCCGCCCCGCCGACGAAGAAGAACACCGAGATCGAGATCGCATACAGGATGGCGATGCGCTTGTGGTCCGTGCTCGTGAGCCAGGACTTGATCGTGTGGCCTTCGTCCAGGTAACTCATCGCGGTGCTCCCTGCGGTCCGCCGGTGGAACGGATCCATGCGACCAGCCCCTGGATGTCTTCTTCACTCACCTGCCCTGCGAAGGACGGCATCACCGGCGCGAAGCCGGCCACCACGTCCTTCTGCGGCAGCAGGATGGAGTCGCGGATGTAGTTCTCGTCGGCCACCAGCGTGCGGCCGTCCTGCAGGTGCACGGTGCGCCCGAGCAGGCCTTCCAGCGCCGGTGCGTGCACGGTCGATCCGGCCGCGTGGCAGCCGCTGCAACCGAGTTGGCGGAAACGCGCATAGCCGTACTGCGCCAGGCTGGGCTGCGAAGTTCCGGCCTGCAGCCAGCGGCCGAAGTCGGCCGGCGCCAGCACCACGATGCGGCCGATCATCTGCGAATGCGAGCTGCCGCAGTACTCCGAGCAGAACAAGGGGAACTCGCCCAGCTGCGTGGCCGTGAACCAGAGCGTGGTGTAGCGCCCCGGCACCACGTCCTGCTTGATGCGGAAGGCGGGCACGAAGAAGCTGTGGATCGCGTCCTGCGAACTCATGACCAGCTTCACCGGCTGCCCCAGCGGCACGTGCAGTTCGTTGATCTCGCGCTTGCCGTTGCGGTGCTGCAGCTTCCACATCCACTGCTTGGCCTCCACCGAGATGGGCAGCGCGTCCGCCGGCGGCCGGTACAGCTCGCTGAAATCATGCGCGGCCCAGGTGAAGATGACGATGAACAGCGCCAGCGGCACCAGCGTCCACGTGAGCTCGACACCCAGCTTGCGTCCCACCACGCCGCGGTCCACCTTCCGGTTGCCGGCGCGGTAGCGGATGCAGAAAAAGAGCAGCACGAAGCAGATGCCGATGGCCATCACGCCGCACAGCAGCAGCATGGCGCCGAACAGCAGGTCGGTGCTGCGCGCGATGCTGGAGGCTTCGGCCAGGGTGCTGTTCATGTCCGGCCCTCGCGCCGCTTCCAGCACCAGGCGGCCAGTGCCGCCGCGCCCGCCACGCCCAGCACGCGGGTCGTGTCCATCACCGCGGCGCTGTGACGGCCCGCTTGCGGCGAGTAGTGCGCGCACAGCAGCGCCAAGCGCTCGCTGATGCCGGCGATGCGGCCACCGGCGGCTTCGGCCAGCGCCACGCGCAGTTCCACCGGGTCGAAGTCGAGGCCGGGGAAATAGCGCGACACGCGCCCGTCCGGCGTCGCCACGACGACGGCGGCCGGATGCGCGAAGCGCGCGGGTTCGCCGGCGCGGTCGCTGCCCGAAGGTGCGAGCGCGGTGAAGTCGAAGCCGATGTCGCGTGCCAGCGCTTGCGTGGCAGCGGCGGCGCCGACCAGCAAGCTCAGGTCCAGCGGCGCGGCGGCCGGGGCGGCACCGAGCAGGAAGTCCGCATAGGCGAGGTCGAGCGCGCGCCGCTCCCGCGCCGCCTGCGGCGTGTCTTGCGGGTCGACACTGACGCGCACGATGCGGAAGCTGCGGCGATCGACCGCACCCTGTTGCAAAGCAGCGAGCAACGCATGCATCACCAACCCACACAGCTGCGGACAGCGGTAGTAGCCAGGCACCAGCAAGACCGCGCGGCGGCCGTCGAACCAGTCGCCCAGCTTGCGCGCGTGGCCGTCCTGGTCGGTGAAGGGCAAGGCCAGCGGCAAGGCCGCGCCGGGCAGTTGCTGCAATGGCGCGCGCGGCGGCGGCGGCGTGCCCAGGTCTTGCGGGCAAGCGGCGGCAGTCAGCGTGCTTCCTAAGGCGAGGAACAGGCGGCGCTTCACCGGCGCGCTCCTCGCTTCGGCGCAGCCGCCGAACGCTGCACCAGCAGGTCCATCGCGTCGGCGATCGGGATGTGCGCGATGCCTTGTCCCGGGTCGACCCAGCCGGCGCCATCGAGCCAGGCCTGCTTCTCGGCGCGGTAGGCGACCAGGTCCAGTTGCGGCGCGCTCTGCAAGGCCGGACCGCTGACGGTGGGCGGCGTCGGCCAGTCGGCGCCCGAAGGCGGCAGCCGCCAGTGCCGCAGCAGCAGGAACACGGCGCCCACGGCCAGCAACACGGACAGCGCGATCGCGCCGCCCGACAGCGCCACCGCCTTGACGTGCAGTTCACGCTTCGGCATGCAGCCTCCCGGGCAGGAACAGCAGCGCCGCACCCGCGAACAGCAGCGGCAGCAGCCACAGCGCATGCAGGTTCTCCGGCGCCACCGAGGGCACGATGGTCCAGGCCGCGTTCAGTGCCGATGCCACCAGCAGCAGCACCGCCACCCAGCGCAGCCGCGCCGGATGGTCCTTCACCGCGCGCAGCAGCAGCGCCGAGAACGGGATCGCGAGCTGCAGCAGCACCAGCGCCAGCCCCGCCCAGCGCCAGCCGGTCTGCATGCGCGGCACGTACCAGGCGATCTCGCGCGGCAGGTTCTCGGCCCAGATGATCAGGAACTGCATGAAGGCGAGGTAAGCCCAGCTCATGGTCCACATCAGCAGCAGGTTGCCCAGGTCACGCCAGGGCGCGGGCCGCGGCCCGACGCTGGCCGCGAGCGTGCCCAGTGCCGCACCGGCCAGCGCCTGCTGCGACAGCGAGACCAGCCCGAAGGCCGTGCTGTACCAGCGGGGCAGCAGCGACATCAGCAGGTCCACCGCGCCCAGCGTGCCGACCACCGCATACGCCAGCAGCGAGGCCGCGGCGCGGCCCTTGCGCGGGTCGCGCAGCCCGCGCGCCAGCCACCAGCAGGCCAGCGCGTACACCACCAGCCGGCCGAAGAAGAAGGGCTGCGACAGCCACAGGCCGGGGAAGCCGGGATGCGCGACTTCATGCAGCCAGCTGCGGTCGGTGGCCCAGGGATAGAGCAGCGGCACGCCCAGCAGCACCGGCACCAGCGCGAGCAGCAGCCAGGGCAGCCTCGACGCGAGCCGCGGCGCCAGCTGCGCGAAGGCTTCGCCCCAGGCGCCGCCGGTCAGGCGATACATCCAGGCGTTCACCCAGCAACCGAGGACCAGACCCAGGCACCACCACCAGGCGCTCAACCAGCCGGCCAGGAACAGGCGGGGCGCGAGCCGCCACCCGGCGATCGAAAGCAGCAGCAAGACGGCACCGAGCAAGGTCCAGCGCTTCATCGCTTCGCTCCCGAGGCCGCGAGCTTCGCCTGCACGGCAGGCGGCAGCTCCGCCACCGGCGCATGCTGGCTCAGTTGCAGCGCGCGCACATAGGCCACGATCGCCCAGCGGTCCTGCGGGTCCACGCGGTCGGCGTACGAGGGCATGATGCCGTAGCCCTGGCTGATGACGTCGTAGAAGTGGCGGTCGGGCGCGTCGCGCAGCCGCTGCTGGTGATACGAAGGCGGCGCCGGGAAACCGCGCCGCACCACCGGGCCGTCGCCATCGCCCAGTGCACTATGGCAAGGCAGGCAATAGATCGCATAGCGGTCCTGGCCGCGCTGCAGCAGCACGGGCGTCACTGGCGGCAGCCGCGTCGCGTTCTCGGCGGCCATGCGCGCGAGCACTTCGTCGTGCCCGCCATGGCCGCTGCTGACGGCCGCCGCATCGCCCATGCGCGTGGGCATGCTGCCGGGCGGCGGCGGCCGGTCCGCGCGGCCATCGGCAAACATCGCGCTGCCCTCGCCCGGCTCCCAATGCCCCTGGTGGTACATGCCTTGCATCTGCCGCTCGCAGCCGGCGAGGGCGAGGAGAGAAAGCAGGAGACAAGTCCGGCTGTTCACGCCGCCACCTCCACGCACAGCAAGGGCTGCAAGCCCCGCAGGAAATCCTCCGCCTTCTCCCGATCGAACACAGGTTCGTCTGCCCGCAGGCACAGGAAGAAGCGGTTGCGCATGGCCAGGTCGAAGTCCGGCGCGGCGAACAGCGGATGGCGCAGCCGCGGCAGGCCGCTGCCCACCAGCATCGCGATAACCGCGGCGAAGGCGCCGCCCAGCACGCCCATCTCGAAGGTGATGGGCACGAACATCGGCCAGCTGTTCAAGGGCCGCCCGCCGACGTTGACCGGGAAGTCGACCACGGCCGCATACCACTGCAGGAAGTAGCCGCCGATGCCGCCCGCCAGCGCGCCCAGCAGCGTGAACAGCGGAACCCGGCTGCCCGTGAAGCCCACCGCCTCGGCCAGCCCTTCCACCGCGAAGGGCGAGTAGGCCTCGGCACGCCGGTAGCCGGCCGCATGCGCCGCGCGCGCCGCGGCCAGCAGCGCATCGGCCGTCGCGAATTCGGCCATCAGGCCCCACAGCGCCGGCCGGCTCACTGGCCCTCCTCCGCGCTCTCGCGCACCAGCTCGCGCATCTCCGAGATCGAGATCACGGGCAGCAGCCGGATGAAGACCAGGAACAGCCAGACGAAGGTGCAGATCGAGCCGAGCAGGAACACCCAGTCCCAGGCCGTCGGGATGAAGAGGCCCCAGGCCGAGGGCATGAAGTCGCGGTGCGTGCTCTGCACCACGATGATCACGCGCTCCGTCCACATGCCCAGGTTCACCAGCAGGCTCAGCACGAACAGCAAGGGCACGTTGCGGCGGAAGCGCCGGAACCACAGGATCTGCGGGACCAGCACGTTGCACGTCATCATCATCCAGTAGAACGGCGCGTAAGCCCCGCCGAAGCGGTCCAGCGTCATCGCGATCTCGAACTCGTCGCCGCTGTAGAAGGACGTGAAGATCTCGCAGGCATAGCCGTAGGCCACCACCAGCCCGGTGGCCAGCAGCACCTTGGCCGCGTGGTCCAGGTGCACCGGCGTGATGAAGTCCTCCAGCCCGAAAGCGCGCCGCAACGGGATGGCCAGCGTGAGCACCATCGCGAAGCCGGAGAACAGCGCGCCGGCCACGAAGTACGGCGGGAAGATGGTCGAGTGGTAGCCCGGCGTGTTGCCGATGGCGAAGTCCAGCGACACCACCGAGTGCACCGACACCACCAGCGGCGTCGCGATGCCCGCCAGCAGCAGGTAGGCCGACTGGTGCCGCGCCCACTGGCGCGCCTCGCCGCGCCAGCCCAGCGCCGCCAGGCCGAAGGCGACCTGCTTGAAGCGGGTGTGCGCGCGGTCGCGCAAGGTCGCCAGGTCCGGCAGCAGCCCCATGTACCAGAACAGGAAGGACACGATGATGTAGGTGCCGATGGCGAAGAAGTCCCACACCAGCGGGCTGCGCCAGTTGGGCCACACGTTCATGTGGTTCGGGTAGGGCGCGATCCAGTAGAAGAACCAGGGCCGTCCCAGGTGCAGGATGGGGAACAGGCCCGCCATGCCGGCGGCGAACAAGGTCATCGCCTCGGCGAAGCGGTTGATCGAGGTCCGCCACTTCTGCCGCAGCAGCAGCAGGATGGCGGAGATGAAAGTGCCGGCATGGCCGATCCCGATCCACCACACGAAGTTGGCGATCGCAAAGCCCCAGGCCACCGGGATGTCGATGCCCCAGATGCCCGGCCCGCGCGCGAACAGGTAGCCCATGGCCCCAACGAACCCCACCGTGCCCGCCAGCGTGCCGAAGAAGGCCAGCAGCCAGGGCCAGCGCACCGGCCGCGTCAGCACCAGGTCGGCGATCTTGTCGCTGATGCTGGCGTAGCCCCAGCCGGCGCGCAGCACGCCGATGTCGCGCGAGACGGGCGGGCTGCTCACTTCTCCTCCCGCCGCACCCGCGCGAGATAGGTGGTGCGCGGCCGCGTGTTCAGCTCGCCCAGCAGCGCGTAGTGGCGCGGCGATTCACGCTGCTTCACCACGGTGCTGTCCTTGTCGTTCAGGTCGCCGAAGGAGATGGCGCGCGTCGGGCAGGCGGCCTGGCAGGCGGTGACCACCGCGGCCGCCGGCAGGCCGGTGGTCTGCTCGTGCTGGCGCGCGCGGGCGACGCGCTGCAGGCAATAGCTGCACTTTTCCATCACGCCGCGCGAACGCACGGTCACGTTGGGATTGCGCTGGCCTTTCAGCGACTCGTGCTGGTCGTCGCTGTACTGCAGGAAGTTGAAGCGCCGCACCTTGTACGGGCAGTTGTTGGAGCAGAAGCGGGTGCCGATGCAGCGGTTGTAGACCTGCACGTTCAGGCCTTCGGTGTCGTGCATGGTGGCGCCCACCGGGCAGACCAGCTCGCAAGGCGCGTCCTCGCAATGCATGCAGGGCACGGGCTGGAAGATGCTGCCGGCCACTTCCTCGGTGCGATAGTGGTCGACGCGGATCCAGTGCATGGCGTGGCCGCGCGCCACCTCCTCGCGCCCCACCACCGGGATGTTGTTCTCGGCCTGGCAGGCGGCGGTGCAGGCGTTGCAGCCGATGCAGGCATCGAGGTCGATCGTCATCGCCCAGGCCGCGCCTTCGCTCTTCGGCCGCTCCGGATAGAGCGATGCATGCCCAGGCTCGACGATGCGATCCGTGGGCAAGACGGTGCGCGCGAGGTCGCGGCCGTGCTGGTCCATCTCGTGCTGCGTCACCGAGAAGTCGTGCCGGTCTGCCAGCTTCTGCAATTGCAGCGGCGCGGTGGCCTCTCCTTTGGCGCGCAGCACGTAGCCATCGAAGCCGACGCCGTTGCCGACGTGGCCAGCCGCGGTCCGCCCGTAGCCCAAAGGTACCGTCATCACACCCTCGGCCTGGCCGGGCAGCACCCACACCGGCGCGTCGACATGCCCTTGCGCCGTCGTCGCGCGCACGCGGTCGCCGGTGCTCAGGCGATAGCTTGCTGCCGTGGCAGGGCCGATCAGGAGCGCGTTGTCCCAGGTCAGCTTGGTGAAGGGCCGCGGCAGTTCCTGCAGCCAGCCGTTGTTGGCATAGCGGCCGTCGGCCACCGAAGGATCGGCACTGAACAAGGCGACCAGCGCGGGCGCTTCGGGCGGCGTTGCCGCAAGCAGTTCGCCCATGCCCTTGCTGCGAAGCTTCAGCGGATGGGCCGGCGTGCTTTCCACGCAACCGAGCTGCAACGCCTCGCGCCAGCGCGCTTCGAAGTCCGCGTTCCAGAACGGGCGCCAATGCGCCTGCACCAGGGCATGGCCGTCGCGCACGTCGCCGCCGCCGGCCAGCGCCAGCACTTCGGCCAGCGAGCGCGTGTCGTACAGCGGCGCGATCGCCGGCTGCAGCAGCGTGACCGTGCCGTCGTGCGCCAGGGCATCGCCCCATTGCTCGTAGGCATGCGACAGCGGCAGGTGCCAGGTGGAAGAGCGCGCCGTCTCGTCGGTGTACAGGCCCAGGTGGATGCTGGCAGGCACGCGTCCCAGCGCCGCGGCGAACGAAGGCGATGCGTAGCAGGGGTTGGCGTCCAGGACCAGCAGCGTGTCGACCGCGCCCGCCTGCATCGCGTCGAGCAGCGCCGGCATCCGCCCGCTCTCGGGCGCCATCGCCATCGGCGCCAGCACGTCGACGCAGCGCGAGGCCAGCTGCTGGTGCATGCCATGCACCAGCGCGTGCGATGCGGGCGAGAGGCAGGCGCCCGGCACCAGCAGGCTGCCTGGCCCGGCGGCGCGCAAGGCCTGCAGCAGCGCGGCCTCGAAGCCCGCCGTCGGCGCGGCGCCGCCGGCCAGCGCCGTCGCCAGGCGCTGCACGAGCGCGTCGATCTGCGCCGGCGGCAGCGCGAGGCGCTGGTCGGCCCGCGCGCCGAACAGGCCGGGCGTGGCCTCCACCGCGAACAGGCGGGCCGCCTGCTGCGCTCCGGCGCGGCGCTGGTTGGACCAGTCGAGTGCTTGCCGCAGCGCGCCCGGGCCCTCGGTGAACGGATCCGAGCCCAGCGCCACGATGCAGCGCGCGCGATCCACGTGGCGCAGCGCCTGCACGGGCTGGCCGAAGGCAAGCTGCGCGCCCTGCTCCGCCGCCTCGTCGTGCAGCGGCGCGTACTGCGTCCAGCGCGCCTTGGGCCAGCGCTTCAGCAGCGCATCGATCTGGAAGCGCACCGTCGGTGAAGTGAGCGGCCCGGTCAGCAGGTGCAGGCCTTCGCCGGAGCGCGCCTGCAGGCGCTGCGCCATGCCTGACCAAGCGGTCTCGAAGGCCGACCAGCTCGACGCCGCGAGCGGCCCGCCGGGCGCGGTGCGCTGCAGCACTTCGCCGGAGCGGTCCGGGTCCCACAGCTCCAGCACCGAAGCCTGCATCCACGCATCCGTCGCGCCCAGGCTGGACGGATGCGCGGGACTGCCTTCGATCTTGATCGGCCGGCCGCCTTCGGTGCCTACGAGCACGCCCAATCCGTGCCCATCGCGCAGGCAGGCGCTGGCATAGAACAGCGGCAAGCCGGCCGCGCGCGCCTCGGGCATGTGGACCCAGGGATAGATGGTTTCGCGCGGCGGCCGGCTGCAGCCGGTGCCGCCCAGCGCCAGCGAAGCGGCCATCAGGCCCAGCGCGCGGCGCCGGTTCACTTTGGGGACGAACTGCAGGGGCTGTTCCATGGTCGTCAGCGGTGGCAGGTGGAACAGTCGGTGCGCCGCTCCTTGCTTTCCAGCTTGAGCATGCGCGCGAGGTTGGCTGCGTCCGCCTCGTCGATGCGCGGCGCGGAAGGCGTGAACAGCTGGTCATGCGGCCGCAGCCGCGGCACCGGGTCGCGGTGGCAGGCCAGGCACCATTGCATCTGCAGCGGTTGCGCGCGCCAGGTCAATGGCATCTGGTCGACGCGGCCATGGCATTCGACGCAGGCCACGCCCTTGGCGAGGTGGACGCTGTGGTCGAAGTAGACGAAGCCCGGCAGGTTGTGCACGCGCCGCCACTCCAGCGGCTTGCCGGTGCGCTCGCTTTCGTGCAAAGGTTCGAGGACGCCGGCGTCGGTGTACAGCTGCGAATGGCAGCTGAGGCAGATGCCGGTGGACGGCAGGCCGGCGAAGCGGCCCGTCTCCACTGTCGTATGGCAGTAGCGGCAGTCGATGCCGTCGTCGCCCACGTGGTGCTTGTGGCTGAAGGGAATGGGTTGCGCCGGCGGCTGGCCCAGTTGCTGGTAGACGCTCTCGCGCCAGACCGAAAAACCCACCAGCGCCGGGAACAGCAGGAACAGCGCGGCCACGGCCAGCTTCACGCCCAGCTCGAGCCGGCGGCTGAAGACCTGGTCGCTGCTCATGCGCCCGCCTTCTTCAGCGCCAATGCGGCGGTGATCAGGCCCGTGTGGCTGAAGGCCTGGGGGAAGTTTCCCATCGGCGAGCCGTCGCTGGCGCTGAATTCCTCGGCGTACAGGCCCACGTGGTTGCGCAGCTTCAACAGCCGCTCGAACAAGTCCCGCGCCTCGTCCACGCGGCCCTGGAGCGCCAGGCACTCCACGCACCAGAAGCTGCAGATGGCGAACAGGTGCTCGGGACCCGGCACGCCGTCGTAGGCGCCGCCGGGCGGGTAGCGATAAAGCAGGCCGTCGTCCACGCGCAGTTGCCGCATCACCTCGCGCACGGTGCCGACCATTCGCGGGTCATTGGGTTCGAGGTAGCCAATGCGCGGGATCAGCAGCAAGCTGGCGTCGGCGTCCTGGCTGCCATAGAAGCCGACGTAGCTGCCCAGCGTGGCATCGAAGGCATGCGCGTCGATGTCCGCGCGCAGCGCATCGCGCTCGGCGCGCACGCGCTTCTCGTCGATCGGCAGGCCGCAGCGATCGTGCAGCGCCAGCGCGCGGTCCAGCGCCGCCCAGCACATCAGCTTGCTGTGCGTGTTGTGGCGCGGCGGCAGGCGCACCTCCCAGATGCCCTGGTCCGGCTTGCGCCAGACCTCGCACACCACATCGGTGAAGCCGGCGAGCAACGCCTTCTCCTGCTCGTCGAGCGGACCGCCGCCCAGCACGTGGTGCCAGGCCGTCATCAGCACTTCACCATAGATGTCGTGCTGGACCTGTTCGGAGGCCGCATTGCCGATGCGCACCGGGCCGATGCCGCGGTAGCCGCGCAGGCTGGTCAGCACCTCCTCGGGCAGCAGCGCGTCGCCGCTGACGTCGTACACCACCTGCAGCCCGGGCCGCGTCGAGTGGGTGGCGTGCAGCAGCCAGCGCAGGAAGGCGTCACTCTCGCGGGTGTAGCCGAGGTCGAGGAAGGCATCCAGCACCAGCGAGGTGTCGCGCAGCCAGCAGAAGCGGTAGTCCCAGTTGCGGCCGCCGGTCTCGCTCTCGGGCAGCGAAGTCGTGGGCGCGGCGACGACGGCGCCGGTGGGGCGGTGGTTCAGCAGCTTGAGCGCCAGCGCGCTGCGCTCCACCGCATCGGCATAAGGGCCCTCGTAGCGGCAGCGGGCGCACCAGGCCTGCCACAGGCCCTGGGTCGCAGCCAGGCGGTCTTCGGCGTCGTGCACCAGGGCCGCGGGCGCGTGGTGCACGTCATCCGCGGGCGCATGCAGGATGAAGGCGTGGCGATCGCCGGCCTGCATGCGCACGCTGCCGACCAGCGTCGGTCCCGCGGCATCCAACTGCATCGGCATCGAACTGCGCAGCACCGCCTGCTCGGGGCCGATGCGGAAGCGCCAGGAACCCTCCGGGCCGGCCTGCAGCATGGGGTCGGCCCGCGCATAGTCCGGCCGCGGCGCGAACAGGCATTCCAGGTCCACGCTGCCGGCCGTGCACTCGGCGATGCGCACCACCTCCTGCGGCTGGCCGGGCGCCGGCGCGCCGCCGGCTTCCGGCACGCACATGAAGTCGATGAGCTCGAGCACGCCGGTGGGCGTTTCGAAGCGCGTGCGCAGGATGTTGCTGTTCGGCTCGTACGCCTGGACGCCGAAGGGCGCGCCGGGCGGACCCAGTGCGAAGCATCCGCCGCGCTCGTCATCGAGCAGCGCGGCGAAAACCGAGGGCGACGCGAACGCCGGGTAGCACCACCAGTCCATCGCCCCTTGGCGCGAGACCAGCGCGAGCGTGCGGCAATTGCCGATGGCAGCGTGGTCCCCGATGGCGGCGGCAGCCCGGCGCGCTGGGAGGCCGTGCATGACCAACGCGAATACCTGTTTGAAAAATTCTGCGCCGATGCTAGGCGCATATGGCCGCGCCAGGGGCTCGGTCTGGACGGATGTCCAGTGAATTTGTGCAAATGCGGTGCTACGGCCGCGCTGCCAGCTAACGGAAGATGCCTTCGTGCCGCACCCGCAACTCGCGCTTGAGCAGCTTGCCGCTCGGGTTCTTCGGCAAGGTCTGCGCGAACACGACCGCCTTCGGCGTCTTGAAGCCGGCCAGGTGCTGTTCGCAATGGCCCAGCACTTCGGCTTCGCTCAAGGCCTGCCCGGCCTTCGGCACGATCACGGCCACCACGGCTTCGACCCAGCGCGGATGCGGCACGCCGATCACCGCGACTTCGGACACGGCCGGGATGCGGTAGATCATCTCCTCGACCTCGCGGCTCGCGACGTTCTCGCCGCCGGTCTTGATCATGTCCTTCTTGCGGTCGACCACCGTGATGAAGCCCTCCGCGTCGATGGTCGCGAGGTCGCCGCTGTGGAACCAGCCGCCTTCGAACGCCGCCCGGGTCTTCTCCTCGTCCTTGAAGTAGCCCAGCATCAGGTGCGGAGAACGGTGGACGATCTCTCCCACCTCGCCTGGAGGCACGTCCTGCATGCGGTCGTCGACCACGCGCGTCTCCACGTTCAGCACGGCGCGGCCGCAGGAGCCCGGCTTGCGCAGCTGGTCTTCCGGACCCAGCATGGTTGCCAGCGGCGCGATCTCGGTCTGGCCATACAGGTTCCAGAAGCCCACTTGCGGCATGCGCGCCGCCATCTCGCGCAACACTTCCACCGGCATGATCGAGGCGCCGTAGTAGCCCTTGCGCAGCGCGGAGAGGTCGGTACCTTCGAACAGCGGCGAGCGCAGCAGCGAGATCCACACCGTCGGCGGCGCGAAGAAGGAGCTGATGCCGTGCTTCGCCATCAGCGGCAGCAGGTTGTCCGGCGTGGGCTTGGCCGTGATGATGCTGGTGCCGCCGACGTAGATCATCGGGCCCAGGAACACGTCCAGCTGCGCGCAGTGGTACAGGGGCAGCGCATGCAGCATGACGTCGCTGCCGCTGATGTTCGCGTCGACCGCGCAGCTCGCGTACTGCCAGATGATGGCATCGTGCGTGAGCATGGCGCCCTTGGGCGCGGACTCGGTGCCGCTGGTGTAGACGATCTGCGCGAGGTCGCCGCTTGCCAGGTCCACCTCCGGCGGCGCGGCCGGCGTGCGCGCGAGTTCGTCGAAGCGGGTCATGCCGAACACCGGCACGGAGTCTTCTTCCGACGGCAGCCACACGAACTGCCGCACCGCGGTGTCCAGCGCCGCGGCGCTGCGCGCCAGTTCGGCGAGGCCGCTGTCGGTGGCCAAGGTCTCGGCCTGCGCGTGCCGCAGGATGTAGGCGACCTCTTCGGCCTTCAGCATGAAGTTGATCGGCACCAGCACGGCGCCCAGGCGCGCCAGCGCGAAGCGCAGCGCCGCGAAGCCGTGGCTGTTGCGGGCCAGGACGGCGAAGCGGGTGCCCTTGGCCACGCCCATTTTCGCCAGGCCCGCGGCTACGCGCCCCACGACGGCGTCGAATTCTGCGAAAGTCCACCGCGTCGCGCCGCAGACGATGGCGGTCTTGGCGGGATGGCGTTGCGCGCTGCGATGCAGGAGGTCGGCCAGGGTCTGGCGGCGGATGGCGGTGTCCACGAGGGCTCCAGGAAACGAGACACGCCATCGTGCAAGGCGGCGTGCCCGGTTTCCAGCGGACTTACCCGGCACAAACCCTGAGCAAGGTTTGCGCGCGACGCGGCTATTCTGAGCGTCGCAGAAACGAACGCTCGTTCGCTTTTTTGTGGATCCCCTGCATAAAGGACACGGCATGCAACACACCAAGTACAAGCTGGGCCTGCTGGCGCTCGCCGCATCGGCCGCGGCCATCCTCTCCGCCTGCGGCGGCGGCGGCGACCCCGCGGGGCCGCGCGTCGCGATCGCGCGCGTCGTCGTCGCCGGCGACAGCCTGGCTGACGTCGGCACCTTCGGCTACAAGTTCACCGTGCAAGACTCGACGAACGCCGCCGGCTTCCCGATCTATCCGCAGATCGTGGCCCAGAACTACGGCATCGCGAGCCAGTGCAACTTCTACAAGTACACCGGCACGACCTTCGCCGCCAATCCCACGGCTGGCTGCACCAACTTTGCCATCGGCGGCGGTCGCATCGTGGTGCCCACCGCGCAAGGCGGCGCGACCAATCCGCAGACGGTGCCCACGCAGCTCGCAACCGCGGCCACCGCCATGGGCGGCTACAGCGGCACGGACCTGGTGCTGGTGGACGGCGGCGGCAATGACGCGGCCGACCTCGTGACGGCCTACCTGGGCGCGGCCACCGGCGCCGCAGGCCTGGCCAACTACCAGACCTTCCTCGCGCAGCAGCTCGATGCCGCCACCATCGCGGCGGCGCTGCAGCAGCCCAATGGCGGCGCGGTCGCCGCCGGCCTGTACATGCAGAAGCTGGCCGACACCTACTACGCCGCCTTCAAGGCCAGCGCCCTCGACAAGGGCGCGACCCACGTCGCCGTGCTCAACGTGCCGGACATCACGCTGACGCCGAAGTTCCAGGCCGTGCTGGTCGGCGTGACGCGCGCCCAGGGCGCCACCGCCGCCGCCACCTTGCAGGCCGCCATCCGCCAGTGGATCAGCGGCTTCAACACCGAGCTGAACGCCAAGGTCGCCGGCGACGCGCGCGTGGCCGTGGTGGACTTCTACGCCGACTTCACCGACGAAGTAAACAACCCGGCGGCCTACGGCCTCACCAACGCCACGACACCCGCCTGCCCGGCGACCGGGACCGATTCCTCCGGCCTGCCCACCTACGACTTCCCGACCTGCACGTCCGCGGCCCTCGACGCCGCGCCGCCCGCGGGCCTGGCTGCCGGCTGGTGGCACACCTGGACCTTCTCGGACAGCTTCCACCCCACTCCCTACGGCCACCACCTGCTCGCCGCGTCCATCAGCCGCCGGCTGGCGCGCGCCGGCTGGATCTGAACAACAGCGAAGCGAGGACCCAGACCATGAACAACAACAAGTTCCTGCCCCGCGCGGTGGCCGCGGCCTGCCTGGCCGGCGCCGCGCTGGGCGCGCAGGCGCAGAGCGCCGGCACCTGGTTCGGCACCATCGGCGCGACCCGCATCGCGCCCAACACGTCGAGCGGCACGTTGTCGCCGCCCGCCGCGCCCAACACGCAGGTGGACGTGGGCGCCGACACGCAGCCGACGCTGTCGATCGGCCGCATGATCACCGACAACTGGTCGGTGGAAGTGCCGATCGGCTTCGGCTACAAGCACTCGATCAAGGGCGCCGGCGCGATCGACGGCGTCGGCACGATCGCCACGGTGAAGTCGCTGCCGATCACGGTGTTCGCGCAGTACCGCTTCCTGGAGCCGACCGCGCAGTTCCGGCCCTACGCGATGCTGGGCCTGACCTACGCCTACTTCTACGACGAGCAGGGCAGCGCCACGCTGAACGCGGTGAACCCGGCCAACCCGCCGGGCGGCACCGGCGTGAGCGTGGATTCGAAGTTCGGCTTCACGCCTGGCGTGGGCGTGACGGCGCGCATCAACGACCGCTGGTTCGTCGACCTGCAGTACGCGCGGTCCTTCCTGAAGACCACGACGCACTTGTCGTCGGGCCAGAGCATCGACACCAAGCTGGATCCGGACGTGTTCCGGATCGCCGTCGGCTACTTGTTCTAAGGCAGCTGCGGCACGACGTCGACGGGCGACGCCGCGAACACGGCGCCGTGCCGCTCGACGATCGCGGCGGCCTGCAGCAGCACCTCCTGCCGCAAGGCCAGGAACTCGCCCCAGTCGCCGGTGCGGAACCAGGCAAACAGCTCCAGCTCGAAGCCGCGCCAGCCCATGTCGACCAGCCGCACGCGGGCCCCGCTGGGGTCCACGCGCGGGTTCTGGGCCAGCAACTCGCCCAGCGCCGCGGTGATGGCGCGCACCTGCTCGGACGAAGCGCCATAGGCGATCCGCAGCGTGTTCTGCGCCAGGCAGCGCTTGCGTGACGAGAAGTTCTCGATATTGCCCTGCGCCAGCACGCCGGCCGGGATCGACAGCAGCGTCTGCTCCAAGGTGCGGATGCGCACCGAACGCAGCGTGATGTCCTCGACCCAGCCGGTGCGTCCGCCCACCGAGCAGAAGTCGCCGACCGCGATGGCCTCGTCGCCCAGCAGCAGGATGCCGCCCAGCAGGTTCTCCACCGTCTTCTGCGCGCCCAGCGCCACTGCGATACCGACGATGCCCAGGCCGGCCAGCGCCGTGCTGATGTCCACGCCGGCCACGCGCAGCACCGCGACCACCGCGATGAAGCAGATCAGCACCTTGTACAGGCGCTCGCCCAGCAGCATCACCGAGCGCGGGCCGGTGCGCCCTTTCACCAGCAGTTGCGACTCGGTGCGGCGGAACACCAGCATGCCGATGCGCAGCAGCGCCCAGGCGAGGGCCACCATCAGCAGCACCAGGATGAAGCGCGTGTAGGCCACGCGGAAGGCGAAGGACTGGCCGAAGGCCGGCAGCGCTTCCAGGTGCAGCAGCAGGGTCACCACCGCCACCGCCGGCCAGCGGGTGTCGGCATGCCAGGCCGCCAGGAACTCGCTGAAGTTCGGCTTGCGCACCAGGCGGCGCAGCAGCCGGAAGGCGGCCTCCAGCAGCAGCGGCACGATCATCAGCGGCAACACCAGCGACAGCAGCCACACCACGGCGTGCGCCAGCGTCACGCCGAACACGTCGTAGCGGGAGAAGGCGGCCGGCAGCACGCGCTCGGCCCAGGTGCTGCCCATGGCGGCGTACCACTGCGGGATGCGAGCCACCGTCTGCGGCGACACCACCCAGACCTGGCCGGCGACCGGGTCCTGCACGCGCACCAGTTCGATGTACTGGTCCTCTCCCGCGATGCGCAGCGGGCCCACGCGCTCGCGGTCCACCGGCAGGCCGTCGTTGAGCGTGCCTTCGGGCGCGTCGCTGATGGTGGTGAGCGGCGCCAGGAAGTAGCGGTCCATCAGGTCGCCGAGGTCGTGCGCCAGGTCTTCTGCGTTGGCGCGCTGGGCGGCCGGCACCTGCAGGTAGCGAACAGCCACCGCGGGGTTGCCCATGCGCAGGGCGGCGACGAAGGACGCGAGGGCGCGGCGCGGGGTCTCGCGCCCGTAGGGGTCGCGTGGGCGCTCCGGTGCACTCGCAGTGGACGCCGGCGGCAGGATCTGCGCCGGCGCCATTGCCGGCAGCAGGAACAGCGCGATCAGCAGCCCCGCCAGCAGCCTGGCAGCGCGACAAGTCATGAGGCTCATCCTCCCGCCGGCATCGTAGCCAGCCGCCTGCGCCCGGCCCTTGCCCCTTTCCATGAGCGCCACGGCCGACCTTGATGCATTTGCCCAAATGCATAGAATGGATTCGGGCCGCAAACGGCGCGGCCCGTTCTTTCAGGACTTTGCAGGACATCCTTGCACGCCCCCGCTATCGGGGGCTTTTTTTGGCCGGCCTATGATGCGCACATGCCAGCAGCAACGTCCGCCCGCAAGAAGTCCCCGCGTCCTGCCTCCGAAGCCATGGACGAGCCGACAGCCCGCGTGCTGCGGCGCTTCCGCCTGGTGTTCAACACGGTCAAGACGCACTTCCGCGCGGTGGAGAAGAAAGCCGGCGTGGCGGGCGCGCAGGTGTGGGCGCTGAGCGTCGTCGCCGCCCAGCCTGGCATCGGTGTCGGCGCGCTGGCCAAGGCGATGGACGTGCACCAGTCCACCGCCAGCAACCTCATCAAGCCGATGCTGGAAAGCGGGTTGCTGCTGGGGGAGCGATCGGGGACGGACCGCCGCGCCGTGCAGCTGACCATCACGACGCAGGGGACCCGGGTGCTGCGCAGGGCGCCGGTGCCTTTCGCGGGCGTGCTGCCGGATGCGCTGGCCAAGCTGGACGCCGCCACCCTGGCGCGGCTGGACCGCGACCTGGGCAAGCTGATCGAGGCCCTGGGCGTGCAGCCGCGCGGGGCGAATGTGCCGCTGCACGGCCCGGAAGACTAGGTCAACCGAGCACCTGCACGTGGCTCGCCCCCAGCAGGTGCCGCACCTGCTGCGCCAGCGAGCCGAACATGCGACCGGCCAGGCCGGCCGGCGCTTCCCCGAAGATGACGCGGTCGCAGCCGAAACGGCGGGCCGCCTCGGCGATGGTCTCGGCGCCGCGGCCCACCAGCACGGTGGCCGTGTAGTCGGCGCCCGCCGCGCGCAGCAGGCCTTCGGCGTATTCGAGGTCTTCGGCGCCGGCGGACTGCTGCAGCTGCTGCAGTTCGCGCTGGCCGAAGTACATGGACACGTGGCCGGACAGCTTGGGCTGCACCCGCAACAGGCGGATGTGCACCGCCGGCTCCTCGCGCTGGATCCGGACCGCGCGGTCCACGGCGGCGCGCGTGCGTCCGGCGTCGTGCGGGTCGACCGGCACCAGCAACTGCGTCATGGCCTGCCTCAGGCCGCGGGCTGGTCGGCGCCCGCCGCCTCTTCCGCGCCGCCGTTGCGCGCTGCCAGCCACTTGCCGACCGCGACCACCAGCACGGCGCCGAGGGCGGGCGCGGCGGTGTGCAGCCAGTGGATGTCTTCGACGTAGGCCTTGATGGCCGGGTCGCCGATCGCCATTTCACCGGCCACCCAACCCAGCAGGGCGGCGCCCAGCGTGATGATGATCGGGAAGCGCGTCATCAGCTTCAGGATGATCGTGCTGCCGAAGATGATCAGCGGGATGCTGATGACGAGCCCCAGGATCAGCAGCAGCAGGTCGCCCTTGGCGGCCGCGGCCACGCCGATGACGTTGTCCAGGCTCATCACGAGGTCGGCGATGATGATCGTCTTGATCGCGGCGGCCAGGCCGGAGTTGCCCTCCACGTCCTCGTCGTCGTCGCCGCCGGACAGCAGGCCGACGCCGATCCACAGCAGCAGCGCCGCGCCTACCAGCTTCAGGTAAGGCAGGGTCAGCAGGTAGACCGCGAAGAAGGTCAGGATGACCCGCAGCACGACGGCGCCGACGCTGCCGAAGATGATGGCCTTCTTCTGTTGCCGTTCGGGCAGCGAGCGGCAGGCCAGCGCGATCACCACCGCGTTGTCGCCGGACAGCACGATGTTGATCAGGATGATCTGGGACAGGGCGAGCCAGAAAGCAGGGCTCGTGATGACGGACATGGGATCTCCTCGCGGTGTTGCGGGACCTTGCATGTCCCGATCCCTCCGAGGCTAAGGACCTGGCCTGTCAGCACGCTGGACGCCAGCTTTCAGCCCGCTTACAGGCCCTGGGGAAACTACGTACGCATGCGGAAAAACACGGTGAAGGTGTTGCCGATGCCGTCCGTGTCCTCTTCCAGCGTGATGCTGGCGCCGTGCAAGGTGGCGATCTCGCTGACGATGGCCAGGCCCAGCCCGCTGCCGTCGGTGGGCGTGCCCAGCAGGCGGTGGAAGCGTTCGAACACGCGGTCGCGCTCCGCCAAAGGGATCTTGGGACCGTCGTCACTGATCGCCAGTTCGGCCTTGACCGCGTCCGCCGCGCGGCCGGCCCGCACCGTGACGCGGCCGCCTTCCTGGCTGTAGCGGATGGCGTTGTCGATCAGGTTGTTGATCAATTCGCGCAGGCGGTCGCGGTCGGCATCGATCATCAGCGGCTCGTCCGGGCCTTCGAAGCCAAGGTCGATGTTGCGCCGGATCGCATGCGGCACCCAGTCCATGCTCACTTCGAGCGCGAAGGCGTGCAGGTCCAGCGGCTGCAGTTGCACGGTGTCGAGCGCGCCCGGCTCGTTGCGGGCCAGCGACAGCAACTGCCGCACCAGCCGTGACAGCCGATCGGCGCTGATGAAAAGCTGCGCCAGCGAATGGCGCACGCGCTCGGGGTCGGTCTCGCGCAGCGCCAGTTCGATCTGCGCCTTCAGGCCGCTGACCGGCGTCTTCAGCTGGTGCGCCGCGTCGGCGACGAAGCGGTTCTGGAAATCGAAGGTGCGCGCCAGCCGCGCCAGCAGGTCGTTGACCTCCTCCACCAGCGGCCGCACCTCGCCCGGCACGTCCTCCAGCGGGACCGGGCTCAGGTCCAGGTGCGAGCGGTCGGACACGGCGCGGCGCAGGCGCTGCAGCGGCTGCAGGCCGCGCGAGACGCCGAACCAGACGACGGCGGTGGCAGCGACGATCAGCAGCAGCTGCGGCAGCACCACGTTGGCCAGCATCTCCAGCGTGAGGCGCTGGCGCTTGTGCAGGGTCTCGGCGACCTGCACCTGGACGACGGTGTTGCCGGCCGGCAGCCAGGCCGCGACGATGCGCACCGCTTCATCGTGCATGACGCCCTCATAGAACACCGGTTGGCCATTGCGCGGAATGGCCTGCTGCGGCGCCGGCAGGCTGGCGTCGCCCCCGAGGACCGTGCCGTCTTCGGCCGTGACGCGGAAAGACAGGCGGTCCTGCTGGTCGAGAAGAAGCAGGGCCTCCTCGCCGGGCGACAACTCCAGTTGCGGCCGCGGGGCGCCAGGCTTCACGTGCAGCGCGAGCTCGCGCGCGATCTCGTGCAGCGCGCGGTCGTAGGCGAGGTTGGAAAAGCGCAGCGAGTTCCAGTACGCCGCGGCGGTGTCCAGCACCAGCAGCAGGAACAGCGGCCCGAGCAGCCAGGCGAGCAGCTTGCGCTGCAGGCGGGGGCCGCCCTCAGCCCGCTTCATCCCCGCGTTCCATCAGGTAGCCCATCCCCCGCACCGTGCGGATCTCGCACCCCAGCGGCTCGAGCTTCTTGCGCAGGCGGTAGACGTAGACCTCGATGGCGTTGTCACCGACCTCGTCGCCCCAGCCATACAGGTGGTTGACCATCTGCTCCTTGCTGACGACGCGGCCCTCGCGCATCAACAGGATCTCCAGCACTGCCAGCTCGCGCGGCGACAGCTCCAGCGGCTTCTTGTCGTAGTACACGCGCCGGCCCACGGTGTCGAAGCGCAGCAGGCCGTGATCGAGGTAAGGCGTGGCGTTGCTGCCGCGGCGCAGCAGCGCGCGCACGCGCGCTTCCAGCACCGGCAGGTCGAAGGGCTTGGCCAGGTAATCGTCGGCGCCGAGGTCGAGGCCGCGCACCTGGTCCTCCATCGTGTCCATCGCCGTCAGCATCAGCACCGGCAAGGTGGACTTGCGGGCGCGCAGGCGCTTCAACACTTCGAGCCCTGACAGGCCCGGCAGGCCGATGTCGAGGATGGCCAGGTCATAGATCGCCAGCGCCAGCGCCTGGTCCGCCTCCTCGCCGGTACCGACGTGGTCCACCGCATGGGCGGACTGCACCAGCGCGCGCGACAGCGCGTCGGCCAGCACTTTGTCGTCTTCGACCAGGAGGATTCTCATTGGAAGCGAATCCTAACGCGCGGGGGAGAGGGAAAACTTCCGGTCGCAAAGGACGCAAAGGTTTCGCAAAAGCCGCAAAAGGACATCCGATTGAATTGGATTCTTTGGCGATCCTTTGCGTACTTTTGCGTCCTTTGCGTCCGGAAGTCCTGCATTTTTCACCGCCGCAACGCCTTCGCCGCCTTGCGGATCACGTCCGCCAGCGCCGCCGCGCGGGGCGTCAGCGGGCGGGTGCGGGGTTGCAGCAGCGACTGCACCGACACGCCCGGCGAGGGCGTGACGCGGATCCGCGTGAGCATGCCTTTGCCGCAGAAGGGCGCGATGGTCGGTTCGGTGGCCAGCGCCAGGTAGTCCGAGTGCAGCAGCAGGAACAGCAGCGCCGAGAAGGCATCGCGCTGCACCGCGAAGCGCGGCGCCGGCAGGCCGGCCTTGCGGAAGGCGCCGACGATCATCGGGTCCTCCTGGCCCGGGCGGCCACCGTGGATCCATTCGCAATCCGCCAGCTGCACCAGATCGGTGGCGCGCGCCAGCGGATGGCCGTCGCGCGCGACCACCACGAAGTCGGAGCTGAAGAGACGCTCGGCGTGCAGGTCCGGCCCGCGCACGGCCGGCGCCACGGGGGTCACCGCGAAATCGAGCTTGCCTTCGCGCAGCTGCGCCACCAGGATGTCCGCCGTGCCGCCATGCAGGTGCACGATGCCGTCCGGGTTCTCCTCGCGGTAGCGGCGGATCGCGTCGCTCGCCAGCAGCGCCTCCGCCGTCGACGACAGCCCCACCCGCACGCTGCCGTGCCCGTGGCCCGCGGCGGCGGCGATCTCCTCCTGCGCCTTGCGCAGCTCGGCGTCCGCCAGCCGCGCGCGCCGCAGCAGGATGCGCCCGTACTCCGTCGGCTCCACGCCGTGGGCCGAACGCACCAGCAACGCCACGCCCAGTTCGCGTTCCAGCGCCACCAGGTTCTTGCTGATCGCGCCCTGGCTCAGGTTCAGGCGGCGCGCCGCGCCGCGCACGCTGCCCAGGTCGGCGACGGCAATGAAATCCCGCAGATGGGCTTCGCGCACGTGTTGACTTCCGGTGAACACCTTGAGTGTTGGAGCATCTTACGCGGCGGCGCCCCGCGCGCGATGATCGCCAGATGCAACCCCGCACGTTTTTCGACAAGGTCTGGGACGCCCACGTCATCGCCGACCTCGGCGACGGAGCCTGCCTCCTGCAGGTCGACCGGCTGCTGCTGCACGACGTCACCGGCAGCGTGGTGATGCGCGAGCTGCAGGCCAGCGGCCGCGCCGTCGCCTGCCCGCCCCAGGTGTTCAGCATCATCGACCACCTGCTGGTCACCAAGCCGCAGGCCGCGCCGCGCGACGGCTGGACGCCGGTGGCCGTGGAAATGATCGGCGAGGCCCGCCGCCGCGCCCGCGAACTCGGCGTGACGCTGGTCGACGTCGACGACCAGCGCATGGGCATCACCCACGTCATCGCGCCGGAGCTGGGCATCGCCCTGCCCGGCCTCACCGTCGTCTGCGGGGACAGCCACACCTGCACCCTGGGCGGCATCGGCGCGGTCGGCTGGGGCATCGGCACCTCCGAAGGCACGCACGTGCTCGCCACGCAGGCGCTGGTGGAGAGCAAGCCCAAGCGCATGCGCGTCACCTTCGACGGCCAGCTGGGTCCCTGCGTGTCCGCCAAGGACATGATCCTCAAGCTGATCGGCACCATCGGCGCCGGTGGCGGCGCCGGCTATGCGATCGAATTCGCCGGCGAAGCCGTGCGGGCCCTGTCGGTGGAAGCGCGGCTCACGCTGTGCAACATGGCGGTCGAATGCTCGGCCAAGTACGGCTTCGTGGCGCCCGACGAGAGGGTGTTCGAGTACCTGAAGGGCCGTTCGTACGCGCCGAAGGGCGAAGCCTGGGACGCCGCCGTCACCCACTGGCGCAGCCTGGCCACCGACGAAGGCGCGATCTTCGACGCCGAAATGCGCATCGACGTCGGCCAGCTTGCGCCGCAGGTCACCTGGGGCACCAGCCCGCAGCACGTGGCCTCGGTGCGCGACCGCGTGCCCGCGCCCGCAGGCGAGCCGCAGGCGCAGGCGCTCGCCGAACGGGCGCTGGCCTACCAGCAGCTGCAAGCCGGCCTGCCGCTGGCGGACGTGAAGATCGACGTCGCCTATATCGGCACCTGCACCAACGCGCGCCTGTCGGACCTGCGCCTGGCCGCCGACTGGCTGCGCGGCAAGACGGTCGCCCCGCACGTCACCGCCATCTGCATCCCCGGCTCCGCCGAAGTGAAGCGCGCCGCCGAAGCCGAAGGCCTGGACGCGGTGTTCCGCGCCGCCGGCTTCGAATGGCACGAGCCCGGTTGCGGCATGTGCGGCAGCGGCCGCGGCCGGCTGGAGAACGTGCGCGTGATCAGCACCAGCAACCGCAATTTCGAGAACCGCCAGGGCAAGCGCACGCGCACCCACCTGGCCAGCCCGCTCACCGTCGCTGCGTCGGCGGTGGCTGGGCACATCGCCGACGCGCGCGAAGAAGGAGTGCGCTGATGGAAGCGCTGCGCCAGGTCACGGGCATTGCCGCGCCGCTGCTGCGCGCCAACGTCGACACCGACCAGATCATCCCCACGCGCTTCCTCACGCGCACTTCCGAGGAGGGCCTGCACGAAGGCCTGTTCGCCGAATGGGCCACGCGCGCCGACGGCACGCCGGACCCGGGCTTCGTGCTGAACCAGCCGGCGTTCAAGGAAGCGCGCATCCTGCTGGGTGGCCCCAACTTCGGTTGCGGCTCCTCGCGCGAAGGCGCACCGCGGGCCTTGCGCCAGCGCGGCTTCCGCTCCGTCATCGCGCCGAGCTTCGGCGACATCTTCTACAACAACTGCTTCCGCAGCGGCATCGTGCCGGTACGGCTGCCGCAGGAAACGGTGGAAGCGCTGGCGCGCCAAGGCGGCGAGCTCACGGTGAGCGTGGACCATTGCGCGGTACGCGTGGAGGCCACCGGCGAGATGCACGCCTTCCTGCTGCCCAAGCTGCTGCGCCGCATGTTGCAGGAAGGCCTGGACGAGGTGGCGCTCACGCTGACGCAGCAAGCCGCGATGGACGCGTTCCGCGTCCGCGACCGCGCGCTGCGCCCCTGGGCCTACCTGTAAATCGAAAACAAGATCAAGGAGACAAGCATGAAAGCCCTCATCGCGCTGGCCCTGCTCGTTGCGTCCGCGGTCCCCGCCGCGGCCCAGACCGACTTCCCCAACAAGCGCGTCACGCTGGTGGTGTCCGCTTCGCCCGGTGGCGGGCTGGACGCCACCGCGCGCCTGCTGTCCGAGCGCATGGCCAAGGCCTGGGGCCAGCCGGTGATCGTGGAGAACCAGGGCGGCGCCGACGGCCTGATCGCGACGCAGCGCGTCGCCACCGGCCCGGCCGACGGCTACACCATGCTGCTGCAGATTCCCTCGCTGCTGCTCCTGAAGCACAACACGCACGATCCCGGCTTCGATCCCGTCGCCTCGCTCGCGCCGGTGTCCGAGCTGGGTCGCACGCCTTCGGTAGTGGCCGTCAACGCCAGGAGCGGCATCAAGACCGTGCAGGAGCTGGTCGCCTGGTGCAACCAGTCCGAGCGGCCTTGCAGCTGGGGCTCCGGCCAGCAGCTGTCCTACCTGTATGGCAAGCGCGTGTTCGCGCTCAGCGGCATCCGCGAGACCGTCAACGTCAACTACAAGGGCACGGGCCCGGTGGTGAACGACCTGCTGGGCAACCACATCACCATCGGCATGACCAGCATCGCCGCGCCACTGGCCTTCCACCAGCAAGGCACGCTGCGCATCCTGGCGGTGAACGCAGAGAAGCGCGTGCCGCAGATCCCCGAGGTACCCACCTTCCACGAAGCCGGCCTGCAGATGCCGGCGCGCGGCTCCTGGTACGGCCTGTTCGTGCCGGCGAAGACGCCGCCGGAAGTGATCGCGAAGATCGAGAAAGTCGTCGTCGGGCTCGCCAACGACCCGGCGGCGCAGGAGGTGATGCGCAACATCGGCGCCGAGCCCGTGTTCGGTCCCAGCCGCGAGTTCGCCGCCGGAATCAGGGAAGATGCGGCCTTCCTCGATTCGCTCGTCCAGCAATATCCCCTGAAGTGATGCGCCCCGACCCTGCCCTCGTCCACGAATTCGCGCCCACCGGCGAACTGCGCGCCGCCATCAACCTCGGCAACCCGGTGCTGGCCCAGAGCCACACGGCGCGCGAGCGGCCGGCCGGCGTCACCATCGACCTGGCGCGCCGCTTCGGCGAGCTGCTGGGCGTGCCGGTGCAGCTGCTGCCCTTCGAAACGCCGGGCGCGTCCGCCGCGGCCATCGCCTCGGGCAAGGCCGACATCGGCTTCCTCGCCGTCGACCCGAAGCGCGCCGAAAGCATCCACTTCACCGCGCCTTATGTGCAGATCGAAGGCTGCTACCTCGTGCGCGATGCGTCGCCACTGCAGCACAACGACGAGGTCGACCAGCCCGGGCGCCGCATCGTCGCGGGCGCCGGCAGCGCGTATGCGCTTTACCTGGCGCGCGAGCTGCGGCATGCGCAGCTGGTGGAGGTGCCCTTCGACAATGCCTGCGCGGCCGACGCGCTGCTCGCCGACCCGGCGCTGGACGCCGCCGCCGGCGTGCGCCAGCAGTTGCTCGCCGACCTGGCGCGCGTGCCCGGCGTACGCTTGCTGCCCGGCGCCTTCATGGCCATCCACCAGGCCATGGCGATGCCGCGCGGCCGCAGCGCCGCGGCGGTGGACCTGCTGGAAAGCTTCCTCGCGCAGCAACGGTCCAGCGCCTTCGTGCGGAATGCGCTGGCGCGGCATGGCATGGAAGGCGTCACCGCGCTGGCATAGAACTTCCGGACGCAAAGGTCGCGAAGGTCACGCAAAGGTCGCAAAAGGACTTCCAGGATTTGTTTTGCGACTTTGGCGCAGCCTTTGCGGCTTTCGCGTCCTGAATCCACAATCGAGGGATGTCCAATCGTCTCGTCCTCATCACCGGCGCCGCCGGCCACCTGGGCCGCGCCGTCGCGGCGGAATTCGCGCGGGCTGGCGAGCGCCTCGCGCTGCTGGCGCGTTCGCGCGAGCAGTTGCAGGCGCTGTACGGCGCCGAGGATTCGCTGCACCTGTTCGTCGCCGCCGACCTGCTGGATCCGGCCAGCCTGCAGCAGGCCGTGCACAACCTGGAAGCGCGCGCCGGCGGCATCGACGTGCTCTGCAACGTCGCCGGCGGCTTTGCGATGGGCGACCCCGTGCATGCAACGGCGCCGGGCACCTGGCAGCAGATGCACGACATCAACGTGCGCACCCTGCTGAACGCGGTGCAGGCCGTGGTGCCCGGCATGGTGGCGCGCCGGCGCGGCAAAGTGGTCAACGTCGGCTCCTACGCCGCCTTGCAAGGCAGCGCGAACATGGGCGCCTACGTGGCCTCGAAGTCCGAAGTCATGCGCATCACCGAAGCCATGGCGGCGGAACTGCGCGAGCAGGGCGTCAACGTCAATTGCGTGCTGCCCACCATCATCGACACGCCCGACAACCGCGCCGCGATGCCGAAGGCCGACGCGGCGCGCTGGGTCGCGCCCGCGCAGCTGGCCAAGGTGATCTCCTTCCTCGCCTCCGACCCAGCCTCCGCGGTCCACGGCGCCTGCATCCCGGTGCGCGGACTCAGTTGAAAATTTCACGCTGAGGCCGCGCCGCGCACTGTCACGTCTGTCAGCCAAGTGCCCGCCTTGCGCGGGCATCTTCACGTGGATTAACAGGTTTTCGCGCACGCCACCGGCACCGCGCCTCCTACACGCCTGGACTGGTGCAAGCCGGAGCATTTCCTCCCGTAGCGCGGGAACAGACCTCCAGAAAGAAAGCTGACGAAGCGCTCCAACAACCGGGAGAACCTGATGAAAGTCCTAGTCGCCGTTATCGCTGCCGCCGCCGCGCTCGCCGCAGCCCCCACCTTCGCCCAGGACCTGGTCGCGCGCCAGGGCGAGGATTCCGTCCGCCTTTCGGACGGCGCTTGCCAGAGCGAGCTCGTGCTGAGCCGCCTCGAAGGCGAGCAGCAGACCGACTTCCACTCCGCCACGGCCGTGTTCCAGGGCAAGAACTTCCAGGCCTGCTGGCGCCAGATGGGCAACGTGGCCTTCCTCGTCTATGAAGACGGCGACCAGGGCATCATCCCCATCCAGGAACTCAAGCCCGAACTGGCCGCTTGAAAACCAACGGCATCATTCAGCTGACAGCCGGGCCATGACCCGGCCCTGCATGCAATATCCTCGACGGCACGGGCATCCCAGCCCGTGATTGTTGCCCACCGATAAAGCATGCGAGTTCTGATCGTCGAGGACGACCCGACAACCTCAGCCATGCTTGCGGGCCTCGTGCGCCGCGAGCACTGGCACCACCAGCAGGCCGAAGACCTGGCCAGCGCCTGGCAGGCGCTGCGCACCGCCGCGTTCGACATCCTGCTGCTGGACCTGAGCCTGCCCGATGGCGAGGGCACGGACCTGCTGCAAAAGATCCGCCGCGGCGCGCCTGGCGAGCTGCCGGACCCCAAGCTGCCGGTGCTGGTCATCTCGTCCCGTTCCCAGCTGCGCTCGCGCCTGATGGCGCTGGACCTGGGCGCCGACGGCTACGTCATCAAGCCCGTGCACCTGGATGAGGTGGGCGCCGTGATGCGCGCCTTGCTGCGCCGGCGCACCACCATCGCGGCCGGGCAGATCCGCCACCGCGACCTCGTGCTCGACCCGCAAAGCCGGCGCGTGCAACAGGCCGGCGCGCAGGTCGACCTGACCGAACAGGAATTCGCGGTCCTGCTGGCGCTGATGGAAGATCGGCCCCGGCCGCTGTCGCGCGCCGACATCCAGGCCCGCAGCGGCAACCGCGTCGGCGACGGCAACGCCGTCGAAGTGCATGTGCACCACTTGCGCCGCAAGCTCGGCGACAGCCTGATCCAGACCGTGCGCGGGGTCGGCTACCGCGTGCCGCCCGACTCGCGTAGCTGAGCGACCACAGGCGGGCGGTAAGATGCCGTCGAGGCGCGCCGCAGTCGGGCGCGCCAAGCTACACCAAGGAATTTCCCCCCATGGCATGGATCGTTCTGATGGAGGACGACGCGGCCACACGCACGCTCGTCAGCTCGGTGCTGAGGAAGGACGGCCACGAGGTTGCCCAGGCCGAAAACGGCCGCGCCGGCCTGCTGCTGTGCGCCGGCCGCAGGCCCGACCTGGTGATCAGCGACGTGCAGATGCCCGAAATGAACGGGTTCGACATGCTGGCCCAGCTGCGCCAGACGCCGGAGCTGGCCGCCACGCCCGTCATCCTGCTCACCTCCCTGCAGGAGCGCGCGCACATGCGCATCGGCATGACTTCGGGCGCCGATGACTACATCACCAAGCCCTTCCGCCCCGGCGAGCTGCGCGACGCAGTCAGTGCCCAGCTGAACAAGCGGCAGGTGCAGGCCAACCTGCAGGCGCTGGCCATCGAATCGGCCGTGCAGCATGCGCTGGTGGAGCAGCGCCACGAGCTGGCGCGGCTGTACGAAACGCGGCTGGCGCACGAACTCAGCGAGCGCTGGCCCACGGGCGCCGGCGGCACCGGCGACGAGCGCTTCGACTCGGCCACGGTGCTGTTCGTCGACATCCCGCGCTACGCCGAAGTCGCGCAGAAGCTGGAACCGAACGAACTGGCCGAGCTGGTCAAGAAGTTCTACGGCAGCGCCAACGACGCCGCCCACCTGTTCGGCGCGCGGCACATGCAGTTCATCGGCGAAGGCCTGCTGGCCGTCTTCTGCGACGACAACAACACGCGGACCGTCAACCACGGACTGCGCGCGGCCCGCACTGCGCTGGGCCTGGTGGAAGCGGGACGCGGCATCGCCAAGTTGCTGGAGAGCAACTATCCCGGGCGTTCGCTGCCGCCCTTCTCCGTGAACGTGGCGCTGAACAGCGGCCCGGTCACGCTGACCTTGCTGCAGGACGGCCTGCATGGCGGCGAACAGAAGCTGCCGGTGGGCGACGTGGTGAGCACGACGATGGCGCTGCAGCGCCAGGCGCAGGGGCTGGGCTGGCCCGCGGTCGTGAGCGTCACGACCCTGCGCATGGTGACGGGCGCGGTGCGCACCGAGCGCCGCGCCCTGCTGGAGCTGCCTGGCCGCGGCCAGCCGGTCGACGCGGCCGAACTCGTCGGCCTGGCGCCGCCGGCGGGCGAAGAGGAATGAGCCGCATGGTGCCGCTGGGGCGGGTCCTGACCGCACCGATGGTGCTGCTGGCCACCGTGCCGGCACTGGCGGTGGCCTGGCTGCTGGGGCACGCCGCCAACGATTCGGTCGAGGAACTGGCCGGCCGCCTGCTGACCCAGGTGGCCGCCGTCGTGCAGGCCGGCACCGAGCACCAGTTCGCGCAGGCGAACGATGCGATGAACGGCCTGTTCCCCGAACGCCCCGGCGCGGCGGACCTCGAGCGCGCCCGCCAGTGGCTGCGCGAGCCGGCCCGCTTCGAGCCGATGGCTTTCGTGCTGGCGCGCCAGTCGACCGGGGTGCGCGCCGTGCACTTCGCCAACCTGCGCGGCGAATATTTCGGCCTGACGGCCACGCCGGATGGCATCCAGGTCGGCCAGCGCGGGGCGGCCGGTGCCGGCTTCAGTTCCTGGCTGGCGCGCGAGCCCGGCGACCGCAGCCACCCGCTCGCGGTGGCCAGCGCCGGCTTCGAGCCGCGCACCAGCCCCTGGTACCGCGCCGCGATGGAAGCGCGCGGGCGCGTCTTCACGCCGGTCCGCACGGCCCCGGACGGCCGCCAGCTCATGGTGAGCCTGGCGCAGCCGGTGTTCGACACCGACGGTGGCGCGGCCGGCGTGTTCGCCGCCGACCTTTACCTGGCGCAGCTCGGCACCATGCTGCGCACGCAGCACATCAGCTCCCATGGCGGCGCCTTCGTCGTCGACGAACGCGGCGCGCTGGCGGCCAGCTCCGCCGGCGATGCGCTGGTCGCGCCCGGCGGCGCGCTGCGCAGCCCGCGCGACAGCGCCAACCCCGTCATCCGCGCCGGCTTCGCGGCGCTGGAAGGCCTGCGCGCGCAGCGCGACGCCGACAGCGTGCAGGCCGACACGCGGCTGCAGCGCATCGCCGCCCCAGGCGGCGCGGTGCTGATGATGGCTCGGCCCTTCGGCGAAGCCTACGGCCTGCACTGGACGCTGGTGGTGGCGGCGCCCGAGAGCGACTTCACCGGCGACATCCAGCGCGCCATGCGCAACGCCGTGATCTGGGGCGCAGGCCTGGTCATCCTGGGCACGCTGATCGCCTTCCTGCTCGCACGCGGCTTCGGCAAGCGCCTGGGCCGGCTGTCGGCCGCGGCCGAACAGCTGGGGCGCGGCGAGGTGCCGCCGGTCGAGGGCGGCACGCGCATCCGCGAACTGCATCGCCTGGGCGAGGTGCTGCATGACAGCGGCGAGCAGCTGCAGTCCTACCGCCGCCAGGTGGAAGCCGACGCCGTCGCGCTGCAGCAGGCCAACGAGACGCTGGAAGCGCGGGTGGCCAAGCGCACCGCGGAACTGGAAGCCTCGCGCGAGGAGGCGCTGGCCGCCGCGCAGGCCAAGGCCGCCTTCCTCGCCACCATGAGCCACGAGATCCGCACGCCGCTGAACGGCGTGGTGGGCATGAGCACGCTGCTGGCCGAGACGCCGCTGAACCCGGAGCAGCGCGACTACCTGCAGACGATCCGCGTCTCCAGCGACCAGCTGCTGGCGGTGATCAACGACGTGCTCGACTTCTCCAAGATCGAATCGGGCAAGCTGGACCTGGAATCCGAGCCGCTCAGCGTGCGCGGCGCCGTCGAAGAGGCCTGCGACATCGCCGCGCCGCGGGCGCGCGACAAGGGCCTGGAGCTGATCATCGACATCCCCGAACATGGCCCCGGCGCCGTGCCGGGCGCGATCAAGGGCGACATCACGCGCATCCGCCAGGTGCTGATCAACCTGGTGAACAACGCCGTGAAGTTCACCGCGCGCGGCGAGGTGGCGGTGCACCTGCGTTCGCGCGCGGCACCCGATGGCTCGGGGCGCGCGCTGCTGGAGTTCCGCGTCAGCGACACCGGCATCGGCATCCCGCCCGAGCGGCAGCAGGCGCTGTTCTCCGCCTTCACGCAGGGCGATGCGTCCACCACGCGCAAGTACGGCGGCACCGGCCTGGGCCTGGCGATCTGCAAGCGCCTGGTGGAGCTGATGGGCGGCGAGATCGGCGTGGAGAGCGAAGCGGGCCGCGGGTCCACCTTCTGGTTCACGCTGCCGGCGACGGTGACCGAACTGACCGAGGCGCTGCAGCCGATCGACGCCGGCCGGCTGAAGGCGATCCGCGTGCTGGTGGTGGACGACCACCAGACCAACGTGCGCGTGCTCACGCGCCAGCTGCAGCTGTGGGGCATGGAAGTGCGCTCGGCCGAGTCGGGCGCCGACGCGCTGGACCTGCTGCGGGCGATGACCGCGCTGCCGGACGTGATCGTCACCGACATGCACATGCCGGAGATGGATGGCGTGGCGCTGGCGAGCGAACTCAAGGCCGACACGCGCTTCGCGCGCATTCCGCTCGTGCTCCTCAGCTCCGGCTTCATGCCGGCGGGCGACGAGACCGCGGCGCTGTTCCAGGCGCGGCTCCTGAAGCCGGCGCGCCAGAACCAGCTGTTCGAGACCATCCTGCGCTGCGTCACCGCGGAGGAGTCGGCTGCCAGTGGCGCCGCCGTCGCCGGCGGCTCGGTGCGCAAGGACGCCACGGTGCTGGTGGCCGACGACAACGCGGTCAACCTGAAGGTGGCCTGCGCGATGCTGATGAAGCTGGGCTACGAAATGCGCACCGCCACCGATGGCCGCGAGGCCGTGGAAGCCGTGGCGCACGCGGCAGCGCATGGCCAGCGCATCGACGCCATCCTGATGGACGTCAACATGCCGGACGTCGACGGCCTGCAGGCCACGCGGCAGATCCAGGCCGCGCGCGGCAAGGCGGCACCGCCGATCATTGCCGTGACCGCGGCAGCTTCGGCCGAGGACCGCGAGCGCTGCGAGGCGGCCGGCATGGACGACTACCTCACCAAGCCGCTGCAGGTGGCGGCGCTGGCGCAAGCGCTCGAGAAGTGGATTGCCGGGCGCGCCCTTGCTGCCCCGCCGGCACCCGCAGCCGCCGCGGTGCCCGAAGCGGCGCTGGTCGACTTCGCACGGCTGGAGGAGTTCCGCGAGTTCGACGACGAGGAACTGACGATGACGAAGGAAGTCATCGCGCTGTTCCTGCAGGACACGCCGGTGCGGCTGGACGCCATCGACGCCGCGCTGGCGGCGCACGACGCAGGCGCGCTGGCGACGGCGGCCCATGCGCTGAAGGGCGCGGCGGGCAACGTGGGCGCGACGGCGCTGCATGTCGCGTCGGGCGAGCTGGAGGCGCAGGCGAAGGAAGGGGTTCCGGCCGATGGCGCGGAACGTGCAGCACGTTTGCGCAGCCTCTGGGAGGGGACGCGCGAGGCCGTGCAGGGCTGGCCGGACTGACGGTCGTCCGGGCCGCGGTCCCGCGCGGTGCGCAGCAAGGCTGCGCACCCTGCGGACTCAAACCGCGCGGCTCGCCGGCAGGCTGAACCAGAACGTCGCGCCCGCCCCCGCACTGCCCTCGGCCCACATGCGGCCGCCATGCCGCTCCACCACGCGGCGCGCGAGCGCCAGCCCGATGCCGTTGCCCTCGAATTCGTCGGCGGCATGCAGGCGCTGGAAGGCGGTGAACAGGCGGCCCGCAAAAGCTGGATCGAAGCCGGAGCCGTTGTCGCGCACGTAGAAGGCGAGCTCGCTGCCGCGGGGCTCGCAGCCCACCACGATGCGCCCCTGCGCCTGCCGGCCGGTGAACTTCACGGCGTTGGACAGCAGGTTCCACCAGACCTGGCGCAGGCTCGCCGGGTCCGCATGCACGGAAGGCAAGGGCCCGATCTCCACCTGCATGCAGGGCGGCGGCTGCAGCTGCGCGAGGATCTCGCGCACCAGCGCCTCCTGCCTCACCGTGCGCTCCGCCAGCTCGCCCTTGCCGGCATGCGCGACGGCCAGCAGGCCATCGATCATGCGGCCCATCTGCGCGGTATTGGCGGCGATGCGGTCCACCAGCCGGCGCACGCGCTCCGGGTCGCGCTGCAGCAGGCCGGGCAAGGCGTCGGCAAAGCCTTCGATGGCCCGCAGCGGCGCGCGCAGGTCGTGCGCCACCGAATAGGAGAAGGCCTCCAGCGATTCGTTGGCCGCGGCGAGCTCGCGCGTGCGGTCGGACACGCGCTCCTCCAGTTGCTCGTTGGCCTCGCTCAGCGCCAGCTGCGCCTGCTTCAGCGGCGTCACGTCCACCGTGCAACCGTGCCACAGCTCGCCGCCGTCGGCGCGATCGGGTTGCGAATACGTGAGGTAGTGGCGCACGCCGGTCGACAACACCACGCGGTATTCGATGGCGATCGGGCCCAGGCGCGCGGCGGCCTCTTCCAGCGCCCGATTCACCCCTGCCGCGTCCTCGGGGTGGATGCGCGCGAACACCGGTGCCGCGTCGATGCGCGCCTGCTCCGGCGTCACCTCGAACATCGGTTCGATGGCATCGCTCGCGAAGGGCAGCGTGATGGGCCCCGGCGGATGCACGCGCATCTGGAAGATCATGCCGGGGATGTTGCGCGCGAGCTTTTCCAGCAACGTGCGGTGGCGCGATTCGCTCTCGCGCAGCTCGTGTTCCAGCGCCGGCAGCCGGTCCAGCATGTGGTTGAACTGGCGCGCGACGCGGGCCAGTTCGCGCGGGCCGCCTTCCGGCGCGCGGCGCTCGGCTTCGCCGGCCGCCACGGCTTCGGCGGCTCGCGCCAGCGCGTGCATCGGGCCGGCGATGCGACGCACCAGCGCCGTGATCAGCAGGCTGGCCGCCAGCAGCACCGCCAGCGTCAGGCCCAGCGCCCGCAGCACGCCCACGCGCACCGGCCCGAAGGTGCGGCCCACGTCGACGCCCGCGATGGCGACCAGCCCCGAATTGCCGACCGCCCGCATTCCATAGAAGCGCTCGACGCCGTCGATGCCACGCGCCGTGAGCGAGTTGCCGCCGCGCTGCAGCACCTCGACGAAGCGCGCGAGGTTCGGCATCTGCCGGCCGACCAGCCCCGGAACGAGCGGGTCGCGCGCCAGCACGTAGCCTCCGACCGTGACCAGCGCGGAACTCACGCCCTGCTGCGCATCGGCCTGCACCAGTCGCTCCAGCATGTCCTCGGCCAGCACCAGCTGCAGGCTGCCGGCTCCGTCAGGCAGCGGCAACGTGAGCGCCAGCGCGAAGCCTTCCGGCACCACGAAGGCCGGGCTCAGCAGGCCTTGTGGCAGTCCGCGCAGGGCCTCGACGGCTACCCGCACATGGCGGTCGGGCCGGGCGGCGCAGACCGCATCGCCGCGCGCGTCGAGCACGACGAGGTTGGCCAGGTCGCCATGCAGCGAGACCAGCTGGTCCAGCAGCGGGTCGCAGCGGCCCGCGTCCAGCGCCTGCACCAGTGGACGCTGCGCCAGCTGGCGGCCCAGGCGCCTTTGCTGGTCGAGGGTGGCCAGGGCGTCCGTCGCCGTGCTGCTGGCGACGCCCTGGACCAGCGCATTGGCTTCCTCCACCCGGCCGTGCGTCTGGCGCACCAGGTTGTAGCCAAGCAGCACCACCAGCGGCGCCGCCGTCACCAGCACCAGGCCGGTGAGCAGCACGCGCAGGCTGGCGCCGGCGCGCAACGGCAGTTCCGCGGCTTCGCGGCGCGTGCGGCGCGAGGCCAGCACGAACACCAGCACCGCGGTGGCCGTGACGAAGCCCGCGCCCTTCCAGGTCTGGAAGCGCGTCAGCGCCTCGGCGCTGGAGAACAGCAGGATGCCGGTTTCGTCGGAGAAGGCGATCCACAGCAGTCCCACGGCCAGGTAGGCCAACGCCAGCAGCGCGGCGAACGGACGGTCCGGGGCGGGGGAAGGTGCTGGCTTCTTGTTCTCGTGCATGGCGGCTGCGCCAGGACATTCTTGCAGACCGGTCCTCTGGGCGGTGGGAGTCCAGCGTGTATAAGAGCGGCCATGCTGAGCTCCATCGTTTCCATCAGCGTGGGCGCCGCCCTGGGCGCGCTGCTGCGCTGGGTCCTGTCCACCCGGCTCAATGCCCTCTGGCCCAACCTCCCGCTCGGGACGCTGGCGGCCAACCTGCTGGGGGGCTACGTCATCGGCATCGCGGCCGCCTGGCTGGCGATGCGGCCGGAGCTGCCGCCGCAGGTGCGCCTGTTCGTGATCACCGGCTTCCTGGGCGGCCTGACGACGTTCTCCACCTTTTCGGCCGAGGTCGTGATGCAACTGCAGCAAGGTCAACCGGGGTGGGCGCTCACAATCGCGGCGGTCCACCTGGCAGGCTCTCTACTGTTGACCGGCCTGGGCTTCGCGACGGTTCGAGCCCTGGCCGGGTGAGGTCCTGTTGTTTAAGCAAAAGGCTGAGTTGCGCGCCGCGATTCGCCCTAATGGCCGAGCTTGAGGCAGGAGGACACTTTCCTCCATGTCACTGTTTCTGGAACCCTTGCGCCGGTTGTTGGGCGCCGTCGGCGTCAGGGGATGGGCTCCCTTGCGGCCGCCCGAGGAGTTCCATCTCGGTGGGGACCTGATCTACCGGCTGAAAGCCTGGCCGCGCCTGCCCGAGGCGGGCCGCACGCTGGACATCTACCGGGTGCTGTCCGTCATGAGCAGCCGGCCGGTGAACCGGCAGTGGATCCTGTCGCGCGTGCGCATGGAGCCGCACAAGCTGGAAGAGATGCTGCGCCAGTGGGTGTCGGAAGGCGCGCTGGAGGTCATCGACCCCCGCCGCTTCGCGCAGTCGGGGGCCTGACGCCGGTCACTGCTGTTGCTGCGCCTGGGCGACCTTGTCGACCAGCCGCTGCATGTTCGACAGCGACAACAGGTGCATCGAGACCAGGTGCATCTCGCCGCTGCGGAACAGGGACAGCGCCACCGCGTCCGGCAGCGCCAGCAGCTTCTTCTCGTCGACCACCAGCAGGCTGCCCACGGTGAAGCTGCGGCCGTCCACCAGGTCGGCGCGCGCATTCATTTCGGTCAGCAGGCCCGCCTGCTCCAGCCGCTGGCAGAAGGCTTCGGTGCGCACGTACTCGCGCTGGTACTGCGTCAGGAAGTCCAGCGCGTTGCGCAGGTAAGGCGTGTCGCGGCCCTCGGCATCGAACAGCGCCTCGCCTTCCGTCTCGTTGAGGCCGGGGTAGGCTTCGTCGATGCAGACGCCCAGCGACTGTCCCGGCAGCTCCGCCAGCACGAAGGGATAGCGGCGCACGAAGGCCGGCACGTAGCGGCCGGTCCAGCGGTCCTGCGCGTCGACGAACAGGTTCTCGCGGCTGCGCAGCCCCAGCATCACCACCGGCACGATCCTGCCGTTGCCGCCGCGCGTGAAGACCACGGCGTATTCCTTGCAGGCCTCGCCGAACTCGACGCCGGCCAGGTACAGCGAATTGGCCTTGCGGGCGAAGCCGAAGCTGGTGCTGGGGCGCACGCGCCGCTGGCGATGCCGCACGCGATCCAGCAGCACCGGCTTCTCGTAGTACATGCTCTCGGCCATCTCTCGTTCCCCTCTCGTCAAGCGCCGGCGCCGGCCGGCTCGCTCTGCGGCATGGCCTGGGCCATGACCTTGTCGATGCGGCGGCCGTCGAGGTCCACCACCTCGAACACCCAGTCGCCTGCCTCGATGCGCTCGCCGGTCGTTGGCAGGCTGCCCGACACCGCCATCAGCAGGCCGGCCAGCGTGTTGTAGCGGCCCTTGTCCTCTTCCGGCAGCTCGCGGATGTCCAGCCGCGCCTTCAGTTCGGAGATGGGCATGAGGCCATCGAGCAGCCAGGAGCCGTCCTCGCGCTGCGTCGCCCAGCCTTCGGTGGCCACCTCGGGCTGCAGTTCGCCGGTGATCGCCTCCAGCAGGTCGTGCGGGGTGAGCAGGCCCTGCACCACGCCGTATTCGTCCACCACGAACACGATGCGCGCGGCCTCGGTGCGGAAGTGCTCCAGCAGTTCCATGCCGCTCAAGGTCTCCGGCACGAAGCGCGCCGGCTGCACGTGCGGCTCGACCGGGCCGTCGTGGTCCAGGCCCTGCGCGAGCAGCCGTGCGACGCTGATCACGCCGACGACGTCATCCAGCGAATTGCGGCACACGGGATACCAGCTGTGCGGCTCGTCCTGGCCCGCGCGCTTGAGGCAGTCGCGCACGGACAGCGACGCATCGAGCCACTTCACGTCCAGGCGCGGCACCATCATCGAGGTGAGCGGCCGGTCGTCGAGGTGGAACACGTTGCGCACCATCTGGTGCTCGTGCTGCTCGATGACGCCGGCGTCCACGCCCTCTTCCAGGCTGTGGGCGATCTCCTCCTCGGTCATGCCGCGCTTGGTGTCGGTGTCGATGGCCAGGATCTTCAGGATGGCCTGGGTCGACGCCGACAGCAGCTTCACGAAAGGACCGGCGGCCTTGGCCAGGAAGCGCATGGGGCGCGCGGCCCAGCGCGCCACGGTCTCCGGATAGAGCTGGCCGATGCGCTTGGGCACCAGCTCGCCCAGCAGGATGGTGACGTAGGTGATCGCCGCCACCACGATGGCCGTGGCCAGCCAGCCGGCCGTGCGCGCCGGCACGCCGTGCGCCTGCAGCCAGGTGGCGAGTTCGGCGCTGAAGGCCGCCTCGCCGATGATGCCGTTGAGGATGCCGATGGACGTGATGCCCACCTGCACGGTCGAAAGGAACTGGGTCGGGCGGTCCAGCAGCTGCAGCGCGGCCTCGGCGCCCTTGTCACCGGATTCGGCCATGGCGCCCAGCCGCGCCCGCCGGCTGGAGGCGAGCGCCATCTCGGACATGGCGAACAGGCCGTTGACAACCGTCAGGAACGCAATGAGCAGGAAATCCATGAATGGCGACAGAATGGAACGTTGGGACTTTACCGCAGCCCTGCCGCTGGACGGGGCGGCGCATACCGATGGCGAACTACCTGATTGGCGACCTCCAGGGTTGCGACGCACCGCTTGCGCGGCTGCTGGCGAAGATCGGCTTCTCGGCCAGCCGCGACACGCTCTACCTGCTGGGCGACCTCGTGAACCGCGGGCCGGCTTCGGCCGCCGTACTGCGCCGGCTGATGGGCTACGGCGACGCGGCGCAATGCCTGCTGGGCAACCACGACCTGAGCCTGCTGGCGATCGCGCACGGCGACCGCGCGCCGCACCGCAACGACACGATGGACGAGATCCTGCAGGCGGCTGACCGCGACGCCATGCTGGATTGGCTGCGCCATCGCGCCATGGCGATCCACGCCCACGGCATCCTGATGGTGCACGGCGGCGTGCTGCCGTCCTGGGATTTGAAGCAGTCGCTGGCGCTGGCCGGCGAGGTGGAGCGCGTGCTGCGCGGGCCGGCGCTGGGCGACTTCCTTTCCCACATGTACGGCAACCAGCCGGACCGCTGGGACGACCAGCTCACGGGCTTCGAGCGGCTGCGGGTGATCGTGAACGCGCTGACGCGGCTGCGCTTCTGCACGCCGGAAGGGGCGATGGACCTGCGCGCCTCGGGCGGCCTGCACAAGGCGCCGCCGGGGCTGCTGCCGTGGTTCGACGTGCCGGATCGCCAGACGGCCAACGTCACCATCGCCTTCGGGCACTGGTCGACGCTGGGCTACCTGCGGCGCGACAACATCATCGCGCTGGATACGGGCTGCGTGTGGGGCGGGTGCCTGAGCACGCTGAAGCTCGCAGCGGATGGCCGCCACGAGCTGATCCAGGAGAAGTGCGAGCAGGCGCAGGCGCCGGGAGACTGATGCCCTGGGTCCCCGTCTGCGCGGGGATGACCCAGAGTCAAGCCGGCGTGTTCGCCTTGAACAGCGCCGCCAGCTTGCGCTTCGGCTTGATGTTCGACGACACGCGCCCACCGGCCGGCTTGGTGTTGGCGTCCCAGGAGGCCGCGGCCTCGCGTTCCGGGGCTTCGTAGGGCTGGTCGAAGAAGGGATCCTTGGGCGCGGACGCGGGCCGCGACTCGCGGCGGCGCTCCTCGTAGGAACCGCGGCGGTCCTCTTCCTCGTCGCGCTCGCGCCAGGCACGGCGGCCGTCGTTGATGCGGCCGCGCGGGCGCTCGTCGTCGAACTCCATCGGCTCGATCTCGACCTTGCGCTTCAACAGCTTCTCGAGATCGGCCATCAGGCGCTGGTCGCCAGGCGCCACCAGCGTCACCGCCAGGCCCGAAGCGCCGGCGCGGCCGGTGCGGCCGATGCGGTGCACGTAGTCCTCAGGGTTGAACGGCACGTCGAAGTTGAACACCGCCGGCACGTCCTTGATGTCCAGGCCGCGGGCGGCGACGTCGGTCGCCACCAGCAGGTCGACTTCGCCCTTCTTGAAGGCGTCCAGCGACTTCAGGCGCTCGTCCTGGCTCTTGTCGCCGTGCAGCGCGGTGGTCTTCAGGCCCTCGCGCTCCAGCGTGCGGGCAAGGCGCGCGCAACCGAGCTTGCTGTTGACGAACACGAAGGCCTGGGTGATCCCGCGCTGGCGCACGATCTGCTTGATCGCGCGCCGCTTGTCATCGTCCGTGACGCTGAAGAAATGCTGTTCGACGGTGGAGGCCGTGGCGTTCGGCTTCGACACCTCGATGGTCACCGGGTCCTGCAGGTAGCTGTTGGCCAGCCGCTTGATCTCGGGCGAGAAGGTGGCCGAGAACAGCAGCGTGGTGCGCTGCTTGGGCAGATACGACAGGATGCGTTGCAGGTCCGGCAGGAAGCCGATGTCCAGCATGCGGTCGGCCTCGTCCAGCACCACGTATTCCACCTGGTTCAGGACGGCGTTCTTGGCCTCGATGTGATCCAGCAGCCGGCCCGGCGTGGCGACCAGCACCTCGACGCCGCGCTTCAGTTCCGCCGTCTGCGGCTTCATGTCCATGCCACCGAACACCACGGCGCTGCGCAGGTTGGTGTACTTGGCGTACAGCTTGACCTGCTGGGCCACCTGGTCCGCCAGTTCGCGGGTGGGCAGCAGCACCAGTGCCCGCACCGGGTGCCGCGCCGGCGAGGTGGAGGCGTTTTCGTGCTTCAGCATCCGCTGCAGCAGCGGCAGCGAGAACGCCGCTGTCTTGCCGGTGCCGGTCTGGGCCGCGCCCATGACGTCTTTCCCCGTGAGCACCACGGGGATGGCCTGCGCCTGGATGGGCGTCATCTGCTCGTACCCCATTTCGGCCACGGCGCGGGCCAGGGGTTCGGCGAGGGAGAGTTTGGAAAAGGCTGATTCGGACATCGGAGCCGGCTATTGTCGCATTCCTGCAAAAACCGTGCCTCAGCACAGTTTGCAGGCCTCCCGTGACGCTTTCTTTACGGGTGTGCGGCGCCGAAAGTATCGCAAGCCTTCACGCTGCCGGTCTTGAAGCCGGTGTCGAACCAATGCTGCCGCTGCGCGCTGGTGCCGTGGGTGAAACTCTCCGGCACGACGGCACGGCCGGCGTTGCGCTGCAGGGCGTCGTCGCCGATCTGCTTGGCCGCGTTCATCGCCTCCTCGATGTCTCCCTGCTCCAGGATGTTGCGCTCGCGCTGGGCATGGTGGCCCCACACGCCGGCCAGGCAGTCGGCCTGCAGTTCCACGCGCACGCTCATCGCGTTGGCCTGGGCTTCGGTCTGGCGCTGCCGCGCGCGGTCCACCTTGCCGGTGATGCCCAGTTCGTTCTGCACGTGGTGGCCCACCTCGTGCGCGATCACGTAGGCCTGCGCGAAGTCGCCGGGCGCGCCCAGGCGGTTCTTCAGCGTGTCGTAGAAGCTCAGGTCGATGTAGACCTTCTGGTCCGCGGGGCAGTAGAAGGGGCCCATCGCCGCCTGGCCAGCGCCGCAGCCGGTGCGGATCGCGCCGCGGTACAGCACGAGCTTCGGCGGGTGATAGGTGGCGCCGCCCTGGCGGAACAGTTCGGTCCACACGTCTTCGGTGTCCGCCAGCACGGTGCTGACGAATTTGGCCTGCTGGTCGTTGGCCGGCGGCGGATGGGCCGGACCCTGGTGCTGCACCTGCGCCTGCTGGCCGCCGCCACTGAGCATGGACAGCAGGGTCAGCGGATTCACGCCCAGCACCGCCCCGCCGATGAGGGCGACGACGATCGTGCCGATGCCGATCGCGCCCGTACCGATGCCGAAGCCGCCACCGCCGCCGCCCCCGGAGGAGTCGCGGTAGTCTTCGACGTTCGATGATTCGCGGTTGCCTTCCCAGCGCATTTCCGTTCCCCTGCTGTAGAGTGAGTCGATGGTAAGTACACCGAGCCCGGCCTTGCGTAGTCCGCCATCCGTACTGGTTACCGGTTTCGATCCCTTCGGCGGGAGCGCCGTCAACCCCAGCTGGCAGGCTGTGCAGGCGCTGGATGGTCGCACAATCGCCGGCCACCGCATCGTCGGCGCCGAAGTGCCCACGGTGTTCGGACAGTCATTGCAGAGGCTGCGCGTGCTGATGGAGCAGCACCGGCCGCGCCTGGTGGTCTGCACCGGCCAGGCCGGCGGCCGCGGCGCCCTTTCACTGGAACGGGTGGCGATCAACGTCAACGATGCGCGGATCGCCGACAACGCCGGCGCGCAGCCGGTGGACACGGCGATCGTCGAGGGCGGGCCCGCCGCCTATTTCACCGGGCTGCCGATCAAGGCGATGCTGAAGGCGCTGCTGGACGCCGGGATCAACGCCGAGGTTTCGCAGACCGCCGGCACCTTCGTCTGCAACCACGTCTTTTACGGTCTGATGCACCTGCTGGCCCAGCCGGCCTGGCAGGGCGTGCGCGGCGGCCTGGTCCACGTGCCCTTCCTGCCGGAACAGGGGCAGCCGTCGATGCATGTGGACCAGATCGTGCAGGGCCTCGAACTGGCGATCGAGGTGGCTTTGACGACCGAGCACGACATCCGGAAAGAGGCTGGCGCGCTTTCCTAGGGTGCGCAGCTCCGCTGCGCACCTGCGCTCACCCCACGACGTCGAACGGGCCGCCCTTCGCGAGGGCCCGTTCATACGCCGGCCGTGCGTGGCAGCGCGAAAGAAAAGCCAGCAGGTTCGGATGGCGCTGGTCCAGCCCGCCGCGCGCCTGCGCCGCCTCCAGCGGAAAACTCATCTGGATGTCGGCGGCCGTGAGGCTGTCGCCGGCAAACCAGTCGCGGCCGGCCAGTTCGCCTTCCAGGTAGGCCAGGTGGCGGTCGATCTGCGGCTGCACGAAGCCGCCGCGGGCCTTCTCCGCGATGCCGCGCGCCACCGGCCGCGCCAGGAAAGGCATCTTCGCCCGCCCGATGCGGTCGAACACCAGCTTCAGCAGCAGCGGCGGCATCAGCGAGCCCTCCGCGTAATGCATCCAGTAGGTGTAGCGGATGCGCTCCGGCGTGCCCGCCGCGGGCGCGAACCGGCCCGCGCCATGGCGCTCCACCAGGTATTCGAGGATCGCGCCGGATTCGGCCAGCGTCAGCTCGCCATCGGTGATCACCGGCGACTTCCCCAGCGGATGCACCTTGCGCAACTCCGGCGGCGCCAGCAGCGTCTGCGGGTCGCGCTCGTAGAAGCGCACCTCGTACGGCAGTTCCAGTTCTTCCAGCAGCCACAGCACGCGCTGCGATCTCGAGTTGTTCAGGTGGTGGACGGTGATCATGGGACGCAAGTGGACCAGACCGCGGCACCCCTGCCAACACCTAGTTCATCTGGACGTCGACCTTCTTCAGCGTCTCGCGCCAGTAGCTGTCTTCGCTGCGGACGTAGTCGCGCAGCTCCGGCAGCGACATGTCGATGGTCTCGGCGCCCATCTCCGTCACGCGCTTCTTCACCTCGGGGTCGGCCAGCGACTTGCGGATAGCCAGGTTCAGGCGTTCCAGCACCGGCTCGGGCGTGTCCCGGGGCGCGAAGACCGCCAGCCACGAGTAGACGCCGAAGCCGATGCCGGATTCCTTCAAGGTCGGCAACTCCGGCAAGGCTTCCGCCCGGTTCGGTGAGGTGACGGCCAGCGCCCGCACCAGGCCCTTGTCGATCAGCGGCTTGGCCGTCGCCAGCACGGCGAACATCACCTGCACCTGGCCGCCGATCAGGTCGGTCACGGCCGGTCCCTCTCCGCGGTAGGGCACGTGCCGCATGGGCGTGCCGGTCGCCTGCCGGAAGATTTCGCCGTTCAGGTGCGGGCTGGAACCCGCGCCGCCGGAGGCGAAGGTCAGGCCGCCAGGCACGCTCTTGCCGTAGGCGATCAGTTCCTTGACGTTGTGGACCGGCAGCGACTTGTTGACGATCAGGACGCCCGGGTTGCGGCCGATCATCGCCACCGGCACGAAGTCACGCTGGAACCGGTAGTCGAGCTTCGCGTAGAGGTAGGAATTGATGATGCCCGAGAGCCCGCTCGCCGACAGCGTGTAGCCGTCGGCCTTGGCCTTCGCCACGTACGACACGCCGATGTTGCCGTTGGCGCCCGGCCGGTTCTCGATCACGACGGACGTGCCCAGCGTCTCGTTGGCCTTGGCCAGCGCGACCCGCGTCAGGGCGTCGCTGCTGCCGCCGGCCGGATAGTTGACGACGACGTGCACCGGCCGCGCCGGCCATTCTTCCGCCCCTGCAGCGCCCGGCGACGCCAGGGCCAGCACCAGGGCCACGCCGGGCACAACATGCGATTGCCTGAAGAAATCCATCATCGTTCCTTGTGAATCACTCGATGAGTGCGTCGGCCTCGTCGACCAGGCTGGCGGGGAGTGCCAGGCCCAGCGCGCGCGCGGACCGCAGGTTGATCGTCATCGGCCCTTTCAGGGACCGGTCGACCGGGATCTCCGCCGGTGAGGCCCCTTGCAGGATGCGTTCCGCCACCTGCGCCATCATCGGCCAGCCGCGCTTCTTGGGCGCATTGAAGGCGGCGAGCCCGCCGCCGCGGGCAATGGACAGCTGGTTGCCGACGGCGGCAATGCCCGCGGCCAGGAACATGCGCCCCAGGTGCTCGCCATTGCGGTTGAAGAATTCGTGCGGGCCGACGACGGCGCCGCCACAGCCATCGCGGCGCATGGCATCGATGGCAGGCTGCAATTGCTCCACTTGCGTGGCTTCGTAGACGCCGAACTCCAGCGCCATGGCCTCGGCGGCCTCGCGCAGGTCGCGCAGCACCGCCGGGGCCGGCGAATAGCTCGGGTTGTAGAGATGGCCGATTCGCTTCAGTCCAGCGACGGCCAGCTTGAGCAGCCGCACCTTCGTCCACTGGTTGTAGGGCTCGTAGGTGAAGCCGGTGAAATGGCCGCCCGGGCGCCGGTGGCTTTCGATGAGCCCGGCTTCCACCATGTCGGTCGCCCAGCAGATGACGGGCACCGCCTTGCCCGTGGCGGCCATCGTTTCCTTGAGCGCGATGTTGGGATTGGTCAGGAAGGAACAGACCAGGTCCGGGCCGGCCGCCAGCATCTCCCGGACCTGTTGCCAGGTCAGTGCCTTGTCGCGTTGGCCATAGCGCTCGTCGTACACGACGTCACGGCCTTCCTCGTAGCCCAGCCGCGCCATCGCGGCCTTGAAATCGGCGACGTCTTCCGTGTTCACGAAGGGGTCGCCCAGCGGCACGTAGTGGATCAGCCCGATGCGATAGGGGCGGGTGGGGGTCTTCATGGCCGGCGATGATAGTCCGTTCCACAAATGGGAGCAACCGTTCTACATTTGCGAACCTGAACCAGCATCCGCTCCGGGCCGGGCTGGCGAAGACCCGGCTCCTGCGCGGATGCCACCCCGCCGGTAAAATGGGAGCGTGTCCCCCCTCAACGCCGACCTGCACTGCCACTCCGTTGTTTCCGACGGCACCCTGACCCCGGAAGAACTGGCCGCGCGCGCCGCCGCCAACGGCGTGGAGCTGTGGGCGCTGACGGACCACGACGAAATCGGCGGCCAGCACCGCGCTGCCGCCGCCGCCCACGCCAAGGGCATGCGCTACCTCACCGGCACCGAGATCTCGGTCACCTTCGCCGGCGAGACGGTGCACATCGTCGGCCTCGGCTTCGATCCGGACGACGCGGAGATGCAGCGCGGGCTGCAGCAGACGCGCGGCGGCCGCGGCGGCCGCGCGCAGGAAATTTCCGCCGGCCTGGCGCAGGCGGGCATCCCGAACGCCTACGAAGGCGCGCTCAAGTACGTGGGCAACCCGGACCTGATCTCGCGCACCCACTTCGCCCGCTACCTGGTCGAAGCCGGCATCTGCAAGGACACCAACGAGGTGTTCCGCCGCTTCCTCACCGAAGGCAAGCCCGGCTTCGTGCCGCACCGCTGGGCGAACCTGAAGGACGCCGTGCAGTGGATCACCGCCGCTGGCGGCGTGGCCGTCATCGCGCACCCGGCGCGCTACCGGTTCACCGCCAACGAGGAGTACGCCCTCTTCACCGAGTTCAAGGCCCACGGCGGCCGCGGGGTGGAGGTGGTGACCGGCAGCCACACGACGGCCGAAGCGAACAAGTACGCCGGCACCGCCCGCGAATTCGGCCTGGCGGCCTCGCGCGGCAGCGATTTCCACAGCCCCGACGAAAGCCACACCGACCTCGGCAAGCTGCCGCCCCTCCCCGCCGACCTGGTGCCGGTGTGGGACCTGCTGGCCGATCGCATCCGGTGACGGCGCAGGCGGCCATCCTGCCGCTCGCGCGGCCGCATGCGCTGGCCGGCATCGCACTGGTCATCGCCGCCAGCGCCTGCTTCTCGGTCCTCGACACGACCACCAAGTACGTCAGCGCCGGCGTGCCGATCCTGATGGCGCTGTGGTTCCGCTATTTCTTCCAGGCCGTGGCCACGACGGCGGTCGTGCTGCCGCTGCGCGGTATGCAGGTGTGGCGCACCCGGCGCCTGGGCTGGCAGCTGGTGCGGGGTGTGCTGCTGCTGGCCAGCAGCGTGCTGTCGTTCACCAGCCTGCGCTACCTGCCGGTGGGCGAGTTCACCGCCATGGTCATGATCACGCCGCTGGTCATCACGCTGCTGGCCGCGCGCCTGCTGCACGAGCGCGTGTCGCCGCTGCGCTGGGCGCTGGTGGTCGGCGGCTTCACCGGCACGCTCATCATCATCCGCCCGGGCGGCGGCACCTTCGGCTGGGCCAGCCTGCTGCCGCTGGCGCTGGTGGCCAGCAACGCGGCCTTCCAGGTGCTCACCAGCAAGCTGGCGCGCACCGAAGATCCGGTGACCATGCACCTCTACACGGGCTGGACCGGCACCGCGGCCGCCTTCCTGATGCTGCCCTTCGTCTGGACGGCGGTGCCCGACCCGTGGCTCTGGGCCTGCATGTGCCTCATGGGCCTGATGGGCACGGTCGGCCATTTCCTGCTGATCCTGGCCTACTACCGCGCGCCCGCGGCCGTGCTCACGCCCTACCTCTACACGCAGATCGGCTTTGCGATGATCGGCGGCGTCCTGGTTTTCGGCCATGTGCCGGACCACCTGTCGCTGCTGGGAATCGGCATGATCGCGTTCTGCGGCGCCGCCGGCGCCTGGCTCACGGTGCGGGAGCGCCGCGCCGCCGCGAGCTGACAGCCATGGCCCAATACTTCGAACTCCATCCGGACAACCCGCAGCCGCGCCTGCTGAAGCAGGCTGCCGCCGTCATCGCCAAGGGCGGCGTGGTGGCCGTGCCCACGGACTCCAGCTACGCCATCGCCTGCCATCTCGACGACAAGGCGGCGGTCGACCGGCTGCGCGAGATCCGCCGCGTGGACGAGAAGCACCACCTCACGCTGATCTGCCGCGACCTGAGCGAGCTGGCCAACTACGCGCGCGTCGACAACAAGCAGTACCGGCTGCTGAAGTCGGCGACGCCGGGGCCCTTCACCTTCATCCTGGACGCCACGCGCGAGGTGCCGCGGCGGGTGAGCCATCCGCAGCGCAAGACCATCGGCCTGCGGGTGCCGGACCACAAGGTGCTGCAGGCGCTGCTGGAGGCGCATGGCGCGCCGCTGCTGTCCACCACGCTGATGGACCCACAGGAAAAGGAGCCGCTCAACGACCCCGAGCAGATCCGCGAGCGATTCCAGCACCAGCTCGACGCGGTCATCGGTTCCGGCCCCTGCCCCGACCAGCCGACCACGGTGATCGACCTCACGCCCATGGGCACGGGCGGCGAAGCGGTGCTGCTGCGGCAGGGCCGCGGCGACGTCGGCCTGCTCGGTCTTTAAAACTTCGGGCTGAGCCGCACGCCCTGCAGCTCGCGCTCCAGCGAGCGCCGGAACAGGCCCGGGCCGATCCAGGTGTAGGCCACGATGGCCAGCCAGGCGATCTCGATCGGCACGACCCAGTCCTTCAGGCCCTGCTGCTGCGCCAGCCCCAGCGCGATGCGGTAGGCGGCATAGGCGAACAGCAGCACGAGGATGGAGCGGGTGGTGCCGATGGACTCCATCCACACGCTGTAGCGCCACCACAGGCCCAGCAAGGGGTTCTGGCGGGCCTTGGCGCCGGATAGCACGTGCAGCGCACCACGGTGCGTGGCATCGATGCGCAGGGCCTGCAAGGCGTGTTCCCGCGCTTCCGCGGGGTCGCCACGCCGCAGCAGCACCCGTCCCATCAGCGCCAGGCCGTCGGCCGATTCCGGGTCCAGCCGCAGCGCCGCCAGCGCGCGCTCGCCCGCTTCGTCCAGGCGGCCCTGCTGCAACGCATGCGAGCCCAAGGCGACGAGGGTGGCCGGATCTTCGGGCGCAAGCGCCAGCGCTTGCAGCAGCAGCGGCCCGACCTGCGCCGGCTTGCCCCACAGCTCGTACAGCGAAGCCTGCGCGCGCAGCAGGCCCGGCGCATGCGGCTCCAGCGCCAGTGCCTGGCGGAAATGGGCTTCGGCGGCGGCGAAGCGGCGCGCGCCCATTTCCACCGTGCCGAGCGCATAGTGGGCCAGGGCGGACTCGGGCGCCAGCGCCACGCCGGCGCCGGCCTCGTAGCGCGCCGCGTGCAGCCGGCGCATGTTGTACAGCGCGATCGCCAGCAGCGCATGCGCTTCGCCGTCGTCCGGGTCGCTCGCCAGCAGCTGGCGCAAGGTTTCCACCGCGCCGTGCACATGGCCTTGCGCCAGCTGGTCCTGGGCCAGTTCCCGCAGTTGGTCTTCCATCAGAACACCACCAGCAGCCAGATGCCGTGCGGCAGCAGGGCCAGCAGCTTGTCACGCAGGAAGAAGGCCGCGGCCACCACGAGGATGCCGTTGCGCACCCGGCCGCCGAACCAGGCATAGAGCTCGAAGGTGCGCCGCTGCAGCACGAACAGCCCGTAGCTGACGCCCATCTTCCACAAGGTCACGACCAGCAGCGCCCACCAGGCGTCGGAGCGGCCCAGGTAGCCTTCGGCGAGGGCCCAGAAGACCAGGAACAGCAGCCCGAAGGAGCCGAGGAAGCCGAGCGCGACCAGCGCGGTCTCGCGCCAGCGGGTCGGGCTGCCGACCGCGTGGCCGTTGACCACGAACCAGGGCCAGGCCAGCCAGGTGCCGCCGAACATGAAGCCGAACAGCGGCCAGATGGGGTCGACGGCGATATGCGTCCAGCGGCTCGGCGCCGGCTCGTCCACGATGCGGTAGGCGGCGTTCTGGGTCCTGCTCATTGCTTCCCGTGCTTGTCCAGGAAGGCCAGCACCTCGTCGTACTGGCCGGATTCGTTGGCGTAGCGGGCGTAGTTGCGCGCCGTGGTGAGCCACTCGAGCGTGGTCGGCTTCACGCGCTTGAGCGCGGAGCGCAGGTCCTGGTCGCTCAGCGGCACCTCGCGTCCCTGCGCGATGGAAGCGTCGATCGCCTCCTCGACCGCCGACTCCACCAGGTAGCGCAGGTCCGCGCCGGAGAAGCCGGAGGTGTTCGCGGCCAGGAAGTCGATGTCGATCGGCTCCGCCGGCCGCTCGCGCAGCAGGATCGCCAGGATGGCGCGCCGGGCCTCGCGATCCGGCGGCGGCACGAACTGCACGCGATCGAAGCGCCCGGGCCGGCGGAAGGCCGAATCGACCGCCCAGGGCACGTTGGTGGCGCCGATCACCAGCACGCCGGCATTCGACTGCCCGAAGCCGTCCATCTCCGCCAGGAACTGGCTCACCACCTTGGCCGAAGCCGCCTCGCGCGAGTGCTGGCGGCGGCCGCCCAGCGCCTCGATCTCGTCGAAGAACAGCACGCAGGGCGCACTCTGCCGCGCCTTCTGGAAGAGGGCCTGCAGCTTGCGTTCCGATTCGCCGAGGTACATGTCCAGGACGTCGGCGATGGCGACGTTGTGGAAGGCGGCCTGGCATTCGCCGGCGGTGGCGCGCGCCATCAGCGTCTTGCCGCAGCCGGGCGGGCCGTACAGCAGGATGCCGCCGCCCGCCTTCTGCCGGAAGCGCTGGAACAGGCTCGGTTTCTGGAACGGCAGGATGATCTTGCGGCGGACCTGCTCCTTGATGTCGTCCAGGCCGCCGATGTCGGCGAAGGTCACGCGCTCGCCGGCCGGCTCCAGCACGCGGGCCATGTCCTCTTCGCGCGTGTCGTCGTTGGCGAGCACGGTGACCCGCGGCGCCCGGCCGCCGGCCTTCTGGATCGCCAGCATGCCTTCCAGCTGCGCGGACAGGCCGTGGTCCTCGAGGGCGGCGTTCTTCGCCACCGCCTCGCGGTAGGCGCGCAGGCCGTCGTCGGCGCGCCCGAGCTCGGCGAGGGTCCGCGCCTTCAACAGCAGGGTCTGCGGCTCGCCATCGAGCAGCCAGGCCAGCGCCGCTTGCGGCTGGTCGGCGGCCAGGCAAGTGCGCGCGCCCAGCAGGCGCTCCTCGGGGCCGAAGGCGGCCGGCACCTCGCGCCCGGCCAGCAGCTCGAAGCCCAGCAGCGGTTCCTCGCGCTCGAGATAGGCCCGCAGCAGCAGCGCCAGCAAGGCGTGGTTGCCCGGCGTGAGCTGGTAGGCCTGCCGCAGGCTCGCGATCGTTGCGTCGTCCATGTCGGCACGGTTTATAGCAGCCGCGCTGCTCTTTGCGACAATCCGCGCCGTGAATCCCGCTTTCTGGATCCAGTCGATCCTCGTCTACTGCATTCCCACCCTGTTCGCCATCACCCTCCACGAGGTGGCGCACGGGTGGGTCGCGCGCCGCTGCGGCGACGACACCGCGTGGGTGGCGGGCCGCATCACGCTCAATCCGCTGAAGCACATCGACCCCGTCGGCACCATCCTGTTCCCGCTGGTGCTGTTCGTCGCCACCGGCGGCAGCTATGCCCTCGGTTACGCCAAGCCGGTGCCGGTGCGCCTGGGCCGCCTGCGCGACCCGCGCAAGCAGGCCATCCTGGTGATCCTGGCCGGGCCGGCCTGCAACTTCCTGCAGGCGCTGCTGTGGGCCGTGGTGCTGGTGGGCCTGCAGGTCGCCGGCATCCGCGAACGCTTCTTCGTGGGCATGGCCCAGGCCGGCGTGCTGGTGAACCTGGCGATGTTCGCCTTCAACCTGCTGCCGATCCCGCCGCTGGACGGCGGGCGCGCCCTGGTCGAACTGCTGCCGTACAAGGCCGCGCATGCCCTCGCCCGCCTGGAGCCCTGGGGCTTCATGCTGGTCACGCTGCTGGTGGTCGCCGGCTTCGTCGACACCTGGTGGATGCGCCCCCTCATCGACCTGAGCCTGGGCGCCGTCCGCGTGGTCCTGAGCCCTCTGTATAGTCTTTTCAGCTGAATCCCCCATCCATGGCCACCGTCCGCTACCTCACCGGCATCACCACCACCGGCACCCCGCACCTGGGCAACTACGTCGGCGCCATCCGCCCGGCCGTGCAGGCCAGCAAGCGGCCCGGCACCGAGAACTTCTACTTCCTCGCCGACTACCACGCGCTGATCAAGTGCGACGAGCCGCAGCGCATCCAGCGCTCCACGCTGGAGATCGCCGCCTGCTGGCTGGCCGCCGGCCTGGACCCCGAGCAGGTGTTCTTCTACCGGCAGTCGGACATCCCCGAGATTCCCGAGCTCACCTGGCTGCTCGCCTGCGTCACCGGCAAGGGCGTGCTCAATCGCGCCCACGCCTACAAGGCCCAGGTGGACAAGAACACGGCCGCCGGCACCGACGTCGACACCGACGTCTCCATGGGCCTGTTCATGTACCCGGTGCTGATGGCCGCGGACATCCTGATGTTCAAGGCGCACAAGGTGCCGGTGGGCCGCGACCAGGCCCAGCACCTGGAGATGGCGCGCGACATCGCCTCCAGCTTCAACCACCTCTATGGCGAGCACCTCGTGCTGCCCGAAGCGCAGATCGACGAATCGGTGGCGCTGCTGCCCGGCCTCGACGGCCGCAAGATGAGCAAGAGCTACGACAACGTCATCGGCCTGTTCGCGCCGCGCGAGACGGTGCGCAAGCAGATCTTCTCGATGCTCACCGACTCGCGCGCGCCCGGCGAACCGAAGGACACGGAAGGCTCCGCCCTGTTCCAGGTCTACCAGGCCTTCGCCTCCGCGGAGGAGACGCAGAAGCTGCGCCAGGCCTATGCCGACGGCATCGCCTGGAGCGACGCCAAGCAGCTGCTGTTCGAGCGCATCGACCGCGAGATCGCGCCCATGCGCGAGCGCTACGACCACCTGGTGAGCCATCCCGCGGAGCTGGAGGAGATCCTGCACGCCGGCGCCGCCAAGGCCCGCCAGCGGGCCACGCCGCTCATGAGCGAACTGCGCCAGGCCGTCGGCCTGCGCAACCTGGCGACCCTGCCAGCGGCCGGAAAGAAGGAAAAGGGCAAGGCCGCCTTGCCCAGCTTCAAGCAGTACCGCGAAGCTGACGGCCAGTTCTACTTCAAGCTCGTCGACGCCCAGGGCAAGCTGCTGCTGCAAAGCGCCGGTTTCGGCTCGCCCAGGGAAGCCGGGCAGTTCATCGCCCGGCTGAAGCAGGCGGGCGCCGGCTGGGCCGGCCAGGCCGAGGCGGCGGAGGGTGTCGACGTCGGCGAGGTCGAAGCCGCATTGAAGGCTTTGTCCGACGCCTAAAACCATCGGATTAGACCGCGAGTCGTAATGGCGACTTCTGTATCCTTGCCAACAGATCACGCGGGAAAATCCCTTGAAAAACATGACTCTTTACGTCATCGACGACCATCCGCTCATGCGCGAAGCTGTTGTGATGCTGCTGCGGCGCCTGCGCCCGGGCGCCAACGTGGTGGAACTCGACCGGCTTGGCAGTATTGAAGCCGCGGTGGGCCAGCATGGCGCGCCGGACCTGATCACGCTGGACCTGAAGCTGCCGGACACCACCGGCGCTTCCGGCGTGCATGAGCTCAAAAAGCGCTTCCCCGAGACGCCCCTGGCGGTGCTTTCCGCCTCCCCCGCGGCCGACGCGGAGGAGCAATGCATCGAAGCGGGCGCCGACATCTACATCGAAAAATCCTCAGGCGGGTTGGAGATCGGCAACGCGCTGCGGGCACTGTTGTCGGCCGACGGACAATTCGAAGAGCTGGCTCCCACGGACAACAAGCTGTCCAAGCGGCAGAAGCAGCTGATCGTCATGCTGGATCGCGGGCTGTCCAACCGCGAGATCGCCGACGAGCTGGGCATCAGCGAACATACGGTGAAGGTGCACCTGTGGCGCCTGTTCCGCCGCCTGGGCGTGAAGAGCCGCACGCAGACGATCCACTTCGCCCGCATGCACGGGCTGCTGGCGTCCTGAGGCGTCCTCGCGCGGTGCGCAGCAAAGCGGCGCACCCTAGCCCCCAAGTCAGCCGCGTTCCGGCAGGATCTGCTCCATCGAGGCCTGCGCCCGCTCCGCGGCCCTGCGGGCATCGGTGGGCTGCAGCAGCAGCCGGAACACCGTCCCGCGTCCCACCCGGGAGCGCAGCGTGAGCGGATGGCCCAGGATGCCCGTGAGCCGGGCCACGATGTAGAGCCCCAGGCCGAAGCCGTCCTCGGTGCCCGCATGGGGCACCTTGTAGAACTCCCGGAAGATCTCCTTCTGGTGCACCGGGGCGATGCCCACCCCCGTGTCCCAGACCTCGATGCGCAAGCCCTTGCGGGTGGACCGTGAGGCCACCAGGATGCCACCGCGCTGGGTGTAGCGGATGGCGTTGGAGATCAGGTTGCCCAGGATCCGCTGCAGCAGGATCGGGTCCGACACCACCGACCCCAGTTGCACGTGCAGCCGGAACTGCAGGCCCTTGGCTTCGCACAGCGGCCGGTACTGCAGCTCCAGGTCGCGCATCAGCTTGGCGACGTTCACGGTCTCGATGTTCAGCTTGATCTTGCCGGAGTCCAGCCGCGCCAGGTCGAACAGCGAGTCGAACAGCTGGTGCACGGCCTTGGTCGATTCCACGATCTTGGGCGCCAGCTCGTGCACCAGCTCCGGCTCGCTGCCCAGCCAGTCGGCATACAGCCCCAGCGCATGCACCGGTTGCCGGATGTCATGCGCGGCGCTGGCCAGGAAGCGGTTCTTGATCTCCACGGCGTCCAGGGCCGCCTGGGTCTGCCGGGTGAGCGATTCGATCAGCAGGTTGTTCCGATACTGGAGCTCGAAATTGCGCCGCTGGGTATCGTGCATGCGCACCCCGGCGCGCCGCAGCACCTGCCAGAAGGCCAGCAGCAGCAGCGCCAGCCACCAGTGGTAGGTCGGCCCCTGCAGGCGCAGCTCGAAGACCATGCGCCACGCCATGAAGGCCAGGATGCTGAGCGCGAACGCGTCCAGGTAGCGGGTCAGGGCCGTGCGCTCGCTGGACAGGCTGTGGGTGGTGAACATGCCCAGGCCCGCCAGCATCAGCCAGCAGAGGAACTGGTCGGCCAGCGCGATGCGGTCGAAGAAGATCAGCGTGGCCAGGCCCCACACCAGCGCCGACGCCGGCCAGAGCAGGTGGTAGCGGTGGTGGAACGCGATGTGTTCCTCGCTGCCGCCGACCATCACTTCCCGCTCGTAGCGGCGCAGCACCCGCAGGCGCGCCAGGGCGACGCCGGCCGCGAGCACCGTCCATGCCGCCAGCGGCCCGGGCGGCGAGCCGGGCCAGAGCACGGCGGCAAAGATGGCGATGAAGGCCAGGCCCACCCATTGCGTGGAGCGCTGGGTGCGCATCAGGCTGCGAACGAGTTCCCCTTCTACCCATTGCGCTTCGGCAGTTGCTACAGCAACAGGGGGCGACTCCATCTTCATCGGGGCGAGTCTAGAACATTGCCCGTCCGCGGCTAGGACCGCTCCGACACAGCTATGGGCGCCGTCCTACACATCCGAACGCTGAACACGAACAGACTCTGCCGTTGCGCTGAGCCGATGCCCGAAGCAAGGTGCAAAGTGGACAGCGGGCCTTCCCCCTGTTTGTTCGAGCCAAGACCCAACCCTGACGAGGATCACATGGATTCCCAAACCGGCACCCACGACGACAACATGAAGCCCGCCACGAAGAAGTCGCTGCGCGGCTTTGCGGCGATGGATCCGCAGCGCCAGCGCGAGATCGCCAGCCTCGGCGGCCGCGCCGCGCACCAGAGCGGCCATGCCCATGAGTTCACCAGCGAGGAAGCCCGCGCCGCCGGCAAGAAGCGCCACGCCCGCGCCCAGGCCACCGGCGAAAGCCCGCGCGCCTGATGAGCCGCCTGTAGGACGGCGCGGCCCGCACCGGCGCCCGGGGCTGACAGTCCCTCCCGCGCGGGTACCTCATGATGGCCCCATGCCATCGCCGCAGTCCGCGTCGTCCGTTTCCTCCCTGCCCTCCAACCCGGCTGCGCAGCTCGCAGCGGCGAGCCGTGCCTTGTGGTCGGCGACCCTCTCGCTGATGACGGCCTTCATGCAGATGCAGGCGCCGGCGCACCGTTACCTCCTGGCGCGCCGCATCGCCCGCAACTTCGAGACGCTGGCCGCACAGGAATGCTTCGACAGCGGTTGCCGCGGCAGCTTCGGCCGCCTGGCATTGCGGTGGCAACGGCAGGCGGAGCAGTTCGCGCCCGCGCACTGAAGCGCGCTTCACGCCGCATTCGTTGCCTGCCTACAGGACGCGCGGGGCGTGTCCGACAGCTTCTGCCCAGCCGCATTTGCAAACTGCCGGAAACAATCCACACGCTTTGAAATGGCAGACACCAAGGGCATGGCCCGCAGCTCCACGCGCTCGCTGTGGAAAGGGGCCATCACTTTCGGCCTGGTCCACATCCCGATCGGGCTGTACTCGGCCACCGAGGAAACCGACGTCGACTTCGACTGGCTCGACCGGCGCACGCTCGACCCGGTCGGCTACAAGCGCATCAACAAGCGCACGGGGCGCGAGATCGCCAAGGAAGACGTGGTGAAGGGCGTGGCTCACGGCAAGGACAGCTATGTCGTGCTGAGCCCGGAAGAGATCGAAGCGGCCTATCCGCGCACGACGCAGACGATCGAGATCGTCTCGTTCATCGACATCCACGAGCTGCCCTTCGTGTACCTCGAGAAACCCTATTACACGGCGCCCGTCGACCGCGGTGAGAAAGTCTATGCGCTGCTGCGGCAGGCGCTCGAGGAAACCGGCAAGGCGGGCCTGGCGCGCGTGGTGATCCACAGCAAGCAGCACCTGGCCGTGCTGCTGCCCTTCGGGCCGGCCCTGGTGCTGAACCTGCTGCGCTGGGGCGACGAAGTGCGGACCTGGGACGGGCTGCCGTTGCCCGCGCAAGGCAAGGCCGGGATCAAGGACACGGAACTGAAGATGGCCAAGCATCTGATTGCCGACATGGCGGGGCACTGGAAGGCGCAGGACTGGCGCGACAACTTCCACGACGCCATCATGAAGCTGGTTGCCGCCAAGGCGAAAGCGGGCAAAGCCGCGGCCGTGGAGCCGCTGGAGGAAGCGCCTGCGGCCGCTGGCGCCGACGTCATCGACCTGACCGAACTGTTGCGGCGCAGCCTGCGCGGCGGCGGTGCGGAACCGGCGAAGCAGCCGGCTGCCAGGAAGACCGCCGCACGCAAGACCGCGGCAAGGAAAACGGCGCCCAAGGCGCCGGCGAAGAAAGCTGCCGCGCGCCGCGCAGCCTGAGGACGGAACACCTGTGCACCTGACGACGCTCTACCTGGGCCTTTGCCTCCTGGCCGCGCTGGCCGCCATCGCGGTGCTGAGCGCGCTGCTCGCCCGCCTGCGCCAGGGCCAGGACCTGCGCCGCGCGCAGGCCCACCTGCTGACGCGCGCGCTGGAACGCTATTCGGGCTGGGTGCTCGCGCAGCGCCTGGCCGCCGGGTTCCAGGGCGAAGGCCCGGAGGCCGCCGCGGCGCTGGACGAAGCCTGCACCATCCGCCTGGCCTGGTTCCCGGAACTGGCCGGCGACATGGCCGAAGTGATGGCGGTGCACAACCGCCTGGTGAATTTCCTCAGTACGCAGCAGGCGCTGTGGCTGCGCGACCCCGAACGCTGGATGGCGTCGGACCACGACGGGCGCTTCATGGCGCTGTGGCGCCAGCACCGCTACGCCCGGCAGGCGCTGCTGGAGAAGCTGCAGCAGGCCGCCAGCGTGCGGCTGCCGGTGACGCTGCCGGCGAGCGGGCCGCACGGGTCCGCCCACGCCTGAATCGAAGAAAACGCCATGCAAGGAGAAACCATGAAGCATCTCGCCGCCTCGATCGGCGCCCTGGCCGCCGGCGCGCTGGCCATGTACTACCTGGACCCGCAGTTGGGACGGCAGCGCCGCACCCTGCTGGCCGACCTGGTCATGAGCGGCCTGCGCAACGAGCCGGCCGGCGGCCCGCGGCTGCAGGCCCGGCTGGCGCGGCAGCAGCGCCCGGACCCGCAGGCCGACGCCGACCTGCGCGCCGAGATCCAGTCTCGGCTCGGCCGGATGGTGAGCCACCCGCGCGCGATCGAAGTCCGGGTGGAAAACGGCATCGTGCGCCTCAGCGGCACGGTGCTGGCCAGCGAGCGTGAAGGCCTGCTGCTGCAGGTGCAGCAGATGCCCGGCGTGCGCCGCCTGGTCAACGCGATGGCAGCCCGCGACAGCCTGGCGGGCCGCGACGACGAAGGCGTGGTCGCCCCCGCCTCCGCCTGATTCCGCCAGCCACCCTGGCACCGCGCCCGGGGCCTCGCTACCATCGCGCCCAGGAAGTCCCGCGCCATGCAACGCCCCCTGCCGCTCATCCTCCTTGGCCTGGTCGGAGCCGGCGTGCTGCTGGCCTCCTGGTGGCTGCACGCCTGGGGCGGCGTCGCGCTGGTGGCCGTCGCCGGCCTCGGCATCGCCTGGTACCGCATGCAGGTGGCGCGCAGCGCCGAAGCCGAGAAGTTCTTCGGCGACCCGGGCGAGGAGACGCGGCTTACCGGCTTCCAGGCCGGCACGCCCAGCGAGATGGACCGCGGCCCCGGCGAACCGCCCTCGGGTCCCTGACGGCGTTCCGTGGCTGTGCCTGCCTCGGCTGACCGGGGGCGCGGCGGACTTCCTACACGGCCGTCCAGCTTGATGCCCTAGCTTCGGAAGCATCAGAAACCACCGGAGGCGACATCCGTGCAAGCCAAGCTCCGACCCCACGTTGCGGCCATCCTGCTGCTGCTTCCCGCCGCCACTTTCCTGGCCCAGCCCGCGGCCGCGCAGGAGCGCGCCACGGTGGCCGCGCCCGTCATCAACGCCCTGCAGGTGAACGCCGACGACGGCGTCGCGCCCGGCTCCACGCTGCGCTTCCGGCTCGACGCCGCGCCGCGCGCCGCCCGCGCCGACGTGATGCTGGGCAAGAGCGGCATCAGCGTGCCGCTGCGCGAGACCTCGCCCGGCGTCTACACCGGCAGTTATGTCGTGCGCCGCGCCGACCGCCTCGATCCCGCGCAGCTGATGGCCGCGCGCGTGACGCAGGTGTCCGGCGGCCAGGTGATCGCGCGCAATTTCAGCTACCCGCAGTCCTTCCAGCAGCTCGCGATGGGCGCACCCGGAGCGCCTGCCGGTCCCGGGATGGCGCCGCCGCCCGGACCGGGCATCGAGCGCTTCGTGATGCGCTCCATGGGCCGGGTCGAACCGGGGCGCGAACTGCGCTTCCGCCTGCTCGGCGCGCCCGGCGGCGACGCCTGGATGGACATCCCCGGCGTGATCAGCGGCGTCGACCTGGCCGAAGTGCGGCCGGGCGTCTACGAAGGCACCTACACCGTGCGCCGCCGCGACAACCTGCAGGCCTTCGACCGCGCCGTCGCCAGCCTGCGCATGGGCAACCGCACGCTGACCGCGCGCGTCGACATGAACGGCGGCGACCGCGGCTGGGACCGCGACCGGCCGGTGGCGCGCGACGATCGCTCGCCGCAGATCACCGACCTCATGCCGGGCAACGGCGACCGCATCACCGAGCGCGGCCGCACGCAAATTGGCGCCCGCCTGTCGGACGAAGGCGGCAGCGGCATCGACCCGGCCTCGGTACGCCTGCGCCTGCAAGGCCGCGACGTCACCGGCGATGCGCGCGTGACCGGCGACGAGGTGCGCTACCGCGCCGACCTCGACCCCGGCCGCTACACCGCCGAACTGACGGTGCGCGACCAGGCCGGCAACGCCACCACCAAGACCTGGACCTTCGACGTGGCGAGCGACCGCGGCTTCGGCGACCGCGACCGGGTGGGCAGCGCCGCCGGCCTGCCGCTGCAGATCACCAGCCACCAGAACGGCTCCATGATCGACAGCGACGGCCGGTTGTTGCTGCAGGGCCGCACGGTGCCCTTCGCGGACGTGCGGGTGCAGGTGGAATCGGTGGCCAATGTGGGCGGCCTGCTGGGCGTGACCACGCCGGTGCTGGACCAGACCATCCGCGCCGACCGCAACGGCAACTTCAGCCTGCCGGTGGCCGCCAACCCCGCCTTCATCCCGGGCCAGCGCTTCGACGTGCACATGACAGCGACCAGCGAAGGTCGGACCGCCGAAGAGCGCATCTCGCTGCGGCGCCAGGGCTGACACCCGCAACTTTGTCACGCCAACGCCGCCGCTCCGGGATGAGCGGTCGGCGCCGGCCGCCGGATGGGTTGGCAGTTGGCGCGCGCTTTCGCGACACTTGTTGGCACAGAAGTTGGGGACGGATCAGAAGAGGACGTCGTTGGGAAGCAAAGGGCCGCAAAGGCCCGGATAAAAAATGGAAGCCCCGCCATGCGGGGCTTTTTCTTTGGCCTCATTCTTCCGCGAACTGCATCAAGTCTTGCGAAAGATGCAATTCACAGCATCCGGCCTTCGGTTCAAGATGCCCGCCGCCACAACCAACAAGATGGAGACATGCCCATGAAGCGCGCATTCTGGTTTGCCGTGCTGAGCGCCGCCCTGGCCCTGCCGGCCGCGGCGCAGACGGTGAAGGTAACGCCGCTGGGCGGCTTCGACGGCGAGTTCTGCGCGCAGGACCGCGCCCTGGTGTTCGAGGACCCGAACGGCACGCGCATCCTGTACGACCCGGGCCGCAGCGTGGTGGGCGCCAACGACCCGCGCCTGGGCAAGATCGACGTCATCCTGGTCAGCCACATGCACGGCGACCACGTCGGCAACGTGCGCACGCAGGCGGTGAACGCCGGCGCCTGCGGCAGCCCCGACATGTCGGTGTCCGAACTGCCCAACACGCTGGCCGTCAACATCGCGCTGGCCAAGAGAGCCAAGATCGTGACCGGCAGCGACATGCCGTCCTTCTTCGCCGCCAAGCTGCGCACCAACGGCGGCAACCCGGCCGACTCGATCCTGGCGCGCTTCGGCGGCAGCGTCGTCGTGGGCGGCGTGCGCATCGCCACCGTCACGGCCATGCACAGCAACGGCGTCGACCCGGACTACATCGGCGGCGACCTGGGCCGCATGATGAAGGAAGCCGGCATCTATGGCGACGTCGGCCTGGCCACCGGCTACGTCGTGCGCTTCAGCAACGGCCTGGCCGCCTACCTGTCCGGGGACACGGGCATCACCGCGGACCAGGAACGCGTCGTGCGCGACCTGTATCACACGCAACTGGCGGTGATGAACATCGGCGACGGCTTCACCACCGGCCCGGTGGAAGCCGCCTTCGTGATCAACGAACTGGTGAAACCCGCGTCGGTGATCGCCTCGCACGCCAACGAGGCCAGCACGGCGGGCGGCAAGCTGCGCCCCGGCAGCAAGGCCGAGGCCTTCACCAAGCTCGTGAAGGTGCCGGTGCACCTGCCGCTGTCGGGCCGGACGATGGAATTCGACGGCGGCGGCCGCTGCACGGCTGGCTGCTGAATCCGTTCAGTTCCGGTTCACCTGGCCACGCGCAACATGGAGGCACCTCAAGAAAAGGAGCCTTCCATGAACCGCTTCATCTCCGCCAAGCCGCTTCTCGCCACTGCCCTGGCCTTCGGTGCCCTGGCTGCCGCTACGGCGGCCCAGGCCCGGACCGACGTGGCGGTCTCCATCGGTGTGCCGTTCGGCTACGTTCAGCCGCAGCCGGTCTACGTGCAGCCGCAACCGGTCTATGTGCAGCCGCGCCCGGTGTACGTGCAGCCGCAACCCGTCTACGTGCAACCGCAGCCGGTCTACTACGGCTACGAATATCGCGACCGCGACTACCACCATCGCCACTGGCAAGGCGAGCGCCGCGGCTGGGGCGACGCCGACCGCGACGGCGTGCCGGACCGCTTCGACCGCGCGCCGAACAACCCCTGGCGCCGTTGATCCCGGCCCGGCGGTGAGGCCGCCGCGGGCCGGTGCAGGCGGAAGCGTTTCCGCTATGCTTGCCGCCTCGCGCGCCCTCGCCCCATGCTGGAACTCCACGGCCTCCATCGCCTGCACGTCGGGCCCATCACCCTGAACGTGGAGGCCGGCGAGTGCATCGCCATCCAGGGCCGCTCCGGCTCGGGCAAGTCGGTCCTGCTGCGCATGATCGCGGACCTCGACCCGCATGCCGGCGAAGCCGCGCTCGATGGCACCGCCTGTTCCGCGATGCGTGCGCCGGCCTGGCGCAAGTGCGTCACCTACGTCGCCGCCGACTCCGGCTGGTGGGCCGAACGCATCGGCGACCATTACCCCGACCCGCAGCACGCCCGCGCGCTGCTGCCGCAAGTGGGCCTACCCGAAGAAGCCATAGCCTGGCCGGTGGGCCGGCTCTCCACCGGCGAGCGCCAGCGCGCCGCGCTGCTGCGCGCGCTGACCCCGGACAACCGCGTGCTGCTGCTGGACGAGCCGACCTCCGGCCTCGACAGCGAAAGCCGCGGCCAGGTCGAGGCCCTGTTGCGCGCACGCATGCGCGATGGCTGCGCGGTGGTCCTCGTCACCCACGATCCCGAACAGGCCGGGCGGCTCGCCCGCCGGCGCTTCGCCATGGACGCGGGCCAGCTGCGCGAGACGGCGGCATGAACGAACCCTCGCTCGGCTACGGCACCCTGGCCATCGCGGCGCTGCTGGTGGTCGCCAATGCGGCCCTGTCGCTGCGGCTCGGGCTGGGCGTCGGCCGCTCCCAGCTGGTTGCCGGCGCCCGCATGGTGGTGCAGCTGCTGCTGGTCGGCCTGGTGCTGAAGACGGTGTTCGCGTTCGGCTCGCCATGGCTCGTGGGCGCCGTGCTGCTCGCGATGCTTGGCAGCGCGGCGTGGGAGACGATGTCGCGCCAGCAGCGCCGCTTCCGCGGGCACTGGTCCTATTCGATGGGCGCCGGCGCCATCACGGTGGCAACCTTGCCGGTGACCGCGCTCGCGATCGGCCTGCTGCATCCGGACCCGTGGTTCGACCCGCGTTTCACGGTGCCCATGTTCGGCATCATCCTGGGCAACGTCATGAGCGGCATCAGCGTCAGCCTCAACGCGTTCAACATCACGATCGTGCGCGAGCAGCGCGCCATCGAGGCGCGGCTGGCCCTGGGCGCCACGCGCGACGAAGCGCTGGCGCCGGTGCGGCGCGATGCGCTCAAGAGCGGCATCATCCCCAGCATCAACCAGATGTCGGCGGCCGGCATCATCACGCTGCCCGGCATGATGACGGGCCAGGTGCTGGCCGGCATGTCGCCTTTCGATGCGGCGAAGTACCAGGTGCTCGTGCTGTTCCTGCTGGGTGGCGCCACCGGCTTCGGCGCCGCCGCGGCCGTGATGGCGGCGACGCGGCGCGTGACGGATGCACGGCACCGGCTGCGCCTCGACCGCATCGTGGGCCGCGAAGGCACGCCTTAGGCCGGGTTCCGCGCCGGCAAGCCCCAGCCATGCGCCTCTCGTCAGACCCCGCCTGACACTCACCCGGCCCTTCTTCTTTCAACCTTGCGAAGGCCTCGCGCGTCTAACAGGTATGCCCTCGCGGGCATTCCGTCAAACCCAGACCAACAAGGAGTTCGCATGAAACTGCAGACCATCGCCCTTGCCCTCACCGTCGCCGCCGGCGGCATCGCCAGCCAGGCTTTCGCTCAGGACGTCTCCGTCACCCACGAAAGGGCGGACGGCGCCGTGGTGACCAAGCACATCCGCAGCGACGAACCGGGCGTCGTGCACAAGACCGTGCGCGTGACGCGCCCCGACGGCAGCACCTACGTGCGCCGCACGACGCGCACCACCACCGGCTACCTGGAGCCGATGCCGCATCGCACGGTGGTGATCCACCACCGCTACGACCCGGAGCGCCACGTCGTCGTGCGTGAAGTGCGCCATGACCGTCCGGACGTCGAGGTGAACCGGCACGTGACCGTCATCCACGACGCGAGCTAAGCCCCCCGCGGCAAGCACAGCGCCATCTCCCTGCCGGCCTCGCGCCGGCAGGGAGATGGCGCTTGTGCGCGTGCGCGCGCGCCTGGCAGGAATTCTCCACGCGGTCTCGATGGTCTGCGGCCATCGATGGATGCTGGCCTACGCTGGCCCCGCGCGCTGCTGCCTAACTTGGCAGCATGGCATTTGGAAGGAAGAACCCGCCGGGTCCCCAGAAGGATTCCTGGTTCCCCGCCGACAGCTGGCTGCCGCTGCCCACCCCCGAAGTGAAGGAAGGCGGCGAGTCGGTCTGGGAGGCCTGGAACGAGGAGTCGCGCCGCATGGACCTCGCGTTCGCGCCGACCCAGCCCTCCGAAGTGGTGCCGCTCTCGCGCGGCGCCAGCGAGGACCCGCCGCGCCGGCACAGCGGCCCCTGGACCACCGACGACACGATGGTGCTCGCGCGCCGCAACAACCGCGCCTGCCCGCGCCCGGCGCTGTGGGCGGCCCTGTACCTGCTGGTCGAAGGCGACCACTACGCGGACCTCGCGCCGCCGCCCACGCAAGTGTGGCAATGGAGCAAGCTGTCGAACCTGCAGCGGCGCCTGCGTTTCCGCGAGCACATCGAATGGGCCGAGCGGCACGGCAAGCTCGACACGATGGCGAACTACATGGAATCGCTCGCGGAGGCCGACTGGGTCCACATGGGCGAGAACTAGTGTCCCGGGCAGGCTCCCTGTCAGCCCGTGGTCAGTGCGGCTCGCCTATCGTGCAGGGCGTGGGAACCGAATCGAGGCCAGCCAGGAAACGCGTCTACGGCAGCGTGGTGCTGGCCGTGGCGCTGGCCTGCCTCGGCGGGCTCGTGGTGGCCGTCCTGCGCTCGAAGCGCGGCTTGTGGACGCAGTTGTCCGCGGGCATCGAAGCCTTCGGCGGCCTCATCGGCGTCGCGCTGATCGGCATCGCCGCCTTCGCGGTGCTGTTCATCGTCGACAGCTGGATGGCGCGGCGCGACGAACGCAAGGAACACGACTCGCGCACCTGAGCGCGCGTTCCCTCCTCCCGATTTGCGAAACGATGTGCGCGAACGTACATCGCGCGGCTTGGCGCGTCCGTAGATTGCGGGGCGTGGACTCGTAGTTCACGCACCCGGAAAGGAACCGCCATGAACCGCTACCTGCTCGCCACCGTCGTCTGCGCCGGCGCCGCCCTCGCCAACATGGCCTTCGCCGAGAACTATGGCGAAGGCTGGGACCCGCAACCCACCTTCCACAGCACCATGACGCGCGCCGAAGTGGCCGCCGGCGTGCAGCAGGGGCAGGCACAGGCCTTCACCGGCGAAGACAGCGGCTCCGCCTACCTCGCCGCGCACGCCCCCGCCAGCACCACCACGCGTGCCGACGCGGTCGCCGACTACAAGCAATCGCGCAACGAAGTGGCCGCCATGAACGGCGAGGACAGCGGCTCCATGATGCTGGCGCAAGCGCGGCGCATGACGCCCCGGCCGGTCCACCTGGCCGTCTTCGACCGCAAGGAGCAGTAACGCAGTCCGGCGCTTCCCTTCGCATTTGCCGAATGGGGAATAGGGGAGCGCCCTAGCAAGCCTTGCTTCTGGCTGACGATGCGCGCGCCAATGCAGCGCATGCGCGTCAAATTGCCGCGGCACGGCGCGGGACCCCGGGTTGTCCCCAGTAGCATCGCGTCCGCCTCGACGAAGGCAGTAGTACTCGTTGGAGAGGACCCCTCGCATGTTGAACACCGTGCGCCGCAGCTTCGTGCTGCTGGCCATCGCCGCCGCCGCGTCCACCGCGCTGGCCGCCCCGCCCTCGCCCGCCAAACCCGCATCGCAGGCCGGCATGCCGGCCAACTGGCCCAGCAAGCCGCTGCGCATCCTGGTGGGCTTCCCGCCCGGCTCCACGCCGGACCAGGTGGCCCGCACGATCGCCGAGCCGCTGTCCAAGGCGCTCGGCCAGCCCGTGAGCGTGGAGAACAAGCCGGGCGCCGGCGGCAACGTCGCCGCCGCCGAACTGGTGAACGCCACCGACAACTACACGATCGGCTTCCTGATCAACGGCAACATGACGATCGCCAAGATGCTGGCGCCGTCCACGCCCTTCGATCCGGAGAAGGACCTGCAGCCGCTGTCGCTGGTCGGCACCGCGCCGCTGCTGCTGGTGGCGCCGGCGAACGCGCCCGGCAAGAACGCGCAGGAGTTCTTCTTCAACGCCCGCAACGCCGGCGACAGCTGGAAGTACGGCTCGCCCGGCGTCGGCACCGTCGGCCACCTGGGCATCGAGCTGCTGCGCACCAAGACCAACATCAGCCCGGTGCACATGCCCTTCCCGGGCAACCCGCAGACCGTGGCGGCGCTGGAAGCCAACAAGGTGCAGATGGCGCTGCTGCCGCCCGGCATCGCGATCCCGCAGGTGAAGGCCGGCAAGCTGAAGGCCATCGGCATGACCTCGCTGGCGCGCAGCCCGCTGGGCCCGGACTACCCGACGCTCAACGAAGAAGGCATCCGCGGCTTCCAGCTCGAAGTGTGGGTCGCCGCGGCGGCGCCGAACTCGATGCCCAAGCCGATCGCCGAGAAGCTGGCAGCGATGATCTCGGAGATCACGCGCACGCCGGAAGTGCGCGGCAAGCTGCTGACGCAGGGCTGGGAAGCCGCGGGCACCACGCCGGATGGCCTGGCGCACCGCGTGAATTCCGACACCGCGATGCTCGGTGGGGTGATCCTGATGCGGGGCATCAAGGCGGAGTAAGCCTCAGCGCCGGTAAGCGCGACGCTTCAGGTCAGGCGCGAATCCACCGGCGCCAGCCGCGGCGGCAAGTCGCGCACGCCCAGCGTGTCCAGCACGCTCACCTCGATCTCGCGGCACAGCGCATCGAGCGGCAGGTGGTTGTCCAGGGTGCCGAAGGGCTCCTCGATTTCGTCGCCCAGCGCCGCCAGGCCGAAGAAGGTGTAGGCGACGATGGCGACGACGAAGGGCGTCATGTAGCCCACCGTGTCCACCAGCCCGAAGGGCAGCAGGAAGCAATACAGCCAGGCCGTGCGGTGCAGCAGCAGCGTGTAGGCAAAGGGGATCGGCGTCTGCTTGATGCGTTCGCAGCCGGCAGCGACGGCCGCCATCGCGGACAGCGACTGGTCGGTGTTGGCCGCCAGCGCCGGATGCAGCTTGTGCGCCCGCACGAGGGCACCGAGATCCTCCGCCATGTGCCGCAGCAGGAACTCGGTGCCACGCGTCGAAGCGTTCATCGCCGCGGCCTCATCGGCCGGCAAAAGGCGCTGCATATCGGCATTGCAGTCGGAGCCACGCAGCTGGTGGCGCAGCGCCGAAGCGAAGGCAATCGTGCGCAGCATCAGCAACCGGCGCGGATCGTCCTGGTCCTCGGGCCCCACCGGCTTGTCGAACAGCGGCAGCGACTGCACCTGGCGCGCGAAGCTGCGCGAGCGGTGCACCAGGTCGCCCCAGAGCCGGCGCGCCTCCCAGAAGCGGTCATAGGCGGCGCTGTTGCGAAAGCCCAGGAAGATCGCCAGCGCCAGCCCGATCAGCGTGAAGGGCACGCTCGTGAGCGTGATCTTCGAGTGATAGAGGACGCCGTGCGACAGCGTCACCAGCAGCGCGAGCACGGTGCAGGTCGCCAGCTTGCCGGCGATGTGGGGCAGCACGGAGCCGCGGAGCGTGAAGAACAGCTGCAGGCCGTGCGGGCGGTCGCGGACGATCATGGGCGCCTACGGTAACGCAGGAGGCGCTCACCGGTCCAGCACCGTCCCTTCAGCGAGCCTCGTGCGCCGCGTCCTCCAGCATCCGCTGCAGCTCCGGGCGCTGCAGCACCTTCCCGCGCAGCACGACGGCCGCGATGCGATCGAGGTTCGCCACGTCGGCCAGCGGGTTCGCGTCCAGCAGCACCAGGTCGGCCTGGCGGCCCGGCTCCACGCTGCCCATGGTGGCCTGCCGGCCCAGGTATTCGGCCGGGTTCCAGGTCGTCATCTGCAGCACCTGCAGCGGCGTGAGGCCGGCGGCCGCGAGCAGGCGGAACTCGTCATGCAGCGCGAAGCCTGGCACGACCCAGGCGCCGCCCAGGTCGGAGCCGGTCATCATCTTCACACCAGCCTCCCGGAACAAGGGCAGCAGGGCCGCCTGCTTCGCGTAGTACTCGCGGAAGGTGGCGGCCGCGGCCGGCGGCATCTGCGCATAGCGCCGGCCCACGTCCTCCCACTGCGCGCGCGTGGCGGCGTCCATGGAGGCCAGGTGCGGATCCTGCCGGTGCACGGCGGCATCGCTGAACACCATGCCGTGCACACGGATCAAGGTCGGCACCTGCCAGGTCTCGTCGCGGGCGAACTCCGCGGCGAGCGCGCTGCACTTCGCCGCGTCCTGGGTCGCCAGGATGCGCCGGTACAGCGGCGCATCCTCGGCCCGGAACAGCATCGGGTTGAGGATGTAGGCCGGCGTGAAGGCCGGATGCGCGCCTTCGCCGCGGGCCAGAGCGCTGCGCACGCCGGCTGCATCGGCGGAGCAATCGAGCCGCTCGCCCATGCCCGAGCCGAGGTGCTCGATGCTGCGCCAGCCGGCGCGCGCTGCTTCGGTCGTGTCGAACATCGGCTCCAGGTGGCCGGAAACGTGCAGGCCTTGCGCGCGTGCCTCCTCCAGCACCGCGCGCACGGCTTCGTTGGAGCCGTCGACCACCTTGATGAAGTCCGCGCCCATGGCCTTGTGCGCACGCACCGCCTGTTTGGCCGCTGCGGCGCTGGGCGCGCCCAGGAACAGCGGGCCGGGGATCTGCAGGATCTCCGGCGCGTCCAGGCGGCCGGCCGCGCGCTCGGCGTTCATCTTGTGGGCGGCGGCGATCAGCTCCGGCGCGCCCGCCATCTCGCGGATGCCCGTGATGCCATTGGCCACCAGCAGCGCCCAGACGCCGGGCTGCTGCTGCACGCGCGGCAAGGCATGGGTGTGCATGTCGTTGAAGCCGGGCACCAGGTACTTGCCGCTGCCGTCGACCTCGGCCGCCGTGCCTGACAGCGCGACCGGCCCGTCGGTGACGGCCAAGATGCGGCCGCCTTGCAGCACCACGTTGCGGTGCGGCTGCAGCGCGCCGGTGCGCGTGTCGACCACGGCCACGTCGCGGATGACGGTGCCCTCGCTCACCGGCAGCGGCGCCGTGGCGCAGGAACCGAGGGCGGCCATCAGGGCCGCGGCCAGGCCGCAGCGCAGGAAAGTTCTCTTGGACATGGACGCCGATGCTAGGAAGCCGCGGCGGCTTGCGACAGATGGCAGTTCTGCTCGCCCGATGCCTGCCGGCGATCGGCCGCGAGCGATGCCGGGCCTGCATCGGTGGCGCGCTTTTGGCATCTTTCGGTGGCGGGAAGCCGGGCCTAGAGTGCGGCTGCCTCCCAGCCATCCCGAGGACTCATGCCTGCCCAGAAACTCACGCGCCGGGCCTTTGCCGCCGGTTGCGCCGCCGTCCTGGCCCCCGCCTTCGCCCAGGAACGCTTCCCCTCCCGCACCATCCGCCTCATCTCGCCGGCGCCGCCCGGCGCACTGTCGGACACGCTGCCGCGGCTGCTGGCCAGCGAGCTGGGCGCTTCGATGCATTCCACGGTGATCGTCGAGAACAAGCCGGGCGCCGGCGGCGCCATCGGCGCATCCACGGTGGCCCATGCGCCGGCTGACGGCTACACGCTGCTGCTGGGCACCGGCGGCATCATGGACTTCAACCCGCACCTGCTGCCGCAGGTGGGCTACGACCCGCGCAAGGACTTCACGGGCCTGGCACTGGCGGCGTCGACACCGCTGTACCTCGTCGTGCGGTCCGACTCCCCCTACAAGACCTTCGACGACCTCGTCGCCGCCGCCAAGGCGAAGCCCGGCGAGCTGGCCCATGGCACGCTGGGCAACGGCTCCACGGTGGCCGTGGCCTGCACGCTGCTCGCGCGCGCCAAGGGCCTGCAGTTCATCGAAGTGCCCTTCGCCGGCTACGCGCCCGGCCTGCAGGAACTGCTGGCGGGCCGCCTGGCCTTCTTCATGGTCGATGGCAGCGCGCTGTCCCGGATCGAAGGCGGTTCGCTGCGCGCCCTGGCCGTGACCACGGCGCTGCGCGCCAAGCGCCTTCCCGCGGTCCCTACGCTGAAGGAACTGGGCGCCGCGGTCGACCTGTCGGTGTGGTTCGGCCTGTTCGGGCCCGCGGGCCTGCCGCAAGCCGTCGCGCAGAAGCTGTCCGCCGAACTGAAGGCGGCCATCGAGAAGCCGGCGGTTCGCACGCAACTCGCCGGCTTCGGCCTCGAGCCCGGCTCGCTGTTCGGCGACGCCTTCCAGCAATACCACCTGGCCGAAGTCGCGCGCTGGGCCGGCATCCTGCCCGCGCTGGGGCTCAAGGCCAGCACGTGAGCGGCTTCGTCGACGTCCACCACCACTTCAACCCGCCCGGCAGCGGCGGCGGCCAGCCCGGCTGGTCGCCCGAACGCGCGCTGGCCGAGATGGATGCCGCCGGCGTCGCACGCGCGATCGGCTGGCCCGGCCCGGTGCAGGCTGCTTCGGTGGAGGCGGCGCGCACCCGCGCGCGCGAGGTCAACGAGTACGGCGCGGCGCTGGTGCGCCGCCATCCGGCGCGCTTCGGCCTGTTCGCTTCGCTGCCGCCACTGGCCGACACCGAAGGCGCGCTGGCCGAGATCGCCCATGCCTTCGACGTGCTGCAGGCCGATGGCATCGGCCTCGTCACCCACTACGGCGAGCGCTGGCTGGGCGACCCGGCCTTCACGCCGGTGCTGGACGAACTGGACCGGCGCGGCGCGCTGGTCTTCGTGCACCCGCAGGGCCACGGCGCGGGCTGCGACTGCGGCATGCTGGGTTACCAGACCGGTGGCGTGTCGGCGCCCTGGCTGGAGTACCCCTTCAACACGGCGCGCTGCATCCTGAACCTGATGGCCAGCGGCAGCCTGCGCGCGCGCCCGCGCATCCGCTTCATCTTCTGCCATGGCGGCGGCGCGCTCACCGCGCTGCTGGGACGCATCGAAGGCTTTTCCGGCTGGAACGACTTCGGCCCGGAACGCCTGGACGCGCTGTTCCCCGAAGGCGTCGCCGCCGAATTCGGCCGCCTGCATTTCGAATGTGCGCAGGCCTACACGCCCGAAGCGATGACGCTGCTGCGCGCCCGCGTGGCCGACACGCAGATCCTGTTCGGCACCGACTACGACCGCTTCCCGCTCACCCACAGCGTCGAACGCTTCGCGCGGCTGGACCTGCCCCCCGCCACGCGCGACGCCATCGCCAGCGGCAATGCGCTGCGGCTGCTGGAACGCCCTTCTTCAACTTGATCCGCGAGAGGAGACACACGAGCATGTTCATTCGTTCCGCCTTTTGGGTCGGCGCGCCCAAGCCCGGCGCCGCCGCGCAATTCCAGCAATTGATGGAAAGCGTGCTGCTGCCCGCCATGCGCGCGATGCCCGGCGTGCACTCGGTGCGGGCGCTGTGGCCGACCAAGCTGGAAGATGCCCCGCCTGCCATCGCCTGCCAGGTGCTGGTGGAGTTCGCCAGCCGCGCCGACGCCGAGCGCATGCTGGCCAGCGAAGAACGCAAGGCCTTGCGCCCGCGCGTGCTGGAAGCCGTCGGCCTGTTCGACGGCCACCTGAGCCACATCGAATTCGAAACCACCGGGAGTTGAACCATGTTCGTCCGCGATTGCTGGTACGTGGCGGCCTTCAGCCACGAGCTCGTCGAGCAACCCCTGCCGCGCACGCTGCTGGGCGAGCCGGTCGTGTTGTTCCGTTCTCGCGAGGGCCAGGCCGTGGCCCTGGAAGACCGCTGCTGCCACCGCGGCCTGCCGCTTGCACACGGCGAAGTGGTGGCCGAGGGCATCCAGTGCGGCTACCACGGCCTGGTCTACGACTGCAGCGGCCGCTGCGTGCGCATCCCCAACCAGGACACCATTCCCGCCGCTGCACGCGTCACTGCGTACCCGCTGCGCGAGCGCGATGGCCTGGTGTGGATCTGGCTGGGCGATGCCGCGCGCGCCGAGTCGGTCGAGCCGCTCGCCTACCCCTGGCACTCCGCGCCCGGCTGGGCCCACAAGGGCAAGCGCAACGAAGTGGCGGCGCCGCACGGCCTGGTCATCGACAACCTGCTCGATCTCACGCACGTGGGCTTCGTGCACAAGCACACCATCGGCGGCATGCCGGCCACGCACTCCAATGCGGAGACCAAGACCAGCCGCACGGACCACGGGCTGCGCATGGTGCGCTGGATGCGCGACTCGGTGCCGCCGCCCACGTACGTCGCGGTTGCGGGCTTCCAGGGCCGCGTGGACCGCTGGACCGAGGTGGAGTTCCAGCCTGGCTACGTGACCATCAACGCCTGCGCCAAGGACGTCGGCACCGGTGCCTACGAAGGCAAGCACGAAGGCGCGTTCTCGCTGCGCTCGCTGCATGCCGTCACGCCGGAAACGGAACACAGCACGCACTACTTCTGGACCATCTCGCACCAGGCGCGCGAGGGCCGGCCCGAGCTCACGGAGCGCGTCTACAACGAGATCGATGCCACCTTCGCCGAGGACAAGGTGATCATCGAAGCGCAGTTCCAGCGCCTGCAGCAGAAGCCGCAGCCGCCGCTGCTGGACCTGAAAGCCGATGCGACCGCATTGCAGGCGCGCCGCATCATCTCCCTCCGCATCGAGCAGGAAGGGGCGCGCGCACGCTGATAAGCGCGCCGCATCGGCGCACGATTTCTGCCATCTCCCCAGGGGACCGGGCGCTCCCTATCGTTCGGTCCCGGTGCTTCGCTCCCAGCGAAAACCCGATCCACAACCCTGGAGGAGACCCTGTGAAAAGAACCGTGCTCGCCGCCGCCATCGCCTTGCCGCTTGCGGCCGCCGCGCAATCGTCCGTCACGCTGTATGGACGCCTGAACATCAGCGCCGAATCCCTGCACTTCAGCAGCACGCCGACCCGCAGCGCCTCGCGCCTCAACGTGCTGACCAGCGATGCTTCGCTGTGGGGCATGCGCGGCGTGGAAGACCTCGGCGGCGGACTGCGCGCCTACTTCAAGCTCGAATCGGGCTTCCAGGTGGATAGCGGCGCGCTCACCAGCACCACGCAGGTGTTCAGCCGCGAGTCCTACGTGGGCCTGGGCAACGGCAACTGGGGTTCGGTGCAGCTGGGAAGCCAGTGGGCGCCGGGCCTGTGGCAATCGCTGCGCGCCGACCCCTTCCAGCGCTTCGGGCCCGGCGGCCAGCCCTACCTGCTGCAGGGCGCACGCGGCTACACGCTGCGCTACGACAACGCCATCCAATACCTCACGCCCACCTTCGCCGGGCTGAGCGGCCGCGCCTACTACGCCGCCGGCGAAGGCCAGCCGACCGGCCGCGCCACGGCGCTCAACGTCGACTTCGAGAACGGCCCGGTCTACGCCGGCGCCTTCTACGAGAACACGCTCACCTCCGCGGCCTCCGTGGGCCTGGCCGGTGGCGGCAGGGCGAGCCGCACCGCGTCCTTCGCGGGTGCCTACGACTTCGGCGTGCTGCGCCTGAGCGGCCAGTACCAGACCAACAGCACCGAAGGCGTGCCGCATGCGAAGGGCTACCTGGTCGGCGTTGCCGTGCCGGTGGGCGCGGGCCAGATCCGCGCTTCCTACCTGCACCGCAGCGCGCCGAATGCCGATGCCTCGCTGATGGGCGCCGGCTACTGGTACTACCTGTCCAAGCGCACGCAGCTGTTCGTGAACGTGGCGCGGCTGGCGAACGACGGCACCGCCGCCTTCCGCATGGGCCCGGCGATCGCCGAACAGGCCGCGCTGGGCCCCGCAGGCCCTGGCGCGGGCCAGGACACCACCGGCTTCCAGGTCGGCGTGATGCATTTCTTCTGAGGCCTGCAAAGGCAAAAGGGCGCCGCAGTTGCGGCGCCCTTTTCATTGGGGAAAGCGAAATCAGTCGGCCTTGATGCCGGCGCTGTCCACCACCTTCTGCCAGCGCGCGATGTCGCGGTGCATCAGGTCGGCCAGCTGCGCGGGCGTGCCGGTGCGCACCTGCAGGCCCTGGCGCGCCAGTTCCGCCTTGACGTCCTCGGTGTTCATCACTTCGCCGAAGTCGTGGTTCAGGCGCTGGACGAGATCGGGCGCCGTGCGCGCCGGCGCCAGCACGGCGTACCAGGCGTCGATGGCGTCCATGGCCGCGAAGCCCTGTTCGCGGAAGGTATGCACGTCCGGGATCTGGCTGCTGCGCTTATCGCCCGTCACCGCGATCAGCCGCACCTTGCCGGCCTGCGCCTGCGTGCGCACCGAAGGCACCGAGGCGAACATCAGCTGCACCTGGCCGCCCATGAGGTCGGTCATCGCGCCGGAGATGCCCTTGTACGGCACGTGCACCAGCGACACGCCGTAGGTGGACTTCAACAGCTCCATCGCCATGTGGTGCGGCGTGCCGTTGCCGGGCGAGGCGTAGTCCAGCCGGCCGGGGTGCGCCTTGGCATAGGCGATCAGCGACTTCATGTCCTGCACCGGCAGCGCCGGGTTCACGGCCAGCGTGAAGTTGGCTTCGGCCAGCTTGGTGATGGGCGCGAAGTCGCGCTCGGCGTCGTAAGGCAGGTTGTTGCGATAGATGGCCGGCGTGATCGTGTGCGTGTTGATCGCCATCAACAGCGTGTGGCCATCGGCCGGCGCACGCGCTGCGAACAGCGTGCCGATGTTGCCGCTGGCGCCGGGCTTGTTCTCCACGACCACCGGCTGGCCCCAGCGCGCGGACAGCCTGGGCGCGATGATCCGCGCAATGGTGTCGCTGCCGCTGCCGGGCGTGAAGGGCACGACCAGGGTCACGGGCCGCGACGGAAACTTGTCGGCCGCGAACGCGGGCGACGCGGCGGCCACGAGAGCCGCGGCCGCGGACAGGAGGAAGGTGCTTCTTTTCATCGCGCTTGCTTCTGGTCGGTGGGCGCGAGCTTCAGCACCCGCTCGGCATTGCGGTGGGCCACCTTGGCGCGGTCGCTTTCGGCGATCGGCAGGTTGGAGAACCAGCGCACCGCGTCCAGGTTCGATTCGAAGGGATAGTCCACCGAGAACAGCAGGTTGTCCCAGCCGACCACGCTGGCCGTGCACATCAGCTCCGGCGTGGAGAACACGCCAGCCGTCGTGAGGCTGAAGTGGTCCAGGAAGGTGTTGCGCACCGACTTCTTCAGCTGCGGGTACTTGGGCGTCAGGCGGCCGTCGGCGCGCCACAGCGCGAAGGGCAGCAGCTCGCCCATGTGCCCGATGACCATGCGCAGGCCGGGGAAGCGGTCGAACACGCCGGACAGGATCAGCCGCAGCACGTGCGTGCCGGTCTCCACCGCGTAGCCCCAGGGCGCGAAGCCCAGGGTCGGGAAGTCCTTGTAGTAGGCCTCGTAGACCAGCGGATGCGGGTTGGACGGGTGCAGGTAGATCGGCACGTCCAGCGCCTCGGCCGCCTCGAAGATCGGCCAGAAGCGCTGCTGGTCCAGGTAGGCGCCGCGCGTGTGGCCGTTGATCATCGCGCCCTTGAAGCCCAGCTTGCGCACCGTGCGTTCCAGTTCGGCCGCGGCGGCCTGCGGCGCGCCGGTGGACAGCGTGGCAAAGGCAGCGAAGCGCGCCGGATGGCGCGCCACCGCTTCGGCCAGGTAGTCGTTGGCGGCGGCCGCCAGCGAGGCGGCCTGCGCCGGGTCCTCGATCTCCTGCGCGCCGGGCTTGGTGTGCGACAGCACCTGCAGGTCTATGCCGGCGCGGTCCATTTCGGCGATGCGCTGGTCGCCGACCTCGTCGAGGCCGGGCACGCGCGAGGGCGCGAGCAGCGCACGGTCGGTCGCGTCGTAGGTTTCCAGCAGGCCGTCGTAGAGGAAGTGCTCCTCCAGCGCGATCAGGCGCAGCGGCGGCGGTTCGTAGATTTTCGTGAGCTGGTTCATGAATACTCCTTGCTGGCGGGCGCGCTACTGGTCTTGAACGCAGAAGCCGCAAAAGAAAGCCAATGAATTGTTTCGCGCCTTCTGCGATGTTTCTGCGTCTTCTGCGTTCAAAGCGAACAGCGGCGCACCACCAATTCCGGTTCAGGCCTCGTCGACGATGCCGTTGCGCAGGATGCCGATGCGCTCGATCTCCACCTCGCAGGTGTCGCCGGGCTTCATCCACACCTGCGGCTTGCGCGCCAGGCCCACGCCGGACGGCGTGCCGGTGATGATGATGTCGCCCGGCTGCAGCGCCATCGCCTCGGAGCAGGACGCCACCAGCGTGGCGACGTCGAAGATCATGCTTTTCGTGTTCGCGTCCTGCAGCGTCTCGCCGTTCAGGCGGCACTGGATGCGCAGGCCCGAAGCGCCGGGCGGCAGTTCATCGGCCGTCACGAACTCGGGACCGAAGGAGCCGCTGGCGTCGAAGTTCTTGCCCATCATCCACTGGCTGGTGCGCAGCTGGTAGTCGCGCACGGAGCCATCGTTGAAGATCGAGTAGCCGGCCACGTGCTCCAGCGCGCGCTCCTTGGGGATGTAGCGGCCGGCCTTGCCGATGACGGCCACCAGTTCGGCTTCGTAGTCGAACTGCGTGGAGACGTGGGGCCGCACCAGCGGCTGGCCGTGCGCCACCCAGGACGAGGGATAGCGGGGGAACACCACCGGCACCTTCGGCACGTCGAACTTGCTTTCGGCCGCGTGGTCCATGTAGTTCAGGCCGATGGCGAAGGCCTTGCCCGGTTGCTGCACCGGCGGCAGGTAGCGCAGGCCGGCGAGCGGGCGGCGCACGGTAGCGCGCTCCAGGGCCTGGCGCAGCGCGGCAAAGCCAGCGTCGCCCTGGCGCAGCACTTCGTCCAGCGTGGCCGGCGCGCCGGCGGCGCTCAGGTCCAGCAGTTCGTCGCCGCTGGCGCGGGCGCCCAGCGCGGGTTGGCCTTGGTCGTTCAGGAAGGCGATCAGTCTCATGATGCTTGCTCGTGGTTGGTGATGAAGTCTTCGGGAACCGCGGGGCCCCAGACGTAAAGGGAGTCGTGCGGCGGGTGGTCGGCGGCCGGCCACTCCAGGTCGTGCGGCACGAAGTCGATGTCGAAGGAGTACTCGGCGTAGCTGCCCCAGGGATCGCGCACGTACTGGAAGTAGTTGGAGCCCAGCACATGGCGGCCCAGGCCCCAGCCGCGGTCGAAGCCGGCGGTGCGCATCTGCTCGGCGCCGCTGCCCACGTCGTCGAGGCTGCCCACGTCCCAGCTGGAATGGTGCAGGCCGGGCGCGTGCGACTTGGCGAAGGCCACCAGGTGGTGGTCGCTGCCGTGCGCGCCATGCAGGAAGGCAATGAGGTCCTGCGAGCGGTCCGACAGGCGCAGGCCCAGGATGTCGGTGCTGAAGCGCAGCATGCGCTCCACGTCCGGCGTGAAGAACAGCACGTGCGACAGCGCACGCGGGCGCACCGGCTGCACCTGGCTGCGCGCCGGGGCCGCGCCCTGCCCCGCCGCCACGCTGGCACGCGGGCTGGGCCGCGATTTCGCGGACGGCGACACCTTGGGCGCCACCACCAGTTGCAGCGGCGTGCCGTCCGGGTTGCGCAGCCACAGGCCGCTGCCGTCGGACAGCGGATGCGGCTCGCAGCCGAGGCCATGGCGCTCGATGCGTTCGCGCAGCGCCGGCAGGTCTTCGGCGTACACGCCGTAGCTCACGTATTCCAGGTGCTTGGGCGCGCCGCTGGCGTGCACCGAGCCCCAGCAATGAGGATGGCCGGCGGTGTACAGGTCCAGGCGTTCGCCGACCTGGCGCACTTCGAGGCCGAAGGCCGTGTAGAAGCGGCGCGCCGCCTCGAGATCGGGCACGGAGAACACGAAGCGGTTCACCGAGTGGACGCCGGTGACACCGGCACGGCGGGTGGTCGTCATGCTCAAGTCCTCCTTCAGGCCTGCATTCCGCAAAGCCGGCGCAGCAGCGCGCTGCCATCGGCCGGCCAGGTGTCGCCGCGCCAGGCCACGTGCTGGTCCGGGCGCACCAGCGTGTAGCGCGCGGGGTAGAGGTTGGCGATGCCGCCCTCCGTGGGTTGCAGCACGGCGAGCGGCACACCGTTCGCGCCGGCCTGGCGGCGGATCGCTTCGAGGTCCTTCGCATCCGCGGCCGACGAAGCGAGCAGCGTGAAGCCGCCGCCGAAATGGTCGTACAGCGAGCTGCCGTCATGCAGCCAGGCGTGCGGCGCCAGGTGGCCCGGGCGCGAGCTGGGCACGTAGTTGATGAAGTCCAGCGCCGGCGCGCTCGAGCCGTCCGGGACGATGGCCGGCGAATCCTCGTAGCGGTAGCCGAGCACCACGCCCAGGGTGTTGAACTCGCGCAGCTTGGTCGCCTCGATGCGCGCGCCGACTTCACGCCGCAGGCGTTCGCCTTCGGGGCCGTCGCCTTCCAGGCCCGCGGCCACGAGGTGGTTGCTGAGGATGGCGTGGTTGGCCTCGGCTTCCGCGATCACCCACTGGTGCACCGGCCGACGCTCGGCCTCGTAGCTCTCCAGCAGCGTCGGGCCGCCCCAGCCTTGCAGCAGCGCGGCCAGCTTCCAGCCCAGGTCCACCGCATCGGCCACGCCCATGTTCATGCCGTAGCCGCCGAAGGGCGGATGCAGGTGGCAGGCATCGCCCGCCAGGAACACGCGGCGGTCGCGGTAGCTGTTGGCGATGAGGCGGCTGGCCACCCATTCGTCGCTGCTGAGGATCTCGTAGGGCAGGTCGATTCCGGTGGCCTTGCGGATCAGGTCGGCGGCATCCAGGTCGTTGAGCCGCACGCCCTCTTCCACCTTGGTGGGCATGAAGAACCACTTGTCGCCGCTGTCCATGGGGCCGATCAGGCTGGGCAGTTCGCCATTGAGCTGCCAGTACATGATGGCCGGCCCGTGCTTGTGCGCCTCGGCCAGGCCGGGCGCGCGGAACACGATGTTGTAGTTGCGCGAGAGGCCGTACTGGCCCTCCATGCGCGCGCCGATCAGGTCGCGCACCGCGCTGCGCGCGCCGTCGGCGCCCACCAGGTACTGCGCCTGCACGGTGAAGTCCGTGCCATTGGCCTTGTCGCGCACCTGCGCGGAGACGCCGGCGCCATCCTGCGTGAAGCCGGTCATCTCGCAGTTGAAGCGCAGGTCCACGCCGGGCAGCGACTGCGCGTGCTCGCGCATCACTTCCTCCACCGTGTACTGCGGGATCCATTGCGCGTGCTCGGAGTACAGCGGGTTGCGGCCGGGGGCGCAGTACATCGCGTTCTCGAAGCGCGCCAGTTCGCGCCCGGCCAGCCGCGTGACGAACACCACGTTGGACGGGTACTGCACGCCCAGCGGCGAGGCGTCGCGCAGCCGGTTGGCGATGCCCCAGCGGCGCATGTGCTCGCGGGTGCGGACGTTGGTGGTCTTGGCGCGCGGCGCATAGCCGACGCGGTCGTTGCGCTCGACCAGCAGGCAGGCGATACCGCGCTGCCCCAGCTCGATCGCCAGCGCCAGCCCGACCGGCCCGGCGCCGACGATCAGCACCGGCACCGAAAGGCTTGTTTTGTTCATCGATGTCCTCGGGGATCAGGAACGAAGGTGGGCGGATGCTAGGGAAGCATCAGCGATCCCAGAAGATGGCAGAAATGCGCTTCTGATGCTCAAGCGCTATCACTGGACCCGCGTTCGGGTTTCCACGGGCGCGTGAGTGATTCGAAATCCAAACAATCCCACATTCGAATTTGGCGAATGTGAATCAGTCATGATGAAGTTGAACACGGTCCGCGACTTCCTGGCCGTGGCCGAACGGGGCAGCGTGCGGGCGGCGTCCCGGCAGTTGGGGCTGGCGCAGCCAGCGATGACACGCAGCATCCAGGAGCTGGAGAAGGAACTGGGCACCGAGCTGTTCGAGCGCCGCGCCCGCGGCGTCACACTCACGCCCATGGGCGAGGTCTTCCTGCGCCGCGCGCAGGCCTTGCGCAGCGAGATGCGGCGCGCGCAGGACGAGATCGACCAGCTGAAGGGCGAGCGCCACGGCCACCTGCGCATCTGCCTTTCGAGCGGCGCGCACATGGCGCTGCTGCCGGGCGCGCTGCGGCCTTTCCGCCAGCGCTTTCCCAACGTGCAGCTGGAAGTGATCGACGCCGTGCTGCCGCGCGTGGAACGCGAGCTGATCGACGGCACGCTGGACTTCTACATCGGCCCGTCCTACGACGAGCCGACCGGCGAACTCACGGTGGAAAAGCTGTTCGACAACGAACGCGTGGTGCTGGCGCGCAAGGGGCACCCGCTGGCCGGCGCGCGCTCGCTGGCCGAGCTGGTGGATGCCGAGTGGGTCACCACCTCCGTCACGCACCGCGCCGAGGACGAACTGACACCTGTGTTCGCGAGCCGCGGCCTGGCCCCGCCGCGCATCGTGGTGCAGGCGCATTCGGCGCTGACCTTCTTCTTCATCGTCGCCTATTCGGACCTGCTGATGATGCTGCCGGTGCAGTGGGAACACTCGGCGCCCTTCGCCGGGCTGCTGCAGCGCATCGACGTCGGCGAGAAGCTGCAGGCGCCGCCCATCACCGTGGTGCGCCGTGCCTCGCTGCCGCTGACGCCGGCCGGCGAATACTTCTGCGACATGATCCGGCGCGCCGCCGCGCATCGGTGAGACGCGGCGGGGATGCCGGTCTCCCGGCTCAGTGGACCGCTTTCTCCACCCAGCCGGACACCACTGCGGCGATGTCGTCGCTGTTCTTCTCCAGCATCATCATGTGGCCGTTCCCATGGATGCCGAGTTCTTCCAGACGCAGGTATTCCGCTCCCACACCCGCCTGCTGCAGCCACTGGACGGCGCAGTGGTCGAACTGGGCGTGGTAGCTGGCTTCGGTCCCGAGGACGACAACGGGAATGCCGGCCAAGCGAGAAAGCTGCCGAGGACTGCCCTTCTGGCGCCAGCAGCTCTTGAGGCCGGGATCCGGCGATGCAGAGCCAGGCTCCAGCTCGAGATCGCTGGCTTTCGCTGCAGGCGGATCGTAGGTCAGGGGAATGTCCGTCAGTCCCCACAAGAGGCGTTTGCCTTCGATGGGCGGGCCCTGCGGCTCGAGCGCGACGATCCCCTTCACCAGGCCAGGGCGAGCGTCGGCGATGACCCAGCCGAACGGGCCGGACTGCGAATGCGTCACCAGCACCGCTGGCCCGATGCGATCGAGCAGCGCCGTCCCCGCGGCTTTTGCAAGCCTCTGGGTCTCCGGTGCCGATGCAAGGTACGAAACCTGGCTCGCGTAGAACTGGTCGAACGCGGGGTCTCCCGGGCGACCGCTGCCGGGCCACTGAGTGTGCAACCTTGCCTGCGGCCACTTGCCGCCTACCGTGAACAGTGACTCGATCGACGCCGCGGTCAGGTTGCGCACTTCCCCGTCGACGCCGTCGATCCACGCCGAGCGGCCGCGTGCCGGCTGGTCCACCAAATAGACCTCGTAGCCGCGGGCCAGGAAGAAGTCCGACCAACCGGGACGTCCATCCGGCGTGGTCATCCAGTTCACGGCGGTCTGGCCCGTGCCGGAGATGAGCACGAGCGGATAGCGCTGCGTCGTTCTTGCCGGCCGCAGGTGTTCAACGTACATGGCGCCGCGCATGACTTGCTTGCCAGGCTCGCCGACATAAGTGCCCCCGGCAAAGAACACCTCGCGGCTCGAAGTCGGCGCGGTCGATGCACACGCACCGAGCGACAGAACGAGGATGGCCATGAGGCCGCGGGTTTTCCAGTGTCGCATGCTCCCTCCGTTCGCCTGGATGGTAGTCGGCGCGCCCCTGGTAGTCAACTGGTATACCAAGTGAATTCCTTGACGAAGATCCGTCTGGAACAGGCGCCAGACGCGCTGGGGACTGATGCCGCGCCGGTATCGGCGCGGCCATTTCAGCATCTTCTGCGCATTGCTCGCCAGGACTACGCTGGCGCCCGACTGGAACCCCTCAGGAGACAAAACGTGTTCAACGCACGCAAGACCATCGCCGTGCTCGCGCTCGCGGGCACCTTCCTCGCCGGCGCCGCGGCCGCGCAGGAGCCGCTGAAGATCGGCTACCTCACCACCTTCTCGGGCCCCATCGGCCCGCTGGGTCAGGACATGTACGATGGCTTCATGCTGGGCGTGGAGCAGGCCGGCGGCAAGCTGGGCGGCGTGCCCGTGGAGATCCTGAAGAACGACGACCAGTTCAAGCCCGAGGTGGCCACGCAGCTGGCGCAGAAGCTGATCGAGAAGGACAAGGTCTCCATCATCACCGGCGTCGCCGGCTCCAACGTGATGATGGCCGTGCAGCGGCCGATCGCCGAGAAGCAGGTGTTCCTGGTCGGCGCCAACGCGGGCCCGTCCGAGCTGGCCGGCACGGGGTGCTCGCCCTATCGCTTCATCTCCTCGTGGCAGAACGACAGCTGGGCCGAGGCCGCGGGCAAGTACGCCACCGACAAGGGCTACAAGCGCATGCTGCTGGTGGCGTCCAACTACCAGGCCGGCAAGGACGCCATCAACGGCTTCAAGCGCTTCTACAAGGGCACCATCGTCGACGAGATCTATCCCGGCGTGACGCAACCGGACTTCTCGGCGGAACTGACGCAGATCGCCGCGGCCAAGCCCGACGCCGTGTTCGCCTTCGTGCCGAGCGGCGGCGTCAACTTCATCCGCCAGTACCAGCAGGCCGGCCTGCTGAAGACGCTGCCGCTGCTGACGGTGGGCATGGCCGACGGCCTGACCCTGCCGGCCCTGAAGGACTCTGCGATCGGCCTGCAGTCGGTGCACTTCTGGGGCCCGGACGTCGACAACCCGGTGAGCAAGCAGTTCGTCGAAGCCTTCGAGAAGAAGTACGGCCGCATCCCGTCCAACTTCGCCGCGCAGGGCTACGACTCCGCGCTGCTGCTGGATGCGGCGATCGGCCGCGTGAAGGGCAACGTCGCCGACAAGAAAGCCTTCATGGCGGCGCTGAAGCAGGGCAGCACGAAGTCCGTGCGCGGCCAGCTGCGCTTCGACAACAACAACTTCCCCATCAACGACTGGTACGCCTTCGAGGTGGCGAAGGACGCCAGGGGCCGCGTGAGCCTGAAAACGGTGGCCACGCCGCTGAAGGACTACCAGGACTCCTACCACCAGCAATGCGCGATGCATTGAGAGCGGGAGAGAGCTACATGACGCGAACGATGCGAAGCGAGCCGCGCGCCTGGCGCCAGCTGCTTGCGGGCGAATGGGTGGGCGCCGCCTCGGGCCGGACCTTCGAGGACCTGGACCCTTATTCCGGCGAAGTGTTCGCGCGGATTCCCGCCGGCGGCGCCGAGGACGCGCAGCGCGCCATCGCGGCCGCGCAGGCGGCCTTCCCGGCCTGGGCCGCGCTCGGCGCGCGCGCGAGGCAGGCACTGTTCCTGGCGGCGGCGCAGGTGCTGGAGCGCCGCGCCGACGAAGTGGTGCAGCTGATGGCGCTGGAGACCGGTTGCGCCACGCCCTTCGCGCGCTTCCAGATCCAGTGGGCCACGGGCCTGCTGCGCCAGGCCGCGGGCTACCCGTACCTGCCCGGCGGCGAGATCGTGCCATCGGACACGCCCGGCGTGTTCGCGATGGCCGTGCGCAAGCCGCTGGGCGTGGTGTGCGGCATCTCGCCCTGGAACGGCTCGCTGGCGCTGGGCTTCCGTACCATCGTCGCGCCGCTCGCCTGCGGCAACACCGTGGTGTTGAAGCCTTCGGAAGACGCGCCGGTGTGCGCGGGCCTGCTGATGGCGGAGATCCTGCAGGAATCGGGCTTCCCGCCCGGCGTGCTGAACGTCGTCACGCATGCGCCGGGCGAAGTCGGTCCCATCGCGGACCGGCTGTTCGAAAGCCCGCAGGTACGCGCGTACAACTTCACCGGCTCCTCGGCCACCGGCGCGCGGCTGGCCGAACGCGCGGGCAGGCACCTGAAGCGCATCGCGCTGGAGCTGGGTGGCTACAACCCGATGATCGTCTGCGCCGATGCGGACCTTTCCTATTCGGTCGATACCGCGGTCTTCGCCGCCTTCTTCCACCAGGGCCAGATCTGCATGAACACGCGCAAGATCCTGGTGCATCGCTCGCTGTTCGACGCCTTCCTCGAGCGCTTCGTCCCGCGCGTGAAGGCGCTGGAGCCGGGCGACCCCGCGGACCCGGCGACGAAGATCGGCCCGCTGATCAACGACCAGGCGCTCGCCAAGGTGCGGCAAGGCGTCGACCAAGCCGTGGCCCTGGGTGCGCGCGTGCTGGCTGGAGGGACAGCAAAGGGTCGCTGCTTCGCGCCGACCGTGCTGGTCGACGTGCCGGCCGATGCGCCCATCCACTGCGAGGAAGTGTTCGGGCCGGTGGTGCTGGTCGAAGCCTTCGACGACGAGCAGCAGGCGGTGGAGGTGGCCAACGCCACGGCCTATGGCCTGTCGGCTTCGATCATGACGGCCGACGTCTGGAAAGGCATCACGCTGGGTGGCCAGGTGCAGGCCGGCATGGTCAACGTCAACGGGCCCACCATGGGCGGCGAGCCGCAGATCCCCTTCGGCGGCGTCAAGGACAGCGGCTGGGCGCGCTTCGGCCGCTGGGCCATCGACACCTTCACCGACCTGAACCTGGTGACGGTCAGCCGCGACCAGCGCAAGTACCCCCTATGAACGCGCTCACCGCACTGCACCTGCCGCGGACGCTTTGCGCGGCCGGCGCCATCGCCGCCCTGCCCGGTGAACTGCAGGCGCTGGGCATGCGCCGGCCGCTGCTGATGACGGATCGTGGCCTGGTCGCGGCAGGAGTCGCTGCGCGCGTCGCCGAGGCCTGCGGCGTCGCCTCCGTGCTGTTCGACGCCGTCACCGAGAACCCGTTGTTCGCCGACGTCGATGCCGCCGCCGCGCTGTACGCGCGCGCCGATTGCGACGGCGTCGTCGCCGTCGGCGGCGGTTCGGTGATCGACACGGCGAAGCTGGTCGCGCTGCTGGCGACCAACGCCGGATCGGTCGCGGACTACGCCGGCGTGCCGAACGCAGTGCACGGGCCAGGAGCGCCGCTGGTCGCGATCCCCACGACCGCGGGGACCGGCAGCGAAGCCTCTCCTTCCGCCGGCCTCCATCCCGATGCGACGACGGCTTCGGTCGGCATGAACTCCCGTCACCTCGTGCCGCGCCTCGCCGTGCTGGACCCCGACTTGACGGCGAGCCTGCCGCCCCGCCTTGCGGCTGCCACCGGCATCGACGCGCTGTCGCATTGCATCGAAGGCTACCTGTCCGAGCGCGAGCAGCCGCTGGGCAAGGCGATCGCGCTGGACGGGATCACGCGCATTGCGCGGCACCTGCGGCGCGCCGTCGCCGACCGCGCGGACGTCGCAGCGCGCCAGGAGATGATGCTCGCGGCCTACGCCGGCGGTGTCGCCATCGGCATGGGCCTCGGCCCGGCGCATGCGATCGCGCTGAGCTGCAGCGACCAGGGCTTCCACCACGGCGTGCTGAGCGGCATCGGGCTGGTGGCGACGCTGGACGCAACGGCACAACGCGTTCCCGAACGCATGGCCACTGTCTCCACCGCCTTCGGGCTGAGCGTGGGAACTTCACTGGCCCAGGCCGTCGCCGCATTGATGCGCGAACTGGGCCTGCCGGCCACCCTTGGCGAACTGGGCTACGAAGCGCGCGACGTGCAGGCGCTGGCCGCGGCCGCGCAACGCAGCCATTTCAACCTCTCCGCGCCGCATCGCCCGGATGCCGCGCAGTACGCATCCTTCTTCGCCCGCTCGCTGCAAGGAGAAGCATGATGAGCGCTTCCCTTCTGCTGGCCCAGGCCCTCAACGGCTTCCAGCTCGGCGTGCTGCTGTTCCTGCTGTCCGCCGGGCTCACGCTGGTGCTGGGCATCATGAACTTCGTGAACCTGGCGCACGGCTCGCTGTTCATGATGGGCGCCTACTTCGCGGCCGCGGCCTATGGCGCGACGCAATCCTTCCTGCTGGCCGGGGTGGCTGCCATCGCGGGCACGCTGGTGCTGGGCGTGCTGCTCGAACGCGTCGTGCTCGCGCGCCTCTACGAACGCGACCACCTGTACCAGGTGCTGGGCACCTTCGGCGCGATCCTGGTGTTCAACGAGGTCGCCCGCTACACCTGGGGCCAGTCGCCGGTCTTCATGAACGTGCCCGAGGCGCTGGCGGGAACGATCCCGCTGTTCGGGCTGGCCTACCCCGTCTACCGCCTCGCGATCATCGCGGTGGGACTGGTGGTGGGCGCGCTGCTTTACCTGGTGATCCATCGCACCCGCGCGGGCATGCTGATTCGCGCCGGCGCCTCGGATGCACAGATGCTCTCCGCGCTGGGCGTCGACACGGCGCTGGTGAGCGGGTTGGTGTTCGCAGTCGGCGCGGCCTTGGCCGGCCTCGCCGGCTTGATGGCCGGCCCGATCCTCACGGTGCAGCCCGGCATGGGCGAGCCGATCCTGATCCTGGCGCTGGTGGTGCTGATCACCGGCGGCATCGGCTCCATTCGCGGCGCCTTCTACGGCGCCCTGATCGTCGGCATCGCCGACACCGTGGGCCGCGCCTTCCTGCCCGGCCTGCTGCGCGAAGTGGCCGAACGCTCGTTCGCGCAGAACGCCGGGCCGGCGCTCGCCTCGATGCTGATCTACCTCCTCATGGCCGTGGTGCTGGCCGTCCGGCCCGCGGGACTCTTTCCGGTGAAGCATGGATAAGCCGCACGCCGTCCTCACCGCGCCGCTCGCGCTTCCGCTACATTCGCGCACCCTGCCTTCGATGCGCGTGCTCGCGGCGACGCTTCTCATCGCGCTGCTGGCCGCGGTGCCGCTGCTGGCCCAATGGGCCGGCCAGCCCTATTACCTGACGCTTGTGTCGCGCATGATGGTCTTCGCGCTCGCGGCGCTGGGCCTGAACCTCATCGTCGGCTTCGGCGGCATGGCCAGCTTCGGCCATGCGCTCTACATCGGCGTCGGGGCCTATGCGGTAGGCATCCTCTCCTTCCACGGCATCACGAGCGGCTGGGCGCACCTGGCAGTGGGCCTGCTCGCAGGTGCGGTGCTTGCGACTGTGATCGGCCTGGTCTGCCTGCGCGTGAGCGGCCTCGCCTTCATCATGATCACGCTGGCCTTCGCGCAGATGATGTATTTCGTCGCCGTCGGCCTGAAGCAGTACGGCGGCGACGACGGCCGTGCCTTGCCGGCGCGCAGCCAGTTCGGCGCGATCGACCTGTCCAATGACGCGGTCTTCTACTACGTCATCTTCGCCGTGCTGATGGCCACGCTGTTCGCCTTCCACCGCCTGCTGCGCGCGCGCTTCGGCATGGTGCTGCAAGGCTGCAAGGCCAACGAGCGCCGCATGCGCGCGCTGGGTTTCGGCACCGTACGCGCCAGATTGGTGGCCTACGTGATCTCGGCGCTGGTCTGCGTGCTGGCCGGCATGCTGCTGGCGAACCTCACGCTGTTCGTCTCGCCTTCCTACATGCAATGGGCAGTGTCGGGGGACCTCATCGTGATGATCGTGCTGGGCGGCGTCGGCACCCTGTTCGGCCCGGTCGTCGGGGCCATCGTCTGGCTGGCGCTGGAGGAACTGCTGTCCTCCGGCGGCTGGGGCCTGCCCGCGGCGGCCGACGAACTGATGAAGACGCACTGGCTGGGCGTGCTGGGCCTGCTGGCCATCGTCGTCACGGTGTGCATGAAGCAGGGCCTGTACGGCTGGCTGGTGGAGCGCGAGGAGGCCAAGCCATGAGCCCATTGCTGCAAGTCCGCGGGCTGGTGAAGCGCTTCGGCGGCCTGCTGGTCACCGACCACTTCGACCTGGACGTGGCGCCCGGCGAGCTGCACGCCATCATCGGGCCCAACGGCGCCGGCAAGACCACGCTGATCAACCAGCTGTCCGGCGAGCTGCAACCGAGCGAAGGCTCGATCGTCTTCGACGGCGCCGAGGTCGTGCGCCAGCCCATCCAGCAGCGCGTGCGCGCCGGCATGGCGCGCAGCTACCAGATCACTTCGGTGTTTCCCGAGTTCACCGTGCTGCAGAACGTGATGCTGGCGGTGCAGAGCGCCAGCGGCCGCAGCTACGGCTTCTTCCGCCCGGTGCTGGGCGATCGCACGCTGCTGGAACCGGCGCACGCGCTGCTGCAACAGGTGGGCCTCGACGCGCAACACGCGACACGGGTCGCCGCGCTCGCGCATGGCGCGCGCCGGCAGCTGGAACTGGCGATGACCCTCGCGCTGCAACCGAAGCTGCTGCTGCTGGACGAACCGATGGCCGGCATGAGCCAGAAGGAATCGGCGGAGATGGTGGAGTTGCTGCACACCTTGCGCGGCAAGCACGCCATGGTGCTGGTGGAACACGACATGGACGCGGTGTTCGCGCTGGCCGACCGCATCACGGTGCTGGTATACGGCCGCGGCATCGCCACCGGTACGCCCGCGGCCATCCGCGAAGACCGCGAAGTGAAGCTCGCCTACCTGGGCGAGCAGGAGGAAGTGCTGTGAGCCTGCTGGAAGTGCGCGACGTCGAGGCCTGCTACGGCGTGAGCCAGGCCCTCTTCGGCATGAGCTTCGACGTGAAGGCCGGCGAGGTGGTCACCTTGCTGGGACGCAATGGCATGGGCAAGTCGACCACCGTGAAGTCGGTGACCGGCCTGCTGGCGCCGCGCCGCGGCTCGGTGCGGCTGGCGGGGCAGGAGCTCACCGGCCGCGCGCCGCACCGCGTGGCCCGCACGGGCATCGGCCTGGTGCCGGAAGGCCGCCGCGTCTTCCCCAACCTGACGGTGCGCGAGAACCTGGTCGCCACCGCGGCGAACCGCCATCCCGGCGCGCAACCCTGGACTTTGGAGCGCGTCTACGCGATGTTCCCGCGGCTGCGGGAGCGCGAGCGCAACCTGGGCTGCCACCTCTCGGGCGGCGAGCAGCAGATGCTGGCGATCGGCCGCGCGCTGCTGACGAACCCGCGCCTGCTGATCCTGGACGAAGCCACCGAGGGCCTCGCGCCTCTCGTGCGCGAGGACATCTGGCGCTGCCTGGGCCGGCTGAAGGAGGCCGGCCTGGCGCTGGTGGTGATCGACAAGAACATCGCGCCGTTGCTACGCCTGGCCGACCGCCACTTCATCGTGGAGAAGGGACGCGTCGTGTGGAGCGGCACGTCCGGCGAGCTGCGTGCGCAGCCGCAGCTGCTGCACGACTACGTCGGCGTGTAGCGCCGCCTCAGGCCATCAGCGAGCCGCGGATGCCGGACACCGGCAGGTGCTCGCGCCGCGGCAGCAGCTCGGATTCGGGCGTACCCGCACGCAGCTTCGCCAGCAGCGCCTCGGGGTCGAACTCCACGCCGATGGGGTTGGTCTCGAAATGCGGGCCGTACATGAAGGCGTTGGCGTCGTCGTTGGTGGGGAAGCAGTCCGCCTGGAACTCCATCTGGTTGCCGTCGGGGTCGGCGTAGTACATCGACACCGTGATGCCGTGGTGGATGGCCCAGTAAGGGAGGATGCCCTTGGCCTTCAGCTCCGTGTACTTGTCCAGGAGTTCGGTGAGTCCCCGGTAGCCGTAGGCCACGTGGTCGACTCCCGGCTGGCCGCGCGGCACGCGGGCATCGGACTCGCCCTTGATGATGCCCAGGTTCAGCAGGGCGACGCGGTGGTGCTCGTCGTCGTAGGTGACGAAGGCGATGACGGGGTTGCGGTACTGGATCTTGCCGTCGAACACCGTCACGTACCAGTCCAGCATTTCCTGGAAGCGGTAGGTGCGGTAGACGATGTGGGCGAAGGTCTTCGGACGGATGGAATCGGGCATGCTCGCTCCTCGATGCGCGCGGCGCGCGGGCGTGGAGGGATGCTAGTCAGCGGCAGCGATAGCCGGAAGATGCCAGATTCGCTGCGCTGATCGCTTGGCAGCATCGCAATAACTGTATAAAATAACAGTGTCGACTTTCTCCTGTTCGACGCAGTTGCCAAACCTTCGGTCACGGCGCGGGCCCTCCCGCCCCGTGACTTTCTTTATTCGGCCGCCGTCCCCGCCAGGGCGCGCGAGACCGCGCTCGACGCTTCCTGCAGCGGCGGCAGGAAGCGCGCCACGGCTTGCTGCGCGTCCAGCGCGGAGCTGAACCAGGTGAGGCCCAGGGTGGCCACCACGCGCGGGCCTTCGAAGATCGGCACGCCGAGGGTGGACGACTCCGGCCGCACCCGCGGGTCGCGCAGCGCGTAGCCGCGCTCGCGCACCTCGGCCAGCATCCGGCGGATGGCCGGCTCCTGGCCGGCGATGTCCTCGTTGCCGCCATGCGCCACCAGTTCGAGCAGCGCCTCCTGCTCGGTTGGCCCGCAGAAAGCCAGGTAGGCGCGGCCCAGTGCCTGCGACACCAGGCTCAGGCGCATGTTGATGGTGGAGTGGAAGAAGGACAGCGGCGAGCGCGGGATGGTGCTGTAGCGGACCACCATGCCGTCGCCCTGCTGCACGGCCACGGCCGCCGGCCATTTCAGCTCCTGCGTCAGCGCCTCGGCGGGGCCCGAACAGGCTTCGACGATGCGCGGTTCGCTGTGGTAGCCGCTCGCCAGCGTCTTGACCTCGGAGGTCAGGTAGTACGAATACTGCGGCCCGCGGCGCACCAGCCCGTCCGCCTCCAGCGTCTGCAGCAGGCGGACGATGGTGGGCTTGGGGATGCCGGTGTGCTTGTGGACCGCATCGACCGAGGAGACGGATTGCCGGTTCAGCGCGCGCAGGATCTGCAGCGCGCGCAGCACGACGTTGACCGGCCGGGGCGTGGGCATGAAGGTCGCGGCCTCAGGGCGGACTCGCGGTCCGCAAGGTGCGGTCGGTCTCGACTTCCTGCCTCAGCGCATCGCCCTGCACCCAGCGGCGCAGGTTGTCGATGAACATGCGCACGCTGCGCTCGCGGTATTGGCGAGAGGAGCCGGCGTTGTGCGGCGAGACCAGCACGTTGGGCAGGTCCCAGAAAGGAGAATCGGCCGGCAGCGGCTCCTGCTCGAACACGTCCAGGTGCGCGCCCGCGATGTAGCCGGAGGCGAGCGCGGCAAGCAGTGCATCCTCGTCCAGCACGCCGCCGCGGCCGACGTTGACGATGCAGGCGCCGCGCGGCAACGCCGCCAGCACCTGGGCGTCCACGAGCCGGCGCGTGGCATCCGTCAGCGGACAGGCGATCACCAGCCAGTGCGCCTCGGCGGCGAGCGCGCGCAGCGCGTCGTAGCCATGGATGCCGAGCGCAGCGTCGCCCGGCTGCGGCGTGTGGCGCAGCTTGTGCACGCGCAAGCCCAGCGCTTCCAGCAGCCGAGCGATGTGGCGGCCGATCGGGCCGTGGCCGACGACGATGGCGACCTGGCCGGAAAGATCCGCCTGCGCCTCGGGCCCGCGCAGCGGCGCCCAGCGGTGTTCGCGCTGCGCATGCATCCAGTGCAAGCCGCCGCGCGCAAGAACCATCACGCCCATGATCGCCGTGTGCGCCACTGCCTCGGCGTTCGCCCCGGAGGAGTTGGTGACGCGCACGCCGCGCCGCATCAGCGCCTGGAACACCGGCCGGTCGACGCCGGCGCTGGGCACGTGCATCCACTGCAGCCCCGGCGCCGCGCGCATCGAATCGCAGAACAGCTGCATGTAGGGCGTGAGCACCGTGCGCGTGGACTGGCCGATCACGTCCAGCGACACCAGCGCGATGTCGACCTCCTGCAGCTGCTGCGCCGACGGCGGCTGCGCCGGGTCCACGCAGACGAATTGCAGGCCGGGGCCGGCTGCTGCACGCAGTTCTTCGGCGAAATCACGGTGAACGGCGGGCGAGAGCAGCAGGGTCGGCATGGCTTGGGCGCATGCTAGCCACGCGCATCGAGGGGAACAATTGGCGTTAGCCCGCTTTCCGTGGCACGGAATCGGGCGGCGATCAACCGAGGAGGAAACCGGCCTCCAGGTCGATCAGCTGGCCGGTCTGCTTGGTGGCCTCGGCCGCCAGCCAGTACGCCGTGCGTGCCACGTCTTCCGGCTGCACCACCGCCTGCAGCAAGGCGCGGCCTTCGTAGCGCTTGCGGCGCTCCTGGAACACGGCTTCGCCCAGGCCCTTGCGCAGCCACTGGCCATCCACCATGCCGGGCAGGATGGCGTTGACGCGCACCGCGGGCGCCAGCGCGCGCGCCAGCGACAGGGTCAGCGTGTTCGCCGCGCCCTTGGACGCCGAATACGCGATCGAAGAACCCGTGCCCTGCCGGCCGCCGATCGACGAGATGTTGACGATGCCAGGCGTGGGGCGCCCCTTCATCAGCGGCGCCACCGCGCGGGCCATCTGGAAGATCCCGATCACGTTGACGCGGTAGATGGCCGCGAAGTCCTCGGCGTCCAGCGCCTCCAGGTCCTTGAGGTCGGCGAACTTGGTGGTGATGCCGGCGCTGTTCACCAGCGCATCGGCGTGGCCCCAGTGCGCCTGCACCTGCTGCGCCAGCGCGCGGCACTGCGCATCGTCGCCGACGTCCGCCCGCACCACCAGCGCTTCGGCGCCGGCTTCGCGGCATTGCGCCGCGACCTTTTCCGCGCCTTCGCGCTGGCTCGCGTAGTTGACGACGACGTTCCAGCCGCGCTGCGCGAACAGCAGCGCGCTCGCCGCGCCGATGCCGGAGGAAGCGCCCGTGACGATGCACACGGGCCGGTCCGATGTCTTGCTCATGGTGTCTCCTTGTGCTGCCAGTACGGCGAGCGCAATTCCTTCTTCGACAGCTTGCCCAGCGCGGAGCGAGGCAGTTCGGCGCGCAGTTCCACGCCCGCCAGCCGCTGCGTCTTGCCAACCTGTGCATTGACCCAGTCGCGCAGGGTGGCGGCATCGAGGCTCGCGCCCTGCCGCGGCACGACCAGCGCGAGCGGGGTCTCGCCCCATTGCGAGCTCGGCACGCCGATCACCGCGGCTTCCTGCACGTCCGCATGCCGCGCCAGCACGGCCTCCAGGTCGGCGGCGTAGATGTTGTGGCCGCCGGAGATGATCACGTCCTTGATGCGATCGAGCAGCGTGAGGAAGCCGGCTGCGTCGAAACGGCCGATGTCGCCGCTGCGGTGGCAGATGCGCCCCTCCTCGTCGCGCCAGCGGATCTGCTCCGTCGCTTCGGGCCGCCCGTGGTAGCCCGCCATCATGAAAGGCGAGCGGCCCACCACCTCGCCGGTGGCGCCCGCCGCGTCCGCTGGCAAGCGGCGTCCCGCTTCGTCGATGAGGAAGACCTCGCCGCCGTGTCCCGGCTGGCCCACGGTCGCCAGCTTGTCGGGGTGCTGCCGCGCGTCGAGGAAGCAGGAGACGCCGCCTTCGGTGAGCCCGTACACCTCGAGGAAGCGCCCGGGCCAGCGTTGCAGGATGGCGTGTTTCAGCGCCAGGTCCATCGGTGCGCCGGTGGACTGGCTCAGCTCCAGCGCGGAGAGGTCGCTGCCATCGAAAGCCGGATGCGCCAGGATGCGCTGGTACTGCACCGGCACCAGCATCGTGTGGGTGGCGCGCTGCGCCTGCGCCAGCGCGAGGAAGCGGCCGGCGTCGAACTTGCGCATGAAGATGCAGGTGCCGCCGGCCGCCAGCGTGCCCAGCATCGGCACGATCGTGGTGTTGGAGTACATCGGCGTCGACAGCAGCGTGCGCGCCTGCGGCGGGAAAAAGCCCTTGCGCGCCGCCTGCCGCTGCCGCATGCCGTGCAGGTGCACGATGCCCTTGGGCAGGCCGGTGGTGCCGGAACTGTAGATGATGTTGAACGGGTCGCCAGGCTCTGCGCGCGGCAAGGCTGTTTCATCGCCGCCCTCCCCGCGCCAGCGCGCATACCCCGGGCCGAAGGGAATGACCTGCAAGGCGAAGCCGGCATCGATGTCAGGGTCGGCAAACAGCAGCTTCGCGCCGGAGTCGGCCAGCAGTGCCTGCAAGGTCTCGGCGCTCGCGGACACCGGCAGCGGCACGGCGCAGGCCCGCGCCGCGACGATGCCGAAGAAGCATTCCACGTAGTCCAGCGATGGCGCGCCGAGCAGCGCCACACGGTCGCCGGGCGCGATGCCGGCGCGCACGAGCGCTCGCGCCACAGCGCTGATGCGGGCATGGAAGCTGCGCCAGTCCAGCACGGCGTCCTCCACCCGGATCGCGATCGCGTCGGGGTGCGCCTGGGCATGCGCCGCGATGATGTCCTGCAAGGGCACGAAGCCCGCTTCTTCTTCGGTGAGAGTCATCGCGCTAGCGGTCGAAAATCTGCAGCAGGGTTTCGGCCACCAGCGCGGGCCGCTCCTGGCCCTCCATCTCGATGGTCGATTCGAAGGTGATGCGCGTGGCGTCCTCCAGCCGCAAGCATTCCTTGACCGACTGGCGCAAGCGCACGCGCGAACCCACGGGCACGGGCGCGGTGAAGCGCACTCGGTTGCAGCCGTAGTTGAGGCCCTTGCCGCGCTGCCTGATCGTGTAAATGCCGCGCTGCAGGAAAGGGATGAGCGACAGCACGAGGAAGCCGTGGACGATGGTCTTGCCCTGCGGCATCTCGCGCGCAGCGCGCTCCACGTCGACGTGGATCCAGTGGTCGTCGCCGGTCAGGTCGGCGAAGGCGTCGATCTTGCGCTGGTCGAGGCAGACCCAGTCGCTCGCGCCGAGCGGCTGGCCGATGCGGGCCGCGAGATCGGAAGCATGTTCCAGCACCAGGCTCATGCGGCCTCCATGCGCTCGCGCGCCGGCACGCGGCCCGCGCTGATGAAGGTCATCACGACGGTGCCGTCCTGCTTGCTCACCGTCACCTGCGTGCGCACGATGCCATGCATGGGATGCGATGCGGAGCGGCGCAGCCCAGCCACTTCGCGCTTCACAGTGAGGATGTCGCCGGCGCGCACCGGGGCGCGCCAGCGCAGTTCGTCGATGCCCAGGCCGACCATCGGCGTCTTGCCGTAGCCGCCGCCCTGCACGAAGACGCGCATGGAGAGTGCGGCGATGTGCCAGCCGCTGGCGACCAGGCCGCCGAAGGGGCCCGACGCCGCCAGTTCGGCATCGGTGTGCATAGGTTGCGGATCGAAGTCGCGGCCGAAGGCCACGATCTCTTCCGCCGTGATGGGCGTGGGAGCGCTGGTCCAGGTTTCGCCCAGCTGGAAATCTTCGAAGAAGCGAGCTGACATGTTCTCGGTGCGTTTGGTGAGGCGTGCAGGATGCCGCAGCCCCGCCCACAGGCGAAGCGGATTGTTCGCGCATTCCGTGCCACGGAACGACGGAAATGACGTGTTGTCTAGTCCAGCCCAGCTGGGGAAACTGCGCGCACCGAAGACAAGCAGATCCAAGGAGACAAAGGATGAGACTCGCCCCGTTCGCCCGTGCGTTCGCCGCCACCGCGGCCGCGCTGCTGGCCTTGCAAGGAGGCGCCCACGCGCAGGACAACTGGCCGAACAAGCCGGTGCACATCATCGCGTCCTTCGCGCCCGGCGGCAGCTCGGACCTGGTCGCTCGCCAGCTCGCGCAGCACCTGAGCACGCACTACGGGCAACAGTTCATCGTGGAGAACCGCGCCGGAGCCGGCGGCAACATCGGCGTCAGCTTCGTCGCCAAGGCCGCGCCGGACGGCTACACGCTGGGGCTGGCGACCTCGGGCCCGCTCGCCAACAACAAGTGGCTCTACAAGCCGATGCCTTTCGATGCCGCGAAGGACTTGACGCCGGTGGCGCTGGTCGGCGAGATCCCGCTGGTGATCGCCGCCAACCCGCAGGTGAAGGCCGCGAGCCTCAAGGAGTTCGTTGCCCTCGGCAAGTCCAAGGGCAAGGACCTGACGATCTCCAACCCGGGCAGCGGCACCATCGGCCACCTCGCGGCCGAATACCTGCGCATCAACACCGGCGCGTCCTTGCGCTCGATCCCGTACAAGGGCGACGCGCCCGCGATGACGGACGCGATCGGCGGCCTGGTGCAGGCCGTCTCCGCGCCGGTGACGGCGCTGGTGCCCAACATCCAGGCCGACAAGCTGAAGGCACTGGCCGTCACGTCGAGCGTGCGCTTCCCCGGCCTGCCCGACGTGCCGACGGCGCGCGAGCAAGGCATCGACCTCGTCGCCACCGTGTGGAACGCCATGATCGGGCCGGCCGGCCTGCCCAAGCCCATCGTCGATTCGCTGAACAAGGAAATCAACCGCTACACCAGCTCCGCCGAAGGCAAGGCCCAGCTCGCCGCGCTGGGCGTCATCCCGCTCTCCGCCACGCCCGCGCAGCTGAGCGAGAAGATGGCCGCGGAGTCGGCCAAGTGGAAACGCGTGGTGGACGCCGCCAAGATCACGCTCGACTGATGATGCAGGCCCTGCAGTTCTACATCGACGGTGCATGGGTAGCTCCCGCGGTGCCTGCCACGCTGGGCGTGGTCAATCCCGCGACGGAAGAGACTTTCGCGCAGATCAGCCTCGGCTCGCGGCAGGACGTGGACCGCGCGGTGCAGGCGGCGCGGCGCGCCTTCGACGCCTATGCCGGCACGAGCGTGGGGCTGCGCATCGCGTGGCTGCAGGCGATCATCGACGGCTTTCGTGCACGCCTGCCGGAACTCGCGCGCGCGATGAGCCTGGAGATGGGCGCCCCCATCACTTTCGCGACCGAGCGCCAGGCGACCGTGGCGCTGTTCCACTTCGAGGAAGCCGTGCGCGTGCTGAAGGACTATGCCTTCGAGACGCGCATGGGAGCCGGCGTCGTGCGCCGCGAGCCGATCGGCGTATGCGGCCTGATCACGCCCTGGAACTGGCCCTTGAACCAGGTGGCGTCGAAGGTGGCGCCGGCGCTGGCCACCGGCTGCACCGTGGTGCTGAAGCCCAGCGAGCTCGCGCCGCTCAGCGCGATGCTGTTCGCCGACATCGTGCACGACGCGGGGCTGCCGGCCGGCGTGTTCAACCTCGTCAACGGCGACGGGCCGACGGTGGGCGAGGCGATCGCCGCGCATCCCGGCATCGACATGGTGTCCTTCACCGGCTCGACGACGGCGGGCGTGCGCGTTGCGAAACTCGCCGCGGACAGCGTCAAGCGCGTGGCGCAGGAACTGGGCGGCAAGTCCGCCAACATCATCCTGCACGACGCCGACCTGCACGCCGCGGTGACGCAAGGCGTCCACGCCTGCTACACCAACGCCGGCCAGAACTGCCAGTCACCCACGCGCATGCTGGTGCCGCGCGCACGGCGCGAGGAGGCGTTCGCGGCTGCACGCGACGCCGTCGAATCCATCCGGCTCGGCGAGCCGCTCGATCCCGCCACCACCATGGGGCCGCTGGTGAGCCAGGCGCAGTTCGAGAAAGTGCAGCACCTGATCCGCTCGGGCATCGAGGAAGGCGCGACGCTGGTCGCCGGCGGCCTGGGGCGGCCGCCGAGACTCGGACGCGGCTACTACGTCCGGCCCACCGTGTTCGGCGACGTGCTGCCGGCCATGCGCATCGCGCGCGAGGAGATCTTCGGGCCCGTGCTGTCCATCCTCAGCTACGACAGCGAGGACGAGGCCGTGGCCATCGCCAACGACACGCCTTTCGGGCTCGCGGGCTTCGTGCAATCGCGCGATGTGCGCCGGGCCCGCGGCATCGCCAACCGCCTGCGCGCCGGGCGCGTGTACCTCAATGGCGCGCCCTTCGACCGCAGCCTGCCCTTCGGCGGCTACAAGCAGTCCGGCAACGGGCGCGAGTTCGGCGTGTTCGGCTTCGAGGAGTACCTGGAAGTGAAGGCGATCCTCGGCGGCGACGACTAGGCCTGCGCCAGCGGGTTCAGCGAAGGTTCGCCGACCTTCGTGAGCGTGTTGCGGTCCGTGTGGTGGAAGGGCTCGGCCTGGCCCTGGATCTGCAGCACGGTGTCCTGCTCATAGGACCAGGTGCCGTCCGCGTTGAATCTCACGGCGATGCGCCACTCCAGCGTCGTGAAAGCGTGCTCCAGGAAGGGATTGGACACGATGCCGTTCTCGAGGCTGCCGCGCGCCGCGCGCAGCTCGAAGCGGTCCGCATCGGCCGTGGCCTGGCCGCTGGCCATCGCGACCTGTCCGCGCGGCAGCGCCAGCGTGTGCAGCACCATGCCGGTTGCCGGCTCCCACAGCCAGTAGCCGACCTGGTCGTGGTACATCTTCGTCAGGCCCGGCTTGTGGATGAACGTGTGGTAGCGCAGGCCATAGAGCAACTGCGGCCCGTTCGTCTGCGGGTCGATGGGCTGCAGCTCGTAATGCTCGATGTACGCCTGCTTGCGCGGGCCATCGGCCTTGGGCTTCACGTCCAGCCCACGCTCGCCGCGCCAGAGGCCTGCCATCCGGCGCAAGGGGCCGAGGTTGGCCAGAGTGTTGCCGTCCTGGTCGGCGGGCTCGGTGTAGATGTCTTCGGGGAAGCGGGACATGGGCGCGACGATAGCATCGGTCGCCGCCCGCCGCCCCTCACCTGCAGGGATAGCTGTCCATCAACGCCTTCAGCAGCACGACCGATGCGGCCGTGCTGTCGAACCGGGCGTTGTCCAGCGCGTTGGCGCCGCGCAGCTCCATCATGATCAGCTTCTTGGTCGTGTCGGCGTCGAGCACGAAGCCGCCCGGGACGCAATACAGCCTCTTGCCGCCCGCGCGATCCGCCATCGTGTTGATGGACTGGACGCCGTCGGCGAGGCCGGTCAGGTACATCTCGAAGATCGTCGCGCTCTGGCTGCCGTGCGCGGCGAAGCGGCCTTCCTTGAACTGCGCGACGCTCATGGTCGCATGTGCGGCACCCGCGGCGACCAGCATGCCGGCCGCGAGGGCCAGGTACTTTCCTCTTCGGATCATGATTCCGCTATGCCTTTTTCAGTACCCTCCTCAGGGCGGGCCGAGTTTAGCGGAATGTAGTTCCTAGGCGCTACCCGAACGCGAAGCCGAAAACTTAGGACGTAGCTTGCCCTCCGTGATAACCAGGCGTTATCGCGCCACCGATCCAGACATCTTCCCGAGAAGCAGGCTCATCCGCAGAATGCGCCCGCGCGTAGAGCGCCCGGTTGCACGACCCGCGCCCGCGCCCCCGCGTGCCGCTGCGCTCGTGCGGCGAGATCAACGCAGACAGAACCCCATGATCCACAACTCCAAGCTGCGCGCCACGCGCCGCCAGGCGCTGCTGCTCGGCGCCTCGGCCCTCGCCCTTCCCTCCTTCGCGGAGACCTGGCCCGCGCATCCGCTGCGCATGATCGTTCCCTTCACGCCGGGCGGTTCGGCCGACGTGCTCGGGCGTGCGGTGGGCGATGCGCTGTCCCGCGCGCTGGGACAGCCCGTCGTCATCGACAACGTGCCAGGCGCCGGTGGCTCCCTGGGCGCGGAAAAGGCGGCGCGCTCGCCCGCGGACGGTTACACGCTGTTCATGGGCCATGTCGGCACGCTGGCGGTGAACCCGGCGCTGTATCCCAAGCTCGGTTACGACCCGCAGCGCAGCTTCCTGCCGGTGGCCTGGGTCGCGCGCGTGCCCAACGTGCTGGTGGTGCATCCGTCGGTGCCCGCCAAGAGCCTGAAGGAACTCGTCGCGCTCGCGAAGGCGCAGCCGGGACGGCTCGCCTACGGCTCGGGCGGCAACGGCAGCGCCGCGCACATGACCATGGAGTACTTCAAGCTGCAGACCGGCACGTCCTTGCTGCACATCCCGTACAAGGGAACCGCCCCCTCGGTGCAGGACCTGCTGGGCGGCCAGTTGCAGGTGCTGTTCACGGGCGTGCCGGCCTTGCTGCCGCAGATCCGGGCCGGCAAGATGCGCGCGCTGGCAGTCTCCAGCCCGAAGCGGCTCGCGGTGCTGCCCGATGTGCCCACCGTTGCCGAAAGCGGCGTGCCGGGCACGCAGGGCTTCGAGGCCGACCAGTGGTACGGGCTGGTGGCCCCGGCCGGTACGCCGCCGGAGATCGTGGCGCGCCTGAACCAGGAGGTGAACAAGGCGCTGGCGCTGGCAGACGTGCGCACGCGCCTGGCCGCCGAGGGCGCGGAGCCCACGCCCGCGACGCCGCAAGCCTTCGGGCAGCTGATCGCGCGCGAGATCCCGCGCTGGGACAAGGTGGCCAAGGCCGCCCACATCCACCTGGATTGACGGACAACGAGGAGAAGAGAGAGACCATGAAGCGAAACTTCCTGCGCCTGCTGCTGGCCACCGTGCTGGCCGTGAGTACGCAAGCCTGGGCGCAAGCGCCGTCCGGCAAGACCGAGGTGATGTGGCTGGGCCAGTCCGCCTTCCGCATCACGACGCCCGGCGGCAAGGTGATCGTCACCGATCCCTGGCTGCGGCCCAACCCGCTGACGCCGCCGCAGTACAAGGACCTGGCCGCGCTGGGCAAGGTCGACGTCCTGCTCGTCACGCATGGCCACGCCGACCACTTCGCCGACGCGCCCGACCTGGCGAAGATGAACAACATCCCGATGTACGCGCCCGGCGACATGAACCAGGTGGTCGGCCTGCTGGGCATCCTGCCGGCGAACCAGGTGCCGCGCTTCAACAAGAGCGGCACCGTGACGCCCGTGCCGGGCATCCATGTCACCGCCGTGCACGCGGACCACTCCTCCATCCTCGTCTGGAAGAACCCGGCCAGCGGCAAGGACGAGGCGCACTACGCCGGCGAGCCGGTGGGCTACATCATCGAGCTGGAAAACGGCTTCCGCATCTGGCACATGGGCGATACCGGCCTGTTCAGCGACATGCGCTTCATCGCCGAGTACTACCATCCGGACCTCGTGCTGATGCCGATCGGTGGGCACTTCACGATGGGGCCGGCTGAGGCCGCCTACGCCACGCGCGAATGGATCAAGGCGAAAGCCGTGATCCCCATGCACTATGGCGCCAATCCGCTGGGCCGCGGCACGCCGGAGGAGTTCCAGCGTGCGCTCGGCGACACGGCCACGCGCGTGCTGCCGCTGAAGCCGGGCGAAAAAGCCGTCTTCTGATGTTCACGCTTCCGTCCCGTTTCCTCGCAGGGCTCGCCATGGCCTGCGCCGCAGGCTCCCTGCAGGCCAGCCTCCTGATCGGCCAGACGACCGGGGTCACCGGTCCGATCGCCGCTTCCGCCAGGGAATCCGCTGCCGGCGCCAAGCTGTACTTCGACGCCATCAACGCGAAGGGCGGCATCCACGGCGAAAAGATCGAGCTCGTGGTCCTCGACGACAAGTTCGACCCGAAGCTGTCACGCGCCAACGCCGAAAGCCTGATCCAGGAGAAGAACGTGCTGGCGCTGTTCATGAACCGGGGCACGCCGCACACCGAAGCGATCCTGCCGGTGATGATGCAGAACGGCGTGCCGCTGGTCGCGCCGGCTTCCGGCGCCATGCTGCTGCGCGCGCCGGTGAATCCGCTGATCTTCAACGTGCGCGCCAGCCACCAGCACGAGGCGGAGAAGGCGATCTCCCACCTGAAGACGGTGGGCGTCACCAAGATCACCGTGGTCTACGTGGACGACTCGTTCGGCAGCGACATCATGGAAGGCGTGCGCCGCGGCTTCGAGCGGGAGAAGCTCGAGCCCGTAGCCATCATCAAGGCCGACAGCCGGACCCAACCGGACCTGAAGGCAATGGTGGACGGCATCGTCAAGTCGAACCCGCAGACCGTGCTGTGGGTGGCTGCGGCCGGCGTCGTGTCGGAAGGCGTGAAGGCGCTGCGCGCCGCCGGCTCCACCGCGCAGGTCGTCACGCTGTCCAACAACGCATCCGCGGGCTTCGTGAACCAGCTGGGCGACAAGGCGCGCGGCGTGATCGTGAGCCAGGTCTTCCCGTCGGAACGCAACATCGGCTACCCGGTGGTGCGCGAGGCGCAGGAACTCGCCAAGGCCGCGGGCCAGACCGACCTGTCGCCGATCTTCCTGGAAGGCTTCTGCGGCGCGAAGGTGCTGGTGGAGGCGCTGCGGCGCGCCGGGCCCAAGCCCACGCGCCAGTCGCTGGTGGCCGCGTTGAACGGCATGAAGCACTACGACTTCGGCGGCCTCGAGGTGAACTACGCGGCGGACAACCACAGCGGCATGGACTTCGTGGAGCTCTCGATCATCGGGGCCGACGGGAAGTTCAAGCGCTGAGGGAAAGGATCCCGGCAGCCGCAAATGGCAGCTTTGCCAGACGCGGTTTGCAGCGCCCCAAGGCGAAGGGCCTGAGCTACGGTTTTCGTAGCATCAGGCCCTTAAGGCTGGCGGAGCAGGTGGGATTCGAACCCACGGTACGGTATAACCGTACACCGGATTTCGAGTCCGGCGCATTCGACCACTCTGCCACCGCTCCTGATTCGGTTATCGCGTGGTGCGAAGCCCCCTATTGTAGCGGAGATCTGGAACCTGGATCCCGGCTCAAGGCCGGGATGACAAGGTTTCGACGCCGCCCAGGTACGGCCGCAGCGCCTCCGGCACCGTGATCGAACCATCGGCGTTCTGGTAGTTCTCCAGCACCGCCACCAGCGTGCGGCCCACGGCCAGGCCGGAACCGTTGAGCGTGTGCACCAGCTCGTTCTTGCCGGCCGCGTTCTTGAAGCGCGCCTGCAGCCGGCGGGCCTGGAAGGCTTCGCAGTTGGAGACCGAGCTGATCTCGCGGTAGGTGTCCTGCCCCGGCAGCCAGACTTCCAGGTCGTAGGTCTTGGCGGCGCCGAAGCCCATGTCGCCGGTGCACAGCAGCATCACGCGGTAAGGCAGCTTCAGCTTCTGCAGGATGGCCTCGGCATGGCCGGCCATCTGCTCCAGCGCCTCGTAGCTCTTCTCCGGGTGCACCACCTGCACCATCTCGACCTTCTCGAACTGGTGCTGGCGGATCATGCCGCGCGTGTCGCGGCCGGCGCTGCCCGCTTCCGAGCGGAAGCACAGCGTGTGGCCGGTCAGGCGCAGGGGCAGCGCCGCCTCGGGCACGAGCTCGTCGCGCACGAAGTTGGTCAGCGTCACCTCGCTGGTGGGGATGAGGTACAGCGCCTGCTGTTCCTCGGACGCCAGGCCTTCCTGGCCACCCTTGCTGACGGCGAACAGATCGCCCTCGAACTTGGGCAGCTGGCCCGTGCCGCGCAAGGTGGCCTCGTTGACGATCACCGGCGTGTTGCACTCGGTGTAGCCATGCTCGTTCACCTGCACGTCCAGCATGAACTGGGCAAGCGCACGGTGCAGCCGGGCGATCTGGCCCTTCATCACCGTAAAGCGGGCGCCGCTCAGCTTGACGCCCATCTCGAAGTCCAGGCCCAGCGGCACGCCCAGGTCCACATGGTCCTTGACGGTGAAGTCGAATTGGCGCGGCGTGCCCCATTTGCGGACTTCGACGTTTCCGTGCTCGTCCGAACCGACCGGCACGCTTTCGTGCGGCAGGTTGGGCACGGCCAGCAGCAGGGCCTGCATCTCGGGCTGGATCTGCTCCAGCCGGGCGGCGGACTGCTCCAGCTCGGTCTTGAGCTGGGCCACCTCGGCCATCACGGCGTCTGCGGATTCGCCCTTGGACTTGAGCTGGCCGATCTGCTTGGATAAAGCGTTGCGCTTGGCCTGCAGCTCCTCGGTGCGGGTCTGGATGGTCTTGCGCTCGGACTCCAGCCGCTGGAACGCTCCCACGTCCAGGAAGGCTTGCGGCGACTTGCGGGCCTCCAGCCGTGCCACCACGGACTGCAGGTCTTTTCTCAGGAGGTTGACATCGAGCATGAAGGCATTTTAGTTGCCGCCCTACTTGCCCAACGACGTCGAGCTTCAGGCGAGCGTCGCCGGGTCCAGGTTCGCGCCGCAGATCACGAGGCAACAGACCTCGTCGGTTTGCGGCACGTAGACACCCGATTGCAGCGCCGCCAGCCCCAGCGCCGCGGCCGGCTCCACGGCCAGCTTGAATTCCTTCCACAGCGCCAGCTGCGCCTGGCGGATGGCATGGTCGGTCACCAGCAGGGACTGCGGCACGAAGCGCTGCGAAATGTCCCAGGCGATCGCGCCGATGCGCTTGGCGCCCAGCGAATCGGCCGCGATGCCGCTCACGGCCACATCCACCGGCGCGCCGGCTGCGCGCGCGCGATACAGGGTCGGCGCGAGCTCGGGCTCCAGCGCGATCACCCGGCTGCGGTCCTCGAACCAGGCGGCGATGCCGGCGATGAGGCCGCCGCCGCCGACACTCACCAGCACGCTCGCCGGCGGCTCGCCGCCCTGCGCCTCGATATCCTGCGCCAGCGTGCCGGCACCGGCCACCACTTCGGGCTGGTCGTAGGCGTGGGTCAGCAAGGCGCCGGTCTCGCGCTGCCGCTGCAGGCAGGCTTCCAGCGCTTCGGCATAGACGGCGCCGGTGACGACCACGGACGCGCCCAGCTCGCGCAGCTTGGCCTGCTTGGCCGGGCTGCTGACGGTGGGCACGAACACTTCGCAGGGCACGCCCAGGGCTCGCGCGGCGGCGGCCGTGGCGATGCCGGCGTTGCCGCCGGAGGCGACGATGACGCCGCTGTCCGGGATGGGATGGGCAAGCAGGCGGTTGTACATGCCGCGCGCCTTGAAGCTGCCGCCGGCCTGCAGGTGCTCGAGCTTCAGCCAGATTTCCTGGCATTCGACGCCGAAGGCGGCACCGGGCAGCTTCCACAGGGGCGTCTGGCGGATGAAGGCGCGGCCGTCGGTGGCGAAGCGGTCGGCGGCGGCCTGGATGTCGGTTCGGGTGGCCATGGGCGGCATTGTGCCGCCCCCCGTCACAGCGGGCTGAAGTCCGTCTTCAGGCCCTTGGGCAGCGGGAACTTCACCGTCTCCTGGATGCCGTCCATCTTGCGGATGGAAACCGCGCCCAGCGCCTTCACGCGCTCGATCACTTCCTGCACCAGGATCTCGGGCGCGGAGGCACCGGCCGTGACGCCCACGCGCTGCCGGCCTTCCAGCCAGTCCGCCTGCAGCTCCGACGGGCTGTCCACCATGTAGGCCGGCACGCCCAGCTTGCGCGCGAGCTCGGCCAGGCGGTTGCTGTTGGAGCTGGTCGGGCTGCCGACCACGATCACCACGTCCACCACGCGCGACAGCAGTTTCACCGCATCCTGGCGGTTCTGCGTGGCGTAGCAGATGTCCTGCTGCTTGGGCTCGCGGATCTTGGGGAAGCGGGCGCGCACGGCGGCCGTGATCTCGGCCGCGTCGTCCACCGACAGCGTGGTCTGCGTGACGACGGCGAGCTTCTCGGTCTGCGAAGGCTGCACGCCGGCGACGTCGGCCACGTCCTCCACCAGGTGGATGCCGTGATCGAGCTGGCCCATGGTGCCTTCCACCTCGGGATGCCCCTTGTGCCCGATCATGACGAATTCGTAGCCTTCCTTCGCCAGCTTGGCCACCTCGACGTGCACCTTGGTGACCAGCGGGCAGGTGGCGTCGAAGATGCGGAAGCCGCGCTGCTCCGCTTCGCGCTCCACCGCCTTGCTGACGCCGTGGGCCGAGAACACCAGCGTGGCGCCGGGCGGCACCTCGGCCAGGTCCTCGATGAAGATCGCGCCCTTGGACTTGAGGTCGTTCACCACGAAGGTGTTGTGCACGATCTCGTGGCGCACGTAGATGGGCCGGCCGAACTTGGCCAGCGCCCGCTCCACGATGTCGATCGCACGGTCGACGCCGGCGCAGAAGCCGCGCGGCTCGGCCAGCAGGATTTCTTCCGGTCCGTGCGCCATCACAGCACTCCGATCACATGCACCTCGAAGGTCACCGGCTGGCCGGCCAAGGGGTGGTTGAAGTCGAACAGCACGGCGTCCGGGCGGCCGTCGCCGTCCCTGTCGTCGCCCAGCTGCTGCACGGCGCCGGCGTACTGGCCCATGCCGTCTGGCGTGGGGAACTGCACGACGTCGCCCACGTGGTAGGTCTCGTCCGGATCCCCCATCTGCACGAGGAGCTTGCGCGCGACCCACTGCACCATGTCGGGGTTGCGTTCGCCGAACGCCTCGCCCGCCGGGATGTCGAAATGCGCTCGCGTGCCTTCTTCCAGCCCCAGCAGCCGCTGCTCCACGGCCGGCGACAGTTCGCCCGTGCCGAGCGTCAGCGTCGCCGGCTTGTCGTTGAAGGTGTTGATGATGTCGCCACCCGGACCGGCGAGCCGGTAGTGCAGCGTGAGGAAGGAGCCCGGTTGTACCCGGGGCGCGGAGGAGGCCATGGAAGTCCCGTCTATCAGCCCTCCATTGTAAAAAATGCGGCGAGGAAAACCCGGACATGGCATTGAAAGACCTCCCGGCCGATGCCCGGCCCCGTGAAAAGCTGCTGGCGCGGGGCCCTGGCGCCCTCAGCGACACCGAACTGCTGGCCCTGCTGCTGCGCACCGGCACGGCCGGGCGCGGGGTGTTCGAAATGGCCGGCGAGGTGCTGGCCCGCTTCGACGGCCTGGCCGGCCTGCTGCACGCCGACGGCGCCCAGCTGCGGCTGGTCAAGGGCCTGGGCGGCACCGCCAAGCGGGCCGAATTGATGGCGGTGCTGGAACTCGCCCGGCGCGCCGTCGCCGAGCAGTTGAAGGCCCGCGAGGTGTTCGGCTCGCCCGAGGCCGTGAAAAATTACCTGCAGCTGCACCTGGCCCGCAAGCCGCATGAAGTCTTTGCGGCCCTGTTCCTGGACGCCCAGAACCGGCTGATCGCCATGGAGGAACTCTTCCGCGGCACGCTGACACAGACCAGTGTGTACCCGCGCGAAGTCGTCCTGAAGTCGCTGCAGCACCACGCGGCGGCGCTGGTGCTCGCGCACAATCACCCCAGTGGCACCGTGCAGCCCTCGCGCGCCGACGAAGCGCTGACGCAGACGCTGAAGGCCGCGCTGGCGCTGGTGGACGTGCGGGTGCTGGACCACGTGATCGTGGCGCCGGGCCATGCCTTGTCGATGGCGGAGAAGGGGCTGTTGTGAAATCGAAGTCGTTGCAGGACCTGGAGACCATGCGCAAGCATCTGGCGGAGCAGGAGCGGCTCGCGAAGGAGCAGGCCGCCGCCCGCGCGCTCGCCCAGAAACGCCTGGACGCGGAGCAGAACCTGTTCCAGCGCGCGGCCGGCGCCGTGCAGAGGCTGGCGCCGCACGGCAGGGTCCATCACCTCCCGGAGCCGCCCGCGCCCATCCCGGCCCAGCGCCAGCTCGATGATGCGCGGGTGATGCAGGAGTCGATCAGCGACGAATTCGACGCGTCCACGCTGCTGGAGGTGGACGAGGCCATGAGCTTCCGCCGTCCCGGCATCGGCATCGACGTGGCGCGCAAGCTGCGCCGCGGCCACTGGAGCATCCAGGGCGAAATCGACCTGCACGGCCTGCGCACCGACGACGCCCGCGAGGCCATGGCGGGCTTCCTGCGCGAATCCGTCCGCTCTGGCCTGCGTTGCGTGCGCGTGGTGCACGGGAAAGGCCTGGGCTCACCCGGGAAGACACCGGTGCTGAAAGGCAAGGTGCATGGGTGGCTGGTGCAGAAGAACGAGGTGCTGGCGTTCGTGCAGGCGCGGGGCGACGAGGGTGGCGCGGGGGCCGTGGTGGTGCTCTTGAAGCCGGGCGCTTGACCGCGGTCCGTGGGTCCGTGGTCCGTGGTCCGTGGTCCGTGGTCCGTGGTCCGTGGTCCGTGGTCCGTGGTCCGTGGTCCGTAGGGTGCGCAGCTTTGCTGCGCACCACGTGAGGCCGACCGATCATTCGGTGCGCAGCGGAGCTGCGCACCCTACATCGACCGGGGATTCCATCACCCGTGCGTATTCCGCATCCAGTCCGCGGTCTGGAAGAACGAGTCACGCAATCGCGAGCGTAGTGTCTCATCCACACCCACGTCGCCCATCGCCTGGTCCATGCACGCCAGCCACTGGTCGCGCTCCTTGATGCCGATCTTGAAAGGCATGTGGCGCGCGCGCAGGCGCGGATGGCCGAAGCGCTCCACGTAGTGCTGCGGCCCGCCCAGCCAGCCGCAGAGGAACCAGAACAGGTTCTGCCGCGCCCGCTCCAGCTCGGTGCCGTGGGCGGCGCGCAGCGCGGTGTAACCGGGCTCCAGGTCCATCAGGTCATAGAAGCGCTCGACCAGCGCCTGCACCTTCTCTTCGCCGCCGATCCACTCGAAAGGGGTCTCGTACGGCGGCTTTTCTTGACTCTCCATGCCTGAATTGTCCCAGAGGACCTATTCGGCAGCCTTCCGCAAGGTCTCCACCACCGGCCGGGTCAGTACTTCACGCAGGCCCCACCACCCCGCCGCCAGCGCCAGCAGCGCACCGGCGACCGCGCCCACCAAGGGAACCAGCGGCGACGCCGTCCACGTGAAATCGAAGGCATAGCGCGCCAGCGCCCAGCCCACGATGGCCGCCACCACGCTGGCCAGGAAGCCCGCCAGCAGGCCGACACCGGCCAGCTCCGCGCGTTGCACCTGCCTCAGCAGCGCGCCGCGCGCGCCCACCGCGCGCATGATCGCGAACTCGCGCGCTCGCTCCTCCCGCGTGGCCGTCACCGCCGCGAACAGCACCACCACGCCCGCGGCCAGCGTGAAGCCGAACAGGAATTCCACCGCCCGGATCACCTTGTCCAGGACGCCCTGGATCTGGTTGATGGTCGCCGTCATGTCGACGTCCGTGATGTTCGGGAAGGCGCGCACCAGTTCGTTGTCGAAACCGCGCCGCTCCGGCGCCTTGAACGCGCCCATGTAGGTGACGGGCATGTCCGGCATGCGGCTCACCGGGTACATCACGAAGAAGTTGGCCCGCATCGAAGCCCAGTCCACCTTGCGGATCGAAGTGACCTTCGCCTCGTTCTGCATGCCGCCCACGTCGAAGCGCAGCATGTCACCCAGCTTCAGGCCCAGCGTGTTGGCGATGCCCTCTTCCACGCTGACGGCGCCGGCTTCCTCCGGCTGCCAGCGCCCGGCCACCAGCTGGTTGTGGCCCGGCAATTGCGCCGCGTTGGACAGGTTGAACTCGCGGTCCACCAGCCGCTTCGCGCGGTCCTCGGTGAAATCGTCCGGGCCGATGTTGCGCCCGTTCACCGCCACCAGCCGGCCGCGGAACATCGGGTACCAGTCGAACTTCTGCACGCCCGCCTTCTTCAGCATCGCGAGGAAGGCCTCGTTCTGCTCCGGCAGCACGTTGATGACGAAGCGGTTCGGCGCGTCCACCGGCGTGGCCTGGCGCCAGCTCGCGATGAGGTCGGTGCGCAGCAGCACCAGCAACACCAGCGCCAGCAGTCCCACCGCCAGCGCGCTGGTCTGCACCACCGCGTAGACCGGGCGGGCGCCGATCTGGCGCGTGGCCAGCACCAGCCAGCGCGGCGCGGTCTGCTCGTTCACCAGCCGCCGCAGCAGCTTGACCGCGACGAAACTCAGGCCGGCGAACACCAGCACCGCGCCGGCAAAGCCACCCACCGCGATGGCGCCCAGCTTGATGTCGCTGCTGGCGGCCAGCAGCAGCGCGGCAAAGCCCGCTACGCCGATGCCCAGCACCAGCAGCGAAGCTGGCTTGAGGCTGCCGACATCGCGCCGGATCACGCGCAGCGGCGGCACCTGCGCCAGCTGCAGCACCGGCGGCAGCCCGAAGGCGAACAGCAGGGTCAGGCCCATGCCGATGCCGAAGCCCACCGGCCACAGGCCCGGCGGCGGCAGCGTCGCCTGCACCAGCCCGCCCACCAGCGCGACGAACACGAAGTGCACCAGGAAGCCCACCAGCACGCCGGCGCCGCTGGCCACCAGGCCCACCAGCGCGAACTCGAAGGCATAGCTCCAGGCGATGCTGCGCTGGCTTTCGCCCAGCACGCGCAGCATCGCGCAGTCATCGAGGTGCCTGGTCGCGAAGCCGCGCGCGGCCAGCGCCACCGCCACCGCGCTCAGGAGCGCGGCCAGCAGAGCCACCAGGTTCAGGAATTTCTGCGCCCGGTCCAGCGTCTGCTTCATCTCGGGGCGGCCGCTTTCCATCGACTCGACGCGCACGCCGCGCACGTCGGACTTCTTCACCTCGGCGTCGGCCCAGGCGGAGAACTGCGCCACCTGGGCGTCCGGCCCGGCGACGGCGAAGCGGTAGCCCACGCGGCTGGCGGGCTGCACCAGGTGCGTGGCGTCGAGATCGTCGACGTTGATCATCACGCGCGGGGCGAAATTGAGGAAGCCGGTACCGCGGTCCGGCTCCACCACCAGCACGCGGGCGATGCGCAGCTGCGCGTCCCCGAGCAGCATGGGGTCGCCCACTTTCAGGCCCAGCGCTTCCAGCAGCGCCGGGTCGGCCCAGGCTTCGCCACGGGCCGGCACGTCGCGCGTGGGCTGGGCCGCGCCGCCGTCCTGGGTGGCCGTCTGCAATTGGCCACGCAAGGGGTAGCCGGGTGGCACGGCCTTCAGCGCCACCAGCCGGCTGGCGCCCCCGAGAGCGTCGGGCGCGCGGCCCATCGAGGGGAACACCAGCGTCGTGACGCCTTGCAGCCCCAGCGCCTTGGCACGATCGTGGAAAGCCTGCGGCGTGGGCGCGTCGCTCACCACCACCACGTCGCCTCCCAGCAGCTGGCGGGCGTCGCGGACCAGGCCGCCCTGCAGGCGGTCGGCGAAGAAGCCGACGGCGGTGAGCGCGGCGACGGCGAGGGTCACGGCCACCATCAGCAGCCGGAGCTCGCCGGCGCGCAGGTCGCGCCACAGCGTGCGCCAGCCGAGGGACCAGGCGGATCGGGGAATCATGGTCCCGGACCTTAACCGAATTCCCTCAGGCGAAGATGAGGGCGTCAGGGCTTCGGCGGCAACGCATCCAGGCGCTGCGCCAGCTCCCGCAGCACCGGCTTGATCTTCTCGCCCACGCTGATCTGCGGGTTGGAGAAGCCATCCGTCTTGCCCGCTTCGTCCTCGCGCTGCTTGATCACCGGCACCGCCGCCGCAAACGCTTGCTCGAACGAGTGGGTGCGGCGCAGTTGCTCGTCGAACACGGCGCGGCCGAAGAAGGTGAGGTCCGACAGCCGCCCGCAGCCGTAGGAGGTGTGGTCGGCATCGGCCGCCGTCATCACCAGCGTCGTGTCGCCCGCCAGCGGCCCCACCCAGCCGCCGGAGTAGCAGGCCGAGACGAAGATCACGCGGTTGCGGATGCCGGCGTTGTCCAGCGCGAGGCGCAGCTCGCCGGGGCTGATGGTGTCCACGTCCAGCGGCGGGTTGGCCGCGGCCAGCTGGAAATCGGCGGCGCCATGCGAGGTAAGGTAGACCACCAGCACGTCGTGCTCGCGGTCCATGCGCTGCGCGATCGCCTCCACGCCACGCTGCAGGTTGCGCGGCGTAGCCCAGGGGAGGGTCTCAGCGGTGGTGGGGTGGTTCACCAGCAGCAGCACGCGGCCGGAGGCGTCGAAGCGCTGCTCCAGCACGCGCGTGACCAGCGCGCTTTCGCGCAGGAACACGTCCTCGCCGCCATCGGGCGCGAACACCAGGCCGTAGACGTCGACCCGGCCCGGGCGGTGCGGCGCCAGGCCGTCGACGGCGTTCTGCCACAGCGCCTGCTGCGTCTCGAACACTTCCTGGCTGAGGACCAGGCGCTGCTCCTCCTCCTGCGGTTCGTCGGACAGCCAGGGCCGGTCCGGGAACTCCCAGGCCGTCACGCCGAAGATCGCCACCAGCCCGAAGGCCAGCGCGAACAGGCGCCCCCGCGACAGGCCGAAGTGCCAGCCCAGGCGCAGCGCGACCGCGATCGTCCAGGCCCACAGCACGAAGTAGACGCCCCAGGCGAACAGCGCCGAGTCGTCCAGGTTGTCCGGCAGCCAGTCCTGCGCCTGCAGGATGCTCAGGGCCTGCGCGGCGACACCGGGCGGGATGGCCGCCATCAGCCACAGCGCGAACCAGGTGGCGACGCCGGACGGCCGATCGGCCGCCAGCGGATCGCGCGCCAGCAGCGCCCACATCAGCAGCGCCATCGCACCGATGCCCCACCACGAGGCGAGATAGCTATGCAGGTTGAAGTCGGCCGAACCGGCCACCTCCAGCCGGCCCAGCGCGATCTCCACCGCCGCGGCGATCAGCGCCAGCCAGAGCAGCTGCGCGGGCGCCGGCTCGCGGCCGGCCACGCGCGGGCGCAGGAACACGCCGGCGCGCAGGCCTTCCAGCACCCAGGCGTGCAGCGGCAGCGCCGGTGCGGCGGGCTGGGACTGGGAAGCGGAAACAGCGGCGTCGGACATGCGGGAATGATGCCACCCGCCGGGTGGCCCTTCCATCTGGTTTCAGGCAGTTGCGCGTGGTCGCGGGCCCGCCAGTTCGGGCTGCAGCAGCAAGCGGTCGCGGCCGGTGTAGCAAAGGAAGTGGCGGTTGGTCGCCCGGCCGATGGTGCAGAGCCCCAGCTTCTCGGCGATCTCGAAACCCATCTGCGTCATGCCGCTGCGCGACACGACGATGGCCACGCCCATCTGCGCCGACTTGATCACCATCTCGCTGGTCAGCCGGCCGGTCGTGTAGAACACCAGCGGCGCGTCCCCGGGCTGGGCGGGCGGGCTGTCGCCGTCGCGCAGCCACATCCAGCCGGCGATGGTGTCGATGGCGTTGTGGCGGCCCACGTCCTCGACGAACAGCTGCATCTCCTCGCCGGCGAACAGCGCGCAGCCGTGCACCGAGCCGGCCGACTTGTACGTGCTCTCCTGCAGCCGGATCGCGTTGACGATGCCGTACAGCTGCGCCTGCGTGATGCGCGCCGGCGGCAGCACCAAGGTGTCGAGTTCGTCCATCAGGCTGCCGAACACGCTGCCCTGGCCGCAGCCGGTGGTGACCACGCGGCTGGCGGTGCGCTCCTCGATGTCGGCGATGCCTTCGTGCGTGTAGACGGCGGCCGCGCCGACTTCCCAGTCGACCGTGACCGAGGCGATGGCGGCCAGTTCCTTCACCAGCCGCTGGTTGCGCAGGTAGCCGAGCACCAGCCATTCCGGATGCGCGCCCAGGGTCATGAGCGTCACCAGCTCGCGCTTGTCCACGTAGACGGTGAGGTCGCGCTCGGCCGGGATGGAGACGGTTTCGGCCTCGCCGTGCTCGTTGACGATCTCGACGCTGCGCGTCAGGGGCGCGGTGGCTTGCGTGAGGACAGGCATGCCCGAGTGTATGGCGCGCGCCGGGCGGGGCCGCCCGGGCGGCACGCGGCCCACGGATGCAACGGCTTATTTCTTCGCCGGCGCCATCTCCGCCGCATGCTGGTTCACGCTCGGCGGCTGCACCGCGGTGCCGGCGGGCGAATGCGCGCCGGAAGTCTCCAGCGGCGTCTGCTGCGGCGCGTTGTACGCAAATGCGCCCGGATCGCTGCAAGGCGGAATGGTCACGGCGGCGGTGCCGACATCCTTGACCGGCGTCCCGCCGCCTTCGGACGCCGCCGGGCCGCTGGCGGCTGGCTTGGGCATCGCCGCGCCCGGGTTGTTGTCCTTGGCCTTGGGCTCCGGCGACTTGCCGGCGGGGGCGGACGCGGCGGCGGCCGCCGGCTGCGCCACGGCGACCTGCACGCCGGACGCGCCGCCGGCCTTCTTGTAGGCAGCCGCCACGCGGTCCTGCGACTTGCACAGCTGGTAGGCGTCCACCTTGGCCTGCCACGCGGTCTTCGCCGCGGTTTCGGCGGCCTTGGCCTTGGCGGCGTCGTCCAGCTGCGGCGCGGGCAGCTTGGCGAGGACCAGGGCCGGGACGGCCAGGACGGCGGCGGCGAGCAACGTTCTGTTCATCTTGTCGTTCTCCTGGCTCAGGCGGGATGCACGGTGCGCGGCGGCACAGCTTCCGGCGGCGTGCCCGGCGGATGGCTGCGCTGGGCCTGCACCTTGCCGGACTCGATGTCCTCGAGCCAGTAGGCGTGGTGCTCCCGCGCCCAGGATTCGGTGACGTAGCCCCGGCGCATGGCGGTGTAGGCGCCGCGCATGCCAACGGTGCCCATGTAGATGTGGCCGAGGAAGACCGCGATCATCAAGGTCGCTGCCGTCGCGTGCACCATGTGCGTCACCTGCATCGTGCCGCGCACGTAGTCGACGTTGGGCACCAGCCGGTCCATCACCAGGCCGGAGGCGACGACGATGATGCCCAGCGCGAACACGCCGATCCAGAACACGCCCTTCTCGCCCGCGTTGAAGCGGTGCGAGGGCGCGTCCTTCTTGCCGATGGCGCCGCCCAGCGTGAAGACCCAGCGCAGGTCGCCCTTCTGCGGGAAGTTGTCCCGCACGAAGGTGATGAAGATGATCACCAGCGACACCACGAACAACGGTCCCATGAAGTTGTGCAGGTTCTTCAGCACGTACGTGAGATACCCGAACAGCGTGAGGCCGATGACGGGCTGCAGGAAGAACTTGCCCCAGGCCATGACAATGCCGGAGATCGCGAGGCAGCAGAACGCGATGGCGTTGGACCAGTGCGCGGCGCGCTCGAAAGGCGTGAAGCGTTCGATCTTGCGGCCCGGGCTGTCGGGCCCGCTCTCGCCGACCGGGCCCTTGGTGAAATAGAAGATGGCCAGCGCCAGCACCACGATGCCCAGCAGCGCCGCGCCGTAGGGCACGATGTACTTGTTGCGCACCTCGCGCCAGGCCTGGCCGGCGGTCGTGTAGTACGAGCCGGGGTACTTCACCGGGCCCTGGATCAGGATGCCGGCTTCCGGCGCCTCGCTCTTCGGCAGGCTGGTGTAGCCCTCGTGCCCGGCCTGCACGCCGCGCCACATCGGCGCGTTGTTGTGCGGCTGCACGGCGTTGCGCTGGCCGTTGTTCTGCTGCATGTAGCCGGGGTCGCTGGAAGCATCGCGCTTCACTTCCGGCTTCACGTCGAAGATGTTCTGGCCCTGGATGCCGCCCGTTCCGGGCGCGGGTGGCGGCAGGTCTTCCTGCGTCACCGGCTTGGACGGCGTGGTCGTCGTCGAACCGCCGCCCCCCGGGCTGGAAGACTCCGACTGCGCATGCGCCCCACCTGCCAGCGCCAGCACCAGCGCCGCGGCGGCCAGGGCTTCAAGGTACCTTGACATAGTCGTTCTGCCCCTGGACCGTGCGGTTCTTCAGTTGCGACTCCCAGCTGGTGCGGTCCCCCGGCTTCCAGGACGGCGCCATGAAGACGGCGTGGTTGGTGCCGGCAAAGGGCTGCTGGTCCGACTTGATGCCGCTGGCCGTCTGCTCCTTCTCGGCGCAGCCCGCCAGCAGCAGCGCGCCGGCGGCCAGGATGAAAGCGCGCCTCATGACTTCTGCCCTCCCGGCTGGCCAGCCTGCTTGGAACCGTAGGCGGTGCCCCAGCCCCACACTTCCGCGCCCTTGCCGCGCTTCAACACGCGGTTGCGGAAGATGTCGGCGATGACGTCGCCGTCGCCGGCGACCAGCGCCTTGGTGGAACACATCTCGGCGCACAGCGGCAGCTTGCCTTCGGCCAGGCGGTTGCGGCCGTACTTCTCGAACTCGGCCTGCGAGCCGTTGGCCTCGGGGCCGCCGGCGCAGAAGGTGCACTTGTCCATCTTGCCGCGCACGCCGAAGGTGCCGGCCGCCGGGAACTGCGGCGCGCCGAAGGGGCAGGCATAGCTGCAGTAGCCGCAGCCGATGCAGACGTCCTTGTCGTGCAGCACGACGCCTTCTTCGCTGCGGTAGAAGCAATTGACCGGGCACACCGCCATGCAGGGCGCGTCAGAGCAGTGCATGCAGGCCACCGAGATCGAGCGCTCGCCCGGCACGCCGTCGTTGAGGGTGACCACGCGGCGGCGGTTCACGCCCCAGGGCACCTCGTGTTCGTTCTTGCAGGCCGTGACGCAGCTGTTGCACTCGATGCAACGCTCGGAGTCACAGATGAATTTCATTCGTGCCATGTGTGCCTCCTCAAGCCCGCTCGACCTGACAGATGGTGGTCTTCGTTTCCTGCATCATCGTCACGCTGTCGTAGCCGTACGTGGTGCCCGTGTTGACCGCTTCGCCGCGCACGATGGGCGCCGCGCCGCTCGGGTAGTAGGACAGCAGGTCCGCGCCCTGCCAGCGTCCCGAGAAGTGGAAGGGCATCCACACCGTGTCGGGCCCGACGCGGTCCGTCACCAGCGCCATCACGTTCAGCTGCGCGCCCGTGGGCGACTTCAGCCACACGCGGTCGCCGTTGCGGATGTTGCGCGCCGCCGCCGCCTGCGGGTTGATCTCGACGAAGGCTTCCTGCTGCAGTTCCGCCAGCCAGGGGTTGGAGCGCGTCTCCTCGCCGCCGCCTTCGTATTCGGTCAGGCGCCCGGAGCTCAGGATCAGCGGGAATTTCTCGGGCAGCTTGTTCTCGACGTTCTGCTGCTGCAGCGACTTGAACAGCGTGGGCAGCCGCCAGAAGGCCTTCTTGTCCTCGTGCGACGGGTACTTGGCCACCAGGTCGGGCCGCGTGCTGTAGATCGGCTCGCGGTGCTGCGGGATCGGGTCCGGGAAGTTCCACACCACCGCGCGCGCCTTCGCGTTGCCGAAAGGGTGCACGCCGTGGTTCTTCATGGCCACGCGGATCATGCCGCCGGAAAGGTCGGTCTTCCAGTTCTTGCCTTCGGCCGCAGCTTGTTCTTCCGGCGTCAGCTCGCCCCACCAGCCCAGCTTCTTCATGAAGATGTGGTCGATCTCGGGGTAGCCGATGTGGATGTCGCTGCCCACCGGGAAGGAGCCGTCTTCGGCCAGCAGGTTGACGCCGTCCTTCTCGACGCCGAAGTTGGCGCGGAAGCAGCCGCCGCCGTCCATGACGTTCTTGCTGGTGTCGTAAAGGTTGGGCGAGCCGGGGTGCTTGAGTTCCGGCGTGCCGTAGCAGGGCCAGGGCAGGCCGAAGTAATCACCCTGGATGTCGTAGCCGGTCGCCGGGTCCTTCGCGCTGCCCTTGGCCTTGAGCGTCTTCACGTCGAAGTTCGCCATCAGCTTCATGTGCGCCTTCAGGCGCTCGGGGCTCTGGCCCGTGTAGCCGATCGACCAGTTGGACTTGTTGATCTCGCGCAGGATCTCTTCGGGCATGGGCTCGTCCATGCCCTTGACCTTCTGCATCTTGTAGGTCTTGACCAGCTCCTTGCCGAAGCCCAGCTTGTCGGCCAGCTGGTACATGATCATGTGGTCGCTGCGGCTTTCCCACAGCGGCTCGATCACCTTCTCGCGCCACTGCACCGAGCGGTTGGACGCCGTCACCGAGCCGCTGGTCTCGAACTGCGAGGCGGCCGGCAGCAGGTACACCGCGCGATTGGGGTTGAGGTCCTCGGGCTTGCCGGGCATCGCCGCCATCGCCGCGGTGGCCGACGGGTACGGGTCCACCACCACCAGCAGGTCCAGCTTGTCCATCGCGCGCTTCATCTCCAGCCCGCGGGTCTGCGAGTTGGGCGCGTGGCCCCAGTAGAAGACGCCGCGCAGGTTGGGACCCTGGTCGATGACTTCGTTCTTCTCCAGCACGCCGTCGATCCAGCGCGACACCGTGATGCCGGGCTTGCTCATCATGCCGACGTCGGCGAAGCGGCCCTTGATCCAGTCGTAGTCGACGCCCCAGACCTTGGCGTAGTGCTTCCACGAGCCTTCGACGATGCCGTAGTAGCCGGGCAGCGAGTCGGGGTTGGGGCCGACGTCGGTGGCGCCCTGCACGTTGTCGTGGCCGCGGAAGATGTTGGCGCCGCCGCCGGACACGCCGATGTTGCCCAGCGCCAGCTGCAGGATGCACGAGGCACGCACGATGGCGTTGCCGATCGAGTGCTGCGTCTGGCCCATGCACCAGACGATAGTGGACGGCCGGTTCTGCGCCATCATCGTCGCGACCTTCAGCACCTGCGCTTCGGGCACGCCGCAGGCGTCCTGCACCTTGTCGGGCGTCCACTTGGCCAGCACGTCGTCGCGCACCTTGTCCATGCCGTAGACACGGTCGTTGATGTACTTCTTGTCCTCCCACCCGTTCTTGAACACGTGGTACAGCACGCCGAACAGGAAGGGGATGTCGCTGCCGGAGCGGATGCGCACGTACTCGTCGGCCTTGGCCGCGGTGCGGGTGAAGCGCGGGTCGCAGACGATCAGCTTCGTGCCGTTCTCCTTGGCATGCAGCATGTGCAGCATGCTCACCGGGTGGGCCTCGGCGGCGTTCGAGCCGATGTACAAAGCGCACTTGCTGTTCTGCAGGTCGTTGTACGAGTTGGTCATGGCGCCATAGCCCCACGTGTTCGCCACGCCGGCGACGGTGGTGGAGTGGCAGATGCGCGCCTGGTGGTCGCAGTTGTTGCTGCCCCAGAGGCTGACGAACTTGCGCATCAGGTAGGACTGCTCGTTCGAGTGCTTCGACGAACCGATCCAGTACAGGGCCTCGGGGCCGCTCGCCTTGCGCAGTTCCAGCACCTTGGCGCTGATCTCGTCGAGCGCCTGGTCCCAGGAGATGCGCTGGTACTTGCCGTTCACCAGCTTCATCGGATAGCGCAGGCGGAACTCGCCGTGGCCGTGCTCGCGGATCGCCGCGCCCTTGGCACAGTGCGCGCCCAGGTTGATCGGCGAATCGAACACCGGCTCCTGCCGCACCCACACGCCGTTCTCGACCACCGCGTCGATCGCGCAGCCCACCGAGCAGTGCGAGCACACGGTGCGCTTGACCTCGACGCGGCCCTCGCCGACGGCCGGCCCGTTGTCGTCCTTGGCCTGCGCCTTCTTCACCAGCGCCAGCTGGGTGGCGGCGATGCCGACCCCGACGCCGAGGCCCGAGCGGCGCAGGAAGGCCCGCCGGTCCATCGTCGGAATCGCGGTCGCCAGGCCCCGCTGCAAGCTGTGTACGAAGGGTGAGCGCGCCTGCGCCTGGGCATCCCCCGTCTTCTTCGTGAGCAACATGGATCTCTCCCCGGAGGTCAGATGCGGGTGGACTTGTAGTAGCGCTTGACGTGCTCGCTCACGCGGTAGCCGCCGCCGTTGGCGGGCGGGGGCGGAGCCTTGTCGTCGGTGGCTTGGGGAACAGCTTGGGTCTGGGGCAGCGTGACCACCGCTGCAGTGGCGGCGCCTGCAACAGCCGCTCCCAGCATGAAGCCCCGGCGGCGGGGCTTGGCCTGGCTTTCGGACATGGTCATCTCCTGGAGCACTTATGCACAACCATTCATACTCTAGACGACCATACACCCTGCCGCAATGCGCGGGTTGCGGAAGGAGGCCCGTGAGGCCTCAGGGAAAACGCGGGGGTCAGCGAGGCGACAGCATCGCGTCTCAAATTGAGACGCCCGAGCTCGCGGCTACGCGAGCATGTCGAAGCCCTGGGCCTCGACGCTGAAGAAGGCGCGCGTGAAGTCGGCGAGCACCGCGTAGAAGCGGGCCCGCGGATGGGCGGATATTGCGTCGCACAAATCGCTGGCCCAGGGCTGCAGTTGCGCGATGAAGAACTCGCGCTGCCGGCTCAAGTTGGCGACCCCCGCGTCGTCGCCGGCGATCAGGTAGCGCATCACCTCGCACAGGTAGGCGATGTGGTCCTCGGTCTCCGGCATGGTGTCGTCGCGCGTGAGCCCGAGTTCGGCCAGCGTGTCGCGCAGCCGCGCGAGCGGCTTCTCGTTGAGGAATCCACTCAGGTAGTGCGAGCCGAACAGGTAGACCTCCGGCTTGCCGACGCCGCCGAACAGCGCGTCGTATTCGTCCCGCACCTCGGCATCGGCCACCGCACGGGCCACGCCGACCAGTTCGCGCCAGGGTTCTTCCAGGAAGGCGCCCTGCGCCGGCGCTTCGGTGACGGCGACGCGCAGGGCCGCCATCAGTTCGCCGGTCGGCGGCGCGTAGTAAAGCTGGGAAAGCAGGCCGTACACCTCGGCCCGGGCCGTCTCCTCGTCCAAACCGGAAGAGACCTGGATGCGTTCGTTCATAGGTCCGTGATCTTCGACTCGTCCGTCGCGGAATAGATGTCGATCACGCGACAGTCGCCGCACATCTTCAGCCGTTCGAGCGCCGCGCCCTGGAACATGGCGTGGCCGGCCAGCTTGGCCATCATGGCTTCCACCGCCTTCAACGTGCCGAAAGGCTTGCCGCAACGCACGCAGCCATAGGGCTTGGCCTCGTTCAGAACGCGCGGCTGCTTGCGCTCGGGCGTGAGCAGCAGGCGCGGCTGCAGCGTGATGGCCTGCTCGGGACAGGTCGTCGCGCACAGCCCGCACTGCACGCAGTTGCCTTCCACCAGCCGCAGCTGCGGCTGCTGCGGGTTGTCCTGCAAGGCGCTGGCCGGGCAGGCGCCGACGCAGCTGAGGCACAGCGTGCACTTGTCCTTGTCGACCAGGATGTTGCCGAAGGGCGCAGCCGCGGGCAGCGCGATCGCATCGGGACGAGCGAGCGCCTGTTCCGCCAAGTGGTCCAGCGCGAGGTCCAGGGTCGCGCGCTTGTCGGCGGTCACGGCGAAGCGGCCGCGCACCGCCGGCACCGCGCCGCGGCGCTGGCGAAGCAACTGCAGCTCCGCGTCGAGCTCATTCGCGTCACGCGCATGCAGCAGGCTGAAGTGGAGGCCTGCGTAGCCGAGGCCGGCCAGCACGGCCTGCGCCACGTCCATCTGCGCGCGCAGCGCATCGAGGTACTGCGGCGCCTCCTCGCCCGTAGCGAGCACCGCAACGTGGGCCGCGCCCTGCGCCACAGCGGCCAGCCAGACCTCGATACCGGTGCTGGCCACGTGCCACAGCGCCAGCGGGATCACGTTGGCCGGCACGCCCTGGGCCGCGCCCACGCGGGCCGCGCGCCCGAGCTCCTCCACCTGGGCCTGGCCGCGCTCCTGCGAGTGCAGCAGCAGGATCGGCGCCAGGCCGCCCGCGCGCTCGTAGGTGGCCAGCAGCGTCTTGATCCGCGCCCCCTGCTCGCCAGGCTTCGGATAGGCGTAAGTCATGGCCCCGGTGGGGCAGACCGTGGTGCAGGCGCCGCAGCCCACGCACAGGTTGGCGTTGACCTTGACCTGCTGGCGCGACTTGTCGCTCGTGATCGCTTCGGCGGAGCAGATGTCGATGCAGGCGTTGCAGCCCACTTGCTCGTTGCGGCTGTGCGCGCACAGCTTCTGCTTGTACGCAAAGAACTTCGGCTTCTCGAACTCGCCCACCAGTTCGCGCAGGCGCACCACCGTCTCCAGCGCCTGGGCGCCGGTGGCCTCGCCGGGCGGCAGGTGGAAGTAGCCTTGCGGCGGCGCGTGGCGCAGGAAAGCCGGCTGCTGGCGCAGGTCCAGCACCAGGTCGAACTGCTCTTCGTGCGCCACCGGGGCGCGGGTGAAGTCGATGGCGCCGGCGACGTCGCAGGCCTTCACGCAGGCGCGGTGGCTCTTGCAGGCCTGCAGGTTCACCTGGTAGTCCAGGCCGATCGCGCCTTCCGGACAGGCGGCCACGCAGGCGTTGCAGCGCGTGCAGAGGTCGAGATCGATCGGGTTGTCCTGCGACCAGCGCAGCTGGAAGGCGCCCAGCCAGCCATCGAGCTGCTCGATGCGCCCGCCCATCACGGGGAAGCGGCGCTCCTGCGCGCCGCTGCCGCCGCGCGAGAAGATCGTCACGTCCAGCACGTCGCCGGCGACCGCGGCAAAGCGCTCGGCCAGTTCCAGCGGGCCGATCACCAGCAGGCGGCCGGCGCTCTTGTAGGTGACGGTGGGAACGGGCTCCGGCTCGGGCAGCTTCGCGGCCGCCAGCAGCGCGGCAAGCTTGGGCATGGCGTCGCGCGCATCGCGGCTCCAGCCGCCCGTCTCGCGGATATTGACGAAGCGGATCGGGGCCACGGCGCCCTCGGTCTGCTGCCCAAGCTCGCCAAACAGGCGCTTTTCCTGGGTGCACGCCACCACCACGTCCTCGCTGCCCCGCACCGCCTGCTGGAAGGCGCCGGCCTCGCGGCGGCACAGCGTGGAGTGCAGTGTCAGGTTTTCATTCAGTGCCTTGCCCAGGGCCTGCGGGTCCAGGGGCATGGTCTTGTTGCAATCGCAGATCAGGGTGGCCATCGGCTTCGGACGTAGGCACGTCACTACATAGGCCAGACTGTGCCACGGCTTCGTCCGCGCCGGGTGCGGGCTTTTCCTTGTCTTCCTCGAACAACTTCAGGAACTGCGCTCCGGCCAGCTGCTTCAGCATTTCCGGCGGCAGCGGGTCGGGCTTGTTGTAGTCGCCGATATAGACGTCGAGGCCGTCCTGCACGTTGAAATGCGGGTCGGCAAACAGCTTCTTCAGCGCCGCGTTCCTCACCTCCGGCGCGACGTCCGGGCGGACGAAGCGGGTGAAGTCGGATTCGGGGGTGAGGGAGTGGGTGTCTTCGAGCGTGGGGGGTGGTGGTACGGGTTCGATAGCCGGCACAGGTGCGGCAGCGACCGGCGCCGGCACTTCCTGCGTCGGTTCCGCCACCTCCTCGCCCTTGCGCACCGCCTCCTTGCGCCGGGACCAGCGGTTCAGGAAGTCGTCACTCATGGAACTTCTTCCCCGTGCTCACCGTCGCCGGATTGCCGAAGCGGTCTTCCAGGCGGCGGAAGCTCTCCGGCCGCCTGCGCTTGCGCGGTTCCGGCTCGTAGTGGGCTTCGGCGAAGGCACGCATCCAATCGACCACCTCCTGCGGCGCCGGCACCTGCTCGCAAAATTCCTGGGCGTCGAGCCAGCGGCCGGCGTCGTGGTAGCTCAGGCTCACCATCGCTGGCCGGGCGATAGGCTCGGCGGCGACGCTGGGCTCCTCCTCCATGCGCCACAGCACGAACCAGCAGGGCGCCGTGGCGGTGTAGTTGAGGTAGTAGCCCTCGGGGTCGTCGCGGAACAGTTCGACCTTGAAGGCGGGATGCAGCCAGCGCTGCTCGCTTTCGGTAGCTAGCAGCAGCCGCGGCTCGCGGCCGAAGGCCTCCTCGTGGGGCACGACGTCCGCGAGCTCCCAGCGCCAGGGCTGCCAGCGGTTGTTGCTGTGCACCTTGCGCATGACCACGGCGACTTCGAGGGCGGGGCGCTCCATGCGCCCCACTGTATCGCTTTCAGGCCGTGCCGGTCCCGTAGCCCGCCGGTGGCGTCAGCTTGCCGCCGCGCTTGATGCGCACGGCGCAGTACTTGAACTCCGGGATCTTGCCGAAGGGGTCCAGCGCCGCGTTGGTCATCAGGTTCGCCGCCGCCTCGTAGTAGGCGAAGGGGATGAACACCGCGCCGTTGGGCGTGCCGTCGTCGCGCCGCACGTGGATGGCGACTTCACCGCGGCGCGACTGCACCGTGATGACGTCGCCCGCCGCCAGGCCCATCGCCGCGATGTCGGCACCGTTCATCGACGCCGTCGCCATCGGCTCGATGGCGTCCAGCACGGTGGCACGGCGCGTCATGCTGCCCGTGTGCCAGTGTTCCAGCTGGCGGCCGGTGATCAGCACATAGGGGAACTCGGCGTCGGGCCGCTCGTTGGCCGGGATGATGTCGGCCGGCACCAGCTTGACGCGGCCGTCGGCCGTCGGGAAGCGCTCGACGAACACCGTCGGCTGGCCGGGGTCGCTCTCGGACAGGCAGGGATACGTGACGCTGGATTCGCGCTCCAGCCGCTCCCAGGTGATGCCTTCGATGGCGGCGTGCATGGCCTGCCGCATCTCGTCGTAGACGGCGGCCACGCCGCTTTCCTCGCCCGCGTAGTTCCAGTCCAGGCCGATGCGGCGCGCGATCTCCTGGATGATCCAGAGGTCGGGCTTGGCGTCACCGGGCGGAGTCAGCGCCCGGCGGCCCAGCTGCACCATGCGGTCGGTGTTGCTGACGGTGCCGGTCTTCTCGGGCCAGGCCGAGGCCGGCAGCACCACGTCCGCCAGCCAGGCCGTCTCGGTCATGAAGATGTCCTGCACCACCAGGTGCTCCAGGCTGGCCAGCGCATGGCGCGCGTGGTTCAGGTCCGGGTCGCTCATGGCCGGGTTCTCGCCCATGATGTACATGCCGCGGATCTTGTGCGGGTCGCTGTCCGGCGCCAGCGCCTTGTGCATGATCTCGACGACCGTGTAGCCGGGCTGGTCGTCCAGTTGCATGCCCCAGAAATTCTCGAACCAGCCGCGCGCCTGCTCGTTGTCCACGCGCTGGTAGTTCGGGTACATCATCGGGATCAGGCCCGCGTCGCTCGCGCCCTGCACGTTGTTCTGGCCGCGCAGCGGGTGCAGGCCGGAACCGGGCTTGCCGATCTGGCCGGTGACGCTGCACAGCGCGATCAGGCAGCGCGCGTTGTCGGTGCCGTGCACGTGCTGGCTAACGCCCATGCCCCAGAGGATCATCGCGCCCTTGGCCTTGGCGAAGGCGCGCGCCACCTCGCGGATGGTCTGCGCCGGGATGCCGCAGATCGGCTCCATCGCCTCGGGCGAGTAGCCGCGCACGTTCTCCTTCAGCGCCTCGAAGTTGCTGGCGCGGCTGCGGATGAAGTCGAGGTCGGCCAGGCCTTCCTCGATCACCGTGTGGATCATCGCGTTCAGCATGGCCACGTCGGTGTCCGGCTTGAACTGCATGATGCGCCAGGCGTGCTTGCCGATGTCGGTGACGCGCGGGTCGGCCAGCACGATCTTCGTGCCTTTCTTCGCCGCGTTCTTCATCCAGGTCGCGGCCACCGGGTGGTTGGCCGTCGGGTTGGATCCGATCACCAGGATCAGGTCGGCGTGCTCGACGTCGTTGACCTGGTTGCTGACCGCGCCCGAGCCCACGCCTTCCAGCAGCGCCGCCACGCTGGACGCATGGCAAAGCCGCGTGCAGTGGTCGACGTTGTTGCTGCCGAAGCCGGTGCGCACCAGCTTCTGGAACAGGTAGGCCTCTTCGTTGCTGCCCTTGGCGGAACCGAAGCCGGCCAGCGACTTGCGGCCATGCTGGTCGCGCAGGCCCTTCAACTTGCCGGCGGTGAAGTCCAGCGCTTCTTCCCAGGTGGCTTCGCGGAACACTTCGCTCCAGTGCGAAGGCTGCGGCGCTTCCTCGTCGTTCTTGGCGATGCCCGGCTTGCGGATCAGCGGCTTGGTGAGGCGCTGGTCGTGGTGCACGTAGTCGTAGCCGAAGCGGCCTTTCACGCACAGCCGGCTGTGGTTGGCCGGGCCGTCGCGGCCGTCGACGCTGACGATCTGTTCGTCCTTGACGTTGTACGTGATCAGGCAGCCGACGCCGCAGAAGGGGCAGACCGAATCGACCTTGCGGTCCACCACCTGCGTGCCGATGCGCGTCTTGGGCATCAGCGCGCCGGTGGGGCAGGCCTGCACGCATTCGCCGCAGGCGACGCAGGTGCTCTCGCCCATGGGGTCGTCGAGGTCGAACACGATCTTGCTGCCGCTGCCGCGCAGCGCGTAGCCGATCACGTCATTGACCTGCTCCTCGCGGCAGGCGCGCACGCAGCGCGTGCACTGGATGCAGGCATCGAGGTTGACGGCCATCGCGGGATGGCTGATGTCGGCCTGCGGCTGTTCGCGACGCAGCGCCTTCAGTGCCGGACGCGGCGTGACGGCCATGCGGTCGGCCCACGCGCTCAGTTCGCCATGTTCGCCGTCGCCATGCGTGTGCGGCTCGTCGTTCCACTTGTAGCCCTGCTCCGGCATGTCCGCCAGCAGCATCTCGAGCACCATCTTCTGGCTCTTGCGGGCGCGTTCGCTGGTGGCCTGCACTTCCATGCCGGGCGTCACCGCGCGGCAGCAGCTGGGCGCCAGGGTTCGCTCGCCTTTCAGTTCGACGACGCAGGCGCGGCAGTTGCCGTCGGCCCGGTAGCCGTCCTTGTAGCAGAGGCGCGGGATCTCCACGCCCAGGCGGTCGGCCGCCTGCAGGATGGTCTCGCCCTGGATGGCCTGCACCGGGCGGCCGTCGAGGGTGAAGGAAACGAGGGGCAGGTCAGGAGATTTCATGCGGGAAGTACTTCTGGACGCAGCGGATCGGGTTCGGCGCGGCCTGGCCCAGGCCGCAGATGGAGGCGTCGCCCATGACGACGCTCAGGTCTTCCAGCGTCTGGTTGTCCCAGCGCGGCGCTTCCATCAGCGCAGCCGCCTTGCCCGTGCCCACCCGGCAGGGCGTGCACTGGCCGCAGCTTTCGTGCTCGAAGAAGCGCATGACGTTCAGCGCGGCGTCGCGCGCGCGGTCCTGGTGGCCCAGGATCATCACGGCCGCCGAGCCGATGAAGCAGCCATGCGGCTGCAGGGTGTCGAAATCCAGCGGCACGTCGCCCAGGCTGGCCGGCAGGATGCCTCCTGACGCGCCACCCGGCAGGTAGGCGTAGAAGTCGTGGCCGTCCAGCATGCCGCCGCAGTACTCGTCGATCAGCTCGCGCACGGTGATGCCGGCGGGCGCCAGCTTGACGCCGGGGAACTTGACCCGGCCGCTGACGCTGAAGCTGCGCAGGCCCTTGCGCCCGTGGCGGCCGAAGCCCGCGAACCACTGCGGCCCGCGCTCCACGATGTCGCGCACCCAGTACAGCGTCTCGAAGTTGTGCTCCAGGGTCGGCCGGCCGAACAGGCCTACCTGGGCGATGTAGGGCGGCCGCATGCGCGGTTCGCCTCGCTTGCCCTCGATGCTCTCGATCATCGCGGACTCTTCACCGCAGATGTAGGCCCCGGCGCCGCGCCGCAGCTCGATCTTCGGCAAGGCGCAGGGCGGGTCGGCATACAGCGCGTCCAGCTCCGCGCGCAGCAGCTTGCGGCAGTCGTGGTATTCGTCGCGCAGGTAGATGTAGACGGCCTCGGTGCCGACCACCTGCGCCGCCACCAGCAGGCCTTCCAGGAAGCGGTGCGGGTCGCGTTCGAGATAGGTGCGGTCCTTGAAGGTGCCGGGCTCGCCCTCGTCGATGTTCACGGCCATCAGGCGCGGCGCCGGCTGGTCGCGCACGATGCGCCACTTGCGACCGGCGGGGAAGCCCGCGCCGCCGAGGCCGCGCAGGCCGGAATCTTCCATGGCCTTGATGAGGGTCTCGGCGTCGGCCTCGCCGTTCACCAGCGCCGCGGCCAGCGCGTAGCCGCCGCCGGCGCGGTATTGCGCATAGCCGGTGTAGGCCGGCAGCACCTGCACGCCATCGGGGCGCGGCGACACGCAGCGCTCCGCATACGAAGCCGGGGCGAACGGCGCCGGCGTCAGCGGAGCCTTCGCCACCTGGTCCACGGAGCGCACCGCGGCCACGACCTTGTCCTCGGTCGCCAGCGGCACCGAGCACTGGCCGACGGCCACCGCCGGCGCCTGTTCGCAGCGCCCGATGCAGGGCGCGGGCTGCACGCGCACGCCTTCGCCCAGGATGGCGGGGAGGCGCTCCAGCAGCCGGTCGGCGCCGGCCAGTTCGCAGGCGAGGCTGTCGCACACGCGCACCGTGAGGCCCGGCACGGCGCCGTCGCGCACCACTTCGAAGTGGTGGTAGAAGGTCGCCACCTCGTACACCTCGGCCATCGGGATGTTCATCTCGCGGGCCAGGGCGACGAGCTGGCGCTCCTGCAGGGCGCCGAACGCGTCGTTCAGCGCATGCAGGTGTTCGATCAGCAGGTCGCGCCGATGGCCGCCGGCGGGCGGCGGGCCGATCAGCGCGCGCACTTCCTCCACGGCACCCTCTTCCGGCTGCCGGCCCTTCAACTTGCTCTTGCGGCGGATGCGCTGCCGCAGGTCGTCCGGGGTGGCGACCGCCACCGCTGCAACTTCGGGACTGGGACGGGGATGGTTCATGGAGGACTGCGAACTCTCAATGGAAGAACTTGGCGGCGGCCTGCAGCGTGCGATATACGCCCCAGGCCAGCGGGATGCCCACCACCAGCCAGGCCAGCCACACCTTGACGACCGGCGTGCGCTCGTCGCGCATGGCGCCGGCCTGGCCCGTCTCGGCCATCACTGCCTTTTCGTGGGCGAGGCGTTTCTCTTCGGCCAGCTCGGCGTCCGTCATGAACCACTTGTCAGGCAGCGGCTTGACGAGCAGGTTGCAGATGAGGCCGATGACCAGCAGGCCGACCAGGATGTACATGGTCTGGTTGTAAACCTGTTCGCGCGGAATGCCCAGTCCGAGCTGGTATTCCCGCATGTAGTTCACGACCACGGGGCCGATGATGCCGGCGGTGGACCAGGCGGTCAGCAGGCGGCCGTGGATGGCGCCGACGAACTGCGTGCCGAAGATGTCGGCCAGGTAGGCCGGCACGGTGGCGAAGCCGCCGCCGTACATCGACACGATGATGCAGGCCGCGCCCACGAAGGCCAGCTTGCTGCCCGCCGCCGCCGAGCCGGGCAGGCTGGCGTAGAGCACGCCGCCCAGCACGAAGAAGATGGTGTAGGTCATCTTGCGGCCGAACAGGTCGGACATGCTGGCCCAGAAGAAGCGGCCGGCGATGTTGAACAGCGAGAGCAATGCCGCGAAGCCGCCGGCGACCGCGGCGATGGCGGCCAGCTGGGTCTTGTCCAGTTCGCCGAACTTCTTGCCGACGTCGATGAGGCTGCCGCCGAACACTTCCTGCAGCATCGGCGAGGCCATGCCGATCACGCCGATGCCGGCGCTGACGTTCATGGTGAGCGCCATCCAGATCAGCCAGAACTGCGGGATGCCCCACACCTTCTTCACGTGCACGTGGCGCTGCGTGATCATGGCGTTGTTGGCCTTGGCCACGGGCGGCGTCCAGCCTTCCGGCTTCCAGCCGGTGGGCGGCACGCGGTAGCCGAAGGCGCCGCCGACCATGAACACGAAGTAGACGAGCGCCATCACGACGAAGGTCTGGAGCACGCCGTTGCTGGTGGGCGTGGCGAAGTGCTTCATCAGGTCCACGGCGAGCGGCGAACCGATCATCGCGCCGCCACCGAAGCCCATGATGGCCATGCCGGTCGCCATGCCGCGGCGGTCCGGGAACCACTTGATCAAGGTCGACACCGGCGAGATGTAGCCGAGGCCCAGGCCGATGCCTCCGATGACGCCGGAGCCGAGGATCATCAGCCAGAACTGGTGCATCTGGATGCCCAGGGCCGAGATCAGCATGCCGCCGCACCAGCACACGGCCGACACGATGCCGGCCTTGCGCGGGCCGGCGCGTTCCAGCCAGCCGCCCCACAGGGCCGCGGCGCAGCCCAGGAACACGAAGAACAGCGTGTACATCCACCCGAGGGTGGCGACCGTCCAGTCGCAATTGGTCGCGAACATCTGGGCGAAGAAGCCCATGTCCTTGCAGGACTGCGCACCCGTGCCGGCCGTGGCCAAGGTCTTGGACAGCGGCAGCCAGAACACCGAGAAGCCGTAGGCCATGCCGATGCACAGGTGGATCGCCAGGGCCGCGGGCGGCACCAGCCAGCGGTTGAAGCCGGGGCCGGCAACGATCCGCTCCTTGTCGAGAATGCCTGGCGCGGCGGCGCCTGCGGGCAGGGGAAGGACGCTGGACATGCTTGCTTGTCTCCGTTGTAGTAGTAGCGGAGGCAGTGTCCCGGCCGCCTTGCCGGACGGTCAAATTCGTTTTGGAAACCACTTCATTCAAGAATTGAATGAAGAGCCCAGGAGAAAGGGGAAACCCGAATGAAAGCCGTCAGGCCATCAACAGGCCCGAGTGGGCCGCGGCGTGGCGCAACCAGCCGCCGTCCTGGGCCAGCACCAGCGCGGCTTCCATTGCGCGCGAAGGTCGCACGCCCGCCTGGGCCATGAAGCCGATCGGCGTGCGGATGTCGGGCTCGACCAGCGGCAGGGCTTCCAGTTCGCGGTAACCGCGCACCGTGCCCACGAGGGCGCCAGGCATCACGCTGCACACGCTGCCGGCCACCACGCTGAGCGCCAGCGTGATGATGGAGTTGGTCTCGAAGGCCGGATGGATCGGCGCGCCTGCGGTGACGAAGGCGCTGTCGATGATGGTGCGGTTGTGCATTTCCGGCGTCAGCAGCGCCATCGGCTGGCGCGCGGCGTCGGCCCAGCGGATGGGGCTGCCGATCTGCAGGCTGTCCCCGTGCGGCTTGTCGGCGCGGCGCAACAGGAAGTAGTGTTCGGTGTACTGCGCGTAAGCATCCAGCTTGGTCCCGCGCAGCGACATGCGCTCGGTGTAGCCCAGCGCCAGGTCCAGCGACAGCGTCTCCAGCCCGGTCTCCAGCTCCTGCGAACTGAGCGACAGCACGCGCGGCACGATGCCCGGATGCTTGGCCTGCAGGATGGCGGCGAAGCGCGCCAGCACCGGGATGGCGGTGGGCACCGCGCCCATGCGCAGGCCGCCGCGCGGCCGGTGCGCCTCGCTTTCCAGCTCCTGCTGCAGCAGGTTGTGCTCGTGCAGCATGCGCTGCGCGGTGGCCAGCACCCGCTCGCCTTCGGGCGTCAGGCCGGCGTAGTTGCGCCCGCGCTTGACGATCACCACCTTGAACTCGTCTTCCAGCGTCCGCATGGCGTTGGACAGCGCCGGCTGCGTGATGTGGCAGGCCTCGGCGGCGCGGCCGAAGTGGCGGTGCTCGCTCAAGGCCACCAGGTAGCGCATGGAAGCGAGCAGGTTCATCGCGCGCTCAGGCCGTCTCGGCCGGGAAGTGGCGGTGCAGGCAGCGCAGCGAAGTGGCGGCCGCCCGCGCCAGTGCGCACTCGGGGTTGCCGGCCAGTTCCTGCTGCAGCTTCTGCAGCAGCGCGCCTTCCCACCGCGGTGCGGCCATCAGCTGCGCTGCGCGCATGACGGCGGCGGCGCAGCCGGCGTGCTGGCCGCAGCTGGCGGCGGCGAAGAAGCGCATGCTGGCCAGGGCGGCATCGCGCGCGCGGTCCTGCTGGCCCAGCACCACGATGGCGCCCGGCCCGAGCATGGCGCCATGCGGCTGCAAGGTGTCGGTGTCCAGCGCAACGTCCGCCAGTTCGGCCGGCAGGATGCCGCCGGTGGTGCCGCCCGGCAGCCAGGCGTACAGCGCGTGGCCGTCCTGCATGCCGTCGCAGTGCTCCTCGACCAGCTCGCGCAGGCTGATGCCGGCCGGCGCCAGCTTGATGCCGGGGCTGCGCACACGGCCGCTGACGCTGAAGCTGCGCAGGCCGATGCGCTCGCGCCGGCCTTGCGCCTGGTACCAGTCGGCGCCGCGTTCCAGCAGCTCGCGCAGCGCGAACAAGGTGGCGAAATCGAGTTGCAGCACCGCCGGAACGGCCCAGGCCGCGCGTTCGGCGCACCAGGGCGCGGCGGCGCCACGCTGCAATTCGACGAGAGGCTGCGCCAGCGGACCGTTGGCGCGCAGCTTCGCCAGTTCGTCCTGCAGCAACAGGCGGGCGTCGTGCCAGCTCGGATGCAGGTCGATGGCGACCGATTCGGCGCCGATCGTCAGCGCGGCCAGCAGCACGCCTTCGAGGAAGCGGTGCGGCTCGCGCTCCAGCAGCTGGCGCGCCGCAAACGCGCCCGGCTCGCCGCCGGCCAGGTCGACGACCAGGCGGCGCGGCGCCGGCTGCTCGCGCGCTTGGCGCCACTGCGCGGCCACGGCACCGGCCGGTCCGTGCAGGCGCGCGTCTTCCAGCAGCTGCAACACCTGCGCGGGATCCTGGTGGCCGTTGGCCAGCGCCGCGGCCAGCTCGTAGCCGCCACGGGCGCGATAGTCGTCATAGCCCTCGGCGTCGGCCGCGCCGCGCGCCTGGCCCATCTCGCCGGGCGCGCGTTCGGCTTCGTGCAGCAGCGTGTTCAGAACGGACTCGGGCGTCGCCGGCGCTACCGGCACCTGCCCCACGAGCACTGCCGGCGCATGCTGGCAGCGGCCGATGCAAGCGCTACCGGTGAGCGCGACGTCAGGCGGCAGCAAGGGTGCGAGGTCGGCGCGCAACGCGCTGGTGCCCGCCAGGCCGCAAGGCAGGCCGCCGCAGACCGTCAGCCGCAGCGCGGGCGGCTGTTCGCCGGCGCCGAGCAAGGTGAAGTGGCCGCAGCGGCTGGCCACCGCGCGCACCTGCTCGATCGGCAGCTCCAGTTCCTCCGCCAGCGCGGCGACGTGCTCGCCATGCAACCCGCCCCACTGCTCGTCGAGGCGGTGCAGGTATTCCAGCAGCCAGTCCGCGCGCCGGCCCTGCGCCGGCGGCGGCCCGATCACGGCCTGGACCTCACGCCGTGCGGCGGCGTCGGCTTGGAGGGTGCTCAAGTGTTCTTGGAGACGGTGATGGTCGGGAACTTGGCGGAAAAGTCCTTGGCCTTGGCGGCGATGCTCACCGCGACCTGGCGCGCGACGCTCTTGTAGATGCCCGCGGCCTCGCCGTCGGGGTCGGCGACCACCGTGGGCTTGCCGCTGTCGGCCTGCACGCGGATGTCCATGGACAGCGGCAGCGCGCCGAGATAGGGAATTCCCTTCTCCTGCGCGTAGCGCCTTCCCCCACCTTCGCCGAAGATGTGCTCGGCGTGGCCGCAGTTGCTGCAGATGTGGACGGCCATGTTCTCGATGACGCCGATGATGGGCACGCCGACCTTCTCGAACATGGTCACGGCCTTGCGGGCGTCGATCAGCGCGATGTCCTGCGGCGTGGTGACGATCACCGCGCCGGTCATGGGCACGCGCTGCGACAGCGTGAGCTGGATGTCGCCGGTACCGGGCGGCATGTCGACGATCAGGTAGTCGAGCTCGGCCCAGTTGGTCTGGCGCAGCAGCTGCTCCAGCGCCTGGGTGGCCATGGGGCCGCGCCAGATCATCGCCTCGTCCTGGTTGATCAGGAAGCCGATGGACATGACCTGGATGCCGTGGTTTTCCAGCGGCTCCATGGTCTGGCCGTCCTCGCTCTCGGGCCGGCGGTTGATGCCCAGCATCATGGGCTGGCTCGGACCGTAGATGTCGGCGTCCAGGACGCCCACCCGCGCGCCCTCGGCGGCCAGCGCCAGCGCCAGGTTGGCGGCCGTGGTGCTCTTGCCGACGCCGCCCTTGCCGGAAGCGACGGCGATGATGTTCTTGACGTTGGGCATCAGCTGCAGGCCACGCTGCACGGAGTGCGCGATGACTTTCGTGCTGATGTTCACGGAGACGTTGTCCACGCCCGGCACGCCCTTGGCGGCGGCGACCAGCGCCTTGCGCAGCGCGGGCACCTGGCTTTTCGCCGGGTAGCCCAGTTCGACGTCGAAGGAAACCTCGCCCCCCTCGATATGGACGTTCCTGACGGCCTTGGTGCTGACGAAATCCTTCCCGGTGTTCGGGTCGGTGACGCCCGCCAGAGCGGCGAGCAGCTGTTCCTGGGTAGCCATGCCGCCAGTGTACCCATGGCGAATAGAATTCCCGCTTCCCCGGAAAGTCCCCATGTCCCAGCGCAAGCTCTTCGTCACCACCGCCCTGCCGTACGCGAACGGCAAGTTCCACATCGGCCACATCATGGAGTACATCCAGGCCGACATCTGGGTGCGGCACCAGCGAATGGGCGGCCAGATGGTGCACTTCGTCGGCGCCGACGACGCGCACGGCGCGCCGATCATGATCGCCGCCGAAAAGGCCGGCAAGACGCCGGACCAGTTCGTCGCCGAGATCGCGGCCGGCCGCAAGGAATACCTGGACGGCTTCCACGTCCGCTTCGACAACTGGCACTCGACGCACAGCCCGGAGAACACCGAGCTGGCGCAGGGCATCTACAAGAAGCTCAAGGCCAACGGGATGATCACGTCCCGGACCATCGAGCAGTTCTACGACCCCGTCAAGGGCATGTTCCTGCCGGATCGCTACATCAAGGGCGAATGCCCGGTGTGCCACGCGAAGGACCAGTACGGCGACTCCTGCGAGGTGTGCAGCAGCGTCTACTCGCCCACCGAGCTGATCAACCCCTATTCGACGCTGACCGGCGCGACGCCGGAGCTGCGCAGCTCCGAGCACTTCTTCTTCAAGCTGTCCGATCCCAAGGTGGTGGACTTCCTGAAGGCCTGGACGCAGGACGGCAAGCTGCAGCCCGAGATGGCGAAGAAGGCCGGCGAATGGTTCGAAGCCGGCATGGCCGACTGGGACATCAGCCGCGAGGCGCCCTACTTCGGCATCGAGATCCCCGACGCGCCGGGCAAGTACTTCTACGTCTGGCTGGACGCGCCGATCGGCTACCTCGCCAGCCTGAAGAACCACTTCGACAAGGGCCAGGCCAGGAACCACTGGCATGCGCCCTCGCGCACCGACGTGTCCTTCGACCAGTTCGTCAGCGACCCAGGTGTGGAGCAGGTGCACTTCATCGGCAAGGACATCGTGTACTTCCACACCCTGTTCTGGCCGGCGATGCTGCAGTTCAGCGGCCGCAAGACGCCGAACCAGGTGAACGTGCACGGCTTCATCACCGTCAGCGGCGAGAAGATGTCCAAGAGCCGCGGCACCGGCATCGACCCGCTGAAGTACCTGGCGCTGGGCATGAACCCGGAGTGGCTGCGTTACTACATCGCGGCCAAGCTGAATGGCCGCGTGGAGGACGTCGACTTCAACCCCGACGACTTCGTGGCGCGCGTCAACTCCGACCTGGTCGGCAAGTACATCAACATCGCCAGCCGCGCGGTGAAGTTCATCCCGGGCGGGAAGCTGGCCGGCGGGGACATCGGCGCGCTGAATCCGGGCAAGCTGGTGCAGGACGTGCAGGCACTGTACGAGTCGCGCGACTACGGCAAGGCGCTGCGCGAGATCATGGCCTTCGCCGACCAGGTGAACCTGCGCTTCGACGGTGCGGCGCCCTGGAAGCTGGTGAAGGAAGGCAAGGCCGAGGAGGCGGCGAAGGTCTGCTCCGATTGCGTCGAAGCCTTCAAGGTGCTCACCGCCTGCCTGAAGCCGGTACTGCCGGCGCTGGCCGCGCAGGCCGAGGCTTTCCTGCAATGCGCGCCGCTGGACTGGAGCAATGCCGTCGCGCCTCTGGGTGCGGGGCACCAGGTCGGCGAGTACAAGCACCTGATGCAGCGCGTCGACATGAAGCTGCTGGACGCGCTGTTCGAGCCGCCGGCCGAAGCCGCGCCCGAGAAGCTGGTGCCGGGCGGCGAGGAGATCGCGCCCACGATCAGCATCGACGACTTCGCCAAGATCGACCTGCGCATCGCCAAGATCGTCAACGCGGAAGCGGTCGAGGGTTCGACCAAGCTGCTGCGGCTGACGCTGGATGCGGGCGAGGGCCAGATGCGCAACGTGTTCTCCGGGATCGCATCCGCATACAAGCCGGATCAGCTGGTGGGCAAGTTGACGGTGCTGGTGGCCAACCTGGCGCCGCGGAAGATGAAGTTCGGCGTGAGCGAAGGCATGGTGCTGGCGGCGAGCCATGGGGACGAGAAGGCGAATCCGGGGATCTACGTGCTGGAGCCTTGGGAAGGGGCGCAGCCGGGGATGCGGGTGCGCTAAGGCGCCAAGAAGATCCGGTCCGAGTGGCCGGATTTTTTTGGCCTCGTTTGCAAATGCGAATTCTTCTCGTTTAGACTCCAGGGCAAATGAAGCCCATCCGCCGCACCCTGACCCTCGCCCTGGCTGCCACCGTGTTCTGCGGCTGGGCCGCCGCTGCCGAACCCGAATTCGCGATCGCGATCAAGGACCACCGCTTCCAGCCGGCCGAACTGAAGGTGCCGGCCAACGTGCGCCTGAAGTTCGTCGTGGAGAACCAGGACAGCTCGCCGGAGGAGTTCGAGAGCAAGGACATGGGCGTGGAGAAGGTCATTCCCGGCGGCAAGCGGGCGTCCATCTACATCCGGCCGCTGAAGCCGGGCCGCTACATGTTCTTCGGCGAATTCAACGAGAAGACGGCCCAGGGCGTCGTCATCGCCGAATAAGGGAGGCCGCATGTTCGCCGCCGCCCTGATCGTCTTTCGCGAGTCGCTCGAAGCCGCGCTGTTCGTCGGCATCGTCGCTGCGGCCACCCGTGGCCTGGCCGGCCGCAACCGCTGGCTGGGAGGCGGCGTCGGCATCGGCGTGCTCGGCGCGCTGGTGCTGGCCCTGGCCGCGCAGCACGTGGGCGAATGGTTCGACGGCCTCGGCCAGGACGTGATCAACATCGCCGTGCTGTCGGTGGCGCTGGCGATGCTGCTGTGGCACTGCATCTGGGTTGCCGCCCATGCCCGCGAGATGGCCGCCGAGGCACGCCTGCTGGGGCAGTCGGTGCAGCACGGCAACCGCAGGCCGTGGGCGCTGTTGATCGCGGTGGCTCTGGCGGTGCTGCGCGAAGGCGCGGAGACGGTGCTGTTCGTCGGCGGCGCCCTGACCGGTACGCAGTACGGCACCTCCAGCATCGTCGGCGCCGTGCTCCTGGGCATGACGCTCGGCGTGGGAGCGGGCGTGCTGGTGTACACGGGCCTCGCGCGCATCCCGGCGCGCCACCTGTTCGCCGTCACCAACGTGCTGATCGCCATCCTGGCCGGCGCCATCGGCAGCCAGCTGGTCAAGACGCTGGCGCAGGCCGGCTTCATCGAGCGCTGGACGGCGCCGCTGTGGGACAGCTCGCACCTGCTGGCGCAGGACTCGGCGCTGGGCACCTTGCTGCATGCGCTGGTGGGCTATGACGCGCAGCCTTCGGGCGCGCAACTGGCGTCGTACGTGGCGGTGCTTGCGTTGATCTACGTGGGGAATCGGATGATGCGGCCCGCTTCGCGGGTTGCGGGGGTGCGCTGATCGCGCAAACCAGCCTGCGTTTCGGTCGCTCGACACCATCGTTTCGCGCAGGTGCAGAAGGATTTGGCAGGACTGTTGCAGGCGCTGGCACTTTACGTGCGCGACAAGTCCGGCGCCTGAGCCGGGACCACAATGGAAGCGTCCTCTTGCCGTATCCGGACGCTTCCATGCAGTACACCGCCCTCTTCCGCTCCCTGACCCTGGCTGCCGCCGCATGCGCGCTCTCCGGCTGCGCCGTCGTGACGGTGGCCAGCACGGCCGTCTCCGTGGCCGCCACGGGCGCCGGGCTGGTGGTGGACACCGCGGTCGGTACGGCCAAGGTCGCCGGCAAGGTGGCGGGCGCCGCGGTCGACGCCGTGTTGCCGGGCGATCACTAGCCATTCCGTCGGATTTCGCGCCGGGCGTACACTGCCCGCATGGCCTCCCCGGCTGCCGTCCTGCGCCTGTCGCGGCGCCGGCGCTTCATCACCCGGCTGCACCACTGCGGCCCTCCGGCAGCGGACTGAACGTCTTCGTTCCAGTCTGACTTCCGGAGATTTCCTTGCCCCCAACATTTACCTTCCGTCCGCGGCTGCTGGACGCCTTGCGCGGCTACGACCGTGCCCGTTTCGCGCGTGACCTGGGCGCCGGCCTCACCGTCGGCGTCGTCGCGCTGCCGCTGGCCATGGCCTTTGCCATCGCCTCCGGCCTGAAGCCCGAGGCGGGCCTGTGGACCGCCATCCTCGCCGGCCTGGTGATCTCGCTGTTCGGGGGCTCCAGCGTGCAGATCGGCGGCCCCGCCGGCGCTTTCATCGTCATCGTCTACGGCATCCTGCAGCGCCATGGCCTGGCCAACCTGATGATCGCCACCGCCTGCGCCGGCGTCTTGCTGTTCGTGCTGGGCGCGCTGAAGCTGGGGCGGCTGGTGCGCTACGTGCCACTGTCCATCGTGGTCGGCTTCACCAATGGCATCGCGGTGCTGATCGCCGCCTCGCAGATCAAGGACTGGCTCGGGCTGGCCATTCCCAAGATGCCGGCCGACTTCTTCGCCCAGTTGCAGGCGATGGCCGCGAACATCGGCAGCTTCAATCCCTACGCCTTCGGGCTCGGCCTCGCCTGCGTGGCCTTCCTGTTCGCGTGGCCGCGGCGCTGGCAGGCGCGCGTGCCGGGCGCCGTCGTGGCGCTGGTGGCGCTGACCTTCGTCGCCTGGTCCCTCAGCCTGCCGGTGGAGACCATCGGCAGCCGCTTCGGCAGCATCCCGCGCGGCCTGCCCGCCTTCACGCTGCCGGCGTTTTCCTGGGTGACAGTGAAGGAACTGGTCTCCCCGATCATCACCATCGCCCTGCTCGGGGCCATCGAGTCGCTGCTGTGCGCCCGGGTGGCCGACCAGCTCTCGAACCTGCCGCGGCACGACCCCAACCAGGAGCTGATGGCGCAGGGCATCGCCAACGTCGTCACGCCCTTCTTCGGCGGCATGCCGGCCACCGGCACCATCGCCCGCACCGTCACCAACATCCGGGCCGGCGCCACCTCGCCGGTCGCCGGCGTGATCCACGCCCTGACGCTGGCCGGAATCGTGCTGGTGGCCGGCCCGCTGGCGCTGCTGGTGCCCTTGCCGGTGCTGGCCGGCATCCTGTTCTTCGTTGCCTGGAACATGGGCGAATGGCGCGAGTTCGCCCACCTGGGGCGCTACAGCCACGACTACCGGCTGAAGATGCTGGGCACCTTCGCGCTGACCGTGGTGTTCGACCTGACCGTCGCCATGGAGGTGGGGCTGGTGGCGGCCTGCGTGCTGTTCATCCGGCGAATGAGCTCGCTGTTCCGGGTGGAGCCGGTGCCGGGCGCCGAGGGCGAGCTGCGCTACCGCCTGTACGGGTCGCTGTTCTTCGGCGCCACGGCCAAGATCGACCCCATCGTGCAGGCCGTGGAAACCGGCCCGCGGGCGCCAGCGGTGGTGCTGGACGCCCTGCACATGGTGCACCTGGACACCTCGGGGCTGGACGCCCTGCGCCAGCTGCACAAGGTGGTGCTGCTGCGCGACGGCTCGCTGCGCATCGAAAACCTGCACGAGCAGCCGCTGGAGGCCATCGCCCGGGCCGGTTTCGCCGGGGAACTGGCCCGGCACCAGGCTTCGGAGGAGGTGGCGGCCTAGCCCCCACCCCGGCCCTCCCCCAGAGAGGGAGGGAGCCCGCCTGTAAAATCCCGGCCATGTCCTTCCTGCAACGCATCTTCCGCCGGCCCGACTACCGGTCCGACGTCACCCAGTTCATCGACAAGATGAAGGTGGAAAAGCCGGACCTGGAGGCGCAGCAGCGCCTCGGCCGGTCGATCTGGTGGGACAAGCACCTGGACCGCGAGGCGCTGGACGAGTACCAGGCCGCCCGCGTGGCCCAGAAGCCGTACGTGTACGGCGACGATCCGCGCCACCCGCGCTGAGCGCCGCCCCCGCCTGATGGACAGCAGCAACAGCGGCGACGCCGTCCTGCCCGAAGCGCCGGCCGACGAGGTAACCGGCCTGCCGGGCGTGATCGACCAGGTCGCCCTGGCCCGCCTGTACGGCGAGCCGCTGTTCGCCATGCCGCAGGATCTCTACATCCCCCCGGATGCGCTGGAGATCTTCCTGGAGGCCTTCGAGGGGCCGCTGGACCTGCTGCTGTACCTGATCCGCAAGCAGAACTTCAACATCCTCGACATCCCGATGGCGGCGGTGACCCGCCAGTACCTGGTCTACGTCGAGGAGATCCGCACTCGCAACCTGGAGCTGGCGGCGGAATACCTGCTGATGGCGGCGATGCTGATCGAGATCAAGTCGCGCACCCTGCTGCCGCCCAAGAAGACGGCCGAGGGCGAGGAAGCCGAGGACCCGCGGGCCGAGCTGGTGCGCCGCCTGCTCGAATACGAGCAGATGAAGGCCGCGGCCTTCCACCTGAATGAAATGCCGCAGCTGGGGCGCGACGTGTTGCGCGCCCAGGTCTACATCGAGCAGTCGCTGCAGCCGCGCTTCCCGGACGTCGAGGTCTCCGACCTGCAGGAAGCCTGGCGCGACATCCTGCGCCGCGCCAAGCTGGTCCAGCACCACAAGATCACGCGCGAAGAGCTGTCGGTGCGCGAGCACATGACGATGGTCCTGAAGAAGCTGCAGGGCCGCAAGTTCGTGCCCTTCGAGGAACTGTTCGAGACCGGCAAGGGCGTGCCCGTCCTCGTGGTGACCTTCATCGCCACGCTCGAACTGGCCAAGGAAACGCTGATCGAGCTGACCCAGGCCGAAGCCTACGCGCCGATCTACGTGCGTCTCGCCTACCAGCCCGCGTGATGGCTCCCCCGAAGCGGCCTGCGGCCGCCTCCCCCTCAAGGGGGCGCCCTCAGCGGCCCGGCAAAGCCGGTTCCGCGAGGGCACTGGCAAAATCCAGCCATCCTCTGGAGCTGAATTGAACACTCGCGATTTCGACGTGCTCATCGTCGGCAGCGGCCTCGCCGGCCTGTCCGTCGCCCTGCACCTCGCACCCACCCACCGCGTCGCGGTCCTCACCAAGCGCGCCATGAGCGACGGCTCCAGCGGCTGGGCGCAGGGCGGCATCGCCGCCGTCACCGACCCCAGCGACAGCTTCGAGTCGCACGTGCAGGACACCTTCGTGGCCGGCGCCGGCCTCAACGACCCGGCCGCCACCCGCTTCGTGGTGGAACACGCGCCCGAGAGCGTGGAGTGGCTGCGCGAACTGGGCGTGCCCTTCTCGCTGGAGGACGGCCACCTGCACCTGACGCGCGAAGGCGGCCACAGCGCGCGCCGCATCGTGCACGTCACCGACGCCACCGGCGCCGCCGTGCAGCAGACGCTGATCGAGCGGGTGAAGCGCACGCCCAACATCACGGTGCTGGAAGACCACATGCTGGTAGACCTGGTCTGGTCCGGCAAGCTGGGCCAGCAGCCGAACCGCTGCGTCGGACTGTACGCGCTGGACGAACAGGCCGACGAGGTCGTCACCTTCCGCGCGCCCCACACCATCCTGGCCACCGGCGGCGCCGGCAAGGTCTACCTGTACACGACCAATCCGGATACCGCGACCGGCGACGGCATCGCCGCCGCCTGGCGCGCCGGCTGCCGCGTGACGAACATGGAGTTCATCCAGTTCCACCCGACCTGCCTGTACCACCCGCACGTCAAGAACTTCCTGATCTCGGAGGCGGTGCGCGGCGAAGGCGGCCGCCTGCTGCTGCCGGACGGCACGCGCTTCATGGCCAACCACGACGAGCGCCTGGAACTGGCGCCGCGCGACGTGGTGGCGCGCGCCATCGACTTCGAGATGAAGAAGCACGGCCTGGACTGCGTGCTGCTGGACATCTCGCACCAGCCGCGCGAGTTCATCCTCGCGCACTTCCCGAACATCCACGCGCGCTGCCTGGAGCTGGGCATCGACATCACGCGCCAGCCGATCCCGGTGGTGCCGGCTGCGCACTACACCTGCGGCGGCGTGCACAGCGACCTGCAGGGCCGCACCGACCTGCCCGGGCTGCACGCCATCGGCGAGACCGCCTACACCGGCCTGCACGGCGCCAACCGGCTGGCCAGCAACTCGCTGGTGGAGTGCATGGTGTTCGCCCGCTCGGCCGCCGCCGACATCCTGGCGACGCCGCTGCCGCCGCCGCCCGCGGTGCCGGCCTGGGACGTAAGCCGCGTCACCGATGCCGACGAGGCGGTCGTCATCTCGCACAACTGGGACGAGCTGCGCCGCTTCATGTGGGACTACGTGGGCATCGTCCGCACCAACAAGCGCCTGGAGCGCGCGGCACACCGCATCCAGCTGCTGCAGGGCGAGATCCAGGAGTTCTACGGCTCCTTCCACGTCAGCCGCGACCTGCTGGAACTGCGCAACCTGGTGACCGTGGCCGACCTGATCGTGCGCTCGGCGCAGTCGCGGCACGAAAGCCGCGGGTTGCATTTCAGCCGCGACTATCCGCAGATGGCGGAGGTGGCGGTGCCGACGACTTTGAAGCCCTTCTCCGCGGCGTAGTACGCTCAGCGGTACTACAACGAGGAGGAGATCCGATGATGATCCTGCAGCGGGACGCGATCATGCTGGGCAAGGACGTGGCCGCGTGGCTGCCCTATGCCGTGAATTCGCACGGCGTGGCCACACCGGCGGCACCGCCCGTCGCCGCGCCGCAGCCGGCCGACGCCGCGCAGTAGCCCCTGCGCCACCGGGCGCTTCGCAAACCGGCGGCTTTGTGGCACCTTTGCGGCTCGCCATGCATGCAAGCAGGACCGCCATGCGCCCCTACCTCGCCACTCTCTCCCTCTGCGCCCTCGCGCTGGCCGCGCCTGCCGCGCGGGCCATGGAATTCCACACGGTCGGCGACACGCTGGTCCTTTCGGGTCCCGTAGACGGCGGCGACCTCGCGCGGCTGCGCGACCACATGGCCGATGCGCACTTCAAGCTGGTGCTGCTGCACGAAAGCCCGGGAGGCGACCTCTTCAACGGCTACCAGATCGCCAACTGGGTGCGCTCGGAACACCTGGCCACCGCGGTGTCCGGCAAGTGCGAATCGGCCTGCGCGCTGATCTTCCTGGGCGGCGTGGAGCGCTCCTTCAGCGACGGCCGGCCGCTGGGCGAGACCATGGTCGGCCTGCATGGCGCCTTCCACTACGAGACGCACCAGCCCCTGCCGGAGCTGAGCCCGCGCATGGCCTACGTGATCAAGACGATGACGGACGGCAAGTACCCGCCGGACCTGCTGAAGCGCACGGTGTACCCGCTGCACCCCGACAACCTGGTCTACGCCTTCCACCCGCTGCGCTTCGAGAGCGGGCCGAAGCGCGGCGTGATGGAGTGCCAGAAGCAGACCGACGGCGACTTCAAGTGCGCGATGCTCGACGGCCTCGACGCGATCAAGATCGGCGTGGTGACGAATCCCGAGATCCTGGCGCTGCCGGCGGAGGTGAAGGACGTGCTCCAGCGGCTGGACCGCGCGCCCTGAAGCGCCCTCACTCCCTCCCGGCTGGCGACGGACTCGCGAGTTGTGCGTTGAGAAAGGCGCCGATGCGCGTTGCCGCCAGCGCGGAGATGTGGTCGGTATAGCTGTAAAGCGCGCCTTCCTTGTCCTGCGACCGGCAGGTGCCATGGACCATGTCGCACAGGAAGGGCAACGTGTCCACGACGGTGACCCGATCCGGCGCCAGTTTGCGCACTTGCTGCAGCATGCGCAGGTAGGGCTCCGACAGTTCCCGGTGCCGCTGCACCGTGATCTGGCAGTGCTGCGGGACCGGCGACGCGAACGACTCGACCATGCCCTGGAGCACGCCAAAGCGCAGCGGCAACAGGCACTGGGCCGGATCCGGCAGCGTGGGGTTGTCGACGAGGAGAACGACCTTCTTGCCCGCGCGCAACAATTCCGCGGCGACGCTGCGCAGGCCATCGCGCGCGACCGCGTGATTGGAGTTGGCGCGCAAGTCCTTGATCGTGTCCTCCCGCTTGAGCCGATAGAGGCTGCGCGTGGCCGTGGCGATCACCACCGTTTCGACCTGAGGATTGCGAGCGACGGCGTCCAGGGCGACGCGCAGCGCGACCTGGTTGCGGCGATATTGCGGCAGGTCCGACACCACGGGTACGACCGAGGAATGTTCCCGTGTGCCACCGACGAACAGCCACCGCCCGGCCGGCGAGGAAGTCCGCACGAGGCCATCGAACAGGGCTTCGGCCTTGCTGTCGCCGAGCAGGGCGAAACGCTGCGGCCCGCGCGAATCATGCAGGCAACGCAGCACCTCGCCGCGTGCGCTCGGCTCGGCCAGCCCGCAGCCTTCGGCCAGGACCGGATCGTGGTCCAGCTGGAAGCCGGGGCGCTCCGGGATCAAGCTTGCCCGTCCGCTGTCCTGCAGCACCGCGGGAAAGTTCGCCAGGTGCAGCGCCATCACGGCAACGAACGCCATCGCCAGGGCCAAGCCCCAGGCCTTCTGCACGCTGCGCCCTGGCGATCGCACGGGACGCTCCACGAATCGCCACGTCAGCCACGCCAGCAGGAAGCTCGCGCCGACAAGCAGGAGCATGCCAGGCCAGCCAGGCTCCGCGTTGAAGAGCAGCCGCGCGAACGCAAGCACGGGCCAATGCCACAGGTAGAGCGGATAGCTGATGCCGCCCACCCAGGTCATGGCCCGATTCGAGAGCAACAGGCGATTCAGCGGCGCATCGGCACCTGCGGCGATCACCAGCGTCGCCCCGGCCACGGGCAGCAGCGCCCAGGCGCCGGGGAAAGCCAGTTCCGGATGCAGCAGCAGCGCGCTCAAGGCCAGCAGGACGAAGCCAGCCGCGGAAAGGTGGGCAGCACGCGGCTTCAGTGCCTGGGTCCAGCCCTCGCGTTCAGCCACGGCGAGCAGCGCTCCCGCGAGCAGTTCCCACACCCGGTACAGCGGCACGTAGAAGGCCATCTCGGGGTCGCGCTGCACCACGATGATCCCCGCCACCAGGCTCGCGGCCAGCAGCAGCAGGGTACCGCTTCGCACCGCGCGCCACCGCAGCAGCACCGAAAGGACCAGCGGCCAGGCGAGGTAAAACTGCTCCTCGACCCCCAGGCTCCAGAGGTGCGCAAGGGGCTTGGATTCGATCGCGGCGTCGAAGTAGCCCGCCTCGCCCCAGAGGCGCAGGTTCGAGAAGAATCCCGCACCGGCCAGCACGTGCGAAGCAAGCCGGTCACGTTCCTCCGCGTACATGCAGGCCAGGCCGGCCAGCATGGCGGCCATGAGAACCAGGCATAGCGCCGGGAAGATCCGGCGCACGCGGGCCGCGTAGAACGCGCCGATGGACAAGCCACCGCCGGCCTGCATCGCAAGCAGGATCCGCGTGATCAGGTAGCCGGAGATGACGAAGAAGACGTCGACGCCGGCGAAGCCCGCGGGCAGGATCCCTGGGAAGAAATGGAAGCCGACGACGGCCAGGATGGCGACGGCACGCAAGCCGTCGATATCGGCACGCCAAGCCGGCGCACGCGCCGTTCCCCCAATCGCCGGAACCATTGTTCTAGTACCGTCCGCCCTCTTGCGGACCAGTCTAGCGCGCAGCGCCTTGCGGGATTACGCTGCCCCGATGTTCGGCACCAACGCACCCGCCGGACGGCCATCCTTCAGCGCCGCCGTGAACGCCAGCATGCGGTCGACCGGAACCCGTGCGCGCTCGGCGATGGCCGGGTCGACGAACACCTCGTTCGCGCCCGTCTCCAGCACGTGCGCCAGCCCGGCCAGCCCGTTCATGGCCATCCACGGGCAATGCGCGCAGCTCTTGCAAGTGGCGCTGTTGCCGGCGGTGGGCGCCTCGATGAACACCTTGCCCGGGTTCAGCGTGCGCAGCTTGTGCATCATGCCGTTGTCGGTGGCGACGATGAACTCGCGCGCATCCATCTCGCGCGCCGCCTTCAGGATGCCGGAGGTCGAGCCCACCGCGTCGGCCAGCGCCACCACGTCCGGCGGCGACTCGGGGTGCACGAGCACCTTGGCCTTCGGGTACTGCTTCTTCAGGTCCTCCAGCTCGAAGGCCTTGAACTCGTCGTGCACGATGCAGGAGCCGTTCCAGAACACCATGTCGGCGCCGGTCTCGCGCTGGATGTAGCTGCCCAGGTGCTTGTCGGGCGCCCACAGGATCTTGTGGCCCTTGTCCTTCAGCGCGCGGACGATGTCCAGCGCGCAGCTGGAGGTGACCAGCCAGTCCGAGCGCGCCTTCACGGCGGCGCTGGTGTTGGCGTACACGACGATGGTGCGGTCCGGGTGCTGGCTGCAGAAGCGGTCGAACTCGTCGACCGGGCAGCCCAGGTCCAGCGAGCAGGTCGCGTCCATGTCGGGCATCAGCACGCGCTTTTCCGGCGACAGGATCTTGGCCGACTCGCCCATGAACTTGACGCCGGACACCACCAGCGTCTGCGCCGGGTGGTCGCGGCCGAAGCGCGCCATCTCCAGCGAATCGCTGACGATGCCGCCGGTCTCTTCGGCCAGGTCCTGCAGGTCCGGGTGCACGTAGAAGTGCGACACCATGACCGCGTTGCGCTCCTTCAGCAGGCGCTTGATGCGTTCCTTCAGCGCCGTGCGTTCGGCCGGCGACGGCTCCTCGGGCACGCGCGCCCAGGCGTGCCGCGTGTCGCAGGCGTTGCCGGGCAGCGGGTGCTCGTACTCGATGTCCTTCAGGGGGATGACTGCATTCATAACTCTTGGAGGCGCATGGAGAAGTCCGTGGCCTTCACGTCTTTGGTCAGGGTGCCGATGGAGATGCGGTCGACGCCGGTCTCGGCGTAGGGGCGCAGATTGTCCAGCGTGACGCCGCCGGAGATCTCCAGCACGGCGCGCCCGGCGTTGATGCGGGCGGCTTCACGCAAGGTCGGCAGGTCCATATTGTCCAGGAGGACCATCTTCGCGCCGGCGGCCAGCGCTTCCTGCAGCTGCTCCAGCGTCTCCACCTCGATCTGGATGAAGGTGGCCTGGGCGGCCGCTTGCTCCGCCGCCTGCAGGACGGCGGTGACGCCACCGGCCGCGGCGATGTGGTTTTCCTTGATCAGGACGGCGTCGTACAGGCCGATGCGGTGGTTGCTGCCGCCACCAGTGCGCACGGCGTACTTCTGCGCCAGCCGCAGGCCGGGGATCGTCTTGCGCGTGTCGACGATCTGCGCCTTCGTGCCCCGCACTGCCTCGACATAGCTCGCCGTCTTGGTTGCCACGCCGCTCAGGAGCTGCAGGAAGTTGAGGATGGTGCGTTCGACCGTCAGCAGCGAGCGGGCGCTTCCTTCCACCTCCAGCACCACCTGGTCGGCGGCGCAGCGCTGGCCTTCGGCGACCAGCCAGCGCACCTTCAACCCGGGGTCGACCTGGCGCAGGGTGGCCTCGACCCAGGGGCCGCCGCAGATCACGGCGCTTTCGCGCGCCAGCACGCGGGCGCGGACACGCCGCCCCGCCGGCACCAGGGCCGCGGTCAGGTCGCCGCCGCCCACGTCTTCCGCCAGCGCACGGGCGGCGTCGGTCCGCGCGAGCTCCTCGATGGCCGAGGGAGAAAAATCGAACAGTGCGCTCATGGGCGAAAGCATAGCCGCTCGCAGGTTCCACATTTGGCACGGGGGTTAGCCAGCGGTACATTGCGCGGCATGGACGCCGAGCAACTGCAGAAGATCCTGGAACCGCTCTTCCCCGGCCTCATGGGCGTGCGGCTGGTGGAAGCGACACCGACGCGCGTGACGGCCACCATGCTGGTGCGGCCGGACCTGTGCACCACCGGCGGCGCGCTGCATGGCGGCGCCCACATGGCTTTCGCCGACACGCTGGGCGCGGTGGGCACCTTCCTGAACCTGCCGCCCGGCAAGCGCACGACCACCACCGATTCCTCCACCAAGTTCATCGGCGGGGCCGCGGTCAACACCACGGTCACGGCCGAAAGCGTGGCCCTGCACCGCGGGCGCACCACGCAGGTGTGGCAGACCACCATCCGCAACGAAGCGGGCAAGCTCTGCTCCGTAGTGACGCAGACCCAGCTGGTGCTGGATTAGGCGGCCGCTGACGGCAGCCCTTTCCGCTTCGGCCGACAATGGCTGCATGAACACCACCCCTGCCTCGACGGAGCCCAGCCGCGCCGAAGTGGACGCCCTCGCCGGCGCGACCGTCCTCGAGTTCGGCACCGGCTGGTGCGGCTGGTGCCGCGGCGCCCAGCCGCTGATCGCCGCGGCTTTCGCGGGCCAGCCCGACCTGCGCCACCTGAAGGTCGAGGACGGCCCGGGCAAGCCGCTCGGGCGCAGCTTCCGCGTCAAGCTCTGGCCGACCCTCGTGTTCCTGAAGGACGGGCAGGAAGTGACGCGGGTCGTGCGCCCTGGCGACGAGCAGGCGATCCGCGACGGCCTGGCGAAGATCGTCAATTGACCGCGAAGCAGTAGAGCCCCCCCCCGCCCCCGGTCGACTTCAAGGCCTCCATGCCGCAGCCGCGCGTCGGATGCGAGGAGTTCCACGGGAGACGGAAGCTCCCCAGGAAACAGCGGGAACAAACGGGCTTCGCCCGTCGTTGCGCCTCAGGGGGATTCCGGCGTCGGCCCGCGCTGCATCAGCGCCGCGACCGCCTGCTCCGGACGCAAGCGGCCATCCAGCAGGTCGACCACGGCGCCCGCGATCGGCATCTCGACGCCCAGCCGCGCGGCGCGCTCCACCACGGTGTGCGCGCAGTAGACGCCTTCGGCCACGTGGCCCAGCGAATCCACCGCCTGCTGCAGGCTCAGGCCCTCGGCCAGCAACAGGCCGACCCGCCGGTTGCGGCTCAGGTCGCCGGTCGCAGTGAGCACCAGGTCGCCCAGGCCGGACAAGCCCATGAACGTGTCCGCCCGCGCGCCCAAGGCGGCGCCCAGGCGGGTCATCTCCGCGAGTCCGCGGGTGATGAGCGCCGCGCGGGCATTCAGGCCCAGCGCCAGGCCGTCGCACAGGCCGGTGGCGATGGCCAGCACGTTCTTCACGGCACCGCCCACTTCCACGCCCGGCAGGTCCTCGTTGGCGTAGATGCGCATGGCCGGCCCGTGGAAGGCCGCGACCAGCGCGTCGCGCACGGCGGCGGATTCGCTGGCCGCCACCAGCGCGCTGGGTTGGCCGCGCGCCACCTCCTGCGCGAAGCTGGGCCCACTGAGGGCGCCGCCCGCGAGGGCAGGCGCCACTTCGGCCCGGATCTCGTGGCCCAGGAGCCCGGTGCCGGACTCGAAGCCCTTGCACAACCAGGCCACCGGCCGCGCGCAGTCGCGCAGCGCGATGAGCATGGCCCGCAGCCCCGCCATCGGCGAGGCCACGATCACGAGTTCATGGGAAGCGGCCAGCGCGGCGAGCCCGCTCTCGGGCCCGTCCTGCACGCGCACGCCGGCCGGCAGCCGCAGCCCCCGCAGGTACTTGCGGTTCTCGCCGGCAGCGGCGATGGCGGCGGCCTGGTCCGGGTCGCGCGCCCACAGGGTGACGCGGTGGCGCTCCCCCGCGCTGATGGCCAGCGCCGTGCCCCAGGCACCGGCCCCGAGCACGAGGATGTCCATGGGCCGATCAGGCCTTGGTGATGATCGGCGAGGCGGCCGGCTGCTGCTGCTGCGCCTGCTGCTGCTCGTACATGGCCTGGAAGTTGATCTCGGCCAGGTGCACCGGCGGGAAGCCGGCGCGCGTCACGATGTCGGACACGTTGGCGCGCAGGTAGGGGTAGACGATCTGCGGGCAGGCGATGCCCATGATGGCCTGCATCTGGTCCTGCGGGATGTTGCGGATCTCGAAGATGCCGGCCTGCTTCACTTCGACCAGGAACACGGTGCGGTCCTTGATCTTGGTGGTGACGGTCGCGGCCACGGCCACTTCGTACATGCCGTCGGCGGCCTGCTGCGCTTCCACGCCCAGCTGGATGTCCACGGTGGGCTGCTCCTGCTCCAGCAGGATGGCGGGGGAATTCGGCTGCTCCAGCGAAGCCTCCTTCATGTAGACGCGCTGGATCTGGAACACGGGATCGTTGTTGTCGGCCATGGCCTGCCTTTCGGTGCGGAATGAAAAAGCCCGGCCGGAACGAATGCTCCGGGCGGGCTCGGTGCAGCCGGCGATTATCTCAGGCCGGCGGAGTGCGTCTGGCTCAGGCGGCGGCGCCGTTCAGCAAGGGCATCAGCCCGCCGCGGCCGTCCAGCGCGATCAGGTCGTCGCAGCCGCCGACATGCGTCTCGCCGATGAAGATCTGCGGCACGGTGCGCCGGCCGGTGATCTCCATCATCTTCGCCCGTTCGTCGGGCTGCATGTCGATGCGGACTTCCTCGATCTTGTCGACCCCCTTGGATTTGAGGATCTGCTTGGCGCGGATGCAGAAGGGGCAGACCGCGGTGGTGTACATCTTGACGTGCTGCATGGGCTCGAGATGGGGGTGGTTCAGGCTTTTTCCAGCGGCAGGTTAGCGTCTTTCCAGGCGCCCAGGCCGCCGGCCAGCACAACAGCCTTGTCGTAGCCCAGGCTTTTCGCGATGCGCTCGGCGCGTTGCGCCCGGCCGCCGCTCTTGCAGACCAGGATGACCGGCAGGGCCTTGTTCTTCACCACCTCGGGCAGGCGCTGTTCCAGTTGGCCCAGCGGGATGTTGCGGGCGCCGGCCACGTGGCCGGCGGCGAACTCCTCGGTCTCGCAGACGTCGACGATCACCGCCCTTTCGCGGTTCATCATCTGCACGGCGTCGTTCGGGCTCAGGCCACCGCGGGTGCCCTTGCTCACCACGGGCCAGATCAGCATGCCGCCAGAGACGACGGCGATCAGCACGAGCGACCAGTTGTGGATCAAAAACGGCAGCGGATTCATTTCAACCTTTCTTCCAGGCCCGGCAAGATTCCGGGCAACCCCGGATTCTAGAATGCCGGGTTTCCCCCTGACCTGAACCCTGCCCGCCATGCACAAGCTCGTCCTCATTCGCCACGGCGAATCCACCTGGAACCTGGAAAACCGCTTCACCGGCTGGACTGACGTGGACCTGACTCCCGCCGGCCTGCAGCAGGCCATTTCGGCCGGCAAGCTGCTGAAGCAGGAAGGCTGGGATTTCGACCTCTGCTACACCAGCGTGCTGAAGCGCGCCACGCGCACGCTGTGGCATGTGCTGGACGAGATGGACCGCACCTGGCTGCCGGTGGTGCATTCGTGGCGCCTCAACGAGCGCCACTACGGCGCGCTGCAAGGCTTGAACAAGGCGGACATGGCCAAGCAATATGGCGACGAGCAGGTGCTGGTCTGGCGCCGCAGCTACGACACGCCGCCGCCGGCGCTGGAGGCGAGCGACCCGCGCAGCGAGCGCGGCGACCGCCGCTACGACAAGCTCAATCCCGAACAGGTGCCGCTGACCGAATGCCTGAAGGACACCGTCGCCCGCGTGCTGCCCTTCTGGAATGAAGCAATGGCGCCCGCCATCCGCTCGGGCAAGCGCGTCGTCGTGTCGGCCCACGGCAACTCGATCCGCGCGCTGGTGAAGTACCTCGATGGCATCTCCGACCAGGACATCGTGGGGCTGAACATCCCCAACGGGATTCCGCTCGTTTACGAACTGGATACGGACCTGAAGCCGCTGCGCCACTACTATCTCGGCGACGCTGCGGCAGTGGCCGCCGCCGCGGCCGCAGTCGCGGCCCAGGGCAAGTCCAAGTAAGCGCCGGCGGGGTTTCCCCCTACGTTCCTGTAGGACGGTTGCCCAGGCTTTCCGCGTTTTTTTCACATGCCGCAGGAAAGCGCCCGGGAACCACTCGCGCGGGATGGCGTCTGACAGCTTTCTCAGGTGTATATTGAAGTCGAGAGGACTTTGGACCCCATCCCCATGAGCCACAAACTCAAGATTGCCGGCTGGATTTCCGTAGGCGCGATTGCCGGCGCGCTCACCACGGTCTCTCTGCAGACCGTTGCCCGTGGCTCGCTGGCGCCGTTGCCGCTCGAAGAGTTGCAGCAGCTGGCCGCCGTGTTCAGCATGGTGAAGACGGACTACGTCGAGCCGGTCGACGAGAAGAAGCTGATCACCGACGCCATCTCCGGCATGGTGTCCAGCCTCGACCCGCACTCGCAGTACTTCGACAAGAAGAGCTTCAAGGAATTCCGCGAAGGCACGTCCGGCCGCTTCGTCGGCGTCGGCATCGAGATCTCGCAGGAAGACGGCCTGGTCAAGGTGGTGTCGCCCATCGAGGGTTCGCCTGCCTTCCGCGCCGGCCTGAAGACCGGCGACCTGATCACCAAGATCGACGACACCGCCGTCAAGGGCCTGAGCCTGTCGGATGCCGTCAAGCGCATGCGCGGCGAGCCGAACACCAAGGTGCAGCTGACGATCTATCGCAAGGACGAAAACCGCTCCTTCCCGGTCACGATCACCCGCGAGGAGATCAAGACCCAGTCCGTCAAGGGCAAGATGATCGAGCCGGGCTACGGCTGGATCCGCGTGTCGCAGTTCCAGGAACGCACGGTGGACGACTTCGCCGCCAAGGTGCGCGAGCTGTACAAGGCCGACCCGAACATGAAGGGCATGGTGCTGGACCTGCGCAACGACCCGGGCGGCCTGCTCGATGCGGCTGTCGCGATTTCCGCGGCCTTCCTGCCCGAGAACGTGACGGTGGTCTCCACCAACGGCCAGCTGCCGGAAAGCAAGTTCACCTACAAGGCCGCGCCGGAGTTCTACCAGCGCCGTGCCGGCGCCGATCCGTTGCGCGGCCTGCCCGCCGGCCTGAAGACGGTGCCGCTGATCGTGCTGGTGAACGAAGGCTCCGCCTCCGCTTCCGAGATCGTGTCCGGCGCGCTGCAGGACCAGCACCGCGGCATCATCATGGGCAGCCAGACCTTCGGCAAGGGCTCCGTGCAGACGGTGCGCCCGCTGGGTCCGGACACCGGCCTCAAGCTGACCACCGCGCGCTACTACACGCCGAGCGGCCGCTCCATCCAGGCCAAGGGCATCGTGCCCGACGTCATGGTGGACGAAACCGCCGACGGCAACCTGTTCGCCGCGCTGCGCACCCGCGAAGCCGACCTCGAACACCACCTCACCAGCGGCCAGGGCGCCGAGGTGAAGGACCCGGCACGCGACAAGGCCCGCGAGGACGCCCGCAAGCTGGCCGAGGAAGAAGCCAAGAAGGGCGACAAGGCCAAGATGCCGCCGGAATTCGGCAGCGACAAGGACTTCCAGCTCGCCCAGGCGCTGAACCAGCTGAAGGGCCGCCCGGTCGCCGTCTCGAAGACCCAGGTCGTCGAGAACAAGCAGGAGAAGAAGGAGAACTGACACCGCGCCAGCGATGTCATCCCGGCGCAGGCCGGGATCCACGAAGAGCGGCCTCCGGGCCGCTTTTTCGTTGGTGTCGCACAATCCTTCCATGACCGACGAGCAACTCCTGCGCTACTCCCGCCACATCCTCCTCGACGAGATCGGGGTGGAGGGGCAGCAGCGCCTGCTCCAGGCGCATGCGCTGGTGATCGGCGCCGGCGGCCTGGGCTCGCCGGTGGCGCTGTACCTGGGCACCGCGGGCGTGGGCCGCATCACGATCGTCGACAACGACGTGGTGGACCTCACCAACCTGCAGCGGCAGATCGCGCATGCGACGGACCGCATCGGCCATCCCAAGGCGGAATCGGCGCGCACCGCGGTGGCCGCGATCAACCCCGACGTGCTGGTGCGCCCGCTGGTGCTGAAGGCCGATGCGCAGGACCTGGACGAACTCGTGCCGCCAGCCGACGTCGTCATCGACTGCAGCGACAACTTCGCCACCCGGCAGGCGATCAACCGCGCCTGCTTCCGCCACGGCAAGCCGCTGGTGGCCGGCGCCGCCATCCGCTTCGACGCGCAGATCAGCGTCTACGATCCGCGCGATGCGGCGAGCCCGTGCTATGCCTGCGTGTTTCCGCCGGACCAGGAGCTGGAGGAGACGCGCTGCGCCGTGATGGGGGTGTTCGCGCCGCTGGTGGGCATCATCGGCGCCATGCAGGCGTCGGAGGCGCTGCGGCTGCTGGCCGGCGTCGGCCGCTCGCTCGCGGGCCGGCTGCAGATGCTGGACGGCCGCAGCATGGAGTGGAGCGAGCTGCGCATCCATCGCAACCCGCATTGCCCGGTGTGCGCCGGGCGGTCACAGCACGCCTAGGTGCTGCCGAACAGGCCGGCGACGATGACGTCGACCGGCGCGACTTGGGCCATCTGGACTTCCGCCGACCCCGGCTGCCCCAGCGCGACCAGCGCGGCGGCGAGCAAGGTGCCGAAGAACACGATCGTGGTTTGCAGGACTAGCTTCATGGGATACCTTGCGCGTTCGGAAAGTCGCGCGCTTTGCGCAATGATCCCGCGCGCCCGCGGCCTCGCAAGTAGTCGCCGCACCGCCCTTGCGCGTCGCTCGACGCTAGGCACGCGGTAGGACAGCTCCTACCCTGCGCACGAAGCCGCGCTGGCAAAATGCCCGCTTCCTGGGAACAGGAGGGCCGGGCGCGCGACGGGTGCGCCGGGGAAGCGAGCACCCGTGGAACTGCGAACGTACATCGTCGAAGACAACGCCACCATCCGCGAGAACCTGATCGGCACGCTCGAGGAACTGGCGTCCGTGCAGCCGCTCGGGTGGGCGGAATCCGAGGGGGACGCGCGCCTCTGGCTCGCCACCCATGCGGCAGACTGGGACCTCGCGATCGTGGACCTGTTCCTCAAGCAAGGCAGCGGCCTCGGCGTGCTCGAGGCGATGCAGCAGCGTGGCACCGACCAGCGCGTGGTGGTGCTGAGCAACTATGCGACCGACGACATGCGCCAGCGCTGCGCCCGGCTGGGCGCGGACGCGGTGTTCGACAAGTCGAACGAGATCGATGCGCTGGTGGATTACTGCCTGGCGCTGGGCGCGGGCGCGGCAGGCGGTGCGTGAGGCGATGCGCCTCGCGCGCTCAATCGATCAGCTTGTTCTTCAGCGCGTAGTACGTCAGGTCGCTGTTGGAGGAGAGGTTCATCTTCTCCATCAGGCGCGTGCGGTACGTGCTCACGGTCTTCACCGACAGCGACAGCGCCTTCGCGATGTCGCCGGCGGTTTCGCCCTTGGCCAGCTTCAGGAACACCTGGAACTCGCGCTCCGACAGCTGCTCGTGCGGCGCGCCGCCTTCCTTGCGATTGAGCTGCTGCGCCAGCAGTTCGGCGACCGCGGGCGAGATGTACCGGCGGCCCAGCGCGATGGTGCGGATCGCGTTGACGATCTCCATCGGTTCGCATTCCTTGTTCAGGTAGCCGCTCGCGCCCTGCCGGATCAGGTTCATCGCGTAGTGCTCTTCGGGATACCCGGAGAGGATGAGGATGCCGACATCCGGCGCTTTCGCGCGGATCATGCCGAGCGCATCGATGCCGCTCTGCCCGGGCATCGAAAGGTCCATCACGAGGACGTCCATTTCGGTGGTGCGCACCAGGTCGATGGCCTCACGCCCGCTTGCTGCTTCCCCAACGACCCGCAGGTCGACTTGTTCACTGAAGAATTGTTTGAGGCCTGACCGCACGATGGCGTGGTCATCCACAATGCCGACTTTGATCATGCTTCACCTTCTACGTCAAGCTTGTGTTTCATTGTGCCCCACTTCCGGATGGAAATGGCCTACCCTTGAGTCATGACGTGGGCGGATTTTAGGCACAACGTTGAGGTTTTAGGTTGAGACTGCCGGCTTCTTTCGTATTGCCGCGCACGGCGATCGGCTTGGTCCTCGCGGTTCTCGCGGCGTTGGTGCTCATCGGTATCAATGAAACAGGCTACGTCGCATCGAGCGAAGCGCTCGAGCGCATCGACGAATACACGCAGACGCGCAACGCCGTGAACCACCTGTTGCAGCAGGTGCTCGATGCCGAGACCGGCTCGCGCGGCTACCTGCTCACCGGCGACCCGCGCTACCTGGAGCCGTACAACGCCGCGGTCGCGGAGATCAGCCACGACCTCGACAACCTGCGCATGAAGTACGACCCGGGCAGCGCCGATGCCGCGACGCTGGCCCTGCTCACGCGCAACGTGCAGCGCAAGGCCGCCGAAATGGACATGTCGGTGCGCATGCGCAAGCAGGGCAACGAGGACGCCTGGAAGTTCGTGCTGCTGACCGACGTGGGCCGCGAGCACATGGACGCCATCCGCGAGCAGGCCGGCAAGCTGATCCAGACCGCCACCGCGGGCATGGTCTCGTCACAGCGGCAGGTGGAGAAGACCTTGCGGCTCGCGCGCATCGGCATCGGCCTGGTCACCGCCGCGGCGCTGCTGGCCTTCTACCTGTACCTGCGCCAAAGCACGAAACTGAAGCTCGCCGGCGAGCAGCAGCAGGCCGCGCTGCAGGCCGAACGCGACCTGCTGGAGACGCAGGTGCGCGAACGCACCGCCTCGCTGGCGCAGCTGGCCACGCACCTGCAGCAGGTGCGCGAGGAGGAGCGCGGCCACCTCGCGCGCGAACTGCACGACGAACTCGGGGCGCTTCTGACCGCGGCCAAGCTCGATGTGGCGCGGCTGAAATCGAAGCTGAGTCCGCCGGCGCCGGAAGTGAGCCAGCGCCTGCAGCACCTGACCGAGACCCTCAACAGCGGCATCGCGCTGAAGCGCCGCATCATCGAGGACTTGCGGCCGTCCTCGCTGGCGAACCTGGGGCTGACGGCGGCGCTCGAGATCCTGGCGCGCGAATTCTCCGAGCGCTCCGGCATCGAAGTGGCGAGCAGCCTGGAGCCGGTGGAGCTGGACGAGCCTTCGCAGCTGACGGTCTATCGCCTCGTGCAGGAGTCGCTGACCAACGTGGGCAAGTACGCGGAAGCCAGGCAGGTGGACGTGAGCGTGCGCAGTTACAGCAACCACGTCGAGGTGGAGATCCAGGACGACGGCAAGGGCTTCGACGCCCGCGAAGTGCGTCCCACCACCCACGGCATCGCCGGCATGCGCCACCGCGTGGAAGCCGCCGGCGGCCGCTTCACGGTGAACTCCGGCCCGGGCCGGGGCACGCGCATCACCGCCGTGCTGCCCAAGGCTGCGGCCGCGCAGCCGGCCTGACCTTTCCCGAAACCCTGTCGGCTCCCTCCTACATTCGGTCAGGCGGGGAACTGATCTTTGCTGGGCTGTTTATGCCTAAGCTACAGGCACGCACGATTCGCTTTGTCGTTCCGTGGTTCCATGGCCGCCCCGCGGGGCATTCACTTGCAAGAAAAGAGGACTCGCAGATGAACACCGATACCGAGAACACCCTGGCGACCACCCGCCGCCTGGCGAGCGAGGCGCTCGATCGGGCCAGCAGCACCGTGAAGGACCTGCGGTCCAACATGCAGGACGCAGCGAACCGCGGCATGGACGCCATGTCTTCGCGTGCCTCCGCGGCGCAGCGCTACATGGGCGAGTACGCCCGCACCAGCCAGCGCTACGTCGCCGACAACCCGATGAAGGCGGCGCTGATCGCTGCGGCGGTGGGCGCTGCCGTCGCCGGCATCGTCATCGCGATGCGGCATCGCCGCGACCTGCAGGACAAGTACTTCTGAGGCCGGGGCACGCGCATGCTGCACCCGATCTTCTCGGTGCTGGTGAGCAAGCCGGAGCTGGTGATCCAGCACGTCGCCGGCTACGCCGCGCTGGTGCGCGAGGAAGCCTCCAGCGTGGGCCTGGAAATCGCGAAGCGGGCCATCGCCTGGGGCGTGACCCTTTTCGCGGGCCTCGTGTTCCTGGTCCTCGCGGGGGTCGCGGCCATGATCGGCGCCGTCCACGAATTCCACTGGATGCTGGTGATCGTTCCCGCCATCGCGCTGGCCATTGCGGTGGCCGGCTTCCTGGTGGCGCGCCAGCCCCTGCCCGAGAAAGCCTTCGCGGAGCTGAAGGCGCAACTCGACGCCGACGCGCAGGCGCTGCGCGCCGTGCGGGCGCGCTCTTGAGGCGGAGACCGAATGTCTGAAGCCACGGACAAGCTCGCGCGCTCGCGCCGCGCGATCGTGGACCACATCGCGCGGCGCGAGCGCAAGCACGACCCGCACGAGGAAGCCCCGCCCGGCTACGCCTTCATGGGCGACGAAGGCTCGTTCCCGCCGGACGACGACGCTGCGCCCACGGGCGGCGGCTGGTTCCGCCACCTGCAGCACGTGGTGCAGACCTGGTGGCGCTACCACCCGGCGCACATGGCGGTGGACCTGGCCTCGCCGATGCTGCGCAACTATGCGCGGCGCAAGCCGTGGCAGCTGCTGGCCATTTCGGCGGCGGCCGGCGCGGCGCTGACATTCGCGCGGCCCTGGAAGCTGATCTCGCTGGGCGGGCTGACCCTGGCGCTGCTGAAGTCCTCGCAGGTGTCCAGCCTGCTGATGGCGGCGCTCTCGGCGGCGGATTTCCGCAAGGACGAAGAGCAGCCTTGAAGAAGAAGAGTTTCACAAAGCAAGCCGGGAGGTACGGTGCGGCCCCGGCAAGCTTCCTTGGAAGACCCGCACCATCACAACTCGACCCGAAGGGAGTTCTCATGAAAAACGCACGTGCCTATACCCTGGCCATCCTGACCGGCCTGACCCTGGTGACCAGCGGCTGCGCCGTCTGGCGCGGCCAGGAAAACGTCGGCACCTATGTCGATGACAAGACCATCACCGCCTCCGTCAAGACCAAGCTGCTCGAGGACAAGCGCACCGGCGGCCTGTCCATCAACGTCAGCACGCTGCAAGGCACCGTGGAGCTGTCCGGCTTCGCCAAGTCGCAGCAGGAGAAGGACGTTGCCGGCATGCTCGCCCGCGACACCAAGGGCGTGCGCGAAGTGCACAACAGCCTGCTGGTCCGTCCGTAACAGGGTCGGGAGCGAAGGGCAGGCGCCTGCAGGGCGGCCTGCCCTTTTTCCATTCGCGCGCATCATGAAAACATTCCACTGCCAGCACTGCGGCCAGGCCGTCTTCTTCGAGAACGTCAGCTGCCTGAAGTGCGGCAGCACGCTCGCCTTCCTGCCGGACCGCCTGAACATGGCGGCGCTCGAGCAGGTGCAAGGGAAGGAGGAACTCTGGCGCCCGAAGGCGCGCGGCAAGGAAGGCGCGGCGCGTTATCGCCTGTGCCACAACGCCACGACGCAGAACGCATGCAACTTCGCCGTGCCCGCGGCGGACCCCAATCCCCTGTGCGCGGCCTGCCGGCTGACGCGCATCCTGCCGGACCTGTCGCAACCCGGGAATCCCGGGCGCTGGTACCGGCTGGAAGCGGCCAAGCGCCGCCTGTTCTACACGCTGGCCAAGCTGGGCCTGCTCTCGCCGACGCCGCCGGATGGCGAATCCGACGGGCCCGTCTTCGAATTCCTCGCCGACCAGCCCGGACAGCCCGTGATGACCGGCCACTCGCAGGGCGTCATCACGATCAACGTGACGGAGGCCGACGACGCCGAGCGCGTGAAGCGCCGCGTCGAGATGCACGAGCCCTATCGCACGCTGCTGGGACACTTCCGCCATGAGTCGGGCCACTACTACTGGAACCAGCTGATCGCCGACGGCGGCCAGCTGGAACACTTCCGCGAGGTGTTCGGCGACGAACAGGCCGACTACCAGCAGGCCCTGCAGGACCACTACGCGCGCGGCGGCAGCATCCCGGACTGGCAGGACAACTACGTCAGCGCCTATGCGACCTCGCATCCCTGGGAGGACTGGGCCGAGACCTGGGCCCACTACCTGCACATGGTGGACCTGCTGGAAACCGCGTCCTCGTACAACACGCGCCTGTCCATCCCCGGCCAGGGCGTGGAGCTCGAAGAAGTGATCAACCCGTTGGAGACCGGCCGGCCCGAGTTCGACCAGCTGGTGGAGCAGTGGGTGCCGCTGACGCTGCTGTTGAACAGCCTGAACCGCAGCCTGGGCCAGGAGGACGCGTATCCGTTCGCGCTGTCGCCCGGCGCGCTGGACAAGCTGCGCTTCGTGCACGACGTGATCTTCCAGACGCGCAGCAAGACCAGCGCCGCCGCCACCCGAGCCGCGGCCAAGACGGAGAGCGTCGCGGCGCAGAGCAAGCAGGAGCCTGCCGCCGCGCCTTGACCCGCGTTCAGCCCAGGGTCAGCTGGTTGTCGACCGACTTCACGTCGCGCACGGTCCGCGCGATGTCCCGCGCGCGCTCGCGCGCACCAGGGTCGGGCGCGCGCCCGCGCAAGGTGATCATGCCTTCGTCGCTGAACACGTCGATCTTCATCGAGCTGAAGTCCGGGTCGGCGGCCAGCGCGGTCTTCACGTCGGAAGCGATGCGCGTGTCCTCCTGGTCCATCGCGCCGGGTGCGGACGCGGGTGCCAGCGCAAGGGCGGGCCCGGCGCCCATCGTGTTGGTGTCATGCATGACGCCGACGGCTTCGGTGACGGGCTTGGCACCCTGCTCGCCCTGGCGGTTGATCTCCACGCTGGCTTGCGGCGGTTCGGGCGTCTCGGTGTTGTCCACGCGATCGCCGCAGGCCGCGAGCCATGCGCACATTGCCAGCGCCGCCGGCAAGGCAGCGCGCTTCCACGACATCTTCTTCCTCATTTCCTGCGGACTCCCATCGATAACTGCTGGCCCGCAGTCTAGGAAGCAGGTGTTGCGCGCCGGGTCATATCGCGGAGCAAATGCATGTAGGAGAAAGAAGGGGCCCAAAACTCCGCTACAATGCAGAGCTCCTGAATGCCCAGGTGGCGGAATTGGTAGACGCACTAGTTTCAGGTACTAGCGAGTAACATCGTGGAGGTTCGAGTCCTCTCCTGGGCACCAATCGATTGAACGGAAAATCGCCTCGCGGCGATTTTTTCGTTTGGGCGGCGTCAAGCCTCTTCCTTCTCCATCGCCCGCAGGATGCGGTCGAGGCGTTCGGACAACTGCTCCGTCGTGAGCTTCTCCCGGAAGCGCTCCACCATCAGCGGCAGGCTCATGGGACTCGGGTGGCGCAGTTCGGCGAAGTCCACTGCACGTGCGCGCATGCGCGCCAGCGTTTCCGACAGGCGCGAGAGTTCCAGCTCCTGGCTCAGGACTTCCTGCTCCGCCTGGTTCAACAGCAGGTTGCCCGCGTCGTACTTGCGGAACACCTCGAAGAACAGCGCGCTGGAAGCCTGCAACTGCTTCGCGCTTTTCGGCTGCCCGGGGTAGCCGGGGGTGATGAGGCCGGCCACGCGCGCGATCTCGCGGAAGCGCCGCTGCGCCAGCTCGGTGGAATTGAGCGAGGCCAGCACGTCGTGCAACAGATCGTCGCCGGTGAACAGCGCCTGGCTCGTGACCGGCGCGATGTCGAAGGGCGCGGCCCCCACCAGCTCGAAGCCGTAGTCGTTGATCGACATGCTGAAGGTGTTGGGCTGCAAGCGCGCGAGCCGCCATGCCAGCAGGCTGGCCAGCCCCAGGTGCACGTTGCGGCCGGCGAAGGGATAGACGTACAGGTGCTGGCCCTCGCGCGAGCGGTAGCTCTCGACCAGGAGCGTGCGCGGCGTGGGGATCTTCGACAGCCGCTGCTGCGTCTGCAGCATGGGCCGCGCCGCCAGCAGCTCGGGCTCGGCGAACTCGCCGTGCGCCGCGTTCTGCATCATCTCCAGCACGGCGTCCGAGAGTTCGGTGGACAGCGCCATCTTGCTGCCCTGCCAGGTGGGCACCGTGCCCTTGTTCTTCGTTGCCTTGCGCACGTAGGCCGCCATGTCGCGCACGCGCACGAACTCCAGCAACCGGCCGGCGAAGAAGAAGTGGTCGCCGGCGCGCAGGCGCGCGATGAAGCCCTCCTCCATGGTCCCGATGACGGCGCCCGTCAGGAACTTCACCTGGATGGCGGCGTCGCTGACGATGGTGCCCACGCCGAGCCGGTGGCGCTTCGCCACGCCCTTGTCCTGCACCGTGTACATGCCGTCCTCGCCATGGACGATGCGGTGGTACTCGGGATAAGCGCCCAGGCTCTCGCCGCCGCGCTCGCAGAAGGTGACGGCCCAATCGAACTCCGCGCGCGTGAGGTTGCGGTAGGCATAGGCGCTCGTCACTTCGGCGTAGAACGCATCGGGCGCGAAGCCGCCGCCCAGCGCCACCGTGACGATGTGCTGCACCAGCACGTCCAGCGGCTTCTCCGGTGAAGTGCGCTTCTCCACGCGCCCGGTCTTCGCGGCCCAGCGCGCGGCCGCCGCCTCCACCAGCTCCATCGTGTTGGTGGGCACCAGGGTCACGCGGCTCGGGCGGCCGGGCGCGTGGCCGCTGCGGCCGGCCCGCTGCATCATGCGGGCGACGCCCTTGGCCGAGCCGATCTGCAGCACGCGTTCCACCGGCAGGAAATCGACACCGAGGTCCAGCGACGACGTGGCGACCACGGCGCGCAGCGTGCCCTGCTTCAGGCCTTGCTCCACCCATTCGCGCGTGGCGCGATCCAGCGAGCCGTGATGCAGGGCGATGTGCCCGGCCCATTCCGGCTTCGCTTCCAGCAGCAGCTGGTACCAGATCTCGGCCTGCGAGCGCACGTTGGTGAAGACCAGCGTGGTGCCCGACTTCGCGATCTCCTCCACCACCGGCTGCTGCATGCGCGCACCGAGGTGGCCGGCCCAGGAATACTTGCCAGGGTCGGGCGGGATCAGCGTATCGATGAGGAGCGTCTTGTCGATGCGGCCCTGGACGAGGGCCGGGGCCTTGCCTTCCGCGCCGGGGTGGCAAAGGACTTCCATCGCCTGTTCAAGATTCCCCAGCGTCGCACTGAGGCCCCACGCCACCAGCGCCGGATTGAACTGCCACAGCCGCGCGATCGCCAGCTGCGCCTGCACGCCGCGCTTGCTGCCGATCAGCTCGTGCCATTCGTCCACCACGACGAACTCCACCTGCGACAAGTCCTCGCGCGCGTTCTCGCGCGTCAGCATCAAGGTCAGCGACTCCGGCGTGGTGACCAGCACCGTGGGCATGCGGCGGTCCTGCCTGGCCCGCTCGGCGCTGGGCGTGTCGCCCGTGCGCAGGCCGAGCGTCCAGGCCGGCGCCAGCTCGTTCAGCGGCTGCGCCAGCGCCTTGGCCGTGTCGGAGGCAAGCGCCCGCATCGGCGTGAGCCAGATGGCCCGCAGCGGCTCCGCGCCGCGGCCTGGCGGGTGGCGCGCGAGCAAGGCGTCCAGCATCCCCAGCCACACCGCATAGGTCTTGCCGGAGCCCGTGGTCGCGTGCAGCAGGCCGCTGCGCCCTTCGGCGATCGCCTGCCAGACTTCGCGCTGGAAGGCGAACGGCTGCCAGCCGCGCCGCGCCATCCAGGCTTCGCCCGGGGCCGGTTGAGCTTGCCGTGCAGCGGTTCGTCCAGGCATCCAGCAATGGTTGATTTGAAGAATCGATTGTCGCCAGAATACATTTGCACGTGGTGCGATCGACACCAGGAGACAACATGCAGAGAAGAACCTTGCTGGCCGCGTCCTTGGCCAGCACCGCCGGCGCGCTGCACGCGCAAGCGCCTGAAACCTTGCGCATCGTCAGCGGCTTCGCCCCGGGCGGCGCCACGGACCGCGTGGCGCGCATCGTCGGCGACAAGCTGGCGGCGAAGCTGGGCATCACCGTGCTGGTGGAGAACAAGACCGGCGCCGGCGGCCGCCTGGCCGCGCAGCAGGTCAAGGCCGCGCGCCCCGGCGACAACGTGCTGATGATCGCCAACCCCGCCGTGATGCTGGTGGCGCCGCTCGTGTTCAAGGACAACGGCTACGACCCGGACCGCGACTTCGTGCCGGTCTCGCACGTCAACGACTACGAGTTCGCGCTGAGCGTCGGGGCCGCCGTGCCGGTGCGGGAACTTTCGCACCTGCTCGCCTGGCTGCGTGCCAACCCGGAAAAGGCCAACTTCGGCGTGCCGGCCACCGGCAGCCTGCCGCACTTCTTCGCGCTGATGATCGGCGAGAAAGCCGGCGTCAAGGCGCAGGTCGTGGGCTACCGCGGCTCCGCGCCGCTGATCTCGGACCTGATCGGCGGCCAGGTGCCGGTCTCGATCGACACGCTGGACGTCGTGCTGCCGCAGCACGAGGCCGGCAAGCTGCGCATCCTGGCCGCATCGGGCGCGAAGCGCTCGCCCATCGCGCCGAACGTGCCTACCTTCCGCGAGTCCGGGCTCGACCTCGCGGCGACCGGCTGGAACGCTTTCTTCGCGCCGGCCGCGATGCCGGCCGACAAGGTGAAGCGCTACTCGGACGCGATCGTCGCCGTCATGCGCGACCCCGACACGCAACGCCGCTTCACCGAGCTGCAGATGACGCCCGTGGTCGCCACCCAGGCCCAGACGGCCGCCATGCTCAAGGCCTACCGCGCGCAGTGGGCGCCGGTGGTGCAGAAGTCCGGCTACCAGCCCTGAACACCATGCAACGTCCCAACATCATCTTCATCGTTGCCGACGACCTCGGCTTCGCCGACCTGGGCTGCTACGGCGGCCGCGAGGCGGAGTTCGGCCCCGTCTCGCCCGTGCTGGACGGGCTCGCCGCCAACGGCATCCAGTTCACGCAGGGCTATTCGAACTCGCCCGTCTGCTCGCCCACGCGCTTCGCGCTGATGACGGCGCGCTACCAGTACCGGCTGCGCGGCGCGGCGGAAGAGCCGATCAACAGCAAGAGCCGCGGCAGCACCACGCTGGGCCTGCCGCCCGAGGTGCCCACCATGCCCTCGCTGCTGAAGAAGGCCGGCTACCGCACCGCGCTGATCGGCAAGTGGCACCTCGGCTACCCGCCGCACTTCAGTCCCCTGCGCTCCGGCTACGACGAGTTCTTCGGCCCCATGTCGGGCGGCGTCGACTACTTCACGCACTGCAGCAGCAACGGCGTGCACGACCTGTGGTTCGGCGAGGAGGAGAAGGCGGAGGAAGGCTACCTCACCGACCTGATCTCGAAGCGCGCCATCGACTTCATCGATCGCGTCGCGCAGGACAAGCAGCCCTTCCTCCTCAGCATGCACTACACGGCGCCGCACTGGCCCTGGGAGACGCGCGACGACGCCGCGCTGGCGCAGGAGGTGAAGGACAACCTGTTCCACCTGCACGGCGGCAACATCCACACCTACCGCCGCATGATCCACCACATGGACGAAGGCATCGGGTGGGTGATGCAGGCGCTGCGCCGGCACGGCCTGGAGCGCGACACGCTGGTCATCTTCACCAGCGACAACGGCGGCGAACGCTTCTCCGACAACTGGCCACTGGTGGGCGGCAAGATGGACCTCACCGAAGGCGGCATCCGCGTGCCGTGGATCGCGCACTGGCCGGCCGTCATCCCGCCTGGCAGCGTGAGCCGCCAGCAGTGCATGACCATGGACTGGTCGACCACTGTCATCGAGGCAGCCGGCGCGCAGGCCGACCCGGCGTATCCGCTGGATGGCGTGTCGCTGCTGCCGGTGCTGCGCGACCCGAAGCAGGAGTTCGCGCGCCCGCTGCACTGGCGCATGAACCACCGCGGCCAGCGCGCACTGCGCGACGGCAACTGGAAGTACCTGCGGGTGGACGGCCACGACTACCTGTTCGACATCCCGGCCGACGAGCGCGAGCGGGCCAACCAGGCGGGCCGCCAGCCGGCGCGCCTGGCCGCGATGCGCGAAGCCTGGGAAAACTGGAACCAGACGATGCCTCCGATCCCCGAGGACGCCACCGTCAGCCTGGGTTACGGGGTCAAGGACATGCCGCAGCGATGAGCCGCTCGCGCGGGCAGGCATACTTCGGGGCGATGCCTCCACTGTCCCGCTGGTTCCCCTTCCTGAACTGGCCTCGACCGAGCAAGGAACTGCTGCGCGGCGAGGCCATGGCGGCGATCACCGTCGCCGTCGTCATGATCCCGCAATCGGTGGCCTACGCCGGCCTGGCCGGCATGCCGCTCGTGACGGGCCTGTACGCCACCTTCCTGCCGGCGCTGGCCGCCGTGATGTTCAGCGCGTCCACTCGGCTCTCGGTCGGCCCTTCGGCCCTGAGCAGCGTGCTGGTGGGCGCCTCGCTGATCGGCATGGCGCAGCCGGGCAGCGCCAGCTGGGTCGCGCTGGCCGTCTGGCTGGCGCTGCTGGCCGGCACCTTGCAGTTTGCCGTCGGGGCGCTGCGAGCGGCCTGGGTGCTGAACCTAGTCAGCTCGCCGGTGCTGGCCGGCTTCAGCCAGGCCGCCGCGCTGCTGATCATCGCCTCGCAGCTGCCCTCGCTGCTGGGGCTGGAAGGCTCGCTGTCGCAGCTGCTGCATTCGCCCAGGCTGGACCCGCAGGCGCTGGCCTATGGCCTGGTGAGCCTCGCGCTGTTCATTCTCGCCAAGCGCTTCTGGCCCAAGCTGCCGATCATGCTGATCGTGCTGGCGGCCGCGGCGGCGCTGAGCTATTTCACCGGTTATTCGCCCAACGGCATGGTCGTGGGTCCGCTGCCGCGCGGCCTGCCCGCGCCCTACTGGCCCACCTGGCCGGGCTGGGACCAGTTCTCCTCGCTGATCGCGCCGGCGCTGGTGCTGACGCTGGTGAGCTCGCTGGAGATGGCGTCCAGCGCCAAGATCGAGAACCAGCGGGACGGCAAGCGCTGGGACGCCAGCCAGGACCTGGTCGGCCAGGGCGTGGGCAAGCTGGTCTCAGCGCTGTCCGGCGCCTTTGCCACCAGCACGTCCTTCTCGCGCTCGGCGCTCACCTTGTACGCAGGCGCGCGCACGGCCTGGGCCACGGTGTTCGCCACCGGCTTCGTGCTGCTGGTGCTGCTGTTCCTGACGCCGCTGCTGGCGCACGTGCCGAAGTCGGTGCTGGCCGCGGTGGTGGTGGCCGCGGTGTCCAGCCTGTTCAAGCCGCGCACATTCGTCGGCCTGTGGCGGATCGACAAGGTCGAGGCCGCGACCGGGCTCGCCACCTTCGCCGTCACCATCCTGTCGGCGCCGCGCATCTACTGGGGCGTGCTGACCGGCGTGCTGGTGGGCCTGGCGCACTTCCTCTACCTGCGGCTGCACCCGCGCATCATCGAGGTGGGCCTGCATCCGGACGGCAGCCTGCGCGATCGCCACCTGTGGAAGCTGCCGCCGTTGGCGCCGCAGCTCTATGCACTGCGCATGGACGCGGAGCTGGACTTCGCGTCGGCCACGGCCATCGAGCGCGAGATCGTCGAGCACCTCGCCGCGCATCCCGAGGTGCGCCACGTCTGCCTGTTCGCGCAGCCGATCAACCGCGTCGACGCGACCGGCGTCGAGATGTTCGGGCAGATGCGCAAGATGCTGGCCGAGCGCGGCATCACCTTGCACATCAGCGGCATCAAGCTGCCGGTGGAGCGGGTGCTGCAGCGCGCGGGCGTGCTGAGCGACAGCCCGCTGCTGAAGATGTACCGCACGGACACGGAGGCCTTGCTGGCCTTCGGGCGCTTGAGTCCCTGAGCTACTTCGGCCGCGGCCGCGGCAAATCCTTGCCCGGGTTGCTCAACTTCCCGGCCCGCAAGTCGCGCACGGCCTGGGTGAGCGCCCGCGCCACGTTGCGCACCTCGTCCTGCATCGCCTCGTCGGCGTCCAGCGCCTGGTGGCTGGTGGCGTAGGGTTCGTAATAGCCGATATAGCGGTCCAGCCGTGCGGTATTGCCAGCGTCGATGAGACCCATCCAGTCCAGCCAGTCGCACAGCGCGCGGCGGTTGCCCTCGATGCCCGCGACGTCACCGTGCACCACGACGCCGTAGGCGCGGCCGGCGAGGTGCTTCGGATAGGGCCAGCCTTCCAGCTCCAGCTGCTTCGCCTTCTCCGGGTCCTTGCCGCCGGTGGTGGTGGGATCGGGGTTGCCGCCGTCGGCGCACACCAGCCGGTCCATCATCAGCTTCAACGGGCTGGACGTCGTGTACCAGTGCGTGGGCGTCACCAGCAGCACGCCATGCGCCGACACCCACTTCTCGTAGATCTCGGCCATCCAGTCGTTCACCTGGTTCGTGCTGTGGTTCGGGTAGCAGCTGCAGGGCCAGTGGCACAGCGGCATGGCCGTCGACACGCAGCCCTTGCAGGCATGGATGTGGCGGTCGTAGTCGGAGGCGATCAGGCTGAGGTCGAGGAAATCGACTTCGATCCCGCCCTCGCCCAGCTCGCCGCGGGCGATCTGCGCCAGCCGGAAGCTCTTGGACATCTCGCCCGGGCAGGTGCCGTCGTTGCGCGTCGCGCAGTTGACAACCAGCACGCGTGAAGGCGTGGCGGCCTCGCCCCAGCGCTGCTGCGCGGCCAGCAGCTTGTTGCGGGTCTCGTACCACTCCACCGAGAGGTCGTAGTTCGGGTCCTTGAATTCGCCGCCGGCCTTGCGCGTCACCGGCGCCTTGCGGCCTTCGGTGTAGGCCTTCCAGGCGATCTCTTCCAGCCGGTCTAGCGCCCGGTCTTCCTGGCGGAAGGCGGGGTCGAAGAAACGGGCGCGGAAGCGTTCGCGGAACACTTCGCGGCTGTGCATGGGGGGCGCCTGGCCCTTGCGGACGTCGATGGACATCGGGCCACCTTAGCGGCGATCGTGCGTCGCGCGGGTCGGCCGTTTGCCGGGGTCGTTGCGCGAACCCAGCCTACAGGGAGCCAGCGAAAGCGCACGACGGCCGGGGCCCGTTCAGGCGCTGACGATCCAGCCTTCCAGCGGGTCCAGGTCGGCAGGCAAGCCGTACTGCGGCGCGCCATGCTGCGCGGCCCAGGCGGCCTGCACCAGGCAGAGCACGGCATCCAGGCTGTCGCCGCTGGCGTCCTGCACCAGCGCGTCGGCCTGCGCATGGGTGAGCTTCAGGCGCAGGCCCAGCCGCGTGCGGCCTTGCTCGAGCGCGGTCAGCAGGTCCTTGCGGGCGATCAGCCGGTCCGGCGTCTGCTTGGCCTTCTCGTCGCTCTTGTAGCTGCGGCGTGCTATGAGCTCACGCGCGAGCAGGCCCGGATAGGCCTCCAGCGCCACGCGCTGCGGGTCGCCTGCGTGCAGCCCAGGCATGTGCACGCCGGCCTCCAGCAGCAGCGGGACGGCCGCATGCAGCATGTACGCGACCGGCGGGTTGACCCACTTCATCGAGGGGCTGGAGCCCGCCAGCTTGTCGAAACGGCGGTGCGCGAACTTGGAGCCCGCGGGCCGCGCGTCACAGTAGGCCGCGAAAGTGGCGCGGATCTGCGGCCGCGAGAGCGAAGCGTAATGCCGCATGCATTCGCGCCACTCGGTGGGCCAGCCCAGGTGCTCCACCAGCTCGCGCGGCAGGCCGAAGGGAAAGTCGAAGCCGCCCACCCAGGCCTGCGGCTGGCGCAGCCAGTCGGCGAAGGCGGCCAGCGATTCCAGCTTCTCCAGCTTCGTCAGCTGCACCCGGCCCCCTGCCGCGTGGCCGAGCGCCAGCACGATGGGCTTGCGCCGCGTGGGTGTGCTGGAGAAATCGCAGCCGAGGAGAAGACTCATGGCCTAGCCCAGCGCGAGCGCCATCACGCCGGCGCCGATGCAGAACGCGCCCAGCACGCGGATGCCGCGATCCTTTTCGCCCAGCATCTGGCCGCCGATCAGCGCCGCGAACAGCATGGACACCTCGCGCGCGGGCGCCACGTGCGACAGCGGCGCCGTGCGCATCGCGTACAGCACCAGCACGTAAGACACGGGGCTCAGCACGCCGACGAACAGCGCGTACTTCCATTGCGCCAGCCAGTGCCGCTTCGTTTCCTCCAGGTCGCGCAAGGCCGGCGGCACGACCAGGAAAAGCCGCAGCAAGGCGCCGATGTAATCCAGCAGGATCGGCGAGATCAGCAGCACCTTGACGGCATAGCCGTCCACGACCGTGTAGCCGGCGATGAAGGCGCCGGTCAGCACGCCGTACACCACGCCCTTGCGCACGCGCACCCGCTCCAGCGGGTCGCGGCTGCGGCGCCAGAGCACGGGGCCGCCGGCGATCAGGAACACGCCGCCCACGACGCCGGCGATGCCGAGCGCCCCGAGCGCCGACAGCTGCTCCCCCAGCAGCAGCACCGCGGCCAGCGAGGACAGCAAGGGCCCCGAGCCGCGCGCGAGCGGGTAGACCACCGTGAGCTCCGCCTTGCGATAGCCGCGCAGCAGGGTCAGGTAGTAGATGGAATGCAGGAAGGCACTGGCGGCCAGCAGGCCCCATTCACGCATGCCCCAGGACGGCAGCACTTCCCAGGCCAGCCACAGCCCCAGCGGAGCCCAGGCGACGCAAAGAATGACGGTGGTGAAGGCAGCGAAGCGGACGTCGCCGCCGGCCTTCTTGGCCGCGATGTTCCAGCTGGCGTGGATGACCCCGGCAAGCAGGACCAGCGCCAGCGCGCCTAGCGGCATCGCACCGGCAACTGCGCGGGCATCAGCCGCGGCCGCAGATGGAAGCGGAGGCCATCAGGTCCTCCAGCAGCGCTAGCGAGACCTTGCCCGAGACGCTGTACGGGTCCAGCTCGGGCTTCTCGGAATATTTCAGGACCACCGAGTGGTTCAGCTTGGACATGTTCACCTGGCCCATGCTCCAGCCGCCGAAGCGCCGCTCGAAGATTTCCTCGTAGTGCAGCAGCGCGACGTCCTGGTGGCGCGCGTCCTTCTGGATCGTGCCGAACAGGTCGCTCACCTGCATGCGGCCGCCCTCGATGGCCTGCAGGAAGATGCCGCCGCCGTAGCAGAGGATGCCCGTGATGCCGCTCACCGGGTTGTGGTGGCGCGACTGCGAGAGGATGGACTCGATCGCGTCCGCGCTCGTGTCGACCGCGCGGCTGCAGTACAGGAGGCGAACGAGCATGGGTCTCCTTATTGGCCCTGGCGCGGGATCAGCGCCAGGAATTCGCGCCGCAGCGCAGCGTCCTTCAGGAACACGCCGCGCATGACGGAGTTGATCATCTTGCTGTCCATGTCCTTCACGCCGCGCCAGGCCATGCAGTAGTGGCTCGCCTCCATGACGACCGCCAGGCCGTCGGGCTGCGTCTTTTCCATGATCAGGTCGGCCAGTTGCACCACCGCCTCTTCCTGGATCTGCGGACGGCCCATGATCCATTCGGCCAGGCGCGCGTACTTGGACAGGCCGATCACGTTGGTGTGCTCGTTGGGCATGACGCCGATCCACAGCTTGCCGATGACCGGGCAGAAGTGGTGGCTGCAGGCCGAGCGCACGGTGATCGGGCCGACGATCATCAGCTCGTTCAGGTGCTCCGCGTTCGGGAACTCCGTCATGGGCGGCGCCTTGACGTAGCGGCCGCGGAAGACCTCGTTGAGGTACATCTTGGCCACGCGGCGCGCGGTGTTGCTGGTGTTGTGGTCGCTCGCGGTGTCGATGACCATGCTGTCCAGGACGGTCTGCATCTTGGACTCGACCTCGTCCAGCAGCAGTTCGAGCTCGCCGGGCTCGATGAACTCGGCGATGTTGTCGTTGGAGTGGAAGCGCTTCTTCGCCTGCTGGATGCGTTCGCGGATCTTCACCGAAACAGGCGTTCCCTCGTCGGGGGCGGCCTGGGTCAGCTGGCTGGACGGATCGGCTTTCATGAGCATGGAGGACTTTAACACCAAGGGTTTGGACGCGCCCTTGGACGTCACGAACCCAGCAGGCGTTCCAGGGCTTGCAGGGTATCCGCCTCCTCCAGCGGCTTGTCCTGCCGGATCCGCAGCATGCGCGGGAAGCGCACGGCGATGCCGCTGCGGTGGCGGCCGCTGCGCTGGATGCCCTCGAAGCCCAGCTCGAACACCAGGCTGGGCCGGACGCTGCGCACCGGGCCGAACTTCTCGATGGTGGTCTTGCGGATGATGGCGTCGACCTGCCGGAACTCCTCGTCGGTCAGGCCGGAATAGGCCTTGGCGAAAGGGACCAGCTGCAAGGCGCCCGGCTGCGGCGGCTCCTTGCGGGCGATCGCGTCCAGCACCGCTTCGGCCTCCTCCTTGCTGGCCGGCGCCCGGTTCCAGACCGCGAAGGTGTAGTCGGTGTAGACCGAAGAGCGGCGGCCATGCCCCGCCTGCGCGTACACCAGCACGCAGTCGATGGTCATGGGTTCGATCTTCCACTTCCACCACAGGCCTTCGGCCTTGGTGCGCCCGGTGCCGTAGGCGGCGTCCAGGCGCTTCAACATGAAGCCTTCGACGCCCAGCTCGCGCGAGCGCTCGCGCTGTCGCGCGAACTCCAGCCACGAAGGCGCACTCTCCACCGGCGAGATGCGGAACGGCGTGTCCTGCAACAGCGCTTCGAGCCGCGCGCGGCGCTCGCGCTGCGGCAGCGGGCGCACGTCCACGCCATCCTGCTCCAGCAGGTCGTAGGCCATGAAGCCGACCGGCGCCTCGGCCAGGATCTTCTTCGTCAGGTTCTTGCGGCCGATGCGCTGCTGCAGCAAGGCGAAGGGCGCGGGCCGCTCGGCTTCGGCATTCCACACGAGGATCTCGCCGTCGACCACGGTGCCATCGGGCAGGGAAGCCGCCAGCGCCACGAGTTCCGGGAAGCGCTCGGTCACCAGTTCCTCGCCGCGCGACCAGACCCAGACCTTGCCATGGCGCTTGACGATCTGGCCGCGGATGCCGTCGTACTTCCACTCCACCATCCACTCGTCCACCGGGCCCAGGCGCGCGGTGAACAGCTCCGGCGGCAGGTCCAGCTGGTGCGCGAGGAAGAAGGGATAGGGCTGGCCTTCGTCAGGCTGCTCGCTCGCGCCCTCTTCCACCTGCGCGACCAACGCCCGGTAGCGTTCGGGCGAAGGGACCTGCTTGCCGTCGGTGTAGCCCATCATCCGCTGCGCCACCCGCTTGGCGTCGATGCCGGCGTGCGTGGCAAGGGCGCGCTGCACCAGCAGCTTGCTGACGCCGACGCGGAAGCCGCCGCCCACCAGCTTGGTCAGGAGGAAGCGGCCGAGCGCATCGAGCTCCTGCCAGTAGCCGGCGACGCGGCGTGCCACTTCTTCGTCCGGCAGGCCACGCAGGGGCAGCAAGCGCTGCTCCATCCACTCGGCCAGGCCGATGTCCGAGGTCTCGTCGCCGCGCGGCAGCACCAGCGCGATGGTCTCGGCAAGGTCGCCCACGGACTGGTAACACTCGTCGAACAGCCAGGGCTCGATCTGCGCCATCTGGCAGGCCAGGCCCACCAGCGAAGCGGTCTTCACCACCTGCCGCGGCTTGCCGCCGGCGAGAAAGTAGACGGCCCAGGCCGCGTCGTGCGCGGGCGCTTCGGCGAAGTAGCGCGTGAGCGCCTCCACCTTCTCGTTGGTGGAGGTGGTGGAGTCGAGCTCGCTGAAGAGGCGGGCGAAACGCTTCATTCTGGGGATGGAACAGCCGGACTTCCGGACGCAAAGGGCGCAAAGGTTTCGCAAAAATCGCAAAAGGAATTCATTGACCCGTCCTGCTATAGGTTGACACCTATACGGGGCTGAATTCTCTGCGTTTCTGGGCGGCCAGGGAGGCCCGGTGCACGGCATCGGGCATTTTGTCGTCCAGCGAGTTGTGTGGCCGTTCCTCGTTGTAGATGGAGATCGACTCTCGAACCATGGCGGTTGCCTGCTGCAGGTTGGCAGACCGGCGCAGCAGCAATTCCATTTTCAGGATGCCGCTGACGCGCTCTGCCAAGGCGTTTTGGTAGCAGTCATAGCCGTAGGTCATGGAGCAGGTGATCCGATGCCGCCGGTGGATCGATTGATAGGGGGCCGAACAGTACTGCAGGCCTCGATCCGAGTGGTGCACCAGGCGCTGGCGCAAGGCCATCTTCAACGCCCGGCTGACCTCTTCGGCCTGCAGGCTGGAGTGCACGTGCCAGCCGACGATCTGCGTGAATACGCATCCGTCACCAAGCTCAGATACACCGTCTTTTCTCGGGTCGGCAGGTAGGTGATGTCTGCAACCCACAGCTGCTCGCAGCCGCTCGGTACGACTTGACCTTCGACGCCGGTCTTCAACAGGTTGGGATGGCGGCGCAAATGGTGATGGCTGTGCGTCGTCTTGTGATAGGCCCGCTTGGGCGGCACCAGCATGCCCGCGTCGCGCAGCACTTCGAACAGCCCGTCGCGTCCCAATTTGATTCCCTGGTGCGCAAGCGGCTGCTGCAGCAAGCCGTGCAGCTTGCGCGCGCCGATCCGCGGCTGGCGTTGCCGGGTTAGGCTCACCAGTTCGATGACCGTGGCGTGCTCCTTGGTGCGTTTCAATTCGCACGCAAGGCCCTTGTAATACGCCTGCCGGCTGATCCCGATGTGGCGGCAAGCCCTCGTCACGTTGAGCCCTTGGACGAGCTCTTGCGCAAGGACTTGCCTGACAGCTTTTTTACGGGCACGACCCCGTAGTCTTTCTTCAGGACCTCCAGCACGGCCTCAACTTGAACGTCAGTGTGTAGTCGTAGCGACTTCTCCTAACCCATTGATCCACTTGAGATTTCCTTTCTGAAGACAGAAAGGTGTCAACTCAATTCAGGACGGGTCACATGGATTTCTTTCGCGTCCTTTGCGTACCTTTGCGCCCTTTGCGCCCTTTGCGCCCTTTGCGTCCGGAAGTTCAGAAGTCCGGAAGTTCACGCAGCCTCCTCCTGCCCCGCCTGCAAATCGGCCTCCACCACGTCGTCGCCGTACTCGGTCTCGAAAGCCTCCGCCTGCAGGCCGTGCTCGCGGAGGTAGCGCACCAGCACCGCGGAGCTCCCATGCGTGACGATCACGCGCTGGGCACCGGTGGCGGTGATCGCCTGCAGCAGCCCGGGCCAGTCGGCGTGGTCGCTCAGCACGAAGCCGCGGTCGTAGCCGCCGCGGCGGCGGTTGCCGCGCACCTGCATCCAGCCGCTGGCGAAGGCCACCTGCGCATCGCCGAAGCGGCGCATCCAGGGACTGGCGGCGGCGCTGGGCGGGCAGACGACGAGGCAGCGGCGCAGGTCCGCGCGGTCCTTCACCTCGGTGACCATTCGCGTCTCCGGCAGCGCCACACCCGCCGCGCGGTAGGCGGCGTTCAGCGGCTGCACCGCACCGTGGACGATGATGGGGCCGATGGACGGATCGACCCCCGCCAGCGCGCGCTGCGCCTTGCCGAAGCTGTAGCAGGCCAGCACGCTGGCGCGGCCGTGTTCGATGTTGCGCGCCCACCAGGCGTTGATGTCCGCGAACAGTTCGTCGTCCGGGCACCAACGGTAGATCGGCAGGCCGAAGGTCGACTCGGTGATGAAGACGTCGCAACGCACCGGCTCGAAGGGCGCGCAGGTGGGATCGGGCGCCACCTTGTAGTCGCCGCTCGCCACCCACACGCGGCCCTCGTGCTCCAGCCGCACCTGCGCCGAGCCCAGCACGTGGCCGGCCGGGTGCAGCGACACCGTCACGCCGTGGTGCCGCAGCCGCTCGCCGTAGGCCAGGGTCTGCAGCGCGATGTCGCCCAGGCGCGAACGCAGCACGCCTTCGGACGGTGCCGCGGCCAGGTAGTGCCCCATGCCGTAGCGGGCGTGGTCGGAATGCGCGTGCGTGATGACCGCCCGCGCCACCGGCCGCCACGGATCGATGTAGAAGTCGCCCGGCGGGCAATACAAGCCCTCCGGCCTCTGCACCACCAGGTCGCCGTTCACCGGTACGTCTTCCCCTGCACGATCAGCGCAATGCGCATGATCATCCGCGCCAGCCATTCCTTGCCGCGCTGCAACGGCGGCCGGCGTTCGTATTCCGAAGCTTCCATGCGCTTGCCTTCGTGCTGCATCGCGTAGGCCAGGCGTTCGCGCAGGTGCGCGGCGAAGCGCGCGTCATCGACCACCACGTTCGCTTCGCGCGCCAGCAGCAGGCTCAGCGGGTCCAGGTTGGACGAACCCACCGTGGCCCAGCGGCCGTCGACCACCGCCACCTTGGCATGCAGGAAGCTGGGCGCGTACTCGTGGATCTGCACGCCGGCGGCCAGCAGCACCCCGAACACGGGCCGCGCCGCGTAGTACTGCATGAAGTATTCGTAGCGGCCCTGCAGCAGCAGCTTCACCTGCACGCCGCGCTTGGCGGCTTTCACGAGCGCCCGGCGCAGGCGCCCGCCCGGCACGAAATAGGCATTCGCGATGACAATTTCGCTGCGCGCGCGGCCGATCGCGCGCAGGTAGGCCCGCTCGATCACCGCGCGGTTGCGCAGGTTGTCGCGCAGCAGCAGGGCGGCGCGCGCATTGGGGTCGCTGTGCGTGGGCGGGGTAACGTGCCCGCGCCGCTCGTTGGCCACTGCGCGCACGAAGCCCAGCGCGCCCGCGAGCCGCGCCTTGCGCAGCTGGCCGATGGCTTCGATGCGGCTCCACTGCCGGTGCATCGTGGCGCGCATCTCCGCGACCAGCGGCCCGCCGACCCGCAGCGAGAAGTCGAAGCGCGGCGAGGCCAGCTCGCCGTGGTTGGGGTCGTGGAAGTCGTCGAGGATGTTGATGCCGCCGCAGAAGCCGACCTCGCCGTCCACCACGCACAGCTTGCGGTGCAGCCGGCGCCACTGGCCCGGCATCAGCAGCCCGAAGAAGCCCGGGCGCGAGAACACGGCCCACTGCACGCCGGCCAGGTCCCAGCGCGCGACGCAGGCCGGGGGCAGCTCCGGCGTGCCGAAACCGTCCACCACGACCCGCACCGCAACGCCGCGGCGGGCGGCCCGCTCCAGCGCATACGCCACCTCGGTGGCGCTGCCGGTGAAGTCGAAGATGTAGGTCTCCAGCAGCACCTCGCTGCGGGAGGCGTCGATGGCGGAGACCAGGGCGGGAAAGAATTCGCGGCTGCCTTCCAGCAGTTGCAGCTCGTGGCCGGGACGCAGGGGAGGAATGCCGCGCGCCATGCGCCCTCGCCTAGAGCTTGAACTCCGCGATCAGCGGCAGGTGGTCCGACATGCGCCACCAGACGCGCCCGCGCGGGATCTGGATGCCCACCGGCTTCAGGCCGCGGGCGTAGACGTAGTCCAGCTGCGTCAGCGGCAGCCGCGAGGGATAGGTCAGCGCCCGCTCGCCGATGAAGTCGCGAAAGCCGTTTTCGTACATCAGGGGCCGCAGCTTGCCGCCCCAGTCGTTGAAGTCGCCCGCGACGACCAGCGGCGCCTTGCGGGGTACTTCGCGCTCGATGAACTGCGCCATCTGCTCGATCTGGCGCTGGCGGCTGCCCGCGATGAGCCCCAGGTGCAGCACCACCACATGCACGTCGCGCCGGCCCACCCGCACCTGCACGTGCAGCAGGCCGCGCTGCTCGAAGCGGTGGTCCGACATGTCCTCGTGGCCCTGCGACACCACGGGCCAGCGTGACAGCAGTGCGTTGCCGTGCTCGCCGTGCTTGGTGACCGCGTTGGTCTGGTAGACGGCATAGTAGCCCTCGGGGCAGAGGAACTCGGCCTGCGGCAGCTCGGGCCAGCGGGTGAAGTAGCGCTGCTCGCGCCGGTGGAGCTTGCGCACTTCCTGCAGGCAGACGATGTCCGCATCGAGCTGCTCCACGCCATGCCCGATGTTGTGGATCTCCAGCCGCCGCGCCGGGCCGAGGCCCTGCACCCCCTTGTGGATGTTGTAGGTGGCGATCCGCAGGACTGTCATGTCTGGAATTCTGGCAGCATCAGGATCGCTTCGGCGTTGGAAGGGGAGAAGCACGTGTCCGCCGCCTCCCGCCATGGCAACCATTGGTAAGCCGTGTGCTCGCGCGGGTTCAGCGTCACCGGCGTGCCGGCCGGCACGCGCAGGCCGAACACGTGCTCGCGGTTGCGCGTGATGCCCGGCGCGTAGCGGTGCAGGTAATGCGGGTAGATGTCGTAGACGTTTTCCAGATCCCAGTCGCTGAGCTGGCCGGTCGTGACGTCGATGGCGGTCTCCTCCATCACCTCGCGGGCCGCGGTCTGCGCGAACGCCTCGTCCTCGTGGTCTTTCGATCCCGTGACCGACTGCCAGAAACCGGGCGAATCGGCACGATGGATCAGCAACACGTCCAGCGCCGGCGTGTGGATGACGACCAGGACGGATTGCGGGATCTTGAAAGGCCTCTGCATGCGGCAAGAAAAAAGGCACCCGAAGGTGCCTTTCATTCTGCCGCATGCCCGTGTCAGGCGGGTGTCGGATTGCGCAGGCGGATATGCAGTTCGCGCAGCTGCTTTTCGTCCACCGGGCCGGGGGCCTGCGTCAGCAGGTCCTGGGCGCGCTGCGTCTTCGGGAAGGCGATCACGTCGCGCAGCGATTCGGCGCCCGTCATCAGCATGACGAAGCGGTCCAGGCCGATGGCGATGCCGCCGTGCGGGGGCGCACCATATTGCAGCGCGTCCAGCAGGAAGCCGAACTTCAGCTTGGCTTCCTCTTCGTCGATCTTCAGCGCGCGGAACACCTTGCTCTGCACCTCTTCGCGGTGGATCCGGACCGAGCCGCCACCGAGTTCGATGCCGTTCAGGACCGCGTCGTAGGCCTTGGCCAGGCAGCGGCCCGGGTCGGTTTCCAGCCAGTCCTCGTGGCCGTCCTTCGGCGAGGTGAACGGGTGGTGCACCGCGTTCCAGCGCTGGGCGTCGTCGTCGAACTCGAACATCGGGAAGTCCACCACCCACAGCGGCTTCCACTGGCCTTCGATCAGGCCGTGCGACTTGCCGAACTCGCTGTGGCCCACCTTCACGCGCAGCGCGCCGATCGAGTCGTTGACCACCTTGGCCTTGTCGGCGCCGAAGAAGACCAGGTCGCCGTTCTGCGCGCCGGTGCGCGCCAGGATTTCCTGGAGGGCGCGATCGTGCAGGTTCTTGACGATCGGCGACTGCAGGCCATCGCGGCCCTTGGCGATGTCGTTGACCTTGACCCAGGCCAGGCCCTTGGCGCCGTAGATCTTGACGAACTCGGTGTAGCCGTCGATCTCGCCGCGGCTCATCTCGCCGCCCTGCGGCACGCGCAGGCCCACCACGCGGCCGTCGGCGGCGTTGGCGGGGCCGGAGAAGACCTTGAAGTCCACGTCCTTCATCACGTCGGTGAGCTCGGTGAACTCCAGCTTCACGCGCAGGTCCGGCTTGTCGGAGCCGTACAGGCGCATGGCGTCCGCGTGCTTCATCACCGGGAAGGCCGGCATGTCGACGCCGATCGCGTTCTTGAAGGTGTTGCGGATCATGCCCTCGAACATCGTGCGGATCTCGTCTTCCTGCAGGAAGGAGGTCTCCACGTCGATCTGGGTGAACTCGGGCTGGCGGTCCGCACGCAGGTCCTCGTCGCGGAAGCACTTGGTGATCTGGTAGTAGCGGTCGAAGCCGGCCACCATCAGCAGCTGCTTGAACAGCTGGGGCGACTGCGGCAGCGCGAAGAACATGCCGTCGTGCACGCGCGAGGGCACCAGGTAGTCGCGCGCGCCTTCGGGCGTCGACTTGGTCAGCATCGGCGTCTCGATGTCGATGAAGCCGTTGGCGTCCAGGAACTTGCGCACCTCCATCGTCACCTTGTAGCGCAGCATCAGGTTGTTCTGCATGTACGGGCGGCGCAGGTCCAGCACGCGGTGCATCAGCCGCGTGGTTTCGCTGAGGTTGTCGTCATCGAGCTGGAACGGGGGCGTGACGGACGGGTTCAGCACGACCAGTTCGTGGCACAGCACCTCGATCTTGCCGCTCTTGAGGTTGGCGTTGGTGGTGCCTTCCGGGCGCGCGCGCACCAGGCCCTTGATCTGCACGCAGAACTCGTTGCGCAGGCCCTCGGCGGCCTTGAACATGTCCGCGCGGTCCGGGTCGCACACCACCTGCACGTAGCCTTCGCGGTCGCGCAGGTCGACGAAGATGACGCCGCCGTGGTCACGCCGGCGGTTGACCCAGCCGCACAGGGTGACGGTCTGGCCCATGAGGGCCTCGGTGACGAGACCGCAATAGGTCGTTCGCATCTTTTGCATGGGGAGCCTTGCTGACGCGGAATCAGGTCCGCGTGATCTTCTGTTGGGGGGAGACGACGCCCATCGAGACGACGTACTTGAGCGCGTCGTCCACGCTCATCTTGAGTTCGATGCAGTCGCTCTTGCGCAGCATCACGAAGTACCCGCCCGTGGGGTTGGGCGTGGTGGGCACGTACACGCTGACGAATTCCTCGCCGCGCAGGTAGTTGGTGACGTCGCCGCCGGGCGTGCCGGTGACGAAGCCGATGGTCCAGACGTCGGCGCGCGGCCACTGCACCAGCACGGCGGTGCGGAAGGCATTGCCGCTCTCGGAGAACAGCGTGTCCGAGACCTGCTTCACGCTGGAGTAGATGCCGCGCACCACCGGGATGCGCGAGACCAGGCGGTCGCCGATGGTGACCAGCTTCTTGCCGACGAAGTTGCTGGTGACCGCGCCGACGACCAGCAGCACCGCCAGGGTCAGCAGGACGCCGAATCCGGGGATGTGCGTGCCGAGCAGGCGGTCGGGGTTCCAGGCATCCGGCAGGAACAGCAGCGTCTGGTCGAGCGTATCGATGACCCACCGCAGCACCGCTGCGGTGATGGCCACGGGGACGATGACGAGCAGCCCCGCCAGCAGCCACTTGCGCAGGGCAGCCATCGGGGTGTCAGTGGCAGGCGCAGGAGCCGCCGCAGCTGCCGGCCGAGGCGCTGGGGGCGTCGGACTTGGCCGCCGGGGTGGAGCTGCTGTCGCTCTTGCCGGAATCGGCGGGCTTGTCCGCCGGCTTGTCGGCGGCCGCCGAGCCGGCGCTGGAGCCACCGCGGAAATCCGTCGCGTACCAGCCGGAACCCTTGAGCTGGAAGCCCGCCGCCGTGATCTGCTTGGCGAAGGTGTCGGCGCCGCACGACGGGCAGGCCGTCAGCGGGGCGTCGGAGATCTTCTGCAGGACGTCCTTGGCATGGCCACAGGAGCCGCACTTGTAGGCGTAGATGGGCATGGCTAGGTCAGGAGGTCGTGTGGTGCAAAGCCCTCAATTATAGGTGACCCCCTGAAACTCAAGCCGGCCAGGGGTTGAGTTCCAGGGGGTCATCCTGGCGGAAGCCAGGATCTCGTGCGCCCGTTATGCCGCCGGCAGGCCGGCCACGTGATGAGCCGCCTCGTGGCGGTTGCGCAGCTTCTGCGGCGCCAGCGAACCCACGATCATGCCCACGAAGGCGGCGACCAGGCCGGCCAGCTGCTGCGGGAACATCCTGGACAGGGGCTCGTTCACCTGCGGGAAGAACAGGATCCAGACCGCCACGCCCAGCGCCACGGAGAAGATGGCGCCCTGGGTGGTCGCCCGCTTCCAGTACAGGCCCATCACCAGCGGCACGAAGGCGCCGACCAGCGTCACCTGGTAGGCGGCGGACACCAGTTCGTAAATGGGGGTGCCTTGCATCGAGATCGCATAGACCAGCACCAGGCCCGTGAAGATCACGATCGTGGCCCGCATGGCGAACAGCTGCTGCTTGTCCTTCATGCCCGGGCGCAGGTTCTTCAGGATGTTCTCCACGAAGCTGGTCGAAGGCGCCAGCAAGGTCGCGGAGGACGTGCTCTTGATGGCGGACAGCAGCGCCCCGAAGAACAGGATCTGCATCACCAGCGGCATCTTCGTCAGCACGAAGGTGGGCAGCACCTTCTGGTAGTCGTTCTTCGCCAGCTCCATCGCGCTGTCCCCCATGACGACGACCGCGCTGGCCACGATGAACATCGGCACGAAGGCGAACAGGATGTACGACACGCCGCCGATCACCGCGCCGGCCCGGGCCGTGTTGGAGTCCTTGGCGGACATCACGCGCTGGAACACGTCCTGCTGCGGGATGGAGCCGAGCATCATCGTCAGGCCGGCCGCCACGAAGAACGCCATGTCGGTGAACTTGGGCGCCGGGAAGAAGTTCCACAGCTCCTTGTGGCTGGCCATGTCGAGGACCTTGCCGGCACCGCCGGCCAGGTCGGCCGAGAAGAAGGCGATGACGGAAAGGCCGATCACCAGCACGATCATCTGGATGAAGTCGGTCCAGGCCACGGCCAGGAAGCCGCCGATCACCACGTAGACCAGCACCGCCATCGTGCCGACGATCATGCCGGCCTTCTCGCTCATGGCGCCGTCGGTCAGCACCGAGAACACCAGACCCAGCGCCGTGATCTGCGCGGCGACCCAGCCCAGGTAGCTGAGGATGATGACGCCGGAGCAGAACACCTCGATGCCGCGGCCGAAGCGCTGGCGGTAGAAGTCGCCGATGGTCAGCAGGTTCTGCTTGTAAAGCTTGGCCGCGAAGAACAGGCCCACCAGGATCAGGCAGGTGCCGGCCCCGAACGGGTCTTCCACGATCGCGTTCAGGCCACCCTGGACGAAGCGCGCCGGGATGCCCATGACGGTCTCGGCACCGAACCAGGTGGCGAAGGTGGTGGTCACCACCATGATCAGCGGCAGCCGGCGGCCGGCGATGGCGAAGTCCGTGGTGTTGTGGATCCGCGTGCCGGCCCAGACGCCGATTCCGAGGGTGCCGAGCAGGTACAGCACCACGAAGACGACGAGCGTGATATTCATCCGATGGTCCCCCAAGCAGCCCCTCCACGGGCAGCCGGATTATGCCCAACCGTTGACGGGGCTCAAGACGAGAAATACCGCAGGGCCAGCAGCGCCGCCAGCACGGCGCCGAAGAAGCCGATCAGGACGATGTGGATCATCGCCTGCAGCAGGCGGTTCGTCTTCTTCAATTCCGCCATCAGTTCGTCGGCATCCCGCTTCATGATGCCGCGTTCCTTCTTCAGGTACTGGTGCACCATGTGCGGGAGTTCCGGCAGGATCTTGGCGTAGCGCGGCGCCTGGTCGCGCAGCTCCTGCCACAGCTTTTGCGGACCCACCTGGTCCAGCATCCAGCGCTCCAGGAAGGGCTTGGCCGTGCTCCACAGGTCCAGGTTCGGGTCCAGCTGCCGACCCAGGCCTTCGATGTTCAGCAGCGTCTTCTGCAGCAGCACCAGCTGGGGCTGGATCTCCACGTTGAAGCGGCGCGAGGTCTGGAACAGGCGCATCAGCACCATGCCCAGCGACAGCTCCTTCAGCGGCCGGTCGAAGTAAGGCTCGCAGACGGTGCGGATCGCCCCCTCCAGCTCGTCGACCCGGGTGCCGGGCGGCACCCAGCCGGACTCGATGTGCAGCTCCGCCACCCGCTTGTAGTCGCGCCGGAAGAAGGCCGTGAAGTTCTGCGCCAGGTACTCCTTGTCGTGCTCGGTCAGCGTGCCGATGATGCCGAAGTCCAGCGAGATGTAGCGGCCGAACGTGCCCGGCTCCAGGCTCACCTGGATGTTGCCCGGGTGCATGTCGGCGTGGAAGAAGCCGTCGCGGAACACCTGGGTGAAGAAGATGGTGACGCCGTCGCGCGCCAGCTGGCGCAGGTCGACGCCGGCGGCCGTCAGGCGCTCGGCCTGGCTGATGGGAACGCCGTTCATGCGCTCCATCACCATCACCTCGGGATGCACGAAGTCCCAGTACATCTCCGGGATCATCACGAGGTGCAGGCCGGTCATGTTCCGGCGCAGCTGCGCGGCGTTGGCCGCCTCGCGCACCAGGTCCAGCTCGTCGTGCAGGTACTTGTCGAACTCGGCCACCACCTCGCGCGGCTTCAGCCGGCGGGCGTCGTGCGACAGGTTCTCGACCCAGCGCGCCATCATTCGCATCAGGTCGATGTCCTTGTCGATCACCGGCAGCATCCCGGGCCGCAGCACCTTCACGGCCACTTCGCGCAGCTGGCCGTCGCGCGTGCGCAGGGTGGCGAAGTGCACCTGCGCGATGGAGGCGCTGGCCACCGGCTCGCGGTCGAAGGTCTCGAACACGGCGTCCAGCGGCCGGCGGAAGGCGCGCTCGATGGTGGCGATGGCCACCTCCGAGGGGAAGGGCGGCACGCGGTCCTGCAGCAGCGCGAGCTCGTCGGCCACGTCGGGCGGCATCAGGTCGCGCCGGGTGGACAGCACCTGGCCGAACTTGACGAAGATGGGGCCCAGGTGCTCCAGGGCCTGGCGCAAGCGCTGGCCGCGGGGGGCGTCGAGCTTGCGGCCGAAGGTCACCACCCGGGCCAGCCCGCGCAGCCGGAAGCCGGAGAGCACCAGCTCGTCCAGCCCGTAGCGCAGGATCACCCAGAGGATGAAGACGGCGCGGAAATACCGCGTCATCCGCCCGCCTGCCCCGGGCCCGCCGGGGGCACCGTGCCGTTGTCGGGGCCGCTGGCCTGGGCGCCGCCGGCGAAGCGGCGCACGGCCTCGCCCATGCGGCGCAGCACCTGGCCGATGGCGTGGGCCGGGGCGTCGCCGAACACCCGCGCGAGGTCTTCCTCGATATCCCAGCGGACGTGGTCGACCAGCCACTGCACCTCGGCGGCCAGCTGCACGTCGCCTTCGATGCGGATGGCGGGCTTCTCGCCGCGCACGGCGCCCGTGGCCAGCGCGAAAGGCGAATCCTCGGTGACGGTCAGCAGCAGGTCGGGCACCTGGTTGGGCGAGCCCAGGTCCAGCAGGCCGGCGGGCGTGGCCTGCAGGCGCACGGTGAAGACGCGCCAGCGCGCCTCGACCATCCGGCCGGACTGGCGCTTCAGGCGCGCCTGCGCCTCGGGTTCCTGCTGCAGGACGTGGTTAAGCGTGAGGACCAGCCGCCGCTGCAGTTCCTCGACCAGCCAGGGCGGGGGCTGCAGCAGCTGGCCGACGCGGTCGAACAGCTGGTCGAAGAAGGAGGCGGGGGATGTGGCAGACATCCCGCGATTATGGCGTCGAGCGTTTGGCGTTGAGCGTTTGGGGACCCGCTGAACGCCCAACGCTCAACACCCGACCTACTGGAGCGCTTGCACTCCGGCGACCAGCCAGCCCTGCGAGCCGTCCTTGGGCTTGGTCATGTTCCAGACCTCGCGGAAGGGGCTGGGCCCGGCCGAGACGTCCTCGCGGATCATGCCGGAGAACTCCACGCTGGCCATCCACTCGCCGGCCATCTCCTCGATCCCGAGCAGTTGCGCCTCGAGCATCACCACCTCGGTCTTCTGCGGGCCGGCCGGCTGGCGCTCGCGCTCGCCGAGCTGGGCGGAGATCTCGCGCAGCATGCCGTCGGTCATCATGCTGCGCAGCGACTTCAGGTCGCCGCGGTCCCAGGCGTCCTGCAGGGTCACGAAGTTGCGCTTGGCGGCCGTCAGGAAACCGTCCGCGTCGAAGCCGGCCGGCACGCCCCAGTTCTGCGAGCCGGACAGGCCCGCGGGCGGCATGGGCTCCAGGCCGGAGCCGATGCGGATGCCGGAGCCGGCGTGTTCCCAGGGCCGGGCCGAGGCGTCGTTGCCCACCTTCTCCGGGTTGTACACGCGCGGCTGCAGCGGGTTGTCCACGGTGGAGCCCTGCCAGCCCGGACCCTGCGCCTGCGGCGTGCGCCGGCGCAGCATCATCCCGAACACGACGAACAGCACCAGCGCGATCAGCGCGAACACCAGGAACTGGCCGAAGGCCGGGCCCAGGCCCAGGGTGTTGGCCAGCCAGGCCAGGCCCAGGCCGGCGGCGATGCCGCCGAGGATGCCGCCCCAGGGACGGCGCTGCGGCAGCGTCTGCGCGGCGCTCGGAGCGGCGCCCGGCTGCTGCATGCCGTTGCTCGGCGCGGCCTGCGTGGGCGCGGCCGGCGCCGGTTGCGCCTGGCGCTGCGTGACGTTGGAAGATTGCCGGCCGAGCGAGCCACCGCCGCCCAGGCGCCGCGCCGCATCGGCGTCCAGCGCGCCCAGCGCCAGCACCGCCACCAGCAGGATGCCGAAGATCTTTTTCATGGGCCTAGCTCCTTGCACTTTGTCCCCCCAACTGCGGGCTCAGCACTTGATTGCAACATGCAGTGCCGCCACACCTCCCGTGAGGTTGTGATAGTCCACGTGCCCGAAACCGCCCTTCTTCATCATGGCCTTGAGTTCCTCCTGGCCCGGATGCATGCGGATCGATTCAGCCAGGTAGCGGTAGCTGGACTCGTCGCCAGCCACCAGCCGGCCCAGCCGCGGCAGCACGTTGAACGAGTACCAGTCATACGCCTTTTCCAAGGGGCGCGCCACCTTGGAAAACTCCAGCACCAGCAGCTTGCCGCCGGGTTTCAATACCCGGTGCATCTCGGCGAGCGCCTGGTCCTTGTGGGTCATGTTGCGCAGGCCGAAGCCCACGCTGACGCGGTCGAAGCTCTCGGGCGCGAAAGGCAGTTTCTCCGCGTCGCACACGGTCGTCGGCAGGACCAGGCCGGCATCGAGCAGCCGGTCGCGTCCCACGCGCAACATCGAAGCGTTGATGTCGGTGTGCACCACCATCCCGCTCGGGCCCACCTTGCGCGCAAATGCCTGGGCCAGGTCGCCGGTGCCGCCGGCGATGTCCAGGACACGGTGGCCCGGGCGGATGTCGGCCACCAGCACCGTGAAGGCCTTCCAGGCGCGGTGCAGGCCCAGCGACATCAGGTCGTTCATCCGGTCGTAGCTGGGCGCCACGGAATCGAACACGCCGCGCACGCGCCGCGCCTTCTCGCGCTCTTCGACGGTCTCGTAGCCGAAATGGGTCTTGCTCATCGTGTTTGTTCTTTCAATGGCCGCAGGCGTGGTCGCCGTGGCCCTTGGGCGCCATCGGCGCATCGCGGTCCACGCCGGCGTCCTGCAGGCGGCGTTCGTAGTCCTGCCACAACTGCGCCTGCTGGCTGCCCAGGAAATACAGGTAATCCCAGGTAAACAGGCCGCTGTCGTGGCCGTCGCTGAAGGTCGGCTTGACGGCGTAGTTGCCGACCGGCTCCAGTTGCACGACCGCCACGTCGCGCTTGCCGGTCTGCAGCACCTCCTGGCCCGGGCCGTGGCCCTGTACTTCGGCCGAAGGCGAATACACGCGCATCAGCTCGAAGGGAATGCGGAAGGTGTTGCCGTCGGCGAAGCCGATCTCCAGCACGCGCGAGCGCTCGTGCAGGGTGATGGATTCGGGGGCGGGAGTGTCGTTGCGCAGGCCGGCCATGCCCCGAGTGTAGGGCGTGGCCAGCACCCGGGACGTCAGAAGCGAACGCCGAGGTTCACGTAGAACCGGTCTTCCCCGCTCTGCGGCGACGAACTGTTGAACGCCAGCGGCACCTTGCTGCCCACCACCAGCCGGCCGTAATCCGCCGAGAAGCTGAAGTTGCCCTTCAGGTAGCGGAAGCCCAGGCCGAGGCTGGCGATGCGATCGCTAGCTGGCTTGGTGGTGCCGTTGGGCTGGTTGTTCCAGAGGTAGCCGCCGTCCATGAAGCCGAGGAAGCGCAGCCCGGGGAACACCTCGGGCGTGCTGACCTCCAGGGTCGCGGACACGCCGGAGTCGCCGGAGATCGGCCGCTCGATTTCGGTGCCGCGCACGGAACTGACGCCGCCCAGGCCGAACTGCTCGCCGGAGATCAGCACGTCCGGGCTGTACTGGTACAGGCCGCGCGCCGTCCACAGCCAGCCGCCGGTGAGCTGCGAGGCATAGCTGCCGCCGCCGCGCACGGCCTTCCAGTGCACCGTCTCGATCCGCGGGTCCTCGCTCTGGTAGGAGGCGAGGTCGTTGTGGTCGCCGGTGCCGGTGTTGGCCGCCAGCGAGACGTCGTAGCCCCACACCGTGGTGTCGGTCTCGGTGCGGGCGGTGTAACCGACCGAAAGCGGCCGGCTGCGGCGATCCAGCGCGCCCGGCACGAGCGTGTCGTTGACCTTCGAGGCGTCGAACACCTTGTCGTCGAAGCCGAAGGTGACGTAGCTGCGGCGGCCGCCCTGGGGCGGCAGGTACCAGGTGTAGGTGAGCCCGAAGGTCTGGCCGGCGCCGGTGCTGCGGAAGCTGCCGAAGTCGCCGACCACGTCGGAGTTGGTGTAGCTCGCGCCGATCACGCCGCCGTATTCGTACAGCGGCACCTTGTAGGCCAGGCCGAACTGCCGCACGTCGTCCATCGACTCGAACGAGGTGGTGTAGGCGAAGACGACCTGGTGGTCGAGGTCGAACAGGTTGGTGTGGCCGCCGTACACCGTGAAGCGGTCGCGGCCGGTTTCCTTGGTGCCCGCGTTGGACAGCGAGGCGCCGAAGGTCCAGGGCCGCTGCTCGCGCACGTTGATGCTGGCGTCGATGTGGTCCGGCTCCTCGGACTCGCGCAGGCCCACCTGGATCTGCTTGTTCGGGTTCTCGTTGGCGATGGCCGTCTGGATGGCCAGGCGCTTGAAATTGGGGCTCTCGTTTTCGCGCAGCTCCGGCACGGTGTGGCGGATGTTGGCCTCGCTGTAGATCTGCCGGCCTTCGATTTCCACCTTGCCGATCGTGAACTTCACGATGTTCAGCTTCACCGTGGCGCCCACTTCCTGCGGCGGCAAGGCGACGCGGTGCAGGCCGTAGCCGGCGTCGCGCAGCGCCTTCTCGAGGGCAGCGGTGGCCTGCTGCAGGGTTTCGAGCGTGGCGTCGGGGCGGACGTAGGGCGCGAGCGCGCGGCTGGCCTCGGCCTCGCCGATCGGGTTCTCGCCTTCGATGACGAAGCCGCGGATGGGGAACACGGCTGGCGCGGCCGGCGACGCCATCGGCGGTGTGGCCGGCGCGGCGCCGGCTGCCGGAGCGGGGGACTGGGCGGTGGCGGCGCCGGTGGCCAGCGCCATCAGCGCGGCCAGGGCCGCGGGCCGCGGCAGCCGCGGCCTAACCTTGCCTCGGTTCATGTTTCTTGCCGCCTTCTCTTCTTCTGGAGCGGGCATTCTCGCATCGGGGTGAACAGATTGTCACCCGCCATGCGGGTTACTTGCAGGTTTGCGCGTTGCGGATGCCGGACTCGCCGAGGACCGAGGCAAGCAGCGGATTGCGCGAGTTGGGCATCGGGATCGTGTCGAACTCGAGGAATTTCGGGATGTCGATCGGGCGCACCACCTGGCCGTCGGTGCCCGCGAAGCCCGCTTCGCCCCGCCCGAGATGCAGCACTTCGCTGCCGCTGGCGATCTCGATGTGGCCGTCGCGCACGAACACGAACAGGCCTTGCGAGCCGTCGTTCAGTTGCTGCTCGGAGAACAGGTTGTTGGGGACGTTCACCTGGTCGGGGCGCGGATCGGTGCTCGCCGGCTCGTTGGTGACCGGCACGATGGGACCGCTGGCAGGAATGAACAGGCCCTGCCCCGCCTGCAGCACCTCCAGCGCGGTCTGCCCGGGCTGGCCGACCTCGATGGCGCCCAGCCAGGTCCACAGCGTCAGGCCGGCGCTCGGGTCGCCCGGCTCGCCGGCGCAGGGGCCGGTGCACTGCACGTCGAAGCCGGTGCCGCGGATGCCGATGGTGGCGGTGGCGGTGCTGAAGCCGACGTTGCGGTTGTTTGCCTTGGCGATCAGGCCAGTGAGCGCCCGCACCGAGCCGCGCAGGATGGAGGCCAGGAAGCGGCCCTCGCCCGCGTTCTTGTCGTCGTAGACGAAGTTGTCGACGCGGAAGCGGGTCTGCGAGCCCAAGGTGATGCGCGTGTCGTCGCGGAACGCCAGCACGCCCTGGCTCCCCCGGGTGGTTTCCACCACGTCGCCCGGGTAGACGCTGCCGCCGTCCACCAGCCGGCGGCGCACGCCGCCGCCGTCGGTGGCGTAGACCTCGCCCTGCACGTTGGTGATCTTGGCGCTGGCCTGCACGGCGTTGGGCCGGGCGGCGTCGACGACGCGGGCCGACTCCGCACTGCATTCGGAGCCGGAGCAGACGCGGGCGTCGAAGTCCGTGCCGCGGATGCCGATGGTGGCGGTGTTGGTCTGGATGCGGGCGGCGTTGGGCGCGTTCTTGGAGATCAGGCCGGTGACGGCGCGCAGGCCGCCGCGCACCAGCTGCATCAGCATGCCGTTGTCCTGCGCGTTTTCCTGGAACTGGTACTGCTGCAGGACCAGCTCGGAATTGGGCCGCACCGTCATGCGGGTCCCGTCGGCGAGCTTGATGATGGCCGAGGCGCCGTCGGAGGTGGTCAGGCGGTCGCCCTGCAGCAGCGGCAGGCCCTTGCCCAGGGTGCGGGGCGCCTGGCCCGGGCTTTGCGCGAAGCCGACGCCGCGCGAGAACTCCACTTCACCGGCGCTCTGGGCCAGTGCGAACTGCGCGATGAGGAGCAGCGGAGCTGCCACCAGGGGAGCGAGCCATTTCATGTGATTGTGTACGCCGGGCATGCCAAACCTCCGGTAACCGGTGTTGCAACCGGAAATCCTTCACATCGCGTTATACACGGTAGCGGCTGAGGCGGGCATCCGCCGCTTGGCCGCCCGCGAGGCCTCCGTCGTGCGGATTTCACGGGCGCCAGCGATTTTGCGGCAGGCGCGGGGCGGCCCGCGCCCCGGTTTACACCAGCACGCGCTCGATGCCGCCGGCGTTGGCGGCCTTCACGTACTCCGGCATCCAGTTCTCGCCCAGGATCTTGCGGGCCATCTCCACGACGATGTAGTCGGCTTCCAACAGGCCGTTCTGCAGGTCGTGGTTGTAGCGGGAGAGGCCTTGGAGGCAGCTCGGGCAGCTGGTGAGGATCTTGATGTCGTCCTTGGCCCCGACCGCGCCGGTGGCGCGCAGCGCCGCTTCGTCCTTGCGCAGTTCCTCCTCCTTGCGGAAGCGGACCTGGGTGGAGATGTCCGGGCGGGTGACGGCCAGCGTGCCCGACTCGCCGCAGCAGCGCTCCGACTTGCGCACGTTCTCGCCGACCAGCGCCTTCACCGTCTTCATCGGCTCCTGCAGCTTCATCGGCGTGTGGCAGGGGTCGTGGTACAGGTAGGCGCCGGCGCCCTCGAGCTTGATGCCCTTTTCCAGCAGGTACTCGTGGATGTCCACGATGCGGCAGCCGGGGAAGATCTTGTCGAACTCGTAGCCTTGCAGCTGGTCGTAGCAGGTGCCGCAGGAGACCACCACGGTCTTGATGTCCAGGTAGTTCAGCGTGTTGGCCACGCGGTGGAACAGCACCCGGTTGTCCGTGATCATCTTCTCGGCCTTGTCGAACTGGCCCGAGCCGCGCTGCGGGTAGCCGCAGCACAGGTATCCCGGCGGCAGCACGGTCTGGACGCCAGCGTGCCACAGCATCGCCTGCGTCGCCAGGCCCACCTGCGAGAACAGCCGCTCCGAGCCGCAGCCCGGGAAGTAGAACACCGCCTCGCTCTCGGAAGACGTCGCCTTCGGGTCGCGGATGATCGGGACGTAGTCGCGGTCCTCGATGTCCAGCAGCGCCCGCGCCGTGCGCGTGGGCAGGCCGCCCGGCAGCTTCTTGTTGATGAAGTGGACCACCTGCTCCTTGATGGGAGCCGTGTTGTGCGTTTCCGGCGGGCGCTGCACCTGCAGGTGGGCCAGGCCGCGCAGCAGGCTGTTGCCCATGCGCTGGGCCTTGTAGCCGACGCCGACCACCGCGCTGCGAATCAGCTTGATGCTTTGCGGGCTAGTGGCGTTCAGCATCATCATGGCCGCGGCGTTGCCGGGGCGGAAGCTCTTCTGCCCCATCTTGCGCAGCAGGTTGCGCATGTTCATCGACACTTCGCCGAAGTCGATGTTCACCGGGCACGGGTTCACGCACTTGTGGCAGACCGTGCAGTGGTCGGCGACGTCCTCGAACTCCTCCCAGTGCTTGATCGACACGCCGCGGCGCGTCTGTTCCTCGTACAGGAAGGCCTCGACCAGCAGCGAGGTGGCCAGGATCTTGTTGCGCGGGCTATAGAGCAGGTTGGCGCGCGGCACGTGGGTGGCGCACACCGGCTTGCACTTGCCGCAGCGCAGGCAGTCCTTGACGGAATCGGCGATGGCGCCGATGTCCGACTGCTGCATGATGATCGACTCGTGCCCCATCAGGCCGAAGGACGGCGTGTAGGCGTTGGTCAGGTCGGCGTAGACCGACACGTCCGCGTCCATCACCTTGCCGGCTTCCGAGGGCCGCAGCAGCTTGCCCTTGTTGAAGCGGCCTTCGGGGTCGACCCGGGCCTTGTAGTCGGCGAAGGGCGCGATCTCCTCGTCGCTCAGGAACTCCAGCTTGGTGATGCCGATGCCGTGCTCGCCCGAGATCACGCCGTCCAGCGAGCGGGCCAGCGCCATGATGCGCTTCACCGCCTCGTGCGCCGTCTGCAGCATCTGATAGTCGTCGCTGTTCACCGGGATGTTGGTGTGCACGTTGCCGTCGCCGGCGTGCATGTGCAGCGCCACCCACACGCGGCCCTTGAGCACGCGCTTGTGGATCGCGTTCAGCTCGCCCAGGATGGGCGTGAAAGCGTTGCCGCCGAACAGGTTGGCGAGCGGCGCGCGGATCTGTGCCTTCCAGCTCGCGCGCAGCGTGTGGTCCTGCAGCTGCGGGAACAGGGTGTCGACTTCGTCCAGCCAGCCTTGCCACTGCGCGCGCACGTCGCGGATCAGCGCGATGGCCTGCTGCACGCGGTCTTCCAGCAGTTCGGCCGAGGGGATCTCGCCGGCGTCGTCCTGCCGGCCCAGCGGCAGGTTGCCGCGGGCGAAGAAGGCTTCCAGTTCGGCCGCCAGCTGGATCTTGTTGCGCAGCGACAGCTCGATGTTGATGCGCTCGATGCCGTCGGTGTATTCGGCCATCCGCGGCAGCGGGATCACCACGTCTTCATTGATCTTGAAGGCGTTGGTGTGCTTGCTGATGGCGGCGGTGCGCTTGCGATCCAGCCAGAACTTCTTGCGCGCTTCCGGGCTGATGGCGATGAAGCCTTCGCCGCTGCGCGAATTGGCCAGGCGCACCACTTCCGAAGTGGCGCGTGCCACGGCATCGGGGTCGTCGCCGGCGATGTCGCCGATCAGCACCATCTTCGGCAGCACGGCACGCTTCGACTTGGTCGCGTAGCCGACGGCGCGCAGGTAGCGGTCGTCCAGGTGCTCCAGGCCCGCCAGCACGGTGCCGGTGCGAGCCTGCTCGGCGAACATGAAGTCCTTGATCTCGACGATCGAAGGCACGGCGTCCTTGGCGTTGCCGAAGAACTCCATGCAGACCGTGCGCGTATGCGCGGGCATGCGGTGCACGACCCAGCGCGCGCTGGTGATCAGGCCGTCGCAGCCTTCCTTCTGGATGCCGGGCAGGCCCGACAGGAATTTGTCAGTGACGTCCTTGCCCAGGCCTTCCTTGCGGAAGCGCGAGCCAGGGATCTCCAGGCGCTCGGTGCGCTGCGGCCTGGTCCAGTCGATCTTGCCGGCCGGTTCGAAGTAGCGCAGCTCGAAGGTGGCGACCGGGGCGTCGTGGATCTTCGACAGGTTGTGGTCCAGGCGGATCACTTCCAGCCACTGCGCGTCGGGCGTGACCATGCGCCAGGACACCAGGTTGTCCAGCGCCGTGCCCCACAGCACGGCCTTCTTGCCGCCGGCGTTCATGGCGATGTTGCCGCCGATGCACGAGGCTTCGGCGGAGGTCGGATCGACCGCGAACACGAAGCCGGCCCGTTCGGCGGCGTCGGCCACGCGCTGCGTCACCACGCCGGCCTCGGTCCAGACGGTGGGGATCGGCTGCTCGTGGCCCGGGATGGAGACGTGCTCCACCTCGGTCATGGCCTCGAGCTTCTCGGTGTTGATGACCGCGCTCTTCCACGTGAGCGGAATGGCGCCGCCGGTGTAGCCGGTGCCGCCCCCGCGCGGGATGATGGTCAGCCCCAGCTCGATGCAGCCCTTGACCAGGCCGGCCATCTCGGCTTCCGTGTCCGGGATCAGTACTACGAATGGGTACTCCACCCGCCAGTCGGTCGCATCGGTGACGTGCGACACGCGCGACATGCCGTCGAAGCGGACGTTGTCCTTGTGCGTGTAGCGGCGCAGGGCCTTGAGCGTGCGGGTGCGCAGTTCGGCCGTCTCGGCGAAGGTGTCGTCGAAGCGGCGCACGGCAGCGGAAGCGGCGTCCAGCAGCTCGCCCACCAGGGCGTCGCGCTGCGGGTCGCTGTCCGGCGTGCGGCGCTTCTGCACTTCGTTCAGGCGGTGCTGCAGGGCCTCGACCAGCTGCTGGCGGCGCTTGGGGTTGTCCAGGAGGTCGTCCTGGAGGTACGGGTTGCGCTGGACCACCCAGATGTCGCCCAGCACCTCGTACAGCATGCGCGCGCTGCGGCCGGTGCGGCGCTCTTCGCGCAGGCGGTTCAGGATCTCCCAGGCCCGGGACCCGAGCAGGCGGATGACGATCTCGCGGTCCGAGAACGAGGTGTAGTTGTAGGGGATCTCGCGCAGTCGCGGCGCATCGCCGTCGACTGCTGCCATCAGGTGCTGGATTGTTGTCGGCGCGTTCATCTGGGTTTCTCGCTGTCAGCCAAATGAAGGCAATCCGGCTGAAGGAAGATGTTACCGCAGTGCAGCAAGCCTCACAGGGCCGGGGCTTGCAAGCTACTGGCAAACCCGCTTGTGCCCGCACCGTCCGGCTTTGTCTAATGCCGGTCACAAATCCACCGTACAGTCACGGGCTTTGCATCCCGCAGGAGACGATTTCAATGAAGCTGAAGTATTCCTTCCTCGCGCTGGCCAGCGCTTTCGCGCTCGTTGCGCCGGCCGTGCAGGCCCAGACCGAGATCCAGTGGTGGCACTCGATGACCGCCGTCAACAACGAATGGGTCAACGATCTGGCCAAGGACTTCAATGCCCGCCAGAAGGAATACAAGGTCGTGCCGGTCTACAAGGGCAGCTACGACGAGTCGATGACGGCGGCGATCGCGGCCTTCCGCGCCGGCAACGCCCCGGACATCCTGCAGGTGTTCGAAGTCGGCACGGCCACGATGATGGCCAGCAAGAACGCCATCGTGCCGGTGAGCAAGCTGATGAAGGACGCCGGCAAGAAGTTCGACCCGGCCGCCTACATCCCCGCCGTGGCGAGCTACTACACGGCGCCTAACGGGCAGATGATGAGCTTCCCGTTCAACAGCTCCACGACCGTCTTCTACATCAACAAGGACGCCTTCGAGAAAGCCGGCCTGGACGCGAGCAAGCCGCCGTCCACCTGGCCGGAAGTGGCGCTGGCCGCCGCCAAGCTGAAGGCCAGCGGCCACAAGTGCCCGCTGACCATCGGCTGGCAGGGCTGGACCCAGTTGGAGAGCTTCTCCACCTGGCACAACACGCTGCTGGCGACCAAGCGCAACGGCCTGGACGGCCCGGACGCCCGCCTGGTGGCCAACTCGCCGCTGCACGTGCGCCACATCGAGAACCTGGCGAACATGGCCAAGACCGGCCTGTTCGTCTACAAGGGCCGCAACAACACCGCCGAAGGCACCTTCGTGTCGGGTGAGTGCGCGATGATCACGACGTCGTCGGGCTTCTACGGCAACGTGGCCAAGAACGCCAAGTTCAAGTTCACCGTGGCGCCCCTGCCCTACTACCCCGACGTGCCCGGCGCGCCGCAGAACACCGTGATCGGTGGCGCCAGCCTGTGGGTGATGTCCGGCAAGACCCCGGAGCACTACAAGGGCGTCGCCGCCTTCTTCGACTACCTGTCGAACCCGGAAGTGCAGTCGGCCAGCCACAAGCGCACCGGCTACCTGCCGGTCACCCTCGCTTCGTTCAAGCTGACCGAGGAATCGGGCTTCTACAAGCAGAACCCCGGCACCGACACCGCGGTGAACCAGATGATCCGCAAGACGACCGACAAGTCACGCGGCATCCGCCTGGGCAACTACGTCCAGATCCGCAACATCGAGGACGAGGAACTCGAGCAGGTGTGGGCCGGCAAGAAGGGCCCCAAGGAAGCCCTGGACTCGATCGTGAAGCGCGGCAACGAGTTGCTGGAACGCTTCGAGAAGCAGACCAAGCAATCGTCCTGACCGCTTCCCGGTCCTGTGCAAGCCCCGCTCCCGCGGGGCTTTTTCGTCATTTCATGGAGTCATAGACAATACCCGGCCATGGAGAAGAGGGTCACATTCAAATCGGCCTGGCTGCCGTGGGTTCTGCTCGCGCCGCAGGTCGTCATCATCGCTGTGTTCTTTTTCTGGCCGGCGGGCCAGGCGCTGGTGCAGTCGTTCCAGCAGCAGGACGCCTTCGGCACCTCGGTTCAGTGGGTCGGGCTGGAGAACTTCCGCAACCTGTTCGAGGACGCCAGCTACCTCGAGTCATTCAAGACCACGGCCGTCTTCTCGCTGTCCGTGGCGTTCTTCGGCATCACCCTGTCGCTGCTGCTTGCCTATTTCGCGGACCGCGCGATCCGCGGCGCGCTGTTCTACCGCACGCTGCTGATCTGGCCGTACGCCGTGGCGCCGGCCGTCGCTGGCGTAGTGTGGCTGTTCCTGTTCTCCGGCAGCATCGGCGTGGTCGCCTACTGGCTGCACAGCTGGGACGTGCCCTGGGACCCGCTGCTCAATGGCAACCACGCGATGGCGCTGGTGGTAATGGCCGCAGTCTGGAAACAGCTGTCGTACAACATCCTGTTCTTCGTCGCTGGCCTGCAAAGTGTGCCGCGCTCGCTGATCGAAGCGGCGGCCATCGACGGCGCCGGCGCCTGGCGGCGGTTCTGGACCATCCAGTTCCCGCTGCTGTCGCCCACCGCCTTCTTCCTGCTGGTGATCAACATCGTCTACGCGTTCTTCGACACCTTCGGCATCATCGATGCCGCCACCCATGGCGGCCCGGGGAAGGACACTTCCATCCTGGTCTACAAGGTCTACTTCGATGGCTTCAAGGCCATGGACCTGGGCGGCTCGGCGGCGCAGTCTGCCGTGCTGATGGTGATCGTGATCGCGCTCACCGTCGTCCAGTTCCGGTTCGTCGAGAAGAAGGTCAACTACTGATGGTCGAACGCAACCGATTCCTCACCTTCCTCACCCATGCGGTGCTGATCATCGGCATCCTGCTGGTGGCTTTCCCGGTCTACCTAACCTTCGTCGCCTCGACGCACACGACGCAGGAAGTGGTGCAGGTGCCGATGCCGCTGACGCCCGGCTCCAGCTTCCTGGACAACTACCGCGCGGCCCTCACGGGCGAGCGCGGCGGCGGCGGCTCGCACGCGCCGGTGGCGCACATGATGGCGGTGAGTTTCGCGATGGCCGTGATGATCGCCGTCGGCAAGATCGCGATCTCGCTGCTGTCCGCCTTCAGCATCGTCTACTTCCGCTTCCCGTTCCGGAAGGCTTTCTTCTGGGCGATCTTCGTCACGCTGATGCTGCCGGTGGAGGTGCGGATCCTGCCGACCTACAAGGTAGTCTCCGATCTCGGCCTGCTGAACTCCTATGCCGGCCTGACGATCCCGCTGATCGCCTCGGCGACCGCCACCTTCCTGTATCGGCAGTTCTTCCTGACCGTGCCGGACGAACTGGCCGAAGCGGCGCGCATGGACGGCGCGGGGCCGATGCGCTTCTTCAAGGACGTGGTGCTGCCGCTGTCAGCCACCAGCACAGCGGCCTTGTTCGTTATCCAGTTCATCTACGGCTGGAACCAGTACCTGTGGCCGCTGCTGATCACGACTGACGAGGGCATGTACCCCGTGGTGCTGGGCATCAAGCGCATGATGCCCACGGGCGGTGACGCGCAGGTCGAATGGAGCGTTGTGATGGCCACGGCCATCCTCGCCATGCTGCCGCCCGCGCTGGTGGTGACGCTGATGCAGAAGTGGTTCGTCAAGGGCCTGGTGGATACGGAGAAGTAAATTGCTTCGGGGACAGGCCAACGAGCGCGCAGCGCGGTTGCCCTGTCCTCGACTGATTAGGAGAAAAGATGTCTGGCATCGCATTCCGTGACGTCGTCAAGAAGTACGGCAAGGGCAAGCAGGAACTGCAGGTGATCCACGGCGTGAACGCCGAAGTGGGCGCCGGCGAGTTCGTGGTGATCGTCGGGCCTTCGGGCTGTGGCAAGTCCACTTTGCTGCGCATGGTGGCCGGCCTGGAGGAGATCTCCGGCGGCCAGATCGCCATCGGCAACCGCGTGGTGAACGACCTCGACCCGGCCGAGCGCGACATCGCCATGGTGTTCCAGAACTACGCGCTCTACCCGCACATGAGCGTGTTCGAGAACATGGCTTACGGCCTGAAGATCCGCAAGCTGCCGGAACCCGAGATCAAGGCGCGCGTCGACAAGGCCGCCGGCATCCTGGAGCTGTCGCACCTGCTGGATCGCAAGCCGCGCCAGCTGTCCGGCGGCCAGCGCCAGCGCGTGGCCATGGGCCGCGCCATCGTGCGCCAGCCGCAGGTGTTCCTGTTCGACGAGCCGCTGTCCAACCTGGACGCCAAGCTGCGCGCGCAGACCCGCATCGAGATCCAGAAGCTGCACCGCGAGCTGGGCATCACCTCGCTGTTCGTCACCCACGACCAGGTCGAGGCGATGACGCTGGCGCAGCGCATGATCGTGATGAACGCCGGCCGCATGGAGCAGTTCGGCACGCCCGAGGAGGTGTACCACCGCCCGGCGTCGACCTTCGTCGCCAGCTTCATCGGCTCGCCGCCGATGAACCTGCTGAAGGACGTGCAGGGCGGCCGCAAGGGCGCGATCACCGGCATCCGCCCCGAGCACCTGGACGTCGGCGACTCGGGCTGGGAAATGCGCACCGAGACGGTCGAACTGCTGGGTGCCGAGCGCCTGGTCTATGGCCGCGTGAACGGCGAGCAGATCATCGTGCGCATGGAGGAACACCAGCCGGCCCCGGTGGCCGAGCAGGTGATCCGCGTGAAGCCGCGTGAAGACCGGCTGCACTGGTTCGACGCCGAGAGCGGCCAGCGGATCCCCGCATGAAGCATTGGCCTTACCCGCTGTGGATCGCGCACCGCGGCGCCGGCAAGCTGGCGCCGGAGAACACGCTGGCCGCCTTCCGGCTGGGTGCCGCGCATGGCTATCGCATGTTCGAATGCGACGTGAAGCTGTCGGCCGACAAGGTGCCCTTCCTGCTGCATGACGCGACGCTGGAGCGCACCACCAACGGCATCGGCCGCGGCGCGGACCAGCCCTGGAACCAGCTCGCCCAGTTGGATGCGGGCTCCTGGCATTCGCGCAAGTACACCGGCGAAGCCATCCCCACCTTCGAGAACCTGGCGCGCTGGTGCATCGCCAACCGCCATTTCCTGGACATCGAGATCAAGCCGACGCCGGGCCAGGAAGCCGAGACGGGGGACGTGGTCGCACGTTACGCCGCGCGCCTGTGGCAGGGCCAGGCGGTGCCGCCCTTCCTGACCTCGTTCCGGCCCGAGTCGCTGCAGGCCGCCAAGCAGGCACAGCCCGAGCTGCCGCGCGGGCTGCTGCTGGACACGCTGTGGGACGGCTGGTTCGACATCGCGCGCCAGCTCGATTGCGCGGCGATCGTCTGCAACCATGCGCTGTGGGACGCCGCCACCGTGGCGAAGGTGCAGGGCGCGGGGATGCGCTGCCTGAGCTACACGGTCAACGACGACTGGGCGGCGCAGCGGCTGATCGCGCTGGGCACCGACGGCATCGTCACCGACCGGGTCGACCTCTTCTCGCCGGCCTGATCAGCGCAGGTCGCCGGCGAGGGACGCCAGCGTCTCCGCCCCGACCTGCAGGTGCGCGGGATAGTGGGTGTGGTCGCACCCCAGCTTGACGCCCGCACCGGCCTTCACGGCCTCGCGCATCGCCGGCGCCAGCTCGAAGCGCAGGAAGTGCACCGAGGAGGTCTTCTCCTCGTTCTCGCGATCCAGGTCCTCGTCGGCGATGGCGTAGACCCGGGCCTGGCCTTCCACCTCCACGAACATCCGGTCCTCCACGCCGATCAGGCGGCCCAGCTCGCGCTTGCGCTCGCTGACGTCCGGGTATTCGATCAGCATCGTGGCCTTCCAGTTGCCGCCGTCGGGCACCAGCGGCGCGTAGGCGTCGATCTCCTGCTGGATGCCCTCCTCCTCGAAGATCTTCTCGATGCGCAGCATCTCCTGGATCTGGTAGCGCATGGTCAGCTCGCTCTCGAACTGCACCATGATGTGCTCGCCCAGCTGCACGCTGCGCAGCTTGCGGTGGGCGATGACGTCCTCCTTGTGCGCCTTGCGCCACTTGCTGTACGCCTCCAGCGTCATCAGGCTGTCCGGCGTGATCTTTCCGGTGAGCTGCATCATTCGATCCCGTACGCCTTGCGGACCAGCGACAGCGGGTGGGCGAGCTGCGGCGTGCCCAGCCCGTTGACGTCGAAGCCCTGCGCGATGTGGTGGCCGCCCAGCGGGCAGTCGGAACTGATGTAGTCGGGCGCCTGCTCCGCCATCTTCTTGAACAGGGGCTTGCCGATCTTCATCGCCACCTCATGGTACGGCTTCTTGACCCCGAAGGTCCCGGCATGGCCGGAGCAGCGCTCGGTGGTCTGCACCGTGGTGCCGGGAATCAGCTTCAGCAGTTCCTCGGTCTTCTTGCCGATGTTCTGCACGCGGCCGTGGCAGGGCACGTGGTAGCTCACCTTGCCCAGCGGCTGGGGAAACTCGGTCTTCAGCAGGCCGTCGCGCCGGCGCGCGCCCAAGTACTCGAAAGGGTCCCACATGGCATCGCGCACGGCCAGCACGTCGGCGTCGTCCGGGTACATGAGCGGAATTTCCTGCTTGAACATCAGCGTGCAGCTGGGCACGGCGCTGAGGATCGCATAGCCCTCGCGCGCGTACTTCGCCAGCACCGGGATGTTCGCCTGCTTGCTGGCATCCACCGACTCCAGGTCGCCCAGTTCCAGCTTGGGCATGCCGCAGCACTTTTCCTTGTGCACCAGCTCGTAGGGGATGCCGTTGTGCGCCAGGATCTTCAGCAAGTCCATGCCGATGCCCGGCTCGTTGTAGTTGACGTAGCAAGTGGCGAAGATGGCCACCTTGCCGGGCGAACGCTCGCCGTCCGTGACTGGCGCATCGGCAGATTTCGGCGCGGCCTTGCGGAACTTGCGCGTGGCCAGCGCCGGCAGCCAGGCGTTGCGGTCCACGTGCAGCGTCTTCTCCATGGCCGCCCGCATCGGCTTGGTCTGGTTGACCGCGTTCGCGACCTGCACGACCACCGGGATGCCGGCAAACTGGCCGTGCACGTCGGTGGAGGAGAGGAATTTCTCGCCGAAGCTCACCTCGCCCTTCTTGAACTTGATGGACTTGGCGCGCAGCATGGTGTGCGGGAAATCCAGGTTCCACTCGTGCGGCGGCACGTAGGGGCACTTGGTCATGTAGCAGAGGTCGCACAGGTAGCACTGGTCGACGACCTTCCAGAAGTCCTGCTTCTCCACGCCGTCGACCTCGCCGGTCTTGCCTTCGTCGACCAGGTCGAACAAGGTGGGGAAGGCGCCGCACAGGCTGACGCAGCGGCGGCAGCCATGGCAGATGTCGAAGATGCGCTCCAGCTCCTGGAAGGCTGCGCCCTCGTCGTAGAACTCCCCGGTTTTCCAGGCGATCGGGTGGCGCGTGGGCGCTTCCAGGCTTCCTTCGCGTGCGGCCATCTTGTCTCCCTGCGGCGTTGTGCGTTCAGCGTTCAGCGAGGGGCGCTCACGGGGAACGCCCAACGCTCGACGCTCAACCTCAGTCGGTCAGTTCGTTCAGCGCCCTGGTATAGCGGTTCGCGTGCGAGCGCTCCGCCTTGGCCAGCGTCTCGAACCAGTCGGCGATCTCGTCGTGGCCTTCCTCGCGCGCGGTCTTGGCCATGCCAGGGTACATGTCGGTGTACTCGTGGGTTTCGCCGGCCACCGCGGCCTTCAGGTTGTCGCGGGTGCTGCCGATCGGCAGGCCGGTGGCGGGGTCGCCGCACTGTTCGAGCCACTCGAGGTGGCCGTGCGCGTGGCCGGTCTCGCCTTCGGCGGTGGAGCGGAACAGCGCCGCCACGTCGTTCTGGCCTTCCACGTCGGCCTTGTTCGCGAAATACAGGTAGCGGCGGTTCGCCTGCGATTCGCCCGCGAATGCGGCCTTCAGGTTCTCTTCCGTCTTGGAGCCTTTGAGTGCTGCCATGGAAATCTCCTTCGTGGTGAATGAAGTTTGCCCCGGCCTCCGGGCCGGAGACTCCGACAGCGTAGTGAGGGCCAAGGCGCGCGTCTAATAGGGCGGCTCAATTCGGTCCATGGACGTTGGCTATCGAGTCCAGCTCACCAATAACGATTCTCAACCGCGTTCGCGACCGCGCTTGGGCCTCTCCGGTCGTTACGGTATAGTAAACGCGTTACGCATTGGTAAATCCCGGAGACACCATGGCCCTCCCCGCGCCCGCGCCCATCCAGCAGCTGCACCACTACGCCTACAAGGCGCGCGACGCCGAGGAAACGCGGCATTTCTACGAGGACATCCTCGGCCTGCCGCTGTACCACATCATCCAGAGTGACCACGTGCCGAGCACGGGCGAGTACTGCCCGTACACGCACTTCTTCTTCCGCCTGCAGGATGGCAGCTTCATTGCCTTCTTCGACCTCGGCGACGACCAGGCCTGCGAGCCCTCGCCCAACACGCCGAAGTGGGTCAACCACATCTCCTTCCGCGTCGACTCCATCCAGGCCCTGCAGGACATGAAGGCCCGGCTGGAAGCCAACGGCGTCGAAGTGCTGGGCGTCACCGACCACCACATCTTCCACAGCATCTATTTCTTCGACCCGAACGGCATCCGCCTGGAACTGACGGCCCAGCTGGCCGACGAATTCCAGATGCTCGAGGAGAGCAAGACCGCGCACGCCCGGCTGCGCGACTGGAACGCGCGCAAGGAACAGTGGCGCAAGGAACGGGCGGACGGCAAATCTTCCGCGCCGCTGAAGCCGCAGCAGAACGACCGGCCCGAATTCGGTTCAAACTGACCGCTGCGGCGGTCATCCCGGGCAAGACCCGGGAACCACAATGTTCCTGGAGGAGACCCCATGGCGGAGCGCTACGCCGAAACGGCGTTCACGAACGGCTATGAATTCACCTCGGGCAGCGGCTACGCGCTGCCCGAATATCCCTTCAACCCGCCGCCGGAGATCGCCTCCGGCGCGACCAGCCACCACCCGATCGTCATCGTCGGCGGCGGCATCACCGGCCTGACCATCGCCTGCGCGCTGGCGCAGTACGGCGTGAATGCGGTGCTGCTGGACGAAGACAACACGGTCGGCGTCAAGGGCGCCTCCTCGCGCGGCATCTGCTACACGCAGAAGTCGCTGGAGATCTTCCAGCGCCTGGGCATCTACGACCGCATCGCCGGCAAAGGCATCCAGTGGAGCGTGGGCCGCACCTTCGCCGGCCAGGACGAGGTCTATTCCTTCGACCTGAAGCAGCAGAGCGCCTACAACCTGTCCGCGCAGCCGCCTTTCATCAACATCCAGCAGTTCTACATCGAGGGCTACCTGGTCGAGCGCATCTACGAGCTCGGCGGCGTGGACCTGCGCTGGAGCAACCGCGTCACCGCCTTCCAGGAGGACGGTGAGGGCGCGACGCTCACCGTCACCACACCGGCCGGCGACTACCGGCTGCGCGCCGACTACGTGATCGACGCCACCGGCTCGCACAGCCCTTTCCGCCACTGGACCGGCGCCAGCGTCACGGCGAAGAAGGGGGACGACCGCTGGTGCATCGCCGACGTCCGCTTCAAGGTGAAGCCGCCGGTGGAGCGCCACACCTGGATCGAGGCGCCCTTCAACGAGAACCGCGCCGTCTGGCAGCACCTGATGGGCGACAACGTCTGGCGCATCGACTACCAGATGTCGCCCGACTGCGACCCGGCCCACGTGAGCCGCGAGGAAGTGGTGCGCGAGCGGCTGGCGAAGCAGTTCGGCGCCGATGCCGAAGTGGAAATCGTCTGGGTCGGCCCTTACGCCTACCGCAGCGAATGCGTGGACCGCATGCGCCACGGCCGCGTCTTCTTCATGGGCGACTCGGCCAAGGTCGTCAGCCCCTTCGGCGCCCGCGGCGGCAACACCGGCATCGCCGACGCCGACAACCTGGCCTGGAAGCTGGCCGCCATCATGAAGGGCCGCGCCTCGCCCCAATTGCTGGACAGCTACCACGAGGAGCGCCACGAGGCGGCCCAGCAGAACGTGCAGGTCACCAACCGCACGGCCCGTTTCCTGCGGCCCGCGACGCCGGTGGAGAAGCTGTTCCGCGACGCCGCGCTGAGCCTGGCGCGCCAGCATCCCTTCGCCCGGCAGTTCGTGAACACCGGCCGCATGGCCATCGCCAACCCCTATTCGCGCTCCAGCGCCTGCGACCGCACCGGCGGCCAGTCGGTGCAGAACGTGTCCTTCGAATGGGCCGACGGCTCGCCCGGCCAGGTCAACGACCTGCTGCGCTGGGCCGACGGCCGGCTGCTGGTGTTGGTCTTCGGCGATGCCGCGCCGGGCTCCCTGGAGCGCCTGCGCAGCCTGTGCGAGACCGCGCCGCTGCGCTGCGTGCAGGCGCTGGGCCCGGACGACCAGCCGGGCGCCATCGAATACGTGCGCGACCCCAAGGGCCACCTGCAGGGCGCCTGCCACGTGTTCGGCCATGCCTGGGCGCTGGTGCGCCCGGACGCCTACGTGGCCGCCACCGGCGAGAGCGTGGACGCCACGCTCGTGCATGCCGTGGGCCAGGCGCTGGGCGCCGACCTGGAGGAAGCCGAATGAAGACCACGCTGAACCTGCAAGACGCCGACGGCTTCTACGAGCAGCTGCTGGACGCCCACCACGAGCTCACGCCCCAGCAGTCCGAACTGCTGAACGCGCGGCTCATCATGCTGCTGGCCAACCAGGTCGGCGATGCCAAGGTGCTCAAGGAGTGCGTGGAGGCCGCCCGGCAATTTCCCTGAGGGCCCGTAAAATCCCGGGGTGAGTACCGAACAACCCGGGCTGAACAGCCTTTCCAAGTCCTTCGAACCCGCCGCCATCGAAGCGAAGTGGGGCCCCCTCTGGGAGCAGCGCGGCTACGCCCGCGCCGGCTCCCGCGGCACCGGCGAGCCCGAGCCGGGCCAGCCGTCCTTCTCCATCCAGCTGCCACCGCCGAACGTCACGGGCACCCTGCACATGGGGCACGCCTTCAACCAGACGATCATGGACAGCCTGGCGCGCTACCACCGCATGCGGGGCTTCAACACGCTGTGGGTACCGGGCACCGACCACGCCGGCATCGCCACCCAGATCGTGGTGGAGCGCCAGCTGCAGGAGCAAGGCCAGAGCCGCCACGACCTCGGCCGCGAGAACTTCGTCAAGAAGGTCTGGGAGTGGAAGGAGAAGTCCGGCAACACCATCACCACGCAGATGCGCCGCATGGGCGACAGCGTGGACTGGTCGCACGAGTACTTCACGATGGACGAGAAGCTCTCGAAGGTCGTCACCCAGACCTTCGTGGAGCTGTACCGGCAGGGCCTCATCTACCGCGGCAAGCGGCTGGTGAACTGGGACCCCGAGCTGAAGACCGCGGTCAGCGACCTCGAGGTGGAGAGCGAGGAGGAAGACGGCTTCCTCTGGCACATCCGCTATCCGCTGGTGAATCAGGTTGGAAGCCTGGCGGCTTCGGGTTCCGGCTATCTCACGGTGGCGACCACGCGTCCCGAGACGATGCTGGGCGACACCGCGGTCATGGTCCACCCCGAGGACGAGCGCTACAAGCACCTGATCGGCCAGAAGGTGCAGCTGCCGCTGACCGGCCGCGAGATCCCCATCATCGCGGACGAATACGTGGACCGCGAGTTCGGCACCGGCGTGGTGAAGGTCACGCCCGCGCACGACCCCAACGACTACCAGGTGGGCCAGCGCCACGGCTTGCCGATGATCAGCGTCCTGAACCTGGACGCCACCATCAATGACAACGCGCCGGCCGCCTATCGCGGGCTGGACCGCTTCGTCGCGCGCAAGAAGGTCGTGGCCGACCTCGAGGCACAGGGCCTGCTGGCCGAGGCGAAGAAGCACAAGCTGATGGTGCCGCGCTGCGCCCGCACCGGCCAGATCGTCGAGCCGATGCTCACGGACCAATGGTTCGTGGCGATGACCAAGGTGAGCGACCAGGATCCCACCGGCAAGTCGATCGCGCAGAAGGCCATCGACGCCGTGCAGAGCGGCGCCGTGCGCTTCGTGCCCGAGAACTGGGTCAACACCTACAACCAGTGGATGAACAACATCCAGGACTGGTGCATCTCGCGCCAGCTCTGGTGGGGCCACCAGATCCCGGCCTGGTACGACGAGGACGGCAAGGTGTACGTGGCGGCCAGCGAGGCCGACGCCCAGGCGCAGGCCCCGGGCAAGAAGCTCACGCGCGACCCCGACGTGCTGGATACGTGGTATTCCTCAGCGCTGGTGCCCTTCTCCACCCTCGGCTGGCCGGCGAAGACGCAGGACATGGACCTGTACCTGCCCTCCACCGTGCTGGTCACCGGCTACGACATCATCTTCTTCTGGGTCGCCCGGATGATCATGATGACGACCCATTTCACCGGCCAGGTGCCGTTCCGCCACGTCTACATCCACGGCCTGGTGCGCGACTCGCACGGCAAGAAGATGAGCAAGTCGGAAGGCAACGTGCTCGACCCGGTGGACCTGATCGACGGCATCGCGCTCCCGCCGCTGCTGGACAAGCGGACCACCGGCCTGCGCAAGCCCGAGACGGCGCCGGCGGTGCGCAAGAACACCGAGAAGGAATTCCCGGAAGGCATCCCCGCCTACGGCGCCGACGCGCTGCGCTTCACCTTCGCCTCGCTGGCGACGCTGGGCCGCTCGATCAACTTCGACGCCAAGCGCTGCGAGGGCTACCGCAACTTCTGCAACAAGCTCTGGAACGCCACCCGCTTCGTGCTGATGAACTGCGAGGGCCAGGACCTCACCGAGCAGGACGCCACGCTCACGCCGGCCGATCGCTGGATCATCTCGCGCCTGCAGAAGGCCGAAGCGGAAGTGGCGCGCGGCTTCGCCGACTATCGCCTGGACAACGTCGCCAGCGCTATCTACCAGTTCGTCTGGGACGAGTACTGCGACTGGTACCTCGAGATCGCCAAGGTGCAGGTGCAGACCGGTGAGAAAGCGGAAGACCCGCAAGCGGGTCGCGCGCAGCAGCGCGGCACCCGCCGCACGCTGATCCGCGTGCTGGAAGCGATCCTGCGCCTGGCCCATCCGGTGATCCCCTTCATCACCGAGGAGCTGTGGCAGAAGGTCGCGCCCGTGGCCGGCAAGCAGGGCGACTCGATCAGCGTGTCCGCCTATCCCGAGCCGAACAACGCCTACCTCGACGCCGAAGCCGAAGCCTGGATGGCGCGCCTGAAGGAAGTGGTGGACGCCTGCCGCAACCTGCGCGGCGAGATGAACGTGTCGCCCTCGACCCGCCTGCCCGCCTACGCGGTGGGCGACGCCGGCTTCGTCCGTTCGGCGGCGCCCGTGCTGCAGGCGCTGGCGAAGCTAAGCGAAGTGAAGGTGTTCGACGACGAAGCGGCCTGGGCCGCGGCCGCGCAGGCCGCGCCCGTCGCCGTGGTGGGCGAGACGCGCCTGTGCCTGTACATGGAAATCGACGTGGCCGCGGAGAAGGTTCGCCTGTCCAAGGAAGCGGCGCGCCTGCAGGGCGAACTGGCCAAGGCGCAGGGCAAGCTGTCGAACGAAGCCTTCGTGGCCAAGGCCCCGCCCGCGGTGATCGAGCAGGAGCGCAAGCGCATCGCCGACTTCACGGCGTCTCTGGAGAAGATCCAGGGGCAGCTGGCGCGGCTCGGCTAGGCTGGGTTTCGGGGCCGCCGGGATCCAGCAGGCCCATGAGCCCGCTGACCGTGCCGTCGAACATGCTGGGCGACGGCGCGGTCAAGGTCTCGTGGATGCGTTGCGCCACGTACCAGCTGGCGCGCTGGCGCGACTCGCGCGTGTACGAGCCGAGGCGCGGCGTCAGGAACAGGTTGGCGCGCTCGTGCAGCGGGCTGCCCTGCGAAGCGAAGCCGGCTTCCGCCGAATCCAGCAGCGCGGCCTCGATGCGGCCGTCGGTGAGCGCGCGGGCCAGTGCGTGCGGGTCGAAAAAGTCCGAACGCGTGTTGCTCACCCACACCTGCCCCGGCTTGCAGTGGGCCAGCACCTTGTCGTTGACGAAGCCGCGATAGCGCGAGGCGTAGAGCACCTGCACCGCCACCGCGTCGGCATGCGCGACCAGTTCGTCCAAAGTCACCGGTTGCACGCCGAGCCGGCGCCAGGTGGGCGCCGTCTGGTGCACGGCGGGGTCGTAGCCGATCAACTTGACGCCCAGCGACTGCAGCATGATCGCCAGCGGATGCGCGCTCGGCGCCAGCCCGAGCAGGCCCAGCACGCTGCCATGCAGTTCGCGGCCCAGGCGGATCGGCGCGTGGCGGTCACCTGCCAGCGACTCGCCGATGCCGCGGCGGAACAGCGACAGCAGGCCGGCCAGCAGGTATTCGGCATTGGCGCGCAGGCTGGCGGAACTGGCCTGGATCACGCGCACGCGGCGCTCGCGGCAGGCTTCCAGGTCGGTGTTGTCCGAGCTCACGTGCAGGCGCGCCACCGCCTTCAACATCGGCGCGAAATCGAGGAATTCGCGCGTGACCAGCGCCTTGCGCGAGAGCACCACGGCCTGCGCCTTGTAGACCGCGCGGCGCAGTGCGGCCGTATCGGCATCAGCCAAGTCAGGCCGCAGGGACACGGCATGGCGTTCTTCCAGCCAAGCCTGGGCGTCGGGGGCCAGTCTCTCAAGCAGTAAGATTTCCAAGGCGCGTCCTTGTCTGGCAACCATGCCGGGCGCGTGTGCGCGAAAATCCGGAGCTTGCCGGCATGTGCGGCAAACTGTAAAGAATCCTTTCAAGGCGGTCCACGAAATTGTTCACGCAGATCCAGAAGGCAGTTTTTCCCGTCGCCGGCCTCGGCACGCGATTCCTCCCGGCCACCAAGGCGCAGCCCAAGGAAATGCTGCCGGTGGTGGACAAGCCCCTGATCCAGTACGCGGTCGAAGAAGCCTATGAAGCCGGCATCCGGCACATGATCTTCGTGACCGGACGCAACAAGCGCGCCATCGAGGACCACTTCGACACGGCCTACGAGCTCGAAACCGAGCTCGAAGCCAGCGGTAAGCAGCAGTTGCTGGACCTGGTGCGCTCGCTGGCGCCGGCCGACATGGACTGCTCCTATGTGCGCCAGCCGCGTTCGCTGGGCCTGGGCCACGCGGTGCTGTGTGCCGAGGCGCTGGTCGGAAATGAACCTTTCGCAGTACTCCTGGCCGACGACCTGATGTGCGGGCCGGAGGGCGGCGCCGGCGTGCTGGCGCAGATGGTGAAGCAGTTCCAGCAGACCCCGACTTCGCTGCTGGCGGTGCAGGAAGTGCCGCTGGAGCACGTGCGCCGCTACGGCATCGTGGCGGGCGACACGGTCGACGACCGGCTGGTCAAGGTGCGCGAGATGGTAGAGAAGCCGGCGCCGGACAAGGCGCCTTCCCGCCTGGGCGTCGCGGGCCGCTACATCCTCACGCCGGCGGTGTTCTCGCGCATCCGCAACCAGCCGCGCGGCAGCGGCGGCGAGATCCAGCTCACCGACGGCATCGCGCAGCTGATCGGCACCGAAGGCGTGCACGCCTTCCGCTACCAGGGCAAGCGCTACGACTGCGGCAGCAAGGAAGGCTTCCTGGAAGCGACCGTGGAATTCGCGCTGAAGCACCCGGAGGTGGGCCCCGCCTTCCGCGCCTACCTGCAGGGCCTGAAGCCCTGAGGCTCAAGACGCGGGCTCGAAGCCGTCCGCGTCCGGCAGCTCGATGCGCTGCCTGCCGCGCCACACAGCGCCGGGCTGCAGCGAAACCGGATTCTCGATGGCCGCGGCTTCGATGCACAGCATGCGCGTCCAGTCCTGCGGCGGCATGTCCGCGAAGCGCGCATCGCGCGGCAGCCCCGGATTCCAGACCACCGCATCGGCGAATCCCTGCTGGTGCAGGCGGCGCAAGCCGTTGCCGTCACGTAGTTCCAGCGCCGGCGGGACGCCGCGATAGACCCGGTCGATTTCGCCGTCGACGCGCAGCGCGGGGGCCTTTTCGGTCTTCAACGTGTTGCCATCGAGGGCGTCTTCGTAGGCCAGCCCCTGGAGGCCTGTGAGCGAAGCCTGCCGTACGTCATCGACCGCCAGGTAGGTGTGCAGCGCCGCCGTGAAGTCCAAGGGCTGGGGTCCGGTGTTGTGCGCCTCCAGCGCCAGCTCCAGCCAGCGCGGCCCCAGGCGCACGACCAGCACGAGCCGGAAGGGATGCGGCCAGCCCAAGGTGGCCGGCAGGCCATCGAACTGCCAGCGCCCTTCGGCGATGCGCGCATGCGGCGCGGGAAAGGACGCCATCTCCCAGCGCCGCGTCCGCACCAGGCCATGTCGCGGCAATGGCCCACGCTCGCCAAACTGGGGGAAGCAGACCGGCACGCCGCCCCGCACCGCGCGGTCGGCAGCAGGCCGCGAGAGCGGGCTCCAGTAGATCTGTTCCCGGCCCGCCGCCTTCCAGGACAGCAGCTGGGCACCGTGCAGGCTGATGGTGGCCTCGTCGCCGCCGGCGTTGTGCAGCGTGACGAGGGCCTCATCCGCGTTCGGGTCCACGACCGGATCAGCGCCGGCGCAGCACGTGGACGAACTCGCCGCCCACGGTCTGCTGTTCGACGAGTTCGTTGCCGGTCTGCTTGGAGAAGGCCTGGAAGTCGCGCAGCGAGCCGCCGTCGGTGGAGATGACCTTCAACAGCTGGCCGCTCTGCATGTCCGTCAGCGCCTTCTTGGCCTTCAGGATGGGCAGGGGGCAGTTGAGGCCGCGCGTGTCGATTTCCTTGTCGTATGTCATGGCGTCTCCTCAGGTGCGGGGCGGCAGGTCCATGAACTGCGGCTGGTGGCCCCGGCTGCGCAGCCAGTCCGCCAGCGCGTAGCCGGTGCCGGCGGGCCAGCAGCGCACCTGGTCATAGGCAAACAGCTTGTAGTCTACGAGCTCCGGCGAGAGCCTCACCGCGCCGCTGCAGCGCGCGTGGTAGGCGATGATCACCTGGTTCATGCGCTGGAAGTCGTAGACGCCGATCAGGTTCAGTTCCTCGGCCTGCAGGCTGGTCTCCTCGGCGATCTCGCGCGCGATGCCCTCCTGCGGCGTCTCGCCGGCTTCCATGAAGCCGGTGATCAGCGCGTACATCTTGTGGGTCCAGGCCGCGTTGCGCGCGAGCAGGATGCGGTCGTCGTACTGGATCACTGCCGCCAGCACGGGGGTCGGGTTGTTCCAGTGCGTCCAGCCGCAGGCGGGGCAGCGCAGGCGCTGCTTCTCGCCGCCGTCTTCCATCTGCGCGACCCGTGCCAGCGGCGCCGCGCATTGCGGACAGAACCGGTAATCGCTCACGCCGGAAACACGCCCGTCGAAAGGTAGCGGTCGCCGCGGTCGCAGACCACGAACACGATGGTGGCGTTCTCCACCTGGTTCGAGATCTGCTGCGCGACCCACAGCGCGCCGGCCGCCGAGATGCCGCCGAAGATGCCTTCCTCGCGCGCCATGCGCCGGCACATCTCCTCGGCGTCGTCCTGGCCCACGTAGACCAGTTCATCCACCGTGCTCGGGTCGTAGATCTTCGGCAGGTATTCCTGCGGCCACTTGCGGATGCCCGGGATGCGCGAACCTTCGTTGGGTTGCGCGCCGACGATGCGAACCTTCGGGTTCTTTTCCTTCAGGAAGCGCGACACGCCGGTGATGGTACCCGTGGTGCCCATCGCGCTCACGAAGTGCGTGATGCGCCCGCCGGTCTGCTCCCACAGCTCGGGGCCGGTGGTCTCGTAGTGGATGCGCGGGTTGTCGGGGTTGGCGAACTGGTCGAGCACGCGGCCCTTGCCTTCGCGCTGCATGTTCTCGGCCAGGTCGCGCGCGTATTCCATGCCGCCGCTCTTGGGGGTGAGCACCAGTTCGGCGCCGAAGGCCTTCATGGTCCGCGCGCGCTCGATGGAGAGGTCCTCCGGCATGATCAGGACCATGCGGTAGCCGCGCACGGCCGCGGCCATCGCCAGCGCGATGCCGGTGTTGCCGGAAGTCGCCTCGATCAGCGTATCGCCCGGCTTGATCTCGCCGCGCTCCTCGGCGCGCTTGATCATGGACAGCGCCGGGCGGTCCTTCACCGAACCGGCCGGGTTGTTGCCTTCGAGCTTGGCGAGGATCACGTTGCCGCGGCGCGCGTTCTCCGCCGCACCGATGCGCTGCAGCGCCACGAGCGGCGTGCGGCCGATCGCATCCTCGATGGTGGGGTAGTTCATGGCTGCACTGTGCCATAATTTCGGGCTCCCCTCCCTCGCTGCCGGAGTGGCGAAATCGGTAGACGCAGCAGATTCAAAATCTGCCGGTGGCAACACCGTGCCGGTTCGATTCCGGCCTCCGGCACCAAGCAATTCCCCTGGCCCGCCGCTTGCGCAACAGCGCGGCGCGCCAGCCGTCGGCTCACGCTGTCGACTTCCTGACGGCGGCGTACAGTGCCGCAGGAAGGAACGCGGCCCCTGCGCGGGGCCGAGGGGAACAGCGATGAAGATTCTTCGTGGCGCGTGCGCCGACTGCGAGTTCGCTGAACTCGAGCGCGTGCCGCGCAAGCTGTGGATGCGGCTGCTGCTGCCGCCGCTGCGCCACTACTACTGCAACCAGTGCCGCCAGAACGTGCTCGCCCGCAAGGACGTGGTCGAAGTCAAGCGCTGGATGACGTCCACGCTCAAGGACTTCTCCAAGGACACGAAGCAGCACCCCGGCTGAAACGCCAAAGAAAAAAGCCCGCGCGATGCGCGGGCTCTCCTCATGGCCGAAGCCGGATCAGATGGCGCTGCCGGTGAGCGGGGTCAGGGTGACCGAGCCGGCGCCGACGCCGTTGACGGTCACGGAGCCGTCGCCATTGACCATGACGGTGACCGTGACGCCGCCGGAGGTGGCGCTGTTCAGCACCAGTGTCGCGACACGCTGGACCGCGAGGCCGGTGGCCGTCGTGCCCTTCGTGTTGGCGGTGAAGTGGCAGTTCGCGATCGTGATGGTGTTGCCGACCGCGAGCGGGCTGCCCACCGGGAAGGTCGAAGCCGTGAACTTGAAGATGCACGAGCCGTAATTCAGCTGGCCGGACGCGGTGTTGCCACCGGAACTGACAGCGAACGTGTCGGTCCCGGAGGTGCCCGTGACCGTGACCGTGGTGGTTTGCGAGGTGCCGAAGTCCGGCACGCCGGAGGCAAACGTGAAGGGCAGACCCTGGATTGCGGCAGCATTGCTGGCCGTCACGTTGGTGCTCAGATTGCTCGAGGCGGTGTTGAGCGTTTCATCTCCGCCCCCACCCCCGCAGGCAGCAAGAATCGTGGCGGTGAACAGGGCTGCGATGAGGAGCAGACGTTTCTTCATTGGGATACCTCTCTCAGGGGTTTGCACGGTCGAACACTTTGAGACGCGAGGGTACAAGAAATGCAACCGCTCGTAAACAAGCTGGCACAATGCGGCCGCCGAATTACTGCTTCATGAACCCGAACAAGCACCACGTCTTCGCCCTCACCGCCGCGTTGGTTTCCTGCTCCGCGAGCGCCGTGGACACCACGATGACGCAGGCCGGCTACACCGGATTGGGTATCACGCCGAACGCACGCCTTCTCGACTGGGGGCGCTTCGAATTCGCTTACGACAACCAATTGCCGGGCGCGCAACCCAGTACCCACGGGAGCAACTACGTCGCGGGCTTCGGCATGTTCCCCAACTTCGAGTTCAGTGGACGGCTCGCCGCGAATTCGAATCCGGACAATTGCTTCGTCAACGTCTGTCATGGCGTCCGCGACCTGTCAGCTTCCGGCAAGTTTGCGATCGGCATCGATGCACGCAACCGTTTTCGCCTCGGGCTCGGGGCAACCGACGTCGGTGGCGCTGCAACCAATTTCCGCAGCTATTACGGTGTTCTGACTTTTGATGCGGGTTCGTACGAAGCCAGCGCCGGCCTCGCGAAGCGATCGACCTCCGGCGGGAACCGTCCGCGCTCGCCGCTCGATGGCCCGTTCGCGTCCGCGGCGTGGCAGCCGCTGCCCTGGGTGCGCGGCCAGCTGGAATACACCGACGGCAGCTCCTTTGCCGGCGTGCGCCTGTTCGCGCCGAAGCAATGGCTGCCGGAAGGCTGGTCAGCCTACATCGGCGCGAACCTGGCCCTGAACGACACCAAGTTCACCGAACGCAATTGGTGGAGCGCCGGGGTCTCGATCCCGCTCTACAAGGTGCCTTCGCTGCCTGCCGCAGGCGCGCAAGCGCCGGCGCCCGCGCTCGCCGATGCGCAGAAGCCGCTGCCCGTCTACGAGGCCCGCACGCTGCCCGCGCCAGCGGCGCCTACTCCAAATGGAGGAGCCTCCGTGCCGGCGCAACGCGCCGCGGAGCCGCTTCCGCCAGCGCAACCGATCGGCAACGAGCGGCTCGAAGCCCTCGCGCAGGCGCTGCGCGCCAAGGGCCTGGAAGACATCTCGGTCGGCCGGATGGCCGATGGCAGCATCGCCATCCGCGCCAACAACGCCACCTACAACTGGAATTCGGCGGATGCGATCGGCGCCGCGCTCGGCGCCGTGGCGCGTGAGCTCGGCGACGACCGCGTCGCCTATCGCCTGGTGATCACGCAACGGCAGCTGCCGCTGGTGGCGGTGACCGGCCAGGCCGATTGCCTGCGCCAGTGGATCCAGGGCACGAACACCTGCGCCGGCGGCGAGCTGTCGACGCCCGGCACGATGGCGCTCGACCGGCTCGAGGAAGGCGCGAACTGGGTGGTGAGCGGACTGCAACCGAGCTGGAAGACGCTGCGCATCTCGCTGTCGCCGGTGTTGCGCACGACCGTGGGCACCGAAGTCGGCGTGCTGGACTACTCCGCAGGCATCAACGTCGGCTTCCGCCAGCCGCTGTGGCCAGGCGCCGATTTCGAATGGCGCGTGCAGCAGGAGCTGGCGCACTCCAATGATTTCGGTTCCGGCGGCCTGCTCGAATCGCGCGCCATTCGCAATGGCACCGAACGCCTCGCCTTCACGCAGACGGTGCGGGTGCCGCTGGAGCGCTGGTTCGCGCCGGGTGACGACCTGGCCATCCGCCGCTGGGGCCTGGCCGCCGTCACCGCGCAGGGCACGGTCGGCCGCGTGGGCAACCACTTCGACGGCGTCTACGGCGCGCTGCGCTGGGAGCCGGGCGACGGCCGCCATCGGGTCAACCTGCAAGGCGGGGTGTTCGACAACGCGGACTATCACGCCGTCCCGAACGAACCCAAGTCCGCCCGCCCGCTGCTCCTCGGTTATCGCTACAACGTGGCGCCGACCCGGACCTACCTGGAAGCGACCGGGGGCCAGTTCATGAACAACGACCGCGGGCTGCAACTGGGCGTGCGCCAGTGGTTCAGCGACGTCGCCGTGCAGCTTTACTGGCGGCGTACGCAGGTGAGTTCCCTCACCCGCAGCTTCGCCGGCATCGAGTTCTCGATCCCGATCGGCCCCCGCAAGGACATGAACCCTTCAGAGCTGCAGCTGACGGGCACTCCGCGCTTCTCGCATGCCGTCGAAAGCCTGATCGGCGGCTCCAACAACGCGGTGGTCACCGGCCGCGGCGTGCAACCGCCCACGCCCACCCTGGAAGCCATGCACAACTCCGACCGCGCCAGCCTGCTGTACTTTGAGGACAATATCAGGCGTATCCGCGACGCCGCACGCTGATGCGGTTTGTGGGAACCATTCCACATATTGACATTTTTGGCCCAGCAGGAGCGCTGGGCCGCGCGTGGCCTTAAGTTACAGTCTTCGACTCGCACCATGAACCAGAACACTAAGGGCAAGCGTCAGCTTCGCCCTGCCCTCCAGTTGATGCTCGCCGCAGCAGCCGTGCTGCTGCATGGTTGCGCCGTGGTCACCACGCCCGGATTCGACTATGTCGAATCTGGCTCGCGCAGCAGCGTCACCCTGGGCCAGTACGTCCCGTCCGATGCCGACAACCCGCCGGCCGGCGTGGTCACGCCCATCAGCCCGGCGCTCGTGCAGGCGCAATATGCCGCCCTGCCCCGGGCCGTCGCGCCGGAAGTTGCCCGCCTCTTCGCGGAACCGAAGGCCTACACGATCGGGACCAGCGATATCGTCGGCGTCGTGGTCTATGACCATCCCGAACTGCTGCCGCTGGGCGGCCAGGTGATTGCGCAGAACGCGGACCCCACCGGCATCAGCGGCGCCCCCGGCTTCATCGTGGACGCCGACGGTTACATCTTCTATCCCTATGCGGGACGCGTGAAGATCGGCGGCCTGACCGAAACGCAGGCAGCCGAGCTGATCGCGAGCCGGATCAAGCGCGTCATCAAGGACCCGCAGGTCACCGTCCGCATCTCCTCGTTCCGCAGCCGCCGCGCCTATGTCGAAGGCGAAGTGCGCGTGCCCGGGGCGCAGATCTTCACCGACGTGCCCATGACCCTGATGGAGGGCATCAACCGGGCCGGCGGCATCACGGCCACCGGCGACCGCTCCTTCGTCACCCTCACCCGCGACAACGCCACCACGGTGATCGACCTGATGCGGCTGCAGGAACTGGGTGTCAACGCCAACCGTATCCTGCTGCAGGGCGGCGACCTCGTGACGGTGCACAACCGGGACGAGAACAAGGTGTACGTGATGGGCGAAATCCTCAAGCCCTCCGCCCTGCCGATGATCAACGGCCGCCTGACGCTGAACCAGGCCCTGGGCGAGGCCGGCGGCCCGAACCTCAATACGTCGAACACCAGCCAGATCTACGTCATCCGCAACGGAGCCGCGGGTTCGCCGTCCATCTTCCACCTGAACGCCGGCAACCCGAGCGCGCTCGCGCTCGCCGAGACCTTCTCGCTGCGGCCGCGCGACGTGGTGTATGTCGACCCCGTTCCGCTGGTGCAGTGGAACCGCATCATCAGCCTGATCCTCCCCAGCGCCCAGGCGGCGAACCTGGGACGCAACATCATTTCGCCATGAAGGGCATCCTGGTCCTCTGCGAGGGCAACATCTGCCGCAGCCCGATGGGCGCGGCCCTGCTCGCCAGGGGACTGCCGGACGTCCGGGTCCAATCCGCCGGCTTGAACGCGCTGGTCGGCAGCCCGGCCGACAAGGCCGCGGTCGAGCTGATGCGCGAACGCGGCCTGGACATCACCGGCCACCGGGCGCTGCAGGTCACCCGGGCGATCTGCCAGGATGCAGACATGGTCCTGGTGATGGACGCCGAGCAGCGCAAGCGCCTGCTGGAGCAGTACCCGGAAGCCAGGGGCAAGGTGTTCCGCATGGGGGAATACACCGACCTGGACGTGCCGGACCCCTACCGACAGCCGATGCAGGCCTTCCGCAACAGCCTTACCATTCTCGACGTCGGTATCCAGCACTGGCTGCGACGCATCCAGAGACTCTGAAGCGCATCACCATGAATGCTCCGCACCCGCTGCAATCCGAACTGCTCGCGCCAGCAGCAGCCGCCGCTCCCGAGGAGGAAGACGGCCTGAACCTGGTCGAGTACTGGGACATCATCCTCGACAACCGGCGCCTGATCGGGACGCTGTTCGCACTCGCCGTCGGCCTGGGGGGCACGTACGCCTTGCTCGCCTCTCCGGTGTATGAAGCAAACACGCTGGTGCAGGTCGAAGACACCGATGGCAACGTCAAGGACCTGATCGGGCAGGCCGCGGGCCTGGTCGACACCAAGACGGCGACTTCCGCGGAACTCGAAATCCTGCGCTCACGCCTGGTCATCGGCCAGGCCGTGGACAGCGCCAGGCTGTACATCGAAGCCAGGCCGCGCTACCTGCCGGTCTTCGGCGCCGCGATCGCACGCCATTCGGAGGAACTGTCCTCGCCCGGCTTCCTGGGCCTTCCCGGCTACGTGACCGGCACCGAATCCATCACCGTGCCGTCGTTCGACGTGCCGCGCGCGATGGAAGGCAAGCGCTTCCGGCTGACGGCCCTCGAGGGCGGCCAGTACGTGCTGCAGCACCTCGATTCCGAACAGTCGTGGCGCGGCGTGGTCGGCACGCCCCTGAAGGCCAACACTTCCGATGGTCCGCTGCAATTGCTGGTGACCGACCTGCGGGCCAAGGCCGGCGCGCAGTTCGACCTGGTGCGCCGGTCGCGGCTGTCCGCGATCGAGGACCTGCAGGAAAAGCTGCGGCTCGCCGAAAAGGGCCGCCAGTCCGGCGTGATCGAGGCGACCCTGCGCGGTGCGGACCCGGACCAGCTGAAGTTGATCCTGAACGAGATCGGCCGCCAGTACGTCCGCCAGAACACCGACCGCAAGGCGGCGGAAGCCGGCAAGACGCTGGCCTTCCTCGATACGCAGATGCCGCAGTTCAAGCGGCAGATGAACCAGGCCGAAGACCAGTACAGCCGCTATCGCAACCAGCAGGGCACGATCGCGCTGGACGAGGAAGCCAAGCAGGTCCTCGGGCAGAGCGCCGACCTGCAGGGCAAGCTGGTGGAAGCGGAGCAGAAGCGCCGCGAGCTGATCAGCCGCTTCACGCCAGAACATCCGGCAGTGCAGACGCTGGACGCGCAGATCCGCGCCTGGCAGGCCGAAATCTCCCGCCTGAATTCGCATATCCAGCAGATGCCGACGGTGCAGCAGGACGCGCTGCGCCTGGGTCGCGACGTCAAGCTGACGACGGACTTGTACCAGCAACTTCAGAACAGCGCGCTGCAGTTGCAGCTTGTTCGCGAAGGAAAGATCGGTAACGTGCGCGTGATCGACGAAGCCACGCTGCCCGAACGGCCCGTGGGGCCCAACCGGCTTGGCATCATCGGCATCGCCGGCGTGCTGGGCCTGCTCGGCGGCGTGATGATCGCGGTCGCGCGCAACGCCTTCTTCCGCGGCATCCGCAGCGCGCAGGAGATCGAGGCCCAGACCAACCTGAACGTGTACAGCACCATTCCGCTGAGCAACACGCAGCAGGTGCTGGCTGGCAAGGTGGCCGAAAAGCAGCCGGGCCTGCACCTGCTGGCAGCGACGTCGCCCGACGATGCCGCCATCGAAAGCCTGCGCAGCCTGCGCACCGCGCTGCAGTTCGCGATGCTGGACGCCTCGAGCAACCGCATCATCATCACCGGCGCGACCCCGGGCGTCGGCAAGAGCTTCGTGTCGGCGAACCTGGCGGCGCTGCTGGCCAGCACCGGCAAGCGCGTGCTGCTGATCGACGCCGACCTGCGCAAGGGCCACTTGAACCAGTACTTCGGGATCACGCGTGCGGGCGGCCTGTCCGAAATGGTGATCGGCTCGATGACGCTGGACGAAGTGGTGCGCAAGAACCTGCTGCCCAACCTGGACCTGATCACCACCGGCACGCTGCCGCCGAACCCGGCGGAGATCATGACCAGCAACACGCTGGCGGCGGCGCTGGAGAGCCTGTCTCCGCGTTACGACCTGGTGATCATCGACACGCCTCCGGTGCTGGTGGCTGCGGACACGCCGTCCATCGCTGCCCACGCTGGCACGCTGCTGCTGGTCGCACGGGCTGGCGAAACCCAGATGGGCGAACTCCACGAGTGCTCCAAGCGCCTCACGCACGCCGGCAAGGGCGTGACGGGCGTGCTGCTCAACGCGCTCGACCTGAGTCGCCGCCACTACGGCAGCTACGCTTACAAGTACGGCGGATATCGCTACCGCCAGTACACCTATACACAGACGCGCTGACGCGAACTGCTACAAAAGTGGTGCTGTAGCCAGCGCCACGTGACGAAATTTCCCGACGGCGTGATGGTTAGGGTGTGAGCTGTAAGCATTTCACCCAAACGAGGTATTGCGTCCGGCTTGCCTCTGCAATAAAGTGCTACCTCCTGTCACAACCCGTGCCAGGAGTAGGGGTAACGGGGAACTCTGTTACCAGCTGAGCAGTAAAAGGAATTAAGAGGGGCGCCCAAGTGCTGATGTTCAGTCCTCCCATTGCCATCAGTCTCACCGTGGCGGTCTCTTTTGCGCTGGCACAGGCCCTGGTCCTGAGCGCGCACAAGCATGGCCACCTGACGATGGACCATCCTGGCGCGATCCAGAAGTTCCACATGAACCCCACGCCTCGCGTGGGCGGCATCGCGATCTACATCGCGGTGGTGCTCGCCTGGGTGTGCGCCCCCGACGAAGCCACGCGCAAGCTGCTGACCACCCTGCTGCTCGCCGGCATGCCGGCGCTGTTCATCGGCCTGCTGGAAGACGTCACGAAGCGCGTGAGCGTGTTCAACCGCCTCGTGGTGACCATGGCCAGCGGTGCGCTGGCCGTGTGGATGACCGGCGTCGCGCTGACGCGCGTCGACCTCGCGCCAGCCGACTACCTGCTGTCTTTCTGGCCGGTGGCCCTGTTCTTCACGGCCTTCGCCGTGGGCGGCGTGGCCAACGCGATCAACATCGTCGACGGCTTCCACGGCCTGGCCAGCGGCACCGTCATGATCTCACTGGGATCGCTTGCCATGATCGCCGCCGGTGTCGGCGACTACTCGCTGGCCGCGGTGGCCCTGCTGGTCGCGGCGGCGGTCGCCGGCTTCTGGCTGGTGAACTTCCCCTGGGGCAAGCTGTTCCTCGGCGACGGCGGCGCTTACTTCTCCGGCTTCGCGCTCGCGTGGCTGTCGGTGGAACTGCTGGCGCGCAACGAAGGCGTGTCGCCCTGGGCCAGCGTCCTGTGCTGCGGCTATCCCACCATCGAGGTGATGTACAGCATCATCCGCCGCCGCAAGGTGCGGCAGTCGCCCGGCGCCGCCGACCGCCACCACCTGCACAGCCTGGTGGCGACGCAGGTGATCCAGCCGCGGCTGGCGCACCTGCAACCCAACCTGCGCAATGCGTCGGTGTCGGTGGTGATGTGGCTCTGCGCGCTGGTCCCGGTGTTGCCGGCGGTGTTCTTCCCCAAGAATGGGGAAATCCTGCTGCCGGCCCTGGCGGCCTGTTTCCTCGCGTACCACCTGCTGTATCGCAAGGTCGCATCTTCCGCCGCCGAAGCGGAACTGCCCGAAGCCGCCGACCTGCGCGCCTGAAAAGGCGCGCGCTCGCTTACTTCCCGGCGCCGCGGACGGCGAACTCCTCGATCTTGCGGCCGTCGCGCAGCACCTGCTGCACCCACTGCGGCTTGCGCCCCGGCCCGCCGCCCCAGGTCTCGCCATTGGGGCCCCGGTACTTGATGGTGGCGGGCGGCTTGCCGCGGCTGCCCTTGCCGCCGGTGGCGCGCGCGAAGCCCAGGTCTTCCGCCGTCAGGCCATAGAGCCGGACCTTTTCCTTGATGTCGGCGATCGCGTCAGCGATTTCCTTTTCGCGCATTTCTTCGGCCTGCGCGAGAAGTCGTTCGGCCTGTTCCTTCAGCTCCAGGTAAGTCGCCACGTCGGATTCCTTGATTGGTGATACAGGCAATTATGCGGCGGTTGCGCAGGCGCGCCGATCGGCGCATCCTTGGCCGTTCACTCCCGGGAGATCGCCATGCGGACCTCGCATGAGTGGCATCGATGGCTGGCGGCCTTGTGCTTCGCCGGCGCCGCCACGGCGGCCGGCGCGGCCGCGCCGCAACCGGGCTACCAGGCCATGGTCGAAGCGCTCACCCGCGCGACACAGGCCGTGGTGGGCGTGCAGGTCACAGCGATCGAGGACTCGCGTTCGGCCGAGACGCTGGGACGCGAACGCAGCGGCTCCGGCGTGGTGATCGGCCCCGACGGCCTGATCCTCACCATCGGCTACCTGGTGCTGGAGGCCGACAACATCCAGGTGACCACGCCGGACAACCGCACGCTGCCCGCGCGCGCCGTGGCCTATGACCTGGCCACCGGCTTCGGCCTGATCCGGCCGCTGCTGCCGCTGCGCGGCATCCAGCCCGTGCCCCTGGGCAGCGCCAGCCAGACGACCACCAGCGAGCCGCTGATGGCGGTGGAAGGCGGCGAGGACGGCGGCGTCGCCGTCACGCAGATGGTGAGCCGGCGGCCCTTCTCCGGCTACTGGGAATACCACATCGAAACGGCGATCTTCACCAGCCCGCCACTGCGCAACCACAGTGGCGCGGCCCTGTTCAACCAGCACGGTGAACTCCTGGGCGTCGGCAGCCTGTTCGTGGGCGACGCGCTCGGCGACCACCGGCCGCTGCCTGGCAACATGTTCGTGCCGGTCGACCTGCTGAAGCCGATCCTCGCGGAACTGCAGGCCACCGGCAGCACCAGGACGAGCCGCCGCCCCTGGCTCGGACTCAGTTCCACCGAGCAAGGCGGCAGGGTGCAGATCGTCCGTGTCAATCAGGACAGTCCCGCGCAAGCCGCGGGCCTGTCCCCCGGCGACGTGGTGCTGGCCATCGACGGGTCCACCGTCTCCACCCTCGAAGCGTTCTACAAGAAGTTGTGGGCGCACGCCAACCCGGACGACGAGATCCAGTTGACGGTGCTGCAGGGCGCGGAGATCCGGCAGATCACGCTGCGCGCGATCGACCGGATGACCACCATGCGGCGCCCGGAGGGTATCTGAGCAGTTACGCAATCTGTCCGACAGGGCTTGTAGGCATTGCCTGACGCGCTTGCCGGAGGCAGCCTCTAGCCTAGCGAGTCACTCCAAAAATTCGCGCGCGCGAATTTCTGCAGTGGTTTGCACCGAGTCATCGCAGGCAGGGGGGCAGTCATGACGACGGCGGAATCTCCGGAGACCTCACGGCGGGTGGCACCGCCATCCGCGCTCGCGCGCTGCCTGCGCATCGCGGCAGGCGTCCTCGTGCTGCTGCTCCTGTCGGAGTCCATCTGGCTGTGGCAGACCTGGCCCGTGCGTGAACTGCTGCAGCCCACGCATCTGCAGCCGGCGGCCCGATGAACGCCGCCGACCCGCCCCCCGACCGGCCGGCGCCCGGCTTCCTGCGCCGCCACGCCTACGACATCGCCCGCGTACTGCTGCTCGTGTGGGCCGTGGGCCTGGCCATCGCCGCCGCACAATTGGGCGACTGGCGGCGCGAGCTCACGCGCACGCTGATGCAGCTCAATGCGGATGCGCAGTTCCGCGCCCACGTGCGGCGGCGCGACGCCGTCGACCCCGAGTGGTACCGGCGCAAGGCGCTGTCCCTGCTCTCCGCCACCGAGCGCACGCGGCAGAACGCCACCTGGATGGTCTTCATCCCCGGCTCCTGGCGCTGGTTCGACAACATCGAGGAACAGGTGCAGGACCGCCTCTCGCGCGAGTTCGGCGAGATCGTCGTGGAGACCATCCGGCGCGAGCTCTACGCGCGCGCCAGCCAGCTCACGGGCGTGCCGCAGTCCGCGGGCGGAGGCGACCTGCAGGCCGATGGTGAATGCCAGTCGCCGGTGCCGCAGACGCTGGAACGCAAGCTGGCTTCCTCCGCGGAGGACTTGCCCGAGTTCACGGCGACCGCCGAATACGTGCGTCAGGTCGAGCAGCTCGATGCCGCCGTGCAGGACTACCTCTCGCTGCAATACGCCGCGGGCCAGCCGGAACAACTGCGCAAGCTGGTGGCGTACACGCTGCACACCGAGCTGCCCGGCAAGCTCGCGCGCAGCGCGGTGCTGTTCCACGGGCCGGAGGAAGTGAGCCTGCAGCCCGCGCTGATGCAGTCGCGCCTGCAATGGGCCACGCGCTGCTCGCTGGGCAAGGCGATGACGGCGCTGCACACGCGCCTGCTGAACACCAACGACCTGTTCGCGCTGGAGCAGGGCCTGCAGGAACGCAGCGCCGGCCTGTTCGACGCCCAGCCACGGCCGGTCACCTTCGACCGCACGCTCGAGCGTTATCGCGCCGTGCGCGCCCTGCTCGATGACCAGCAGGCGCTGCTCACCAAGGGCCGCAACGACTGGATGCGCAACGGCACCTTGCAACTGGGCCCGGGCTACCAGGACATGCTGCAGCGGATCACGCGCACACGCCTGTTCGGGCCCGAGGTGGTGCACGACCTGGAGAACCAGTCCGGCGCTGCCTTCCAGGAATTCCGCCGCCAGTTCGAGGCCGCCTTCGGCAGCCAGGGCGAGCCGGGCATCGTCTGGATAGCCAGCGAGCACCGGTTCGGCCTCTCGCCCGATCGCGCCGGCCTGCGCCAGGGGCTGGGCGCCTTGCTGAAGACCTCGTTCATGAGCGAGGAAGGCCAGCCGGCCGGCGGCAAGACGCGTGCGGCCGGTTCGCTGGCCACTGCGACCGACGACGCGCGCGCCCTCGCGGATGCGCGCGTGCGCTTCCTCACCGACCACCTCGGCACCTTCCCCGCCAATGCGCAGCCGATGGTCATGCGCGTGGTGGACGCGCGCGTGTCGGAGCTGATCTACCAGAAGGCCTATCGCTCGCTGAAGGCGGCGTTGCCTACCGATACGCAGGCGCCGCTCGATCCGGTCGCCTTCCGCGCACAGCGCGAGCAGGTGCTGCAACTGCAGGTGCTGCTGCGCGAAACGGGCGGCACGCCCTTCGGCGAGCGCCTGGTCGCCACCATGGACGGCGAACTGCTGCGCCGCCTCGCCGTGCTGCAGGAGGACTGGCAGCACGTGCCGCTGCAGGACGGCCGCGCCGGTGACTTCGGCTGGTGGCAAGGCGACATGCTCTCGGTGTCGAACGCACTGGGCGTGGGCGACCAGTCGGCCATGCCGGCGTTCATCGCACGCACGGCCACGCGGCTGGACCTGCTGAACCAGCAGGCGAAGTCGCTGCTCGCCCTGGGCGGCCCCGCGCTGCAGGCCGACCCCGCGGCGCAGCGCTGGCAACGGCTGCAGGGCGAGTTGGAGCGCTATCACGCGCGCAGCGGCGACAGCAGCCTGCTGCGCCTGGAGCGCTACCTCGTCGCGCTCGGCCCCGACCTGCGGCGCGAGAACTGCGCCGAGCGCCTCGCCACGCAGGCGCCCGCGGCGGGCAACGACGACGACATCGCGCAGCGGCTGCTGCAGATCCACCAAGCCTTGCTGAATCGCTGCAACGACCTGCGCTTGCAGGCGGCATCCGTCGGCGCGCCGAACACCTTGCCGCCTTCGCCGGCGCCTGCGCCTGCGATCGTGATGCCCGCCGCCGCCCTCCCCGCCGCCGCGCAGTGATGCCCCGGTGGCCCACGCCGGCCGCCTTGCGCGCCACGTACGCAGGCTGGGTTGCGCGCCAGCGCACCCCAGCTCTGTCAGCCGCGCAACCCCTCTTCCACCGTCGGATACCGCAGCCGCACCCGCAACTCCCGCTTCATCCGCTCGTTCACGAGCCGCCGCGACTCCCCCATGAAACTGAGCACCACCAGCGGCAGCTGCTCCTGCGCCGCGCCGCGCGTCACGCGCGGCGGCCGCGGCAGGCCGTACAGGTCAGCCGCGAGGTCGAAGTAGTCGCCCATCTTCAGCTCGCTGTCGTCGCTGGTGTTGTAGGCGCGTTGCGGCCGTCCGCGCCACAGCGCCGCCCTCAGCGCACGCGCCAGGTCGTCGGCATGGATGTGGTTGGTGTAGACGTCTTCCTCGGCGCGCAGCACCGGCGTGCCTTTCAGCAGCCGCCCACGCGGCGTGCCGCCGGCGCGGTCGGGCGCATAGATGCCCGGGATGCGCAGCGTGTTCGTGCGCACCTGGTGGCGCAGGCCGAAGGCACGCAGCTGCCGCTCGGCATCGACGCGCCGCTGCGCGCGTGGCGTGTGCGGACGCACGGCGCGCGTCTCGGGCACGAGCTCGCCAGCGCAATCGCCATACACGCCGCTGGTGGACGCATAGACCAGCGCCCGCGGCGGGCTGCGCCGCGCCAGCGCGCGCAGCAGCGCCTGCGTGCGCAGGTCGCGCCACCACTGAGGCGCGCCTTCGGCAGCAGGTGGCGCGAGGTGCACGACCCGGTCCGCGAGGCCGGCCAGGCGCGCGAGCGAAGCGGGAACGTCGAGGTTGCCCTGCAAGGGCGTGATGCCGCGCGCCCGCAGTTCAGCCACGCGCTGCGGACTGGAGGTCAGCGCCAGCAGCCGCGCGCGACCCGCGAGGCCGGCCGCCAGCCGCAGGCCGACGTCCCCGCAGCCGACGACCAGCACCCGCTGGCGCCGGAAACGGCCGGGCAAGGCGCCGAGGGGGCTCTGGTTTGAGGGCAAAATCCGGGGGCCAAGCAGTCCGACAAGAGCCCGAGGATACCGAAAGCATGACAGGCCCCTTCCAAGTCACCGTCCAGCCCAGCGGCCGCACTTTCAGCGTCGAGCCGGGCGAGGCCATCCTGGCCGCCGCCATCCGGCAGGGCATCGGCATGCCTTACGGCTGCAAGGACGGCGCCTGCGGCTCCTGCAAGTGCAAGAAGCTGGAAGGCAGCGTCGTGCACGGCGCGCACCAGAGCAAGGCGCTGTCGGCCGAAGAGGAAGCCAAGGGCCTCATCCTCACCTGCCAGGCCGTGCCGCAGGGCGACGTCGTGCTGGAGTCGCGCCAGGTCACCGACGAAAGCGCCTTCCCGGTGCGCAAGATGCCTTCGCGCGTGACCACGCTGGAGAAGGTTTCGCACGACGTCATGGTCGTCAAGCTGCAGCTGCCGGCCAACGACACGCTGCGCTACCACGCGGGCCAGTACATCGAGTTCATCCTGCGCGACGGCGCGCGCCGCAGCTACTCGATGGCCAACGCGCCGCATAGCGGCCCGCACGTGGAACTGCACATCCGGCATATGCCGGGCGGCAAGTTCACCGACCACGTCTTCACCGCGATGAAGGAAAAGGAGATCCTGCGCGTCGAAGGCCCGTTCGGCAGCTTCTTCCTGCGCGAGGACTCCGACAAGCCGATGATCCTGCTGGCCTCGGGCACCGGCTTCGCGCCGATCAAGGCGCTGATCGAGCACTTGCAGTTCAAGGGCACCCGCCGCGAGGCGGTGCTGTACTGGGGCGGCCGGCGCCCGGGCGACCTCTACATGGACCAGTGGGTGAAGGAGCGCGCGGGCGACCTGCCCAACTTGCGCTACGTGCCGGTGGTCTCCAACGCGCTGCCCGAAGACAACTGGACCGGCCGCACCGGCTTCGTCCACAAGGCGGTGATCGAAGACTTCCCCGACCTCTCGGGCCACCAGGTCTACGCCTGCGGCGCGCCCATCGTCGTGGACTCGGCGCGCGCCGAGTACAGCGACGCGTGCGGGCTGCCGCCTGAGGAGTTCTACGCGGACGCGTTCACCACCGAGGCGGATAAACATCAGGGATAGAGCGATGCTCTATCCCGTTGTTTTCGTCGCAGGCTAACTTCGGCCGCACGGCCGAAGTTAAGCGCAGCGGCCGTAGACACGAACACGGCGGCTGAGCGCCGCCGTGCGCCTGGCGCCAGGCGTCAATGACGCCGGTGCTGCCAGTCCATGTAGGCCTGGTTCATCCGCGTATCGCGCGAGGCCGCGTTGAGGTCGGTCATGGGCGACGCCGGGCCGGCGCCCATGGCGTGCGTGTTGGCGTGATGCGCGCTGGCGTGCATCTCGTGGTGGTGCGCGCTCGCGTGCATGTCGTGGTGGCTCTTCGCCATCGCCTGCTTCTCGGCGTGCTTCTTCTTCGCCACCTTCTTGTGGCTCTTCTTCGGCATCGCCTTGTCGGCGCTGCTGGCTTCGCTCGCGCTCGTCGAGGCGCTGTTGTTCGCCTGCGTGCCGCTCGTGGCGGCGGTGTCGCTGGCGGCAAACGCCGAGCCGGCGGCCGCCAGGGCGACGGCGATCATGAGGGCTTGGATCTTCATGGACGGGTCCTTTCTTCGGAAGTGCCTCATCACAACGCGCCAGGCCGAGGCTGGCTTGTCGGACGAAGCGTACGGGCGGCGTCAGGCGGGACTTGCGCCGCGGGATTGGCACAATGCGCGCCATGATCAAACGCAGAGACATCCTCCTGTCCGGCCTCGCGGCCACCGTCGGCTCGGCCGCCCTGGCCCAGTCCTCCCGCCCGATCCGCCTGGTCGTGCCCTATGCAGCCGGCGGCCCCATCGACGTGACGGCCCGCATCCTGGCCGAGCGGGTGAAGGACTCGCTGGGCACCGTGATCATCGACAACAAGCCGGGCGGCGGCGGAAACATCGGCGCCGACCTGATCGCCAAGGCGCCGGCCGACGGCCTCACCATCGGCATCTCCGCCACCGCCACGCACGCCGTGAACCCGTGGCTGTTCTCGAAGATGCCCTACGACCCCATCAAGGACTTCGCCGCCATCACGCAGATGGTCCGCGTGCCCAACGTGCTGGTCATGAACGCCGACACGGCCGCGCGGCTGAAGATCAACTCCGTGCACGACCTCATCGCCTATGCCAAGGCGAACCCCGCGAAGCTCAATTACGGCAGCGGCGGCAACGGCAGCGCCGGCCACCTCGCGGGCGAGATGTTCAAGCGCGACGCCGGCATCTACGCCGTGCACATCCCCTACAACGGCGGCAATCCGGCGCAGCTGGCGCTGCTGTCCGGCCAGGTCGATTTCAACTTCGACAACCTGGCGACCGCCGCCCCCAACATCCGCTCCGGCAAGCTGAAGGCGCTCGCGGTCACCACGCTGAACCGCTCGCCCATGCTGCCGGACGCGCCGCCAGTGGCGGAAACCCTGAAGGGTTTCGCCATCGACACCTGGTGGGGCCTGGTGGCGCCGGCCGGCACGCCGCACGACGTCGTGCAGAAATTGAACCAGGCCTTCACGGCGGCGCTGCGTACGCAGGAAGCGAAGACCCGCTTCGCCAGCCTGATGGCCGAGCCCGTGCCCACCACGCCCGAGGAGTTCGCCGCCTTCATGAAGGCCGAACTCGCCAAATACGAAAAAGTTGTGAAAGCTTCCGGCGCCAAGGTCGATTAAGGCTGAGCCGCCGCTCCTACAGCGCATGTCAGATTCGTCCGACATGCGCTGGCTGAGCCTTCGCTGCACATTGGCTCCAAGCAGAACGAGGAGACCGCCATGTGGTTGCAGCGCACTCCCTGGGGATGGGTATTCGGCATGGTCCTGGCGGGCAGCGCCGCCGCGCAAGGGCAGGGCATGCTGCGATGGCCGGGAGCCGCCCCCGGCCTGCAGGCGCCGGACCTGAGCCTCGATCTCGAGGCGGCCTACACCGGCCCGAGCCCGATGGAGCGCCGTCTAGCGCAATCGCAACCGCAAGGCGTGAAACTGGTGGGCCGCAGCGCCAAGTTCACGGAACTGGGCGTGTACGGCCGCTTCGGCCTGGGCAGCCGCACGTCCGTCATGGGCAGCAACGCCGGTTACTCGGAAAGCGCCACGAGCTACGGCGTGGGCGTGAGCTGGGATTTCTCCCCGCGCACTTCCGCCACTCTGGGCTGGGACAACTACGACATGCGCACCGCCATCGGCGACCGCGATGTCCGCGCCACCAGCCTCGGGCTGCAGTGGCGGTATTAGGAACTGGATCCCCGCCGGAGCCTGCCCCCGCGTAAGCGGGGGCGGGCATGACGTCATTCGCCGAGGTAGGCGGCCCGCACCTTGGGGTCGCTGAGCATCTGCTGGGCCTGGCCGTTCATGGTGATCAGGCCCGACTCCATCACGTAGCCGCGGTTCGCGATCTCCAGCGCGCGGCTGGCGTTCTGTTCCACCAGCAGGATCGTGACGCCCTGCTTGTGGACCTCGCCCACCACCTCGAAGATCTTGTCCACCATGATGGGCGACAGGCCCATCGACGGCTCGTCCAGCAACAGCACCTTGGGCCGGCTCATGAGCGCGCGGCCCATCGCCAGCATCTGCTGCTCGCCGCCGGACATGGTGCCCGCCAGTTGGTCCTTGCGTTCCTTCAGGCGCGGGAAGGTCGTGAAGACACGCTCCATGTCTTCGGCGATGCCCTGCTTGTCCTTGCGGATGTGCGCGCCCATCTGCAGGTTCTCGGTGATGGTCATGCGGGTGAACACGCCGCGGCCTTCCGGCACCATGGCCAGGCCCTTCTTCACCAGGTCCCAGGCGCCGCGGCCCCGGATGCTTTCGCCGAGGTACGAGATCTCCCCGTCCCTCAGCGGCAGCAGGCCGGTGATGGCCTTCATGGTGGTGGTCTTGCCGGCACCGTTGGAGCCGATCAGCGACACCAGCTCGCCTTCGCGCACCTCGAAATCCACGCCCTTCACCGCCTGGATGCCGCCGTAGGCGACCTTCAGGCCGCTCACTTTCAACAGCGTCTGGCTCATTGCTTCTCTCCGGCGGCGACCGCCTTGTGGCTGGGGCCCAGGTAGGCCTCGATCACCTTCTCGCTGCGCTGCACGTCGTAAGGCGAGCCCTCGGCGATCATCTTGCCGTAATCGAGCACCGTGACGCGGTCGCACAGGCCCATCACCAGCTTCACGTCGTGTTCGATCAGCAGGATGGTGCGGCCGTCCTTGCGGATGCGGTCGATCAGTTCGCGCAGCACCACTTTCTCGGTGCTGTTCATGCCGGCCGCCGGTTCGTCCAGCGCGATCAGCTGCGGGTCGGTGGCGAGCGCGCGCGCGATCTCCAGGCGGCGCTGGTCGCCATACGACAGCGTGCGCGCCTTGTAGTCGGCCAGCCGGCCGATGCCCACGTAATCGAGCAGTTCCTGTGCGCGCTTCGCGATGGCCGCTTCTTCCTCCTTGAAGCCGCGCGTGCGGAAGATCGCGCCCATCAGGCCCGAGCTGGTGCGGATGTGGCGGCCCACCATCACGTTTTCCAGCGCCGTCATGTCCGCGAACAGGCGGATGTTCTGGAAGGTGCGGGCGATGCCGGCCTTGGCCACTTCGTGCACGGCGCTCGGCGTGTAGGGCTTGCCCGCCAGCTCGAAGGTGCCGCTGTCGGGCGTGTACAGGCCCGTGATCACGTTGAAGAAGGTGGTCTTGCCGGCGCCGTTGGGGCCGATCAGGCCGTAGACCTGGCCGCGCTCGATGGTGAGGCCCACGTCCGAAAGAGCCTGCAGGCCGCCGAAGCGCTTGCTGATGCCGGCGACGCGGAGAACGGTTTCGCTCATGCGCCCCCCTGGCCGGTGGTGGTGAGGGCGGGCTCGGCGGCCTTGGCATTGCCGTTCGAACGCTTGAACGCTTTCCCATGCTCCGGTGTCGGCCACAAGCCGCGCGGCCGCAGCAGCATCACGATGATCATGGCCAGCGCGATCAGCAGCTGGCGCAGGATGGACGCATCGAGGCGGCCGCCGGTGGCCGCCTGCAGGTCGATCACGCCGGACACCCAGCGCAGCACTTCGGGCAGCGCCGACAGCAGCACCGCGCCCAGGATCACGCCCGGCAGGTGGCCGATGCCGCCCAGCACCACCATGGCGACGATCATCACCGACTCCATCAGCGAGAAGGACTCGGGCGAGACGAAACCCTGGAAGGCCGCGAACATCGTGCCGGAGACACCGCCGAAGGTGGCACCCATGCCGAAGGCCAGCAGCTTCATGTTGCGGGTGTTGATGCCCATGGCCTTGGCGGCGATCTCGTCTTCGCGGATCGCCATCCAGGCGCGGCCGATGCGGGACAGCTCCAGCCGGTGGCAGATGATCACGCTCAGCACCACCAGCGCGAGGAACAGGTAGTAGTACAGCGTCACCGAGTTGATGTCGTAGTCCTCGGTGACCGGCAGCTTCTTGCCGAAGTTGAAGCTGAGAAGCTGCGCCCCGTCGATCTGCCCCAGGCCCTTGGGGCCGTTGGTGATGTTGATCGGCTGGTCCAGGTTGTTCAGGAACACGCGGATGATCTCGCCGAAGCCGAGGGTCACGATGGCGAGGTAGTCGCCGCGCAGCTTCAGCGTCGGCGCGCCCAGCAGGATGCCGAAGATGCCCGCGACCGCCGCCCCCAGCGGGATGATCCACAGGATGTGCAGGTGCAGCCCGTTGGGGAACATCTGCCCGATCCACTCGAAGGTTTCGGTCAGGTGCGGCGAGGCGAGCAGGCCGTACAGGTAGGCGCCGATCGCGAAGAAGGCGACGTAGCCCAGGTCCAGCAGGCCGGCGTAGCCGACCACGATGTTCAGGCCCAGGGCCAGCAGCACATACAGCAGCGCGGTGTCCGCGATGCGCACCCAGAAGTTGCCGGCCGCCTGCAGCAGCAGCGGCAGGATGGCCAGCGCGAGCGCCGCCAGCACGGTCAGGACGGTGTTCCGGTACTTGGTCGTCATGATGCGCGGCTCCTCAGGCGCGGTCCGCCACGCGTTCGCCCAGCAGGCCGGAGGGCCGCAAGGTGAGCATGATGATCAGCACGATGAAGGCGAAGATGTCGGAGTAGTTGCTCCCCAGCACGCCGCCCGTGACGGACCCGATGTAGCCGGAGCCGATCGCCTCGATCAGCCCGAGCAGCACGCCGCCGACCACCGCGCCGGCCAGGTTGCCGATGCCGCCGAACACCGCCGCCGTGAAGGCCTTCAGCCCGGGCAGGAAGCCCATGGTGTGCTGCACGGTGCCGTAGTTGGAGGCATACATCACGCCGGCGATCGTCGCCAGCACCGCGCCGATGATGAAGGTCGCGGAGATCACGGTGTCCGGTTTCACGCCCATGAGCGCGGCGACCCGCGGGTTCTCCGAGGTGGCGCGCATGGCGCGCCCGAGGCGCGTGTAGTTCACCAGGTAGGTGAGCACCGCCAGCGAGACGACGGTCATCACCAGGATCATGATCTGCGTGGGGGTGATTACCGCGCCGCCGATCTGGATGGGCGCCGCGGGCAGCAGCGTCGGATACGGCTTGTAGTTCGGCTTGAAGATGATCATCGCCAGCGTCTGCAGCAGGATCGACATGCCGATGGCGGTGATCAGCGGCGCCAGCTTGGGGCTGTTGCGCAGCGGCCGGTAGGCGACCTTCTCGATCGTGAAGTTCAAGGCCGCCGCCACGACGCAGGAGATGACGAGCGCGATGATCAACAGCAGCCAGCCGGGCAACCAGGGCATCGCCTCCTGGGCATTGGTGATGATCGCCCAACTGGTGAGCGCGCCCACCATCAGCACGTCTCCGTGGGCGAAGTTGATCAGGTTGATGATGCCGTAAACCATGGTGTACCCGAGGGCAACCAGGGCGTACATGCTGCCGAGGACCAGACCGTTGATGATCTGCTGCAGCAGGATGTCCATAGGGGTGAATCTCCGTTATTCCGCTTGTCGTGTCGATAGTGCCTTTTTGAGGCCCTTCGCCATCTAGCAAAAAACCCGCCAAGCGGATCCGTGGGCGGGTTTTCGAGCGAAATTTTACTGGGGCAACCTGACGGGACCCCCCCTCTTTTCTAGGGGTTTGTCCCCGGCTTCGGAGGCCTCACCTGCGCGTTCCGCTCGCGCAGGTCACGCAGCTTTTCGCCGATCTTGATCTCCAGCCCGCGCTCCACCGGACGATAGAACTGGGGCGGCTTCATGCCCTCGGGGAAATAGGTTTCGCCGGCGGCGAAACCGCCCTCCTCGGCGTGCGCATAGCGGTACTCCTTGCCATAGCCCAGGTCCTTCATCAGGCGCGTGGGCGCATTGCGCAGGTGCAGCGGCACCGGCCGCGTACCGTCGCGGCGCACCAGCGCCTTCGCCTCGTTGTACGCGGTGTAGACGGCGTTCGACTTCGGCGCGACCGCGAGGTACACCAGGCATTCGGCCAGCGCCAGTTCGCCTTCGGGCGAGCCGAGGCGTTCGTACACCTCCGCGGCGTCCAGCGCCAGGCGCAGCGCCCGCGGGTCGGCCAGGCCCACGTCTTCCACCGCCATGCGCACCATGCGGCGCGCGATGTAGCGCGGGTCCGCACCGCCATCGAGCATGCGCACGAACCAGTACAGCGTGGCGTCGGGATCGGAGCCGCGCATGGACTTGTGCAGCGCGCTGATGGTGTCGTAGAACTGCTCGCCGCCCTTGTCGTAGCGGCGCATGCGCTCGCCCAGCACGCGCAGCAGCCAGGCGTCGTCGATCTCCGAACGCTTCTCCTTGGTGGCCGCGACGGCCAGCGTCTCCAGCGTGTTCAGGAGGCGGCGGGCATCGCCGTCGGCATAGGCGATCAGCCTTTCCACCGCCTTGTCCTCGATGGGCGGCACGGCGTCGATCGCCTGCGCCCGCTGCACGATCTGCTTCAGGTCGTCTTCCGACAAGGGCTGCAGCACGTAGACCGCGGCGCGGGACAGCAGCGCGGAGTTCACCTCGAACGAAGGGTTCTCGGTGGTCGCGCCGATGAAGGTGAAGAGGCCGCTCTCCACGTGCGGCAGGAAGGCGTCCTGCTGGCTCTTGTTGAAGCGGTGCACCTCGTCGACGAAGACGATGGTACGGCGGTCGTGCGCCTGCGCGATCTGCGCCTGTTCGACGGCCTCGCGGATGTCCTTCACGCCGCCCAGCACCGCGCTGATGGTGATGAACTGGGCGTCGAAGGCGCTGGCCATCAGGCGCGCGATGGTGGTCTTGCCGGTGCCGGGCGGTCCCCACAGGATGCAGCTGTGGGGCTGGCCGGACTCGAAGGCGATGCGCAGCGGCATGCCCTCGCCCAGCAGGTGCTGCTGCCCGATCACTTCCGCCAGCGAATGGGGGCGCAGCCTTTCGGCCAGCGGTGCGCTGGCGCTTGCGGGCTTGCTCATGCTCGGAGTTTATAGTCCGCCCATCATGGATGCGGCGCTCTGGTCCACCTTCTCGGCCCTCTTCGGCGCTGCCGTCGGCGGCGGCATCAGCTACCTGCTCAATCGCCAGCAGTTGCAGAACCAGTTGCGCGTGCTGCAGGAACAGCACAAGGTGGAGTTCATGGCGGAGGAGACGGCGCGCCATTTCCTGTCGCACAAGAGCTATACCGACCGCTCCTTCGACACCCTGCGCAAGCACCTGGGCGGCTTCGAGGACGACGAACTGCGCAAGATCCTCGTGCGCGCCGGCGCCATCCGCGTCTTCCGCGACGACGGCTCGGAATGGTGGCGGCTGCTGTCCCGCATGGACGAATACATCGAGCGCAAGCAGCTGGACCAGATCGCGCGCGAGATCTGAGCGGCGTCAAGCCCCTGAAATGGCGGCGCAACGTCGCGCGCGCCTCAACACGGCCCATCTTTCGCTGGGCGACTCCTCCATTGGGGGGATGGGGTCGCCGTGTCGTCCGCCCGATACAAAAAGCCCCCGACCTCCGTTCGGGTTTAAATTTGTAACGATCCCTGCACGACACTCCGCCGCTCATCAACGACAGGCGGCAAGGAAAAATGCGCGGATACAAGTCGGGCTTCAGTTTGGTGGCGCTGGCATGCGCCGGAGTGGTCCTCGTGAGTTGCGGCGGCGGAGGTGGCGGGGGAGCAGGCGAGACCATTTCCGTCCCCACCCAGGCTCCGCTGCAGACGCTGCAGAACGCGAGGTACGTGGTCCGCCTGGTGGACTCGGTCACCGGGCAGACGATCAGCGATTCCATCAAGGTGACCTTCGTCGGGGCAGCAACACTGAAGGCCGCGGACTCCAGCGGCCTCAATGGCAAGACCATCACGACCTCGGACGGCCTCGTTTTCGTCGATGCAGCCTTCACGGCCGGCGCGCAGGACTTCTCCATCCAGCTCGCCGACGCCGGGGCCAAGGGTTGGGTGGCGACGGGCACGCGGATCGTCGGCGTGGCGGGCCTCAAGGGCGACCAGGCCGTCGAGATCAAGATGGTCAATACGAACCAGGCCGCCGCCGTCAACGCGTCTGACCTTCCCGTCGCGATGGCCGTGGCGCCGGGTTCGGCCACCGCCAGCGGCGCCTTCGCCGCGCCGGTCGTGCTGGCCACCGCATCGAAGGCGGTGACCAACGCCGAAGGCAATGCGGAAACCATCGGGACGTCGAGCCTCGCGATTCCCGCGGGCACCGTCGGCAGGACCGCCGGCGGCGCTGCCGCCGCTCCCGGCCCGCTGACCGTCTCCAACACCTACTTCGGCAATGCCAACAGCGATTCACTGCGGGCCTTCCCCGGCGGCTTCGCAGCCACGGTCGATGTGCCGGCCGCCAATGCAGCCGTCCTGAACGGCAGCGCCGCGGACCAGGGCAGCTTCATCACGGCGGGCTTCGCCCAGTTCAACGTGACGGACAGCAAGGGCAACGCCATCAAGAAGTTCGACCAGCCACTGACGGTGGGCATCGACCTGCCGAAGTCCACGCTGGACGAGAACGGCCACCCGCTCACGGTCGGCAGCCAGTACCCCGTGTGGAGCTACGACGACACCAATGGCAAGTGGGTGTTCGAGAAGATGGGCACCGTGGCCGAGAAGACGCCGGTCGACGCCGACAACTTCACCGTGCAGTTCCAGACCCAGCACCTGTCCTCGTGGAACCTGGACCAATACGTGAACAGCTGCACGGCGAGCGTGAACATCACCGGCCGCCCGGCGGCCGACGATCGCCCGCTGGAGATCGTGCTGGTCGGCGCCACCGGCCAGCGCTACGGCAACATCACCCGGGCCACGGACTCCAGCCTGACCCTGCTGCGCGCGCCGAACATCGCGGCCACCCTCACGGCCCTGGACCGTGGAAAGGTCGTGGGCAAGGTGAGCGTTTCCTCCCTGTGCGGCGGCCCGGTGGCGCTGCCCGTGACGCTCGCGCCGATCGTCGGGGGCACGTTGAAGGTGGAATCCTATGAGTACTGTTCCGACAACAGCTCGCATCGACGGGAGCTGCCGACCTTGGTCTCCGTGAGCTACGCACCCAATGCCGCCGGCGTGTTCACCGCGTGGACCAGCTTCTACGCCGACCAGCCCTCCAGCACGACGACTGCAGCGCAGGGAAGCATCGCCGGTTTCCCGGCCGGTCCCGTGGAAGTGTCGGTCCAGAACCCACGGACCGGCGAGTGGATGGTGGTCATCGACGGCCTGAGCGGCGACAAGGGGTACGTGAACGAGGTGGGGGCCGGTTCCCCCACCGTCTTCACCGCCCGCTTCCCGATGAACTGCAAGTCGGTCACCGGCGGCGGCGGCTTCTAGCCGCAGGCTCTGGACCGGCGCGGTCCCGCGTCCTACCATCGCGGCATGGACGCGGACTACCGCTGCCGGACCATGACCCGCGACGAAGTCGCGCTCGCGGTGGAGTGGGCTGCGCGGGAAGGCTGGAATCCGGGGCGCGATGACGCCTCGCTGTTCCACGCCGCCGATCCCGCCGGCTTCTTCGTCGGCCTGCTCGATGGCCAGCCGGTCGCCTCCATCTCGGTGGTGAAGTACGGCGCCGGCTTCGCCTTCCTCGGCCTCTACATCGTGCTGCCGGAACACCGCGGCCACGGCCTCGGTTGGGCCCTGTGGCAGCACGGCATGGCCTCGGCCACCGGCCGGCAGGTGGGGCTCGATGGCGTGGTCGCGCAGCAGGACAACTACCGCAAGTCCGGCTTCCAGCTCGCTTGGCGCAACGTCCGGCACGAAGGCGCGGGGCTGGGCCAGGGGGCCGGTGACCCGCACCTGGTGCCGCTGGGCATGCTGCCCTTCGACACCGTGCTCTCCTATGACCGGCCCTTCTTCCCGGCCGACCGCACCGAATTCCTGCGCCTATGGGACGAGCAGCCGCACGCCGCGGGTTACGGCTACGTGCAGGACGGCCGCCTGCGCGGCTGGGGCTTGATCCGGCGCTGCCGCCAGGGCTGGAAGATCGGCCCGCTGGAGGCCGACGGCGAAGCCGAAGCGGAAGCGCTGTTCTGCGGGCTGGCCGGCCACGCCAGCCCCAGCGAAGCGGTTTACCTGGACCTGCCGGAGCCGAACGCGGCCGCCGCGGCGTTGGCGCAGCGGCACGGCATGCACGCGGTCTTCGAGACGGCGCGCATGTACACCGGCAACGCCGCGCCGGGCGTGCCGATGCAGCGCCTGTACGGCATCACGACATTTGAACTCGGTTAATTCGGCGCCTGCACCACGTCCGCGCCCTTGGGCGGCTGGAAGCGGAAGGCATCAGCGCTGACGCCGCCGTTCACCTGCATGTTGTTGAACGTGAGCAGCGAACGCTGGCCGAAGTTGTCCTGGATGTCGAGCGCGGCCAGTTGGTCGCCGCGGAAGCCCACCTTCATGCTGGCGAGCTGGCCTTCCTTGCCCTTCGGCGTGGCCTGCACCCACTGCATGCCGTCCTTGTCCGGCAATGGCTGCAGGTCGAAGTCACGCTTCAAGGACTCGAGGTCCGGCGCCGCGGCGATCAGCGCCGCCGGCGTGCTGCCCAACACCTTGGCCTGCTTGCGCTGCGTCACCTGGTTCAGGTCCTGGTCGTGCAGCCACAGCGTCTGGCCGTCGGCCACGATGATCTGCTGGAAGGGCTTCTGGTAGACGAAGCGGAAGCGGTTCGGCCGCTCGAAGTCGAAGGTGCCGCTGGAGGTCTTGGTCTTGCCCGGCTGGCCGTTCCTGGGCGGCGCGGTCACGACCTGCGTGAAGTCGGCATGCCCGGTCTTCGCGGTGCGGATGAAGTTCTCGAGGCTTTCGATGGGTCCGGCCTGGGCGGCCAGCGCAGCGCCGGCCAGCAGCGCGGCAAAGAGGATCTTTCTCATGGGGCTCCCGTTCGTTCGTCATGGCGGCCTGGCGCCGCCCTTGATGACATTGTCTGTTGGGTGGCCCCTGCAGTCCGAAGTTCGTTACGAACCGTTATTCAGCCCGGCCGGGCACCAGGATCTCACGCTGCCCGCGCGCGTTCATCGGGCTCACCAGGCCTGCTTTCTCCATCGATTCCAGCAGGTTGGCCGCCTTGTTGTAGCCGATGGAGAGATGCCTTTGCACCAGCGAAATACTGGCTTTCTGGTTCTTGAGCACGATTTCGACGGCTTTGTCGTACATCGGGTCGGCCTCTCCGCCGCCTTCACCACCGGCACCGCCGCCGACAGCGCCGTCATCCCCGTCGACGGTGCCGCCTTCCAGCACGCCTTCGATGTAGTTCGGCTCGCCGCCCTGCTCCTTCAGGTAGGCCACCACGCGGTGCACTTCGTCGTCGCTCACGAAGGCGCCGTGCACGCGGATCGGCAGGCCGGTGCCGCTGGCCATGTACAACTGGTCGCCCATGCCCAGCAAAGCCTCGGCGCCCATCTGGTCGAGGATGGTGCGGCTGTCGATCTTGCTGGAGACCTGGAACGAGATGCGGGTCGGGATGTTGGCCTTGATCAGGCCGGTGATCACGTCCACCGACGGCCGCTGCGTCGCCAGGATCAGGTGGATGCCGGCCGCCCGCGCCTTCTGCGCCAGGCGCGCGATCAGTTCCTCGATCTTCTTGCCCACCACCATCATCAGGTCGGCGAGTTCGTCGATCACCACCACGATGTAGGGCAGGCGCTCCAGCGGCTCGGGGCTGTCCGGCGTCAGGCTGAAGGGGTTGTAGATGAACTGTTCCTTCGCCTTGGCGTCATCGATCTTGGTGTTGTAGCCCGCGAGGTTGCGCACGCCCAGCTTGGACATCAGCTTGTAGCGGCGCTCCATTTCGGCCACGCACCAGGTCAGGCCGTTGCCGGCCTGCCTCATGTCCGTCACCACCGGGCACAGCAGGTGCGGGATGCCTTCGTAGACCGACATCTCCAGCATCTTGGGGTCGATCATCAGCAGGCGCACGTCGCGTGCTTCGGCCTTGTACAGCAGCGACAGGATCATCGAGTTGATGCCCACCGACTTGCCGGAGCCGGTGGTGCCGGCCACCAGCACGTGCGGCATCTTGGCCAGGTCCGCCACCACCGGGTTGCCGACGATGTCCTTGCCCAGGCCCAGCGTGAGCTGCGAGCGGGCCTCGTTGTACGCCTGCGAGCCCAGGATCTCCGACAGCTTGATCGACTGCCGCTTGGCGTTGGGCAGTTCCAGCGCCATGAAGTTCTTGCCGGGGATGGTCTCGATCACGCGGATCGACACCAGCGACAGCGAACGCGCCAGGTCCTTGGCCAGGTTGACGATCTGCGAGCCCTTCACGCCCGTGGCCGGCTCGATCTCATAGCGCGTGATGACCGGGCCGGGCGCTGCCGCCACCACCCGCACCTCGACGCCGAAGTCCTTCAGCTTCTTCTCGATCAGGCGCGAGGTCATCTCCAGGGTGTCCGGCGACACCGACTCCTGGCGGGCGCTGGCGCCATCGAGCAGGTCCACCTGCGGCAGCTTGCTGTCCGGCATCTCGGCAAACAGGGGCTTCTGGCGCTCCTTGGCGATGCGTTCGCTCCTGGGCACTTCCACCACCACCGGCTCGATCAGCACCGGCACCGGATGGTGCTCCTCGATGACGACGCGCTCCTCCTTCACCGTGACCTCGCGCTCCTTCGCCGCGCGCTGGCCCACGGCCACGTCCTCGGCGATCTCGCGCTTGCTGCGCCGGCTTTCGACGAAGGCATCGACGCGGGCGCCGATGCGCTCCGCGACCTGGCTCCAGGAGAAACCGAACACGAGCCCGCCGGAAAGCACCAGCAGCGCCACGAACAGCAGGCCGGAGCCGGCAAAGCCGAACCACTGTACGGCCGCCGGCCCGACCAGGAAGCCGAGGGCGCCGCCGGCGTGGTCCGGCAGGTGGCCTTCCAGCCGGTACAGGCGCGACCACTCCAGCCCGCTGCTGGCCACCAGCAGCACCACCAGCGCGATCCAGAAGCTCCAGCGACCATGCAGCCAGGGGTGGGCCGGCGGGGTCACCACGCCGCCGCGCATCCAGCGCGCCAACGAGCCGAGCCAGGCGCGCAGGCCCGCGGCCAGGCACCACCAGACCGAGTAGCCAAGCAGGAAGTAGCTGCCGTCCGCCAGGGCCGCGCCCAGGCGGCCGCCCATGTTGCTGACCGGCCCGTGGCCGCCGGAGGTGGAAAAGGCCGGGTCCTGGCCCGAATAGGTCACCAGCGCCAGCAGCCAGAACACGAGGGCGACCGCGCCCAGCAGCAGCGCGGTCTCGTGGGTGAAGCGGGCCAGGCCGGTGCGCGGGGCGCCGGCTCCAGGCGCGCCCTCGTTCAGGGTGTTCAGGGAGAAAGTCATGCGCGAGTGAAAGCTTACTGCTTTGTCATTGCGGGCTTGACCCGCAATCCATGCGCAGGCGGAAAAGTGTTGGTACGTTGCCATGGATTGCGGCCCAGGGCCGCAACAACATGGCTACGCGGCTCAACCCAGCGTCGTCAGCCGGTCCTTGACGATCATCGAACCGTCTTCGCGCGTCTCGATGAAGCCGCGGTCTTCCAGGTCCTTCATCACCCGGCTGACCATTTCGCGCGAGGCGCCGACCATCTTGGCGATGTCCTGGCGCGAGATGCGCTCGCGGATCAACATCTGGCCTTCGCGGTCCGGCTGCGCGAATTCGAGCAGCGCGCGCGCCACCCGCCCGTACACGTCCATCAGCGCCAGCGACTCGATCTTGCGGTCCGCCTGACGCAGGCGCTGCACCAGGCCCTTCATGATCGCGTACGACATGGAGCTGTTTTCCGGCAGGCAGCGCGCGAATTCGGCGCGGCCCAGCGTCAGCATGTCGGTCTGCACCTCGGCGCGGCAGGTGGCCGAATGCGGCTCGTTGTCGATAAGGCTCATCTCGCCGATGTAGTCACCGGGGTTGAGCGTCGCGAGGATCACTTCGCGGCCGCGCTTGTCGGACGTCACCACCCGCACCCGGCCGGTGAGGATGATGTAGAGCGTGTTGGACTTCTCGCCCTGCTCCACGATGGTCTCCCCGCGCTTGAAGCGGCGCTTGACCACCGCGTCCGCCACGCCCTCCGCCTGGGACGCCGTCAGCAGGGCAAACAAGGGTACCCGGCGAATCAGCTCCAGGTTGGACAGCATCGACATGTTTCAAATCCCTCCTGCACCGGCCTGAGGCCATGGGTTCTTACAATCGACCGCATAGCAATCGATGAAGCGGCCGGCGCGCAGCCAGCGTTGATACTTCTCGACTCGGCCCGAAATGTACACTGACCTGTGGCGTATACCACACAGGTTTCTACCATGAGCAACAAACACGCCAAAGTCCTGATCCTCGGTTCCGGCCCTGCCGGCTATACCGCAGCCGTCTACGCCGCGCGCGCCAACCTCAAGCCGCTTCTTATCACGGGTTTGGCCCAAGGGGGGCAACTTATGACGACGACGGAGGTCGACAACTGGCCCGCCGACGTCCATGGCGTGCAGGGCCCGGAGCTCATGCAACGCTTCCTGGAGCACGCCGAGCGCTTCAAGACCGAGATCGTGTTCGACCACGTCAACAAGGTCGACCTGTCCAAGCGGCCCTTCACGCTCACCGGCGACAGCGGCACCTACACTGGTGACGCCCTGATCATCGCCACCGGCGCGTCGGCGCAATACCTGGGCCTGCCGTCCGAATCGGAGTTCTCCGGCCGCGGCGTCAGCGCCTGCGCCACCTGCGACGGCTTCTTCTACCGCGACCAGGTCACCTGCGTCATCGGCGGCGGCAACACCGCGGTCGAAGAAGCGCTGTACCTCTCCAACATCGCGAAGAAGGTCTACCTGGTGCACCGCCGCGACAAGTTCCGCGCGGAGCCGATCCTGGTGGACAAGCTGATGGAGAAAGTCCAGCAAGGCAAGATCGAACTGAAGCTGTTCAAGACCCTGGACGAAGTGCTGGGCGACCAGAGCGGCGTCACCGGCGTGCGCCTGAAGGACACCAAGACCGGCGCGACCGAGGACGTGACGCTCCAGGGCTGCTTCATCGCCATCGGCCACAAGCCCAACACCGACATCTTCCAGGGCCAGCTGGAGATGAAGGACGGCTACATCATCACCAAGGGCGGCCTCAACGGCTTCGCCACCATGACCAGCGTCCCGGGCGTGTTCGCCGCCGGCGACGTGCAGGACCACGTGTACCGCCAGGCCATCACCAGCGCCGGCACGGGCTGCATGGCGGCCCTGGATTCCCAGCGCTTCCTCGAGCAGGAAGAGTAATCCGGGCTCGGTATATAATCGCGGGCTCTGCCGGATTTGCGTCCGGCATTCATGGGCTACCGCCACCCTTATGGCGAGGTCAGGCGAGAGCGAGGTGGGCGCGCAAGCGCGCCGGCCACCGACAGTTCCGCCGTTTGATAATCGGAGAGTGCTGATGGCACGCGTGTGCGAAGTAACGGGCAAAGGCCCGATGGTCGGGAACAACGTTTCCCACGCCAACAACAAGACCAAGCGCCGGTTCCTGCCGAACCTGCAATACCGCCGTTTCTGGGTCGAGAGCGAGAACCGCTTTGTCCGCCTGCGCGTTTCCAACGCTGCGGTGCGCCTGATCGACAAGAATGGCATCGAAGCCGTGCTCGCAGACATGCGCGCCCGCGGCCAGGCTTAATACCGAAGGAGCAGCACCATGGCTAGCAAAGGCGGTCGCGAAAAGATCAAGCTGGAGTCCACCGCGGGCACCGGCCACTTCTACACCACGAGCAAGAACAAGAAGACGATGCCTGAAAAGATGTCGATCATGAAGTTCGACCCGAAGGCTCGCAAGCACGTCGAGTACAAGGAAACGAAGCTGAAATAAGCTTCGCGCCCTGCAGAAAAGCCCCGCCTCGCGGGGCTTTTTTCATTCCAGGAAGCGAACGCGGCCCGACTCCAGGTGGTACACGGCCCCGACGAGCCGCATGCCGCGCTCCCGCGCGTCCGCCGCCTCGGGCATGGCCTGGATTGCCTCTACCGCATGGCGCACGTTCGCCTCCACCGCCCGTTCCAGCAGCAGCTCCGGCGGCTGCGAGCCATCGAGGCCCTCCAGGGCCGGCTGGATGTTTTCCAGCAGGACCTGGATTCGGGCTCCGTGGGAAACGCCGCGGTAGCGGCTGGCGAGCGCCGCCTCGACGGCGCCGCAACCCTGGTGCCCCATCACCACGAAGAGGGGCGTGTTCAGGTGGCTGCCGGCGTACTGCAGCGTCCCCAGGATCGAGGGCCCCAGCACATTGCCAGCCACCCGGACGACGAACAGCTCGCCGAAGGATGCGTCGAACACCAGTTCGGGCGGCACCCGGCTGTCGCTGCAGCCCAGAACGGTGGCATAAGGCTGCTGGCCTTTCGCCAGGTCGGCCAGCACCTCTTTTTGCACCGTCGGGAAACGCGCCTGCCCGGCGATGAAGCGCGCATTGCCCTCTTTCAGGCGCTGCAGAGCCTCGTCGGCGGAGCAGGACGCGGCAGCGGCAGTCATGTCCCATCCTAGCCCGGCCCCATAAAAAAGGCCCACTTGCGCGGGCCTTTTGCGGGAAAGAGGTAGCTGCCTCAGGCGTGCGCGGCGCGCAGCTTCAGCGAGAACTGGCGCAGGGCCTCGATCCCGCTTTCCTCGGCGCGGCGGCACCAGGCCTGCAGGTCGACGGCCAGCTGCTCGCGCGAGTGGCTGGTGTTCATCCACATCTGGCGCAGCTCTTCGCGCATGGTGACCATCTTGTCCAGCACCGGGTGGGCGGCGCGGGCCTGGGCCAGCTGCGGGCGGGCGGCGGCCGGCACCTTGTCGTCGTCACGGTGCAGCCAGCGCTTGGCCGACTTCAGCAGCGCGGAGTCGCCACCCTTCTGCTGCAGCGCGGAGATCTCGGCCTTGCAGGCGCGCTTCATTTCGCGGGCGTAGCCGGCCATCACCTCGTAGCGGTTGGCGATGACCGCCTCCAGCGTCTTCTCGTCGGCCACGGGCTTGATCGCGCCCAGCACCAGCTTCGGCGGGACCTTCTTGACGGTGGCCCAGCCGATCTTGCGCATGAGGCTGATGTAGACCCAGCCGATGTCGAACTCGTACTTCTTCACGGCGAACTTGGCCGAGGTCGGGTACGTGTGGTGGTTGTTGTGCAGTTCCTCGCCGCCGATGATGACGCCCCAGGGCGAAATGTTCGTGCTGGCGTCCGGCGCCTCGAAGTTGCGGTAGCCCCAGTAGTGGCCGATGCCGTTGATGATGCCGGCGGCGGTGATCGGGATCCACAGCATCTGCACGGCCCACACGGCCGCGCCGACGGCGCCGAACAGGGCCAGGTTCAGGATCAGCATGACGCCGACGCCCTGCCAGCTGTAGCGGGTGTACAGGTTGCGCTCGATCCAGTCGTTGGGCGTGCCGTGGCCGAACTTGGCCATGGTTTCCATGTTCTTGGCTTCCGCGCGGTACATCTCGGCACCGCGCCACAGCACGGCGTCGATGCCGCGGGTCTGCGGGCTGTGCGGGTCATCCACGGTTTCGCACTTGGCGTGGTGCTTGCGGTGGATGGCGACCCATTCCTTGGTCACCATGCCCGTGCCCAGCCACAGCCAGAAACGGAAAAAGTGCGACGGGATGGCGTGCAGGTCCATCGCCCGGTGCGCTTGCGTCCGGTGCAGGAAGATGGTCACGGCCGCGATCGTGATGTGGGTCGTGGCGAGCGTGTACAGCACGATCTGCCACCAGGACAGATCCCAAAGACCGTGGGCGAGCCAGTCGATCGCCGCGTTCAGGACGGCCCAGTCGGGAAGCAACATGGAAATGTGTTCTCTTTCTCGGTAGGCGCAGCAAAACGCTGCGAGACGGTTGGACGGATTCTAAAGGTGGGGGTTCAATCCGCTAACACTTATTTGGGACCGGAAACCACGTACTGGGATTTTTCCCAGGCTGAGCCACCTAGACCCGCTCCCATGCGGCCGCGAAGAAACCGTCCGTCGCGTGCCGGTCCGGCCACAAGCGCAGGTAACGGCCCTCTTCTCCGCTGCAGAGGCTGGCCGCCCCCGCCACCTTGCCGTGTTCCAGCAATTCCCGCACCGGCACCGGCCGGAACTGCGGGTGAGCCAGGCCGAAAGCCTCGGCGATCCCCTCGTTTTCCGCCCGCAGCACGCTGCAAGTGGCGTAGACGAGGCGCCCGCCCGGTTTCAGCAGGCGCGCCGCGCTTTCCAGGATGGCCGTCTGCTTGGCGGTCAATTCGCCCACGGCTTGCGGATCCTGCCTCCACTTGAGATCCGGATTCCGGCGCAAGGTTCCCAGGCCGGAACACGGCGCGTCCACGATCACCCGGTCGATCTTGCCGGCCAGCCGCTTGATCCGCTCGTCGCGCTCGTGGGCGATGGCCGCCGGGTGCACGTTGGACAGCTTGCTGCGCGCCAGCCGCGGCTTCAGCGCGTCCAGCCGGTGGGCCGACACGTCGAAGGCGTAGAGCCGGCCGGTACTGCGCATCGCCGCGCCCAGCGCCAGCGTCTTGCCGCCGGCTCCGGCGCAGAAATCCACCACCATCTGCCCGCGCCGGGCGTCGGTGATCAGGGCCAGCAGTTGCGAACCCTCGTCCTGCACCTCGATGGCGCCGCGGGCGAAGGCGTCCAGCTTGGTCAGGGCCGGCTTGCCGTCCACCCGCAGGCCCCAGGGCGAATACGGCGTCAGCTTGGCGTGGATGCCGGCCAGCTGCAGCTCCTGCCGCACGTCCTCGCGCTTGTCCGTGAGCGCGTTCACGCGCAGGTCCAGCGGCGCCGGCAGCATCAGGCTTTCGGCCAGCGACCAGAACTCCGCCTCGCCCAGCTGCTCCTGCAGCGCCGTGACCAGCCAGTCCGGCAGGTTGTGGCGGTGGCGGTCCTGCAGTTCCGCCGCGGGCACGGCGTCGCAGGCCTTGAGCCAGGCCTTTTCGTCCTCGTTCAGGGCCGACAGCAGGAACTCGCGCGGGCCGGCGAAGCCCAGGATGGCCAGCCGGCGCTCGCGCGGGCCGCTGCCGGAGCGGGCCAGGAATTCGTACAGCAGCTTGCGCCGCAGCACGCCGTAGGCGGTTTCGGCCAGGGTGGCGCGTTCACGCGGGCCGAGGTTGCGATGGTCTCGGAAAAAGCGCGAGACGACGGCGTCGGCCGGGTGTTCCAGTTTGAGGACTTCGCGGACCAGGTCGGCGCAGGCCTCCAGCAGGGCTTTGGGATGCATTACAGGGCGGGCAGGAGTTCGGCGACGGCGCGCGGGTAGATCTGGTGTTCCTGCGTCAGCACGCGGGCGGCCAGCGCCTCGGGCGTGTCGTGCGGCAGCACGGGCACCACGGCTTGCTCCAGGATCGGGCCGTAGTCCAGCTCCGCCGTCACCTGGTGCACGGTGGCGCCGTGGAACTTGCAGCCGGCCTCGATGGCGCGCTGGTGCGTGTGCAGGCCGGGGAAGGCAGGCAGCAGCGAGGGATGGATGTTCAACAGGCGCCCCTGGTAGCGCGCCACGAAGCCGGGCGTCAGGATGCGCATGAAGCCGGCCAGCACCACCAGCGCGGGCTGGTGGCTGTCGATGGCGGCGGCCAGGGCCTCGTCGAAGGCCTCGCGGCTGGGAAAGGCCTTGTGGTCCACGACCTCGGTGGCGATGCCCTGCTCGCGGGCGAAAGCCAGGCCGCCGGCATCCGCCCGGTTGCTCACCACGGCCGCCACGCGCGCGCCGAAACGCTCGCGCCAGTTGTCGCGCTGGGCAGCGCGCACAATGGCGGCCATATTGGAGCCCCCGCCGGAAATCAGGATCACGATGTTCTTCATGTGGGCGGCGATTATCCCAGTCCTCGAATGGAAGCACTGACTCTTACCGAAGCCCGCGTGCTTGGCACGCTCATGGAGAAGGCACGCACCGTGCCGGACACCTATCCGATGTCGCTCAACGCGCTGGTGGCCGGCTGCAACCAGAAAAGCAGCCGCGACCCCGTCACCAACCTGAGTGACGCGGAGGTGCAGGAGGCCCTGGACGGATTGAAGCGGCGCTCGCTAGCCTTCACGACCCGCGGAAGCCGCACCGATCGATGGGAACACAACTTCCAGCGTGCCATGGTGGTGCCGGAGCAGTCCGCCGTGCTGCTGGGCCTGCTGATGCTGCGCGGTCCCCAGACGGCTGGCGAGCTGCGCATCCACAGCGAGCGCTGGTACCGCTTTGCCGACATCTCCTCCGTGGAAGCCTTCCTGGAAGAAATGAAGGACCGGCCCGAGGAGCGCGGCGGCGCGCTGGTGGTGCAACTGCCGCGGGCACCGGGCGCCCGCGAAACACGCTGGGCCCACCTGCTGTGCGGGCCCGTGGAAGTGGCTGCGGTGGACGAGAGCCCGGCTCCGGCTGTGGGCGCCGCCGGCCTGGCCGGACGCGTCGCCGCCCTGGAAGCGGAGGTCGCCCAGCTGCGCGCTGCCTTCGCCGACCTCAGCGCCCAACTTGGTTTGTCGCCGCCCGGACAGGCCAAAACGAACGACCGTGCTTAAATCAGCGAGCTATTCGGAGACACCCCATGGACCTTGCCTTCACCCCTGAAGAACAGAAATTCCGGGAGGACATCCGCGCCTGGGTGCGCGAGACCCTGCCGCAGGACATCGCGCACAAGGTGCACAACGCCCTCCACCTGACCCGCGACGACATGCAGCGCTGGGCGAAGATCCTGGGCAAGAAGGGCTGGCTGGGCTACGGCTGGCCCAAGCAGTTCGGCGGCCCCGGCTGGAGCGCCGTGCAGAAGCACCTGTTCGAGGAAGAACTGGCGCTGGCCGGCGCACCGCGCATCGTGCCCTTCGGCCCGGTGATGGTGGCCCCGGTCATCATGGCCTTCGGCTCGCCCGAGCAGCAGAAGCGCTTCCTCCCCGGCATCGCCAGCGGCGAAGTCTGGTGGAGCCAGGGCTACAGCGAGCCGGGCTCGGGCTCCGACCTGGCTTCGCTGAAGACGCGCGCCGAGCGCAAGGGCGACAAGTTCATCGTCAACGGCCAGAAGACCTGGACCACGCTGGCCCAGTACGGCGAGTGGATCTTCTGCCTGGTGCGCACCTCCACCGAAGGCAAGCCGCAGACCGGCATCTCCTTCCTGCTGATCGACATGAAGACGCCCGGCATCACGGTGCGTCCGATCATCATGCTCGATGGCGGCCACGAGGTGAACGAGGTGTTCTTCGACAACGTCGAAGTGCCGGCCGAGAACCTGATCGGCGAAGAGAACAAGGGCTGGACCTACGCCAAGCACCTGCTTTCGCACGAGCGCACCAACATCGCCGACGTCAACCGCGCCAAGCGCGAGCTGGAACGGCTGAAGCGCATCGCCAGGAGCGAAGGCGTGTACGACGACCGCCGCTTCCGCGACGAGATCGCCAAGCTGGAAGTGGACGTGGTGGCGCTGGAAATGCTGGTGCTGCGCGTGCTGTCCGCCGAGAAATCCGGCAAGAACCCGCTGGACATCGCCGGCCTGCTGAAGATCAAGGGCAGCGAGATCCAGCAGCGCTATTCCGAGCTGATGATGCTGGCCGCCGGCCCCTATGCCATCCCCTTCATCCGCGAGGCGATGGAAGCCGGTTACCAGGGCGACTACGTGGGCGCCGCCGCCCTGGCGCCGCTGGCCGCCACCTACTTCAACATGCGCAAGACCACCATCTACGGCGGTTCCAACGAAGTGCAGCGCAACATCGTCGCCCAGACGGTGCTGGGCTGAGGAGAGGCAGACATGGACTTCAATTTCTCCGACGAACAGGAACAGCTGCGCGACGCGGTCCGCAAGTGGGTGGACCGCAGCTACACCTTCGAGCGCCGGCACGGCATCGTCAAGGCCGGCGGCTTCGACCGCGCGGCCTACAACGAACTGGCGGAACTGGGGCTGACCGGCCTCTACGTGCCGGAAGAACACGGCGGCATGGGCATGGGCCCGGTCGAAGCGATGGTGGTGCTGGAAGAACTGGGCCGCGGCATCGTGCTGGAGCCGCTGGGCGCCTCGCTGGCCGCCAGCGGCGTGCTCGGCGCGTATGGCCCGGACGCGGTGAAGGCGCAGTGGCTGCCCAAGATCGCCTCCGGCGAAGCGCTGGTGGTGCTCGCGCACCAGGAGCGCAAGGCGCGCTACCGCCTGGACCAAAGTGAAGCCAGCGCCACGCAAGCGGGCGGCAACTGGAAGCTGAGCGGCGCCAAGAGCGTCGTGCCCGCAGGCGACCAGGCCGACGCCTTCCTGGTGCCGGCCCAGGCCAACGGCAAGATCGCCCTCTTCCTCGTCGAGCGCAGCGCGCAGGGCGTGACGACCCGCGGCTATCCGACCGTCGATGAAGGCCGCGCCGCCGAAGTGAACTTCCGCGACGCGCCCGCGACGCTGATCGCAGCCGACGGCCTGCCGGCGCTGGAACACGCCGTGGACATCGCCATCGCCTGCACCTGCGCGGAAGGCGTGGGCGCGATCGACAAGACGATGGAACTGACCGCGGAGTACCTCAACACCCGCAAGCAGTTCGGCGTCACGCTCGCCACCTTCCAGGCCCTGCGCCATCGCATGGCCGACATGAAGATGCAGCAGGAACTGGCGCGTTCCATGAGCTACTACGCTTCGCTGAAGCTGAACGCGCCGGCCGAAGAGCGCCGCCGCGCGCTGGCCCGCGCCAAGTACCAGCTGGGCGTGTCGACGCGCTTCGTCGGCCAGAACTCGGTGCAGCTGCATGGCGGCATCGGCGTGACCGACGAATACGTGGGCAGCCACTACTTCCGCAAGCTGACGCAGCTCGAGCTGGTCTACGGCGACACGCTGTTCCAGCTGGGCGAAGTGTCCGAGCGCATGACGGACACCGCGGGCGTGTTCGCCTGATGGACCGCCGCGGCTTCCTGGCGGCCGGCGGCGCGCTGCTCGCAAGCGGTTGCGCCACGCCGGCGGCCGGCGCAGCCGCCCCGCCGGTCGTGTTCGTCCACGGCAACGGCGACAGCGCCTCGATCTGGCAGACCACGATCTGGCGCTTCGAATCCAACGGCTGGCCGCGCGAGCGGCTGCATGCGATCGACCTGCCCTACCCGCTGGCGCGCGACGACGACACGAAAGCGCAGGCGGGCCGGACGTCCACCACCGAGCACATGGAGTACCTGCGCGCCGAAGTGGACAAGGTGTTGCAGGCCACCGGCGCGACCCGCGTCGTGCTGGTGGGCAACTCGCGCGGCGGCAATGCCATCCGCAACTACATTGCCAACGGCGACGGGGCGGCCAAGGTCAGCCACGCGGTGCTGGGGGGCGTCCCCAACCACGGCATCTGGGTGTCGCTGCCCGGCCTGCCGGATGGCAGCGAGTTCTCGGCCTCCAGCGCTTTCCTGAAGGCTCTGAACGTGCCCAAGGACGCGGCCGGCGACGAAGTCACGGGGCCGGTGCAGTGGCTCACGCTGCGTTCGGACCGCAACGACAAGTACGCGCAGCCGGATGGCCGCTGGGTCGGCAAGGCCGGTCAGGCCACGGGCGTCGGCTACGACGGCCCGGCGCTGAAAGGCGCGACCAACATCGTGCTGCCGCGGGTGGACCATCGCGAAACAGCGTTCTCGCCGGCGGCCTTCGACGCCATGTTCCGTTTCCTCACCGGCCACGCGCCGGCGACGCTGGAGATCGTGCCGGAGAACGAAGTCGTGCTCGCAGGCAAGGTGACCGGGCTGGGCGTGTCGTCCACCGACCCGGCCAGCGGCAATTTCTCCAACAACCTGCCGCTGCCAGGCGCGCAGTTGCAGGTGTACGCGCTGGATCCCGCGAGCGGGGTGCGCAAAGGCGAGCCCTTCACGCAGGGGATCGGTCCCGACGGCCATTGGGGACCGTTGCGAGCAACGCCCGGTACGCCCTACGAATTCGTGGTCAGCGCCCCCGGCTATGCCCTGACGCACATCTACCGCAGCGCTTTCCCGCGCTCGAGCGACCTGGTGAACCTGCATCCCGAACGCATTGCCGCGGCCGACCGCGAGGCTCCATCGCTGGTGATCTTCACGCGTCCGCGCGGCTACTTCGACCCGGGCCGCGACCGGATGGTTTTCGACGGCCAGTCGCCGCCGCCCGGGGCGCTGCCCGGAGCGGGCGTGGCCAGTTCGCGGATCAAGCCCGCAGGCGGGCCTCGCACCGTGATGGGGGAGTTCAACGGCGAACGCATCGCCGGTCGCAGCTGGCCGCTGGCGAACAACGAAGTGTCCGTTCTAGAACTGACGTACTAGGTTGGTCAGGCGTCGTGCAGCCGTGAATTCTTCGGCAGGTGCGCCATCAGGAACTCCATCTGGTCCGCCAGGATGCGGCGATTGCGCAGGATGAAGTCTTCCCACAGGCTGGGAACATAAGGCGTGTAGATCAGGGACATGCCCGCCTGTTCCGGCGTGCGACTGCCCTTGCGGTGGTTGCAGCAGCGGCAGGCCGTCACCACGTTCATCCAGTGGTCCTTGCCGTTCTGGGCGAAGGGGACGATGTGCTCGCGGGTAAGCTCTTCTTCGTGGAACAGTCCGCTGCAATAGGCGCAGATGTTGCGATCGCGCGCGAACAGCTTGCCGTTGGTGAGCCCCGGCTTCAGCTCGAAGGGATTGATGTTCGGCACGCCCTTGGTGCCGATGATGCTGTTGACCGTAATGATCGACTGCTGGCCGCTGTGGGCATTGATGCCGCCCCGAAAAACGGCGACCTCTGCCCCTGCCTCCCACCTCACCTGGTCGGCGGCATAGTGCAGCACGGCCTGCTCCAGCGAAATCCACGACTGGGGCAGCCCTTGGGCCGACAGCTTCAATACCTTCAAATCGCGCCTCCATCCGTCATAGAACGCAGGCCCCGGGAGGCTGACGGTGCCTCTCGGCAGCGCGGTCAAGCACAATATACCCTCTTTTGACGGCGGAACCGTGACGAGTCATGGGTTCGTCGGCCTTGCGCCACGGACCACGGCCGCTATCAAAAACATATCAAACCATGCAGATCTTCCGCGGACTCCACCACCCGGGCATCGCGCAGGCCTGCGCGGTCACCATCGGCAACTTCGACGGCGTGCATCGCGGCCACCAGGCCATGCTGGCGCTGCTGAACAACGAGGCGCGCCATCGCGGCGTGCCGAGCTGCGTGCTCACCTTCGAGCCGCACCCGCGCGACTTCTTCGCGTCCGTGCATCGCAAGCCCGAGCTGGCGCCGGCGCGCATCGCCACCCTGCGCGACAAGCTCACCGAGCTGGCAGGCTGCGGCGTCGACCAGTGCGTCATCCTGAAATTCGACGCCCGCCTGTCCAGCCAGGCGCCCGAAGCCTTCATCGACGACGTGCTGGTCGGCGGCCTGGGCGCCAAATACGTGCTGGTCGGCGACGACTTCCGCTTCGGCGCCAAGCGGGCCGGCGACTACGCCATGCTCGATTCGGCCGGCAGCCGCCTCGGCTTCGACGTCGCCCGGATGAACAGCTACGAGGTGCACGGCCTGCGCGTCTCGAGCTCCGCGGTGCGCGAGGCGCTGGCCCGCGGCGACATGGCCGGCGCGGCGCGCCTGCTGGGCCGGCCCTACAGCATCAGCGGGCACGTGGTGCATGGCCGCAAGCTCGGCCGCGACCTCGGTTTCAAGACCCTGAACCTGCGCTTCCAGCACTGGAAACCGGCCGCCAGCGGCATCTTCGCCGTGCGGGTCCACGGCCTGGACGGCAAGCCGCTGGAAGGCGTGGCCAACCTGGGCGTGCGGCCCTCGCTGGACCCGCGCGACGTCAACGGCGGCCGGGTGCTGCTGGAGACGCATTGCCTGCAATGGCCCGCCCACCTCAACGAAGAAGGGGGCTACGGTAAAATCATCCGCGTGGAACTGCTGCACAAACTGCACGACGAGCTGCGCTACGACGGGCTCGATGCCCTGAAGGCGGGCATCGCGCGCGACTGCGACGCCGCGCGGGCGTTCTTCGCTTCCACCCACGCCGAAACCCGGCGGCAGACCACGCGCGACCGAATTTAGCGACCTTGTCATTGCGGACCTGTCCGCAATCCGCCCCACGTTTGGCACCACGCCACCGTGGATGCCGGGTCCAGCCCGGCATGACAAGTTCGTAAAGGCTCCCCCATGACCGACAAGACCGACTACCGCGCCACCCTCAACCTGCCCGACACGCCCTTCCCCATGCGCGGGGACCTCAACAAGCGTGAGCCCGGCTGGGTCAAGGAGTGGGAAGACGAAGGCCTGTACAAGCGCCTGCGCGAAGCGCGCTGCGGCCGCCAGAAGTTCGTGCTGCACGACGGCCCGCCGTATGCCAACGGCCAGATCCACATGGGCCACGCGGTCAACAAGATCCTGAAGGACATGATCGTCAAGTCCCGGCAGCTGAAGGGCCTGGACGCCGCCTACATCCCGGGCTGGGACTGCCACGGCCTGCCGATCGAGAACGCGATCGAGAAGAAGTACGGCCGCAACCTGCCGCGCGACGAGATGCAGGCCAAGAGCCGCGCCTTCGCCACCGAGCAGATCGCCCTCCAGATGGGCGACTTCAAGCGCCTGGGCGTGCTGGGCGACTGGGACCATCCGTACAAGACCATGGACTTCGGCACCGAAGCCGGCGAGATCCGCGCGTTCAAGCGCGTCATCGAGCGCGGCTTCGTCTACCGCGGCCTGAAGCCGGTGTACTGGTGCTTCGACTGCGGCTCCTCGCTGGCCGAATTCGAGATCGAATACGCCGACAAGAAGTCGCAGACGGTGGACGTAGCCTTCAAGTCCAACGACCCGGCCAAGCTGGCCGCCGCCTTCGGCTTGCCGGCGCTGCCGCAGGCCAAGGACGCCTTCGCCGTCATCTGGACCACCACCGCCTGGACCATCCCCGCGAACCAGGCGCTGAACCTGAACCCGGAAATCGTCTACGCGCTGGTCGACACGCCGCGCGGCTACATCATCGTGGCCGAGTCGCTGGTGGAGAAGGTGCTGGCCCGCTTCCAGCTGTCTGGCCAGATCGTAGCCACCACGCCCGGCAAAAACCTGGGCGGCCTGGAGTTCCAGCACCCGCTGTACGACGTGGACGCCGGCTACCGGCGCCTGTCGCCGGTCTACCTGGCCGACTACGCCACCGCCGACGACGGCACCGGCCTGGTCCACTCCTCGCCCGCCTATGGCCTGGACGACTTCAACAGCTGCATGGCCCATGGCCTGAAGTACGACGACATCCTGAACCCGGTGCAGGGCAACGGCACCTACGCGGCGGACTTCCCGCTGTTCGGCGGCGAGCACATCTGGAAGGCCGTGCCGCACATCATCGACACGCTAGCCAAGGCCGGCCGCCTGTTCGCGACGGAAACGATCACGCACAGCTACCCGCACTGCTGGCGCCACAAGACGCCGGTGATCTACCGCGCGGCCGCGCAGTGGTTCATCCGCATGGACGCGGGCGAAGGCGTCTTCACCAAGGACAAGGCGCCCGACACGCTGCGCAACATGGCCCTGGCCGCGATCGAGGAGACCAGCTTCTACCCCGAGAACGGCAAGGTCCGCCTGCGCGACATGATCGCCGGCCGGCCCGACTGGTGCATCTCGCGCCAGCGCAGCTGGGGCGTGCCGCTGCCCTTCTTCCTGCACAAGGACACGAACGAGCTGCATCCCAGGACCATGGAGATCCTCGACGTCGCGGCCGCCATGGTCGATGCCGGCGGCATCGAAGCCTGGAGCAAGGCCAGCACCGAAGAAATCCTGGCCAAGGTCGGCGCCGGCGCCGACGCGCCGCAATACAACAAGAGCCAGGACATCCTGGAAGTCTGGTTCGACTCCGGCACCACGCACACCACGGTGCTGAAGGGCTCGCACAAGGGCGCCGCGCACGAGAACGGCCCCGAGGCCGACCTGTACCTGGAAGGCCATGACCAGCACCGCGGCTGGTTCCACAGCTCGCTGCTGACCGCCTGCGCCATGTACGGCCGCGCGCCCTACCGCGGCATCCTCACCCACGGCTTCACGGTGGACAGCCAGGGCCGCAAGATGTCGAAGTCGCTCGGCAACGGCATCGATCCGCAGCAGGTGTCCAGCAAGCTGGGCGCCGAGATCATCCGCCTGTGGGTGGCCGCCTCCGACTACTCGGGCGACATCGCCGGCGACGACAAGATCCTGGCCCGCGTGGTCGACGCCTACCGCCGCATCCGCAACACGCTGCGCTTCCTGCTCGCCAACGTCAGTGATTTCGACCCGGCCCAGGACGCCGTGCCGCGCGCCGAGATGCTGGAGATCGACCGCTACGCGCTCACGCGCGCCGCGGAGTTCCAGCAGGAGGTGCTGGCCCACTTCGAGGTGTACGAGTTCCACCCGGTGGTGGCCAAGCTGCAGGTGTACTGCTCGGAGGACCTGGGCGCGTTCTACCTGGACGTGTTGAAGGACCGCCTGTACACGACGGCGCCCAAGTCGCTGGCCCGCCGCAGCGCGCAGACGGCGCTGTGGAACATCACCCACGCCATGCTGCGCTGGATGGCGCCTTTCCTCAGCTTCACGGCGGAGGAAGCGTGGAAGGTGTTCGGCAGCTCCGAATCGATCTTCCTCGAGGAATACGCCGAGATCGGCGGCCCGGACCCGGCGCTGCTGGCCAAGTGGAACCGCATCCGCGAGATCCGCGACCTGGCCAACAAGCAGATCGAGGCGCTGCGCACCGCGGGCCAGGTCGGCTCCTCGCTGCAGGCCAACCTGGTCATCACGGCGCCCGCCGAAGACCACGCGCTGCTCGCAGCCCTGGGCGACGACCTCAAGTTCGTCTTCATCGCCTCGGCGGTGCAGCTGAACGCCGGCGACACGCTGGCGATCGAGGCCAGGCCCAGCGCCGACACCAAGTGCGAGCGCTGCTGGCACTGGCGCGCCGACGTCGGCAGCGACCCGGCGCACCCGGCGCTGTGCGGCCGCTGCGTGTCCAACCTGTTCGGCGCGGGCGAGTCCCGGGTGCACGCATGACGGCGCGCGGCGCATTCGGCACCCAGGCCCAGGGCGGCAGCATCCTGCCCTGGCTGGCCCTGGCCCTCATCATCCTCATCGCCGACCAGTTCACCAAGGTTCTCATCCTCGGGTACTACCAGTACGGCGACTCCACGTATGTGCTGCCCTTCTTCAACATCGTGCGGGCGCACAACACCGGCGCGGCCTTCTCCTTCCTGGCCGCGGCCTCGGGCTGGCAGCGCTGGCTGTTCAGCGGCATTGCCATCGTGGCGGTGCTGCTGATCCTGTACCTGCTGCGCAAGCATTCGCACCAGAAGCTGTTCTCCTTCGCCCTGGCCTGCATCCTGGGCGGCGCGATCGGCAACGTGGTGGACCGCCTGATGCGCGGGTACGTGGTGGACTTCCTGCAGTTCCACTGGCAGAACGCCTGGTACTTCCCGGCCTTCAACGTGGCCGACGTCGCCATCACCATCGGCGCGGCCGCCCTGATCCTCGACGAGCTGTTGCGGGTTCGCCGAACCTGAAAGCCCGCAGCGGGTAAGCCCGCGCAGCCCGGCCGGCCCGCGGGCGTATCATTGCTTCAAACATGAAGCATTTGCTGAACCTGCTGGCGGCCGTCGCGCTGCTGGTGTGGGGCACCTATCTCGTCCGGACCGGCATCCTTCGCGTTTTCGGCGCCAACCTGCGCCGCGTGCTGGCCCGCAGCGTCGGCAACCGGTTTACCGCTGCGCTCTCCGGAATAGGCGTCACCGCGCTCGTCCAATCCAGCAACGCCACGGCGTTGATCACCTCGGCCTTCGTCGGCCAGGGGCTGATCAGCCTGCCAGCGGCGTTGGCAGTCATGCGCGGGGCCGACATAGGCACGGCACTGATCGCGGTGCTGTTCTCGTTCGACCTGTCCTGGCTGTCGCCGCTCTTCATCTTCGTCGGCGTGGTGCTGTTCATCTCACGGCAGGCGTCCACGGCCGGCCGCGTGGGCCGCGTGCTGATCGGCCTGGGCCTGATGCTGCTGGCGCTGGGCCTGGTGACCAGCTCCACCACGATGCTGACGAAGAGTCCCGCGGTGCGCGCGCTGCTCGAGTCCGTGCAGAGCGACATCCTGCTGGAGATCACGCTGGGCGCGGTGCTCGCCCTCATCTCGTATTCGAGCCTGGCGGTGGTGCTGCTGATCGCCACGCTGGCCGCGTCCGGCGGCGTGCCGCTGGACATGGCGCTGGGCCTGGTGCTGGGCGCCAACCTGGGCAGCGGCCTGATGGCGGTGGTGACCACGGCGCGCTCCAGCGTCGACGTGCGCCGGGTGCCCATAGGCACGCTGGTCTTCAAGATCCTCGGCGTGCTGGTGATGGCGCCCCTGGTCGCCTGGTGGATCCGCCGCGTGCGTCCCTTCCTGGGCGACGACATCACCTCGGTGGTCGCGCTGTTCCACCTGATGTTCAACGTCGTGGTGGGCGTCGTCTTCATCGGCCTCACCGACGTGGTGGCGCGCTGGGTGCAGAACATGATGCCCGCCACGCGCGGCAACTCGCTGGACCGCCCACACCACCTGGACCCGTCCGCGCTGTTGACGCCTTCGCTCGCGATCTCCAATGCCGCCCGCGAAGCGCTGCACCAGGCCGACGTGGTGGAAACCATGCTGCTCGGCATGCTGCGCGTGATCAGGGAAAACGACCTGCACCTGGCTGCAGACCTGCGCAAGCTGGACGACCAGGTCGACCAGCTCTACTCCGCGATCAAGTACTACCTGACCAAGATCTCGCGCGAGTCGCTGTCGGAAGAGGAAAGCCGCCGCTGGACCGACATCATCAGCTTCACGATCAACATGGAGCAGATCGGCGACATCATCGAGCGGGTGCTGCTGGACATCGAGGACAAGAAGATCCGCAAGGGCCGCAACTTCTCGGACGCCGGCATGGCGGAGATCTGCGAGCTGCATTCGCGCCTGGTCGACAACCTGCGCCTGGGCATGAGCGTGTTCCTCAACGGCTCATTGCGCGACGCACAGCGGCTGCTGGAGGAGAAGGTCCGCTTCCGCGACCTGGAGCGCGCCTACTCGGGCACGCACCTCACGCGCCTGGCCGAAAACACCGTGCAGAGCATCGAGACCAGCTCGCTGCACCTGGACCTGATCAGCGACCTGAAGCGCATCAATTCGCACATCTGCTCGATCGCCTACCCGATCCTCGATTCGGCCGGCGCGCTCGCGCCCAGCCGCATCAAGCAGCTGCTGCCACAGGATCCGTCGCGCGAGCTGGCGTAGCCTGCCGGCGGCAGTAGTCCACCAGCGCTTCGATTTCCGTCGACTTGTCGAACACCGCGTCGGCGCCGAGCTGCGCGCAGCGCCAGCGCACGTCGCGCGTGGCGTGGTTGCTCAGCACGATGACGCGCTGGCCCGGCCGGCGCTTGCGGGCCACCTCCTCCACCACGTTGAGGCCGCTGCCTTCGCGCAGGAACAGGTCCACGATGGCGAGGTCCCACACCTCGTTCTGCGCCAGCCAGCGCCGGCTTTCATGCTCGGTCTCGGCCGTGCCCACGGCCTCGACCAGGGCCAGCTCCTCGAGGGTTTCGATCAGGTTGTGCCGGATCGTCGGGCTGTCCTCCACGATGTAAGCGCGGAACTTCATTTGATTGCTCTCCAGCGTTGGAGACCAATCTACGCGCGCGGCTCGAGCCCGACTGCAAGCGGCGAAGCCATGCCGCTGTAGGAAGCCTTCAATCAGGCAGAGCGAACGCGGTGGCGTACAGCACGCTGGCGTCGTGCGTGAATCCGTCCTGCTCGAGGCGCTGCGCCAGGGCCGCCGGTGCCAGGCACTCGAAGCCCGCCACCTCGCCGTCCTGGTTGGACGGCAGCACGCCGGCCGGCAGCGTGCAGGTGAACCACTCGACGTCCTCCACGACGTAGCCGTGCGGCACGGACGAAGACGGCCCGACCGAGCGCACCATGCCGCCATGGCGCAGGTCCCGCAGTTGCGCGAGCCGCAGGCCGGCCTCCTCCCAGGTCTCGCGCTGCAGCGCTTCCAGCAGCGGCTCGCCGGCCGGCACCATGCCGCCCACCAGCGTGTCCCACAGGCCGGGGTCGGTGTCCTTGGTCCAGGCGCGCTGCTGCACCCAGTGGTGGCCGCGCTCGTCGACGGCCAGCAGGTGCACGGCGACGGTGGCGATGCCCAGCGCCCGCGCGGCGCCGCGTTCGATGGTGCCCAGGACGGCGCCGGCCCCGTTGCGAACGGCGAGTTGCTCGTCGCGCCAGGCGCCCGCCAGGCCCGCAGCGCGCAGGCCGTCGGCGATCGCGTGAGGCTCGTGCATGTGCCAACCCGCAGCGTCGCGAGCCACCAGGTGCAGCATGCCCGCCCGTTCGAACAGGTCCGGCTCCACCGAGCCGATGCGCTCGCCGCGCCAGTGCAGCGCCTCGCGCGGGCGGCGCGGCGGCGTGTCCTGTTGCGCGGCGAGCCGGGCGCGCCATGCGGCGCCCAGCGCCAGCCGCGTCACAGCGTGAGGATGGTGCAGCCGGTCGTCTTGCGCGCTTCCAGCGTGCGGTGCGCTTCCTGCACCTGCGCCAGCGGGAAGCGCTGGTCGATCCGGATCTCCACCTTGCCGCTGGTGACGGCCGCGAACAGGTCGTCGGCCATTTCCTGCGTGGACTCGCGCGTGGCGATGTGCGTGAACAGGGTCTGGCGCGTGACGTACAGCGAGCCCTTGTTGCCCAGGATGCCGGGCGCGAACGGCGCCACCGGGCCGGACGCATTGCCGAAGCTGGCCATCAGGCCGAAGGGCTGCAGGCAGTCCAGCGACTTGTCCCAGGTGTCCTTGCCCACGGAATCGTAGACTACCTTCACGCCCTTGCCGCCGGTGATCTCCTTGACGCGCGCCAGGAAATCTTCCTTGCCGTAGTTGATCATGTGGGCGGCGCCCAGCGACTTGGCCAGCGCGCACTTCTCCTCGCTGCCCGCGGTCCCGATCAACTGCAGGCCCAGCGCCTTCGCCCATTGCACGGCGATCAGGCCGACGCCACCGGCGGCGGCGTGGAACAGCACGAAGTCGCCCGCCTGCAGGCCGCCTTGCGGCAGCGTGCGCTTCAACAGGTATTGCGCCGTCAGGCCCTTCAGCATCATCGCCGCGCCGGTCTCGAAGCTGATGGCATCGGGCAGCTTCACCACGCACTTGGCGGGCATGACGCGCACTTCGCAATAGGCGCCGGGCGGTTGGCTGGCGTAGGCCGCGCGATCGCCTGCTTTCAGGTGCGTGACGCCGGAGCCCACGGCTTCGACGATGCCGGAAGCTTCCATGCCCAGGTTCAGCGGCATGGGCAGCTGGTACAGGCCGCTGCGCTGGTAGACGTCGATGAAGTTCAGGCCGATGGCCTTGTGGCGGATGCGGATCTCGCCGGGGCCGGGTTCGCCGACCTCGACATCGACCAGTTCCATCTCCTCGGGGCCGCCGTGCTTGCGGATCTGCACGGCCTTGCTCTTTGCCATAGCGGGTCTCCTGTGTCCGGGTGCGATGCCGCGCATCGTGCCACGAATCCGTCAGGGCCGCCTCAGGAGGCCTTCGCAGCGTCGGCTAAAGTCGCCTGCCGATGGAACAGCGCCTCACGCCCGCGACCGCCCTGCTGCTCACGCTGCCGCCGCTGCTGTGGGCGGGCAATGCGGTGGTGGGCCGCATGGTCAGCCCGCTGGTGCCGCCGCTGGCCCTGAACTTCATGCGCTGGGCCATCGCCTTCGTGGTGCTGCTGCCCTTCGCGTGGCAGCTGCTGCGCGCGAGCAGCCCGCTGTGGCCGCGCATGGGCCGCTTCGCCGTGCTGGGGCTGCTGGGCGTGGGCTGCTACAACGCGCTGCAATACATGGCGGTGAAGACCTCCACGCCGATCAACGTGACGCTCGTGGGCTCCAGCATTCCCGTGTTCATGCTCGCCGTCGGCGCGCTCTTCTTCAGACAGCAGATCACGCGCCGCCAGGTGGCCGGCGCATTGCTCTCGATCGCGGGCGTGCTGCTGGTGCTGTCGCACGGCGACCTGCGCCACCTGCGTGACATCCACTTCGTCACGGGCGACCTCTACATGATCCTGGCCACCGCGGCCTGGGCCCTTTACAGCTGGCTGCTGACGCGGCCCGGCGACCCGGCGGAGATCCGCGCCAACTGGGCCAACTTCCTGATGGCGCAGCTGGTGCCGGGCCTGGCCTGGTCGGGCCTGTTCGCAGCGGCCGAGGCGGCCGTGGGTTCCCAGCCCTTCGTGTGGGGCTGGCCGCTGGTGGCGGCGCTCGCGTACATCGCCCTGGGGCCGGCCATCCTGGCCTATCGCTGCTGGGGCCAGGGCGTGCAGCGCGCCGGCCCGAACGTGGCGGCCTTCTTCTCGAACCTCACCCCGCTGTTCGCGGCGCTGTTCTCGGCGGCCTTCCTGGGCGAGCCGCCGCAGGCGCATCACGCCGCGGCGTTCGCGCTGATCGTCGCCGGGATCGTGGTGTCGTCCCGGCGCCGGGCTTAGTACGTCCCGGGGTAGGCCCCGCCGTCGATCAACAGGTTCTGGCCCGTGATGTAGCCGGCGTGCTGGCTGCAGACGAACGCGCAGATCGCACCGAATTCCTCCGAGGTGCCGAAGCGCAGCGCCGGCACGGCCTTCGCGCGCGCCTGCCGCACTTCCTCGATCGACTTGCCGCTCTTCTTCGACATCGTCTCGAAGTTGCCCTTCAGGCGGTCGGTGTCGAAGGCACCGGGCAGCATGTTGTTGATGGTCACGTTGCTGCCGGCCAGCTTGCTCTGGCGCGCCACGCCGGCGACGAAACCGGTCAGGCCGCTGCGGGCGCCGTTGGACAGGCCCAGGATGTCGATCGGGGCCTTCACCGCGCCGGAGGTGATGTTGATGATGCGCCCGAAGCCGCGCGCGGCCATGCCGTCGACGGTGGCCTTGATCAGCTCGATGGGCGTCAGCATGTTGGCGTCCAGCGCCTTCACCCAGGCCGCGCGGTCCCAGTCGCGGAAGTCGCCGGGCGGCGGGCCGCCGGCATTGGTGACGACGATGTCGTAGTCCTTGCGGAACGCGAAGACCTTGGCGCGCCCTTCCTCGGTGGTGATGTCCGTCGCGATGGCCTGCACCTGGGTGCCCTGCGGCACCTCGGCGCGCAGCGCGGCGGCGGCCGTTTCCAGGGCCTCGGCGCCACGCGCGACGATCACGACGTGAACTCCTTCACGCCCGAGTGCCTGCGCGCAACCCAAGCCCAGCCCTTTGCTGGCGCCACATACCAATGCCCACTTACCTTTCAGACCCAAGTCCATAGAATGCCTGCCGTTGTCGGATTCGAAGCGCAGATGATAAGCATGCGATGCATCCGCGGCACGGCCGCGCTCCTGTTCCTGGCCGCCCTGGCGGCCCGGGCCGATGAAGCGGCCCTGACCCGGCGCGCCCTGGAGCTGCGCGCGAATCCCGGCGACGCCGGCCCCAGCGTCGCCCAGTTGCCGGCGCAGGCGCCGGTGGCGCGCCTGGACGGCCGGCAAGGCCCCTGGGTCCAGGTGCGCACGCCAGCGGGCGCCACCGGCTGGGTGCACCTGTTCGACCTCGGTCCGGCCAGCGGCGGCGCCAGCACCGAAGCGGGCGCCAGCGGCCTCGCTTCCAACGCGCTGCGTGGCGTCACCAACCTCTTCGGCGGCGGCGGCGCCCCGCGCCAGGCCACGGGCAGCACCGCCGGCATCCGCGGGCTGGAGGCCGAGGCCCTGGCCAACGCGCAGCCGAATCCGGCCGCCGTGCAGCAGATGGCGGGCTGGCGCCAGAGCGAGGGCGATGCCCGCGCCTACGCGAGCCGGGCCCCGTGGAAGGCGGTCCAGGTCGATCCCCTGCCAGCCGCCTCGCGCGCGCCGGCATCCGGCAACGCGGAGCAGCAACCATGAAGGCCCGCACGCTTGCTGCAGCCCTGCTGCTGTCCGCCTGTGGCCTCGCTTCGGCGCAGGACGCCACCAAGGCACTGGGCGGCCTGCTGCGCGGAGTCAACCCGGGTGGCCTGCTGAACAACCTGACGGCGCCGACTCCCGCCGCGCCCGCCGCCAACACGGACGAACTCGTCAAGCTGCTCGCCCAGTCGGTGGACAGCATCGACGAAACGCGCGAGCAGGAGATCGGCCGCCAGCTCGCCGCGCTGCTGGCAGGCAGCAAGCCGCTGCATCCGGACCTGGCGCTGCAGCGCTACGTGAACCGCCTCGGGCGCTGGATCAGCCTGCAGGGCAGCCGCCCCAACCTGCCCTGGACCTTCGCCGTGCTGGACGACCCCGGCTTCAATGCCTTCGCCGCGCCCGGCGGCTACGTGTTCGTCACCAAGGGCCTGGTCGACCGCGTCGACGAAGCGGAGCTGGCCGGCATCCTGGCCCACGAGATCACGCACGTGAACCAGCGGCATCACCTGAAGGCCCTGGCCGCCAAGGCGCGCGCTGGGCTGGCGACACAGGCGATCGCATCGCAGCTGCGCGGCAACGCGGCCAACGCGCTGTCGGGGCAGGTGCTGGCGCTCGGGCGCAACCTCTATTCCAGCGGCCTGGACCAGGGCGATGAATTCGAGGCCGACCGCGAGGGCGTTGCGCTGGCCGCACGCGCCGGCTTCGATCCCTACGGCCTGCCTTCGGTGCTGCAGCAGCTGCGCACCGCGAAGCCGGACAACCCGCTGTTCGCGCTGACCCTCGGCACGCATCCGCCCGCGCAGCAGCGGCTGGAGCAGCTGGAGGTGGCGATGGGTTCGCGGCTGGATGCCTTGAGCGGGAAGCCTTCGGTGCCGGTCGCGCAGCGGCTGCAGTGACACCGCGCTGCAGGTCGTGCGGTGCGCAGCGGAGCTGCACACCCTACGTGGAGCGCCTCGCGGGGCGGGTGAAGACGAAGATTCCCGCCAGCACCAGCGCCGTGCCGGCCGCGACCCAGGCCGTGAAAGGCTCACCGAGCAGCCAGACGCTGAGGAAGATGGTCGACAGCGGCCCCACCATGCCGGTCTGCGCCGTCACCGCCGGGCCGACGCGCTCGATCGCCATCATCACCAGGAGCACCGGCACCGCGGTGCAGAGGAAGGCATTCAGCATCGACAGCCACAGCACCGGCGGCGCCAGCGCCAGCACGCTCGCCACCGGCCGCAGCAACAGGAACTGCGCGATGCACAGCACGCAGGCCACGCTGGTCGCCAGGCCCACCAGGCGCAGCGCGCCGATGCGCTGCACGAACTCGCCGCTGTACACCAGGTACAGCGCGTAGCTCACCGTGCTGCCGAACACCAGCAGCGCGCCCAGCGGCACGTTGCTGCCTTCCACCTGCAGCTCCTGGCCGAACACCAGCAGCACGCCCGCGTAGCTGATCGCCATGCCCACGACCTGCATGCGCTGCCAGCGCCGCCCGTGCAGCAGCGTGCCGAGCAGCAGCACCAGCGTCGGCGTGAGGTACATGATCAGCCGCTCCAGCGAGGCGGTGATGAACTGCAGGCCGAGGAAGTCGAGGAAGCTGGAAAGGTAGTAGCCGCTGAAGCCCAGGCCGACGACGCCTGCCCAGTCGCGCGCCGTCAAGGGTGGCTTGCCGCGCCCGGCCCACCAGGCCATGCCCAGGAACAGCGGCAGCGCGAACAGCATCCGCAGCATGATCAGCGTGACCGCGTCGACGCCGTAGCGATAGGCCAGCTTGACGATGATGGCCTTGCCGCTGAAGGCAATGGCGCCGGCAAAGGCCAATGCCAGTCCGGACAGGTCGCGTGGCGCCTGTCGCTGTTCGATGACTGCGCTCATTCTTCTTCCAGCAGTCGATGGTGCAGCCGCCGCAGCGACCACCAGACGCCGAACGCGACGAACGGGATCGCCGTCGCCGCCGTCGACTCGGCGCTGAACGGCCAGCCGAGGCCGTGCACGCCCTTGGCGACGTAGCTCACCAGGCCAACGATGTAATATGTGATGGCCGCCACCGACAGGCCTTCGACCGTGGCCTGCAATTTCAGCTGCAGGTCCTGCCGCTTGTTCATGGTGGCCAGCAGCGCCTGGCTGCTTTGCTGCTGCTCGATCTCCACGCGCGTGCGCAGCAGGTTGCTGATGCGCGAGACGCGCTGCGACAGCGCGTCCTGCCGGCGCACCGACCAGGCGATGGTGGCGCGCGCCGGCGACAGGCGCCGCTCGATGAACTCGCCCAGCGTCTGCAGGCCGCCCAGCTTGGCCTCGCCGATGTCGGCCAGGCGCCGGTCCACCAGCTCGAAGTAGGCGGCACTTGCCGAGAAGCGCGAATGCGTCGCGGCGTACTGGCTTTCCACCTGGCCCGCCAGCCGCGTGAGTCGATCCAGCAGTTGGGGCTCCTGGTCGCGGCCGGCGGCGCGGATCGCTTCGGCCAGCGCGGCCAGTTCGCGTTCCACCTGCGCCAAGTCGCCGGACGCCGCACGCGCCACCGGCAGCCCCAGCAGCGCAGCCATGCGATAGGTGTCGATCTCCAGCAGCCGCTGCACCATGCGGCCCAGGCGGCGCGCGGTGAGTGATTCGGGCGGGTCGGCGAGCAGCAGCATGCGCGAGCAGCCGTCGGCATGCAGCGCGAAATCGGTGTAGACCTCGGCGTGGCCGTTGGCGATGGCGGCGCCGACCAGCGCGTCTTCCTGCAGCAGTTGCCGCGGCTTGCCTTCGTTGCCCGCACGCGGCAGCACCCACAGGTGCAACGCGCCCAGGGTCTGGCCCGGCAGGCCGGCCAGCCAATCCTGCGGCACGGCCTGCAGCGCGGTGGGCGGCTCGCCGTTGGCCAGGCCGTCAGCGGCGATGGCGCGGTAGAAGGTCCAGGTGACGAATTCGGTGTGCAGTTCCCAGCGGATGCGGAAGCCGCCGAGGTCCATGCGCACGTGGATGCCCTCGGCATCGGGCTGCGGCAGGTGGTGGTCACGCAGCAGCTTGGCCAGGTGCGCGCGGCTGGCGTCGCGTTCGGCGGCGTCCGCGACCATGACCACGTGCGACAGCACCAGTGGCGCGCTCATCGCGTCGGGCGGGCGGGCGTGGATCTCGTTGTGCAGCGCCACCCGCTGCGCGTGAACCGGAGGCAAGGCCATGCACGCATTCTGGCGCAAAGGAGTTACACGGCTGCCTCAAGAACTGCCGGACCGAGAGAACTTCCGGACGCAAAGGTCGCAAAGGTTCCGCACAAGACGCCAAAGGAATTCAGGTCAAATGGAAAAGGCCCCGAAGGGCCTTTTTTCGTGGGAGCGAAGACGTCAGTCCTCGACGAACGCTTCCTCGCGCTTCGCCTTGATCGAGGGCAGCGCCACGATCACCACCAGCAGCACCGCGGCGGCAAGCAGGCCGGCGGACAGCGGGCGCGTGACCAGCACGCTCCAGTCGCCTCGCGACAGCAGCAGCGCGCGGCGCAAGTTCTCTTCCATCATCGGCCCCAGGATGAAGCCGAGCAGCAGCGGCGCCGGTTCGCAACCCAGCTTGATGAAGCCGTAGCCCACCACGCCGAAGATGGCCACCATCCAGATGTCGAACACGTTGTTGTTGGTGGAGTACACGCCGATCGCGCAGAACAGCACGATGGACGGGAACAGCCAGCGGTAAGGCACGGTCAGCAGCTTGATCCACATGCCGATCAGCGGCAGGTTCAGGATGATCAGCATCGCGTTGCCGATCCACATCGAGGCGATCAGGCCCCAGAACAGCTGCGGGTTGCTGGTCATCACCTGCGGGCCCGGCTGGATGTTGTGGATGGTCATCGCGCCCACCATCAGCGCCATCACCGCGTTGGGCGGGATGCCCAGCGTCAGCAGCGGGATGAAGGAGGTCTGCGCGCCGGCGTTGTTGGCCGACTCGGGAGCCGCCACGCCGCGGATGTTGCCCTTGCCGAACGGCACTTCGCCCGGTTGCAGCTTGGTCTTCTTTTCCACGGTGTAGGCCGCGAACGCCGCCAGCAGCGCGCCGCCGCCCGGCAGGATGCCCAGGGCCGAACCCAGCGCCGTGCCGCGCAGCACGGCCGGGACCATGCGCTTGAAGTCCTGCTTGGTCGGGAACAGGCCCTGCACCTTGCCGGTGAACACTTCGCGGTTCTCCTCGCTCTGGCCGAGGTTCGCGATGATTTCGCCGTAGCCGAACACGCCCATGGCGATGGTGATGAAGCCGATGCCGTCGGTCAGTTCCGGGATGTCGAACGAGAAGCGCGCGACGCCGGAGTTCACGTCGGTGCCGACCAGGCCCAGCAGCAGGCCCAGCACGATCATGCCGATGGCCTTGACCAGGGAACCCGAAGCCAGCACCACCGCGCCGATCAGGCCCAGGATCATCAGCGAGAAGTATTCGGCGGGGCCGAACTTGAAGGCCACTTCCGTCAGCGGCGCGGCGAAGGCGGCCAGGATCAGCGTGCCCACGCAGCCGGCGAAGAAGGAGCCCAGGCCCGCCGCGGCAAGCGCCGGTCCCGCTCGGCCCTGCCTTGCCATCTGGTAGCCGTCGATGACCGTCACCACCGAGGACGATTCACCCGGCAGGTTCACCAGGATGGCGGTCGTGGAGCCACCGTACTGGGCGCCGTAGTAGATGCCGGCCAGCATGATCAGCGCCGACACCGGGGGCAGCGCGTAGGTGGCGGGCAGCAGCATGGCGATGGTCGCCACGGGGCCGATGCCGGGGAGCACGCCGATCAGCGTGCCGAGCAGGCAGCCGATGAATGCGTACAGCAGGTTGATCGGCGTGAAGGCGACGCCAAAGCCGATCGCGAGGTTGGTAAAGAGATCCATGGTTTCCTAGTCCTCTTTCAACCGGTGATGAAGCTGGGCCACACCGGGAACTGCAGCTTCAGCATGACGATAAAGGCGAGGTAGCTGCCGATGGCGAGCACGGTGGCGAGGACGGCGACTTCCTTGGCCTTGAATTCCTCGCCGGCGAGCGCGGCGACGAAGGTCAGGGCGAAGATCGCGACGATCAGGCCCATGGCCGGGATCTTCAGGGCCGGCAGGCCCGCCAGCAGCACGCCGAAGATCAGGTTGGACGTGATGATGAAGAACAGCGGCTTCCAGGCCGCCTTGCCGATCTTCTCGCCGTCCTCGGTTTCCACCACCATCGCCTCGAAGGTGACGAAAAGCCCGATGCCCGCGAGCAGGATGCCGAGCATCAACGGGAAATAGCCGGGCCCCATGCGGGCGCCCTCACCGATGCTGTAGTTCGTGGCGCCCCAGGCGAATGCGATGCCGGCCACCATGAACATGAGCCCCGACCAGAAATCCTTCTGGCTCTTGATCTTCATGTTGTCTCCTACGGGATGTGAACCGGCCGGATTCTGGCGGCAATAGGCCTCCCAACCCATGTGGATTCCACCTACATCGGGTTACCCCACCGGAACCTGACTTCCCAAGTAAAACTCGGGGTTATTTCACTCCAGGGGCGGAGTGGCGGTCAGGACTTCCTCGATGGTGGTCAGGCCTTCGGCCACGCGCAGCGCCCCGGCCAGCCGCAGCGGGCGCATGCCATCGGCCACGCCCTGGCGGCGCAGCATGGGGATGCCCGGCTCCTGGTTCACCTTGTCCTTGAAGGCCTCGGTCACCGTCAGCAATTCGTAAAGGCCCATGCGGCCCATGAAGCCGGTCATGCGGCAGTCGACGCAGCCCACCGGCTTGTACGGATGCCAGTCGCCGCTGATCTTCCAGGGCTTGACCACTTCGTCCAGTTCGGCGCGGGCAGTGCCCTCGTCGGGCTGGCGGCAGTTCTTGCACAGGGTGCGCACCAGGCGTTGCGCCAGCACGCCGATCAGGGTGGCGTTGATCAGGTAGGGCGGCACGCCCAGCTCCATCAGGCGCGCCACGGCGGAGGGCGCGTCGTTGGTGTGGAGCGTGGAGAACACGAGGTGGCCGGTCAGCGCCGCCTGCACCGCCATGTCGGCGGTCTGCAGGTCGCGGATTTCGCCCACCATCAGGATGTCGGGGTCCTGCCGCATCAGCGCGCGCAGGCCCTCGGCAAAGCCGAAATCCAGCTGCGGCTGCACCTGCGTCTGGTTGAAAGCCGGCTCGATCATTTCGATCGGGTCTTCCACCGTGGAGACGTTCACTTCCTCGGTGGCCAGGCGCTTCAGCGTCGAATACAGCGTGGTCGTCTTGCCGGAACCGGTGGGTCCGGTCACCAGGACGATGCCGTGCGGCCGCTTGACCAGCCCTTCCCAGCGCTGCGCGTCATGCGGCGTGAAGCCCAGCGCCTCCAGGTCCTTGACCGTGGTGTCGGGGTCGAAGATCCGCATCACCATCTTCTCGCCGAAGGCGGTGGGCAGCGTGGACAGGCGCATTTCCACTTCGTCGCCGCGCGGGTTGCGGGTCTTGATGCGGCCGTCCTGCGGGCGGCGGCGCTCCACCACGTCCATGCGTCCCAGCAGCTTGATGCGCGCGGTCATGGCGGTCAGCACCGTCTGCGGCATCTGGTAGACCGGGTGCAGCACGCCGTCGATCCGGAAGCGGATGACGCCCTGCTCGCGCCGCGGCTCCAGGTGGATGTCGCTGGCGCGCTGGTCGAAGGCGTACTGCCACAGCCAGTCGACGACCTGCACCACGCCCTGGTCGTTGGCGTCCAGCTGCTTGGTGCTCTTGCCCAGCTCGACGAGCTGCTCGAAGTTGGCGCCGGTGTTGCCGCCCGCCTTCTGCGCCTGCCGCACCGACTTGGCGAGGGCGAAGAATTCGGCCGTGTAGCGGTGGATGTCCTGCGGGTTCGCCAGCACGCGGCGCACGCTGCGCTTGGACTGGCGCTCGACCTCGTCGACCCAGTCGCTGATGAAGGGTTCGGCGGTGGCGACCACCACCTCGCTGGGCGTCACCTGCACCGGCAGCACCTTGTGGCGCTCGGCGTAGGCGGCGCTCATGGTGTCGGCGACCTTGGCGACGTCGACCTTCAGCGGGTCGATGCGCAGGTAGTCCATGCCGGCGCGGCCGGCCAGGTACTGGGTGAGGGTGTCGATGTCCAGCGGTTTGCCGTCGCTGGCGCGCGTCATGGCCACGGCCGCCAGCCGCACCAGCGGGTGCTGGACGCTCTGCGCCTGCGACATGCGGGCGATGGTGCGGCGCGCTTCCTCCTGGCCGATCACGCCGTCCTCGCTGAGCCACTCCACCAGTTGTTGCCAGTGCAGCGGCCCGCGCGGCAGGGTGCGGGCAGAAATCGTCCTCGGGTTGGCGCTCATGGCGCCATGGTAGCGAGGCTTGTCGCTCCGGCCGGCGTTCCGCTTGTTGGACTGTCGTTTTGAACGCAGAAGACGCAGAAGTACGCAGAAGGCGCCGAAGAATCTCCCAGATTTCTGCGTCTTCTGCGGAGCTTTTGCGTCTTCTGCGTTCTCCTGCTGGCGCGCTACTCAGCCGGCCTGCTTGAACACCCGCAACCACTTCCGCGCCGGCAGGCCCCAGCGCGATTCGATCTCGTCGGCGCGGGCGGCCAGTTCGCCGCGCTTGGGTTCGACGGGCTCCCGCAGCGCCAGCACCACGGTGTTGCCTTCGCGCGTCGGCTTGAAGGCCCAGACCGCCTCGGCGCCGAAGGCCGCCTGGATGCGCTTCAGGCTGTGCTCGTAGCTCGAGGCGCGGCCGAACAGGTTGACCGTCATGCAGCCGTCCTCGGTCAGCAGGTGCCGGCAGTCGCGGTAGAACTCCTCGCTGTCCAGTACCGGCGCGGCGGCCTCGTGGTCGTACAGGTCCACCTGCAACGCATCGACCTGCTCCGCCCAGTGCTCGTGCTTCGCCACTTCGGCGGCGTCGCCCAGCACCACCGACAGCCGGCTGTCGTCCTTGGGCAGCTTGAACCACAGGCGGCAGGCTGCCACGACCTGCGGGTTCAGCTCGATCGCCGTGGTCTTCATGCGCAGCCTCTTGTGGCAGAACTTGGTGAGCGCGGCCGCCCCCAGCCCCAGCTGCATCGCGTGGCGCTTGGCCACCGTCGCCGGATCTACGAACAACAGCCAGGCCATCATGCGCTGGACGTATTCCAGGTCGATATCGTAAGGCGCGTCCAGGCGCATGGAGCCCTGGATCCACTCGGTTTCCAGGTGCAGGTAGCGGATGTCGCCGTGGTCGGAGAAGTGGACCTCGGGCAGGCGGAGTGTTGCTTTCACGGGCGCGGATTATCGGCTGTCATGCGCCGCGTTACTTCTGGATACAGTCGAGCTAAGATGCGCGCCGTGACGATGAATGACACGCCCTCCCTGTTGTTGGAAATCCGCGAGCTGCTGCGCGCCGCCGCCGAAGTGCACCTCCCCCGCCTGCTGAAGCTGCGCTCCCGCCTGGGCGCCGACGCCGCCGCGCCCGAGCCGGAGCTGGAAGAAGCCCTGCTGGCCCTGCATGACATCGCGACCGGCCTCGACCTGAGCGCCTTCACCGAGGAGGCCTTCGCCTTCCGCGCGGTCCGCAAGCTGGCGGCCGGCGCCGAGCGTCTGCGCAGCGGCCTGTCGACCCTGAGCTGGCAGGCCGGCCAGCTTTGGACGCTGGCCAAGGACTACACCGACGGCCAGGCCCGCCACGATTTCGTGACGCGATCCGTGCTGGTCGACCTGCAGCTGGAAGGCCGCGCGCTCGGCAAGGTGCTGGAGCAGGCCCGCGCGCTGCTGGACGCCGTGGAGCGGGACCTGTCCGCCCGCGCGGCCGACGCCGAAACCGGCGACCTGAAGTGGTCCGAGGAACGCCGCCGCAGCGAGAAGCTGAGCGCGCGGCACGCGCGCCTGGACGCGCTGCGCCGCTCCGCCGACGCCGCGCACCGGCTTTCGCTGGAGATCGACACCACGCGCAAGGCGTTGGTGACCGCCTTGAACGATTGCGCGATCGGCCCGGCCAACGCCCTGCAGAAGGAGCTGCGCCCGCTCGCCGAGCAGCCGGAAAGCTGCGGCGACGCCGGGCCGGCCCGCGACGCTCGCTCGCACCTGCAGTTCGGGCTGGTCCAGGCCAGTGCGCTGGTCGCCCGCCTGCTGCGCCTGCAGGACAAGCGCGCCACCCGCCTGGACTCGCTGGCCTGGGCCGACAGCGCCTTCAACTGAGCGCGAGCGCGGCCAGCCGCGGCAGCGCCGCCTGCGCGTTGCGTGTGCTCGCTTCGGCCAGCGCATCGCCCGCCATGCCGCGCAGCGCCGCCAGTTCCGCGCCGATGCGCGGCAGCTCCGCCGGTTCGTTGCGGCCTTGCGGCGCGCCATCCGCCCGCTCCTCCGCCGTTTTGTAAAGCCAGTGCGGCGGAATGTCGGGCGCGTCCGTCTCCAGCACGATCGCGTCCAGCGGCACGGACGCGGCCAGCCGCCGGATCTGTAAAGCGCGTTCGTAGGTGACCGTGCCGCCGAAGCCCAGCTTGAAGCCGAGGCGCACGAATTCCGCGGCCTGTTGCGCGCTGCCATTGAAGGCGTGCGCAATTCCCTGCACCGGAATGCGGCGCAGGTGTTTGAGCAACTGGTCGGCCGAGCGCCGCACGTGCAGCAGCACCGGCAGGCCGTGGTTGCGCGCGATCTCCAGCTGGAGGCGGTAGAAGTGTTCCTGGCGGGCCGCGTCCAGGCCCGGCACGAAGTAGTCGAGGCCGATCTCGCCTACGGCCACCAGCCGCGGATCCTCGCGCCGCGCGGCCAGTGCGCGGTCGAGCAAGTCGAGGTCGGCGTCGCGCGCGTTTCCAGTGCACATCGGATGGATGCCCAGCGCATAGCTGTCGCCATGCGCGTGAGCCAGTGCTCGCACGGCTTCGAAGTTGGCGGCGGCAACCGCCGGAATGACGCAATGTGTCACGCCCGCGGCGCGGGCGCGGCTGCGCACCGCCGCCACGTCGCCAGCGAATTCCGGTGCGTCCAAGTGGACATGGGTGTCAATCCACGAGCCCATGGCGGCGATCATGCCGCAACCCTGTGCAAGCCCCGGGAAACCGTGCTACCGTGCGTCATCGGTCAGGGCCGCCGTCCGCCGGCAGCCGACCCGCTTAGTTGAAGGAAGACGGATGCGCAGGCCCGCTCTCTACAGCTCCAGTCGATCGACCCGCCCGGACGCTTCCGAGCCGTCGCCCGCAAGCGCACCCGAGGCCGCTGCCGAAACAGCAGCGCCGCCGCCGCGCACCCAGCGCTGGTACGCGCTGTCTCCCGGCAACCCGCTGCTTCTGTGGAGCGCGATCCTGCTGCTAGGCATCGCGCTCGCCACCAGCCTCGCGCTGCGTCCCATGCCGCGCAAGCTGACGCAGCAGGACATCAACCAGGCCGTACTGAAGACGATGGAAACGCAGGTGATGCCGTCCGAGTACGCGCGCGCCTACGAAAAGATCCGGCCCTCCGTGGTGCGGGTCGTGAGCTATATCAAGAAGAGCCGGCTGAAGGAAGAAGAACAGAAGCTCGTCTCGCGCAGCAACAAGCCCAAGCCGCTGGGCCCGGCGCCGGCGGACATCACCGGCGACGGCGACGAAATAGAGAACGGCGTGGGCACCGGCGTCGTCATCATCGACAAGGGCGTGATCCTCACCAACCTGCACGTCGTCAACGGCGCCGACCACGTGAAGGTCACCTTCTTCGACGGCCTCGAGGCCGACGCCAACATCACCGGCGTGCAGGCCGAGAACGACCTGGCCGTGCTGCAGGCCACCAAGATCCCCGACGACCTGTTCGCGGCCACCATGCGCTCCACCGGCGACCTGACGCCCGGCGACAAGGTGCTGGCCGTGGGCTTCCCCTTCGGCATCGGGCCGTCCGCCTCCGGTGGCATCGTGTCCGGCCTGGGCCGCGTGTTCCGCTCGCCCGAAGGCAAGCAGGAAATGCGCAACCTGATCCAGTTCGACGCCGCGGCCAACCCGGGCAACTCCGGCGGGCCGCTGGTCACCATGGACGGCGAGGTCGTGGGCATCGTCACCGCCATCCTCAACCCCACCGCGGCGCGCACCTTCATCGGCATCGGCTTCGCCGTGCCGATCGAGAACGCCGCCACGGCCGCCGGGCTGCCGCCGTTCTGACGGCGCCCCATCCTTCCAACCTGAGCAGGGACCGCATGGACAACACCAGCCGCACGGACAGCGCCACCGCGCAATTGATGGAGCAGATCCTCTACGAGGTCAAACGCGTCGTCGTGGGCCAGGACAGGTTCCTGGAGCGCGTGATGGTGGCCATGCTCGCGGAAGGCCACCTGCTGGTGGAAGGCGTGCCCGGCCTGGCCAAGACGCTGACGGTGAAGACGCTGGCGCACACCATGCGCGGCCAGTTCAAGCGCATCCAGTTCACGCCCGACCTGGTGCCGGCCGACCTGGTGGGCACGCGCATCTACAACCAGCGCACCGGCGAGTTCAACACCTCGCTGGGCCCGGTGTTCGCCAACCTGCTGCTGGCCGACGAAATCAACCGCGCGCCGGCCAAGGTGCAGAGCGCGCTGCTGGAAGTGATGCAGGAACACCAGGTGACGATCGCCGGCGAGACCCACAAGGTGCCGGACCCCTTCCTGGTGATGGCCACGCAGAACCCGATCGAGACCGAGGGCACCTACCCGCTGCCGGAAGCGCAGGTGGACCGCTTCATGATGAAGGTGCTGGTGGACTACCCGACCGACGAAGAGGAATTCGTCATCGTGCAGCGCGTCACCGGCCCGGCCGTCGAAGTGACGCCGGTCGCCACCACCGAGCAACTGCACGAACTGCAGAAGGAATGCCGCCAGGTCTACGTGGACCCGTCGCTGGTGCAGTACGCCGTGAAGCTGGTGTCCGCCACCCGCTGGCCCGAGCGCCATGGCCTGAAGGACATGGGCAAGTACATCACCTACGGCGCCAGCCCGCGCGCGACGATCGCCTTGACCGAAGGCGCGCGCGCCATGGCCATGCTGCGCGGCCGCGGCTACGCGCTGCCCGAGGACATGACGGACCTGGTGCTGGACGTGCTGCGCCACCGCGTGGTGCTGTCGTACGAGGCGCTGTCCGAGGGCCTGAACTCCGACCAGGTGGTGCAGAAGATCATGGCCAAGATTCCCCCGCCGGCCAAACCGCTGGAACATGAAAAGCTGGTGGCGTAAGGACTCCCCGGAACCCGCCGCGGCCCCGGCCACGGCGCTGCCCGTGCATCACGCCGAGCAGGTGCTGCGCCGCCTGGAATGGAAGGTGATCATGCGGCTGGACGGCCTGCTGCAGGGCGACTACCGCACCCTGCTGCGCGGCGCCGGCCTGGACCTGGCGGACCTGCGCGAATACCAGCTGCACGACGACGTGCGCCACATCGACTGGAACGTCACCGCCCGCCTGCAGGTGCCGCACGTGCGCGTGTTCACCGAGGACCGCGAGATGTCGGCCTGGTTCCTGGTGGACCTGAGCCCCTCGGTGGATTTCGGCTCCGGGGACCTGCGCAAGCGCAACGTGTCGGCCGAATTCGTGGCGGTGCTCGCGCGCCTGCTCACGCGCCACGGCAACCGCGTGGGCGCGATGCTGTACGGCGACGGCGTCGAGCAGGTCATCCCCGCCCGCAGCGGCCGCCGGCACGTGTTGCACCTGCTGCACAGCATGCAGGACCGCGTGGTCACCAGCGAGCCCGGGCCGACGCGCCTGTCCGACCTGCTGGTGTCGGCGGCCAGCTTCATCAAGCGGCGCTCCACCGTCTTCGTGGTCTCGGACTTCATCAGCGAACCGGGCTGGGAAAAGCCGCTGGCGCAGCTGGCGCAGCGCCACGAGGTGGTGGCCGTGCGCGTGCTGGACCCGCTGGAACTGGAGCTGCCGGACCTGGGCCTGCTGACGCTGCGCGACGCCGAGACCGGCGACCAAGTGGTGGTGGACACGCATGACACGGGTTTCCGCAAGCGCTTTGCCCGCATCGCCGCCCAGCGCGAAGCGGAGCTGCGCGAGGCCCTCACCCGCGCCAGCGTGGATGCCCTCGAACTGTCCACCGATGCCGACCTGGTGGATGCGATCATCCGGTTCGTCGAGATGCGCAAGCGGCGCAGCCAGCTTGCGGCCGGCAGCCTGCCGGCGCACCTGAAGCGCATGGCTTGAGAAGGGGGAGCATGCAATGAATTTCCTCTGGCCCGAATTCCTGTGGCTGCTGCTGGCCGCGCCGGTGCTGGTCGGCTTGTACCTGCTGCTGTTGCGACGCAAAAGGAAGATGGCGGTGCGCTACGCCTCGCTGTCCATCGTGCGCGAGGCGATGGGCACCGGGCAGCAGCTGCGGCGGCACATTCCGCCGGCTCTGTTCCTCCTGGGCCTGATAGCGCTGGTGTTGGCCTCGGCCCGGCCGGTGGCGGTGGTGACCTTGCCGTCCAACCAGCAGACCATCATCCTGGCCATGGACGTGTCGGGCAGCATGCGTGCCACCGACGTGCAGCCGAACCGGCTGGTGGCCGCGCAGAACGCCGCCAAGGCCTTCATCGGCGAGCTGCCGCGCACCGTGAAGGTGGGCGTCGTCGCCTTCGCCGGCTCGGCCCAGGTGGCGCAGTTGCCCACCACCAACCGCGAAGACCTGATCACCGCCATCGACCGCTTCCAGTTGCAACGCGCCACGGCCACCGGCAACGCCATCGTCATCTCGCTGGCGACGCTGTTCCCGGACCAGGGCATTGACCTCAACTCCATGGGCACGGGGCGCGAGCGCCAGCGCGGCTTCGCCATCGACGGCGAGCGCAAGGAGGCCAAGGAGTTCACGCCGGTGGCGCCGGGCTCGTACACCTCCGCGGCGATCATCATGCTGACCGACGGCCAGCGCACCACGGGCGTGGACCCGCTCGACGCCGCGAAGATGGCTGCCGACCGTGGCATTCGCGTCTACACGGTGGGCATCGGCACGGTGGATGGCGAGACGATCGGCTTCGAGGGCTGGTCGATGCGCGTTCGCCTGGACGAGGAGACTCTGAAGGCGATTGCGCAGAAGACTTCTGCGGAGTACTTCTACGCCGGCACCGCGCATGACCTGCGCAAGGTGTATGAGACGCTGAGTTCGAAGCTGACGGTTGAGAAGAAGGAGACGGAGATTTCGGCGTTGTTTGCGATGGCGGCGGCGGCGTTGGTGTTGATTTCCGCGGCGCTGTCGTTGTGGTGGTTTAACCGGATTCTCTAGCGCTCGTTACCCCGGCGCCGCCCTCGTCATCCCCGCGGAGGCGGGGACCAATAGAGCCAAAGCGGCGCGCTGTTCACTGGTTGCCACGTTAGGCCGGATTCTTATTCGAGCCCAAACTGTCCTCGGGAATAGACGGCAAAGCATCCTTGGGACTCGGCAACAGGGGCGCCGCTGGAGCCCTCTCCTGGACGATCCGCCGGCTAAGTCGATCAAGGTCTTGATAGATCCACTCGGCCCGAAAACCAAGCTGCTCTAGTTCAGACCGAATTTCAGCAGTCATTTCGGCAGCAATCTCAATCTTCTGCAGATGCTGCTCCATGCCAGTGATCTTGTTTAGGGGAGTAGCATCAAAGCCGTGCACGGTGAAGCAGCCCTGCTGCGCAACCAACCGCGAGTTCGAGACGGGTGGCTCGATTGCAATCGGCAGCCGCGGCGTTGTTGGCTCGCCCGAATGCTCCGGACGCAAGCTGTCAGGCAAATAGGAATGGACCGTCCAGTTGAATCCAAAAGGGCTGTAGTCCAGTTTCGGAACAAATAAAGCTTCGCGGTCGTGCGCCAGCTTATTCAGGGCGTACGGATTCATGATCCAAACGGCAGGCGTCTGTTCTGGATCCGCGTCATCTTCGGAGAAATCCAAAGCAAAGAACAACGCGGCCAGTGGCGACTTAGACCAATCTAACAGTCTCGTGGGAAGCCCATGGTGCTGCATGAGCGCATAGATTTCCCACGGATCGGTGTACTGACGGTGAGCGTAGGCCGGGAGGTGCACCCGAAACTCCTCAATCAACGACATCTCGTCATTAATGCCCCGCCAAACAGTGCCCGGCACTAGATCTAGCTCGCTCTTCGAAATACCGCGAAACCAGAGATGCCCATATGGCAAGCTCAAAAAATTTGAAGCGTCAACCACTCGCTGGACGTACTCAGAAACGCGCCTAATCTGCTGCTCGACGGGTGCAGGCTCTTTAGAGTTCATTTGCTAGAGGCTAATGTGAAGGCATTCGACGAATGACGTGCGGTCGATGACCCGCCGCCTAGACGTCCGAAATCCACTGAACTGGTTTACCGTAGCTCAGAACGTGAGATTGCGCTCCAACCAGTCATTCACGTCCTTGGGGCCGAAGCCGGTGTAAGGCTTCCTAAGCGAGATTACATAGAGATTATCATTCGGATCAAGAAACGGCTTCAACCCGTCGTACACCGTCTGAGGATCCGAGGTAGTGGAAATTGCATACGACGACTCGGATAGACGAGCCCACGCATAGCTCTTGATCTTCTTCAGGAGATCCGTGTAATCTTTCCCCGGCTTATTGAGATCGTACGTAATCAAGAACGTTGTCATCCTCATCTCCTCTGCAAGAGGCTCAGAGGATGCGCCATCTGCTTCCGCTGTCCATCGTCCCGTTGGGCGACGAACAAAGTTCTATGGCCTAAACCGTCGGCGGTGCGAGGGTGCGCAGACGCATTGCACCACGAAGTGCACGCTCAGCTGCGGATGACGTCACGGTGCCACTTTGCATTGCCATTTCGTGCACGTCCGAGAGCCGAATGCAGTCGCGACGCCAACTAGAAAGAGCAAGCTCCGCGTCCGTGTCGATGACGTGTTAGAAACAGAAGCGGGAGGCTTGAATTACGCAGAATTCCATGCGGCCCCGTCAGGCCTCACTGGTCGCTCCTCCATGATCAATGGGCTGAGGGTTTACAAATCTGCCCTCCACTTCAGAGACAGGAATCCAGTCTGCCAGTCTCACCGTGAACCCCTGCTGGGCGATTGATCTACCCACCAATTGCAGGTATTCGATGTCTGCGGCGAATTTTCCGAGATCTAGGACCTGCTTGCCAACATCGGTAAGCAGATAGACCTCGAGTTCAAGACGCTTCGCGGCTTCTTCATGCTCTGCGATGAGCGCTTTGTTGTGGGACACGAACACCGTGCGAAACCGACCTTCGATTGACGTCTTGAAGATAGTTGACAGTCCGATTGACTCAACCCCTGACAAAAGGCCCAAGTTTTGCATTCTCAGGAGAAGTGAGACGTCGATTCCTCGTGCTTCCAAGTAAGCACTTGGGCCTTTCATCACGCGTCCGCTGATCACGTAACGGGCCAAAGTACTAAACAAGTCGGCCTCTTCCTTTGAGATCGTTCGCAGGAAATCAAGAGTTCGCAGGGAGTATTTGCCTGGGCACTTCACTTCGCCGGCAAGCACGCTTCCCCACAGTCTCTGGAGGTCCTCGGCCGAGACCCTGCCTGCGTTTTCTTGCCAAGAGTGCAGCCAGTCTTCATCAACTTTTCTCTCTGCCGGCTCCTGCGGGTCGCGAACGAGCTCCTCCTCGGCGAAGAGTACCGCTTTGCTACGATTTATCTCGCCCCGCGCACTTTCTAAAGCAGCTATCGTCGCGCCTGCGTTGGCCACAGACCCGAAGTCAAGTACCGGTTCGATTCGAAAGCATGCGTCTTGCAACACCGACGCCGGTGCGGCAAGAGCCTGGGTACCGTCTGGACTCAATTGCTTTCGGCCAGCTCTCAGGTCGGCGGCGTCTCTCTCCGCTTGCGCAAGCATCAACAGCTCTTGACGGCGCACTTCGATGCGAGCCCGACCTTCGCGAAGCGTTTGCCACGGTGTGAGCAATGAACCAATGCCCTTTTCCGCGAGCGTCTCCCAAAGCCTGATGACCAGCTTCTCGCCAGGAATATCCATGTAGCCTCCTTAGGCTAAAGATCGGGGTAGACCAAGCGGCCGTCGCAGAGCGCAGCGCCGCTATGGGGAACTGCGTCGCTCCGATAAGCCCCGGCCAACCGGTGTCGCCGCCACATAAGCATCGCGGAGCGAGCTCGTTGAATATCCGCGATTGCGACAGGCCCCTTCGGCATGAAGAGGATCGCCCTTCCCTCCTGGCAGAAACAAAGGAGACAATGCATCCAGTATCCCCGCACGTCCAACGCAGTGCCTGTAAGTTCTATAGATAAGAACAATACACCGGATCCTCGACACGTATCAAGTCTCATTGGCGCCACGCGTTCTCGCGCGTCACCTCCAAGCAAAGCGGCCCGAAGGGGCCGCTTTTAATTGATTGAATTCCCGCTCGCGGGGATGACGAAGGGTTAGCCGAGTCGCCCGCTCGTCAGCCGCAACTGGCGCCCACACCGGGCCGCCAGTTGTTCATCATGCGTCACCATCACAAACGCAGTCCCCCGCTCCCGCGCCAACTGCAGCATCAACTGAAACACCACATCCGCCGTCCCTCGATCAAGGTTCCCGGTGGGTTCGTCAGCGAGCACGCAAGCCGGATGCGTCACCAGCGCCCGCGCAATCGCCACCCGCTGCCGCTCGCCGCCAGAGAGTTCAGCAGGCCGATGCTTCACCCGCTCCCGCAACCCCACAGCAGCCAGCATTTCAGCAGCAGTGCGACTCACCTCCTCCAACGGATCCCGCCGAATCCTCAGCGGCATCCCCACGTTATCCAGCGCACTGAACTCCGGCAGCAAATGGTGGAACTGGTAAACAAACCCCAGGTGCTTGTTCCGCAACCGCCCCTGCGCCGCCGCATCCAGCTTCGCCAGCTCCTGCCCCATCAGCTGCACATTGCCAGCCGTGGGCGCATCCAGGCCGCCCAACACATGCAGCAGCGTGCTCTTGCCGGAGCCCGAAGCGCCAACGATCGCCAGCGTCTCCCCCGCATGCACCTGCAAGTCCACGCCTTTGAGAACGTCCACGGAGAGATCCCCCTCGGAGTAGCGCTTGCTCACTCCCTGGCAGGACAGCACCACGCCGGTGTGGGGCTCCACCGCGCCTAGCGTCGGCGCCACAGGATCAAGAGTCGGAACATCATTCATACCGCAAAGCCTCCGCCGGGTTCACGCGGCTCGCGCGCCAGCTCGGATACAGCGTCGCCACGAAGGACAGCACCAGCGAGATCACCGCAATCGGCACGATGTCGCCGGACTGCGGGTCGCTGGGCATGCGGTTGATCAGGTAGACGTCCTTGGGCAGGAAGCTGGCGTTCAGCAAGTGCTCCAGCGCCGGCACGATCACGTCGATGTTGAAGGCCACCAGCAGCCCCAGCAGCAGGCCGACCAGCGTGCCGATCACGCCCACCGCCGCGCCCTGCACGACGAAGATGCCCATGATGCTGCTCGGGCTCGCGCCCAGCGTCCGCAGGATGGCGATGTCGGCGCGCTTGTCGGTCACCGTCATCACCAGCGTGCTCACCAGGTTGAAGGCGGCCACCGCCACGATCAGCGTGAGGATGATGAACATCATGCGTTTCTCGACCTGCACCGCCGTGAACCAGGTGCGGTTCTGGCGCGTCCAGTCACGCACCAGGAAGTCGCCCGAAAGCGTGTGCGTCAGTTCGTCGGCCACCCCGCGGGCCTTGTTCAGGTCCTTCAGCTTCAGGCGCACGCCGGTGGGGCCGTCGAGCCGGAAGATGCGCTCGGCGTCCTCGATGTTCAGCATCACCAGGCCGCTGTCGTATTCGAAGTGGCCGCTGTCGAAGGTGCCGGCCACCCGCATCTGCTTCAGGCGCGGCACCACGCCGGCCGGCGTCATCTCGCCGCCGGGCGCGATCAGCGTCACGGCGTCGCCGGTCTGCACGCCCATGGCGCGCGCCAGCTCGATGCCCAGCACGATGTTGAATTCGCCCGGCTTCAGCCGGTCCAGCGCCGCCTTCGACGTGGCAGCCACGTCCGTGACCTGCCCTTCCAGCGCGGGGTCGATGCCGCGCACGATGGCGCCGCGCATGTCGTCGCCGCGCGCCAGCAGCGACTGGGTCGCCACGAAGGGCGCGGCGCCGATCACCTCGGGGTTCTTCTTCGCCTCGGCCATCGTGCGCTGCGTGTCCGCCAGCGTGCCGCCGCCGGGCCCGAAGATCTCGATGTGCGAGACGACGCCGAGCATGCGGTCCCGCACTTCCTTCTGGAAGCCGTTCATGACCGACAGCACGATGATGAGGGCCGCCACCCCCAGCGCGATGCCGAGCATCGACACGCCGGAGATGAAGGAGATGAAGCCGTTGCGGCGGGTGGCGCGGCCGGCGCGTGTATAGCGCCAGCCCAGCACCAGCTCATAGGGAAGTGCCATTGCAGCCTAGGGTTGGAAGGTGGGCATCGGCGGCGATTGTGGCATCCCCGACAATACGGCTGTGTCAGACGGAGTCCACTTGATCGTTCCCTTCGCCGGTAGCTCTGCCGCCGGCTGCGTCCAGGCCCTGCGCGGCCTGGCGCTGCCCAACCTGCAGAAGCTGCTGGCCCGCCTGCAGCCGGCCGGCAGCGACGCGGGCAACGCCGAAAGCCTGTCCATGCCCCACGAAACAGCCCTGGCCCGCGCCTGCGGCCTGCCCGCCGCCGACGGCCTGGTGCCGCTGGCGGCCTGGCAGGTGCGGCAGCAAGGCGGTGATCCCGGTCAAGCTGAATCAGGAGCCGGCACCGCAAGCGGCGCCGGGTGGGCCTGGATCACCCCCGCCCACTGGCGCGTGGGCCGCGACCGCATCGCCATGGCGCATCCCCAGGAGCTGGCGCTCGACGAGGCCTATTCCCGGGGCCTGCTGGCCGCCATGGCGCCTTATTTCACCGAAGATGGCATCGAGCTGCGCTACGACACACCAACGCGCTGGCTGGCCCGTGCCGACATCTTCCGCGACCTGCCCACGGCCTCGCTCGACCGCGTGGGCGGCGCCGACATCGACCCCTGGCTGCCGCGCAGCGCCGCCGCCGGGCCGCTGCGGCGCCTGCAGCAGGAAATGCAGATGCTGCTCTACACGCTGCCGCTCAGCGAAGAACGTGAGCGCGCCGGCCATTTGCCCGTGAATTCTTTCTGGATCAGCGGCACCGGCGCCTTGCCGCCCGATGCGCCGGCCCAGCCGCCTGCTAGCCTTCGCGTCCCCGGCCAGTTGCGCGAAGCCGCGCTGGTGGGCGACTGGCCCGCGTGGGCCACCGCCTGGCAACAGCTGGACGCGCGCGAGTGCGCCCAGCTGCTGCAGGATCTCGATGCGGGCCGCGCCGTGCAGCTGACGCTGTGCGGCGAGGCCCATGCCCGCACCTGGGCATCGGCGGGCGCCAGCTTCTGGCGGCGCGCCGCCGCCCTGTTCAACAAGCCGTCCGCGGCCGCGCTGCTGGAGGCGCTATGAAGATCATCACCCGCGAGGTGCCCCCGCGCGCCGCCTGGGCGCTGGAGCAGGCGGGCGTGCACCCGCTGCTGGCGCGCCTGTATGCCGCGCGCGGCGTGCTCGCCAAGGAAGAACTCGATAACGGCCTGGGCAAGCTGCTGCCGCCGGCGTCGATGAAGAACGTCAACGAGGCCGCGAAGTTGCTGGCCGACGCCATCACCGCCGGCCGCAAGCTGTGCATCGTCGCCGACTACGACTGCGACGGCGCCACCGCCTGCGTGGTCGGCCTGCGCGGGCTGCGCCTGCTGGGCGCGCAGAACGTCGACTACCTGGTGCCGGACCGCGTGGCCGACGGCTACGGCCTCACACCCGTCATCGCGCAGCGCGTGAAGCAACGCGGCGCCGACATGCTGATCACGGTCGACAACGGCATCGCCAGCCTCGACGGCGTGGCGAAGGCGCGCGCACTGGGGCTGGACGTGCTGGTGACCGACCACCACCTGCCGGGCGCAACGTTGCCCGAAGGCGGCTTGATCGTGAATCCGAACCAACCGGGTTGCGACTTCGAGAGCAAGTCGATCGCCGGCGTCGGCGTGATGTTCTACGTGCTGCTGGCCACGCGGGCTGAACTGCGCGCGCGCGGCGTGTTCGACGAGCAGAACCAGCCGCGCCTGGACACGCTGCTGCCGCTGGTGGCGCTGGGCACCGTGGCCGACGTCGTCAAGCTCGATGGCAACAACCGGCGCCTCGTGGCGCAGGGCCTGCGCCGCATCCGCGCCGGCGCGCTGCCCTGCGGGCTGGCGGCGCTCTTCACGGCTGCTGGGCGCAAGTCGCAGGTGGCCACCACCTTCGACTTCGGCTTCGCGCTGGGGCCGCGCATCAATGCCGCGGGCCGCCTGGCCGACATGACCATCGGCATCGAGTGCCTGCTCACCGACGATGCGGGCCGCGCCGACGAACTGGCGCGCTCGCTCGACGCCATCAACCGCGAGCGGCGCGAGATCGAAGGCGACATGCGCGAGCAGGCGATGGAGATCGTGGACGCGCTGTTCGAGGAAGGCGACGAGCCGCCGCCGGCCATCTGCGTGTTCGACCCCGACTTCCATGAAGGCGTGGTCGGCATCGTCGCCTCGCGCATCAAGGACAAGCTGCACCGGCCCACGTTCGTGTTCGCCGCCAGCCAGGCGCCGGGCAAGGAGCACGAGCTGAAAGGCTCAGGCCGCTCCATCCCCGGCTTCCACCTGCGCGACGCGCTGGACCTGGTGGCCAAGCGGCATCCGGGCGTGCTGCTGCGCTTCGGTGGCCATGCGATGGCGGCGGGCTGCACGGTGGCCGAAGAACACTTCGACGTGTTCGAGGAAGCGCTCGCGCAGGTCGCGCAGGAATGGCTGGACAAGGCAACCTTGCAGCGCCGGCTGCACACCGACGGCCCGCTCGATCCGCAGTACCGCCGGCCCGACCTGGTCGACACCTTGCACGGCGAGGTCTGGGGCCAGGGCTTCGCGCCGCCGGTGTTCAGCGAGGAAGTGGAAGTGCTGTCGCAGCGGCTGGTGGGCGAGAAGCACCTGTCGCTGAAGCTGAAGCACCAGGGCCAGCCGGTGGACGCCATGTGGTTCGGCCACACCGATCCCTTGCCGGCCAAAGTGAAGATGGCTTTCCGCCTGGAAGCAGACGAGTGGCAAGGCGCACGCCGCGTGCGCTTCCTGGTCGAAGGGGTGGAGCTCTAATCCCGCGTCACGCCGTGCCCAGCACCGGCACCGCCGTCTGCTGCGCATCGTCGAAGTAGGCCCGCAGGCACCCCACCAGCGCTTGCAGCTCGGGATCGTTCATCCCGTGCGCGCATTCCAGCTGCCACAGCGCGTATTCGCGGTCGCCCAGCATCATGTCGGTGTTGACGCAGCGGCCGTGCCCCGCCATCAGCAGCGCGAAGCTGGCGAGCATGCGGCGCGGGCAGTAGCACGCGGAGTCGTCCTCCGCGCGCCACTTCCAGTCCTCGGGCGGAACGGACACGCCCGCGCCGGTGGCGGGATGGGCGTGTGCTGGGTCCATGGCCGATTTACCGGGTGAAGCTGACCGGCGTGGCGCCGCTCACGGCCGTATTGGCGGCCGGTGCCGGCGCCTTCGCCGCATCCAGCTGGCTGGTGCAGCTGGCGATGGTGGAACCGGGGATGTACTGCAGGCAGTCGGAGAGTGCCATCTGCTGCACGACGACTTCGTTGCTGCGCACTTCCGCCTTGCGTACCTGGTGGCTGCACACCGCCCAGAACGCCAGCATCTGCGCGCATGCGAGCGCCAGCAATGCGAAGGCCCATGCGCGACTGCGCTCTTGCTCCAGCGGAGAGACTTCATTCGCGTTGACAGGAATGGCAGTCATGGCGGTTTCCTTCGTGTAAACATCCTAGGCTTGTCGTCCCAGGCGCGCCATAGCCGCACTCGCGAGATGCTGTAGGACAGTAGCTCGACCGCTCAGCCCGTTCCCGGGAAGCAATGAAAGCGCCGCGCGCGTCGCCCGGGTTGTCCGCTGGTCCGGCGCGCGCGCATCCAGTGCACGAGATCACCGGGCCGTTGCGCGCCGCCTACGCGCAGCCCGCGCCGACACTGGATTTCGCGCGGTCGGGCGGCGAAGATGTGGCGCCATCGCCGCAAAGCGCGCCGCTTCTGTGCGCGCTTGCAACGGTTGCATCGCTGCTCGGCCTTTGGTGCGAATGGAAGCAAGCGCACACGTGGCCGTGCCCGAAACCCCCTCCTTTGGGATGACGACAACGAAAGGCACCGGACACCGCATGAAACACCTGCTGCTTGTGATTGCATTTATGGCAGCCGCCTGCGCCCGCGCCGACGAAGTGCGTGTGCTCGCCGCCGGCGCCGCGAAGCACGCGCTGGAAGAAATCGCGCCTGCCTTCGAGCGCGCGAGCGGCCACACCTTGCGTGCGAGCTACGACACCGTGGGCGCGCAGCGCGATCGCGTATTGAAGGCGGACGCGGGCAGCGCCGCCGACGTCGTGATCCTGAGCGAAGCGGCCTTGCAGCAACTGCGCGGCGCGCAGCGCCTGCAGCCGGAAGCGGAAGTGGGCATCGGCCGCGTGCTGGTGTCGCTGGCCGCGCCGGCGAACCAGCCGGCGCCTGCGATCGCGGACGCGGAGCAATTGCGCGCCGCGCTGCTCGCCGCATCCAGCATCGCCTACGCCGACCCGGCGCGCGGCGCCACTGCCGGCACGCATTTCGCCAAGGTGCTCGATGCGCTGGGCATCCGCGAACAGGTGGCCGCCAAGGTGACGGTGCTGCCTTTCGGCGGGGACGTGGTCACGGCGCTGTCACAAGGCCGCTATGCGCTGGGCGTGAGCCAGTCCAGCGAGATCATGCCGGCGAAGGGCGTGCGCTTCGTGGGCGCCCTGCCGGCGCCGTATGCGCAGGCCACGGCCTATGGCGCCGCGCTGGCCAGCGACAGCGCCGCGGGGCGGGCGCTGCTGGCCTTCCTCGCGCAGCCGCCGTCGCAGGCGGCCTGGCGGGAAAGCGGTTTCGTGAGCCCCTGACTACGCCTTGGGCAGCGTCACCCCGCGCTGCCCCTGGTACTTGCCGCCGCGGTCCTTGTAGCTCGTCTCGCAGACCTCGTCGCTCTCGAAGAACAGCACCTGCGCGCAGCCTTCGCCGGCGTAGATCTTCGCCGGCAGCGGCGTGGTGTTGGAGAACTCCAGCGTCACGTAGCCTTCCCACTCCGGCTCGAACGGGGTCACGTTGACGATGATCCCGCAGCGCGCATAGGTGCTCTTGCCCAGGCAGATGGTCAGCACGTTGCGCGGAATGCGGAAGTACTCCAGCGTGCGCGCCAGCGCGAAGCTGTTGGGCGGGATGATGCAGACATCGTCATGGAAGTCGACGAAGCTCTTCTCGTCGAAGTTCTTCGGGTCCACCACCGTGCTGTGGATGTTGGTGAACACCTTGAATTCCGGCGCGCAGCGGATGTCGTAGCCGTAGCTGGAGGTGCCGTAGCTGATGACGCGGCGGCCTTCCACCTCCCGGACCTGGCCGGGCTCGAAGGGCTCGATCAAGCCATGCTGTTCGGCCATCCTGCGGATCCATTTGTCGCTCTTGATCATCGTTGGGGACACTCCTGGGGAGAGATTCTATGTGGAGGGGGTGCAACGCCCCCGAATGGCGGAGGTGCGGCCGGGCACGGCCAACCCTAGAATGGGCCGCAAACGCAAGGGGATCGAGGTGGGGGACTGAGCCGCGTGCCGCTGGACACGCTTTACCTGGCAGAGACGCCGGAGGGGATCGCACTCGCGCTGCGGCCGGCCGGCCTCGTGGCGCGCGGCCTCGCCTGGATGATCGACCTGGCCATCCGGCTGGGCCTGTTGGTCGCCGCCAGCATCGTGCTGCGGGCGCTGGGCGGCTTCGGCGGCGCCCTGCTCCTCATCACCTACTTCGCGCTCGAATGGGGCTACCCGGTCGTTTTCGAGCTGTCCAAGAGCGGCGCCACGCCCGGCAAGCGGATCATGGGCCTGCAGGTGGTGATGGATTCCGGCCTGCCGGTGACGCCCGGCGCCTCCATCGTGCGCAACCTGCTGCGCACCGCCGATTTCCTGCCCTTCCTCTATGCCTTCGGCGCCGCCACCTTGCTGCTGCGGGCCGATTTCAAGCGCCTGGGCGACCTCGCGGCCGGCACGCTGGTCGTGTACAGCGAAAGCGTGACCTTGCACGGCGCCCTGCCGCCAGCCGACCCGATGCCGCCTGCCCGCACGCTGACGCAGACCGAACAGGCGGCCGTGGTCGCCTGGGCCGGCCGTGCGCCGCGCCTGACGCCGGCCCGCTTCGAGGAGCTGGCCGAACTCGCCGACAGCATCGCGCCGGCGCCGCAGGGCGGGGCCACCGCGCCGCGGCTGCTAGGCGTCGCCCACTGGCTGCTGGGCCACCGCGGAGCGCCACGATGACGCCGCGCCAGTTCGAGGAAACCCGCGCGCCGCAATGGCAGGAGCTGGAGGCGCTGCTGGAAAAGGCGGAGAACACCAGCGGCCCCGCCGGCAAGCGCTGGGACGGCGCGCGTCTCGCCGCCCTGTACCGCGCCACCTGCGAGGACCTGGCCCTGGCCGAAGCGCGGTCCTACCCGATCCACCTCACCGGGCGGCTGCAGGCGCTGACGCAGCGCGCCCACCGCCAGATCTACCGCCGCCAGGGCTGGGGCCTGCGCCGCGCCGGCCGCCTGGTGTTGATCGACTTTCCGCAGGCGGTGCGGGCCCAGCGCGGCTACCTGCTGCTGGCCCTGGCGCTGTTCGCGCTGCCGCTCCTGGCCGTGGGCTGGGCCAGCTGGCGCGACCCCGGCTTCATCCTGCACCTGATGGACGCGCGCCAGGTGCAGCAGTTCGACCTGATGTACGGGCCCGGCGATGCCGGCATCGGCCGCGAGCGCGCCGCCGACACCGACTGGCAGATGTTCGGCTACTACGTGATGCACAACATCGGCATCGGCTTCCAGACCTTCGCGGCCGGCCTGTTCGCCGGCGTCGGCAGCGCCTTCTTCCTGGTGTTCAACGGCCTGTTCCTGGGCGCGGTGGCGGGTTACCTGATCGCGCGCGGCTACGCGGAGAACTTCCTGTCCTTCGTCGTCACGCACGGCGCCTTCGAGCTGACGGCCATCGTGCTGGCCGGCGCCGCGGGCCTGCGCCTCGGGCGCGCTTTCCTGGCGCCGGGCCGCTTGACGCGGCTGCAGGCGCTGCGCGCGGCCGCGGCGGAAGCCATCGTGGTCGTCTACGGCGTGGTGCTGTTCCTGCTGGTGGCCGCGGCCATTGAAGCCTTCTGGTCCTCGGCGCGCTGGATCACGCCGCAGGTGAAGTACGGCGTCGGCGCGGCCTGCTGGCTGCTGGTCGCGGCCTATCTGCTCTGGCAAGGCCGGCCGGCGCGCGGAGGTGACGATGCGCGTTGAAGCGCTGGCGCTGCAACTGCGGCCGCGGCCGATGGCCGAAGCCGCCGACCTGGGCGTGCTGCTGGTGCACCGCCATGCGCGCAGCCTGCTGCGCACCTGGGCGCCGCTGTTCGCGGTGGTCGCGCTGCTGGCGCTGGCCACCATCGAGATCCGGCCCTGGCTGCCCACGCTGCTGCTGTTCTGCCTCAAGCCCTGGCTGGATCGCAGCCTGCTGTTCGTGCTGGCGCGCGCCGTGTTCAACGACGAGACACGCTTCGCCGACCTCTGGGCGCAGCAGCGGACCGTGTGGTGGCAAGGCCTGCTGTCGACGCTGACCTTGCGGCGTTTGTCGCCCTGGCGCTCGTACACGCAGCCTGCGCTGCAGCTCGAAGGCCAGCGCGGCAAGGCGCGCCGCCAGCGCCGCGCGCAATTGCTTGCCGGCAAACGCGGCGCCGCCTTCGGCATGCACTTCGTCTTCGCCAACGTGGAGATCGCGCTGTGTGCCGGCCTGGCTATGCTGGTCGTGTGGTTCGCGCCCGAGGGACTGCATCGCAACGTGCTGTCCTGGCTGTGGCAATCGGCGGGCGTGGGCAACCAGCTGGTGCTGGCGCTGGCGTATGCGCTGGTCATCTTCGTGCTGGAGCCCTTTTACGTGGCCGCGGGTTTCGTGATGTACCTGAACCGCCGCGTGGAGCTGGAAGCCTGGGACATCGAACAGGAGTTCCGCCGTGCGTTTGCGTGAGCTCCTGCTGGTCCTCGCGCTGCTGCTGGCGCCGGCCCTGCAGGCCGAACCGCTGACCCGCGCCGAGATGCAGAAGGCCGTGGACGCGGTGCGCGCCCACCCGGACCTGGCCGGCACCACCACCGAACACGAACTGCGCTGGCGCGACCGCGCCAAGCCGAAGGAGCAGAAGCGCGAGGAGCCCAGCGCCTTCGAATGGCTGCGCAACCTGATGCGCTGGATGAACGAGACGGCGCGCCTGCTGGTCTGGGCCGGCGGCGCCGTGCTGGTCGCGCTGCTGCTGGTCGGCCTGCGCCGCTGGTACCGCGTGCGCGGCGGCCGCGGACCGGCGCAGCGCGCCCACTTGCCCAGCCACGTGCAAAGCCTCGACATCCGGCCCGAGAGCCTGCCGGAGGACATTGGTGCGGCGGCGGCGCAGCTGTGGCAGCGCGGTGAACAGCGCGCCGCGCTGTCCTTGCTGTATCGCGGCGCGTTGTCGCGCCTGGTGCATGGCTACGCCGTCCCGATCCGCGCGGCCAGCACCGAAGGCGAATGCGTGGCGCTGGCGCGCGGCCGCCTCGAAGCGCCGCGCAGCGCCTTCTTCGCGCGCCTCGTGCAGGCCTGGCAGCTGGCCGTGTACGGCGCGCGCCTGCCCAGTGCGGAGCAGGCCCTGGCCCTGTGCCGGGATTTCGACCAGCAATTGCCGGCGGCAGCCGCCCGCGCCGCATGAGCCGCGACACCGTCATCCGCATCGCGGTCGGTGGCCTCGCCTTGGCGGGCGCATTGTGGCTCGCCAATGCCACCGAATGGGTGGAAGTACAGGTGCCGCGCCCGCCGCGCGGCGCCGCGGCCAAGGACAGCTTCTTCGCCACCGAGCAGGTGCTGAAGCAGATGGGTGCCCGCGTAGAACGCCGGCAGGCGCTCGAACCCTTGCCGCCGCCCGGCGCCCGCCTGCTGCTCACCTCGCAGTACTGGCACCTGTTCCCCGAGCGCGCCGAGCAACTGCGCCGCTGGATCGAAGCCGGCGGCCAGCTGGTGGTGCCCGCGACCTTGCTGGACCGGCGCGAGCTGGCCTGGCTGCCGCTGAAGCCGGTGGACCGGACACGCGATGCGCAACGCATCAAGCGCGGCGTCGACAAGCAGGACTGCTACCAGGTGACCGAGCCCGCCGGGCTGCAGGCACCCGGCAGCGACGGCCAGGGCTTCCGCTTCTGCGGCGGCCCGTCCTTCTGGCGCGACCTGCAGCCGCGCGAGAATGTCGCGCCGCAATGGCAATTGAACGGGCCCTACGGCGTCGAGATGCTGCGCGTGCCGCTCGGCAAGGGTAGCGTCACCGCCTTCGGCTCCTGGACCTTCCTGAACAACCGCGAAGTGCTCAAGGGCGAGCACGCGCTGGCACTGGCGACCGCGCTGCAACTCGAACGCGGCCAGGCCGTCTGGCTGGTGACGGAAGAAGCCCGCCCGCCTTTCCTGGCCTGGATCTGGCAGAACGCGTGGATCGCGGTGCTGCTGGCAGCCGCCGCACTGGCCTGGTGGCTGTGGCGCGGCGCCGTGCGCTTCGGCCCGGTCGGCGCGACGCCTGCGCCGCAACGCCGCTCCATGCGCGAGCAGGTCGCGGGCACCGGCGCCTTCCTGCAGCAGCACGGCACGGCTGCCTTGCACGCGGCGCAGGTGCGCGCGCTGCAGGACGCCGCGCGTGCGCGCCTGCCCGGCTTCGCGCAGCTCACGCCCTTGTCCGTGCCGCAGGCCATCGCTCGCGCCACATCGCTCGATGCCAACGCGCTCACGCGCGCCTTGCTGCCGGGGCCGCGCACGCCCGAGCGCCTGCCGGCCGACCTCGAACTGCTGGAAGCCGCGCGGCGGCGGCTGCTGCAACACCAACAACGGACGTCCTGACCATGATGAACAACCCGAGCCCGATGCTGATCAAGCCCGAGGACCTGGCCCGCGCGGCCGAAGTGATGCAGACCCTGCGCGGCGAGCTGTCCAAGTCCGTCGTCGGCCAGGCGGAAGCCGTGGAGCAGACGCTGGTGGCGCTGGTCGCCAGCGGCCACGTGCTGATCGAAGGCGTGCCGGGTCTCGGCAAGACGCTGCTCGCGCGGGCCTTGGCGCGCACCATGACCCTGGGCTACGCGCGCATCCAGTTCACGCCGGACCTGATGCCTTCGGACATCACCGGCCACGCCGTGCTCGACCCGGCGGCCACCGGCGCCACCGGCCTCGGCAACCTGCGGGTGTTCCAGGGCCCGGTGTTCACCAACCTGCTGCTCGCCGACGAAATCAACCGTGCGCCGGCCAAGACCCAGAGCGCGCTGCTGGAGGTGATGCAGGAATACCAGGTGACCCTGGAAGGCAAGACGCTGGCGCTGCCGCGGCCCTTCATGGTGCTGGCGACGCAGAACCCGATCGACACCGAGGGCACCTATCCGCTGCCGGAAGCGCAGCTCGATCGCTTCCTGCTGAAGATCAGCATCGGCTACCCGAGCCAGGCTGACGAGACGGCCATCGTCCGCGACAGCACCGAAGGCCAGGCCGGCAACCTGCTGCCGCTGGAGCAGCTGAAGCCGGTGGTGGAAGAGCGCCACGTGCTGGGACTGCAGAAGATGGCGTCCTTCATCCGCGCCGACGAGCGCGTGCTCGATTACGCGGTGCGCATCGCGCGTGCCACCCGCGGCTGGCCGGGCCTGTCCGCCGGCGCGGGGCCGCGCGGCGCGATTGCGCTGGTGCGCGCGGCCCGCGCAAGCGCCTTGCTGCAAGCGCGCGACTTCATCACGCCCGACGACATCAAGCAGTACGTGCTGCCGGCACTGCGGCACCGCGTGCTGCTGGCGCCCGACGCGCAGCTGGAAGGCCGCACGGTGGACGAACTGCTGCGCACCGCCGCCGACAGCGTGCCGGCGCCGCGCCTGTAGACGCATGAAGCTGCGCGCCCTGCTCCCCACGCGAGCCGCCGGCTACGCACTGGCCGGCCTCGCCGCATGCGCGGTGGCTGCGCTGCTGCTCGGCGCGGACGTGGCGGATGTGGCGGCCGCGGCCAGCGCAGTGCTCGGGGCCGGCGCGCTCTACGCCGCCATCGACGGCGTGCGCAGCTGGCGCGCCTGGCAGGCGTCGCCCGTCAACGTGCAGCGCCGGCTGCCCACTGCATTTGCGCTCGGCGTGGCGACCGAAGTGCGGCTGCACCTGGACAACCCGGGCAAGCTGCCGTGGCGCCTCCAGGTCTTCGATGCGCCCGATGCGCGCTTCCACTTCGAAGGCCTGCCGCAGTCGGCGACGCTCGCCGCGGGCACGCGTGCGACCTTGCGCTACACGGTGACGGCATTGCAGCGCGGGCTGGTTGCCTTCGGCCCGACGCAACTGCGCTGGCGCAGCCGCGGCGGCTGCTGGGAGTTCCTGCAGGAAGCGGGCGCGGCGCAGGAACTGCGCGTGTATCCCAACTTCGCGGCGGTGGCGGGCTATGCCTGGCTGGCCGGCGACCGCCGGCTCACGCAGATCGGCATCAAGACCTATGCGCGGCGCGGCATGGGCACGGACTTCCGCCAGCTCGCCGACTACCAGCGCGGCGAGCCCGTGCGGCACATCGACTGGAAGGCGACCCTGCGCCAGGGCAAGCCGATCGTGCGGCAGTTCCAGGACGAGCGCGACCAGCGCGTGTTCTTCCTGCTCGATTGCGGCCGGCGCATGCGCGCGGACGAAGGCGCTGTCGCGGCCGGCGGCAGCCACTTCGACCAGGCGCTCAACGCGCTGATGCTGCTGGCCTACGTGGCGCTGAAGGAAGGCGACGAGGTCGGCGCCCTGACCTTCGGCAACCTGCCGGGGCAGCAGCGCGACTTCGCCCCGCGCAAGGGCGTGGCCAGCCTCAACGCGCTGATGAACCGGCTGTACGACATCGAGCCGGCCGCCGTGCACTCGGACTACGTGCAGGCCGCCAACGACCTGCTGCGGCATTTCCCGCGGCGCGCGCTCGTCATCGTGCTGACCAACTTCCGCGACGAAGATGCGACCGAGCTGCAGCCCGCCATCAAGCTGCTGCGCAGCCGCCACCTGGTGATGGTGGCCAGCCTGCGCGAACAGGTGCTGCGCGAACTGGCGCAGCAGCCGATCGCCCGGCCGGAGCAGTCGGTGGAAACCGCGACGGCGCACCTGTTCGAGCAGGGCCGGCGCGATGCATTCGCCCGCGTCACCGGCCATGATGCGCTGTCGGTGGACGTGGAGCCGGCGCAGTTGCCGGCCGCCCTGGTCAACCGCTACCACGCCGTCAAGCGGGCGGGGATGCTGTAGCAAGTTCCGACGAGGAGAGAAGCCATGAGCAACGTGAACCCCTACGCCCCGCCGCAAGCGGCCGTCGCCGACGTCTACGCCGGCGGCGGCGAAGTGCAGCCCGTGAGCCTGTGGTCCAGCCAGGGCCGCATCGGCCGCCTGCGCTTCCTGGCCTACCTGACGGGCGCCTACCTGCTGTTCGCCTTCGCCGGCGGCGTGCTGGCCGGCCTGCTGGGCGCGTTCGCGGGCAGCCGGGTGACGATGGCCGTGATGGCCCTGGGCGGCGTCGCCTACCTGGCCTTCACCATCTTCAAGGCCATCCAGCGCTCGCACGACATGGGCTGGGGCGGCTGGACGGTGATCCTGATGATCATCCCCTTCGTGGCCTTCATCTGGCTGCTGAACCCGGGCACGCCGGGCGCCAACCGCTTCGGCGCACCGCCGCCGCCCAACACGCTGGGCGTGAAGATCCTGGGCTGGATGTTCCCGGTAATCATGTTGATCGGCGTGCTGGCTGCCATCGCCTTGCCGGCCTACCAGGACTACGTGAAGCGGACGAAGACGGTGCAGGTGCGCTAGGCTACGGCCCCATGCAGGTCGTCGCCATCAGCTCCAGTTCCAGCCACTCGTTCTCGAAATCCGGGTCCCGCGAAATCAGGCTCCTCGAAGGCCTGGGCGTCGAAGGCGATGCCCACTGCGGCACGACCGTCAAGCACCGCTCACGGGTGAAGCGGAATCCCACCCAGCCGAACCTGCGCCAGGTGCACCTGATGCATGCGGAGCTGTTCGACGAGCTTTCGGCCCAGGGCCTCAGTGTGCAGCCGGGGGAGATGGGCGAGAACATCACGACCCGGGGCGTCGACCTGCTGGCCTTGCCGGTAGACACCGAGTTGAGCATCGGCGCGACTGCGGTCGTACGCGTCACCGGGCTGCGGAACCCTTGCCACCAGATCGAGGATTTCCAGGCGGGCTTGCTGGCCGCGGTGCTGGATCGCGATGCGGAGGGCCAGCTGGTTCGCAAGGCGGGGGTGATGGGTGTGGTCGTTGCGAGCGGCGTTGTGCGTGCAGGCGACGGGATCCGCGTGCGTCTGCCCTCCGGGCCGCATCGGGCCCTGGAGCCCGTGTAAGGTCAGGCCGGCGCGCCGTCGATGTAGACGCGCTCCACCGCGCGGTCGTCCGCCAGCACGATCAGCGAGAACAGCAGTTCATCGAGATCCTGCGCATTCGAAGTCTTGCGCGCCAGCAGCGGCGTGGCCTTCGGGTTCAGCACGAGGAAATCCGCCTCGCACCCGGGCTGCAAATTGCCCACCACGCCTTCCAATCCCAGCGCCTGCGCGGCGCCGGCCGTGTGCTGCCACCACAGGTTCTGCGGGCTCAGGCTCAGGCCCGGCTTGGTCTGGCCTTCGCGCCCCACGTAGTAGGCCGCCAGCATCGTGTGGAAGGGACAGAAGCTGGTGCCGCCGCCGACGTCGCTGGCCAGCCCGTGCTTGAAACCGACCCGGCGCGCGCCCTCGTAATCGAAGAAGCCGCTGCCCAGGAACAGGTTGCTGGTGGGGCTGACGGCCGCCGCCGCGCCGGTGTCGCGCATCAGCTGGCGGTCCGCGTCGTCGAAGTGGATGCAGTGCGCGTAGATGGCGCGTTCCCGCATCAGGCCGAAGTCCTGGTAGATCGCCAGGTAGCTGCGCGAGCGCGGGAACAGCTCGCGCGCCCAGCGGATCTCGTCCTTGTTCTCGGCCACGTGCGACTGGATCCAGACGTCGCGATGCTGCGCCGCCAGTTCGCCGGCGCCGCGCAACTGCGCTTCGCTGCAGCTGGGCGCGAAACGCGGCGTGATGGCATAGCCCAGGCGGTCCGTGCCATGCCAGCGGCGGATCAGCGCTTCGGTGTCCAGCAGCGACTGCTCGGTCTCGTCGCGCACGCCATCGGGCGAATGGCGGTCCTGCAGGACCTTGCCGCCGATCAGGCGCAGGCGCCGGCGCTGCGCTTCCTCCATCAATGCATCCACCGAGTGCGGGTGCGAAGTGCAGAAGGTAAGCGCGGTGGTGACGCCGTTGCGCTGCAACTCGTCGAGGAAGACCTCCGCCACGCCGCGGGCATAGACCGGGTCGCTGAAGCGCGCCTCGTGCGGGAAGGTGTAGTTCTCCAGCCAGGGCAGCAGGCCTTCGGCCGGCGAGCCGATCACGTCGGTCTGCGGGAAGTGGACGTGCAGGTCCAGGAAGCCGGGCGCCAGGATGCGGCCCGGCAGATGCTCGATGGCGACGCCGGGGAAGTTGTCCTTCAGCCGCGCGTAGGCGCCGGCTGCGCGCACCACCTTGCGGCCATCGGCGCCGGGGCCGACGACCAGCAGGCCGTCCTCGTCGTAGAGGGCTTGTCCTTGGTCGTCGAAGCGAAGCAGGGCGGCGCGGAAGGCTTGCATCGCACTATTGTGCGATCTTCCCCTGCACGCCGGATACGAGAAACTTCATATTCAGTATCTGGTCGTCCGTCATGGCCTGGCCCTTCGCCAGCACCTCATGCCCCTCGTTGTCGACGATGGGCCCCACGAAGGGGCGCAGCCTGCCAGCGCCGATGTCGTCCTGCCGCTTCAGCACCTCGGCCTGCACCGCCTTGGGGACCTTGGGCCCGAACCAGCCGACGCGGATCATCCCTTCCTTGACGCCGCCCCAGACGTTCACCGGCTTCCAGGTCCCGTCCAGCACCGCCTGCGTGCGCTTCTTGTAGTAGTCGGCCCACTGGTGCGTCACCGCCATCAGCTGCGCATCGGGCGCGGTCTTGCGCATGTCCGAGTGGTAGGCGATGGCCAGCTTGCCGCGCTCCTGCGCCGCCTGCATCACCGCTGTGGACGCGGTGTGGAAGGACAGCACGTCGGCGCCCTGGTTCATCAGCGTCAGCGCGGCCTCGCGCTCCTTGGCCGGATCGAACCAGGCGTTGATCCACACCACCTTCACCTGCGCCTTCGGGTTGACCGAACGCATGCCCAGGGTGAAGGCGTTGATGCCTTGCAGCACCTCGGGAATCGGGAAGCCCGCGACGTAACCGGCGACGTTGCTCTTGGTCATGCGCCCCGCGGCGATGCCCGACAGGTAGCGGCCTTCGTAATAACGCGCGTTGGCCGCCGCCACGTTGGCTGCCGTCTTGTAGCCGGTGATGGACTCGAACTTCACGTCCGGGAATTCGCGCGCCACCTTCAGCATCGGCTCCATGTAGCCGAAGCTCGAAGCGAAGATCAGCTTGTGGCCGGTGGACGCGAGATCGCGGATCACGCGCTCCGCGTCGGGGCCTTCGGGCACGTTCTCGACGTAATCCGTCTTCACGCGCCCATCGAACGCGGCTTGCACGGCAAGGCGCGCCTCTTCGTGCTGGTGCACCCAGCCCGCATCGGTGACGGGCGCGACATAGACGAAGCCGACCTTGAGCGGCTCGTTCTTCTGCGCGGTGGACGGGAAAGTGGAAAAAAGCAAGCCGGCCGCAATGCCTGCGGCGGCGAGGTTTTTGTACATGGTGTTCCTCGACATGGTCCCGGTCATCAAAGACAAAAGGCCGCCGGGACAGCAGCCTTGAGGGCGCAATTGTAGTTGCCGGGGATTAACCTTGCGCCGCGAACGCCTGGTCGAGCCGCTCCAGGTAGCGCCGCTTGGCGCCGGCCTCGGCAAAGCTGCCTTCGAAGCTGTTCGCCGCCAACCGGTACGCATGTTCCTTCGCCAGCCCCGTCGCCGCGAAGGTCTGCAGGAAGTTGTCGTTCATGTAGCCGCCGAAATAGGCCGGGTCGTCGGAGTTGACCGTCGCCACCAGCCCCGCATCCAGCAGCTGCCGGATGTTGTGGTCGGCGAGCTTGGGAAACACGCACAGCTTCAGGTTCGACAGCGGGCACACCGTCAGCGGGATGCGGTCCTGCGCCAGCCGCTGCATCAGCGCCGGGTCCTTCACCGACTGCACGCCGTGGTCGATCCGCTCCACCTTCAGCACGTCGAGCGCGGCCCACACGTAGGCCGGCGGGCCTTCCTCGCCCGCGTGCGCGACCAGGTGCAGGCCCAGCGCGCGGCACTTGGCGAACACGCGCGCGAACTTCTCCGGCGGATGCCCCAGCTCGCTCGAGTCCAGCCCGACGCCGATGAACTTGTCGCGCAACGGCAGCGCCTGCTCCAGTGTCAGGAAGGCGTCTTCCTCGCTCAGGTGGCGCAGGAAGCAGAGGATCAGCTCCGCATCGACGCCCATGGTCTTGGCGTCGACGCAGGCGCGATGCAGGCCGTTGACGACGGTCTCCATCGACACGCCGCGCGCCGTGTGCGTCTGCGGGTCGAAGAAGATCTCCGTGCGGATCACGTTGTCGGCCGCCGCCTTCCGCAGGTAGGCCCAGGCCATGTCGTAGAAATCCTGCTCCTTCAGCAGCACGCTGGCGCCGGCGTAGTAGATGTCCAGGAAGCTCTGGAGGTTGGTGAAGGCATAGGCCTTGCGCAGCTCTTCGACGCTGGCGTACGGAATCGCCACGCCGTTGCGCTGCGCCAGCTGGAAGATCAGCTCCGGCTCCAGCGAGCCTTCGATGTGGATGTGCAGTTCGGCCTTGGGCATGGCCGCGAGCAGCGCGGGCAGGGAGGTGGACATCAAAGCACTCCGAAAGTGATTCCCAGTTTGGACAGGTGGCGCCGGTACATAGCCGAGGCGCGGTCGGCCGCCGTGTGCAGTTCGGCCCGCAGGTCCAGCGGCAGCCGCTTGGGTCGTTGCGACTCCAGCACCGGCTGGTCCTGGCGGAAGATGGTGTCCTGGAAGGCGCGCAGCTTGTCGTCCGGCGATTCGAAATCGGCCACGGCCAGGCGGAACCACACGCGGCAGCGCTCCGGCTCCAGCGGGCAGATGAACAGCGCGATCGCCTCGTTCCAGTCCGCCACGGCGACGGTGCCCGCCTCCGGGATCTTCGTCAGCACGCCCGCATAGGGGCCGGTGACTTCATACGTGTACTCCACCTGCGCCGGCGCGGTGGAATGCAGGTTGGACTGCGGCTGCCAGGCCCGGCACTCGGTCGCGCGCAGGCCGGTGGGCGTCTCTTCGACGCGGTAGGCATCGACGGCGGCCGCGCCGCGCGCGCCCAGCCAGCCTTCGTGCACGAAGGCGAAGTGCGTCAGGTCCAGGAAGTTCTCGACCACCCGCGGCGCGCTCGCATGCACGTCGTAGGGACCGCAATTGAGCTTGCGCAGGCGCGCGTCGCCTTCGGCGGCGAAAGCCGGCAGCGGCACGTTGCCGGGAGCAAGCCGCACCCAGGCCAGGCCATGCGCCTCGCAGACCTCGTAGGCCTGCGCGCGGTGTCCTGCGGGCGGAACGAAATCAGGCAGGGCGGGAACGTGGCGGCATCGGGCCTCGGCGTCGAACTGCCAGCCGTGATAGGCGCATTCCAGCCGGTCGCCTTCAACCCGGCCCAGGGACAGCTTCGCACCGCGGTGTGGGCAGCGGTCGGACCACGCGTGGAGCTGGCCGGCGCCGTCGCGCCACAGCACGAGGTCCTCTTCCAGCAGGCGCGCGGCGACCGGCGCGGTGCCCACCGCCTCGGCGGCGATGACGGGATGCCAGTGTTGCTTCTCGATCATGTCTTCTGAAACGAAAAGGGGCCGCGCGCAGGCGGCCCCGTCTTTAGCTCACCCCGCGGGGCTTACTTCTTGTCGCCGCCCGGCACCTTGCCTTCCACGCCCTTGACGTAGAAGTTGATGCCACCCAGGAACTTGTCGTCGGCGGCCTGGTCCTTGGCCACCATTTCCTTGCCCGTGTTGTCGACGATCGGGCCCTTCCAGATCACGAAGCTGCCGTCCTTCAGGCCGGCCTTGACCTCGTCGAGCTTCTTCTTGGTGGCTTCCGGCACGTCGGCGGCCACGGAGACGAAGTCGATCGCGCCTTCCTTCACGCCCCACCAGCTCTGGCCGGTCGTCCAGGTGTTGTTCAGGACGTCGCCGACGGCCTTCTTGTAGTACGGAGCCCAGTTGATGACGGCGGAGCCCAGGTGGGCCTTCGGGCCGTAGGCGCTCATGTCGCTGTCCCAGCCGAAGGCGCGCTTGCCCATCTTCTCGGCGGTCTGCAGCACGGCCGACGAGTCGGTGTTCTGCATCAGCACGTCGGCGCCGCCGTTGATCAGCGAGGTGGCCGCGTCGGTTTCCTTCGGGGGGTTGTGCCAGTCGCCGACCCAGACCACCTTGGTCTTGACCTTCGGGTTGACCGACTGCGCGCCCATGGTGAAGCTGTTGATGTTGCGCAGCACCTCGGGGATCGGCACCGAGCCCACCACGCCCAGCGTGTTGGTCTTGGTCATCGCGCCCGCGACCACGCCGGCCATGTACGCGCCTTCGTAGGTGCGGCTGTCGTACGTGCGCATGTTGGGCGCCGTCTTGTAGCCGGTGGCATGCTCGAACTTGACGTCGGCGTTGTCGGCCGCGACCTTCAGCATGGGCTCCATGTAGCCGAAGGTGGTGCCGAAGATCAGCTTGTTGCCCTGGCTCACCATGTCGCGCATCACGCGCTCGGCGTCGGCGCCTTCCGGCACGTTCTCGACGAAGCTGGTCTCGATCTTGTCGCCGAACTCCTGCTGCACCGCCTTGCGGGCGTTGTCGTGCGCGAAGGTCCAGCCGCCGTCGCCCACCGGGCCCACGTAGGCGAAAGCCACCTTGAGCTTCTGCGGAGCGGGCGCGGGCGCCGCGGCCGCCGGTGCGGGAGCCGGCGCTGCCGCCGGAGCGGGCGCGGGAGCTTCCTGCTTGCTGCAGGCCGCCAGGCCCGCAACAGCCGCCGCCAGGGCGGCTGCGCGCATCAGGTTCCGTTTCTTCAGGTCGGTCATTGCCAGTTCCTTCTGTGAGGAGTGTCGTAAAAGTTGGATTATGTGCCGGGATAGAAGGGCTTACCAAGCGATGCCGGCATGTTGATGCGGATCCACGCGGGGTTGCGGGAGATCAGCGCCAGCACCACGATGGTGGCCAGGTAGGGCAGCATGTTGAGGAATTCGCTGGGCACCTCCACCCCGATCGCCTGCAGGTGGAACTGCAGCATCGTCACGCCGCCGAACAAGTAGGCTCCAAGCAACACCCGTGCCGGGCGCCAGGTCGCGAAGGTGGTCAGGGCCAGCGCGATCCAGCCCTTGCCGGCCACCATGCCCTCCACCCACAGCGGGGTGTAGATGATGGACATGTAGGCGCCGGCCAGCCCGCACAGGGCCCCGCCGGCCACCACGGCGGCCAGGCGGATGCCGCGCACCGGGTAGCCCAGGGCATGGGCCGACTCGGGCGACTCGCCCACCGAGCGCAGCACGAGGCCGGTGCGCGAGCGGTAGAGGAACCACATCAGCCAGGCCACCAGCGCGATGGCCAGGTACACCATGGGATGCTGGCGGAACAGCGCCGGGCCCAGCACCGGGATGTCGCCCAGCAGCGGGATGTTGAAATGCGGCCGCTCCGGCAGCTTGTCCTGCACGAAGCGCTGGCCCGCGAAGGCGGAAAAGCCGGCGCCGAACAGCGATAGCGCCAGCCCGGTGGCGTACTGGTTGGTGTTCAGCCAGATCACCAGCAGGCCCAGGATGGCGGCCAGCGCGCCGCCCGCGGCCATGCCGGCGGCGAAACCCACCCAGTCGTTGCCGGTATGCACCACGGTCGCAAAACCGGCGATGGCGGCGCACAGCATGATGCCCTCGGCTCCGAGGTTGACGATGCCGGCCTTCTCGTTGATCAACAGGCCCAGGGCGGCGATGGCCAGCACCGTGCCCGAATTGAGCATGGAGGCGAACAGGAGTGCGAGCGAATTCGTGTCCATGGTTCAGGCGCCTTTCACGGCGTGGGCGGCGGGCAGGAAGCGGATGCGGTAGGCCATGAGCGTGTCGCAGGCCAGCAGCGTGAACAGCAGCAGGCCCTGGAACACGCCGGTCAGCGACTTGGGCAGCCCCAGGCGCGACTGCGCCAGCTCGCCGCCGATGTAGAACATGCTCATGAGGATGGCGGAGAACACCATGCCCACCGGATGCAGCCGCCCGACGAAGGCCACGATGATGGCCGCGAAGCCGTAGCCGACCGGGATGTAGGGCGTGAGCTGGCCGACCGGGCCGGCCACTTCCAGGCCACCGGCCAGGCCCGCCGCGCCGCCGGAAATGAGCAGCGCCGTCCACAGCGCCTTGCGCGAGGAGAAACCGGCGTAGCGCGCCGCCGCCGGCGCCAGCCCGCCCACCTGCTGCGCGAAGCCCGCGCGGGTGCGGAACAGGAAGACCCACAGGCCGGCCACGCCCAGCAGCGCCAGGATCAGCCCGATGTTCACGCGCGAGCCCTTGAACAGGCGCGGGATCTGCGTGACGGCCTCGAAGGTCTTGGTCTGCGGGAAGTTGTAGCCCGCCGGGTCCTTCCAGGGGCCGAACACCATGTAGTTCAGGAACAGGCTCGCCACGTAGACCAGCATCAGGCTGACCAGGATCTCGTTGGCGTTGAACTTGTCGCGCAGCAAGGCCGTGATCCCGGCCCAGGCCATGCCACCCAGCACGCCGGCCAGCAGGATCGGCACCACGATCCAGTGCGTGGTGTCCTTGCCCGCCAGCAGCGCGACGCCGCCAGCCGCGATGGCGCCCAGCACGAACTGGCCTTCGGCGCCGATGTTCCAGACGTTGGAGCGGAAGCACACCGCCAGCCCCAGCGCGATCAGCAGCAGCGGCGTGGCCTTCACCATCAGTTCGCCGAGGCGGTAGCCGGAGCTGATCGGCTCCCAGAAGAACACCTGCAGGCCGCGCACCGGGTCCTTGCCCAGGGCCACGAACAGGATCACGCCGAGGACCACGGTGATGGCCAGCGCCAGCACGGGCGAGGCCAGGCTCCAGAACCGGGAAGCCTCGGGACGGGGTTCGAGCTTAAACATGGCCTTGGCTTTCCTGGTTGTCTTCCCGGCGCGGCGAGCCCCCCGGCGTTTCACGAAGCTGATGCACCACCCACAGTCCCGACATCCACTCACCGATCTGCGTCACCGTCGCCCGTGCGCGGTCGATCGACGGCGACAGCCGGCCCTTGGCGATCACATGCATGCGGTCGGACACCTCGAACAGTTCGTCCAGTTCTTCCGACAGCACCAGCACCGCGCAGCCTTCGTCGCGCAGCTTCAGGATCTCGCCGCGGATCTGCGCCGCGGCGCCCACGTCCACGCCCCAGGTCGGCTGCGAGACGATCAGCAGCTTCGGCTTCGCATCGATCTCGCGGCCGACGATGAACTTCTGCAGGTTGCCGCCGGACAGCGAGCGTGCCGCCGCGTCCGGGCCGCCGGCCTTGACGTTGAAGCGCTGGATGATGCCGGCCGCCTGGCGCTTGAGCGCCTTCATGGCTATCCAGCCGCTCTTGCCGATGGCGTCGGTGCGCGTCAGCAGCAGGTTGTGCGCGAGGCCCAGCGAAGGCACCGCGCCACGGCCCAGGCGCTCCTCCGGCACGAAGTGCAGGCCCAGGTGGCGCCGGAGCGCCGGCCCGGAGCGGCCCACCGCCTTGCCGGCGACCTGGATGGACTCGTGCGGCGCACGGCGGTCCTCGCCCGAGAGCGCGAACAGCAGTTCGCGCTGGCCGTTGCCGGAAACGCCCGCGATGCCCACGACCTCGCCCGAGCGCACCTCGAACGTGATGTCGTCCAGGTCGTGGCCGAACTGGTCGTCGGCCGGCAGGCTCAGGCTCTTCACGCCCAACACCACTTCGCCCGGCTGGCGCTCGTGGTGCTCCAGCTCCGGCGGCTCGGCGCCGATCATCATGCGGGACAGCGAGGCATTGCTCTCGCGCCGCGGGTCGCATTCGCCCGTGACCTGGCCGGCGCGCATCACCGTGCAGGCGGTGCACAGCTCGCGGATCTCGTGCAGCTTGTGGCTGATGTAGAGGATGGAGCAGCCTTCGGAAGCCAGCTGCTTCAGCACCACGAACAGCTTCTCCACCGCCTGCGGCGTCAGCACCGAGGTCGGCTCGTCCAGGATCAGCAGCTTGGGGTTGGTCAGCAGCGCGCGGATGATCTCCACGCGCTGCATCTCGCCCACCGACAGCGTGTGCACCGGGCGCGTCGGGTCGACGTCCAGCCCGTATTCCTTGGCCTTGGCGCTGATGCTGTGGGTGACCTGGTTGAGCGTGAGGCTCTTGTCGAGGCCGAGCCAGACGTTCTCGGCCACCGTCAGCGTGTCGAACAGGCTGAAGTGCTGGAACACCATGCTGATGCCCAGCGCCCGCGCTTCCTGCGGGTTGCGGATGTGCACCGGCTGGCCGTTGAAGAGGACGCTGCCTTCGTCGGGCTTGACGGCCCCGTAGATGACCTTCATCAGCGTCGACTTGCCGGCGCCGTTCTCGCCCAGCACGGCGTGGGTCTCGCCGGCCTGGACCGTCAGCGACACGTCACTGTTCGCCACCACGGAGGGATAGCGCTTGGTGATGTGCGCGAGCTGGAGTCGCGGAATGCTCAAGGGACTTGTCTCCTGGGTTTGTCATTGCGGGCTCGACCCGCAATCCACGCCTGCGCTCCCACACGCATCGGGTTGGTCTTCACTGCTGTTTTAACGACGCCGCCACACTCTTCACCCGCTCGCGCAGCCAGCGCCCGGCCGCGGACGCGTGCGTCCGCTCGTGCCAGAGCTGGTAGTAGACGAGCTGGGGGAAGTCGACCGGGCATGGCAGCACCTGCACCGGCAGGCGCTCCGTGAACCGTTCGCAGAACTGCCGGCCGGTGGTCAGCACGAGCAAGCTCGATGCCACCATGCGCGGGATCAGGCCGAAATGCGGGCAGCGGGCCGTGATGTTACGGCGCAGGCCCTGGCCTTCCAGGTAGTCGTCGATGACGCCGCGGGCCCCCGGGTAGTTGGGGGTGGGCGCGATGTGCTCGGCCTCGAGCCAGTCTTCCTGCGTCCAACCCCGCTTGGCGGCGGGGTGGTCGCGGGAGACCAGGCAGACGATCTCATCGGAAAACAGCTTGCCCAGGTGCAGGTCCTCGGGCGGCTTGAGCCAGTTGCCGACCACCACGTCGACGTCGCCCTGCGCCAGCTGCGCGTGGTAGTCGGAGGTGGCCGAGAGGGGCTGGATCTCGATGCTGCACAACGGCGCCTGCGCCTTGATCTGCGACACCAGCAGCGGCAGGAAGTGCGGGTCCAGGTAGTCCGCGGCGGCAACCCGGAAGGTGTGCGTGGCGTGCTGCGGTTCGAAGCCGCGCGCGTCGGAGAACAGCATCTCGGCGGCACGGAGGATGCTTGCGCTCGGCTCGATCATGCGCAATCCTGCATCCGTGGGCACCATCCCGGCGCCCGAACGCACCAGCAAGGGGTCGCCGGCCAGTTCCCGCAGCCGCTTCAGCGACGCCGACACCGCAGGCTGGTACATCCCCAGCTTGAGAGCGGCTTTCGAAACGCTGCGTTCGGTGAGCACGGTATGCAGGACCCTGATCAAGTGGAGGTCGATCTTGTCGAAAAGCGCCTGGTCTCTCATACCTTTGCCTGCATTCGTGTCATACGGCCGTCCATATGCGAAGCACCAGGGACTCCACCTACCCTCTCACCACACTGCTATAGACCCTCATTGAGTCCCATGGAATCCAGAACGATCCGATTCGTCCGGCGCGGCGAGCTCGTCAGCTTGACCAATGTACCACCCGACCGCACGCTGCTGGAGGTGCTGCGGGAGGACCTGGCCTGCACCGGCACCAAGGAAGGCTGCGGCGAAGGCGACTGCGGCGCCTGCACCGTCGTCCTCGGCGAAAACGTGGGCGGCCAGCTCCAGTACAAGGCCATCAACTCCTGCATCCGGCTGGCCCATTCCGTCGACGGCCTGGCGCTCTGGACCGTGGAGGATATCGTGGGCGCCGACGGCAGCCTGCACCCGGCCCAGGAGGCCATGGTGCAGTGCCACGGTTCGCAGTGCGGCTTCTGCACCCCGGGCTTCGTGATGAGCCTGTTCGGCATGTACCAGAACCACACATGCCAGGGCGAAGCCATCTCGCGCGAGCTGGCCCAGGAGGAGCTCTCCGGCAACCTGTGCCGCTGCACCGGCTACCGGCCCATTCTTGACGCGGCGCAGCAAATGCAGGCGCTGCCCGAGGTGGCGGTGGACGAGCCGGCCGTCCTCGAACAGCTGGAGGAGCTGGCCGCCAGGCGCGCCCAGGTTCCCGCCACCGGCAACTACCTGCTGCCGGAAACCCTGTCCGAACTGCTGTTCCTGCGGGCGCAGCATCCCCAGGCACAGATCGTGGCCGGCTGCACCGACGTCGGCCTGTGGGTGACCAAGATGCACATGCAGTTCGAGCGCGTGCTGGACGTCACTCGCGTGCGCGAGCTGCGCGCGGTGGAGGACTACCCCAACCACATCGCCATCGGGGCTTCCGTCACCTTGACCGACGCGTATGCGGCGCTGGTGGCCGAGCGGCCGCAGCTGAAGACCTTCGCCAACCGTTTCGCCGGCCTGCCGGTGCGCAACTCCGGCACTCTGGGCGGCAACGTCGCCAACGGCTCGCCGATCGGCGACTCGATGCCGCTCTTGATCGCCCTCGGCGCGCACGTCGTGCTGCTGTCCCAGCGCGGCCACCGCGACATCCCGCTGGAAACCTTCTACACGGGCTATCGCAAGAACGTGCTGGCGCCGGACGAAGTGGTGGGCTGGATCAAGGTGCCGCGTCCTGCCGAAGGTGAGCTGCTGCGCGCGTACAAGATCTCCAAGCGCTACGACGACGACATCTCCGCCGTCTGCCTGGTCATCAACGCCGCCGTCGAGGACGGCGTGGTCGCCCGCGTGCGCATCGGCGCCGGCGGTGTCGCCGCCACGCCGGCGCGCGCCGTGCAGGCGGAAGCCGCGCTGCTGGGCCAGCCGTGGACGGCCGAGACGGCCCGGAAGGCCACCGCTGCCCTGCGCGCCGAGTTCCAGCCGATCAGCGACATGCGCGCTTCTTCGGCGTATCGTTCGGAAGTGCTCGGCAACCTGATGCAGCGCTTCTGGCTGGAGAGCCGGGGGCTTGCGCAGATCAACCTGGAGAGCTTCCGCCTGGCGGAGGCCACCGCATCATGAACGCCCCCGAGAAATTCCTGGCCCGGAGCGCGGCGCGGCCCGCCGCCGGCCATTCGCACTTCCACGAAAGCGCGCGCGCGCAGGTGGCGGGCGCGGCCACCTACATCGACGACATCCCCGAAGTGAAGGGCACGCTGCACGCAGCGCCCATCCTTTCCAACGTCGCCCGCGGGCGCCTGCGCGGCGTCGACGCCAGCGCCGCTCTGGCGATGGCAGGCGTGAAGGACGTGATCCTCGCGCGCGACATCCCCGGTGACACCGTCCTCGCCACCTTCACCCACGACGAGCCGGTGCTGGCGCTGGACACGGTCGAATTCCTCGGCCAGGTGGTCGGAATCGTCGTCGCCGAGACGGTGATGCAGGCGCGCCGCGCCGCCCGCAAGGTCAAGCTGGACATCGAGGCGCTGCCAGCGATCGTCGACGTGCGCGAAGCCTTGAAGGCCGAGAGCTTCGTGCTGCCGCCGGTGACGGTGCGCCGCGGCGAACCCGAGCAAGGCATCGCCAACGCGCCGCACAAGCTCTCCGGCTCGCTGGACGTGGGCGGCCAGGAGCACTTCTACCTGGAAGGCCAGGTCGGCTACGCGTTGCCGCTGGAACAGGACCAGTGGTGGATCTACTCCAGCACGCAGCACCCGGGCGAGGTGCAGCACTGGGTGGCGCATGCGCTGGGCCTCGAGAGCCATGCGGTCAAGGTCGAATGCCGGCGCATGGGCGGCGGCTTCGGCGGCAAGGAGACGCAGGCCGGCCACGTGGCCGTGTGGGCCGCGCTGGCCGCGCGCAAGACGAAGAAGCCGGTCAAGCTGCGGCTGGATCGCGACGACGACTTCATGGTCACCGGCAAGCGCCACCCCTTCGCCTACGACTGGGAAGTGGGCTTCGATGACGACGGCCGCATCACCGGGCTGAAGCTCGCGCTGCTGGCCAACTGCGGCTGGAGCGCCGACCTGAGCGGCCCGGTGGCCGACCGCGCGGTCTTCCACGCCGACAACGCCTATTTCCTCGGCGACGTCGAGATCGTCTCCTACCGCTGCAAGACCAACGTGCAGAGCCACACGGCTTTCCGCGGCTTCGGCGGCCCGCAGGGGATGATCGTCACCGAGGCGATCCTGGGCGACATCGCCCGCGCGCTGGGCAAGGACCCGCTGGACGTGCGCCGCGCCAACCTCTATGGCATCGAAGACCGCAACGTCACCCACTACGACATGCAGGTGGAGGACAACATCCTGGCGCCGCTGCTGGCGCGCCTGGAGGAGAACGCTTCCTACCGCAAGCGGCGCGCGGAGATCGCGCGCTGGAACGCGGGCAGCCAGGTGATCAAGCGCGGGCTGGCGATCACGCCGGTGAAGTTCGGCATCTCCTTCACCGCCACCTTCTTCAACCAGGCCGGCGCGCTGGTGCACTGCTACACGGACGGCAGCGTGCAGGTGAACCACGGCGGCACCGAGATGGGCCAGGGCCTGCATACCAAGGTCTGCCAGATCGTCGCCGACGAACTGGGCATCCCCTTCGAGCGGGTGCGCATCACGGCCACCGACACCAGCAAGATCCCGAACGCCAGCGCCACCGCCGCCTCCAGCGGCACCGACCTCAATGGCCGCGCGGCGCAGTTCGCGGCGCGCCAGGTGCGCGAGCGCCTCGCCGCCTATGTCGCGGAGAAGCAGAACTGCCGCCCCGAGCAGGTGATCTTCGCCCACGGCCAGGTGAGCGGACCCGAAGCGGTGATGACCTGGGAACAGTTGCTGGACGACGCCTACCACTCGCGCGTGCAGCTGTGGAGCGACGGCTTCTACAAGACGCCCAAGATCCACTACGACAAGCACACGCTGACCGGCCGGCCCTTCTACTACTTCGCCTATGGCGCGGCCTGCACCGAGGTGGCGATCGACACGCTGACCGGCGAGAACCGGGTGCTGAAGGTCGACATCCTGCACGACGTCGGCAAGTCGCTGAACCCGGCCATCGACGTCGGCCAGATCGAGGGCGGCTTCATCCAGGGCATGGGCTGGCTCACCACCGAGCAGCTGGTGTGGAACGACAAGGGCTACCTGGCCACGCACGCGCCCAGCACGTACAAGATCCCGGCGACGGGCGACGTGCCGGAGCACTTCAAGGTGGAGCTCTGGCACGAGGCCAACCGCGAGGACAACGTCGGCGGTAGCAAGGCCGTCGGCGAGCCACCCTTCATGTTGGCGATCAGCGTCTGGGAAGCGCTGCGCGACGCCGCAGCCGCGGCCAACCTCGGCAGCGTGCGCATGGATGCGCCGGCGACGGCGGAAACGGTGCTGAAGGCGCTCAGGGCTTGAAGGGGGAGACAATCCTGGCCGTGATCTCCGACGCCTCGCCCGCCCTCGTTGCCGCCCGCGACCGCTTCACCGCCCTGGGCACACGCCTGGCGGCACAGGGCATCGCCTTCCGCGCTCCGCCCTCCGAGCCGGGCACCTGCTGCGGGCGCGGCTGCAACGGCTGCGTGTGGGAAGGCTGGTTCGCCGCCGCCGACTACTGGTGCGAGCAGGCCTCGGAACTGCTGCCATCCGTCCCTTGAAGTTCGCCGCCCGGCGCGGCCGGCGCGCCCCCGGGTAGCGCTTTCCTATACTGCCCCCGACAAGCCCCGGGCCAGGGGCGCGCCGGCGGCACAGTCGCGGCCGGACCAACGACGGGGGTTGACGCATGGTGATCTGGGGAGCCATCTGGGGTGCGGTGCTCGCGCTGCTGTGGCCGGGCTACGGCGACATCGAGATCCGCGTGATGTTCGGCCTCGCACTGGGCGCGCTGGCGGGCTGGAGCCTGCGGCGCGCCGTGCGCAGTGAGGTGGCGCGGCAAGCACGCGCTATGGCGCCGGCGACCCGGCACGCGCCGGTAGCCGCACCGGCGGCGGCAACCGTGCCCGTCCCGGCGTCCATCCAGCCCCCGGCCCAGCCCACCGTTCCGCAGCCCTTGCCGGCCGCGCCGCCGCGGCCCCTGCCCGCCGCGGAGCCCGATTTCGTCACGGTCCTCGTCGGCCGCGCGCGCGACTGGCTGTTCGGCGGCAACACCGTCGTGCGCCTGGGCGTGCTGGTGCTGTTCGTCGGCCTCGCCTTCCTGGCCAAGTACGCCGTCGACAACGCGCTGCTGCCGCCGGCGCTGCGCCTGGCCGCCGTGGCCGCGGCCGGCATCGCTCTGTTCGTCGTCGGCGTGCGGCTGCGCCGGCGCGGCGGCGCGAAGCTCGCGTACGCGCTCACGTTGCAAGGCGCGGGCATTGGCATCCTCTACCTCACCGTGTTCGCCGCCTACCGGCTGTACCAGTACCTGCCGAGCGCGGCCGCCTTCGGCGCGCTGGCGTTGGTGTGCCTGTTCTCCGTCATCATCGCGCTGGCCCAGGACGCGCCGGCGCTGGCCTTCATCGCCTTTGCCGGCGGCTTTGCCGCGCCGGTGCTGGTATCGACCGGGCAAGGCAACTACGTGGCGCTGTTCGGCTACTACCTGCTGCTCGGTGTGGCGATCGCCGTGATCGCCTGGCTGCGGGCCTGGCGCGCGCTCAACCTGCTCGGCTTCTTCGCGACCTTCGGCGTCGCGACAGCGTGGGGCGTGCTGCGCTACCGGCCGGAAGACCTGGCCAGCACCGAGCCTTTCCTGGTCGCCTTCTTCCTGCTCTACCTGCTGGCCGCCCTCTTCTATGCGCTGCGCCACGGCCGTGCCGCGCGGCAGGCCATCGACGCGACCTTGCTGTTCGCGAACCCGCTGGTGGCGATCGGGCTGCAGGCCGGCCTGGTGCGCGACATCCCCTATGCGCTGGCTTTCTCGTCACTGGCGGCCGGCGCGTTGTACCTGGGCCTGGGCTGGTGGCTGGCGAAGCGCCGCCAGGGCGATGCGACCGTGCGCCGCTGGCTGGCCGAGTGCTTCGCCGCGCTGGCGCTGGGCTTCCTCACGCTCGCCATCCCGCTGGCGCTGGACGCCCGCTGGACCTCCGCCGCGTGGGCAGTGGAAGGCGCGGCGGTGTACTCGATGGGCCGCCGCCAGGGCCGCTGGCTGGCCCGCGCCACCGGCATGGTGCTGCAGGTGATTGCGGCCCTGGTGTACCTCAGCGCCAGCGGCAGCGCGGCGCAAGGCCGCTGGCCTTTCGCCAATCCCGGCTTCCTGGGTGCGGCCATGCTGGCCGGCGCGGCCTTCGCCATCGCCTGGTGGTCGCGCGAGCCGCTGGACCCGAAGGAGCAGCCGAGCGCAGCGGCAGCGGGTTTCGCCCACAACGAGAACGGGCTGTCGCCGGTGTTCTTCTGGGTCGGCGTCCTCTGGTGGCAGGCCGCGCTGGGCGTCGAAATCGGCCGGGTGGTCGCGGGTGCGCAAGGCCTCGAAGCCACGCTGTTCGACGCCGCCCAGCGCCAGCTGCTGCACCTGCTGGCCTGGGTGCTGAGCGCCTTCGCGCTGCACCACTTTGCCTTGCCGCGGCGCGCGCGTCCCTGGGCGATCGCCGCGACGCCCGCATGGTGCGTGCTGCCCGTGATGCTGGGCGTGGCGTTCTGGGGCATGGCCACCCTGGACCACGTGTTCCAGTCCGGCGGCTGGCTCGCCTGGCCGGTCGTCCTGGTGCTGCACCTGGTGATGCTGCGCCGCCTCGACGCCGGCGCGCCGCGCGCGTGGTGGCCTTGGGTGCACGCGGGCGGCGTCTGGCTCGCCGTGCTGCTGGCCGGCAACGCGCTGGTGTTCGCGATCGGCCGCGCCCAGCTGTGGCAGACCGCGTGGGCCACGGTGATCCTGCTGGTCGCGGCGACCTTCGTGCTGCTGGCGCTGGGCCGCCGCGCGTGGTTCGAGGCGCCGGCCGGCAGCCTGCGCTGGCCGCTGGATCGCTTTTCCGCGGCCTATCTCTGGCGCGCCGCTGCACCGCTGGCCGTCCTGCTCGCCACCGGTGCCTTGCTGGTGGCCGTGCAATCCAGCGGCGAATCGCGGCCGCTGCCTTACGTGCCGCTGGTCAATCCGACCGACCTCGCGGTCGCACTGGCGCTCGCCGCCTGCTTCCTGTGGCTGCAGCGCGTGCGCGCCAGCGACCTGCCGGTGCCGATGGCGGCGCGCGGCGCCGCGCCGCCGGCCGTGCTGGCGGGCATCTGCTTCATCGCCGTCAACACGGTCTGGCTGCGCGTCGCGCACCACTGGGGCGGCGTGGCCTGGAACGCGCACAGCCTGTTCGCGTCCTTCCTGGTCCAGGCCGGCTATTCGATCCTGTGGACCTTGATCGCGCTGGGCCTCATGGTCGGTGCCCACCAGCGCGGCCTGCGTCTGCCGTGGATGCTGGGCGCGGGGCTGATCGGCCTGACGCTGCTGAAGCTGTTCGTCATCGACCTGTCCAACCGCGGCGGCTCCGAGCGCATCGTGGTGTTCATTGCGGTCGGCCTGCTGATGCTGGTGGTGGGCTGGTTCGCGCCGCTGCCGCCGGCGCGCCGCGAAAGCGACGCGCACCTGCAGGGGGCCGCATGAGGCCGGGCTTGCTCGCTTCGCTGCTGCTGCTGGCCGCGCTGCACGCGCAGGCGGCCGACCCGGGGCCGGCCGAATTCCAGTGGCGCGCCACGCTGGACACAGCGGGCCAGAACGGCTTGATGCACGCGCCGCTGCCGGCCGAGGCGTTGATGCGCCTGCAATCGCGCAGCGCGTCCGACCTGCGCGTGTTCGACCGCGACGGCCAGCCGGTGCCCTTCGCACTGGCCACGCCGCCTGCGCCCAGCCAGGCGCCGCGGCAATCGACGCCCTCGCTGCCCGCCCTGCCCTTGCACGACGCCACGCCCGGCCAGGCCTTGCCGCAAGGCGCCGTGCAGGTCCACATAGCCAGCAACGGCCAGGCGCAATCGGTGTGGGTGCAGATGGGCGGAACGCCGTCGACGGCGGCTGCGCCCTTGCAGGCCGCGCTGTTCGACACCCGCGCACTGAAGGAGCCGCTGGAAGCGCTGGTGCTGCAGGCGAAGCTGCCGCCGAACCTGCCGGTGCACCTTGCCCTCAGCAGCAGCGAGGACCTCGCGAGCTGGACGCCCGTGTCCGTGCGTGGCCGCATCTACCGCTTCGAAGGCGATGGCGCGCCCGCCAACGACAAGCTGGAACTGGACCAGCCCTTGCGGCTGGAGCATCGCTTCCTGCGCATCGACTGGAGCGGGCAGGAGGGCGTGACGGTGGAATCGCTCACCGGGCTGCTCGCCGCGAACCGGCCGCAGCCGGTGCGGCCGTCCGCCTTGCTGGGCGCACCGCAAGCCGACGGCGCGACGGCGCTGGAATGGGAGCTGCCCTTCGCCACACCGATCGCGCAGCTGGAGATCGCGGCGACGCAGCCCAATACGCTGGTGCCGCTGCGCGTGCTCGGGCGCAGCCAGGTGTCGGAGCCCTGGCGCGTGCTGGGCCAGGCCGTCCTGTATCGCCTCGGGTCACCCGGGCAGGAAAGCACCAGCCCGCCGCTGCCGCTGCAGCGCACCTCGGTGCGCTGGCTGCGCGTGGAGGCCACCCATGGCGCGCGGCTGCAAGGCGTGCCGCTGGCAGTGAAGGCGCTGTTCGATCCGGTCGACGTGGTGTTCGTGGCCGGAGTCAACGGGCCGTACCAGCTGGCCGCCGGCCGCAGCGCCACGCCGTCGGCGGCGCTGCCCCTGGGCATGCTGGCGGCCGCGGCGCCGGCGCGCATCGAGGACCTGCCGCAGGCTCGGCTGGTCGATGCGCGCGTCATGCCCGAGGCTGGGCGGCCGGCGTGGGCCAGGTGGCTGCCGCGCGGGGTGGATCCGAAGACTGCGGCGCTGTGGGCGGTGCTGCTGTTCGGGGTGCTGGTGCTGGGAGCGGTGGCGTGGTCGCTGCTCAGGCAGGTGAAGCAGCAGCCGGATTGAGAGCTGGGTCGCTGCGCGAACCCAGCCTACGCGGGCCAGGAAGGAATGCGGAAGGTGGTGGCGAGGAAGTCCACCAGCAGGCGCACCTTGGGCGTGAGGTGCTTGCGGCTCTGGTAGACCGCGTGGATGCCCAGCGTGATCGACCGGTACTGCGGCAGGATTTCCACCAGCTTCCCCGCCGCGAGGTCGGCGCCGACGATGAAGGTCGGCTGCAGGATGATGCCCTGGTGCTGCAAGGCGGCGGCGCGGCAGACGTCGCCGTTGTTGGTGCGCAGCCAGGGCGTGGTGCGGACCGTCACCTTGCCTTCCGGTCCCTCGAACTCCCAGGCATCGCGCTCCGACCAGTAGCTGTAGGCGACGATGGCATGCCGCTCCAGCTCGGACGGATGCTTCGGCTTGCCCGCGCGCCGCAGGTACGCCGGCGAGGCACACAACACCATGCGCGTGGTGGCCAGCTGGCGGCTCACCAGGCTGGAGCTGGGCAGGCGCGCAATGCGGATCGCGAGGTCGAAGCCCTCTTCCGCAATGTCCGCGACGCGGTCCGACAGGCTCACTTCCAAGGCCACCTTCGGATGCTTCTGCCGGAACGCACCCCAGGCCGGCGCGAGATGCAGGATGCCGAAGCTCACCGGCGCGCTGACCCGCAGCAGGCCCACCGCCTCGCGGCTGCGGCTGGTGATCTCGGCTTCCGCTTCTTCCATGTCGGCCAGCAGCTGGCGGGCCCGCGCATGGAACACCTCGCCTTCGGCCGTCAGCGACAGCTTGCGGGTGGTGCGATGCAGGAGCCGCACGCCCAGCCGCGCTTCGAGCTCGGCGACCTGGCGCGAGACGGCGGCCTTCGACAGGCCCAGCCGGTCGGCTGCGCCGACGAAGCTGCCCGCGTCGACGACTTCGGTGAAGGAGCGGAGTTCGAGGAAGCGGTCCATTGTCTTGCCAGGAGAGACAGTGTGTGCCATTGGAGCACGTTTATCTTTGGGTGCGGCACCAATACATTCGTTCCATGGCAAAGACTCCCGTTCTCTTCATTTCCCATGGCGCGCCGACCTTCGCGCTGGAACCCGGCCGGCTGGGCCCGCGCCTGACGCAGGCCGGCGACCAGCTGCCGCGGCCGAAGGCGGTGCTGGTCGTTTCTCCCCACTGGATGACCCGCGGCTTGCGCGTGGCCACCACGGCCGCGCCTGAAACGGTGCACGACTTCGGCGGCTTCCCGCGCGAGCTGTACACGCTGCAATACCCGGCGCCCGGCGCGCCCGCGCTCGCCGCCCGCACGGTGGAAGTGCTGCGCGCCGCCGGCTGGCCGGCCGAGGCCGACGAGGGCCAGGGCCTGGACCACGGCGCCTGGGTGCCGTTGCGCTATCTCTATCCGGAAGCCGATGTGCCGGTGTTCCAGCTCTCGCTGCCTGCCGGCCTGGCGCCGGAACAGGCCTATGCGCTGGGCCAGGCGCTGCAACCGCTGCGCGAAGAAGGCGTGCTGGTGGTGGGCTCGGGCTCGCTCACACATAACCTGTACGAATTCCGCTCGCACGGCGACGACTTCGAAGCGGCGTATGCCCGCGAGTTCGCCGCCTGGGTGCGGCAGGTGGTGGAAGCGCGCGACGACGCGCAGCTGCTGCGCACGCTGGACATCGCGCCGCATGCGCAGCGCGCCCATCCGACCACCGAGCACTTCCTGCCGCTGCTGGTGGCCGCGGGCGCGGCGCAGGGCGACGAGCAGGTGGAGACGCTGGAAGGCGGCATCACCTATGGGGTGCTCTCGATGGACTCCTATCTCTTCGGGGCGCAGGCATGACCGTGATCCTCCAGGCGCCGGCGCTGCCGACCGAACTGGTGCTGCTGTTCCACGGCGTCGGCGCCACGCCCGAAGGCCTGGCGCCCGTGGGCCAGCACATCGCGGCGGTGCGGCCCTCGGCGTTCATCGCCAGCGTGCAGTCGCCGGATGCGTCCGACCTCGGCGGCGGCTACCAGTGGTTCTCGGTGCGCGGCGTGACGGAGGAAAACCGGCCGGCCCGCGTGCAGGAAACCTTGCCGCGCTTCCTGGAAACCGTGCGGGCGTGGCAGCAGCGCGCCGGCGTAGGGGCGGAGCAGACCACGCTGGTGGGTTTCTCGCAGGGGGCGATCATGAGCCTCGCGGCGGCCGTGTCGCCGCAGGCACCGGCCTCGCAAGTCGTGTCGCTGTCAGGGCGTTTCGATGCCTTGCCGCAGCGCGCGCCGCAAGGCGTGCGCTTCCACTTCGTGCATGGGACGCATGATCCGGTGATCGCGGCGTCACATGCGAGCGAGGCGGCAGAACGCTTGAAGGAGCTGGGCGCCGAGGTGACCCTGGATCTGATTCCTGGCCTCGCGCATGGCGTGGACCGACGGGCGTTGGACGCCGTGTTGCGTTACGTGTGATCCGGCCTCAACCGATCACCACCACCCGCGCATTCGGGAAACGCGCATAGGGGTCGTATCCGCGCAGGCCCTCGCGCAGCGTGGGCTCGTGCTTCTCCGCGATGCGGATGCGCTGCGTCGGCGCGGACTTCCACATGGCGTCCAGCAGGTCCTGGTCGAAGCGCAGCATCACCGGCGCCGCATAGGGATAGCGGGCGTCCGGTTCGTCCATGATCGACCACGAGATGACGACGTTGCCATTGGGCGTCTGCGCCGCCAGCGAGTGCGGCGGGAACAGGTGGCGGTAGGACTGCCAGAACACCGAGCGCACGTTGTCCAGCGTGCCGACGCCGATGTGCGGCGGCTGGGTGGACCGGGGCTGGGTCTCGGGCGCGTCGTACTTGCCGGCGCTGCGGAAAGTCATCCACCCCGAAGTCTTGCCGGGCCGGTCGGGGGCGCTCACCGCTGAATTCCTGTCCATTCGCATACCTCCAGGCGAGTGCGAATAGTGGTGCGCCAGCACGCGTTTCGCTGTAGGACAGGACCCACAGGCTTGTCAGCCTCCGACCGGCGGGTGTGCCGGAAGTCACAGGGTGAGCATCCACTCCGCCATTTCATCCGCCACTTGCTCCACCAAAGCCGGCTGGCCGGCCAGGTAGTGGTTGCCGCCGGCGACATCGACGTTGCGGATGCGCTTGCCGCCCGCCGCAAGCCAGGCATCGCGCGTGCTGGGGAAGGTCGACTGGTCGCCGGTGTAGGTGCAGAGCAATGCCGGGACCGAAGTTTTCGCCAGGTTGGCCGGGCCGTCGGCGCGGCTGGCCGGCGACCACTGCGACAGCCAGGCCGCAAGGGAAGTGATGCGCCCCATCTGGCTGGCCGCGTAGTTGACGCCGCGGGCACCGGCCGCGCCGTCGCCCCAGACGCTGCCGACCTTCCGATCGTTGTGGTCCAGCGACAGATCGAGGAAGCGCGGGTCGGCATGGGTCCGGTAGACCACGAACACCTCGTCCCGCGCGCTGCCCGGCTCCCGCTGGGCGCGTAGCAACTGCAGGCGCTCGCGCACCCAGGCGTCCACGCGCTGGTAGCGCGCGAGCTGGGCGGCGCGGAAGCGCAGCAGGAACCCGGCGTCATAGGGGAGCCCATGGCGCGGATCGTACATATCCAGCGCCGAGTCACAAGACAGCGGATCCCGCTCGTCGGTCAAGGACGGATCGATCCAGTGCCGCATCAGGAAGGACCGGCCTTCGTGCGCGGCGCACAGGGCCAGCCCCTGCACCGGCGGCAGGTCCTGCGGCGAGAGCCGGGCCGGGTCGCCGTCCACCATCGTCTCGATGTCGAGGTTCTCCGCCTGCGCCTGGTAGAAGCTCGCCAGCGCCGCCCCGCCGGAGTTGCCGACCAGCACCACCTTGTCGTAACCCTGGCTGCGCAGGAACTGCACGCCGGCGCCCAGGTCCTGGATGGCGCGCTCCATCAGCAGCAGCGTGTCGTTGCCCGCGTAGCGCGAATTCAGGCCCATGCAGGCCACGCCGCGCGCCGCCAGCGGCGCGATCAGGTAATGCCCCATGAAGTTGCTGGTGGGATGCATCACGATCGCCGCGACCTTCTTCGGGCCGGGCGGCTGCATCCAGGCGCCGTAGATGCGCGGGCGCAGCATCTGCAGGCCGGACTGGCTTTCCAGGGCGGCGCCGGGCTGGACGTCGATGACGGCGAGTTGCAGCTTCAGGGTTGAGGGCATGGGCTTCGCCAATTCTGTTTCCAGGGAAGCCCACGATTGTGCGGTAGCCCAACTATCATGGCGGACAGGGAGACCGACAGGCCGGCCAAGGCGCACACAAGCAGCCAGGCCGGCCCATACCGACCAGCATGCCCAATATCGCCGCCCTCCTGAAGGAAGAAATCGCCCGCCTGGCGCGCAAGGAAGTCCGCGCCCAGACCGAGGAATTCAAGAAGGCCTCTGCCCAGTACCGCGCGCACATCGCGGCGCTGCGCCGTCGGGTCGACGACCTCGAACGCCAGCTCAAGCGGGTGGGCAAGGCCGCGGGCCGGGCCCAGCCGGCCGCCGCCAGCGAGGACGACGAGGGCGGGACGGCGCGGCGCTTCAGCGCCAGCCGCCTGGCTGCCCAGCGCCAGAAGCTGGGGCTGTCGGCCGCGGACTTCGCGGCCCTGCTGGGGGTCTCCGGGCAATCCGTCTACAAGTGGGAGCACGGCGAATCCCGGCCCCGCGCCAAGCAGCTGGAAGCCATCGCGGCGCTGCGCGGCGTCGGCAAGCGGGAAGCCGCGGCGCGGCTGGAGAAGCTGCAGGCGTAGGCCGGGAGCGACGGGTCTCCGAATCGCGAGTCCGACCGTCATTTCCCGCGGCTGCCGACAGGGCCGGCGCGCCGCCGCGGCGACGCTCGCTGCATGGACAATCGCAAGATCGAACTCTGCCGCACGGAGCTCGACTTCCTGCGGCGCCTGCTGCTGGATCTGCAGGGCGAATTCAGCTGTGCGCGGGAAGCGAGCAACGCGGAACTGGTCGCGGCGATCGAGCTGTCGCTGGCCATGCTGCACTGGGACGGCATCGAGCCACCGGCGCTGGACTCGCAGGTGGGAGTGGGCGCGGCCGTCGAAATGAGGCTGGGCAACGACGCGATGTACGCCTACCTCGAGTGGCGCAACGCCCGCCGCCGGCGCCCGGCGACGGTGCACTGATCATTCCTTGAAGAGGCCCTCGATCACCCCGCGCATCCAGCGGTTGCCGGGATCGGCCTCGAAGCGGCGGCTCCAGTGCAGGGAGACCGTGAAGTCGCGCTGCGGAAACTCCGGCTCCACCACCGCATAGCCCTCGAAGCCGTGCGCGATGTTGCGCGGCATGATGGCCGCCAGGTCCGTGGCCCGGACAATCGAAGGCAGCACCAGGAAGTGCTCCGTGACCAGGCGCAGCCGCCCTTCCAGCTTCATCTGCTGCACGATGCGCAGCGTGTCCGCATGGGAGCGTACCCCGACGAACTCGAGCTCGCGCAACGCGTCCAGCAGCGCCTTCCCGCGCCGCCGCTTGCGCGTGAAGGGATGGCCTTCGCGCAGCAGCACCACGTAGCGGTCCTTCAGCAGGTTGGAGCGCTGCGTCTCCTTGACCATGGGCAGGAAGCCGAAGGCGAAGTCGATGCGGCCGGCATCCAGCGCCTCGGTGATCTGCTCGCGCGGCACCGGCCGTGTCTCCACGCGCACGCCCGGCGCCTGCTCGCGCAAGGTCACCATCAGTTCCGGCAGGAAGCGGCTCTCGCCGATGTCGCTCATGTGGATGTGGAAGCTGCGGGTGGCGCTGGCCGGCTCGAAGGCCGCCGTCTCGCCCAGCGCCTGTTCCAGCGTGGCCAGCGCGCTGCGCACCGGCTCGGCGAGGCGCTGTGCCTTGGGCGTGGGCTGCACGCCGCCCGCGCCGCGCATGAACAGCGGGTCCTGGATCAGCGCGCGCAGGCGCGTGAGCCCCTGGCTGGCGGCCGGCTGGGTGAGATCCAGCAGTTCGGCCGCGCGGCTGACGTTGCGAGTGCGGTAGACCGCATCGAACAGCCGCAGCAGATTCAGGTCGATGTCCTTGATATGCATGCGCCGAATATGCCTCAGGCGCGGCATCCAGTACCGGCGCTACTTGCCGGGGAAACGCGCGAGGTAGTACGCCAGCACGTCCAGGTCTTCCAGCGGCACCTGGCTGACCGCGGCGCCCATCGCCTGCGTGTAGCCAGGGCGGGTGCCCGATTTGAAGCCGTGCAGGCTGGCCTTCAGGTAGTCCTCGTGCTGGCCGCCGATGCGCGGCACCTGCTGGCCGCCGGCCAGGTCGGCGCCGTGGCAGAACACGCACTTGTGCTGCTCCGCCAGCGCCTGGCCTTTCGCCATGCGGGCCGGATCAGGCGGCGTGGCCGGTGGCGGCGCCGGCACGGGCGGCAAGGTCCCGATGGACTCGGAGAAACCGCGCATGTCGTCGTCGGTCATCGTCCTGGCGACGGCCGTCATGGCTTCGTTGCCGCGGCGGCCTTCGCGGAACAGGAACAGCTGCGTGATCGCGTACAGCGAAGGCTGGCCGGCCAGCACCGGGACGAGCGGATCGGCCGCCCGCCCGTTGGCGCCGTGGCAGGCGGCGCACAGGCCGGCGAAGCGCTCCGCGTACGACACCTTGGCCGGTGTCGCCGGAGCGCTCGCCGCCGCACGCGCTGCAGGCGGCTTCTTCTGCTGCGCCAGGGCAAGCGGCGACACCAGCAGCCAGACCAGCGCCGCCGCGCCCACTGCCCCCTTCACCATCACTTGCCGTAGCTGATGCGGTAGATGGCGCCGGCGTGGTCGTCGCTCACCAGCATCGAACCGTCCTTCAGCACCAGGAAGTCGACCGGGCGGCCGAGGTACTGGTTGTTCTCGACGAAGCCGGTCATGAAGGCTTCAACCTTGGCGCCGCCCTTGCCGTCCGGCCAGGCGACCTGGATGTCCGCGTACTTCTTGGTGCGGTTCCACGGGCCATGGCGGGCGATGAACATCGCGCCCTGGTACTTGGGCGGGAACATCTTGCCCTTGTAGAACACCAGGCCCAGCGAACCCGCATGCGGGCCCAGCAGCGCCGCCGGCTTCTGGAACTCGTCGCACGAGCGGCCCCAGCCGAACTCCGGATCCGGGATGTTGCCCTGGTGGCAGTACGGGTAGCCGAAGTGCTGCTGGCCGACCTTGGTCACGTGATTGAGCTTGTCGTTCGGCAGCTCCTCGCTGAACCAGTCACGCCCGTTGTCCGTGAACCAGAGGTCGCCGGTCTTCGGGTCGAAGTCGAAGCCCACCGTGTTGCGCACGCCGGAGGCGACCGTCTCGAGGCCGGTGCCATCCAGGTTCATGCGGTAGAGCTTGGCCCACTGGCCGGGATCGCAGATGTTGCAGGGCGCGCCGACCTCGTAATACAGCTTGTCGTCGCGGATGCGCAGGTACTTCCAGCTGTGGTCGCCGCCACCCGGAAGCTTGTCGTAGATCACCTTGGGTTCGCCGAGGTTATCGAGCTTGCCGTCGACGTTGTCCCAGCGATAGATCTTCTCGTTGGTCGCCAGGAACAGGCTGCCCTTGTAGTACTCGATGCCCGTCGCGAAGGGCATCTTGTCGATGATGACCCTGGCCTTGCGGTCGCCCTGCTCCGGGATCGCATAGACCTTGTTGGCGACGAACAGCGAGCTGACCAGGACGTTGCCGTTCGGCCCCTGGCGCAGGCCGCGCGCGTCGAGCACGCCCGAAGCCCAGGTCTCCACCTTGAAGCCGGGCGGCAGCTTGAACTTGGCGGTGGGCAGCTGGTCGGCCGCGGTGGGGATCGGGAAGGCCGGCACCGGCGCCATCTTCATGGCGCTGTCGTTGGCCTTCGGGCGTCCCTTCGCCCAACCGGGCTCGTCGGCGGGCGGCGTCTGCGCCAGTGCCGTGAGTCCCAGACAGCAAATCGTGGCGAGTACTGCTAGCGAGTGAGCACGCTTCATGATTGCCTCCTTTGGTATTAAGGAGCGCCGATTCTGGATCAAGCCCATGAGCGCGGCAACGGGGCAAATTCTCATGCCTGGACTGCATACCGCTTAGTCGCTTCATTGGATTGATCGATGGCCGCCATTGGGCGAGACTCGGCGGCTCAGCGCGGGAGACATAGGCTTTGGAAGTTTCATTCAGCAAGGAAATCGAGTCGCTGCGCCTGGGCGCAGGTGACACCTTTCACGGCGAGGGCATCCTCGCGATCACCAAGGCGCTGCTGCAGTCCGGCGTCGCCTACATCGGCGGCTACCAGGGGGCGCCCGTTTCGCACCTGCTGGACGTGATGGTCCAGGCCAAGGACTACATGGACGAACTCGGCGTGCACGTCACCGCGTGCTCGAACGAGGCTTCGGCCGCCGCCATGCTCGGCGCGTCCATCCACTACCCGCTGCGCGGCGCCGTCACCTGGAAGTCCATCGTCGGCACCAACGTCGCGTCCGACGCGCTGTCCAACCTGGCTTCGCCCGGCGTCACCGGCGGCGCACTGATCGTGGTGGGCGAGGACTACGGCGAAGGCGCCTCCGTGATCCAGGAGCGCACCCACGCCTTCGCGCTGAAGTCCAGCATGTGCCTGCTGGATCCGCGCCCGGACCTGGCGGTGATGACGCGGATGGTGGAGGAAGGCTTCCGCCTGTCCGAAACCTCCAACATGCCGGCCATCCTGGAGCTGCGCATCCGCGCCTGCCACGTGCGCGGCAGCTTCGAGGCCAAGGACAACCTGAAGCCGCCGGTTTCCACGCGCCAGCTCATGGAAAATCCCGCCGGCTTCGACTACATGCGCCTCGCGCACCCGCCGGTCACCTTCCGCCACGAGAAGCTGAAGTCGGAGCAGCGCATTCCCGCCGCCCGCAAGTACATCGTGGAGCAGAAGCTCAACGAACTGTTCGACGGCAAGCACCGGGACCTGGGCATCATCGTCCAGGGCGGCCTGTACAACGCGCTGGTCCGCAGCCTGCAGCAGCTGGGCCTGGCCGATGCCTTCGGCGAGACCGACATCCCCATCCTGTGCCTGAACGTCACCTACCCGCTGGTGCCCGAAGAGGTGGCGGATTTCTGCATCGGCAAGCGCGCGGTGCTGATGGTCGAAGAAGGCCAGCCGGAATTCATCGAGCAGGAGATCGCCACGCTGCTGCGCCGCCGCGACATCCAGTCCAGGCTGCACGGCAAGGACCTGCTGCCCTCCGCCGGCGAATACACGGTGGAAGTGATCGCCGGCGGCCTGACGCAGTTCACGTCCTCCTACCTGCCGGGCCCCGACACCGAGGAAGCCAAGCGCTGGCTGGCCGGCAACCGCGACCGGCGCGAGCAGGCTGCCAAGCTGACGCAGCCGCTGCCGGCGCGTCCGCCGGGCTTCTGCATCGGCTGCCCCGAGCGCCCGGTGTTCTCCGCACTGAAGCTGGCGCAGGAGCAGATCGGCAAGGTGCACATCGCCGCCGACATCGGCTGCCATGCGCTGGCGACCTTCGAGCCCTTCCACAGCGGCCACTCCATCCTCGGCTACGGCATGTCGCTGGCCTCGCGCGCCGGCGTGTCGCCGATGATGCAGCGGCGCACGCTGGCCATCATGGGTGACGGCGGCTTCTGGCACAACGGCCTGATCACCGGCGTGCAGAGCGCGCTGTTCAACAACGACGACGCCGTGCTGCTGATCTTCAAGAACGGCTACACCTCCGCCACCGGCACGCAGGAGATCATCTCCACGCCCCAGGAGGACGCCAAGTTCGAGGCCAGCGACAAGGGCGCGAGCATCGTCCACACCAACCAGACCATCGAAGCCGCGCTGAAGGGCCTGGGCGTGCAGTGGATGCGCACCGTCTACACCTACGAGGTGGACCAGATGCGCAACACGCTGACGGACGCCTTCACCAGCGAGTTCAACGGGCTCAAAGTGATCATCGCCGAGGGCGAATGCCAGCTGGAACGCCAGCGCCGCATCAAGCCCTGGATCGCCAACCTGCTGAAGAAGGGCGAGCGCGTGGTGCGCGTGAAGTACGGCGTGGACGAGGACGTCTGCAACGGCGACCACGCCTGCATCCGCTTGAGCGGCTGCCCCACGCTGACGATCAAGGACAACCCGGATCCGCTGAAGGTGGACCCGGTGGCCACCGTCATCGACGGCTGCGTCGGCTGCGGCCTGTGCGGCGCCAACGCGCATGCCGCCACCTTGTGCCCCAGCTTCTACCGCGCCGAAGTCGTGCAGAACCCCAAGTGGCACGAGCGCCTGTTGAACTCTTTCCGGAGCGCCGTGGTCCGCGCGCTGCAACCCGCATGAAGACGAAACCCATCACGTTGTTGGTCGGCGCCCTCGGCGGCGAAGGCGGCGGCGTCCTGACCGAGTGGCTGGTCGAAACCGCGCGCCACGCCGGCTATGCCGCGCAGGCGACCTCGATCCCCGGCGTCGCGCAGCGCACCGGCGCCACCACCTACTACCTCGAAGTGTTCCCCGTTCCCATGAAGGAGCTGGGAGGCAAGCGGCCGGTGTTCAGCCTGAACCCGGTGCCGGGCGCGCTGGACGCGCTGGTGTGCTCCGAGCTGCTGGAATGCGCGCGCCAGGTCGGCGCCGGCCTCGCTTCGCCGGACCGCACGCTGGTGATCTCCTCGTCTGCCCGCGCGCTCACCACCATGGAGCGCATGCAGATGGGCGACGGCCGCGTCGAGACGGCGGACCTGGTGAAGGTGATCCAGCAATTCGCCCGGATCCATCACGTGTTCGACATGAGCGTGGTCGCCAAGGAAGCCGGCACGGTGGTGAGCGCCGTCCTGCTGGGCGCGATCGCGGGCAGCGGGCTGTTCCCGTTCCAGCGCTCCGACTACGAGGCGGTGGTGAAGTCCGGCGGCAAGGGCGCGGAAGCGAGCCTGCGCGGCTTCGCGAAGGCGTTCGAGATCGTGGCGAATGCGAAGCAGCAGCAGGATTTCCTGGCGCACGTGATGGCGCCGAAGGAAGTGGCGCGCGCAGATGGACCCCGGGTCGAGCCCGGGGTGACAAGCTTGTTCCCGGAACCCGTCCGCGAGATGTTCGGCCTCGGGTATGAGCGCCTCCTGGACTACCAGGGCAAGTCCTACGCCGACCTCTATGTCAAGCGCCTGCAGTCGGTGCTGAGCGCGGAAACGGAAGCCGATCCGGCCGGCAAGCAGGGCTTTGCGACCACGAAGGAAATGGCGCGTTGGCTCGCCCTGTGGATGGCCTTCGACGACATCGTCCGCGTGGCCGACCTCAAGAGCCGTGCCTCGCGCTGGACCCGCGTGCAGGGCGAGGTGAAGGTGGGCGACGACGACCTGCTGAAGGTCTACGACCACTTCAAGCCGGGCGTGCCCGAGTTCGCCGCCCTGCTGCCCCAGGGCAGCGCCAACAAGCTCATGGCCTGGGACCGCAAGCGCGTCGCCCGCGGCCAGCAGCCCTGGGCCATGCCGCTGAAGATCGGCACGCACAGCGTGTTCGGCATGGTGGCCCTGCGCGCGCTCGCCAGCATGAAGTGGCTGCGCGTGCGCGGCAGCCGCTTCGCGCTGGAGCAGCAGATGATCGAGAAGTGGTTGCAGGGCGTCGTGCAAGGCAACCGGCGCGGCTGGCAGCTCGGACACGAGATCGCCCTGTGCGGCCGCCTGATCAAGGGCTACGGTTCCACCAACGAGCGCGGCAAGGAGAACCTGCTGCACGTGCTGGACCACCTGGCCAATGGCGGCACGGCGGAGGAAGCCGCGAAGGCGGTCCAGGCCGCCCGCGAAGCGGCCCTTGCCGACGACGCCGGCAAGGCGCTGGACGCCACTTTGGTGCAACACGGGGCGCCGCCGCGCCCGGTGAAGGCGGTCCCGGTGCGTTGGGTGCGCAAGCCGCGCGGCCTGGACGACGCCCCCCTGAAGAAGGCCCATTGAGCGCCGGTTCCACGCTTGGCGAATGGGATATAAAGCGACGTTCACGAACATTCAAACGAAGGAGACCACAACGATGCGCAAGCAATTCCAATACACGGCCGCCGCAGTGGCCGCGGCCCTGGCGCTGGCCACGGGCTTCGCCCAGGCGCAGGACAAGCCGGTGCAGCTGAAGCTTTCCAGCTGGGTGCCCGCACAGCACCCGCTGAACCCCAGCCTGCAGGCCTGGGCCGACGACATCAAGAAGGCCTCCGGCGGCACCATCACCGCCACGCTGTTCCCCAGCGAGCAGCTGGGCAAGGCCTTCGACCACTACGACATGGCTCGGGACGGCATCAGCGACTTCTCGTACGTGAACCCGGGCTACCAGCCGGGCCGCTTCCCCATCATGGCCGGCGCCGGCCTGCCCTTCCTGTTCGCCAACGCCAAGGGCGGCACCGCCGCCATCGACGCCTGGTACCGCGAGTACGCCGCGACGGAAATGAAGGACGTGAAGTTCTGCTTCGCCTTCGTGCACGACCCCGGCACCTTCCACGCCCGCAAGAAGATCACCGTGCCTTCCGACATCAAGGGCATGAAGATCCGTCCCGCCACCAGCACCATCGGCCAGATGGTGACGAGCCTCGGCGGGACCAACGTGCAGGCCTCCGCGCCCGAGTCGCGCGACATGCTGGAGCGCGGCGTCGCCGACGCCATCACCTTCCCCTGGGGCTCCATCGTGCTGTTCGGCATCGACAAGGTGGTCAAGTACCACATGGACGCGCCGCTGTACGTGACGCCCTTCGTCTGGGTGATGAACAAGGACAAGTACAACGCCATGTCGACCGCCCAGAAGAAGGTGATCGACGACCACTGCACCACCGAGTGGGCCGAGAAGGTGGCCTCGCCCTGGGCCGACTTCGAATACGGCGGCCACGCCAAGATCGCCGCCGAACCCGGCCACGAGATCTACAAGCTGACGCCGGACCAGATGAAGGCGTGGCGCGACGCCATGGGCCCGGTCGAGGCGCAGTGGGCCGACAGCGTGAAGAAGGTCGGCCAGGACCCGAAGAAGGTCATGGACGGCCTGAAGGCCAGCCTGGTGAAGTACAAGGCCGCGCTGTAAGCGTGCGGTACCCGGGGCCGCGCCTGCCGACCTGGCAGGCCGGCCCTTTTCTTTCCGGGACCTCCCTGTGAAAAAGAAGAACTTCGCCGACGGCTTCATCAACACCATCGAGTGGCTCGCCGCCATCTTCGTGGGCCTGGTGGCGCTCAACATCTTCATCAACGTGCTGCTGCGCAAGTTCTTCAGCACGTCGATCCCCGATTACTACGACTTCGGCCGGCTGCTGCTCGGCATCCTGATCTTCTGGGGCATCGCCGCCACCAGCTACCGCGGCGGGCACATCACGGTGGACCTGGTCTGGGCCGCCGCGAACAAGAAGTGGAAGCGCATCATCGACGTCTTCGCCACGCTGGTGCTGCTGTTCGTGGTGAGCGTGCAGACTTACACGCTGTTCGACAAGGTGCACACCACCTTCACCGACAACATCCAGACGGCGGACCTCAACATCCCGACCTGGCCCTTCTCGCTGATCGCCTGGATCGGCGACGTCTGCGCGGTGCTGCTGATCGCCGTGCGCACCTGGCGCCTCGTCTTCAAGCCCGAGTCCCTGCACGACGAGCATTTCGAGCAGAAAGCGATGGAATAAAAGAATGAGCAACGACCTCATCGCCCTGGTCGGCTTCGTCTCCCTGTTCGCCCTGATGCTGCTGCGGGTGCCCGTGGGCATGGCCATGGGCCTGGTGGGCATCACCGGCTACGGCGTCATCAACGGCTTCGGGCCGGCGCTGAAGCTGGTCGGCCAGACCTCGATGCGCACGGTCACCGACTACACCTTCGGCGTGATCCCCATGTTCATGCTGATGGGCGCCATCGTCTCGGTCTCCGGCGTCAGCCGCGAACTGTTCAAGGCCGCGAACTCGCTGATCGGCCACCTGCGCGGCGGCCTCGGCGTGGCCACCGTGCTGGCTTGCGGCGGCTTCGCCGCCATCTGCGGATCCTCCGTCGCGACGGCGGCCACATTCTCCAGCGTCGCCTACCCGGAGATGCGCCGCTTCGGCTACCCGCAGTCCTTCGCGACCGGCGTCATCGCCGCCGGCGGCACGCTGGGCGCGATGCTGCCGCCTTCGACGGTGCTGGCGGTGTACGCCATCCTGACGCAGCAGGACATCGGCAAGCTGTTCATGGCCGGCGTCATCCCCGGCCTGTTCGCGATGCTGCTGTACGTGGTCACGATCATGCTGATCGTGAAGCTGCGGCCCGACTGGCTGCCGCGCGGCGAGAAGAAGCCCTGGAACGAGAAGCTGGCGGACCTGAAGAACGTTTGGGCGCCGGTCGTGCTCTTCGTGTTCGTGATCGGCGGCCTTTACGGCGGCCTGTTCACGCCCACCGAAGCCGGCGGCGTGGGCGCCAGCGGCGCCTTCATCCTGGGCCTGGTGCGCGGCAAGCTCGATCGCGCCAAGATCAAGGAGGCGCTGCTGTCCGCCACGCGCACTTCGGCCGCCGTGTTCACGGTGCTGATCGGCGCGCTGATGTTCGGCTACTTCCTGACAATCACGCAGGCGCCGCAGAAGCTGACCGAGCTCCTCACCGGCCTGGGCGTCGGCCGCTACGGCGTGCTGGTGCTGATCATGGTGATGTACCTGGTGCTCGGCTGCCTGATGGACGCCATGGCCATGATCATCCTGACCGTGCCCATCATCTTCCCGGTGATCCAGCAGCTGGGCTTCGACCCGATCTGGTTCGGCGTGATCATCGTGATGACGGTGGAACTGGGGTTGATCCACCCGCCAGTAGGCATGAACGTGTTCGTGATCAAGAGCGTGGTGCACGAGGTCAGTTTCACCACGATCTTCCGGGGCGTGCTGCCCTTCGTCGCGACGGACCTGTTCCGCCTCGTGATCCTTATCAGTTTCCCGATCATCGCCCTGTGGCTGCCGGGAAAAATGGGTTAGTGCAATGAAAGAGATCGTCTACAACTACCGCGTGGAATTCGGCGACTGCGACCCCGCTCGCATCGTCTGGTTCCCCAACTTCTTCCGCTGGATCGACGCCGCCTCGCGGCACTTCTTCGTCGAGTGCGGCGTGCCGCGCTGGGAGGAGACCGAGAAGACCCTGGGCATCATCGGCACGCCGGTGGTCGACACGCACGCGAAGTTCGTGAAGACCGCGACCTACGGCGACACGCTGCAGTTCCACGTCAGCATCCCCGAATGGCGCGGCAAGAGCTTCGTGCAGCGCTACCGCGTGATGCGCGGCGAAGACCTCATCATGGAATGCGACGAGGTCCGCATCTTCGCCGCGCGGCGCGAAGACAACCCGGAGCAGATCCGGGCGGTGGTGGCGCCGGACTCCATTCGCAAGCTCTGCGAATGAAGCCGTAAAACGCGCGCCTACGCCGCCGGCTTGATGTTCTGGTTCACCCGGAACAGATTCCCCGGGTCGTAGATCGCCTTCACCTTCGCCAGCCGCACGTAGTGCTCGCGGTAGGTCGCCTGCACGCGCTCCTGGCCTTCGTCCATCATGAAGTTGACGTAGGCGCCGCCCGCCGAATACGGGTGCAGCGCGTCCCAGTAGTTGCGGCACCAGCTGGCGATGGTCTCGGCGTTGGCCGGGTCCGGGTCCACGCCCACGATCACCGAAGCGAACTTCGCGTCGCGGTAGGCGAACGGCGTGTCGTTGCGGCCCACGCGGTGCACCGCGCCGTCGACCGGGTAGAGGTGCATCGACGATTGCCAGGTCGGCATGCGCGAACCGTGCTCCACGTGCAGCGCAATCGCCTCGTCCGACAGCTCGTTGACGAAGTCCGCCCGCCAATACCACTGGTGGCCCGGCGGATAGATGCCGTCGAAGGCGCCCTGCAGCGCCGGATAGGGCAGCGCATGCACGCCGTGCAGCACCGGCTCCATCGCGCGCACCGGCGCGAAGTCGCGCTCGGCCTGCTCGGCGCTGCCGCTGTGGCACCAGATCACGCCGCACATCTTCTTCATGTGCAGATCCGGCGGGAAAGGCGGGCCGGGCGGCACGGTGAGGAAGGCGAAGAATCCGCCCAGCTCCGGGGGCGCCTGGCCGATGAAGTCGCGGTACCACTTCATCACCTTCGCGGCCTGCTCCAGCGGCCACAGCGACGGCCCCGCATGCACCGTGGACACCGGATGCAGCCGGAACTCGAAGGACGTGACCACGCCGAAGTTGCCGCCGCCGCCGCGCACCGCCCAGAACAGGTCCTCGTTCTCGCGGGCGCTGGCGGTGACGAAACGCCCATCGGCCAGCACCATGTCGACGGCCAGCAGGTTGTCGATGGTCAGCCCGAAGCGGCGCGACAGGTGGCCGATGCCGCCGCCCAGCGTGAGCCCGCCGACGCCGGTGGTGGAGATGATGCCGGCCGGCGTCGCCAGCCCGAAGGCGTGGGTCGCGTGGTCGACGTCGCCCCAGGTGCAGCCGCCTTCGACGCGCACCGTGCGCGCCTTCGGGTCGACGCGGATGCCGCGCATCGCACCGAGGTCGATCACGAGGCCACCGTCGCAGGTGCCCAGGCCGCCGCCGTTGTGCGCGCCGCCGCGCACGGCCAGCAACATGCGCTCGTCGCGCGCATGGTTCACGCAGGCGATGACGTCGGCAACATCGCTGCAACGCGCGATGGCGGCCGGCTTCTTGTCGATCATCGCGTTGTAGACCTTGCGGGCTTCCTCGTAGCCGGCGTCGCCGGGCTGCAGAAGCGCGCCGCGCAGCTGCGCGCGCAGAGCCTGGAAGGAAGGGGTGTCGCTCATGGCGGCTCCTCGAAAGGGGTTGGGAGAGGATCGCAGTCTAGGAAGCGCTCCCGCGCCCGGAAATCCGCAGCAATGATCAATCTGCTGCGGGAACTCCCCCGTTCGGGCATGGTCAGGATTGACTACTTGACCCCTGGCGCCGCGTGCCTCCAGAATGAAAACCACGGCCCGTTACGGGGAGATACAGATGCCCCTGTTCGTCATCGAACGCAATTTCCCGGGTGCGCTCGAGCTCGACGCGCAAGGCGTCGCCGCGATCCGCGCGGTGAACGCCGACGTGGGCGTGAACTGGCTGTACTCCTTCCTCTCGGCCGACCACCGCAAGACCTACTGCCTGTACGAAGCGCCGAGCGCCGAAGCCATCCGCGAAGCCGCGCGGCGCGCCAACGTGCCGGCCGACCGCATCGTCGAAGTCTCGCACCTGCAGCCCGACCTCGTGCGCTGAGGCGCGATGGGCCCCACCTGCCCCCGCTGTGGCCGCCGCACGCGGCCCGATGCGCGCTTCTGCGACGGCTGCGGCCTGGCCCTGGCGCCAAGCGCCGACGAAGGTGCGCACGACCACGCGCGCGCCCCCGAGCTCGCCCTGCTGGAGCGGCGCATGCGCGCGGCGCTCGCCGGCAACGGTGGCGCGGTCGCCCTGTGCGGCGAGCCCGGCATCGGCAAGTCGCACACGGCGCAGGAAGCGGCGCGGCGCGCGGCCGCCCTCGGCCTGCGCGTGCTCTGGGCCCGCTGCAACGAAGAAGCCGGCGCCCCGCCTTACTGGCCCTGGCGCCAGCTGCTGCAGGCCTGGGCCGAAGGCCGCGACGACGCGGCGCAAGCGCGCGTGCTGGGCAGCGCCGCCGCGCCACTGGCCGACCTGCTGCCCGAGCTGGCTGCGCGCCTGCCCAAGCTGCCGCCGCTGCCGCGCGTCGATGCGCTGCAGGCGCGCTTCCGCCTGTTCGATGCGATGGCGGGCTTCTGGCGCCGTGCCACAGCCGACGAGCCGCTGCTGCTGATCGTCGACAACCTGCACTGGGCCGACGCCTCTTCGCTGCGCCTGCTGGAGTTCCTGGCCCCCGAGCTGTCCGCCCGGGCGCTGCTGGTGCTGGCGACCTACCGCGAGATGGAGCTCACGCGCCAGCATCCGCTGTCCGGCACCTTGGGCGAGCTCTCCGCGCAACCGGGTTTCGACCGCCTGCACCTGGGCGGCCTGGACCGCAGGCACACCGCGCACATGATGGGCCGCGCGGCCGGCGCGGTGCCGCCTGCGGCCCTGGTCGACGAGGTCTACCGGCGCACCGAAGGCAATCCGCTTTTCATCGCGGAGATGACGCGCCTGCTCGCGCAGGAGGGGCTGCTGGGCACGGCGGCAGACCCGGCAATGCGCGCCTCACGGCGCATTCCCGAGGGCATCAAGGAGGTGATCGGACGCCGCCTCAATCGGCTGTCCGCGGCGACCAACCAGGTGCTGGCCTGCGCCGCGGTCATCGGCCGCGGCTTCGACACGCGGCTGCTCGCCCGAGTGCTGGACGACGCCGACGAAGATGCCTGCCCGCTCGCGCTGGAAGAAGCCTTGCAGGCCCGGCTGCTGGAAGCGCTGGCCGAACCGGGCCGCTACCGCTTCGCCCACGCCCTCTTCCGCGAGACGCTGTACGAGGAGATCGCGCCACCGCGCCGCAGCCGCCTGCACCTGCGCGTGGCCCAGGCGATCGAAGCCGCGGGCGATGACGATCCGCATGCGGTCGCGGCCCTGGCCTTCCACCACGCAGCGGCGCTGCCTGGCGGCGATCCGCAGCGCGCGGTGGACTGCGCCCAGCGCGCGGCCGAACAGGCCACCGCCATGCAGGCGCACGAAGAAGCGGCGCGCTACCTGCGGCTGGCGCTGCAGGCGCTGGAGGCCCGCAGCGGCTGGCGGCCCGGGCTGCGCAGCGCGCTGCTGGACGCGCTGGGCGAAGCGCACTCGCGCGCCGGCGACTACCTGCTCGCACAGCAGGTGTTCGAGCAGGCGGCGCAGATCGCCTTGCGCGAACAGCGCCCCACGGAGCTGGCGCGGGCCGCGCTGGGCCTCGAGGTGGCCACCTGGTGCCCGGGCATGCCGGGCGGCACGGCGGCGCGCTGGCTGCGCGCGGCCCTCGAGGAAGCCGAGCCCGAGGACGTGGCCACCGCCGCGCGGCTGCTCGCCTCGCTGGCCCGCGCCCTCATCTACAGCGGCGAGGAAACGCAGGCCATGCAGGTCTACGCGCAGGCGCTGGCGGCCGCGCGCCGCTGCGGCGACCCGCGCATCCTGGCGACGACGCTGATCGCCACCGTGTCGCTGCGCTGGCATCCGGAGCTGCGCGCCCGCCGCCGCGCCGATGCGGAGGAAGCCAGCCGCCTGGCCACCGCCGCCGGCGATCGCGCCCTGGCCGTCGAAGCCTCGGCCTGGACCTTGTTCGACCGCTTCGAGGCCGGCGACATTGCCGGCTACCGCACCGGGCTCGCGGCCTACGAGCGCGATGCGGAGGACCTGCGCGACCGCTTCATGCGCTATGTCGCCGCGGCTTCGCGCACCATGCTCGCCTTGCTGGAGGGACGCTTAGCCGAAGTGGAAACGCTGGCGCGCAACACCCTGGCCATCGGCGACCGCATGCCGGGCCTGGACGCGGCCGGCGTCTACGGTGTGCAGATGTTCACCCTGCGGCGCGAGCAGGGCCGGCTGGCGGAGGTCGCCCCTGCGCTGCAAGCCTTCGTGCAAGGCGATGCCGCCAAGCCCTGGCGCCCCGGGCTCGCGCTGCTCTACGTGGAGCTGGACCAGCCGGATGCGGCGCGGCGCGAATTCGAGCTGCTGGCGCAGGACGGCTTCGCCGCGCTGCCGCGCGATGGCGTCTGGGCCGCCAGCACGGCCTACCTGGCGCAGGTCTGCGTGGCGCTGGGCGATACCGCGCGCGCGGGCCAGCTGTACGCGATGCTGCGCCCTTACGCCGGCAGCAACCTGCTGGCCGGCACCTCGATTGCCTGCGTCGGCGCAGCCGACATGCTGCTGGGCATGCTCGCCGGCGTGCAGCGCCGCTGGGAAGCGGCGGACCAGCATTTCACCGCGGCTCTGGCCTTGAACGCGGCGCAGGGCGCGCGGCCGGCGCTCGCGCACACGCGCCGGCACTACGCGGATTTGCTGCTGGCCCGCAACCGCGGCGGCGATCGCTCGCGAGCTGCTGCACTGCTGGCGGAAGCAGGGGCCGAAGCGGAAGCGCTAGGCATGCGGGCGCTGGCTCAGCGTGTCGCGGCCTTGCAGGTGCAGGCCGGGGCCGCGCCCGCGCCCGCCTATCCGGCCGGCCTGAGCGAACGCGAGGCGCAGGTGCTGCGTTTCGTCGCCGCCGGCAAGAGCAACCGCCAGATCGCGGAAGTGCTGTTCGTCAGCCCGAACACGGTGGCCAACCACGTGCGCAGCATCCTGAGCAAGACGCAGTCGGCGAACCGCACCGAGGCGGCCGCCTTCGCGATCAGGAACGAGCTCGGTCCGGCCTGAACTGCGGCAGCGCCGTCACGCGCCGTCGCGCAACAACTGCTGCAGCACGTCCATCTGCACCGGCTTGGTCAGGTGCAGGTCGAAGCCGGAGGACGCCGACTTCTCGCGCGCCGCCTCGTTGCCCCAGCCGGTCAGCGCCACGATGCGCAGCGGCGAGCCGTCCTGCGCCTGCCGCAGCCGCGTGGCGACTTCGTAGCCGCTCAGGTCCGGCAGGCCGATGTCCAGCAGCACCAGCTGCGGCCGGAAGCTGCTGGCCGCGGACAGCGCCTCCTGGCCGCTGTGCACCACGCAGGTCTCGTGGCCGCCGATGGCGAGCAGCAGGCCCAGCGAGTTGGCGGCGTCGACGTTGTCGTCCACCACCAGCACGCGCTGGCCGCGGCCGGAAGCCTGCGTTTCGGCCGCCTGCGCGCCCGCCCGCGGGGCCGCTTGCGCCGGCGCCAGCGGCAAGCTGATGCGCACCGTGGTGCCGCGGCCCGCGCCTTCGCTGCGCAGCGCCACCGAGCCGCCGTGCATCTCCACCAGCTGGCGCACCAGCGACAGGCCGATGCCCAGGCCGCCCTGCGCCGCCGCCAGCGTCTGCGGCCCCTGCACGAACAGGTCGAACACGTTGCCCGCCAGCTCTGGCGCGATGCCGACGCCGTCGTCCTGCACCTCGATGACGGCGGTGCTGTCCTCCATGCGCGCGCGCAGCGCGATGTGGCCGTGCGGCGGCGTGTACTTGACCGCGTTGTTCAGGACGTTGCCCAGCACCTGCGCGAGCCGCGTGGGGTCGCCGAACAGCCACACCGGCGCGGCGGGCACGTCGACCGTGAGCGCGTGGCCGGCGCGTTCCGCCTGCGGGCGGCAGCCTTCCAGCGCGGACTCCACGATGCCCGCGAGCGGCACGCGCTCCTGCCGCAGCTCCACCTTGCCGCGGCTGACGCGGGCGATGTCCATCAGGTCGTCGACCAGCCGCACCATGTGCGCGAGCTGCCGCTCCATCATCGCCACGATGTCGGGCACGCGCTGCGGTTGCGCCACGCCGAAGCGCTTCATCAGTTCGACGCCATTGCGCAGCGGCGCGAGCGGGTTGCGCAGTTCGTGCGCCAGGGTGGCCAGGAATTCGTTCTTGCGCCGGTCCTGCTCGCCGGCCTCGGCGACGCGCTGCGCGAGCTGCCCGTTCAGGTCGCGCAGGCGTTCCTCGCTGGCGCGCAGGGCCGCGCCGGCGGCGCGCCGCACCGCGGCCAGTTCCAGGTTGGAACGCACGCGAGCCACCAGTTCGCGCGCCGAGAAAGGCTTCACCAGGTAGTCGTCGGCGCCGGCCTCCAGGCCGCCCACCCGGGCTTCCTCGCCGGCACGCGCCGACAGCATCATCACCGGCAGGTCGCCCAGCGCCGCATCGGCACGGATGGCGCGCAGCAGGCCGAAGCCGTCCAGCTTCGGCATCATCACGTCGGTGAGCAGCAGGTCGGGCTTGCGCTCGCGCACGCTCGCCAGCGCCTCCTCGCCGTTGGCCACGGGCACCACTTCCCAATGCGCGCCGAGCAGCCGGCAGACGTACTCGCGCATGTCGGGGTTGTCGTCGGCCACGACGATGCGGCCGTGGGCGTGCGGCTGCGCCACCGCGGGTTGCTCCGCCTGCACCGCCGGCAACCAGCGCAGCGCTTCCTCCGCGTAGTTGGCACCGCTGGCGGATTCGCCCTCCTGCGGCGCCGCGCCGACCTGCGCGGCCGGCAAGGTGCTCGGGTCCGAAGGGCAGTGCGACGGTGAAGGTGGTACCCACACCCGGCGCGCTGTCCGCATGGATGCTGCCGCCATGCTGGCGCACGAGTTCCTGAACCAGTGCCAGGCCTATGCCGGAGCCCTCGAAGGAGCGGCTCTGCTGCCCTTGCACGCGATGGAAGCGTTCGAACAGCCGCGGCAATTCGTGCGCAGGCACGCCGACGCCAGTGTCCGCGACGACCAGCAACGCCTGCATACCGTCCTCCGAAGGCCGCACCCGTACCGCGATGCCGCCCTCGAAGGTGAACTTGAAGGCGTTGGACAGCAGGTTGAGGACGACCTTCTCCCACATGCCGTGGTCGACGTAGACGGCGCGCGGCAGCGGTGGGCAGTCGATGGTGAACCGCAGGCCGGCGCGGCTGGTCGCCAGCTCGAAGTTGGAGGCGAGCTCGCGCGTGAACTCCGCCAGCGCCGTGGGCTGGAAGGCGGCGCGCACGCGGCCCGCCTCGATGCGCGAGAAATCCAGCAGCGTGTTGACCAGGCGCAGCAGGCGCTGGCTGTTGCGGTGCGCCAGCTCCAGCAGTTCGGCGTGGCGCGGCGGCAACTGCGCGCGGTCGGCCAGCGCTTCTTCCAGCGGGCCCAGCATCAGCGTGAGCGGCGTGCGGAACTCGTGGCTCACGTTGGAGAAGAACAGCGTCTTGGCGCGGTCGATCTGCGCCAGCGCCTCGGCCCGCCGCTGCTCCGCCTGGTAGGACTCCGCGTTGGCGACGGCGGCCGCGGCCTGCTTGGCCACCAGCACCAGGAAATCGCGGTAGCCGCCGTCGAACAGGCGCACCGGGCTCAGGCCGGCTACCAGCACGCCGCGCGAGCCGCTCTCGCCCGCGGCCGGCAGCGGCAGCAGCACCGCTTCGCGCGCGGCCGCGGACCAGGGGCCGCCGGGCCACGGCGCGTACGAGGTGTCCAGCTTGACGACGCGCGGCTCGGTGTCCAGGCCGGCGAGATCCCAGGGCGCGCCACCTGGCAGCAGCTGCCGCGGCGCCGCAGCGTGGCCGTCCGGCAGGCCGGTGGCGCTCATGAGCGTGTAGTCCGCCTCGCCGGGCGCGGCCAGGTAGATCAGCGCGAACGGCAGGTCGTGCGCGTCGGTGGCGAGCGCCTCGACGCAGCGCGTGCAGGCCTGCGCCGGCGTGCGCGCCTGCGCGGTGCGCGCGGCCACTTCGCGCAGCAGCGCCAGCTGCCGTTCGCCGATGACGCGCTGCGTCTCGTCGGTGTTGGCGCAGATGATGCCGGCCGGCGCGCCGTCGTCACCGGGGATGGGGCTGTACGAGAAGGTGTAGTAGGTCTCTTCCGGGTAGCCGTTGCGCTCCATGATCAGGAGCTGGCTTTCCACGTAGGTGCCGTCGCCGGTCATCGCGGTCGACAGCAGCGGGCCGATGGTGGGCCAGATGTCGCTCCAGACCGCCGCCGTCGGCTTGCCCAGCGCCCACGGATGCTTGCCGCCGATGATGGCCTTGTAGGGATCGTTGTAGAGGTAGCTGAGCTCGGGGCCCCAGCCGATCCAGATCGGCTGGCGAGAAGTGAGCATGATGCGCACTGCGGTCTTCAGGCTGCGCGGCCACTCCGCGGGTTCGCCAAGCGGGTTGCCGCTCCAGTCATGCGCCCGGATCAAGGCACCCAGCTCGCCGCCACCGGCGAGGAAATCGTCGGCACGCTGCGGCGCGTGAGCTGTGGGAGGCATGTACTACAAGGGGCGGCGCTTTGAGTGCGCCATGGTAGAGCGCCGCCCCGAACTGTGGTGTAGGAGAAGACCTACGCCGTGCGTCACGCGCACATCATATGTGCGCTCTATTCCAACCGACTACTTCTTGCCCAGGCCCATGCGCGCCGCGCCTTCGGTGTAGAGCCTGGTTTTGCTGGCCATGAAGCCATCCATCTCTTCCATGCCTACGTTGACGAGTTCGAAACCGTTCTTGGCCGCGAGGTCCTTCATCTCCGGATCGTTGTTGAGCGCGCGCCAGAGGTCCGACAGCCGCTTGCGCTCGGCCACCGGCGTGGACTTGGGCACGCCGATGCCGCGGTAGGCGCCGTCGACCCAGTCGACGCCCAGCTCCTTGAAGGTGGGCACGTCGGGCATCAGCGGATGGCGGTGCTCCATGGCCACGGCGAGCGGCCGCACCTTCTCCTTGTTGACGATGGCGAAGGGTGTGTACGTCATCGCGCCGTCGACCTGGCCGCCCATCACGCTGGTGGCGAGGTCGCCGGTGCCCTTGAAGGGCACGTACAGCGTCTTGATGCCGAAGGCGGCGTCGAGGCGCTCATGCGCGGCGTGGTTGGCCGAGTACTGGCCCGAGCCCGCCAGGCTGAGCTTGCCGGGGTTGGCCTTGGCCGCCGCCACGAAGTCCTGGAAGTTCTTGATCGGGCTCTTCGAGTTGACCACCAGGATGTCCGGCGTGAAGTGGAACCAGAACACCGGCGTGACGTCGCCGGTCTTGTACTGCACGTCGCCCTGGATCGGCTGGAACACGATGTGCGGCAGGTTGATGCCGACCACGTTGAGGCCGTCGCCGGGCAGCTGGTTCATCTGCGTCCACATCAGCGCGCCGCCCGCGCCCGACTTGTACTGCACGATGGTGTCGATGTTCGGGCACTTCTTGTGCAGCACCAGCTGCTGGTGGCGCGCCGAGGAGTCGGACTCGCCGCCAGGCGGGAAGGCCTGCCAGTACTGCACGTTCTTCTCGGGGCAGGTGACCTGCTGGGCCATCGCGACGGGCGCCAGCAGCGCCAGCGCGAGCGCGGGGATGAAACGCTTCATGCTCTTGTCTCCTTTGTTCCTTGGGTTGGCATGCTTACGGTGGCACGGAATCAGCGGTTCAGCAATCGGTGGCGCACCGCAGCCGTGACTTCGGCCGTCTTCGCCGAGCCGCCGAGGTCGCGGGTGTGCAGCTTGGGATCCGCAGTGACTTCCTCCACGGCCTGCATCAGGCGGCGCGCGGCTTCCTGCTCGCCCAGGTGCTCCAGCAGCATCACGCAGCTCCAGAAGGTGCCCACCGGGTTGGCGAGGCCCTGGCCCATGATGTCGAAGGCCGAGCCGTGGATGGGCTCGAACATGCTGGGGTAGCGGCGCTCGGGGTCGATGTTGCCGGTGGGCGCGATGCCCAGGCTGCCGGCCAGCGCCGCGGCCAGGTCGCTCAGGATGTCCGCGTGCAGGTTGGTCGCGACCAGCGTGTCCAGCGAGGCGGGGCGGTTCACCATGCGCGCGGTGCAGGCGTCGACCAGTTCCTTGTCCCACTTGACGTCGGGGAACTCCTGGCTGACCGCCAGCGCGATCTCGTCCCACATCACCATCGCGTGGCGCTGGGCGTTGGACTTGGTGACGACGGTGAGCTGCTTGCGCGGGCGGGACTGCGCCAGCTTGAAGGCGAAGCGCATGATGCGCTCGACGCCGGCGCGGGTCATCATGCTGACGTCGGTGGCCACCTCGATCGGGTGGCCCTGGTGGGCGCGGCCGCCGACGCCGGCGTATTCGCCTTCGGAGTTCTCGCGCACGATCACCCAGTCCAGGTCCTTGGGGCCGCAGCGCTTCAGCGGCGCGTCGATGCCGGGCAGGATGCGCGTCGGCCGGACGTTGGCGTACTGGTCGAAGCCCTGGCAGATCTTCAGGCGCAGGCCCCAGAGCGTGACGTGGTCGGGGATGTGCGGGTCGCCGGCCGATCCGAACAGGATGGCGTCCATGCCGCGCAGTGCGTCCAGGCCGTCGTCCGGCATCATCTTGCCGTGCGCGCGGTACCAGTCACCGCCCCAGCCGAAGCTGGTGAACTCGAAACGGAAGCCGCTGCCGCTCTGGGCCAGGGCCTCCAGCACTTCCTGGCCGGCCGGCACGACTTCCTTGCCGATGCCGTCGCCGGGGATGCAGGCGATGCGATATGTCTTCATGGCGTGTCCTTTCACCGGGGGCACTGTAAGAGGCCGGGCCGGGAAAGGAACACGCCGGAATTCAAGGCATTGTTGAATCCTGGTTCAACAATGCCCAGGCGGCGTCAGAGCGCCTTGTTCAGGTCCACCTCCATGCCGGCCTGCTTCATGGTGCGGGCCAGCAGCAGGCGCCAGAGGCCGCCTTCGTCCATCGTGTGGCGAGCGAGGCCGCCGAGGCCGGGCAGTTCCTCGCCGGGCGGCTGCAGCACGCACATGCGCTGCTTGCCCACCGCGGCCAGCAGGAAGCCGACCTCCAGCTGGCGCTCGCCCTGCAGCACCAGCGCGAAGTCGGCCTGGCGCAGGCTTTCGAGCACGTCCAGCGAGGCGTCGACGCGCGGCTCCATGCTGATGACGGGTTCCAGGCCGAGGTCGGCGACGAAATTGGTGATGGCCTCGCCGGCTTCGTCATCGCGACAGACGATGGCGACGCGGGTGCCGCCGGTGGATGCAGGTGTGGACATGGCAGCGGGGCTCGGTGCGGAGGTGGGGACCGGCGCCGCCTTGGCGGCAGGCGCGGGGGCGGCCTTGGGAGCGGGGGCTGGAGTGGGTTTCGGCGCCGGGGTCGGCGCGGGCGTGGGGGCCGGCGCCGGAGCCGGCTTCGGCGCGGGCGTGGGTGCCGGGGTCGGAGCGGGTGTGGGCGCCGGGGTCGGAGCGGGTGTGGGCGCCGGCGTCGGGGCGGGCGTAGGCGCCGGGGTCGGCGCAGGCGTAGGCGCCGGAGTCGGCGCGGGCGTGGGCGCAGGCGTCGCGACCGGCGGCTCCGCCGGCGCGTTCATGCGCTTGCGCAAGGCTTCGCTGGCCGCATTCAGCTTGCTGACCGCTTGCTGAATTCCCGTGCGCAAGGCCTCGTGGAACTCCTCCGGCGTGAAGCGGTCGCTGAAGGTGGTGTCCAGCGACGCGTCCAGCGGGCCGGTGGAATGCCTCTTGTACTCGGGCGAACCGGCGCCGAAGGCGTCGGCCACGTGGCCGTTGATCTTCCGCTGCAGCACTTCCAGCTGCCCATCCCAGCGATCCTTGATGGCGGACACGTCATAGCCGCGCAGTTCCTTGATGGTGCGCGCGATCTTTTCCAGAGACTTCTCGATGCCGGCACTATCGTTGCCGTTGCCCGCGGATTTGGACATTGCTTCCTCCTGCAGGCCGCAACTCTAACCGTTAGTCGCGTGGGAGAGAATCACGCAAATGAGCAGTGGACCCGCCGCGTCGTCCGAGATGCAGTTCTTCACCGAGCTGGTGCGCTGCGGCAGCCTGTCGGCGGCGGCGCGCGAGCTGCAGGTCAGCACGCCCGCCGTCAGCAAGCGGCTCGCCCAGCTGGAAGCGCGCCTGGGCGTGCCCCTGCTCCACCGCACGACGCGCCGCCTGGGCGTGACGGCCGAAGGGGAGATCTACCTGCAGCACGCCCGCCGCATCCTGGCGGAGATCGAGGCCGCCGAAAGCGAGCTGCGCGGCACCCGGGCCGAGCCCCAGGGCCTGTTGCGCGTGAACGCCACGCTCGGCTTCGGCCGCATGCACGTGGCGCCGCTGATCGCCAGCTTCAGCAAGCGCCACCCGCAGGTGGAAGTGCAGCTGCAACTGTCGGTCAACCCGCCGCCGCTGGCCGAGGACGCCTTCGACGTCTGCGTGCGCTTCGGCGAGCCGCCGGACGCCCGCGTGGTCGCGCGGATGCTCGCCCCCAACCGCCGCCTGCTGTGCGCCGCGCCGGGCTACCTGGCCCGCCAGGGCGCGCCCAAGCTGCCGCAGGAGCTGGCGCGCCACAACATCATCGGCATCCGCCAGGGCGACGAGGCCTACGGCGTGTGGAAGCTGCAGTCGGGCCGCCGCAGCGAGACCGTCAAGGTGCGCGGCAACCTGAGCACCAACGACGGCGAGATCGCCGTGAACTGGGCGCTGGCCGGGCACGGCATCCTGCTGCGCGCCGAATGGGACATCGCGCGCTACCTGCGCAGCGGCCGGCTGCGGCAGGTGCTGGCCGGCTGGCAGGCGCCGGCGGCCGACATCTACGCGGTCTATCCGCAGCGGCACAACGCGACGGCGCGGGTGCGGGCCTTCGTCGAACACCTGGCGGAGCACTTCGCCGCGGCGCGGCTCGACCAGGCCTGACGGCACAATCCGCGCCATGGAAAACCCGGTCCCCGAAACCCCGCAGGAAGGCGGCTCGCGCCTGAACACCTGGGTGGCCTTGTCGGTCGCCATCCTGAGCACCGTCATGGGCGTGTCCAAGGTGAAGGACGACAACATCGTCCAGGCGATGCAGCAGGCCCAGGCGGACAAGAACGACCATTGGGCCTTCTACCAGGCGCGCAACCTGCGCGAGGAAGTGGCGCACGCGCAGGTCGTGCAGTTGCAACTGCAGATCGCGGACAAGCCGCCCGCGCAGCGCGCACCCTACGAGGCCGCGCTGGCGGAGTACCAGAAGATCGAAGCCGACCAGGCGAAGAAGAAGGAAGAACTGCGCCAGCAGGCGGCGCAGGACCAGAAGAACTACGACGCGCTGAACTTCCGCGACGACCAGTTCGACCTGGCGGATGCCGGCATCGCGATCGCCATCGCCGCCCTGGCGGTGGCCTCGGTGACGCAGACCTGGTGGCTGTTCTGGCTGGCGCTGGTGCCGGGCGTGTTCGGCACGATCATGGGCATCGCGGGGCTGGCCGGGTGGAGGTTGCACCCGGACTGGCTGACGACGCTGCTTTCGTGATCAGGCGACCAGGATCGCCCGGAAGTCGTTGACGTTGGTATGCGTCGGCCCCGTCACGACGAGGTCGCCGATCGCACTGAAATAGCCATACGCATCGTTGCGCGCCAGGTAGGCGTCGACCTTCATCCCTTGCGCCAGGGCGCGCTGCAAGGTGTCCGGCGCGACGAAGGCACCCGCGTTGTCTTCCACGCCGTCGATGCCGTCGGTGTCGGCCGCCAGCGCGAACACGCCGGCCTGGCCCTGCAGCGCCTGCGCCAGGCCCAGGCAGAACTCGCCGGCGCGGCCGCCGCGGCCGCGCGGCGTGCCTTCCGGCTCCTTGCGCACGGTGACGGTGGTCTCGCCGCCGGAAAGGATCACGCAGGGCCGCGCGAAAGGCGCGCCGCGCTGGGCCACCGCGCGCGCCAGCGCCGCGTGCACCTTGCCGACTTCGCGCGACTCGCCTTCCATCTCGTCGCTGAGGATGTGCGCCTCGATGCCGGCGGCGCGCGCCGCCTCAGCCGCCGCTTCCAGCGACTGCTGCGGCGTCGCGATCATGTGCACCTGGTGGCCGGCGAAGGCCGGGTCGCCGGGCTTGGGCGTTTCCAGCGCGCCCTGTTCCAGCAGGCTCATGATGGCGCCCGGCACTTCGATGGCGTAGCGCTGCAGGATGGCCACCGCATCGGCGCAGGTGCTGGCGTCCGGCACCGTGGGACCGCTGGCGATGATGGACGGGTCGTCACCCGGCACGTCGCTGATGGTGAGCGTCACCACCCGGGCCGGTGCGCAGGCGGCGGCGAGCCGGCCGCCCTTGATGCGCGACAGGTGCTTGCGCACGCAGTTCATCTCGGCGATGTTGGCGCCCGACTCCAGCAGCGCGCGGTTGACGCGCTGCTTGTCCTCCAGCGTCAGGCCTTCGGCCGGCAAGGTCAGCAGGGCCGAGCCGCCGCCCGAGATGAGGCACAGCACCAGGTCATCGGGCGTCAGGCCTTGCGTCAAGGCGAGGATGCGCTGCGCGGCCTGCAGGCCCGCGGCGTCCGGCACCGGATGCGAGGCTTCGACCACCTCGATGCGCTGCGGCAGGCCTTGCGGGCGCGGCGGCGTGTGGTGGTAGCGCGTGACAACCAGGCCTGACAGCGGCGCGTCGGCGGGCCACAGCGCTTCGACCGCATGCGCCATCGCGCCGCCCGCCTTGCCGGCGCCGAGCACGAGGGTCCGGCCCTTGGGCGGCGGCGGCAGGAAGGCCGCCGTGTTGTGCAGGGGCAGCGCCCGATGCACTGCGGTGCGGTAGAGGTGTTCGAGGAAGGCGCGGGGCGCGGTGCGGGGATCGGGCGCGGTCATGGGGCAGGTCTCCTGCGCCGGATTGTGACGCGGTAACCACCCCGTAACCGTGCTCCCAGGTCAAGAGAGCTTTAAGCGCAGCTCAGTGCTGCAGGCCCGCCAGGTAGCGCACCGGCGCGGCCTGGTTGTGCGGCGCGAAGCTTTGCGGGAAAGCCTGGCGCTCGGTCAACCCCAGTTCGCCGGCCAGCAGCACGTCGCCATTGCGGACGGCTTGCAGCGTTTCGGCGCGGACCTGTTCGCGGCTCTTGCTGGCCACGACGGTGCGGGCCGGGTAGGCGAACGGGTTCACCTGGGCTTCGGTCAGGCCGCTGTCGCCGGCGGCCAGCATGTCGCCGGAGCGCTGGGCTTGCTGCAGCTGGGCCTGGACCTGGGCACGCGAGATGCCGGAGTTGACGTGGGCGGCGAACTGGCCGGACGGGTCCGGCGATTCGGCGTGGGCAGCGATGGCGCCCAGGGACAGCAGGCCGGCGAAGAAGAGGGAGGAGGTGCGGTTCATGGTGTTTGTCCTTTCGGTGTTGGTGCATCCAATGTAGGCACTGCACCCCGAAAGAAAAACGGCTCATCGGCCAACGCACCATTTCCGATTCCGTAATAAACCTGGGCTAAGAATCCGCGCCCCTAGTTCACCTTCGCACCGGACTCGAACCACTGCCCGATCAGGGCCCGCTCGGAGTCCGTGATCTGCGTGGCGTTGTTCAAGGGCATGGTCTTGGCCACCACAGCCTGCTGGTAGACGGCCTGCGCGTGCTGCTTGATGCCGTCGGCCGAATCCAGGCGCACGTTCTTCATCGCGGCCGGGCCCGAATGGCACATGTAGCAGCGCTGCTCCACCACCTTCTGCACGTGCGAGAAGTCCGCCTGCGCCAGCTCCGGCTTGGCGCCCAGCGCGGCGCTGTCCGGCGCCAGCCAGGCGATGGTGCCCGCGATCACGGCCACGCCCACCAGCGCGTAGCCGGCCGGGTGCGCGTTGCGACCCAGCTTGTAGCCATGGCGCATGACGAAGAACTGGCGGATGGCGGCGCCGGCGAACATCATCACGATCAGCACCAGCCAGTTCTGCTTGCTCGCATAGAGGAAGCCGTAGTGGTTGGACAGCATCGCGAACAGCACCGGCAGCGTGAAGTAGGTGTTGTGCACGCTGCGCTGCTTGCCGCGCCAGCCGTGGATGGGGTCCGGCTTCTGGCCGGCCTCGATGCTCTTGATCACCTTGCGCTGGCCCGGGATGATCCAGAAGAACACGTTGGCGCTCATGGAGGTGGCGATCATCGCGCCCACCAGCAGGAAGGCCGCGCGGCCCGCGAACCAGTGGCAGGCCAGCCAGGACGCGATACATACCAGCACCAGCACCAGCGCGCCGACGATGGCGTCGCCGTTCCTGCGCTGGCCGAAGACCTGGCAGATGCCGTCGTACAGCATCCAGAACACCACCAGGAAGGACAGCGCCACGGCGATGGCCGCGCCCGGCGCCCAGGGCATCAGCGACTTGTCGACCAGGAAGGTGCTCGCGTTCCACAGGTAGACCACCGTGAACAGCGCGAAGCCCGAAAGCCAGGTGCTGTAGGCCTCCCAGAAGAACCAGTGCAGGTGCGGCGGCAGCTTGGGCGGCGACACCGCGTACTTCACCGGGTGGTAGAAGCCGCCGCCGTGCACGGCCCAAAGTTCACCGGTGACGCCCTCTGATTTGAGCTTGTCGTCGGCCGGCGGCACGAGGCTGGAATCGAGGAAGACGAAATAGAAGGAGGAGCCGATCCAGGCGATGGCGGTGATGACGTGCAGCCACCGCAGCAGCAGGTTGGCCCAGTCGAGGAAGTAGCTTTCCATGGCGTTCTACCGACGAAGCCTGCTCACCACCGCGGGCGCTCTGAGCAGAGGAAGTCGCGCTTATCAGCGCCGCTGCGACTTGTGGACGGGAGTGTATACAGTTTCCCCGCCCTACGGAAGCGGGGTTTGCAAGAGCTGTGCCGCCACCGCCACCGCGATCACTTCCGGCTGCTTGCCGGTGACGCCTGGCACGCCGATCGGGCAGGTGACCTGCGCCAGCTCCTGCCGGTGGAAGCCGCGCTCCTCCAGCCGGTGCCGGAAGGTGGCCCACTTGGTCTTGCTGCCGATCAGGCCGATGTACGGCAGGTCGCCCTGCTCACGCAGCCGCTTCAGGCAGGCGGCGACGATGTCCAGGTCCTCGGCGTGGCTGAAGCTCATGATCAGGACCCGAGAGTGCGGCACGAGGCTCGCCACAGCCGCCTGCACCGGGTCGGAGTGTTCGCATTCGACGTTGGCCGGCACGTCGGGCGGGAAGATCTCGTCGCGGCTGTCGATCCAGGTGACGGCGAAGGGCAGCGGCGCCAGCACGTTCACCAGCGCCTTGCCCACGTGGCCGCCGCCGAACAACGCCAGCGGCGCCAGTTCCGCGCGCAGGCGCTGCGTAAGCGCGGGCGCGTCGGCGGAGCCGAGGCGGTCGAAGCGCAGGTGCACCACGCCGCCGCAGCACTGCCCCAGGCTGGGGCCCAGCGCGTAACGCAACACCGGCAACACCGGCTCGCCGCCCGTCCCCGACAGGCGACGGCGCGCTTCCGCGATCGCATCGAACTCCAGGTGGCCACCGCCGATCGTGCCGTGCACCGCGTGGGGAAAAACCAGCATCCAGGCGCCGGCCTCGCGCGGCACCGAGCCCTGGGCCTGGTCCACAGAGACGAGAATCGCGTCCTGCGACGCCAACCCCGCCGTGATTTGTTCGATGCGTGCCATTCTTTACAGTGCAAGCATTTGCAAGTACATCTGATCTTGCGCCGGCAAGGTCATCATTGCGCGGCGAAGAGGCGTTAACAAGCTGCGCTGGCAAGCTGTCGCCCGCGTTGCAGTTCGCGAGGACCCCAGATGAAGTATCGACCCACCCTGCGCTCCCTGGCTCCGGCCGCCCTGGGAGCCTCCGCCCTGCTGGCCGCCTGCCAGTCCAATGTTCCGCTGTCGCAGGAAGCGCCTGCGCCGGCCCAGGCCAGCGCCGCCGAAGCGCGAGCGCCCCAGGTCATCCTGGAGCCGCGGGGCGTCGTCAAGGCCTCCTACGCGGCCAACCCGCGCGCCTACCGCGCCGACGCCGCCCAGCACATCTACTCCCTCAACGAAACGCGCATCTGGAAGGGCCACATGCCGCCCCTGCTGTATGCCATCGGCACGCTGCAGGTGGAGTTGGACGGCCAGGGCCAGGTGCGCAACCTGCACTGGCTGCGCGCGCCGAAGCACGCGCCGGAAGTCATCCGCGAGATCGAACGCACCGTGCGCGCCGCCGCGCCCTTCCCCGCGCCCGCCCGCATGGGCAAGGTGGTCTACACGGACACCTGGCTGTGGGACAAGAGCGGAAGGTTCCAACTGGACACCCTGACGGAAGGCCAGGACTGAGTCACGAGCCGCGGTACGTGGAATAGCTCCACGGGCTCGCCAGCAGCGGCACGTGATAGTGCTGGCTGGTTTCCGCGATGCCGAAATCCAGGCTGACCCGGTCCAGGAAGGGCGGATCGGGCAGCTGCACCCCCCTCGCACGGAAGTAACCCGCCACGTCGAACGTCAGGCGGTACTTGCCCTTCTTCAGGCTCGCGTTGTCGTACAGCGGGCCGTCCGGGTTGCGCCCGTCGTCGTTCAGCACGAAGCGCTTCACCAGCTTCGCCTCGCCTCCCTCCACTGAATAGAGCTCGACCGCCATGCCGGCGGCCGGCGTGCCATGCATGGTGTCGAGGACGTGCGTGCTGAGGCCCATGGCGAGATTCTCCGGAAATTGTGGACCACAGTGTATACACTTTTCCGGCTTGCAGCTATCATGCGCCGCATGGAGCCTTCCACCACCCACGTCATCGTCGAGACGCTCACGCGGGCCATCGTCGAGCACCGGCTGCAGCCGGGCACGAAGCTGGCGGAACAGAAGCTGGCCGACCACTTCGGCGTCTCGCGCACCCTGGTGCGCCAAGCCCTGTTCCAGCTGGCGCAGAACCGGCTGGTCAAGATGGAGAAGGCGCGCGGCGCCTTCGTCGCCGCCCCCAGCGTGGAGGAAGCGCGCCAGGTGTTCCAGGTGCGCCGCATGCTGGAAGCGCAGATGGTGCGCGAGTTCGTGCGCAACGTGACGCCGGCGCGCGTGCGGGCGCTGCGCGAGCACATCGCCCAGGAGAAGGCGGCCGTCGAAGGCCCCGACGCCGAGAAGCGCAGCGAGCTGCTCGGCGACTTCCACGTGCGCATGGCGGAGCTGCTGGGCAACGAGGTGCTGGTCCGCATATTGCGTGACCTGGTCTCGCACAGCTCGCTGATCACCCTGATGTACCAGCGCGACGCCGCCGCCGCGCATTCGCAGGAAGAACACGTGGAGCTGGTGAAGGCCATCGCGGCGAAGGACGAGAAGCTCGCCGTCCGCCTGATGGAGGAACACCTGCTGCACACCGAGCAGAGCCTGGCTTTCCACAAGCCGGCCCCCAGCAACGACATCGCCCTGGCCCTCGCATGAACACTGCCGTCTACGACACCACCGCGGACTACCCGCGTGACCTCAAAGGCTACGGCCGCAAGCCGCCGCATGCGCGCTGGCCGGGCAACGCCCGCATCGCCGTGCAGTTCGTCCTGAACTACGAGGAAGGCGGCGAAAACTGCGTGCTGCATGGCGACGCCGGCTCCGAGCAGTTCCTGTCCGAGATGTTCAACCCGGCGGCCTTCCCGGACCGGCACATCTCGATGGAAGGCATCTACGAGTACGGCTCGCGCGCGGGCGTGTGGCGCATCCTCAGGGAATTCGAGAAGCACCAGCTGCCGCTCACCGTGTTCGGCGTCGGCATGGCGCTGCAGCGCTACCCCGAAGTCACGCAGGCCTTTGTCGAAGCCGGCCACGAGATCGCCTGCCACGGCTGGCGCTGGATCCACTACCAGAACCTGGACGAGGCGACCGAGCGCGAGCACATGCGCGTCGGCATGGAGATCATCGAGAAGCTTACCGGCCAGCGGCCCCTGGGCTGGTACACCGGCCGCGACAGCCCCAACACGCGCCGCCTCGTGGCCGACTACGGCGGCTTCGAATACGACAGCGACTACTACGGCGACGACCTGCCCTTCTGGATGAAGGTGAAGAAGAGCGACGGCCTCACCGTGCCGCAGCTGATCGTGCCCTACACGCTGGACTGCAACGACATGCGCTTCTCGCTACCCCAAGGCTACTCGCATGCGGATCCCTTCTTCCAGTACATGAAGGACAGCTTCGACGCGCTCTACGCCGAAGGCGACGAAGCGCCGAAGATGATGTCGATCGGCATGCACTGCCGCCTGCTCGGAAGGCCGGGCCGCATCGTCGCACTCCAGCGCTTCCTGGACCACATCGCGAAGCACGATCGCGTCTGGGTCTGCCGCCGCCTCGATATCGCCCGCCACTGGAAGCAGGCGCACCCTTACCAGGACAAGTGACATGGCCCTCACCCTCAACCAACTGAATGCGGCGAGCGAAGCCGAAGCGGCGCAGATGCTGGACGGCCTGTACGAGCACTCGCCGTGGATCGCGCAGGCAGCGCTGGCGCAACGGCCCTTCAAGTCGCTCGGCCACCTGAAGCAGGTGATGGCGACCATCGTCCGCGAAGCCGGCCTGGACCGGCAGCTCGCGCTGATCCGCGCCCACCCGGAACTGGCCGGCAAGGCCATGGTGAGCAAGACGCTCACCGCCGAATCGACCAACGAGCAAGGCAAGGCTGGACTCACCGACTGCACGCCGGAGGAATTCGCGCGCATCCAGAAGCTGAACGCCGACTACAACGCGAAGTTCGGCTTTCCCTTCATCCTGGCGGTGCGCGGGCCGCGCGGCGTGGGCTTGAACCGCCACCAGATCATCGAGACCTTCGCGCGCCGCCTCGGCAACCATCCGGACTTCGAGCGGGCCGAAGCGCTGCGCAACATCCACCGCATCGTGGAGATCCGGCTGAACGACAAGTTCGGCTTCGAGCCGGTGCTGGGCAACCGCGCCTGGGACTGGCAGGAGCAACTGGCGCGGCACAGCGACCCGGGCTATGCCGAAAAGGGCCAGCTGACCGTCACCTACCTCACCGACGCGCACCGCGCGGCGGCGAAGCAGATCGTGGCCGACATGCAGGAATGCGGCTTCGACGAGGTGAGCGTCGATGCGGTCGGCAACGTGGTCGGCGTCTATCGCGGCACCGCCGACAAGACGCTGTTGACCGGCTCCCACTTCGACACCGTGCGCAATGGCGGCAAGTACGACGGCCGCCTGGGCATCTTCACGCCCATGGCCTGCGTGCGCGAGCTCTCGCGAGCCGGCAAACGCCTGCCTTTCGGCATCGAGGTGGTGGGCTTTGCCGAGGAGGAAGGCCAGCGCTACAAGGCGACCTTCCTCGGTTCCGGCGCGCTCACCGGCCATTTCGATCCGGCCTGGCTGGACCAGAAGGATGCCGACGGCGTGACCATGCGCGAGGCGATGCGCAACGCCGGCCTGCCGGCCACGCTGGAAGCGATCAACGCGTTGAAGCGCGACGCTTCGAAGTACCTCGGCTTCATCGAAGTGCACATCGAGCAGGGCCCGGTGCTGAACGAGCTGGACCTGCCGCTGGGCATCGTCACCTCCATCAACGGCGGCCGCCGCTTCCAGTGCGAGGTGGTCGGCATGGCCAGCCATGCGGGCACGACGCCCATGGATCGCCGGCGCGATGCCGCGGTGGCCGTGGCGGAGCTCGCGCTGTATGTGGAGCAGCGCGCCAGCAAGGACGGCGATTCGGTCGGCACCATCGGCATGCTGCAGGTGCCCAACGGTTCCATCAACGTGGTGCCCGGCCGCTGCCTGTTCTCGCTGGACCTGCGCGCGCCCACCGACCCGCAGCGTGACCGGATGACCGACGACGTGCTGGCAAAGCTGAAGGAAATCTGCGAACGCCGCGGCCTGCACCACACGGTGGAAGAGACCATGCGCGCGGCCGCCGCGCCGAGCGCGCCGCAATGGCAGCAGCGCTGGGAACGCGCCGTGGACGCGCTGGGCGTGCCGCTGTATCGCATGCCCAGCGGCGCTGGCCATGACGCGATGAAGCTGCACGAAGTGATGCCGCAAGCCATGCTCTTCGTGCGCGGCGAGAACGCCGGCATCAGCCACAACCCGCTGGAGTCCAGCACCAGCGACGACATCGACCTGGGCGTGCGCGCCTTCCAGCAACTGCTGGACCACCTGGCCAAGGAACAACAATGACCGCTTACGAGAAGCTCGACGCCTGGGTCGACGCCCATTTCGACGAGGAAGTGCGCTTCCTGCAGGAACTGGTGCGCGTGCCCACCGACACGCCGCCTGGCAACAACGCGCCGCACGCCGAGCGCACCGCCGAACTGCTGCAGGGCTTCGGCTTCGAAGCCGAGAAGCACCCGGTGCCGGAAGCGGACGTGAAGGCCTATGGCCTGGAGTCCATCACCAACCTGATCGTGCGCCGGAAGTATGGCGACGGCCGCACCATCGCCTTGAACGCCCACGGCGACGTGGTGCCGCCCGGCGAAGGCTGGACCCACGATCCCTATGGCGGTGAGATCGAGGACGGCAAGATCTACGGCCGCGCCACGGCGGTGAGCAAGGGCGACTTCGCCAGCTTCACCTTCGCCGTGCGCGCGCTGGAGTCGCTGCAGGCGAAGCTGAAGGGCAATGTCGAACTGCACTTCACCTACGACGAGGAGTTCGGCGGCGAGATGGGCCCCGGCTGGCTGCTGAAGAACAAGCTGACGAAGCCCGACCTGATGATCGCGGCCGGCTTCAGCTACGAGGTGGTCACGGCCCACAACGGCTGCCTGCAGATGGAAGTGACGGTGCACGGCAAGATGGCGCACGCCGCCATCCCGGACACCGGCATCGATGCGCTGCAGGGCGCGGTGAAGATCCTGAGCGCCTTGTTCGCGCAGAACGCCGAGTACAAGAAGGTGACGTCCAAGGTAGCGGGCATCAAGCACCCGTACCTGAACATCGGCCGCATCGAAGGCGGGACCAACACCAACGTCGTGCCCGGCAAGGTGGTGTTCAAGCTGGACCGCCGGATGATCCCGGAAGAGAACCCGGCCGAGGTGGAAGCGAGCATCCGCAAGGTGATCGCCGATGCGGCCGAGGGCTTCGCGGGGACGGTGGAGATCCGCCGCATGCTGCTGGCGAATTCGCTGAAGCCGCTGGCAGGCAACCAGCCGCTGGTCAGCGCGATCCAGCAGCACGGCAAGCAGGTGTTCGGGCAGGAGATTCCGGCCATGGGCACGCCGCTCTACACCGACGTGCGGCTGTATGGCGAAGCGGGCATCCCGGGCGTGATCTATGGCTCCGGCCCGCGCACGGTGCTGGAGTCGCATGCGAAGCGCAATGACGAGCGGCTGGAGCTCGAAGACCTCCGCAAGGCGACGAAGGTGGTTGCGCGGACCTTGTACGACTTGCTGGCATAAGGGACGCGGTACCGCGTCGCGAGGTGCGCAGCAGAGCTGCGCGCCCTACAAGCTCACCAGAAGCGGCTCCCCACCAGGGAGCCGTTTTCCTTTCCGCCGGCCGGATTACCCACCCGCCAGTCAAAGCAGAAACAAGCACCACACCCCTCGCCGCGAGGGAAAGCCTGTATACGCATCATCCACTAGCGTGTATACAGTTTTGTGCACGACGGGCGGCGTCTCTGCCCGAAGACAGGAGCTCGCACATGGACCACACCGACTGGGCCGCCAAGGGCTACAGCCCCGGCCTCACCAACGAGGACCTCGCCCCCACCACGCCCGCCCAGCGCACCTGGGGCGCCTTCAGCATCTTCAACGTGTGGACTTCGGACGTCCACAGCCTCTGGGGCTACTACCTCGCGGCCAGCCTGTTCCTGCTGTGCGGCAGCTTCGTCAACTTCCTGCTCGCCATCGGCATCGGCTCGCTGGTCATCTTCTTCCTGATGCAGCTGGTGGGCCTGGCCGGCGTGCGCACCGGCGTGCCCTACCCCGTGCTGGCGCGCGCCTCCTTCGGCGTGTGGGGCGCCAACTTCCCGGCCATCATCCGCGCCATCGTCGCCTGCTTCTGGTACGGCGCGCAGACGGCCGCGGCCTCCGGCGCCATCGTGGCGCTGCTGACGCGCTCGCCGGACGTGATGGCCTTCCACAAGAACGTGCACTTCCTCGGCCACTCCGGGCTCGAGGTCATCTGCTACGTGGTGGTGTGGGCGCTGCAGCTGCTGATCATCCAGCGCGGCATGGAGACGGTGCGCCGCTTCCAGGACGCCGCCGGCCCCGGCGTCTGGTTCGCGATGCTGATCCTGGCCATCGGCCTGCTGGTCAAGGCCGGCGGTTTCGACATCGGCGGCATCCCGCAGGACGTGCTGCTCGCCAGCACCAAGGACGCGGGCGTCCCCGGCGTGCCCGGCTCCTTCGCTTCGCTGACGGCGGTGGCCGCGGTCTGGATCACCTACTTCGCCGCGCTGTACCTCAACTTCTGCGACTTCACCCGCTTCGCGAAGAGCGAGAAGGCAGTGCGCGTCGGCAACCTCTGGGGCCTGCCCGTCAACCTGCTGCTGTTCTCGCTGGTGGCCGGCGTCACGACCATCGCGGCCTACAAGGTCTACGGTGAAGTGCTGATCCACCCCGACCAGATCTCCGCCAAGTTCGACAGCTGGGCGCTGGCCGCCCTCGCCGCCCTCACCTTCTGCGTCGCCACGCTGGGCATCAACGTGGTGGCCAACTTCGTGTCCGCGGCCTTCGACATCTCCAACACCTTCCCCAAGCAGATCAGCTTCAAGCGCGGCGGCTGCATCGCGGCCCTGATCGCCCTGGTGCTGTACCCCTTCGCCCCCTGGGAAGGCAGCGCCGCCAGCTTCGTCGGCGCCATCGGCTCCACCATGGGCCCGCTGTTCGGGATCATCATGGTCGACTACTACCTGGTCGCCCGCGGCGCCATCCGCGTCGACGACCTCTATCGCGAGCACGGCCCTTACCGCTACCAGGGCGGCTGGCACGCCAAGGCGCTCGTCGCGGCCAGCATCGGCATCCTGTTCTCCACCTTGCTGCCCAACTTCACGCACCTGCTGCCCGAATGGTGGGGCGTGTACGGCTGGTTCTTCGGCGTGGCCATCGGCGGTGGCACCTACTACGGCCTGCGCATGCTGCCCGAAGCCGGGACCGAGATGGTGCATCGCGCCTGACATTCGACGATACGAGGAGAAGACATATGACGGTCCATGCCGTTGACGAAAGACTGCCGGCCGGCAAGCTGGCCGCGCTCGGCCTGCAGCACGTGCTGGTGATGTACGCCGGCGCCGTGGCCGTGCCCCTGATCATCGGCCGCGCGCTCAAGCTGCCGCCCGAGCAGGTGGCCATGCTGATCTCGGCGGACCTGTTCTGCTGCGGGCTGGCGACCCTGGTGCAGTCACTCGGTGCGACCCAGTGGTTCGGCGTGCGCCTGCCCGTGATGATGGGCGTCACCTTCGCGGCGGTCGCGCCGATGCTCGCCATCGCCAACGGCAACCCCGGCCTGGCCGGTGCGCAGCTGATCTTCGGCAGCATCATCGGCGCGGGCTTCCTCGCCATGCTGCTCGCGCCGCTGGTGAGCCGCATGCTGCGCTTCTTCCCGCCGGTGGTGACGGGCACGATCATCGCGGTGATCGGCATCAGCCTGATGCGCATCGGCATCAACTGGATCTTCGGCAACCCGGTGGGCCCGACCGCGCCCACTGTCGTCGACCCGGCCTACACGAAGTGGCTGGCCGCAGCCAGCGCGCCAGGCTCCGCGCTGCCGCCCCTGCCCAAGGGCATGGCGCTGGTGCCCACCATGCCCAACCCCAAGTACGCGGACCTCACGGGCGTGGGCATCGCGGCCCTGGTGCTGGTGACGATCCTGCTGGTGGCGAAATACGCCAAGGGCTTCGTCGCCAACATCTCGGTGCTGCTGGGCATCGTCGCCGGCGCGGTGGCCGCCAGTGCGATGGGCCTCATGACCTTCGAGAAGGTCGGCAAGGCCGCCTGGGTCGACGTAGTGCTGCCCTTCCAGTTCGGCATGCCCATCTTCGACCCGGTGCTGATCCTGACGATGACGCTGGTGATGCTGGTCGTGATGATCGAGTCCACCGGCATGTTCCTGGCGCTCGGCGAGATGGTGGACCGGCCCGTGGACCAGGCGGCGCTGACGCGAGGTCTCCGCACCGACGGCCTGGGCACGCTGCTGGGCGGCATCTTCAACACCTTCCCCTACACCAGCTTCTCGCAGAACGTGGGCCTGGTCGCCGTCACCGGCGTGCGCAGCCGCTTCGTCTGCGTGGCAGGCGGCGTGATGCTGCTGCTGCTGGGCCTGCTGCCCAAGATGGCGGCGCTGGTCGAATCGCTGCCTACGGTGGTGCTGGGCGGCGCGGGCCTGGTGATGTTCGGCATGGTGGCCGCCACCGGCATCCGCATCCTGGGCGGCGTGGACTTCAAGACGAACCGGCACAACGCGCTGGTCGTGGCCATCTCGATCGGCGTGGGCATGATCCCGCTGATCGCACCGAGCTTCAAGCAGTGGATGCCGCATGTGATCCACCCGCTGATCGAGTCGGGGATCCTGCTGGCCTCGATCTCCGCAGTCGGCCTGAACCTGTTCTTCAACGGCGCGAAGGAAGACCAGGAAGCGATCGTCCTCGCCGCGCGCCAGGCCGACGCGCACTGACTACGCGAGCGCCATCGCCTCGACTTCCAGCTTCACCCCGTGGTGCAACTCGCCGGTCGGCACGACACACCGTGCCGGCCGCGCCGCACCCGCCCACTCCGCGTAAATCGCGTTGAACCCCGGCCAGTTCGCGATGTCGTCCACATACACGCGCACCTGCACCAGCTTTTCGACATCGCTGCCGGCAGCCTGCAGCACGGCCCGGACGTTGGCCAGTACCTGCCTGGCCTGCTCCTCGAAGGACGACGCATCCCCCATGCGGCTGCCATCCGGCCGCACCGGCAACTGGCCGGCGACGAACACGAAGCCGTTGGCGACGGTGGCGTGGCTGTAGTGGCCGGCCGGCTTGGCCAGGCCCGGGGCGTTCACGTGGCGGGGAGCGTTCATGGGCGCACTGTAGCGCGCCATCGTGAAGCACGGCTAACGACTGCTTGAAGCGGCGGGGTCTTGGCTTTCCGGGGCAGCTGCCTACGATGGCGGCAAACCTCCAGGAGACCTCCCCCCATGCGTTCCCGCCTGCTGTTCCTCTCGCTTTCGCTGGCCGCCGTTTTCGCCCCGCTGCAGGCCGCCCGCGCGGCCTGGCCCGAGAAGCCGATCCGCGTGATCGTGCCCTCCGCGCCCGGCGGCGCCCCCGACGTGCTGATGCGCGCGCTGACGCAACAGATGTCCAAACAGATGGGCGTGCCCTTCGTCATCGACAACAAGCCGGGCGGCTCCTATGTGATCGGCACGATGGACGTGGTGCGCGCGCCCGCCGACGGCTACACGCTGGCCTACGGCAACGTCATCTCGCTGGCGACCAACAAGTCGCTGCTGGCCAACGTGCCCTACGACGCGGAGAAGGACCTCACGCTGATCGGCCAGGCCTGGCGCGTCAACAACTTCCTGGTCGTCAACAACAACTTGCCGGCGAAGACGCTGCCCGAGCTCGTGTCCTATGCGAAGCAGAACCCCGGCAAGCTGACTTTCGCCTCCGACGGCAACGGCACGACGGCGCACCTGGGCATGGAGCTGTTCAAGGCCATGACCGGCACCAACATCCTGCACGTGCCCTACAAGGCGGCCACCGCCGGCATCACCGACGTCATCGGCGGCGGCGTGAACATGATGATGGCCAACATCCCCGCCGTGGTTTCGCACGTGCAGGGCGGCAAGCTGCGGGCGCTGGGTATCAGCTCCCTGAAGCGCTCGCCCGACTACCCGCAGGTGCCGGCCATCGCCGAAACCGTGCCCGGCTTCGAGGTGGTGTCGTGGGGCGGCCTGGTGGGCCCGGCGAAGATGCCGCCCGAGATCGTCGAGCGCATCAACAGCGAACTGCACAAGGCCCTGGCCACACCCGCCGTGCAGCAGCAGTTCCGCACTCTCGGCGCCGACGCCGCGCCGAGCTCGCCGGAGGAGTTCCACCAGCTCGCGCGCACCGAAACCGAAAAGTGGGCGAAGGTGATCAAGCTCTCCGGCGCCAAGGTAGATTGAGAAACGCATGCAAGAACCCTTCGACCTCCTGATCCGCAACGCCGAGATCGTCGACGGCACCGGCGCGCCGCGCTATGCCGGCGACATCGGCATCCGCGGCGACCGCATCGCCCGCATCGGCGACCTCGCCGGCAGCAGCGGCCGCGCCGAAATCGACCTGGGCGGCCGCATAGCCGCCCCCGGCTTCATCGACTGCCACACCCACGACGACCGGCTGATGCTGTCGGCGCCGGACATGGCCCCCAAGGTGAGCCAGGGCATCACCACCGTCATCGGCGGCAACTGCGGCGTCTCGCTGGCGCCGATGCCGCGGCCGGTGCCGCAGCCCGTCACGCCGCCGCTGAACCTGCTGGACGTGGATGGCGGCTGGTTCCGCTTCGGCACTTTCGGCGCCTACCTGGACACGCTGCGCCGGCAGCCCGCGGCCACCAACTGCGCCATGCTGGTCGGCCACACGACCTTGCGCGTGGCCACCGTCGACGACCTGCAGAAACCCGCCACGCCCGCGCAAATCCAGCGCATGCGCGCGCTGGTGCAGGAGGCGATGGAAGCCGGCGCCATCGGCGTCTCCACCGGCCTCTTCTACGAGCCGGCCATCGCCGCGCCGACCGAGGAGGTCATCGAGACCTGCCGCCCGCTGAAGGACCACGACGGCGTCTACTGCACGCACATGCGCGACGAGGCCGACGGCATCATGGATTCGCTGGAGGAGACCTTCCGCATCGGCCGCGAAGTGGGCGTGCCGGTGGTGATCTCGCACCACAAGCTGGTGGGCCAGAAGAACTACGGCCGCTCCGAGCAGACGCTGGAGTTCATTCGTGAGCAGATGCGCAAGCAGCCGGTCTGCCTGGACTGCTATCCCTACACCGCCGGTTCGACCGTGCTGTCGGCCGACCGCGCCGCCACCTCGGCCCGCGTGCTGGTGAGCTGGTCGCAGGCGATGCCGCAGTTCAACGGCCGCGACCTGGCCGACATCGCGCGCGAGCTGGGTGTGTCGCAGGACGAAGCCATCCAGCGCCTGCTGCCGGCCGGCGCCATCTACTTCCGCATGGACGAAGGCGACGTGCAGCGCATCCTGCGCTTCGACGACACCATGATCGGCTCCGACGGCCTGCCGCACGACGCCTCGCCGCATCCGCGCCTGTGGGGCGCCTTCCCGCGCGTGCTGGGTCACTACAGCCGCGAGCTGCGCCTGTTCCCGCTGGAAACCGCGGTGCACAAGATGACCGGGCTGACCGCGAAGAACTTCGGCCTGGCGGACCGCGGCGTGCTGCAGGAAGGCGCGTATGCCGACCTCGCACTGTTCGACGCCCTCACCGTGGGCGAGGCCGCCAGCTACGCCAACCCGATCGCGCCGGCGCACGGCATCGACACCGTCGTCGTCAACGGCCGCATCGTGTGGCGCGAAGGCCGGACCACCGGCGCCAGGCCCGGGCAGGTGCTGTCGCGCCGCGGCGCAGGAGCCCGCGCATGAACCGCCCGCTCGCATCCCTGGAAACGCCCGCGTTGCTGCTCGACGAACAGCGCATGGACCGCAACATCGCGCGCATGCGCGAGCAGGCGCGGCGCCTGGGCGTGGCTTTCCGCCCGCACGTGAAAACCAACAAGTCCTGGGACGTGTCGCGCCGGCTGGTGGACGATCCCGAGGGCCCGATCACCGTGTCCACGCTGCGCGAGGCCGACTACTTCTTCGAGCACGGCGTGCGCGACATCCTTTACGCCGTGTGCATCGCGCCGAACAAGCTGGACCACGTGCTGGGCCTGCAGGCGCGCGGCGCCCGCATGTCCATCCTGGTGGACAGCGTGGAAGCCGCGCACATCGTGGCCGAGCGCCTGCGCGCGCACCCGCAGGGACGCGAGGTCGGCGTGCTGATCGAAGTGGATTCGGACGGGCACCGCTCGGGCGTGAAGCCCGAGGCGCCCGAGTTGCTGGCGGTCGCTTCCGCGCTGAAGGAAGGCGGCATCGAAGTGCGCGGCGTCATGACGCATGCCGGCAGCTCCTACGACTGCCGCACGCCGGAAGAACTGCGGGCGATGGCCGAACAGGAACGCGCGGCCATCGTGCTGGCGGCCGACCGCCTGCGCGCCGCCGGCCACGCCTGCCCCGTCGTCAGCGTCGGCTCCACGCCCACCGCACTGGCGGCCGAGAACCTGCGCGGCGTCACCGAACTGCGCGCGGGCGTCTTCGTGTTCTTCGACCTCGTGATGGCCGGCGTCGGTGTCTGCCAGGTCGACGACATCGCGCTGTCGGTGCTGGCCACGGTCATCGGGCACCAGCGCGAAAAGGGCTGGACCCTGCTCGACGCCGGCTGGATGGCGATGTCGCGCGACCGCGGCACCTCGGGCCAGCCGGTCGACCAGGGCTACGGCGTGGTCTGCGACACGCAGGGCCGGCCCATGGAGGACTACATCCTCGTGGGCGCCAACCAGGAGCACGGCATCATGGCGCGCCGCCCCGGCAGCGCAGGCAGCGACGACTTCCTGCCGGTCGGCACGCAGGTGCGCATCCTGCCGAACCACGCCTGCTCCACGGCGGCGCAGTACCCCGCCTACGAAGTGGTGGGAACGGACGGGAACGTGCGGGAAACCTGGCCGCGCTTCAGCGGCTGGTGAAGCGGCGGGCGCTACATTAGCGCCCATGCTGAACGATGCGACGGACCTGCGCTTCTTCGTCGCGGTCACCAAGGCCGGCTCGCTGGCCGAAGCGGCACGGCGCATGGACATCACGCCGTCCGCCGTGTCGCAGCACCTGCGCCAGCTGGAAAAGCGGCTGGGCCTGCACCTGGTCCACCGCAGCACGCGCCGCTTCAGCCTGACGGACGAAGGCGAGCTGTTCTACGCCGGCGCCGTCGACCTGCTGGCGCGCATGGACGACCTCACCGACAGCCTGCGCGCGCGCACCGGCGAAGTCGCAGGCAAGCTGGACATCTGCGGACCGCTGGGCTTCGGCCGCCGCTACCTCGCGCCCATCGTCGCCGATTTCCATGCGCGGCATCCGGGCCTGCAGGCCTCGCTGACGCTGACCGACCTGGTGCCGGCCTCCAACACGCAGCGCTTCGACCTGATCGTGCACATCGGCGAGCTCGCCGATTCCAGCCTGGTCGCCTACCCGGTCGCGCCCAACCAGCGCTTCCTGTGCGCCTCGCCAAAGTATCTTGCGCGCCACCCCGCGCCGCAGACGCCCGACGACCTGGCGCAGCACGCCTGCCTGGTGCTGCGCGAGAACCAGGAGGACGTGACGCTCTGGCGCCTGCGCCGCAAGCGCGAGGAAGTGTCGGTGCGGGTGCCCGCCACCTTGTGGAGCAACGACGGCGAGGTGGTGAAGGAATGGGCCCTGATGGGCAAGGGCATCCTGCTGCGCTCGGAATGGGACGTGGCGGAGCACCTGAAGTCGGGCCGCCTGGTGCGCGTGCTGCCTGACTGGGAGCCACCGGAAGCCGGCGTGGTGGCGCTGGTGGACCACCGCGCAAACATGTCGGCACGAGTGAAACTTTTTCTCGAGTTCCTGCAAGGCCGCTTTCGCCCTAAAGTCCCATGGCGCTGAGCGGCGATGCCGCGGAAGAATCGCGCCCACGGAGGATCAGGACACATGCGCGCTTGGAGGCTAGACCTGCCCGCGGACGAGTACGAATGGGAGCTCTACCGTCGCAAGGTGGGAGCCGACCTCGCCGCCCGCGAACTGAACGCGCGCCTGGCTGCGCTGCTGGAGCCAGTGCTGGACACTCTCGCCGACACCAGCCCCACCTGGCGCCGCGCCCAGGCCGCGCGCATCCGTGACGAGATGCACGGGCACATGCAGCGCTTCCAGCACCTGGGCGCCGCGGACGAGGAGCCGCGCAAGGTCCTCAACCGCGTGCTGCGGCGACACCTGCAGGTCAACGACGAGCGTCCTCAGTCCGAATAGACGCAACTGCACTGGTAGACGCGGCCGGGCTCGGCCCAGCGCCCGCCCGTGCCTTCATCCCGCGTGTCGTCCGGCCCTTCGCGCGGCCACGACAGCAGGTGGCAGCCTTCCGAGCTGTCGCAACCATTGTTGATGCAGGTGATCCAGACATCGCCCTTGCGCGGGTCCCACTCGCCCAGCGTCTGGCAATCGGGCGGCGCCGGCTTGGGCGGATGGCCCCAGATCCTGTCGATGACGCTGCGGACGATGCCGGCCGCCAGCGCCTCGGCAGCGGTGGCATAGATCCGGATCTCCGGACGGCGCCCCCGGGCCCGGACGATTTCCATCACACCCGAGCAGCGGATCCGGACCATGGAGGCCGGGCGGGGCCGGTGGGAACTGCGGTGCTTGCGCATGGCGTGCCCTCGAAGCGAACGGCCATGGTAGGCAAGCCTGCGGTTCAGCGAAACCGCAGCCGATGGGCGGCGGCGGGGTGGCTCAGCCCGCCGGGCGGAAAGCCTTCTGCCGCATCCAGCGCGTCGCCACCCACTTCTCGCCGGCCAGCACGGGCAGCGCTGCGTGCAGCGACAGCGGGTCCAGCTGGCCCGCGCTGTTGCAGTACTCGAAGTACAGCGCGCTGCCGAGGCGCGGCGTGATGCTGAGCCCGGATTCGGGGAACACCGTCTCGCCGCCGGCTTCCGGCTCGTTGAGGTACATCACCAGCGTGCTCACGCGCTGGCCGCTGCGCTCCAGCGAGGAGCGGCCGGCCGCGCTGGTGGGCAGCAGGAAGTCGAAGTGCGGCGAACTCTGCGCACCGGCCTGGTAGCGCAGCACCTGCAGGCCTTCGCCGTTTTCCACCGGCAGGCCCATCAGGCGCGCGATGCGGCGGTCGATGCGCGCGAGCAGTTCGTTTTCGAGCGGCCGGAAGAACATGCCTTCGCTGCTGCGCATGCCGTTCGCCACGTCCTGGCCGGAGGCCGTGTCCATGATCGTGGAAGCCCTCAGGCGCGGCTGCGCCAGCTCGCGCAGCACCACGCATTCCTCGGCACCCAGCACGCCATCCAGCACCGCGACCTGCGGCCGCTCCATGCGCAGCGCCACGCGCACGCGGCAGTCGCCGGCGTCGATGACGTTGCCGGCGGCCAGCCGCCAGGGCTCGCGGCGATAGCGCGCGGCCCGCGCCTGCTCCGGCGCGATGGCCTGGTCCGGCAGCGGCAAGCCCTGCGCGCGTGCCGCCCACAGCGTTTCCACCACCGTCACGGCGGACTGCGGGTCGAAGCCTTCCTGCGCCAGGTGGCGCGCCAGCGGGCCGGGCGGCACGCCGCGGTCCACGTTCTCCAGCACCCAGTCGCGCAATTGCGGGGTGAAGCCGATCGCCTGCATGGCTTACAGGTCCTTGGCTTCCCACCCTTGGGCGGTGAGCACCATCGGTTCCTTCAGCTGCAGCACGCCGGCGCCCTGCACCAGGCGGTCGACCACCGGGAACACGCGGCGCGTCTCCGAATCGCTCGCCCAAGGCGCCGGCGCGATGTCGTAGGTGTAGCTCACCACCATTTCCTGGGCGTTGCCTGGCGCCGCCTCCCAGTGCTCCACCTTCTTCAGCGTGAGCTTGGCGACGCACAGGTCGTGGGCGGCGAGCGCGTGCCCGGTGTCGCGCTTGTACGGCGCGCGCGCCAGGTAGTACTGGCGGCCGGTGTCGGTGAGCTCGTAGCGGCGCACCGGCTGGCCCTCGGCCACGGCATCGGCGGAACGCACCACGCCCAGCTTTTCCAGCACCGGCAGCTGCACGGTGTTGCGCGAGCCCTGCCGCGCCTCTTCGCGCGTCACGTCGATCGGCCAGCTGTTCTTGTTCACGCACAGGTCGCCGCGCGTGGCCAGGTACTCCTGCATCGCGTGCGTGAAGTTGGCTTCGTTCGGCGCATCCTTGTTGGCGCAGCCGGCCAGGGCGAGCAGCGCCAGCGCTGCGGTGAGAGAGATCGTCTTCATGCTTGTCAGTCCACGCAGGTGCCGGACTTCGCCGGCGTGGCAGGCGGCTGGTAGCCGTCGTCGAGGGTTTGGAGGAAGCAGACCAGGTCTGCGATGTCGCGTTCGCTCATGGGGTTGGCGCTGCCGGCGGCGCGCCCGTCCAGGGGCATCTGCGGGTCGATGTTGGCGCGGTAGGCCGCCGGCAGGTCGTTGAACTTCTGCACGGTGCCGCCCACGTACTGCGTGGTGACCAGGCCCCAGGTGGGGAAGTCCGCATCCGGCGTCGCCTTCGGCGTGCCGCCCACCGTGGGGTACCAGAGCTGCGGCATGGTGTCGCGCGTGTTGTAGAAGCGGACCACCTGCTCCAGCGAGTGCATCACGCCGTTGTGGAAGAAGCTGGTGCGCTTCGCCACGTTGCGCAGGGTCGGCGCCTTCACCATGCCGCAGAAGGCGTTGGCGGCGCCGGGCGCCGTCGGCAGGTGGTCGGTGCGGATCGGCCCGCAGACCCCCATGTCGAACCAGGCCGGGTCCTGGTTGGCCGGGATCGCCATGTTGCGCGGGACGCTGATCGCCTCGTAGGAGAAGTCGGTGAACAGCGCCGAACTGCCGTTGAGGCCGGCCCCCTGGTAATGGCAGGACGCGCAGTTGCCGCGGCCGGCATCGGTGAACACCTTCATGCCGCGCTGTTCCGCCGCCGTCAGCGTGCCGCCGATCTTGTTGCCCGCGTAGAGGTCGAACTTGCTGCTGTACGGATGGAAGCTGGGGTCTTCCAGCTGGAAGGCCTGCAGCGCCTGCGTGGCGAAAGCGAGCGCGCCGTCGTCATCCGCCAGCGCGTTCGCGCCGAAGGCCTGCTGGAACTGCGCCGCGTACGCCACCTTGCGCAGCTTCACGGCAAAGGCCGCGGCCGTGACGTTGGCCATCTCGTGGGCCGCGAGCAGCGGGAAGCGCGCCTGCTCCGCCAGCGTGGGCGCGCGGCCGTCCCAGTCGAAGCCGCCGCCGGGGCCGGGCACGCTGACGCCGTCCGGGTTGTCCAGCAGGTCGGCGTAAGGCGGCGTCACGTCCTTGTAGCGCAGCGAGGGCACGGCCCGCGTGCCCGGGGTATTCATGTTGGGTCCGCCCAGTTGCACCGACAGGTCGTTCGGCGGCCCGTAAGCGTGGTCGGGGTCGTGGCAGCTGGCGCAGGACATGGCCCCGGACGCCGACAGGCTGCGGTCGAAAAAGATCTTCTGGCCCACCTGGGCCTTCGCACTCAAGTTGACGGCGGCTGCCACCGGAGTGGCGGGCGCCGTCGTCGTGGCTGTGCCGCTGCGGCTGCCGCCGCCACAGGAGGCAAGCAGCAGCAGCGCGAGGGCGGCGATGGAAAGATGGATTCGCATGCGTTCAGGCCAAAGGGGCCGCCGCGGGAACGGCGGCCCCGGTTCTCTTTTCTCTAGAGCCTTACTTCAGCGCCCAGACGTTGACCTGCGAGGCATCGGGGCCCGTCTGCACCGACAGCGCGGCGTCGGCGGACTGCTTCTGCGTGTAGCTGGCAGGCGCCTTCCAGGCGTGGTTGATCGGGCGCACCGCGTCGAAGTGCGTGTCCGCGCTGCCGGCGTACTCGGGCAGGTTCAGGATGTTCGCGGCGATGAACGACTCGGTGTACTTCGAGCGGTTCATGTAGCTGGAATCGACCGCCGGGTCGGCCAGGCCGAACATGTCCTGCAGGGTGCGCACGAAGGCGAAGTGGCTGTAGGCGTCGTTGTCCGAGACGCCCTTGGGCGCGCCGGCCTGGTTGGTCAGGATGCCGAAGATGCTCTCGCCGTGGCCGCGGTTGCCCTTGGTGTAGTTCACCACCGTCGTGTCCTGCGAGAAGCTGCCGTCCGCGTTCTTCTTCAGCGGCAGGGCCACCGTGCTGTTGCCCGGGTTCCAGCCGCAGCAGGAGTTGAAGCCGCTGGTGGCGCTGCCTTCGTCGAACATCAGCACGATGGCCACGCGCTTCTGCGGGTTCTTCCACAGCGGCGAGTCCTCGATCTTCTTCACCAGCGCGCTGACGTAGTTGTCGCCGCGCGTGATGATGGCGCCACCGGTGGCGTTGGCCACGTTGTTGGCCACGCTGGAGCAGTCGCTGGCCACGGTGGTGCCGTCGGTGGCCTTCACGCTGATGCCGTGCATGTCGTCGCACTGGTCCGGGATCACGAAGTTCAGGTTGCCGACCTTGCCGCTGGCCAGGTCGGTGCCGAGCTGGTCATAGTCGTAGTTGGACGGGATCGCGTACTTCGTCGTGTTCTTCAGGTTGGCGTCCCACTGGCCGCCGCCCATCGTGCGGTTGCTGTACTTGAATTCAGGCGCGCTGCGCACGTTCTGGTAGGCCATGCCCGGGTGGTGCTTGGTCTTGTACAGGCCCGCGGGCAGCGCGAAGGTGGCGGTGGTGCTGCCGACCGAAGCCGTGTTGTTGTTCAGGGTGCCGGCCGCATAGACGTGGTCCGAGGCGGTGACGCCGGTGTCCGCCACGCTGTCGGTGCGGATGTCCTGACCGGGGTTCATCGACTCGTTGTAGGTGCGCCAGGTCATGCCCGCCGCGGTGATCGCGTTGAACAGGTTGGGCGAGTTCTTGATGTTGTGGTTGACGGCGGCAGCCTGCGTGCAGCTGGCGGCGAAGGGCGAGCTGGCCAGGCCAGGCTGCGTGTTGTCCGGCAGCGGCAGGTCTTCGGGAGCGTTGGCGCCGGTGGCGTCGCAGTTCCACTGGCTGTCGTCGGTGATGCCGAAGTCATCGGCGGCGCCCAGCGCCGTGTAGTTCGGCTCGCTGGGGTTGCCGGTGGCGTAGTAGCTGGTCAGCTGGTTGCCCGCGCGCAGCAGCGCGTTGATCTTGGGCGCCCAGGGCGAGTTGACGATCGAGGAGCTGGCCTTGTTCTCCAGCATCACGATGAAGATGTGGTCGTAGCGCGGCACGCCTTCGATCGCGAACGCGGCCTGCTGGCTCTGCGCGAAGGTGATCGCCGCGCGGCTGTCCTTGGCGCTCGCGTCCAGGCTGGTCTGCGTGACGCCGCCGGTGCCCACCAGGCGCGGGTCGCCGCCGGCCACGGCCAGCGCGTCGGGGAACTTGTCGCCGCGATCGAGCTTGGTGATGGCGTAGGTGAAGCGCTTGTCCAGCACGCTCGCTTCGGCCAGCAGCGCCGCCTTGTCGCTGCCGGTCACGGTGTTCACGTCGCCCAGCACGCTGGTGGCGCTGACGCCGATGCGGGCGGCGACGTTGGCCTTCTCGTCCGCGTACTTGCTGGCGTTGGCTTCCACCAGGCGCTGCACTTCGGAGGACAGCGGGCTGATGACGATGCCGCCGGCGTTTTCCTTCACCTGGTCCAGCGAGGCGCGCAGCACGTTGCGGCTCGCCACCTTGGCGCCGCTGGCGGTGTTGGTGGCGCTGGTGCCGATGTCGGCGATCAGTGCCGCGGGCGTCGTGGTGTTGGCCAGGATCAGCGAGAACGCGCCTTTCGCGTCCGTCGTCGCGGAGGTTTCGCCGCTGTCGCAGCGGCCGTTGTTGTTGGCGTCGACGCAGACCACGGCGCCCTGGTAGTAGCCAGCCGCGAAGTTCGGGTCGGTGGCGCTGCCGGGGATGAGGGCGGAGGCGGTCACCACGCCCTTGAGGGTGGTGCTTTCGGCGGCCGGCGGGGTGGTGGTGCTGCTGTCGCCGGAACCACCGCCGCAGGCGGCGAGGATGGAAGTGGCGGCGGCAATCGCGCTGAGCGTGAGCACGCGCGAGCGGGCAAGTTTCTGGGGAACCGGCATGGGCATCCTGTTGTTCGGGAGTGTTGGATGGGCAATGCCCGCAGACGAGTGCGAGCGCGCCGAAGTCTCGGCAGCAGCCATGACGGGTCCGTGACAGCATTTGGGAGACGCAGCGCGGCGCTCGGGATATGCCTGAGCGGAGCCTGACCATTCGACATCCGGCTGCGGACGTGCTATGCGCGCGGCCGCGCGTGCCTCGTGCTATGCGCGCGGCCGCGCGTGCCTCGGCCACTGCGCGCGATCGGGAAAGCCTCTGACGGTCCGCGCCAGCGCCCGCCCACAGGCGCATCGGCAAGCCGGTGGGACGCTTGGTTTCGCCATGGACAAACCAAACCCCCGCCGTCTCGCCCACCTGTTCGTGCAGGCGGGGAAATCCTGGTCCGACGATGACGCGCCCAGCATGGGCGCGGCGATCGCCTACTACACGGTGTTCTCGATGGCGCCGTTGCTGGTGATCGCGATCGCGGTCGCGGGGGCGGTGTTCGGCCACGACGCCGTCACCGGGCAGATCGTCACGCAAATGCGCGGGCTCGTCGGCGAGCAGGGCGCGACCTTCGTGCAGAGCATGGTGGCCGCATCGAGCGACACGCACCAGGGCCTGGTGGCGGGAATCATCAGCGTCGTCGTGCTGGCGATCGGCGCCACGTCCGTGTTCACGCAGCTGCAGATTTCGCTGGATCGCATCTGGCAAGTGCCCGAGTCGCAGAAGCCCAGCGGCATCTGGAACATCCTGCGCAGCCGGCTGCTGTCGTTCGGCGTGATCCTGGCATTGGTGTTCCTGCTGATGGTGTCGCTCGCGCTCAGCGCCGCGCTCGCAGCGGTAGGTTCGTGGACCGGCCAGCTGGTGCCCGGCGCCGAGGTGCTGGGGCAGGTCCTCAACGTCTGCGTGTCGCTGGGGGTGACGACCTTGCTGTTCGCCGTCATCTACAAGATGCTGCCCAGCGTGCGCATCGCCTGGCGCGACGTCTGGTTCGGCGCCTTCGCCACCGCCATCCTGTTCGAGATCGGCAAGTTCCTGATCGGCCTGTACCTCGGCAAGAGCAGCATGAGCCAGTCCTTCGCGGCCGCCGGCTCGCTCGTCGTGCTGATCGCGTGGGTGTACTACGCGGCGCAGATCTTCCTGCTGGGTGCGGAGTTCACCAAGCTGTACGCGCAGGAGCACGGGTCGCTGCAATCGGCCGGAGCTGGCGCGGTGAATGCGGCGCCGCCGGCGAAGGGCGCCGAAGATGCGGCGCATCCGGTGGCCACCTCACCCGCCATGGCGCGGCTGGAGGAAACCCGGCACCGCATCGAAGTCGAAGCGCCGCCGAAGATCGCGCACATGAAGCACGTGGCCAAGCTGGGTTCGGCCATCGGCGGGACCGCCGTGGCGCTGGGCGTGTTCGGGCTGCAGCTCTATCGCAGCAAGCGCGGCGGCAAGAAGCGCACGGTCGCCAGGAAGCGGCGTCCGCTCGCCGCGTAAGGCCCGACTACCAGCGCAGCACGCGCGGTCCCAGCCAGGCGCCCGCGGCCACCGGAATCGCCATCCCCAGCACGTACCAGATGGCCAGGAAGGGCGCGGCCAGCTCCGGACAATGCAGCGCGTACACGGCTGCGCCGCTGCCGGCGGCCAGCACGCCTGCCGCTGCCCCGGCCAGTGCCGGCCGGGTGGGGGCGAGGCCGCGCAGCGCCAGCAAGGAAGCGGCGAACACCGGCAGCGCGATCCACGAAATGCTCAGCGCGCAGGTCCGCCAGGTGCGGCCCCACAGCAGCTCCGGGCGCTCCGCGGCCGGTGCACCCAGCCAGGCGGCGAGACCGAGAATCCAAAGCAGCAGCAGCGGCAGCACGACGCCCCAGAATGCGCGCCGCACCGGCACGCCGGGACGCGCCAGTCGCTCGATGGCCACGAAGCCCGCCACTGCCACCAGGGCCGGCAGCAGCAGCTTCAGCAGCGCCATCGGCTGCTGCACCAGGCTCGCGGCCAGGCCCGGGCGCAAGCCATAGCCGGCCAGCATCAGCGCCAAGGACAGCGGCAGGCCAGCCAGCAGCGCCAGCGCCAGCGCGCGGCGCGCGGCGTGGCGCGGCACCGGCTGGGCCTGCGCGGCCAGCAGCGCGATGAGGTCTTCGGTCTTCATGTCGCAGGCCTCCCCAGCTTCGCGGCCAGCGCCTTCAGCCCGCGGTGGATGCCTACCTTCACCGCCGATTCGGACATCCCGGTCAGCTGCGCCGTCTCGGCCACCGAACGGCCTTCCAGCTTGACGTGCACGATGGGCAGGCGGTGCCGCTCCGGCAAGGTGGCCAGCAGGCCGGCGAGGTCGCGGCGCGCATCGCCTGCCTCCTCCACCGATTCGGCGAACACCGGCAGCTCGTCGTCCAGCGGCTCGTGCAGGTCCTCGCGCACGGACTTGGCGCGCAGCAGGTCGATCAGCTTGTAGCGCGCGATCGCATGCACCCATGCGGTCAGCGGCTGCTCCGGCTGGTAGGTGTGGCGCTGGTTGTGCATCGCGAGCAGGCACTCCTGGACGAGGTCTTCCACTTCATCGGGCCAGCCGAACAGGCGGCGGCCGAGGTACGCGCGCAAGTGCGCGCCCAGGCGGCGCAGGAAGGCGTGGTACGCCGCCGCATCGCCGGCCTGGCCGCGCACGAACAGCTCGTGCAATTCCGCCTCGACTTCGCTTGTCGCCATCCTTCTGCTTGGAGTGATTCGGACGGGAGCACCCGCCGGTTACAGCGGGACGAAAAAATTTGGTGGGGCCATTTTGGCGTGGCGCTGTAACCGGCGCCACCGGCATTGCGAATAAGGATGCGGTTGCATCGCAGCCATCCATCCAACCCGACCACAGGAGAGACCCTCATGACCACCCGCCGCATCGCCGCCTCCGCCCTTGCCCTGGGCGCCCTCGCCGCTGGCGTCGCCCTGGCGCAGACCCAGCCCATGGAAGGCGCCAAGCCCATGGCCGACGCGAAGCCCGCCGTCGAGAAGTGCTACGGCGTCTCCATGGCCGGCCAGAACGACTGCAGGGCCGGCGCCGGCACCACCTGCGCCGGCACGGCGAAGATGGACTACCAGGGCAATGCCTGGAAGAACGTGCCAGCCGGCACCTGCACCACCATGCGCACGCCCAAGGGCATGGGCTCGCTGTCGCCGCTGAAGTCCTGAGGCTTCGTCATGGCGCAAGCGCTGGCCGCCGGCCTGGGCCTGAAGCCCGGGCACTTCGCCGAGGCCTTGCAGGCCAACGCAGCCGGGCTCTGGTTCGAGGTCCATCCCGAGAACTACCTCGTGGACGGCGGCCCGCGCCTGGCGCTGCTGGAGGCGGTGCGCGAGCGGCATCCGCTGTCGCTGCACGGCGTGTCGCTGTCGCTGGCCGGCGAATGCGAGCTGGACGCCGCGCACCTGCGGCGGCTGGCCGCGCTGGCGCGGCGCCTCCAGCCGGCGCTGGTGTCGGAGCACCTGGCGTGGTCCCGGTTCGAAGGCGGCTGGCTGCCCGATCTGCTGCCTTTCCCGCGCACGACCGAAGCGCTGCAGCGCATCGCCTCGCGCGTCGCACGCACGCAGGAAGTGCTGGGGCGGACCATCGCCATCGAGAACCCCAGCCACTACCTCCGGCTTCCCGGGCACACGTGGGACGAGATCGATTTCCTGGCCGAACTGGCGCGGCGCACCGGCTGCACGCTGCTGCTGGACGTGAACAACGTGCATGTGTCGGCGCGCAATCTCGGCTTCGATGCCGGCGCATGGATCGACCGCTTTCCCGCGCCGCTCGTGAGCGAGCTGCACGTCGCCGGCCACACGCCCGATCCCGCGCTGGGCGAAGCGCTGCTGGTCGACTCGCACGACGCGCCGGTGGCGCCCGCCGTGTGGTCGCTGTACCGGCGCTTCATCGAGCGCGCCGGCCCGCGCCCCACCCTGCTGGAACGCGACGCCAACTTGCCGCCCTGGAGCGAGTTGCTGGCGGAGCGGAACATCGCCCAGGACATCCTGGAATGCGGAGTACCGGCATGAGCAGCTTCCAGCAGCAGTTCGCGCAGGCCTTGCTCGCCGGCACGGAGCTCGCAACGCAGCCGGGCTTCGCGGTGTATCGCAACACCGTGGCCCAGGGCTGCATCGATGCGCTCGAGGCGAACTTCCCCACCGTCCTGCGGCTGGTGGGCGGCGAGTGGTTCCGCTCGGCCGCCGGCGGCTTCGCGCGCTCGCATCCGCCGCAGGACGGCCGGCTGCTGCTCTATGGCGACGACGCTTTCCCCGCCTTCCTGCAGGCGCTGCCGACGACGGCGGACCTGCCCTGGCTGGCCGGCATCGCCCGGCTCGACGCCCTCTGGCGCGCCAGCCACGCCGCGGCCGATGCGCCCGTGCTCGATGCCGGCGAACTGGCCGGGCTGTCGCCCGAAGCCTTGGGCGCGCAGGTGCTTCAGCCCCACCCGGCCGCGCGCTGGCTCTGGTTCGACGAGCTGCCCGTCGCCGGCATCTGGTCGCGCAACCGCGATGGCAGCGACGCCGACTTCGCGTGGCAGGGCGATGGCGTGCTGCTCACGCGGCCGGAAGGCGACGTGCGCTGGCGCCCCCTTTCCCATGCGGGCTGCGCTTTCCTCGACGCCTGCGCCCATGGCTCCACGCTGGGCGACGCCGCGCAGCACTGCCTGGACCTCGACGCGCGCATCAACCTTGCAGCCCTGCTGCAGCAACTGCTGCAGGCGGGCGCCTTCACCCGGAGTTAGCCATGCAGAACCAGCTCGTTTCCACGCTGCCCGCCACCGCCCCGTCCCTGCTGCGCTCGCGCTGGGAGCGGATCAAGGCGGCGCTGTCACGGCACATCTCGCACGACTTGCTGGCGCTGGTCGCGCGCCTCGCGATCGCGGCCCTCTTCTTCCAGTCCGGCCGCACGAAGGTGGAAGGCTTCCTGCGCGTGACGCCCGGCGCCATCGAGCTGTTCCGCAGCGAGTACCGCCTGCCGCTGGTGCCGCCCGACATCGCGGCGCATGCGGCGGCCTACGCGGAACACCTGTTCCCGCTGCTGCTCGTGCTGGGGCTCGCCACCCGCTTCTCCGCGGCGGCGCTGCTGGGGATGACCGTCGTCATCGAAGTGTTCGTCTATCCCGATGCCTGGCCGACGCACCTGTCGTGGGCCGGCCTGCTGCTGTACCTGCTCGGGCGCGGCGGCGGGCGCCTGGCGCTGGATCGCTGGCTGCGCCTGGACTAAAGCTCAGCCCGCGCCTGCCGCAGCAGCACCCAGCCGCACGCGACCAGCGGAAGGGCGAGCGCCGCATAGCCCACGCGGTAGCTGCCCGCCAGCCCGGAGATCGCGCCGAACACCGGCGGCCCCAGCACCACGCCGAGGAAGGTGATGGCCAGCGTGCCGCCGGTGGCGATGCCCGCCTGCCCCGCCGGTGCCTGGCGCGCCACTTCGGCGAGATACACGCCGTTCCAGCCGATCGCAGAAGCGCCGAACACCACCAGCACTGCGACGACGAGGATGCCCGGCACCTGTGGCTGCAGCAGCGCCGTCGCCAGCGCCGACAACGCCATGATCGCGGCCAGCAATGCCAGCATGCGGCGCGCCCCCAGCCAGCGATCGGCCACCCAGCCCCACAGCACGCGACCGATGACGGCGCCCACCTGCGAAGCGGCCAGCACGAAGCCGGCCGCGACCAGGCCGTAGGCCAGGCTGTCGGTGAGGAAGGTGACGAGATAGGTCGTCAGCGACAGCTGCACGATCGAGAACACGAAGGAGCAGGCCGCCAGCAGCCGCAGCCGCGGATGCCCGAGCACCAGCTTCACCGGCTGCAGGAATTGACCGAGGCCGAGGCGGCGCGCCGGGTCGCGGTCGGCGTCGAACTCCTTGCGCAGGCTCTGCGCCAGCAACGCGCACAGCACGTTGGCGACGGCCACGGCCAGCAGCGCCTGCTGCCAGCCGGCCACCTGCTGCAGGCCCGGCACGATGGCGCCTGCCAGCGCGCCGCCCAGCGGCACGCCGGTCTGCTTGACGGAGAACACCAGCGACATGCGATGCGCGGGCGTCGTGCGAGCCAGCAGGTGCGAGCTGGCCGGCGTCACCGGCCCATAGCCGAGGCCGACCAGCAGCGCGCCGACGGCGATCGCCGGCACGCTGGGCACCGCGCACAGCGCGAGCCCCAGGGCGCACACCAGCAAGCCGACCTGGCTGACGCGGATGCTGCCGTAGCGCGCCACCGCCGGCCCGGAGGCCAGGCTCGCGGCCATGGCGCCGGCGTAGGCGAAAGCGATGTAGAGGCCGACGTAGGCCGCGGAGATGCCGACCGCGTCCGCGACCCGCGGCGCCATCGCTGGCAGCGTGAGCAGGCCCATGGCCACCATGGCCTGGATCGCGAGCGTGATGGCCAGGGGGAGCCAACTGCTTTTCATCGGCTCCAGTGTCGCACGGGGCGCTCACCCACCCAGGCTCACGCCGATCAAGCGCCCCAACCCGAAGGTCACTGCGGCCGCACCGAGACCGATCACCGCCTGCCGCAGCCCCGAGAACAGCCAGCCCCGCCCCGTGAAGATGCTGGTGCCCGCGCCGATGACGAACAGGCCCGCGATCGAGAACGCCAGTGACAGCCACAAGGCCCGCGTGCCGTCGGCGATCACCAGTCCCAGCACCGGGCACAGCGAACCGGCGGTGAACAGCAGGAAGGAACTCGCCGCAGCGGCCCAGGGTGAGCCACCCAGTTCCTGCGGGTCGACGCCCAGCTCCTCGCGCGCCAGCGTGTCGAGCGCCGTGTCGCGGTTCGCCATCAGCTTGTCGGCCAGGGCCTGCGCCTGCGCTTCGGGCAAGCCCTTGGACTGGTAGATCAGCGCGAGCTCCTCCTTTTCCTCCTCGGGCGCCTGGTCCAGTTCCTCCGCCTCGGCCGCGATCTGCGACTGCTGCATCTCGCGCGAGGTCGTCACCGACAGCCATTCGCCCATCGCCATGGAACACGCGCCCGCCAGCATGCCGGCGAGGCCGGTGACGAGGAGGACATGCGTATCCGGGTTCGCGCCCGCGACGCCGGCGACGAGACTGAGGTTGGACACGAGGCCGTCGTTGGCGCCCAGCACCGCGGCGCGCAAGGTGTTGCCGCCGCTGCGATGCCGGCCTTCCAGCCGTTCGAGCACGGAGCCCGGCAAGCCGCCAGGCAGGCGCGCGGTCAGCGCCTGCAGGATGCGCGCATGCGAACGCTCCGCCTGCGGCAGCCGCGCGGCGATCGCTTCCGGCTGCCGGTCGTACTGCGCGCTGTCCACCTGCTCCAGCGAGTTGACCACCGGCAGCACGGCGTCGGGCCCGAAGTGCCGCGCCACGAAGGCGAGCATGCGCGTGCGCCAGCTCGCGCTCGCTGCGCCCGGCTGCTGCCCGGCCTGCTCGATGCGGCGGCGCCAGAGCTCCGCATGGGCGTCTTCCACCGAAGCGAGGCGGCGGTACACCTCCGCGACGTGCGGGTCCTGCTCCACCTGCGCGAGCGTGCGATACAGCGACGCGCCGTCCACCTCACCCTGCAGGTTCCTGCGATAGCGCGCGAGATCGGATCCGTCGGCCATGGCTGCCCCGTCGATGACGATGCCGCCATGCTACGGCTTCAGTCGTTGAAGCGGATGCCGGCCGTCACGGCCTGCGGCGCACCGGGTTCGGCAATCGTCGTGCAGTTGCTCGCCTGCAGTTGGTTCGCGAACACGCCGCGCACGAAGCGCAGTTCGTCGTCGAAGGCGGCGTTGACGCCGCCGTTGTGCGTGATGCCGGCGTAGGTCTTCCACACCAGCGGATTGCCGGCCTTGCAGAGTGCGGCGACGGCGGCGTACTGGCGCCGCGGCGGGATCGTGCGGTCGGCCAGGCCGGTGCCCAGGAACAGCGGCGCCGGCAGGCGCACCAGGCTCATCTGGCTGGTCTTGGTCAGCAAGGCATCGAAGGCCGCCGGATCGCGCGTGAACGCGTTGCCGGCGTTCAGGCCATGCTGCTGCTCGTAGCCGCGCATCTCGTCGACACAGGTCTCGCGTGCCATCTGCAGCATGGGCAGCGCCTGCGGCGTCACCAGCGACTCCGCGCTCGGGCCGCCATCCGGAATGGACCCGCCCACCAGCCGCAGCATCGGGAAGCGCACCGGCCCGTTGGGGCTGGGCGCCGCTTCCGGCGCCTGGTACGGGCCATCGGGGAAAGAAGGCAGCACGCCGGTGGCGATGGTCGCGCGCAGGCGCAGTTCGGGCGCATAGCTCGCCGCGATGCGGCTGGCGCCGATCGACGAACCGGAGCCTTGCGACTGGCCGGTGATGACCAGCTCGTTGGCGATGCGGCCCGGATAGGCTGCGAGCGCTGCGCGGGCACCATCCAGGAGCGAGCGCCCTTCCGCTTCCCAGAAACCATAGGGATGCGGACCTGGGCCGCCGAGCCCCTGGTAGTCGGTGGCAACGACGGCGAAGCCCTGTTCCAGCCAGCGATTGAGATAGCTCGCGTCGCGCGGCCGGTGCCCCGTCCACGAGGGCGCGCAGGCATCGGCCACGCCCAGCGTGCCGTGCGCCCAGGCCACCAGCGGCCAGCCGCCGCGCGGCGGCTCGCCCCGGGGCAGGTACAGCGTGCCGCTCACCGGCAGCACGCCGGACTGCCAGCGCGCGTCGGTGGAGGTGTAGAGGATGCGCTGCTGCACGCTGGCCGCGGTGAACTCCGGTTGCGGCGGCTGCGGCTCGCTGCGCAGCATCACACCCGGCTGCGCCGGCAGCGCGCCGCTCCAGGCGTAGAAGGGCGAGAGCACATGGTCGCCCGCGGCCAAGCCGGTGGGCAGCACGCCATGCGTCGGTGCGCTGGCGCAGGCGGCCAGCAAGGCGGCCATGGCCGTGGCGACGAGAAGTTTCTTCATGCTCATGCTCCGTACTGCGCGCGGCGCGCAATGAAATCCAGCACCAGCCGGTTCACTTCTTCCGGCTTCTCGAAGTAGGCCGAGTGGCCCGCGTCCTGGACGACGGCCAGCTCGCTGCCGCCCACCAGCTCCTGCACCTCGCGCATCACGCTCACCGGCACGATGGGGTCTTCGCTGCCAACGAGCAGCAGCGTGGGGCAGGCCACCTCCTGCAGCGCGCTCATCGGGATCAGCTTGCCGGGCGCGAGCAGCGCAGCGAGCGCACCGCCCCACTCCGCGGACGGAATGGAGTGCGCGCTGGGATTGAAGTGGTTGATCTGCGCGTAGAGCGCCGCCTTCTCCGGCTGGTGTTCCAGGAACCAGCGGCCCAGCGAACGCTGTTCGACGCTGACGGCCTTCTGCGCGATCTGCCGCTTGGCGATCGTGTCCAGCAGCACCGGATGGTCGATGGCCAGCGAGGTATCGCAGGCCGCGAAGGCCGCCACGCGCTGCGGGTGGTCCAGCGACAGCTTCAGCCCGATGAAGCCACCCAGCGACTGGCCGACGATGGACGTGCGCTGGATCTCCTCGCGATCGAGCACGGCGATCGCATCCGCGACGAACAGGTCCAGGTCGAACTCCTGCACCGGCGCCACCGAGCGGCCGAAGCAGCGGATGTCCATCGTGATGCAGGTGTGCCGCGCGCTGAAGGCAGGCAGCTGCTGCCACCAGGTGGCGGCGTTGGAGCCGGCGCCATGCAGGAACAGGACGGCCGGGCCCTGGCCCTGGCGCTCGTAATAGACGCGGCGGCCGCGCGATTCGATGAAGGGCATGCTCAATTCGCCTTGATGTTCAGGCTGCGGACCAACTGGCCCCAGCGCTCGGTGTCGCCGCGCACCAGCTGCGTGTATTGCTCGGGGCTGGAGGTCTGCACGTCCATGCCCTGGAACTCCAGCTGCTTCACCAGCGCCGGATCCTTCACCGCCGCCTGCAGCGCCGCGTTCAGCTTGTGCACGATGGGCGCCGGCGTGCCCTTGGGCGCCGACAGGCCGACCCAGGAAGCGATGGTGAGCTGCTTGTAGCCCAGCTCGGCGAAGGTGGGCGCGCCGGGCATCGCGGGGCTGCGCTGCGGGCTGGACACGGCCAGCACCTTCAGCTTGCCGCTCTGGATGCTCGCGAAAGCCGCATTGGGCGGGATTACGATCACCGACACCACGCCGGCCAGCACATCCTGCAGCGCCGGCCCGCCGCCCTTGTACGGCACGTGCGTCAGCTGGATGCCGGCGGCGCGCTGCAGCTGCTCCATCACCAGGTGGCCGGTGCTGCCGGCGCCGGAGCTGGCGTAGTTGATCCTGCCCGGCTCGCGCCTGGCCTGCTGCACCAGGTCCTGGAACGAAGCGATGCCGGCATCGCTGCGCACCACCAGCCACTGCGGGCCGCCGCCGATCTCGCCGATGTGCGCGAAGTCCTTGACGATGTCGAAAGGCAGGTTCTCGTACATGGACTGCGCGATGGTGTTCAGCATGCCCGTCATCGTCAGCGTGTAGCCGTCGGGCGCGGCGGCGGCGCCGGCTTGCGTGCCGACGATGTTGCCGGCGCTCGGGCGGTTGTCGACGAGCACCGGGGTCTTCAGGCTCTGCGCCATCTGTTGGGCCACCGGCCGGATCACCTGGTCGTAGGGCCCGCCCGCGGGCGCGGGGACGATGATGCGGATCGGGTGGCTGGGCCAGTCGGCCGGCTGGGCGTGGGCCGCGGACACGGCCAGGCAGGCGGTCGCCAGGGCGGCGATCCATCGCGTGAGTCTCACGTTGTCTCCTTGTGCAGCGCGCATCTTCGGGCGCGCTGCCATCGCTGCCAAATTAATTCGAGGGGGGAGCCATTAGACTTCCCGATACCTTGCCGCACTCCGCCAGCGCCCTCCTGAACCGCCTGCTCGCACGCGGCAAGTTCCGCCACGTGCAGGTCCTGCTGCAGCTGGCCGAACTCGGAAGCGTGCAGCGCACCGCCGACGCCATCGGCATGACGCAGTCCTCCGTCACGCAGACGCTCGCCTACCTCGAGAACCTGCTGGAAGTGCGCCTGTTCGAGCGCCACGCGCGCGGCGTGCGGCCGACGCCTGCCTGCACCGACCTGCTGCCGGTGGCGCGCCAGCTGATGCTGGGCGTGGCCGACAGCGCGCAGATCGTCGCCGCGCGCCAGCAGCAGGGCGAAGGCGTCGTGCGCATGATCGCTTCGGCCTCGGCCACCAACGGCGTGCTGGTCGACGCGCTGCCGGAGTTCGCGCAGCGCCATCCCGGCATCCAGGTGCACCTGGGCGAAGCCGAGGGCGAGGACCAGCTGCTCGCCATCGCGCGCGGCGAGGTCGACCTGGTGGCCTGCCGCCGCCCGCCGGTGATGCCCGAAGGCTGGGAGTTCCATCCTTTGCGCGAAGACCGCTTCATCATCGTGTGCCAGGCGGATCATCCGCTGGCGCGCCGGCGCGCGCTCAAGTGGGCCGACGTGGCGCAAGCCACCTGGCTGGTGCTGCCGGCGGGCGTCGCCGCGCGGCACCGCTTCGACGAACTGGCCCGCAACTTCCCGCAGGCGCCGCGCAGCTACCCGGTGGTGACGCGCTCGCTGACGATGCTGTGGCGCCTGCTGCGCCACCAGCAACTGCTGGCCCTGGTGCCGTTGAACCTGGCGCGGCCGCTGCTGGACGAAGGCGAGCTGGCGGAACTGCGCGTCGGGCCTGCGGTGCACATCGAGCCGATCGGCATCCTGCAGCCGAAGGCCGGCATGGGGCAGGCGGCCAGCCGGCTGGGCGAGTTCCTGCGCCAGGCGGGGCCGCGCGCGGCCTGAGGCTTCAAGCCGCTTCCGGCTCCAGCACCGCTTCGATTTCCGCCAGCGCATCCTCCACCGCGGCAAGCAGCGTGGGCAAGTCCGCGGCCTGCCGGCGCCGCAGCGCGTCCTCGAGCGCCGCCGCCGCGGCCGTCACGCGTTCGGCGCCCAGCATCGCCGCTGCGCCCTTGAACGAATGCACTTCCTGGGTCGCGGCCGTGGGATCGCCCCGCTCCAAGGCGGCGGCCAGCTGCGCCAGCTCCGGCTTCGAGGCCAGCAGCGCGCGCAGCAAGCCGACGTAGCGCTCCTCGCGATGGCTGAATTCCTGGACCCGCCGCGCGTCCATCCCCGCCAGCGCGCCGACGGCGGCCAGTTGCGAGCCCGCGGCGCGCAGCCACTTCTCCACGGTTTCCTGCAACTGCGCCGGGCGCACCGGCTTGCCGAGGAAGTCGGACATGCCGGCCTCCATGCACTGGCGCCGCGTTTCTTCGAAAACGCTCGCGGTCAGGGCGATGATGGGCCGCGCCTGCCAGCCGGGCAGCGCGCGGATAGCCCGCGTCGCCTGCAGGCCGTCCATGCGTGGCAGCTGCATGTCCATCAGCACCAGGTCGAAAGCCTGGCGCGATGCGTGGGCCACGGCTTCCACGCCGTCGGCCGCGCGCTCCACCTGCAGGCCGGCGCCGGCCAGCAGTTCGGCCACGACTTCCGCGCTGATGTCGTTGTCCTCCACCAGCAGCACCGACCGGCCCCGGTACGCTTCGAGCAAGAGCGCGTCCGCGTCGGGCGCCGCGCCGGGGACGGGGTCCGCCTCCTCCGGCGCGAGCTGCACCGCCGCCGTGAACCAGAAGGTGCTCCCCGCGCCCGGCGTGCTGCTCACGCCGACCGCGCCGCCCATCGCCTGCGCCAGGCCGCGCGTGATGGCGAGCCCGAGGCCGGTACCGCCGGAAGCGCGCGCAGCTTCCGCGTCCAGCTGCTCGAAGGGATCGAAGATCGTGCCCAGCTTTTCCGCGGCAATGCCGATGCCGGTGTCGATGACTTCGAAGCGCAGCAGCAGGCCGTCATCGGGGGCTTCGCCATCGATGAAGGCACGCAGCACGACGCGGCCGCCTTCGGGCGTGAACTTGACGGCATTGCCCGCGTAGTTGATCAGCGCCTGCCGCAAGCGCCCGAGGTCGCCGCGCAGCCGCACCGGCGGGCCCTGCGGATCGAGCTCGAACGCGATGCGCCGGTCCTGCGCCTGCGGGCGCAGCAGCCCCGCCACTTCCGCCAGCAGCTCCGCCAGCGTGAAGTCCCGGCTTTCCAGCTGCAGCCGCCCGGCTTCGATGCGGGCGAGATCCAGCATGTCGCCGAGCAGGCCCAGCAGGTGCTCGCCCTGGTCCTCGATCTGCTGCAGGCGCCGCGCCTGTTCGGCCGTGACGCCGCTGCGCCGCACGATGTGCGTCAGCGCCAGCACGGCATGCAGCGGCGTGCGGACCTCGTGGCTCATGTTGGCGAGGAACTCGCTCTTCGCGCGCGTCGCGGCCAGCGCGGCGTCCTCCGCCTGCTGGGCCTGGCGGGCGCGCCGGTACGCCGACCAGGTGTAGAAGCAGCTGGCGGCCGTGAAGATCGCCAGCAGGCCCAGGGTTGTCGCAACTTCGCCACGCCAGGCGCCCAGCATGTCGCCCGTCCTCTGGCTCACGAACACGTACAGCGGATAGCGCGAGACCTTCTGGTAAGCCAGGGCCCGCTCCTTGCCGTCGGCTGCCGCCCGGGCGCGATAGGCGCCGCCCACGGCGTTGCTGGCCAGCGCTGCCCGGGCTGCGGCGGAAGTGCCGCGCTCGCCGATGCCGGAGAGATCGGCGGACTTGCCGTCATATCGGGCGTACAAGGTGAGGTCTTCGCCGCGGATCGTCACCTGGCCCAGCTGGCCCAGTTCGAGCGGCGCGAAGCGCGCCGGGAAATAGGTGGCCGCGTCCAGCGCGCCGAGGACGGCGCCGGCGAAGGAGCCGTCCGGGCGGTTGATGCGCCGGGCGAGCAACACCGTCCACACGCCATCCATCCGGCTGACGAGCGGCTCGGAGGTCACCAGCCCCGCCGCCGGGTCCTGCCGCAGCCGGGCGAAATAGGCGCGGTCGGCCACCTGCAGCGGCCGCGCCGGGTCCAGGCCCGGCCCCCAGCGGACCGTGCCGGCTTCGTCGGTGATCCAGACCCCCGCTACATCGTGCAGGGCGCCCTTCTGCCGCTCGAGATAGGCGTTGGTCGCGTCGTCGCCCAGGCCGCCGCCGGCCTGGACCGGCTGCAGTTCCAGCGCGATCGATTTCAGGCCGACGTCGATGGCGTCCAGGCTGCCCGCCACGCTGGCAGCCAGGGCCTGGGCCAGGTTGCGGCGGGCGACGTCCGTCTCCGCCTCGTGGCGGTGGCGGCTCTGGACCAGCGAAAGCGCGGCCAGCCCATAGACGAAAAGATGGATGACGAGCAGGCCGGCGGCCAGGCGGGTTCGAACTTGGCTGGGTGGGAAACGCATCATGACTGTCCAGCTGAATGTTAAACTTTGGACATACCCCAGCAGCGGCACCGCCGGTCATGGAAGACCCCAAGCCCAGTTCCCCAGCCGAACAACCCATCGCCACCGTGATCGTGGTGGACGACCAGGCCATTGTCCGCGCCGGCCTGGCCACCCTCCTCGAGGGCACCCGCTGGATCCGCGTGATCGGCGAGGCCGCCAATGGGCGCGAGCTGCTGACGATGCTGCAGACCGTGCGGCCGGACGCGGTGCTCACCGACCTGGGCATGCCGGACGTCGACGGCTTTGCCGTCGCCCGCCTGGTACGAGACCTCTACCCGGGCATGCCGGTCATCGCCGTTTCCATGCACGACTCCGCGCCATCGGTGCGGCGGGCTCTCCAGCACGGCGCCACCGCCTTCGTCAGCAAGGCCGCGGCGTTGAGCGAGCTGGAAGATGCCTTGCGCAAGGCGCTGGCCGGCGTGGAAGTGGCGCCGCCGCCCGCGTCGGACGACAGGAGCGACGGCGAGGCGCTCTCCCCGCGCCAGCTGGAGGTGCTGGCGCTGATGGCGAAGAGTCGCAGCTCCAAGGAAATCGCCAGCACGCTGGGCATCAGCCTCAGCACGGTGGAAGTACACCGGTCCAACATCTGGCGCCGGCTGGGCTTCCGCGACATGGCCAGCCTGACGCTGTATGCGGTCCGCCACGGGCTGGTGAGCCCGGAGACCTGAAGGCGCCTTACGCGCCCTGCGTGTTGACGTACAGCGCGTAGACCGAGTGGCTGGCGGCCATGAACAGCCGGTTGCGGTGCCGGCCGCCGAAGCAGACGTTGGCGCAGCGTTCCGGCAGGTGGATGTGGGCGATGGCCTTGCCGTCCGGCGCGTACACGCGCACGCCGTCCAGCCCGTCCGGGTTCGCATCGAGCGCGCCATTGCTGCCGAGGCCGCACCACAGGTTGCCCTCGACGTCGACGCGGAAGCCGTCGAAGGCGCCCGGCCCCTGCGCATCGGCCGCGAGCCGCTTGTTCGACAGCTTGCCGTCGGCCGCGTGGTCGTACGCCCAGATCTTGCGCGTCGGCGAGGCGCGGCTTTCCACCACGTACAGCACCGATTCGTCGGGCGAGAAGGCCAGGCCGTTGGGCCCCGCGAGGTCGGTGATCACCTGCTGCAGCTGGCCGTCCGGCGCGATGCGGTAGACGGCATGCGGCAGCTCCTGCTGCGCCGGCTCGCCTTCCCAGTAGCCGCCGATGCCGAACGTGGGATCGGTGAACCAGACGCTGCCATCGTGCGCGCAGACGATGTCGTTGGGCGAGTTCAGGCGCTTGCCGTCCCAGTTGTCGGCCAGCACGGTGATGCTGCCGTCGTACTCGGTGCGCGTCACGCGGCGCGTGAGGTGCTCGCAGGTAATCAGCCGGCCCTGGCGGTCGCGGAAGTTGCCGTTGGCGTTGTTGGACGGATTGCGGAAGTCGCTGACCGCGCCCGAGGCTTCGTCCCAGCGGATGATGCGGTTGTTCGGGATGTCGGAGACCAGCAGGTAGCGGCCGTCGCCGAACCACACCGGGCCCTCGGCCCAGCGCAGCCCGGTGGCGATGCGCTCGACGCCGGCGCTGAACAGGCGCAGCTTGAGGAAGCGCTCGTCGAGCACCTCGATGCGCGGGTCGGGATAGCGCACGCTGGCGGCGAACTCGCTCATTCGAAAGGTCCTTGGTGCACGAAGCCGCCGGCCTGGAAGATCGCGGCAGGGTCGTTCAGGTCGATCTTGGGCTGCGCCGCTTCGCGCGAAGCGCGGAAAGGCTCGGAGCTGTCCTGCGGGCGGTAGCCCAGGTGGCGCGCCGAGGTGTTGTCCCACCAGTTCGTCGTGTTGTCGGACACGCCGTAGATGACGCTGTGGCCGGCCACGGGTGCCGTCAGGCTGGCGACCACCAGGCGCTCGAGGTCGTCGTAGCTGAGGAAGGTGGCCAGCATGCGGCGGTCCCGCGGCTCGGGGAAGGAAGAGCCGATGCGCAGGCACACCGTCTCGATGCCATAGCGGTCGTAATAGAAGCGCGACAGGTTCTCGCCGAAGGCCTTGGAGAGGCCGTAGTAGCCATCGGGGCGCATCGGCATCGAGGGATCGATCACCTCGTCCTGCCGGTAGTAGCCGGTGACGTGGTTGGAGCTGGCGAAGGCGATGCGCTTGACGCCGTGCTTGCGCGCCGCCTCGTACAGGTTGTACGTGCCCACGATGTTGGCCTGCAGGATGGCGTCGAAGGGCTGCTCGGTGGAGATGCCGCCCAGGTGCACGACGGAATCCATGCCTTCCAGCAGCTGGTGCACGGCGGCGCGGTCCTCGAGCCTGGCCTGCACGACTTCTTCGCCGGCTTGCGCGGCGTCCATGGCCGCCACGTCGCTCAGGCGCAGCAGGGTGCAGCGCGGGCGCAGCCGCGTACGCAGCTGCTTGCCCAGGCCGCCGGCGGCGCCGGTGAGGAGCACGCGGCCCAGGGACAGGGTTTCTTGCGACTTCATGCTTTCCTTTCGTCGGGCGGCTGCTACATTAGGGCGCGCCCGGTTGTCATCTGTTATCAGTCGTCGTACAAGTATTCCTGTACCGACCGCCCCGGCCGGAGAGGGTTAACCCGAATGTCCGACATTGCCGTCCGCCGCCGCCCCCGCAGCCTCGCCCATGACGTGGTGGATTCCTTGTCCGGCCGCATCCGCGACGGCTCCCTCACCCCCGGGGAAAAGTTGCCCACCGAGGCCGCCATCATGGAGGAATTCGGCGTCAGCCGCACCGTCGTGCGCGAAGCCATCTCGCGCCTGCAGGCCGCCGGCCTGGTGGAGACGCGGCACGGCGTCGGCACCTTCGTGGTGGGCCTGGGCGAAGGCTCGGCCTTCCGCATCACGCCGGAGCAGCTGGGCACCCTGCAGGACGTGATCGCGGTGCTGGAACTGCGCATCGGCGTGGAGACCGAAAGCGCCGCGCTGGCCGCCATGCGCCGGACGCCGGAGAACCTGGAGACGCTGCGCAATGCGCTGAAGTCCTTCATCAGCGCGGTGGAAGAAGGGCGCGACGCCGTCGGCCCGGACTACCAGTTCCACCTGGAGATCGCGCGCTCCACCCAGAACGCCCATTTCGTCGACCTGATGGCGACCCTGGGCGGCATGATGATTCCGCGCGCGCGGCTGGAACCGCCCGGGCCGCTGACCCCGGAGCGGCAGGCCTACCTGCGCCGCGTGAACGGCGAGCACGAGAGCATCGTCGAGGCGATCAGCCGGCAGGACCCGGACGGCGCGCGGGCGGCGATGCGGACGCACCTGGCGAACAGCCGGGAGCGGAGACGGAAGCTGGCCGAAGGGCGCTGACCCACCCTCGTCATCCCCGCGCAGGCGGGAATGACGAAAGGATGTTGACGCCATTGGATTCCAAGTTGTACGATGTCATATCTCTTCAAACAAGGATTCGCCTCCATGTCGCCCAACGAACTCAAGAAGGCCCTGTCCACCGGCCTGCTGTCTTTCCCGCTCACCGACTTCGACCGCGAGCTGCGCTTCGACCCCAAGGGTTATGCCAACCGCCTCGAGTGGCTGATGCCCTATGGCGCGACGGTGCTGTTCGCCGCCGGTGGCACGGGTGAATTCTTCTCGCTGGAGCCGCAGGAATACGCCCAGGTCATCAAGACCGCGGCCGAGACCTGCAAGGGCCGCGTGCCCATCGTCGGCGGCGCCGGCGGCGGCACCACCCTCGCCATCAAGTACGCCCAGGAAGCCGAGCGCAACGGCGCCGAAGGCATCCTGCTGCTGCCGCACTACCTGACCGAAGCGACCCAGGACGGCCTGGTCGCGCACGTCGAGGCCGTCTGCAAGAGCGTGAAGATCGGCGTGATCGTCTACAACCGCGCCGCCACCAGGTTGACGCCCGCCACGCTGCTGAAGCTGGCCGAGCGCTGCCCCAACCTGATCGGCTTCAAGGACGGCCTGGGCGACATCGAGCGCATCGTGGCGATCCGCCAGCAGCTGGGCGACCGCTTCGTCTACATCGGCGGCATGCCCACCCACGAGGTCTACGCCAACGCGTACAAGGCCCTGGGCGTGCCCACCTATTCGTCGGCGGTGTTCAACTTCATTCCGAAGACGGCGATCGAGTTCTACAACGCCTACTGGAACAACGACCAGAAGACCGTCAGCCGCCTGCTGGACGACTTCTTCCTGCCTTACCTCGCCATCCGCAACAAGGGCGAAGGCTATGCCGTGTCCATCGTGAAGGCCGGCGCCACCATCGTCGGCCACAGCGCCGGCCCGGTGCGCCCGCCGCTGTCCGACCTGAAGCCGAACGAAGTCGAAGAACTGGCGGCCCTGATCCGCAAGCTGGGCCCGCAGTAAACCCGAGCACCGCAAAGGAGACACCATGAAGTTGAAGAAGACCCTGCTGGGCCTGTGCCTGGCCGCCGCCGCGACGCTGAGCGCCGCGGCCGGCTACCCGGAGAAGACCGTCACGATCGTCGTGCCCTTCCCGCCGGGAGGTTCGACCGACGCCATCGCGCGCGTCGTGGCGCAGAAGGCGCAGGAGAAGCTCGGCCAGAGCTTCATCATCGACAACCGCGCGGGCGCCACCGGCACCATCGGCGCGGCCTTCGTGAAGCGCGCGCCGGCCGACGGCTACACGCTGCTCGTGTCCTCGCTGGGCCCGTTCGTGATCGCCCCGCACCTGTACAAGGGCGTGCAGTACGACGCGCTGAAGGACTTCGAGCCGATCACGATCCTGGTGCAGGCGCCCAACGTGCTGGTCGTGCCGAACAACTCGCCCGACCACACGGTCGCCGAACTGTTGGCCGACCTGAAGAAGAACCCGGGCAAGGTGAGCTTCGCCTCCTCCGGCGTCGGCTCGTCGGACCACCTGTCCGCCGAACTGCTGTGGCAGCAGACCGGCACGCAGGGCCTGCATGTGCCGTACAAGGGCGGCGGCCCCGCCATCAGCGACCTGCTGGGTGGCCAGGTGAACGCGGCCTTCGTCAACATCAACAGCATCATCGGCCACATCAAGGCGGGCAAGGTGCGCGCGCTGGGCATCTCTTCGGACAAGCGCTCGCCGCTGCTGCCCGACGTGCCGACGCTGCAGGAGCAAGGCGTGAAGGGCGCGGAAGTGCAGTCGTGGCAAGCCATGGTGGCGCCCAAAGGCACGCCGCACGACGTGATCGTGAAGCTGCATGACGTCGCGGTCGCCGCCATGAACGACCCGGCCATCAAGCCCAAGCTGCTGGAGCAGGGCTTCGAGATCGTCGGCGACACGCCGGAGCAGTTCGCCAAGTACCAGGCGTCCGAGTACGCCCGCTGGAAAAAGCTGATCGAAACGCGGAAGATCACCGCGGAATAAGGCCCACCCCCGAAGCGGCCTTCGGCCGCCTCCCCCTCAAGGGGGCGCCACCTGCGGCCCGGCAAAGCCGGTTCCGCGGTGGCACTGGGGAAGTCACGCAGAAAGAACCGTCAATGAGTGCCCCCTTTGTCAAGAGCATGCGTGTCGTCCCGGTCGCCGGCCGGGACGGGATGCTGCTGAACCTTTCGGGGGCGCATGCCCCCTTCTTCACCCGCAACATCGTCCTCGTCACCGACAGCGACGGCCATACCGGCCTCGGCGAAGTGCCGGGCGGCGAGAAGATCCGCCAGACGCTGGAGGACGCGCGTCCGCTGGTGGAAGGCCAGAGCATCGGCAACCTGCAAGCCATCCTGAACAAGATGCGCGCGCAGTTCGCCGACCGCGACTCGGGCGGCCGGGGCCTCCAGACTTTCGACCTGCGCACGACCATCCACGCCGTGACGGCGGTGGAGTCGGCGCTGCTGGACCTGCAAGGCCAGCACATGGGCGTGCCGGTCGCCGCGCTGCTGGGCGAAGGCCAGCAACGCGATGCCGTGCAGATGCTGGGCTACCTCTTCTACGTGGGCGACCGCAGGAAGACCACCCTGCCCTATGCCAGCGAGCCGGACGCCCAGGACGACTGGTTCCGCCTGCGCCATGAAGAAGCGCTGACGCCGGAAGCGGTGGTGCGCCTGGCCGAAGCCGCGCAGAAGCGCTACGGCTTCCAGGATTTCAAGCTGAAGGGCGGCGTGCTGAGCGGCGACGCGGAAGTCGAAGCCGTGACGGCGCTGCACGAGCGCTTCCCGCAGGCGCGCGTGACGCTCGATCCCAACGGCGGCTGGCTGCTGAAGGACGCGATCCGCCTGGGCCAGAAGATGCGCGGCGTCGTGGCCTATGCCGAAGACCCGTGCGGCGCCGAGGAAGGCTTTTCCGGCCGCGAAGTGATGGCGGAGTTCCGCCGCGCCACCGGCCTGCCGACCGCGACCAACATGGTGGCGACCGACTGGCGCCAGATGGCGCATTCGCTCGCGCTGCAGTCGGTGGACATCCCGCTGGCCGACCCGCACTTCTGGACCATGGCCGGCTCGGTGCGCGTGGCGCAGACCTGCCGCGACTGGGGCCTGACCTGGGGCTCGCACTCCAACAACCATTTCGACATCTCGCTGGCGATGTTCACGCACGTCGGCGCAGCCGCGCCCGGCAAGGTGACGGCCATCGACACGCACTGGATCTGGCAGGACGGCCAGCGCCTGACGAAGGATCCGCTGCAGATCCGCGAAGGCTACGTGCACGTCCCGAAGAAGCCCGGCCTCGGCATCGAGATCGACGAAGCGGAACTCGCGAAAGCCAACGCGCTGTACATGCAGCACGGGCTGGGCGCGCGCGACGACGCGATCGCGATGCAGTTCCTGGTGCCGAACTGGAAGTTCGATCCGAAGAAACCTTGCCTCGTTCGATAAGAGGAGCATCCATCATGTTCAAGAACCTGATCAACGGCGAGTGGGTCGAAGGCGCCCGCGTGAGCCGCAACATCAACCCCTCCGACACGCGCGACGTCGTCGGCGAATTCGCGCAGGCCGACGTGGCCCAGGCGAAGGAAGCCATCGCCGCCGCCGCCAAGGCAGCCACCGGCTGGGGCCTGTCGACGCCGCAGCAACGCTTCGACATCCTCGACGCCGCCGGCGCCGAGATCCTGGCGCGCCGCAACGAGCTGGGCGACCTGCTCGCCCGCGAAGAAGGCAAGACGCTGCCGGAAGCCATCGGCGAAGTCGCGCGCGCCGGCAACATCTTCAAGTTCTTCGCCGGCGAAGCGCTGCGCGTCGGCGGCGAGGTGGTGCCCTCCGTGCGCCCGGGCGTCGGCGTGGAAGTCACGCGCGAAGCGGTCGGCGTCGTCGGCCTCATCACGCCCTGGAACTTCCCGATCGCGATTCCCGCGTGGAAGGTCGCGCCCGCGCTGGCCTTCGGCAACGCCGTGGTGCTGAAGCCCGCGGACCTGGTGCCGGGCAGCGCCTGGGCCATCGCCGACATCCTGCACCGCGCGGGCCTGCCGGCCGGCGTGTTCAACCTGGTCATGGGCCGCGGCTCCGAAGTGGGCCAGGTGTTGCTGGAAGACAAGCGCGTCAACGCCATCAGCTTCACGGGCTCGGTCGCCACCGGCCAGCGCATCGCCGCGGCCTGCGTCGGCCGCATGGCCAAGTTCCAGCTGGAAATGGGCGGCAAGAACCCGATGGTGGTGCTGGACGACGCCGACCTCGACGTCGCCGTCGCCGCCGCGCTGAACAGCGGCTTCTTCTCCACCGGCCAGCGCTGCACGGCGTCCTCGCGCCTGATCGTCACCGAAGGCATCCACGACAAGTTCGTCGCTGCGCTGGCGGAGAAGATGAAGACGCTGAAGGTCGACGATGCCCGCAAGAAGGGCACCGACATCGGCCCGGTGGTCGACGACAAGCAGCTGGCGCAAGACCTGGAATACGTGCAGATCGCCCAGGGCGAAGGCGCCAAGCTGGTCGCCGGCGGCGAGGCCATGGGCAAGAACGCCGACGGCGCGCCCGGCTACTACATGCGCCCGGCGCTCTTCACCGAGACGACCCAGGACATGCGGATCAACCGCGAGGAAGTGTTCGGCCCGGTGGTGAGCGTCATCCGCGCCAAGAACTACGACGAAGCGCTGGCCCTGTCCAACGACACCGAGTTCGGCCTGTCGGCCGGCATCGCCACCACGTCCCTGAAGCACGCGACGCACTTCAAGCGCCACTCGCAGGCCGGCATGGTGATGGTGAACCTGCCGACGGCGGGCGTGGACTACCACGTGCCCTTCGGCGGCCGCAAGGGCAGCAGCTACGGCCCGCGCGAACAGGGCCGCTATGCCGCGGAGTTTTACACCACGGTGAAGACGGCGTATACCCAGGCCTGAAGCGACGGGGTAGATCCCCGAAGGAGAAGCTGCGATGCGTGAAAACCGCCTGCGCGCCTTGTGGAAGTCCGGTGCCGCCGCCGTCAACGGCTGGCTCGCCATCCCCAACAGCTTCTCCGCTGAAGTCATGGCGCAGCAGGGCTGGGACACGCTGACCATCGACCTGCAGCACGGCGTGGTGGACTACACCTCCCTCGTGCCCATGCTGCAGGCCATCTCCACCACGGCCACGGTGCCGATGGTGCGGGTGCCCTGGCTGGAACCGGGCATCCTGATGAAGGTGCTGGACGCCGGCGCCTACGGCGTCATCTGCCCGATGGTCAACACGCGCGAGGACGCGCAGAAGCTGGTGGCCTGGACGCACTATGCGCCGCGCGGCACGCGCAGCTTCGGCCCGGTGCGCGCGCTGCTGTACGGCGGCGCCGACTACCCGGAACATGCGAACGACACCATCGTCGCTTTCGCCATGATCGAGACGGCGCAAGCCCTCGACAACCTCGACGATATCCTGTCGGTGGAAGGCCTGGACGCCATCTACATCGGCCCCACGGACCTGTCGATCTCGCTTGGCTGCAAGCCGCAGATGGACGAACCCGAACCGAAGGCTGCACAAGCCATCGACCACATCCTCGCGCGCGCCAAGGCGCACGGCATTCCGGCCGGCATCCACAACGCCGGCACGCAGGCGGCGCTGGGGCGCATCGCCAAGGGCTTCCAGTTCGTCACCGTCAGTTCCGACGCGCGCCTCATCACCGCCGGCGCGCAGCAGGTGCTGGCCGCCATGCGCGCAGGCAAGGACACGAGCCGGGGCAGCGGTCCCGGCACCTACTGAAAGGACACACTTCATGAAGATCGGATTCATCGGCCTGGGCATCATGGGCGCGCCCATGGCCCGGCACCTTGCCGACGCCGGCCACCAGCTCTACGTGCACACCCGCAGCAAGGTGCCGGACACGATCGCCGAGACCAGCGCCGTGCGCTGCGCCAATGCGGCCGAAGTGGCGAAGCAGTCCGAGGTGCTCATCACGATGCTGCCCGACACGCCGGACGTGGAGAAGGTGCTGTTCGGCGAGAACGGCGTCGCCGCAGGCCTGGAAGGCGCCGGCGCGGGCAAGGTGGTGATCGACATGAGCTCGATCTCGCCGACTGCGACCAAGGCCTTTGCCGGGAAGATCAACGCGCTGGGCGCCGACTACATCGACGCGCCGGTGTCGGGCGGCGAGGTCGGCGCCAAGGCAGCCTCGCTGACCATCATGTGCGGCGGCGACCCCGCGGTGTTCGAGCGCATCAAGCCGCTGCTGGAGAAGATGGGCAAGAACATCACCCTGGTGGGCGGCAACGGCGACGGCCAGACCACCAAGGTGGCCAACCAGATCATCGTGGCGCTGAACATTGCGGCTGTCGGCGAGGCGCTGCTCTTCGCCAGCAAAGCCGGCGCCGATCCCGCCAAGGTCCGCCAGGCGCTGATGGGCGGCTTCGCGTCCAGCCGCATCCTGGAAGTGCATGGCGAGCGGATGATCAAGCGGACGTTCAATCCGGGCTTCCGGATCGAACTGCACCAGAAGGACCTGGGCCTGGCGCTGCAAGGCGCGCGCGAACTGGGCGTGGCCCTGCCCCAAACCGCCGGCGCCGCCCAACTGATGCAAGTCTGCGCCGCCAACGGCCTCGCCGGCCTGGACCACTCGGCGCTGGTGCGCGCGCTGGAGATCATGGCGGCGCACGAAGTGGCGAAAGGCTGAAAGACGGACTTCTGAACTTCCGGACAGCCGGACTTCCGGACGCAAAGGGCGCAAAAACACGCAAAGGACGCGAAAGAACATCCAATTTCTTTTTTGCGTCCTTCGCGTAACTTTTGCGCCCTTTGCGTTCGGAAGTCCGGAAGTTCGGATGTTCAAAACACCCGATGCCCCGTGATGATCGACGGCAGCCAGGTGGAGAAGCCCGGCACGTAGGTCACCAGGTTGATCGCGATGAAGATGGCCAGGTAGTACGGCCACGCGGTCTTCGTCGCTTCGCCGATCGAGATCTTGCCGATCGCGCAGCCCACGAACTGCACGCTGCCCACCGGCGGGTGCACCAGGCCCAGCGCGCAATTGAGCAGCAGCATCATGCCGAACTGCACCGGCCCCACGCCCATCTGCATCGCCAGCGGCAGGAACAGCGGCGTGGTGATCAGGATGTGCGCCGCCATGTCCAGGAAGATGCCCAGGATCACCTGGATGATGTTGATGTACAGCAGCATCAGCCAGGGATTCTGCGTGGCCGTCAGCAGCGCATGCTCGATGGTCTCCGGGATCTCCAGGTAGGCCATCTGGTAGCGCAGCATGTTGGACACGCCGATCAGCAGCAGGATCACGCCGGTGGTCTTCGACGCCTTCGCCAGCGACTTCAGCAGGCGCTCGCGCGTCATCGTGCGGTAGATGAACACGGTGAGCAACAGCGAATAGGTCACCGCGATGGCCGCCGCCTCCGTCGCCGTGGCCACGCCCTTCATCACGCAGAACAGGATGATCGCGATGACGAACAGGCCGGGCACCGACGCCACGAAAGTGCGCAGCACCGTGCCCCAGCCGGGGAAGGGGTGCACCATGGAGCGGCCGTCCTCGCTGCGCGGGTAGCCGAACTTGCGGGCCTGCCAGTAGGCGGCGACCAGCATGCACACCATGATCCAGAAGCACGGGACCAGGCCGGCGAACATCAGGTCGCCGATCGACACGCCGCGCACCGCGTGGCCGGCGATCATGCCCGCCGCGCCCTGCGCCGCGAAGGCGTAGATGATCATGTTGTGCGAGGTCGGCATCAGCGCGCCGGACAGCGAGGCGTGCGTGGTGACGTTCACCGCGTAGGCGGCGCTGTAGCCCTCGCGCTTCATGATCGGGATCATCACCCCGCCCATGGCGGAGGTGTCGGCCACCGGCGAGCCGGAGACGCCGCCGAACAGCGTGGAGGCCACGACGTTCGCCAGGCCCAGGCCGCCCTTCCAGTGGCCCACCAGGCTGCGGGCGAAGGCGACGATCTTGTCGGCGATGCCGCCGTGCAGCATCAGCTCGCCCGAGAAGATGAAGAACGGGATGGCCAGGAACGAGAAGACGTTCATGCCGGAGACCATCATCTGGATGGCGGTCTCGAAAGGCAGGCCCTCGACGGCGAAGGTGGCGAGGCAGCTGAGGCCGATGGCGAAGGCCACCGGCACGCCCAGCACCAGCAGCAGGACGAAGGAGACGCAGAGGACGGTCAGTGCCATGAGGCTTCCACCTTGCGGCCCTGGAACAGGGCAATGAGCAGCTCGATGCAGAACAGCACGATCAGGACGCCGGCGATGATCACCGGGAGGTAACGCAGCGCCTCGGGCAGGCCCAGCGTGGGGATGGTGGTGCCGCGGGTGGACAGGGCCATTTCGATGCCGCCCAGGATCAGCGACACGGCGAAGGCGCCGCTCAGCACCTCGACGGCCACCTTGCACCAGAACTGCACCTTCGGCGGCAGCGTGCGGACCAGCGAATCGAGGCCGATGTGGCCGGACTCGCGCACGCCCGTGGAGGCGCCGAACATGGCCACCGAGATCACGAGCAGCAGCGCCACCTGTTCGACATAGGGCGGCGCGTCGTTGAAGCCATAGCGCATCACGACGCCATAGACCACCACGACCAGCAGCGAAGCCAGGCAGATGGAGGCGATGTAGAGGGCCCAGCGCGAAAGGCGGGCGTTGAGGGCGGTCAGCCAGGGCACGTTGGGCTCCGGGGGCAGCCGGGCACGCCCGCGCCCGGCCAGCCCTCAGGGGCTGCCGGCCGCGAGCGGCACTCGGGCATTACTTGGCGTTGACGATGTCCTGCACCAGCGCCTTGAGTTCCGGCGTCGGCGTGAACTTGTCCCACACCGGCTTCTCGACGGCGACGAAGGAAGCGCGGTCGATCTGGGCGGCCGGCACGATGGTGGCGCCGCCCTTGACGACGGCCGCGCGGGCTTCCTTCTCCTGCGCGTCCCACAGCTTCACGTAGAAGGGCACGGATTCCTTGGCGGCCTTGCGGATGGCGGCCTGTTCTTCCTTGCTCAGCGTGTCCCAGATCTTCTTGGAGAACACCAGCACTTCCGGCGACATGGAGTGCATGGTCTCGGAGTAGATCGGGGCCGACTCGAAGTGCTTGGCCTCGTCGTACGACGGGTAGTTGTTCTCGGCGGCGTCGATCAGGCCGGTCTTCAGGCCCGTGTACACCTCGTTGTAAGGCATCGGCGTGGGCGAGGCGCCCATCGCGCCGACCATGCTCACGAACATGTCGGAGGGCTGCACGCGCACCTTCATGCCCTTGACGTCGGCCAGGGTCTTGATCGGCTTCTTCGCGTACATGGAGCGCGCGCCGCTCTCGTAGATGGCCAGGCCGATGAAGCCGGCCTTCTCGAAGCCGGCCAGGATCTTGTCGCCCTGCGGGCCGTACATGGTCTTGCGGAAGTGGTCCATGTCGCGGAACAGGAAGGGCAGCGCCGGCAGCACCGACTCGGGCACGATGCCGTTGAAGGCCGCGAAGTTGACGCGCACCATGTCCAGCGCGCCGATCTTCACCTGCTCGATGGTGTCCTTCTCGGAGCCCAGGGCGCTGTCGCCGAAGACCTTGACGTTGTCCTTGCCGCCGGTGGACTTGGACAGCTGGTCACCCATGAAGATGACGGCCTTGTTGGTCGGGAAGTCCTTGTTGTGGACGTCGGCGGACCGGAAAGTGCGGGCCTCGGCGGACAGCGTGGCGCAGGCCAGCGTGGCGACGGCGAGGGCGGCGGTGAGTTTCTTCAGCGAGAGCTTCATGATGTCCCCTTGAGCAAGTGGTCAGATGTCAGACAACCAGCGGCATCATGGTCTATGTCTGGCAAAGCCACGATCCGGGGAAACCCGCGGATACCGGTGTCAGGGCACCCGCGTGGCCTCGAAGATGCGCCGCTTGGCCGCCAGGATGTGGGTGCGCACCGCCTCGGCCGCGTCACCCGGCGAGCGCCGGACGATCGCGTCGATGACGGCCTGGTGCTCCTGGCGCGTGACGTACACGCGCTCCTGGCCGCGGCCGTCGCGGGTGCCGTAGGCCAGCTCCATGAACTGCCGGATCGGCGCCACGCTGGTCTCGATGGTCGCCACGAAGAAGGCGTTGTGCGAGCAGCGGGCCATGGCCAGGTGGAACTGCACGTCCTCCTCGACCGCGGGCGAGCCGCTCTCCTCGCGGGCGTTGAGCGCGTCGAAGGCCGCCTGCAGCGCCTGCAGGTCCTCCGCCGTACGGAACTGCGCCGCTTCGGCCGCCGCCCCCGACTCCACGCAGGAGCGGAAGGTGTAATAGCTCTCCACATCGGCCAGGTTGCGGATCGGCGTGAAGCTCGCCGGCGGCGCGGCCGGCATGCGCACGACGTAAGTACCGGCTCCGCGTTTGGAGTCGATGACGCCGTCCGAGCGCAGGCGCGACAGCGCCTCGCGGATGGTCGGCCGCGACACGCCGTAGCGGGCACCGAGCTCACTTTCGGTCGGCAGCTTGCCCTGCGCGCCGAAATCGCCGCGCAGGATAGCCTCCACCACCCCGGCGTAGATCTGCGAGGACAGCGAGCCGGAAGCTTCGGCCGGATCCCCAGCGATCGGGTCGCGTTTGCTTGACATATCGCTTCAATATACCAACAATGTCAGGCATTCTCAATCCGGCCCCGCCGCCCCGCGCGGGCGCGCCCCTGCCATGACCCCGACCGACAGCCGACCTCCCCTGCACATCCTGATGCACCCCGCTGACAACGTTGCCATCGTGGCGAACAACGGCGGCTTGCCGGCCGGCGCCACCCTGTCCAACGGCCTGGCGCTGCGCGACGCCGTGCCGCAAGGCCACAAGGTGGCGCTGGTGGACATCCCCGAAGGCCAGGCGGTGCGCCGCTACGACGTCCCCATCGGCTACGCGCTGAAGGACATCCCCGCCGGCAGCTGGGTGCACGAGCGCCTGCTGCGCATGCCCGACGCCCGCACCCTGGACGACCTGCCCATGGCCACGCGCGGCAGCGCGCCCGGCGAGGCGCTGGAGGGCTACACCTTCGAGGGCTACCGCAACCTCGACGGCTCGGTCGGTACGCGCAACATCCTGGCCATCACCCAGACCGTGCAATGCGTGGCCGGCGTCACCCGCTTCGCCATCGAGCGCATCAAGTCGCAGCTGCTGCCCAAGTACCCCAACGTCGACGACGTGGTGGCGCTGGAGCACGGTTACGGCTGCGGCGTGGCCATCGACGCGCCCGACGCGGTCATCCCGATCCGCACGCTGCGCAACATCAGCCTCAACCCCAACTTCGGCGGCGAGGTGATGCTGGTCAGCCTGGGCTGCGAGAAGCTGCAGCCGGAGCGCCTGCTGCCCCCGGGCACGATCCCGCTGGTGGACGAGCGCAACGTCGCCGACGTCGGTACCAGCGCCGACACCGCGCTGGACGTCGTGTGCCTGCAGGACGACGAGCACGTCGGCTTCATGTCGATGGTCGAAGCCATCATGCGCCAGGCCGAGGAACACCTGGAGCGCCTGAACGCGCGCCGCCGCGAGACGGTGCCCGCCAGCGAGCTGGTGGTGGGCGTGCAGTGCGGCGGCAGCGACGCCTTCTCCGGTGTCACGGCCAATCCTGCGGTGGGCTTCTGCAGCGACCTGCTGGTGCGCGCGGGCGCGACGGTGATGTTCTCCGAGACCACCGAAGTGCGCGACGGCGTGGCGCAGCTCACCGCGCGGGCGACGACGCCCGAGGTGGCGCAGGCCATCGTGCGCGAGATGGCCTGGTACGACGCCTACCTGCAGCGCGGCAGCGTCGACCGCAGCGCCAACACCTCGCCCGGCAACAAGAAGGGCGGCCTGTCCAACATCGTCGAGAAGGCGATGGGCTCCATCGTCAAGTCCGGCTCGGCGCCGATTGCCGGCGTGCTGGCGCCTGGCGACAAGCTGAAGCAGCGCGGCCTGGTCTACGCCGCCACGCCCGCCAGCGACTTCATCTGCGGCACCCTGCAATTGGCCGCCGGCATGAACCTGCACGTGTTCACCACCGGCCGCGGCACGCCTTACGGCCTGGCCGAAGTGCCGGTGATCAAGGTGGCCACGCGCAGCGACCTGGCGCGGCGCTGGCACGACCTGATGGACGTGAATGCCGGGACCATTGCCGATGGCCAGAAAAGCATCGAGGAGGTAGGCTGGGAGCTGTTCCGCCTGATGCTCGACGTGGCGAGCGGCCGCAAGAAGACCTGGGCGGAGCAGTGGAAGCTGCACAACCAGCTGGTGCTGTTCAACCCGGCGCCGGTGACCTGAACCCTGAGGAGACTGCATGGCCCGCCTGTCCGCGAACGAGATCGAACGTTACGAACAGGAGGGCTGGGTCAAGCCGTCCTTCCGCCTGCCGCAGCCGCAGGTGGACGCGATGCGCGAGGCGCTCGACGAGCTGATCCGCCGCAACCCCGGCGTGCGGCCCGAGAAGCTCGTCTCGGCCCACGTCGAGGGCGACAACGGCGAGGGCGTGCGCGGGGTGTCGTCCTTCCTCGAGCTCGCGCGCGATCCGGAGATCGTGGAACTGGTCTCCGGCGTGGTCGGCGAAGACGTCATCCTCTGGGGCTGCCACGTGTTCTGCAAGCCGCCGGTGGAAGGCTTCGAAACGCCGTGGCACCAGGACGGCCACTACTGGCCGATCCGGCCGCTGGCGAATTGCACCGCGTGGGTGGCACTGGAGCCTTCGACCACGGCCAACGGCTGCCTGCGCGTGATCCCGGGCTCGCACCGCGGCCATGTGCTGCACGAGCACCTGCACGAAGACCGCAACGACCTGACGCTGAACCAGCGCATGGCCGCTGGCAGCTTCGACGAGGCGAGCGCGGTGGACGTGGAGCTGCGAGCAGGCGAAATGTCGCTGCACGACGTCTACATGATCCACGGCGCGCGGCCGAACACCTCGACGCAGCGGCGCACGGGCGTGGCGCTGCGCTACATGCCCGCGACCTCGCTGTTCGACCGCGGCATCCGGCCGCACGACGGCATGACCGGCGTGCCGGTGAATTTCGGGCAGCGGCCCTTGTGGCTGCTGCGAGGCCAGGATCGGGCCGGCAACGATTTCGTCACCGGGCACCGTTGATCAATCGGTCAAACCGAGGAACGCATCGAGGATGTGGAAATGGTCGTCATGGAACTGGTCTTCCATGGACGGCAGGTCCGCGATCTTCACCCAGCGCGCCTCCGCCGCGTCGTCGCTGCCGGCGATTTCCGGCGCCAGCCGCTCGCCCAGGTCGAAGTAGTGCGCGTGCGTGATCACGCGCCCGCGCTGGCTGCGGTCCGGGTGGTCGAACACGCGCGCGGCTTTCAACGCGTGCTCCATCTCTGACGGCAACAGGCGAAAACCGGTCTCCTCTTCCAGCTCGCGCACGGCGGACTGGTACACCGTCTCGCGCTGTTCCAGAAAGCCGCCCGGCAAAGCCAGCAGGCCCTTGCCCGGCGCGCGGCCGCGGCGGATCAACAGCACGCGGTCACCGATGCGCACCACGGCATCCACCGTCACGAACACCGGCGGATACGGCGCGCTGGCCCACTTGTCATGCTCCTCGGCCAGCTCCTGCCACTCGCTGCGCAGGCGCTCGTAGAAGGGCAGCTGCGCCCACGAACGCACAAAGTCCAGCGTGCTGGGCGGAACCTGCGAAGCGATCGCGGCCAGCGCCGCCTCCAGCGAGCCGCCCGTGTAGAGCGCGGCGCGCAGCGCCTTGCCGTGGATCTCGCCCAGCCGGCCCACATCGTGCAGCGCCCAGCCGGGGAAATCGTCCAGGTACTCGCTGCTCGCGTCCTTGCGGTGCCCGACCAGGACGATGCGCGCCTGGCCCGTGCGCTGCGCCACCGCGGCCTGCACGTTCGCCACCCAGCGCGCCTGGTCCCAGGCATCGCGCACCGGGATGAATTCCACACGCGCGCGTTCGTCCTCGGTGAGCGCCAGCTTCACCATGTCCGCGCACTCCTGCCAGGTGAAGGGGTTGCGCGGCGAGCGCGCCTGGTACGCGGAGCCGACGACGACCGCGCAGCGCGGCGCCAGCTTCAGGGCTGCGCGAACGAGCGCCAGCTGCGCGTCGTGCAACAGCTGGAAGCGGCCGATGCAGACGGCCCACGCAGAGGCCGCGCTGCTCATGGCGGCGACATCAGCATCGCCATGGTCCGCTGGCCCACGCGCCGCTGCGGCGGCAGGCCGCGCTTCTCGAATTCGGCGGCGATGGCGTCGCGGGTCTTGCGGCCCTGCACGCCGTCGGGCACCACGTCCGCGTGCCCCTGGTCCACCAGCCACTGCTGGAATTGCTTCACCTGCGCGCGGCTCAGGCCCGGGTCGTCGGTGGGCCACGGCGTCCAGAAGTCGCGGCCGCCCGCTATCTTGTGCGCCAGCAGCGAGACCTCCATCACGTAGCGCTCGGCGCCGTTGTAGCGCAGGATGGTGTTGAAGTTGCGCGTGACCAGGAAGGCCGGCCCGGGCAAGCCGACCGGCAGGAAGGGATAGACCTCGGGGTCGCCCGCGCGCTGCAGCGGCACGCTTTCGCCATTGGGCCCGAAGCCGCGCCAGCCCTGCGCCGCCCAGGCCGACAAGGGCTTGATCTGGTCCTGCTGCCGGATCGAATCGCCTTTGCCGGCAAAAGCGGCCTGCTGGTCCGGCGGGATGCTCACCTCGATCCAGACCGGCGCGCCGGCGATCCAGCCGCCGCGCGTCTTCAAATGGTTGGCCGTCGAGGCCCAGGCATCGGCGTCGGAGCCGACGACGTCGACGACCCCGTCGCCGTCGAAGTCCACGCCCACCTGCTCCAGCGTGTCGGGTACGAACTGCGTGCGGCCGAAAGCCGCAGCCCAGGAGCCGACGAAGTCGTCGCGCCGCACCTTGTTGTCGCGCAGCAGGCGCACGGCCGCGAACGCGCGCTCGCGCGAGCGGCAGGTGGCGGGCTTGCCCGGCTGGCCCGTGTCGGGCGGGCAAGGCCGCAGGCAGGCCAGGCTCATTGCCGCATCCAGCACCGGGATGCGGCCGCCGGCCGGGCCGTAGTTGGTCTCGATGCCGTAGATGGCGACCACGATTTCCTTGGGCACGCCGAACCGGGCCTCGATGCGATTCAGCACGTCGGCGTTCTGCGCGATCACGCGCTGGCCGTCCGCCACGCGCTGCGCATCGGTGGTTGCGGCGAGCTCGTCCCACCAGTAAGTGGGTTCACCGGCGGCGACCTGCATCGACTGCCGCACGCGGTCGTCGTAATGCGCGTCGGCCGCGATGCGCAGGAAGTCGTCGCGCTTCAAAGGCCGCAGCGCGCTGTCGGTCACCTGGCTGAGGTCCTGCACGCAGGCCTGGAACTGCTCGGCGCCGAGCGGCTGGTCCAGGGTCTGGGCGTCGGCCTGCAGAGCCAGCAGCCCGACGAGAAGGAGGAGACGGATGTGCTGCACGGATCCCCGGGAGGAAAGGGTGCGGACCAGTATAGGGTTGGGCGCCGGATGCGTGGGGCTCAGCCGGAGGCGCGACAATCGGGGCATGGAAGAAGAAACCAGCAGCAGCAACCGCCCGCCCCTGCCCGACCACCTGTCGGTCGACCCGAGAAGCCCGCACCACGTGGCCGCCGTGTTCGAGCACGAAGTCGGCATCCGCTTCAACGACAAGGAACGCCACGACGTGGAGGAGTACTGCATCAGCGAAGGCTGGGTCAAGGTGCCCGCCGGCAAGACGCTGGACCGCAAGGGCAAGCCCCTGATGATCAAGCTCAAGGGCAAGGTCGAAGCCTTCTACCTCTGAGTCTGAAGGATGAACTCGCGGATGGTGTGCGCGGCGGGGTTCGCCGCGTCCGGCCGCCACGCGAGGTAGATCTCGGCCACCACGTCGGCACGCCACAGCGGCCGGAACACCACGTGCTCGAAGCGCAACTGCTGCGCCGATGCGGGCACGATCGCCAGGCCCAGGCCCGCGGCCACCAGCGCCATGATCGTGTGCGTCTGGCCGATGTGGTGCAGGTACTGCGGCTGCGCCGCGCTGGCGGTGAACAGCGCGGCGATCTTGTCGTGGAAGTACTTGCCTTCCTTTTCCGAGTACATCACCAGCGGCTGGCCCGCCAGGTCCGCCAGCCGCGGCTTGGCCTTGCGCGCCAGTGGATGCCTGGCTGGCAGCGCCAGCATCATCGGCTCGCGCGCGACGCGGTGGTAGCGGAAGGCGCCGGCCGTGTGCAGCGGCCGCGCGAAGGCGAGGTCGATCGTCTCCTCCTCCAGCGCCTTCAGCTGCTCGGTGGACACGGCCTCCATCAACTCGATCTCGATTTCGGGGAAGCGCCGCCCCGCCTCGGCCAGCAGCGCGGGGATCAGCTTGTAGCCTGACACCGCGGTGTAGCCCACCACCACGCGGCCGGCTTCGCCCTTGCCGGTGCGCTCCGCCGCCCGCGCGGCCTGCTGCGCCAGCCGCAGCAGCGTGGCGGCGTCCTTGTACAGGACGGCGCCGGCGGCGGTGAGCTTCACGCTGCGGCTGGTGCGTTCCAGCAGCTGCACGCCCACCGCGTGTTCCAGCAGCTGGATCTGCCGCGACAGCGGCGGCTGCGTCATGTGCAGGCGCACGGCGGCGCGGCCGAAGTGCAGTTCCTCGGCGACGGCGACGAAGCAGCGCAGTTGGGCCAGGTCCAGCATCGATGCACGGATTGTATGGATCGATCCACGAATCGGCTTGGACTTGTCTCGATCACCCGACTATCCTTTTTTCGGCAGACCCCAGGAGACAAAAGGCATGAAGTCGAAGATCGCCGCCCTCACCGTGCTGGCATTCACCGCGCTCGGCGCGCTGGCACAGGGCAGCTGGCCCAGCCATCCGGTCACGCTGGTCGTGCCCTTCCCGCCCGGCGGCGGCACCGACACCGGTGCGCGCATCCTCGCCGAGCAGCTCTCGCGCAAGTGGGGCCAGACCGTGCTGGTGGACAACCGCGGCGGCGCGGCCGGCCAGATCGGCGCCGACTTCGTCGCCAAGGCCAGGCCGGACGGCTACACCATCCTCATGGGCAACATCGGCACGCAGGCGATCAACCCCGCGCTGTATCCGAAGATGAACTACGACCCGGACAAAGCCTTCGCGCCGATCACGCTGGTGGCCGAACTGCCGCTGGCGATGATGGTGAATCCTTCGGTGCCGGCGAAGACGGTCAAGGAATTCGTGGCGCTGGCCAAGGCGCAGCCCGGCAAGCTGAGCTACAGCAGCAGCGGCGCCGGCGGCGGCCCGCACCTGGCGGCGGAGATGTTCAAGGACGCCACCGGCGCCTACATCCTGCACGTGCCCTATCGCGGCGGCGGCCCCGCCATCGCCGACCTGCTGGGTGGCCACGTGCAGTTGTCCTTCATGACGGTGCTGGAAGCCAGCGGCCACATCAAGCAAGGCAAGCTGCGCGCGCTGGCCGTCACCAGCGACAAGCGCGTGAGTGCCCTGCCCGACGTGCCGACCTTGGCCGAGAGCGGCCTGCCCGGCTTCAACAGCATCTCCTGGATCGGCCTGCTGGCGCCGGCCGGCACGCCCAGGGAGATCGTCGACAAGATCGCGGCCGACACGCGCGAGACCATCTCGCGCGAAGAGGTCAGGGACAAGCTGGTGGGCCTGGGCGCCGTCCCGGGCGGCACCACGCCGGCGCAGTTCACCAGCTTGATCGACAATGACCGCAAGCGCTATGCGCAGATCATCCGCGAACACAAGATCACCGTGAACTGATGTCCCAGAACAAGCCCAAGCTCCTGCAAGCCCTCGCCCTCGTCCCCGCGCTGGAACGCGCGCTCGCCGAGACCTACGACGTCGACAAGCTGCCGCCGCCCGGCGCGGAGCGCCAGGCCTGGCTGGCCGCGCACGGTGCGCGCTACGAAGCGTTGGTCACGTCGGCTGCACATGGCGCCGATGGCGCGATGATCGGCGCGCTGCCCAAGCTGCGCGTCATCTCCAGCTTCGGCGTCGGCCTGGACAAGCTCGATCTGGCCGCGGCGAAGGCGCGCGGCATCCCGGTGGGCTACACGCCCGACGTGCTGAACGACTGCGTGGCGGACATGGCGTTCGCGCTGCTGCTGGCCATCGCGCGCCGCATCGGCGAGGCGGAGCGCTACGTGCGCGCCGGCCGCTGGGCGGCGGCGCCGGGCACGCCCGCGTCCACGCCCTTCCCGCTGGGCCGCCAGGTCAGCAACGCGAAGCTCGGCATCCTGGGCCTGGGCCGCATCGGCCGCACGATCGCGAAGCGGGCGAGCGGCTTCGACATGCAGGTGCGCTACCACAGCCGCCGGCCCGTGGCCGATGCGCCGTGGCAGCACGAGCCGCAGCTGCTGGAACTGGCGCGCTGGGCCGACTTCCTGGTGGTGATTACTGCCGGCGGGCCGGAGACTAAGCACCTGGTGAACGATGCCGTGCTGGATGCACTGGGAAGCAAGGGCTTCCTGGTGAACGTGGCGCGCGGCTCGGTCGTGGACGAAGCGGCACTGGTGCGCGCACTGCAGGAAAAGCGCATCGGCGGCGCCGGCCTCGACGTGTTCGAGCGCGAGCCGAGCGTGCCGCCCGAACTCTTCACGCTGGACAACGTGGTGCTGGTGCCGCACATCGCCAGCGCCACGGTGCAGACGCGCGAGGCGATGGCGCAGCGGGTGCTGGACAACCTGGCGGCGTTCTTTGCGGGCAAGCCGCTGGTGAGCGCAGCGGGGTGATGGATTGCGGGTCAAGCCCGCAATGACAAGGCGGTCAACGTTCGAACGGCGGGCCGTTGACGACGATGCGATGCATCAGCCGCTCGCCGGCCGCGTAGTCGTTCACGGCGAAGTGCCAGGTCTGGTAGTTGTCCCAGAAGGCCAGCGAGCCTGGCTCCCAGCGCCAACGCATGGCGAACTCGGGCCGCTCGCCATGCTGGAACAGGAACTGGAGCAGCGGCCGGCTCTCGGACTCGGTCCAGCCCTCGAAGCGCATCGTGTAGCCGGGGCTCACGTACAGGATCTTGCGGCCGCTTTCGGGATGGCGGATCACCACCGGGTGCACCACGTCCGGTTCCGGCTCGCGCCCGGTCTTCATGCGCGCCTGCACGCCGGCGTTGGAGTGCACCGCGCGCAGGCCATCCAGCGTCTTCTTCAGGCCGTCCGACAGCGTGTCGTAGGCGGCGCCCATGCTGGCCCATAGCGTGTCACCGCCCGTGGGCGGCAACTCGCGGCACAGCAGCATGGTGCCCCAGCTCGGGTTAGGCCGGTACACCTGGTCGGTGTGCCAGCTGCCGCCGACGTTGCGCTCGCGGCCTTCCTCCTTGCGCACTTCGGCGATGACGCGCGCGCCCTGCAGCTTGGGAATGATCCCGCTGTTGGGAAGCACGGCCTCGCCGAAGCGGGCGGCGAAAGCCTCGTACTGCTCCGAGTTCAAGGCCTGCTCGCGGAAGAAGATGACGCCGTGGTCGACGATGGCCTTGCGGATGGTGCCGATGGTGGCGTCGTCCAGCGGCGCCGCCAGGTCGACGCCGCGGATCTCCGCGCCCACGGCGGGCGTGACGCGCTCGATGCGGATGCTCATGGCTTGTTCCTTCAGCGGCCCGAGGCCTTCTCGTAGATTTCGCGGAAATTCGTGCGCTGCACGAAGGCGCCATAGCGCTGCCAGTCCGCCTTCAGCGCTTCGGCAAAGGCTTCAGGCGCCATCACGTCCGGCTCCATGCCCATGAGCTGCAACGCCTCGGTGCCTTGCGGCGAACGCTGGATCTCGCCGACCAGCTGGCTCAGTTCACGCACGCGGGCGGGCGCGGTGTCGGCCGGGGCGAACATGCCCAGCCAGTCCTGGAACAGCACGTCCTTGTAGCCCAGCTCGGTGAAGGTGGGCACTTCGGGCAGGTAGCGCGAACGCGTCGAGCGCGCCACGGCGAGCACCCTGATCCGGCCCTGCTTGTGCAGCGGCAGCGCCGCCGCGATCGGCAGGACCACGGCGGGCACGTGGCCGCCCAGGGTGTCCTGCAGCGCCGGCGCGTCGCCCTTGTACGAGACGTTCTCCAGCGCCACGCCGGTGGCCTGCGCCATGATCGCGCCCATCAGGTGCTGGCTGGACCCGGTCTGCGCCGCGTACAGCCCCTGCTTCGGGTTGGCCTTGACCCAGGCCAGGTAGTCCGCCAGCGTCTTCACGCTGGCCGGCGTGCCGGGCCCGACCGCGAAGGTCATGCCGGACCGGCCCGTGGTCGCCACCGGCACGAAGTCGCGCAGCGGGTCATAGGGCAGGTTGCTCACCAGATGCGGCGTGATGACGATGGGGTATGCCGGCGAGATGAAGAACAGGCTGCCGTCCTTGACGCCGCTGCGCTTCACGTAGTCGTAGGCGATGACGCCGCCGGCGCCGGGCCGGTTGTCCACCACGACGGTCTTCGCGTAGTGCTGCTGCAGGCCCTCCGCATACATGCGCGCCAGTTTGTCGGTGGTGCCGCCGGCCGGCGAGCCGACGACCATGGTTGCCAGCTTCAGCGGCTCCTGCGCCAGCGCGAAGCGCGGCACGGCGGCCCCGAATGCGGCTGCCTGCAGCAAGGTGCGCCTGGAAATCACGCTCATGCGCTTCTCCTCAATGGCGGGGCGGATGCGCGCGCACCACGTCCTCGACGATGTCCGCGCCCCAGCCCGGGCCGGTGGGCAGCTGGAAGCTGCCGTTCTTGACGGTCCAGGGCTGCGTCAGCAGGGCGCGGCGCCAGGGCACCTCGTCCTCGTCGTACTCCATGATCCGGAAGTTGGGGATCACCGAGCAGAAGTGCGCGCTCATCAGCGAGCCCAGCGGCCCGTGCGAGTTGTGCGCGGCGACGTTGACGTCGTAGGCATCGAGCAGCGCCGCCATCTTCACCGACTCCAGCATGCCGTTGAACACGACGTCGACGATGGCCACGTCCACGGCCTGCGCGTCCAGGTAGGGCAGCAGCGCGCGCCGGCCCAGCACCGCCTCCAGCGAGGCGATGGGCGTACGGCTCGTCGCGCGAATGCCCGCCAGCGCCGCAGGCGCGTGGCTGTCCATCTCCAGCCAGGTCATGTCGAAGTCCTCCACCGCGCGGGCCATGCGGCGGAAGCCTTCGGGCTTGAAGTTGAAGTTCAGGTCCATCATCAGCCCGACCCCGGCGCCGGCACCGCCACGCAGCGTCTCCAACTGCGCGACCACCATGTCCACCAGCTCCTTCGTCACGTTCAGCTCGAAGGCGCCGGCGCCGCGCGCCACCGCGGCGTTCTGGCCCGGCGCAAAGCGCAGCAGGTTGGTCTTGAGCGCGCCGAAGCCCTTGGCCTTCACTTCGGCGCCCAGCGCTTCCAGGTCGGCCACGCTGCGCACCGGGGCGGCGTCGATGACGCTGCCGAACAGGTGCGCGCTCTTCGCGCGGTACAGCCCGCAGTGCGACCAGTAGACCGGCATGGACTGTCGCAGCGCGCCGCCGAACAGCTCGTACACCGGGACGCCGAGGGCCTTGGCCTTCAGGTCCAGGCAGGCGTTCTCGTAGGCGCCCGCGGCCAGCGACTGCAGGCCGCCCGTGGTCGATTGCGTCGCGGAATACAGCTTCGCCGCCAGCTTGCCGACGTTGCGCGGGTCCTCGCCGATCACCAGGTCCGCCAGCCCGCGGATCACCTGCGCCAGGCCGCGGCGGCCGCGCGCCTGGTTGAACTCCGACCAGCCCACCAGGCCGGTGTCGGTGGTGAGCTTGAGGAAAGACCAGTCGTCCCAGCCGCCGTCGACGTGCAGGTCCTCGACCGCGACGATCTTCACGCCTCGATCTCCACGCGATGCTCCAGCGGCTGGCCGGCGCGGAAGCGCTCCAGGTTGGCGGTCAGCACCTTGGCGATGCGGGCGCCGGTGCGCGTGCCGCCGTGGCCCGCCGCGTGCGGCGCGATGTAGAGGTTGGGCGCGTCCCACAGCGGGTCGTCCGCCGGGAAGGGCTCCGGCTCGGTGACGTCGAGGAAGGCCGAGCGCAGCCGGCCTTCGGTGAGCGCGTTGCGCAGCGCGACCTGGTCCACGATCTCGCCGCGCGCGACGTTGACGAACAGCGCGCCCGGCTTGATGGCCGCGAAGGCGGCCGCGTTCATGAGGTGGCGCGTGCTGCGCGCCGAGGCGATCGTCACCGCCACCACGTCCGCGCGTGCCAGCACGGCATGCAGTTCGGACAAGGGCTGCATCTCGTCGGCCAGCGGGTCGCTGGCGAGCGAGCGCGACAGGCCGATGATCTTCATGTCGAAGCCGCGGGCGCGCTGTGCCAGCTGGCGCCCCAGGTTGCCGTAGCCGACGATGGCCAGGGTGCGGCCTTCCAGCGCGAGCAGCGGCGGCTCGAACTTGGGGTTCCACTCGTGCTTGGCGCTGCGCCACAGGATTACCGGGAGCTGGCGCGACATCGCAAGAATCATGGCCATGGCGCTCTCCGCCACCGTCGGCGCGACGGCGCCGCCCTGGTTGGTGACCGTCACGTGCGGCGGCACGCCGGCACCGAGCAGGCCCTGGGCGCCGGCGGTGGTCATCTGGATCCAGCGCACCTTGCAGCCCGGCGCGCGCAGCGCCTGCGCGATCGGCGCGCCTTCGTTCCCCTTGGGATCGGACAGCACCAGCACGTCGGCGTCGTGGATGGCCTGCGGCACTTCGCCGTGGTCCTTGCAGGCATGCAGCTCGATGCCTTCGAAAGCCTTGATGGCGGTGAGGACGGGGTCGACGGCGACCCGGCTGGCAACGACTACTTTCATGTCAATGTCCCTTGCTGGAAAATTCCTGGTAGACCCGGTCGTAGACCTTGGCCCGTTCGTGAAACTGCGGCACCGTCGGCCGCGGGTCGGCGGCCGTGAGCCACAGGCGCAGCAGCAGCCGCTTGTGTTCGGCGTCCGACCCGTTCTCGAACTCGGTGCGCGAATGCAGGTTGGTGAAGTTGTGCCAGAGCAGCATCTCGCCCGGCTCCAGCATGAAGCGCAGCGCCAGGTCCTCGCGCTCGGCGGTCTGCTGGAACAGGCGGATGCCCTCTTCCAGCTGCGGCGGCAGCGGCGTGCCCAGTTGCTCCGCGGCGGCGCGCATGAAGCTGCCGGCGAACATGCAGCTCACCTGGCCGTCCACGTAAGAGAACACGGGGATGGGCGTGTCGGTGATCGGGCGCGAGCTGGTGCGCGCTTCCGGGATGGCCATCGGGAAGCCCTGGTACAGCGCCGGCAGCAGGTCCGGGCGCTGGCGCGCGATCTCGTTGTGGATGGCGAGCGAACTCACCAGTGCGCTCTGGCCGCCGCTGGCCGCCTTGCGGATGCACAGCAGGCCGATCAGCTCGTAGGAGTCGGTGTGCATGCGCAGCTCGCCGCTGCTGCGGTAGCCGCGCTGCACCGGGTCCTGGTCGTCCTGCTCCACGCGGCCCAGCCGGTCGCCGGTGCGGCTTTGCACGGCGGACGTGCCCAGGTGCGTGCCCATGCCCCAATAGATGCGTTCCAGCGCCTCGGGCGAATAGCGCTTCGGGTCCAGGCCGGCGAGCAGCAGCACGCCGCGGCCTTGCGTGATCTCGCGGCGGACGTCGTCGATCAGGCGGCCCAGCGCCGGTTGCTGGAAGTCGGCGCGCGTGACGGCCTGCGGCGCGAGCTGCGCAGTGCGCGCCAGCACCTCGTCGAAACCGGCCAGTTCTTCGGCCGTCAGGTGGCGGGTGATGGCAGCCTTGCCGCCCAGGGTGGCGGCGGTCCAGGCAGCAGGATGGCGAATGGCTTCGGTGCGGATGGCTTGCATGGCGCGGTCCTCAGTTGGCGACGCCCAGTGCCTTGGCCATCGCGCGGCGGCGCTCTTCGGGCACGTCGAAGCGCATCAGCTCGCCGTCTCGGAAAGGCACGCAGCCCTGCGCGCCCTTCGGGTCGCCGAACACCGAAGTCTTGATGTAGGTGCAGTAGGTGCGCACGCCCTCTTCCGACACCAGCCAGTTCACCAGCAGGCGGGCGGCGTTCGGGTGCGGCGCCTTGGCCGCGATGCCGATCGAGCGCGCCGAGATCACGGAAGGATTCGCCAGGTACTGGATCGCGATGGGCGCATGCTTGGCGATCAGCGGCCGCGAGAAGGCGGTGAAGGTGGGCGCGTTGAACAGGTAGGCGCCCGCGGCCACCTGCTGCACGCCGGAGGCGCCGCTTTGCGTGACCTTGTAGTTCTGCGTCGCGATCTTCTTCAGCAGCTCGGTGCCCTGCGAGCGCTCCACCGCGTCCAGCCAGCCCATGTAGTTGTCGGCCACCTGCGGGTCGGTCAGCAGGAACTTGCCCTTCCACTTGGGGTTGGCGAGGTCGGCCCAGGTCTTGGGCACTTCGTCCGGCTTCAGCAGCTCGGTGTTGTAGACCAGCGCCACGATGTCCATCGTGTGGTTCAGGAAGTTTGCCTTCACCTGCGCCTTGGGCCAGCCGCCCAGGTTGGGGATGACCTGCGGCGTCAACGCGAGGAAGCGGTCGGCCTGCTTGTCGAAGGGCACGGTGGAACTCACGCTGACCACGTCGGCCTGCACCTTGCCGGCGTCGTGCTCGGTGTTGAAGCGCTGCATCAGCGGGCCGGTGGGGAAGCGGATGAAGCTGCCCTTGATGCCGTACTTCTTCTCGAAGGCGGCCAGGGTCGCCTTCTGCGTCGATTCGTCTTCCGAGGAGTACAGCATGATGCTGCCCTCGGCCTGCGCCGCCTTCACGAGGTCGGCGGGCTCCTGGGTGCCGAGCGCCTGCGCGCCGGCCGTGCCGGCACAGGCCAGCGCCGCGGCGGAAAGAATGAGCTTGCGGATCATGGTGCTTGCTTGGGGTGGAAGTTCAACCTTGGTAGCGGGGCCGGCCCAGCAGCAGCACCAGCGACACCGTGGCCGCCGAGACGATGCCGATGATGCTGGCGATGGCCGCGAGCTGCGAGTAGGTGCCGTTGTCGAACAGCGTGAGGATCACGTAGCCGATGGTGGGATTGCGCGGGCCGGACAGGATGGCCGCCGCGTTCAGTTCGCCCAGCACCAGCGCGAAGATGGAAGCCCAGCCCGCCGCCAGCCCGGGCAGGATCAGCGGCAGCTGCACGCGCCAGAAGGTGCGCGCGGGCGTCGCGCCGAACACGCGCGAGGCCTCCACCAGCTGGCCGCCCACTTGGCGCACCGCGGACTCCGCCGCGATCGACGCTGTGGGCAGGTAGACCGCCAGGTAAGCCAGCAGCAGGATCAGCCAGCCGCCCTGCAGGTTGAAGGGCGCGAAGCCGAAGGCGATGAGCACGCCCACCGCGAACACGATGTGCGGGATGGCCGAGGGCAGCTTGGTGGCGATGCCCAGCGCCTTCTCGGGCGTGCCGCCCAATGCAGCTGCGACGACCGCCAGCAGCCCGGCGATCAGCACCACGCCGGTGGACGTGGCCACCGCGAGCAAGGTGCTGTTGACGATCGCGGCGCGACCAGTGCCATCGGCGAAAAGCTCCTGGAAGTTGGCGAAGCTCAGCACCGAGACGTCGATGGCGGGCCGCCAGAACGGCTGCAGCGCCACCACCACCAGCGCCAGCAGCGGCAGCACCGAGGTGAGCACCACATAGGCGAGGATCAGCGCGCGCGCCGGCCAGCGCCAGCCGCCCAGCTCCACGCGGTTCGCGCGCACGCCCATGCCACCCAGCGTGGCCGCGCCGGTGCGCGAGGCCAGCTTGCGCTGCGCCAGCCACAGCGCGCCGATGAACAGCATCAGCAGCAGGCCGATCACCACTGCCTGGCCGGTCTTGGGCGGATAGGAGAAATTCAGCAGCCGGTAGATGTACACCGCCAGCACGTCGATGCGCGCGGCTGTTCCCATCAGCGCTGCGATCGAATAGAGGCCGACGCTGGAGATCATGCACATCAGGACCGATGCGCCGACGGCGTGCCGAATCGAGGGCAGCGACACCTGCCAGAAGATGCGCAGGCGTCCTTTGCCGCACATGCTCGCCGCTTCCTCCAGCGCCGGGTCCAGGTTCCCGAAGGCGGCGGCGGTCATCACGTAGACGTGCGGCACAGCCCACAGCACGTAGAGGAACACCAGCCCGGGCCAGCTCTGGATGGCGAAGTCGTTCGGGTCGAGCGCGAGGCCCAGGGATGCGAGCGCGGCCACCAGCGGTTTGGCCAGGAAACCCGCGCGCGGGTCGGCCAGGAACAGCCAGCCGATCGCCATGGCCACCGGCGGCAGCAGCAGCGGGATGACGGGCAGCAACCGCGACAGGGCGCCCCAGTGCGCGTCGGTGCGCGCTATCAGCCAGGCGAAGAAGGTGCCCAGCGGAACCGAGATGGCGGTAGTGGCGACGGCCAGCACCAGCGTGTTGCGCACGGCCACGTAGAGGTCGGGCGCGGCCAGCGTCTCGCGCCACAGTGCGGCGTCGAAAGTGCCCTGCGGAAACAGCGCGCGCAGCGCGATCACCAGCATGGGATAGAAGACGACGAACAGCGTGCCGGCCGCGAGCAGCGTCACCGCGGCCTTGCCCGCCCAGGCCGCGCGCGGCTGGCGCGCGGGAACGCCGGCCAATGTGTCGGGCAGCGCTACGCCGGCAGCCACAGCAGCTTCTCCCGCGGCAGGATCATCTCCACCTGCGCGCCCGGCTCCAGCTCGCCGCCCTCGCCTTCGGGCAGGCTCGCGGTGACGGCCTGCGCGCCGGCGCGCAGCCGCATCTCGATGCGCGCGCCGAGATGCACGCTGTCCTCCAGCTGCGCCGGCACCCGCAGCGCATCGGTCGTGGCGGCACGGCCCGCCGGCACGACGCGCACGTGTTCGGGCCGGATGCCGATGTGGCCTTGCGTGCCGGCCGGCGCGCTCAGCGCCACGTCGCCCAGCGAGCAGGCAACACGGCCATCTGCACCGGCACGTGCCGGCCAGCGATTGATCTCGCCGACGAAGCCGGCAACGTAGCTGTTGGCGGGCCTCCGGTACACCTCGCGCGGCGGCGCGGCCTGCACGATGCGGCCGGCCTCCATCACCACCAGCGTGTCGGCGAGTTCCATCGCCTCCTCCTGGTCGTGCGTCACGTACACGCCGGCGAAGCCGTTGTGCCGCTTCAGCTCGCGCAGCTCGGCGCGCAGCTTGCGGCGCACCTTGGCGTCGACGTTGGACAGCGGCTCGTCGAACAGGACCAGCGACTGCGATGCGATCAGCGCCCGCGCCAGTGCCACGCGCTGCTGCTGGCCGCCGCTCAATTCACCCGGATAGCGGTGGCCGAGGCCGGCAACGCCCAGCCGCTCCAGCATCTCGGCGACACGCGCCTCGCGCTGGACGCGCGGCACCGAAGACGGCAGCGGATAAGCGATGTTCTCGGCCACCGTCATGTGCGGCCACAGCGCGTACGACTGGAACATCATCCCGATGCGGCGCTGCTCCGGCGGCACGAACACCTGGTCCCGCGCCGAGAACACCGTGCGGCCGGCCACGCGGATCTCGCCGGCCGGCGGCCGCTCCAGGCCGGCAATGCAGCGCAGCAGCGTCGTCTTGCCGCAGCCACTGGGGCCGAGCAGCACCACCAGTTCGCCGGGCCGCACGACGAGGTCCACGCCATCGAGCGCATGCACCACGATCTTGCGACCGGCGTAATGCTTGCGCAGCCCGCGCACCTCCACCACGAAGTGGTCGTTGGCCGCCACCACGGGCGTGTCGCCTTGCACGGGCGCCGCCTCCGAGCTCATTGAAAGTTCAGCGCGCACAGCTTGCTGGTTCCTTCTGCTGGTTCCGAGCGCCGGATGATGGCCGTATTCGCCAAATTTCAGCTTTGGTGTTTACCCCGAGAACACTTTGTCCACTATGTGAACACACTACAGGCTATTGTGAACGGAACCGCTATGTCCGCCGTCATCCCCGAAATCGAAACCAGCGCTGGCGACGCCTCACCGCAAGCCGCCGTGAAGACCCTGGGCAAGGCCCTGGCCCTGCTGGACCTCGTCGCGCGCGCCGGGCACCCGCCCACCATCGGCGAGCTCGCCGTCATCGCGAAGCTGTCGCGCCCGACCACGCACCGCCTCGTGCAGACGCTGGTGGCTGCTGGCTTCCTGCAGCAGAACGCGCGCGACGGACGCTTGTCCATCGGCCTCGCCGTGCTGCCGCTGGCCGCGAGCCTGCTCGACACGCACAGGCTGCGCGCGGATGCGATGCCGCACATCCAGGCGCTGGCGCAGAAGCTCAATGCGCGCGTGAACCTGGGCATCCTGCACCAGCAGAAGATCATGATCCTGGGCGGCGCCGAGAAGCCGACCCTGCCGGTGATCCACTCGCGCTTCGGCCGCACCGTGCCCATGCACTGCTGCGCGCTGGGCAAGGCCATCCTGGCCTGGCTGCCGCCGGCGGAGACGCAGGCGATCCTGCGCGACCAGCCGCTCGTGGGGCGCACGCCCAACACCATCACCACCGCACCCGCGCTGCTGGCGGACCTGGAGAAGACGCGCGAGCGCGGCTGGTCCACCGAGTTCCGCGAGAACACCGCGACCTCCTGCTGCATCGGCGTGCCCATCCTCGATGGCATGGAGCGGCCGGTGGCCGCCATCAGCGTCGCCGGCCGCTCCATCGAGCTGCTGGAGCAGGACGTCGGGCCGGTGCTGGAAACGGCCGAAATCATCTCCCACATGCTGCAGTAGGACCATGAAGATCAAGAGCATCGACTGCGTGCGGCTGGAGCTGCCGCCCCGCGCCAACCCGACGAAACCGCGCCGCGCCAGCTACAACCAGTCAGCCCGCCGCGCCTTCCCGATCAACAAGTACCCCGAGTTCCCGCGCGAGCTGCGCAAGATCCCCGGCGAAGTGGCCGGCGAGATGTGGGTGAAGGTCACCGCGGAAGACGGAACCTGGGGCATGGGCACCTGCCACTGGGGCAACCTCGTCGAGCCGCTGGTGCGCGAACACTACGCGCCGCTGCTGGTGGGCCGCGACTGCTTCGCCATCGAGTTCCTCAACGACCTGATGTGGCGCTCGACGCAGCGCTTCGGCGCGACGGGGCTCGCGTCGGTGGCGCGCAGCGCGGTCGACCTCGCGCTGTGGGACCTGAAGGGCAAGCTGCTCGAAGTCCCGGTGTACAGCCTGATCGGCGGCCCGTGCCGCGAAGCGATCAATTGCTATGCCACCAGCGACGACCTCGACTGGTCGATGGAGCTGGGCTTCAAGGCCTTCAAGGTCAGCAACCCCGTGCACTACGAGGAAGGCACCGAAGGCCTGAATCGCCTCGAGGAAAAAATCGCGAAGGCGCGCGAGACCGTCGGCCCCGATGCGGACCTGATGTTCAACCCGGTGATGTCCTTCAACGTGGATTTCGCGGCGCGGCTGATGGAGCGGCTGAAGCCTTACCGGCTGCGCTGGATCGAAGAGCCGCTGATGCCGCACGACACCGACGGCCTGGTCGCGCTGAAGAAGGCCGTGCCCACGCTGCCTATCGCCACCGGCGAGGACCACAAGGGCCGCCATGCGCTGCGCGAACTGGTGGACCGGCGCTGCGTCGACGTGATCCAGCCCGAGCTGCGCTGGGCCGGCGGCCTGAGCGAAGCGCTGAAGGTCTACACCATCGCCGAGGCCGCAGGGCTCACCACCATCCCGCACTCCGGCGCGGGCCTGCCCTTCGGCCAGCACTTCCACTTCTCGCTGCCGGAAGCACAGCTGGCCGAATACTGGCTGGGCTCCGACCCCGGCATCCCGCTGGCCGAAGCGCAGAAGCTGCCCGGCGTGCCGGTGCCGGTGGATGGCAAGGTGAAGCCTTCCGACGCGCCGGGCTTCGGGATCGAGGTGCAGGAGAAGCAACTCGTGCCCTGGCGAGCCTGATGCCGCTCAACCGAGCAATGTTTGGCCTAGTGCCAAGCCAGGAAATCCCTTAAGAACTCTTACCCGGCCGTGCCTGTCCCACCTGTCGGAGACGACAACACGACATGACCACGGCCGCACAAATAGATCACAGTTCCGAGGCGCTTCCAGAGCGCGCGTCGCCCGCGCGCGGCGCGGCGCGCAGCACCTTTGCCGGGCTCGGCCTGGCGTGACCGCGGGCAAGCGCATGCGCAAGCTGATGCAATGGGCCACCTCGCGCGGCGACTGGCAGCGTTCCGACTTCCTGGCCCTGCCGACGGTGGACGCGCAGGACGACGCCATGCTGCAACGCTGGCAGGTCGTGGTGGGCGGCCTCGCGCTGCTGCTCTCGCGCGAATCGCCTTCGGGCCGGAGCGCCCGCTTTCCCCACACCATGCGCCTGTACCAGGGCCTGCGGCAGCGCCTGCGCCAGGGCCGCTACGTCGATGCCAGCCCCGAGCTGATCGGCGACGTCATGCACGAGACCGCCAGCGTGGCGGATCCGCTGACGACGCGCTGCCTGCGCGCCTGCTTCCAGGCCAGCCTGGGCCGCGACCCGGATTCGGCCCTGCCCTCGCAGTTCGACGCCAGGAACACCTCGCGCCTGCAATCGCAGCCGACGTGGGAAGACACGCGGCGGGACTGAAGCAAGTCCTGATCACCCGCGCGGGATCGCCTCCCACCAGCTGCCGCCGAAGCGCCCCTGCAGGAAGGCGATGAAGGCCTGCACCTTCTGCGGCACCAGCTTGGGCGAGGGATAGACCGCGTGGATCTCCTGCTCGGGCAGGCTGTGGCCCTTGAGCACCTCCACCACCGCGCCGCTCGCCAGCGAATCCGAAGCCACGTACCAGGGCAAGGCCGCGATGCCCAGGTCGGACCGCGCCGCCGCCAGCACCGCCGACAGGTTGTTGGAGCGCAGCCGCGCCGTCACCGGCACCGTCACCGCCTCGCCGCGCGGTGACAGCACCCGCCACACGTCGTTGCCCTGCACGCTGCTGTAGATGAGCGTCTCGTGCCCGCTCAGGTCGGCCGGCTTGCGCGGCATGCCGGCCTTCTTGAGGTACTTGGGCGAGGCCACCATCAGCCAGGGATTGGTTCCGAGGAAGCGCGCGCCCAGCGAGGAATCGGCCAGCTTGCCCATGCGCACGGCGACGTCGATGCCCTGCGCCACGAGGTCCGTGTAGCGGTCCTCGAAGCTCAGGTCCACCTGCAGCTGCGGGTGCTGCCCCATGAACTCCAGCGCCAGCGGCACCAGCACGCGGCGGCCGAAGGCGACCGAGCTGCCGACCCGCAACAGGCCCTGCGCCTGCGTCTGCCGCACCTGCACCACGCTGTCGGCTTCCTCGGCCGCCCGCACGATGGCCTTGCACTTGTCGTAGTAGAGCGCGCCGGCCTCGGTCAGGCTGACGCCGCGCGTGTTGCGATTGAGCAGCCGCACCTTCAGCCGCGCCTCGATGGCGGCCACCTGCTTGGTCACGGTCGGCTGGGTGGTGGCGAACTCGCCGGCCGCCTTCGAGAAGCTGCCGGTCTCCACCACCCGCACGAACATCTCCATCGCCTGCAAACGGTCCATGGCTTATTCGCTCCTGGAATAGATCTTATGGACCGGCGCCCTCTTCATCAACGCCACTCAGGTTCCTAGAGTCTCAACCAGTGAACAGGAGACCACCATGGCAAAGATGACCGCGGCCCAGGCCGCCGTTTGGGTGCTGGAAAAGGAAGGCATCACGCAGGCCTTCGGCGTGCCCGGAGCCGCCATCAACCCCTTCTACGCGGCGCTGCGCAAGCAAGGCGGCATCGCCCACGTGCTGGCGCGCCACGTCGAAGGCGCCTCGCACATGGCCGAGGGCTACACGCGTGCCGCGGCCGGCAACATCGGCGTGTGCATCGGCACTTCCGGGCCGGCCGGCACCGACATGATCACCGGCCTCTATTCCGCCCTGGCCGACTCCATCCCCATCCTCTGCATCACCGGCCAGGCGCCGCGCGCCCGCCTGTACAAGGAGGATTTCCAGGCGGTGGACATCGAATCCATCGCCAAGCCGGTGACCAAGTGGGCGGTGACGGTGCGCGAGCCGGCGCAGGTGCCGCGCGCCTTCCAGCAGGCCTTCCACCTGATGCGGTCCGGCCGGCCGGGCCCGGTGCTGATCGACCTGCCTTTCGACGTGCAGACCACCGAGATCGAGTTCGACCCGGAAACCTACGCGCCGCTGCCGGTCTACAAGCCGGCGGCGACCCGCGCCCAGGCGGAAAAAGCCATTGCGATGCTGCAGCAGGCCGAGCGGCCGCTGATCGTGGCGGGTGGCGGCATCTTCAATGCCGCCGCCGACGCCTTGCTGGTGGAATTCGCCGAGCTCACCGGCGTGCCCGTGATCCCCACCCTCATGGGCTGGGGCAGCATTCCCGACGACCACCCGCTGATGGCCGGCATGTGCGGCCTGCAGACCAGCCACCGCTATGGCAACGCCACGATGCTCGCCGGCGACTTCGTGCTGGGCATCGGCAACCGCTGGGCCAACCGCCACACCGGCTCGGTGGACGTCTACACGAAGGGCCGGACCTTCGTCCACGTGGACATCGAGCCCACGCAGATCGGCCGCGTGTTCGCGCCGGACTACGGCATCGTGTCGGACGCGAAGGCGGCGCTGCAGCTGTTCATCGCGGTGGCGCGCGAGCTGAAGGCGTCCGGGCGGCTGAAGGACCGCACGTCCTGGGCCGCCGACTGCCGCGAGCGCAAGGGCACGATGCTGCGCAAGACCAACTACGACGAAGTGCCGATGAAGCCGCAGCGCGTCTACCAGTGCATGAACCGCGCCTTCGGCCCCGACACCTGCTACGTCAGCACCATCGGGCTGTCGCAGATCGCCGGGGCGCAGTTCCTGCACGTGTTCAAGCCGCGCCACTGGATCAACTGTGGCCAGGCTGGCCCGCTGGGCTGGACGGTGCCGGCGGCACTGGGCGTGCGCGCCGCCGACCCGTCGCGCAAAATCGTCGCGCTGTCGGGCGACTACGACTTCCAGTTCATGATCGAGGAGCTGGCGGTGGGCGCGCAGTTCCAGCTGCCCTACCTGCACATCGTGGTGAACAACTCCTACCTGGGGCTGATCCGCCAGTCGCAGCGCGGTTTCGACATGGACTACTGCGTGCAGCTCGCCTTCGACAACATCAACACGCCGGCCGGCGGCGACCGCAGCTACGGCGTCGACCACGTCAAGGTGGTGGAAGGCCTGGGCTGCAAGGCGATCCGCGTGCACACCGCCGACGAACTGCGTCCCGCCATCGCGCAGGCCGAGCGGTGGATGGAGGAATACCGCGTGCCGGTGGTGGTGGAGGTGATGCTGGAACGCGTGACCAACATCTCCATGGGCACCGAGATCGACAAGGTGGTGGAGTTCGAGGAGCTGGCGACCACGCTGGCCGACGCACCGACCGCCATCGCCGCGATGCTGGATTGAGGAGCAACAGCATGCCGAAATTCGCCGCCAACCTCACGATGCTCTTCACCGAGCTGCCTTTCCTGGAACGCTTCGCCGCCGCACGCGAGGCCGGCTTCACCGCCGTCGAATACCTGTTCCCCTATGACTTCCCCAAGGAGGAACTGGCACGCCAGCTGCGCGCCAACGGCCTCAAGCAGGTGCTGCACAACCTGCCGGCCGGCGACTGGGCCGGCGGCGAGCGCGGCATCGCCTGCCATCCGGGCCGCGAGGCCGAATTCCGCGAAGGCGTGGCGCGCGCGATCGCGTACGCGCATGCGCTGGATTGCCCGCAGCTGAATTGCCTGGCCGGCAAGCTGCCCGCTGGCGTGACGCGCGAACAGGCGCAGGCCACGCTGGTTGCGAACCTGCGCTTCGCCGCTGCTGAATTGAAGAAAGCCGGCTTGCGGCTGCTGGTCGAACCGATCAACACCTTCGACATTCCCGGCTTCTTCCTCACGCGCAGCGACCAGGCGCTGGCACTGATTGAAGAAGTGGGCTCGGACGCCCTGCTGCTGCAGTACGACATCTACCACGCGCAGCGCATGGAAGGCGAGCTGGCGGGGACGCTGGGCAAGCATCTCGCGCGCATCGGGCACATCCAGCTGGCCGACAACCCGGGGCGCAACGAGCCGGGGACGGGAGAGATCAACTACGGCTTCCTGTTCGGCCACCTGGATGCGCTCGGCTGGAAGGGCTTCATCGGCTGCGAATACAAGCCGAAGACGACGACCCTCGAGGGCCTCGGCTGGCTGAAGAAGCTGGGGTCGGCTGCGCCGAACCCGGCCTACGAACTGGGCCTCTGACAAGGAATCAAATGACCAGATCGGGATTGAAACTGGGCTTCATCGGCCTCGGCGTGATGGGCGCACCGATGGCAGGCCACCTGCTGAAGGCGGGTCACCTGCTGTTCGTGCATACGCGCGGCAAGGTGCCGGCGGCGCTGGCGGAAGCTGGCGCTACCCTGTGCACCAACGCGCGTGGCGTCGCCGAGCGCGCCGACATCGTCTTCCTGATGCTGCCCGACACGCCCGACGTCGATGCCGTGCTGTTCGGCGAGTACGGTGTCGCGAGCGGCCTGGCCCGCGGCAAGGTCGTCGTCGACTGCAGCTCCATCGACCCGATCGCCACCCGCGGCTTCGCGAAACGGATCATGGAGCTGGGCTGCGACTACCTCGACGCGCCGGTGTCCGGTGGCGAGGTCGGCGCCAAGGCGGCCAGCCTCAGCATCATGGTGGGCGGCAGCGAGGCGGCGTTCATGCGCGTGCAAGCGCTGCTTGCGCTGATGGGCAAGAACATCACGCGCGTCGGCAACGCCGGCGACGGCCAGGTCTGCAAGGTCGCCAACCAGGTCATCGTCGCGCTGAACATCGCGGCCGTGGCCGAAGCGCTGGTGTTCGCGGCCAAGGCCGGCGCCGACCCGGCGCGCGTACGCCAGGCGCTGATGGGCGGCTTCGCCAGCTCGCGCGTGCTCGAAGTGCATGGCCAGCGCATGCTGGATCGCACATTCGAGCCAGGCTTCCGCATCGCCCTGCACCAGAAGGACCTGGGTCTCGCGCTGCAAGGCGCGCGCACGCTCGGCGTGGCGCTGCCGCAGACGGCGATGGCCGCGCAGCTGATGCAATCCTGCGCGGCCTTGGGCCTCGCGCAAGCCGACCATTCCGCGCTGGTCCGCGCGCTGGAAAACATGGCGCAACTGGGCAGTGTGAAAACAGTTTCACCTCCCTAGCGGCCAACTGTCGGTAGAGAATGAATGGGCGTACCGTGAAGCTGGAACAAGAAGGAGACGCCCATGAAAGAACCCACCTCCCAGGCCGAGCTGGCCCTGCGTGAAGCAGCCCGCGAATACCATCGCACGCCCACGCGCGGCAAGATCGCCGTCACCCCGACCAAGCCCCTGTCGAACCAGCGCGACCTGTCGCTGGCCTATTCACCCGGCGTCGCCTATCCCTGCCTGGACATCCAGGCCAACCCCGCGCTCGCCGCCGAGTTCACATCGCGCGGCAACCTCGTCGGTGTCATCACCAACGGCACCGCGGTGCTCGGCCTCGGTGACATCGGCCCGCTGGCCGGCAAGCCGGTGATGGAAGGCAAGGGCTGCCTGTTCAAGAAGTTCGCCGGCATCGACGTGTTCGACATCGAGCTGGCCGAGCGCGACCCCGACAAGCTGGTCGACATCTGCGCCGCGCTGGAGCCCACGCTGGGCGGCATCAACCTCGAGGACATCAAGGCGCCCGAGTGCTTCTACATCGAGAAGAAGCTGCGCGAGCGCGTCAACATCCCGGTGTTCCATGACGACCAGCACGGCACCGCCATCATCTCGGGCGCGGCGCTGCTCAATGGCCTGGAGCTGGTCGGCAAGAAGATCGGCGACATCAAGCTGGTGTCCTCCGGTGCCGGCGCCGCCGCCATCGCCTGCCTCGACCTGATGGTGGGCCTGGGCGTGGCCAGGAAGAACATCTACGTCGTCGACTCCAAGGGCGTCATCTTCCAGGGCCGGCCGGGCGGCTACGACGAGAGCAAGGCGGCCTACGCGCAGGACACCTCGGCCCGCACGCTGGCCGACGTGGTGAAGGGCTCGGACGTGTTCCTCGGCTGCTCCACCGCCGGCGTGCTGACGCCGGACATGGTGAAGACGATGGCGGACAAGCCCATCATCCTCGCGCTCGCCAACCCCGAGCCGGAGATCCGGCCCGAGCTGGCCAAGGAGGCGCGGCCCGATTGCATCATCGCCACCGGCCGCTCGGACTACCCGAACCAGGTGAACAACGTCCTGTGCTTCCCCTACATCTTCCGCGGCGCGCTGGATTGCGGCGCGACGAAGATCACGGAGCAGATGAAGCTGGCCTGCGTGCGCGAGATCGCCGACCTGGCCAAGGCCGACATCAGCGAGGAAGTGGCCAACGCCTACGCGGGCAAGGAGCTGTCCTTCGGGCCGGACTACATCATCCCCACGCCCTTCGATTCGCGGTTGATCCTGCGCATCGCGCCGGCGGTGGCGCGCGCGGCGGCGGAGTCGGGCGTGGCGACGCGGCCCATCCAGGACTTCGACGCCTACACGCACAGCCTGACGCGCTTCGTCTACCAGACCGGCATGATCATGCGGCCGGTGTTCGTGGCGGCCAAGGCGTCCACGGCCAAGCGCGTGGCCTTTGCCGAAGGCGAGGACGAGCGCGTGCTGCGCGCCGCGCAGATGGCCATCGACGACAAGCTGGCCACGCCCATCCTGATCGGGCGGCCGGCGGTGATCGAGGCGCGCATCCACAAGGCCGGCCTGCGCATGCGCCTGGGCGTGGACGTGGAGAACGTCAACCCCGAGAGCGACGTGCGCTTCCGCCAGTACTGGGAGGCCTACCACCGCATCATGGGCCGCAACGGCATGACGCCGGAAGCGTCCAAGGCGCAGGTGCGGCGCTCCAACACGCTGATCGGCGCCCTGGCCGTGCATCTCGGCGACGCCGACGCCATGCTGTGCGGGCTGGTGGGCCGCTTCGACCACCACCTGGAACACGTGCGCGCCGTGATCGGATCCGCCGAGGGCGAACCGGGCCTGGCCACGCTGAACGGCCTGATGCTGCAGGACCGCACGCTGTTCATCGCCGACACCTACGTCAACGAGGACCCGGACGCGGAGCTGCTGGCCCGCATCGCCAAGATGGCGGCGGAGCAGGTGCAGCGCTTCGGCCTGCCGCCCAAGGTGGCCTTCCTGTCGCACAGCAACTTCGGTTCGTCCACGCGCGGCTCGGCCGCCAGGATGCGCAAGGCGCGCGACATCTTCCGCGAGATCGCGCCGGACATCGAATGCGACGGCGAGCTGCAGGGCGACGCGGCGCTGTCGGAAAGCGTGCGGCGCTCCAGCCTGATGGATTCGACGCTGGGCGGCGAAGCCAACCTGCTGATCTGCCCCACGCTGGACTCGGCCAACATCCTGTTCAACGTGCTGAAGATCACCGGCGGCCACGGCATCACCATCGGGCCGATGCTGCTGGGCGCGAAGGCGCCGGTGCATGTGCTGACGCCGTCCGCCACGGTGCGGCGGATCGTCAACATGACGGCCTTGGTGTCCGCCGCGGCGCGTACGGTTTAAACGAGAAGCTGGGCGAGGCGCGCCAGCGGCACCGACCAATCGCCCGCCTTCTCCTGCCGCAACAGCTTCGCCGTCGGGAACCACGGCGAATCCTCGCGGCCGGCCAGCCAGCGGAAGTCGGCGCTGAACGCGAGCAGCATGTAGAGACGGCAGCCCAGCGCGCCGGCCAGGTTGGCGATCGAGGTGTCCACCGACACCACCGCATCCATCAGCACCGCCTGCGCCGCCGTGTCCGGGAAGCCGTTCTCCTCGAACACCGCGACGCGCTCGCCCATCACCGCGCGGTCCGCCGGCGCAATGTCCTTCTGCAGGCACCAGTAGCGCGGCCCCTCGGGCAGCGCCGGCAGCAAGCTCGCCAGCTCCAGCGAACGGCGGCGGTCCGCCGCGTTGCCCGGGTTGCCGGACCAGGCCAGGCCGATGTTGGGCCGGTCGGTGGGCAGCACGGCGCGCCAGCGCGCGATGCGCTCCGGCGCGGGATGCAGGTAGGGCACCGCCGCCGGCAGCGTGTCCAGCGTCGTGCCGAAAGCCAGCGGCAGGCTCATCGAAGGACACCAGCAATCGAAGGCCGGCAGCGCATCGTCCAGCCCCAGCACCTCGATGCCAGGCAAGGTCTCGCGCAACAGCGCCCTCAGCGGCTTCTGCGCCCGCAGCAGCACGCGCGCGCCGCGCGCCATCAGCAGCGGCAGGAAGCGGACCAGCAGCAGCGTGTCGCCCAGGCCCTGCTCCGCGTGCACCAGCAAGGTCTTGCCGGCCAGCGGCTCGCGCCCCAGCCACTTCGGAGCCTCGTAGCGCGGCTCGGGCACGCCCAGGCCCGGCGCCCGCCAGCGCCACTCGTTCTCGGACCAGCCGCGTTCGTAGTCGCCCGCGGCCAGCAGCGAGAGGCCGTAGTTGAAGTGGATGTCCGCGTTGCCTGGCGCCAGTGTGAGAGCGTGCTCGTAATGCGGGCGCGCCAGTTCGTTGCGCTGCAGTTCGCGCCAGGCGTTGGCGATGTTCATTTCCAGTTCGGCGTCGTCCGGGCGCGCGCCCAGCGCCTGCGCGTAGGCGCGCAAGGCTTCCTCGTGGCGGCCCAGGTCCTGCAGCGCGTTGCCGCGGTTGACGGCGAGTTCGGGCGCGCCCGGCGCCAGCGCTTCGGCCTTCGCATAGGCGTCCAGCGCGTCAGCGGGGCGGCGCTGGCCGTAGCGCGCCACGCCCAGGTTCATCCAGGTTTCCCAGGCGCCGGGGTCGGCGCGCAGCGCCTGCTCGCAGGCCGCGGCCGCCTCGTCGAAGCGGTATAGCGCCTGCAAGGTGGCGCCCTGGTTGCTCAGCACGCGGGCGTCGCCGGGGCGCAGCTGCAGCGCGCGGGCGTAGCAGGCCAGCGCGTCCTCGTGCCGGCCTTGCAGGTGCAGGGTCCAACCCAGGTTGTTGTGGATCTCCGCGGCGTTCGGCTGCGCCGCGGCCGCTTCCTGGAAGCTGGCCGCCGCTTCGTCCAGCCGGCCCTGCTGGCGCAGCAAGGCCCCACGGTTGTTCAGCGCCTCGGCGAAGTGCGGCGCCTTCGCCAGCGCCTGTTCGTAGGCAGCCAGGGCTTCGTCCGCCCGGCCCAGCGCCTTCAGCGCCAGCCCGCGCGCATTGAGCACGGCGGGGTGTCCCGGCGCGAGTTGCAGCGCGGCGTCGAAGCAACCCAGCGCCGCGGCTTCATCACCCAGCGCGCGGCGCGCCAGCCCTTCGCGAAAAGCCAGTTCCGGGTTGCGCGGATCAGCGGCGCGCGCCTGCACCAGCAGCTGCAAGGCGCCGGCGTAGTCGCCGCGGGCGCCGGCATCCAGGGCCAGGGCGACCAGCGCCTGGAGGCCCCGACCGTCAGCGGCCGCCACTGTGGTCCTTCTCCTCCACGATGGCCGAGCCGAGCAGCTGGTTGATCTGCCGCTTGATGGCGGCGCGGCGGTCGTTGTTGTCGTAGATGGACTGGGCGGCGGCCACGAAATCCGCGCCGTGGTCCTGGGCGCGCGCGAACGCCCGCACCTTGTTTTCCAGGTCCCACAACGTGGAGTTCACGGCCAGCAGCTGCGCCTGCAGCGCGTCCAGCTGGGCGCGCATGGCGGCCGTGTCCAGCTTGGCAGCGGTTTCCTCCAGCAGCGCCAGCTCGCGCCGGACGTTGGCAAGCTGCTGCGCGTCGGTCATGCGCTCGCGCTTGATCTGCAGGATGGTGATCTTGTCGACGAGTTCGCCCGCGGAAACGGGCACCCACACAGGTTCGGTCATAGCCCCCAATGGTAGGCGCAAAGAAAAAGGGCGCCCAAGGCGCCCCAGCATGCGGGGCAAGCCCCGCGGTTTCAGTTTCTTGTGTGCAGGGCCGTGCTTAGCGCACGCGGCCGCGGCGGAACAGGTTCACGATGGCCAGCAGGATGATCGCGCCGACCAGCGAGACGAGGACCGAGCCGATGGTGATGCCCTGGTTGATGGTGCCCACGCCCACCAGCGGGGAGATCAGCAGGCCGCCCAGGAAAGCGCCCACGATACCGACCACCACGTTCAGCAGGATGCCCTGCTGCCCGTCAGTGCGCATGACCAGGCTGGCCAGCCAGCCGACGATACCGCCAATGATCAACCAAATCAGAAAACCCATAGTCGCACTCCTTGTGCCGCGAACGGCGTTTTGTTGATAGCGGCTGCCGCCTCGGGGCCGCAACCACCTGCCTTGCAGGGCCGGTGCTGTTCACTATGGGCACACGCCGTCAAAAGGGTCGTAGGGACCTGTAACGCAAAAGGGTCCGGGCGAGTCGCGTGGCCGCGTCGGACAAGGACTTACCGCCGGCGGCCCTTTTTTTCACGGGTTAGACCCGACCGTCCCAGGCCGGGCCTGCGGCCACAATCGACCGGCCCCGCCAGCTCGGCGGCACCGTTCTTGCTACCTCCGTCCGCACAAGCATCTCCGGAGCATCGAACCATGAAAAAACGGGTCTTCCTGCAAACCCTCCCTGCCCTGGCGCTGGCCGCCAGCGGCGTCGCCCACGCCCAGGCCAACACGCCGGTCAAGTTCCTGCTGGACTGGCGCTTCGAAGGGCCGGCCGCCCTGTTCCTGCTGCCGGCCGCCAAGGGCTACTTCCGCGACGCCAGGCTGGACGTGACGGTGGACGCCGGCACCGGCTCCGGCGCCGCCGTGCAGCGAGTGGCTTCCGGCACCTACGACATGGGCTTCGCCGACCTCGCGGCGCTGATGGAGTTCCACGCCAACAACCCCGACGCGCCGAACAAGCCGGTGGCGGTGATGATGGTCTACAACAACACGCCGGCCGCCGTGATGGCGCTCAAGAAGTCGGGCATCAAGGCGCCGGCGGACCTGAACGGCAAGAAGCTGGGCGCGCCGGTGTTCGACGCCGGCCGCCGCGGCTTCCCGATCTTCCAGAAGGCCAACGCCATCCCCAACGTCACCTGGGTGTCGATGGACCCGCCGCTGCGCGAAACCATGCTGGCGCGCGGCGACCTGGACGCCATCACCGGCTTCAGCTTCACCTCGCTCTTGAACCTGGAAGCGCGCGGCGTGAAGCCGGCCGACGTGGTGACGATGATGTACGCCGACTACGGCGTGAAGCTGTATGGCAACGTGATCATCGCCTCGCCCAAGCTGATTCGCGAGAACCCGCAGGCCGTCAAGGCCTTCCTGCAGGCCTTCACGCGCGGGGCCAAGGAGGCGATGGCCAACCCGGATGCGGCGGTGGAATACATCAAGCAGCGCGACGGTATCATCAACGTGGAGATGGAGCAGCGGCGGCTGAAGATGGCGATCAACGACGTGATCGCCAGCCCCGACGCCCGCGCCGAAGGCTTCGGCGTCGTCAACCCCGCCCGGCTGTCGCTGATGGCGTCGCAGGTCTCGGACGCCTTCGCCACCAAGACGCGCGTCAACCCCGACACCGTGTGGAACGGCAGCTTCCTGCCGTCCAGGGCGGAACTGAACATCCTGCCGCCCGCGAGGAAGTAAAGCAATCTTGTCGTTCATCGATTTCAAAGACGTCTGGCTCGCCTACAACGACGAACTGTTCGCGGCCGGCCAGTTCGCCGTCGAGGCCATCGACCTGCAGGTGGGCGCCGGCGAATTCATCGCGATCGTCGGGCCTTCGGGCTGCGGCAAGTCCACCTTCATGAAGCTGGCGACGGGCCTGCGCATGCCTTCGCGCGGGCGCATCGCCATCGGCGGCCAGCCGGTGACGGGGCCGCTGAAGATCTCCGGCATGGCCTTCCAGGCGCCTTCGCTGCTGCCCTGGCGCACGACGCTGGACAACGTGCTGCTGCCGCTGGAGATCGTCGAGCCGTACCGCAGCAGCTTCAAGGCCAGGCGCAAGGAGTACGCGGAGCGCGCCCGCGCGCTGCTGCGCAAGGTGGGCCTGGGCGGCTACGAGGACAAGTTCCCGTGGCAGCTTTCGGGCGGCATGCAGCAGCGCGCCAGCATCTGCCGCGCGCTGATCCACGAGCCGCGCATGCTGCTGCTGGACGAGCCCTTCGGCGCGCTGGACGCCTTCACCCGCGAGGAGCTGTGGTGCATCCTGCGCGACCTGTGGGCCGAGCAGCGCTTCAACGTCATCCTGGTCACGCACGACCTGCGCGAGTCCGTCTTCCTGGCCGACACGGTTTACGTCATGAGCAAGAGCCCGGGCCGCTTCGTGGTGAAGCGCGAGATCGACCTGCCGCGCCCGCGCGACCTGGAGATCACCTACACGCAGGAGTTCACGTCCATCGTGCATGAACTGCGCGGGCACATCGGCGCCATGCGCAAGACGGGCGCGGAGGTGGCGCAATGAAGGTGAACAAGCAATTCGAGCGCTGGGCGCCGCTGCTGCTGGCGGTGGCCTTCGTCCTGCTGTGGCAGGTGGTGGTGTCCGCCTTCGAGGTGCCGGAATTCCTGTTCCCCAGCCCCTGGGCCATCGTGCAGCAGTTCGGCGAGTTCAAGGGCCCGCTCATGGCCGCGGCCTGGTCGACGTTCTGGGTCACGATGGTCGGCTTCGGCCTGGCCATCGTCGTCGGCGTGCTGCTCGGTTTCCTGATCGGCTCCTCGCGCATCGCCTATTCGGCGATCTACCCGCTGATGGTGGGCTTCAACGCCGTGCCCAAGGCGGCGATCGTGCCGATCCTGGTGGTGTGGTTCGGCATCGGTATCGGACCGGGCATCATCACCGCCTTCATGATCTCCTTCTTCCCGATCACGGTGAACATCGCCACCGGGCTGGCGACCCTGGAGCCGGAGCTGGAAGACGTGTTGCGGGTGCTGGGCGCGAAGCGCTGGGACGTGCTGGTGAAGGTGGGCCTGCCGCGCGCCATGCCCTACTTCTACGGCTCGCTGAAGATCGCGATCACGCTGGCCTTCATCGGCACCGTGCTGGCGGAGATGACGGCGGGCGACAGCGGCATCGGCAACCTGATCCAGACGGCCGGCAGCCAGCAGCGCATGCCGCTCGCCTTCGCCGGCCTGGTGGCAATCAGCGTGATGGCGATGGCGATGTACGAGCTGTTCAGCGCGATCGAGAAGCACACGACGGCCTGGGCGCATCGCGGCGCGCAGTCGTGAGCTGGCAAGCCAGCCTCCGGCTCGATTACACGCGGCAGGGCGATCGCACGGTCGCCCGCTTCGCCCACGAAGGGCCGCTGCGCATCCTGCAAAGCCTCTGGCCGGAAGGTGACGCCATCTGCCACAACGTGCTGGTGCATCCGCCCGGCGGACTGGTAGGTGGCGACCACCTGGATGTGCGTGCGACGGTCGCCGCCGGCGCGCATGGGCTGGTCACCACGCCGGGCGCCTCGCGCTTCTACCGCAGCGAAGGCGCGGCGGCGGTGCAGGACGTGCAGCTGCAGCTGGCCGAAGGCGCGCGGCTCGAGTGGCTGCCGCTGGAAGCGCTGTACTACAGCGGCTGCGAGGCGCAGAACCGCTTGCAGATGACGCTGGCGCCGGGCGCCGAGCTGCTTGGCTGGGACATCGCCGCGCTGGGCCTGCCGGTGGCGCAGCAGCCTTTCGTGCGCGGCAGCGTGAGGCAGCACCTGGAGCTGCAGGGCGCGTGGCTCGAACGCGGCCGCATCGCCGCCGACGACCGCCGCCTGCTCGATGGGCCGCTGGGCCTGGCCGGCCACCGCTGCCTGGCGACGCTCTTTTTCTGCGCCGGCAGCGAGATCCCGCGGCCGCGGCGCGAAGCGCTGCTGGAGGCGGCCCGCGGCGTCATCGATGCGCAGTCGCAAGCCACGGCCGGGGCTACCGCGCCGGGGCCGCAGGTGGTCGCCGTGCGCGTGCTGGCGCCGTTGGTGGAGCCGGCGCTGCAGCTGTTGAAGGCCGTGCGGCGGGCATGGCGGCCGCTCCTGTGGGGCGTGGATAGCGCCGATCCCCGCGGTTGGGCCATTTGAAACGGGGCTGCGAGGTCTCGTCCTACCCGGCCATAGGGACGCCGGGACGGCCGGAGAAGCATCTCTCCGGCAGTCCTCGGCCGTAGCGCCAGCCAGACTTCGGGCATCGATTGAATGCAAGGAGTCCCCCATGAAAACCACGGACGTCCGCTCGCGCAAGAGCCTCGTGTCCTTCGGCGTGGCCGCCCTGCTGGCCCTCGGCGCCGCCAGCGCCCAGGTTGCGACCGCCGCCTCCGGCCAGCCCGATTCCACGGGCAGTTACCAGCATGAAGTGCAGTCCTGCCTGAGCGGCAACACCCAGCAGGACCAGGCCACCTGCCTGCGCGAAGCGCGCAATGCCGCCGCCGAAAAGCGCCGCGGCCTGCTGCCCACGATGGGCAGCCTGCAGGCCAATGCCTCGGCCCGCTGTGACGTCTTCAAGAGCAGCATCGACAAGGCCGCCTGCGAGGCCCGCCTGAGCGCCGGCAACACCGAAGGCAGCGTCGCCGGTGGGGGCCTGCTGCGCGAAGCGGAAGTCACCATCCCGGCTGGCCAGGTGATGGGCAACCGCTAAGCGACATGCCGGACCGCAAGGAAGGCGGCGGCCCTGCCGCCCATGGCTGGGCCACCGAGGTCACCTGGGATGGCGGCCGCGGCCGCCAGCCTTACGCGAACCAGGGCGCCGAAGAGCAGGGGCCGGTCGCAGCTGAAACGGAAGCCGGAGACCGCGGCGCGGCCTCCGGACGCAACTACGAGCAGTCGCAGCAAGTGCTCGGCTTCCCCGTCACCGACAAGAGCGAGGCGGACCCCACCGTGGCGACGGAGCGCGCCGCGCCCGCCGAACGGACCAAGCCGGAGTGACTCCGGCCTGGCCGCGCTGGCTCAGCGCTTGAACATCTGCATCGACTTGATGCGGTTTTCCTGGCGCGCATCGTTGGCCGACAGCTGCAGCTGGTCGAACACAGTGCCAGCCGCATAGCCGCCGTTCGAGTCGCAATGCGCGTCGCCGCTGCTTTGCCGCGAGCAGGTGATGGTGGCGCCGCGCGTGCTCTGGCTCACACCCAGGGAATCGTTCCAGCGCGAGCTGCTGCTCTCGGACATGCGGCCGAAAGCCTGCACCTGCGTCGGGTCGACCGCGCCGGAAGGCACCATCCAGCCATCGCCGCCGGCGGCCGTGCCGACGCGGATGCTGGCACCGGCGTTCAGCACGATGTGGCTGAGCGCGGACGAAGCGGCCAGCAGCTGCGACTTGTAGGCGTCGGTGAATTGCGCGAACTTCTTCTGCGCCAGCTCCAGCAGCGTGGCCGCGCGGGCGAGCGTGGTGGCGTACTGCACCACGTCCGCCTTGCCGCTGGTGTTGCCGGCCAGGAAGAACTCGGCCTTCCAGGTGCCGACGTTGTTGACGGCGGCCAGTTCGGCGTTGGTCCAGTCACGGTCGACGCCGCCCGGAGCGGGCGACCAGTAGATGCCCGTGTCGCGCGTGCGGGGCGCTCCCGTCGTCGAGGCGGCAGCGAAGCGGCCCGCCATGCGGACGACCGAGGTGTTGGACAGCGAGCCGTCCGGCAATTGCACCGCGAGGTAGCTCAGGCCGGCGCGCGGCTTGAAGGTGTAGGTCACGCCGGTCGGCGAAGTCACCAGCACGTGGTCGAACGCGGACTGGCCATTGGCCTGCGCATTGCCGATGTTGAGGTTGAAGCCGGTGTTCAGGTAGCTGGCCTCCGGCGAGTTGATGAACTCGCGGTCCTCGGCCCACGGCGACACGACGAAGCCGTACAGGTACTGGTTGCCGGCCATGTGAAGCACGTCGCCATCGAGGCGGACGACCAGCGTGCCGAACGACGTGGTGCCGGACGGCGACTTGGCGCGGTAGCTGACGATCATCAGGCCGTCGGCGCCGGTGAACTCCAGCTGCCCGCGGTCGAACACGATGCCGTTGCCGTTCGCCGAAAAAATCCCGCTGAACGCGCCGTTGGGCCCGACCGTGGCGCCGTTGAAGCGATAGCGGGTCGGGTCGTTGGCCGGGAATAGCGCCAGGCAGTCCGCCGCGACGATGGTGCTGCCACTGGCGCGCTGCGCGAGCGGCAGGCCGTAGCACTTGGTCCACTGCGCCATCAGCGCGCGCACCCGCGCGTCCATGTTGGCGGGCGGCAGCGAGGCCTTGGCTACCGCGGCGGGCAGCGCCGGCGGCGTCGAACCGCTGGCGTAGCTGATGCTGGGCGCCTGGTCCCCGTTGGCCACCATGCTCTTGACCGTGACGACGACGTTCGCGCCGTTGCCGGTCGGATTGACGACGACGGACAGCGCCTCCAGCAGGCGGTCGTGGCCGGTGCCGTCTGCCTTGAAGGAGCCGGTGATCGGGTTCGTGCTGTCGCCGATGTTCTGCTCCAGCGGCTGCAGCGCCGTCATCAGGTCGCCCACCGCCTTGGTGACGCTATCCGAAGTCACCGTGGCCGAGCCGGCCGCCACCTGCGAGGCCAGCGCCGAGGGATCGCCGGTGGGCGACAGCGCCACCGCGACCAGGTTGGTGAGCTTGGTGACGTTCGCGGTGGCCGTGCCGCGCGCGGCCACGGGCGTGAAGTACGCCAGGTCGTCCAGCGACGCCGAGACCACGAAGGGCGGCAAGGCGTTGGCGGGCACCACGTACCTGTAGCTGCCGTCCGTGCCCGTCGTCACCGTGTTGCCGACGACGCCGCCGCTGCGGTCGTAGACCCGCACCGTCGCGCCGGCCAGGGCAGCGCCCTGGGCGGCGACGCCGGACAGCGTGAAGTCCGTGGCCTGGGGTGCCGCCGGCGTGTTGGCGCCGGTGTCGGCCGGCGTGTCGCCGCCACCACCGCCACCGCAGGCGGCCAGCCCTGCCAGCACGCCCGCTGCCAGCGCCCCGCGCCAGCGCGGGAAGGGGGATCGTTCTTGCATTTGGAACCTCGCTTCTTGATGGACTGCCCCGGCTCTGCGGGGCGCGTTCACCATAGGAGGCTCCGGATGCACCGGCATCATCGATAGAAGCGAGACGGGGGCGGATGCCTTCCCCAAACGGGAGAAGCATCCGCCCCCTTGCTGCCTCAAACCGGCGGCCGCGGCGTCAGATGATGTGCATGAACATCAGCAACAGCACGACGACGAGCGGAACGCCCAGAAGCCAGAGGATGACCGGCATGGTTGAACTCCTTCAGAACTTGTTGGTTCCAGGATAAGGAACCGTCCTCGGGAGCGCTGCCGGGCGGCGGCGTGTGCTTCAGTAGGCACGTACCTACCGGTATCAGATAGCGACCATATCGCGCACGCCGTCGCTTTCCATGTCCTTGCCGATGCCGCTCTTCAGCACCTCGCCGCGCTCCATGACGAGGTAGCGGTCGGCCAGTTCGCGGGCGAAGTCGTAGTACTGCTCCACCAGCAGAATCGCCATGTCGCCGCGGTCGGCCAGCATGCGGATCACGCGGCCGATGTCCTTGATGATGCTGGGCTGGATGCCTTCGGTGGGCTCGTCCAGCACCAGCAGCTTGGGCTTGGCGGCGAGCGCGCGCGCAATGGCCAGCTGTTGCTGCTGGCCGCCGGACAGGTCGCCGCCGCGGCGATGCAGCATCTGCTTCAGCACCGGGAACAGTTCGTACAGCTCCGGCGGCACCGGCGTGCTGCCGGACTTCGTCGCCAGGCCCATGCGCAGGTTCTCGTCCACCGTGAGCCGGGCGAAGATCTTGCGTCCCTGCGGCACGAAGCCGATGCCGGCGCGGGCCCGCTCGTAAGGCGTGGCGCGCGTGATGTCGCGGCCGTCGAACTGGACGGACCCGGTCTTCACCGGCACCAGGCCCATCAGCGACTTCAGCAGCGTGGTCTTGCCCACGCCGTTGCGCCCCAGGATCACGGTGACCTGCCCCACCTGCGCCTGCAGGCTGACGTCGCGCAGGATGTGCGAGCCGCCGTAGTACTGGTTGATGTTGTTGATCTGAAGCATCTCAGCGTCCCAGGTACACCTCGATCACGCGCTCGTCCGACTGCACCTGCTCCAGCGTGCCTTCGGCCAGCACCGAGCCTTCGTGCAGCACGGTCACCTTCTCGGAGATGGTCTTGATGAAGCTCATGTCGTGCTCCACCACCATCAGCGAGTGCTGGCCCTTGAGCGACAGGAACAGTTCGGCGGTGCGGGCCGTCTCTTCGTCGGTCATGCCCGCCACCGGCTCGTCCAGCAGCAGCAGCTTGGGGTCCTGCATCAGCAGCATGCCGATCTCCAGCCACTGCTTCTGCCCGTGGCTCAGCGTGCCGGCCAGGCGGTTGACGCTCTCGGCGAGGTGGATCGTGCGCAGCACTTCGGCGAGGCGGTCGCTTTGCTCCGAGTCCGGCTGGAAGAAGATCGACGCGTGCACGCCCTTGTCCGTCTTCAGCGCCAGCTCCAGGTTCTCGTAGACGGTCAGCTGCTCGAACACCGTGGGCTTCTGGAACTTGCGGCCGATGCCCAGCTGCGCGATCTCCGCCTCCTTGTAGCGCAGCAGGTCGATGGTGCTGCCGAAGAAGACGCTGCCGGTGTCGGGCCGCGTCTTGCCGGTGATGATGTCCATCATCGTCGTCTTGCCGGCGCCGTTGGGGCCGATGATGCAGCGCAGCTCGCCCGGCGCGATGTCCAGCGACAGCTTGTTGATGGCGCGGAAGCCGTCGAAGCTGACGCAGACGTCTTCCAGGTACAGGATGCGGCCGTGCGTGGTGTCCACCTCGCCCGGCACCACCGGCCGCGCGAAACCCGCCTTGCGGCCCCCGGACTCGGTGCGGCCCTTCGGGGCGTGCTGCCGGTATGCGGAGACGCGCTCGGCGCCTTCGTCCATCAGGTCCGGCGTCATACGCGCTTCCTTCCCAGTTTCTTCGCCAGGCCGACGACGCCATCCGGCAGGAACAGCGTGACGGCGATGAACAGCGCGCCCAGGAAGTACAGCCAGAACTCCGGTGCGGTCACGGTCAGCCAGCTCTTGGCGCCGTTGACGATGAAGGCGCCGACGATCGGCCCCACCAAGGTCGCGCGGCCGCCGACCGCCGCCCAGATGGCGATCTCGATCGAGTTCGCCGGGCTCATCTCGCCCGGGTTGATGATGCCCACCTGCGGCACGTACAGCGCGCCGGCCACGCCGCACATCACGGCCGACAGCGTCCAGATCGCCAGCTTGAAGCCGATGGGGTTGTAACCGGAGAACATGACGCGCGACTCGGCGTCGCGGATCGCCTGCAGCACCCGCCCGAACTTGCTGGCCACCAGGAAGCGCGCCAGCAGGAAGAAGCCCAGCAAGGTGCAGCCGGTCAGCACGAACAGGAACATGCGCATCTGCGGCGTGGCGATGGCGATGCCCGCGATCCGCTTGAAGTCGGTGAAGCCGTTGTTGCCGCCGAAGCCGGTCTCGTTGCGGAAGAACAGCAGCATCGCCGCGAAGGTGAGCGCCTGCGTGATGATCGAGAAGTACACGCCCTTGATGCGCGAGCGGAAGGCGAAGTAGCCGAACACGAAGGCGACCACGGCCGGCACGGCCACGATCAGGAGGCAGGTGGCGAGGAAGCTGCCGGACAGGGACCAGTGCCAGGGCAAGGTCTTCCAGTCCAGGAACACCATGAAGTCCGGCAGGTCGCTGTGGTAGTTGCCGTCGCGGCCGATCTGCCGCATCAGGTACATGCCCATCGCGTAGCCGCCCAGCGCGAAGAACAGGCCGTGCCCCAGCGACAGGATGCCGGTGTAGCCCCAGATCAGGTCCATGGCCAGCGCGCAGATGGCGTAGCACATGATCTTGCCGACCAGGGCGACGGCGTAGTCGCTCATGTGGAAGGCGCTGGACGCCGGCACCACGAGGTTCAGCACCGGCGCGAGCGCACAGACGGCGACCAGGGCGAGGAGGAAGGCGGTCCAGCCGGTTTTTGTCAACAAGGGATGCTTGGCTGGCTTTCGCGCGTCGATCGAAGACGCACGCGCCACCGGCGCAATCACCACATCATCCAGAACTGCACTCATGCCTCCGCACTCCTCCCCTTCACCGCGAACAGCCCTTGCGGCCGCTTCTGGATGAAGACCACGATGAAGACCAGCACCGCGATCTTGGCCAGCACGGCGCCGGCCCAGCCTTCGATGAACTTGTTCAGGATGCCCAGGCCCAGCGCCGCATACACGGTGCCGGCCAGTTGCCCCACGCCACCGAGCACCACCACCATGAAGGAGTCGACGATGTAGGCCTGCCCCAGGTCGGGCCCGACGTTGCCGACCTGGCTCAAGGCGCAGCCCGCGAGGCCGGCGATGCCGGAACCGAGCGCGAAGGCATAGGTGTCCACGCGCGCCGTGTTCACGCCCATGCAGGACGCGATCGGCCGGTTCTGCGTGACGCCGCGCACGAACAGCCCGAGCCGTGTTCGCGCGATCAGCAAGGACATGCCGGCCAGCACCGCGAAGGCGAAGAGGATGATGACGATGCGGTTCCAGGGCAGCTGCAGGTTGCCCAGCACCAGGCCGCCGCTCATCCAGCTGGGGTTCTCGACGCCGACGTTCTGCGCGCCGAAGGTCGAGCGCACCAGCTGCATCAGCATCAGGCTGATGCCCCAGGTGGCCAGCAGCGTTTCCAGCGGCCGGCCATAAAGGAAGCGGATGACGCCGCGCTCCAGGATCGCACCCATCAAAGCGGATGCCATGAAGGCCACCGGCACCGCCGCCACCAGGTACCAGTCGAAGGCGCCCGGCAGGTACTTGCGGAACACGCCCTGCACGACGTAGGTGGCGTAAGCGCCGATCATCATCAGCTCGCCGTGCGCCATGTTGATCACGCCCATCAGGCCGTAGGTGATGGCGAGGCCCAGGGCGACCAGCAGCAGGATGGAGCCCAGGCTGATGCCGGAGAAGACGGCGGCGGCGCGCTCGCTCCAGGCAAGCGAAGCCTCCACGCCGCGCAGCGACAGCTGCAGTGCGGCCTTCACTTCCGCGTCGGTCTCTTCGCCGATTCTTTGCAGCAGCAGGCTGCGCGTGGCCGGGCTCTTGCTGGCCGCGAGCGCTTGCGCCGCTTGCAGGCGCTTGCCCTTGTCGCTGCTGCCCAGGAGCGCGGCGGCGCGCACCAGGCCCAGCCTTTCCTTGATGGCCGCGTCGGTTTCGGCGGCGTAGGCCTTCTCGATCAGCGGCAGCCGCGACTCGTCGGGCTCTTTCTGCAGTTCGGCGACGGCCGCCGCGCGCAGCTTCGCGTCTTTCGAAAAGAGCTTCAACGCCGCGAGCGCCGTATCGAGCTCGCCGCGCATGCGGTTGTTGATGACGACGTCGTCGGCGTCGGCGGGCACTGCGGCGGCAGCGCCGCTGACGGGATCGCTGCCCTGGCCGTCACGGACGATGAAGACCTGGCCGGCCGGCGTGGCCTTGACCGCTTCATCGGACAGGGCCTGGATGAATGCCGCCGTCTTGTCGTCGGCGTGCTCCACCGCCTTGCCCAGCGCCTCGATGCGGGCGTCGGACTCGCCGATGGCGATGGCCTTCGCTTCGTCGGCGGTGAGGGCGTGGGCAGTTGACCAGGAAAGCGCCAACAGGAAGATGAGTTGCCGAAGCATGAATTCTTTCGATACGCGAGGTGCGCGCGGGGGCGCGCCGCGCCGGGCCGCCCCAAGCGGCCGCGCCGCCCCCTGGAAGGGGAGGCGGCCGCGGGCCGCTTCGGGGTGGGCCTTTACACCTTCGACTTGCCGTCCGGCTCGTCCTTCTTCTTGTCGTTGCCTTCGATGTACGGCGACCACGGCTTGGCCTTCACCGGGCCCGGCGTCTTCCAGACGATGTTGAACTGGCCGTCGGACTTCACTTCGCCGATGAACACCGGCTTGTGCAGGTGGTGGTTCTTCGGGTCCATGGTGGCCGTGAAGCCCGAGGGCGCCTTGAAGGTCTGGCCGGCCATCGCCGCGATCACCTTGTCGGTGTCGGTGGACTTGGCCTTTTCCACCGCCTGCGCCCACATGTGCACGCCGATGTAGGTGGCTTCCATCGGGTCGTTGGTCAGCGGCTTGTCCTTGTGGCCGGGGATGTTCTTGGCCTTGGCGTAGGCCGACCACTTGGCGATGAAGTCCGCGTTGGTCGGGTTCTTCACCGACATGAAGTAGTTCCAGGCGGCCAGGTGGCCCACCAGCGGCTTGGTGTCGACGCCGCGCAGTTCTTCCTCGCCCACCGAGAAGGCCACCACCGGCACGTCCTTGGCCTTCAGGCCGGCGTTGCCCAGCTCCTTGTAGAAGGGCACGTTGGAGTCGCCGTTGATCGTGGAGATCACCGCGGTCTTCTTGCCTTCGCTGGAGAACTTCTTGATCTTGCCGATGATCGTCTGGTAGTCGCTGTGGCCGAAGGGCGTGTACTCCTCCATGATGTCCGACTCGGGGATGCCCTTGGACTTCAGGAAGGCGCGCAGGATCTTGTTGGTGGTGCGCGGGTACACGTAGTCGGTGCCCAGGAGCACGAAGCGCTTGGCACCGCCGCCTTCCTTGGACATCAGGTATTCGACGGCGGGGATGGCCTGCTGGTTGGGCGCGGCGCCGGTGTAGAACACGTTCTTCGACAGCTCTTCACCCTCGTACTGCACCGGGTAGAACAGCAGGCCGTTCAGTTCCTCCACCACCGGCAGCACCGACTTGCGCGACACCGAGGTCCAGCAGCCGAAGATGACGGCCACCTTGTCCTGGGTCAGCAGCTGCTTGGTCTTCTCGGCGAACAGCGGCCAGTTGGAGGCGGGGTCGACGACCACCGGTTCCAGCTTCTTGCCCAGGACGCCACCCTTGGCGTTGATCTCGTCGATGGCCATCAGGGCCGTGTCCTTCAACACGGTTTCCGAGATGGCCATGGTGCCGGACAGGCTGTGGAGGATGCCGACCTTGATGGTGTCATCCGCCGCGAAGGCCGGCATGCCGGCGGCGGCCAGCGCGGTGGCGGCCACGAGGGCCTGGAGGGTGAATCGACGCTGCATTGCTCTTCTCCTGTGAGTGGATGAGGTTCATCCTAGGGAGGGGGGCCGGGACGGCATATACGGCACATGGCGTACGGCGCATGCAGCTCGGGTTGCCGTCCGACAGGCCGCCGCGCCGAGGCACGGCTCAATGGCGACAACCGGATCCACCCGCCCGCACACCATGTCGCCCCTGCTCGCGCAACTCTCCCCCAGCGTCACCAACCTGATCCGGCTGGACCACACGCATGTCCTCAGCGCCTTCCACCAGTACGAGATCGGCTCGTCGGACCGCCTGAAGCGCGGGCTGGCGGACAGCGTGTGCCTGGCCATCGAGCTGCACACGCAACTGGAAGAAGAGGTCTTCTATCCCGCCCTGCGCGTGGTGGCCGACACCGAGATGCTGCGCAAGAGCACGCCCGAGCACGACGAAATGCGCGGCCTGATCGCCCGCCTGCGCGCCATGACGGTCAGCGACCCGGTCTACGACGACACCTTCTTCGAGCTGATGCGCCACGTGATGCACCACGTGGCCGACGAGGAGACACTGCTGCTGCCGGCGGCCGAGCGCCTGATCCCCGAGCAGCTGGCCGAACTGGGCGCGCGCTTCAACAAGCGCCGGCTGGAACTGGCCGCGCCGCGCACGCCCGAGCTGGCCGCCAGCTTCGCGCGCTCGCTGAGCGCCGGCACCTTGCTGGCGGCCGGCGGCGCCGTGCTGGCCGGCGCCCACCTGCTCACGCGCCACCGCCTCGGCGAGCGTGGCCTGGGGCTGGGCCGCGGACGCAGCGCGCGCCCCATTTGACGGTCAGCAGTGCCAGAATGGGGCGACTGCGGAGGTCGCCCGATGAACCCAAGAACACCTGCCGTCACCCGGCACCGTCGGCTCTACCGTTCCCTCTACGTCCAGGTCTTGTGCGCCGTGGTCATCGGCGTGCTGATCGGCCATTTCTTCCCGGCGACCGGCGAAGCGATGAAGCCGCTGGGCGATGGCTTCATCAAGCTCATCAAGATGATGATCGCGCCCATCATCTTCTGTACCGTCGTGACCGGCATCGCCGGCATGGAGGACATGAAGAAGGTGGGCAAGACCGGCGGCCTGGCCCTGCTCTACTTCGAGGTCGTCAGCAGCATCGCCCTGCTGGTCGGGCTGGTGCTGGTCAACACCATCGGCCCGGGCCACGGCATGAACGTCGACCCCGCCTCGCTGGACACCAAGGGCATCGCCGCCTACACGGACCCGCACAAGCTCGGCACGACCACCGAGTTCTTCATGAACATCATCCCCGAGACGCTCGTGGGCGCGTTCGCGAAGGGCGAGATCCTGCAGGTGCTGCTCATTGCCATCCTGTTCGGTTTCGCGCTGCACCGCTTCGGCGGCCGCGGCACGCTGGTGTTCGACTGGATCGAGAAGGCCTCGCACGTTCTCTTCACGATGGTCGGCTTCATCATGCGGGTGGCGCCGATCGGCGCCTTCGGCGCGATGGCCTTCACCATCGGCAAGTACGGCATCGGCTCGCTGTTCCAGCTGGGCAAGCTGATGGGGACTTTCTACCTCACCTGCCTGATCTTCATCTTCGTCGTGCTGGGCCTCATCGGTCGCATGCATGGCTTCTCGGTGTGGAAGCTGGTGAAGTACATCAAGGAGGAGCTGCTGATCGTGCTGGGCACCTCCTCGTCCGAGTCGGTGCTGCCGCGGATGATGGAAAAGCTGGAGAACCTGGGCGCCCGCAAGACCACCGTGGGCCTGGTCATCCCCACCGGCTACTCCTTCAACCTGGATGGCACCAACATCTACCTGACGATGGCGGCGGTGTTCATCGCCCAGGCCACCAACACGCCGATGACGCTGCTGCAGGAGCTGACCTTGCTGGGCGTGCTGGTCATCACCTCGAAGGGCGCGGCCGGCGTCACCGGCAGCGGCTTCATCGTGCTGGCGGCCACGCTGTCGGCGGTGGGCCACGTGCCGGTCGCCGGCCTGGCGCTGATCCTCGGCATCGACCGCTTCATGTCGGAAGCGCGGGCGCTCACCAACCTGGTGGGCAACGCCGTCGCCACGCTGGTGGTGGCGCGCTGGACCGGCGACCTGGACATGGCGCAGTTGCACGCCCGCCTGAACAACCAGGACTGGGAAGAGACCGGCGAGCCGGAGCTGCTGCACGAAGCGAAGACGGCGCACATGAAGCCGACGGAGGAGATTTCGCCCTAGCTGTCACCTCGCCGCGACACGCACATGTATCAGCGGCGCGAAACGTGCGGAATCCGCAGCTTCCGTCACGCGCGCTTCCTACACTGCGGGCATGAACGAGCTCCTGGGGCACCCCGAAGAACTGCAGCGTGCCTATGCCGTCGCCACCCCGGCCGCGCGCCTGCGCGTGATCCGGCAGCGGCTGGCCAGCGCGCACGGTGAGATGGGATCCACGCGCCTGGTCACGGTGGTGTCGGCGGTGGAAGCGCTGGCGCGCTCGCTGGTCGTGCACGCCCCCGGCCGGCCGGCCAGCACGGCGGAGATGCGCCACCGGCAGTTCCGGCACACCGGGCCGGTGGAACTGGTGGAGGAAGTGCTGCGCCTGCGCGGCGCCAAGCCGCCGCAACAGCATTTCGACGCCGACACCTGGAAACTGTTCGAGGCCGCCACCTGCTACCGGGACCTGATCGTGCACGAGTGCACCTTTGTCGGCCAGGACCGCCATCCGCACCTGATCGCGGCGGCGGACGCCGTGCTGCACGGGCTGGTGGAACTGGCGGGACTGGAAGCGCGGCCCAAGGCCGTCGCGTAGTCAGCCAGCTACGCGCAATTCCTCGACGAACGAAGCCGCAGCCGGCGACAGCTCGCGGTGCCGGCGCGTGATGAGGTGCACCGGCGGCACCTTCAGCGGCAGCTCCAGCGGCACCACTTGCAGCAACCCGAGCCGCGCGTAGTGCGCGGCCAGCGAGGCCGGCATGATGGCCGCCATGTCGCTCGCCTCCAGCAAGGCGGTAGTGGCGACCGTCGACGCGGTTTCGGTGATGTCCAGGCGCGCGTGCACGCCCGCTTCGCGCAGCGCCGCCTCGAAGCGGCTGCGCTGCGGCGAGCCATGCGGCTGCAGGATCCAGGGCCAGCGCGCCAGGTCTTCCAGCGCCGGCTGGCGCAGCTCCAGCAGCGGATGGCCGTTGCGCACCACTGCCACTTGCGGCTCTGCCAGCAGCGCGCGCAGTTCCAGTTCCTCCTCGTCGTGGCCCTCGGCCAGCCGGCCCAGCACCACGTCGACGTCGCCGCGCTGCAGGTGCGCCAGCATCACGTCGCTGGTCTCCACCAGCACCGACACCGCCACCTTGGGATGCTTGCGTTTCCACACTGCCAGCGCCGGCGCCAGCAGCTGCGGCAGCGCGCCGGGAACGCTGCCCAGGCGCAGCCGGCCGCGCAGGCCGGAGCGCAGCGCCGCCATCTGGTCGCGCGCGAAGCCGAAGTCCACCAGCGCCTGGCGCGCATAGCGGATCAGCACCTCGCCGCTGGGCGTGGGCTCCATGCCGCGGGCCAGGCGCGTGAACAGCGGCACGCCGACGGCTTCTTCCGCCTGCTGCAGCAGCTTGGTGGCGGCCGGCTGGCTCATGCCCAGCGCGGACGCGGCGCGGCCCAGGTTGCGTTCGCGGCCCAACCCCTCCAGCAGCAGCAGCTGGCGGGTGCGCAGGCGCATCAAAAGCGCGGCGTCGGAAAGCGTCTTGGCCAAGAGAAAAGGGCGCGAGCCATATACATCCGTGCATGGATTCTTCAGGCAAATTCATTGGAGTGGAATGGCAACGACCCTTACCCTGGCGGCGAGCGCGGGCCCACCCGCGCCGCAACAGGAGACAAGACATGCTGTTCCGTCCCGCCCGCCGCCACGCCCTGGGCCTGGCCGCGTCCGCCCTGCTGTTCGCCGCCCTGCCGGCCACCGCGCAGACCTGGCCCGACAAGCCGCTGCGCATCATGGTCGGCGCCTCGCCCGGCGGCGGCACCGACATCCTGGCCCGCATGCTGGCCGACAAGTTCGCGCCGGACTTCAAGCAGACCGTGGTGGTGGAGAACCGCCCGGGCGCGTCCAACACCATCGCCGCCGACCTGACGGCGCATGCAGCCGCCGACGGCTCCACGCTGCTGCTGGCCACCAACACCGGCCAGGCGATCGCGCCACACCTGCTGAAACTGAAGTTCGACCCGCTGAAGGACCTGCAGCCGGTGGGCCTGGTGGCCGTCATGCCCAACGTGCTGGTGGTCTCGGCCGCCTCGCCGTACAGGTCCGTGAAGGACATCGTCACCGCGATGACGGAGCAGCCCGGCATGCTGAAGTACGGCTCCTCCGGCGTCGGCAGCACGCAGCACATCGCTGGCGAAGCCTTCACGCTGGCCACCGGCACCAAGGCGATCCATGTGCCTTACAAAGGCAGCTCGCAGGCGCACATCGACATCATCGGCGGCGCGGTGACCATGATGTTCGATTCCACCTCGTCGGCCATGGGCCAGATCCGCAACGGCAAGCTGCGCGCGCTGGCGGTGATGTCGGACCAGCGTGCGGCCGAACTGCCCGACGTGCCGACGATGGCCGAAGCCGGCTACAAGGGCTCGGACGTGCAGACCTGGTACGGCCTCTACGTGACCGCCGGCACGCCCAAGCCCGCCGTCGACGCGCTGGTCGGCGAGCTGCAACGCGTGCTGAAGCTGCCCGACGTGCAGGCCCGCATCAAGGGCCTGGGTGGCGAAGTCGGCGCGGTCAGCGCCGACCAGTTCGCGGAGATGAACCGGCAGGAATTCGAGCGCTTCCGCAAGCTGGTGAAGGACGCCAACATCAAGGCGGACGGCTCGTGAGCGCCGGGTCCCGCAAGCCGCGGCTGGCCGTGCTGGCCGGCGACCCCGCCGGCGTCGGGCCGGAGATGGCGGTGAAGCTGCTGGCGCGGCAGCAGAACCAGCAGGCGGCCGACCTGCTGCTCATCGCCCCGGCCTCGGTGCTGGCCGGCGGCGAACGCTTCGCCGCCACGCCGCTGGAGACGCTGCCGGCCCAGTCGCTGGACACGCTGCGCTTTGCGCCCGGCCGCATCGCCCATTGGGTGCAGCCGGAGCCGGCCGGCGGCCCGGCGCCGCTGGGCGCATGCAGCGTGCCGGCCGGAGCGGTGGCCTTGCAAGGGCTCGCCTGGGCGGCCGAAGCGGCGCAACGCGGCGTGGTCGACGGCATCGTCTACGCGCCGCTGAACAAGCACTCGCTGCGGCTGGCGGGCATGGCGGAGGAAGACGAACTGCGCTTCCTGCAGGCCTGCTTCAGCGGCCGCGGCTTCGTCTGCGAGTTCAACATCACCGGCGCGCTGTGGACTTCGCGCGTGACCTCGCACGTGCCGCTGCGCGAGGTGGCGGACCTGGTCACGCCGCAATCGGTGAGCGATGGCGTGCGCATCATCGACACGGCGCTGAAGCGCGCCGGCATCGCGCGGCCGCGCATCGCCATCTCGGGCCTCAACCCGCATGCGGGCGATGGCGGCTCGATCGGCCGCGAAGAAATCGAAGTGATCGCGCCGACGGTGGAAGCGCTGAAGCGCGAAGGGCTGGAGGTGAGCGGCCCCTGGTCGCCCGACATCGTGTTCATCGCGGCGCGCCGCGGCGACTTCGATGCGGTGGTCTCGATGTACCACGACCAGGGCCAGATCGCGATGAAGCTGATGGGCTTCGAGAGCGGCGTGACGCTGCAGGGCGGGCTGCCGGTGCCGGTGGCGACGTCGGCCAGCGGCAGCGCCTTCGACATCGCCGGCCGCGGCATCGCGCGGGTCGATGGCCTGCAAGCGGCCTTCGACCTGTGCGTGCGGATGGCCGGCGCCGCCTAGCTTACTTCCGCAGCTTCGCCACTTCCGCGTCGAGCTCCTTCACGAGCTCGGCGTGGCCGGAGGCGGCGAACTTGGTGGTGGCCGGGCGGGCCGTCTGGCGCATCTTGTCCAGTTCGGCTTCGTTCAGCACCGTCACCTGCATGCCCTTCTTCTTCAGGTCTTCCAGGGCGCGGGCGCCCTCGGCGCGGCTGTCCTTGCGCTCGAAGTCACGCGAAGCGACGGCGGACGCCATCACGGCCTTCTTCTCGTCGGCGCCCAGGCCGTCCCACCACTTCTTGCTGGCCAGGACGATCCACGGGCTGTATACGTGGCGGGTGATCGACAGGTACTTCTGCACCTCGTAGAACTTGCTCGACTCGATGGTGTTGACCGGGTTCTCCTGGCCGTCCACCGTCTTCGACTCGAGCGCGGTGAACAGCTCCGAGAAGGACAGCGGCACGGCGTTGGCGCCCATCGAGTTGAACATGTCGATGTACATCGGGTTCTGCATCACGCGCAGCTTCACGCCCTTCAGGTCGTCCATCTTCGCGATGGCGTGCTTGGAGTTCGTGAGGTTGCGGAAGCCGTTCTCCCAGTAGGCCAGGCCCACCAGGCCCTTGGCTTCCAGCTTGGCCATCAGCTTCTGGCCGACCGGGCCGTCGAGGACGGCGTCGGCTTCCTTCTCGTTGGCGAACAGGAAGGGCAGGTCGAACACGCCGAAGTCGTCGACGATGCCCACCAGCGTGGCGGTGGACACCACCGTCATTTCCTGGGCGCCACCGATCAGCGCGTTCTGCATCTGCAGGTCGCTGCCCAGCGCGGCGCTGGCGAAGCCCTTCATGCGGAACTTGCCGTCGGTGCGCTTGGCCAGGTCCTCGGCCAGGAACTTCGCGGCGCGGCCCTGGTTGCTGTCTTCCGCCAGGCCGTAGCCGAAGCGGACGATGTGCGGCTTGAAATCGGCGGCCTGGGCCGCCAGCGAGGCGGCGCCGATGGCGATGGCGAGCAGCAGTCGTTGGAATGGTTTCTTCAAGGTTTGCTCCATGGGTTAGTGGAACCAGGTCATCGGGACGGTGATGAACTCCGGGTAGGCGACGAACAGGAAGACCAGGACGGCCTCCACCAGCAGGAAGGGCCAGACGCCGCGGGTGGCGCTCTCCAGCGAGATGCGGGCGATGCCGCACACCACGTTGAGCACCGTGCACACCGGCGGATGGATCAGGCCGAGCGTGCCGACCAGGATGAACATCACGCCGAAGTAGGTGGGATCGATGCCGGCCTTCATGACCAGCGGCATCAGCACGGGACCGAGCACCAGGATGGTGGGCGTCAGGTCCATCACGCTGCCGATGGCCAGCAGCAGCAGCATCACGGCCGCCATCAGCAGCTTCGGATGGCCCATCACCGGCGCCAGCGCGTCGGTCACCTGCGCCGGCAGGTCGGCCAGCGTGACCATGTACGAGGAGACGAAGGCCGCCGCGCACAGGAACATCACGGTGGCAGTGGTGCGCGCCGCTTTCACCAGCAGCTCGGGCAGCTGCTTCAGGCTTACTTCGCGGTACACGAACAGGCTGACGACCAGCGCATAAACCGCGGCGACGGCGGAAGCCTCGGTCGGCGTGAACACGCCGCCACGCAAGCCGCCGACGATCAGCACCGGCAGCACCAGCGCCCACAGCGAATCGACCAGCGCGCGGCCCCGCTCGCCCCAGCTGCGGCGCGGCTGCACCGCGGTCTCCATCTTCCGGGACAGCAAGGACCACACGGCCACCAGGCCGCCGGCGCGCAGCAGCGCCGGCACGATGCCGGCCACGAACAGGCCGGTGATCGAGGTGTTGGTGGCGACGCCGAAGATGATGAAAGGCATCGACGGCGGCACGATCGGCGCGATCACGCCGCCGGCGGCGATGAGGCCCGCCGAGCGCGGCACGGGGTAGCCGTTGTCGCGCATCATCGGGATCAGGATGGTCGCCACGGCGGCCGTGTCGGCGATCGCCGAGCCGGAGAAGCATCCGAGCAGCAAGGTCGCGCCGATGGCGACGAAGCCGAGGCCGCCGCGGATGTGGCCGACCAGCGCCGCGGCCAGCGCGATCACGCGGCGCGAGATGCCGCCCGCGTTCATCAGCTCGCCGGCGAGGATGAAGCAGGGCACGGCCATCAGCGGGTAGATATCGGCGCCGGCGATCATGTTCTGCGCCACCAACTGGGCGTCGAAGAAGTTCAGCTGCACCATCAGCGCGACGCCGGTGAGCATCAGCGCGAAGGCCACGGGCATGCCCAGCGCCATCAGGCCGACCAGCGTGCCGAGGAAGATGAAGATGCTGGTCATTCGGCGACTCCCACGGCGGGCTGCAGCAGCGGGTCCGGATCGCCGGGCACCATGGCGTCCGGGCGATCGAGCACGATGCGCAGCAGGTTGGCCCCGACGATCAGCAGCATCGAGGCGGCGCACACCAGGCCCGAGGCAGCCATGAAGGCGTTCGGATAGCGCAGCACGGTCGAATAGGTGGTGAGGCCGATCTGCGTCTGCGTCCAGCTGCCCGCGAGGAACAGCCACAGCGCGTACAGCATCAGCACGTGCGTGAGCACCGCGCAGCCGCGGCGCCAGGCGCGCGGCAGGCGCGCCTGCAGCAGTTCGACGCCGAGGTGGGCGCGGCGGCGCAGGGCGAGGATCGCGCCCAGGAACACCAGCCACACGAACAGCAGCCGCGACACCTCCTCCGCGCCGGCAAAGCCGGAGCCGAAGCCATAGCGGGCGACGACGTTGGAGAAGACCAGGAGGACGATCAGCGCGAGGTCCAGCGCCATCAGCGCCTCGACGCTGCGCTCGGCCAGGCGCACCAGCTTGTTGCGGTTCATGCTTGCTTGGTTTCGTTGTTGGGAGCAGCGGCGCCCATCCAGTCCAGGATGCGCGCCGTCACTTCGGCGGCGGGCAGCCCGCCATCGACGCGCAGCACGCCGGGTTCGGTGCTCGGGTCTTCGAGCGTGGCGAACTGGCTGTCCACCACGCTGGGCGGGAAGAAGTGGCTGCCGGCGCGGGCGAGCACGCGCTCGCGCGCCTGCTGCGGCGTGATCGCGAGGAAGGCGAAGCGCAGGCCTGGCGCGGCGGCGCGCAGGCGATCGCGGTAGGCGAGCTTGAGCGCCGAACACGAGACCACCACGCCGGCGTCGTGCGCGGCGAGCTGCTGCGCGATGCGCGCCAGCCATTCGCGGCGGTCGTCGTCGGTGAGCGCCAGGCCGGCGCCCATCTTGCGGATGTTCTCGGGCGGATGGAAATCGTCGCCTTCGACCAGCACGCGGCCGGTGCCGGCGGCGACGGCCCGCGCGATGGTGGACTTGCCGCTGCCGGCCACGCCCATGACCACGAGCGGTGCGGCAGCGGATTGGATAGCGCTATCCGATTGCGGCGAAAAACAAGAAGAAGAGGACAACGGGTACAACAAAGGGGAAAATGCGACAGGCTGGTGCAGGTAAAGTCCCGAACGGGCCTGCACTTGGATACCGCTATCCTAAACCAGCATCGGCTAGGGACTTACCCGTATGACCCATTCATTACCGCCCCGTGGCCGCCGCGCCACCGGCCGCATCACGCTGAACGACGTCGCGCACAGCGCCGGCGTCAGCCCGATCACGGTGTCGCGCGCGCTGCGCGGCGAGCGGCGGGTCGCGCCCGAACTGATAGCCCGCGTGCAGGCGGCGGCACGCAAGCTGGGTTATGTGCCGGACCCGGCCGCGCGCGCGCTGGCTTCGCAACACGGCTCCCACGTGGGCGTGCTGGTGCCCGCACTGTCCAACGCGCTGTTCGTCGACGTCATCGAGGAGGTGCAGCGCACCCTGCGGCCCGCCGGCTACCAGGCGCTGATCGGCATCACGCACTACGACAAGAGCGAAGAGGAACAGCTGCTGCGCGAGCAGCTGCTGCACCGGCCGGCCGGCCTGGTGCTGGCCGGCTTCGACCAGAGCACGGCGGCCCGCGCGCTCATCGCCGACAGCGGCGTGCCCTGCGTGCACGTGATGGAGACCTCGGAGGAAGAAGGCGTCTACAGCGTCGGCTTCTCGCAGCGCGAGGCGGCGTCGGCGCTGACCCGCCACCTGCTGGAACGCGGCCGGCGGCGCATCGCCTTCGCCGCCGCGCAGCTGGACCCGCGCACGCTGCAGCGGCGCGATGGCTGGCGCGGCGAGCTGCAGAAGCAGGGCCTGCACGACCCCAAGCTGGAGTGGATGAACCCCGCGCCTTCGTCGATGGCGCTGGGCGGCCAGATGTTCGAGCAGATCCTGGCGCAGACGCCGAAGGTCGACGCCATCTTCTTCTGCAACGACGACCTGGCCCAGGGCGCCCTCACCGCCGCCTTGCGGCTGGGCGTGCAGGTGCCCGCGCAGGTGGCGGTGGCCGGTTTCAACGACCTGACCGGCAGCGACCAGATGGTGCCGCCGCTCACCACCGTGCGCACCCGCCGCGGCGAGATCGGCGCCGCCGCGGCCCGCATGCTGCTGGGGCTGATGCAAAGGCAGGCGCCGGCGCAGAGCGCCATCGACGTGGGCTTCGAAGTCGTGGTGCGCGGGAGCACCTGAGCTGGGGTCGCGTCGCAGGGCTCCGCGAACCCAGCCTACGGGTTGAAAGGCGGCGTCGCGACGACTTCGCAACGCTGCGCCAGGAACGCGCTGAAGCGGTTGCGCATGTTCTGCACTTCGGCGCTGCCCGCAGTACCCCGCACGAGAATGGCCGGACCTTTCACGAGCCGCTTTTCGGGCAGCGTGCAGTCCAGCCCCTGCCAGTAGCCTACGAACACCTTCTTGGTGCCGCTGGGGTCCCTGGCGACGATGCTGCCCGTCCCCGGGCCGCCGCGCGAGTTGTAGGCAAGCGCCAGGTATTCGTCGTTGGTGAAGCCGCTGTACTCGCGGACGAAGTCGCCCACCTCGCTCTTCGCCTTCAGCACGCGGTCGTTGTTGCGCAGCTTCAGCGCTTCCTCGAACAGCGCGCAGTTGCCTTGCGCGTCCTTGATCTCGCTGCCCACCAGCGTCCACGTGCCGCTGATGCCACGCTTGCCCAGCACGAAGGCCTTGAGGTCCGGATAGGCCGCCTTGGCAAAGGCGCCGGCAATGGCTGCCAGGACGGGGACGACGTAGTCGGTGGAGAGGTCCATCCCGCATTTGTCGCCAAACGCGGGGCCGCGGTCAACCCTCGAACTGCGGGTGCAACTGCCGGATGCGGTTCATCGCCATGCCGGCGGCCGAAGTGCGTGTCTCCACGCCCAGCTTGGCGAAGATCCGCTCCAGGTGCTTCTTCACCGTGGCCGGGCTCGCGCCGACGATGTCGGCGATGTCGCGGTTGATCTTGCCCTTGACCACCCAGTACAAGACTTCCGCCTCGCGCGCCGTCAGCTTGAAGGCGAGCGACATCGACTCGATGATCGCCGCGTCCGACACCTCGCGCATCACGATCAGCCAGTCGTCGTCGCCGGTCTGCTGGTGCAGGCGGATCGACAGCCGCCGCGCGCCCAGTTCGGCGCACAGCCGCGGCGGCTCGATCTGGCGCTCGGCGTCGGCGAGGTGGCGGCGCAGCCAGTCGAGGATGGCCGCCGGCGTCTGCGGCGCGACCGTGCCGTAGTAGTCCTGCAGCAGCGTGCGCGCCAGCGGCGTCTGCCACATCAGGCGGCCGTCGCTCGCGCGCACCGTGAAGCTGGCGTAGCCGAAGGCGTCCAGCGCGTTGCGCGTCTGCCGCGCGAGGCGCGCGCCCTGCAGGTGCACGCCCATGCGGGCCAGCACCTCCTTGGGCTTGATCGGCTTGGTGACGTAGTCGACGCCGCCCGCCTCCAGCGCCGCCACCAGGTGCTCGGTGTCGGTGAGGCCGGTCATGAAGATGATCGGGATGTGCGCGGTGGCGGCGCCGGCCTTCAGGCGCTTGGCGACCTCGAAACCGTCCAGGCCCGGCATCATCGCGTCCAGCAGCACGATGTCCGGCAGCGCCTGCGCGGCGCGCTGCAGCGCGGCTTCGCCGCTGGTGGCCACCAGCACGGTGTAGCCGGATTCGTCGAGTGCGTCGTGCAGCACCGACAGGTTGTCCGGCACGTCGTCGACCACGAGCACCACGTCACTCGCTTCACGCACGGGGTCCAGCATGGCGTTCATCGCGTCTCTCCTTCCATGGCCAGCGCGCGGCCGATCGCTTCGAACTGGAACTGGCGCGCCTGCTCGCGCAGCGCGGCGCTGAAGGCCGCACATTCGGGCTGGGCCGCATCGATGGCATCCAGCTGGTTCAGGATGCCGCGGTACCAACCGAGCTGCACCGCCTGCTGCAGCGGCGCCAGCAGGTCGGCGCGCGGCCAGGTCCACTCGCTCGCCGCCGTCTTCGGTGTTTCCACCGCCTTCGGCTCGTGCAGCCAGGCCAGTCCGAGACGCCGCTCCAGCCAGTCCAGCAGCTCGCTGTGGCGCACGGGCTTCAACACGAAATCTTCGGGCCGGATGCCGGCATCGTTGTCCAGGCCCTTGTCGAAGGCGTTGGCGGAGACCACCGCAATCGCCGCCTGCAAGTCCATGCGGCGCAGGCGGCGGATGGTCTCCCAGCCGTCGATGCCAGGCATCGCCAGGTCCATGAAGATCGCGTCGGGCCGCAGGCCCGCGGCCAGCAGGTCCAGCGCATCGTGGCCGCTGGCGGCCGTGCGCAGCTCGAAGCCCAGCGGCTCCAGCAGGTGCACCAGCAGCTCGCGGTCGGCTTCCTCGTTGTCGACGACCAGGATCTTGCGGCGCGCGCCCGCGTAGCCGCGGCGCGGCGGCGCCTGTACCGGCCGGGCCGGCGTGCCGTGCACCTCGGGCAGGAACAGCCGCACGCGGAACACCGAACCGACGCCCGGCGTGCTGGTGGCCATCAACTCGCCGCCCATCAGGTCGGTCAGCATCTTGGCGATGGTCAGGCCCAGGCCGGCGCCCGGCACCGAACTGCCCGCGGCACTGCTGCCGCGCGCAAAGGGATCGAAGATCTGCGCCAGTTCCTGCGGCGCCAGGCCCGGGCCGGTGTCTTCCACCTCGACCAGCGCCATCTCGCGCGCGTGCCGCATGCGGAAGACCACCTGCCCCTGCTGCGTGAACTTGATCGCGTTGCCCAGCAGGTTGATGAGGATCTGCCGCACCCGCTTCTCGTCGGCCCGCACCACCTCCGGCACCGCACCCTCGGTGTCGAAGCGGAAGGCCAGGCCCTTGGCCGCGGCCTGCAGCTCGAACAGGCCGGCCATCTCGTGGACGAAATCGGCGAAGCGCATCGGCTTCACGTTCAAGGTCAGCTTGCCCGACTCGATGCGGGCGATATCCAGCGTGCCTTCGATCAGCGACAGCAGGTGCTCGCCGCCGCGCTTGATGACGTTGATGGCGTGCTTGCGGTGCGCCGGCATCGAAGCGTCTTCGCCCATCAGCTGCGCGTAGCCCAGGATGCCATTGAGCGGCGTGCGCAGCTCGTGGCTGATGGCGCTGATGTAGCGGCTCTTGGCCTGGTTCGCCTGTTCGGCGGCGATGCGGGCCTGCTGCAGCGCGGCGTCGGTCTGGCGGTGCGACTCGATCTCGCGCAGCAGCAGGTGGGTCTGGCGGTTGGATTCCTCCTGCGCCACCTGCCGGCTCTTGTGCGCCAGCACCAGCCACCAGGCGACGATGCCCGCCACCACCAGCAGCGCGCAGTAAGCCTTGACGAAGGTGGCGCGCAAGGTGCCGTGCGCCATCCAGCCCGGCTCGCCGCCCGGCACGGCGGAGGCCATCTCCTGGTGGTACAGCAAGCCGAACAGCGCCGCCAGCAATGGCGCGATCACCAGCATCAACAGCAGGAAGTGGCCCAGGCCGGTATCCAGGTAAGGCCAGGCACGGCGCGGCAGCAGCGCCCGCAGCGCGCCAGACCACTGCGCGGACAGGCTCGCCTGCGGCTTGCACAGGTCGCCGCAGCGCGCGTCGAGCGTGCAGCACAGCGAGCAGATCGGTCCGCGGTAGGCCGGGCAGTGGGCCATGTCGGGGCCTTCGTAATCGCGCTCGCAGATGACGCAGCGTTGCGTCGCGAGGTGCGCAGCGGAGCTGCGCACCCTACGGGCGTCGCTGTCGGCGCCACGCGCGATGTAATACCGCCCTTTCGTCCCCCACGCGATCAGAGGCGCGGCCACGAACGCCACGCCCATCGCAATCAACGCCGAAAACGCCTGCGCCATGGGCCCGAACACGCCCAGGTAGGCGCTGATGGACACCGCCGAAGCCAGCGCCATCGCGCCCACGCCCACCGGGTTGATGTCGTACAGGTAGGCGCGCTTGAACTCGATGCCCTTGGGCGACAGCCCCAGCGGCTTGTTCACCACCAGGTCGGCCACCACGGCCATCATCCAGGCGATGGCGATGTTGGAGTACAGCCCCAGCACGTCGCCCAGCGCCTCGAACACGTTCATCTCCATCAGCATGAAGGCGATGAGCGTGTTGAACAGCACCCACACCACGCGGCCCGGGTGGCTGTGCGTGACGCGCGAGAAGAAGTTGGACCAGGCCAGCGAGCCCGCATAGGCGTTGGTGACGTTGATCTTCAGCTGCGAGATCACGACGAAGGCCGCAGTCGCCGCCACCGCCCACCCGTAGTGCGGGAACACGTACTCGTAGGCAGCCAGGTACATCTGGTTCGGGTCGACCGCGCGGTCCGTCGGCACCATGTGCTTGATCGCGAGGTAGGCGAGCAGCGCGCCCCCCAGCATCTTGACCACGCCCAGCACCACCCAGCCCGGGCCGCCCGCCAGCACGCCCGCCCACCAGGCGCGCCGGTTGGCCGCGGTGCGCGCCGGCATGAAGCGCAGGTAGTCGGCCTGCTCGCCCATCTGCGTGATGAGGGCGATGCCCACGGTCAGGGCGGCACCAAACAAGTGCAGCTCGAAGCCGCCAGCCTGCGATTTCTCACCGGCATAGTGCAGGATTCCGGCAAATGCACCAGGATCGCGCGCCAGGACGAAGGCGAAAGGCACCACCAGCATCACCAGCCACAGGGGCTGGGTCCAGGCCTGCAAGCGGCTGATGGCGGACACCCCGTGCGTCACCAACGGGATCACGACGAGCGCGCAGGCCAGGTAGCCCCAGGTGGGCGGGATGCCCAGCGCGAGGTCCAGCGCATAGGCCATCACCGCCGCTTCCAGCGCGAAGAAGATGAAGGTGAAGCTGGCGTAGATCAGCGAGGTGAGCGTCGACCCGATGTAGCCGAAGCCGGCGCCGCGCGTCAGCAGGTCCATGTCGACGCCGTAGCGGGCCGCGTAGATGCTGATCGGCAAGCCGGCGACGAAGATGATGAAGCCCGTGGCCAGGATCGCCCAGAAGGCATTGAGGAAGCCGTACTGCACCAGCAAGGTCGCACCCACGGCCTCCAGCACCAGGAAGGACGCCGCGCCGAAAGCGGTGTTGGCCACGCGGAAGGCCGACCAGCGCCGGAAGCGCTGCGGCGTGTAGCGCAGGGCGTAGTCCTCCATCGTCTCGCTGGCGACCCAACTGTTGTAGTCGCGGCGCACCTTGACGACCTGCTGGGGGATGGGGTGGGACTGGCTCACGCAACCGAGCTGCATCTTTCGTGCCGGGGAAGACGGGCTTCCGAACTGCAGGACTTCCGAACGCAAAAGACGCAAAGGGGCGCAAAGGACGCAAAAAAGTCCTTTGATTTTCTTTTGCGTCCTTTGCGTAGCTTTCGCGTCCTTTGCGTTCGGAAGTCCTGCCTTCCGGAAGTCCGCATTGGAAATCTCACCTTGGCCCGGGACTTGCACTAGGATGGTTCACACCATGGAACTCACGCCCCGCGAGAAAGACAAGCTGCTGCTGTTCACCGCCGCCCTGCTGGCGGAACGGCGCCGCGCCCGTGGCCTCAGGCTCAACTACCCCGAGGCGATGGCCCTGATTTCGGCCGCCGTCATGGAGGGCGCGCGCGATGGCAGGAGCGTCGCGCAACTCATGAGCGAAGGCCGGACCGTCCTCACCCGCGAAGACGTCATGGAAGGCGTGGCCGAAATGATCCCCGAGATCCAGGTCGAAGCCACCTTCCCCGACGGCACCAAGCTGGTCACCGTGCATCAACCCATCGTCTGAACCGCCATGAAAACAAGAACCTTCTGGCTGGCTGCGGCCGCCCTGCTCGCCACCGCCGCCCAGGCCCACAACGGTGACACGCCGCATACGCACGCGGGCTTCCTCGCCGGCTTCGTGCACCCGTTGACCGGCTTCGACCACCTGGCGGCGATGGTCGCCGTGGGCTTGTGGAGCGCCCTGGCCGTGCGGCCGGTGTGGCTGGCGCCCGCGGCCTTCGTCGGGACGCTGCTCGCCGGCGCGCTGGCCGGCTTCGCCGGCCTGCAGGTTCCGGCCGTCGAACCCATGATCGCCGCTTCGCTGCTGGCGCTGGGCCTGCTGGTGGCCACGCAGCGCCGGCTGCCGCTGGCCGCCGCGGCGGCGCTGGCCGGCGGCTTTGCCTTCTTCCACGGCGCCGCGCACGGCTTCGAGCTGGCCGAAGGCGGCGGTGCCGCGCTCGCCGGCATGGTGCTCGCCACCGCGCTGCTGCATGCTACCGGCATCGCGCTGGGCCGGCTGGTGCTGGCGCGCCATCGCTGGCTGCCGGTGGTGTCGGGAAGCGGCGTCGCCCTGCTGGGCGCCACCCTGCTGGCCCGCCTGGCATGAGCCCGCCGGGCCGCCCCAAGGGCGAATACCGCAATGCGCAGCATGGAGGTTGCTGAATGACCCCGGGCGAACTGTTCACCGATGCCGGCGACCACGCGCTCAACGCGGGCCGCCGCACCGTCACGCTGGCGGTGCAGAACACCGCCGACCGGCCGATCCAGGTCGGCTCGCATTACCACTTCGCCGAGACCAACGGCGCGCTGCAGTTCGACCGCGCAGCAGCCAAGGGCATGCGCCTGAACATCGCTTCCGGCAACGCGGTGCGCTTCGAGCCGGGCCAGCAGCGAACGGTGGAGCTGGTGGACTTCGCCGGCGACCGCGTCATCCACGGCTTCCGCGGCTTGGTGCAAGGAAAAGTCTGATGGCCACCATTCCCCGCCGCGCCTACGCGGAAATGTTCGGGCCCACCAAGGGTGACCGCATCCGCCTCGCCGACACCGAGCTGGTGATCGAAGTCGAGGACGACTACACCCTGCGTGCCGGCGGCTACGGCGAAGAGGTCAAGTTCGGCGGCGGCAAGACCATCCGCGACGGCATGGCGCAGTCCCAGCGCACCAATGCCCAGGGTGCGATGGACACGGTGCTGACCAACGCGCTGATCATCGACCACTGGGGCATCGTCAAGGCCGACATCGGCTTGAAGGGCGGCCGCATCGCCGCCATCGGCAAGGCCGGCAACCCCGACACGCAGCCGGGCGTGGACATCGTCATCGGCCCGGGCACCGAGATCATCAGTTGCGAAGGCTCCATCGTCACGGCCGGCGCCATCGACAGCCACATCCACTTCATCTGCCCGCAGCAGATCGAGGAAGCGCTGGCTTCCGGCGTCACCACCATGTTCGGCGGCGGCACCGGCCCGGCCACCGGCACCTTCGCCACCACCTGCACGCCGGGACCGTGGAACATCGAGCGCATGCTGCAGGCTGCCGATGCCTTCCCGATGAACCTGGGCTTCATGGGCAAGGGCAACGCCAGCCTGCCGCAGGCGCTGCGCGAACAGGTGGAGGCCGGCGTCATCGGCCTGAAGCTGCACGAGGACTGGGGCACCACGCCCTCGGCCATCAGCAACTGCCTGGACGTGGCGGACGAGATGGAAGTGCAAGTCGCCATCCACTCCGACACGCTCAACGAATCCGGCTTCGTCGAGAACACGATCGCGGCCACCAAAGGACGCGGCCTGTGCGCCTTCCACACCGAGGGCGCCGGCGGCGGCCACGCGCCGGACATCCTGCGCGTGGTGGGCGAGGCCAACTTCCTGCCCTCGTCGACCAACCCGACGATGCCCTACACGGTGAACACGCTGGACGAGCACGTGGACATGCTGATGGTGTGCCACCACCTCGACCCCGCGATCCCGGAAGACCTGGCGTTCGCGGAGAGCCGCATCCGCAAGGAAACGATCGCGGCCGAGGACATCCTCCACGACCTGGGCGCGATCAGCATGTTCAGCAGCGACTCGCAGGCCATGGGCCGCGTGGGCGAGGTGGTGCTGCGCTGCTGGCAGACTGCGCACAAGATGAAGCTGCAGCGCGGCAAGCTGCCGGGCGACGGCGAGCGCCACGACAACTTCCGCGCCAGGCGCTACGTCGCCAAGCTGACGATCAACCCCGCCATCGCGCACGGCATCTCGCATGAAGTGGGCAGCATCGAACCGGGCAAGTGGGCCGACCTGGTGGTCTGGAAGCCGGCTTTCTTCGGCGTCAAGCCGGCACTGATCCTCAAGGGCGGCTTCATCGCGATGGCCGCGATGGGTGACCCGAACGCCTCGATCCCGACGCCGCAGCCGGTGCACTACCGGCCGATGTTCGGCAGCTTCGGCGGCGCGCTGCATCGCGGCTCGATCACCTTCGTGTCGCAGGCGGGGCTGGCCGCGGGCGTGAAGGAGCGCTACGGCCTGGCGAAGAACATCAGCGCGGTGAAGGACATCCGCCGTGTGCGCAAGCAGCACCTGGTGCATAACGACTACCTGCCGAAGATGGAGATCGACCCGCAGACCTACGCGGTGCGCGCGGACGGTCAGCTGCTGACCTGCGAGCCGGCGACGGTGCTGCCGATGGCGCAGAGGTATTTCCTGTTCTGACGCCCCCGTCATCCCTCGCGATGACAATAGCGACATGCTCCACGTCAACAAGATCCTTCCCCAAGGCCAGGGCCTCGCGCCCGTCCTCCTCAAGCGCGCCGCCACCGTCGAACTCGATTGGGACGTGCGCCAGAAGAGCCGGTTCGACACGACCGACTCGCAGGGCCGGCAGCTGGGCGTGTTCCTGCCGCGCGGCACCGTGGTGCGCGGCGGCGACGTGCTGGTGGCGGAGGACGGCTCGATGATCCGCGTGATCGGCGCGCCGCAGCCGGTGCTGGTGATCACGCATTGCACCGAGCACGGCACGCCCTTCGACCTGCTGCGCGCGGCCTACCACCTGGGCAACCGGCACGTTCCCATCGAGCTGAAGCCGGACCACCTGAAGATCGAGCCGGACCACGTGCTGGCCGACATGCTGCGCGCCATGCACCTGATCGTGAACGAGAAGCAGGAGGCCTTCGAGCCCGAAGCCGGGGCCTATGGCGCTTCTTCGGGCGGGCACTCGCACGGACACGGACACGGCCATGAGCACCACGATCATGACCACGGGCATGGACACGGACACGACCACCACTCTCACTGACGCCGCGCTGCTGCGGCTGACGTGGCTGGCCTCGCCCGCCTTGCCGGTGGGCGGCTTCTCGTATTCGGAGGGGCTGGAGGCGGCGGTGGAGGCCGGGCTGGTGCGCGACGAGCAGAGCGCGGGGGATTGGCTGGTGGACCAGCTGCACCTCGCGCTGGCGCGGGGGGATCTTGCAGTTGTTGCCAAGGTCGCAAGCGATCCGCAGCGCGCGGGCGAGATGGATGCGTGGGTGCGGCAGACGCGGGAGACGAGCGAGTTCCGGCTGCAGAGCGAGCAGATGGGGAAGTCGCTGGGGGACTGGGCCAAGTCGCTCGGGAGAGCTGGAGTGCCTGCAGCGACCCAGCCTAAGAACACCACCTACCCCGTGGCGTACGCAATCGCGGCGCAGGGTACACCCTTGCGCGCCACCCTCCTCGCCTACGCCTTCGGCTGGTCCGAGAACATGATGCAGGCCGCCATCAAGTCCGTGCCGCTCGGCCAGTCGGCGGGGCAGCGCATCCTGGCGCGGCTCGCCGACGAGATCCCGCAGGCCGTGGCCCACGCGCTGCAAGCCGAGCCGCAAGCCTTCACCCCGATGCTGGCCATCCTCTCGGCCCGCCACGAAACCCAGTACTCCCGCCTGTTCCGATCATGAGCGCCGTCCTCCACCACATCCTCAACAGAACCAGGAAGCTGCCCCCGCTGCGCGTGGGTATAGGCGGGCCCGTCGGCTCGGGCAAGACCACCTTGCTGGAGATGCTCTGCAAGGCCATGCGCGAGCGCTACGACCTGGTGGCCATCACCAACGACATCTACACCAAGGAAGACCAGCGCCTGCTCACCGTCAGCGGCGCGCTGCCGGCCGAGCGCATCATGGGCGTGGAAACCGGCGGCTGCCCGCACACGGCCATCCGCGAGGACGCGTCGATCAACCTCGAGGCGATCGACCGCATGCTGGAGACCTTCCCCGACGCCGACGTCGTCTTCGTCGAGTCCGGCGGCGACAACCTGGCTGCCACCTTCAGCCCCGAGCTGTCGGACCTGACCATCTACGTGATCGACGTCGCCGCCGGCGAGAAGATCCCGCGCAAGGGCGGCCCCGGCATCACCAAGAGCGACCTGTTCGTCATCAACAAGACCGACCTCGCGCCTTACGTGGGCGCGGACCTCGGCGTGATGGAAGCGGACACGAAGCGCATGCGCCGCGACAAGCCCTTCGTCATGACCAACCTCAAGACCCGCGCCGGCCTCGAGGAGGTGGTGCGTTTCATCGAGCGCAAGGGAATGTTGCAGCCGCAATGATTCGAGAGCGTAGTCACCAGCTGTAACCGCTCATGCGGCGTTGTCCTACACGCGCTCGGACAGCGCCGCGCGTACCGTCGCGGCCATGAAGCTGCTGCACGACCCCGCCCCGGCCGGCTTCGAGGGCATCACACGCGCTTTTGCGATGGCCCGCGAACTGCCCACGACCCACCGGCTCGCGCTGAAGATCGGCGTGTCCTGCGACGGCGTCCTGGTCGCCGAAGGCGAACTCGATGGCTACCGGCAGGTGCGCTTCTTCTCCGACCACCTGCGCAGCCTCGGCTGCGACGAATTCCTGCTGGGTGGCGACGAGGAGATGTTCGGCTGCGACATGCTGTTCTCGGTGTTGCCCATGGCGACCGAGGCCGAGGACGACGACCCGTCGTTCATCCGCCGCCCCGCGCGCTCGCTCTGGCCCGAGCAGTCCTAGGCGTGGCCCCCGCGCTGGTGGGCCACGCGATTTCAGCTCACTGGATGCCCTTGAGCAGGGTCGTGTTGATGTTGGTCACCCACTCCATGCCGCGCGCGTCGTAGGCGAACAGCTGCACCAGGTTCACCCGCGTGTTGCCCGAATACGTGCCGGCGGCGGTGCCGCAATGGAGGTCGCTCGAGGTCTGCGCGGAGCAGTTGATCGTCGTCGTGCGCGCGAGGCTGCTCACGCTGGTGTTGTCGTTCCAGCGCGGCTGGGGCGTGCCGGCGTTCGCGACGAAGCCCTGGGCCTGGACCAGCGTCGGCGCAATGGCGCCCGCCGGAACGGTCCACCAGTCCGGCGGCGTGCCAGCCACGTCCAGCTGGATCGTGTCGCCCGCCGTCATTGCGAAGTTGCCGGTGGCGGAGGTGCCGGCCACCACGTCGGCGCGGGCGGCGGCGGTCGCCGTGGCCCACTGGCGCGACTGCAGTTCGGTCACCGTCAGCGGACGCTCCAGCGTCTGGACGTATTCGGTCGCCGCGATGACGTTCGGATTGACCGCGAGGTAGAAGTCGGCCCGCCAGCTGCCCACGTTGTTGATCGCCATCACCTGTGCGTCGGTCCAGTCCGCCGTGCCCGCCCAGGCCAGGTTCTCGCCATTGGTCGTGGTGAGCCGGCGCGGGACGCCGGCGGTCGCCGGGTTGACGAACTTGCCGGCGATGCGCAGCACCGAGGTTCCGCTGGTGCCCTGCACCGGCAGGTAGCTCAGGCCCGGGTTCGGCGCCATGGTGATCTGGGTGCCATCAGGCGCCGTGACCACGACGTGGTCGAAGATCGAAACGCCGCCGCTCGTGGAGTTCGGGATGTTGATCTCGAAGCCGGTCGCCCAGTACGTCAGGTCCTCGCGATTGAAGAAGTCGCGCAGCTCCGCCCAGGGCCGCACCAGGAAGGCGTACGGGTTGGTGTTGCCCACCGCCTTGAGGACGCCGGCGTCGCGCGTGAGCCAGGTGGTGCTGTACGACACCCCGCCCGTGCCGGTGTTGGTCCACCCCAGGAGCAGCTTGCCGTCGCTGGTGAGGTAATAGACCTGCGGGTTGCTGAACTGCACGCCCGTGGCGCCGTCGCGGAACAGCCCGGGGAAGGCGCCGTTCGGACCGACGGTGGCGCCGTTGAAGACGTAGGCCGTGGGATCGTCGTGCAGGAAGATGTTCTTGCATTGCGGCGCCGACACCGAGGCGGCCGTCGTGCCGGTCACGCGCACCGTGCGCGGCAGCGCGTAGCAGGCCTGCAGGCGCGACATGTAGTTGGCCACCAGGGTGTCGGTGTCGCTGGCCGGCAGCACCGCGGTCGCCACCGCGGCGGGCAGGGCCGGCGGCGTCTGGCCGCTCGTGAAGCTCACGCCCGCGGGGCTCGTCCCGTCGGCCACGGCCATCTTGACCGTGATCATGATGTTGGACTTGGCGCCGGACGGGTTGATCACGACGTCGAGGGCCATGAGCACCTTGTCGTGGCCAGTGCCGTCGGCCGCGAACGTTCCGGAAATCGGATCGGTCTTGTCGCCGACGTTTTGCAGCAAGGGCGCGAGCGCCTGCTCGAGCGCGCCGACCGCGGCCTGCACCTTGTCGGCGCTGACGGTCGCCATGCCGCCGGCGACCTGCGCGGACAGCCTGGACGGATCGCCGGTAGGCGAGAGCTGCGCGGCGACCAGGTTGGTGAGCTTGGTCACGTTGACCGTTCCCGTCCTGGCCTGCGCCACCGGTGAGTAGTAGGTCGTGCTCGCATCGCTGGCCGAGAGCACGAGCGGCGCCTTCGACGAGGGCGGGACCGTGAGGCTGTACTTGCCGTCGGTTCCGGCCGTGGCCGTCGCAACCTGCGCGCCGGTGGCATCCACCAGCACCATGGCCGCACCGCTCATGGCCGCGCCTTGCGCGGCGACACCCGAGAGAGTGACGGCCGCCGGCGGCGTCGTGTCGCCGCCGGTGGTGGTGGTCGTGCCGCCGCTGTCGCCGCCACCGCCACCACCACCGCATGCCGCCAGGAACAAGGAGAGACTCGCACACCCGAACCAGGCGCGAGCCCATTCACAGGGTTGGATCTTCATGTTGGTTTCTCCAGCGCCGCAAGCTGCGGCCGGAGAACTGTAGGAAGCGCGCATCGCGGCTGCGTACCGCAAGAAGCTGAAAGCGGCGCGCGGCCGAGCCGGATCGTCATCCCGATTGCGCAGGCAGCAGGATCTCTGGGATAGTGCTGGGCAAACAAACTTGTCGCCATGCCGCCTCACAACGAGCAGTTCCCTTCGGTGGCCCAGGCAGCCTTGCTGCTCCTGGCCAACTTCCTCCTCGAATACATCATCGGCGTCCTGTTCTACGACTTCCGCGGCACCGTGGGCGTGACGTCGGCGCAGGCGCAAGCGCTGGTCGTGCTGCTGGCGAACGGCATCGTCCTGGTTTCGGTCATGCACTACCGCGGCATGGGCTATCGCGATCTCGTGCACCCGGCCAAGGCGTCCATCCCGGTGACCTTGCTGCTCCTGCTGCCGCCGGTCTTCCTGCTGGTGCCCCTGGTGCTGCTCCTGGACCACCAGTTGATGCTGCTGGTCCAACAGCTGATCCCGATGTCGCGCTGGGAGGAGCAGGCCTTCACCCGCATGGTGGCGGCCAACCTGCCGACGGTCGTCGCGGCCTGCGTGCTGGCACCGGTCCTGGAGGAAATGCTGTTCCGCGGGGTGCTGCTGCGCGCCTTTCTCCAGAAGTACCCACGCTGGGCAGCGATCTCGTATTCGGCGCTGCTGTTCGGCGCCGCGCACCTGAACGTCTACCAGTTCCTCTTTGCCTCCGCGCTGGGGCTGCTGCTTGGCTGGCTGTACGAACGCTCGCGCTCGCTGCTTCCCTGCATTGCCCTGCATGCCGCGGTGAACACCACCATCGTGATGCTCGAGGCCACGAAGGCTTCTCCGGGCGAGGAGGTGCTGAGTGACGCGAGCGTGGCGCTCTGGCTGGGCGCTGCGCTGGCGGCGATTGCGGGCGGGCTTGCGTTGCGGCGCTTGCTGGTCGGAACCTCACGCAGGTCGACTGATACGGCCTGAGGGCATTGCCACTGCTCAGGAATCGAATCAGACTTCATTCATCATCTTCCTCCTCCCCATGCCGCTCCACCTCCCCGCCTTCCTGGTCAACCCCATCCCGTTCCAGTACGTCGACGACGACTGGCACGTGATCGCCTATTTCTCGGGCCACCCGGAGTTCGAGTGCGTGGAGGCCATGTTCTCCGCGCGCGGGGACGGGACGTACTCCGTTCGCGCCATCCTCACCCGGCACGACCAGGTACAGGTCGACTACGTGAACGATCCCGCGCTGCTGAAGGGCGAGACCGGCCCCGAGCGCGTGCGGGTGCTGCGCGCCATCGAAGTCACGCTCGACGGGCAAGGCGGCTTGCCGACGGCCGAAGTCCGCTTCGAATCCCTGGCGAACGGGCTTGTCGTCCTGAAGGTCGCCTGTGCGTCGCCGCCGGATCCGTCGCGAGGCGGCCTGACGGACCCTGGCGCGCACGCGCTCGGCACCAGCCTGCCGATGATGTGGCGCCACTCGAGTGCCGTCGCGGGGCCGGATTCGAGCGTGCACATCGCGGGTGTCCGCTATCCGATCCCCGAAACATTCCGCCGCGGTCCGCATTTCGTGGCGCTGCGGGGCTTCTACACGCGAGGCTTCCACATGGCCGCCATTCGCAACGAGTCGCGCACGCTGCGCGTGTTGCGGCAACCGCTCAGCCTGGCAGCCGGCGAGCGATGGGTGTACGAGACGCCATCCGGCGAGCTGGCCTACGAGATCCAGGCCAGGATCGACGACCAGACGCTTCGAATCACGTCGTCCGCGCGCCAGGGCGAAACCGTGTTTGCCAGGGAGACGCGCGATGGACTCGCGCTGGATCGCATCGAATTGCAGTCCCTGCACGCCCGCGGCCCGGCAGCGGCCATTTCCTTCGAGGATCCGGATGCGTTCTCGATCGGCGTGGCTGGACGCGCCGACGTGGTGGCGGGCAGCTATTCCGTCTCCGGCTCGGGCCTGGTGCTGCAACCGCACAGTCCTGCGTGGGCCGTTGCGCGGCCGGTCGGCATCCGCTGGACGATCAAGGACGATGGGGTCTCGCTCGAGACCGTGTGCCGAGAGGCTTCCGGCAACTGAGGATCTCGGCTACGCTCGGGTCCGTCGAGCAAGCACCGCGCCCAGATGGACCTCACGACATCCCAACTCATCGTCCGCCTCTGCCTCATCGCCTTCTGCGCGATCGGCATCTTCGGCGGCTCCGTGCAGATGATCCTGGGCCAGCCGCAGACCACGGCGCGCCTGGACAACGTGCATCGCTTCATGGCCGGCGTCTATCTCGCGATGGGCGTGATCTGCGGCTGGGCGGCCGTCACGGTGCGCGAGCAAGGCACGCTCGTCTACCTGATCGCGGGCGGCGTGTTCGTCGCCGGTTGCGGGCGGCTGCTGTCCATGAGCAAGGTGGGGCTGCCGGAACCGCGCGGAGTCTGGATCGGCTACCTGGTTCCGGAACTGGTGCTGCCGGTGGTGATGGCCGGCGCGCACGCCTGGCGCTAACGAAGCAAGCTACGCAGGCGCGTACTCCGGCTCCGTCGGCGGGACGTGCAGCACCACGATCTCCGCGCCGCGCGGGCCGGCCTGCAGCGTGAGCCGTTCGTCCCGCGTCGCGAAGGCGGACTCCCAAGGCGAAAGCTCCTCGCCCGCCACCGTTCCCGCGCCGGCCAGCACGAACACGAACAGGCTGCTGCTGCCCTCCACGTGCTGCAACTCGCAAGCCGCACCCGGCGGCAGGCGGACGTGGCGCACGGCAAGCCCGCGATCGGCAGGAATCGCGAAGGCATCCTCCGGCGCCTTCAGCGCCGCCAGCGCAGCCTCTTCCCACGGTGCGCCCAGCGTCACCTGCGCATGCCGCTTGGGCCCGCGCACCATCTTCTCGCGCGCCTGCGTGGCGGGGATGATGCCGGTGTCGAACACCGGCCGGATCGTGAAGTACTGGACGCCCTCGGGCCCGGACAGCAGCGGGCCGTAGCCCGTGTAGGCGCCGGCATAGTGCACGGTCACCGGGTCCGTGCGCACCGGTCCCATCGAGCCCGAGCCGGCCACGAACAGCTGGAACTGGTTCTGCCGGTGGAAGTGCGGCTCCAGCTTGTAGTTCGGCGGCTGCTCAGCGAGGAAGACGGTCGGCGACAGCCGCGGGTCTTCGCCCGCCTCCATCCATTCGCCCTTGTAGAAGGTCGTCTCCGCGACGGGGATCACGCGGCGGCGCTGCTCCGCGCGCGCCCGGGTGCCGATGGCGATCATGCTTCGTTCCTCACTCCGGCTTCACGCCGGCTTCCTGCGCCACTTCCTTCCAGCGCGCCAGCTCCGAGCGGATGTACTGGCCCGCTTCCTCGGGGCTCGTGGGCGTGGGCACGGCGCCCTGCTTGGCGAACAGCTCGCGCGTTTCCGGCATGGCCAGCACCTTGGCGACCGCCGCGTGCAAACGCTGCACGATGGGAGCCGGCGTACCGGCGGGCACCACCAGCGCCTGCCACGAGCTCACATCGTAGCCCGGGGTGCCGGCTTCCTGCGCCGAGGGCAGCTCGGGCGCCGCGGGCGAACGCTGCTTCGTCGTCACGCCGAGGCCGCGCACCTTGCCCGCCTTCACCATCGGGTAGAGCGTGGAGATCGGATCGAACAGCACGTTGATCTGGCCGCCCACCAGGTCGGTGATCGCCGGCGCACTGCCCTTGTACGGCACGTGCAGCATCTTGATGCCGTTCATCTTGTCGAACAGTTCCACGGCCAGCTGGATCGACGTGCCCGCGGTGCCGAACGACAGCGTGCCCGGCTTGGCCTTCGCCAGCGCCACCAGCTCCTTCAGGTTCTGCGCCGGCACCGAGGGATGGACCGCGATCACGAGCGGCTGCGAAGCCAGCAGCGACACCGGCGTGAAGTCCGCGGCCGGGTCGTAGGGCAGCTTGGCGAAGGTCGCCGGGTTCGTGCCCAGCGTGGAGATGTTCCCCAGCAGCAGCGTGTAGCCGTCGGCCGCGGCCCGCGCCGCGAAGGCGGTGCCCGGCACCCCGCTGGCGCCAGCCTTGTTCTCCACCACCACGGTCTGCCCGAGCTCGGTCGACAGGCGCGAAGCCACCGCGCGCGCCACGACGTCGGTGACGCCGCCGGCCGGGAAAGGCACGACCAGCGTGATGGTGCGGCTGGGGTACTGCTGCGCGCCGGCCGTGGCTGCCGCGAAAGCGATTGCAATGCCGGCAAGCGCGCGGCGGGTCATGCGATTCATCGATGTCTCCTTTGGAATGTTCTTGCAACTACGCGAACACTTCGCGCGCGAGATCCACGAACAATGCGTCGCTGCGCTGCACGCACAGCGCGCCCAGCGCGCGGTGCCAGTACGTCTCCGAGCCGTCGGCCATGCGCCATTCGTGCAGGCGGCGGGTGTACAGCTGCAGGTCGTACTCCTCGGTCACGCCGATCGCGCCGTGCACCGCGTGGGCGGTCGAGGCGACCAGCTGCGCGGCCTCGCTGGTGCGCGCCTTCGCCACCGCGCAGGCGGCGTACGCAGGCAGGCCCTGGTCTTCCGTGTGGTACGCCGCCTCCGCCGCGATAGCCGCGGCCGCGACGTGTTCGGCCATCACGCTCAATTGATGCTGGATGGCCTGGAACTTGCCGATCGGCTTGCCGAACTGGGCGCGCTCGTTGGCGTAGCCCATGGCCAGGTCGAACACCTTCTTCATCGCGCCACTCAGCAGCGAAGCGTGGATCGCCGCCGCCAGGCCTTGCAGCCGCGCGGCCGGCAGCGTCACGTCCAGCGCTGTGCCGGCGTCGGGCTCCCAGCGCAAGGAGGCCGCCAGGCTGCCGTACACGCCGTTCGCTTCCATGCGCGCGTCCGCTACCGGCAACAACAAGGCCACATCGCCCGCCATGCCGACCACATGCGACGCCGTGCGGCCGAACGGCACCTGGCCGGCGCGCAGCGAACCATCGGCTTCGCGCACCAGCCAGGGCGCGAAGGTGATCCAGCCATTGGGCAGCGGCTGCGCGCGCACGACCGCGCGGGCGGCCATGGTCTGCGCCAGCGGCAGCGGCAGCGCATGCGCGCCACAGAGTTCGATGACGCGGTGGAAGTCCGGCCAGCTGGCCCCACCGCCTCCCGCATCCTCGGGCGCCAGCAGTTCATGGAAGCCCGATTCCTCCAGGGCAGCGGACAGGGCGGCCGGCGAGCCGCCCTGCTCGATGGCGCGGACGGCCTGCGGCGTGCAGCGGTCCTGCAGCAGCGATGCGATGGCTTCGGCAAACATTCGCGTGTCTCCTAGCGCAGGCCGAGGCCGCGCGCGATCATGCCGCGCAGGATCTCGCGGGTGCCGCCACGCAGCGAGAAGGTGGGCGCCATGTGGCTCAGGTAGGCGGCGGCGCGCAGCAGCTCGGGGTCGGCCGGCTGGCCGGGCGATGCGCCCAAGGCCGCTTCGACGATCGAAGGGATCTCCTGCTCGTAGGTCGTCCCCAGCTCCTTCACGAGCGCTGCCTCGACCAGCGGGCTCTCGCCGGCGGCCAGCTTCGCAGTGACGGCGATGGACATCTGCCGCAAGGTGGCCAGGTGCGCCAGCAGGCGGCCCAGCGTTTCGGCATGCTGCTCGATCTGCCCGTTGCGGCGCATCCAGCGGATCCACGCATCGACCAGAACGACGCTGGAGTAAAGGCGCTCCGGCCCGCTGCGCTCGAACGCGAGTTCGGCGTTGACCTGCTGCCAGCCCTGGCCTTCCTGGCCGATGAGCGCGTCGCCGGCGAGCAGCACGTCGTCGAAGAACATCTCGCTGAAGTGCGCGTCGCCGCTCAGGTCCACGATGGGCCGCACCGTCACGCCGGGCAGCCGCAAATCGACGATGAACTGCGACAGCCCCGCCTGCCGGTCGGCCGGCAGGCCCGAGGTGCGGACCAGCGCGATGCTGTAGTCGCACTTGTCAGCGTTGGTCGTCCAGATCTTGCGGCCGTTCAGCACCCAGCCGCGCTCGGTGCGCACCGCGCGCGTGCCGATGCTCGCGAGGTCCGAGCCGGAGTTGGGTTCGCTCATGCCGATGCAGAAGAAGACCTCGGCGCGGCAGATGCGCGGCAGGTAGCTCTGCTTCTGCGCTTCGCTGCCGAACTTGTTGATCAGGGGCCCGCTCTGGCGGTCCGCGATCCAGTGCGCGGCCACCGGCGCGCCGACGGCCAGCAGCTCCTCCACCAGCACGAAGCGGCGAAAGGCGTCCAGTTCGGCGCCGCCGTAGGCCTTGGGCAAGGTCACGCCGACCCAGCCGCGTGCGGCGAGCTTGCGGCTGAAGGCCGCGTCGAACCCCATCCAGGACCGGGCCCGCACGTCCGCGCCCAGAGGCGGCATTTCGCGCGCGATGAAGTCCTTCACCTCCGCGCGGAAGGCCTGGGCCGCGGCCGGCAGTTCGGCGCGCTGCAGTCGGTCGAGAAGTTCGGCCATGGCTTACTGCCCGAACTGCGGCTTGCGCTTTTCGAGGAAGGCCGAGACAGCCTCGCGATGGTCGTCCGTCTTGTGCGACACGGCCTGGAACACGGCGGAGAGCTCCAGCACGGTGTCCAGCCGCGAGTGCAGCGCTTCGCGCATCAGGCGCTTGGTGAGGCGCAGCGCGTGCGCGGGGTTGGCGACGATGCGACTGGCCAGTTCGCGCGCGGCGGGCAGCAGCTGTTCGTGCGGCACGACGCGCGAGACGAGGTTCCAGGCCAGCGCTTGCTGCGCGTCGATGGTGTCGCCGGTGAAGGCCAGTTCGGCGGCGCGCGCCAGGCCGACCGTCCGCGGCAGCAGCCACGCCCCGCCGTCGCCCGGGATGATGCCGACCTTGACGAAGCTTTCCGCGAACACCGCCTTCTCGGAAGCGATGCGGATGTCGCACATGCAGGCCAGGTCCAGGCCGGCGCCGATGGCGTGGCCGTTGACCGCCGCGATCACCGGCACTTCGAGGTTGAAAAGCGCCAGCGGCAGGCGCTGGATGCCGCGCCGGTACTCCTGGCGGATGTCCATCTCGCTGACTTCGGGCGTGGCCTGGCGTTGCATCTCGCGCAGGTCGCCGCCGGCGGAGAAGGACGGGCCGTTCGCGGTGAGGATGACGCAGCGCACGCTGCGGTCGGCGTCGATGCGGTCCAGCGCGGCCAGCAGCTCCGGCACCGCGGTGTTGCCGGTCAGCGGGTTGCGCTTGGCCGGCTGGTTCATGGTGAGCGTGACGACAGGGCCGTCCTGCTCGTAGACGAGGAAATCACCCATGGCTGTCTCCATTCGTTGGTCTCTCGTTCCCGGGAACGCTTCAGTGCGCCAGGCGCGCCACTTCGGATTCGCTCACGCCGGCTTCGCGCAGCACTTCGGCCGTGTGCTCGCCCACGCGCGGCGCATGGCGCTGCAGGCTGTAGGGCGTGGCACCGAAGCGCAGCGGCGACTGCACCAGGTGGTAGGCGCCTTCGCTCGGGTGCTCCGCCACCGCCATGAAGGACGTGGCGACCACATGCGGGTCGTGCTGCAAGTCTTCGATGCGCAGCACCGGCATGCAGGGGATGCTGACGCGGTCGCAGAACGCCACCCATTCCTGCGTCGTGTGGCCGGGCGCGTGCTCGGCGACCAGGCGGTACAGGCTGTCGATGTGGGTCACGCGGTCGGTGAGCTTCTGGTAGCGCGGGTCGTCGCCGAGTTCGGGCTGGCCGATGAAGGCGAAGAAGTCCTTCCAGTTGCGGTCCGAGTACGGCAGGATGCAGGCCCAGCCGTCCTGCGTGCGGTACGGCCGGCGGTCGCGTGCCAGCTGCCGCTTGAAGCCCGCCGGGCCCAGCGCCGGCTCGAAGGCGGCGGGACCGAAGTGTTCCACCAGCATGAAGTCGATGGCCACTTCGAACATGGGCACTTCCACTTCCTGGCCGCTGCCGCCGCGTTCGCGGTGCAGCAGCGCGCCCATCACCGCGGTGGCGATGGCCTGGCCGCCGACCTTGTCGCACCACGCCGTCGGCGCGTAACCGGCCTGGCCGGTGGTCTGTTCGACGAACGCGCTGTAGCCGGACCCGGCCTGCAGCAAGTCGTCGTACGCAGCCTTGTCGCCGTAGGGGCCGGCCTGGCTGAAGCCGCGCGCGGCGCACAGCACCATGCGCGGGTTGATCCTGGAAACGCTGTCCCAGTCCAGGCCCGCGCGTGCGGCCGCCTGCGGGCGCAGGTTGTGCACCAGCACGTCGGCGTCGGCGATCAGCTTGCGCAGCGCTTCACGCGCGCCTTCGTCCTTCAGGTCCAGCCGCACGCTGCGCTTGTTGCGGTGCAGGTTCAGCACCGAGCCGTTCATCTGCTCGTGGCGCAGCGGGCCGTAGTTGCGGAAGGTGTCGCCCTCGGGCGGCTCGATCTTGACGACGTCGGCGCCCAGGTCCCCGAGGATCCGGGTGCCATAGGGCCCCATGATCACCGTGGTGAGGTCCAGGACGCGCAGGCCGGCCAGCGGGCCGGTGGGGGGAGCGGAGCTGTTCAAGGCAAGGCAGGGGCGGCAGATGTATGCGCATCGTGACGCACGCCCCCACGAAAGTAAAATTAATTATCCTTGTCCTGTGATTAGAGTTTCTGCAGGGGCGGCTTCAGCATCGCCACGAAGCCCTCGGCCGCCGGGCTCAGCTGCGCGGCCGCCGGCCACACCAGGTAGATGGGGCGGTTCAGGTCGGCGCCCTTGAGCGGCACCGCAGCCACCCGACTGCGGTCGAAGTACGCCAGCGAGGACAGCGGCACGATGCTGATGCCCAGCCCGTTGGCCACCAGCTGCGCCAGGGTGGCGACCTGCTCCACCTCCAGCCCGGAGTCCTGGACGTGCACCTCGCGCATGGCCTGCTCCAGGTGCTGCGCGATGCTGCCGCTGCGAATGAGGCGGATGAAGCGCTCGCCCTCCAGGTTGGCGATGGTGAGCGACTTGCGCTTCGCGAACGCGTGGTCCACCGGGCAGACCACGGCGAAGGGATCGCGAAACAGCAGCCGGTGCTGCAGGCCGGCCAGGCCGGGGCCGCGTGCCGTCAGCGCCAGGTCCGCCTGCCGCTGCCGCACCTGCTCCAGCGCCTTCTCGGGCGGCGCATCGTACAGGCCCACCTGCACGCCGGGATAGAGCGCCTGGTACGCCTTGATGATGGGCGGCAACCAGTGCGCCGCCAGCGAGGGCTGCGCCGTCACGACGACGCGGCCCTTGCGCAGCTCGCTGCTGTCCCGCAGGTCCGCGCTGATCTCCTGCAGTTCCGCCATGACGCGCCGCGCCGTCGCCACGAAGCGCTCGCCCTCCGCCGTCAGCACCACGCGCCGGCGGTCGCGGTCCACCAAGCGCAAGCCGACGTCGCGTTCCAGCTTGCCGATCATCTGGCTCAGCGCGGATTGCGTGACGTGGCACCGCTCCGCGGCCAGCGAGAAGTGGCGCAGTTCGTCGAGCGCGATCATGGCCCGGAGGACGCGGGTGGAGAGGTCGATCATGGGCGCGGGGGGAAAGGCCCATGATGGCATAGGGGTGCTGGAACCCTCTGGCGGAAGCGGTGACCGCCTCCGCCTAATTCCGAACCGTTCCAAACAATGCGCGTCCGACGCGTTTTCCCTCTGGTGAGGGTATTTCACGTATTCCGATCAATCCTTCCCAATTCCGGCCAATGCCACTAGTATTGATGGGTGCCACGTGGGGTGGCGGAAAATGGCGGAAGGAATATGTGACATGGCTCGGAAAGCGCAAGAGCTATCAGCGCTGGTGGTCGGCCGGCTGAAGGAGCCCGGCATGCATGCAGTCGGCGGCGTCTCGGGCCTGTACCTGCAGGTGCTCGACTCGGGAGCGCGTACGTGGGTGCTGCGCGCCAGCATAGCCGGCCGACGCCGGGACATGGGCCTCGGTGGTTTTCCGGACGTGACGCTCGCGCTGGCCAGGGACAAGGCCCGCCAGGCGCGGGCCCTCATCGACCAGGGCGTCGACCCCATCGAGGCTCGCCGTGAGCAGCGCAGTGCGCTGAAGGCCAGCACCGCCGCCGCACGCTCATTCAAGGAGTGCGCGACGGCGTACATCGAGGCGAAGGCGCCGGAGTGGCGCAACCCGAAGCACGAACAGCAATGGACGAACACCCTGGAGCAGTACGCCTATCCCGTGGTCGGCGACATGCTCGTTCGGGACGTGGAGCTGGCGCAGATCATGAGGGTGCTGGAGCCGATCTGGCGGAAGAAGACCGAGACTGCCAAGCGCCTGCGCGGTCGCCTGGAGGCGGTGCTGGATTGGGCGGCTGTGCGTGGCTACCGCTCGCGCGAGAACCCGGCGCGCTGGCGCGGCCACCTCGACAAGCTGCTGCCGGCGCCAAACAAGGTCGCGAACCGCGAGCATCACGAGGCCATGCCGATCGACGATGCAGCGGCGTTCATGGTGGAACTGAGAGCCAAGCCGGGCCTCGGCGCCCGCGCGCTGGAGCTCGCGATCCTGACGGCCGCGCGATCCGGCGAAGTGCGCGGCGCGCGCTGGCCAGAATTCGACCTGCAGGCGGCAAGTTGGACGGTGCCCAAGGAGCGCATGAAGGCGGCCAAGGAGCACCGCGTGCCGCTGTCGCCCGCAGCGGTGAAGCTGCTGCGCGCCCTTCCCCGTGTTGACGGCGCGGACCTGCTCTTCCCGTCACGGAAGAACACGATGCTTTCGGACATGACGCTCACCAAGGTGATGCGCGACATGGATCTGGAAGCGGTGCCGCACGGCTTCCGCAGCACGTTCCGAGACTGGGCCAGCGAACGCACGAACTACGCCCGCGAAGTCGCGGAGATGGCACTGGCGCACACGATCGGCGACAAAGTCGAGGCCGCGTACCGGCGCGGTGAGCTGTTCGACAAGCGCCGGCAGATGATGAACGACTGGGCGGCATTTCTGGCCAAACCGCTGCCTGCCGGGGGCAAGGTCGTGCCTATGAAGGCCAAGCGCGCCACCTAAGCGCGCGTTCTTGTACGCCCCCCCCGCGGCGTAAGGACGAACGGTGTTTGCTTGTCGTTTGATTTGGGTTTACCATTTCATTTATGAAGTCGCAACGCCCTAGAGGTGGAGCTCGTCCCGGAGCCGGCAGGAAGCCGGTTGGGAGCGAGGCCATGGTGCCCGTGATGATCAAGATGGAGCCGACGCAGAAGCAAAAGCTTTTGCGGCTAGGCGGCGCGCCGTGGGTGCGCAAGAAGATTGATCAGGCAAACGAGCCCGAATAGGAATTCGGCCCTGGCGATCTCTTCGCCACGCGGTCAGTCTCGCCGACGGCGCAAAGACGCTCTAGGCATCCAGCAATCGTCAGGAGTACGACATGGCCAAGGAAATTCTCGAATCGCGTCTCAGTACAGAGGCCGAAATTGCTGCCGAAGCAGGTGCGATCTCGGCAGAGCAGCAGAGGAACACCGCCAAGCCCCGCGGCGGCGCGAGCGGGGCAAGAGGCGAGGCCGGCAGGTGCAGCAACACCAAACCGGCCTCTGACCACAGCCATACCTTTACAGGAGGTCTGACCATGGCTAACGGCATTGTCGCGGAATCATCGGTACGCCCGAAATCGCCCAGACGAAGGAGGCAAAACGAGAGCAGCCGCAAGTCCGCGTCGAAGCGGCCTTTCGGAACCAATGAGGCGGCCCAATGGAAGCAGCGGCTGCTCGGTCTGGGAAACGCCCTGGTTGAACTGTTCGTCCTCGCCGAGGACGCCAACTGCGAGGCAGAGGATGTCAGCGTCCGCGACCTGATGGCCAACGCGGAGGGCAGCCTGCATGCATGGCTCGCCGCGGCCGCCACGCAGGAGCCTTCCATGGAGGTTGCAGCGCGGTGGGTGAAGTGGTTCGGCGAGATCGAATCCATGGTCCTGGGCGCCGCTCTGCAAGCGCGCGCGGGCAAGCAGGCGATCGAGGCTGTATTGAAGCAGTGTCGCGACATGCAGGGCGATCTCTATGACACGCTGGAACAGCGCCTGCTTCCTTCCATCGGTGAGGATGTCTTCTATGCGGCAGAGATGGAGCGCGGCTTCGTTCTCCTCGCCGACATGCTGCAAAGAATTTTCGACCGCGAGGACGACTCGACTGACATCGATCCGCAGTATCGGGGCCGCGACGTTGCGCAGTGGGTCGACGCAGTCATGGATGTCATCGAACAACTCGCCTTCGACCCTTGGGGCCGCGATGGCTACGCAGCGGCGCTGACGGCGTACCTGGCCATGAGCGAAACCGGCACGTGGCCCAACCCGGTGAGGTACTTCCGAACCCTTACGCATGCGGCATACGTGGGCGGCCCCGACACCAAGTACCTGGACGAAGAGGCCGAAGAGCTGCCGGCTGCGCAACCCAGCGCCAACGCCTGGAGCGCGGACGTGGCGCCGCTGATCGACCGCGCCGAGAGCGCGATGGGCGAAGCCTTCCATATCGAACCGCGCAGCAGCAACGACGCGTTCGCCAGACAGTTGGTCCACGACGCGCAGAAGGTACTGGACGCCGGCACGACCCTGCTGAAGATCGGCAACGCCGACGACTACTACGGCGAGATCGTGCTGCCTGCGCAGGCGATGATTCTCGGCGCGCGGTTCATGCCGGACACGCATCCTGGCTTAGGTGCGACGCTGCAGCCTGCACTCGACGCCTTCGCCGCTGCGGCCAAGATCCTGGACCAAGCGCAACTGGAGGAAGGGATCCGCCAAGCCTCGTCAAAACTGGTTGAGACGGACTTCCCCAGCGCGGCGCGCCTGGAGACGGTGCGCCAAGCCGGCTGCTACGTCTCGCGCATGATCAGTGAGTTCAAGGAGGGCCGGCACGAGCCCACCGCCGCAGATTGGGATGCATTGCATGGCGCCGCCAGCATCGTGATGTCCGGCGTAGGCGACCCGGTGGAAAGTGACTCTTCGTTGGAAGAGCGGTTTGATCGAGCCATGGACTTGGCCCACCTCCTGCTCCAGGATCAACTTCCACGCCATCTCGCAAACGGCGGAGCCATGCGCCAGCAGGATATAGGCAAGGTGTTGGTCGACGCGCAGGATTGACCGCCACAGGCTCCGCCGACAATGTGCGTGCCGCGCCTAGGCTGATCCCCGAACACCCGCAAACCTGGCGGGTCGGCGCGGCTCCTTTCATTCAGGATTTCCATGAGGTATGGAAATGCGACCGTCAGGCTCGACCGAGCCCTTCCTGCGCCCGTCGTGGCGCGATGCTGCCGCCTATGCCGCGCTCCAGACCGCGTCGCTGGTCCGCGTCGCATGGGAGTTCCTTCGGCGAAACCCGGCATACCAAGAGGCGTGGGGCGCGCTGAAGGACTATGCGGCAACGCTAGAAAGCCGCGATCCGCAACTGGTTTTGCAGGAATTCGGAGACGACCTGCCGCATGTGCTGCTTCGGGCGTCGGTCGAGCGCGCGCAGCAGTGGGGCCTCAACGTGATGGTGGACCCATCCAGCAATGGAGGTTCATTCGTGTTCGCCAGCGCTGGCTGGGACTACACGCTTGTGGACAAAGGCACGGGTATTCCTGAGACGGCGGATAACCCGCATGGCCTGCAGAAGAACACAAAGTGGCTGGTCGCGAAGGTTGATCTCTCACTACCGCTGAACGTGATCGAATCGCAGTTGCTCGCGGCGGTCCGTGCGGAGCGTCAGGCGCGAATCAAGCGCGGCGTTTTTGAGCCTATCGAAAGCCGCGCTCAGAACACGGACCGGTATGTCGAGTATCTCCGCATTCTTGATGCAGACGCCGCGGGAGCGAGCGTGAAAGAAATCGGCGATGCGCTGGCGCCGATGGCGGCCAACGATGAAGACCGGCAGCGTGACAAGCGCTTCCGCGCCGCACTGAAAGAGGCCCAGCGCCTCCAGCAAGAGGGTTACCGAGTACTGCCGCTATTGCAGCCTGCCGCGCCGCGCAAGAAAAACTAGAGGCACCGGTCAGTTTTGACCGGGGCAACTGCTTTTTCTAGTGGAGAGTTGCACGTCCTCAGAAACTGCGTTCATCCCACAACGGATGAACGCAATGGAACGAGTCGAAACCGAAGACGTTAAGCCCACTTGGATCCGCGGTCCGCGGCTCCGCGCCCGTTGGGACAACATGTCCAACACCGCCTTCTACGCGAAGGTGAAGTCGGGCGTGATCCCTCCGCCGCATTACCCATTCGGCGACGCCACGCCGTACTGGTCCCTGGCCGAAATCGAGGCCTTCGAAGCGAAGGCGCAGGGTCGGAAGGTAGAGGCCTCGTGATGGAAGCCTGCCTCTCCAATCCGAGGCCCTCAGGGTCCCGCACCGCCTCTCCGAGCGAGCAGCACCTGCGTATTGCCTGCGGTGCACGTGGCATCACGATCTTCGTGAATGCCCGGGCGCGCGCCGCAGGCCTTCCCCACATCGAACTGCGGATGCGTAGCAGCGGTCTGGACCTCGGCCTGCGCGAATTCAGCAACTACAAGGCGGCCCTCCAGTGGCTGGCGGGGAGCGCACCGTGACCTACGCCGCCGCACACGCCCCGCTCCGGAAGATCATCGCCACGGCTTGCGCCGAAGCCGCTCTCCTCGGCATCGTCGCCACGCCCAGTCGCAACGACAGGGGTGAACCCACCATCGTGCTTACCCGCGGCGCCTGGACCCGCGAGATCCGGCCAGACGAGCTCGCCGAGGCCCTCGCCCAAGCGCGAGCCCTCCTGCAGCAGGAGGTGGCGCAATGCTGAGCCCAGACAAGCGAACGGCCCGGGTACCAGCCGAGCCGAGCGCAAACGAGAAGCAACCGAAGGCCTCCATTGTGCCGACCCCGGCCGATCCGGGCAAGAACTTGGTGCTGACATCCGCTCGCGATCAGCCCCGCGTCGACAGTCGCCTCCTCGCGCAGGAACTGCGCAACCAGCACCGCCCCGTGCTGGCGCTGGTCGACAAGTACGCCGACAGGTTTGAGCACTTCGGCAAGGTGCTTTTTCAAAAAGCACCTTCGGTGGAAAGCCGCACCGGGCAACGTGAGCGGTACGCACTGCTCACAGAGGATCAAGCCTTCCTGCTGCTGACGATGTCGCGGAACACGGAGCGTGTGGTCGATCTGAAGGTGCGGCTGGTCGCCGCCTTCCAGGCCGCGCGCAGGGCCTCGCAGATGCGACAGACCGAGTACCTGCCGACGTACCACCAGCTGCACGACACGCTCCACGCGCTGGGCGCCGACGCAGCACACGAGCGCTTCCTGCACATGAACGTGAATCGGCTGGTGAACAAGGTTGCCGGCGTTGCGCCAGGCTCGCGCGCCAGCGCTGCGGTGCCGATGCAGGGCATGCTGATCGTGGCCCAGCTCATCGCGGCCGACGCCTTGCAAGGCGCCGCAGACTATCGCGAGGCCTATGACCGCGTGAAAGCGGCGCTGGTACCGCTGGAGCGGGCTCATCTGACAGGCGAGGTGCGAGCATGAAGCCACAGCACTTCGACAGTCCCCAGAGCAATGCGCAGCGCCACGAGCCAGGCAGACTCGCCAAGTTGCAGGAGCGCGCTGCTCGCGCCGGCCACAGCCTCTTGGAGGTGCCTTCCGGGTTCCTACTGGTGACAGCCTGCGGCACCAGCTACAGCGGCAGCTTGGACACCTTGGCGCGGCTGCTTCACGGTGCGGAGGTCGCAGTATGACCGCAGTCACCATCGCGCAAATTTGCGCAACTGCCGGCGTCTCTCCGCGGCTGTACTCCATGGTCGCCAAGGTGCACCGCCTCGGCTGCGGAGAGCTCTGGGCGCAGCTGGTGGCCGGCAAGGTCAGCGCGCACCTGGCGCTGCAAATTTGCAGTCTGGACCACGCCGGCCAGCAACATGTGCTCGCCGAGATGGCGCCAATGCGAGCCCGCGAGCGCACGCAGTTCGTGCAGCGGGTGCTGGCGATCGCCACCAAGCCCGCGGAGGTGGCGTGAGTGGCCGGCAACAAGGCTCCCAAGGATCCGCGCGGCGGCCACGTCAGGCTGTACTGGGAGCTGCTCGACTCCAACGCATGGAGAGCGCTCAGCGCCACGGACCAGCGCATCTACATCGCGCTGTTGAGGCACCTGCGCAGCACGAACAACGGCGACCTGTCGCTACCGCTGTCGGTGGCTCGGCATCACGGTATCACCAGCAAGACCACGCTGGCCAAGAGCCTGCGAGCGCTGCAGGCGGTGGGCTTCATTGCGGTCACCAGGAAGGGCGGCGCGACGCGCGGCGGCCAGCGCATGCCGACGCTGTATCGCATCACAGACCTGCCTGTGCTGGAGGTACCCGCGAAGCACATCGAGGCGCGCAAGGCGACGTTCGACTGGAAGCAGTTCGCCAGCATGGCGCAGGCCGAAGCGGCGATCAGGGCGAGCGAGAAGGCGGCCGAGGACGATGCGGGGAAAACAGAAACCCAGGGTCAAAAAATGACCCATACCGGGTCAGAAATTGGCCCGGTTGAGCCCATAACCGGGTCAAAAAATGGACCATGGCTCCCCGGACCAGGTCAAAAACTGACCCTGGGGAAATGCGCCGAATCGGCCGCAAACCCAATGCTGGCGCGGGTTTCACGATGAAGGCGGAATTTCTTGGTTTCGAAAGCCATGGGTCAAAAACTGGACTCCTAAGTACTTATTGCCATCCCTGTGCAGCGAGTGGCAGGACCATCGGCCGTGGCAACCGTTGCGACCACGCTTGGCTCGCGGACGCCGAAAACGAGTTTCGCAAGGACTTCACCGTGAGCGAGCGGGTGGAGATTGGGAAGGCGCTGGAGGGCGAGCTGCGCGATCAAGCCGATAAGCGCATGAAAGCTGGAACCGCCAACCCTGTGGAAAATTTTCCCGAGGGTTCCCGCACCCGCGACATCGCCGCCAAGGCCGCCGGCTTCGGCAACGGCAAGACCTACGAGCACGCAAAGAAGGCGGGCGGCCAGGAATCGCAAAACCCAGCGGGAGCCCAGTCGCAAGCCACGCGTAACCCACGGGAAACCGAATCGGTTTCGAGGGGAACGTCATGCTGACCAAGATCTACGACGTCGCTTTCGAGATCGACGGCGACAGCATCGAGTTGGAGCAGGATTGTGGCATCGGCGAGGTGGCGAGCATCACGCTGCACCGCATCCACCTGCGACACCTCGCGGAGCAGGCCGGCTTGATCCTCGCCAGCGCGCACCAGAACCCGGATGCGGCGATCGCGCGGCTCACGCGCCAACTGCGGACGCTTCAGGCGCGCATCAAGCACCTGGACGAGTGCCTTTGGGCGGTTGCCAGCGCGGGACGTGAGGACCTGGACCACGAAACCACCTACAGCCTCGCAACGCTGGAGCTGGCCGACGAATTCATCGCCGACCTTGACCCCGTCGTGCAGGGGCACGCGGCGTCACGCGATGTCACATCGAGTCACGCCAGCATCACGCGTGACTCCGATGTAGCCACGCTGGATTCCAGCGTGATAAGCGACCCCGAAAACGGGACTGTTAGGAAGACCAACGCACCCGAAAGCGGGACTGTTTCGCCTGCCAACGGTCCCAAATCCGGGGGCATTCAAGCCGATTTGCTATCCGCTGTAGATGGCAAAGCGGATGGCACCGCGATGGCAATTGCCACCCAAGAAGGAGCTACGACTTGAACACGAAGCGGAGCGGTAACGCTCGAAGCGTTACAGAGGCGTTGCCGATGGAACCTGAATCAGAGTCAGCCCCCGACGCAGGGCACCGAGTGCTTGCAGCGCTGTCGGAAGCGCTCGCGGCTAACGCGCTGACTTCACCTTTCGCGCCACCCTGGCGCATGCGGTATCTGTCGCCGGCTCCGACGCGCCGCGGTTCCGCGCACTTCCTACCGGAGATCGAGGAATGATGATGCCTCATCACACCATGCGGCTAGCGTTGCCGCCCGCCGATGCCCTCCTGAGCGCCGGTGCCTGGGCGCAGCTGCTGGCGCAGCGCATCACGGACAGCAGCACGATCGAGTGGCTGCTTCGCTTCCAAGGCGTCGTCCACGGCGGCGATGGGCCGCGCCCGCGGTATCCAAACGGTGTCCCCGTTGCGCGGCATCAGCTGGTCGCCGGCGGGTCGCCTTGGTTCTCGTCGGCTGACGTTGCGGCTTGGCTGGCCGGCATGGGCTTTGTCGCGTTTCACGAAGCGGAGATTGAGCCGCCCTTCGACGCGCCCTCACTTTTAGAGCGCGAGGCACCGACTGTGCCTGCCTCAAGTCCGACCGAACACGCGTGGCTACTCGAGCCGAAGGAAGTCGCAAACGCATTCCGGGATCTGCGTGGATGGAGTGAGGAGAGGTGGCGCAAGGAACTGGGCGATCCGCCCGACTGGCTGGTCGAAGCACGACGCATTGCGGGACAACAGGGAGTCAGAGCCGCGCTGTGGGACCCTGTTCCCATCGCCGACGCCCTGGTCCGCCGGTTCAGCGTACCCGTTCGCAGTGTGCGCGCCCGATTTCAGAGGGAGCCAGCGTTGCAGCAATGGCTGCCTGGCTGGATCGAGCATCAGGCGACCTACTGGCCTGACGAATGAAGCAGGCCTGGAAAGCGGTCATCAATACCCCCCCGGCAATACCCTTTTTTCGGAAGGCATCGTCCGCTAACCCGCGCCAGAGCTGAATACCCGATACCCGTCGGCCTCGCCGAAAAGGCGGGGTTCCTACATTCCCCACATCGCCCAACCGCGAAGGAATGAGCCGATGCCTGACAACAAGTTCAACATCACGATCACTGCGACGGACCGCGCAACGAAGGTCGTCAACAAGGTCAACAAGCAGATCGGCTCGATCTTCCGGCCGTACGACAACGCGAAGCGCTCCCTGACGTCCTTTTCGCAGGCCCTGGGGCGCAACGACCTGGTGAAGCGGCCCCTGTGGGCGCTGGAGAAGGTTGGCAAGGGTGTGACGGTCTTCGGCAGCACCTTCGGGTTAGCGGAGAACTCCATTGTCGGCGGCAGCGCCCGCATCGCGTCCGCGCTCGGGATGATCGGCGGCCCGGTCGGCGGATTCCTGGCGGCTGGCGCGGCCATCGTCGGCGGCAGTGCTGCGGTCAGCGTGACGATGGCGAAGATGGGCCAGAACATCGGCCGGACGGCGAAGGGCCTGAACATCACGACCGATCAGCTGCAGGAGTACCGTGGCGCGGCGAAACTCGCCGGCCTGGAAACCGAAGTAATGGACCAGAGTCTCCAGTCAATGGGCAAGGTCCTGACGGATGCTCTTGCTGGCCGGAACCAGCAGGTGCCGGTTCTCATGTCGCAGATGGGCGCCTCGATCAAGAAGACGAAGGACGGCGCAGTCGACACACTTGCCACCTTGCGCGATGTGGCCGATCTCGTGAGCCACATGAAGGACCAGAACCAGGCGCGCAACCTCACGGACATGCTCGGGATCACCGACTTGCTGCCGCTGCTGAACCAAGGAACACTAAAGCTGGACGAGTACATCGGCAAGGTGCGCCGGCTCGGGATTCTGAGCGAAGAACAGGTCAAGACGAACGAGCAACAGGCGCAATCCTGGAACCAGACGAAGACGGCGATCGATGCGGCCGGCGTCTCGGTGGGCAACCTGATCGCGAAGTGGCTCGATTTGAACGTCGCAGCCCAATCGACTAGCGCAGTGGCGGAGAAGCTCCAGAAGGCAACTGGGTTCTCGGGGGCGATTGGGACGCTGTTCAGCGAAGCTGGCAAGAACATCTGGAACAACGGGCCCTGGTCCTGGGCGGCGCGCTCTATCTTCGGAGAGATCGGCAAGCAATTTCAGGGCGGCGGCGCGACGGGTTTGTGGGGCAGCGGAGCGACTGGAACCTGGGGCGGCAACGACGCCAGCGGCGGCCAGGTCCCGCGCGGAAACTCGCCGCAGGGCATCCGGCAGAACAACCCGGGGAACTTGCGCAGCTGGCCTGGCGCTGGATCCGCCGGTGGATTCGCTACATTCGCCACGCCGCAGGCCGGGCTTTCGGCCATGGGTAAGAACTTGATGGCCTACCAGGATAAGTACGGCATCAACACCCTGGGCGGCGTCATCAACCGATGGGCGCCGGCTGGTGACGGCAACAACGTGCCGGCCTACCTCTCCGACGTGTCCCGGCAGACCGGATTTGGCATCGACCAGAAGCTTGACCTGCATGACCCGAAGGTGCTGGCGCCGCTGATTTCGGCCATCACAAAGCATGAGAACGGTCAGAACCCCTACACCCCGGAAATGATCGCCCAGGCGGTCGCCGCGGCGCTACGGGACAGCCAAGTCGCAAAGGGCGGTGACAGCGGCGAACGTCCGATCAAGCTGGAAGTGATCGCGCCGCCTGGGGTGACGGTCCGGGCCGTGCGCGGCCTGGGTCAGCCCACCGTGGGCCTGACGATGCAGCCCGGAGGCGCGTCTTGAAAAACACCTCAACTCTTCACGCTAAGGACGGAGACATGAACACCACTCTTCCCGCCGGCTACGAACTGCCGGCCGAACTGCTCGCGCACCAAAAGACCCTCGACGAACTGATCACGAAGGCGAAGAAGACGCGCGCAGCCATCGACGAAACCGCGGCGCAGATCCCGCTCCTCGATGTCGAGGCCCAGGAGCTGACGGCGAAGCTCGCCGTGACCGACGCGGACCGCTGCACGGCCGAGGACAGCGAAGTGAAGGCCCTCGATGCCGCGATCAAAAAGCTGGCGGAAGCGCTCGATTCGAAGCAGCGCGCCCTCGCCAGGGCAAAGAACGTGCTGATCGTGCACGAAGCGCGGGCGCCGGAGCATGACGAGGCCGTGCAGGCTGCGGTGATCGTATTGCAGAACGACCTGATCGCCTTCGGCAACGGCGTCATGGAGCAGGCGCGCGCGGAGCTCCTTGAGAAGGTCAAGCCTCTGCAGGGGCTGTTCGCCGCACTCCGCACAATCGGCGCGACGGGAGAAGCGAGGGCTGTGCGGGAGTTCGTCGAAGCGGCCTACGTGCCCGACCCCAAGGGCTTCAGCAACTCAGTCGGCTACGAGCGGCGCTTCGGCACAAATCTGCTGGCCGAACAGCCGGATCCCGAACACGCGCAACTGGCGGCCCATCTCTCTGCTGCTCTGGCGCCGATCCGAGCGAGCCTCGCCGCCGGCAAGGCCCTCGGTACGTTCGTGCCCTTGGATCGTCGCCCCAGGCCCTACATCCGACGCGGCGACTCTCCCGGCGAACTTACTCGCGCGGGCAATGCGGCCCGCATCGCCGCCCAAGGACAAGTTGCCCCCTCGGAGATCACCAGTTCGGCGCCGCAGGCGAGCGGATTCACCCGCAAGCACCGCGCCGACGGGACGTCAATCGACGCCGAGGAGTCGCGGATCAGTTCGCTGGTGCGCCGACTCGCATAGCCGCGAGAGCCGCGGCATCTCTCAACAACGACAAGGAGTCTGCATGTTTCGTATCGATGACCCCACCGCTCAAGCGTCGCTGCCGACGCCCGAGGCGGCGGGCACGCAGGGCTATTTCACCGAAGGCAATCCCGGTAGCGGCGTGTCGGCAACGCTGGTGCGCGCCTCTTTCCTGAACATGCTTCAGGAGGAGATCATGTCGGTGCTGTCTGCGGCGGGAATCACGCCCAGCAAGTCAACGTACAACCAGCTGCTCACGGCAATTCGCAAATCGGCCGTGCTGTTCCCCGGCACCGTCATCGCGGACCCCGGCTACCTGCCATTGGGCGTCGGCGGCATGATCCTGCAGTGGGGATCGAAGAACGTGCCGACCGGCAGCGGCGGCACGCTTTACACCTTCGGCACCACGTTCCCCAACGGCCCGATCGGCATCGTTGCATCGCACTACGGAGCCAGCAGCGGGATCATCAACGTGGAAGCCGTTGGGGTGTCGGCATCCACCTATCGCCTGACCCACAACAGCGGCAGCACTGCGGCGGTCTTCATGATCGCCATCGGCACTTGATCACCGGGAGAGTCAGCTATGAAATTCTTTGCCAAGTCCACGGGCGGCTTCTATGACACCGTCATCCACGGCACACCCGGCGACGAAGGATGCATCATCCCGCAAGATGCCGTCGAGGTATCGGACGCCGATCATGCGGCGCTGCTGCGGGCCGAGGCCGAGGGCAAGCAGATCGCTGCGGACGCCGAGGGACATCCGGTAGCGATCGAACGCGTCGTGAACGACGAGGAGTTGGCGGCGACGGCGCGAACGCAACGCGATGCGCTGCTCCTCGCCTGCGACTGGACGCAGCTGCGCGACGTGCCCGACTCCGTGTGCACGCCCTGGGGCACCTACAGACAGGCGCTGCGCGACCTCGCCGGCCAGGCCGGCTTCCCGCGCAACATCGAGTGGCCGGCAGCGCCGCAGCAGTGAGGCCGCAGTGACAATGCCACAGGCGAACATGGGCAGCATGGGCAAGGCACTGAGAGCCGGCCTCGCGCGCGTCCTGTCATTCGCTCGGCTTGCCGTGCTGCGCGCGCCAGCGCCCGCGCCGCGCGCACGCCGGGAAGCAAAAGAGGCCACGCCGCGCGCGCCGGGGGCAGCGAGTCCCCCTAAGAGCCAGCGCGCGCCAGCGAAGGCACCCACGCCCCGCCAGCACTCGCGCACCGCGCGCAGCCGCGAGCCGGAGGCCGAGGGACAGCATCGCGAACGTGCGCGATGCGCTGCCATCATCCAGGCGCCGGAGGCTAGGCGGAATCACGAGCTCGCGGTGCAACTGGCGACGGACACCGACCTGACTGCGGCCCAAGCCATCGCTGTCCTCTCCAAGGCGCAGCCGGCCAGAATGGCGCTGCACCCGGAGCGGGCCGATAGGAACCCACGCATCGCGGCCGCGGGTGACCCCGCACGGTCCCCGGCGCAGGCCGCCGCGGCACGCATGGACCGCGCCATCGCCGATGCGAATCCCAGCGCGCGGCAGCCAGCAGGCGCGCAGGAATGACGCAGCGCAACCCCGGCCAGGGCCTGGGAGCCCCAGCCCTAGGAAGAGAACGCCGTGGTGGATAGCGCGGTCGCCGCCCTGGTGCCGAGCGCCGCAGGCGGCAGCGCAACTGCGCCCGTCGAGACCGCGACGGCCTCTGTGTGGGGTTGCTCCTGGCGATCCGGCCAGCCAGACAGCGCGCACTGGTTCAGGCACTCGGCGTACGCGGCCGCGCCCAGGCCTGCGCCGATTGAGAGGGCCACCGTCGCGGCCACGCCTTTTGATCCGAAGGTATTCACAGCCGAAAAGGTAGCAGAGATCACAGCCGCGTGCGTTTCTGACGATGTAGGACAGTCGGCAGAGGCCGCCCAGACGGCTCCGGGTCCTTGGAAACGGTTTCGCAAGACGCGGGCACTTGCGCGCCCCGTTTTCTCCCACCGTGTAACGGAAAAATGTGCGTTACACGGCCAGCGTTACACGGTGCCGGGAGCGCGATGACGGTAGCGATCGAGCAGCAGCGCGGAGCCGTTGGGAAGGCGGAGCTCGCGGAGGCGCTCGGATGGACGCGGCCGCGGCTGGACCGCCGCCTGCAGCAGGACGCGCAGTTCCCGGTGCAGCAGCGCGGCTCGCGCGCGGGCGGCTGGGAGTTCAACCTCGCGGCGGTGCTTGCATACCTCGGCGAGACGCAGGACGGGGCGCGTGCGGAGCCGTCGGGCCGCCCCCAGCTGGCTGGACGCGCCACGGCACCCACTGAGGGCCGCAGGGTGGCGGCGCCTGGCGTGCAGCACCACGGCGAGCTGACGGCCTCCCAGCGCCACAAGTTGGCCCAGGCCCGGCTGCTGGAGGACAAGCTGGAGCAGTCCCGGCGCGCCTTGATCGACGCCGAGGAAATGCGCCTGGTGGTGGGCACCATGCTGGCCCACCTCGGGAAGGGCTTGGACGGGCTACCAGACGCGGCGCTGCGCCGCCTGGAGCTGCCGGAGGAGGCCCGGCCGGTGCTGCAGGCGCTGGTAGACGACCTCCGCCGGAACGTGGTCGCGGACCTGAAGGGGCTTCTGCAGTGATCGCTGAGCCCTCCTACGCCAGCGCCGCCGAGATCGCCCTCGGCACCCTGGACATCCTGCTGCCTCCGCCTCGCCAGTCGGTGGCCGAGTACGCCCGGGAAAACCGGTATCTCTCGAACCAGGGCGGGGGGTACGTGGGCCGCTGGACGGACGACATGGCGCCCTACCTGGTCGAGCCCATGGAGACGCTCACCAGCCTGGATCACCTCACCCTGGCCATCGTCGGCCCGGGCCAGAGCGGCAAGACGGAGATCGCCCAGAACTGGCTGCTCAAGTCGGTATCGACGGATCCGGCGGACATGCTCTGGTTCATGCAGTCGGATCAGAGCTTGGAGGCCTTCTGCAAGGCGCGGATCAACCCAATGATCGACGGGCACCCGCCGATGGCGGAACGCCTTGGGCGCCGTCCTGTGGACGACAGCCTGCACTTCAAGCAGTTCCAGGGCATGCGGCTTGAGCTGCTGTCGGCGTCGCCGAACAACCTGATCAACAAGTCGGCGCCGCGCATCGTCGCCGACGAAATCGACGCTTACCCGCAGTCGCTCGGCGACATCAAGGCGCTGTTGGACGTGCGCCGCCAGACCTTCGGGCGGCAATCGAAGCTGCTGGCAATCAGCCACCCGGACCAAGCCCGCGGCCTCAACCCTGCCCGCGACTGGACCGCCGGGATCATGGCCATCTTCGGCGACAGCGACCAGCGCTTGTGGTACTGGCCGTGCCCGTGCTGCGGGGCATGGTCCAGCCCGGCGCCGATCGCACCGCGGCACATGGCGATCGACTACCCCGAGGCCGGCACGCTCGATGAGATCGAGGAGAAGGCCCGCCTGCTGTGCCCAGTGAACGGGTGCCTGATCGAGGACCACCACCGCAAGGCGATGAACCGCGCCGGCCGCTGGATCGGCCTTGGCCAGGAGATCGACCAGCAGGGAAAGGTAGTGGGCAAGCTCGCGCGCAAGCGCACCGCCGGCTTCTGGATCGTCGGTGCGATGTCGCTGTTCGTGATGGGTGGCATTGGCGGTTTGGCACGCGCCCGGGCGAAAGCGCAACGCGAGATGGAGGTGTCCGGCGAGGACGAGTCGCTGCGACAGGTGATGGTGAAGCAGTGGGGAGTGCCGTACGCGCATGCGAAGGGGCTCGGCTCCGTCAGCGCCAACGACCTTGCAGACCGCGCGGATCCGGACCTGAAGACCGGCGTCGTGCCTGACGGCGCGCGGTTCCTGACCGCGGTTGCGGACGTCCAGGCGGCGCACTTCGAGTACCTGGTGCGCGGCTGGGGCGTGATGGGCGAAAGCTGGGTGATCGAACACGGCAAGATCGAGGGCGACCCAGCCACCTCCTCGCAGGACTGGGACACGCTGCTTCAGCGGGTCTTTCTGAGGGCCTATCCGCTCGCGGACGGCAGCGGCCGCGCGATGCGCGTGCTCGCCGCAGGCTACGACTCAGGTGGCCTGCCGGGCGTGACGCAGCAGGCCTATGCGGCGTGGCTGCGCTGGCGCAAGGCCGGCCACGTGCGGAGGATCGGGCAGATTAGCGGCCGCGACGCCTGGACCATCATTCCGCTGAAGGGGAATAACAGGCTCATGGCCCCGCGGCTGACCGTGAGTTATCCAGACACTGGGCGCGCTGCGAATCTGCGCGCAGGCGGCGGAAACGTCCCCGTGGGCATGTTCAACCCCAACCTGTTCAAGGACGACCTCGCCGGGCAGCTGCAGGCCGCGGACGCGGGCCCTTGGCACGTGCACTTCCCGCACGCGCTGCGCTCGGCGGAGGCACCGCATGTCTGGTTCGAGCAGCTGGTCGCGGAACACCGGCTGCCCAATGGAAGCTGGGACAAGACCAGCCCCACGGTGCGCAATGAGGCGATGGACCTGATGACGATGGCGCACGTGCTCGCGCACCTGATGGGTCTCGGGCGCGTCGACTGGGGGCGTCCCTATCGCTGGATGGCCCCATGGGACAAGAACCCGCTCGTGCAACCTATGGCGGCCCCGGCCGCGAGGGCCACGCCCCCCGCAGCACCCTCTGTGTCGGCAATACCTGCTCCGGCTGCAGTTCCTCAAGCTGCGGCGCCGGCTCCCGCTGCCTCCCCCTTGTCGCCCCTCGATGCCGAAGCGAAAAGGGTCATGTCGCTGGTCAGCCGACTGGCGTGATCAATTTTCCGAAGGAGAGATGAAGATATCGACGTTCAAGAAGGTAATTCAGGAACACCGCGCAGCAGTTTTGGCCGCGGCCGAAGCGAAGAGGCTCGGAGAACTGCAGAAGCAGGAGGCGCAGCGCAAGTTCGCCAGTTCCTTCGCGGAAGTGGCGGGCATCGCTAGGCCCATCTTCGAGCGCTTCGTGGCGGAGCTCCAAGAAGAAGGGCTGCAGGCAGTCGTCGACATGCAGCCGGACGAGAGCGGCAACCCCGCCATAGCGATGCGGTTTTCGTGCAACCCGGAGAACGTGTCCGGCCCGGACTGCATGTTCCGCCTTGCCGGCGACGTTGCCGTTTCGAAGGTCCAGCGCATCACCCGCGTGCGACACGACGATCCTGGATCCGGCGCGGCGCACGAGCTGCAGTCGATCAACCCCACGATGATCAACCAGCAGTTGGCGGAAGCTCTGAGGCGCGGCCTGAAGGAGTTCGCCGCCTAGGACTCCCCATAGAACTTCGTTTTAGTCCTTTGGGAGGAGGGATCGGGTTTGCCATGCGCCTAGCATTAGGGACAAAGGACGGAGAGGGCACATGAACGGAACCGGCGTTTTCATCACGGGCATCTGCGCGGCAGCGATCGTTGGAGGTGCGCTGGTAGCGCCTTCGATTATCCAAGCGAAGGAGATCGAGGCGCTGCGATCTCAGTGTTGGTCCGAAAATACGCAGGACATTTTCAAAAGGCTGGCCACTGGAATTCTGAAGGATCAGCTTGCTCTGATGGCGAAGGGAGACGGAGGCCTATCGCGGGCCGACATTGATGCTGCGACCAGCATCGCGGCTCAGAGTTTCCATACCCTCTCCGTGGACGAGAAGGCGCAGGCTGTGCGGTGCGGCGCCCAATTGGACTTCACCTTCAAGCGAAAAGACGGAAAGCTTCTGCGGAATCCTGGTTCCATCGTGGAGTTTGCTGTCCATCCTTCTACCTCTGGCCACGTTGTGGTCACGTCAAGTCGAGGCGACATCTTCCAGCACATCATCGAGGCTGCCCAGGTGCAGGACTGATGCCGATTGCCGCCAGCGAGATGAACATCATGTTCGACTGGTTCGCCGCGCAACCTGATACGGTGAAAGGTGCCGTGGTCGGCGCCATCATCGCGGTGGGCGGAGTTGTGCTGAATAACGTGGTCACGTACCTGAACACCGGCCGTCAGTTGCGCCACGATAGGAAGCAGAAGGAGACCGAGAGGTTGCTCTCGATGCGGCGAGACATCTACATGGGGGTCGCTGAACACCTCTTCGGAGGGGTCTGGGTGGTCATGGCTCTGTCTGACGAGCGAAGCGATCAGCAAGCGCTCATGACGTCATGGAGAGAGTCATCCCGGTTCATGGCGAAACTCCATATCCTGGCTTCGCCCAAACTTCTTGAAGCCACCGACGTGACGAATGAGGAACTCTCGCGCGCAGTGATGCAAATGGCAATCTTGCGGTCAATGTTGGTTAGCGAAGCGGACCCTGCAAAAAAGAGAGTTCTCATTGTCTCGACCTACAAGCAAGCGCTCGAAATGGTCGCAGCGATTCAACCCAGGATCGCGACCGTGGCTGCTGCGGCACGGAGTGAGCTTGGGATCAAGATCGACGAAGCGGCTTATGCCGCCTTGATGCACAGAAGCTCCACTCGACTTCGCGCCTACGCAGATGAAACGGTGCAGAAGATCGAGGGACTGCTCAACGCATAGTCTATGGAGCAAATTGCATCAGGCCAGACAAGTGTCGGCCTTGTCGCCTTTCCGAGCGTAGAAGCCGTCGCGCAATGGGCCAAGGAGCATGGCGGCGAGGCCGCAGTTCGCGAGCTGATTGCAAACCAGGCGGAACGATTTCAGGCACATGACACAAGCAGTCGCCGCTTGGCGATTGCTTGGCTGGAGATCGCCGTCCGCGCAAGCGAGCAACGGAATATCCTCGCCCAGCAGGAGCTCGCCAAACGCTCCACGGAAGCGTCGGAACGTTCAGCCGATGCGGCAGAGAGCGCGGCGATCGCGGCGCACCGCGCGGCGCGCTGGGCTGGCTGGGCTCTAGTCATTTCGCTTGCAGCCCTAGCAGTGTCCGGGTGGGAACACATGGCAAAGTGGCTGGATTGAGGGGGCCCGTCCAAGCGCGCTTTTGCTACTCCCCGGATGAACGGGACGCTCGGCGCAACGATGGATGCAGAATACTGGATATTCGACCAGTATGCACAAGTCCATCATCCCGCCCTCATTCGAGCACGGCTCCGGTTGGTACCGGCAGACCGGTGCCTGGGCGCCAGGCTCTATGCGCGATCAAGAAGCACGCGCGCTGGCAGCGCGGCAATGCGCCGTGGTCGTCCTGTATCGGGCTGGCCAGCGCATCCCTGCGGCAGAACTCCTGCGCGCCGATCACCTCAGTGGCTCCCTCTTGCTCATGGACGACTACACGCACCCGCACTGGCACGCCCGCCTCCTGAGCGATCCTGCTGTGGACATGGACCTCCTGCCACGGCTAGCCCGAGCGCAGTTGGAGCGGGAGAACGACGGCGTGCGCCTGTATGGCGGCATAGAGATCGAACGGCACGAGGAGCGACGGCAGGCCTGGCTGGTCACTCCAACGCTGCGACGCGCAGAGGAGATTCTGCGTGCCATGGTGGCGCAGGGCGGCTAGTCCGCGCCTTGGTACGGGTGGATTGCACCAGCCGGCCTGGGGGTATGCTGGCCCCCATGGATCTGCTCAAGCTCCTCCCCCAGGAACGCGAACTGCTGATGCGGTGCATCGCGGAAGTCCGACAGGTGTGCTGCAGCAGCGCAATGGCTGCCTGCTCATCCCGCAGGGAGTCGAGCCCGCACAAGCAACCGACGCGGACATCCACGTCATCGACGATCACGATCTGATGGACATGCTGGAACTGGCTGAGGGCATTCTGGGCGTCCAGCGGGTTTCCGACACGAGCGATTGCTGACCATCCCGGGCTCCTGTGCCGGGCCGCGGATGCCGTTCCCGTCCAGCGGGAGGTGATCTACGTCACAGCTCGCGTCTACGCCGCCCGCGCAGAATGTTCGGGCCGGCACTTGCAGGCCGGTGCAGTCTTCAGGCTCGCCGTCGCGGCGGGCCTGCCTTTTTCCTCAGAGCGTTCTAGAGGACGAACATACGAACGTACGCGGAAATATCCTCGCCGGACTTTCCTTCGCAGAGCTTCTTCCATATTGGCTTAAAGATCCGCTTTTCGTCGGACGTCACGAGCTTCGTCCCATCGAACACCGCGGCGCCTCTGTCAATAGCGTTGAAGGAGTTTCTAGCGCGGTACGTATAGCAGGCACTGCCGTCCGGCATGAACAACGCGTCTTCCAGCTGGAAGGAGTCGGGATTCTTCATACTCGCCTTGAGCGCTTTTGCCACCGCGGCGGCGGCACCTCTCTGTCGGTCTCGGGGAGACGATGGAGGCTCGGCACCCTGGGCCGCGGCAACCACTGGAGGCCCCGGAGGCGGCTTCTCGCCCACAAACGGGCCTGCCATGCAGAAAGCCAGACCAGCGACGCAACCGGCAACAACGAAGATGCGCGCTAGCAACCCCAACCGACCAAATGCCCGGCCGAGGCTATAGGCAACTGATCCCGCCATGTCCCCTGCCCTCCTCCGCGCGGCTGCAGTGCCCGCTCGCCGGACTGTGCCAGCGTCTCGTAACGATGTCACTCGGTGGCTTGGCCCGGATGCTCGCGGAGCCGTGATGTTCGACTGAATCTTCAGCCCCCTCGCAACCAGCAGAAAGCCGGCCCGCACACACGGGCGGGCCTGAAGACTGCACCGGCTGCAAGTGCCAGAAGGGGGATCATTCTCGCCGGGCATTCGCCGAAGCGATTCTGTGACGCCGTTCACACCGACGGCGGCTTGACCTGCTCAGGCCCATGCGGACAGCCAATGCCAGAAGCGGCTACGGCCCAGCGGCTTCAGCGCGTGCCTCGCTTGGGTGCGCGGGCGCGGCCGGAAACCGCGATTGCGACGAATGTTTTCACCGGACCCGAAGCACCCCACTGCCGGGACGCGGCCCAAACAAAAACCCGCCGAAGCGGGCCTTTTCTGGGAGCTCCGCGAAGGGGGCTACTTTTTCCAGCCGAAAACTTCGCCGAGAACGGACTTCAGCTTGCTGGTTTGTGCAGGGGTCCACTCAGAGTACATCCCGTCGCACGGCGCCGTCGGCGAAATCTCGCCATTGGCGATTTTCGCTTGAACTTCCTTCAGCTCCGGATCATTCGCCGCCGCTTCCTTCAACTTGAAAGGCGGCTTGCTCGTACCGTTGACCGCGATTTCCATGACCATTCCCCTATCATTAAGCGCCTTGAGCACGTCATCTACCGTGACCTCGACAGCCGGGCTAAACAGGTTGTGCTTGCCGCTGTCGAACTCGAAAAACTTCACATCGCCGCCAGACGAAAAGTCGAACTGCTTCGCCGTTTCCACAGCCCGCTTGGCGCAGCGGTTGTCGTTCCAGCAAACATAGGCGTACCGGGAACCCGAGCCCGCAAAAAACGCGCCATCCTGCACGATGTCCTGACGCTCCTTGAACAGGACTTGCTTGTCCGATACCCTGGCAATGCACACGCACATCTTGTCGCAGCTCGGCATGTTCGAGTCGTCGGCTGGGTTCGACCGAATCCAGCTCTTCCACTTCTGGACGGCGTGACCGTCACCAGCGAACATGAAGACTGCGTCGTTGTAGCGTTCAATCTTCTCGAAGCGGGCGTCATCCACGTAGATCAGGTAGTTACCATAGGCCGCAGACCACCGGGAGTCTGTCGTCATGAGTCCTACATTGCCGTCATACACATTCGTCGTCATCGGGACTTCGCCTTACTTTTTTGTCAACCCGGAGCCCCGGGATTGTAGGCATGGCACAACCGGTTGTATAGGAGTCGGCTTTACGCTCGGAGACGCATGAAGCTTCGTTGACCGACTACCAGCCAGCGCGTGATGGATGTATTGATGGGTGTCGACTGATTCAACCGCCGCAACCCGCCACAGACCTGGCTTCCTGGCGGAAGCGGTGAGATTCGAACTCACGGGGGTGTCGCCACCCCGGCGGTTTTCAAGACCGCTGGATTAAACCACTCTCCCACGCTTCCCCAGGCGGGGGATTGTAGGCCGGGTGGCGGGGACGTGTGGAAAGCTGGGGTCGCTTGCGCGAACCCAGCCTACGAGATCCAGCGAACCGGATGACCGGGTTTACCGGAACGACACCGACCCCAGCGCCGGCACGACGAAGCTCACGCCGTTCAGCGTCACCGTCACGTCCACCGTGAAGTTCTGGGACATCGCAGTCGCCGTGGTGCCGGTCAACTCGCCCGTCGCCGGGTCGACCGTGATGCCCGCTTGCAGCGACGAGGCCGGATCCAGCGCATACGCGTACCCCAGCGCCAGCGTCCCGCCGTAGTTGTGGGTGTAGTTGTTGTAGATGGTCGGCAGGCACGAATACGGCACGCCGATGCGGCCATCCACGCACGAGTAGTTGATGTACACCGGCGACTCCACCACCAGCGTGGGCTGGATCGTCGTCGTGAAGCTGCCGCCGCCGCCGCTGGTCGTCACCTGGATCGGATAGGCCGTGGAGTTCGACGGCGTGGTCGCCGTGCCGGTGATGGCGCCGGTCGCCGCATCGATGGACAGCCCCGCCGGCAATGCGGCCGCCGAGAAGTTGTAGTTGCCGCCGATCAGAGGCAGGTCCGGCGCACTGCTGAATGGCATGCCCGCCCACGCCTGGGTGTTGCGGTAGAGGAACGTGGGCATGCTCACCGACACCGCGTCGGGGTAAGCCTGCACCTGCGTGGACGTGTTGCCGCCGTTGCTGACCACGACCTGCACCTTGAACTGGTAGTCGCCCGCGGTCGTCGCCATGCCGGTGATGCGTCCGCTCGTGGCATCGATGGCGAGCCCCGGAGGCTGCGTGCCGACAAAGGAATACTGCACCGTGTCGGCCGGCCCCGCCGTCCAGAAGCTGTTCAAGGTGGGGATATTGACGTCGGCCCCGGCCGTCAGCGTCGACGGCATCATGTAGTCGACGGGTGGCCCGAGCACCAATACCGCGCCGTTGAAGTCCAGCGTGTTCGACACGCCGTCCGCGCTGAGGTGCACGGTGATCGGGAAGCTGCCCGCCTGCGTCGGCGAGCCGGAGATCGTGCAGTCGCCGTTCAGGCGCATGCCCGCGGGGATCGTGCCGGCCTGCAGCGTGCAGTGCGGCGCGTGGCCGCCCAGGCCGGTGATGGAAGGCTGGATGGTGGACTGCCGGAACAGCAGGGCGTTGCCCGTGTAGTTGAAGCCGACCTGCAGGACGCCGCCGTCGTCGCCGCTTCCGCCACCTCCACCGCCGCCGCCGCAGGCGGCGAGCCAGGCCAGGGCCAGGACACACGAGGCCGCGCGGGCCGCACGAACAAAGGACTGATAGGCCGGCGCGGGCCGGCGGGCCTGGAACTGCATCTCTCCTCCTTGGTAGGCGGCCAGGCTGGCCGCTTCCCGTATACGGCGCTGGGCGCCAGGGAGGGTTAAACGCGGCTACTGCGGCGGGATGGCGGTCCTGTGCGGCGGTGTTTCGCGTCGGTCAGGGTGCCCTCACCCCAGCCCTCTCCCAGAGGGGGAGGGGGCAAAGCCCGTCAGGCGAGGAACAGCTCCTGCAAATCGCTCAGGAAATCGAAGCCTTTCTCGGTCGGCCGCACGCGCGCGAAATCGCGCGTGACGAGGCCCTTGGCTTCAGCTTCCTTCAAGGGCGCTTCGATGGCGCTCAGGGGCAGGCCGGTGCGGTCGCGGAAGTCCTGCAGCAGGAAGCCTTCGCGCAAGCGCAGCGCGTTCAGCATGTACTCGAATGGCAGGTCGCCCCGCGCCACTTCTTCTTCCTGGGCGATGGCCTTGCCGGCCAGCGCGTTGTCCATGTACAGCTTGGGCTCGCGGTAGCGGATCTGCCGCATCACGCGGTGCGGGAAGCTGATCTTGCCGTGCGCGCCCGCGCCTATACCCAGGTAGTCGCCGAACTGCCAGTAGTTGAAGTTGTGCCAGCAGCGATGCCCCGCCCGCGCATAGGCCGACACTTCGTAGCGCTCCAGGCCGGCGCCGGTGGTCATCTCGGTGATGCGATCGAGCATCGCGTAAGCCGTGTCCTCCGGCGGAATCACCGGCGGGAACTTGGCGAAAAAGGTGTTCGGCTCGATCGTCAGGTGGTAGATCGACAGGTGCGAGGGCATCAGCGCCAGCGCCTGCGTCACGTCCGTCTCCAGCTGCGCCAGCGTCTGCCCGGGCAGCGCGTACATCAGGTCGATGTTGAAGGTCTCGAAGGCGGTGGCCGCCTCCTCCACCGCCGCGATCGCCTGGCCGCTGTTGTGGACGCGGCCCAGCGCCTTCAGGTGGGCGTCGTTGAAGCTCTGCACGCCCACCGACAGGCGCGTCACGCCGGCCTGGCGGAAGGCCTTGAAGCGCTCCTTCTCGAAGGTGCCCGGGTTGGCTTCCAGCGTGATCTCGCAATCGGGCACCAGCTTCAGCCGGGCGCGGATGTCCGACAGCAGGCGGCCGATGCCGTCCGGCGAGAACAGGCTGGGCGTGCCGCCGCCCAGGAAGATGCTGTGCACTTCGCGGCCCCAGATGAGGGGCAGCGAGGCTTCGAGGTCGGCCACCAGGGCGTCGAGATAACGCTGTTCCGGCATCGCGGCCGGCTGCATCTCATGGGAGTTGAAGTCGCAGTACGGGCACTTCTTCAGGCACCAGGGCAGGTGCACGTACAGCGACAAGGGCGGCAGCGCGGGCAGCTGCAAGGTGCCCGGTCGCATGTACGCCTGGATGTCGGTGCTCACAGCCATCTTTCGCGAATGAGCTGCACCATCTGCTTCGCGGCCTGGCCGCGGTGGCTGTTGGCGTTCTTCACTTCCGGCGGCAGTTCGGCGAAGGTCTTGCCGAAGGCGGCGATGAACATCACCGGGTCGAAGCCGAAGCCGTGGCTGCCACGGCGTTCGCGCGTGATCTCGCCGGGCGCGCGGCCCACCGCGATCAACGGCTCGGGGTCGAAGGGCGCGCGCACGGCCACCAGCGTGCTCACCAGAGCGGCACGCCGATTGGTGACGTCCTTCATCTGCTCCAGCAGCGCGGTGACGTTGTTGTCGTCGCCCTTGGCGTAGCCGAACTTCGTCGCGTAGTACGCGGTGTCCACGCCCGGCAGGCCGCCGAAGGCATCGACGCACAGGCCGGCGTCGTCGGCGATGGCCGGCAGGCCGCTGTGCTGCGCTGCGTTGCGCGCCTTGGCCAGCGCGTTCTCGACGAAGGTCTGGTGCGGCTCCTCGGCTTCGGGCACGCCCAGTTCGCCCTGGCGCACCAGCGTCACGCCCAGTGGCGCGAACATGGCCTGCAGCTCCGCAAGCTTGCCCTGGTTGTTGGAGGCAAGGACGATGCGATCGATCACGAGGCCAGCGCCTTCTTCTGCAGTTCGACGAGCTCGCCAATGCCCTTCTCGGCCAGGCGCAGCAGTTCGTCCATCTCGGCGCGGGTGAAGGCCGCGCCTTCGGCCGTGCCCTGCACTTCCACGTAGTGGCCGGCGCCGGTCATCACGACGTTCATGTCGGTGTCGCAGGCGACGTCCTCGACGTATTCCAGGTCCAGCAGCGGCGTGGCTTCGACAATGCCCACCGAAATGGCGGCCACGTGGCCCAGCACGGGCGATTCCGCGAGCTTGCCGGCGGCGATCAGCTTGCCGACGGCGTCCTGCGCGGCGACGAAAGCGCCGGTGATGGCGGCAGTGCGGGTGCCGCCGTCGGCCTGCAGCACGTCGCAGTCCAGCGTGATGGTGCGCTCGCCGAGCTTCTTGAGGTCGAACACGGCGCGCAGCGACCGGCCGATCAGGCGCTGGATTTCCTGCGTGCGGCCGCTCTGCTTGCCGCGTGCGGCTTCCCGGTCGCCGCGCGTGTGGGTGGCGCGCGGCAGCATGCCGTATTCCGCCGTGACCCAGCCTTCGCCGCTGCCGCGCTTGTGCGGCGGCACTTTCTCTTCCACCGAAGCCGTGCAGAGGACGCGCGTGTTGCCGAACTCGATGAGCACGGAGCCCTCGGCATGGATGGTGAAGCCGCGCGTGATCTTCACGGGGCGCAACTGGTCGGCGGCGCGGCCGGCGGGACGGATGAAGGAAGACATCCGCGGATTATCGGCGCGCGCCAAAGGGCGCGCCCGGGAAAGGTCAGGCCTTCTTCGCCGCCGAGCGCTTGATCGCCTCGTTGATCTCCGCGATCGACCTTTCGATCGCGGCGTCGTCGAGGTCGTCCACCAGCGTGTCCAGCACGCCGGCCTGGATGGTCGAGGCGAAGACGCCGTCGCTGATGGAATCGGTGCTGATGCCGCGGGTGGATTCGAAGGAATCCGGCGTTTCCCACTCCATCGCGATCACGGTGACGTTGTCCGAATGCTCACCGCCGTTGCGCAGCGCGCCTTCCACGAGGTCGGGCACCGCTTCGGACACCGGCTTGGCGCTCAGTTCGCGGACGATGTCGGCATCGGTCAGGCTGCTCCACAGGCCGTCGGAGCACAGCAGGATCTTGTCGCCCTGCTGCATCTGCACCGGGCCGGTGACGTCGAACACCGGCTTGGTCGGCGAACCGAGGCAGGTGAACAGGATGTTGCGGTTGATCCGGTCCATGCGGATCACGCCGGCGTTCTGCTGTTCCAGGTACGAGTGGTCGCGCGTGCGCGTCAGCATCTCGCCGGCGCGCACGACGTACAGCCGCGAATCGCCGCAGTGCACCCAGGTGGCGTGCTGGCCTTGCACGACCGCCGCCACCAGCGTGGTGCGGGGCGTGTCCAGCATGCCTTTTTCGCTGGCGTAGCGGATGATCTGGTGGTGCGCGGCCATGAGCGCGATGGAGAGGAACTCCGTCACGTCCTTCACGACCGGCCGCGCTTCCTTCTGGTACAGCGCGGAGATGGTCTGCAGGGCCAGCTGGGCGGCGATCTCCCCTTCGGGGTGGCCGCCCATGCCATCGGCGAGCAGGAACAGGCCCGACTCGCGCGTGTAGCAGTAGCCCATGCGGTCTTCGTTCTTTTCGCGGCCGCCCTTGCGGCTGACCTGGAAGACCGAGAATTTCATCTTGCCTTCACCCCGCCGCCGAAGCCCGTTGCACGCTTCATGCTTTTCTTGGTGTCCGTGACCATGTTGTCGAACTGGAGCCGCATCTTCTCACCGACCGACAACTTCGTGTAGCGGCGCTCCCCCTCGCGGCTCAGCTCCTTCTGGAGCGCGAACACCGACTGGGGGCGCGACAGCGGGTCCAGCGACATGCACCACTCGACCACCTCGATCAGGTTGTCGGAGTAGACGCCGCGCAGCCGGGACAGGGCCAGCGCCAGCCGGTCCTTTTCCAGGCGCTGGGGCGCGTCGTTGGGCGGGTAGCCCTGCATGCAGGCGTAGATGCAGGCGCCAATGGCGTAGATGTCCGTCCACGGGCCCATGCTGGAGTCGCGGCGGTACATCTCGGGAGCGGCAAAACCGGGGGTGTACATCGGGCGGATGAAGTTGCCTTCCTTGGACAGCACTTCACGCGCCGCGCCAAAGTCGATCATCACCGCACGGTTGTCGTCCGTGATGAAGATGTTGGCCGGCTTGATGTCCAGGTGCAACATCTTGTGCTGGTGCACGATGCGCAAGCCGCGCAGGATCTCGTCGAACAGCGAGCGGATGGTCGACTCGCGGAACACTTTCTGCTTCTTCAGCTCGCGGGCCGTGATGACGAAATCCTGCAGGGTCGCGCCCTCCAGGTAGTTCATCACCATGTAGACGGTCTCGTTCTCGCGAAAGAAGTTGAGCACGCTCACCACGGAGCTGTGCGAGATCTGGGCGAGCGAGCGGCCTTCTTCGAAGAAGCTTTTCAGGCCCAGGCGGTAGAGCGACAATTTCTCCGGCGCGACCTGGGGGAGCAGCTCACCCGGGGGGCGGGTGGCCAGGGAGGAAGGCAGGTATTCCTTGATGGCAACCTGCTGCCCTTCGTTGTCGACGGCCAGGTAAACCACCCCGAAACCCCCGGCGGAGAGCTTGCGCACCACCCGGTAGCCGCCGATGACGGTGTCGGGCGGCAGGGGGGCGGGTTTGACCTTTGACATAATTTGAAGATTCTGCGGGCCTGCCGACGGCCTGTTCTCACTTCCTCGCAACGAACAGCAAAGAACTCCTCCGTGCCAGTTTACAGCATGACCGGATACGCCTCGGCGCAATACAGCCCGGGCCAGGCGCCGGTGGCGCCCGAAAGCGGCAAGCCCGCAACACCCGCGAGCCGCCTCGGGCTGGAAATCCGGTCCGTCAACAGCCGCTTCCTGGACCTGGCGTTCCGCCTGGGCGAGGAACTGCGGGCCCATGAACCCGCCCTCCGTGAATTGATCACGGCCCGTGTCAAGCGGGGCAAGGTCGAAGTGCGGGCCGCCGTCGAAGGCACCGCGGCCGAAGCCTTGCGCGACCCCTCGGTGCGCACCTTGCAGCGGCTTTCCGCTTTGCAGGACACCGTGCGCAGCTGGATGCCGGAGGCCGGCCCGCTCACGGTGGCCGAGATCCTGCGCCTGGCGTCCTCGGAAGGCGGCGAAGCCGCCGACTGGACCGAGCCCGTGCAGAACCTGGCCAAGCAGGCCCTGGACGACCTGCTGGCCGCCCGCGAGCGCGAAGGCGCCCGCCTGGCCACCATGCTCCTGGGCCACCTCGAGCAGCTGCGGGCCCTGGCCAAGCAGGCCCAGCCCCTGGTGCCGCAGCTGGTGGAGCAGCAGCGCCAGCGCTTCCTGGAGCGCTGGAAGGAAGCCATGGCCCTCACCGAGGGCGCGGCCACGCCGGAAGCGGCCCAGGACCGGGCCCTGACCGAGGCCACCTCCTTCGCCATCCGCATCGACGTCCAGGAGGAACTGACCCGCCTGGCCGCCCACCTGGACGAGATCGAACGCATGATCAGGAAGGGCGGCGAGATCGGCAAGCGGCTGGATTTCCTGATCCAGGAACTGCACCGGGAAGCCAACACGCTGGGCTCCAAGAGCGCGGCGCTGGAGCTGACCCGGATCTCGGTCGACATGAAGGTGTTGATCGAGCAGATGCGCGAGCAGGTGCAAAATTTAGAATAGTCCCAAGCCGTCCCACACCCTTTTTAAGTCGTTGATCTGAAACGATTTTTTCCCGACGCAGCAACCCTTCGCGGCAGGAATATCGAGTCGTCTGGCCGGGTCACTGGTGGGTTTTCAAGTGGGTTCGAAGGCGGACTCAGTGTTCGAGCTGATTTCCGGGACGCGAACCCACCAAACGCGGCTGCAGGCCGCTCCCTGACTGGGTTTACACAGAACGTTTCAGGTAGAACGCTGCACGCGGCCTGGTTGAACGCCGATCCCGTGAACGCGACGCCGATCGGTGGGAACTGCGGATCAAAATGCGCCTGCGCCAGAACTGACGGGGGCTGTCCTGCTCAGATGGCGGCTCTGCAAGTCCTCACCACCCGCGGAGTATCAGCGTCGGTCGTGAGCCCTGCCCGTTGGAGGCAATGGCGCTCGTGCTTCTTGGTCAGGCCCGCCAGCGTGCGGCGCTCCCGCTGCAGGCGGTGGATCGCCCGGGTCTGCTCGCGGTCCTCGTTCACCGAGAGGACCAGGCAGCGGTTCATCAGCTCCTCGTCGATGTCGATCGCCGTGGTCGTCATGAACAGGCTCATGGGGCCCTCCACGCGGTATTCCTGAGTGACCAGGTTGCCGGTGCTGGGGTCGGTGCCGGTGGAGGCGATGGTCAGTTCCCCTTCCGACTGCAGCAGCTTCAGGGCATAGGCGGCGCGGTGCGCGCCCTCCTCCTCGGCGATCGCCAGGATCTTGTGCTTCAGGTTCGTCTGGCCCATGTAGAACAGGGACTGGCCCGTCATCGCGCTGTACTGCACGCGCTCCTCCTCGGGCACGAATGCCAGCACGGCGTCCATCAGGCTCGACTTGCCCGCGGCGCTGCTGCTCTGGATCACCACAGCCAGCGGCCGATCGAGCTTTCGGCTCACGGCGGCGAGATACCCCACCAGCTTGTTGGTGGCCTCCACCAGGCGCTGCACGCTGACTTCTTCTTTCAGCCGCTTCAGGTCCGCTTCGGGGATATTCAGGAGCAAGTGCCGGCGCGAGCGCGCCCACCCGGGCCGCGACAGCCGTTGTGCTTTTGGGAGGACAGGGCGTGCTGGGGCTGACCACCCACCCCGATGTCTCACCCCGGACAAACGGAGGGCCGCATCAGCGGCCCTTGTGTGTTCCCGGCATTACTGGACAGGGGTCACCGGCTTGCGGCGGCGTGTCCCTCGCAGAGTTTCGCAACGGCCTCCGGTGGGCTCCCGGCGCATCGCCACGACAATTCATTTCCTTCAACCCGCGGCGTTAGGACGACAGTCACCTCATTGGATCTGTCGACCCCCGTCAACGCGCCTTCGTCCGTGACCCCGTAGACCACATTGGACGACGACGCTGTCGACAAAAGGCCTTTCAGCGCTTCGCACTCCTTCAACCCAAGGCGTCTTTCCCTCCAGCATTTGTCCGCGGCAGCGCGTGCAGGTGACAGCGTCTGAGTCATTGTCATGAAGGAGGCCTTCGCGTCGGGCACGCTATCGCTGCGGAGCAATGCCCACGCGATTCCAAGCAACACCACGGCGACGCCCAAACCCAAGATCACAATCCAACGGCTTTCATTGACGCTCTCCTCATCGCGAAGGACACGTGCAGCTGTCCTGCGGAGTGGCCTTGCGCCTGCGCTGAAATTCTTTGAGGACGTTCGCCGCAATGATCTCCGCGTTGCTGTCTATCTGCGAATGCAAGGGTCCGTGGGTTAGAGCCTTCTCGAAGGTGCTCTGCTGAACATGCAGCCATTCGTGAGCCACGGTCTGCAAGAACTCTGATGTGAGAAACGGATCCACAGGCGTCTTGCAATCGCCGTAGAGGTTGGCGTTGATTTGGATGTTGTTGCTCAGGTCTGTATAGCCCTGAAGGGACCCGCCCATCCAGTTCGATAGGTCGCGAACCGGTGTGATCGAAGTGGGCGCAACTGGGTAAAGCTCGGGTGCGAAGTTTTTGATCACGGTCATCGCGATAGCCATGTCGGACGGCGTCGCAAGCCCAGTGGGGTCGATAAGCGCTGTGGGTGCGCCGTGAACATAGCTGAAGCTATTTCCGTGAGCGCCTGATAGCAGCCAAGTAGATCACGGACACAAGCAGGCACCAGGCCGCCGAAGCGTTTCGTCCCTCGAGCGCACGATTCGGCCACTCCGTTAGCTCTACTCCATTCAAAATCAGAACGCCTGCCGCAAGTACTGCAGAAAGTAGAAGGCACAAGAGCACCGCTGCCCGCGCACGAGCAGTCCGCCCCCTTCGTGCCATGAGCGCGAGAAGTATCAGCCCCGCCGATAGAGCGACCGCGGTGTATATGCCCATGATTAGTGCAAACTCACGCCCCGAAGGTATCGCCCCTCGAAACTCAATTGTCTTGTATAGCGCAAGCACGTCGTCACCCAGCACGAGAACGGTCCCGACTGCGGCAATCCAGAGAAGAACTGCTGAAAGTGCCTTCATTTCAGCTTCCCCGGGAGCAGTCTGGACATCACCGAGCCCATCGCGCAGCTAGCTTTACATGCCAGCACTCGCTGGTTCTTCTGGGCATCCAACACATCCTGCCTTTCAGGATCGCCGCAGGCCTTTACATCGTCGCCATGTGTGAGATCACACATCTGCTCGCAAGACCGTTGTTTGCTGAACATGGTGGAAAGGCCGTAGACCGTTACGGCGACGCCCCCCGCCGCACCGATCAATCCCGCTTCGCCTCTCGGATCCATGCGGCGAAGAGGATCTCCCTCGACATAGGCAAAGGTGTTGATGCCGCCGCCGAGCCCGATCGGATCGCTTTGCGCATAGCGCCCCCACTTGGCGTTGTACTCTCGATTCCAATTCTGGGCCAGGCCCGTTTCCTGGTCAAACACCTGCCCGGGGAAGCGCTGATTGAACACGAAAACGCCCAGGCTGCTCGGATTCTGGTCCGGCGCCGTGGCACCAAAGGCTTCGGCCGCATCCCATCGCCAGACGATCGCGTGGTCTTGCCTGGTGATCAGCCGCACCGTGTCGATCTGGTCGGCGTAGGCGTTGTACACCGTCATCGCGACGTCGTTGGTGGCCGCCGATCCCGATTGCTTCAGCACTCCTACTGGGCTCGTACCCAAGTAGGCGGTCTCGTAAAGAGGAGTGCCGCTGGCGTCATACTCGCCCAGCAGCTGCCCCGCTTCATCAAACACGTAGTACGCCGCCCCCGTGGGCACCAGCGCCGTCGGGCCCGCCTTGCTCGCCCGCAGCTCCAGCCCGTTGTACGCGTAGGTCACCGTGCCGCCGGCGTTGCTGGCCGTGACCATCCGGCCGCGGTCGCTGTAGGCGAAGCTGTTGGTGCCATCGCTCGTGACATTGCCCGCGGCGTCATGGGCGATGCTGGCCGTACCCGTCACATCGCTGGCCTGCGTCAGGCGGTTGCTGCTGGCCGCGATGGTGTTCGTGTAGCTCGTGCCGCCGATGGTCTTGCTCGTGCGGTTGCCGTTGTCGTCGTAGCTGTAGACGGTGGAGATCGCGCCCAGCGTTTGCGATGTCAGCCGGTTCAGGTTGTCGTAGCCGAAGCTCTGGTCCAGGTTGGTGACCGGGTTGCCGTTGTTGGTGTGCGAGTAGCCGGTGATTCGTCCGGCAGCATCGCGCGTCAGGGTGCGCAGCACGCCCGCGGCCGTCCCGGTCCCCAGCGGGTCGCCCAGCGTGTAGCTGGAGACCATGCCGTTGGCGTCGTAGCCGATCGTGCGGGCCTTGCCGTCCGACCACTGCCAGCTGGTGACCTGGCTGTCGGCGTTGTAGGCGATCCCGCTCAGCAAGGTGACGCTCGTCGCGCTGGTCCCTGCGCCGTTGGTATTGGGCGGATTGACCGTGATGCCGGCGACGCTGCCGTACGGGTCGTAGCTGTAGTTCACCCGCGCGCCGCTCGGGTAGGTGATGGCCGTGAGCTTGTCCAGCGCGCTGCCGCTGTCGCCCCAGGCGTAGCCCACCGTGAAGGTCCGGGAGCCGATCGTCACCGTCTTGCTGGTCAAGCGCCCCATGGCATCATGCGCATAGGTCGTCTGGCCCGAGGCATCGGTCATCTTGGTCAGCTCACCGGCCTCCGCGGGCGTGGGGCTGGCACCGCCGTCGTATTCGAAGGTGGTGCCAGTGCCCGTCGGGTAGCTGATGGACACCAGCCGGTCGAGCGCGTCGTAGGCCAGGGTCGTCGTCTTGCCGCGCGCGTCCGTGCTGCTCACCACGTTGCCCTTGGCATCGAAGGCGTACTGTGAGTTGCCGCTGTCCGGGCTGCTCAGCGCCTTGGCGTCGCCCAGGCCGTTGCGCGTGTAGGTGGTGGCCAGGTTGCGCGGGTCGGCCACGCTGGTGAGCGAGCCCATCGGGTCATAGCCGAACTGCGTGACCGTCGGCGTGCTCGATCCCGTGTTGGCGGGCTGCTGGGTCTGGATCGGCCGCCCCAGGCTGTCACGGTAGATATAGGTTGCGTTCGCGTTGGGATCCACCACGGTGTTGGGCCGACCCATGGCGTCATAGCCGTATTGCCAGACATAGCCGGCGCGCGCCACCACCGTCACCGTCGCGGACTGCGGCGTCGTCGATCCAGCGGCGCCGGCGTCGCCGCCGTAGCTCGCAGCCAGGCTATGGGTGCCGACCGAGAGGTTCGTCACGCTCAGCGTGGCAGCCCCACTGAAAGGCACGGCCGTGCCGATGCTGACGCTGCCATCGGTGAATGTGACCGTGCCCGGCGCAGTGGACGATGCCCCCGAGACCCTGGCGAACAAGGTCAGGTTCTGCCCCAGGGTGGTCGTGCCTTGCGAGACGCTCAGGGAAATCGAAGACATGGTCAGCGAGCCCCCGGTAGCACCATCCGCCAATGCGGGCTGCGCAAGACCCAGCAGTCCCATCGCCAGGACGCCAACCAACGACCACCGAGCGCGCGAGCGCAACGCCGGAATGCTCCAAGGCAACTGGGCGCACCCCATTTCAGTTCTGTTTGTCATGCCGATCCTATTGCTGGGAGCCCGTGACCTGCTGCAGCCGATTCAGCCCATCGAAGGAGCGGCCGATCGCGCGGCGCAAAACGCCGCTGGAGTCCTTCACCTCCTCGGACACCCGGTTGCCCGAAGCGTCCAGCGTGTACGTCACGGAGTTGCCGCGCGCATCGCTTGCACCGGTCATGCGGCCGGCGCCGTCATACGTGAACGACAAGTGCGTTCCGTCGGGCTGGTCAACTTGGGTCAACTGCCCCACGCCATCGTACGTATACGTCATCACCCGGCCGGGACCGCCAGGCGGCGTCGAAGTGAAAGTTTTGACCAATCCGCGTGGCGTATACGTGATGTCAGTCACCACCCCCTTGGGATCGATGCTCTGGCGCACTCGGCCGACTTGATCGTGCAGCGAGATCTGCGTCACGTGCCCGAGCGCGTCGGCCACCGACTTCACATCTCCCACCCTGTTCCCGATCGAACTGGGATCGAGCGTCACCGCGTCCGGGAACGGTGCAGCAGGCGGAGTGAAGTTTGTCGTATACCGCGCTACACCGCTCGTAATCCGCAGTTCATCGATGTAGCCGTTCAGGACGCCGCCCCAAGTCTGTGCTCTTCCGATCCAGAAGCCTCCTGAGGTGTCGTTTAAGTTTGCGGTGCAACTGGCAGAGGCGTCCTGAACGCCGTCGACCCACCACGTGCACACACCTGAGCGCCGTGTGAGAGCCCAGTGCTGCCAAACCCCAGTCGCTGGGGTGGTGAGCGAAACCAAGTCAGCGGCACCCGCACCCAAACGGGCGCTAATCCTCGAAGGCGTCGTGGTATTGCGATAGATCACCCAACCTGCGGTGCCATCGCTTTGTCTCTGCCCCACCACGCCAGAACTACCAGACTGCGAAGTCCAAGCAATCGGAAGATACATCTGGAACTCGACTGTGAAGTCTCCGGTTCCAAACCGGAAATCCGGCGAATTGGGGGCTGAAAAGTAGGCGCCCGACCCGTTGAAGTAGAGAGAAGTGCCTCCGAACTTCGACTGGGCCGTACTGGACTGCGCCCCGGAATTCGAGGTGAAGGACTTCTGGGATGCCGATGAATCAATCGGACTGACGCCGCCGTTTCTACCGTCGCCATGCAGCAGCAGCGAGACGCTGTCTAGATAGGGGTCATCAATCGCGGATCCACTACGCGTGTACGCAGTCGTCGCGTAGTACGTCATCGTTGTGGTCTTCCCCCGTGGGTCAACGCTGCTCGTGACGTGCCCACCGGCGTCGTAGGCGAAGCTGTTGGAGCTTGCGGTTACGCTGGTGTCCGCACTGCCGTTGGCAAGCAGCGCCTGCTCCACTTGCTTGCAAAGCAGCGGCAGGGCCGTTCCGTCGGGCATTGCCGCTGCAGTGGTGCAGCTCGCCACGGCGCCGCCATTGAACGGGTCAGCCTGGCCGTTGTAGACGTAGGTCGTCTTCTTCAGCGGCTGCGTGCTCGTCGCCTGCAACCGCCAGTTCGGATGCCAGGTCGTGGCGATCTTGCGTGCTCCGGTGGGCAACGCTCCGCCAGCGCTCAGCGCCGCGCAATCAACCGTCTTGTCCAGGCCTTCAATGCGCAAGGTTTCCCGGCGCAAGGCGTCGTAGGCATAGCACGTGCGATTGCCCTGGTAGTCGTCGCGGATGCCGACGTTGCCGTTCGCATCGGGCGTGATGCTCTTTGTGGCCGCGGGGCTGCCGGAACCCGCCGACTGGTATTGTGTCAGTGTCATGGGGACGCCTTGCACCGATGCGCCTTGCCATGTGCTCTGCTCTCCATTGGGCTGCGCTATGACCACGGGAGACTCGGGAACGTACCACTCATGCACCCGATACAGAATGTGGTTGGGCAGATCCGCCGTCTCGGTGATCAGCCGATGCGGCAAACCCGTGTATTGAACTTCGTAGTGATCGACCCCGCCTGCGCGCTCTGTGCTCAGCGCCCGGCCCTGCGGGTCATACGTGAAGGTCGCCGCCCGGTTCGAATTCTCATCGAGGATGCCGGTAAGCGCCCAAGGCAGGCCGGTGTTCTCATACATGAAGGTCGCCACCTTGCCGTCCGCCCACGTCAGCGACTTCAGGTTGCCTGCGGCATCGTAGGCGACGGTTGTCCCCGAGCCATCCGGCCCTACGATCTGGCTGACCCGGTTGCTGCCGTCGTACAGGAAACTCACCGTGCGGCCATTGGCGTCAAGCACACTCACCAGGTTGCCGCCCGAGTAGGAGAAAGTCAGCAGCGTTCCGTCGATCCTCGCCAGTGAGGTGATATTCCCGCTCGAATCGAAGGTCTCGATCACGCCCATGTCGACGTCGGTGTAGCGGTAGCCGCCCGAGATCACCACCAGCTTGTTCGGGTTGCCGTCGCTCGACGTGAAAGTACCGGCACCGTTGCCACTGAAGTTGCGCAGGTACCCGTCGCCCAGCGACACGAGCGCGCTGCGCTGGCCGTTGCTCACCTTCAGTCTGTGAAAGACGTTGGCCTGCCACAGCGCGCCAAACGCGCTGGGAAGACTCAGTGTCGTGCTCGTGTCTACTTGGCTGGCAGCCATCTTGTCGGTCGAGTCATAAGTCAGGCTCAGCGAAAGTCCCGCCAAGTTGATGCCGGTAGACACGCGGTGCTTCATCGCACCGGTCAGCGGGTAGATCGGATCACCGACGGAAAACAGCTTGAAGAGATCCAGCTCGCTCAATGCGCAGGCCAAGCAAAATGGCGGCATCAGCTTGGTGCGCACCGTGTCGACCATCGTCATGCATTGATTGCTCGCGCTGTCCCACGCTTGGCCGTCCGGGCATGCGCAGTGCGCGTCCTGGGTGATCACAGAGCCTCCGGCACACTGGCACGTCGGGCCTACGTAGCCACCTCCCCACGTGAAGTACACGGGGCCCGATCCAAAGTTCCAGGGAGTCGTGTCCCGTGCGCTGAGGTTCACCCCCACCGCTGCTGCGGGGACTCCTGCCGAAGCAGGCTGCACCGCGGGATTCTGCAATTCACAGGCGAGAACAGTCGAGCCAACAGAGCCACACCCAACAGAGCCGCCATAACCGTTGTTGTTCATGTGGCCCTCGGCGTACTGCGTGCAGAATTCCGGCGCTGCTGTCGCCGCCCCCGTGAAGGTCTTCGGGGCGTAGCACTCGCTTCTCGCATTGACCGTGCAGATCGGCTCCGGGGCGGGACCGCCTGGGTTGAAGGCTAGTGCCGGTCGCCCGAGCAGCACTGTCCATAAAAGCACCAGCGCCACTGCGCCCCGTCTCAGGAATTGCACTTCAATCTCCCTATTGAATCCACGATTACGCTCGCCGGTTCGGCCACCGGGGTTCGTCGGCCCCAGCACTCTCGATCGCAGGGTGCGCCCTTGGCAGGTCACACAGCCTCCGGAGCGGCGCGCTAGTCGTCGCGCGCTTTCCGAAAGGTCGCATGTCCATCGGCCCTACACTCATCCCCGGCTTTGAACAACCGGACAAGGCTCCGCCAAGTGCGCATGCGCACCCGAGCGACAGGTATAGCGACGGATGGAGTGGGTCTAGTCGACGCCAGCTAGCCTGCTTGACCTCGGAGCTGAGGCTCGACGCTGGCCGCCGCAAGCGCGCTGGCGCGCGTCTTTGTTGATGTCTTTTTTCATTTCTTCTCTTTGATAGATGGCTCGAGGGCGGCACGCGTCACCGAGCGACAGGCCGACCTCGAGCATCCTTCCCTCTGCAAACACTCTAAACCTTACCGAGGCGAGAAGGCAATCACCCAAACGAAGCGCCACTCAGCACTCCGCTTCTCCCAACCGCGCGGCCACAGGAAAGGGCGCCCATCCGAAACATTCGCACGCCGCTTACAGTCAGCCCCCTCGAAATCCGCCCGCTCTACTCGGACGGCGCGCTGGCAGGGACCGCACAGAACTGCTCCTGCTGGGACGGACAAGCCGCAAGCGTCGGGAACCCATTCCGTAAGAAAATCACTTAGGCAGCATGTTGTTGTCATGCACATCGATCTGTCTCTTAGAACGATGACGTGGATGCCGGCGCTGCAGCTGTTGCCGAATGGCTCGCGCAAGAAAAATCGCATGCCCCGTCCCGCGTAGGTTGTCTCGCCGCTCAATTAGCACGGTATAGTTCAAGCCAACAGTACACAGCGCTTGATCACTTGCGCGAGGGGGAGGGACCAATGATCCGCGGTATTGCCGGCGTGGCAGGCATCCACGTCCGCGCGACGGACCATCGAATCCAGAAGGGATTCACGTTGTTGGAGCTGATGGTCGTTGTGGTGATCATTGGCCTGCTGGCCGCCTTGGTTGTTCCGCGTTACTTCAATACGGTCAGCAAGTCCAAGGCCACGATCGCGCGCGCGCAGATGGACTCTCTCGAGAAGGCATTGGAGGAGTACCGGCTGGATGTCGGCTCGCTGCCGACACGCGAGCAGGGACTGCAAGTACTCCTTGTTGCTCCGGCGGGAGGAGCAAGGTGGCGCGGCCCTTACTTGAAGAAGGACGTGCCATCCGACCCCTGGGGGAATCCTTACTTGTACCGACCAGGCGACGGCGGTCACGACATAGAGATCATCTCGTTGGGGTCTGACGGCCAACCAGGTGGAGCCGGCGACGCCAAGGACATCTACTTGTCCGGTACCGACTAGCGATCTTTGCCGTGAGTACGAGTTTCAGGCTGCTGGTCCTGGATGGAACTGGGGCGGTAAGCGACCGGAGGTTGGATGCCGCGTCGGAAGATGACGCGCGTAAGAAGGCAAGTGCCGAAGGTTACGACGTCCTCCGTTGCGACCGCGATCAGCCAGTCGCAGGTTTCGGCGTTTTCGCCCGATTCACGCACCGCAGCGTCGATGCCATCTCGTTCGCTCAGGACCTGTCCACGTTGCTCGCTGCTGGCATCACCATCAAGGAGTCGGTCGGCACATTGGCACGCAGGGCTGGCACATCGCGGCATGCCCAGGTTCTGCGTGAGCTGCAGGCATCTATCAGCCATGGACTTCGCCTGTCCCAAGCGATGGAGGTGTCCGGCGCATTTTCGCCCTTGCTCATTGCTACCGTGGCGGCCAGCGAACAGACGGGAGATGTCCCGATCGGATTGAGCCGATTCGCGCGCCACCAACAGAACCTTCGCGCGTTGCGCGACAAGGTGCTCGGGGCCTGCGCCTACCCCGCCCTGCTGCTCGTATTTGGTTCGATCGTCCTGATGGTTCTGCTTGGACTCGTCGTGCCGCGCTTTGCGCAGGTCCTCGACGTCAGCAACCGGCGGCTTCCAGAACTATCCAAGCTCCTCATGGCCTGGGGACGTTTCGCCGCCGATACACCGGCTGCCACACCCGTCATGATCGCGCTCGTCCTTGGATCGCTCGGATTCATTGCGGTGATACTTGCAAGTCAGCGCCACCGACATTGGCTGCTGGAGCGCGTGCCGGGCGTCAAGACTGTGTCCTCGGAATTTCAGCTGCTTCAGGCCTACCGCGCCGCTGCGATCCTGACTTCCCGCGGCATCCCCATCCATCGCGCGCTGGAATACACGTTCGATCACTTGGGCCCTCGGCCGCGGGCGCAACTGAAGCGGGGGCTGGCCTCCATCCGTGAAGGCACGGCCATCAGTACGGCCCTGGGTGGCAGCGGGTTCGCCGACGAGATGGTTGCCAGCATGCTCGGCGTGGCGGAGCGCACTGGCGCGCTGCCCGAGATGCTCGATCGGATCGGCGACCTGTATGAGCGCACCTTGCAGCGCAACGTCGATATCGCCAGCCGGCTGGTCGAGCCGGTGTTGATGATCGTGTTCGGCGCACTCATCGGCGGCGTCGTACTGCTGATGTACCTGCCGATCTTCGACTTGGCGTCCAGCGTGACATGAACCGACCGCTGCCACGACAAGTCGTCGACGCCGCGCAGATGGCGGAGCTTTGCTCCCGGGCCGCGACCGCGCCAACTGGCGAGCGGCTTGCGCTTCTATGCGCTGAGTTAGCCCTGGATGAAGGCAGCGCCGTCCAGCGACTGGCGGACTACCTCGGGATGGAGGCCATGGATGCGGCGGGCCTCGCCACGCTCCAAGCCGACTTCCAGCTCGCTTCGTTCGCGGAATGCAAGCGGCGCAGAGCCGTGCTCGCACGGCCCAAGCCGCCGATGGAAGACGTTTGTTCGCTCGTGCTCATCTGCCACGACCCGTTCGACTTGGACGTGCAGGCGTGGTTCGAACCCCTGATCGAATACCAGGCGCCGCGGGACTTTGCGCGAGTCCTGGTGCGCGCACAGGACTTCGAGCATTTCCTGTCGGTCGCCGAGGGCGAACTGCGCGCGCTGGACTCGGTAGTCGCGCTCAGTGAGGGCGATGGACATGCAACGGACCGTGGAACCGAGGCGAACATCCAGCTCTCGATGGCGTCCATCGAAGCCACGGCCAACAGCACCGTCCGCCTCGTCGATTCGACGCTTTACGACGCACTGAAGTCGGGTGCCTCGGACATCCACTTCGAGTTGCAGGGAACCGAATTGGTGATCCGCTATCGGCTTGACGGCGTGATGCAGACCATCAAGCGCATCGAAGGCCTGGAAGTCGCCAACCAGGTGATCTCTCGAATCAAGGTGCTCGCCGACCTGGACATCGCGGAGCGCCGGATCCCGCAGGACGGACGATTTCGCGCCGAACTCGATCGCCGTGGCATCGACTTCCGGGTGTCGGTGATGCCGAACGTCTCGGGCGAGGACGCCGTGCTGCGGATCCTGGACCGCAAACACCTGACCAACGGGGGATCCTCGCTGACGCTCGATGCCCTGAGCTTCTCCGAGGACGTCAAGGGCTTCATCCGCCAGTCCTCGCATCTACCCTACGGACTGCTCCTGGTCACAGGCCCCACGGGCAGCGGGAAGACCACCACGCTGTACGCCGCGATCTCCGAGATCAACTCCGGCCTGGACAAGATCGTCACCATCGAAGATCCGATCGAGTACCAGCTGCAAAGCGTGCTGCAGATTCCCGTGAACGAGCGCAAGGGGCTCACCTTCGCCAAGGGCCTGCGCTCGATCCTCCGTCACGACCCGGACAAGATCATGGTGGGGGAAATCCGCGACAGCGAGACGGCGCAGATCGCCGTGCAGGCCGCCCTGACCGGCCACCAGGTCTTTACCACCGTGCACGCGAACAACGTGTTCGACGTCATCGGCCGCTTTTCGAACATGGGCGTGGACAGCTACAGCCTGGTCGCGGCGCTCAGCGGCATCATGGCGCAGCGCCTGGTTCGCAAGGTCTGCCCCAAGTGCGCCACCTGGCACAGCGCGTCCCGCGAGGACTGGATCGCGCACAGGATGTCCGAGGATTTGTGGACCAGCGGCGGCGGAAAGCTGCGGCGCGCACAAGGCTGCCCGGAATGTCGCGGCACCGGCTATCGCGGCCGAGCAGCCATCGCTGAAATCCTCGGCATCGACGACGAAATGAAGGACTTGCTGGTGCAGCAAGCGCCGATTACCACGCTGAAGCGGTTCGCGCGCGAACGTGGTTTCAAGAGCTTGCGGGATTCCGCAGTGTCACTGGCCCTGGCAGGCGTGACGACGCTCGACGAGATCAACCGCGTCACTCCGGCTCATTGAAAAAATGGCTGTGCACTTGGTCTTGTCGCTTGGCTCCGGAATCTTGCAACTTGAACGCAAGGGCACGCATAGTGCGTCTCTGTCGTTCTTGAGAATTCGCAGGGGCCGCGAAGGCGCACCCACGCTTCAGTGCACCGAGACCTTTGCGCACAAAGAAGGCGAGCTGCAGGCGGCCCTCGATCGCGCGCTGGTGGGCGTAGGACTGGCCGAGGCTCGCAGCCAGGCCGGCGCGAAACTGGAAGTCGCGCTCGGTTTCCAGCATTCCCGGGTTGCCGTCATGACGCTGGCCGGCCTTCGCGAGACCGAGGCCAACCTGAGTCGCGCGGTGGAAGCTTGGGCCCAGACGCGCCTCAACCTGAACCCTCATGAGCACGTGCTGCGCTGGGAGCGCTTGCCTCGAGGCGGCCGGTACCTCGTCTCCTGCGTCCGGCGCGACGGCCTTAACCATCTGCGTGAGTTCACGACACAACGCCGGATGCAGCTGGCTTCCGTCCGGCCGGCGGTTCTTGAAGCACTCGATGCCGTGAACGGTCCGCACAGGAAGGATAGGCTTCGACGCGATCTCGTCTGGACCGAAGGGGAAGCACCAGGCAGCACCGCGGTCGCACAGGTATTCGCGTTTGCAGGTGGTTCGCTCCAATGTGATTGGCGCGGCAGCATGCAGTCGCCAGACGGCCTGCTGCGTCGGCTACACGCTTCGCACGCGCTCGAACCCGGCGAATTGATCCGTCGAAGCTGGCCGATGTAATGGCATCCAGGCACTTCGATCTTGGCTTGCAAGGTAGCCGCCCCACGCTAGCGAGCTACGTTCTGCTTGCAGTAGCCATAGGCGCACTCATCACAGGCGCACTGGATTTTTCAGCCAGTCTCGACCTGCGTGAGGACGCCCTGACGCGTCTGGACCGTGCTCGCCGGCGGCAAGACGCGGCGCCAGCGCTCACCTCACAGGCGGCGCCGAAGGGAACGCTCGAGTCAGGGAAGCGCGAGGCTTCCGCATCGCTGCAGCGGCGGCTGGAGGCACCGTGGGACGCGGCACTCGCGGCGGTCGAGGCCTCGGCGGCAACGACAAAGGGCGAAGTGTCGCTCGACTCCTTGCAGTCACGCCTTGCCGATTCAGGCCGCTGGGAGGTGGCCGTCACTGCGCGCGCGCGTTCGACCGAAGCTGCTCTCGCGCTCGTGGAGGCGATGAATGCAAGGCCAGACGTCGACGACGCCCGGTTGTTGGACCAGAAGCGGGAACAGGGCGATTCGGCGGAAGTGCGCTTTCGGCTCAGCTTCCAGACACGGGTTCCGCAGAGATGAAGCCACAGGCCCGCTTCCTGCGCATCATCGACCGCGCCGTGGCGACGATGCGCCGAGCCAGATGGCCAGCGCGACTTGCCGGTGTCTTTTGCTTGACAGCGGCAGTCCTGTTCGTGGCAGCCAGTCTGACGCGAGCGGACGCTGAGCAAATCTCCAGGCGCGCGGCCACGCTGAACCGCGAACTGACAGCCGCCCGAAGGACAGCACCAGCCGCAGACGAAGCATCTCGGCTTGCGACATACGCGGCGGACGGAGACCAGCACGTTGATGACGTTCGAGATGTCTTCCAGCTAGCTGAGCGCTTCGACGTCTCTCTCCTCACGGCACAATACGACGCCCCCGATCGGTCGGCAGGCAACCTTGTCGTGCGCCGGGTTCGCCTGTCCGCCCACGACGAGTACCCGCAGGTCAAGCTGCTGTTGCAGGCCATTCTCTCCAACGCACCCCACGCGTACATCTCCGACTTGCGGCTGGACCGGCCCGACGCGACCAAACGCGAAATCAATGCCACCTTCACGCTGGCTTTCGTGTATCGGGGAGGAGAACGCCTGCCATGAGCATGCCCCCGATGCGCATCAGCCTGCTGCTTGGCGTCGCTGCAATCCTCCTATGGCTGGTGATCACCCGTTCTGCGGAAGACAGTGAACGCGCCGCCGCTCCCGCGCGGTCTCGCCAGTTGGCGGTATCAACGCGGACTGCCGCGCCGGCCCCTGCCATTGCGGCGGATATTGAGCCGCAGCGCGCCTGGCCAGGTTCGGCTGACGTGCAGGTGGATCCCTTTCTGCCACTGGGCACCATAGCCTCGACGAAGAGCGGAACGGCAACCGCCAGCGTCGCGCCTCCGTCAGCACCCAAGCCGGCAGCTTCCGTTGCGCCCCCCGCCGCTCCGGCGGCTCCCGCCATTCCGCCGATGCCGTACCAGGCCATCGGCTCCGTCACCAGTCCTGACGTCGCCGGTGGCGTGCCGGTCGCCTTCCTCACGCAGCACGACCAACTTCTGGTCGTCAAAGTGGGGGAGACCCTCGCCAACACCTATCGCATCGACGCCATCACGCCGCAACAGGTAGAGCTCACCTATCTGCCAGCCATGCAGAAGCAGTTGCTGCGGTTCCAGCCTTGAAGTCCATGTCTTTGCGTTCCCACATTCCTGCCAGCCTCGTGCGCCCGCCCACCGGCAAGTTCCGGCTCTCCAGAAGTCTGACATATGTTCTCTGCGCCGCGGCGGTCGGCGGGTGTTCGACGTACCAGAACATGAAGGGCCACGCTCAACTTATGTCGGGCGACACGACCGGTGCGATCGAATCGTTTGGCATCGCGGCGAAGGACTCGACGGACGCCGGCTACAGGATGGACTACCTGGATCGCCGGGAAGATCAGGTTCGTAAGCTCGTGCTCCAGGCCGATGCAGCGCGTGCAGAAGGCAAGCTGGCCGACGCACAGGCCCTCTATCAGCAAGCCCTCAAGATGGACGCCGGCAATGCGCGCGCCCGGGCGGCACTGGTCGCCTTGCCACAGGACTTGCGCTCGGAAAGGCAGCTGGTTGAGGGCGAGAACTACCTGTCCGAAGGCCGGTTGGATCTTGCGCGGGAGCGCGCCCTTGTGGTCCTGGAAGTCAATCCCAACAACCGGCGAGCCATGCGGCTCAAGGAGGCCGTGATCGATGCCCAGGCGCAGGCGGACGCCGAGGCCGCGAAGGCGCGAGCAGCCCGTGCCATCCTGCAGAAGCCCGTCACCCTGCAATTCAACAATGCCCCACTGCGCACGGTGCTTGAGGCGCTGTCGCGCTCGGTGGGCGTGAATATCCTGCTAGACCGCGATGTCAAGCCCACGGCTCAGGTTTCGATCTTTGTCAAGGACATTGCCTTGGCGGATGCGATCGACTTTCTGCTGCTGCAGAACCAACTGGAGCGCCGCGTCGTGAACGCGAACACGCTCATGATCTATCCAGCCACCGAAGCGAAGAAGGGGGAGTACGAAGATCTGTCCATCCGCTCGTTCCAGATCACCAATGCCGACATCAAATACCTCTCGGGCATGCTCAAGACAATGTTGAAGGTCAAGGAGATCTCCGCGGACGAGCGGACCGGCATCCTAGTGCTGCGGGACACGCCAGAGAAGCTTCGCCTCGCCGAGCGCCTGATCGCGGCGCACGACGTTGCCGATCCGGAAATCATGCTGGAGGTCCAGATCCTGGAGGTGAGCTTCGCGCGGGACAGCAATATCGGGATCGTCCCTCCGAACAGCGTCACGATCACCACGCCCGGTGGGTCAGCCCTGACCTGGGGCCAACTGAGCGCGATGCGAAAGGACGACCTTCTAGTGACGCCGCTCTCGGCCACCATCAACCTCAAGCTGCAGGATTCTGACACGAAGATCCTGGCCAGCCCGCGGATCCGCGCCCGCAACAAGGAGAAGGCAAAGATCCTGATCGGGGACCGTGTGCCCACGATCACCAACACGGTGACACCGATTGCCACGGGCGCTTCGGTCGTGACCGGCAGCGTCACCTACCAGGACGTCGGCCTGAAGCTGGAGTTCGAACCCCAGGTGTACTCCAACGACGAAGTCGGCATCAAGATCGCCCTGGAGGTGAGCAACATCGCCGCGGAGTTCACAGACTCCAATGGTGGGCGGTCGTACCAGATCGGTACGCGCAATGCCAACACGAATCTGCGGCTGCGCGACGGCGAGACGCAGATCCTGGGCGGCCTGATCACCGACGATGACCGCAATGTGGCATCCAAGATTCCCGGCCTGGGCCATCTGCCAGTGATCGGGCGCATCTTCGGCAACAACGCAGGGACTAGTTCTCAAAGCGAAATCGTGCTGGCGATCACACCCCACATCGTGCGGAACCTGGCCGCGCGTTCCGCGGACGTCAGTAACATCTTCAGCGGTACATACAACGTCCCCCGCGAACGGCCAATTCTTGCCGAACCCTTGACGATCATTCGTGGGGGCGGAGCGGGCATCATTGCAGGGGCGCCAGGAGCAGCGGGCACGACAGGAACGACCGCTGCGGCCTTCACACAACCCGCGGCAGCAGCACCAAGCGATGCAATTGGTGCCACCGCGCCGCTACCAGTCCAGGTCATCCCGCCGCCAGCGCAGGCCCTTCCGACGCCGCCCGCAATGTATGTTCGCCCGGCACCGAGCAAGTAGCCCTATGCGACGTGCCAGGCGTAGCGGCTCGTCTGCTCAGGGCTTCACACTCGTCGAATTGATGGTTGTGTTCGCCCTCCTCGCGATGCTGCTGACGATCGCCCTGCCCCGCTACCTGGGCAGCACCGACAGGGCGCGGGAGAAGGCGCGCGAGCAGAACATGGAGGTCTTGCGCGATGCGATCGACAAGTTCAAGGGCGACCAAGGCCGTTACCCGACCGATCTGAGCGAGTTGGTACAGCGGCAGTACCTCCGGCGCGTTCCCATCGACCCCGTATCAGGCTCGGTGAGCTGGACGCTGATCGCCTCCCCCACCGGCGAAACTGGCGTCTTCGACATCGCGATTCCTGCGCAGGCCGCTGCATCCACCCCCGTGGCGCAGGAGCCTGCTCAATGAAGCGCGCAAGTGCCGCCTTCACGCTCGTCGAGATGCTGGTGACGCTCGCGCTTGTCGGCATTGCGGCAACCGTCGTCCTGCCCTACGCCGCGCTCGTCGAAGCGCGTGCCAAGGAGTCCGAACTGCGACTCTCCCTTCGCACGCTCCGTCAGGCGATCGACCAGTACAAGGCAGCCGCCGACGCAGGCCTCATCGAGAAGAAGACGGGGGATTCAGGCTACCCTTCCAGTCTCGAGTCGCTCGTCAACGGAGTTCCTCGCTCCACAGCCTTCGGGATCAGCGTCACACCGGTTGTCTTTCTGCGGAGGATTCCTCGAGACCCGTTCTTCCCGGATCGCACAGTGCCGGCGTCCGAAACCTGGAACCTGCGTGCTTACGGCTCCCCGCCAGGGGATTTCTCACGCGGAAACGACGTTTTCGACGTGTCGTCCAAGGCCGGCGGCAGCGCGCTGGACGGGTCGCAACTGGGCGACTGGTAGTGCGAAGCCACATCTCACGCCGGCGAACGCAGACAGGAGCCATGCTGCTGGCCGTCCTGCTATTTATCCTGGTGAGTTCACTCGCAGCCAGCAGCCTGTTCGTATCTCAAGGTACACAGGCGCGACGCGAGAAGGAAGAACAGTTGCTCTTCGTGGGTGACCAGTTTCGCAAGGCCCTTCTCTCCTACTACAACTCAATTCCACCTGGGGGCGCGCGCGCACTTCCCAGGTCGCTCGACGAGCTGCTCGCAGATCAGCGGTTTCCGGTGCCGATCCAGCATCTGCGTCGGCTCTATCTGGATCCGATGACCGGCCGCGCAGACTGGCGGCTCTTGATGGCGAACGGCCAAATTCTGGGCGTCAGCAGCACGTCCGAACAATCCCCGATCAAGAGCGGTGGATTCTCGCGGCCTTACGAGGGTTTCGCTCGCGCAAAAAGCTACTCGGACTGGATCTTTCGGCTCGATCTGCCAAGCTAGGGAAAGTCTGAAGGGTCCACCGATCATGCCGCGGCGCGTTGAATGACGCAAAAGAACCTGCGCGATGAGCCAGATCAGTTTTCGGACGTGGAGTACGCCGGCAAGCGCAGGAAGACGCGGCGCGAGGTGTTCCTCGAGGAGATGGAGCAGGTGGTGCCGTGGAAGGTGCTGCTCAAGATCATCATTGAGCCGCATTACCCCGTGGCCGGCCCCGGTCGCACGCCATACACGCTGGAGTCGATGCTGCGGGTGCACCTGAGGCAGAACTGGTTTGCTCTGAGCGACCCGGCGATGGAAGAGGCCCTCTACGAGATCGCCTCGCTTCGCGGGTTCGCCCACCTGAGCCTGAACGAACTGATTCTGGAAGAGACGACGATCCTGAACTTCCGGCACCTGCTGGAGGCCAACGACCTGGCCGACGACATCTTCAGGGCTGTCAACGCGCTGGTCGCGCGCAAAGGGTTGCTACTCAAGCGCGGCAGCATCGTGGACGCCAGGATCATTGCCGCGCCCAGTTCCACAAAGAACGCTGAAGGCGAGCGCGATCCGGAGATGCACCAAGCCAAGAAGGGCAAGGCATCTTTTCCCGGGCCGGCATGGAGCTGCCACGCTCGCCCCTGGCGCAGTGGGCGGGCCAGTGCGGCGTGCAACTGCAGCCACTGGTGCAGGCGCTGCGCACCGAGCTGCTGCGCCACGGCGTGGTGCATGCGGACGAGACGCCGGTGGCGATGCTCAAGCCGGGCAACCGCAAGACCCATCGCGCGTACCTGTGGAGCTACTGCACCACGACGTACAACCCGACGCGGGCGGTGGTGTTCGACTTCGCCGACAGCCGCGGCGGCCAGCACGCGCGCGACTTCCTCGGGTTTGCCTGGCGAAGACGGCTGGCACGGCAAGCTGGTGTGCGACGACTTCAACGGCTACAAGTCTTGCTTCGAAATGGGCTTGACCGAGGCCGGTTGCCTGGCGCCCCGCGCAAGTTCCACGAGCTGTGGGTCAATCACCAGAGTACCGTGGGCGAGCAGGCGTTGAAGTTCTTCCTGCAGCTGTACGAGATCGAGCGTGAGGTCCACCAGCTGGTGAGATAGCCCCCTGATTCCCCGGACACGGTCTATCGCTTATCGTTCGAGATAGGAGTAGGACTGTGAGTACGACTAGGAATACGGACTCTGTAGAGGTGATTTTGAAAGACCAGCGCCGCAGGCGCTGGTCCCCCGCGGAGAAGGAAGCGCTGGTGCGGCGTACGTACGAACCCGGCATGAGCGTGTCGCTGGTGGCGCGCCAGGAGGGCGTGGCCGCCAGCCTTCTGTTCCAGTGGAGGAAGCTGGAGCGGCAAGGTGCCCTGACCGCGGTGTCCGCCGGCGAGGCCGTGGTCCCGGCCTCCGAGTTGGCGGCCGCACGCGCGGAGATCGCCAAGCTGCAGCGGGTGCTGGGCAAGAAGACCCTGGAGAACGAAATCCTGAAGGAAGCCGTGGGGTACGCGGCTGAAAAAAAGTGGATTGCGCGCTCACCCTTGTTGCCCGGGAAGACCTGTGAAGACGGTCTGCCGGGTGCTGGGGTTGGCGCGCTCACACATCCACGAACTGCACCGCCGCGCCGAGGACTGGCGCGATGGCCGAACCGGCCGCACGCCGGAGACGGACGCCCACTTGGTTGCTGAAATCCGTGAGCAGGTCGCGGATCTGCCCAGCTACGGCTATCGACGCGCCTGCGCCCTGGTGAATCGCCAGCGCGCCCAGGAGGGCGCGGCGCGGGTCAATCCGAAGCGCGTCTACCGGGTCATGGCGCAAGCAGGCCTGTTGCTGCCCAAGGCGCCACGCCGGCGCCAATCGAGCCGGCCGCATGACGGCGTGGTCGCGGTGGACCGCAGCGACCTGCGCTGGTGCTCCGACGGTTTCGAGATCAAGTGCGATTCCGGCGAGACCGTGACGGCCACGTTCGCCAAGGACTGCTGCGACCGCGAGGTGATGGCCTGGCGCGCTTGGGAGGGCAAGGGCCTGCCTGGCGAGCCGGTGCGCGAGATGCTGATCGAAGCAGTGGAGCGGCGCTTCGGAGCCGTCGAAGCCATTCCCGCCGACCACGAGTTGGAGTTCCTGAGCGACAACGGCGGCGCGTACATCGCCGCCGATACGCGCAGCGTGGCCCGCCAGCTCGGGCTCAGGCCGATCAACACGCCCGTTTGCAGCCCGCAGAGCAACGGCATGGCCGAGAGCTTCGTCAACACGTTCAAGCGCGACTACGTCAGCCGCATGGACCTGACCGACGCGCCCACAGTGATGGCGCAGTTGCCGGCGGCCTTCGAGCACTTCAATGAGGTGCATCCGCATTCGTCGTTGAAAATGCGATCCCCCAGGGAGTTCAGGCGGCTACAAGCCGCCCAGGCGCGCCAAGTCAGGCAAGAGGAACCGGCGCTAAGTTGCGACTAGAACGTGTCCGGGAATACGGGGGCAAGATCACTGGATCCAGGCGAGCGAAAACGAATACTACAGGAACGCTCGCGACCGGTGGCCGAAGCCATGCACCGATGGCTGACCGGACAACGCCAGAAGGTGCCCGAGGGCTCGGCCACCGCCAAGGCGATCGACTACACCCTGGGCCAATGGCAGGCGTTAATGCGCTACACCGACGACGGCGACCTGCCCGCCGACAACAATTGGGTGGAGAACCAGATCCGCCCGATTGCGATCGGACGTTCCGACTGGCTGTTCGCCGGATCGCTTCGCGGGGGCAGCGCGCCGCCGCGATCATGCGCCTTGTGCTCTCGGCCCGAGTGAACGGACACGACCCTTCGCGTATCTGCGCGACGTCCGGGAGCGGCTGCCCACACAACCAGCCAATCGCATCGACGAACTACTGCCGCAGCGCTGGCAGGTGGCTGCGGCGGCGGGCTGATGCTGCTGCCGTCGTCAAGACGGGATCGCCGCGCGTTTACGCTTCGCCCAAGGCTCTCGAGTCTACGCGTTGCACTGCAGTCGATCTCGACTCAGGCAGGCATGGCCCCCTGCGCTACTGAGTAGGCGTCGGGGACATGCAACCGGCAAGCCATCAGGAGGGAAACCGGCCGTGCTCACAAGGTAGGCGCAGCGGTAGAGCGGCACAATCATGAGTCTCCGCACTCAACACGCGGATCCTGCGGGTCACTGCAGTCGCACATATTATTGTCACTTGGGCAATCCTCGGTCACGCTATACGCTCGTCCATCCGAGTCCCTGCAGGTGCAAGTTACCGAGCGCATCACTTGCGCAGTAGTATCTTTAGGCACGAACTTCTTCGAAACTATTATGCCGTCTCCGCCTGCAGCAGGCTTGATTTCCACTTCGACAACGTTCCCAGACTCAAGATTGATGTAGTGGCGCATCTACCTCACCTCAGCAGCAATGTTTCGACACGCCCCTTTGTCGCAGGCTTTAGCGTACGGTTCAGAGGACACCCTCAGACCTGGAGAGGCATTGCACTCTGCTTTCGTCATCGAGCGATAGTGCATAGCGACTGTCGTATCCTCGAAAGTCGAATCTCGTACGATGCCGGCAAAATCAAAAACCAAATCCTCCGGCTTCAGCACTTGTGAAATGCGGTTGACTCCCGCCATGTTTGAAGCCAGAGGAGCGTCCAATTTGACGGTGCCCTTGAACTTGATGGGAACGTCTCGTTGGATCCAATAGTGAGTTGCCGTAGTGAGTCCGTTGGCGGCCGCAGTGACCGGCTGGGTAACCTCAAGGGCATGCTCGGTTCGATAGTTTTCAGTGGACGAGTCCGTGATCGATGTCGATCTACTAAAGCTAATGGTCGTCTTCGCGTCGCCGAAGAAGTCGAACCCTATTGATTGATCGATTTTTATTGAAGTCTGAAGCGTCTTTGATTTGGTAACCTGTGCTCCCTGTTGGACGTTCTCAGTGTGGCGGAAGGTTGTCAATTGATCCTTCGGCGTGCAGTTCGTAAACGTCAGCCTGAGACCCAGCATCTTCAAGGGAAGCGCTTCCCAGTTGGGAGGGTCGATTGTTGCTGTAGGTCCAGCAATTACCGTGAACGGACCGGAAACCGTCAGTTTCCCCATAACCGGACTGCAAACGGTTTTCTTAATGTTGTGGCAGTAGGGGCGGGGTGGCGGTCCGCAGATCGGAAGAACCGCTTGCTTTTCGTTCGCGGCGTTGCCTACGGCCGGCAGCACCGGACATTCAAAGGGGAGCCGCTCGGTTTTTGACGACGACTCGCATACTCGACCAGCGTCTTCTTCGTGGCATGCGTCGCGCAAGTGAAAGTCACCCTGTGCAGCCAACTTTGCGTTAATCGACTCAGTGACGTTAGTTACTTGAGCCATCTCTTCTGGATGGTTTTCAACGTCCGCCATGAAGAGTGCTGCTGATGCTGGAGGCCTCGAGATGGTGCTGCCACTTTTTCCGCTACCTTTTGTTGGGTCGAGGAAGTAGAAGCGCTTGACGGCGGTTCGATTCGCGCGCGACCGGTTCGCGGGAACGCAGTTGCACGTTGGACTGGCACTACCTGTAGCGTCGCTGCACACCGCTGCCTCATCTGTACTGCAGCTGATGGAGCAGCGTTCGTCGTTGTTATCGTTCTTGGCGGTACAGCTTGAATCGTCAGCGAGACAATGCGGCAGGACGCAAGCTAGTGCCAGAGCAGCCAAAAACTTTCGCACCTTTGACCCCCCATTGCTGGATTTCGGGCAAATATCCTCGAAAAGCGGCGACAGTACAAGCGGTGTCAAGTTAATATTTTGGTTCCAATAGGGAGCTGCTAGGCCCGACACCGATCTTCCCCTCGGAGCCGCCCGAGATTTCATGGCCCTTCCCCTACGGCGAATCGGCGCTTCCGGCTTACTGAGTCAGCCCAGTGGGGGCGAGCAAAAAGCCTGAGGGTATGAAGCGCAGGTCAAACTTGCACTGACCAATCAATTCATGCGTGCGCATTCTCCAATACCGCTCCCACCCCAAGGCCGGCAGGTCCGTGTGCGCGCATTGATAGCTGCCCGCAGCGCGCCCAGTGCTGCTTTTGTGGGTGCCGTGCAGCCATTGCTCCTAAGCATCTTGCTACAAGGCGACGATCGTGCGCTTCTCCTGGCACTCCTGGCTGATTTCCGATGGCGTGCCCTCCAGCATTCCGGCGCTAGGGAAACTCTGAACAGGCCCTGATTTCCGGCGGCGGGCTGGCACGTCGGGATTTACTTATCAGGAAATGAGTTTCAGGTCCCTCTTCGGGTCTCCGGGGTCCTGTTTGTGCTGCTCGGGCGCAGCTATCCCTTGGCAAGCTGCAGCAAGGGCCTGCGCACGATGTACAGGTTGGCCAACGCGGCTGTCACGAACAGCCGATTGCCCTTCTTGGCCAGTCCGCGGTAGCGAACCTTCGCGAACCCGAACACGCGCTGATCACGCCAATAGTGTGCTCCACGCGGGCGCGCACCTTGGAGCGCTTGCGATTTACCTGGCGCTGCATCTGGCTAAGGTACTTGTACGCGGGTGGAGTCTTGCGCCCAGGGCGTATGCTGCTGGATGACAGGACCCTGGCCGCTATAGGCCGCATTGCCCCAGACGGCCACGGCAGCACTTTGCCGTCATGCAAGTTGCCGGAGGTAGCCACTAGCCACGTTTTAGTGCGGCTCGTCAGCCGACGCTGGCGCCACCTTTGGCGATGGCTGACGGACGGCCATCAGCTGTTCTATGCCGATCGCAGCGGCGGTTAACTGCGCATCCCCGCTGATGCACGCGTCCCCCGCGCAAGACGACTGTGAAGGGATGTCCCCTATCCCCTTGCGCTCGATCCGAGCTCGGTGAGCAATGACCGAATACGTTGCTGTGTGGTATCAGCATTTGGGTCAAACCAGGAGGTACTTATTTCGGAAAGCGCGGCCTCGATGTGCCGATCGGCTGCACGGCGGAACCCGAGGTCGGGGTCTCGGTCGGGACCGAGGGGGATTGTTTCATCCAGCGTGGTCTTGAGAAGAAGCCCATACCGCTTCACATGGTGCGCCGCGAGTCCGTAGAGATAGGCGCGCTCTTCACTCGTGACGTGTCGACCGGTCGCAGCCAGCGCGGCTTCGAGGTACCCTAACGCATCGGGAACAGGACGGTCGACGATGACGAGTTCAGCCCTTAGTCCTGCCTCAAGCTCCGCCTTGACTACGGAGGTCATGATCCAGAGCGTGCTCTCAAAGGTGTGGTCTTTGAGAATGGGAAACCCCGCGTCCCTGCATCTAGTTGCGGTGTCGCTCACCACAGCCGCAGAGAGTTGATGTTCTCTGGCCAACTGCAACACATTTTGAACGAATGTAGTCTTGCCAGTCGAATGCGTGCCAGCGATACCGAGATAGATTGTCATTAAAACAATGTTCCCTGTTGATCTCGAAGAAGCGGATCGTCGCGACTGGCTCCCAGTCGCGCGAGCGTGAGTAGATCCAGATGCATTTGACCGGCTAACCTCGACGCGAACTCGATGAACAGACGCGCTGTCGCTTGGGCGTCCTCTCGGGCGCGATGACAGACCGAGGTGTCCTTGAGTCCGAGCCGTCTAGTGAGCGCTTCCAGCGAGTGGCCACCAAACGTGGGAAATAGATGTTTTGCCAGCCTGAGCGTATCGATGCTCGTGCCAGGCTGCCAATTAGGAATTTCGCGAGCTAAGAGGCTCAGATCAATTCCGACATGATGCCCCACAATGATCGCGGAGCCTAGGTCGGCCCTGATTTCCTCGGCGAAATCAGCGAATGGACGCTCTCTTGCCACGTGCTCGTTTGTAATGCCGTGAACGCGAGTGGCTTGCGTCGTGATTGGCCGACAGGGGCGCGCCATCCAGACGCGTGTCGCTTGCTCGCGTCCCTTGTCGATGTGCACCGCGGCGACTTCCACAATATCTTGCGGCGAGCATCCGTTTCCCTCGACGTCGACGACCACGAAGTCACATTCGGTCCAGTGGAGGCGATGCATACCGTCATCCGCCACTCAAGAAGTGCTTGGTGCGACCATCGACCGTTGCTCTTGCGCATATTGCTCAACCTCCGCACGGCGGATTCGGCTAAGGAGGCTTGCGAGAGCATCCGAGTCCAAGAAGTCAAGTAGACCTTCCATCGCATCGGATTTCATTCGAGCGATCACTTCATTCAGTCGTTCAATCCTGTGAGAGACTACCCGCGGGTCGACTTGGTTGGGCATCGTCTCCGCCGGCGTATTGGGCCGTGCAGAAAACGGAATGGCGACGTTGATGTGGAACGCCAGTTCTTGGACCAATGATACGGTTCTAAGGAAGTCCGAGTCTTCCTCGCCCGGAAATCCGACCATCCAATTCCCATACAGGATCGTGGGCGTGTGGGCACGAAAGGTACCGAGCGTTTTCGCCAGCCGTTGAATGTCGTAGCCTCGATTCATGGCCTTGAGAATCTTGGGCGAGCCACTTTGGAGCGAAATGTAGAGCAAGCGGATGCGCCCGGCCATGCTCCAGGCAAGGAGCCGATCCACGTACTTCAAGAATGGCTTGGGCTCGATATACCTGATAGAGAGCTTCACAGCCGAGTCGAGGGCGAGAAGCCGTTCAATGAGGTCCGGCAGCTTGACGTTCCCCGCACCAGCACCGTAGTTCCCGACCTCGTCGCCGATCAGGACGAAGTGACTGATCCCGCGCGCACGCGCCGCCCGAGCCTTGGCAAGAACGTCCTCGAGTGAAACGGATTCGAAGGGCCCCCGGCCCAGCGGAATGTTGCAAAAGCTGCATTTATATGGGCAGCTTCGGGTGACCGTGATCATTTCACATGGGTCGGTCTCATCGTAAAAGACGAATCCCTTGGTCGTCTCGCGGTATTGACGTTCCACGCGTGAGCCGAAACGCCGGTCGATCTCCTGAAGTTCCGCGACCACCGACGCCTTTGCTGCACCGACGCGGAGACGCAGGTTTTGGAGCCCACTGGATGAGGCCGATTCGAACTTGATCGAGGAGTTCTGAGACAGCCGCCGGTCAATCGCAGCGAACTCTTGTCCCGTACTGGCCTGCAAGATGCCCTTCATGGAACGGAAGGTGATCGCGCGCTCGGGAAGCTTCGCCGCTAGCGATTGCGCGCTCGTATTTGCCACACAGCCTGTGACGGTCAACTTCGCGCCGGGCGCCCGGTTGCGGGCTTCGGCGATTTGTGATGCCGCATCGTCGACCCAGTGTTCGCGCACTGAACATCCCGAAAAGATGATTTCGTCGGCGAGCTCTGGCCGTTCGACGATCTCGAATTCGCCTTGCGCGAGGCCAGCCTGAAGTACGTTGAGATCATATGCGGCGTTCAGGCACGTGTTGTGGGCGAGGAACACCTTCTTCTTCTTTGGCACTGTGCAAGACCTCCTGTACATCGGCAGCGCGTGCCTTACGGAATGGTAAGCGCAAAGTCGGGGCGCTCACCGGCGCAAGGCGCCGCCCGCCCGGAGCAATGGGGCATACCGTATCTTCACCTCCAGACACGGTCGCTCCGCCAATTCGGCGGAAATCCCATACTGGACATGTCTCGCGCGAACACCGGAACGCTCGCGAACATGCTAGTCATGAAGGTTTCGATGCCATCCGGAATCCCTTGCGCTTTACAGAGCACTCTCAACATCAAGAGATGTGAATAAAGGCGGTTGGGGTGGCTTGGTCGTATAGCGTGCTTGCTCTTCAAGCCGCCAGGGTTCTGAAGGTTTCGATTCCAAAGACGATTGTGGTGCGCGCACAAATTTCTGAGCTCAAGAATGCAGCCCAGATTCGTAATAAGCGAGCCATAGGAGGGAAGGCCAAACGGGGATGCGACATCGTCCAGCTTGTTCTTCCCTGCTGAAACCATGAACTTCGGGCACTTCTCGTTGAGGCTTTTGCATACGCTGAGCGTCTGCTCGAGGGTAAAAATCTCGGAAATGACCCAGAACGGCGGCGTTCTTCGGTACTCGTATGACTTTGTAGTGAAGTACCGGTTTCGGTGATGCACGACAAACTCCTGCTTGCCCTGCTCGAAGCGCTGCTGGGCCTTCTTGAGTGCGCGTTCAACGTCTGAGAAGTTCTTGAAATACTCCGGATTGATGTGCCAGAACGGGTCTGTAGTGACGCTTGTAACCACGTTGTCGACCGTCGCGCGAATTCTGACCTCTAGCTGAGCTAGCAGCGGGATGAGAAAGTCCCGCAGCGTCTGATCCGCGCGATAAAGACCATGCATATCATCGAAAGTTGTTCCTACGTGGAACTTATCGATGGTCTTATCTAAAAACGGAATCGCGTAAGCTTTGAACCGGTAGTAGTTCTCACGGAAAATTGTGGCCTCTGCCAGCTTGCGATCCGGCACGTGCAGCCCTTGCAGCATGAGTTTGTAGACCAGGTCATGCGGAGTACGGTATGGCTTTGTGTACTCAACTAAGCTTGGGTGCTGCGCCCTGAAGGCGGCCCAACGGCGTTGCGTGCGATAGGCAATGAGCTTCTGGACCGGGGCGGTAGCGAGGATCTTGGCCTTGCACACGACACTTAGGCGCGTGAGCGCGGCCGAAACGATTGCAAACATACTCGTAGCCAGCTCAAGTGCGTGTTTGCGGAGCTGCAGTGTTGCCTGCGTATGCTCGACAATACGGACGTTAAAAAGCCCACACAAGCCGGCCACAAGGACAAGCGTCCTTGCTTGATTGACCGACCCGTGTGGGCGTTGTTGCCGTGACTATAGCTCACTGTCGGGCGCGGTGTCAAGTGCCGTTCCCCACACCAAGCATCCGGCGTCGGATGGGCGCGATATCTCGTTCAAGGACATCCATCTGTGCTCCGTGAGCATTTGGCTAGCATGCCTCAGCGGTGAGGCATCAATGCGAGTGAATATCTACTTACATAATCCCATGCACAGGACAATCCAACGCGATAGCCACGGATGGATGCCCAAAGCCCTGCCGCGAGGGCATTGTAAAATTGGACCTGCTTGATCTGGCCGGTTGAGGACGCGAGGCGTCTCATGAGGCCCCATTCCAGCGCACATTTTTGTGGTGGATTCCATGGTGGGTTCATGAGTACACAGGAAGAAAAACTCGTTAAAAATCAACAGCTTGGCGCGCAAGTCGTGGTTCAGGTGCAGAACCTGGAGTAGAGTCGTTCATGGATTACCCGGGGAACCTTTTCGTCGTCGCCGCGCCTTCCGGAGCCGGCAAGTCCAGCCTGGTCAAGGCCTTGCTGGAGCTCGACTCGCACGTCCTGCCCTCCGTCTCGCACACCACCCGGCCGCCCCGCGGCCAGGAAAAGCACGGCCGCGAGTACTTTTTCGTGCCGGACGCCGAGTTCGACCAGATGGTGCAGAACGACGCCTTCGTCGAGTGGGCCAACGTGCACAGCCGCCGCTACGGCACCAGCAAGAAGATGATCGAGGACCGCATCGCCCACGGCTCCGACGTCATCCTGGAAATCGACTGGCAGGGGGCGCTGCAGATCAAGCGCATCTTCGCCAACGCGGTGCTGATCTTCATCCTGCCCCCCAGCTGGGACGAACTGCGCTCCCGGCTGGAGCGCCGGGGCGAGGACAGCCCCGAGGTCATCGAAACCCGACTGAAAAATGCGGCTGACGAACTGGCGCAGGCAAAAGAATTCGACTTCGTTATAATCAACGAGTTATTTGAGCGAGCGCTTTTTGACCTGAAAGCGGTCGTCCACGCCCAGCGGCTCAAATACCAGGCCCAGCGCCGCGCCCGCGCTGATACCTTCGCCGCTCTCGGCATCCTCTAAGCGCCCCCCGGAGAACACGACATGGCCCGCATCACCGTCGAAGACTGCCTCGAGAAGATCCCCAACCGCTTCCAGCTGGTGCTGGCCGCGACCTATCGCGCCCGCATGCTGAGCCAGGGCCATGCGCCCAAGATCGAGAGCAAGAACAAGCCCGGCGTGACCGCGCTGCGCGAGATCGCGGAAGGCAAGATCGGCCTGGAGATGCTGAAGAAGGTGCCGGGTTAAACCGCTCCGCAGCGCACGAAAGCCGCCTTCGGGCGGCTTTTTGCGTTGGGGCCGCGCAGGACCGCGGGTTAAGGCCGAGGGTCTAGGGGCCTTGTGGGCATTTGCCTGCTTCCCCAGCCCCTGCTCCCCAGGCCCTATCATGTGTCCATGAGCGCGGTGCTCCCCACCACCTCGGGCCGGGGCAAGCGCCCCTCGAGCCCGATCCTCCCCTCCCCCGCCGCGGCCAACGCCGCCGCGGCGAGCTTTGCCGCGTTGACGGCCAGGCTCGACTACCTGGACCCGGGCGAAATCGACTGGGTCCGCAAGGCCTACCGTTTCGCCGACGAGGCCCACCTGGGCCAGCTGCGCGCCAGCGGCGAGCCCTACATCACGCATCCGATCGCCGTGGCGGCCCAGTGCGCCGAGTGGAAGCTCGACGCCCAGGCGCTGATGGCGGCGCTGCTGCACGACGCCATCGAGGACTGCGGCGTCACCAAGCCCGACCTCATCGAGCGCTTCGGCGCCCCGGTGGCGGAGCTGGTGGACGGCCTGACCAAGCTGGACAAGCTGCAGTTCAACACCCGCGAAGAGAACCAGGCCGAAAGCTTCCGCAAGATGCTGCTGGCCATGGCCCGCGACGTGCGCGTCATCCTCGTCAAGCTGGCCGACCGCTCGCACAACATGCGCACGCTGGAAGACGTGCCGCGCGAGAAGTGGAACCGCATCGCCAGCGAAACGCTGGACATCTACGCGCCCATCGCCCACCGGCTGGGCCTGAACGCCACCTACCGCGAGCTGCAGGAGCTGTCGTTCAAGTACCTCAAGCCGTGGCGGCACGCGACGCTGTCCAAGGCCGTGGCGCGCGCCCGCAGCCGCCGGCGCGACCTGATCCAGAAGGTGCAGCGCGACGTCGAGTCCACCTTCGAGGCGGCCGGCATGAAGCTGCGCATCGCCGGGCGCGAGAAGACGCTGTACTCCATCTACAAGAAGATGGACGAAAAGCACCTGTCCTTTGCCCAGGTGACGGACATCTACGGCTTCCGCGTGATCGTGCCCACGGTCACCGACTGCTACACCGCCATGGGCCTGCTGCACCAGCTGTACAAGCCGGTGCCGGGCAAGTTCAAGGACCACATCGCCATCCCCAAGATCAACGGCTACCAGTCGCTGCACACGACCCTGGTGGGCCCGTCGGGGGTGAACGTGGAGTTCCAGCTGCGCACCGAGGCCATGCACCTGGTGGCCGAGTCGGGCGTGGCCGCGCACTGGCTGTACAAGGCCAGCGCGCCGCAGGAAGACAGCCAGGAGCGCCTGGGCACCAAGTGGCTGCAGTCGCTGCTGGACATCCAGAACGAGACGCGCGACGCCGCCGAGTTCTGGGACCACGTCAAGATCGACCTGTTCCCGGACGCCGTCTACGTCTTCACGCCCAAGAGCCAGATCCTGGCGCTGCCGCGCGGCGCGACGGTGGTCGACTTCGCCTATGCGATCCACTCGGACGTGGGCGACCACACGGTGGCCGCGCGCATCAACGGGGCGCAGGTGCCGCTGCGCACCGAGCTGAAGAACGGCGACGTGGTGGAGGTGGTGACGGCCCCCGTGTCCTCGCCGAACCCGGCCTGGCTGGGCTTCGTGCGCACCGGCCGCGCCCGCTCCAAGATCCGCCATCACCTGAAGACCCTGGCACAGGCCGAGTCGCAGCAGCTGGGTGAAAAGCTGCTCGCGCAGGCGCTGCGCGCCGAGGGCATGGAAAAGCTGCCGCCGGACACCGAGCCCTACCACCCGCTGTGGGACAAGCTGCTGCGCTTCACCGGCAACAAGAGCCGGGCCGAGCTGCTGACCGACCTGGGGCTGGGCAAGCGCATCGCCAGCATCGTCGCCAAGCGGCTGATGGTGCTGCTGGGCGAGATGGGCGAGAAGCCCGATGCGCTCCTGATCAGCCGCGAGCGCTTCACCGCGCACGAGAACGTGTCGCAAGGCGGCCTGACGCTGGACGGCAGCGAGAACGCGAGCGTGCAGTTCGCCACCTGCTGCCGGCCGATCCCGGGCGACAACATCGTCGGCTACCTGGGGCGCGGCGAAGGCCTGGTGGTGCACGTCGAAAGCTGCGCCGTGGCGCGCCGCCTGCAGCACAAGGATGCCGAGCGCTTCATCGGCGTGGAGTGGTCCGACGAGCCGGTGCGCCAGTTCGAGACCGGCGTGCTGGTGACGGTGGCCAACGGCAAGGGCACGCTGGCCCGCGTGGCGGCGGCGCTGGCCAACGCCGAAGCGGACATCATCCACGTCGACATGGACGACGGCCGCGCCCAGGACGCCACCGACCTGCGTTTCGTGGTGTCGGTGCGCGACCGCAACCACCTGGAAAGCGTGCTGCGCAACCTGAAGCGCACGCCGTCGGTGCTGCAGGCGCAGCGGATCAAGCCGGGGGCGTAGCCTCGGGGTACCTCACCTCGATCACCTCCACCTCCTGCGCCCCCGCCGGCGTCACCAGCTTCACCACGTCCCCTTCGCGCGCCTTCAGCAGCGCACGCGCAATCGGCGAGATCCAGCTCACCTGCCCGTGGGCGCTGTCGGCCTCGTCGATGCCGAGGATGGTCACGGTGCGCTCCTGCCCGGTCTCGTCCGCGTAGGTCACCGTCGCGCCGAAGAAGACCTGGTCGCGGCCGGCGTGCACGGAAGGATCGGTCACCTCCGCGATCTCCAGCCGCTTGGTCAGGAAGCGGATGCGGCGGTCGATCTCGCGCAGCCGCTTCTTGCCGTAGATGTAGTCGCCGTTCTCCGAGCGGTCGCCATTGCTCGCGGCCCAGTGCACGACCTCGACCACCTTGGGCCGCTCGTCGTCGATCAGCTGCATCAGCTCCGTCCGCAGGCGCGCGTAGCCCTGCGGAGTGATGTAGTTCTTGCCGCCGGCCGGCAGCGGCGGCAGCCCTGCGCCTTCCTCGTCGTCTTCGCTGTCGGTCTCGCGCGTGAACGCCTTGCTCATGCCGCAAGCATAGGCGAAGCGCCAGCGCCTTCAGGCTCGACCGTGTCCTACACGCGCATGAGCCGCGATCCTCGCGCCGCCGATTCGCGGCCCCGGGAAGATGCGCCCATCCCAGGAGCCACGATGCCGCACGCCCCCGCCGTCAACCCCAGCGCCGAAGATGCCTACTGGCGCGAAGCCTACCGCCGCGAACCCTACTACCGCGCCGGCTACAGCTACGAGGACTACGGCCCGGCCTACCGGGTCGGCTACACCGGCCCGGTGCGGCGCACGGGTGAGTTCGAGCAGCTCGAGGGCGCGCTGGAAGCCGATTTCCGCCGCGTGCGCGGCCGCTCGCGCCTGCCATGGGCGCAGGCGCGCGAAGCCACCCGCGCCGCCTGGAGCCGCGTGACGCGCGGCGAGCATCCGCACTGAGCGGACCTCCTGCGTTATGGGGAGGCGCCATGCGAAGGCTGCTTCCTAGAATCCGGCCAGCCCCACTCTGCCCGGCCGTCCACTTGAAAGCTCCCACCGACCGCACCCCCTGGTCCGATGAGGACGCGGACCTCATCGAGGCCGTGCGCCGCCCCCTGGTGGCCGTGCTGCCCTTCGCCGCAGTCGGCGGCGACCCCGCCCTGCGCCTCCTGGGCAGCGAACTGGCCGACCTGCTGCGCGAGCGCCTCGCCCGCGTGCCCGCGCTGAGCGCCATCCTCATCAGCTCGGAATTCCTGGAGCGCGCCCCCGAGCACGCGCTGGAGCTGATCTGCCGCCAGTTGCACATCGGCCACCTGGTCACGGGCAAGTGCTACCGCCACCCGCTGGGCGAATCGCTCTACCTCGAACTCACCGAGACGCGCCACTGGAACGTGCAGTGGGCGCGGTTCTGCCGCGGCGACGCGCGCGCGCTGTTCGCCCCCGACAGCCACGTGCTCGCCATGCTGCAAACCGCGCTGCAGGAAACCCTGCTGCCCTCCCCCTCACATTAGACGAAGGTTCGCAGCCATTCCACCATTCGGGGGATGGAGGGAAAGTGCCACGCTTCCTAAGATGAATTCGCTCTAGGGAGTGGAACGAATGCCCAGCTTCTACATCGACCGGCGGGCGCAGGCGGACGGCAGCCATGTCGTCCACGCCCGCAACAGCTGCCCGCCCGAGCGCTTCCCTTCCGGTGAAGCGGCCGAATACCTGGGCGAACTGCTCGATGCGCGCCAGGCCATGGCGCTGGGCCGCCTGATGTACGGCCACGTGCAAGGCTGCCCGTGCTGCGACTACGCGCTCCCCGTCCGCGTGGAAGCGCAAGAACCGCGTCCCTCCTACGTCGACAGTTTGCGCACGGCGCGGATACTGGCGGCGGCATGCCTCTCAACCTCGTCGACGTCGCCCTCTTCCTCGTCGTCCTGGCTGGCGGCCTCGGCGGCTGGTCCCGCGGATTCGTCTATTCCGTCCTGGACCTCCTGACGCTGGCGGCCAGCCTGGCCGTCGCGCTCCTGGTTTACCGCTGGCCCGCCGAGTGGGCCGGCACCTTGATGCCGCAGCTGGGTGCCTGGGCGGCGCCGCTGGCCTTCGTCATCCTGTTCTTCCTCGCGCATTTCCTGCTGGGCGCGGCCACGCTGGCCGTGGCGCGCCAGGCGCCGCCAGCCGTGCACCGCAACGTCGCCAATCGCCTGCTGGGGCTGCTGCCGGGGCTGGCCAACGGCTGCATCCATGCGATCGTCGTGGCCGTCGTGCTGCTGACCGTGCCGCTCGGCCCGCTCACGCCGTGGGCGCGCGACAGCGCACTGGCCAACGGCATGGCGCGGCCCGCCGAGTGGGTGGAGCTGCAGCTGGCGCCGGTCTTCGATCCGGCGGTGCACCGCACGCTGCAGGCCCTGACGGTCGACCCCGAATCGCGCCAGACCATCACCCTGCGCACGCGCGTGGCTCACTCGGAGCCGCGGCCGGACCTCGAAGCCGCGATGCTGGACCTGGTGAACGACGAGCGCACGCAACGCGGCCTGGCGCCGCTCGCGGCCGATCCCGTGCTGGCCGAACTGGCGCGCGCACACAGCCGTGACATGTTCGCGCGCGGCTACTTCTCGCACCTCACGCCCGACGGCCGCGACTTGAGCGACCGCATGCGCACCGCGCGCCTGGGCTACCTGTCCGCCGGCGAGAACCTGGCCTTCGCGCCCACCCTGGCGCTCGCCCACAGCGGCCTGATGCATTCGCCCGGGCACCGCGCCAACATCCTGCGCAAGCAGTTCGGCCGCGTGGGCATCGGCGTGCTCGATGGCGGCCTGCTAGGACTGATGGTGACGCAGGACTTCCGCAATTGACATGCTGGCCGACAACGAGCTCACCGCCCTGCCGGCGGACCCGAAGGAAGCCGCGGAATCCGCGGGCCTGGTCTACGTCTGCGACGAGGACCGCGGCATCCGGCGCGAACGCAAGGGCGATGCCTTCGAATACTTCAAGCCCAATGGCGACAGGCTGGCGGACGAAGCGACGCTGGCGCGCATCCGCAAGCTCGCCATCCCGCCGGCCTACGTGGACGTTTGGATCTGCACGCGCGCCAACGGCCACCTGCAAGCCACGGGCCGCGATGCGCGCGGCCGCAAGCAGTACCGCTACCACCCGCAGTTCCGCGAGGTGCGCGAGAGCACCAAGTACGAGCACATGCTGGAGTTCGCGCGAGCGCTGCCAGCCGTGCGCGCCAAGCTCGCCGAGCACATGGCGCTGCGCGGTCTGCCGCGCGAGAAGGTGCTGGCCACCGTCGTCCACCTGCTGGAAAGCACGCTGATCCGCGTGGGCAACGACGACTACGCGCGCGAGAACAAGAGCTATGGCCTTACCACGCTGCGCAACCCGCACGTGAAAGTGGAGGGTTCGGAGCTGCGCTTCCAGTTCAAGGGCAAGAGCGGCAAGACCTGGCGGCTGCAGGTGAAGGACCGGCGCATCGCGAAGATCGTGCGCGCCTGCCAGGACCTGCCGGGGCAGCGGCTGTTCCAGTACGTCGACGAAGCAGGCGAGGCGCGCGAGGTGAGTTCGGCCGACGTCAATGCCTACCTGAAGGAGATCACCGGTACCGAAATCACGGCCAAGGATTTCCGCACCTGGGCCGGCACGGTGATGGCGGCGCTGGCGCTGCGGGAGTTCGAGGCCTGCGAAACGCAGGCGACGCAGAAGAAGAACATCAAGGCCGCGATCGAAAGCGTGTCGGCCCGCCTGGGCAACACGCCGACGATCTGCCGCAAGTGCTATGTGCACCCGGAGGTGCTGAACGCCTATGCGGAGGGGAACCTGCTGCTGGAGCTGAAGGACGAGGAAGCCGGCAGCCTGCGGCCGGAGGAGGCGGCGGTGCTGGCGATGCTGGAGGGGCGGATGAAGCGGAGCCTGGAGGATTCGTTGAAGGAATCCCTGGCGGCGGTGAAAAAACGGCGTTCGTAATTCTTGGCGCCGCGACTCAGTAAGCCGCGCTCGGTCCGGCAACGGCCGCCGACAGGCCGAACTCCCCGGCCAGCTTCCGCGCCGCGCTCGCATACACCAGCACATCGACGCCCGTCGCCACGAAAGTCGCGCCCAGCTCCAGGTAGCGCCGCGCCAGGTTGTTGTCGCCGGTCAGGATGCCCGCTGCCTTGCCGTTGGCGACGATCTTCTTGATCGCGCTTTCGATCGCTGCCTGCACTTCCGGATGCCCCGGCTTGCCGCGGTAGCCGAGCGAAGCAGACAAGTCCGCAGGCCCGATGAACACGCCGTCGATGCCGTCCACCGCGCAGATCGCGTCCAGGTTCTTCAGCGCCGTCACGGTCTCGGCCTGCACCAGCAGGCAGACTTCGTCGTCGGCCACATCGAGATAGTCCGTCCGCGCGCTCCAGCGCGAGGCGCGGCCCACCGCGCTGCCCACGCCGCGGATGCCCCAGGGCGGATAGCGCGTGGCCTTCACCAGTTGCTGCGCCTGTTCGGCGGTGTCCACCATGGGAATCAGCAGGTTCTGCGCGCCGATGTCGAGCAGCTGCTTGACCAGCGCCACCTCGCCGGCGACCGCTCGCACCACCGGCTGCGAGCGGTAGGGCGCCACCGCCTGCAGCGCGGCCAGCGTGCTGCGCAGGTCGTTGGGTGCGTGCTCGCCGTCGATCAGCAGCCAGTCGAAGCCGGCCGTGGCGCTGACTTCGGCCAGGTAGGGGTCGGCCATCGACAGCCACAGGCCCACCTGGGCCTTCTTCGCGGCCAGCGCCGCCTTGAACGGGTTGCCAGCTTTCACTTCAGGCCTCCTTGGCAAAGGTATTTCACGTGCAGGTAATCCTCGAGTCCGTGGCGCGAGCCTTCGCGCCCGTAGCCCGATTCTTTCACGCCGCCGAAGGGCGCCGCCTCGGCGGAGATCGCGCCTTCGTTGATGCCGACGATGCCGGTCTCCAGCCGGTCGCCCACGCGCCAGATGCGCGCGGCGTCGCGGGTGTAGAAGTACGCGGCCAGGCCGAAAGGCGTGTCGTTGGCAAGCGCGATAACCTCGTCCTCGGTGGCGAAGCCGAACACCGGCACCACCGGGCCGAAGGTCTCCTCGTGCGCCAACTCCATCGTGGGATTGGCGTCGACCAGCACGGTCGGCGCGTAGTAGTGGCCGGCCCCGATGCCTTGCAGCACCTGGCCGCCGACGACGACGCGCGCGCCCTTGGCGACCGCATCCTGCACGTGGCGATCGATCTTCTCCACGGCCCGCGCGTTGATCATCGGCCCGATCTGCGAGCGCTCGTCCGTCGCCGGGCCGACACGCAGCGCCGACACGCGCACGGCCAGCTTGTCGACGAAGCGGCCCCGCACGCTGTCCTGCACATAGACGCGGTTCGGGCACACGCAGGTCTGGCCGCCGTTGCGGAACTTGGCGGTCAGCAGGCCGTCGACGGCGGCATCGAGGTCGGCGTCCTCGAACACGATGAAGGGCGCGTTGCCACCGAGTTCCAGCGACAGCTTCTTCAGCGTGCTCGCCGAAGCGCGGGCCAGGTGCTTGCCCACCGGCGTCGAGCCGGTGAAGGTGATCTTGCGCACGCGGCTGTCCGCGAGCCACACGTCCACCACTTCCGGCGTGCGCTCGCGCGAGGCGGCGACGATGTTGATGGTGCCGGCCGGAAAGCCCGCTTCCTCGGCCAGCGCCACCAGCGCCAGCGCGGTCAGCGGCGTGTCCTCGGCGGGCTTGGCCACCACCGTGCAGCCGGCGGCGAGCGCCGGCGCCAGCTTGCGCGCGATCATGGCCAGCGGGAAGTTCCAAGGCGTGATGGCAGCCACCACGCCCACCGGCTCCTTCACGGCCAGCAGCTTCTTGCCGCGCACCGGCTCGGGGATGACGTCGCCGTGGGTGCGGGTAGCTTCCTCGGCGAACCATTCGACATACGACGCGCCATAGAGCACTTCACCGCGCGCTTCCGCCAGCGGCTTGCCCTGCTCGCTGGAGATGATCTTGGCGAGGTCATCGGCATGGGCGAGGATCAGCGCGTTCCACTTCTTCAGCAGCTGCGCCCGCTCACGGCCGCTGCGCTCGCGCCAGGCGGGAAAGGCGGCCTGCGCTGCTTCGAGCGCAGCCTGCGCGTCGGCGGCGCCGCTGTCGGCGACGTCCAGCAACTTGTCCAGCGTGGCCGGATCGGTGACGGCCAGCTTCGCGCCGCTGCGCGCGGCGAGCCATTGGCCATTGATGAAGTTCTGCGCGCGCAGGAGTTCGGGGCGCTTGAGGGTGTCCAGCATCTGGCCTCTGAAGTGGTGGGTGTTCGAGATGTCTTTCAACGCAGAAGACGCAAAAGCTCCGCAGAAGGCGCAGAACCCTGAATGACTTTCCTTTTGCGTCTTCTGCGTACTTTTGCGTCTTCTGCGTTCTAAAAACGCGCCGAGCGGCGTGACCTCAGCTCACGATGCCCAGATGCCACGGCACGAACTCGTGGTCGCCCAGGCCCAGCGCCTCGCTCTTGGTCTTTTCGCCCGAGGCATGCGCCAGGATCTGCTCGAAGATCCGCTGGCCCATCTGCGGCACGTCCACTTCGCCGTCGAGGATGGCGCCGCAGTTGATGTCCATGTCGCCTTGCAGCTTCTTGAACATCGGCGTATTGGACGCCAGCTTGATCGTCGGCGCCGGCTTGCTGCCGAACATCGAGCCGCGGCCCGTCGTGAAGCAGATCAGGTTGGCGCCGCTGGCGATCTGGCCCGTCACGGCGACCGGGTCGTAGCCGGGCGAGTCCATGAACACGAAGCCATTGCGGTCGATGCGCTCGGCATACTCGTACACGCCCTGCAGCGGCGTCGTGCCGCCCTTCATCGCGGAGCCCAGCGACTTCTCGAAGATGTTGGCCAGCCCGCCCGCCTGGTTTCCGGGGCCGACGACACCATTGAACTGGCCGTTGTGCCCGCGGGTGTATTCCTCCCACCAGGCCAGGCGGTCCAGCAGTTTCTGCCCGACCTCTGGCGTCACCGCGCGGCGCGTCAGCATGTATTCGACGCCGTGGATTTCCGGCGTTTCCGACAGGATCGCCGTGCCGCCATGCTGCACCAGGATGTCCATGGCCGCACCCAGCGCCGGGTTCGCCGTGATGCCGGAGAAGCCGTCCGAGCCGCCGCACTCCAGGCCGATCTTGATGTGGCTGGCCGGCACACGCGTGCGTTGGTAGGCGTTCGCGAGCGGCAGCATCTCCTCGATGGCGCGGATGCCTTGGGCTATGGTTTCCACCGTGCCGCCCACTTCCTGCATCACCATCGTGCGCAGCATGCGGCCCTTCTCCAGGCCTTGGGAATCCACGAGGTCGGCGACCTGGTTGCGTTCGCAGCCCAGGCCGACGATCAGCACGCCCGCCATGTTGGGGTGGCGCGCATAGCCGGCCAGCGTGCGGCGCAGCAGGTCGAAGTGCGGGCTGGGCGAGGACATGCCGCAGCCGGTGGTCTGCGGGAAGGCCGCGACGCCATCGACGTTGGGGTAGTCCTTCAGCCGCTCCGCCGTGAAGTGCGCGGCGATGCGGCTGATCACCGTCGCCGAGCAGTTCACGGACGACAGGATGCCGATGAAGTTGCGCGTGCCGACGCTGCCGTCCTCACGCACGTAGCCCATGAAGCTGGCGCGCTTCGCCTCCGGCACGAAGGCGACCGGCTTCACGTCCAGGCCGAAGCCGGGGTCGCGGTCGAAATCGACCAGCGCCAGGTTGTGCGAGTGCACGTAGTCTCCCGCCTCGATGGCGCGTGCCGCCACGCCGATGACGGCGTTGTACTTGCGCACCGGCTCGCCCTGGGCGATGGCGCGGGCGGCGATCTTGTGGCCGGCCGGCACCTGGGCCCGCGTGCGCAGGCCCAGCTCGGGCAGGTCCTGGCCGAGCGCCAGCTGCGTCTTGGCGACCAGGACGTTGTCGGCCGGATGCAGCCGGATCAGGGGACTCGTGCTCACCGCGCTCAACCCTTTTCCAGCAGTTCCTTGAGGTGCAGGCGCTGGATCAGCACCGTCTCGCGCGCGTAGACCTCGTTGACGTACTTCTTGTAGTCGGGCCCGTCCAGGTACATCACCGGCGCGTCGATCTTCGCGGCCACGGCCTTGAACTCGTCGCTGTTGACGGCGAAGCGGAAAGCGTCGCGCAGCTTCTTCTCGATGGCGGGCGGCAGGCCGGCCGGCGCACCGATGCCGTTGGGCGCATCGACGACGACGTGGTAGCCCAGGTCCTTGAGCGTGGGCGTGTCCTTGAAGCGCGGCGTGCGCTCCTCGCCCCAGGTGGCCAGCAGCCGCAGCTTGCCGCTTTCCACGTGCGGCGCCCAGGAGCTGGAGTCGGCCAGCATGTCGACCTGGCCGCCCAGCACGTCGTTCAGCGCCGCGGCGCCGCCCTTGTAGGCGATGGCGTTCAGCTGGATGCCGGCGGCCATGCAGAACTCCTCCATGCCCACGTGCGTGGCGCCGCCGACGCCGGCGTGCGCGTAGCTCACCTGGCCGGGGTTGGCCTTGGCGTAGGCCACCATGTCCTTCAGGGTCTTGAACTTCGAGTTGGGCAGCACCGCGATGCCGAAGGTCTGGCCGGAGGTGCGGGCGATGTAGGTGAAGTCCTTGCGCGGGTCGGCCTGCAGGCTGCCGATCTGCGAGAAGCGGGTGACGGAAATCGGGATCTGGCCGATGGTGTAGCCGTCGGGCCTGGCCTTGGCGATGGCCGCGGCGCCGATCATGCCGGCGGCGCCCGCGCGGTTGTCCACGGCGATCGGCTGCTTCAGCACGCCGGAAGCCACCTGGCAGATCGCGCGCATCGACACGTCGGCGGTGCCGCCGGCCGGCCAGGGGCAGATGAAGTTGATCGGGCGCGACGGGTAGTCGTCGGCGGCGTGCGTCCACGCGGGCAGCAGCAGGCCGGAAGCGGCGGCGGCGCCTGCCAGCAGCAGCTGGCGGCGGTTCATTTCTGTGTTGTGGGACATCTTGTCTTCCTCACGGGGTGGGAGCGCGATTGTTCGCCGGCCGGCCATAACGGTCCAATCACGTTCCGGAATCGCTTCATGAGTCCCTGGTTAACATCGGGCCATGCCCCAGATCGATCGCGTGCTGCGCTCCAACATCAAGCTGCGCCACCTGCAGCTGGTGGTGGCGCTGGATGAATTCCGCCATCTCGGGCGCACCGCGGAGTTCCTCTCCGTGACGCAGCCCGCCGTCTCCAAGATGCTGACCGAAGTGGAGAACATGCTGGGCCACACCCTGTTCGACCGCTCCACCCGCGGCAGCGAGCCCACCGCCAGCGGCCGCGCCATCGTGCGCTTCGCCCGCTCGGTGCTGGCCGAGTATGAACGCACGCGCGACGAGATCGCCGCGGTCGAAAGCGGCGCCGCCGGCCGCTCCCGGGTCGGCTCGATGGTGGTCGGCCTGCCCGTGCTGCTGGGGCGCGCCGTCGAACTGCTGAAGGCGCGTTCATCGCAGGCCACCGTGCTGGTGAAAGAAGGCGACCTGACGCGCCTGCTGCCCGAGCTGCGCCTGGGCGAGCTGGACCTGTTCGTCGGCCGTCTCGAGCCAGGCTATGCCGCGCCGGACCTCGTGCCCGAGCCCTTGTTCAACGAAGCCATGGTGGTGGTGGTCGCGGCGGGACATCCGCTGGCCGACAAGGCACGGCCGACCTGGGCCGACCTGGCGCAGATGCCCTGCGTGCTGCCGCCGCCCTGGGCTTCGCTGCGCGTCAAGCTGGAGCAGCAGTTCCACAAGCACGGGCTGGAGCCGCCCAAGGACATCATCGAGACGGCGTCCTTCCTGGCGCAGGCCACCTTCCTGCAGCGCCGCGGCGCGGCCGGCTTCATGGCGCGCTCGGTCGCGGCCTATTTCGAGGAGCAAGGCACGGTGCAGGTCCTGAAGCTCGCCGTGCCGGTGGAGCTGCCCCCCATCGGCCTCATCACCGTCCGCGGCCGGAAGCTCACGACGACGACAGAACAGTTGATGGAGTGCCTGCGCGCCGCTGCGGGCGAGATCACCGCATCGACCGCACCTTCACCAGCACCCGCAGCACCTCCGCCACGCTCCAGGCCTGCGCGACGCAGCCGCGCGGCGTGAAGGGCGGCTCGGCGTCGAAGATCTCGCTGATCTGGCCGATGCAGGCCTGGCTCAGGTGCGCGGCGAAGCCGTCGATCAGCTTGTTCACGGTGTCCTTGTCGTTGGGATGCAGCTTCAGCCACGCATCCGCGAACGGCCCCGCCAGCCAGCCCCACACCGTGCCCTGGTGGTAGGCGGCGTCGCGCGAGCGCAGGTCGCCGTCGTAGTTGGGCTTGTAGTCGGGGCTCCCGGGAGCGAGTGAACGCATGCCCACCGGCGTGACCAGCAGCCGCTGCGCCACTTCCAGCACGCTCTGCCAGCGTTCCTGCGCCAGCACGGGGTTGGGCAGCGAGATCGAGAACACCATGTTGGGCCGGATGGCCGGGTCGTCGCCCTTCTCGCCGTCGATCACGTCGTACAGGCAGCCGGTCTGCGGGTTCCAGAAGCGCTGGTTGAAGCTGTCGTAGCAGCGCTGCGCATGCTGCGCCATCTCGCCGGCGCGCGCCTCGTCGCCTTCCTCGCGCAGCCAGCGCTCCATCAGGCGCAGCGCGTTGTAGAACAGCGCGTTGATCTCCACCGCCTTGCCACGGCGCGGCGTCACCACCCAGCCTTCCACCTTGGCGTCCATCCAGGTGAGCTGGTAGCCCTCCTGGCCCTGCTTCAGCAAACCGTCGCGCGGGTCCACGCCGATGTTGAAGCGGGTGCCGCGCAGGTGATGTTCGATGATGTCGATGAACTTCGGGATCGCGTGCCGCAAGGTCACGCGGTCGCCGCTGGCCTGGATGTAGCGGTCCATCGCATGGAAGAACCACAAGGTGGCGTCGGCCGTGTGGTACAGGCCTTCGTTCTGCCCTTCGGGGAACATGTTCGGGATCAGGCCGTCCTTCACGTAGTGCAGGAAGGTGCGCAGGATGTAGCCCGCTTCCGACTGCCGCCCGGTGCACAAGGTCAGCCCTTCGAGGCTGATCATGGTGTCGCGGCCCCAGTCGGTGAACCAGTGGTAGCCGGCGATCACCGTGCGGGCCTGGTCGCCTTCGGCCAGCGCGCGCGCCGCATCGGCCTTGCGGCTGAAGGGCGCGATGATGAACTGGTCGGCCGCCAGCACCAGCTCCGCGGCGCGGCCGCTGCGCGCGGCGGGACTGGCCTGCTCGATCAGGCGCTCGCGCCGCAACAGCTCGGAGCGCTGGGCCGCATCGGGCGTCAACGCATGGATGGTGTCCCAGCTCTCGGTGGAGGCGACCAGCGTGCACTCGTGGTCCGGTGTCAGCTGCGCCCGGAAATAGCCCGGCGTCCACACGCGGCCGCGCGACGCATAGCCGCGCGCCGCCTCCAGGCGGTAGAAGAAGTCCTCGAAGCCGCCGCCTTCCAGCACCAGCTGCGCCTGCGGACCGAGCAGCGTCATCCGCAGCGGTGGCAGCTGCGCATTGCTTTCCGAATAGACCTCGATGCGGCTGGCCAGCGCGTGCAGCCGGCAGTGCTCGGTGTAGCCCGCGTCCACCGGCATCTCGTGGCCGCGGAAGTGGATCTGCGGCCGCAGCACCAGGCGCGCCTCGCCGCCGCTGATGCGGTAGTTCAGGTGCACGGTGTTCTGGCCATAAGGCATCAGGATGCGCTTTTCCACCACCACGTCGCCCGCGTGGTAGGTCCACACCGGCAGGCCCATCTCGAGCCGGAACTCGGTCAGGACCTCGGGCATCTCGAAGGTCTGGTCCGCCTTCTCCTCGCCCGCGAGGCGCGCCACGCGGCCGCCGGGCAGGCGCAGCCATTCGCCCAGGTGGCTCAGCATCACGGTGCGGCCGATCGGCGTCGGCAAGGCCGCGATCAGCAGCCCGTGGTAGCGGCGCGTGGCGACGCCGGCGATCGAGCCCGAGGCGTAGCCGCCCAGGCCGTTCGTCACCAGCCATTCGCGCGTCAGCCGCTGCTCGTTGCTTTCATTGCGCCCCGACCAGGGCACTTTGTTCAGGATGGCTTCGGCCATCATCGTCCTCCACGGGTTGAGGGGCGAGCACCGCCGCCGCATGCGCGGGCAGGCGCCAGCTGTGCTCGCCGTCGGGTTCCATCATTCCGCTGCCGCCCCAGCGCGGGTCCTCGCTGTTCCACAGCAGCTTCCAGCGTTGTCCTGCAGGCGGGGCCAGCAGGGGTTCGGGCATCGGCAGCAAGGTCAGCGTCGCGCCCAGGTTCACCAGCAGCAGGCGATCGTCGCCGTCCGCTGCCAGGAAACGCAGCAGGAAAGCCTCCGGGCCCAGCACGGCGCCGTGCATCCGGGTGCGATCCTGCGCGGCGAACACCGGTTCCTCGCGCCGCAGGCGCAGCAGTTCGCGGTGCATGCGCAGCACGGGCGCGTGGCGCTCGCGCTCTGCGTGGTCCAGCTTGCATGTGCGGAAAGTTTCTTCGTCACTGGGGTTTGCGAGCAGCTTGCCACCTTCCGCGCTCGCCATGTTGGGGAACTGCGTGAGGAATTCGTGCCGGCCCTTGCGAATGAGCGGATTGAGCCCGTCTTCGTGGCGCGCGAAGTAGAGGAAGGGCGCGCTCGCCGCGAACTCCTGGCCCTGGAACAGCAGCGGCGTGCCCGGGGTCAGCAGCAGCAAGGCCGTCAACGCACGCAGGCGCCCGGGCGAGGTCAGCTGGTGCAGGCGCTGGCCACGCGCGCTGTTGGCCACCTGGTCGTGGTTCTGCAGGAACTGGATGAAGGCGTGGCCCGGCAGGTCCAGCGCAGGCGTGCCGCGCCGCTGCTTCTGCCACGCGTAGTACTGGCCCTGGTACAGGAAGCCCCACTTGCAGGCCGACACCAATTCCTGCGGCGTGCCGCGCGTCTCGGTGTAGTACGCCTCGCTGGCGCCCGTGGCGGCCACCATGGCGCTGTGGTGGAAGTCGTCGTTCCACAGCGCGTCGAGGCCCTGTCCGCCCTGGTCGCGCGGACGCGCCAGCTGCGCGTGCTGCGGTTCGTTCTCGGCGCTGAGGTAGACGCTGCGCTCGCCGGCCGCCGCCCGCACGCGCTCGTCAAGTTCGACCAGGATGTGCGTCTCACTGTCGTCGTACACGCACTGCGTGGCGTCGAGCCGCAAGCCGTCGAAGTGGAATTCTGCGATCCAGTAGCAGCCGTTGGCCAGGAAGAACTCGCGCACCGGCCCGCAGCCGGGGCCGTCGAAGTTGACCGCCTCGCCCCATTCGTTCTTGTACTTGTCGGTCAGGTAATGCGGCGAGAAGCGCGGCAGGTAGTTGCCGCTGGGGCCAAGGTGGTTGTAGACCACGTCGAGGATGACGCCGAGTCCGACCGCATGCGCCTTGTCCACGAAGCGCCGCAGTTCGTCGGGCGTGCCGTAGAGGCGCGTCGGCGCGAACAGGTTGACGCCGTCGTAGCCCCAGCCGAAAGGGCCGTTGAACTCGTTGACCGGCATCATCTCGATGGCGGTGATGCCGAGGTCCTTCAGCTCAGGCAGGTGCTTCTCGGCGGCCGCGTAGGTGCCTTCGGACGTGAAGGTGCCGATGTGCAATTCGTAGAGCACCTGCCCCTGCGCGGCCAGGCCCGGCCAGCGCTCGTCGGTCCAGGTGAAGGCTTGCGGGTCGACCACTTCGGAAGGGCCATGCGGTCCCTCGGGCTGCAGGCGCGACACGGGATCGGCGAAGGCCTCACCTTCGTCGAGCCGGAAGCGGTAGCGCGTACCCGGCCCGGCTTGCGGCGCCAGGGCGGAGAAGTAGCCGTCCTGCTCCGCTGTCATCCGCAGCGGAGCCTTGCCCTTGTCGAACACGAGGTCCACGCGCTGCGCGGCTGGGGCCCACACACGGAAATGCGTTCCTGCGCCGGAAACTTCGGCACCGATCGGCATGCGGCGAGCAGGTGTTGTCGTTGTGTTTTTCGAAACGGGAGCCACTGCAATGATTCTGCATGGCACCCGTGTTGCCGTGTGTGAATGGCGCGGTGTTTCCTACCTGCCCAGCAACCACTGCCGCGCCGTTTCGCGCTGACCCGCCGGAAAGTGCCTCATCTCTGCAGCGATGAAATGCGAGCCCAGCTTTTCAGCCACGGTCGCGAGCGGCGCGTCGGTCACCAGCGCGATGCGCTGCACCTGCCGGTGGTGGTCGCGGATGAAGCGCAGGTGCGTGGCCATCGCGCCGAGGCTGTCCCAGCCCGGGAAGCTGGTCGCTTCCACCAGCACGCCGTTCAGCTTGCCGTGTTCGTGGATGTACGGGTCGACGGTGGCGGCCAGCTGCGTGAAGTCCTGCTGGGCCAGCGCGGCGCGCGGGTGCAGGTACAGGATGCCGTCGTCGGACTCGAGCGCGTGTTCGAGCATGCCGGATTTATACGCGCCGGCCGCCGAATGTCCAACCTCTACAGGCCCAATCCCACCCCGACGATGACGCCTACCACGATGGCCGCCACGAAGAAGCAGGCGATGCCGGCAACGGCCAGCAGCAGCGGCTTGGCCCAGCCCTTGCGCGGGTAGAGCTTGCCGAAGCGCACGGCCAGGTAAGTCTGCTGCTCCTTGGCGCTGGCGTAGTACCAGCCAATCAGCAGGCCCAGGCCGGCAACCCGGCTGAGGCCGTCGAGCGCCTTGGAATCCGGCAGCACTGCGGAGACGATGGTGAGGATGACGATGAAGGCGAACGACGCCCAGGCCCAGGCCTTGGCGCGCGCCGCCTTCTCCGGCTCGCCCAGCGCCTGCCAGTTCCTCATGTGCAGGATGGCGCCGAACACCGGCGTGAAGAGCAGGCTCCAGCTGGCGGCGGCGCGCGGGTTCCACAGCGCCGGTGCGGTCTGCACCGGTCCTTGCGTGGCTGCGATGTCGGCGACTTCGGCGCGCGGTGGCGCGTAGGGATTGCGCAGGGCTTCCATGGTCTGACCCTCCTTGCCATTGCATTCTGGCGCGGAGCGCAAGCGGCGTGCGCATGCCTGTCTCGTGCCGTCCACATCCGGAAGGCGGATTCCGTGACGCAGTGGACGGGATAATCCGCGGCATGAACGAGCGCCTGGACCTCCTCACGCTGCGGGTCGTGATCGCGGTGGCCGAGTCCGGATCCATCAGCGCCGGCAGCGACCGCCTGCACCTCGCCGTGGCCGCCGCCAGCGCGCGCATCTCCGCCATGGAGACGGCGCTGGGCATCCGCATCTTCGAGCGCTCGCCGCGCGGCGTGGAGCTGACGTCGGCCGGCCGCATGCTGGTGCAGCGCGGGCGCGAGCTGCTGGCCGAAGCCGACCAGCTGGCCACCGACCTGCGCGACTGGAGCCTGGGCCTGGCCGGCCAGGTGCGCATGCTGGCCAATGCGTCGGCGCTGCTGCAGGTGCTGCCGCAGCGGCTGGAGGAATTCACGCGCAGCCATCCGCGCATCCGCGTGGACGTGGAGGAGCGCATGAGCCCGGAGATCCTGGGCGCGCTGCTGGAAGGGCGGGCGGACGTCGGCGTGGTCGACATCGCGACGCCCGCGCGCGGTCTCGCTTTCCACCCCTTGTTCCGCGACCAGCTCGCACTGGTGGTGCCGGCGGGCCATTCGCTGGCCGGCGCGAGCGAAGTGCGCCTGCCGCAGATGCTGGGCGAAAGCTTCATCGTGATCGGCGGCGCCAATGCGGTTTCCACGCGCCTGTTCAACGCGGCGGCGGCGCTGGGCGAGCCGATCCAGGTGCGGATGCAGATGCGCAGCTTCGATGCGGCGGCACGCATGGTGGCGGCGGGGCTGGGCGTGGCGGTGCTGCCGGTCGAAGCGCTCGCTCCGCAGCTGGCGCATCTACCGCTGCATGCGGTTCCGCTGGCGGAGGAGTGGGCGCAGCGCACGCACTACCTCGCGCTGCGCACGGGGGAAGAGGCGCCGGCGGCGGCGCGGACGCTGGTGGACACGCTGCGCTCCTCTTAGCCCGCGGTGCGCCCGAAGCGCACCACGGCTCTCAACGGACCCAGTGCACCTTGCCCCGCAAGGCCGGCGTCACGCCCTCGCAGTGCTGCTCGAAACGCAGGTCCAGCGCCGACAGTGCGCCGAGCGCGTCGTAGCTCACCGCGTCGACCATGAACCAACCCTTCAATGTGTTGCAGCCGCGGCCCTCGCCGGACCAGTCGAGGCCGCCGAGCGCCTGGTTGTTGAAGGGGTAGCGCTGCAAGCCGGCGTAGTACCCCGGCTGCAACCGCGACAGCGTGTTCATGCCCGCGAAGCTGCCGGTCCAGCCGCCTGCACCGCCGCTACGCACGACCGCCAGCGCGCCATTCGCCGTCACCTGGATCGTGCTGGTCGCATCGGTCAAGATGCTGGTCGCTCCCCCTCCGATGTAGTCGCCGACATCGCTCGCCAGGTAGACGTAGTTGCCGCTGCCCGGCGTGGCGCCCGGTGGCGGTGTCCACAGTCCGGCGGGCTCCGCCGCGGGACCGGCCGGCTGCGCGGTATCGCTGGCATCCCAGTGGATCACGCCGTGCAGGGCCGGCGAGCCGAACTCGCAGTGCTGTTCGAAGCGCAGGTCCAACCGGCTCAAGCGGCCATTGCCGTCGTACATCACGCTGTCGACCGTGAACCAGCCGGACAAGGTATTGCAGCCGCGGCCTTGGCCGTACCAGGACAGGCCGCCGCGCTTCGGGTTGTTGAAGGGATAACGCCGCAGGTTGCCGTAGTAGCCGGGCTGCAGTTGCGACAAGCTGTTCATCACGACGAAGTCGCCGCTCCAGGACTCGTTGCCGCCGACGCTGACCGTCACCCTGCCGTTGGACTCGAGGAGGGACAGCACCGCGTTGCTCCGGGTGTAGACGGACAGCGGAACGCCGGCGCCGACGTAGTCGCCCGTGTCGCTGGACAAAGCCACGTAACTGCCGGAAGCCGGCAAGCTGGCCGGTGCCGGCGTCCACAGGCCGGCGGGCAACGGGTTCACGGGGCCCGCCGGCAGCGTGGGATCGCTGGCGGACCACGTGATGTGGCCACGTAGCGTGCCGGTGCTGGCATCGCATTGCTGCGAGAAATCGAGGTCGATGCCGACCAGTTGCCCGCTCGCGTACCACGCATTGTTGATGGTGACGGCGCCGCTCGACTGGTTGCAGCCGCGACCCTGCCCGGTGATCGACAACGCGCCGACAGCAGGATCGACAGCCGCGTAGCGCGGCAGGCCGGTCCAAGCCCCATGCTGCAAGGCTGCCGCCGAATCCGGAAGCTGCAGGTCGAAGCTCCAGTTCTCGTCGCCTTGCAGGTTCATGTTGAAACGGTTGCCGCTGGCCGAAGCGGTCACCACCGCGTCTGCCAGGGTGTACGAGTAGCTGCTGCCCTGCGTGATGAAGTCGCCCGCGTCGCCTTGCAGGGCGATGCTGGTGCGCAGGGACGACGCGGGGCCCGCGAGGACACCCGTCGACAATCCGAACGAACTGTTGTCGTCGCGCGGATCGCCGGCAGCTCTCGCCTGCATGGAGTTGCCGACCGTGGTGCTGTCGGCAGCCACGGTCGCCAGGATGGTGAACGTGAGAACGCCACCGGACGGCAGGTTCGGCACCGTCATTTCCGCGCCCAGCACCGCCGCCGGGCATGGGGCCGCGCCATCGCTGCGACAGCTGATCGTCGCGCCCGGCAACAGGCCCGGTCCGAGCGTGTCTACGATGGAGACGTTGCGCGCCGCGTCGGGGCCGATATTCCACACGACGAAGGTGTAGTCCACGCGGTCGCCCTGGTGCGGGAGTGCGGCGGGGGCATATCCCCAGACGGCGACGTCGGCGCTGTATGCCGTCACCAGCGCCTGGGCGCTGCTGCCTGCCGGCGTGCCGCCGTTGCCCGCTGTGGCACTGAGCGTGCTCACGAGGGCCCCGCGCGAGCCTGCCGCGATAGCGGCCTCGAACTCGAAGTGCAGGCTGCCGCCGGGCGGCACCGCCGGCGGCGTGAACGTCGTGCCCGAAAGCGGTGGGCAAGTCGCTCCGCCTGCAGCGCTGCAGGTCGCGTTCTTCAACGTCAATCGGGCATCGAGGGTGGCGCTCACGGCCACGTCGGTGGCGGCTGCTTCGCCATTGTTGGCGACGTCCACGACCAGCGGCACCGTGGTTCCGGCGGGAACAGGGTCTGTCGGACCGGTGGCCGTGACCACGAGATTGCTCTTTGCCAGGGACGTGGACTCCGCTCCACCCCCACCGCTGCCACCGCCGCACGCCGCGACCATCACGGCCAGGCAGGCCGCTCCCACGAACCGAAAACGCATCTACTTTTCCTCCAGCCCCCGATTCTGACCGCAAGCTGATCGGTGCCGCGATGGCTCGGCTCCTTCGAATGGCCTAGGAAGTTCGGCTTCGTTCGAAGGTGGCTCGGGTTAACACGGACTTCGCCAACCGCGAAAGCCCCTTTCGCGCACCCCGCTTGCCCGTCCCGGTTCCAGCCCGCAGACTAGCCGCGCTATGAAGATCGCTGCCGTCCGCGCCACCCCCCTGAACCTGCCCGTGAAGATGGGCGCCAAGAACACCTCGCTGTCCCTGTGCCTCGTCGACGTGGAGCTCGACGACGGCCGCGTCGGCACCGGCATGACCGCCATCACCGAGGAGGAGGCGATCGCCGCCATCGTCAACGATGTGGCCGCCCACCACCTGGTCGGCATGGACCCGCTGCGGCACGAACAGATCTGGGACAAGCTGTATTGGCTGCTGACGCCGCGCGGCCAGTCCGGCTACGCCAGCCACGCCATCGCCGCGATCGACCTCGCGCTGTGGGACCTGAAAGGCCAGATCCTCGGCCAGCCGGTGTGGCGGCTGCTGGGCGGCGCGCGCCAGCAGGTGCCGGTGTATGCCACTTTCGGCTTCGCCTTCTTCGACCGCGACGAACTCGCCTCGGCCGCGAAACAGTGGGTCGAGCGCGGCTTCAAGCGCCTGAAGATGACCGTGGGCCACCACGCGCTGGCCCGCCGCGACGAGCCGCGGCCGCTGGCCGACGTGATCGCCGAGGACGTGAAGCGCATCGAGGCCGTGCGCAACGCGGTCGGCCCGGACGTGCAGATCTTCATCGACGCCAACTGCAGCCTCGACTACTTCCACGCCGCCGCGCTGGCGCAGCGCATCGAGGACTTCGGCATCGCCTTCTTCGAGGAGCCGGTGACGCAGAACGACATCCCCAACATGGTCAAGCTGCGCCAGAAGACGCGCATCCCGCTGGCCGCCGGCCAGAACGAAGGCCACGCCAGCCGCTTCCGCGACATGCTGGTGGCGCAGGCCGTGGACGTGGTGCAGCCCAATGCCTGCATCACCGGCGGCTACACCCAGTGCCTGCGCATCGCCGGCATGGCCGCGGCCTTCAATACCCAGTTCGCCAACGGCGGCGCCTGGCCGCACCACAACATGCACCTGCACGCGGGCCTGGCCAATGGCTCGCTGGTGGAGTACCACTCGGTGGCCGTCGAAGTGTGCAAGCAGGTGTTCGACGGCCTGCCGGAGCCGACGCAAGGCGTGCTGCAATTGCCCGATGCGCCAGGCCTCGGCTTCCGCCCGAACCGCGAGCGCGTCACCGAACTGGCCAAGCGCCCCGGCTCGCGCGGGGCGGGCAAGGCCTGAGCGCCTGAGCGCCGATCCAGACCTATAAAAGGAGACAGAGTTGAAAGCAGTCCTTTCCCGCCGCGCCCTGCTGGCCGTCGCACTGGCCGCAACCGCCATGGCGAACGCCAACGCGCAGTCGTATCCCAACCGCCCGATCCGCCTGCTGGTGGGCTACAACGCCGGCGGTGGCGTCGATGCGCTCGCGCGGCTGCTGTCGGCACGGCTGCCGGCCGTCCTGGGCCAGCCGGTCGTCGTGGAGAACAAGGCCGGCGCCACCGGCGTGATCGCCGCCGACTACGTCTCCAAGCAGCCCGCCGACGGCTACACGCTGCTGATGGGAGAGACCGGGCTGCTGATCGCGCCCTTCCTGCAGGCCCGCAGCACCTTCGATCCGCTGAAGGCGCTGGTGCCGGTGGCCGGCGCCTATGTCGCTCCGCTGATGATCGTGGCCAGCAACAGCTTCCCGGCCAAGAACCCGAAGGAGCTGATCGCGCTGCTGAAGTCCAGCCCGGGCCGCTATTCCTACGCGACCTCCGGCGTCGGCACCGTGCACCACCTGGGCTTCGAGATGATGAAGGCGAAGACCAACACCTTCGTCACGCACATCCCCTACCGCGGCGCCTCGCAGATCATCCCGGACGTGATCAGCGGCCAGGTGCCGATCGGCGTGGTCAGCGCCGCCGCCGGCCTGGCGCAGGCGAAGGGCGGCAAGCTGAAGGCGCTCGCGCTGATGAACACCGGCAAGCTCGCCGGCGCCGAGAACGTGCCGGCGATGGCCGATGCGCTGCCCGGCTTCAACGTGGCGCCGCGCCTGATGGTGCTGGCGCCCGCGGGCACGCCGGCACCCATCGTGGAGAAGCTGAACGAAGCGGTGAAGACGGTGCTGGCCTCGCCAGAGATGGTGCAGGCCGCCGCACAGCAGGGCGCCTTCCCGGCCTACCTGCCGCCCGCGCAGCTGGGCCCGGAGATGCAGCGCGAATCGGCCGAGTGGGCCAAGGTCATCAGGGACCAGAAGATCTCGGCCGAATGAACAGCAACAATCCCTGCATCGGCCTCGTCGTGCCGCCCGGCCATGGCCGCGTGCCGCACGACGGCCCCATGCTGTACGGCGAACGTTATCGTTTCATCGCGCGCGGCCTCGGCATCGGCGGTGTCTCGCCGGAAGGCTTCGCGCCGGTGGTCGACACGATCGTCGAGCGCGCGGTGGAGCTGCGCAAGGCCGGCGCCGAAGTGGTGTCGATGATGGGCACGTCCATCAGCTTCTACCGCGGCCCGGAGTTCACCGAGTCGCTGCGCCGCGCGATGGAGGAAGCCACCGGCGTGCCTTGCACGACGATGAGCCACGCGATCGTGCGCGCGCTGCAGACGCTGGGCGTGCAGCGCGTGGCGGTGGCCACTTCCTACATCGACGAACTCAACGACAAGCTCGTCGCCTATCTCACGCATTGCGGTTTCACGGTGACGGCGATCGAAGGCCTGTCCATCACCGGCGTCCAGGAAGTCGGCGAAGTGAGTACGGAAGCGCTCGTGTCGCTGTCGAAAAAAGTCTACGCGCAGGACCGCAGCGCGCAGGGCATCTTCATCTCCTGCGGCGGCCTGCTGACGCTGGATGCGATCAAGCAGCTGGAGGACGAGCTGGGCCTGCCGGCCACGGCGAGTTCGCCCGCAGGCTTCTGGGATGTCGTGCGCCTGGGCGGCCGGGACGCGCGCGTACCAGGTTTCGGACGGCTGTTCGCCGCCTGAGCGGGCGCTGCGAGGCTAATATGCAGAAGGCAAGAACAACAATGCCTTCCGGCCGTGCTCCGTCGTCCGCCTTCCCGTGCCTTGATCGCCGGTCCGCTGCTCGCAGCGGCGGTCGTCATCAGCTTCGTCGCCTGGACCCTTACCGCCACCCTGAAGGAAACTGAACGGGCGGCCGGCTGGGTCCGCCACTCGGAAGAGGTGCTGGGCACGCTCGGCCGCTTCCGCGAAAGCTTCTCCGCCATCGACGCCGCGCAGCGCGGCTTCCTGCTGGACGGCCGGGCCACCTTCCTGCAGCAGCGCGACCTCGCCATCACCGATGCCGGGCAGGCCGTGCTGCAGCTGCGCCAGCTGACCTCGGACAACCCGCAGCAACAGCAGCGCTCCCTCGACCTCGGCCTGCTGCTGGCCGAGCGCGCCGACGCCACGCGCGCCGTCGCCCGCGAAATGCAGCCGCCGCTCGCGCTGCAGTTGCCGCCGGAACAGCTCGCGCGCCTGCGCAGCACCGCCGACAACATGCGCAACCTGTCCCGCGAGCTCGAGGACGAGGAGAGGCGCCTGCTGCAGGCGCGCCAGGCGGTGGAAGTGCAACGCCAGCGCCGCACGACGCTGGTGCTGGCGGCCTCCTTCGTGGTCTTCGCGCTGATGGTGCTGCTGGCCTACCTGTTCGCCATGCGCGAGGCCAAGCGGCGCCGCCGCACCGAGCGCCAGATGACGGACCTGGTGGAGAACCTGCCCACCACGGTCTGGCAGATGGTCACCGACCTCGACGGCCGGCGCCGCTTCATCTACGTAGGCAAGGGCTCCTACACCTCGCGCGGCCTGCACGCGGAGGAACTGCTGGCCGACCAGGCCGCGGCCCTGGAGAGCGTGGCAGACGAGGACCGGCAGCGCGTGGCGGAGGCGCTCTACGTGTCGGAACAGACGCTGCAGCCGCTGGACGTCATTTACCGCGTGCGGCCGCCGCACGACGGCGCGGCCGAGCGCTGGGTGCACAAGCACGCGCGCCTGCGCCGGCGCGGCGACGGCACGCTGCTGTGGACCGGCCACTGGACCGACATCACCGAGCAGAAGCAGATGGAGCGCGCCCTGCGCGAAGCGACCGAGGAGGCGCGGCGCGCGAGCCGGGCCAAGGGCAGTTTCCTGGCCACCATGAGCCACGAAATCCGCACGCCCATGACCGGCGTGCTGGGCCTGCTGGAGCTGCTGGGGCTGTCGCGCCTGGACGGCGAGCAGCGCTCCACCGTCGCCATGATCCGCGAGTCCAGCACGGCGCTGCTGCGCATCATCGACGACATCCTGGATTTCTCGAAGGGCGAGGAAGGCCGGCTCACGCTGGACCCGGTGCCGGCGTCGCTGCGCGACGTGGTGCGGCGCGCCTGCGAAGTGCACAGCGGCATGGCGCTGGCGCAGGGCCTGCAGCTCGAATACTCGGTCGACCCGCGGGTCGCGCCGATGCACGTGTTCGATCCGGTCCGCGTGGGCCAGATCCTCAACAACTTCCTCAGCAACGCCGTCAAGTTCACCGAGACCGGCGGCGTGCACGTGCAGGTGGAGCTGCTGGAGCGGCACGTGTCCATCGAGCGCTTGCGGCTCACCGTCATCGACACCGGCATCGGCGTGCCGCCGGACACCATCCCGCAGCTGTTCCAGCCCTTCGAGCAGGGCGCGCCCCGCATCGCCAGCACCTATGGCGGCAGCGGCCTGGGCCTGGCCATCAGCCGCAACCTCGCCGAGCAGATGGGCGGCACGGTGCAGATGCGCAGCACGCCGGGCCGCGGCACGCAGATGACACTGGAGCTGGACCTGCCGCTGGCGGACCCGGCGGCCATGGGCGCCGAAGCCGTGGCCGACGCAGCCCAGCGCCGCCTGCACGCCACGCTGATCGCGCGCCGCGCCGCCCCGCCGGCGGAGGTCGCGGAGGCCGAGGGCACGCTCGTGCTGGTCGTGGACGACCACCCGACCAACCGCGTCGTGCTGTCGCGCCAGGTGGCCACGCTGGGCTACGGCGTGCTCGTCGCCGAAGACGGCGTGCAGGGGCTGGCGCTGTGGCAGTCGCGGCGCATCGGCCTGGTGCTCACCGACAGCGCCATGCCCCACATGAACGGCTACGAGCTCGCGCGCGCCATCCGCCGGCTGGAAGAAGCGGCCGGGCGGCCTCGCACGCCCATCCTCGCCTGCACGGCCAACGTGCTGCACGACGAGCCGGCGCGCGTGGCCGCGGCCGGCATGGACGGCTGCCTGTTCAAGCCGGTTGCGCTGCCCGAGCTGCTGCAGCAGCTGGAACACTGGCTGCCGCTGCCGGACGGCGCCGGCCACGTCGCGCCGGCGGACCAGGCGCGCGCCGCCGACGGTCCGTTCGACGGCGCGCTGCTGGAGTTGATCAGCGGCGGCGACCGCCAGCTGGAAGGCCGCATCCTCGAAGAGTTCCTGCAGGCCAACGAGGAGGACCTGGCGCAGCTGCAGGCCGCCACCGACGCCTACGACACGCGCGAGGTGGCGCGGCTCGCGCACCGCGTGATGGGCGCCGCGCAGACGCTGGGCGCCACCGAGCTGCGGCACGCCTGCCGGGGGCTGGAGGAGAACGCGATCGTCGCCGAGCCGCAGGCCAACCTGGCCGCGGACCTGGAACGGGTGAAGACCCACGCCGCCGCGCTGCTGGAGCGCCTGCGCGCGCGGATGGCTGGCGCCTGAGGCGCGGCCTCAGGTTCGCGGCGCCGCTGCCGATAAAAGCAGAATGCCTGTCCACCCAGACCTCGCCGCCTGGGCCGACCGCCTGGCCGCGGTCGACCTGCCCGTGCTGCGGGCCAGCGCCCTGGCCTTGTCCGCCCGCGCCCGCCGCCCCGACGAAACCGACGCCCACTCGCTCGCCGCCATCGCGCTGCGCGACCCGCTGCTTTGCCTGCGGGTCTTGCGCGCGGCCGCACGCCGGCAGGCCCATCGCGGCACGCAGGTGGAAGGCGTGACCGCGGCGCTGGTGCTGACCGGCATCGATCCCTTTTTCCGCGAATGCGCGGGCCTGCCGGTGCTGGAAGACGCGCTGGACAGCCAGGGCCGCAGCGCGGTGCACGGCATCGTGCAGCACGCGCGCGCGGCGGCGCGGATTGCCGCGGCCTTTGCCATCCATCGCGGCGAGGACGACGTGGAGGCGGTGCACCTGGCGGCCTTGCTGCACGATTGCGCGGCGCTGCTGATCTGGCATGTGGCGCCGGGCGAGGCGCCCGCGGACCTGCCGCTGGCGGAGCTGGGCGCGGCCTTGCTGGAACGCTGGGAGATTGCCGACAACCTGCGCCGCCTGGCCGGGCCGCCACAAGGCGACGCGCCGGGGCCGCGGATCGTGGCCTTGGCAACGCGGCTCGCGGATCGCGGGGCGCCGGCCAAGGACCTGGAGGAGGCGGCGCAGCTGCTGCACCTGCAGCCGGCGGGGGTGGCCACGCTGCTGCGGCAGGCGTTGACGTGAAGGGCTGGGGTTACGAAATCAAGTCGAACAGCGAGGTCTTCCCCAACGCCGCATAACTGCGCAAGGCCGCCTCATACGCCGTCTGGCCGTTCTGCATCTGCGAGATGCCCTGCGCCATGTCCAGCTCCGTCAGGTCCTTCAGGCGCCCGCTGGCATCGATCTGGCCCTGCTGGCCCGTGGCGGTGGCGCCATCGACCACACGCATCTCTTCGGCCGTGCGCGAGCGCGCCAGCTGCATGCCATCGAGCGCCCGGTCGACGCCGGACTGCACGCGCTGCAGCCGTTCGTTGTAAGCGGAAGAAGTGACCGAGTTGTCTTCCAGCAGCGAGATCGCATCGTCCAAGGTGGAGAACACGCTCTGCTGCCCCGCCGGCGCCAGGGTGAAGCTGTCGCCCGCGGCCGGCGTGCCGGAGATCGCGAAACGCTGGCCTTGTACCTCGATGTCCGCACCGGCGGTGAAGGGCTGGGCGCTTGCGACCGTGGCGCCCGAGGTCGTGTCGGTCACCGAGTAAGTCTGTGCTCCCGCGCTGCCGGCCACGGTGACGGCATAGGAGTGGCCGGTGAGCTGCGTCGCATCGCTCACCGAGCCGCTGGAGATCCAGCCGCTGCCGGTGTTGGCGGACGCGGATGCCGTGGTGAACACGCCATTGCCCTGGGGCAATGCAAGGAAGGCGGCGCGGCCGTCGACCGTGCTGGCGAAGCGCCCTGCCTCGCCGACGCGCTGCGTGCCCGCGGCCGCGGTGTAGCCCGAGCCATCGGCGCTGAAAGGCGCGCTGGTCACGCCCTGGCCGCCGAACACGTAGCCGCCCGCGCCATCCGAAGTGTTGGCCACGGCCAGCAGCTGGTCGCGCGTGGCGCGCAGCTGCTGCGCGAGCGCCTGGCGGTCGCTGGCCGTGTAGCTGCCGTTGCCCGCGGCCACCAGCGCTTCGCGCGCGCTTTGCAGCTCGTCCACGCCTTGCGACAGCGCGCCGTCGGCGGCCTGCAAGGTGCTGGTGGAGAGCTGCGTGGCGCGCTGGTCCTGCGCGATGTGCGCCAGGCGCGAGCGAGCCAGTTCGGCCTGGGCCGCGGCCACCGGGTCGTCGCCCGGCGTCTGCACCCGCACGCCGCTGGAGATCTGCGTCTGCAGCTTGGCCTGTTCGGCTTCGCGCTGCTGCAGCACCTGCAGGCTGGCGCGGGACGTCTGGAGGGTGGGGACGCGCATGGTTTGGTTCAGCGGGTGGTGGCGGACAGCAGCGCCTCGAACAGGGTCTGGCTGGTCTGGATGATGCGGGCCGAGGCCTGGTAGGCCTGCTGGAAGCGCAGCATGTCGGCCGCTTCCTCGTCGAGGTTGACGCCGGCCAGGTTCTGCTGCCGCGAGACGGCGTCGCTCTGCAGCTTCTGCGAGACGTCGGCTTCGGCCTGGCCGGCCTGCACGCGGCTGCCGACGTCGCCCACCAGCGCCGCATAGCTTTCGTTCAAGGTCGCGCCGGCGGCGAGGCCCGCTTGTGCGAGCGCACTCAGGGCCAGCGCGTTGCGGTTGTCGGCGCCGGGGTTGGTGGTCGGCGCGACGTTGAACGCGTCGCCCGCGGCCGGCGTGCCCTGCAAGGTGATCGACCAGCCGTTGTAGTCGGCGGGCGCCGCCGGCACCTGCTGCCCCGGCGTATATGGCACGTTGGCGAGGTTGCCGCCCGCGAGGCCGGTGACGTTGAAACTCGTGGGCGGATTGTTGAAGGTGATCGTGACCGGCAGCGTGTTGTCGCTGGACGTGCGCGTGATCGCGAAGTTGCTGGCCGTCGCGCCGCCGGTGTTGCCGGCGGCCGCCTGCACGGTGGCCGCCATACCGGTCGCCACCTGGCGCGCCGACAGCGAGTTCGCGCTGATGCCGGTGGCCGCCGCCGCGAAGGGCCGCACTTCCCAATGGTCACCCGCGGCCGGTGTGCCGCTCGCCGTGAACTGCAAGCCGTCCAGTGTGGCAGGCAGGCTGCTGAAGCCCTGCACCTGGCCATCGGCCAGCCGCTTCACCTGGTAGGCGCTGCCGTCCCAGCTGACCTGGTAGTCGCTGGCCTGCAGCGCACTGGCGTCGGCGACGGTCGCGCCCAGCGCGCCGCTGCCGGTGTTGGTCGAGGCGGAGAGCGTCGTCGGTCCGGGCACCGTGAACAGCGCCGCGCCGGCCTTGCCGTCCATGTCCACGCCGGCGGCCTGCTGCGCATTGACCGCGCCGGCCAGCACCTGCGCGATGCGTCCGACCTGGTTCAATGCGGCCGGATAGTCCTCGTCACGCAGCCGCATCGCGCCGGCCAGGCTGCCGCCGCCCAGCGCCGCGCCGTCCATGGTCTTCGAGGTCGTGCCCAGCGTCAGCTGGATCGCATGCTGCGAAGCATTGTTCGGGTCCGTCACGGAAGCCAGCTTCGCCTGCTGCTGTCCCACCAGCAGCGGCGAGCCGTCAGCGGTGAAGAGATTGATGGTGCCGTCGTCCTGCGCGACGCTGTTCACGGACAGGAAGCCGCCCAGCGCCTGCACCGCGGCATCGCGCTGGTCCAGCAGGTCGTTGGGCGACTGGCCCTGGGCCAGGCCCAGCGCGATGGAGGCGTTGAGCTTGGCGATCTCGGCGATCTTGCCGTTGGCCTGCGTCGCGTCGGATGCGAGCCGGCTGTCTGCTTCATTCGACAGCGCCGCGATCTGCGAGCCCACGCTGGTGATGCGCTGCGCCAGTTGGCTGGCGCGCGCCACGAACACCTGCCGCGCCGACAGGTCGGACGGCCGGTTGGCCAGGTCGCCCGCGGCGCCGAAAAAGTCGTCGATAGCCGAACCGATGCCGAGATCGCTGTTGCCGAACACCGAGTCCAGCGCCTGCAAGCCGCTCGCCCGCGTCGCGTCGGCGGCGCTGGTGGACGCGGCCGATTGCACGGCGCCGGTGAGGAACTGGTCGTACTGACGGCGCACGCCGGTCAGGTCGACGCCGTTGCCGAAGAAGCCGCTGCCGGTGTACTGCCCGCCCGCCGTCGCCAGTTGCGCCTGCTGGCGCGAGTAGCCCACGGTGTTGGCGTTGGCGATGTTGTGCGAGACGGTGGACAGCGAGCCCTGCGCCGCGGTCAGCGCGCGGCTTCCGATGTTCAGCAGCGAAGTCATGCGTGCGTCCTCAGGTCGGCGTCGCGCGCTGCAGCGACTGCGCCATGTGGATCGTGCGCGCCAGCTTGCTCGCGTAATGCGGGTCGGTGGCGTAGCCGGCACGCTGCATGCCGCCGGCGAAGGCTTCGGCCGTGCCGGCCTGGCGCACCACGTTGCCGTAGCGCGGATGGCTGGCCAAGAGGCGCGCGTAATCGGCGAAGGCCTCGGAATACGAGCCGTAGCTGCGGAAGGCCGCCTTGTGCTTGTACGCATTGCCGCCGGCGTATTCGGTGGTGGTCACGCTGGTGCTTGCGCCTTCCCAGCCACGCGTGGCCTTGATGCCGAACAGGTTGTACGAGTTGCTGCCGTCCGGGTTGCGGATCTCGCCCTTGCCCCAGCCAGATTCCAGGCCGGCCTGGCCCAGGATGAAGGAGGCCGGCACGCCGGTCTGGCGCTCCGCTTCCTGCGCGTAGGGCAGCATCTGCTGCAGGAAGGCTTCGGCGCGGTTGCGCGGCGTGGGCGCGGTCGCGGGCGCGGTGGCTTGCGCCGGCGCGGCCGGCGTCGTGGCCGTGAGGTTGTCCGGCACCGGCGGGTTCAGGTTGGCAGGCGCCGCTTCCGGCAGCTTCTGCATGTGCTGCGTCAGCTGCTTTTCCAGCATGTCGGCCAGGCCGCCGGGGCGGCCGGCGAGCTGGCGCGAGAACTGCTGGTCCAGCATCGCGGTGAAGGTCTCCTGCCCCTGCGAAGTCTCGGTCTGCGGCGTGGCGTCGCGCATGCTTTTCAGCACCATCTGGTTGAACAGCGACTCGAACTGCACCGCCGTCTGGCGCGCCGCGCCGCGCGGGTCGCGCGCAGCCTGGCTGCGCAGCGAATCGAGCGCGCGCTGGTCCGGCGAAGTGCTGTTGTTGCTGCCAACCGCGTCCATCAGATGATCTCCAGGTCCGCCTTCAAGGCGCCCGCCGCCTTCAGCGCCTGCAGGATGCCGATCAGGTCCTGCGCGCTCGCGCCCAGCGCGTTCAGCGACTTCACGACGTCGGCCAGCTCGGCCGCCTGCGGCATGGCGAACAGCGTGCCGGGGCCTTGCTGGATGCGGATGTCCGCCTTCTCGGCCACCACGGTCTGGCCGCCGGTCGTCAGCGGCGCGGGCTGGCTCACCACCGGCGTGCTGGACACCGTCACCGACAGGTTGCCGTGCGCCACCGCGCAGGCGCCCAGGCGCACCGACTGGTTGATGACGACGGAGCCGGTGCGTGCATTGACGATCACCTTGGCCGGCGGCGCGGCCAGCGCCACTTCGATGTTCTCGAGGTCGGCGATGAAGCGCACGCGGCTGCCCTGGCCGGGGAAGCGCACGCGCACGACGCGCGCGTCCAGCGGCTCAGCGACCTCCTGCTTCAGCGTCTTGTTGATCGCTTCGGCCATCAGCTGCGCGGTGGAGAAATCGGTCTGGTTCAATTCCAGGTGGATGTCGCCCGCTTCCAGCGCCTTGTTGGCCACCGCGCGTTCCACCGTGGCGCCGCCGGGCACGCGGCCCGCCAGCAGGTGGTTGATGGCGACCTTGCTGCCGCCCGCGGAAGCACCGGCGCCGCCGATCACCAGGCTGCCTTGCGCCATGGCGTAGATCTCGCCGTCGGCGCCGCGCAGCGGCGTCAGCATCAGCGTGCCGCCGCGCAGGCTGCGCGCGTTGCCCAGCGACGAGACGGTGATGTCGATGTTCTGGCCCGGCTGCGCGAAGGCGGGCAGCGCCGCCGTCACCATCACCGCCGCCACGTTCTTCATCTGCGGCGTGACGCCCGGCGGCAGGGTGACGCCGAACTGCGACAGCAGCGACTGCACGCTCTGGCCGGTGAACTGCACCTGGTTGGTGGCGTCGCCGCTGCCGTCCAGGCCCACGACCACGCCGTAGCCAATGAGCTGGTTCACGCGCACGCCGGACACGGTGGCGAGGTCGCGGATGCGCTCGCTGCCGCCGCCGGCGACCGCGACGGCGGCGGCAGCCGGGTTGGTGAACAGCAGCAAGGCCGTGGCGGCCAGCGCGGGCGCAGCGACGAAAGCCGCCGCGAGCAGCGCCAGCAGGACCTGCCGGATGTGCCTGCGCATCGCCATCACACCGGCGCGATGCTCATGAAGAAGCGCGACAACCAGCCCAGGCCCTGGGCCTTGCCGACGTCGCCGCGGCCGCGCTGCTCCAGGCGCGCATCGGCGACCTGGGTGGAGCTGACCATGTTGCCCACGCGGATGGTCGTGGGGTTGACGATGCCGGAAAAGCGCATCACGTCGACGTTCTGGTTGACGCCGATCTGCTTCTCGCCGGACACCAGCAGGTTGCCATTGGGCAGCACCTGCTGCACGGTGACGGTGATGGTGCCGGTGAAGGTGTTGTTGCTGTCGGTCTTGCCGTCCGCCTTGTTGCTCAGGTCGGAGTTGGCGCCGACGTTGAGGTTGCCCAGCAGCTTCTTCGACGCATAGGGCAGCCCCGTCACGCCGCCTGACAGCGTGCCGTTGCGCGCCACGTTGGTGGTGGACTGCTGGCTGGCCGTCACCGTCTCCTCGATCTGGATCGTCAAGGTGTCGCCAGCCAGGCGGGCACGGCGGTCCTCGAACAGCGGGCGGTGGCTGGCGGCGTTGAAGATCGCGCCGGTGGTCGGCAGCGGCAGCGGCGCGACGGCGACGGGCTGTGCCGGCGCCGGGTGCATGTCCACCTTGGGCGCTTCGACGGTGGCGCAGCCGGCCAGGGCCAGCGCGGTGAGGAGGGGCAGGTACTTCATGGCGAGTCTTCAGAGTTGGGTCAGGCGCTGCAGCATCTGGTCGGAAGTCTGGATCGCCTTGGAGTTGATTTCGTAGGAGCGCTGCGTCTGGATCATGGCGACGAGCTCTTCGACCACGTTGACGTTGGAGCTCTCCACCATGCCCTGGTTGAGGGCGCCCAGGCCGTTGGCGCCGGGGTTGCCGGATTGCGGCGTGCCGGAAGCGGCGGTCTCGGCAAACAGGTTGCCGCCACGCGGGTCCAGGCCCGCGGGGTTCATGAAGTTCACCAGCTGCAGCTGGCCCACCTGCTGCGGCGCGGCCTGGCTGGGCATGGTGACGGACACGATGCCGTCCTTGCCGATGGTGATGCTCTGCGCGTTGGCCGGCACGGTGATGCCGGGGTTCAGCGTATAGCCGGCGTTGGTGACGATCTGGCCTTGCGCATCGAGCTGGAAGGAGCCGTCGCGCGTGTAGGCCGTGCTGCCATCGGGCATCTGCACCTGGAAGAAGCCCTGGCCGTTGATGGCCAGGTCCAGCTGGTTGCCGGTCTGCGACAGGCTGCCCTGCGTGAAGTTGCGCGAAGTGGCCACGGTGCGCACGCCGCTTCCCAGCTGCAGGCCCGTGGGCAGCTGCGTCTCCGCCGTCGACGGGCCGCCGGCCTGCCGGATGTTCTGGTACATCAGGTCCTCGAACACGGCGCGGCTGCGCTTGTAGCCGTTGGTGCCGACGTTGGCGAGGTTGTGCGTGATGGCGTCCAGCTGCGTCTGCTGCGCTTCGAGGCCGGTCTTGGCGATAGAAAGGGAACGCAACATGGCGGTAAGTCCTTAGCGGGCCGGCGCGAGCAGTTGTGCCGCGCGCTGGTCGTTCTGCTCCGCGTTCTGCAAGAGCTTCATCTGGGTTTCGTACTGGCGCGAGGCGGCGATCATCCCCACCATCGATTCGACGACGTTGACGTTGCTGCCTTCCAGCGCGCCGGGCGTGAGCCGCACCTGGTCGTCGGCAGCGGCGTCCTCGCCGGTGGCCATGCGCAGCAGGCCGTCTTCGCCCTTGCGCAGCTCGGAGGCCTGCGGGTTCACCAGCTTCAGCTTGCCCACGGTCTGGGCCGGGCCGGTGGCCGGTTGCGCGGACACGGTGCCGTCACGCGTGATGCTGACCGCCGCGCCGGGCGGCACGGTCAGCGGGCCGCCTTCGCCTTGCAAGGGCAGGCCGGAGGCAGTGACCAGCTGGCCGTCGGGGCTGACCTGCAGCGAGCCGCTGCGGGTGTAGGCCTCGGTGCCATCGGGCGCCTGCACGGCGAGCCAGCCCTTGCCCTGGATCGCGACGTCGAGCGGACGGCCCGTGGTTTCGAGCGCGCCGGACGCATCGTCGAAGCCCGCCGTCGCTTCCACCGCCGCCACGCGCGTCGGCACGCCGTCGCCGCGCACCGGCACCGCGCGGAACACGGCCTGGTCGGCGCGGAAGCCGGTGGTGTTGGCGTTGGCCAGGTTGTTGGTCAGCGCGTCCTGGCGCTGCATCAACGCACGGGCACCCGACGCGGCGGTGTAGATCAGGCGGTCCACGGGCTACCGATCAGCGCAGGTTGACCAGCGTCTGCATCATCTGGTCTTCGGTCTTGATGGTCTGCGCGTTGGCCTGGTAGGCGCGCTGCGCGGTGATCATGTCCACCAGCTGCTGCGTGAGGTCGACGTTGGATTCCTCCACCGCGCCGCCCTGCAGCACGCCGAGGTTGGCGGAGCCGGGCGCGCTGATCGCAGCCTGGCCCGAGGCTGGCGTGGCCTTCCACAGGTTGCCGCCGACCGGCGCCAGGCCCTGCTCGTTGCGGAAGTCGGCCAGCGCGACCTGCGCGGCGGGCAGCGTCTTGCCGTTGGAGTAGCGGGCCTGCACCATGCCGTTGCTGTCCACGGCGAAGCCGCTCAGCTGGCCGGCCGCATAGCCGTCCTGCGACACCGCGGTGACGCCGAAGGCGCTGCCGAACTGCGTACTGTCGCCGAAGCCCAGCGCCAGCGGTGCGCTGGTGGTGGAGGCGGCGCCGGCCACCGGCAGCGTGGACGTGGGGAAGGGCAGGTTCAGGCCGAGGTCGCCGGCGGTGAGCGTGCCGCCAGACAGCGTGCCCGATTGCGTCGTGTCGATCTTGCCGTCGGCGCCGAAGGTCAGCTGGCCCGCGGGCTGCTGCGTCGCACCGGCGGCGGCAGCGGGCACGCCCGCGCCGTCCAGCGCGGTGTAGACCTCCCACTGGTTGTCGGTGGCCGTGCGGCGGAAGTACAGCGACAGCACGTGCTCGTTGCCTTGCTGGTCGTACACGTTCATCGCCGTCGACGAGGTGTAAGAGCTGGTGTCGGCCATAGCGAATGCCGGCGTCGTTGCCGTGGGCGCGGCGGTGCGGCCGTCGAGGTTCAGCGCCACCGAGGCGGTCGAACTCACTTTGGGCGCAATGCCCTGGGTGGGCAGCTGGATGTCACCCGTGGTGCCGTTGGTCTTGCCGGTGGCGTCGACCGCGTAGCCTTGCAGGCGCAGGCCCTGGTTGGTGACCACGTAGCCCTGGTTGTCCATCTGGAACTCGCCGTCGCGCGTGTAGGCCGCGTCGCGCGTGCCGGGCGTGGACACCTGGAAGAAGCCGCGGCCGTTGATGGCCATGTCCAGCGGGTTGTCGGTGGTCTTGACGCTGCCCTGGGCGAACTGCTGCGTGACGGCCGCCACGCGCACGCCCATGCCGGACGCGCTGGACAGCTCGTGCAGCGCCGCGTTGGCATAGATGTCGGCGAATTCCGCGCGGGCCGACTTGGCGCCCACGGTGTTCGCGCTGGCGATGTTGTTGCCGATCACCTCGAGGCTGCGCGAGGCGGCGTTCAGGCCGCTGATGCCTTGCTGGAAACTCATTGCGGGAACTCCGTGTGTTCTTGTTTAGAGGAAGGACTGGATCGCGGACCAGGCCTTGCTGCCCAGGCTGCCCAGGTCCAGCTCGGTGTCGCCGTCCTTGCTGGTGACCGACTGCACCTTGGCCGCGGTGAGCGCGGTGGCATCCACCGCCTTGCCGTTGGCCGTGGCGGTGACACGCATTTGCCAGTTGCCGTCGGCCACTGCATTGCCGCTGCTGTCCTTGCCATCCCAGGTGAAGCTGCGCACGCCGGCGCTGGACTTGCCCAGGGAAATGCTGCGCAGCACCTGGCCGGCGGGGTCCAGCACGTCGACCTTGACGGTGTCGGCATCGGCCGCCAGCGACACGCCGCCGGCGGCGCTGCCGTTCTGCAGCGCCAGGGTGCTGCCTTCGACCAGCACGTCGCGGCCCGGCAGCTGCAGCGCCGACTGCGACTGCATGTTGTTGAAGGCGGACAGCAGTTGCGTGACCGTGGTGTTCAGCTTCTCGATGCCGCCGACGGTGTTGATCTGCGCGATCTGGCTCGTCATCTGCGAGTTGTCCATCGGGTTCAGCGGGTCCTGGTTCTGCATCTGCGCGACCAGCAGCTTCATGAAGCGGTCTTCCTGGTCGGCGGCACTGGTGGCGGAGCTGACCGAGGACGCGCTGCCGGTGGCGGCGCTGGAGGAGGTGGTGGAGGAAACGGTGGTCATCTCACTGGCCCATCTGCAAGGTCTTGGACAGCAAGGTCCGGGCGGTGTTCATCACTTCGACGTTGTTCTGGTAGGAACGCGAGGCGGAGATCATGTTGACCATCTCGTCCACCACGTTCACGTTGGAATGGGTCACGTAGCCGTCGGAATCGGCGAGCGGATTGCCCGGCTCCAGCACGCGGCGCACCGGCGCCTGCGTTTCCAGCACGCCGGCCACGCGCACGCCGGCCACATCGCCTTCGCCGGACGCGACGGTCTCGAACTGGATCTGGCGCGCCTTGTAAGGCTGGCCATCGGGGCCGGCCACGGCGTCGGCGTTGGCCAGGTTGCTGGCCACCACGTTGAGCCGCTTGCTCTGCGCCGACACGGCGCTGCCGGAGATGGCAAAGACATTCATCAGGGACATGGTTCGTTTTCCTTACTGGCCCGTGATCGCCGAGAGCATGTTCTTGACGTCCTGGTTGATGAAGCGCAGCGTGGCTTCGTAGCGCAGCGCGTTGTCGGCGAAGCTGGCGCGTTCGCGGTCCAGGTCCACCGTGTTGCCGTCCAGCGCGGGCTGGTCGGGCGTGCGCCATTCCAGTTGCACGGTGGGCGTCACGCCCGCGGCGCCGCCGCCCGTGTCCAGGTGGCCGGCCGCGGTCGTGGCCAGCGCGCTGCCGCCCTGCCCGCGCGCTTCGGCCAGTGCGCGCGCGAAATCGAAGTCGCGCGCCTGGTAGCCGGGCGTGTCGGCGTTGGCGATGTTGCCGGCCAGCACCTTCTGGCGTTCGGCCAGCAGCTCCAGGGCCTGGCCCTGGGCGGCGATCTTGGCGGTGAGCAGGTTCATGGAGGCGGTCTGGCAGCGATGGACGGGCAGTATCGGCAGCGGGCCGGAAAACTGAAGCGCGGATAAGGCGGGGCTTTGCCGGCTTATTGCCCGCCGCCTTTGCAGGCGCGTGCACCTACAGTGCTGTCCCCATGCGCTTCCTCTTTCTCCTTGTTGCCCTGGCTGCGGGCTCCGCACTGGCCCAGCCGGCCGCGCCCGCGATCGACGAGAACGCGCTGCGCGCCTTCGTCTCGCAGCAGGTCGCCGCCGCCGGCTCGCAGGTGACCCGCTTCGACGTGCAGGTCGGCCTGGTGCAGACCGCGCACCTGGCGCCCTGCCGCCGCACCGAGCCTTTCCTGGCCGCCGGCGCGCGCCTGTGGGGCCGCGGCTCGGTGGGCGTGCGCTGCGTCGACGGCGCGTCCTGGACGCTGCTGGTGCCGGTGACCGTGCGCGCCTGGGGCCCGGCGCTGGTGGCCGGGGCGCCGCTGGCCATCGGCAGCACCCTCGACGCCAGCCAGGCGACCGAACAGGAAGTGGAACTGACGCGCGAAGCACCGGGCGTGCTGCGCGAGCTGGCGCAGGTGCAGGGCCGCACCTTGACCCGCGCGCTGGCGCCGGGCCAGGTGCTGCGGCCGGAGATGTTCCGCGCCGCCCAGGTGGTGCAGGCCGGCGACCCGGTGAAGTTGCGCGTGGCCAGCAGCGGCTTCCTGGTCACGGCCTCCGGCCAGGCGCTGGGCGCGGCGGCCGAGGGCCAGACGGTGCGGGTGCGCACCGACCTGGGAAAAATCCTCAGCGGCGTGGCCCGTGAAGGCCGGGTGGTCGACCTGAACCTCTAAATGACCTGCCAAATCCCTTCTTTTCGGCCTCAAGTTCCGGCCGTTGCTGCCGAATAATCCCTGGCAAGGCCCCGTCCGGGCCCGGAGAACCCCATGAAGATCGGCGCCAACCTCGACCCCACGGCCATGGCTGACACGGCATCGCGCACCAGCCGCGCGGCCACCGCGCCGGCGTCCGCCACCCGTGCCGCCAGCGGCGAGCAGGTGGCCGTGTCCGCGGCCGGCGCCCAGATGGCGGCCGGCTCCGGCAACGATTTCGACAGCGCCAAGGTGGATGCGATCCGCCAGGCCATCCGCGACGGCCGCTTCAAGGTCAACGCGGGCGCCATCGCCGACCGCCTGATCGCCGACGCCGCCGCCCTGCTGGCGCCGCGCGCGTGAACACGCAGCCGCAGCTGGCCGAACTGCAGGCGCTGCTGGCGCGGCATGGCGAAGCCGTGCGCGACGGCGACGGCGACGCGGTCGCCGCCCTGGCCGAACAGCTGCGCCAGCGGGTGCTGGCGCTGGGCCGCAGCCGCCTGCCGCTGCGCGAGGCCGACATCGCCCAGCTGCAGTCCATGCTGCGGCAATGCGTGCAGACGCAGGCCCAGCTGGCGCGCCGCCAGCACGACACCGAGCGCTCGCTGCGCGCCCTGACCGCCGGCACGCCGCAGGCCGGCGCCGCGCAGCGCATGTACGGCGCGCAGGGCGGCCTGGCCGCGGGCGGCGCCCTGCGCAACGCGTACTTTCGGGCATAAGCGCTTTTCCAGTGTGCGCGCGGCCCCGCGCGCCGAAGAAGGTCATGCGGCAGTCCGCCGCTTTCAACCGACCTTCGTCCATGAAACTCCCCCAACTCCGGATCGGCCAGCGCCTCGGCCTGACCTTTGCGCTGCTCGCCCTGATCGCGCTGGCGGCCGCCGGCTTCGCCCTGTATTCGCTGCGGGCGGCGCACGAGCGCTTCGAACACTTCGTGCAAGGCGTGAACGCCCGCGCGGCCGTGGCGGCGCAGCTGCGCGCCGCGGTCGATTCGCGCGCCATCTCCGCCCGCAACCTGGTGCTGGTGAAGAAGCCGGAAGACATCGCGCTGGAGCGCCGGCTGGTCACGCAGGCCCACTCGGACGTCCAGGCCCGCCTCGCCGAGCTGCAGAACCTGGCCGCGGCGGATGCCACGACCTCGGAGCACGCGCACGCGCTGATCGCGGAGATCGCCCGCGTCGAAACCGACTACGGACCGGTGGCGCTGCACATCGTGAACCAGGCCCTCGCCGGCAAGCACGATGCCGCCGTCCTGGAACTGGACGAGAAGTGCCGCCCGCTGCTGGCGGCGCTGACCCGCGCGACCGACGAATATGCGGACTTCTCGATCGGCGTCGCGCAGAAGCAGGTGCTCGAGTCCAGCCAGGCCTACGGCGTGGACCAGGGCATGCTGGTGACGGCCGCCGCTGTCGCGATGCTGCTGGCGCTGGCCAGCGGCTTGCTGGTGACGCGCTCCATCACGCGGCCGCTGGCCGAAGCCGTGCGCCTGGCCGAAGCGGTGGCCGCCGGCGACCTGCGTTCGACCGTCACGACCGAGCGGCGCGACGAAGCCGGCCAGCTGCTGCGCGCGCTGCAGGCCATGAACGCCAGCCTGGTGCGCATCGTCGGCGAAGTGCGGCAGACCAGCGACAGCATCGCCACCGGCTCGACGCAGATCGCCACCGGCAATGCGGACCTGAGCCACCGCACCGAACAGCAGGCGTCCAGCCTGCAGGAGACGGCGGCTTCGATGGAGCAGCTGACGTCCACCGTGCGCATCAACGCCGACACGGCCCGCCAGGCCACCGAACTGGCGGACACCGCCAGCAGCGTGGCCGCCCAGGGCGGCGTGGTGGTGAACGAAGTGGTGGAGGCGATGCAGGCCATCACGGCGTCCAGCCGGCAGATCGCCGAGATCATCGGCGTGATCGATGGCATCGCCTTCCAGACCAACATCCTCGCGCTGAATGCAGCGGTGGAAGCCGCGCGCGCCGGCGAGCAGGGCCGCGGCTTCGCCGTGGTGGCCGCCGAGGTGCGCAGCCTGGCTCAGCGTTCGTCCAGCGCCGCCAACGAGATCAAGGCCTTGATCCAGGACAGCGTGCAGAAGGTGGAAGCCGGCAGCCGCCAGGTCGGCGTGGCCGGCCGCACGATGGGCGACATCGTCGGCCAGGTGCAGCGCGTGAGCACGTTGATCGGCGAAATCAGCGTCGCCAGCCGCGAGCAATCGCAAGGCATTGGCCAGGTCGGCGAAGCCGTGACCCGGCTGGACCAGGTGACGCAGCAGAACGCGGCGCTGGTGGAGCAGAGCGCCGCTGCGGCGGCGAGCTTGAACCAGCAGGCGGATCGCTTGGTGGGGATCGTGGGGGCGTTCACCTTGGCCGCCGCCGCCTGATTCCTCGTCATTCCCGCGAAGGCGGGGACCCAGGGCTTCCCAAGTCAAGCGGCCATGGGCCGCTTTTTTGTCGACGCTCCGGTGGCATCCCGGCGCTCCTCGATGCGCGCGATCCCGGCTTCAAGGCTTGAGCCGCGCGCGCAGCCGCGCCACGGCCTGGCTGTGCAGCTGGCAGACGCGCGACTCGGTCACGCCGAGCACGGCCGCGATCTCCTTGAGGTTCATGTCGTGCTCGTAGTACATGCTCATCACGTACTGCTCGCGTTCGGGCAAGTTCTCGATGGCGGCCACCAGCGCTTCGCGGAAGCGCCGGTCGGCCAGCCGCGCCGCGGGATCGGCCTGTTCGTCCGGGGCGACGTGGCGGTCCAGGAAGTGCATGTCGCCCTCCCCCGCTTCGTAGTCGTCGGCATACACCAGCTGGGCGCCGTGCACGTCCACCAGCATCTCGTGGTAGTCCTCCAGCGCGATGCCCAGGTGCCTGGCGATCTCGCCGTCGGTGGGCGCGCGCTTCAGGCGGTGTTCCAGCAACTGCACGGCGCCGGCGATCTCGCGCTGGTTCTTGCGCACGGAGCGCGGGACCCAGTCGGTGCCGCGCAGCTCGTCGAGCATCGCCCCGCGCACGCGCTGCATGGCGAAAGTCTCGAACTGCGCGCCGTGGCCCTGCTCGTAGCGCTGCATGGCGTCCATCAGGCCCAGCACGCCGGCCTGGATCAGGTCGTCCATCTCCACGTTGGGCGGCAGCCGGCCGATCATGTGGCTGGCCGCGCGGCGCACCAGCGGCAGGTAGTTCTCGATGCCGGGCTGCGGGCCCAGCGTTCCCTTGGCGGTGTACATGCTTTCCTCGTTCAGGAGAACGCGACGGTCGGTGCCGGCGGGTAGCCCACCAGCGCCTGGGCGGCGCAGGCGGCTTCGTGGCGCGCGCGGGCGGAAGTGGCGGGCGGCAGCCAGCCGGCCCAGTCGGCGGCGACGTCGACGAAGCGGCTGGCCGTGGCGGCAATGCGCTCGAAGGCGCCGCGGGCGGCGGCGGCGTCGTGGCCGCCGACCACCACGCACAGGAAGCGGCGGTAGCCGAAGCTGCGCGCCAGTTCCTTCAATGCGCTGTAGCTGTCCATCAGGCCGTTGCCGGCGGATTCGATGGCAAGCACCGGCGCGTGGTCGGCGGGCGCGGCCATGCAGGCCATCTCCGTGGCCGGCATCGCGAGCAGCACGTCGTCGAAGCCGTGCGACAGCGCGGCAAAGCCGGCCAGCAGGCGCTCCGGCGGTTCGCCGCTGGCGGCGAAAGCTTCGACGCCGCGGTCGCCGCGCAGCACGTGCACGCCCTCGCGCGTGCGGTGCGCCACGTTGTCGAAGCTTTCGCGGCCTTCCAGCATGTCCATCAGGTCGCCGCGCGGGCGCAGGCCGAAGGCGGAGGCGGCGGCGCCGCGGGCGGCGTCCACCACCACCGGGTTGCGTCCCAGTTCCTGCAGGCCGCCGGCGAGCTGGGCGATCCAGCCAGTGGACTGGCCGCGCACGACAGCGAGCGGCAGCAGGTTCACGGGCCGCTGCTGCAGCATGCGGCGCAGGCCCGCGGCCTGGTCATGTCCCTGGTCAAGCATGGGCGGCTCCCGGCTTCTGGGCGGGCGGCGCGGTGAGCACCAGGCCCAGCTCCGCGTCGTCGGGCATGAAGGTGCCGCTGGCCGGCTTCATCAAGGCCTTGTGCACCAGCAGTTGCGCACGGGCGGCGTACCAGTCTTCCGGCACGCGCTGGCCGTTGGCGAAGCCTTCCACCACCAGCTGGTGGCGGATGGCGACGTCCACCGCGGCGCCGCAGCGGACCGCTTCGTCGAGCTTGGAGATGACGCAGCGCGTGCCGCGGGTGCCGCCATAGGCCTGCACCACTTCTTCCAGCATCTCGCCCTGCGCGCCGGCGTTCAGCACCAGCAGGCGCTGCAGGCGGCCCGCGGGCAATGCGGACAGCAGTTCGGCCAGCCGGCGATCGCGCTGGCCCACGCCCACGGTGTCCACCAGCACCAGCTTCTTGCCGGCGAACAGGTCCAGCAGGTCGGCCAGCGAAGCGCTGTCGCGCGCGGTGTGCACCGGGATGTTGAGGATGCGGCCGAAGGCGCGCAGCTGGTCCGACGCCGCCATGCGATAGGTGTCGACGGTGATCAGGCCCACCGAGCCGGCGCCGTGCTCCATGGCGAAGCGGGCGGCGATCTTGGCGGTGGTGGTCGTCTTGCCCACCCCGGTGGGGCCGACCACGGCGAACACGCCGCCGCATTGCTGGATGCCGGCATCGCCTGCGCAGTGCAGGTTGCGCGCCAGCGCGTCGGCCAGCCACTGGTCCGCCTGCGTTTCGCTGCCGTCGGCCGGCACGCGTTCGACCAGGTAGCGCGCCAGCGTCGGCGAGAAGCCGTTGGCGATCATCAGGCGCAGCAGGCGCGTCTGCGTGGGACTGCGGCGCACGTTGTCGAACCACGAGAGGCTCGCGAGCTGGCCGGACAGCATGGCGCGCATCTGGCGCATCTCCGCCATCAAGGCTTCGTTGGCGGCGGATGTGGTCGTCACGGCGGGCGCCGCTGCGGCTGCAGGCGGCTGGCGCAGTTCGCGCTGCAACTCCTGCGCGGCGAAGCGCGCGGGCTCCACCGGCAGCTGCGGACGGGCCGGCGGCTTCGCCGGCGCTTCGGCGCGGCGCGCGGTGGCTTCGGTGGCGGCGGCGTCCTGGCGCTGGCGCTCGCGCACGAAATCCTGGAAGGACACGGTGCTCATGGGCTCGACCGGCGCAGGCGCCGGTTTGGCGGCGGGCGCGGGCGCCGGCGCGCGCGCGGGCTCCTCGCCGTTCTCCATGGCGAGGATCTCGACACCGCCCGGCACCGGGCGGTTGGACAGGACGATGGCCTGGTCGCCGAAGGCCGCGCGGGCCAGGGCCATGGCCTCACGGGCGTTCTTGCCTACAAAGCGGCGGACATTCATGCATGGGCTCCGATCACGCGCTGGATCTGGATGGAATGGGTACGGGGAATCTCGGAATGCGACAGCACGTGCAGCCGCGGCGCCTTGCGGCGCAGCAGGCGGGCCACGGGCACGCGGATGCGGTCCGGCACCAGCAGGCAGGCGGGCTGGCCGTCCTGCTCCTGCTGTTGCGCGGCTTCGGCGGCGCGGGCAGCGAGCAGCTCGCCCATCGCGGGGTCGAGCGGCGCGGCCGATTGCGGCGCCAGCGCCTGCACCAGCACCTGCTCGAGCCCGGGCTCGATGGCGAGCACCGGCAGCTGGCGCACCGGGCCGTAGAGGCTCTGCACGATGGCGGGCGCGAGCGCCATGCGCACTTCGCGCGTCAGTTCGTCGGCGTCCTTGCCGGCGTGTTCGGCCAGCACTTCCAGGATGCCGCGGATGTCGCGCACGTGGACGGTCTCGTCCAGCAGGTTGCGCAGCACCTTCTGCAGCACGGGCAGCGCGACCTGCTTGGGCACGGTCTCGTCGACCAGCGCGTGCGCGTACTTGCGGGTGTGGTCCAGCAGCTCCTGCAGCTCGGTGCGTCCCAGCAGCTCGGACGCATGCGACTGCATCACGTGGTTCAGGTGGGTGGCGAGCACGGTCGATGCGTCGACCACCGTGTAGCCGGCGGCCTGCGCCTGGTCGCGCGCGCGCGCTTCGATCCAGGTGGCGGGCAGGCCGAAAGCGGGGTCGGTGGTCGCCGTGCCCGCCAGCGGCACCTTGATGTGGCCCGGGTTGATGGCCATGTGCATGCCGGCGAAGGCCTGGCCTTCGCCCACCACCACGCCCTTCAGCAGGATGCGGTAGGCGGAAGGATGCAGCTCCAGGTTGTCGCGGATGTGCACGGCGGGCGGCAGGAAGCCGACTTCGCCCGCGAACTTCTTGCGCACGCCCTTGATGCGACCCAGCAGGTCGCCGCCGCGGTCCTTGTCCACGAGAGCGATCAGGCGGTAGCCGACTTCCAGGCCCAGCAGGTCCACCGGCGCGACGTCGTCCCAGCTCGCTTCGCCGTTGGGCGCCGCGGTCTTGGCGGCAGCCGCTGCGGCATCGGCAGCAGGCTTCTTCCTCGCGGCCTGCGTCAGAGCCCAGGCGGCCCAGCCGCTCAATGCAGCGAGCACGAGGAAGGGGATGTGCGGCATGCCGGGGATCAGCCCCAGCAGGCCGATGACGCAGGCCGTGAGGCCCAGCGCGCGCGGGATGTTGAACAGCTGGCCTGCGATCTGGCGGCCGATGTCCTCCTCGCCGACGCGCGAGACGATCAGGCCCGCGGCCACCGAGATCACCAGCGCCGGCACCTGCGCGACCAGGCCGTCACCGATGGCCAGCAGGATGTAGTTGTTGGCCGCGGTCTCCAGCGGCAGGCCGTGCTGCAGCATGCCGATGACCAGGCCGCCGACCATGTTGATGAACAGGATCAGGATGCCGGCGATGGCGTCGCCGCGCACGAACTTGGAGGCGCCGTCCATGGAGCCGTAGAACTCGGCTTCCTGCGTCACCTCGTTGCGGCGCTTGCGGGCTTCCTTCTCGTCGATGCTGCCGGCGGCCAGGTCGGCGTCGATCGCCATCTGCTTGCCGGGCATCGCGTCCAGCGCAAAGCGCGCGCTGACTTCCGCGATGCGGCCCGCGCCCTTGGTGATGACGACGAAGTTGATGATGGTCAGGATCGCGAACACCACCAGGCCGACGGCGAAGCTGCCGCCGATCAGGAAGTGCGCGAAGGACTCGATCACCTGGCCGGCCGCGCCGGTGCCGGTGTGGCCCTTCAGCAGCACGGCGCGGGTGGAAGCGACGTTCAGCGACAGCCGCATCAGCGTGGTCACCAGCAGCACGCTGGGGAAGCTGGCGAAGTCCAGCGTGCGCTTGGTGTAGCTGGACACCATCAGCACGACCAGCGCGACGGCGATGTTCAGCGTGAACAGCAGGTCGAGGATGAAGGCCGGCAGCGGCACCAGCATCATCGCCAGGATCAGGACGATCAGCAGCGGCGCGCCGAGCGCGCGCAGGCCGGGCAGCTGCGCCAGCAGGCCGTCGGGGCCCTTGAGGCTCAGCGTGCTCATGCCGCGGCCTCCTGCGGATCCATGCCGGCGGGCACGGCTATGACGGGTTCAGGCGGACGCTGCAGCGCGCTGCGCAGGCGATACACCCAGGCCAGCACCTGCGCGACCGCGGTGTACAGCTCCACCGGCACGTCCTGGCCGACGTCGCCGTGGCGGTACAGCGCGCGCGCCAGCGGCGGCGCTTCCAGCACCGGCACGCTGGCGGCCGCGGCCACTTCGCGGATCTTCAGCGCGAGGTGGTCGGTGCCCAGCGCCAGGATGCGCGGGGCGCCCATGCCTTCTTCGTATTGCAGGGCGACGGCGTAATGCGTGGGGTTGGTGACGATCACGCTGGCCTTGGGCACGTCGGCCAGCATGCGGCCGCGCGACAGCTCGCGGGCGCGGCGGCGCCGCTCGCCCTTGAGGTGCGGGTCGCCTTCGGATTCCTTGTGTTCCTGCCGCACTTCCTCCTGGGTCATGCGCAGGTTGGCGCGGTGCTGGAAGATCTGCAGCGGCACGTCGGCCAGCGCGGACACGCAGCAGACGCCGGCCACCATGCCGAAACCGGCGACCAGCCAGTCGAAGCCGGTGCGCAGGCCCGCCACCAGCGACAGGCGGGCCAGGCCTTCGATGCCCTGCGCGTGCTGCACGAGGTAGACGCCGGCGATGCCGACCAGCGCCGCGGCGACCAGCACCAGCCGCAGGTGCTGCAGCTGCTGGCGGCCGTCGAACATGCGGCCGAAGCCGGCCATCGGGTCGAGCCGCTCGAACTTCGGCTGCAGCGCCTGCAGCGTGAAGTTCCAGCCGCCCACGGCAAGCGCCGTGCCGGCAAACAGCAGCGCCAGCACGCCGGCCACCGGCACGATGATCTGCAGGCCCTGCAGGCCGAACGCGCCGAGGCGCGGCGTCATCAGCGCCGCGTCGAAAGCGGTGTTGCGGTCGAAGCGCAGGCCGGCGCCGACCAGCGCCAGCGCCGAATGCGCGATCCAGGGGCCGGCGCCCATGAGAAGCGCGAGCAAGGCCAGGGCCGCCGCGAGGTGGCCCAGCTCCCGCGAACGCGGGACCTGGCCTTCTTCGCGGGCCTGCTGCAGGCGCCGTTCGGACGCCGGCAACTGGCGATCTTCACGGCTGGCTTCGGAGGACATGGACGGACTTCATGACAGTGAGACCGTCATTGTTCGAAGTCCGGCGAAAAGTGAAGAGGTGAAGAGAGGGGGGAAAACGGCGCTTCTCCCCCCGCGCGCTCAGAAGCCGAGGCTCGCCAGCAGGTCGTCCACCTGCGCCTGGTTCGCCACCACGTCGGTGCGGCTCGTGTCCGTCACCGGGCCGTCGAGCGCGACGCGCGGCAGCGGCACCACGCTGGTTTCCAGCAGCAGCTGCAGCAGCGCGTCCTCCACCGTCGACGCGATGTCCACCACCTTGCGCACGGTCTGGCCCGTGAGGTCGTGGAAGTCCTGCGCCATCATGATCTCGGTCAGCTGCGCGCCGGCGTCGTTCGCGCTGGCCTTCACTTCCTGCACGAAGGCCAGGGCTTCGGGCGCAGCACCCGCGGCCAGCAGGCGGGCTTCCTCCGCCGCCGCGCGCTCGCCCAGCGCCAGCTGGCGGGCCTGCGCGGCGTCGACGGTGTTCAGCACCTTTTCGGCGGCATCGCCCGTCACGCGGGCGATGAAGGACAGGCGCGCCTTGGCGTCGGGCACCTGGCCCAGCGACGCTTCTATGCGCTTGTCGTGTCCCAGTTCGCGCAGCGCGTCGTGGAGGCTGCGCGTGATGTCCCGCACCCGGCCGTACAGGACGGCCGCGTCGGGCGGCTGCGGGTTTGACGTGCTTGCGTCCATCCCCGCCTCACGCCGCCGCCTGCAGCTTCTGCAGGATCTTGCCGACCTTCTCCTCCAGCGTCGCCTTGGTGAAAGGCTTGACGATGTAGCCGGAGGCGCCGCCCTGGGCGGCCATGACGATGTCTTCCTTGCGCGCTTCGGCGGTGATCATCAGCACCGGCAGCGCCTTCAGCTGGGCGTCGGCGCGGATGGCCGCGAGCAGCTCGAAGCCGTTCATGTTGGGCATGTTGATGTCGGTGACGACGAAGTCGAAGCCGCCGTTGCGCAGCTTCTGCAGGGCCACCACGCCGTCCTCGGCCTCGTCGGCGGAGGCATGGCCCGCTTCCTTCAGCAGGTTGCGCACGATGCGGCGCATGGTGGAAAAGTCGTCGACGATCAGGAACTTGAGGTCTTGGGGGGTCGTCATGGTTGCTTGGGGGATGAAGAGGCGGCCGCGGCGGGAGCCGGCGCGCCTTCGCGGCGCTCCAGCAGCCGCTCCAGCGCCTGCGTTTCGGAGATCGGCACTTCGGCGCCGGACTGCCAGCGCTCGCTTCCCAGCTGGCCCAGCACCAGCACGGTGATTCGGCGGTTCAGGGGCGACAGCGGGTCGGCGGCGTCGTAGGGGACGGAGGAGCCGAGGCCCAGCACGCGCACCACGCGGTCTTCGCGCAGGCCACCGGCCAGCAGCTCGCGCCGCGAAGCGTTGGCGCGGTCGGCGGACAGCTCCCAGTTGGAGTAACCGCGTTCGCCGCCGCTGTAGGGGGACGCATCGGTGTGGCCGGACAGCACCACGCGGCCATCGGCGGCGTCGACCAGCCGGCCGATGCTGCGCAGCAGCTCGCGCATGTATTCCTTCACGTGCGGGCTGCCGGCGTCGAACATGGGCCGGCCCTGGTCGTCCACGATCTGGATGCGCAGGCCGTCGGGCGTGAGATCCATGCGCAGTTGCTGGCGCAGCGCACCCAGAGTGGGGTTGGCCTGCATCGCCACATCCAGCTGCATCTGCACCGCGCGCATGCGCCGGACGTCTTCCGCTTCCACCTCGGCGCGCAAGGCCTGCAGGTTGAAGTTGCGCGAGGGCGACTCGACCTCGCCCTTCTTCACGGCGCCGTTGGTGCGGGTGAGGAGGGTGCCGCCGCCCTTGATGACGCTGGAGCTGTCCCCGGAGCCGGAACCGCCGGTCAGCGCCACCTTCAGCGGGCTCTGGAAATACGACGCGATGCCCTGCAGGTCGCCCTGCGAGGTGGAACCCAGCAGCCACATCAGCAGGAAGAAGGCCATCATCGCCGTCACGAAGTCGGCATAGGCGATCTTCCAGGCGCCGCCATGGTGGCCGCCGTGGCCGCCCTTCTTGATGCGCTTGATGATGATCGGTTGCAGCTTGCCGGCAGAGCTCATGTCAGGCCGTCGCTTTCTTGCCCTTGACGTGGCCTTCCAGCTCGCTGAAGCCGGGGCGTTCCGTCGAATACAGGACCTTGCGGCCGAATTCCAGCGCCACGGCCGGCGCGTAGCCCTGCACGGTGGCGAGCAAGGTGGCCTTCACGCACTGCAGTTCCTTGGTGCTCTCGTCGATCTTCTGGTTGGCCAGCGAGGCCAGCGGACTGACGAAGCCGTAGGCCATCAGGATGCCGAGGAAGGTGCCCACCAGCGCGCCGGCGATCATCTGCCCCAGCACGGCGGGCGAGGCGCCGACCGAGGCCATGGTCTTCACCACGCCCAGCACGGCGGCGACGATGCCGAAAGCGGGCAGGCCGTCGCCCACGGCCTGGATGGCGCCGGCCGGCACGCCGGCCTCGTGGTGGTGCGTGTCGATCTCGTTGTCCATCAGGTTCTCGAGTTCGTGCGCGTTGAGGTTGCCCGAGACCATCATCCGCAGGTAGTCGGTGATGAACTCCATCAGGTGGTGGTCGGCGGCGATCAGCGGGTACTTCTTGAAGAGCGCGCTCTCGCCGGGCTTCTCGATGTCGCCCTCGATGGACATCATTCCTTCCTTGCGGGCCTTCACCAGCACGCCGTAGAGAAGGGACATCAGTTCCAGGTAGCGCGCCTTGCTGTACTTGCTGCCCTTGAGCAGCGAGGGCACGTACTTGAGCGTGGCCTTGATCGTCTTGCCGCTGTTGCCCACCAGGAAGGCGCCGAGCGCGGCGCCGCCGATCACGAACAGCTCGTGCGGCGCGGCATGCAGGATCACGGCAAAGCTGCCGCCAGCCAGCGCATAGCCGCCCAGCACGCAACCGATCACCATCAAGTAGCCGGCCATCACGAACATGTTTCAAATCCTCCGCGTTACCTGAGCACTATCGGCGGCGGTGGGCATTACTTGAGGGAGGACTTCCGGACGCAAAGGGCGCAAAGGTTTCGCAAAGGTCGCAAAAGAACTTCCAATTTTTTTCGCGTTCTTTTGCGTACCTTTGCGTCCTTTGCGTCCGGAAGTTCAAGAAAAAACCCGGCAGCGCCGGGTTGTGTTTCAGTGGATCGCGCCGGTTCGCCGGCTCTTGCCGGCGCGGGCCGGCACTTCGCACAGGCCGCAGACGAAGGGCTTGAAGCCGGGGCCGTATTCGTGCGTGTGCGTCACGAAGTGGCCGCCACATTTGGTGCAGGAGGTCAGGCACAGCATGTCGCTGTCGACGAATTTCACCAGGCGCCAGGCGCGGGTGATGGTGAGGATCGGTTCGGCACCCATGGCGGACGCGTCCTCGGCGTACAGCTGCCAGGCCTTGATCAACAGGTCCACCTGCTCCAGCGCGCTCGCCTTGTTCATGTTCTCGTAGATGTTCATGAACAGCGAGGAATGGATGTTCGGCTGCCAGGCCGTGAACCAGTCGGTCGAATAGGGCAGCTGGCCCTTGGAGGGCGACTGGCCCGTCACTTCGCGGTACAGGCGCACCAGCCGCTCGTGCGACAGGGGCGTCTCGGACTCCAGCACAGCCATCCGCGCGCCGAGCTTGATCAGCTCCACCGCCCGCGTCAGGTGCAGGTTGTCGTCGAGGAGGCTGCGCGTCGTCATGCCGTGGCCGTCGCGGCGCGGCTGGCCATCAGCACGCTGGCATGCAGGCGGTCGGCATTGGCGTCCACCGCCTGGGCCGCATGGCGCTCGGTCAGCAGGCTCCAGACCACGTCGTCGCCGAAGCGCATGGAGCACAGCATCATGTTGCGCGAAGCCACGCGCACCAGCTGCTGCACGGACATCTGGGCCAGCAGTTCGGCCGCCGCCTCGGACATGCCCAGGCGGAACAGCGCCTGCGCCTTGTCCTTGCGGATCATGGCCTGCGCGAGCATGAGGAACGAGAGATTGAGCTCCCGGATCTCGTTGGACAACTGTTCCGTCTGCATTTGTATCTGAACCCCTAATGTGTTTGTAATTGTGTACTCGTCATGACGAGCAGGCTGTCGCCATTTGCCGCGACTTGATAGGAAAAAAGCCTAGGCGCCTAAACGGATCGCTTAATCCGCGCCTGCACTTTTTGCGCGGGCAACGCTCAAGCCGGCGCGCGGCCGGCCGATATGTTGGCAACGGGAGTCCATCCCGCCAGGGCCGCGAAGCGATCGCGGCGTTCCAACCGGCCGCTCGCGGCCATCCTCAGGAGTCTGCCGCCATGGCATCCGTCATCAATACCAACATCGCGTCGCTGAACGCGCAGCGCAACCTGACCAGCTCGCAGGCCAGCCTCAACACCTCCATCCAGCGCCTGTCGACCGGCCTGCGCGTGAACAGCGCCAAGGACGACGCCGCCGGCCTGGCCATCGCCCAGCGCATGAACTCGCAGGTGCGCGGCCTCACGGTCGCCGCCCGCAACGCCAACGACGGCGTCTCCCTGGCGCAGACCGCCGAAGGCGCGCTGGGCAGCGTCGGCGACATGGTGCAGCGCATGCGCGAACTGGCCGTGCAGTCGTCCAACGCCACCAACACCGCCGACGACCGCGGCGCCCTGCAACAGGAAGTGGGCCAGCTGAAGGAAGAAATCGACCGCGTCGCCACCACCACGAACTTCAACGGCACCAAGCTGCTGGATGGCAGCTTCAACTCCGCCAAGTTCCAGGTCGGCGCCAATGCCGGCGAGAGCATCACCATCAGCAGCATCACCAACGCGCAGCTGGCCGGCATGGGCACCGTGAAGCACGCGAGCACCCAGAACTCCACCGCCGTCACCGACCTCACCGCCACCAGCGCGGGCGACGTGACCATCAACGGCGTGGACATCGGCGCGCTCTCGGCCGCCGGCACCACGCAGGAACGCCAGGCCCAGGTGGTGGACGCGATCAACCGCGTCTCCTCGTCGACCAGCGTCGGCGCCTACCTGGACACGACCAACAACAAGATCGTGCTGAGCTCCTCCGGCGACATCACCATCGGCGGCGCCGGCGCCGCGGCCAAGGTGGGCATTTCCTCCGCCGACAACGCCACGGCGGCGACCAGCGCCAACATGTCCAGCCTGGACATCAGCTCCTACGGCGGCGCCCAGCTGGCCATCCAGCAGTGCGATGCGGCCCTGAAGCAGATCAACAGCTCGCGCGCCCAGCTCGGCGCCGTGCAGAGCCGCTTCACGAACGCCGTGGCCAACATCCAGCTGACCTCGGAGAACACCTCCGCGGCCCAGTCCCGGATCATGGACACCGACTACGCCGCGGAAACCGCCTCCATGACCCGCGCGCAGATCCTGCAGCAGGCCGGCAACGCCATGCTGTCGCAGGCCAACCAGCTGCCGCAGCAGGTCCTGTCGCTGCTGCGCTGATGGCGGACGCGGGCCGCCGGCGTAAATAGCCGGTTTCCCGCGCTCTTATCGGGGCATCGCGAATCCGGGGACGGTTCAAAGTCGCAAGCTGCGAACCTTCCCCAACCTCAGCACGGAGCCTCCCATGCCCTCGGTGATCAACACCAACATCGCTTCGCTGAATGCGCAGCGCAACCTGAACGCCTCGCAGTCGAGCCTGAACACCTCCATCCAGCGCCTCTCGAGCGGCCTGCGCGTGAACAGCGCCAAGGACGACGCCGCCGGCCTGGCCATCGCCGAGCGCATGAACGCGCAGGTGCGCGGCCTCACCGTGGCCGCCCGCAACGCCAATGACGGCGTGTCGCTGTCGCAGACGGCCGAAGGCTCGCTGGGCAGCATCGGCGACATGGTCCAGCGCATGCGCGAACTGGCCGTGCAGTCGTCCAACGCCACCAACACCGCCGACGACCGCGCCGCCCTGCAACAGGAAGTCGGCCAGCTGAAGGACGAAATCGACCGCGTGGCCGGCAGCGCCAACTTCAACGGCCAGAAGCTGCTGGATGGCAGCTTCAGCGCCGCCCGCTTCCAGGTGGGCGCCAACGCCGGCGACAGCATCGACATCGACGGCATCACCGACGCCCGCCTGTCCGGCATGGGCACCGTGAACCGCGCCAGCACCCAGAACGCCACCGACATCACCGACCTCACCGCCACCAGCGCCGGTGACCTCACGATCAATGGCGTCGACATCGGCACCCTGCCCGCCGCCGGCACCACGCAGGAACGCCAGGCCCAGGTCGTGGACGCGATCAACCGCATCTCCACCACCACCGGCGTCGGCGCCTATTTCGACACCGCCAACAACAAGCTGGTGCTGACGTCGTCCAGCGACATCACGATCACCGGCGCCGCCGCCGCCAAGGTGGGCCTGGCCGCCGGCGACTCCGCGACCGCCAGCAGCAGCGGCAACATGAGCACGCTGGACATCAGCTCCTACGGCGGCGCCCAGCTGGCCATCCAGCAGTGCGATGCGGCCCTGAAGCAGGTGAACGGCGCGCGCGCCAAGCTGGGCGCCGTGCAGAGCCGCTTCCAGAACGCCGTGTCCAACATCCAGGCCACGGCCGAAAACACCACCGCCGCGCGCTCGCGCATCATGGACACGGACTACGCCGCCGAAACCGCGGCGATGACGCGTTCGCAGATCCTGCAACAGGCCGGCAACGCCATGCTGTCGCAGGCCAACCAGCTGCCGCAACAGGTGCTGAGCCTGCTGAAGGGCGGCTGATCCCAGGAAAGCACTGAATGAGCAGCATCAGCCCCACGATTTCCAGCACCGGGGTCGGCAGCGGACTCGACGTCAACTCGATCGTCACCGCCCTCATGAACGTGGAGCAGCGGCCGCTGACGCTGCTGCAGTCCAAGGGCTCGACGATCCAGACCGAGATCTCGGCCTTCGGCAGCTTGAAGAGCCAGCTGGCCAACCTGGGCGACGTCGCCACGCGGCTGGCCAAGCCGGACAGCTGGAAGGCCTACAGCGCCACCAGCAGCGACAGCAGCGTGGCCACGGTGTCGGCCGGCGCCAAGGCCGCCGCCGGCGAGCACACGCTCTCGGTGTCGCAGATGGCGCAAGCGCAGGTGCTGGCCAGCGGGACTTTCGCGTCTTCCGCTTCCACGGTCGGCACCGGCAAGCTGACGATCGAAATCGGCACGACGGCCAACGGCGCGTTCACCGCGAAGAGCGGCACGTCGCCGGTTTCCGTCACCATCGACAGCGCCCACCAGACCCTGGCCGGCGTGCGCGATGCGATCAATGCCGCGGGCAGCGGCGTCACCGCCAGCATCGTCAATGGCACCGGCGGCGCCCGCCTGGTGCTGCGCAGCGCCACCGGCGAAGCGAGCTCCGTGCGCATCTCCGCCACCGACGACGACGGCAACAACACCGACGCGTCCGGCCTTTCGGCGCTGGCCTACGACCCGGCCGCGACGGCAGGCGCCGGCCGCAACCTCACGCAGACGCAGGCGGCGCAGGACGCGCAGTTCCAGATCGACGGCATAGACCTCACCAGCGCCACCAACTCGCCTTCCGATGCCCTGGAAGGCGTGACGCTGAGCCTGAACAAGGTGTCGACCGACCCGGTGACGATCAACGTCAACGTCGACACGGCGTCGGTGCGCAAGAACGTCACCGATTTCGTCAGCGCCTACAACGGCATCGTCACCCTGCTGCAGAAGCAGACCAAGGCCGACCCGACCGGCGCAGCCCGCGGCGCGCTGCAGGGCGACTCCACGGCCGACACCTTGCTGAACACCCTGCACAACATGCTGCACGGCACCGTCTCGGGCCTGGGCAACGGCGTGTCCAACCTCGCCACCGCCGGCATCACGCTGCAGCGCGATGGCACGCTGGCCGTGGACGACGCGAAGCTGTCGCCCCTCCTCAGCCAGCCGGACCAGCTGTCCGCGCTGTTCTCACAGGCCGGCACCGGCGACGCGCAGGGCTTCGCCGTGCGCTTCCAGTCCTGGGCCCAGGGCCTCACGGGCACCGGCGGCACGCTGGATTCGCGCATCGACGGCCTCAAGCAGAGCGCCGACCTGAACCAGAAGAGCCAGGACTCCGAACAGACGCGCCTGGATTCCATGGAGACGCGGCTGCGCACGCAATACCAGCAGCTCGATACGACGATGTCGACGCTCAACGCGCAGATGGCGCAGATGAAGTCCGCACTGGGCCTGTCCTGACGCGCGTCCCGCCTCAAGTTCCGCCCGTCGCGGCCGACATGATGGGCAGGAACCCCGAGATGTTCACCAGTTTCACCCGCCCCATCGAACAATACCGCCAGGTCGGCACTGCCACGGCGGTCTCACAGGCGGACCCGCACCAGCTCGTGATCCTGCTGTACGACGGCGCCATCGCCGCCGTGCTGCAGGCCCGCCATGCCGTTGCGACGGGCGACGTCGAGACCCGCCACTCGACCATCACCAAGGCGATGCGCATCATTGACGAAGGGTTGAAGGCTTGCGTCGAGACGCAGGACGGCGACCCGGCGCTGGGCGACAATCTGCGCAACCTCTATCAATACATGGTTGCCCGCCTGTTCACCGCCAACACGCAAGCCGTCGACGAGCCGCTCGCCGAGGTGCTCACCCTGCTGGGCGACCTGCGCTCGGCCTGGGCCGCCATCGCCCCGGCCACGCCCAAGGGCCACGCGGACCTGCAGGCATGACGGGCAGCAAGCTCCTGCGCCACTACGGCGCGCTCGAATCGGCCAGCAGCGAAATGCTGGATGCTGCCCGCAAGGGCGACTGGGACAGCGTGTGCCGGCTGGAAGCCGCCTGCGTGGTGGTGATTGCGCAGCTGCGCGCGCTGGCCGAAGAACAACCGCTGCCGGCCGCCGAACAACCGGAACGCCTGCGCATCCTGCGCACGATCCTGTCCAACGACGCCGAAATCCGCCGCATCACCCAGCCGCTGCCGGCCATGATCGAGATGCCGGTTTCGGGGATGACGTTGCATTGAAGGCCTGCACTTCCGAACGCAAAGGGCGCAAAAGGGACGCGAAGGACGCGAAAGAAATCCAAATGAATTCTGGAAGTCCTTTTGCGACCTTTGCGTAACCTTTGCGCCCTTTGCGCCCTTTGCGTCCGGAAGTTCTTGTCACACCTGCATGTTCATGATGTCGGTATAGGCCGACACCAGCCGGTTGCGGACATGCAGCGCCGACTGGAAGCCGATCTGCGATTGCTGCATGGCCACCATGGCCGATTCCAGGCTGGTGCTGGAAGGGTCGGCCTGGAAGGATTCGGCCAGGCTGGCCGCTTCGTTCTGTGAGGCGCTGACCGAGCGCAGCGCCTGGTCCAGCGCGCCTGCGAAGGAGGGCCCGCCCGCCGTTGCCGGAGCCTGCTGCGCTTGCCGCTGCGCCGCGGCGTTGCGGCGCAGGGCGTCGAGCAGCGGGGTCGGGAGGCCGGCGGAGGCGGGAGCAATGGTCATGGTGCCTCCACTCTAGGCGGGCCACCCCGCGCGCGCGAGCGGATAAGAGGCGGGAATGCCCCGCATATCGCCATACGCCCTCAAGTTCTCCGCAGGAACAATCTCGGCTGCCATGGACAACCGCGCCACCCCCGTGCCCGCCACCAACGCCCTGCCCGCGGGCGACTCGCCTCTGCAGCGCCTGCTGGCCCTGCCCCAGCGCAGCAAGCTCGCGCTGGGCGTCGCTTCGCTCGCGCTCGCCGGCCTGCTGGCCTTCGCGCTGACCGCGGGCCGCGAACCCGACTGGCGCATCCTGTACACCAGCCTCAGCGACAAGGACGGCGGCACCGTCATCGCGGCGCTGGCGCAGATGAATGTGCCTTACAAGTATTCCGAAGGCGGCGCGGCCATCCTGGTGCCGGCCGAAGCCGTGCACGACACGCGCCTGCGCCTCGCCTCGCAAGGCCTGCCCAAGGGCGGCACCGTGGGCTTCGAGCTGGTGGAAAACCAGAAGTTCGGCACCACGCAGTTCCAGGAACGCCTGAACTTCCAGCGCGGTCTCGAAGGTGAACTGGCGCGCTCCATCATGGCGCTGTCGGCAGTGCAGAACGCGCGCGTGCACCTGGCCCTGCCGAACCAGACCGCTTTCCTGCGCGAGCAGCAGAAGCCTTCCGCCTCGGTGCTGCTGACGCTCTACACCGGCCGCAGCCTCGAGCGCCAGCAGGTTGCCGGCATCGTGCACCTGATCGCCTCCAGCGTGCCCGAGCTGCAGACCAAGGCGGTCAGCGTCATCGACCAGAGCGGCGCCCTGCTGTCCGAAGCCTCCGACAACGCGACCGGCCTCGACGCCCCGCAAATGCAATACGTGCGCCAGACCGAGCAGGACCTGTCGCAGCGCATCCTGGCCATCGTCGAACCCATCGTCGGCGCCGGCAACGTCAAGGCGCAGGTCACCGCGGACATTGACTTCACGCAGAGCGAATCGACCGCCGAACTCTATGCGCCCAACCAGGGCAGCGCGCCCGCCAGCGTGCGCAGCCAGCACCTGACCGAAGCGCCCGGCAACGGCAACACCACGGGTGGCAGCGGCAGCCCCGGCGCCTTGTCCAACCAGCCGCCGGCCACGCCCACCTCGCCCGTCAACGGCGCGCCGCAGGCGATCGGCCCCGTGGGCAACAGCGCCGGCAGCGCCGCGGCCGTGGGCATCCGCCGCGACGCCGTCACCAACTACGAAGTCGACAAGACCGTGAAGGTGGTGCGCAGCGCCACCGGCAACATCCGCCGCCTGAGCGCCGCCGTCCTCGTCAACCACCTGCGCGCCGCACCCGGCGCCGACGGCAAGCCCGTGGTCGCCAAGGCCTTGAGCGACGCCCAGATGCAGCAGGTGAACGCGCTGGTGCGCGAAGCCATCGGCTTCAACAAGGACCGCGGCGATTCCGTGGAGGTGGTCAACGCGCCCTTCACCGGCGCGGCGCCGGACGCCAAGGAGCTGCCGCTGTGGCGCCAGCCCGAAATGCAGGACCTGGCGCGCGGGCTGGCCCGCTGGCTCGCCCTGCCGCTGGTGGCGCTGATCGTGGTGTTCGGCTTCGTGCACCCGGCCCTGCGCGGCCTGCGCCGGCCGCCAACCCTGGCCGCCGCGCCGCGCTTGACGGCCACAGTGGAAGACGCCATTGCCTTCCCCACGCCGCTGCAGTCGGCCGCGGCCGCGGCCGTGCCCGACCCGAACACGCCGCTGCTGCCCACGGCCCAGGCCGCGCGCCAGCACGAACGCAGCACGCAGCTGGAAGCCATCCGCCAGCTCGCCCGCACCGACCCCGCCACCGTGGCCAACGTCGTGCGCAACTGGGCCAGCCAGCCCTCCTGAGGAAGCAAGGAACACGACATGGCCGCAGCCGCGATCGAAGACGAAGGCCTGCATTCCGGCGCCATCCTGCTGCTCGCGCTGGGCGAGGATTGCGCCGCGCAGGTGTTCAAGCACCTGTCGCCCAAGGAGGTGCAGCGCCTGGGCGAACGCATGGCGCGCCTGACCACCGTCGCCGACGTGCAGTTCGACGACGTGCTCTCGCGCTTCCACAACAGCGTCGATTCGCAGCGCTCGCTGGTCAGCGACACCGGCGCCTACGTCAGCAACGTGCTGAAGCTGGCGCTGGGCGAGGACAAGGCCGGCCTGCTGATCGACCGCATCGTGCAGGGCCGCGACGTCAGCGGCATCGAGAGCCTGAAGTGGATGGACCCCGGCGCCATCGCGGAGCTCATTCGCAACGAGCATCCGCAGATCATCGCCACGATCCTGGTGCACCTGGATCGCGACCATGCCTCCGGCGTGCTGAGCGGCTTCGACGAGCGCCTGCGCAACGACGTGGTGCTGCGCATCGCCACCCTGGACGGCATCCAGCCCAACGCGCTGAAGGAACTGAACGACGTGCTGTCCAAGGTGCTCGCCGGCGGCGAGCGCGTGCGCAAGGCGCCGCTGGGCGGGCCCAAGACGGCCGCCGAGATCCTCAACTTCCTCGGCTCCAGCGTGGAGCAGTCGGTGCTGGGCTCGATCCGCACCAACGACATGGACCTGGCCCAGAAGATCGAGGACCAGATGTTCACCTTCTCCGACCTGCTGAAGCTGGACAACAAGAGCATGCAGCGCGTGCTGCGCGAGGTGCAGAACGACCAGCTGATCGTGGCGCTGAAGGGCGCCGAACCCGAGCTGCGCGAACGCGTGTTCTCCAACATGAGCACGCGCGCCGCCGAGACGCTGCGCGAGGACCTGGATTCGCGCGGGCCGGTGAAGCTGTCCGACGTGGAGACGCAGCAGAAGGACATCCTGAAGCTCGCGCGGCGCCTGGCCGACGAGGGCGAGATCGTGCTGGGAGGCGGCGGTGACGAGAGCTTCGTTTGAAGCCATGGAAGCCCTGCCGACGCCGGCGAGCCGCATCATCGCGGCCGAGGCGCTGGCGGGCGTCGCCAGCTTCGACCTGGACGAACTCGAAGGCGCGCTCGCACGGCCGGTGCGGCCGCTCAGCTCGCGCGACTTCAGCAACGAGACGGCGCGCGCCGCCTTCGAGATGGGCCGCAAGCGCGGCTACACGGCCGGCGTGCGCGATGGCTTCCAGCAAGGCTACGACCAGGGCTCCGAATCGCTGGCGGCCTTCGAGATGCAGAAGACGGCGGAGATCGCCCGCCGCATGCAGCCGCTGGCCGATGGCTTCCGCGCCGGCCTCGCCTCCCTCGAATCCGACGTGGCCGCCGACCTGGTGTCGCTGGCCATCGACATCGCGCGCCAGGTGCTGCGGCGCGAACCGGCGCTCGACCCGCAGGCCTTGCTGCCCGCGGCGCGCGAAGCGCTGCGCAGCGTGGCCGAAGGCGCGTCGCAGCTGACCTTGCACGTGCACCCGGACGACGCCGCCGTGCTGGCCGAGCACCTGGACGAAGTCCGTAGCGGCCAGAGCCAGTTGAAACGCGACGCCACGCTGCCGCGCGGCAGCTGCCGCGTCGAAGCCGACACCGGCATCGCCGAAGCCGGCTTCAACGAGCGCTGGCATGCCGTGATGGGCACCCTGGGCCGCGAGTGGGAAGTGGCGCCGTCCGTGGGCGAAGAAGAATGAGCATCGCCCTCGGTACCGCCGAACGCCTGGGCCGCCACCTGCAGGCGCATCGCCAATTGCTGGCGCCCGACGTGCCGCTGGCCGTGCACGGACGCCTCGTGCGGGTGTCCGGCCTCGTCATGGAAGCCACCGGGCTGCGCCTGCCGCTGGGCAGCGTGTGCGTGGTGCGCGATGGCGCGCACCAGACCGAAGCCGAAGTGGTCGGCTTCGCGCAGGGCCGCCTGCACCTGATGCCCACCGGCGACATCCAGGGCCTGGCGCCGGGCGCCATCGTCGAAGCGCTGGACTATCCCTTCGAAGGCGTGCATTACGGCGAACCGGTCCCTTCAGCCACGCTGCGCAGCTCGCACCTGCGGCGCCTGCCCATGGGCGATGCGCTGCTGGGACGCGTGGTCGATCCCTCCGGCCAGCCGCTGGACCACGGCGAACCGCTGGCGGGAGCGCGCAGCGAACCGCTGCAGCGCGAGGCGATCAACGCGATGGAGCGCGCGCCGGTGCGCGAGCCGCTCGACGTCGGCCTGCGCGCCATCAACTCGCTGCTCACCGTGGGCCGCGGCCAGCGCCTGGGCCTGTTCGCCGGCTCCGGCGTCGGCAAGTCGGTGCTCATGGGCATGATGGCCCGCTACACGCAGGCCGACGTCACCGTGGTCGGCCTGGTGGGCGAACGCGGCCGCGAAGTGAAGGAATTCGTCGAGGACATCCTGGGCGAGGAAGGCCTGCGCCGCGCCGTCGTGGTGGCCGCGCCCGCCGACCTGCCGCCGCTGATGCGCATGCAGGGCGCGGCCTATGCGACCGCGCTGGCCGAACATTTCCGCGACCGCGGCAAGCACGTGCTGCTGCTGATGGATTCGCTGACCCGCTACGCGATGGCGCACCGCGAGATGGCTCTCGCGCTCGGCGAGCCGCCCGCCACCAAGGGCTATCCGCCTTCGGTGTTCGCGCGCCTGCCGCAGCTGGTGGAGCGCACCGGCAACGGCCTCAACGGCTGCGGCTCCATCACCGCCTTCTACACGGTGCTGGCCGAAGGCGACGACCAGCAGGACCCGATCGCCGACAACGCCCGCGCCATCCTGGACGGCCACATCGTGCTGTCCCGGGCGATCGCCGAACAGGGCCACTACCCGGCGATCGATATCGAGCAGTCGATCTCGCGCGTGATGCACAACGTGACCGACCCGGCGCAGCTGCAGCGCGCCCGCACGCTGAAGGCGCTGTATGCACGCTACCAGCGCAATCGCGACCTGCTGGCCGTGGGCGCCTACGTGGCGGGCGCCGACCCGCAGACCGACCTGGCGATGAAGATGTGGCCGCAGGTGGCGGCCTTCCTGCAGCAGGACATGCGCGAATGCGCCACCCTGCCGGCCAGCCGCGCCGCGCTCGATGCGCTGCTCGCACAAGGGCTGCGCGGATGAGCCCGCCGGGCCGCCCCAAGGGCGAGCACCGCCGTGCGCAGCACGGAGGTCTCCTGTGATTCACGCCTTGCCCCGCTTGATCGAGACCGCAGAGGCCGTGCGCGACCAGGCGGCGGCCGCGCTGGCGCAGCTGCGCCAGGCGGTGGCGCAGGCCGCCACCACCTTGCAGCGGCTGCAGGATTTCCGCGCCGAGTGCCTGGCGCGCTCCGCGGCGGGCACCCTGGGCGCCACCGACGGCGCGGGTTTGCAGGGCTACCAGCGCTTCGTCGGCCGGCTGGACGAGGCGATCGCCTTGCAGCAGCAGGAAGTGCGGCGCCGCGAGGCGCGCGTGCAGGAACAGCAGCTGCGGCTGCAGGAATGCCAGCGCAAGCTGATGGCCTTCCAGGCGCTGCAGCGGCGCGAGGTGGAAGCAGCGAACGCGCGCGCGCAGCGGCGCGAGCAGCGCGAAGCCGATGAATTCGCTGCCCGGGCTTTCGGGCGGCAACTGCGAGGATCGATGCCATGAAGGCGGCCGCCCCCCATGTTCAAGCGCCGCGCGCCGCTGCGGCGCACGGCGCACAGGCCGCGTCCGCCAAGCCAGCGAGCGGTGACGCGGCGTCCGATGCCTTTGCTGCGCTGCTCGATGGACTCTGTCCCGATGATGCCGTCCCGGTGACTGCCGCCGATGCCAAGGCACTCCCTGCGGACGAGCCAGGCGCCCAGAAGAAGCCCGCGGCCAAGGCCGCCGAGGCGGTGCCGGACGCCTTCCTGGCCGCGCTGCCGCAACAGCAGCAGCCCATCCCGGCAACGCAACTCACGGTGCTGCCGGATGCCAAGGCGCAGGCTCAGCTTCCTGACCAACAAATCACCGGCGCCGATGCCAAGGGCCGCCCCGCCACGCCGGACCTGCAGCTCGCCGCCACGCCCGAGCCCGCGCACCACGTCGCGACGGGCGCTTTCCAGGCCTTGCTGGCAGCCGTGCCAGGAGGGTCCCCTGCCAAACAGGAACACGCCGCGGCTGAAACACCGTCGCTGCAGGCGGCCGATCTCTCCGCGCTCGCCGCAGCCAGCTCGCAGCCGCAACAACTGGCGCCCGCCGTGCCGGCCACGGCTGTCCACCAGGCCGCCTTGCCCTCGCACCCGCTGGACGCCGCCTTCGCGGGCGACCTGGGCGTCGAGGTGCGCTGGATGGTGGAGTCCGGCCTGCAGCAGGCTGAACTGCACCTGCACCCGGCCGACCTCGGGCCCATCCACATCCAGCTGAGCGTGCAGCAGCAGGCGGCGGAGATCAGCCTCAGCGCCGCGCACGCAACGACGCGCGAAGGCCTGCAGCAGGCGCTGCCGGCGTTGCGCGAGATGCTGGCGGGACAGGGCTTGCAGTTGGCGCAGGCAGGGGTTTCGAGCGGGCAGCAGCAACGGCAACAAGCGCGCGAGCAGCCGCCAGCGCGTGAAAAGAACACGCAATTGCCGGGCGTGGGAGCGATCAGCGCAGCTCCACGCAGGAGTGGAGGAGCGCGAACGCAAGGGACGCTGGGGCTGCTCGATCTCTACGCCTGACCGAAAAACGCCGGCTTTCCCGCCCTTATCCGCCCATCGCGCAATCGGGTGGCTTCGCACAATCTCGCCATGTCCGAAGCCGCAGTTGCACAAGCCCCGAAGAAAGGGGCCAAGCTGGTCCTCGTTGCCCTGCTGGGCGTGCTGCTGGCCGCCGGCGTGGGCGGTGGCACCTGGTTCGCCATGCGCGGCCACGGCGAGGGCGGCGACGAAGAGCCGTCCAAGCCGCGCGCCCACGCGAAGAAGGCGGACAAGAAGCCGCTCTTCACCACGCTGGAACCCTTCACCGTCAACCTGCAGGACCCGCGCGGCGAACGCTTCGCCCAGATCGGCGTGACCCTGCAGTTCGAGGACGCGTCCGTCGAGTCCGACCTCAAGGACCACCTGCCGGCCGTGCGCAACTCCATCCTGATGCTGATCTCGTCCAAGCAGATCGAGGACCTGCTCAGCGTCGAAGGCAAGGTGAAGCTGGCCGAGGAGATCCGCTACCGCGCCGGCAAGTCCATGGGCGTGGACCTGCCCGAGCCCGGCCAGAAGCCCGGCAAGAACGACCCCGAGAACCCGCTCACCCAGGTGCTGTTCTCGCAGTTCATCCTGCAGTAGGACGACGATGGCCCAGCACACCCTGTCGCAGGAAGAAGTCGACGCGCTCCTGGCCGGCGTCAACGGCGAGGAGGCCGACAGCGCCAGCGCGCCGGAGGACGACGGCTCGGGCGTCCGGCTCTACGACCTCTCCAGCCAGGAGCGCATCGTGCGCGGGCGCATGCCCACGCTGGAGATCGTGAACGAGCGCTTCGCGCGCAACTTCCGCATCGGCATGTTCAACTTCATGCGCCGCAACCCGGAGATCGCCATCGGCCCGGTGAAGGTGCAGAAGTTCAGCGCCTTCCTGCGCAACGTGGTCGTGCCGACCAACATCAACATCATGCACGTGCGGCCGCTGCGCGGTTCGGGCCTGCTGATCTGCGATCCCACGCTGGTCTTCGCCGTCATCGACAACCTGTTCGGAGGCACCGGCATGCAGAAGGTGCGGGTCGAAGGCCGCGAGTTCTCCGCCACCGAGCAGCGCATCATCCTGCGCCTGGTGGAAGTGATCGCCGCCGAATACGCCAAGGCCTGGGGCGCCATCTACCCGATCGAGCTGGAATACGCCCGCTCGGAGATGCACACCCAGTTCGCCAACATCGCGACGCCTTCGGAGATCGTGGTCACCACCACCTTCGAGCTGGAGTTCGGCGACGTCGGCGGCGCGCTGCACATCTGCATTCCCTATTCCACCTTCGAGCCGATCCGCGAAATCCTCTACTCGCCGCTGCAGGGCGACCAGGGCGCGGACCGGCGCTGGCTGAGCCTGCTGACGCAGCAGATCCAGTCGGCCACCGTGGAACTGGCGGCCGAACTGGCCTACAGCGAAGCCACCGTCCGCGAACTGATGGCGCTGAAAGTCGGCGACTTCATCGAGCTCGATCGCGCGCCCACGCTCACCGCCAAGGTCGACGGCGTGCCCGTGTTCGATTGCGGATACGGCACCGTCGGCGGCCGCTACGGCCTGCGCATCAACGAATTCCTGACCCAGCCCGTTCCCCAGGAGAACCCATGACTGCCCCCCAGAGCGGCGACGCGCTCACCGACGACTGGGCCGCGGCCCTGGCCGAAGCCGAGGCTTCGCAGCCCGCGCCCGTGGCCAGCGAAGCCGCCGACCTGTTCCCGCGCCTGGGCGCCGGCGCACCCGGCGCCCCGCGCGAAGACATCGACCTGGTCCTCGACATCCCCGTGCAGCTGACGGTGGAACTGGGCCGCACGCGCATCCCGATCAAGCACATCCTGCAGCTGGCGCAGGGCTCGGTGATCGAGCTCGACGCGCTGGCCGGCGAGCCGATGGACGTGCTGGTCAACGGTTTCCTCATCGCCCAGGGCGAGGTGGTGGTCGTCAACGACCGCTTCGGCATCCGCCTGACCGACATCGTCACGCCCTCCGAGCGCATGCGCCGGCTGAGCCGCTGAAGGAAGGACCGGAAGATGGCTTCGACCGCCTGGTCCGTGCTGATGCTGTTCGTGGTGCTGGCGCTGATCCCGCTGGTGCTGTGGGCGCTGAAGAAGGTGCAGACCTTCCGCCCCGGCGGCAGCGCGCGCGTGCTCGAACTGGCGGCGCAACTGCCGCTGGGCGCGCGCGAGCGCGTGGTGCTGGTGCGCCTGAACGAGCGCTTGCTGGTGCTGGGCGTGACGCCGCAGCAGGTCACGCTGCTGGCCGAGGACAGCGCAGCCTCGCTGCCGCAGGGCGGCGGCAAGGCCGTGCCGCCCGCCTTCGGCAAGCTGCTGCGCAACGTGGTGGCCGGCTACACCGGCGGCAAGGCGCAGTGATGAAGCGCATCCTGTTCGCGCCGGCCCTGTTGCTGGCGGGTGGCGCCGCCTGGGCGCAGACGACGCCGCTGGGCTTCGTCGCGCAGACCAGTGGCAACACGACGACCTACTCGGTGCCGATCCAGACCCTGCTGGTCTTCGCGGCGCTGTCCTTCCTGCCGGCGGTGCTGCTGCTCATGACCAGCTTCACCCGGCTGATCATCGTGCTGAGCCTGCTGCGCCAGGCGCTGGGCCTGCAGACCACGCCGCCCAACCAGGTGCTGGTGGGGCTGTCGCTGTTCCTCACCTTCTTCATCATGGGGCCGACTTTCGAGAAGGTCTATGACGAGGCGTACAAGCCGTACAACGAGCAGAAGATCCAGTTCGAGGAAGCGCTCTCGCGCGGTGGCGCGCCGCTGAAGGCCTTCATGCTGAAGCAGACGCGCGCCGGCGACCTTGCCCTGTTCAACCGCATCGCGGCGCAGCCCGCGGCGGCCAAGCCGGCCGACACGCCGCTGCGCATCCTGGTGCCGGCCTTCGTCACCAGCGAGTTGAAGACGGCCTTCCAGATCGGCTTCATGGTCTTCATTCCCTTCATCGTCATCGACCTGATCGTGGCGAGCGTGCTGATGTCCATGGGCATGATGATGCTGTCGCCGGTGCTGATCGCGCTGCCCTTCAAGCTGATGCTGTTCGTGCTGGCGGACGGCTGGAACCTGCTGCTCGGCTCGCTGGTCGGCAGCTTCGGAATGGGAACATGACGCCCGAATCCGTCCTTGCCTACGGGCGCAACGCGATGGAAATGCTGGTGACGCTGTGCGCGCCGGTGCTGCTGGTGGCGCTGGTCGTCGGCCTGGCCGTGAGCCTGTTCCAGGCCGTCACGCAGATCAACGAATCCACGCTGTCCTTCCTGCCCAAGCTGCTGGCCGTGCTGGCGACCTTGGCAATCGCCGGTCCGTGGATGCTGACGATGCTGGTGGACTGGATCCGCCAGGTCATCACGTCCATCCCTTCCGCTATCGGCTAGCGATGGTCACCTTCAGCCAGTACCAGCTCGATACCTGGCTGGCCGGCCTGCTGCTGCCCTTCCTGCGGGTGCTGGCGCTGTTCTCCGCGGCGCCATTGCTGTCGCACCGCAGCTTGCCGGTGCGCGCGCGCGTCGCGCTGTCGCTGGCCATCGCCGTGGTTGTCGCACCTTTCGCCGGCGTGCCACCGGGACTGCCGCTCGCCTCGATGGCGGGGCTGGGCCTGGTGGCGCAGCAGGTGCTGGTGGGGCTGGCGCTGGGATTCGCGGCACGGCTGCTGTTCACCGTGTTCGAGGTGGCCGGCGAATTCATCGGCCTGCAGATGGGCTTCTCCTTCGCCGGCTTCTTCGACCCGCACGGCGGCACCGAATCGGCGGTGGGCAGCTGGCTGCACACGCTGGCGATGCTGCTGTTCCTGTCGCTCGACGGCCACCTGCTGCTGATCGACACGCTGGTCGGAACCTTCCGCACCATCCCGATCAGCGACCAGCCCTTCGCGGTGCTGGGGAGCTTGCGCCTGGACCTGCTGGCCGGCGAGGTGTTCCGGCTGGCGCTGACCCTGGCGCTGCCGGCGACGATGCTGATGCTGTTCGTGAACCTCGTGCTCGGGTTCACCTCGCGGGTGGCGCCGCAGTTGAACCTGTTCGCGGTGGGTTTTCCGGTGACCTTGCTGGTGGGGCTCGTCGCGCTGGCGATCGGCGCGCAGCACCTGACCGAGCCCTTGACCGAGGCGCTGAAGGTGTTCCTCGGTCCGTGGCGCTAGCCGGCTTTCAAGCCGCCTGCGGCAGCGGCCGCCGCAAGGCCGCCAGCCGCGCGACGAGCCGGCGCGCGATGTCCGGCAAGGCCACCACTTCATCCGCCGCCCCCGCCGCGATCGCCTCGCGCGGCATCCCGAACACCACGCAGCTGGCCTCGTCCTGGACCAGGTTGTAGGCGCCGCGGTCACGCATCTCGCGCATCGCCGTCGCGCCGTCCGAGCCCATGCCGGACAGCATGATGCCGGTCGCCCGCGCACCGGCGCAGCGCGCCACCGAGCCGAACAGCACTTCCACCGAGGGCATGTGGCGGTTCACCGGCTCGCCGGCCGCCACCCGCGTGACGAAGCCGTTGCTGCTGCGCTCCACCGTCAGGTGCGAACCGCCCGGCGCGACATACGCGTGGCCGTAGCGGATCACTTCGCCATCGATGGCTTCCTTCACCCGCACGCGGCACAGCGCATCCAGCCGCGCCGCGAAGCTGGCCGTGAAGCCGGGCGGCATGTGCTGCGTGATGACGATGCCCGGCACGCCGGCCGGCAGGTGCGTGAGGATCTCGCGGATCGCCTCGGTGCCGCCGGTGGAGGCGCCGATGGCCACCAGCTGCTGGCTGGGCAAGGTCATGGGCGCGCTTTTCTGCACCGGCTCCGGCGCCGCCGGCGGCACCACGACCTTGCGCTTCACCTTGGCCTGGGCGGCGGCGCGCAGCTTGTCGGCGATCTCGCGCGCCAGCTGGTCGAGGCCCGTGCGCACGTCCAGCGTGGGCTTGGCGACGAAGTCGACCGCGCCCAGCTCCAGCGCGCGCAAGGTCGTCGCCGCGCCGCGCTCGGTGAGCGTGGACACCATCACCACCGGCAGCGGCCGCAGCCGCATGATGCGTTCGAGGAAGGCCAGGCCGTCCATGCGCGGCATCTCCACGTCCAGCGTGATGACGTCGGGGTCCAGCTCGCGGATCATCTCGCGCGCTTCGTAAGGGTCGGCGGCAGCGCCGACCACCTGCAGCCCGGGGCTGCGGTTGATGATGTCGGTGAGGACGGCGCGCACGAGCGCCGAATCGTCCACCACGACGACACGGATGGTCATTTGAACAGCTCCACGGCCCCGGCCGGCGCGCGGCCCAGCTCGGTGCGATAACGCGCCTCCTGCACCGCGAACGCCGCGCCGGCCGCGGCCGGCAGGCGGCGGCACATGACGATGCCGCTGCGGGGAAAGAGGCAGATGCGGCGCGGCACGACGTCCAGCACGTCGCTGCCGCGCAAGGGAATGCCTTCGGTGGCGAGGAACTCGCGCACGAAGGCCACGTTCTTCTCGCCGATGAAGGTGCTGGCCAGGCTCTTCATCACCGAGCCGCCGCCGAAGATCTTGGCTTCCAGGCAGCCGCGGCGGGCGCCGCGCCGGACCAGCTCGTTCACCAGCAGCTCCATCGCGAAGGCGCCGTAGCGCGCGCCGGCGGCCAGGTCGCCGGCATCCGGCAGCATGAAGTGGTTGAGGCCGCCGACACCGGCGCCGGCGTCGTGCAGGCAGGCCGAGACGCAGGAACCCAGCGTCGTCGTCACGACCACGTCCTGGTCGTGCACGTAGTACTCGCCGGGCAGCACCTTCACCGCGGCGCGGCCGAAGTGCGGGTCGGTGAAGAAGATGCCGGCCTCGTGCTCGCGCCGGGCACGGGCGCGCAGCGCGTCCAGCGCGCCGGGCGGCGGCGCCAGCGGCATCTTGTCAGCCCGCACGGCGATACACCGTCTTGCCGGCCAGCTCGAACAAGTCGCGCTGGTCGGTGAAGTTCTCGGCGTGGCCGGCGAACAGCAGGCCGCCCGGCTTCAGCGCGGCGTGCAGCCGCGCGAGCACCTGGCGCTGCGTCGGCCGGTCGAAGTAGATCATCACGTTGCGGCAGAACACCGCGTCGTAGACGCCGCGCTCCCACTGCGTAGCCAGCAGGTTGAACGGGCGGAAGCTCACCAGCTTCTGCAGCTCCGCGCTGACGCGCGCCTTGCCGGCATGGACGCCGCGGCCCTTCAGGAAGAAGCGGCGCAGCCGTGCATCGCCCAGCGCCATCGCCGATTCCAGCGGGTAGACGCCCGCGCGCGCCGTCTCCAGCACCTGCGTGTCGATGTCGCTGGCGTCGATGCGCACCTGCGCGCTCGCGCCCAGGGCTTCCAGCGCGGTCATCGCGATGCTGTACGGCTCCTCGCCGGTACTGGCCGCGCAGGACCAGATGCGCACCGGGCCGGCCAGCTTGGGCAGCGCCTGCGCCAGCGTCTCGAAGTGGTGCGCCTCGCGGAAGAAGGCCGTGAGGTTGGTGGTGAGGCAGTTGATGAAGGCCTGCCACTCGGGCCCGCTGTCGGACTGCAAGGCGTCCAGGTAGCTGCGGAAGCTGGCGTGGCCGTGCTCGCGCAGGCGCCGCGCCAGCCGCCCGTACACCAGGTTCTGCTTGCCCGGGTGCAGGTCGATGCCGGCCTTGGCGCGGATCAGCGAGCGGACGCGCTCGAAGTCCGCCGCCTCGAAGGGAATCTCGCGCGGCACGGCGAGCGCGCCCGGGCGCGTCGCGACGAAGGCGTCCATGGCATCAACGCGCGCGCTGTTGCGCTCGGGCCGGGCTCACTGGACCTCCGGGATCTCGCCCAGTGTCGTGCCCAGCAGGCGGTTCATGTCGACCAGCATCAGCATGCGATCGCCGACGCCGGCGATGCCCGTGATGAAGTCGGAGGCCGGGCTGTCGGCCAGCTCCGGCGGCGGCATGACGGACGCTTCCGGCAGGTCCATCACGTCGGAGACCGAGTCGACCACCACGCCGACGACGCGCTCGCGTGCGGCCAGCACGATGACGACGGTGAAGGGCGTGTACTCGGCCTCCGCGCAATCCAGGCGCAGGCGCAGGTCCACGATGGGGACGATCACGCCGCGCAGGTTGACGACGCCCTTGACGAAGGACGCGGCGCCCGGCACGCGCGTGGGCTGCTCGTAGGAGCGGATCTCCTGGACGGTCTGGATGTCGACCCCGTATTCCTCGCCCCCAACGCGGTAGGTGAGGTATTCGCCGGCGCGCGGCGCGGCCGGCACGCGTCCGGCTTCGTGGCGCGCGATGTGCGCGCCTTCGGTCATCATTTCCATGGCATCAGGTGGAACAAGCGGTCTCGGGTCCGGCCGCGGGGGCCGGGGCGATACCGTCTTGTCGGCCGCCGGCGGCGGAACTTGAGGCCGGCGGCGTGCCGCGCACCAGCGCCGCCACGTCCACGATCAGCGCGACGCTGCCGTCGCCCAGGATGGTGGCGCCGGAAATGCCGTTGACGCGCCCGCAGTTGGCTTCCAGGTTCTTCACCACCACCTGCTGCTGGCCCACCAGCGCGCCCACTTCCAGCGCGATGCGGCGGCCGTCGGCCTGCACCAGCACCAGCATGGGCGTGGCTGCGCTCTCGGGCGCACCGGCGCCTACCGCGTCGGCCAGCGAGATCACCGGCAGGAATTCGCCACGCACCTTGACCACGCGCTGCGCGGGCGGCATCGTGTGGATGGCGCCGGGCTGGGCCTGGAAGGATTCGATGACGCTCGCCAGCGGCAGCAGGTAAAGCTCGCCGGCCACCGACACCGAGATGCCGTCCATGATGGCGAGGGTCAGCGGCAGGCGCACGCGCACCGTGGTGCCATGGCCGGTCTTCGAATCCAGTTCGACGGTGCCGCCCAGCGCCAGGATGTTGCGCCGGACGACGTCCATTCCGACGCCGCGGCCGGACACCTCGGTCACGGTCTCCGCGGTGGAGAAGCCGGGCGCGAAGATCAGGTTCCAGACCTCGGCGTCGCTGGCCGTGTCGGGCACCAGCATGCCGTTGCGCCGCGCCTTGGCCAGGATGCGCTCGCGGTCCAGGCCGCGGCCGTCGTCCTGCACTTCGATCAGGATGCAGCCGCCTTCGTGGCGCGCGCTGAGCGTCAGCGTGCCGTGCGGCGGCTTGCCGGCGGCCATGCGGTCCGCGGGCAGCTCGATGCCGTGGTCCACCGAGTTGCGCACCAGGTGCGTCAGCGGGTCGGTGATCTTCTCGATCATGCCCTTGTCCAGCTCGGTGGACTCGCCGATCGTGCGCAGCTCCACCACCTTGTCCAGGCGCGCGGCCAGGTCGCGCAGCATGCGCGGGAAGCGGTGGAACACGTCGGACATCGGGATCATGCGGATCGCCATCACCGACTCCTGCAGGTGGCGCGTGGTGCGCTCCAGGTCGTTGAGGCCCGTGCCCAGCTGCTGGCGCGCGGCGCGCTCCAGCCGGCCGGCGCGCTGCGCCAGCATGGCCTGGGTGATCACCAGCTCGCCCATCAGGTTGATCAGCTGGTCGACCTTCTCCACGGAGACGCGCAGGGTCTCGGCGCTGGCGCCGCCGCGGCGGGGCGCGGCCGGCGCCGCCTGGTTCGGCGGCACGGGGTCGACGGTCTGCGCTTGCGGCCAGGGCGCGATCTGCACCTGCTCGCGCTGCGCGTGGAAACTGCACAGGTCCAGCACCTCGGCGTCCGACGACGTGGTGAGCAGGCGGAAGCGCAAGGTGGTGGCCGGCTGGCCTTCGCGCGCTTCGGCCGCGGCCAGGGTGCCGGCGCCGGTCACTTCACCGAACAGCTCCAGCAGGTCGCTGGCCAGCACGGGCGTGCCGTCGCTCACCAGGACCTCCAGGTCGCGCTGCGCGCCAGGCACGGCGGCGGCCAGGAATTGCGTTGCGGCCGCTGGCGCGGCAGCCGCGGCCGGCGCGGCGATGTGGGCGGACAGGCGCGCGAGCAGCGGCGCGGCATCGGGCGCCTGGCCGCCGTCCTGCCGGCAAGCCAGCATGGAACGCAGCAGGTCGCCGGCTTGCAGCAGCGTGTCGACCATCGCTGCGGTGCAGCCCTGCTCGTGCCGGCGCAGCCGGTCCAGCAAGGTCTCCATCGCGTGCGTCAGCGCCGCCACGTCGTCGAAGCCGAAGGTGGCGGCGCCACCCTTCACGGAATGGGCACAACGGAAGATGGCGTGCAGCGCTTCTTCCTCCGGAGCGGCAGGGTCGAGCTCCACCAGCAGGCGCTCGAAGTTGTCCAGGTTGTCCGCGGCCTCCTCGAAGAAGACCTGGTAGAACTCGCCCAGTTCGGCGATCACGGAAGTCAAGGGAATCTCCTGCGACCCGGAGATGGAAGGGGCCGCCGGATCATTCTGCGGGCCCGGCCGCAGGGGCGATCCACGCGAAAGAGGGGCGCAATCCCCTCTTTTCGTTTCCGCTCAGAGCGCGACCAGGCCCTTGCGCACGGCGTACAGCGTGAGGCTGGCGAGGTCGCCGATGCCCAGCCGGCCCATGATGCGGGCGCGGTGCGCGTCCACCGTCTTGGAGCTCAGGCCCAGGTCGAAGCCGATCTCCTTGGACGACTTGCCTTGCGCCATCATCCGCAGGATCTCCAGCTGCCGATCGGTCAGCAGCTCGGTGGGCGGCGTCTCCGCCGGCTTCAGCAGCTGCTGGGTGACGGCACGGCTGAAATAGGAGCCGGAGCTGACCACGGAGCGCAGCGCCTGCTCCAGTTCCTGCGCCGACGCGCCCTTGGGCACGTAGCCGCGCGCCCCGGCAGCAACGGCGCGCCGGATGAAGTCCGGCGTCTCGTACATCGACAGCATGAGCACCGGCAGCTCGGGATGCCGCTGGTGGATGCGCGCAATGGCGCTGATGCCGTCGATGCCCGGCATGGAAATGTCGGTGACCACGACGTCGGGTCGCACGCGCTCGAGCAAGGCCAGAAGCTGTTCGCCATCGCGTGCCTCCCCGACCACCTCGACGCCCGGAATGGCGAGCAGCACGGCCTTGATGCCGGTGCGGACCAGGTCGTGGTCATCGGCGAGGATGACCTTGATGGATTGCATGTGTCCATGATGCATCAGGCACGCACGCCTGAGCCGTCCGCACGGCGCCCATCGCGCATTGGCGCAAATAATATTTCTCACGGAGCGTGCCGACTAGGCGACGTACCTAAACCGTAATCGCTCAACGAAGGAAACGTTCAGCCAGCTGGCTCCAGAAAGCTGCGCCGTAAGGCAGGTTGCTGTCGTTGAAGTCGTAGCGCGCGTTGTGCAGCCCGCGGCCGCCGTCGGCGGGTCCGTTGCCGATGCGCACGAGCGCGCCGGGGCAGCGCTGCAACATATAGGCGAAGTCTTCGCTGCCCATGGAGGCCGGGAAGTCCACGTCGACCGCTTCGTCGCCCACCAGGTCCCGTGCCACTTCGGCTGCGAGCGCCACCGCTTCGGGCGCGTTGACCAGCACGGGATAACCTTCGATGTAGTCGATTTCCGCGCGCGTGCCGTGGGCCTCGGCGATGCCGTTGATGAGCGCGGTGATGCGTTCCTTGAGCAGCGCGCGCACTTGCGGTGAATAAGAGCGCACGCTGATACCGAGGTCGGCCTCGGACGGGATCACGTTCAGCGCGTCGCCGGCCCGCAGGCGGCCGACCGTGACCACCGCCGACTCCGCCGGGTCCACGTTGCGCGCCACCACGGTCTGCAGGCTCATCACGATGGCGGCCGCGGCCACCAACGGATCCACGGACAGGTGCGGGCGCGCCGCATGGCCGCCCACGCCGAAGATCTTGACGAAGACCCGGTCGCCGGCCGCCGTGAAGGGGCCGCTGCGCATCAGGAAGCGCCCTTGCGGTGCGCCCGGGTGGTTGTGCATGGCATAGACCGCATCGCAGGGAAAGCGCTCGAACAGGCCGGCCTCCACCATCACCTTGCCGCCGCTGCCGAAGCCGCGCTCCTCCGCAGGCTGGAAGACCAGGTTCAAGGTCCCGGAGAAGCTGCGACGGCGCGCCAGGTAGCGGGCCGCGCCGAGCAGCATGGTCATGTGGCCGTCGTGGCCGCAGGCGTGCATACGGCCCGGCGTGAGGCTGGCGTGCCCGGCGCCCGTGGCCTCCTGGATGGGAAGCGCGTCCATGTCGGCGCGCAGGCCCAGCCGGCGCGGGCCGTCGCCCAGCTTCAAGGTGCCGACGAGGCCCGTGCCGGCGATGCCGCGCGTGACCTCGTAGCCCCACTCCTGCAGCTTGCCGGCCACGAAGTCCGAAGTGCCGTGCTCGGCGAAGGCAAGCTCGGGATGCTGGTGCAGGTGGCGGCGGATGGCTACCAGCTCCTGCTCGTAGGGCAGCAGCTGGTCGACGCGGGTGTAGGCGGCGGAACTCATTGCCGCCATGATGCCTGTTCGCCTACGCACCGGTGCGGCGTTTTCCCGCATGCGGGCCTGCCCGCGCCGAGGGCCGCACCGCGCACGGCTCTGCCATGCTGGACGCATGGACGCCAGCACCACCGCCCCGCCGCCGGCCCGCAACTGGATCGGCCCCGGCCTGGTCACTGGCGCGTCCGACGACGACCCCAGCGGCATCGCGACCTATGCGCAGGCCGGCGCGCTGTTCGGCACCGGCATGCTGTGGGTGATGCTGTTCACCTTCCCGCTGATGTCCGTGGTGCAGATCGCCAGCGCGCAGGTGGGCCGCGTCACCGGCCGCGGCCTCGCCGCCAACCTGGCCAAGCTGATGCCGCGCTGGCTGCTGGTGCCGCTGCTGCTGCTGCTGTTCCTGGTCAATGCCATCAACATCGGCGCCGACCTGGCCGCCATGGGCGAGGCCGCGGTGCTGCTGTTCCCCGGCGAGAAGGCCGTCTACGCGCTGGGCTTCGGCGTGCTGTCGCTGCTGCTGCAGGTGTTCGTGCCCTACTCGCGCTACGTCAACTGGCTGAAGTGGCTGACCATCTCCCTGTTCGCCTATGTGGCCACGGCCTTCAGCCTGCACGTGCCCTGGGGCGAGGTGCTGCGCGCCACGCTGCTGCCGCACCTGAGCCCGACGCGCGATTTCTGCAGCATGCTGGTCGCGGTGCTGGGCACCACCATCAGCCCCTATCTCTTCTTCTGGCAATCGGCACAGGAAGTCGAAGAGCAGCGCGCCGCGCCCGACGAACAGCCGGTGAAGTGCGCGCCGGAGCAGGCGCGCAAGCAGCTGGGCGACATGCGGGCCGACACCTTGCTGGGCATGGGCGCCTCCAACACCGTCGGCTTCTTCATCATCCTCACCTCCGGGCTGGCGCTGGCGCCGCACGGCATCCGCCACATCGACACCGCGGCGCAGGCCGCGCAGGCGCTGCAGCCCTTCGCCGGCCACTGGGCTTTCCTGCTGTTCACGCTGGGCATCGTCGGCACCGGCCTGCTGGCGATCCCGGTGCTGGCGGGCAGCGCGGGCTACGCGCTGGCGGAGTGCTTCGCCTGGCGCCGCGGCCTGGAGCGCACGGCCGCGGCGGCACCACGCTTCTACGGCACGATCGCGCTGGCCTCGGTGATCGGCATCTGCATCGCCCTGTCGCACATCAACCCGATGCACGCCCTGGTGGTCACCGCCATCCTGAACGGGCTGGTCTCGGTGCCCGTGCTCGCCGCGCTGATGCTGCTGGCGACGAACAAGGCGCTGATGGGCGATTTCACCATCGGCCGTGCCATGCGCGTCCTGGGCTGGGCCACGACCGTCCTCATGGGCCTGGCGGCTGCCGGCCTGCTGTGGACGGCCTGAGCCGGGCTCAGAGCTTCGTGAACCCGATCTTCTGCAGCATGCTGCCCCACTGGTCGTAGGTTCCGTGCACGATGCCGGCGAACTGCTCCGGCGTCGAGCCCTGCGCCTCGGCGCCGCCCTGCTTGTACTCCTCGCGCAGCTGCGGCAGCTTCAGCACCTGGTTGATGGCCTCGTTGAGGCGCTTCACCGTCGATGGCGCCATGCCGGCCGGGCCGAACCAGCCCACCCAGCTGTCGATGTCGACGCCGCTCACGCCTTGTTCGCCCATGGTCGGCAGGTCGGGGAACAGCGGGCTGCGCTTGGCCGAGACCACGGCCAGCATGCGCACTTCGCCGGTCTTGGCCAGCGCCACCGCGGCCGACGAGGACGCGAACTGCATGTGCACGCGGCCGGTGATGAAGTCCTTGGCGACGTCGTTCGCGCCCTTGTAAGGCACGTGCACGATGTCGATGCCGGCCTGCCGGGCGAAGATTTCGCCGTACATGTGCGACGAGGTTCCGATGCCTTGCGACACGTAGTTGATCTGGCCCGGGTGCGCCTTGCAATAGGCCACCAGCTCGCGCACGCTCTGCGCCGGGATCGACTTGTGCAGCACCAGCACCAGCGGGCCCAGCGCGCCGAGCGACACCGGCGTGAAATCCTTGAACGGGTCGTACTTGACCACGGCCAGCGTGTGCGGCAGCTGCGCCAGGGTGGAGGACGGCGTATACAGCAGCGTGTGGCCGTCGGGCGCGGCCTTCTGCACCTCCATCGCCGCCAGCATGGTGCCGGCGCCGGGCTTGTTGTCGATGACGATGGGCGCGTTGTTCAACAGCGGGCCGAGGCGCTGCACCACCTGGCGCGCCTGCAGGTCGGTGCCGCCGCCGGCGGGAAAGCCCACGACGACGCGGATCGCCTTGCCGGGAACGGGGAAGTCTTGCGCGGCGACGCGGCCGGCGAGCGGCAGCGCGGCCAGGCCCAGCAGGGCCTTGAGCTTGTCGCGATGGTTCATGTCTGGTCTCCTTGTCGTTCTTATGCGCGCAGGAACTGCACGGCCGCGCGTGCGGCTGCCACGCCGTCCGCGGCGCAGTCGGCCAGCAGGCAGGGCACGCCGCTGCGGATGTCGCCGGCGGCAAACACGCCGGGAAGCGAAGTGCGATGCGCCTCATCGGTCTTGATCCGGCCTTCGCCGTCGCGCTCCACACCACCGGCCAGGAAGCCGCCGTCGGCCTGAAGGCCGGCGTAGACGAACACGCCCTGTACCGGGATCTCGCGCACGCCAACCGCGGTGCGCACGCGCACCGCCTGCACGCCTTGCTCGCCCGTGATCTCCAGCACCTCGGCGCCGGCCAGCAGTTCGATCTTCGGATCCGCAGCAGCATCGGCGACCAGTTGCGCCTGCGCATGCGGCTGCGCTTCGCGGAACACCAGCGTCACGCGCGCCGCATGGCCCGCCAGCACGATGGCTTCACCGAAGGCGGAATCGCCGCCGCCCACCACGCACACCGCGTCGCCGCGGAACAGCGGGCCGTCGCAGGACGCGCAGTGCGAGACGCCGCGCCCTTCCAGCTCCTCCTCGCCGGTGACGTGCAGCTTGCGGCGCGCCGAGCCGGCGGCCACGATGACGGCGCGCGCACGCACCGTCTCGCCTTCGCAGCGCAGCACCAGCCTGCCGTCTTCCGGCTGCAGGCTTTGCACGGTGTCCAGCAGGAACTGTGCGCCCGCCTCCTCCGCTTCTTCCTGCAGCAGCGGGCCCAGCTCGAAGCCCGAGATTTCCGCGTGGCCGGGGAAGTTGGTGATGCGCTCGACGTTCATCACCTGCCCGCCCGCGCCCATGCGCTCGACCACCAGCACCTGCAGCCCCTGCTTCGCGGCTGCGGCCGCGGCGGACAGGCCGGCCGCACCGGCGCCGACGATCGCGATGTCGGTCTCCAGCATGCTCAGCGCCATTCGTCGATGTTGACGGTGGCCTTGTGGCGGGCGCCGTACATCTGCCAGTAGCCGTTGGACTCGCCGCCGGCCACCACCACGTGGATGTCTTCCTCTTCGAAGATGCGCACCGGCGCGTCATGCGCCACGTTCAGGTACTTCGTCTTCGGATGGCCGCCGAAAGTGGCGCGCGTGTAAACGTAGTTCTGGATCAACTGCAGGTCCCAGTAGCGCGCAGCAGGCATCTCCGCCGTCTCGTGCAGCCAGCGAATGAGCTTCGCCTTGGTGTCGAAGCCGCCGCGGTCTATGAACTGGCGCGCCGTGATCGGGTCCAGCACCAGCACCGGCGGCGTCAGCGCGTCGGTGCCCAGCAGCATGTCCTTGACGTGCTCCTTCCAGTACTCCTTGCGCAGGCCCAGGCCGAAGGTGGTGGAGCGGCAGCCGTGGAACACGGTGACCGTGCTCGCGCTCTTGTCGAAGCCCTTCTGCACGTGCAGCGGCTCCCAGGGCGAGCGCTCCTCGTTCTCGGCGTAGGTGATGCCGTTGTAGCAGTAGTTGTTGCCGGTGGAGCCCATGAAGGTCTCGCCGGGCACCGAGCCGCCCTGCAGGTTCTGCGACAGCAGGCTGTAGGCGCGGCCGATGGTGGCGTTGGCGTGGTTGTACGGCCCCATCGCGCCGATGCCGCAGTTCATGCCGATCTCGTGGCGGATCGGGCCGTTCACCACGCTCATGACGGCGGCGGACGACGAGGTGCTGCCGCGCGCCGACAGGCCGGTGGACGCCAACGCCAGGATCACGGGGAAATACTCCGGCTTCGCGCCCGCCATCACGGCGTTCACGGCGACCTTTTCCACGGTGTATTCCCACAGCCCGCGGTTCTCGGTGGGCTGCATGCGGCCGACCACTTCATCGGGCTTGCGGCTGGTGCCGCGCAGCATGGCCTGTACGCGCTCCTCGGTGGGCAGCACGATGGGCAGGAAGTCGGTCCAGCAGTTGCGTTCGAACAGCGCACGGAGATTGTCTTCGGTGTCCGGCTCGCACAGGCGCGGCGTGCTGCGGTCGTAAGGCTCTTCCTTCGCTGCCGCCAGGCCCTTGGTGAGGCCGTCGATGATTTCCTGCATCACCGGCTTGCCGGTGTACGGGTCGTTGCCTTCGACGTAGGCGCGCAGCTCCGCTTCGCTCTTGCCCATGACGGGCTGCGGCACGAAGACCAGCGGCGCCTGCGGCAGGCCGCCCATGCGGGTGACCGACTGCACCACCTTCACGAACTTCTCGGTGTGCACGGCGACCGTGGGCACGCCGTACTGCGTCTCCAGCGTGATCGCGTGCGTGGACGTTGCCGGTGCGCAGGTACTGCAGTGGCCAACGCCGATGACGGCAACGCCGCCGGCGTCGCGGATCTGCGTCCACAGCTCGGGGTCGTCCTTGCCGTAGTAGCTGGCCAGCTGCACCAGCCTGGTCTGCACGCCGGGCATCTTGCGGCCGAACCAGGCCTGCACCTGCTTCAGCAGCTCGACGCCGTCGTCGAAGCGGGTGTCGATCAGGTAGACGGTCTTGCCGTCCAGGGTGCTGGGGCGTGCTGCCGGTTGCTTGCGGGTGATCTTGGGCGGGTAGCCCATGGGGTTGTGGACGGTCAGCATGCTCAATTTCCTCGGGTGATCAGTGCGCGGCCCGGCTCGGCGCGCCGGCGCGGACGCGCTGGATGGTTTCGAATTCGTGCACCTTCTCCGGGCGCAGCTGGCGGTAGGGCGGCGCGACGCTGCGGTCTTCGTCCACCAGCGTGATGCGGTCGATCGCGACCAGGTCTTCAGCGGTGAAGCGCACGTCCAGCGCCTTGACGTTCTCGCGCAGGTGCTCCGGGCGGTCGGCGCCGGCGATGACGGTGAAGGTCGCGGGCCGCTGCAGCAGCCAGGCCAGCGACATCTGCGGCAGGGTCCAGCCCCGCTCGCGGGCGAAGGCCAGCAGCTTTTCCTGCACGCCCCAGTTGCGGTCCGACTGCCAGGCCGCCGTGTTGGGGTTGTTGGCCTGGCGCGTCCCAGGCGTGATGCTGTCGCGGGTGTAGGCGCCGGACAGCATGCCGCTGGCGAGCGGGAAGTAGTGCGTCATGCCGATGCCGTACTTGACGCAGAAAGGCTCGAAGCGCTTCTCGATGTCGCGGTACAGCAGGCTGTAGTGGTCCTGGGCGGAGATGAAGCTGCCCCAGCCATGCTTTTCGGACGCGTGCAGGGCCTCCAGCAGCTCCCACGCGAACATGTTGGAGCAGCCGATGTAGCGCACCTTGCCGGCGCGCACCAGGTCGTCCAGCGCGCGCAGCGTCTCCTCGATGGGCGTCGCGTGGTCCGGCCAGTGCAGCTGGTAGAGGTCGATGTAGTCGGTCTTCAGGCGCTTGAGGCTGGCCTCGCAGGCGTTGATGACGGCCATGCGCGAGGCGCCGGCGTCGTTGGGGCCGTCGCCCCAGCGGTTGCCGAACTTGGTGGCGACCAGCGCCTTCTGCCGCTTGCCGCCTTCCAGCGCGGCGCCCAGCGCCTCTTCCGACTTGCCGATGCCGTAGCTGTTGGCCGTGTCGAAGTAATTGATGCCCAGGTCCAGCGCCTGGTCCACCACCTTGCAGGTGTCCGGCACGCTGACGAAGCCGCCGAAAGGAAAGCAGCCGACGCCTATGGCCGAGGCCACCAGGCCGGAACGGCCGACGTGGCGGTACTGCATGCCGCTCCTGTTCTCCGGCGTGAGGCCGATGGCCGTGATGCGCTTCTCTGCGTCGGTCATGTCATGCGTCCATCTTGATGCCGGCGTCCTTGATGACCGGCGCCCAGCGTGCGCGGTCGGCCAGCACCTTGCGGTGGAACTCCGCCGGCGTGCCGCCCACCGGCACCAGGCCCATCTTGTGCAGCGCCTCGACGATGGGCGCCGAAGCCAGCGCCTCGGTGACGATCGCCGCGTAGTCGTTGGCCAGCTGCGTGGACGTGCCTGCCTTCGCAAACAGGCCGAAGGACGTCAGCGCCACATAGCCTGGATAGCCGGCCTCGGTGATCGTCGGAATCTCGGGGGCCAGCGGCGAACGCGTCTCGCTCGCGTGCGCCAGAATCTTCAGCTTGCCCGCGCGGTGCTGCTCCAGGTAGTCCGGCAGGATGGAACCGCTGCAGGGGATCTGGTTGCCCAGCAGGTCGGTGAGCAACGGCGAGCCGCCACGGTAGGCGATGGCCTGCAGCGGCAGGTTCAGCTGCTTGCCCAGCTGGTGGATCACCAGCGCGCCCATGCTCACGGGGCTGGGCACGCCGATGGATCCCAGCTTGCCGTTCTTGCGCACGCTGTCGAAATATTCGGCCAGCGTATTCACGCCGGACGCAGGGTTCACCGTGAAGGCCATCGGCGCGGCGGCGCATTCCACGACGGCCTGCAGGTCCTTCTCGAAATCGAAGGTAGGCTTGGTGGAGAACAGCGGCAGCAGCGAGACGGCGGAATTGGGCGCCATCATCAGGTAGTCGCCTTCGGCGGGCTGCAGTTTCAGCGCCTGGATGGCGACCAGGCCGCCGGCGCCGGACTTGGGCTCCACCAGCACCGTGCGATTCAGCTTCACGCGCAGGCGGTCGCCCAGCAGGCGGGCCAGCGTGTCCGACGAAGTACCCGGCGGCACAGTCAGGTAGATCGTCAGCGGACGCGTCTGCGCGAGTGCCGGGAAGGCGAGCGGCACGGTGGCCGCGGCGACGGCGCCAGCGAACTGGCGGCGGTTGAGGGAACGGGGCATGGCTTGTCTCCAGCTGCGCCCGCCACCGTGGTTAACGGGCGTCTGGGGCCGATTATTCGGTGAGGCGCCCGGGGCCGTCCATTGAAAAGAAAGCCCTCCCCGTTAAACTGCGGTTAACACCTTGGGAGCGCCATGAACCTGCGGCAGATGGAAGTCTTTCGGGCCGTCATGTTCTCGGGCGGCGTCAACAGCGCGGCGCAGCTGCTGCACGTTTCGCCGCCGGCCATCAGCAAGGTGCTGGCGCAGGCGGCCAAGGCGAGCGGCATCGTGCTGTTCGAACGGGTCAAGGGCCGGCTGATCCCGACGCCGGAAGCGCACCAGCTGTATGCGGAGATCGACCAGCTCTGGCGCGGCGTGGAAAAGGTGCGCGACTATTCGCGCGAGCTGTCGCAGCCGGCGCGCGCGCGGCTGCAGCTCGTTTGCTCGGCCAGCCTGGCGCCGTACATCATGTCGCGCACGGTGGCGAAGCTGTACGAGAAGATCCCGCGGCTGCAGTCCCGCATGACGGTGTACCCGCCCGAGACGCTCAACGACGCGCTGCTGGATCGCTCCACGCACCTGGGCGTCGCGCTGCTGCCGCACGAACACCCCAACATCGCCATCGTCAAGAGCTACCAGTGCGGGCTGGCCTGCGTGATGCGCAAGGAGCACCCGCTGGCCCAGCGCAAGCTGATCCGGCCCGCGGACCTGGCGGGCGAGCGCGTCATCTCCTCGCCCGAGAGCACGCCCTTCGGCCAGACCTTGCGCCGCGCCTTCGGGCCGGCGGCGGAGAAGATGCACCTGGACTTCCAGGTCACCTCATCGAACACCGCCTGCTGGTTCGCGCAGGCGGGCGTGGGCGTCGCGGTGGTGGACCAGGTGTCCATCGCCGGCGGGCTGCTGGCTGGCCTGGAGGTGCGGCCCTTCCAGTCTTCCGAGAAGCTGGCCGTGCACATCCTGCGCAACCGCTACCGGCCGATGTCGGTGGCGGAGAAGGCTTTCGTGGAGGCTTTCGATGGGGTGTGGAAGGCGATGGCTTAGGGTTCCGACCGCCAGGACAGCCCCACCAGCCGCTCCCGCTTCTCTTCCTCGTCGAAGTGGATCAGCGAAGGCTTGATCAGGTCGCTGCGCGTGACGATGCCCACCAGCTGCAGCGAGCTCGCGTCCTGCACCACCGGCAGGCGCTCCAGGCGATGGCGGGCCAGGCGCGTGGCGACGGTGCGGCAGTTCTCATGGACGAAGGCCACTTCGGGCTGCATGCCTTCGCACAGTTCGCCCATGGTGCGATCACTGGCCGCACTCGCCAGCATCTGCCGATCGACCACGCCCAGCAGCTTGCCGTCTTGCACCACCGGGAAACCGCGGTGCGCCTGGTGCGGGCCGAAGAAGTCGCGCATCGCAGCGTCGACCGAGGTGGAGGCGTCGATCGCCATGACCGACGCCGTCATGATCTCCTCGACGAAATGCCGCTCCAGCGGATCGACACCGTACTCTCGGTAGATGTGATAGCCGCGCCGCGCGATCTTCTCCGTGAGGATCGAGCGCTTCATGGTCAGCACCGTGAAGCCATAGGACGTCGCGCAGGTGGCCAGCAGGGGCAGCAGCGCGTTGACGTCGTGCGTCAGGCCGAAGGCGAACACCGCCGCCATCAACGGCGCGCGCATCGTTCCGCCCAGGGTTGCCGCCATGCAGACCAGCGGCCACAGGGCCGGGTCCGAGCCCGGGAACAGGTGGCTCAGCACCACGCCGAGGCCCGCGCCCATCATCAGCAGCGGCGCCAGCACGCCGCCCGAGGTGCCGGAGCCGAGCGCGATCACCCAGATCACCGCCTTCACCGCCAGCAAGGCCAGGGCCACGCCCAGGGCGAGGTGGTTGTGCAGCAGGTCACCGATCACGTCGTAGCCGACGCCCAGGGCGCGCGGCTGCAGGTAGCCGCCGATGCCCACCGCGACGCCGCCGAGCGCCGGCCACCACATCCAGTGCACCGGCAGCTTGCTGAACAGGTCTTCCACCTTGTACAGCGAGAGGGACAGCGCCGCCGAGAGCGCGCCCGAGCAGATGCCGGCCACCACGCACCACAGCAGCGTGACGCCGGCGACGTCCGCCGTCTGCAGCGGGAACAGCGGCCCGGAGCCGATCAGGAAAGGCCGGCAGAAGCCCGCCGCCGCGCAGGCGATGGCCACCGGCAGCAGGCTGCGCGGGCGCAGTTCGAACAGCAGCAGTTCCACCGCCAGCAGCACCGCCGCCACCGGCGTGCCGAAGACGGCCGTCATGCCGGCCGTCGCGCCCGCCACCAGCAGCGCCTTGCGCTCGGCGGCCGTCATGTGGAAGTGCTGGGCCAATAGCGAGCCGATCGCCCCGCCCGTCATGATGATCGGGCCCTCGGCGCCGAACGGGCCGCCGCTGCCGATGACGATGCCGGAGGACAGCGGCTTCAGCACCGCGACCTTCGCCGACATCTTGCTCTTGCCGAACAGGATGGCCTCGATCGCCTCCGGGATGCCGTGGCCGCGGATCTTGTCGGAGCCGAAGCGCGCCATCAGGCCCACCAGGATGCCGCCGATCACTGGCACCACGATCACCCACGCGCCCAGCGTGTGCTCCGCCGGCGAGCGGTCGGCGATCGAGAAGGTCTGGAAGAAGAACAGGTTGGTGAACAGGCGGATCAGGTCCAGCAGAACCAGGGCCGCGACGGTGCTGGCCGCGCCGATGATGGCGGCCAGCAGGGTGATCCGGAGGAGGCGGGCGTTGACGGCGAAGTCGCCTCGATGAGCGTGGGACATGCGGAAACGGGCAGGCAAGGCGCCCGGGGGCCGGACGCGCGTGAGGGGAAGTGCGGATCCTAATTATATCGTGCCGTGATATATCTGGTTTGCGCTATGGTTGCAGCTGGAGCACTGCATTGACTTCCGCCACCGAACCCCTGGACAAGCCCCGCCTCGAGCAGCTTTCGCTGTTCCGCTACCAGCTGCGCCGCTTCCTGCGCTTCAGCGAGGACGCCGCCCGCGACGCCGGCATCACGAGCCAGCAGTACCAGCTGCTGCTGCACACCCAGGGCTTCCAGGACCGCGACTGGGCCACCATCGGCGAGCTGGCCGAGCGCCTGCAGACCCAGCACCACTCGGCCGCCGCCCTGGCCACCCGCTGCGAGGAACTGGGGCTGGTGCAGCGGCGCCCGCACGAATTCGATGGCCGCTTCGTCGAGGTGCACCTGACGCCGGAAGGCCGGGCCTACCTGGACCGCATCGCGGCCCAGCACGCCTCGGAAATCTCGGCGCTGGCCGAAGTGGTGGAACGCACCCGCTCGCAGGCCCGCAAGCGCAAGGGCTAGGCGCCCGCCAGCAGGCGCACGACCACCGCCTGCCGCTCGGTCAGCAGCGGCCGGCCACCGGCCTCGGTGTAGGCGTTGAGGCTTTCGAAGAACACCATCTCGCCGCCGCGCGGGCCGCTGCGCTTGTGAGCGCCTGCCAGCACGCTGCGCACGCAGATGCGCTCGCCCGGGCGCGCCAGCGAATGCACCTGCACGCGGTTGCCCGCATTCATGCCACCGGCCGCGGACAGGCCGAAGCGCGGCGCCAGGTCGCGGCCGACTTCGTTGACGCCTTCGCGGCCCTGCGCCATCGCGTCCTCGCCCAGGGGATAGCTCCCAGGCAAAGCTTCCAACCCGTGCAGGGGGAACAGCGGCGGCGCCACCACGCCGCCCCAAGGCGAAGGCGCGGCAGGGTCGAAATGCACGGGGTCGGGGTCCATCACCGCGTCCGCGAACAAGCGCAACCGGCTCAGGTCCAGCGGGTAAGCGGACTCGCGGCGCTCCAGTTCCTGGCCCAGCATGGCGCGGGCCTGCTCCAGCGTGCCGGGGCCAGGCTCTTCGGCGTCGTGCGGCAGCGCCATGCCGGGCGCGCCCTCGAAGCCCAGCGCATCGAGCACCGGGCAGCGATCATCGTCAGGCAGCACCAACACCGCGCGGCCGCGGGTGGTCGTCTCGTCGCGGTCGAGGTTGGCGATCTGCACGTCCACTTCCAGCAAGGTGCGGCCATCCACGCGATGGCTCGCGCCGGCCGTGCCGCGCACCTGCAACTTCTGCCCCACGGAGTCGGGCCCGCGGAACTGGTAGTCCACGCGCCAGGGCCAGCTGCCGGGGCAGGCCTGCGCCAGGAACTGCATGATCAGGTGCTGCTTCAGCGCGCCATTGACCACCGGCTGCTCCAGCCGCGCGAAGTCGCGGCAGAAGGCCTGGTCGAAATGGATGCGGTCCCAGTTCTGCTGCGCGGCCATCCAGCGCACGATGTGCGCCGGCGTCCAGCGCGGCTTGTCCAGCGGCGGCAGGACCATGCCCGGCGCCGGCAGGGCGCCCATGGCTCAGCGCTCCACGATCGCGACGACCTGCCCGTCCTCGACGGCCTCGCCCTCGCCCACGCGCAATTCGACGACCGTGCCGCCTTCCTCGCTGATGACGGGGATCTCCATCTTCATGGACTCGACCACCATCACCGGCTCGTCCGCGTCCACGCGGGCGCCCACGGGGACGAGGATCTTCCACACCTTGCCGGTCACTTCGGCCTTCACTTCAATGCGTGCCATGTTCACTGTTCTCCTCATGCGGTGGCCAAGGCGGCGGCCTTGGCGCGTGCCAACACTTCTGCGCCCAGGCCCGTGTGGACGTCGCCGGCCTGGAATTCGGGACTCGCCAGCACCTGCCGGACGAAAGGGATGTTGCTCTTCACGCCCTGGACCAGGGTGGCTTCCAGCGCGGCGTCCAGCCGCGCGATGGCCTCGCTGCGCGTGGCGCCGCGCGCGATCACCTTCGCGATCATCGGGTCGTAGAACGGGGTGACGCGGCAGCCCTGGGCATAGCCGGTCTCCACGCGGATGCCTTCGCCCTGCGGCAGTTCCAGCGTGGACAGCAGGCCCGGCGAGGGGAAGAAGCGCACCGGGTCCTCGGCGTAGACGCGCGCTTCGACGGCGTGGCCGTTCATGGCGATTTCCGGGGGCAGCACGGCGTCCAGCCGCTCGCCCCAGGCCAGCCGCACCTGCGAAGCGACGAGGTCGATGCCCGTCACCTCCTCGGTCACCGCGTGTTCCACCTGCAGCCGCGTGTTCATCTCCAGGAAGCCGAAGCCGCCGGCGGCCGGGTCGTACAGCGTCTCCACCGTGCCGATCACGTCGTAACCCAGCTTCGCCAGGATGCCAGTGATGGTGGCGGCGGTTTCCGCCAGCTGCGCGCGCGGGATGCGCGGCGCGCCCGCTTCCTCGATCACCTTCTGGTGCCGGCGCTGCACCGAGCAATCGCGCTCGAACAGGTGGCGCACGTTGCCGTGCCGGTCCGCCAGCACCTGGAATTCGACGTGGCGCGGACGCTCCACCAGCCGCTCCAGGTACAGCTCCGCGTTGCCGAAGCTGCGCTGCGCGAGCGAGCGCGCCTGGGCCACGGCCTTCAGCAGTTCCTCGCCATTGCGGGCGGGCAGCATGCCGATGCCGCCGCCGCCGCCTGCGGGCTTCACCAGCACCGGGTAGCCCACGCCTGCGGCCTCGGCCAGGGTGCGGGCCTCGTCTTCGTCCAGCAGCGCCGAGCTCTTGCCCATGGGCATGCCATGCATTGCCATCAAGTCGCGCGCCCGCGTCTTGTGGCCCATCGCTGCGATCCAGCGCGGGCTGGGGCCGATGAACCCGGCGCCACTGGCCATGACGCGCTCGGCGAACGAAGCGTTTTCGGAAAGGAAGCCGTAGCCGGGATGCACGCCGTCGGCGCCGCTCTCGCGCAGCACTTCCAGCAGGCGGTCGGCGTTGAGGTAGCTGGCGCGGGGATCGGACTCGCCGATGGCACAGGTCTCGTCGGCGAGCGCGAGATAGGGCAGGCCGGCATCCGCTTCGGAGTAGACGGCCACGCTGCGGATGCCGAGCGACTTCAGCGCCCGCAGCACCCGCGCGGCGACCGCGCCGCGGTTGGCGACCATGACTTTGTGGAACATGGGCCCTCCCGCTTCAACCGGCCGCGGCCTGGCTGGAGGCCGGCATGGGGTGCTCGCCGGCGCCGCACCAGACGGCGCCCGCGCGCTCGAGCCGGTCGACCTCCGCGGCGCTCAGGCCGAGGTCCTGCACCAGCACCTCGCGCGTGTCTTCGCCGACGCCGGGACCCGCCTTCACCACCTGCCCCGGCGTCCGCGACAGCTTCGGCACCACGCCGGCCATCGTCACCTCGCCCAGCTTCGGATGCGGGATGCGCATCAGCATCTCGCGGGCGCGGTAGTGCTGGTCCTCGAAGATGTCGGCGATGGTGTAGACCGGGGCGACCGGCACCTCGGCCTCGTCCAGCAAGCGCCGCACCTCGGCGGCGCTGCGCTCGCGCGTCCAGGCGCTCACCAGGTCGTCGACCTCCTGCACCCGCTCGCCGCGGGCCCGCTGGGTGGCGTAGCGCGGGTCGGTCGCCCATTCCCGATGCCCCATGATCGCGGCGAGGCGGCGGAAGATGGCGTCGTTGTTGGCCGCGATCAGCACCCAGTGCTCGTCGCTGGTGGGATAGAGGCTGTTCGGCGCGGTGTTCATCAGCCGCGGTCCCTGGCGCATCGGGACGCTGCCGGTGGGCTCGTAGGCCGTGACGACCTCCTCCATCTGCGAGAAGGCGCTTTCGTACAGCGCCACGTCGATCATCTGGCCCTTGCCGCTGCGGGTGCGCTCGTACAGCGCCATCATCGTGCCGAAGGCCGCGTAGACCGCGGTCAGGTAGTCGGTGGTGGGCAAGGCGCAGCGCGCCGGCGGCCGGTCGGGGTCGCCCGTCATGTGGCGCACGCCGGCCACGGCCTCGCAGATCGCGCCGTAGCCGGGCAGGTCCCGGTAGGGGCCGGTCTGGCCATAACCGCTGATGCGCACCGTGACCAGGCCGGGATTGCGCTCGCGCAGCACGGCCTCGCCGAGCCCGAGGCGGTCCAGCACGCCGGGGCGGAAGTTCTCCACCAGCACGTCGGCCTTGTCCAGCAGCTTCAGCGCGATGTCGCGGCCTTCGGGCGTCTTCAGGTCCAGCACGATCGCGCGCTTATTGCGGTACATGGAGCTGCCGTAGAGGGACACGCCCTCCACTTGCGCGCCGAAGTTGCGGCCGGGATCGCCCTCGCGCGACTCGATCTTGATCACCTCGGCGCCGAAGTCGGCGAGCAGCCGCGCGCACACCGGCCCGGCGATCGTCGAACACAGTTCCACCACCCGGTGGCCGCGCAGCGGTCCGCCATTCACCTTGTCATCCTGCTTCATCATGTCCCTGCCTATTGCTTCGCGAGGTGGAGTTCGCGCAGGATCGCGCGCATTTCGACCAGCTGCTCCTCCGCGAAACGCTGCGCCTCCGGCCCGGTGATCAGGCGCGGCGCCCACTGGTTGCGCTGGCAGAAGGCGGCCCATTCCGGCGTGGCCGTGGCGCGCGTGAGGGTCTCGGTCCAGTATTCGTGCTGCGCCGGCGTCAGGCCCAGCGGCGCCATGATCCCCTGCATCGAGGCGAATTCCGCATCGATGCCCTGCTCCTTCCAGGTCGGCACCTGGGCGAACACGCCGCCCAGCCGCTTGGGCGAAGAGATCGCCAGCAGCCGGATCTTGCCCGCTTCGACCTGGCCCACCAGGTTGGCGGTCGTGGCGGCGACGACGTCCACGTGGCCGCCCAGCAGCGCGGTCACCGATTCGGCCGAGGACTTGAAGGGCACGACCGTCATCCTGGCAACGTCCACGCCGGCGGCCAGCAGCGGCTTGGCCGCGCCGATGTGGATGTGATTGCCGAGCGCCGTGGCGATCGCGACGCTGACCGATGTGGGGTCCGCCTTCAGCTTGGCGACCAGGTCGTTGGCGTTCTTCAGGGGCGAGTCCGCACGCACGGCCAGTCCCACGTATTCGCTGAACAGGATCGCGAGCGTGGTGTACTCCGCTGTCGGCGACTCCTTCCAGTCACCGATCACGTAGTTGGTCAGCCACTGTTGCGACCAGGAAGCGAGGTAGTGCGCGTCGCCATGGTGCTGCCTGAGTCCGCTCAAGGCCACCACGCCGCCGCCCGCGGGGCGGTCGGTCACGATCATCGGGGTGGGGATCGTGTTCTGCTGGTCGGTGATGTTCTTGAGTGTCCGCGCCACCTGGTCCAGCGCCCCGCCGGGGCCGGCCCCCACGGCGAATTCGACCGGCTTGGTCGGCTTCCAGGCCTGCGCCTGGGCGGCCGGCAGCCAGGCGCAGGCGGCGACCGCCAGGGCGGCGACCGCGATGCGTTTGAGTGATTTCACGAAGGTCTCCTGCTAGCGGAAGGTGCGGGTACGGATGCCGGTCTGCCCCTGGGTGACGCCGTAGGCGTCCTGCACCCAGTCGCACAGCAGCGCGCGCGTTTCGCGCGGCTTGATGACGTCGATGACCCCGAAGCGCTCCGCCGTGCGGAAGGGCGAGCTCAGTTGCTGGTAGTACGCCTCGAGTTCGTCCTGCCGCTCGCGCGGGTCCCCCGCTTCGGCCAGTTCGCGCTTGTAGGCGGCCGCCACGCCGCCCTCGACCGGGATGGAGCCCCAGCGCGCGGTGGGCCAGGCGAAGCGGTGCAGCAGCGCGTAGCCGTCGGGGCCGTGCTGCGGCCCGTGCATCTGGCCACCGACGCCGAAGGAGCGGCGCAGGATGATGGCGCACCAGGGCACGCGCGACTGCTCGATGGCGGCGACCGCGCCGATCGCCGCGCCCAGCGTGCCGGCTTTCTCCGCTTCGCTGCCGAACATCACGCCGGGCTGGTCGACGAAGTTGACGATCGGCAGGTGGAAGGTGTCGCAGACGTCGACGAAGCGTTCCAGCTTGCGCGCCGCCTGCGAGGTGAGCGCGCCGCCCATCACGCGCGGGTCGTTGGCGAGGATGCCGACCGCGCAGCCGTCCAGCCGCCCCAGCATGGTCAGCGTGGAAGCACCGAAGCCGCGCCCCAGTTCGAACAGCGAGTCCTGGTCGAACACCGACTTGAGGATCTTGCGGACGTCGAAGACCTTGCGCGTGTCCAGCGGGATCGCCTGGTCCAGCCACTCGTCGGCACGGCGCGGATCGTCCGCCCGGGCTGCGCGCTCCGGCACGCTCCACACGTTGGCCGGCATGAAGGACAGGAAGCGGCGCACCTGCGCGAAGGCATCGTCTTCGCTTTCGGCCGCGTTGGTCACGATGCCGCTCAGGCGCGTGTGCACCGCGGCGCCACCCAGGTCCTCCTTGTGGATTTCCTCGCCGATCCCGCGCTGCACCACCGGCGGCCCACCGGCGAAGAGCTGCGCCATGCCCTTCACCATGACGGAGAAATGGGACATGCCGACCTTGATGGCACCGAGGCCCGCGCAGGCGCCCAGCGCGACGCCGACCACGGGCGACTGCGCCAGCAGCGGCATCCAGGGCCAGGACGGGTAGCCCGGGATCTTGGTCGACTGGTTCTGCTCCAGGATGCGGATGCTGCCGCCGGCGGTCTCCACCAGCCGCACCAGCGGCAGGCGCATCTGGTGCGCATAGCGCTCGGCGTAGATCCACTTGTCGGACACCGTCGACTCCGAGGATCCGCCGCGGATGGTGAAGTCGTCCGCGGACACCACCACGCGCCGCCCCTGGACCTGGCCCGCGCCCATGACGGCGTTGGCCGGGGAGAAGGAGACGAAGGCCCCGTGTTCGTCGTAGCGTCCCTTGCCCGCCAGCATGCCCATCTCGCTGAACGATCCTGCATCGAGCAGGCGGTCTATGCGCTCGCGGGCGGTGAGCTTGCCGAGGGAGGCCTGCTTCGCCAGGCCTTCGGGCCCACCCATCTGCAGTGCCGCGGCGCGGCGGACGTCGAGTTCGGCGGCCGCCGGATGGGTCGCAGGCGGTGCGCTTTGCGGGTCGGGTTTCATCTCAGTAGCTGGTGGGCCAGGTGCGCATCAGGTGCTCGCCGACGCCGTTGGAAAGCCGCATGCGGTGCACGTCGAGCACGCGGATCAGGTAGTCGCGCGTCTCGCGCGGGTCGATCACCGCGTGCACCGCGTTGGTGGCGGCCGCGTCGTAGGCGGAGGTGTCCTTGGCCATCTCCACCAGCAATTCCTGGTAGCGCGCCGGGTCGTCCTGCTCGGTGATGCCGTGCACCACCGTCACGCCATGGCGCGGGTCCATGAAGTTCAGTTCCGCGGTGAACCAGGACACGACCTCGTCGGCGTTGCCGGCGCCGCCCATGTTCAACACCGCCTGGCCGTAGGACTTGCGCATGTTCACCGAGATCTTGGGCACGCTCACCAGCGACAGCGCGTTCATCCAGTTCATCACGCGGCCGATGGCGCCGGCGCGCTCGCCCTCGATGCCGATCAGGAAGCCCGGCTGGTCCACCATGAAGACCAGCGGGATGTTGAAGGAGTCGCACAGCACCAGGAAGCTGGTGACCTTGCGGCAGCTGTCCGGGTCGATGGCGCCGCCCTTGTTCATCGGGTTGCTGGCCACCACGCCCACGGTCTTGCCGTCCAGGCGCGCCAGCGCCGTCACCACCGACTTGCCGAAGCGCGGCTTCAGCTCGAACAGGCTGCCCTCGTCGTAGACCAGGTTGAGGATCTTGCGCACGTCGTACACCTTGGTGCGCGACTCGGGCAGGATGTCCAGGATCTTGTGCGCGTCCTTGCCGGAATTGGGCGGCACCGGCCGCACCGGCGGCGCCTCCTTGTGGTGGCTGGGGAGGTAGGACAGGAAGCGGCGGATCGCATCCAGCGCCTCTTCGTCGGTGTCCACCGCCAGGTCCACCATGCCGGTCACTTCGGTATGCAGCTTCCAGCCGCCCAGGTCTTCCGGGTCCACCTTCTCTGAGATGGCCATCGAGGTGAGCTTGATGCTGGACACCGCCGTGATCGCGCCCTTGCGCATCACGCAGAAGTCGGCCAGCGCCGCATACCAGGAGGAGGAACCGTAGCAGTGCCCCAGCACGGCCGACACCCATGGCGTCTCGCGCTTGCGCAGGTACTGCGTGGGCCGGTCGCCGCCCATGATGGCGGCGGCCCCCATCACGTCGGGCATGCGCGCGCCGGTGGATTCGCCGAGGAACACCATGGGCAGGCCGCGCGCAGTGGCCACCTTCTTCATGTGGCCCACCTTCGAGGTGTTGACCTCGCTGCTGGACGCGCCCATGACGGTGAAGTCGTTGGAGACGATGCCCACCTCGCGGCCGTCGACCCTGGCGAAGCCGGCGATCTTGCCGTCGGCCGGCGACTTCTCGCGCATCTCCGGGCGGATCGACACGCCGAACAGGCCGGACTCCAGGAAGCTGCCCGGGTCCGCCAGCCGCGCGATGCGCTCGCGGGCGTTGAGGACACCCTGCGCCTTGCGCTGGGCCAGCTTGCCTTCGCCGCCCATCGCAAGCGCCTTGCTGCGGCGCGCCTCGAATTCGGCCAGCTCTTTCTCGAATGCCATCGTCCCGTCCTTACTTCTGCACCAGGTGGGGCAGCACCTTGGCGGTCTGCTGCCACATCGCCGTTTCCGACTTCAGCTGCGCCTGGAATTCCTCGGGGCTGCTGGTCGCGGTCTCCGCGCCGGCGCCGCGCACCTTGGCCACCATGTCCGGCGTGGCCATGATCTTCTTCGTTGCCGCGGCGAGGCGGTCGACGATTGCCCTGGGCGTGCCGGCCGGCGCCATCACGCCGTACCAGATGGAGATGTCGTAGTCGATGCCCTGCTCGGTGAGCGTCGGCACGTCCGGCAGCACCGCGAGGCGCTTGCCCGAGGTCACTGCCACCGGCTTCAGCTTGCCGGCCTGGATGTGCGGCAGCAGCACCGGCGTGAGCGCGAACACCATGTTCACCTGGCCCGAGATCGCATCCATGGTCGCCGGTGCGCCGCCCTTGTAGGGCACGTGCAGCAGCTTGATGCCGGCCTTGTTGTTCAGGAGTTCGACATAGAGGTCCAGCTGCGCGCTCGACACGCTCAGCTTGCCCGGCTGCGCCTTGGCCGCGGCCAGCAGTTCGGCCGGGTTGTTCACCGGCACCTTCGGGTTGGCCGCGATCACGAAGGCGATGCGCGACACCAGGCTCACGGGCTCCAGCGCGCTGAGCTCGAAGGACGGATTGGGGCCGAACACGGGGTTCAGCACCTGGCTGTTGTTGGCCAACAGGAGCGTGTAGCCGTCCGGCTTGGCCCGCGCCACCATCTCGGCGCCGATGTTGGTGCCGCCGCCCGGCTTGTTGTCCACCACCACCGCCTGGCCCAGCTCGTGGCCCAGCGCGTCGGCGTAGTTGCGGGCGATGAAGTCGGTGGTGCCGCCCGGCGGGTAGGGCACCACGATGCGGATGGCCTGGACCGGATAGCGGTCCTGCGCCCGGGCCGGCGCAGCGAGCGACAGGGCGCAGGCGCCCAGAGCGAGGAGATGGAGGACTTTCCGGTGGCGCGTCATGTCTTGTCTCCGTTATTCGTTGCGGCCAAAACACCGGACCGCGAACAGCCACTCTAGGCCGGTTCCGCCAATTGGTCAACATTGTTTACCATCTATCTGCAAGTGCTAAAGTCGAGCCATGGCCACCCGTTCCCGACTGCAAGCCCTGCAAGCGTCCCGCCGCCAAGGCATAGGGCGGCTGCTGCTGCTGGCGCGCCGCGACTTCCTGGCCCGGCTGGGCGACCTGATGGGCGGTCCCGACGAGACCGTGCTGGCCGCGCGCGGGCGCCTGCTGCCCTACATCGACATCGAAGGCACGCGCAGCGTCGACCTGGCGCGGCGGCTGGGCGTGACCAAGCAGGCCGTGGGCCGGCTCGTGAAGGACCTGGAGGAAGACGGCCTGCTGTGCCGCGAGACGGACGGCGCCGACGGCCGCGCCTTCCTCGTCAAGTTCACCGACACGGGCCTCGACTACCTGACGCGCATGCACAAGTGCATCTCGCAGATCGAGCGCGACTACGAGCGCATGGTCGGCGGCGAGCGGATGGAGGTGGTGCGCGAGGTGCTGATGCGCATCTCCTACGGCGAGGACGACGCGGCGCACTGAAGCCTGGTGGCTTGCACCTCACCCGGATGGCGCGCCGCCCGCCTGACGCGCATGCTGCGCGTGCTGCCGAGGAGAACAACCATGCGCACGCTGCCCGCCCTTGCCATCGCCCTGCCCTGCTGCCTGCTCGCCGCGCCGGCCGCCCAGGCGCAGTCCTGGACTTTCGACCTGGCCATCTACGGCTACTTCCCGCGCGCCGGCGGAACCACCAATTTCCCGCCTGACAACGGCGGCGGGGGCGGCAGCGACACCGTCACCATCGACGGCGACCCGCTGCTGAACCACCTGAAGTTCGCCTTCATGACGCAGTTCGCGGCGCACAAGGGGGACTGGGGGCTCTTCGCCGACTACATCCGGGTGGACTTCGGCAGCTCCAAGTCCGGCAGCCGCGCCATCAACATCGGCGGCGTGCTGCCCGTGGGCGCCGCGGCGGACATCGACTACAGCCTCAAGGGCAACCTGTTCACGCTGGCGGGCTCGTGGAAAGTGCCGACCTCGCCGGCGTTCACCATGGACCTGCTGTTCGGCGCGCGCATGCTGGACATCGATACGCACCTGGGTTACGCGCTCTCCGGCAACATCGGCAGCATCCCCCTGCAGGAGCGCAGCGGGGACCGCAACGCCAGCCAGACCAACTGGGACGCCATCATCGGCGCGCGCGGCCGCGTCCCCTTCGGCGCCGGCAGCCGCTGGTATGCGCCCTATTACGTGGACGTCGGCACCGGCGACTCCAGCCTCACCTGGCAGGCGATGGCGGGCGTCGGCTATTCCTTCGGCTGGGGCGACGTGGTCGGGGCGTGGCGCTACGTGGACTACCGGATGAAGTCAGGGCGGGTGATCGATACCTTGAACTTCAACGGGCCGGCGATCGCGGCGGTGTTTCACTGGTAGCAGGGTAGGCGGTGCGCAGCAAAGCTGCGCACCCTACGAATACTCGATCCCGCCATCCTTCTGGATCGTCGTCCCCGCCTCGCCGGCGATGATGCGCTGCAGGTCGTCCAGCGCGCCGATGGCGGCCTTGCGGCCGGTGGCGCGGACGAAGCGGCAGGCGGCGTCCACCTTCGGGCCCATGGAGCCCGCGGCGAAGGAGAAATCGGCCAGCGCATCTGGCGTCGCGCGGCGGATCGCCCGCTGCGTCGGCTTGCCCCAATCGGCGTAGACCGCGTCGGCATCGGTCAGCATCACCAGCAGGTCGGCGTCGAGGTCGCGGGCCAGCAGTTCGGTGGCCAGGTCCTTGTCGATCACGCACTCGATGCCGTGCAGCCGCTTCTCGCCGTCGTACACCGCGGGGATGCCGCCGCCCCCGGCCGCTATGACCACCGCGTGCTTCTCCAGCAGCCACTTGATCGGCCGCAGCTCGAAAATGCGCTTCGGCTCCGGTGAGGCCACCACGCGCCGCCACTTGTCGCCGTCCATCTTGAAGGCCCACTGCTTCTCGGCGGCGAGGCGGTCGGCCTCTTCCTTGCCGTACTGCGGGCCGATGAACTTGGTGGGGTTCGCAAAGGCCGGATCCTGGGCGTCCACCTCGATCATCGTGAGCAGGGTGGCGAAGGGCCGCTCGAAAGGCAGCAGGTTGCCCAGCTCCTGCTCGATCATGTAGCCGATCATGCCCTCCGTCTGCGCGCCCAGCACGTCGAGCGGATAGGTCTCCACCTTCGTATAGGCCGCGCCCTGCAGCGCCAGCAGCCCCACCTGCGGGCCGTTGCCGTGGCCCACCACCAGGTCGTGTTCCATGGCGACGGGCGCCAGCGACTTCGCCGCGGTGCGGACGTTGTTGCGCTGGTTCTCCGCCGTCATGGCCTCGCCACGGCGCAAGAGGGCGTTGCCGCCCAGGGCGGTGACGACCAACACCTCAATCTCCCAGCGTGGCGACCATGATCGCCTTGATGGTGTGCAGCCGGTTTTCCGCCTGCTCGAAGGCGACGTTGGCCTCCGACTCGAACACCTCGTCGGTCACCTCCAGGCCGTCGGGGATGCCGTGCTCCTCGGCCAGCTGCTTGCCCACCTTGGTTTCGGTGTCGTGGAAGGCCGGCAGGCAGTGCATGAACTTCACCTGGGGGTTGCCGCTGGCCTTCAGCAGCGCGGCGTTCACCTGGTACTTCATCAGCAGCGCGATGCGCTCCTTCCAGACCTCCTTGGGCTCGCCCATCGACACCCAGACGTCGGTGTGGATGAAGTCCACGCCGCTCACCGCCTCCTTCGGGTCGTCGGTGATCGTGAGCTTGGCGCCGTACAGCGTCTCCAGCTCGCGGGCGATCTTCACGTACTCGTCGGCCGGCCACAGCTCCTTCGGCCCGCAGATGCGCACGTCCATGCCCATCAGGCAGCCGACGATCATCAGCGAGTGACCCATGTTGTTGCGGGTGTCGCCGAGGAAGGCGTACTTGATCTGCGTGACCGGCTTGTCGCTGTATTCGCGCATGGTCATCACGTCGGCCAGCATCTGCGTCGGGTGGTATTCGTCGGTGAGGCCGTTGAACACCGGCACGCCGGCGTACTTGGCCAGCGTCTCGACCCCGCCCTGGGCGGCGCCGCGGTACTCGATGGCGTCGAACATGCGGCCCAGCACCCGCGCCGTGTCCTTGAACGACTCCTTGTGGCCGATCTGCGAACCGGCCGGGTCCAGGTAGGTGACGTTGGCGCCCTGGTCGTGGCAGGCCACCTCGAAGGCGCAGCGCGTGCGGGTGGAGGTCTTTTCGAAGATCAGGCAGATCTCCTTGTCCAGCAGGTGCTTCTGCTCGGTGCGCGCGTACTTGGCGCGCTTCAGGTCGCGCGCCAGGTCCAGCAGGTAACGGAACTCGCGCTGGGTGAAGTCCTGCACGGTCAGCAGCGAGCGGTTGCGGAGGTTGAGGCTCATGGAAACTCCCGTTCAGAAGGCGACGTCGCGCGCGATGGGACAGGTCATGCAATGGCCGCCGCCGCGTCCGCGCCCCAGTTCGGCGCCGCGCACGGTGATCACTTCCACGCCGGCCTTGCGCAGCAGGGTGTTGGTATAGGGGTTGCGGTCGTAGGCGAAGACGACGCCCGGCTCCAGGGCGACGACGTTGTTGCCGTCGTCCCACTGCTCGCGCTGCGCCTGCCAGGCGTTGCCGCCGGTTTCCACCACGCGCAGCTGGCGGAAACCCAGCGCCTCGGCCACCACCTCGAACAGGTGGCCCTCGTCGCGGTGCACCTCGATGCCGCCCTTGCCGTCCGGCCGGCAGGAATAACAGCGCACCAGGTCGGCCACGTCGCGGTAGGCGGTGACGAGGTCGCGGTCGCAGAAGCTGAAGATGGTGTCCAGGTGCATCGCCGCGCGGCTCTTGGGCATCAGGCAGCCGATGACGCGGGTGGCGGCGCCATGCTCGAACAGCTTCGCCGCCACCTGGTAGACGGCCTGCCGCGTGGTGCGCTCGCCCATGCCTATGAGCACCACGCCACGGCCTATCGGCATGACGTCGCCGCCTTCCAGCGTGGACCGGCCGAAGTGCTCGTCCGAGTCGCCCCACCAGATCTTGAAGTCGCCGCCGGCAAAGCGCGGGTGGAACTTGTAGACGGCGCGCTGCAGCAGCGTCTCCGGCTCGCGCGCGGGCCAGAACATGGGATTGACCGTCACGCCGCCGTAGATCCAGCAGGACGGGTCGCGCTGGAACAGCGTGTTGGGCACCGGCGGCAGCAGGAAATCGGTGCCGCCATAGGCCTCTTCGAGCATGGAGGACCACTCGCTCTTCGGCACGTCGAGCACTGCCACGCCGCCGATCAGGTGCTCGGCCAGCTGCTCCGCCGGCATCTCCTCCATCCACGGGCGCAGTGCCTTCACGCCGAAGCCGACGTCGTTGACGGTCAGCCGCCGGTCCAGCACGAAAGCACGCGCCTCCGGGTTGCGCATGGTTTCGGCGAGCAGCTCGTGCAGTTCCAGCACCTCGGTGCCGCGCTCGCGCATCTTCATGGTGAAGTCGTAGTGGTCGCGCTGTGCCTCCGGCACCCACAACATGTCGTCGAACAGCAGTTCCGCCGCGTTGCCGGGCGTCAGCCGCTGGTGGGCCAGGCCGGGGCGGCACACCATCACCGTGCGCAGCTTGCCGACTTCGCTATGGACACCCAATGCTTGCATGTTCAGCTCCTTAGTCGGGCAAGGCGACGAGATTGAAGAAGTCCTGGGTCATCGCTGGCGGCGGCCCGAAGTACTTCGTGTACAGGGCCACCATGTCGCTGCTGCGGTACAGCTGGCTCAGGCTGCGGTCCACCAGCAGGCGGAAGTCGGCGTCGTTGCGGCGCACCGCCAGCGCCACGACGTCGCGCCGGAAGATCCGGTCCAGCACCTGGATGCCGGCCTGCTGCTTGTCGCGGGCCACGGCGTCCACCAGGAAGGAGCGGTCGTTCAGGAAGGCGTCGGCGCCGCGGGAGGCGAGCAGCTGCAGGCCGGCATCGGGACTTTTCACCGTCACGATGTCGGCCACGATGCGGCGCTGCCGCAGGGTCGAGGCGAGGGCCTCCTCCAGCGGGATGCCCTCCACCACCGCGAGCCGCACCCGCTGCGGCGCCTGGTCGGCCGAACCGCGCCAGACCGGCCAGTCAGGCCGGATCAGCCCGGACAGCGCCTGCACCAGCCGCGGCGGCGCATCGCTGCGGACCGCCGCCCCCGTGCCGGTCAGGGCGATGGGGATCGAGAAGTCGACCAGCGCCCGTCGTTCCAGGCTCGGGACCGCGCCGCACAGCAGGTCGATGCGGCCCTGGTCCACGGCCTTGAAGGCCTCGTCGGGCTTGACCGCTTGCCAATCCACCGCCAGCGCCGGCAGGTTCAGCTGCGCCTTGATCGCGTCCGCCAGCTTCTCGCAAAGGGCGATGGCGAAGCCGCCGGCCTTGCCGCCTTCGGTGTAGGAGAAGGGCCGGCTGTCCATGAAGCCGATGGTCAGCTTGCCGCTGTCGCGGACCTTGTCCAGGGTGCCGGCGGCGCCGGCGGCCGTGGCGCACAGGGCCAGGGCCGCGGCGCAGAGCGCGTGAAGTGCTTTCATGCTCAGGCCCTCGCGAGGTTGGCTTTGGCGGCGGCCTGGCTCTTGGCTGCCGGCGCGATGGCGCGCTGCAGCCGCGCTGCCACCAGCCCGAAGGCCAGGTAGCCCAGCGCCAGCACCAGCGTGCCGCCCATCACCGCGTCCTTGCCGGAGGCGTAGAGCGCGTACACCGAATACACGATGGCGATCACGGCGACGGCGGCGTTCAGCCGGTAGCTGCGCTGCTCCACGCCCGCGCGCCGCATGATCACGAACAGCGCCGACAGCGCGACGATGTAGGGCACCACGTTCGTCACCACCGCCAGGTTCACCAGCGCGGCGAACTGCTCGCTCAGGTTGGGCGAGATGGTCGACAGCGCCAGCACCGACTGCACCACGCCCATGATCACCATGCCGACGATCGGCGCGCCGGCCGCCGTGGCCTTGCCGAAGATGCCCGGAAACAGCCCGGTGTCGGCCGCGTCCTTGGCCGTGGAAGCCAGCGTGAACTGCCAGCCGAGCAGGGAGCCGACGCAGGCCAGCGCCGAGAGCGCCATCACCACCTGCCCGACGCCCGGCGCGAACATCTTCGCGAAGGCCAGGCCGAAGGGCCCAGTGGATTCGGCCAGCTCCTGGTTGGGGACGATGCCCTGGATGGCGGTGGTCGACAGGATGTAGATGACCGCCGCGCCCAGCGTGCCGAACATGCACGCAAGCGGCACGTCGCGCTTGGGGTTCTCCACGGCGGAGGCGTTCTGCGAAGCCGACTCCATGCCCAGGAAGGCCCATAGCGTCAGCGAGATGCTGGAGCCCATGCCCTGGCCCAGCGTGAGGCCCTTGGGGTTCCAGGCGGCGGCGAAGGTGTCGCCATGGAACCAGAACCAGCCGAAGATGGACATGAACCCCACCGGCAGGATCACGCCCCACACCGTCACCGAACCGATGCGCCCGGTGATGCTGGGCCCTCCGAAGTTGGCCGCCGTGGTGATCCACAGCAGCACGATCACGCCGACGCAGGTGGCGATGGGCGAGGCGGTGAGGATGGGAAAGAACGCGGCCAGGTAGCCCAGCGCCGAACTCGCCACGGCGACGTTGGCGATCGCCAGCGACAGGAAGTACAGCAGGAAGACCTGGAAGTAGCCGTCGCGCCCATACGCGTCCTCCGCATAGGCCGCCATGCCCCCAGGCCGCTGGTTGAAGATGCCGCACTGGGCGAAACCCCAGGCGATGGCCAGCGAACCGATCGCCGTGACCAGCCACGACAGGAGCGAGATCGCGCCCACCTTGGCCATGTTGGACGGCAGCATGATGATGCCGGAGCCCATCATGTTGACCGTGACGATGAACGTCAGCTGCGTGACGCTCATCTTCTTGCCTGCTTCAGCCATGGCTGCCTCCTGCTTCTTCCCGCACGACGTAGGTATGGAAGGCGATGCGGCCGTCGACCTTCTCCTGGTACACCCCCTGGACCTCGTAGTTGAAGCCCGGGAAGCGGTTGAACGACTCCTCGAAGGCGAGGAAGTAGTCCAGCATCGGCTGCGCGCGCTCGTCCCAGCGCTCGCCCGGCACCACCACGCCTATGCCCGGCGGGTAGATCAGCGCCAGGGTCGCGGAGATGCGGCCCTTGACCTGCGTGAGCGGCAGGTAGTCCACCTCGTTGCCCACCAGCGCCTGGTAGGCCTCCTGCGGCGTGATCGCCATCTTGGGGAAGCTGTCGGCGCGGAAGCTCTTGCGCTGCAGGTCCTTGATGCGGCGTTCGCGGTAGAAGGCATGCATCTCGTTGCACACCTGGCGCAGGCTGTAGCCGGCGTAGCGCTCGGCGTTGTTCATGTACAGCGAGGGCAGCACCTGCGACAGCGGCGCGTCGCGGTCCCACAGGTTCTTGAACTTCACCAGCTTGGCGATCAGCGTGTTCAGCTTGCTTTCGTCCTCGGCCGGCGTCAGCAGGAACAGGATGCTGTTCAGGTCGCACTTCTCGGGGACGACGTGCTCCTCGCGCAGGAAGTTGGCCACCACGGTGGCCGGCACGCCGAAGTCCAGGTACTCGCCGGTCAGGCGGTCGATGCCGGGCGTGAGCAGCGCCAGTTTGCACGGGTCGACCATGGTGTAACCGTCGCTGTAGCCGGCGTAGCCGTGCCAGCGCGCGCCGGGCTTGAAGTTCCAGCATTGCTGCTCGCGCTTGATCACCTCGGTGGGCAGGCTTTCCCAGGGCACGTCGTTCGCGTCCTGCGTGAAGCGCGAGCCGCGGATGCTCACCTGGTCCGGCACGAAGGGGTCGAAGAACCACTTCTCCGCCTCCGTGGCGCCCTGGCCCCGGTAGAAATGCACGAACTCGCGCAGCTTCTTGCGGGCGTCGATGCCCAGGGCGATGCAGCGGTCCCACAGCATCTCGCCGGCCTTGCCCTCGTGCACCTTGGCGTTGACGTCCAGCGAGGCGAACAGCGGGTAGAAAGGCGAGGTGGACGCGTTGATCAGGAAGGATTCGTTGAAGCGCTTGTGCTCCACGTAGCGCGGCTGGCCCTTGATGTGCTCGTCGCGCTTGTGCACCTGCGAGGCCTGCGAGAAACCCGCGCCCTGCTTGTGCACGGACTGGGTGGAGAACAGCCCCGGCATCTCGGGCGTGAGCTTTTCCAGCCGCATCGGGCTGTGGTCGTGGAACAGCGGGTGGAAGGCGTTGTAGCCGATCCAGGCCTCGTCCCACAGCACGTAGTCGCACAGGTGGCCGATCTTCTCCAGCACCTTCTGCACGTTGTAGATGGTGCCGTCGTAGGTGCACAGCTGGATGCAGGCCAGGCGGAAGGGCCGCCCCGCGTTCGCCCGTTCCTTGTCCTGCACCAGCGGGTGCTGCCGGATCTGCTCGCGCAGGTATTTCTCGTCCCAGGCGTCCCAGTCGACCGCGCCTATCATGCCGAAGGCATTGCGGGCGGTCGGCAGGAAGATGGGGATGGCGCCCGCCTGCACCAGCGCGCCCTGGTGCAGCGACTTGTGGTTGTTGCGGTCGAACAGCACGAGGTCGCCGCGCCGCAGCACCGCGCCGGTCACGATCTTGTTGGACGTGCTGGTGCCGTTCAGGACGAAGTAGGTGCGGTCGGCGCCGAACACCTGCGCGGCATGCTTCTGCGCGGCGGCCGCCGCGCCTTCGTGGATCAGCAGGTCGCCGAGGTCGACGTCGGCGTTGCACAGGTCGTTGCGGAAGATCTGTTCGCCGAAGTGCTTGTAGAACAGCTGGCCGGCCGGCGATTTGCGGTAGAACTGCCCGCCCTGGTGGCCCGGGCAGTCGAAGGCGATGTAGCCCTCGGCGTCGTAAGCCATCAGCCCGCCGAAGAAGGGCGGCAACAGCGAGGTGCAATAGTCCTTCAGGCTCGTGAGCACCTGCTTGGCGTAGAAGTCCGCCGACTGCTGGCCCAGGTAGAGGTAGCCGTCGACCTCGCCGGTCAGCGACAGCACCGCCATGTCGCCGATGCGGTGCGCATCGGCCAGCGCCCACACCGGCGTGCGGAAGCCGGCGTCGCGCACCGCGCCGCCCAGGCGCCGCGCGGCTTCGCGCCGCTCGCCGTCGATCATCACCACATAGGCGCCGACGTCGGCGTCCTCGGTGACGTCGCGTTCGTAGCTGTCGGCCGCCTCCACCTCGAACCGCTCGCCGCGCAGGCACTCCACGAGCTGCTGCACCTGGCGGTTGCCGGGGTCGGCGACGACCACCACCTTCATCAGGCGGTGGAAGGGGATGGGGAGGCTGGAACCCTTGACCGGATACGGCGTCATGGCGCCCTCCTTTGCTTTACAGCTGGACGCAGTCGACCAGCCACCGCTTGCCGCCGCCCGCGATGGGCTCGAAGCGCAGCCCGTGGACGTCGCTTTCGAAGCCCGGGAAGCGTTCGTCGAAGTCGCGGCAGAACTTGAGGTAGTCGACGATGGAGCTGGTGGTGAAGCGCTCGCCGGGCATGATCAGCGGGATGCCGGGCGGATAGGGCACCACCATCACGGCGGCGACGTGGCCACCCAGTTCGTCGATGGGAACCGGCCGCACCTTGCCGTGCACCAGCCGATCGTAGGCGTCGGCCGGCTTCATCGCCGGCTCGGGCAGCTCGGTGTACATGGCGTTCATCGAGCGCGCCGTGTCGTCGTCGCGGTAGCAGGTGTGCAGCGCCTGGCAGAGGTCACGCAAGCCCCAGCCGGCATAGGCCGCGCCGCCCACGGCCGCCACGGTCGGCAGCACCTTGGACAGCGGCACGTTGCGGTCGTAGTCGGACTTGAAGTCCGCCAGCGCGTCGACCATCGTGCTCCACTTGCCGCGAGTGATGCCGAGCGAGAACAGGATGAGGAAGCTGTAGAGGCCGGTCTTCTCCACCACCAGCCCGCGTTCCCACAGGTACTTGGTGACTACCGCGGCCGGGATGCCCTGCGCCTCCAGCTTGCCGCCGGCGCCGAGGCCCGGCGTGAGCAGCGTGACCTTGATCGGGTCCAGCATGATGTAGTCGGGCGCCAGGCTGCCGAAGCCGTGCCAGCTGGCGCCGGGTTCCAGCACCCAGTCCGCCGTCTTCGGCGGCTGCTCCAGGTCCAGCTTGTCGGGCTGCCAGACGCGGAACCACCAGTCGCCCTTCTTGTAGCCCTTGCCCAGCGAGGCCAGCGCCAGCCGGAAGTTCATGGCCTCGGTGTGGGTCTCGTGCACGATGCTGCGGCCGGCCGGGCCTTCCATCATCGCGGAGCTGACGTCGAGCGACGCGATGATGCCGTAGTGCGGCGAGGTCGAGCCGTGCATCATGAAGGCGTCGTTGAAGCGCGTCGTGTCGATCTTGCGCTTGTCCGACTCCTGGATGTGGATCATCGAGGCCTGCGAGAAGGCCGCCAGCAGCTTGTGCGTGGAGTGGGTGGCGAAGACCAACGTGTGGTCGGCCCGCGGGTAACCGCGCGGCACGCCCATCGCGTGCCGGCCCTTGTAGAACTCGTGGAAGGCGGCGTAGGCGTACCAGGCCTCGTCGAAGTGCAGCGCGTCCACCTGGTCGGCGACGGCGCCCTTGATCTTCTCGGCGTTGTAGCAGAGGCCGTCGTAGGTGGAGTTGGTGACCACCGCGATGCGCGCCGGGCCGGGATGGCCGCGCGCGATGGGGCTGGCCGCCACCTTCTCCTTGATCGCCTCCGGCGTGAACTGGTCCAGCCCGATCGGCCCGATGATCCCGTACTCGTTGCGCGAGGGCGTGAAGTAGACCGGCGTCGCGCCCGTCATGATCAGCGAGTGCAGCAGCGACTTGTGGCAATTGCGGTCGACGATGACCAGGTCGTCGCGGCCCGCCATCGAATGCCACACCACCTTGTTGGCGGTGGAAGTGCCGTTGGTGATGAAGTAGGTGTGGTCGGCGCCGAACACCTGCGCCGCGTAGGTCTCGGCTTCCTTCACCGGCCCGGTGTGATCGAGCAGCGAGCCCAGTTCCGGCACCGACACGGAGAGGTCGGAACGCAAGGTGTTCTCGCCGAAGAATGCGTGCAGCGCATGCCCCGCCGGCGACTTGAGGAAGCCGACGCCGCCCGCATGGCCCGGCGTGTGCCAGGAATAGGCCGAGCGCTCGGCATGGTGCGCCAGCGCCTTGAAGAAGGGCGGCAGCAGGCCGTCCAGGTAGTCGGCGGCGAGGCGCATGATCTGCCGCGCCAGGAATTCGGTCGTGTCTTCGTACAGGTAGAGGATGGCGTTGACGTTGCGCAGCGCCTCGCCGGCCTGCGGCTGGTCCGCCCGCAAGGTGGCGCTTTCGCCCAGCGCGACGATCGGCAGGCCGGGCGCGCGCTCGTGCACCGCCTTCAGCTGCGCCACGATGTCCTGCAGCGCCGCGGAATTGCCCTGGGCGGCGTGGGCGCCGACCACGATGGCGGCCAGGCCGCGGTGCGCGCCGGCCACGATGCCGGCGTCCTCGCGGGTGTCGACCGCGATCACCTTCCAGCCGGCACGCTCCAGGTGCTGCTGGATTTCGCGCAGGCGCACGCCTGCGACGCTGCGCCCCGCCACCTCCCGGTGCGCGAGCAGGATCGGGAAACTGCCTTGGAACTGCATGGAAGCCTCGCTGTCTAGAAAGTGACCTTGGTCGAGAACTGGATGCGGTTGTCGCTGGCCGCGCTGCCGTCCTTGTTCTCGCGCCGGCCCCAGACGTATTCGCCGCCGATCAGCACGTTCTTGGTCAGCGAATACAGCAGGTTGCCGCTGGCATAGCTGCCGCTGCGGAAGGCGTTGTCGGCCTGGCCACCGGCGTTGTCCTGGCGGTGTTGGCTGTAGCCGATCGAGCTGGTCAGCTGCGGCGTCCAGGCGTGGCCGTAGTAGGCAAACCAGCCGAGGGAACGGACGGTTTGCGCGTGGAAGCTGGCATCCGGCGCGAGGTCGATGCCGCCGTCGTTCATGTAGCTGGCGATGGCCTTGCCGCCGGCGACACCCCAGCTCAAGGTGTCCTTGCCGAACAGCTTGAGCGCGCCGCTCACGTTCAGGCCGTAGCCGGTCTCGGTGTTGGACGGGTTGCCGCTTTGCGTGGTCGACGTGGTGAAGCCCACTTCGCGCACGATGGCCGCCGCCTTCACGTGGCCCCAGTCGCGGTCGACGCGGAACGACCCCACCAGGTCCGGCAGCCGGTTGTGCGCCGTGACGCCGGCGCCGAGGTTCGGGTCCACCTCGGTCACCTTGCCGGTGTCGATGGCGGAGTTGGGCGCTTCCAGCGACACGGCCCAGGTCAGGCCCTTGCCGGCGCTGGCCGTGTAGCGGACCTGCGGGTTGCGCAGGAACACCATGCCGGGCGGGCCCCAGTAGTCGATCGTGTTCGGGAACGCGTCGATGTTCATGAAGTTGGAGTCGGTCTGGCCCGCGCCCCAGGCCCCGAGCTCGCCCCACATGCGCAGCCAGTGGATGTTGGTGCCGCCGTCGCTGCCGAACAGGTCGAAGGCCAGGTCGGTCTTGATCAGGCCCAGCGAGGTGGGAATGGTGGCCTTCATGCCCAGGCTGGACTGGCGCACGCTCATGACGTAGAAGCCCTCCTTGCCGCAGCCGGGTTCGCCCGGGCAGCTGACCGGGATCTGCGAGGGCCGCAGCGTCGCCTGCCACTGCGGGTTCATGCGCTTGAAGTCGTAGATGGCGTCCAGCATCGCCTGGCCGTAGAAGGCGACGTGGGCCTTGTCGGCGTCGGGTGTTCCAGGTTCCGGAACGATGTTGGGGGCGACCACCGGCGCGCCATGGGAGCCCACGACCGCGGGCGGTCCGGGTTCGTTGCTGGCAGCGGCCGCCGGCGCCTGCGCGGGCCTCACCCCCGGTGGCTGCTGCTGCGCCTCGAGCGCGCGCACTCGCCCCTGCAGGTCCTGGATCGTGCGCATGGCCTGATCCAGCATGCCCTTGAGCTCCTCGTTGCTCTGCGCGTGCGCGCTCGCCCCGAGGGAGAGGATCGCGGCGGCGATGACGCTCTTTCGCATAGGCTGCCTCCGTCCACCGCTTTTTCCGCGGGGTATGGCCGAGCAGTTTGGGGAGCAGCCTCGCGGGCTGGAATTGGACCTAAGTCCTACCGGTTCGGTGCAACCGCAGCGGGCTCCACCTGTCCGTCTTCCCAGTCGACCCAATCCACGGGGTGGCGGCGCAGGTAGGCCTTCACGGCCTCGCCCAGGGTGGCGTGGAAGTCGGCCCGGAACTGCGTGTAAAGACCGAAGCGCTTGAGCTTGTCCTTCACGGGGTCCTTCATCTCGGCGAACCAGAGCTCGATGCCCTGCTTCATCAAGTTGTCATCGAGTTCCGCCAGCATGTCGGCCGCTGTCACGTCGACACTCGTCACCGGCTCCGCCGCCACCACCACGCAGCGCACCAGCTGCGGGGCGGCGGCCACCGCGGCCAGCACCTTGTCGCTGAACAGCTCCGCGTTGGCGAAGAACAGCGGCGCATCCCACCGGAACAGCACCAGGCCGGGGATCACGCTCGCGTCCGGATAACGGGTGATGTCGTGGTAACCCTTCACGTGGTCCACCCGGCCCAGCACGGCGGAATGCGGGCGCCAGCCGTCCCAGAGGAATTCGATGACCGCCAGCACCACCGCGATCGCGATGCCCTGCACGGCGCCCAGCATGACGACGCCGGCGAAGCAGGCCATGGACAGCCAGAACTCCCAGCGCTGGATGCGCCAGATGCGGCGCAGGTCGGTGATCTCCACCAGCGACAGCGCGGAGCAGATCACGACGGCGGCCAGCGCGGTGGTCGGCAGGTCTTCCAGCAATTGCGGCGCGGCCACCAGCAGCACCGCGATCGCAAGCGCCGCGACCACGCCCGTGAGCTGGGTGCGGGCGCCGGCCGCTTCGGCCACCGGCGTGCGCGACGCGCTGCTGCTCACCGGGATGCCCTGGAACAGGCCGGTGGCCAGGTTGGCGATGCCCAGCCCCAGCATCTCGCGGTTGGCGTCCACCCGCGTGTTCAGGCGCGCCGCATAGGTGCGTGACAGCACGCTGGTGTCGGCAAAGGCCACCAGCGCCACCGTCAGGCCGCCGACCACCACGTCGCGCAGGTTCTCCATGGCGATCGCGGGCAGCCGGAAAGCCGGCAGGCCTTGCGGCAAGGCGCCGACGACCGGCACGCCGGCGCGGGTATCCAGGTCGAACACGTCCACCACGATCGTGGCGGCGGCCACCGCGATCAGCATGCCCGGCAGCCGCGGATGGCGGCGCAGCGCCAGGATGCCTACCAGCACGCAGCCGCCCACGGCCAGCGCCGGCCCGTTGGTCTTGCCATCCAGGACACCCTGCACGATGGCCTCCACCTGCCGCAGCGGGCCGTCGGCGCCGGTGGAAAACCCGAGCAGCTTGGGGCACTGGCTCAGGAGCACGGTGAGCGCGATGCCGTTCATGTAGCCGTAGCGAATGGGCTTGGACAGCAGCTCGGTGATGAACCCGAGGCGCGCCAGCCCCGCAGCGATGCCGGCCAGGCCGGCGACGATGGCCATGCCGCTGGCCAGGGCGATGGCCCGGTCCGGATCGCCTCCGGAGAGCGGCGCCACCACGGCCAGGATCACCGCCACCAGCGCCGAATCCGGCCCCAGCACCAGGATGCGGCTGGGGCCGAACACCGCATACGCCAACAGGGGAACGATGGTCGCGTACAGGCCGTAGATGCCCGGCACGCCGGCCGCCTGCGCGTAGGCCACGCCCACGGGCACAAGCATGGCGGTCAGCACCAGGCCGGCGGCCAGGTCGTGGCGCAGCCACGCGCGCTGGTAGCCGCGCAGAGTCTGCAGGCCCGGCAGCCACGACGAGTCCGGCTGGACGGTCACAAGCTTGGCGTTGCTCATGCGCTATTCTGCGCGGCAATGCCGCAACTGACCCAATCCATCCTGATCGCGAACGTCGTCGTGTTCCTGCTGCAGCAGGTGCTGGGCGACGGCTTCACGTCCCTGCTGGCGCTGTGGCCGCTCGGCTCGGGCCGCTTCATGCCCTGGCAGCTGGTCACCTACGCTTTCGTGCACGCCAGCCTGACGCACATCGCCTTCAACATGTGGGGCCTGTGGATGTTCGGCTCCGAGCTGGAGCGCGTGTGGGGCCCGCGCCGGATGGCGGTGTTCTACGGCGCCAGCGTGCTGGCCGCGGCCTTCGCGCAGCTGGCGGTGTCGGCGCTGCTTGGCAACTACGCGCCCACGGTGGGCGCTTCCGGCGGCCTGTTCGGGCTGCTGGTCGGCTTTGCCATGCTGTTCCCCGAGCGCCGCATCGTGCTGCTGATCCCGCCGATCCCGATGCCGGCCAAGGTCTTCGTGTTCGTCTACGGCGCCATCGAACTGGTGCTGGGCGTGACGGGCACCGCCTCCGGGGTGGCCCACTTCGCCCACCTGGGCGGCATCGCGGGCGGCTGGCTGGTGATCCGCTACTGGCGCGGGCAGCCGCCGTTCGGGCGGGGCCGGCGCTGACCTGAACAATGCTTCAGATTATTTGATTTGTCGCCCGAGCGGGCCGGCCGTACCCTTCCCGCCGACAAAGGCTTCCCCTGGAGACAAACTTGCAACGCAGACACCTGCTGGCCTGCGCGCTGGCCGCCGCCTTCGCCGCCGGCGCCCACGCCGACGACTTCCCCTCCCACCCGATCACGCTGGTCGCGCCCTTCCCGGCCGGCTCGGTGACCGACGCCGTCACCCGCGTGCTGGGCAAGGCGCTGACGCAGTCGCTGGGCCAGCCAGTGATCGTGGAGAACAAGGCCGGCGCCCAGGGCACCATCGGCGCCGCCTACGTGGCCAACGCCAAGCCGGATGGCTACACGCTGTTGATCGGCTCGTCCGCGATGTTCGTCGCCCGCAGCCTGTACAAGACGCTGCCCTATGACCCGGACAGCTTCGTGCCGGTGGCCGCCGTCGGCTCCACGGCGATGATGTTCCTGGTCTCGCCCGGCTCGCCGGTGCGCAACATCGGCGACCTCGCCAAGGTCTCGAAGAAGGCCAACCCGCCGCTGACGCTGGGCTACGGCTCGCCCAGCGGCCAGGTGGCCGTGGCCCTGTTCTCCGCCGTGACCGACTCGCAGCCGGTCGGCGTCAGCTACCGCGGCATCCCGCAAGCCGTCACCGACATGATCGGCGGCCAGGTGCAGGTGGCGGTGGTCGACATCGGCACCGGCCTGGCGCAGGTCAACGGCAAGAAGGCGCGCGCGCTGGCCATCTCCTCGGCCTCGCGCTACGCCGGCGCGCCGGAGATCCCGACCTTGCAGGAAGCCTACCCGCGCGCCAGCGGCGCGCTGGAAACCATCATCGCCGTGCAGGCGCCGGCGGGCACGCCCGCGGCGGCGGTGCAGAAGCTGGACGCCGCGATCCGCAGCGCGATGGCCACCACCGAAGTGAAGGCGCAGTTCCAGGCGCTGAACACCTCGGTGCTGTACCTGTCGTCCAGGGACCTGGGCGCGCGCGTGAAGGCCGACAACCCGCGCTGGGAAAGCCTGATGAAGAAGGCGGGGATCGAGCCGCAGTAAGCCGGCTCAAGTCCCCTTCTTCGCCCTGGGCGGCGCCAGCACGCCGCACATGTCGACGAAGCGCGCCGCCGAGGGCGACAGCGTGTGCCCGCGGATGGTGATGATGGCGATCGTGCGCGTCATCACCGGCCGCACGATGCGCACCGCCTTCAGCGCCGTGCCGGGCGGCACCGCCACCGCCGGCATCACGCCCACGCCCAGCCCCGCCTCCGCCATGGCGACCATGGTGCTCACGTGCGTGAATTCGTAGTGCAGTTCCGGCGCCAGGTCCTCCTCGCGCAGCGCGGTCAGCAGGTGCCGCTCGAACTGCGAGGCGCCCAGCGTCAGCAGCGGCAGCTTGGCCAGTTCACGCAGCGTGATTCCGGCCTTGGCCGCCGCCGGATGCGCTGCCGGCACCAGCGCCACGTAGTCGTCGTCGAACAGCGCCTGGGCATCCAGCTCGCCCGGCCGGTCCGGCGCCGGGCCGATGCCGAAATCGACGTCGCGCCGGCGCACGGCTTCCAGCAGGTCCGGCTGGGCCAGTTCGCGCACGCGCACGGAGATGCCCGGGTAGCGGCGCGCGAACTCCACCAGCAGCGCCGGCAGCCGCGTGCCGGCGATGGTGGGCACGCAGGCGAAGGACAGGTGGCCCTGCTGTGCTTCGGCGGCCTTCTGGATGCGCGCCAGCGAAGCGTCCAGCTCCGCCATCGCCTTGCGGGTGCTGATCATCAGCTCCTCGCCTTCGCGCGTGAGCTCCACCTTGCGCGTGGTGCGCTGGAACAGCGCCACGCCCAGCCGCTCCTCCAGCTGCTTGATCTGCATGCTCACCGCCGGCAGCGACAGGTGGGTCTGCTCCGCCGCCTTGCGGAAGCTGGCGTTCTCGGCCACCGCCAGGAAGGTCGACAGCACCTTGAAATTGATCTTCATGGCTCGCGTTTGAACAATCGCTCAGATTATTTGACTTGTTGCCCGCGGGGCGCAAGCCTAGCATCGCTGGCAAGCTGACAAGGAGAGCGCCGTGCCGCGCAAGCAGAAAGAAATACGCACCGACATCGGCTGGAGCGACGCCTCCAGCATCACCCTGTTCGGCAAGGACTTCACCAACGAGATCCTCGGCCACGTGAACCTGGGCGACATGGGCTTCATGGAGCTGACCGGGCGCGTGCCCACGCCGGCGGAGTCGCGCATGTTCAATGCGATGACGGTCACGCTGGTGGAGCACGGCATCACCCCCAGCGCGCTGGCGGCGCGCATGACCTACCTGGGCGCGCCCGAGTCGCTGCAGGCCGCGGTGGCCGCCGGCCTCAACGGCCTGGGCACCGTCTTCGTCGGCAGCATGGAAGGCGCCGCGAAGATGCTGCGCGAGGCCATGCCCGAGCCGGACGCCCAGGCCGACTTCGCCGCGCTGGCCGCGCCCGTGGTGGAAAGCTTCCGCCAGCAGAAGCGCATCATCCCCGGGCTCGGCCATCCGTTCCACAAGCCGATCGACCCGCGCACGCCGAGGCTGCTGGGGCTGGCGAAGGAAAACGGCTTCTACGGCCCCTACGTGCAGCTGATGGAGGCGATCGCCGTCGAGGCCGGCCGCGCCAGCGGCAAGGTGCTGCCCATGAACGCCACCGGCGCCGTCGGCGCGCTGTGCGCCGAGATGGGCTTCGACTGGAAGATCTGCCGCGGCCTGGGCGTGATGGCCCGCGCCGTCGGCCTGGTCGGCCACATCCTCGAGGAGTCGCGCCGCCCGATGGCGCAGGAAATCTGGCACCGCGTCGAGGACGTCGCCACCGCCCACATGCGCCCGCCTCAGGAGAACGAATGATGCAGACCGGAACTTTCGTGCAGGACAAGGTGGTGCTGGTCACCGGCGCCGGCGGCGGCATCGGCCGCGACTTCGCGCTGGCGCTGGCGCGCGAAGGCGCCAGGGTGGTCGTGAACGACCTGGGCGTGTCGGTCAACGGCGAAGGCCGCGACCTGTCGCGCGCGCAGGCCGTGGTCGACGAGATCAAGGCCTTCGGCGGCGAAGCGGTGGCCAACGGCGACAGCGTGGCCGACTGGGACGCCGCCAACCGCATGGTGACGCAGGCGGTGGAGACCTTCGGCCGCATCGACGGCGTCATCAACAACGCCGGCATCCTGCGCGACCGCTTCTTCTTCAACATGAGCGTGGAGGAGTGGCGCGCCGTCATCGACGTGCACCTCAATGGCGCCTTCTACGTGTCGCGCGCCGCCGCGCCGCACTTCAAGTCGCAGCAGTCCGGCAGCTACATCCACATGGTGTCGACCTCGGGCCTGATCGGCAACCTGGGCCAGGCCAACTACTCGGCGGCCAAGCTGGGCATCGCGGCGTTGTCCAAGTCCATCGCCATGGACATGGCGAAGTTCAACGTGCGCTCCAACTGCATCTCGCCCTTCGCCTTCAGCCGCATGATCGGCGCCATCCCGACGGAAACGCCGGAGCAGAAGGCGCGCGTGGAACGCCTGCAGAAGATGGAGACGAACAAGATCGCGCCGCTGGCCGTTTTCCTGGCCAGCGATGCTGCGGCGGACGTCAGCGGCCAGATCTTCGCCGTGCGCGCCAACGAGATCTTCCTCATGAGCCAGATGCGGCCGATCCGCGGCATGCACACCGAGCAGGGCTGGACGCCGCAGACGGTGGCCGAGCGCGTGATCCCGGCCATGAAGCCTTCCTTCTACAAGCTGGACCGCTCGCAGGACGTGTTCGACTGGGACCCGGTCTGAAGCAATGATGGACCCGCACGCAGTGCGCAACTGGGACTTCCCGGTGCTGCGCCAGGCCTGGACCGAGCAGGACGCGATCCTCTACGCGCTGGCGCTCGGCTACGGCAGCGACCCCGTGGACGAGGCGCAGCTGCGCTACGTCTACGAGCCCGGCCTGCGGGTGGTGCCCACCTTCGCGAACGTGCTGTGCCATCCCGGCTTCTGGGTTAGCGATCCGCGCACCGGCATCGATGCGACCAAGGTCGTGCACGGCGAGCAGCGCGTGCAGTTCCATGCGCCGCTGCCGGCGCGCGGTGCGGTGCGCAGCGAGACGCGCGTGCTGGACGTGGTCGACAAGGGCGAAGGCAAGGGCGCGCTGCTGGTGTTCGAGCGCAAGCTGTTCGACGAAGCCAGCGGCGCTCTGCTGGCCACCATCGAGCAGCACTCGCTGTGCCGAGGTGACGGCGGCTTCTCCGGCACGCCAGTCGCCGCTTCAGCGCGCGGCGCCGCGGCGCCGCAGGAGACGCGCGCGCCCGATGCCGTGGTCGAACTCCAGGTGCTGCCGCAGGCCGCCCTGCTCTATCGCCTGAGCGCGGACCGCAACCCGCTGCATGCCGACCCGCAGGTCGCGCGCGCCGCCGGCTTTCCGCGCCCCATCCTGCACGGTCTCTGCACCTTCGGCATCGCCTGCCGTGCGCTGCTGCAAGCCTGCGCGGGTGAAGAGCCCGCTCGGCTGAAGTCGCTGGCGGGCCGCTTTTCGGCGCCGGTCTATCCCGGCGAGCTGTTGCGCACCGAGATCTGGCAGGAAGGCGCGGACCTGCGTTTCCGCTGCCTGGTGCCGGCGCGCGAAGCCGTCGTCTTCAGCAACGGCACGGCCACCCTGAACTGAAAGAGAAGAAGAGATGATCCGAACCCACGTGCAAGACGGCATCGCCGAGATCCTGCTGGACTCCCCGCCGGTCAACGGCATCACCGAGGAACTGCTGGCTGCGCTGATGACGGCGCTGCGCCAGGCCGGCGACGACCCGCAGGTGCGCGCCATCATCCTGGGCAGCGCGGTGCCGGGCCGCTTCTGCGGCGGGCTGGACCTGCCCAAGTTCCGCCGCAGCACGCCGTCGGAGATGCACTCCATCGTCGGCAAGCTGTACCACGACTTGCACGTGCTGCAGTCCAGCCTGCCGAAGCCGGTGATCGCGGCCATCACCGGCTCGGTGCGCGGCGGCGGCATGTCGATCTCGATCACCTGCGACATGATCGTCGCGGCCGAAGACTCCAACTTCGGCTACCCGGAGATGGAGATCGGCCTGCTGCCCTCCATCCACTACAACCACCTGCCTCGCATCGTCGGCCGCTACCGCGCCTTCGACCTGCTGTTCACCGGCCGCGTGTTCGATGCGCAGGAGGCGCTTGAACTGGGCCTCGTGAGCCGCCTCGCGCCGGCGGACCAGGTGCTGGAGAAGGCGCGCGAACTGGCCCGCGTGTTCGCCGGCAAGTCGCCCGAGCTGATGCGCCTGGGCAAGGCCGCTTTCGTGCGCGCCACCGACAACGGCTACCGCGCCGGCGCCGCCGCCGCCGTGGACCTGGTCTCCACCGTGTTCGGCACCGCCGACTGCGCCGAAGGCCTGGCCGCCTTCGCCGAGAAGCGCAAGCCGAAATGGGGCGCCGCGTGACCGGCCTGCCGACCCTGGACGGCCTGCGCGTGCTGGACCTGTCGCGCGTGCTGGCCGGCCCGCTGGCGGCGCAGGTGCTGGCGGACCTGGGCGCCGACGTCATCAAGATCGAGCGTCCCGGCAAGGGCGACGACACGCGCGAGTGGGCGCCGCCCACGATGGTGCCCACCGAGGGCCCGCGCCTCGACGAATCGGTGTACTTCTGGACCTGCAATCGCGGCAAGCGCTCGGCCACCGCCGACATCGCCTCGCCCGCAGGCCGCGCGCTCGTGCAAAGGCTGGCGCGCGAGGCCGACGTCGTCATCGAGAACTACAAGGTCGGCGACCTGGCGCGCCACGGGCTGGACTACGACAGCCTGCGCGCGCTGAACCCGCGCCTGGTCTACTGCTCCATCACCGGCTTCGGCCAGACCGGCCCCTACCGCGAGAAGCCCGGCTACGACACCATCGTGCAGGCGCTGGGCGGGCTCATGAGCATCACCGGCGACGGCGAGCCGCGCAAGTCCGGCGTGGCGGTGGCCGACCAGCTGACCGCGCTCTATGCGGTGGTCGGCATCCTCGCCGCGGTCACCGAGCGCAACGCATCGGGCCAGGGCCAGCACATCGACATGTCGCTGCTGGACGTGCAGGTGGCCTCGCTGACCAACATCGGCATGAACTACCTGGCCACCGGCAAGGTGCCGCAGCGCATGGGCAACCGCCTGGCCACGGTCTACCCGAGCGACAACTTCCGCTGCCGCGACGGCGAGATCATGCTGATCGTCGGCAACGACCAGCAGTTCCGGCGCTTCTGCGAGGCGATGGAACTGCCCGGCGTGGCCGACGACCCGCGCTTCGCCCGCAACCCGGACCGGCTGCGCCACGTGGACAGCCTGGCGCCCTTGGTGCGCGCGGCTTTCGCCAGGACGACCGTGGCGCACGCACAAGCCGTGCTGGACGCCGCCGGCGTGCCCGCCGCGCAGATCAACGACATGCAGGGCGTGTTCGACGACCCGCAGGTCGTCGCCCGCGAACTGGTGCGCGAAGTGTCGCGGCCCGACGGCCGTTCCGCCCGGCTGATCCGCAACCCGATCCGTTTCTCGCGCTCGCCCTTGCAGGACGTGCGCGTTGCTCCCCGCCTGGGCGAACACACCGACCAGGTGCAACAAGGCTGGCCACAAACCACGAAGGAACAAGCATGAACATCCAACGCATCGCCGGCGCCCTGGGCGCGGAAATCTCGGGGGTCGACCTGACGCAGCCGCTGACGGAAACGCAGGCCGCGCAGGTGCGCCAGGCCTTCCTGCAGCACAAGGTCATCTTCTTCCGCGGCCAGGCCCTGAGCCCCGAGCAGTTCCTGCGCTTCGCCCGCGCTTTCGGCCAGCCGATCGAATACCCCTTCGTCAAGGGCATCGAGGGCTTCCCCGAGATCATCGAGGTGAAGAAGCTGGAACACGAGAAGGTCAACTTCGGCGGCGTCTGGCATTCGGACACCACCTACCTGGAAGTGCCGCCCATGGGCACCATGCTGATGTCCAAGCAGATCCCGCCCTATGGCGGCGACACGATGTTCGCCAACCAGGTGCTGGCCTACGAAGCGCTGTCGGACACGATGAAGCGCCTGCTCGAAGGCCTGAAGGGCATCTCCAGCGCCGCCAAGGCCGACGTCTCGAAGACCCGCGAAGACCGCATCAAGTCCGACGGCAAGGCTTCCGAAGGCGCACCCAAGGACTACACCGCCCTCCACCCGATCGTGCGCACGCACCCGGAGACGGGCGAAAAGGCGCTTTACGTCAACACCGCCCACACGGTCGGCATCGAAGGCCTGACGGACGCCGAAAGCGCTTCGCTGCTGCGCTTCCTGTTCGAGCACCAGGTGAAGCCGGAATTCACCTGCCGCTTCATGTGGCAGCCGGACTCCATCGCCTTCTGGGACAACCGCGCGGCCCAGCACAACCCGGTCAACGACTACCACGGCTTTCGCCGGGTGATGCAGCGCATCACGCTGGCGGGGACGAAGCCGTATTGAGCGGGCGGATCCGCCTCGAATCCCCTGAAGGGCCGCTTTTTGCGGCCCTTTTTTCGTCACGCTGCGCACGGTCTGCTAGCATACGATATCCATTCATTGCAGCGAGGAACAGCCATGGCAGGCCTTTGGTTCGAGGAGTTCAGCGTGGGCCAGGTTTTCGAGCACGAGATCCGCAAGACCGTGACCGAAAGCGACAACGTGTGGTTCAGCGCCGCCACCTACAACCCGGCGGCCGTCCACATCGACGCCGAGTACTCCAAGGGCACCGAGTTCGGCAAGCCGCTGGTGAACAGCATCTTCACCCTGGGCCTGGTCATCGGCCTGTCGGTGCAGGACACGACCCTGGGCACGACCATCGCCAACCTGGGCATGAGCGACACCCGCTTCCCCAAGCCGGTGTTCGCCGGCGATACCATCCGTTCGCGCACGACGGTGCTGGAAGTGCGGGCGAGCAAGTCGCGCCCCAACGCCGGCATCGTCACCTTCCAGCACCACGGCATCAACCAGCGGGGCGAGGAAGTCTGCCTCTGCACCCGCCAGGCGCTGATGCTGCGCAAGCCGGCCTGAAGCCGAATACACACATAACAGGAGACAAGATTGTTCAAACTATCCGCCGTCCTCACGGGCCTGCTGCTCGCGGCCTCGTCGCTCGCCGCCCACGCCGAGGCCTACCCCAGCAAGACCATCAAGGTGATCGTGCCCTATGCCGCCGGCCAGGGCACCGACATCGTCGCGCGCTACATCAGCGACGAACTGTCCAAGGAAGTCAAGGGCACGATCTTCATCGACAACCGGCCGGGCGCCGGCGGCAACGTGGGCGCCAGCCTCGCCGCCCATGCGCCAGCCGACGGCTACACGCTGATGGTGGGCACCAACGCCACCAATGCGGCCAACGCCTTCATCTACGCCAACCCCGGCTTCGAGACCGAGGACTTCGAGCCGATCGGCATGATCGGCATCCTGCCGCTGGTCTACGTCGCCAACAACAACAGCGCGGTCAACAACATCCCGGAGCTGGTGCGCGCCGCGCGCGCCCAGCCGGACAAGCTGAACACGGCGATCTCCACCACCACCTGCCGCACGGCCCACGAGTTGTTCAAGCAGAAGGCCGAGGCGCCGATGTTCCCGGTGGACTTCAAGGGCAGCGGCCAGGCCATGGCGGCCGTCATCGGCGGCCAGGTCGAGTTCATGGTGGATACCATCACTTCGCTGCGTCCCGCCATCACGGCCAAGCAGGTGAAGGCGCTGGGCGTGACCTCCGCCCACCAGAGCAAGCTGCTGCCGGGCGTGAAGTCGCTCGCCGAGCAGGGCGTGCCCGGCTACGAACTCGTGGGCTGGACCGTGCTGTACGCGCCCAAGGGCGTGCCGGCGGACGTGACCCGCACCCTGTCCGCTGCGCTGAACAAGATCCTGGCCCGCCCCGAAGTGCAGGAAAAGCTGCTGACGATGGGCGTCGAGCCGCAAGCCAAGTCCGGCGAGGAACTCAAGGCCTTCTCCGCCGCCGAGAAGGAGAAGTGGGGCAAGCTGATTCGCGGCGCCGGCATCAAGCCCAGCTGAGGCCAGAGCCATGCACCACACGCCTGATCCCATTCGCCCCGCGCGCTCTTTCCTGTTCGTCCCCGCGGACAGCGAGCGCAAGATGGCCAAGGGCGCCGACAGCGGCGCCGATGCCCTGATCCTGGACCTGGAAGATTCCGTCGCCGCCAGCCGCACGCAGGTCGCGCGCGGCATGGCGCTGGACTACCTGCGCAGCCGCCCGGACCGCAGCAAGCAGCAGCTGTGGGTGCGCGTCAATCCGCTGGACACCGAAGCCGCGCTGCTGGACCTGGCCGTCGCGGCCGGTGCCCCGGACGGCATCGTGCTGCCCAAGGTGCGCAGCGCCGCCGACGTCGTGCGGCTCTCCAACTTCCTCGATGCGCTGGAAGTGCGCGACGGCATCGCGCGCGGCAGCATCCGCATCATGCCGGTGGCCACCGAGACGCCGCAGGCGCTGTTCACGCTGGGTTCCTACGAAGGCTCGTCTTCGCGCTTGGCCGCCCTGACCTGGGGCGCGGAAGACATCGCCGCGGCCCTGGGCGCCAGCACCAACCGCGGCGCCGACGGCGAGTACGACCATGTCTACCAGCTGGCCTGCTCGCTGTGCCTGGCCGGCGCGCATGCCGCCGGCGTGCAGCCGATCGACACCGTGTGGACCGACTTCAAGGACGACGCCGGCCTGGCGAAGGACTCGCAGCGCGCGCGCCAGCGTGGCTTCACCGGCAAGATCGCGATCCACCCGGCGCAGGTGGCGACCATCAACGCCGCCTTCACCCCCAGCGCCGACGAACTGGCCTGGTCGCACAAGGTGGTGGACATCTTCGCCAGCAACCCGGGCCTGGGCACCATCGGCCTGGACGGCAAGATGCTGGACATGCCGCACCTGAAGCAGGCGCAGCGCGTGCTGGCACTGGCCCGGCGCTTCGCCTGAGGAGATCCCCGCAATGAGTTCCCTGCCGATGCGCGGATTGCGCGTGCTGGACCTGTCCAAGGTGCTGGCCGGCCCGCTCTGTGCCCAGTACCTGGGCGACATGGGCGCCGACGTCATCAAGGTCGAAGCCACCAAGGGCGGCGGCGACGAAACCCGCGGCTGGCCGCCCTTCCGCGAGGCCGAAGGCACGCGCACCGGCGCCATCTTCGTCAGCGTGAACCGGAACAAGCGCTCCATCGCCGTCGACCTGGCCAGCGAGGCGGGCCGCGAGGTGGTGCACCGCCTGGCGCGCCTGGCCGACATCGTCATCAGCAGCTTCGGCCCCGGCGTGGCCACCAAGCTGGGCGTGGACGCGGCCACCTTGCGCGCGCTGAACCCGCGCCTGATCACCTGCGACATCTCCGGCTTCGGCAGCGTCGGCCCGATGCGCGAAGGCAAGGGCTACGACGTCATCCTGCAGGCCTTCTGCGGCATGATCTCCATCACCGGCGAAGCCGACGGCGCGCCGGTGCGCAGCCCGTTCTCGCCGGTGGACCAGGGCACCGGCCTGCATGCGCTGATCGGCATCCTGGCCGCGCTGCACGAGCGCGATCGAACCGGTGTCGGCGCCACCGTCGAAGCCTCGCTGTTCGACACCGCCACCGGCTTCCTCGGCTACTTCCTGCAGAACTACTGGGAGCGCGGCACCGAGCCCGTGCGCCCCGGCTCGGGCCACGAGTCGCTGTGCCCTTACCAGGTGTTCGAGACGGCTGACAAGCCGCTGATCCTGGGCGTGGCCAACGATTCGCTGTGGCATCGCTTCTGCGCCCTGGCCGGCCTGGACGACATTCGCGACGACCCGCGCTTCGCGACCAATGCGGCTCGCGTGCAGCATCGCGCGGAAACGGTCGCGCGTGTCGGCGAGGCCATGCGCAAGCGCGGACGCGCCGACTGGCTGCAGGCGCTGGACGCCGCCGGCATCCCCTGCTCGCCGCTGCACACGCTGGGCGAACTGTCGGCCCACCCGCACACGCGCGAAAGCGGCATGGTGTTCGAGTACGAGCACCCGGTGCTGGGCAAGCTGGGCACGGTGGCGCAGCCGCTGCGCTTCGACGGCGCGCGCACGCAGGTGCGGCGGCCGGCGCCGATGCATGGCGAGCACACGCGGGAGGTGCTGGCCGAACTGGGGTATTCCGAGGCGGAGATCGCCCGGCTGGCCAAGCACTGAGGATTGCGATGCTGAAAAGAAAGCTGTTCGGCCCCGAGCACGACGCCTTCCGCGACACCGTGCGCAAGTTCATCGCCAGGGAGATCGCGCCGCACCACGCGCAGTGGGAGCGCGACATGGTGGTGCCACGCGAGCTGTGGCGCAAGGCAGGCGCTGCCGGCATGCTGTGCTGCACGGTGCCGGAGGAGTACGGCGGCCTGGGCGCCGACTACCTGTTCGACGTGGTGGTGTTCGAGGAGATGGCGCGCTCGGGCTTCAGCGGGCCGGGCTTCATGATCCACTGCGACCTGGTCGCCACCTACATACGCTCCTTCGGCACCGACGCGCAGAAGCAGCAGTGGCTGCCGAAGATGGTGGCGGGCGAGGCGATCGGCGCGCTGGGCATGACCGAGCCGCACGCCGGCTCCGACCTGAAGGCGATCCGCACGAAGGCCGTGCGCGACGGCGACGACTTCGTCATCTCCGGGCAGAAGGTGTTCATTTCCAACGGCCAGTTATGCGACGTGATCGTGCTGGCCACCAAGACCGATTCCACCGCCGGCGCCAAGGGCGTCACGCTGTTCCTGGTGGACACCAGCCTGCCCGGCTTCCGCCGCGGCAGGAACCTGCACAAGCTGGGCATGAAGGCGCAGGACACGTCCGAGCTGTTCTTCGATGAAGTCCGCGTCCCCGCCTCCGCCATGCTGGGCGAGGAAGGCCAGGGCTTCCAGCTGATGATGACCAAGCTGGCCCAGGAACGGCTGGCGCAGGCCATCCGCTCCGCCGCCGTGGCCGAAGCGGCCATCGAGTGGACCATCGACTACACCGCCAACCGCAAGGCCTTCGGCCACACCATCGCGGACTTCCAGAACACGCAGTTCAAGCTGGCGGAGCTGAAGACCGAAGCCGTGGTGGGCCGCGAGTTCACCGACCGCTGCATCACGGCCTTCATGCAGGGCGAGCTCGACGCCGTCGATGCCGCCATGGCCAAGATGTGGCTCACCAACCTGCACTGCAAGGTGGTGGACGAGTGCCTGCAGCTGTTCGGCGGCTGGGGCTACATGTGGGAGTACCCGATTGCCCGCGCCTATGCGGACGCACGCATCGTCAAGATCGCGGGCGGCTCCATCGAGGTGATGAAGCACATCATCGGCCGCCAGCTGTTCGCGGACTACCGCGCGCGGCATCCGGGCTGAGGCCGTGCAGGACTCCCGCCGCGGCCCGCTGGCCGGCCTGCGCGTCGTCGAATTCGCCGGCATCGGCCCCGGGCCCTTCGCCTGCATGCTCCTGTCGGACCTGGGGGCCGATGTCGTCACGGTCGCACGGCCCGGCGAGCAGCGTGGCGGCGGTCCCGTCTTCGGCCGCGGCCGCCGGCAGGTGCAATGCGACCTGAAGGACGCCGCGGCGCGCGCCGAAGTGCTGGAGTTGCTGGCGCAGGCCGACGTGCTGGTCGAAGGCTTCCGCCCCGGCGTGATGGAGCGCCTGGGCCTGGGGCCGGACGACCTGGCGCAGCGCAATCCGCGCCTGGTCTACGCGCGCATGACGGGCTGGGGCCAGTCGGGACCACTGGCCGAGGCCGCGGGCCACGACATCAACTACATCGCCATCACCGGCGCGCTGCACGCCATCGGCCCCACTGGCGGCGCACCCGTGCCGCCGCTGAACCTGGTGGGCGATTTCGGCGGCGGGAGCCTGTACCTGGTCACCGGCATCCTGGCGGCGCTGCACGAGCGGCAGGCCAGCGGCCGCGGCCAGGTGGTGGACGCCGCCATCACCGACGGCACGCTGTCGCTCATGAGCTACTACGCGCAGGCCGCCTTGCGCGGCCAGTTCCGCGAGCAGCGTGGCAGCAACCTGCTGGATGGCGGCGCGCCCTTCTACGGCACTTACGAGACGGCCGACGGCCAGCACGTCGCGCTGGGTGCGATCGAGCCGCAGTTCTTCGCGGAACTGGGCGAGCGCATCGGGCTGGACCCGGCCTGGCGCGCAGCGCAGATGGATCGCGAGCGCTGGCCCGCCCTGCGCGCGGAGCTGGAACGCATTTTCCGCAGCCGCACGCGCGCGCAGTGGGTGGATTTGCTGGAAGGCTCCGACGCCTGCTTCGCGCCGGTGCTGGCGCTGAGCGAAGCGCGGGCGCATCCGCACAACCTCGCGCGCGAATCCTTCGTCGAAGTGGACGGCGTGACGCAGCCGGCACCCGCGCCGCGCTTCTCGCGCACGCCGGCGCGCGTGCAGGGCCCGGCGCCCAGGGCGCCGGTGGCATTGCAAGAAGTCCTGGCCGGCTGGCGTTAGGCCAGCAGGCGGCGCAGCTCGCGCCGCAGCAGCTTGCCTTGCGCGCTGTAAGGCAGCGCCTGAAGCACCCGGAACTCGCGCGGCCGCTTGATGCGCCCCAGGCGGTCGCGGCACCAGGCGTCGAGCCGCTCCACGAAGGCGGCCGGGTCCTGCACCGAAGGACGCGGCACCACGAAGCAGACCGGCTTCTCGCCGAACACGGGATCGGGCGCGCCGATCACCGCCGCTTCGGCCACCTCCGGCATCTCGGAGATTGCGCCTTCCAGCTCCTGCGGGTAGATGTTGACCCCGCCGGAGATGATCATGTCGTCGAGGCGGTCGGTGAGGAACAGGTAGCCTTCTTCATCGACATGGCCAACGTCGCCAAAGGTCTGGAAGCCCTGCCGGCTGGTGCGCGCGGCCGTCTTCTCAGGGGCGTTGTGGTACGCGAAATGCGAGATGCCGGAAAAGAAGATGCGGCCGGTCTGGCCCGCGCCGAGCTCCTGGTCGTCGTCGCCCAGCACGTGCAGCACACCCTTCTTCGCGCGACCCACCGAGCCGGCGTGGCCCAGCCACTCCGCGGTGGAGATCGCCGTCAAGCCGACGCCTTCGCTGCCCGAGTAGTACTCCTCGATGATCGGGCCCCACCATTCGATCATCGCGCGCTTCAGCGGCACGGCGCACGGCGCGGCGGCGTGCACAGCCATCCGGTGTTCGGGCGCATGGAAGGCGCGGCGGCGCTCTTCCGGCAGCGCCAGCATGCGGTGGAACATGGTCGGTACCCATTGCGAATGGGTGATGCGTTCGCGCTCGATCAGGTCCAGCGCCTCGGCGGCGTCGAACTTGCCCATGGCGATGACGGAGCCGCCGGCGGCGAGGAAGGCCAGGCCCCAGCGCAGCGGCGCGGCGTGGTACAGCGGCGCCGTCGACAGGTAGCGCGCGCCGGCGGTGATGTCGAACATCGCGCACAGGTCGGCGGCGAACGCCGGCGTGGCCTGGCGCTGCGCGGGCAGCGGCCGGATCACGCCCTTGGGCTTGCCGGTGGTGCCCGAGGTGTACATCATCAGCGCGCCGGAATGCTCCTCGGCCACCGGCGTGGCCGGCGCGTCCCGCAGCAGCGGCTCCATCGCCTGGAAACCCGGCATGGCGCCGTGCACCGACAGCCAGGTGCCGACCGAAGGCGCCAGCGCCGGCAGGCTGGCCATGGTCTCGGCAAGCGCCGCGTTCACGACAACGACGCTCGCGCCGCAGTCCGCAACGACATAGGCCGCGTCCGCCGCAGAGGCCGTGGACGGGATCGGCGTGATGTAGGCGCCGAGCCGGTAGGCGCCCCATACCACCGCGAAGATCATGACGTCGTTGCCGATCACCGCGGCCACGTGGTCACCGCGGCGCACGCCCTGGCGCTGCAGCACGTGCGCGATCTGGTTGGTCAGCGCCTCCAGTTCGCCGTAGCTGGTGTCGCGGCCCGCGGCGCGGACGGCGAGGCGCCCGGGGTCCTGCGTGGCCCACAGCCGCAGGTCAAGTTCCATTTGCTTGCTCCAGGGAATTGCGGCGCGCGCTGGCGGCGGCCATCTGTTCGCGGATGGGCACGAATTCCGGCATCCGCATGGAGCGGCGCAGGCGCTCGGCGCCGTCGAGGATGAAGTTGTGCCCGGTGAGGTAAACGGCGTAGGGCGAGCACAGGTAGGTGGCCGCCCAGCCCAGTTCATGCGTGCGGCCCACCCGCAGCGCCGGGATGCGCTTCCATTCGGCATCGTAGCCCTCGGGCCGCTGGCTGCGCATGTCGGCGCTGTGGTCCCCGTGCGGGAACAGACCCGGCGTCAGCGCATTGACGCGGATGCCGTCCGGCGCCCATTCCACCGCCAGCGTTTCCGTCAGGCTGAGGACGCCGGCCTTGGCCGCGGCGCTGTGCGCGTGCCCCGGTGCGCCGCCGTGCGTGTAGGCCACCGAGATGTTCAGGATGGCGCCCGGCCGCTGCGCCGCCACGCGGCGCCGCGCGAATTCCTGGCTGCAGAAGAAGGTGCCATCGAGCACGATGTCGGTCACCGCGCGCCAGCCATTGGGGCTCAGGCTTTCGGCGGCCACCGGGAAGTTGCCGGCCGCGTTGTTCACCAGCACGCCGACCGGGCCCAGCGTGCGCTCCGCTTCGTCGAAGGCCGCCGCGACAAGCTCCGGCTGGCGCACGTCGACGGCGACCGCCAGCGCCTTGCCGCCGGCCGCCCGCACCGCTTCCACGCCTTGCACATGGTGCTCGGGCCGGCGGCTCGCAATGACGACCGAGGCGCCCAGGCGCGCGAACTCCACCGCCATGGCCTTGCCCAGGCCGGTGCCGCCACCGGTGATCAGCACCACCTCGCCGGCGAAGGTGCCGGGCGGCAGCATGGGCGTGCCGGCGGCCACGGGTTCCGGCAGGCCGGGCGTCCTCATGCGGCGTGCCTTCGCGCGTAGTCGGCAAACCAGTCGAAGGCCTGCGGGTTGGCGCAGGCGTCCTTGTTCACCACGTCCTCCAGGCGGCGCCCCAGCATCAGCTTCTTCACCGGCAGCTCCTGCTTCTTGCCGGTGAGCGTACGCGGGATCTCCGCCACCTGCCTCACTTCGTCGGGCACGAAGCGCGGCGACAGCTCCTGCCGGATGCGCTTGCGGATTTCATCCTGCAGCGGGGCATCGAGCACGACGCCGGGACGCAGCACCACGAACAGCGGCATGAAGCTGGGACGGCCCAGGAACTCGATGTCGACCACCAGGCTGTCCAGCACCTCGGGGATGGCTTCGACCACGCGGTACAACTCGCTGGTGCCCAGGCGGTGCCCATGGCGGTTGAGCGTCGCGTCGCTGCGCCCATAGACGACGGTGCTGCCAGCGGGCGTGATGCGCAGCCAGTCCCCGTGCCGCCACACGCCCGGATAGACGTCGAAGTAGCTGTCCAGGTAACGCTTGTTGCCCTGGTCGCCCCAGAAGAACAGCGGCATGGAAGGCATGGGCTGCACGCAAACGAGTTCACCCACGTCGTCGATCACGCCCTGGCCCTGCTCGTTCCAGGCGTGGATGTCGGCGCCCAGGCAGCGCGCCTGCATCTCGCCGGCCACGGTGGGCAGTTCGGGCGTGCCGCCCAGGAAGGCGCTGGCCAGGTCGGTGCCGCCGGAGATGACGGCCCACCAGATGCCGGGCTTCACGGCCTGGTCGCCCCACTCATACGCTTGCGGCGGCAGCGGCGAGCCCGTGGAGCCGAGCGCGCGCAGGTGTTCAAGCCGCAAGTTCTTGCGCGGCTCGATGCCGGCTTTCATGCAGGACGTGTAGAAGGCCGCGCCGGCACCGAGGAAGCTCAGGCCCACCTGGTCGGCGAAGCGCCACAGCGTGTCGGCTTGCGGACAGGCGGGGTGGCCGTCGTAGATGCAGACCGTGGTCCCGAGCAGCAAGGCGGACACGGCCAGGTTCCACATCACCCAGCCCGAACTGCTGTACCAGTGGAAGCGCTCGCTCGTGCCCGCGCTGGGCTGCAGGTTCAGGTGGAAGGCATGCAGCTTCAGCATCTCCAGCATCACGCCGCCATGCCCGTGGACGATGGGCTTGGGCAGGCCGGTGGTGCCGCTGCTGTAGACGATCCATAGCGGATGCGAGAACGGCACCGGCTCGGGCGCGACGCGCTCCTTGCCGGCCAGCGCCTCGTCCCAGGCCACGACGCGTCCTTGCCAGGCGCCGGGTTCGAAGGGGAAAGGTCCGCCGCTTGCGCCCGCTGATTCGAGGTAAGGCACCAGCACCAGCGAGCGCACCGTGGGCAGCTCCTGCAGCAGCGAGGCGACCAGTTCGCGCCGGTCCGCCGTCTTGCCGCCGTAGACGGAGCCGTCGCAGGCGATCAGCACCTTCGCATCGACCTGCCGGAAACGGTCGCGCACCGTGGCCAGGCCCATGTCGGGCGCGCACAGGGTCCAGACCGCGCCAAGAGAAGCGCAGGCGAGAAAGGCGACCAGCGCCTGCGGGATGTTGGGCAGGTAGGCGGCAACGCGATCGCCACGCTCCACGCCCTGTGCCCGCAAGGTTGCCGCCAGCGCCGCGGCCTGGTCCAGCAGTTCGGGCCAGGCGATCTCCTCGCTGCGGCCTTCGGCCTGCAGGCGTTCGTTGCGGAAGACGACGGCGGGCACGCCGGCCGCACCCGCGCCTTCCACATGGCGCCGCAAATGTCCCGCATAGTTGACCTGAGCGCCCTCGAACCAGCGCGCACCCGGCATGGCGTGGCCGGACAGCACGCGCTCGTGCGGCGTGGGCGATTGCACGCCGAAATAGGTCCACAGCGCCTGCCAGAAATCCTCGACGTGCTCCACGGACCAGCGCCGCAGCGCCTCGAAGTCTTGCAGGTCCGGGCCGCCTTCGGCGCGCAGCCAGTCGCGCAATCGCCGCGTGTTCGCTTCCACCAAGCGTCTCCTCCTCAGGCCAGCACGGCCCGGCCGTTGTTCAAGACCACGACGTCGCGTTCGGCCACGCGCGTGCGGAAGCTCACCTCCCTGCCATCGCGCCAGACTTCCGTCACCAGCGTCTCGCCCGGGTACACCGGCGAGGAGAAGCGCAGCTTCAGCGACTTCAGCCGCTCGGGGTCGTCGTCGCAGCAGGCGCGCAGCACGGCGCGCGTGGCGAGGCCCAGCGAGCACAGGCCGTGCAGGATGGGCCGTTCGAAGCCGGCCTTGCGGGCGATCGCCGGATCGGCGTGGATCGGGTTGAAGTCGCCGGACAACCGGTAGATCAGTGCGGCGCGCTGCAGCGTGGGCAGCGACACCTCCGCATCGGGCGCGCGTTGCGGCAGCGCATGCGGAGCCGGCGCTTCGGCCAGCGTGGAGCCGCAGCCGCCGTCGCCGCGCAGCACGTAGGTACTGTCGATGGTGCTCACCAGGTCGCCGCTGCCCACCTCGTGCAGCTGCTTGCGCAGGAACAGCATCGCACCCTTGCCCGCGCCCTTGTCGACGACGCCCAGGATCTGGTTGCTGCTCACATAGCTCGTGTCCGGCTTCAGCTGCTTGTGCATCTCGAAGCCCTGCTCGCCATGCAGCAGCTTCACCCAGTCCACTTCCAGCTCCGGCGCCATGATCCAGCCACCCGGGTGGCAGATGACGTTGACGTACGAGGGCACCACCTTGAAGGGCTGCGCCCGCTCGTACACGAACTGCAGGTCGGCGGGGTCTTCGGGCCGGTCGCCGACGCCCACGCCCAGCGCATAGAGCATCGCGTCCTTGGCCGTCATGCGCGCTTCGACGGCAGGCACCTGGAACTTCAGCAACTTCTCGAGATTCATGTCTCCTCCTTGCCTTTTCAGTCGTGCAGGCGGATCACCCGCTTGCCGAGGTTCTCGCCGCGGTACAGGCCGGCGATCGCATCGGGTGCGGCCTCCAGGCCTTGCAGCACTTCTTCGCGGACCTTCAGGCGGCCGTCACGCACCCAGGCGGCCAGCTTGGCCACTGCTTCTTCGTAGCGATGCTCGTAGTCCCAGACCAGGAAACCCTGCATGCGCGCGGCCTTGTTCAACAGGTGGCGCTCCACCCGCGGCCCGGACGGCCAGGGCTCCCAGCTCGCCACCGACGCGGTGCCGCAGATGACGATGCGCGCGCCCTTGTTGATGCGGGGCAGCACGGCGTCGCTGACCGCGCCGCCGGTGTTGTCGTAATAGACGTCCACGCCCTGCGGCAGGGCGGCTGCCAGCGCGCCCGCGAAGTCCGCGGACTTGTAGTCGACGGCGGCATCGAAACCGAAGAAGTCGCGGCACAGCGCCGTCTTCTGCGCGCCACCGGCGATGCCCACGGTGCGGCAGCCCATCATCTTCGCGATCTGGCCGGCGGCGGAGCCGACCGAGCCGGCGGCGGTGGAGACCACCACCGTGTCGCCCGGACGCGGCTCGCCGGCTTCCGTCAGCGCGAAGTACGCCGTGACGCCGTTGATGCCCAGCACGCCCAGCGACAAGGACAGCGGCAGGTCGGTCTCGCGCACCTTGCGGCGGATGCCGCTGCCGTCGCTGACCGCGTATTCCTGCCAGCCCAGCATGCCCATCACGGCATCGCCTTCGGCGTAGCCCGGGTGGCGCGAAGCCACCACCACGCCGGCGGCGAAGCTGCGCATCACGCCACCCACCGGAACCGGGTCCGAGTAGTTGGCAGCAGCGTTCACCCAGCCGCGCATCGCAGGCTCGACCGACAGGAACTGGTTGCGCACCAGGAATTCACCCGTGCGGAGCTCCGGCACCGCAGCTTCTTCGATGCGGAAGTGCTCCCCCTGCGGGATGCCGTGCGGGCGCGACGCCAGCACCACCCGCCTCTGCATTTGCGCCGCCATGCCTCAGCCCTGCAGGCCCAGGATGGAGATCGCGGCCACGCCCTGGAAAGGCACGCCGCCCAGGTTGTGCGTCAGGCCGATGCTGGGCGCCTTCAGCTGGCGCTTGCCCGCGCGCCCCAGCAGCTGCGTGTAGACCTCGTAAGCCATGCGCAGGCCGCTGGCGCCGATGGGATGGCCGAAGCACTTGAGGCCGCCGTCCACCTGGCAGGCCACACCGCCGCCTTCGCGGTCGTAGAAGCCGTCGAGGATGTCCGAGACGGCCTGGCCGTCGCCCGAGATGCCCAGGTCCTCCATGGTCACCAGCTCGGTGATGGAGAAGCAGTCGTGCACCTCGATCAGGTCCAGTTGCTCGCGCGGCTTGCGGATGCCCGCCTCCGCGTAGGCCCGCTGCACCGCGTTGCGCGTCGTGCGCACGTAGCTGCCGTCCCACTGCGTGGTGCCGGCTTCGACACCGGATGCCGCCGACAGCTGCAGCGCCTTGACGGTCACGAGATCCCTCTTGCCCAGCGCGCGGGCAATCTCCGGCGTCGTGACGATCGCCGCCGCCGCGCCGTCGCTGACGCCGCAGCAGTCGAACAGGCCCAGCGGCTCGCAGATCATCGGCGCGTCCTGGATCTGCTCCTTGGTCACCGCCTTCTGCAGGTGGGCCTTGGGGCTGAGCGCGCCGTTCTGGTGGCTCTTCCAGGACACGTGCGTCAGCGCGCGCTTCAGCTGCTCCTTGGAGATGCCGTGCTTGGCACGGTAGCCGGCGGCGAGCTGGGCGAAACCGGCCGGCGCGGCGCCGAGGTTCAGCCACAGGTCGTTGAAAGTGCCCTTGAAAGGCGTGGGCAAGCCGCCGTAGCCGGTGTCCTTCAGCTTCTCCGCGCCGACCGCAAGCGCGATGTCGTAGGCGCCCGAAGCCACCGCGTACACCGCGCCGCGCAGCGCCTCGGTGCCGGTGGCGCACATGTTCTCCACCCGGCTCACCGGGATGCCGTCGAGGCGCAGCGCCATCGCCGCCGGGATGCACGAGTTGCCGACGTTGACCTGGTCCACGCCGGAGCCGTACCACGCGGCCTGGATCTGCTTGCGCTCGATGCCGGCGTCCGCCAGCGCTTCTTCGAAGGCTTCCGCCAGCAGTTCCGCGGTGCCGGCGTCCCAGCGCTCGCCGAAGCGGGCGCAGCCCATGCCGAGGATCGCGACCTTGTCCTTGATGCCTGTTGCCATGGCGGGTGTTTCCTTTCAGGCCTGAACCGGCGTTGCTTTCCAGAAGTAGCGCGGGTAGCCGCGGCTGCGATCGAGGTCCTTGATGCGATAGACCATGCGCAGTTGCGTCCCCACCTCGACGCCGGCCCCGCCCACGTCGACCATCTCCATCTGCAGGCGCGCGCCGTTGTCGAACTGCGCGAAGCCCACGTAGAGCGGCGGCGCCGGGTGGTAGGACAGCCAGTCGGCGGTGTGCGTCAGCACCTGGCAGGGGACGTCGGCCAGCCCGACCTGATCGAACTGCTCGCGCGGCGCCACGCAAGTCGGCTCCACGCAGTAAGGCAGTTGCGGGAACTGCACCGTGCCGCACTTGCGGCAGCGGCCCGCACGGAAGCCGGAGATCTGCTCACGCGAGCGGTATTGCTCGGTCAGCGCGGTCTTCACCGGCCGCTCCGCGCGCATGCCCCACTCCAGCTCGATCCCGTCCTCGAAGGACAGCATGCGCAGGTAGGCATCGTGCGGCTGGGCGTCGGCCAGCGCGCCGCTCACGCCACGGCGTGGCTTGAAGGCGGTGATGGCGTCCGTGGCTTGCAGCACCAGCGCGTCGCAGCCCTGGCCGAAGCCGACCAGCAGGATGCGCTCGCCCGGCTTCGCCTTCTCCAGCACGTTCGCCAGCATCAGCAAGGCGTGGGCGCTGCCGCTGTAGCCGCAGGACTCGTCCAGCGCGTCGGCCAGGCTGCCCTCGGGCAAGCCGAGCTTCTTCGCCAGTGCCGCCACGACGCCGCGGAAGGGCGAAGCCATGACGAAGTGCTGGATCTCGCCGGCGGTGACGCCCGCCGCCTTCAGCGCAGCGGCGGCCACGGGCGGCACGAGCTTCAGGTAGCCCTCGTCGCGGATCCAGCGCTCTTCCCAGAAGTAGTCGTACTTGTTGTCGGCCGAGCGGAAGTGGTCGACGAAGACGGTGGAACTGCTGGCGCTGCCTTCCAGCGTGGCGAGGACGTTGTCGCGGCCGATGCGGAAAGCCGCGGCGCCGGCACCGAAAGTCATTTCCTGCGTGCTCGCCGGCTTGCCGCGCGGCTTGTCGCTCGCGAGCACCAGCGTGTCGCCCGCCTGGCCGCTGGCCAGCGCCTGCAGCAGCGCCGCGGTGCCGGCGCGCTGCGACTGCCCGATGTCCGCGCTGCGCACGTCCTGCGGCAGGTCCAGCGCAGCGCGCACGAGGGCGCTGTTCTGCAGGTCCGCGAAGGGCATGGTGGTGGACGCGAACAGCAGGTTCGTGAAGCCGGACGTGGCACGCCCGTCGAGTGCGTCGCGCGCGGCTTCCACCGCCATCGTCACGCTGTCCTCGTCCCAGCTGCAGAAAGCGCGCCGGCCCTTGGCCAGCGAGCGCAGCGAGGGCGCCATCCACTTGTGGGCGGCCGCGATGGCCGTCCGCTCCATGCGCAGTCGCGGGACATACCCGCCGAATCCGGTGATCCCCGGGGCATCCTTGCTGGCCATCGCCGCCTTTCGGGTTGGTTGCTCTGGAAAATATTATGGCATACAGTACGCAACCATACTAATTCGGCGCCCGCACTGCGCAGCCGAGGAAACGACATGCTGGAACGCACCCTGTACGGCCCGGAACACCAGGCCTTCCGCGACACCGTCCGCCGCTTCATCGATACCGAGATCGCGCCCTTCCACGCGCAGTGGGAACGCGACGGCCAGGTGCCGCGCGAGCTTTGGCGCAAGGCCGGCGCCGCCGGCCTGCTGGGCTGCTCGATCCCCGAGGAATACGGAGGCGCCGGCGCCGACGCGCTCTTCAACTTCGCGCTGGTGGAAGAAGTGTCCGCCGCCGGTTACACCGGCCCCGCCTTCGCCGTCCACAACGAGATGGTGATGCCCTACATCCTGGCTTTCGGCAGCGAAGCGCAGAAGCAGCGCTACCTGCCGCCCATGGTGCGCGGCGAGCTGATCGGCGCGCTGGGCCTCACCGAGCCGCAGGCCGGCAGCGACTTGAAGGGCATGCGCACGCGCGCCGAGCGCGACGGCGACAGCTACGTCATCAACGGCCAGAAGACCTTCATCTCCAACGGCCAGATCTGCGACGTGCTGGTGCTGGCTTGCAAGACGGACCCCGGCGCCGCCGGCGGCGGCATTTCGCTGTTCATCGTCGAGACCAACCGGCCCGGCTTCGTGCGCGGCAAGCGGCTGGAGAAGCTGGGGCTGAAGGCGCAGGACACTTCCGAGCTCTTCTTCGACAACATGCGGGTGCCGGCCTCCGCCTTGCTGGGCCCGGAGCACGGCGGCTTCAAGCTGCTGATGAAGAACCTGGCGCAGGAGCGGCTGACGCAGGCGGTGCGCTCGGCGGCCGTCGCCGAAGCCGCGCTGCAGTGGACCATCGACCACGTCAAGGAACGCAAGATGTTCGGCCAGACGCTGGCCGATTTCCAGAACACGCAGTTCAAGCTGGCCGAACTGAAGACCGAGGTGACCGTGGGCCGCGTATTCACCGACCACTGCGTGCGCCAGTTCATGGACGGCAAGCTCGATGGAACCGACGCCGCCATGGTGAAGCTGTGGCTGTCCGAGCTGCATGGACGCGTCGTCGACCAGTGCCTGCAGCTGTTCGGCGGCTGGGGCTACATGTGGGAATACCCGATCGCGCGGGCTTACGCCGATGCGCGCATCACGCGCATCGCAGGCGGCTCCATCGAGACCATGAAGTCCATCATCGGCAAGAGCCTGTTCAAGGCGGACGCCGCGCGTTCATGAGCGCGGACCATCTCCTCGTCGCGGTCGAGGACGGCGTTGCGCGCCTGACGTTCAACCGGCCGGAGGCACGCAACGCAGCCAGTCCCGAGATGCTGGAGGCGCTGCTGGCCTTCCTGCTGCGCGCCGAAGAAGACCGCCGCATCCGCTGCATCGTGCTGGCCGGCGCCGGCGAGCATTTCATGGCCGGCGGCGACATCCGCAGCTTCGCGCAGTACGCGCAGCTGGAGCCCGCGCAGCGCCGCCAGGCAGTGGAAGCACGCGTCGCGAAGAACACCTACCTGTTCAACGTGCTGCAGCGGATCCCGCAGCCCGTCATCGCCATGGTGCATGGCACGGCCGCGGGGGCGGGCGTGGGCTTCGCGGTGGGCTGCGACCTGGTGGTGGCGGGGCGCAGTGCCGGCTTCCAGCTGGCGCACGTGAACATCGGAGCGTGTCCCGACGGCGGCACCAGCTGGTTCCTGCCGCGGGCGATCGGCAGCAAGCGCGCGATGGCGATGGCACTGCTCGGCGAGCGGCTCGATGCGACTTCGGCGCTGGCACAAGGGTTGGTGAGCCACGTGGTGGACGACGCCGAACTGGAAACCTTCACACTGGCCCTGGCGCACCGGCTGGCCCGCGGCCCGGCGATTGCGCTGGCACAGGCCAAGGCGCTGATCCACCGCTCCCTGGGCAGCACGCTCGCCGAACAGCTGGCGGCCGAAGCCCGCGGCATGGGCGCTGCCGCCGCGAGCGAGGATTTCCTGGAGGGCCCGCGCGCCTTCCTGGAAAAGCGCAAGCCCGTCTTCCGCGGCGAGTGATCAGTCCAGCTCGATCTTCTGGGCGCGGATGATCTCGCCCCAGTACCTGGAGTTCTCTTCGACGTAGTGCGCCACCTCCGCGCCGCTGCGCGGTGGCGCGATGACGGCGCCCTGGGCGATGAAGCGCTCGCGGAAGGCAGTGTCCGCCAGCGCCTTGTCCGCCGCCAGGCGCAACTTGTTGGCCACGGGATCCGGCGTCGCGCTGTGCACGTACAGGCCGTACCAGGACGCCACCGCCAGGCTCGGGAAGCCCGCCTCGGCGGCGGTGGGCACGTCCGGCAGCACCGGCAGGCGCTGCGCGGAGGTGACCGCCAGCCCCCGCAGCTTGCCGGCCTGCACGAAGGGAACGGCCTGGCCCGCGATGGTGCACATCATCTCGACGTCGCCGGCGAGCACCGCGTTGATCGCGTCCGCCGAGCGCCCGGCATAGGGCACGTGCACCATGTCGAAGTTGCCGACCTGCTTGAGCTTTTCCGCGCCGAGGTGCAGCACGTTGCCCGGGCCGATCGACGAGTAGTTGGCCTTGCCCGCGTTGGCGCGTGCCCAGGCCGCGAACTCGGACAGCGTCTTCGCCGGCACCTTCGGGTTGATCACGTAGATCAGCGGCGTCTCGATGCCTATCCACAGCGGCTTCAGCGACTTCGGGTCGTAGGCCAGCTTCTTGTACAGCATCGGGTTCAGGATGGCCGTGCTGGTGGCCTGGTACAGCATGTGGCCGTCCGGCGGTGCCTGCCCCACCGCCGCGGCGGCAAGCATCTGGTTGGCGCCAGGCTTGTTCTCGACGATCACGGTCTGGCCCAGGTCCTTGGCCATGATCTCGCCCGCGACGCGGGCGAACACGTCGCCGACGCCGCCGGGCGTGAACGGCACGACGATCTTCACCGGCCGGCCGGGCAGGTCGATGGCGCGAGCTGCGAGAGGGGAAGCGCCGGCCGCGAGCGCGGCCAGCAGATGGCGACGGGAAAGGGACACCACGGGCTCCAGTGCGATTGATCCGGAAGCCGCCATATTAGTACGGCACCATACGGTATGTAAACCGACGAAGCCCCGGGACTACCCTGAGTCCCGCGTTCAGACCGCCAGCCAGGTGTCGCGGTCGATGCCGGCGTTGGGGCGCGCGAAGCGCACGACCTGTTCGATCTTCTCGCCCAGGCCGGCGGGATCGCGCGAGGCTTCGGTGATGGGGCCGTGCTGCCAGCTCTCCGCCACCGTGTAGCCGTAGCCCCAGGCCTCGAACACGCGTCCGCTCACATCCGCGGCTTCCGGGCTGGCCAGCCAGGTGACCAGCGCGGCGATCCACTCGGGGTCGCGGCGCTCCAGCTGTTCCGGCGTCCACTCGCGCAGGCCGTGCGTCATGCGGGTTTCGGCGCGCGGAGCAATTGCATTCACCGTGACGCCATAGCGCTGCAACTCGCGCGCGGCCACCAGCGAGAAGCTGGCGATGCCGGCCTTGGCGGCGGCGTAGTTCGCCTGGCCGATGTTGCAGAACAGGCCGGAGTGCGAAGTCGTGTTGATCACGCGCGCATCGACGGTCTTGCCCGCTTTCTGCTGCTGGCGCCAGTAGTTGGCCGCATGGTGCGTGGGGGCGAAGGTCCCCTTCAGGTGGACGTTGATGACCGAATCCCACTCCTGCTCGGTCATGTTCACCAGCATGCGGTCGCGCAGGATGCCGGCGTTGTTCACCAGGATGTCGAGGCCGCCAAAAGCGCTCACGGCGCGATCGACCATGGCCTTGGCGCCCTGCCAGTCGGCCACGTTGTGCGTGTCGGTGACGGCCTCGCCGCCGAAGGCGCGGATCGTGGCGACCACTTCCTCCGCCGGTGTCGCATCGTGGCTGCCGCTGCCGTCCGCGGCGCCGCCGAAGTCGTTGACGACGACCTTGGCGCCGTGCTTCGCCAGCATCAGGGCATGGGCCCGGCCCAGGCCGCGGCCGGCGCCGGTAACGATGGCCACGCGGCCTTCGCAAAGCTTCATTTCTCTCGTCTCCTCGGGTTTCTCAATACGACTTGGGCAGGCCCAGCACCTTTTCGGCGATGAACGACAGGATCAGCTGGATGGACACCGGCGCGATGCGCGGCAGCATGGCTTCGCGCAGGTAGCGCTCGACGTGGTATTCCTTGGCGTAGCCCATGCCGCCGTGCGTCAGCACCGCCGTCTCCGCGGCACGGAAGCCGGCTTCGGCGCAGAAGAACTTGGCGGCGTTGGCTTCGGCGCCGCAGTTGCGGCCCTGGTCGTACAGCCAGCCGGCGCGGCGGTACAGCAAGGTGCCCGCCTCCAGGTCCACCCAGCGCTCGGCCAGCGGATGCTGCACGCCCTGGTTCTTGCCGATCGGCCGGTCGAACACGATGCGCTCACCCGCATAGCGCGCGGCGCGGCGCAGCGCGGCGCGGCCGATGCCGGTGGCCTCGGCGGCCAGCAGCACGCGCTCGGGGTTCATGCCGTGCAGGATGTATTCGAAGCCGCGGCCTTCCTCGCCGATGCGGTCTTCCACCGGGATCTCGAGGTTGTCGATGAACAGCTGGTTGGAGTCGACCGACTTGCGCCCCAGCTTCTCGATCTCGCGCACCTCAATGCGGCTGCGGTCCAGGTCGGTATAGAACAGGCTGAGGCCATGCGTGGACGACTTCACCTCGTCGATCGGCGTCGTGCGCGCCAGCAGCAGGATCTTCTGCGCGACCTGCGCAGTGGAGATCCAGATCTTCTGGCCGTTGACCACGTAGCGGTCGCCCTTGCGCACCGCCATCGTCTTCAGCTTCAGCGTGTTGAGGCCGGTGTTGGGCTCCGTGACGCCGAAGCAGGCCTTGGCCTGGCCGTTGATGATGGGCGGCAGCCAGCGCTGCTTCTGCTCCGGCGTGCCGTGCACCACCACCGGGTGCAGGCCGAACACGTTCATGTGGATGGCCGAGGCGCCCGACAGGCAGGCGCCCGTGGCGGACACCGTCTCCATCATCAGCGCCGCCTCGAGGATGCCGAGGCCCGAGCCGCCGTACTCCTGCGGCATCGCGATGCCCAGCCAGCCGGCCTTGGCCATCGCCTGGTAGAAGTCCTCCGGGAAGCCGCCTTCGCGGTCCTTCTTCAGCCAGTACTCGTCGTCGTAAGGCGTGCAGATGTCGGCCACCGCCTCCTGGATCGCACGCTGGTCGTCGCTGAGATCGAAATCCAAAGCCTGCCTCGCATATCAGTTCGTATCGAGATCGTATGGTAGCAGACCTATTTTGCGGCGGCCAGCAAAAAGGGCGCCCGCAGGCGCCCTTGGCATCGATGGGAGGCGCGCTCAGCCGCCGTTGCCGCGCGTCTTCTGCACCTCGGCGCGCAGCGCCAGCAGGTTGGACTTGACCAGCGCCAGGTTGTCCAGGAGCGTGCGGCGGGCCGGGAGGTCCAGGCCCTCGAGGATGCGCTCGCTGACCTCGTGGCCCTTCACGCGCATTTCCTGGATGGCCTGCGCGCCCTTGCCCGTGAGGTAGATGCGCTTCACGCGCCGGTCCGCCTCGTCGGCGCGGCGCTCGATCTGCTGCGAGGCTTCCAGCCGGTCCAGCAGGCCGCCGAGGGCGGCCTTGCCCAGGTCCAGCATGTTGGCCAGGTCGCTCTGGATCATCCCGTCGTGGCGCGACAGGTGTGCCAGGATCCACCATTGCGAGCGCGTCAGCCCGCTGGGCCTCATGAACTCGTCGAACACGCTGCGGCGCAGCCGCGACACGTCGTGCATGAGGAAGCCGAGGCGGGCGTCCCAGTTGTCCGCGTCCGGGACTTTTTGCACGCGAGCGCGCGGGGCGGCAGCCGGTGCGGCCGCCTTGCGCTGCGGGGTGGCACGGGTCTTGGTGGCAGCTTTCATGGGCTTGCGAAAATACGGCAGATTTTTGATTTTACGCTAGCGCCCCAATCGGCAGCCCAGTCCGTTCAGACCGGGTCCCAGGAGAACACGTCGCGCGACTTGTCCAGCGGATAGAACGAAGGTTGCATCATCGGGATGGCCACCTCCAGGCAGGCTTCCACCGTCCAGCCTTCGCCGCGGTGCGCGGTGCGGATCGGCCGCGGCTGCGAGAACAGGTAGATCTCGTTGTTGCGGACGCCAAAGATCTGGCCGGTGACGCCCTTGGCGGCGTCGGTGAGCAGCGCGCAGGTGAAGGGCGCGATCTTGGCCGCCTCCAGCCGCTGGTTCACTTTCATCCGTGCCAGGCCTTCCGGCGTGTCGGTCGGAATGGTGTTGACCATGCGAGTGAAGGCGAAGGGCGCGATGCAGTTGGAGCGGACGTTGAAGCGCTCCATGTCCAGCGCGATCGCCTTCGACAGGCCCACCACGCCCATCTTCGCCGAGCAGTAGTTGGCCTGGCCGAAGTTGCCGATCAGGCCGGAGGTGGAGGTCATGTGCACGTAGGCGCCGCTCTCCTCGGTCTTGAAGTGCGGCGCCGCCGCGCGGGCCATGTTGAACGAGCCCTTCAGGTGCACGGCCACCACGGCGTCGAAGTCCTCTTCCGGCATCTTGTGGAAGATGATGTCGCGCAGGTTGCCGGCGTTGTTCACCAGGCCGTCGATGCGGCCGTACATGTCCAGCGCCATGCCGACGATGCGCTGGGCCGACTTCCATTCGGCCACGCTGTCCGTGCTGGCCACGGCCTCGCCGCCGGCGGCGCGGATCTCGTCCACCGCCTGCTGCGCCGGCCCGGCGCTGCCGCCGCTGCCGTCGATGTTGACACCGAGGTCGTTGACGACCACGCGCGCGCCCTGCCGGGCAGCTTCGAGCGCGATTTCCTTGCCCACGCCGGCGCCCGCGCCGGTTACCACGATCACCTTGCCTTCGAGCAGTCTGGCCACGTCGCCTCCGGAACCGTTGAAAGATAACGTATGCAACGATACCATATGCACGGTGACGTAAAGATCATGAAGGAGACAGAACCGATGCGCCGCATCCTGCTGAAGACCGCCATTGCCGCCCTGGCCTGCACCGCCGCAGCCTCCTGGGCCGAGGACCGCTACCCTGCCCGGGCGATCCGCTTCATCGTGCCCGCCTCGGCCGGCGGGCCGAGCGACGTCGTGGCCCGCCTGTTCGCCGAGAAGCTGGGAGGGGCCCTGGGCCAGCCCGTGCTCGTGGAGAACAAGCCCGGCGCGTCGCTGACGCTGGGGACGGTGCTGGTGGCGCAGGCGCAGCCCGATGGCTACACGCTGCTGTTCACGACCAGCACGCCCATCGTCATGGTACCTTTCACGATGAAGAAGGTGCCCTACGACGTGCAGAAGGACCTGACGACCGTGTCCCACCTGGGCAGCACGCCGCTGGTGCTGTACGTGAACGCCACGTCGCCCGTGCAGAACGTCAAGGACCTGGTCGCCGCCAGCAAGGCCGCGCCGGACAAGGCCAACTTCGGTTCCTACGGCAACGGCTCCAGCGCGCACGTGCTGGGCGAGATCCTGAACCGCGAGGCCGGCATGAAGATGGTCCACGTGCCCTACAAGGGCGTGGCGCCGGAACTGCAGGACCTGATGGCGGGCAACCTGATGTCCGCCGTCGCGGACATCGGCACCGCCGCCGGCCAGGTGAAGGCGGGCAAGATTCGCCCCATCGCGGTGACGGGCACCAAGCGCTCGGCTTCGCTGCCCGACGTGCCGACCTTCGCCGAGCAAGGCATCGCCGGCATGGAAGCGTTCTCGCCCTGGTGGGCCGTGTTCGCGCCGGCCCAGACGCCGCACCCCATCGTCGACCGGCTGTCGACCGAGCTGGCGAAGATCGTCAAGTCGCCGGACATGCAGTCGCGCCTGCTGTCCTTCGGCATCGACACGACCGGCACGAACTCCGCGCAGGCCAACGAGATCACGCGCACGGACATGGCCCGCTGGCAGGCCATCATCCGCGACGTTTCCTACATCAACTTCGAGTAAGGCCTGGGCTCAGGCGGCCGTGGCGACGGCCGCCTGCTGCGCATAGCGGTCCCGCAGCACGCGGCGCAGCAGCTTGCCGTTGTCGCTGCGCGGCACCTCGGCGACGAAGTCGACGGTGCGCGGGCTCTTGATCCGCGACAGCCGGCCGCGGCACCACTCCACCAGTTCGCCGGCCAGCTGCGGGCTGGCAGCGCAATGCGGCTTCAGCTGCACCACCGCCTTCACCTCCTGCCCGAACTCCGCGTGCGGCACGCCGATGACGGCCGCGTCGGCGACGGCTTCGTGATCCAGCAGCGCGTTCTCCACCTCCTGCGGATAGATGTTCACGCCGCCGGAGATGACCAGGTCGGTGCGGCGGTCGCTGATGAACAGGAAGCCATCGCCGTCCACGTGCCCGAGGTCACCGTAGGTGCCCCAGCCCCGGCCGTTGAAGGCGCCGCGCGTCTTCGTCGCGTCGCGGTGGTATTCGAAGCCGACACCGCCGCTGAAGTAGATCAGGCCGATTTCGCCCGGCGGCAATTCCCGCTCGGGGTCGTCTTCCGAGGTGATGTGCACTTCTCCGGTGATGGGCACGCCCACCGAGCCGGGATGCCGCAGCCAGTCCGGCCCGTTGATGTAGGTGACGCCCACGTTCTCGGAGCCGCCGTAGTACTCGTTGATCACCGGTCCCCACCAGTCGATCATGGCCTGCTTGACCTTGGGCGGGCACGGCGCCGTCGCATGCAAGGCCACGCGCACGCAGGACAGGTCGTAGCTTGCGCGCACCTGCGGGTCCAGCGCCAGCATGCGGATGAACATGGTCGGCACCCAGTGGCCGTGCGTGACGCGGTAGCGCGCCATCGCGGCCAGCGCGCCTTCGGCGTCGAACTTCGGCAGGATCACTGCCGTGCCGCCGGTTTCGATGACGCGGATGACGAAGCGGCCGGTGGCGTGGTACAGCGGCGAGGGCGAGATGTAGACCGTCTCGGCATCGAGCTGGAACATGGTGCGCAGCTGCCGCTCCAGCTCCGGCAGGTCCATGCGCCGGGCATAGGGCGCGAGCGCGCGCTTGATCCCTTTGGGAAAACCGGTCGTGCCCGAGGAATACATGAACTCGCGGCCCTGGCTGCGCGGCGGCAGGTCCGCGGAGGCGGAAGCCGCCGCGATGGCCGGCTCGTAGCGCGCGAAGCCGGCGAGCTCCCCGCCCATGGCATAGCGGTGCCGCACTTCGCCGTCCTCCAGCAGCGCAAGCACACCTTGCGCGACCTCGGCCAGGCAATCGCTCGTCACCAGCACGCTGGCGCCGCTGTCACGCAACAGGTAGGCAACTTCGGCCGGCTTCAGGTGCGTGCTCACCGGCACGTAGTAGACGCCGGCCCGGCGCGCGCCCCACCACAGCTCGAAAGTCTCCAGTCGGTTTTCCAGCAGCAACGCCACCGAAGCGCCCTCCGGCAGGCCCAGCGACAACAGCCAGTTCGCGACGCGGTTTGCGCGCGCATCGAGCTCCTCGTAGCTCAGTGCGGGCCCGTCGGCCATCTGGATGGCCAGCTTGTTGGGCTGGGTCGCGGCCCACTGGTGCAGTCGCGGCATTGCTTTGTCTCCGTTGTCTTGTTGATCTGCTTATCGTATGCTACCGTACCGATCAGGGCAAGGCGCCGGCGACCTGCACCAGCGCGCGGCCCACGGCGCGCCGCGCCAGCACTTCGTCGAAGGCATCGGCCAGCCGCGGCAAGGGATAGATGACGGAACTGGTCGGCTTCAAGTCGCCGGCGGCCACGTGCGCGAACAACTTGTCCATCAGCTGGCGCAGGCGCTCCTGGTACTGGGCGCGCTCGTCGACCTGGCCCCAGCCGAGGTAGAGGCCGAACCAGAAGCCGATGACCTCGGCGTTCTTCACCAGCAGGATGTTGCCGGGGATGCGCGGCACCTCGTTGCTGGCGAACCCGATCAGGACGATGCGGCCTTCCGGCCGGATGCAGCGCAGCGCCTCGTCGAAGAAGCTGCCGCCCACGGGATCGAAGACGACGTCCACCTTGCGCCCGCCGGTGGCCGCGAGCACCTTGGCGGACAGCGGCGCCTCGCCCTCGCCGGCCCGGTGCACGACGACTTCATGCGCGCCGTGTTCGCGGGCCACTTGCGCGCGCTCCGCCGACCCCGCCACCGCGATCACCCGCGCGCCCGCGAGGCGGGCGATCTCCACGGCCGGCAGGCCCACGCCTCCGGCCGCACCGTAGACCAACACTGTCTCGCCAGGCTGCAAGCGCGCGCGCCAGTGCAGCGCCGCGTACGCCGTGCCGTAGGTGAGGGGAACCGTCGCCGCGACCTCCAGCGGGATGGCATCCGGCACGTGCCAGGTCGTCGCCGCGGTCGCCACCGCCTGCTCGCCATAGGCGCCCCAGTCCAGCGACGCAGCGACGCGGTCGCCCGGCTTGAACGCCGTGACGTCGGGCGCGGCCTCCAGCACCACGCCCGAAGCCTCCGTGCCCGGCACGAAGGGCAGCGGCGGCTTGCGCTGGTACTTGCCGGCGATCACCACCGTCTGGCCATAGCCCGCCGTCGCGTAGTGGACGGCGATGCGCACGTGGCCGGGCTGCAGCGCGGGGGGATCCACGTCGCAGAAGTCCAGGTCGCGGTAGTGCCCGAATTGCCTGCAGAGGAGTGCCTTCATAGGTTTGCTAGGATATCGTATGTCAGCTTACTGAACGGCGATGAGAATCCCGGAACTGCCCCGGCTGTCCGACGCACTGGCCCCCGGGCAGCGCGTGTGGACCAGCACCCTCTGCAGCGAGCCGCTGCTGCTGCAGGACGAACTGCGCCGCGACCCGGCACGCGCGGACGGCGTCACCTTCACCGGCGTCCAGTTCCCGGGCATCGACAGCATCGACTATCTCGCGCTACACCCCGGCGCGCGCGCCGAAGGCTTCTTCATGTCACCCGGCCTGCGCCAGGGCATCCGCGAGGGCCGCGCGACACTGCTGCCGATGGAATACGGCACGCTCGCGCGGCACCTGGAAAGCAGCGAGCCCGTGGACCTGGCCATCGCGCAACTCAGCCTGCCGGACGCCAACGGCTGGTGCAGCCTAGGCCTGACCAGCGACTTCCTGCCCATCGTGTGGCCGCGCGCGCGCCGGCGCATCGCGCACCTCAACCCGCGCATGCCGCGCACGCCGGGCAGCTTCCGCGTGCACGTGTCGGAGCTGGATGGCGCGGTGCTTGCCGAGCACGCCATCACGCAATACGCCACCGGGACGCCAGGCGAGGTGGAGGCGCGCATCGCGGCCTCCGTCGCGGCCTTGGTGCGCGATGGCGATACGGTGCAGGTCGGCATCGGCGATGTGCCGCTTGCGGCCGGTGAAGGATTGCGTGGCCATCGCCGCCTGCGCCTGCGCACGGGCATGCTCACGCCTGCCTTCCGGACCTTGTGGGACGCCGGCGCCCTGGAAGAAGACGCACAGATCATCACCGGTGCCATCCTCGGCGACACGGAGTTCCAGGCCTTCGCGGCTTCGCGCCCCAACCTGTGGATGACGGACGTGCGGACCACGCACGACCCGTGCGCCAGCGGCGCCATCCCGCGCTACGTCGCCATCAACGGCGCCGTCGAGGTCGACCTGTTCGGGCAGGTCAACGCGGAGCGCGCGCAGGGCGCGCTGCTGGCAGGCGCCGGCGGCCTGCCCGCATTCGCCGCCGCCGCGCTGCGCTCGCCAGGTGGACGCTTCCTCACTTGCCTGCCGGCGGCCACGCGCTCGGGCGCCATCTCGCGCATCGTGCCGGCCATCGAAAGCAGCGGCCTGGTGACGCTGCCGCGAACGAGCTGCGACGTCGTCGTCACCGAGCATGGCCGGGCGGAGGTGCGCAACCTCTCCATGGATGCCCGCGCGCAAGCACTGATTGCCATCGCCGCGCCCGCGCACCGCGACGCGCTGTCGAACGCCTGGGACGCGATGCGCGCGCGCATGTAGGCCGCGCCGCGCATATCCACGCGGCAAATAAACGATATCCGTCCCGCCCGCTGTCCATGGCAGCGGCCTCTGCTTACGATCCCCCGCGGAGACAAGCGCCCGGAGGCGCGGGATGACAATGAACACACAAGCGATCCAGCTGATCGTCCCCTATGTGCAGGGCGGCGGCAGCGACCAACGGGCGCGTCTCGTGGCGCGCTATCTCGCAGGCGAGCTCGGCGAAAGCGTCGAGGTCGTCAACCGCACCGGCGCGATCGTCGGCCACACGGCCATCGCCGAAGCGGCGCCGGACGGCCGCACCATCGGCCAGGTCAGCGGCGAGATCGGCATGATGCATTGGTTCGGCGGCCTCACGCCGCTCACGCCCGAGGACTACACGCCGCTGGCCGTGCCCTTCGTCGAAGCAGCGGCGGTCATCGTGCGCCAGGACGCGCCCTGGAAGACGCTGGCCGAATTCCTGGAAACCTGCCGCGGCCGCAACATCGTCGGCTCTGGCGGACCCAACTTCGGCGTCTGGAAGTTTTCGCTGGTCGGGCTGCTGGACAAGCTGGGGATCGACGCCGGCCGCCTGGAGTGGGCCGAGACGCTCAGCGGCGAGCAAGGCCTGGCCAAGGTGATCGCGGGCGAAGCCGAAGTCGCGCCGATCACATTGACCGATGCCCGCGGCCCGCTGCGCAGCGGCGAAGCGCGCGCGCTGGCCAACATGGATGCGGCGCGGCATCCGGCTTTCCCCGACGTGCCCACCGTGCAGGAGTTGCTCGGCATCCCCTGGTCGGTGGCGCACTGGCGCGGCCTGGTCGCGCCCAAGGGCCTGCCTGCGAAGATCCGCGAGCGCTACGTCGCCGCGCTGCGCCGCGTGGCCGCCAACCCCGACTTCCAGCGCGAGGCCCAGGCTTCGTCGTTCACCGTGGACTGGCGCTTCGGCGACGAGTTCACGCGCTACATGGCCGAAGACGACGCCATGTTCGGCCGCATCATCCGCCTGCTCGGCCCGCGCGCCGGCAGCGCTTCGAACCTGCACTGACGACAACCAAGGAGACAAGCGATGCAAATGCGACGCACCTGGGGCGCGCTGGCCGTCCTCGCGGCCCTGCTGCCCTTCACGGCCACCGCGCAACAGCAGTGGCCGACGAAGGCCATCCGGATCATCGTGCCGCTGGCCGCCGGCAGCGTCACCGACGTGGTGATGCGCGCCGCGGCGCAGGAGATCCAGCCGCGGCTGGGCCAGCCTATCCTGATCGACAACAAGCCCGGCGCCAGCGCCATCGTCGGCACCGAAGCCTGCGCCCGCGCGGCGCCGGACGGCTACACCTTGTGCTCGGTCTACTTCGGTTCGATGTCGCTGAACCCGCACACGACGGCCAAGCTGCCTTACGACCCGGAGAAGGACTTCGCGCCGATCGCCAAGCTGTTCCAGGTGACCGAAGGCCTGTTCGTGCCGGCCACGCTGCCCGTTTCCACGGTCGCTGAACTGCGCGCCTACGCGGCGAAGAATCCCGCCGCGGTGAACTTCGGCACGCTGGGCGAAGGCTCGCTGCAGGAGATGATGCTGGCCTGGGTCAACCACGAGTGGAAGACTTCCATCGTCGGCGTGGCCTACAAGGGCGGCGGCCCGATCAGCACCGCGCTGGCCGCGGGCGAGATCCAGCTGGCGCAGATGGGCATCGGCAATTTCACCGGCGTGCTGCAGGCCGGCAAGGTCAAGCCGCTGGCCGTGTCCGCCGAGAAGCGCACGCCGTCCATGCCGCAGGTGCCCACCTTGAAGGAAGCAGGACTCGACGGCTTCTCCGCCCGCGTGTGGTGGGGCCTCGCCGCGCCGGCCGGCACGCCGAGCGCGGTGGTGCAGCGCGTGAACGCGGAGTTCGTGCGCGTGTTTCAGGACCCGAAGTTCATCGCTTTCCTGGAAGAGCGCTACATCGAGTCGACGCCCATGTCGCCGCAACAGTTCGCGGCTTTCATGAAGACCGATCGCGAGCAGGCGGGGGCGCTGGTCAAGCTGGCGCAACCCGCGCGCTGAGGCGCATGCCCCTACTCGTTGCGTGTTCTCGAATTCATACGCATAATCGCGCTCCCATGAAGCAATTCAACGTGATCCAGGCGAGCATCGCCACCTAGACGCCCCTCGATCGCGGAATCGGAGGGCCTTGCGCCTTCCGGCTCGAAAACCCCGGCAGGCACCCGCCCTCCGGGGTTTTTTGCTTTTGAACCCGACCATGCGCACCTACGACAAGCTGATCGCCACGATTCCCGACCGCCGGAGCAAGAGCCCCGCGCGCCCGGGCTCCGGCCGCAGCACCCCTCTCTCGCGCTAGCACCGGGCGGATCCCCGCCTGGGCTGGCACCAGCCAACCAGGCGGCAGCAGCACGCAGGAATGCGTGCGGCCGCAAGAAGGATCCGACATGAACTCCCGCAACAACAAGAACCTCCGCAACATCGGCGTCATCGCGCACGTAGACGCCGGCAAGACGACCACGACCGAACGCATCCTGTTCTATACGGGCGAAAGCCATCGCATGGGCGAAGTCGACAAGGGCAACACCCGCATGGACTTCGACCCGCAGGAGCGCAAGCGCGGCATCACCATCCAGAGCGCGGCCATCACCGTGCGCTGGAAGGACACGCACATCACCGTCATCGACACGCCCGGCCACATCGACTTCAACATCGAGGTGAACCGCTCGCTGCGCGTGCTGGACGGCGCGGTCGTCGTGTTCGACGGCGTGGCCGGCGTGGAGCCGCAGACGGAAACGAACTGGCGCCTGGCCGACCGCTACGGCGTGCCGCGCATCGCCTTCATCAACAAGCTCGATCGCGTGGGCGCGGACTTTGCCCGCGTCGTGGACATGATGCGGGACCGGCTGGGCGCGAAGGTCCTGCCGCTGCACCTGCCCATCGGCGCCGAAAGCGGCTTCCGCGGCGTGGTCGACCTGGTGACGCTGCGCGCGCTGGCCTGGGACAAGGACGATGCGAGCGAGCCGTATCGGGAAACCGACGTGCCCGCCGAGCTGCTGGAGCAGGCGCTGCGGCGCCGCGCCGAGCTGGTCGAGGCCGTTGCCGAAGTGGACGAGGCCGTCCTGCATGCCTTCGTGGATGGCAAGTCCGTGAGCGTGGAAGCGCTCCGGCGTGGCATCCGCAAGGCTGTGCTCGCCAGTGCCTTCGTGCCCGCGCTGGCCGGTTCTGCCTTCCGCAACCGCGGCGTGGAGCCGCTGCTCGACGCCGTCGTGGACTACCTGCCGGCGCCGGGCGACATCGCGCGCGACGTCCGCGGCGACGCGCTCGCGGCCCTGGCCTTCAAGGTCGTCACCGACGACCACGGCGCCAAGGTGTTCGTGCGCGTGTATGCGGGGACGTTGCGGCGTGGCAGCGTCGTGCTGGACGCGAACACGGGCAAGGCCGAACGCGTGAGCCGGCTCTACGAAGTGCGCGCGAACGAGATGGTCGAGCGCGACGAACTGGTGGCCGGCGACATCGCCGCGGTCGCGGGCCTGAAGGGCACGCTGACCGGCCACACGCTGTGCGATCCGGCGCACCCGGTGCTGCTGGAGGAGATCGTCGTGCCGGAGCCCGTGATCGACGTGGCCATCGAGCCGCGCGCCCAGGGCGACCAGCAGCGCCTGGCCGAGGCCTTGCAGGCCATGGTGCGGGAGGACCCGAGCCTGCGCGTGCGCCAGGATGCCGAGTCCGGGCAGACCCTTCTCTCGGGAATGGGCGAGCTGCAGCTCGAGGTGGCGGTGGAGAACCTGCGCACGCGGCGCGGCGTGGAAGTGGCCGTGGGGCAGCCCCAGGTCGCGTACCGCGAGACGATCTCGCGCGAGGCGGAAGTGCACCATGTGCACAAGAAGCAGAGCGGCGGTCCCGGCCAGTTCGCCGAGGTCCGGCTGCTGCTGCAACCGCTGCCGCGCGGTGAAGGGATCCGCTTCGAGAGCCGGATCGCCGGCGGCGCCATTCCGCGGGAGTTCATCCCCGCGGTGGAGGCAGGCGTGCGACGCGCGGCGCTCACGGGCGTGGTGGCGGGCCACCCCGTCGTCGACTTCGCGGTCCTGCTGCTGGATGGCTCGTACCACGAGCGCGACTCGTCGGCGCTTGCCTTCGAGCTCGCGGCGCAGGCCGCGATGCGCGAGGGCTTCGCCCAGGCGGACGCCCGGCTGCTCGAGCCCGTGATGGCCGTCGAGGTCATCACACCGCTGGAGTACCTGGGCGACTGCATCGGCGACCTTCATCGCCGGCGCGGCACGGTGCGGGCGCAGGACCATCGCGGCAACGCGGCGGTCGTCGAGGCCCACGTGCCGCTGCAGGAGATGTTCGGCTACATCGGCAGCCTGCGCGCACTGTCGTCCGGACGGGCGCAGTATGCGATGCAGTTCTCGCACTACGGCCTGGCGCCGGAGCACGCGATGGCGTGATGTGCCTTGGGGCGCGGGCTTCGGTCCGCGCCCTTTTTTCATCGCACGCTCAATTCCACTCGAACCAGATCCAGCCTGTGGCCGCCGCGCCGATCAGCCACAGCAGCCAGGTCTGCGGCACGACGTAGGAATACAGCATCGTGGCGACGCCGATCCACGTGAGCGCGGTGTTGCCCGACTTGCGGCCGCGGCGGTAGGCGACGTAGCCGACGACGCTGAAGACGATCAGGCCCAACAGGTAGGCGGGGCTGGGGAGATGCAGGCCGAGGGAGAGCGGGTCGCCCATGGGGCTTTCAGGAACCATCAGTTGCACCACTTCATCATCGTGACTTCTTGTCCCAAAAGAATGTGAAAAAATGCGCTGAATTTCTACAGTTGGAGGAATATATGAGAAAGCTTGCCGTCCTGTCGCTCATCGCTTTCGCGTCCCTGTCGCATGCCGCCGACTCCGGCTGCCTGAGCGCCGCCAAGGACAAAAAGCTGGCCGGCGCCGCACAGAACTCCTTCGTCAAGAAGTGCGAGGCCGACGTCAAGGCGAAGTGCGAGGCCGCCGCCACCGAAAAGAAGCTGGCCGGCGCCGCCAAGAACAGCAACGTGAAGAAGTGCGTTCAGGAAAGCGGCCCGGCCGCCTCCTGAAAGTCCGTCGAAACACTCAGCGCCCGCCACTGCAGGTCCGCCGCCTGCTTCGCCTGCTCCGCGGCCTCCACGATCCGCACGGCGTCGCTGCCCAGGAGCAAGCGCAACGGCGGGTTTTCCATGGCCGCGAGCTGTAGCAACACCGCCGCGGCGCGCGCCGGGTCGCCCGGTTGCCGGCCGTCATAGCTGCGCTGGAAGCGGGCCGCCGCACCGACGGTGGCGTCGTAGGCCGGGTCACCTTCGGTCACGGTCGTGGAGGCGCCGGCAAAGTCGGTGCGGAAACCACCGGGCTCGATGATCGTCACCTTGATCCCCAGCGGCCCGACCTCCTTCGCCAGGACTTCGGAGAAGCCCTCCACGCCCCACTTCGCCGCCGAATAGGGCGCACGGCCCACCGAGCCGATGCGGCCACCGACGGAGGAGAACTGCAGGAAGTGTCCCCCGCCCTGGCGCCGCATGATGGGCAGCGCGGCCTTCGTGACGATGATCGTGCCGAACAGGTTGGTCTCGATCTGCTGGCGAAAGGCGGACAGCGGCGTGTCCTCGATCGGTGCGAGGTCGCCATAGCCCGCGTTGTTGACGACGACGTCGATGCGGCCGAACCTGTCCAGTGCGGTTTGCATCGCCGCGGCCACGGCGCCTTCATCCGTCACGTCGAGCGTGACGGGGCAGATGTTCTCTCCATGGCGCTCGACGAGATCCGCCAGCCTGCTCGTGTCGCGCGCGGTCGCGACCAGCCGGTCGCCCGCCGCGAGCACCGCCTCGGCGATGGCGCGGCCCATGCCGCGGGAAGATCCTGTCACCAGCCAGACGCGTGTCATCGTTTTCATCCTTTCAGGTTCAGCCGAACGTGAACGCGTAGCCGCGCGCACCGGCATCGAGGAACCGGATCTCCACGGTGCGCGGCTTCACCGCGCCGCCCTGGCGAACCAGTTGGTAGAGGCGGCTGGCGTCGGCCACGCCATTGCCTTGCGCGTCGACGTCCGCGCCATGGTCCGGTCCCGGTGGCTGGCCATCCAGCAGCACGCGGAAGCGCACCGGCTGGCCGGCCGCCGGGCCGAGCACGAGATTCGCATCGCGCGCCTGGAAGCGCACCGACAGCGCGCCGCCCGGCTCGTTGGCTTCCACCCATTCCGGCCGCAGCGTCCAGTTGCCGGCCAGCGACCAGGTGTTCAGCAGCAGCGGATCCGGCCGATAGTTCACCGGCTGGTCCGGCACGGCGCTGACCGCGACGCGCGGCCCCGCGGCCTTCTCGTAGCCGAGATAGGTCTCACCGCTGCGCAGGGTGGCGGCGTCCGCCGCCAGGCCGACACCTCGCGTATCGGCCTGGACCGCAGTGGCAGCGCCCGCAGGGGCACCGGCTTCCCGCAGCAAGTCCTCGATCACGCGTTCGGAAGCGGCGTACCCGCCTTCGCCGAACTGGTGATGCCGCACGCGTCCCTGCGCATCGAGGACGTACAGCGCCGGCCAGTACTGGTCGCCGAAGGCGCGCCAGATGCGGAACTGGTTGTCCTGCACCACCGGGTAGGAGATCCCCAGGTCCCGCAGCGCCTCCTGCACGTTGCCCGCCTCCCTTTCGAAGGCGAACTCCGGCGCGTGCACGCCCACGACCACCAGGCCGCGGTCGCGGTACTTCTCCGACCACGCCTTCACATAAGGCAGAGTGCGCAGGCAGTTGATGCACGAGTAGGTCCAGAAGTTCACCAGCACGACCTTGCCACGCAGCGAGGCGATGGACTGCGGGCCCGCATTCAGCCAGTTGCTGCCACCCTCGAGGCTGACTCGCGTGGACTCGATCGGCAGCACGCTGGGGCGCGGCTCCGCTGCGTTGGCAGCAGGCATTGCACGCTGCAGCAGGCCGGCCTCCAGTCCCACGCCGTCCGGGCTGGAGAAGCGGGCCAGCAGCGCGCCATCCAGGCCGGTAGCCACAGCGACGACGCCGGCGAGCATCGCAACACCGGCGAGGCCGCGGGCGCTGCGGCCAGGAGCGAACTGCCTCTTGAGACGCGCGCCCAGTCGCAACGCTGCCCACAGGGACACGCCCGCGCCAGCGCCGAAGGAGAGCAAGAGCAAGGAGGTTCGCGCGCTGGGTCCGGCAAGGGCCGCTGTCGACAGGATCACGCCGAGGATGGGGCCGGCGCACGGCGACCAGACCAGGCCGGTCGCAACACCGAGCAGCGCGGAGGTCAGCCACGGAGTTCCTGTCTCGGTGCGCGCCAAGCGCTCGCCGGCGCTGACCAGCGGACGCGTCCACCAGGCCGCAAGCCGGGGAAGCAGCAATGAACTCGCGAACAGCGCCAGCGAGGCCAGCGCCGCCCAGCGGCCGAACTGGTTCAGCTGCGCCGCCCAGGCCCCCGCCACCGCGCCCAGCGAAGCCACCGCCGCGAACGCGACGGCCATCCCCGCCAGCAGCGGCAGGCTGCCTTGGGCGAACGGCCGGTCATTGCGGGCGAAGACGAAGGGCAGCACCGGCAGGATGCACGGGCTCAGGATCGTCAACAGGCCACCGAGAAAGGCGACGAGGTAGAGGGTCATGACAGTGCTCTCAAAGGCGCGTGACGTCGATGACCGCCTGCGCAAACGCGGCCGGGGCCTCCTGCGGCAGGTTGTGGCCGATGCCGCCCTGCACGTTGCGGTGTTGGTACTTGCCGGTGAACTTCCTCGCGTACGCGGCCGGGTCGGGATGGGGCGCACCGTTGGCGTCGCCTTCCATCGTGATCGAGGGCACGGCGATGTCGGGGGCCGTCGCCAGCCTGGCCTCCAGCGCGTCGAAGCGGGATTCGCCCTCGGCGATCCCGATGCGCCAGCGGTAGTTGTGCACGACGATGGCCACGTGGTCCGGGTTGTCGAAGGACCGCGCACTGCGCTGGTAGGTCGCTTCATCGAAGCGCCACTGCGGCGAAGCCTGCTGCCAGATGAAGCGGTTGAACGCCCACACGTTGGTCGCATAGCCGTCGCGGCCGCGATCGGTGGCGAAGTAGGACTGGTACCACCAGGCATATTCGGCCGCCGGCGGCAGCGGCTTGGCGTTGGCCTTCGGGTTGCCGATCAGGTAACCGCTGACGGAGACCAGGCCCGTCACTCGCTCCGGCCAGATGGCCGCCATGATGCACGCCGTCCGCGCGCCCCAGTCGAAGGCGCCCAGCACGGCCTGGCGGATCTTCAGCGCGTCCATCAACGCGATGATGTCCTGCGCCACGGCGGCTTGCTGGCCGTTGCGTGGGGTGGCATCGGAGAGGAAGCGCGTGCCGCCATAGCCACGCAGGAAGGGAACGATCACGCGGTAGCCGGCGGCGGCCAGGCGCGGCGCCACGTCCACGAAGGCGTGGATGTCGTAGGGCCAGCCGTGCAGCAGGATGGCGACCGGGCCGTTGGCCGGGCCGACGTCCGCGTACTCGATGCGCAGGTCGCCGGCGTCTATCGTCTTCAAGGACGCGAACCCCTGGGTTTCGCTGGCTCGCGCCGCCGTAGGCACCAGCAAACCGGCCTGCGCGGTGACGACGGTTGCGGTGGCGGCGCGCAGGAAGCCGCGGCGGTTGAGGGAGGACGGTGCGAAGAGGTTCATGGCGGTCGAGGCGTGTGGGAGTGCGATGGACGCATTGTTTGAGCTAGCATCCGTTCGAACAAGAGCAATTTGGGCAGCACTTCGTTGCCTGCCAGGCAACACCATGCGAGAGATCAACCACAAGCGGCTGCGCTACTTCCGCGAGGTCCTGCACCACGGCTCGATCCGTGGCGCGGCGGACGCGCTCAACACCGCGCCTTCGGTGATCACCCGGCAGGTCTCGCTGCTCGAGGAGGAGCTGGGCCTGGTGCTGTTCGAACGGCAGGCGCGCGGCGTGGTGCCCACCGAAGCGGCGGCGCACCTGCTCGACTACTGGCGCGGCTGCCAGGCCCACCACGAACAGCTGGCCGAGCGGCTCAAGGCCGTCGAGTCCATGGACGCGGGCTCCGTGCGCATCGTGGCCAGCGAAGGCTTCATCGACGGCCTGCTGGAGCAGGTCGTGGCCCGCTTCTGCGCGGCCCACCCCGCGCTCTCGGTCGCCGTCGACGCCCTGCCCGTCAACGACCTGGTCGATGCGCTGCTCGAAGACGCGGCGCACATCGGCATTGCGTTCAACCCGCCTTCGGATCCTCTGCTCGAGATCGTCGCCAGCGCCCCCGCGCCCGCGAAGGTCCTCGTGCGCAAGGGCCACCCCTTGACGGAACTGAGCGGCCCGCTGCGCGTGCGCCACCTGCTGCAATACCCGCTGGGCCTGATGCCGCAAGGCTACGGTGTCGGACGCCTCGTGGAACTGCTCGAGTTCGCCGAGCATGTGAAGCTGCGCCCGAGCTTCACGAGCAACTCGGTCGCCGCCCTGAAGCGCTTCGTGCAGGCGACCGATGGCATCACGCTGGTGGGCGCAGGGCTCGCCGCCGAGCCCGAGATCAAGTCCGGCCGGCTGGTCGCCCTGGACCTGGCGCACCCCTTGTGCCGCTCGGCGAAGGTCGACCTGCTGGCGCGCCAGGGCCGGCCGCTCTCCGCCGCGTGCCAGCAGCTGCTGGCCGACATCCGCGGCAAGTTCTCGCCGTTCAGCGGCCGTTAGGACGCCCGTTCGCGCGGCGCGGGGCGGCCTGCGCCTTCCCTTCCCGCACGCTCGCGTCGATCAGCGCATCCGCCATCCACAGCACGGTGCGCTCGATCTCCTTCTCGCCCATGCCCCACATGTCCTTGAGGATGGTGTAGGCCTCGATGCCATAGAGCACCGACAGCGCGCGATGCAGCCGGTCCCGCACGGCCGGCTGCAGGTCGGGCTTCAGCGGCGCCAGCGCGGTCGACAGGATGCCGACGCGATGGCCGCGCCGGTAAGGCTCTTCTTCCAGCAGCCCGGCGCGCTGCAGCGCCCACTGCTCCAGCGCCAGCTGCAGCGCCGCGCGCAGCTGCGGCTCGAACTGCAGGAAACGCGGGAAGGTGGCCTTGAACATCGCGTGCACGCGCTCGCGCGCGTCGCCCGCGTCGGTGCCCGGCGGCACGCTGCGCACCGGGCCGAGCGAGGCGTCGACCACGCTGGTGATCAGCGCGCTGCGGCTGGGGAAATAGCGATAGGCCGTCGCGCGCGACACGTTCGAGCGCACCGCCACTTCCGCGATCGATGGAATGTGGCCGTCGCGCTGGATCAGGTCCATCGCGGTGTCCAGCAACAGCTTGAAAGTGGAGGCGCGCACGCCGCTGCTCGGCAGCGGCGGGGCCTCGGTGGGTTTGATCCGGATGGGCTGCAAGGGTAACTCCGGGGGTGCATGGTGCCCGAAGGGCGTTGCGGGTCAAGGTGGCTTGTGCCTATCATGGCCTCCCCGTTTTGAGACGCAAGTCTCATATTGGTCTTGGCGTCTCACGCCAGTGCCACGACGGGGCGGTCTGTGGTTCAACGCGATGGAGGAGACACCATGCGCATGGCAACCCGGCTTTCCTGCGGCTCGCTGCGAGCCGCCCGCGCCCTGGGCGCGGCGCCTCCCTGAGGCCGCAGTGCTCCACGTCATGGACCGGATCGCCGTCGAGGAAGACGGCGAAGGCGACGCCATCCTCTGCCTGCACGGGCTGGGTGGCGACTCGAACACCTGGGCGGCGCTGATGCCCGCCCTGGCCGGCTACCGCGTGATCCGGCCGGACCTGCCGGGCAGCGGCCGCTCCGCGGGCGCCGGCGGCGCGCTCAGCATCGAGAAGCTCGCGGACACCGCGCGCGACATCTGCACGAAGCTGGGCGTCGGCCGCGCGCACGTGCTGGGCCACTCGATGGGCACGATCGTCGCCCAGCACCTGGCAGCCGCGCAGCCCCACCTGGTGCGCAGCCTCGCGCTGTTCGGCCCGCTGGTCGCGCCCAACGAAACAGCGCGCGCCGGCATCCGCGCCCGCGGCGCCAAGGCACGCGGCGAAGGCCTGCGCGGCATGCACGACATCGCGATCTCGCTCGTACAAGCTGCGACCGCCGCCGACACGCGCCAGCGCCAACCGGTGGCCGCTGCCTTCGTGCGCGAGAGCCTGATGCGGCAAGACCCCGAAGGCTACGCGCGCAACTGCGAGGCGCTTGCCGCCTGCCTGCCAGCCGCCGTGGAGCGCATCGCCGCGCCCGTGCTACTGGTCACGGGCGACGAAGACGCCGTCGCCCCGCCGCAAGCCGTGCGCAACATGGCCGAGCGGCTGGTGCAGGCCAAGAGCCTGCGCACCGTCATCCTGAACCGCTGCGGCCACTGGACGCCCATCGAACGCGCCGAAGACTGCGCGCGCGAGCTGCGCGCCTTCCTGGCGGCCCAGCGCTGAACCGAGGACAACCCCATGGCCGACGTGCTGTTCACCAACGCGCGCATCTTCGACGGCTCCGGCGCCCAGCCCTTCCGCGGCGAGGTGCTGGTGCAGGGCAAGCGCATCAGCCGCGTCACGCCTGCCACCGGCGGCGTGCGCACCGCGCCCGTGGGCGGCGTGACCGTGGTCGACGCGGCCGGCGCCTTCCTCATGCCCGGCATGGTGGAGGCGCACACGCATTTCGCCTGGAACGACCAGCCCAGCCTGGACGCCATCCAGCGCATGCCGCCCGAGGAACACATCCTGTGGTGCGCGCAGGTCGCCGAGCGCTACCTCGACATGGGCTGGACCTCCTGCGTCGGCGCCGCCACGGCCAAGCCGCGGCTGGACGTGGTGATCCGCAACGCCATCAACGACGGCACGATCATCGGCCCGCGCTACCTGGCCGCCAGCCAGGAGATCACGGTGCCGGGCGGCCTGGGCGACACCACGCAGCCGCACCTGCCGCAGCCCGAGTTCGCCTTCGGCGCCATCGTCAGCGGCTGCGAGGACATGCGCCGCTGCGTGCGGGTGTTCTGCAAGTACGGCGTGGACTCGCTGAAGATCAACCTCTCCGGCGAATCCATCACCGGCATGCCCAGCGAGGCCTCGCAGTTCACCGAAGCGGAGGTCGCCACCTGCGTGGAAGAAGCCAAGGCCTGGGGCAAGCGGGTCGCGGCCCATGCACGCTCCACGCAGTCCATCAAGCGCTGCGTCCACCACGGCATCGAGGTCATCTACCACGCCAGCTTCGCCGACGAGGAAGCGCTGGACCTGCTGGAGGAGCACAAGAAAGAGCACTTCATCGCGCCCGGCCTGGCCTGGCTGATCAACACCTGCCACCACGCCGGCGAATACGGCATCACGCCGCAGGTCGCGCGCGGCATGGGCTACTTCCGCGAACTGGAAGCGGCGATCGAGACGATGAAGGCGCTGCGCCGGCGCGACGTGCGCATCCTGCCGGGCGGCGACTACGGCTTCGCCTGGACGCCGCACGGCACCAACGCCAAGGACCTGGAGTACTTCGTCCAGCACGTGGGCATGTCGACGATGGAAGCGCTGCTCTCGGCCACGGCCTGGGGCGCGCCCATGATGAAGCTGAAGAACCAGATCGGCCAGGTCCGGGAAGGCTGCCTGGCCGACCTGCTGCTGGTCGACGGCGACCCGCTGGAGGACATCGCCGTGCTGCAGGACAAGCGCCGGCTGCTGGCCGTGATGAAGGACGGCGAATTCCACCGCGCCCCGCCGCTGCGGCGCGACGCGCACACCCAACACACCCGCTGGGCAGCCTGAGGAGAGCGGCATGGAAAGCGTCCTGTTCACCAACGTCCGCATCCTCGAAGGCCCGGTCCATGCCACCCCTTACCTGGGCAGCGTGCTGGTCGAGGGCAATCGCATCAAGCGCGTCAGCCGCTCCGTGGCGTCGGTCGCGTCTGGCGCCACGACCGTGATCGACGGCGCCGGCGCCACCTTGATGCCGGGCATGTGCGAGGCCCACACGCATTTCTCCTGGAACGACGCCGCCACGCTCTCCGGCATCCAGCGCATGCCACTGGAGGAACACGTGCTGTGGTGCGCGAAGGTCGCGAAGCGCTATCTCGAAGCCGGCTTCACGTCCTGCGTCGGCGCCGCCTGCGCCAAGCCGCGGCTGGACGTGGTGATCCGCAACGCCATCAACAGCGGCCAGATCCCCGGCCCGCGCTACCTGGCTGCCAGCCAGGAGATCACGGTGCCCGGCGGGCTGGGCGACGAGACCCTGCCCCACCTGCCCTTCCCCGAGTTCAGCTTCGGCGTCAACGTCAACAGCGCCGACGAGATGCGCAAGGCCGTGCGCCTGTTCCTGAAGTACGGCGTCGACTCGATCAAGCTCAATCTCTCGGGCGACAACTTCACGCCCGACTCGCCGGCCGAAACCACCTGGATGAGCGACGCCGAAGTGGCCGCCGCCATGGACGAAGTGCGGGTGCGCGGCAAGCGCGGCACGGCGCACGCGCGGTCGGCGGCCTCGGTGAAGCAGGCGCTGCGGCACGGCATCGACGTCATCTACCACGCCAGCTACACCGACGAGGAAACATTGGACATGCTGGAAGCCGCCAAGGGCCGCGTGTTCGTGGCGCCGGGCATCGCCATCATCTACGCGATGCTGCACGAGGCCGAGGCCTACGGCATCACGCACGCGAAGGCCGCCGAGATGGGCTACGAGCGCGAATGGGAAGCGGCCATCGTGTCGCTGCGCGCCATGCACCGGCGCGGCATCCGCGTGCTGCCCGGCGGCGACTACGGCTTCGCGATGACGCCGCACTGCCAGAACGCGCGCGACCTCGAGTTCTTCGTCAAGTACCTGGGCATGACGCCGGCCGAGGCGATCCGCAGCACCACGGTGTACGGCGGCCAGATCATGATGCGCGGCGAGGAACTGGGCCAGGTGAAGGAAGGCCAGCTGGCCGACCTGCTGCTGGTGGACGGCGACCCGCTCGCCAGCATCGCGATCCTGCGCGACCCCAAGCGCCTCCTGGCCGTCATGAAGGACGGCGTGTTCGCCAAGCGGCCCGAGGCCGAAGAGTCGCTGTTCAGGCGGGCCGCATGAGCCGCAACCAGAAGCTCGCCACCTGGCTCGTGTTGGGCCTGCCCATCGCGGCGCTGTCGCTGTGGGCCATCGCCGACAACGCCAGGCTTTACTTCACCACCCTGCTCAATTCACTGACCCTGGCCTCGCTGTACTTCCTGGTCGCCAGCGGCTTCACGCTGGTGTTCGGGCTGATGCGCAACGTCAACCTCGCGCACGGCTCGCTCTACCTGTTCGGCGCCTACGTGGGCTGGATGGTGGGCGAGCAGACCGGCTCCTGGGTGCTGGCGGTGGTGGCCGGCTTCCTGTCGGCCGCGGTGGTCGGCCTGCTGCTGCAGGTCGTCATCTTCCGCCACATGCAGGGCCAGGACCTGCGCCAGACGCTCGTCACCATCGGCATCGCGATCGTGCTGGCGGACCTGATGCTGTGGATCTGGGGTGCGGAGATCTACACCTTCGACCCGCCGGCGTGGATCTACGGTTCCACCGCGCTGCCGCTGGTGGAGAAGTTCCCGACCTACCGCATCGCGGTGCTGGTGGGCGCCATCGCCATCGGCCTGGGGCTGTGGTGGTTCCTGGCGCGCACCCGGGTCGGCATGATGATCCGCGCCGGCGTCGACGACCGCGGCATGCTGGCCGCCTCCGGCATCAACGTGCAGCTGGTGTTCGCGGTCACCTTCGCCATCGGCGCCGGCATGGCGGGGCTGGCTGGCGTGGTCGGCGGCAGCGCGCTGTCGATCTCGCCGGGCGAGGACACGCGCTACCTGCTGGCCTCGCTGGTGGTGGTGATCGTCGGCGGCATGGGCAGCGTCGGCGGCGCCGCCATCGGCGCGCTGCTGATCGGGCTGGCGGAACAGTTCGGGCTGGCCTACGCGCCGACCTACAGCGTCGTGTTCACCTTCGTGATCATGGTGCTGGCGCTGGCTTTCCGGCCGCGCGGGATCATGGGGAGGCCGGCATGAGCGCCGCGCAATGGCGAAACGCGATGAACTCCGGCGCCGCGTCGGCGCGTCCGGCGCCGCTTGCGACCCCGGTGGCCGAGCCGCTGGCGCACGGCGAACTGCCCTCGTGGCTGCAGCGCCTGGGCCGGCACATCGGTGTCCGCCATGTCGTGGTGCTCCTCGCGCTGCTGCTCTACCCCGCGGTCGCCAACTCCTTCTTCACTTTCCAGATCGGCGCGCAATCGCTGGCCCTGGGCCTGGTCGCGCTGTCGCTCACCTTCCTGGGCGGCTACGGCGGCATGGTGTCGCTGGCGCAGATGACGGTGGCCGGGCTCGCCGGCTACCTGGTGGCCATCTTCGGCAGCAGCAGCCTCGCCGCCATCAGCCTGGGCTGGCCGTGGTGGCTGGCGGTGGCCTTCGCGATCGTGCTCGCCACCTTGTTCGCCACCGCCGTGGGCTGGCTCTCGGTGCGCACCGAAGGCATCTACACCATCATGATCACGCTGGCGATCGGCGTGGCCTTCTTCTACCTGGCGCAGCAGAACTACACACTGTTCAACGGCTTCCAGGGCTTCAACAAGATCTTCCCGCCCAAGGTGCTGGGCATCGACTTCCGCGCAGCCACGCCCTTCTACTACCTCACGCTGGCCTGTGCGCTGGCCGGCTATTTCTTCGTCAAGCTGCTGGTCCGCGCGCCCTTCGGCGTGGCGCTGCAGGGCGTGCGCGACAACCCGCGGCGCATGCATTCGCTGGGCTTCAACGTCACGGCGCATCGCGTCGCGGCCTACGCCGTCGCGGGCCTGCTGGCCGCCGTCGGCGGCGTGCTGCTGGTCTGGTACAACAACCGCATCTCGCCCGGCTCCATGAACACCGGCGCGATGATCAACATCCTCGTCATCGCCGTCCTCGGCGGCATGAACCGGCCGATCGGCGCCTTCGTCGGCGCGCTGGTCTTCGTCCTCCTGCAGAACTTCGCCATCGACCTGGTGAGCCGCGAGCGCTTCAACCTGGTGATCGGCGGCGTGTTCCTCGCCATCGTCCTGTTTTCCCCCAACGGCCTGGTCGGCATCTGGACGCAGCTTCGCGCGCGCCTGGGCGCCAGGAAGGCCATCCACACCCCAAGGAGACAGCAGTGAAGACCGGAAGAAAAATCTTGGTTCGCTCGATGCTGGCGGCTGCGACTGCAGCAGCCTTCACGGGAGCGGCCTGGGCCCAGGAGACCTTGAAGATCGGCCTGCTGGCCACGCTGGAGGGGCCGTTCGCGGCGCCCGGGCAGGACAGCATGCGCGGCGCCGACCTCGCGCTGAAGCAGAAGAACGGCATGGCCGGCGGCAAGAAGGTCGAGTTCATCAAGGCCTCGTCCGACGCCACGCCGGACAAGGCGGTGGCCGCCACGCGCAAGCTGGTCGAACAGGACCACACGCCCATCGTCATCGGCCCGCTGTCCGGCGACGAGGGCATCGCGGTCAAGAACTACGCCAAGACGCAGCCGAACACCACCTTCGTCAACGGCTCGTCCGGCGCACAGGCGGCGACCTGGGGCGACCCGGCGCCCAACTTCTACCGCTTCAACACCGAAGGTGCGCAGTGGATGGTGGGCCTGGGCGAGCACGCGCTGGCCAAGGGCTACAAGCGCACCTTCCTGATCGCGGAGGACTACGGCTTCCCCTACTCGCAGGTGCAGGGCTTCATGGCCAGCTATTGCGCCAAGGGGGGCAAGGTGGTCGACAAGGCCTGGGTGCCGCTGGGCACCAAGGACTATTCCTCGGTCATCGCCCGCATCCCGAAGGACGTGGACGCGCTGCTGGTGGTGCTGGGCGGCTCGGACGCGGTGAACTTCCTGACCCAGTACGAACAGGCCGGCGGCAACAAGCCCATGATCGGCGGCTCCATCACCGTGGACCAGACGGTGCTGAACTACAAGGGCAAGCGCCGCGAGTCGCTGCTGGGCACCGCATCGGCCGGCCCGATGGCCGACTCCATCGACACGGCGGAGTGGAAGAAGTTCGTGGCCGACTACAAGGCCAACTTCAAGGACGGCTTCCCGAGCCCGTCGCTGTTCGCCTACCTGTACTACATCAACACCAAGGCGACGCTCGATGCGCTGGACGCGGTGAAGGGTGACCTTTCGAACGGCCAGAAGGCCTACCGCGACGCGCTGCAGAAGACCAACTTCAAGGGCCCGGCCGGCATCGTCAAGATCGACGAGAACCGCAATGGCGTGGGCACGACCTACATCACCGAGGTGGCGAAAGCGCCGGACGGCTCCTTCTACAACAAGGTGGTCAAGGTGGTGCCCGACATCACGCAGACACTGGGCCTGCCCAAGGAGCAGTTCATGAAGATGGGCCTGGGCTCGCGCGACGTTCCGGACTGCCGCAACTAGGGCGAAGGGCGGGACGGCACGATGGCCTCGATCACCTCCCTGCGCCCGCGCTCCGGTGCGGCGTTGCCGGCACCGGCCGCCGCCGCGCTGCTGTCCGACGACGCGCTGGTGCTGCGCGGGGTGAGCCGGGCCTTCGGCGCCGTCCGCGCCGTGGACGACGTTTCGCTGACGGTGGCCGCGGGCGAGAAGGTCGCCATCCTCGGCTCCAATGGCGCCGGCAAGACGACGCTGTTCAACGCGATCACCGGCGACTTCCCGGCCACCGCGGGCAGCATCCACTTCTTCGGCGAAGACATCACGGCGCTGCCGCCGCACGAGCGCATCCGCAAGGGCTTGCGGCGCACCTACCAGTCCTCGCTGCTGTTCCGCGAGCTGTCGGTGCGCGACAACCTGTTCCTCGCGGTGCGCGGCGTCGCCAGCGGCCGCTTCTCCTTCCTGCCGGCGCGGGCGCGCCACGCGTCGACCTTGGCCACGCAGGACCTGCTGGAACGCGTGCGCCTCTCGCACCTGGCCGACGAGCCGGTGTCGAGCCTGGCGCACGGCCAGCAGCGCCAGCTGGAGATCGGCATGGCGCTGGCCGGCGCGCCGCGGTTGATCCTGTTCGACGAACCGGCTGCCGGCCTGTCGCCGGCGGAGCGGCGCGAATTGGTGGCGCTGCTCGCCGCGCTGCCATCGCACATGAGCTACGTGCTGATCGAACACGACCTGGACATCGCGCTGCGCGTGGTGGAGCGCGTGATGGTCATGCACAACGGGCGCGTGCTGCGCGAAGGCACGCCGGCGGAGATCGAAGCCGACGCCCAGGTGCAGGCGATCTACATGGGAGGCAAGCACTGATGGCCGACCGTCCCCTGCTGGAAGTCCGGGGCCTGGACGTCTTCTACGGCCGCGCGCACGCCTTGCAGGGCGTGGGCTTCACCCTGGCGCGCGGCGTGCTGGGCCTGGTGGGCCGCAACGGCATGGGCAAGACCACGCTGTGCAACGCGATCACCGGCCTGGTCCCTGCCACAGGCAGCGTCAAGCTCGCGGGCGAGGAGATCCTGGGCCTGGCGCCGCACGCCATCACGCGGCGCGGCATCGCCTATGTGCCGCAAGGGCGGCGCATGTGGCCTTCGCTCACCGTCGACGAAACGCTGCGCCTGGTGGCGAAACACAAGCGGGAGATCGATCGCATCTACGCGATGTTCCCGCGCCTGGCCGAGCGCAAGGCCAACGGCGGCAGCCAGCTCTCGGGCGGCGAGCAGCAGATGCTGGCGATCGGCCGGGCACTGCTGCTGGAGCCGAAGCTGCTGGTGATGGACGAACCCACCGAAGGCCTGGCGCCGGTGATCGTGGAGCAGGTCGTGCAGGCGCTGCGCCAGTTGGCCGGCGAAAGCGGCATCGGCATCCTGCTGATCGAGCAGAACCTGGGCGTGGCCATCGAGGTGGCGGACCGCATCGGGGTGATGGTGAACGGGCGGATCGCGCAGGAGTTGCCGGCGCGGGAGCTGGGCGCGGATACGGGCTTGCAGGAGCGGCTGCTGGGCTTGCGAGCGAATGGGGAAGAGGAAGAGGTGCGCGCGCCGGAGCCGTCTGCGGAACCGGTGCGGATGTTCACGGTGCGGCGGGCGCATGCGGAAAGCGATGCGACGCCCTTGCCGCCGCCCCTGCGGGTGGTGGGTGGGGTCAATCGATGGAATGCAGGAACGGCGGACCTGGGCAGAGCAGATCAGGTGGCATCTGCTCCCGCAGCCAGTGCGCCCACGCCCGCGCCGCCGGCAAGCGCCGACATCCTCACGCTCCCCGTCGCCGCCAGCCTTCACGCCGCCGCCTACGTGGCAGGCACCTTCGACACCAAGGGCCGCGAGCTGATGTTCGTCAAGCAGTGCCTGGAGCGGCGCGGGCTGCGGGTGGTGACGGTGGATCTCTCGACGTCCGGAAGACCATCGTCAGCCAGCATCCACCCGCGCGAGGTCGCGCGGCATCATCCACAAGGCGAGCCCGCGGTGTTCAGCAAGGACCGCGGCACCGCCGTCACCGCGATGGCGCAGGCCTTCGAGCGCTTCGTGTTGACGAGGCGCGACCTCGGCGGCCTGGTCGGCGCGGGCGGCTCCGGCGGCACCTCGCTCGTCACGCAAGGCATGCGCGCGCTGCCGGTGGGCCTGCCCAAGGTGATGGTCTCCACCATGGCCTCGGGCGACACGCGCGGCTGGGTCGGACCCAGCGACATCTGCATGATGTACTCGGTCACCGACGTCTCCGGCCTCAACCGCATCAGCGAGCGCGTGCTGGCCAACGCGGCCCACGCCCTCGCCGGGATGATGGCGCACGCTGCCTCGCTGCCTGCGAGCGCCAGCAAGCCGGCGATCGGACTCACCATGTTCGGCGTCACCACGCCCTGCGTGCAGGCGCTGACGCGCATGCTGGCCGACGACTACGACTGCCTGGTGTTCCACGCCACCGGCGTGGGCGGCCAATCGATGGAGAAGCTGGCCGGCTCCGGCCTGCTGCAGGGCGTGATCGACGTGTCCACCACCGAGGTGGCCGACGAGATCGTCGGCGGCGTGCTCTCCGCCGGCCCCACACGCATGGACGTCTTCGCGCGCCACGCCCTGCCCTACGTGGGCTCCTGCGGCGCGCTGGACATGGTCAACTTCGGGTCCTGGGACTCCGTGCCCGAGCGCTTCCGCGCGCGCCGCCTGCACCGCCACAACGCCAGCGTCACCCTGATGCGGACGACGGCGGACGAGTGCCGCGCCATCGGCGAGTTCATCGCCCGCAAGCTCGATGCGATGCAGGGGCCAGTGCGCTTCCTGATCCCCGACGGTGGCGTGTCGCAGATCGACCGGCCCGGCCAGCCCTTCCACGACCCCGAGGCCGACCGCGTGCTGTTCGCGGCGATCGAAGCCAACTTCCGCGCCGGGCCCGACCGGCAACTGCGGCGCCTGCCGCTCCACATCAACGACGAGGCCTTCGCGCAGGCGCTGGCCTCCGCCTGGCACGAAGTGGCGGCGCCGCGGCAGCGTGCGCGCGGCGCGTCGGCCTGAACCGCGAAAGGACACGCCATGGCACGCATTCCCCGGGCGGAAATCCTGGACAGCCTGCGCAGCAAGGTGGAGGCCGGGCGGCCCATCGTGGGCGGCGGCGCCGGCACCGGCCTGTCGGCGAAATGCGAGGAGGCCGGCGGCCTGGACCTCATCGTCATCTACAACTCCGGCCGCTACCGCATGGCCGGGCGCGGCTCGCTGGCCGGCGTTCTCGCCTACGGCAACGCCAACGACATCGTCTGCGAAATGGCGCACGAGGTGCTGCCGGTCGTGAAGCGCACGCCGGTGCTCGCGGGTGTCAACGGCACCGATCCCTTCATGATCGCCGACGAGTTCCTGCAGCGCCTGATCGCGCTCGGCTTCTCGGGCGTGCAGAACTTTCCCACGGTGGGCCTGATCGACGGGATGTTCCGCGCCAATCTCGAAGAAACCGGCATGGGCTACGGCCTGGAGGTGGAGCTGATCGCGCGGGCCCATGCGCTGGATCTTCTGACCACGCCCTACGTCTTCGGCGAGGACGACGCGCGCGCCATGGCCCGCGCCGGCGCCGACGTGGTCGTCTGCCACATGGGGCTCACCACCGGCGGCAGCATAGGCGCCGACACGGCGCTCGCGCTCGAAGGCTGCGTGGAGCCGATCAACGCCTGGGCGGCCGCGGCGCGCGCCGTGAAGCCGGACGTGCTGGTGCTGTGCCACGGCGGGCCCATCGCGGAGCCGCAGGACGCGCAGTGGATCCTGTCGCAATGCCCCGGCTGCCACGGCTTCTACGGCGCCAGCTCGATGGAGCGCCTGCCGACCGAAGTGGCACTGACGGACACGGCCCGGCGCTTCGTCCAGATCACCCGATAAGACAAGGAGACAACCATGACCGGCGCCCAATTCGGCACCTTCCTCCTCGGCCTCGTCGTGGCCGCGATCGTCGTGGCCATCGCGGTGTGGCTGCTGCACTGGCTGTACCTGCGCAGCAGCAAGGAGCGGGCGTTCGTGCGCACGGGCCTGCGCGGCCAGCGCGTCGTCCTCGATGGCGGCGCCTTCGTCCTGCCCATCGTGCACGAGGTGATTCCGGTGAATATGAACACCTTGCGCCTGGAGGTCGCGCGCGGGCGCGACAAGGCGCTCATCACCAAGGACCGCATGCGCGTGGACGTGGTGGCAGAGTTCTACGTGCGCGTGGCGGCCGAACCTCAGGCCGTGGCGGCGGCAGCGCAGACGCTGGGCCTGCGCACGCTGGCGCCCGAGCAGCTGAAGGAATTGGTGGAAGGCAAGTTCGTCGACGCCCTGCGCACCGCGGCCGCCGAGATGACCATGGAGGAACTGCACGAAAAGCGCGGCGCCTTCGTGCGGCGCGTGCGCGAGTCGGTGGCGGAGGACCTGACCAAGAACGGCCTGGAGCTGGAATCGGCCTCGCTGACGCAACTGGACCAGACCGCCATGGAGTACTTCAACCCGAGCAACGCCTTCGACGCCGAGGGCCTCACCCGTCTCACCGAGCAGATCGAGCGGCGCAAGAAGCAGCGCAACGACGTGGAGCAGGACACGCTGGTCGCCATCCGCAACAAGAACCTCGAGGCCGAGAAGCTGTCGCTGGAGATCGACCGCGACAGCGAGTACGCGCGGCTGGCGCAGGAGCGCGAGGTGGAAGTCGCCCGCGCCCGCCAGCGCGCCGAGCTGGCCACCGAGCGGGCTGGGCGCGAGCAGGACGCCGAGACCGTGCAGATCGCGGCCAAGCAAGCCATCGAGGCCGCGCGCATCCGCAGCGAGCAGTCGCTGGAGGAAGAGCGCATCGCCCGCGAGAAGGCCTTGCAGGCCGCCGAGATCCTGCGCCGCCAGGCGATGGACCTCGCCGAGCAGCAGCGCGCGATCGCCGTGGCCCGCGAAAGCAAGAACCAGAGCGAAGCGCAGGCCGCGGCCGACGTTGCCCGCGCCGCGGCCGTGGCGGCCGAGGAGAAGGTGTTCACCACCCGCGAAGTGGAAGTCGCCGAGCGCCGCAAGGCGATCGAGCTGATCGCCGCCGCCCAGGCCGCCGAGCGCGAGGCTCTGCAGCTGACGCGCGCCGCCGAAGCCGAGAAGCTGGCCAGCGTGGACCGCGGCGAAGCGATCCGCCTGCAGGCGCAGGCCGATGCCGAAGCGGAGAAGATCAAGGCGCTGGCGGTCCGCGTGCGTTCGGAGGCCGAGGCCGAGGGACTGCGGTTGATGAACGAGGCGCATAACGTGCTCTCGCCCGAGGCGCGCGCTTCGGCACTGCGCCTGCGTGTGGTCGAAAAGGCCGAAGGCATCATCCGCGAATCGGTCAAGCCCATGGAGCGCATCGAAGGCATCAAGATCCTGCAGGTCGACGGCCTGCTGGGCGGCGGCAACGGCCTGGCGCCGATCGCCACGCAATCCAGCTTCGCCGACGGCGTGGTGAATTCGGCGCTGCGCTTCCGCGCGCAGGCGCCCATCGTCGACCAACTGCTCAAGGAGATCGGGCTGCAAGGCGGCGCCGACATCAACGGCCTGGTCGGCGGCGCGCTCGGCGTCTCGCAGGCGGTGGCTCCCGCGGGCGGCACGGTGCCGGCGATCCCGGTGCAGGACCCCGGCAAGAAGGCCTGAGGCATGGTCCGCGTCTACGTTTCCAGCGTCATCGACGCCGATGCGGCCGCCGTGTGGCAGCGCATCCGCGATTTCAACGCGCTGCCGCAGTGGCATCCCGGCATCGCCGACAGCCGCATCGAGAACGGCGAGCCGGCCGACAAGGTCGGCTGCGTGCGCAACTTCCACACGCGCGACGGCGGACGGATCCGCGAGCGCCTGCTGGCGCTTTCGGACTTCGACTACAGCTGCAGCTACGCCATCCTCGAAAGCCCGATGGGTGTGGAGAACTACACGGCCACGCTGAAGCTCACGCCGGTGACGGATGGCGGGCGCACCTTCGCCGAGTGGAGCGCCGAGTTCGACTGCGAGCCACGGCGCGAACAGGAGCTGTCGGACCAGATCGGCGGCAACGTGTTCCAGGGCGGCTTCTCGGCGCTGAAGCGCCACTTCGGGTCGCGCCGCTGATGCTGCAGAAGGTCGTGCGCTCCGCGATCATCGACGCGCCGATCGCGCGCGTGTGGGAGGTGCTGCGCGACTTCAACAGCCACGACCAGTGGCACGACGTCGTCGATCGCAGCCGCATCGAGCACGGCGAGCCTTCCTCGCGCGTGGGCTGCGTGCGCAGCTTCACGCTGAAGGACGGCAACCGCATCCGCGAGCAGTTGCTGGGGCTGTCCGACAGCGAGTGGAAGTCGACCTACTGCATCCTCGAAGCGACCGTGCCGCTGCATCGCTATGTCGCGACGGTCACCCTGAAGCCGGTGACGGATGGCGACCGCACCTTCTGGCATTGGGAGTCGAGCTTCGAGGCGCCGCCAGGTCGCGAGGCGGAACTGCGCCAGATGGTGGCCGAAGGCGTGTACGAAGCCGGCTTCGCCAACCTGCGCCGCTTCCTCTCCCTTGGCCACCCACCCCTCGTCATCCCCGCGCAGGCGGGGACCCAGGGCCTCCCCGCGCGCGAAGTGCGCCTGTCCCGCTATGGCGGTCCGCAGGAACTGGAAGCCGTTCCCTGCACCGCAGCGTCGCCGGGGCAAGGCGAAGTCCGCATCTGCCAGTTGGCCATCGGCATCAACTTCCTCGACGTCTACCTGCGCCGCGGCTGGATCCCCGGCATGCTGCCGCTGCCCGGCGTGCTGGGCATGGAAGCCGCCGGAACCATCATCGACGTCGGCCCCGGCGTGGCCGGCCTGCTGCCCGGCGACCCCGTCGCCTATCTCTGCCCCGAGCCCGGCGCCTACCGCAGCATCCGCACGCTCGCGGCCCGGCACGTCGTGCGCCTGCCGCAGCAGGTGGACGCGGAAACCGCCGCGGCCTTGCTGCTGAAAGGCATCACGGCCGATTACCTGTTGCGCGACCTGGGGCGCATCCGCCCCGGCACACGCCTGCTGGTGCACGCGGCCGCGGGCGGCGTGGGCTCGCTGCTGTGCGCCTGGGCCGCGCGCCTGCGCGCCACCGTGGTGGGCACCGTCTCCAGCGAGGCCAAGGCGCGCATCGCGCGGGAACAGGGCTGCGCGCACGTGATCGTCGCGCCCGACGGCAAGTTCGCCGACACGGTGCAGGCCTTGTGCGGCGGCGCGGACGTCATCGTCGACGGGCTCGGCGCTGCCGCCGTCGACGAGAACTTCGCCGCGGCCGCGCGCCGCTGCCACTGGATCAGCCTGGGCCAGGCCAGCGGGCCGCTGCCGCCACTGGACCCCGACCGCCTGCTGCACAAGTCCATGAGCTTCTCGCGCCCGGTGGTGTTCGACTACGTTGCCACGCCGGGCGAGTTGCAGGAGCGCGCCGACCGCGTGTGGCGCGCGCTGGAAGCCGGCGTGCTGCCAGCGCCGCGCATCGAGCGTTTCGCGCTCGCGGCCGCGCGTGACGCGCATGCAAAGCTCGAATCGCGCGCCAGCACCGGCTCGCTACTGCTGGTCCCCTGAAACGACGGAGCCCCCATGATCGAAGGCCTGAACCATGTCACCGTGATCGCCGAGGACTACGAGCGCACGCTGGCGTTCTACACGCAGCTGGTGGGGCTCGAGCTCGGGCACCGCCCCGACCTGGGCTTCCCCGGCGCGTGGCTCTACGCCGGCGGCCGCGCCATCGTGCACTTGTATGCGGATCGCCCGGTGCCGGCGCAGCGCGCGGGCGTCATCGACCACATCGCCTTCACGGCCAGGAACCTGGCGCAGGTGAAGGCGCGCTTCGATGCGGCCGGCACGCCTTACGAGCTGCGGCGGCAGGCGGGCGCGGGCACGTGGCAGCTGTTCTGCCATGACCCGAACGGCGCGCGCGTGGAGCTGGACTTCGACCCCGGCGAAACCGCCTGAAATCGCCCCTGAAACCAGGCCCCGCGGGTGGCACACTGGCGGCTTCCTTCCCGAATCCGCAACAGATGAACCCGCTCTGGATCGACACCGACATGGGCTTCGACGACCTGGCCTCCGTGCTGGCCGTCACCGGCACGCCCGGCTGGTCCGTCGCCGGCCTGTCCCTGGTGGCCGGCAATGCGCCGCTGCCGGTCGTGATCGACAACGCCCTGCGCTCCGCCGCCTGCTTCGGCTGGAGCTTTCCCATCCACGCCGGCGCGGCCGGGCCGCTGGTGGGCGAGCTGGAAACGGCCCAGGCCATCCTGGGCGGCGACGCGATGCGTTCGGCCGGCCGCAGCCTGCCGCCACAACGCACGACACTCAGCTCGGAAGATGCCGTGGGCGCGCTGGCCGCGTGGCTGCGCGCGTCGCCGACACCCGCGACGATCCTCGCGCTGGGGCCGCTGACCAACATCGCCCTGCTGATGCGCCGCCATCCGGAACTGGCAGCGCGCATCGGCGAGCTGATGTGGATGGGCGGCAGCGCGGGCCCCGGCAACCACACGGCGGCGGCGGAGTTCAATGCCTACGTCGACCCGGAGAGCATCAACGAGGTGCTGGCCGCGGGCCTGCCGCTGGCGATGGTGGGGCTGGACACCTGCCGCCAGGTCCGCGTGGACAAGGCCGATGCCGATGCGCTGCGCGCGCTGGGCACCGACCGCGGCATGCTGATCGGCGACCTGCTGGAAGGCTACGTGCGCATCGCCGGCGCCGACGGCCGCAGCACGATGGCGCTGTACGACCCGACGGCCACCGCGGCGCTGCTGGCGCCCGGCAGCATCAGCTTCACGCCGGCGCACCTGGTCGCCGAATGCAGCGGCGAGCACACGCGCGGCATGACCGTGGTGGAGTGGCGGGTGCCGCGCAAGGCGCAGGCGAACGCGCGCATTGCGACGACGGCCGATGCGGCTGCCGTACGCGCGGTGGTGCTTGGAGGATTGGCGGCGGTCGCGCGGTGATGCGCGAAGGCCAGGGCCACGCTTCGCGCTTGCCCTGGCCTCCGCAAACCGGCTTAGAACTTGTAGCCGACGCCCAGCGTCACGCCATCGACCTTCACGCCGTTCTTGTCGGCGAGGCGCGTGTAGTCGAGGCCGACGTTCACGCGCGGCGTGACGTTGTACTTGACGCCGGCGCCATAGGCGAAGTCGCTGGACGAGACGTCACCGGTGGTGGACAGGTTGACGTTGGTGTGGGCCCAGCCCACGCGGCCGAACACTTCGGTGTTGCCGAAGTCGTACTTGGGTTTGACGAACAGGCCGTAGCTGGAATTCAGCTTGGCGGAGACGCCGTTGTCGGTGTCGTGGCCCGTGCCGCCTTCCACCATGCCTTCGACGGCGAGGTTGGGATGCAGCTCGTAGCCGAGGATGCCGCGCACGGCGCCCGGCGTGGCCTTGATGCCGTTGCCGTGGATCTGGGTCCAGGAGTATCCGAGTTCGCCGTACAGGGGCGAGGTGGCGGGAGCTTGTTGGGCGTGGGCGGCAGCGCCCAGCAGCAGGCTCGCGGCGGCGGCCGCGATTGCGATGGCTTTCATTGGCTTTCTTTCAGACTGGTTTTATTCCCGCATCGCTGCGGGAAAAACCAGTGTGCGCGGCGCAGATGTCCGCCACGTAGCGCCACTTGAACCGCGGGTAAAGAGCCGCTACTGCGTGTAGAACCCGTACTTCTGGATCAACTGCTTGGCGGCCGGAGGCTCGCGCAGCATCATCTCCGCGTAGTCGCCCATCATCACGCTGTCGCTGCCGTCCAGGGCCACCGCATCGCGCGTGCCGATGTGAGCCAGCGTTGCGCCGGCCGTTGCCATGAAGGCCGTGCCCGCGTTGCCGACGCACACGAGCACGCCCTGGAACGCCTCGTTGCTGCCTGGCACGCTGAGGTCCGCGTCGCCGAAGTCCGCACGCTTCAACATGACGCGCTCCGAGATGTTGGCCGGCGTGCCGTCACTGGACCTGGGAACCTCGACGCCCGCGGGATCGACGTCGATGGGGACGATGCCCCACGCGACCAGGCCGGCGCGCTGCGAGAGCGATTCGAAACTCTCGTAGTAGTTCGCCGCGCCCTTCGTGGCGGAGGTCGGGAAGAAGTGCCGCACGATCGGGATGGTTCCACCGATCACCTCCAGCATCTGCGGCGGGTTGCCGTCGCCGACCGCGTAGGTATCGAGCGTGGAACCCGTGCGCCCCAGGTACACCAGCCCGCCGAAGCCGCGGCCGACGTCGTCCACGGAATGCGTCGTTCCGTGCACCCGACCGAAGGGAACCCAGTCCTTGAACACGGCTTCCTTCGCGGCCTCGTAGCCGATGAAGAAGCCGAAGACGGCCCCGGCCAGCCCGCCGATCAGGGCGCCCCAGGGGCCCCCCAGGAAGAAGCCGACCACGGCGCCGATCACGGCCCAGTTGATGCCGTCGAACAGCATCTGCAGCGCGAACGCCTTGCGGACTTCCCACTTCGAGAACTTGTCCATCATCGGGCCGTTCGTGAAGACGGCGGCGCTGAGCGCCCGCGCGGACCTGGCGTAGTCGTCGTCGGCGTTGCCGCTGCGTTTCCACACGCAGAGCGGATGGCGGCGCGGGTCGATGACGGCCCACCAGAGATCGCCGCTCTTGCCGTAGACGACGCCATGGTCGTGGAAGCGGTGGTCCTGCACGCACTGGGGAATGAAAGTGCGGCCGGAATTGATGTCGTAAGGGGAGATGTCTGGCATCGCGCTCACCCCGCTGGATCTGGCGGGAATGTTCCCACCGCGATGCGCGGAACTCAACCCGGCGGCCTCCTCCGGAAGTTGCTCCTCCCATTGGGGGAAGCCGGTGGCGATGAGCGGCATCGCCAACGAAGAAGAGCGGGCTTGCGCCGAGCGCATATGCTTCCCGCAACCCTTCGCGACAAGATATGCAAGACATCGGAGCCCAGAAATTCGACGCCGGCCGCGCCGGCGAATACGAGCGGCAAAGCCGCATCGGCCTGGCCGGTTACGAGGCCTGCCACGAACTCACGGCCTGCGTGCTGGCGGCCACGCTCGGCGACGAACCGCGGCATGTGCTGGTGGTAGGCGCCGGCGGCACCGGGCAGGAAGTCCAGGCGATCGGCCGCTTGCAGCCAGCGTGGCGCTTCACGGCCGTCGATCCCTCGCCGCCGATGCTGGAGCAAACCATCGCACGGCTCGGTGCGCTGGGACTTGCCGATCGCATGACCGCCGTGCCTGGCTACGTGCAGGACCTCCCACAGGGCGCCCAGTTCGACGCCGCAACGATCGTCGGTGTGCTCCACCACGTGCCGGGCATCGAGGCCAAGATGGAACTGCTGCGCTCGGTCGCGGATCGCTTGCCCAGCGGCGCGCCGCTGATCCTGGCCGGCAACGCGCATGCGTATGCCAGCCGGCCGCTGCTGCTGAAGGCATGGGCGCAGCGCTGGCGCATGTTCGGCGCCGGTCCCGAGGAAGTGCAGGCGAAACTCGGCAAGATCCTGCACGGCGCCGAGCCGCCGGAATCCGAAGCGCATGCGCTCCAGATGCTGGAGCAGGCAGGCTTCGAGCGGGCGGAGCGCTTCTTCTCCAGCCTGTTCTGGACGGCCTGGATCGCGTTCAGGAAGTGATCAGTTCGCCGGCATGTCGGCCCGCGCGTGGCCGGCGCCGCCCGCGTGATGCTCGTGGCGCTGCATGCGGGCCATGACTTCGTCGAGCACCTTCTGCTGCTCGGGATTCAGCTGCGTGTACAGGGTGTGCATGGCCTGCTGGTGGCGCTCCCTGGCGTTCGGCTCGCGATGCGGCTGCGGCTGCATGGCCTGGACGAAAGCGCCCCACGCGCCCTCCTGGGCGGACGTGATCTTCAGGCGCTCCTTCAGATGCGCCATGCGCTCGTTGAAGCGCTGCGCGCGCTCGGCGGGGGTCGCGGCCGAAGGCGGCTGGGAAGCCTGGGCATAGGCGCCGCCGCAAACGGTGGCGGCGACGGCCAGGCACAGGGCGGGAAGGATTCGGCGCATGGGTTTCTCCTCAACTGGAGAAACGAGTCTCGGTGGGCTCTGTCAAGCAGCGGTGAAGACGGCGAAAAGATGCGACGAACGCGCCGGCCGCGTCGCCAGGCGGCCTGCGGTGTCAACTTGTGGGCCGCCGCCGGCCCGTGTGCGTGGCCCAGGCCGGCCGCATGCCGCGGCCGCTGTCCACGACGACCATGTAGCGGCCCGCGTCGGCCACTGGCTCGCGGTCCATCTGCAGCACCTTCAGCCGCTGGCCGCCCTCGGCGAGCTCGTCGTACTCCGCGTCGAGCAAGCCGTAGTGGTCGATGAAGCGGTTCAGGCTGGCCGGGATGCGCACGCAGCCTTCGGACTGGATGGTGCCGACCCGTTGCTCCAGCTGGTCGGGATCGGTGGCGTGCATCTGCAGCCGCATCTGGATGACCGCATGGTCGCCCCATCCTTTGGGCACCTGCTGCCAGCCGTAGTCGAACACGCGCATGCCTTGCACGCCGTAGCCGCGGATGCCGTTCTCGTTGTACGTACCCTCGGCGCGGTAGTCCATGTTGGAAGGGGTGTGCTCGAACACGCCCAAGGGCGTCTGGAAGTGGTCGAAGGTGCCGGGGCGGCCGGTAGACACGGGCGATGCGCCGGCGAGCTGGTATTCGCCGTCCATGGAGCGCCACATCAGGAGCAAGGCCTGCACGTGCGGGTTGCGATCGACGACCACAACGTACTGGGGCATGACTGGCATCACGCTGGCCTGCGCGAAGGCTTGCTCCGCGAGGTTGGCGTAGCGCTGCAGCTCCTGCGGCGGGACGTCCAGGCGGCGGTCGACCTCGGTGTTGAAGATGGAGGCGAGCTCGTCCGGGGAGGATGGCGCAAACGCGAGGGCGCTTGCGCAAGCGGCCGCGAAGGTGGCGAATGCAATCAGGGTTCGGCAGGAACGGAGCGGCTTCGTCATCGCCCCACTGTGTGGGAGCGCCGAGTGCTGCGCGCGGGATCGGAGACGCATCCCGGCGTAGGCGGAGTCGGACGAGCTTCGGTGTTGAGCAGGAAGGCTTCTGCTCACCCCCGCAACACCCACCCGCCATCGCCCAACTTCAACAACGGGCTGTCAAACACTCCCACGACGCGCGCTGCGCGCTGCTCCCCGAGTGCCTCAACCCATCGCCGCCCCTGCTTCATCGCCACCCCCGCGCCAACCACATCCGCCCCCAGCGACTCCAGCAGATCCCAAGCCGCCTTCATCGTCGTCCCGGTGCTCACCGTGTCGTCGATCAACACCAGCCGCCGGCCCTTCAGAAGCGGCATCAGGTTCGGATCCAGGTAGATCCGCTTGCCCGGCACCGGCGAGGTGATCGACTGCACGGGCGCCGACAGCGCCTCGTCGTACCAGAACTTGCGCGAGTAGCCCATGGGCAGGTAGCGCGTGTGGCCCAACGCCCGCGCCACCGGCGCGGCCAGCGACAGGCCCAGCGTGGGCAGGCCCACCAGCAGGTCGGGAGACAGCGACGACGAGAGCTCGCGCGCGAGCATCGCGGCCAGCGCATCGGCCACGTCCAGCGAAGCCTGGTTCAGGATCAGCGACGCGACCGCATGCGTCGGCTCGGCCGCCATCGCACGGATAGGCAAGACCAGCACTCGGCCATCGGGCAGGCGGGCCGGGTAGCCGTGGCGCCAGGGCGGCTGCGCGGAAGGGGCGCGGTCGGCCGGCAGGATTTCCTGCCAGTAGGCCGTGGTGGCTTCGGTGAAGGGAGCAGGGGACGTCATGCGAGCTGGCGGCGTGGGTCAGGCACCGGCGTGGCGGCCAGCAACTGGCGGGTGTATTCGTGCTGCGGGTCGGCGAACAGCGCATCGGCGCTCGCGGCTTCGACCACGCGGCCGCCGGTCATCACGATCACGCGGTCGGCCAGCGCGCGCACCACACCCAGGTCGTGCGTGATGAACAGCAGCGCCAACCCGCGCTCGCGCTGCAGGCCGGCCAGCAGGCGCAGCACCTGCGCGCGGATCGAGACATCGAGAGCCGACACCGGCTCGTCGGCCACGATCACGCGCGGCTGCGAAGCGAGTGCACGCGCAATCCCCACGCGCTGGCGCTGCCCGCCCGAGAGTTCGTGGGGCAGGCGATGGCGGAACTGCGCCGCGGGCAAGCCCACCTGGTCCAACAGTGCGTCCGCTTCGGCCGCCGCCGAAGCAGCAGACAGGCCGCGGTTGTAGCGCATCGGCACGGCGACGCTGTCGGCAATGGCATGCCGCGGGTTCAGCGAGCCACCGGTGTCCTGGAACACCACCTGCACTTCGCGGCGATAGCGCTTCCAATCCTCGCCTTGCAGCGAGCGCAGATCGCGGCCTTCGTAGCGCACCTCGCCGGTGGAAGGCGGCGTCAGGCCCAGCAGCATGCGGCCCAGCGTGGTCTTGCCGCTGCCGCTTTCGCCGACCACCGCCAGCACCTCGCCGGGGTTGACCTGCACGCTCACGCCTTGCACCGCCGCCTGCATCGTGCGTTTGCGCAGAAAGCCGCCGCTGCCACGCACCGGGAACAGGCGCGACACGTCGATCGCTTCGAGCAGCGCGCTCATTCCTGCTTCTCCCACGCGTGCAAGGCAACAGGCTCGCCGCCGAAGTGGCAGCGGTCTTCGCCGCCCAGGCGCTGCACCAGCTGCGGCTCGACGACGTCACACACGCCGGGCTGCGCGATGGGGCAGCGCGGATGGAAGCGGCAGCCCGTGGGCCAGCGGCCCGCGGCCGGCACGCCGCCGGGGATCGAGAACAGCGCATGGGCCCGCGAGGCGGGGCTCAGCATGCTGCCAAGAAGGCCTTGCGTGTAAGGATGCAACGGCTGCTCGAACAAGGGCACGACCGGCCGCCGCTCGACGATCTCGCCCGCGTACATCACGTTCACCTGCTGGCAGGTTTCGGCCACCACGCCCAGGTCGTGCGTGATCAGCAGGATGCCCAGCTGCAGCTCGCGCCGCAGCCGCACCAGCAGCTTCAGGATGCCGGACTGCACCGTGACGTCGAGCGCCGTCGTCGGCTCGTCGGCGATCAGCAGCGCCGGTTGCAGCGCCAGCGCCGCGGCGATCAGCACGCGCTGGCGCATGCCGCCGCTCAATTCGTGCGGATACTGCCTGGCCACCTGCGCGGCGCGCGGCAACTCCATCAGGTCCAGCAGTTCCACGACGCGCGCCTGCAGGCCTTCGGTGCGGCCGTGGGCGCGCAGCGGCTCGGCGATCTGCTTGCCCACTTGCACCAGCGGATCGAGGTAGCTGGTCGGATCCTGGAACACCATACCCACGCGCGCGCCGCGCACCTGGCGCAGCGCCGCGGCGTCCAGCGCGGTCAGGTCCTCGCCTGCCAGCAGCACCTGGCCGCCGGCCACGCGCGCCTGCGGCGTGGGGAAGAGCCGCATCACCGCGAAGGCCGTCATCGACTTGCCCGAGCCCGACTCACCGACCAGCGCCACGGCCTCGCCGCGCCGCACGGTCAGCGAGACGTCGCGCACCACGCGCACGGCGCTCGCGCCCTGCCCGATGTCGACCGACAGCTGGCGCAGCTCCAGCAGCGGCGCGGAGGAAGTGTCGGGGCTCATCGTTCGCGCCTCTTCGGGTTGAGCGCATCGTTCAGCGCGTCACCCAGCATGTTGAAGGACAGCACCGTCAGCGCGATCGCGAGGCCAGGGAAGGCCGACATCCACCAGGCATCGCGCAGGTACTGCTGCGCGTCGTTGAGCATCGCGCCCCAGGAGACGCGGTTGGGGTCACCGAGGCCGAAGAAGGACAGGCTCGCTTCCATCAGGATCGCCATCGCGACGTCCAGCGAGGTCAGCACGATGATGGGCGCCGCGGCATTGGGCAGGATCTGCTTCGCCAGCAGCCCCACGTGCCCCATGCCGGCAACGCGCGCCGCCTCCACGAACTGCGCATTGCGCAGCGTGGCCACGCTGGCCCGCACCACGCGCGCGAGCTGCGGCCAGGCCAGCAGCGCGATCACGAGGATCATCTTGGGCACGCTGGCGCCGAACAGCGCCACCACGATCAGCGCCACCACGAAGCGCGGCAGGGTCTGGAAGAACTCCGCCACGCGCATCAGCAGCGGGTCGACCCAGCCGCCGCAGTAGCCGGCCAGCGCGCCCACCAGCACGCCCAGGCACACGGCGACGAAGGCACTGGCCAGGCCCACCAGCAGCGACACGCGGCTGCCATCGAGCGTGCGCGAAAGGATGTCGCGCCCCAGGTTGTCGGTGCCCAGCAGGTAGCCGGCTGACAACGGCGGCTGCAGCGCGTCCTGGCCGCCCACCAGCGGATCGTGCGGGCTGATCCACGGCGCCAGCAGTGCGCACAGTACCAGCAGCACCAGGAAGCCCAGTGCGAAACGCGTGCTCCAGCGCCCCAGCAATCGACGGGTAAAGCTCATGCCCGCTCCACCCGCGGATCCAGCCAGCGATGCAGCACATCGGTGAGCAGGTTGGCCACGACCACCGTCGCCGACACCATCAACAGGATGGCGAGCATCACCGGGTAGTCGCGCTTGGAGATCGACTCGTACAGCAGCCGGCCGATGCCGGGCCAGCCGAACACCGTTTCCACCAGTGCAGAGCCGGCCAGCACGAAGCCCACGTTGTAGCCGATCACCGTGAGCACCGGCGCGCCCGCGTTGCGCAGCGCGTGGCCGACGATCACGGTCCATTCACCGGCGCCGCGTGCGCGCGAGGCCAGGATGTAGTCGGCGTGCAGCACTTCCAGCATCGCGGCGCGGGTGATGCGCGTGATCAGCGTCAGATAGCGCAAGGACAGCGCGAAGGCCGGCAGCACCAGGTAGTGCAGGTGCTGCACGAAGCCTTCCCAGCCCGGCGCCGCCCCGCGGATCGGGTTGTAGCCCTGCGAAGGCAGCCAGCCCAGGCCGATGGCGAAGGCCAGGATCAGCAATTGCCCGAGCCAGAAGTCCGGCACCGAGTAGCCGATGGAACCCAGGGCCTGGATGCCGCCATCCAGCGGCTTGCCGGCGCGCATGGCGGCGATCACGCCCAGCGCGATGCCGACCACGCTGGCAAACAGCAGCGCGGTCAGCGTCAGCTCCAGGGTGGCGCCCAGCCGGTCCAGGATCAGCGAGGACACCGGTTGCTGCGCGGCGAAGGAATAGCCGAAGTCGCCATGCAGCACCTTCCACAGGTAGTGGCCCAGTTGCACCCAGACCGGCTGGTCCAGGCCGTACTCGCTCCGCATCTGGGCCAGGTATTCCGGCGGCGCGGGGAAGTCGCCCACCAGCAAGGTGATGGGGTCGCCGGGCGTGAAGGCGATCAGGAGGAAGTTGAGCACCACCACCGCCAGCAGCAGCGGCAGCGCGTGCAGCACGCGACGCAGGATGAATGCAGCCAAGCGCCTCAGCCCACCATCTTGACGCCGGCCCACTGGTCGCGCGCGTCCAGAGCCGGGAACACGTTCTGCAGCTTCAGGCTGGCGGTGTCCACCGTCTCCTCGTCGAACAGCACCAGCGTGGGCAGGTCCTCGTTCAGGATCGCCTGCAGCTCGCGGTAGGCCTTGGCGCGCGCGGCGCGGTCGCTGAGCGTGGCGCCCTGGGACAGCAGCTCGTCGACCTTGGGGTTGGCGTAGCCGCTGGCGTTGGTGTTGGGCGAGGTGCCGGTGTAGGTGCTGTACAGGCGCGTGTAGCCGATGGCGGGGTCGCCGGCGGAAAAGTACGAGCCCAGCGTCACGTCGAAGTCGTGCTTGGCGAACACGCGGTCGTAATACACCGAGCGTTCCAGCGGCTGCAGGCTCACTTCCAGCCCGATGGCGCGCAGGTTTTCCTGGATGATCTGCGCCTGGCCGCGCATCTGCGCGCGCGCCGCATCGAAAGGCATGCGCAAGGTCACCGTGTCGGGCTTGACGCCGGCCTTGGCCAGCAGCGCCTTCGCCTTGGCGGGGTCGAAGGGATACTTCTTCGCGTAGCTGGCTTCCTCGTTCAGCAACCACTTGAAGCCGTCGCCGAAGGCGCCGTAGCCGGGGCGGGCCAGCCCGTTCATCACCTGCTTCACCAGCCGCGGCCGGTCGATGGCGAAGGCCAGCGCGTGCCGTGCGTCCTTGTTGGCGAACAGCGGCGAGCGCACGTTGAACATCATGAAGTAGACGGCCGGGATGTTGACGCCGCGGCGCGCGTACAGCTTCTTGTCGGCGAGGATGCGCGGCACCTCGGGCTTCGGCGTGTAGAAGTCCAGCAGTTCGTCGACTTCGCCGGCCTGCAGCGCCGGCACGCGGTTGGCGGCCTGCGGAATGATCTGGAAGATGATAGCTTCCAGGTAGGGCTTGCCGGCGTCCCAATACTGTTCGTTGCGCACCAGCGTGATGCTGGTGCCGCGCTTCCATTCGCCGAACTTGAACGGGCCGGTGCCCACCGGCCGCTGGTTGGCCGGGTTCGTCACGACGGCCGGGCCTTCGTAGATATGGCGCGGCAGGATCGGCGCGTCGAACACCGTCATCTGCGCCAGGAAGGGCGCGTAGGGCTTCTGCAGCCGCACCACCACCGTGCCGGCGTCGGGCGCGTCCACTTCCACGCCCAGGTTCTTGAACACCGGCGCGGCGCGCGGGTGCAGCTTGCCGACGATCTCCATCAGGCTGTAGCGCACGTCGGCGCTGGTGAACTCGCGGCCGTCGTGCCACTTGACGCCGCGGCGCAGCGTGAAGCGGTAGGTCTTGCCGTCCGGCGACACCGTCCAGGCCGTGGCCAGCGCGGGCTTGGGGTTGTAGTCCTTGTCCAGCCACACCAGGCCTTCGAGGATCTTGGCGGAGATGTCGCCGGCGGCGAAATCGCTGGTGGTGCCGAGGTTCAAGGTCGGCGGGTCGGCGTCGATCGCCAGGACGGCCGTGCCCTTGCCGCCGGCCGCCCACAGCGGCGGGGCGGCCAGGCCACCGGCGAGGGCCAGGGCCGAGCCCATGACCCGGCGTCGGTTGATGGTGGGCTGGAAGTCAGGGAACGGCACTTGGTTCGGCATGGCGGAATATTGGGGCAAATGGAGCGGAACGAGCGAGCAAAATATAAGCCATGCTGGAACTGCCCATTCACCCCGGAATCGCCGCCACCCGCGACGAAATGATTAACCTGCGCCGGCAGATCCACGCCGAGCCCGAGCTGGGGTACGAAGAACACGCCACCTCCGACCGCGTGGCCGAGCGCCTGGCGCGCTGGGGCTACACGGTGCATCGCGGCCTGGGCGGCACCGGCGTCGTCGGGCAGCTGAAGGTGGGCGACGGCAGCAAGCGGCTGGGCCTGCGGGCCGACATGGACGCCCTGCCCATGACCGAGACCACCGGCCTGGCCTGGGCCAGCCGCACGCCGGGCCGCATGCATGCCTGCGGCCACGACGGCCACACCGCCACCCTGCTCGCGGCGGCGCAGCTACTGGCCGTCACCCGCGGCTTCGACGGCACGCTGAACCTGATCTTCCAGCCCGCCGAAGAAGGCCTGCTGGGCGCCAAGAAGATGGTCGACGAAGGCCTGTTCGAGCGCTTCCCCTGCGACAACATCTACGCCTTCCACAACGAGCCGGGCTTCCCCGCGCAGCGCTTCGGCTTCCTGGCCGGGCCGGTCTACAGCTCGTCCGACACGGCCACCATCACCATCGAAGGCAAGGGCGGCCACGGCGCCATGCCGCACACCACGGTGGACCCGATCATGGTGGCCGCCCATTTGATCCTGGCGCTGCAGACGCTGGTGTCGCGCGAGGTCGACCCGAACGACATGGCCGTCGTGACGGTCGGCGCGATGACGGCGGGCCGCGCACCGAACGTCATCCCTTCCACCGCCGAACTGAAGCTGACCGTGCGCGCGCGCCGTCCCGAGGTGCGCGCCTTCCTGCGGGATCGCATCATCGCCATGTCGCAGGCCCAGGCCGCGGTGCACGGCGCCACGGCCAAGGTGGACTACCAGTGGAAGTCGCCGCCCTGCATCAACGACGCGGCCGCCGCCGAATTCGCGCGCCAGGTGGCGGTGGAGACGATGGGCGAGAACGCGCTGATCCCCGGCATGGCGCCGCTGCAAGCCAGCGACGACTTCGCCTTCATGCTGGACACCGTGCCGGGCTGCTACTTCATCGTCGGCAACGGCAACGGCAAGCCGGGCGAAGGGCCGGGGTGCATGGTGCACAACACCGGCTACGACTTCAACGACGACATCCTGCCGACGACGGCGAGCTACTGGGTGTCGCTGGTGCAAGCGTATTTGCGCTGAACGCACGGAGGGCCGTCGTCGGTATGATGGCCCCGCGCAGCCCTCGATGAGGGCGCGTCCGGCGAACCCATCGTCGGCTGACTCAGCAGGAGCATCGCCCTCATGACGGACTGGCCTCCCGGTGGCGGCGAAATGGCCCGCCGCATTCGCGCGCACGACTGGGCGGCGACCCCTCTCGGCCCGATCGCGGCATGGCCGCAGAGCCTGAAGACCGCGGTGGACCTGATGCTGGCCTCCGGACACGCCATGCAGCTCGCGTGGGGACCGGAACGCATCGTCCTCTACAACGATGCCTACGCCCCGATGCTGGGGAGCCGGCACCCCCACGCGCTCGGCATCCCTTTTCGCGAAGCCTGGCCCGACGTCTGGGACGAGATCGAGCCGCTGGTGCGGCAGGTGTTCGCCGGCGAGACGGTGCGCTTCGACGACATGCCGCTGGTCATGACCCGGCGCGGCTACCCCGAGGACACCTGGTGGAACTTCTCCTATTCGCCGGTGCGGGACGAAGCAGGCGCCATCGCGGGCCTGCTGAACGTCACGGTCGACGCCACGGGGCAGCATCGCGCGGACGCCGCCGAGCGCGAGCGCGACGCCGCCAACGCCCGCCTGCGGGACAACGAGGCGCGCTTCCGGGCGCTGGTCACGGCCGGCGCCAACTCGATCTACCGGATGAGCCCGGACTGGCGGCTGATGTACCAGCTCGATAGCCAGTCCCTGGCCAACACGACGGCTCCCATCGAGAACTGGGTCGACAAGTACATCCCGCAAGAAGACCTTCCCGCCGTCCTGCACGCGATGGAGACGGCGATCCGCACCAAGTCGCTGTTCCAGCTGGAGCACCGCGTGCACCTCGCCGATGGCGGCGTGGGCTGGGTGCTGTCGCGCGCCGTGCCGCTGCTGGGGCCGGATGGCGAGATCACCGAATGGTTCGGCGCCGGCAGCGACGTGACGGACCGGCGCGAGGCCACGGAGCGGCTGCACAAGAGCGAGGAGCAGTATCGCGAGATGTTCGGGGCAGCCGAACGCCGGGCGGCCGAACTCGGCGCGGTGATCGAAAGCATGGGCGATGCCGTCTACATGGGCGACGCCCAGGGCATCAACCTGGCCAACCAGGCGGCCCTCGACCAGCTGGGATACGCCAGCCAAGAAGAACTGGATCGCCGCATCGGCCTGCTCGCCCAGGAGATCCAGACCCGCGACGCGGCGACCGGGGAAGAGATGAGCGAGCAGGACCAGCCGTTCTCGCGCGCGCTCCAGGGCGAGCGCGTCGTCCGCAACGTCAAGGTGCGCCACCGGCTGACGGGCGAAGAGCGCATCGTGCGGACCTCGGCGTCGCCGGTGGTCAGCGGCGGCCGGGTGCTGGGCGCCGTGGCCGTGAACACGGACATCACCAGCGCTGTGCGCGCCGTCGAGGAGATCCGCCTGCTCGAGGAGCGCCAGGCCTTCCTGCTGAAGTTCAGCGACGCCCTGCGGCCCATCGCGGACCCCGCCCGGATCAAGGTGGTGGCGACGGGCCTGCTCGGCGAACAGCTGGCCGTGCATCGCGCCTTCTACGCGGACGCGGACAACGGCCACTGGATCGTCACCCGCGGGTTCGAGCGCGACATCGAGCCGCTGCCGGAGCGCCCCTTCGAGATGTCGGCCTGCGGCGACTGGATCGTCGAGGCCTTCCAGGCCGGGCAGTCGGTCGTCATCGACGACATGGCGACCGACCCGCGTCTCGGCAGCCAGGAGCGGGACGCGCACCTCGCGCTGCAGATCCGCGCCGAGGTCGCCCTGCCCCTGGTCAAGAACGGGCAGCTCGTGGCCATGCTCGTCGTCCACTCCGCCGCACCGCGCGCGTGGTCCGGGCCGGACCTGGCGCTGCTGGAGGAGGTTGCGCAGCGCACCTGGTCCGCGGTGGCCCGGGCCCGCGCGGAGACGGCACTGCACCTGGCGGACCGCCGCAAGGACGAATTCCTGGCCGTGCTGGCGCACGAACTGCGCAACGGGCTGGCGCCGATGGTCTACAACGCGGAGATCGGCAGCCGCAGCCTGGCCGACCCGGCCTTGCTGCAGCAGCTGTCCGCGCGGACGGGCCGCCAGCTGCGGCACGTGGTCCGCCTCGTCGACGACCTGCTCGACGTGGCCCGCATCAACAACGGCAAGATCCAGCTGGATCTGGAGCTGGTGAAGGCGCGCGAGATCGTGAGCCAGGCGCTCGATGCCTGCCGCGCGGACATCGACCGCAAGCACCATCGGCTTGCGATCATCGAGGAAGCGGATTCCGAGCTGGCCGTGCGCGGCGACCGCGTGCGGCTGACGCAGGTGGTCTCGAACCTGCTCTCCAATGCCACCAAGTACACGGACGGCGGCGGCACGATCACGGTGCGCATCGCGCGCGAAGGCGAAGAAGCGGTGATCGAGGTCAGCGACACCGGCATCGGCATCCCGGCCGCGGCGCTGCCGCAGGTCTTCGACCTCTTCACGCAGGTCCGCAACCAGCAGGCCTATTCGGCCGGCGGCCTCGGCATCGGCCTGGCGCTGGTAAAGCAGCTGGTGGAGATGCAGGGCGGCCGCGCCACCGCCGCCAGCGGCGGGCCGGGCCAGGGCAGCACGTTCACCGTGCGCTTGCCGGTGGCGTCCGCTACTGCTGTCGAACTGGCCGAGGCTGCAGCGGCCGACGCGTCCTCGGCGCTGCGCGCCCTGCGCGTGCTGGTGGTGGACGACCTGCGCGACTCCGCCGATTCGCTGGCGCAGCTGCTGTGCCTGGAGGGCCACGACGCCGAGGCGGCGTACAGCGGTAAGCACGCGCTCGAGAACGCGCGCCGGCGCCGGCCCGACCTGGTCCTGCTGGACCTGGGCATGCCCGGCATGGACGGCTTCGAGGTCGCCCGCCGGCTGCGCGACGAATTCACCGGCGAGCCGGCGATGCAGATCGTCGCGCTCACCGGCTGGGGACAGGAGTCCGACCGGCAGAAGACCAGGGCGGCTTCCTTCGACGGCCACCTGGCCAAGCCACCGAGCAGCGCGGACCTGCAGGCCGTGCTGGCGGCGGCGCCGCGGCTTCCTGCCTGAGCGAGCCGCAACATCCACCGGGGACACGCATGAAATCGTTGGGCAGCCGGGCCGCCGGCGCGCGGCTCGAACGCATGAAGGCTTCGCCGCTCTGGGCCGGCGACCGTTTCCAGAACGTGCATCCGGTCCTGCCGGGCCTGCGCGACCCGCAGGTCAAGATGCCCTCGTTCACCGATTTCCTCTGCGGCGGGGAACACCGCGTGCCGCTCGCGCCGCTGCCGGCCATGGACCCGCGCGACACCTGGGCGCGCACGCCTGGCAGCGGCCTGCGCGTGACCTGGCTGGGCCACTCCACGCTGCTGCTCGAGATCGACGGCGTGCGCGTGCTCACCGACCCGGTGTGGGGCCCGCGCGCCTCGCCTTCGCGCTATGCCGGGCCGAAGCGCTTCCAGCCCGTGCCGGTGCCGCTGCGCAAGATGCCGCCCATCGACCTGGTGCTGGTCTCGCACGACCACTACGACCACCTCGACTACCCCACCATCCGCGAGCTGGCCGGCGTCGACGTGCCCTTCGTCACCTCGCTTGGCGTCGGTGCGCATCTCGAAGCCTGGGGCGTGGAAGCGCGGCGCATCACCGAGCTGGATTGGTGGGAGACGCACCGGCTTCCGGGCACGGGCCTCAGCGCGACCGCCGCGCCTTCGCAGCACTTCTCGGGCCGCGGGCTGAAGGACCGCAACGCGACGCTCTGGTCCTCCTTCGTCCTGCGCACGGACCGCCACAGCGTGTTCTTCAGCGGCGACACCGGCCTGACGACGGAGTACCAGGCGATTCGCGACCAGCTGGGTCCGTTCGACCTGGTGATGCTGGAAGTGGGCGCCTTCCACCCCGCCTGGGGCGACATCCATCTCGGGCCCAAGAACGCGCTGGAGGCGCTGCGCTTGCTGGGTGGCGGGCCCTTCCTGCCGGTGCACTGGGGCACCTTCAGCCTGGCGATGCATGCCTGGGACGATCCCGCCGAAACCCTGCTGAAGCTCGCGCCCGGCATGGGCGCGCAGCTCGTCATGCCGCGCCTCGGGGAAGCCGTGGAGCCCGCGCACGCGGAAGACGTCCGGCCCTGGTGGCGCGGCGTCGACCAGGGCGCGCCGCACGTGGCTCCCGAGCCGGCGCCTGCGCCCGAAGTGCTGCCCAAGCAGATGCCCTGGCCGATCGACTGACGCTAGCCCTGGTAGGACAGCAGCACCACGTCCGCAGCCTCCTCGCGCAGCGGGATGAGCGCCTGGTAGGCGGGCGACGTGAACCACTGGTTCAAGGCCGCGAGGTCGGGGAACCGGATCACGACGATGTCCGCGTGCGGGCTCGCGCCGGCCAGCGCCGCGACCTGCTTGCCGCGGAAGACGAGTTCCGCGCCCCAGGGCTGCAAGGTGCCCGGCACCTGCCTCGTGTACTCGGCCCACTTCCCGGGCGACTTGACGGTGATGTTGCCGACCAGGTATGCGTGACTCATCGCTGTCTCCTGTTCCTGCGCCAATGATGGCACGCCCCTGCCGTCCGGCCGCTATGCTGCGCGCATGACTCCCAAGACGCTCCTCGTCGTCTATCACACGATGACGGGCGGCACCGAACAGATGGCGCAGGCCGCCGCCGAAGGCGCGGGCGACGAGCCCGGCGTGCGCGTGCGCCTGCTGCGCGCGCCGCAGGCGCAGCCCGGGGACGTGCTGGGCGCAGACGGCTATGTGTTCGCCACGCCCGAGAACCTGGCCGCGATGGCGGGCCTGATGAAGGACTTCTTCGACCGCTGCTACTACGCCGCGCTCGATCGCGTGAACGGCCGCCCTTACGCCTTGCTGGTCTGCGCCGGCAGCGACGGCCAGAACGCCGCGCGCCAGCTCGATCGCATCGCCACCGGCTGGCGGCTGCGCGCCGTGGCGCCGGCTCTGATCGTGTGCACCCACGCCCAGACGCCGGAAGACATCGCGCGGGCCAAGCAGATCGGCGAGGCCGACCTCGCACGCTGCCGCGAGCTGGGCGCCGGGCTGGCGGCGGGGATGGCGCTCGGGGTGTACTGACAGACCCTTCGCGGGTCGAAGGCGGGCGGTACTCAGTGCAGCACGCCGCGCAGCAGCCACACGCGGCTGTGCGAGCCGATCTTCAGCGCGCTGTTGACGACCGCGATCTCGCCATCGGCGCGCACCGCCAGCTTGTTCATCAACAGGCCCTGGCTGCTGCCGTTGAAGCCGCCTTGCGGGTCCGCGCTGGCGGGGATTTCGGATGGCGCACCGAAAGTCCTGCCGTCGTCGGACACGGCGATGGCGAGGCCGTAGGACCGATGGGGCGGTGCCGCGCCACGCAGCAACTCCCAGGCCACCACAACGCGGTCGCGTCCATCGATGCCGATCGCGGGAAAGCCGGCGCCGCGATAGCCTGGAGGCAGCGGCTTGGAGATCTCGCGGGCGGGGCCAAAGGTGTGCCCCCCGTCGCTGGAGCGCCGGTGAAGGATGGCCGAATCGGTGAACGGGCCGCCGCGGCTTTCGGCATACACGAGGTGCAGCCCGCCCTTCGTGTCGAAGGCCAGCTTCGGCGCATCCGAAAAGCCTGGCGTGACCGCCACCACGCGTGGCGGACCGAAGCTCTTGCCGCCATCGCTGGAGACGGCGATGTGGATGTCGCCGGCCTTGTCTTCGCCCACCGACCAGGCCAGGGCTACCGCGCCGTCCTTGCCGACTGCCAGGGCCGGCGCGCGTGCGGGGGATTCGGGCGGCTCGCCCGCCACCAGGACCGGATCCGCGAAGCTGGACCCGCCGTTGGCGGAACGCGCGGACCAGAGCCGGCCGTCGAATTCGGTCCAGGCCGCGAGGACCGTCCCTCCGGGCGCCGTGGCGATGTCGAAGCTGCCGTTGTCCCAGACGGCGCGGCTGATGCGGCCCTTGCCGTCACCTTCCTTCGATTGCGACAGGTTCCTCGTCGCAGCGAACGAGCGTCCGCCGTTGTTCGAGGTCGCCGTCAGCATCTCGCCACCGTGGGAACCGCCCGAGAAGATGATCTCCTGCCACAGCACATGCAGCTGCTGGCCATCCGCCTCCGGCGCCCAGGCCAGGCGAGGCATCCACGAGAAGGTCCTGGCTTCGCCCGAGAGAAGCACAGGCGTGGGCCTGAGTGCCTCGCCAGTCGCCGAATAGCGCTGCACCAGCACCGCCCTGCGCTTCTGGTCCGCCCAGGCCACGGCCAGTTCGCCCCGCGGGCTCCACGCCACGGTCGCATCGTCGACGAAGTCGTAGTGCGTCTCTGTCTGCCGCCAGGCGCCGCGCTCGCCCTTTCCCTGCGCGATGTCCAGGGGAGCTTGCCATCGGATGTCCGCGGCCGCGGCGTCGATGACGGCCAGCACCAGGCCGGCCAACAGGCCCGCGCGCCAGGGGGAGCGCTTGGCGGTGTTCACGATGGTGTCCCGGGGCGGGCTGGCCATTGTGCGCGCAGTGGCGGCGTGGAAGAAGGGGCATCCCCTGCGCAAGAAGGTGGCTTCCCATCAGGAGTGCGCATGGCTCCCGAAGGCCATCGGCTTCAAAGTTCGAGCTGCCAGGCGAGGTACAGCGTTCCGCGGTTGGCGGACACGCCCTGCAAGCCGCGCCCGATCGACAACAGCAGGTTGCGGTCCTTGGCCATGCGTACGGTGGCGCCCACGTTGAAGCCCGTCGTGTGCGGGGCAGCGTCCGCGACGGGAGTGCGGTGGAACACTTCGGCGCCGAGTTTCAGGCGCTCACCCAACGCGCGCTGCGCCAGCAGGCCGAAGAACCAGCTGTTGCGCGCTCCCGGCGCCGGGTTCGTCAGGTACCCGGTGCCGGCATCCCAGGTCCAGGTCCCCGAGGATTGCTGCAGCCAGAGCGGCAGCCAGACCTGCGGGCGACCATTGCCGAGACCGCGGGAGGAGTCACCGGTGGGCAGGAACACGGTCGGATAGACCGCCGCCATGAAGCCGCTGGCGGTCCGGTTGACGAAGCGGTACTTCACGCCTAGTTCCACGTCGCCGACTCCTGCCTGCATGCTCCCGCCGGCCGGCCGGTTGAACCCGACGGGCACGGCGATGTGGCACTGGGTCTCGCTGGCGCATCCGTGGTTGACATCGGCGGCGACACTCCCTGAAGTGGCGTCGGCTGCACGCGTGCCCTGCAGCGCGAGGTTGACCTCCGTGTGGTGCAGGTCCACCGGCTCCGGATCGTCGGTCAGGAAGGGCGGCCCCGCCTGGACCACGGTGCAGACGCCCAGCAACGCCAGCAGCACTGGCCCTTTCGTGCATGCCATGGCGCGGCTATGCAGCGGTTCCAGGCGCCGCCGGCCGTTGCGGGATGAAGTGCACGCACAAGGCCATGAACGCCAGCAGGACGAGAGAGGCATAGAGCCGGCTCAGGTTCATGCCGCCCTGCGCCAGCGGCTTGTCGAGCAAGTCGCCCAGCGTCGCGCCCAGCGGTCGCGTGAGGACGAACGCAAGCCAGAACAGCAAGGTCCGCGACACGCTGGACCAGAAATACAGCCCCGCCACGATGACGAGACCGACGCCGAACACGAGCGCGCCGTTCTCGTAGCCCAGCCCCAAGCCTCCGCGATCGGTGCCGGCCAGCCAATCCCCGAGGGCCGTGCCCAGGGTTTGCGAAAACAGGATCGTGCACCAGTAGAACCATTCCACGCGTGGCTTGGTGATGCTTCGAAACGAGACCGTCCCCTCGGATTTGTGCCAGACGCCCAGGCTGATCAGCAGCAAGGTGGCCACCAGGGCGACACCGCCCGGGTAACCCAGCCCGACCGAACGGTCCGCGAAATCGGCGATCGTGGTGCCCAGCGTCGTGGTGCCGACGATCGTCGCCCAGTACAGGTACGGGTGGAAGCGTCCGGCCTTGACCTGGGCGGCGACGAGGAGGATGAACAGGACGGCAAAGATCAGCGTGCCGACGATGTAGCCCAGGTTCAGCGACATGGTCACCCAGTCGCCGCCGGTCTCGCCCAGCGTCGTGGCCGCGATCTTGATGACCCAGAAACCCAGCGTGATCTCCGGCACCTTGCTCACTACGGTGCGCAGCGTCGAATGGGAGCTTGGGACCGGATGTCCCTGGTCAGGCGCTTCGTGCATGTTCTGTTTTCCTTCTGTCGCGAGGCAGTCTTGCAGCAAGGCTAGCCGCCGGACCTGAGGCCTGGCTGAGAACCCTGTAGGAGGAAGGCTCCTGGTCGCGTGGTGCAACGCGAGGCCCACGCCCGCATCCAACTTCGACACAATCCCCGGATGCAACGCAATCCATCCACCGCGAACCACGAGAAGTACGGAGCCGCCGCGCAGGCCTTCCATTGGCTGATAGCGATCCTCGTGCTGGTCGCGTTCATCTATGGTCCTGGCGGTTCCGAGCAACATGTGTATTCCGCGTCGACGGACTTCGACCGGCGCCTGCACGAGACGCTCGGCCTGTGCGTGCTGGTGCTCTCGGCGCTGCGCCTCGCGTGGCGGATGATCGACCGGCAGCCCGACCCCGAGCCGGTCCCCCGCTGGATGGGATGGGCCGCGAAGGCCGTCCAGGTGGCGCTGTACGTGCTGCTGTTCGTGGTCCCGCTGACCGCCATCACGGGCGCCTGGCTGGAAGGCCATGCGCTGACCTGGCTGGGCGGCGACATCGCTCCGAGGTTGACCGAGTCGCATGCCCTCGGGGCGAGCATCGCCGAACTCCACGGCTGGCTGGGCGACGCCATCCTCTGGATTGCCGGTCTGCACGCCGCGGCGGCCCTTTACCACCACTTCGTGCTGAAGGATGGCGTGCTGCGCTCGATGATGCCGGGGCGCTGAACCGGGGACCCGACCCGCCTACATCGGCGGCGCGAACCCATTGCGGCCGACGAGCACCCGCAAGGCCGTCGGCTTGGAGTCCTTTTCCTGCGCGGTCACCATCACGCGCGCGCCGGGCTGCAGCAGCACGTTCTCGTCCTCCTTGCCCGGCTTGAAAGTCACCACCGGCACGTTGGCGGGAACGATGACGACCTTTTCGCCGCCCTTGTAGCGCAGCGTCAGCTTCTGCCCGCCGGGAACCGTCGCGGGAGCGGCAGCAAGGTCCGCCACGGTGGCGTTCGTCATCGTGCTTTGCGGCTGCAGGTCCCAGGGATAGTGGCCCTCGCCACTGCCGCGCGCCGACTCGGGAAACACCAGCACCTCCAGCGCCAGCTGCGTGCCGTCCGCTTGCGGCATGGCGGCGGTGCCGATGAAGCTGCCGGGCTTGATGTCCGCCAGCGCGATCGGCACGACCTCGGTCACGGCCATGTCCGCCGGGCGGACCAGGGTGATGACCTCGCCGTTGCGCTCCTTCACGGTCAGCGACGTGGCATCGATCTTCTCGATCGTGCCGCGCAGGCGCACGGCAGGGGCGCTTTGGGCCAGCGACAGGGTGGTGGCGAGGACACCCAGGGCCACGAGGAAAGGTTTGAACATGGGAGCTTTCGAAGTGGGAGCGACGGCGCAATCAGACAGCGACAGGGGCGACCTTGTCCAGCCGAAGGGGATCGCTCAGGTGGTTCCCTAAGGCTTCTCGAGGGTCAGGGCGTCGACGAGCGTGCGCTGCAGCCACGCCTCGTACTCCTGCGGCGACCAGCGTGATTCATGCACCAGCTTGTGGTAGATCTCCCGGCCCGTGAACATCCACAGCAGCGTCCCGGCGGTTTCGCGCGTCAGCCCGGGGCGCGCGCGGCGCGCCTTGAACAGCGCGTCGATGCGCTCCGCCTGCATCTTCCGCCGGAGTGCTTCGAAGGCGTCCTGGGACTTGCGCAGCTCGGGCGAGAAGGCCGACGCCTTCATCAGGAGGCTGAGGCCCGCACTTTCCCCCTCGTAGATCGCCCGTGCCACGCAGGCGCTCAGCGCGATCCTTCGCACCGGGTCCGGCTCTTCCTGCACCTGTTCCTGCGCCGCCTGGAAGCGGGGGCCGAAGAGCGCGTCCTGCATCAGGGCCTCGATGAGGCCGCTCTTGGACTTGACGGTTGCATAGACCGTCGCCTCGGACACCCCCGCGCGGGTCGCAATCTCCGCGATGGTCGTCGCGTCTATGCCCTTGCGCGAAAACAGCGAGCGTCCCGCCTCCAGCACCTTCCGTCGTGTCGCCTCGGCCGCCGCCGTGCGGGCTTCCGACCGGTAGGGTCTTTTGCTGGAGTCCACCATATTGGATATAGTTTACGTTATCCAATCAAGAGGAGATCGGATGAACTTCGAAGCGTACATCAGGGCCATGCCGAGGGGAGGCCGGGCATGAGCTGGACCCAACGCATCGGCGTCGGCTTGTCCGCGCTCGCCACGCTCTTCTTCGTCGCGGACGCGATAGGAAAGCTGGTCCAGGCCGGGCCCGTGCTCCAGAGCACGCAGGAACTCGGCTGGCCGGCGACCGCCGTCATCCCGCTGGGCGTCCTGCTGCTGGTCGGGGCGCTCCTCTACGCGATCCCGAACACGGCATTCGTCGGCGCCATCTACCTGACCGCCTTCCTTGGCGGCGCCGTGGCCACGCACTACCGGATCGGCTCGCCCTTGGGCACGCACGTCCTGTTCGGCGTCTACGTCGCCTTGATCATGTGGGGAGGGCTCGCGTTGCGCTATCCGGCCGTCTTCGTCGCGGCGCTGCGGCCCGGGAACGCATAAGGCCACAGCGCTCACAGCCCGCCGCGCTGGTCCTGCACGAGAGTCCGGATCTCCCCCAGCAAAGCCTCCGCGCCCGGCGGCAACTGCGCCCCGCGCCGGGTCGTGATGCCGATCTCCCGCCGCAGTCCATCCAGGGCTATCGGCAGCACGCGCACCTGGCCGGCTTCGAGCTCGTAGCGCAGCTGGTGCGTCGACAGCACCGTGACCATGCCGCCATCCAGCAGCATGCCGCGCACCATGGCCAGGTCGCCGGTCTCGACCGCCGGCACGGGCGCGGGTTCGCCGTGGCGCGCGAAGTACGCGTCGAGATCGGCGCGCAAGGGCGTGCCGGGGCGTGACAGCACCCAGGACTCGCCGCGCACGTCCGCCAAGGACAGGCGGCGCTTGCGCTGCAACGGGTGCGAGGCCGCCGCGATGATGCCCAGGTCCTCCACGAACAGCGACTCGTTGCGCAGCGCCTCGTCCACCAGCGGCCGCAGCGCGCCGATGATGAAGTCGATGCGCCCGCGCAGCAGGTCGGCGCAGAGCTGCTCGTACGGGCTCTCGATGGAATGGATACGCAACTGCGCGTGGCTGGCGCGCACGGCGGCGATGGCGCGTGGCAGCAGGCGGGTGCGTGCCATCGGCAGCGCGCCGACAGAGACCACGCCTTGCACCTGGCCGCGCAGCGCGGCCAGGTCGTCCTGCAGGTAGCGCAGCTCCGCCAGCGCGCGGTCGAATCGCAGCACCCAGCGCGCGCCGAGGTCGGTGGGCAACAGGCCGCGCGCCGTCCGCAGGAACAGCTTCTGCCGCAAGGCGCCTTCGAGGCGCGCGACCGCGGCGCTCACCGCGGGCTGCGTCACGCCCAGCCGCCGCGCCACCGTGGGCATGTGGTTCAGGTCCGCCAGCAGCGATGCCGCCATCAGCCGGCGTTCGTCGAACAGGACGTCGATCGCCGTGGCGGGCAGCGGGTCGCTTCGGCTCGCTGCCGCGGCTGCCTCGGCTTCCACCGCGGACAGTTCCGCGGCGATGGCGGCGTAGCGGCGCTGCAGCAGCGCGCCGGCCGCCGTCGGCACCATGCCGCGCCCCTTGCGTTCGAACAGCGGCAGCGCGCTGGCCTGCTCCAGCAAGGCGATCGAACGACTGACGGCCGAGGCCGCGCGCAGCAGCGTTTCGGAGGAGGCGCGCACGCCGCCGCCCGCGGCGACGGCATTGACGGTGCGGAGGTGGCGCAGGGGCAGCATGGCGCCCTCCATTGTGCCCCGATCAATCGATTGGAACGGTGCGCCAGCGCTTTGCAACGCTGGCGCGGCCCGTTCTTTCGACAATTCCGGCAACGCCTGCCAGAAGGAAACCTTGCCATGAACACCCGCTCTCCCCGCCTGACCCGTCGCGCCTTCTCGCTGGCGGCCCTGGGGACGCCCCTGCTGGCTGCGCTCGCGCGGCCGGCCTGGGCGGCCGAGTTCCCGGAGCATCCCGTCAAGTTCGTCGTGCCCTTCAACCCGGGCGGGAACGTCGATTCCGTCGGCCGGCTGCTGGCCCAGGCCATGGGAGCGACGCTGCACCAGCCGGTGGTGGTGGACAACCGTTCCGGCGCCGGTGGCGGCGTCGGCGCCTCCATGGTGGCGACGAGCCCGGCCGACGGCTACACCCTGATGGTCGGCTCCAATGGCCCGCTGACGATCAACCCTTTCGTACAGAAGCTGAGCTACAAGCCGCTGGAGGACCTGGCGCCCATCGCGCTCGCCGGCACCGTGCCGCACGTGCTGATCGTCACCAACAAGCTCGCCGCGAAGAACCTGAAGGAGCTGGTCGAGCTGTCGCATCACGAGAACCTGAGCTGCGCCAGCTCGGGCCTGGGCAGCGCGACGCACCTCACGCTGGCCCGCTTCGACGCGCAGACCGGCGCCCGGATCGTCCACGTGCCCTACCGCGGCGGCAGCGCCTTCGTGACCGACCTGATCAGCGGCATCGTGCAGGTGGCCTCCATGGAGTTATCCACGGCGGTGCCGCTGCATAAAGCGGGCAAGGCTCGCATCCTCGGCGTGGCCGGCACGCGCCGCAGCCCGCTGGTGCCCGAAGTGCCGACCTTCATCGAGTCCGGCATCGCCGGCTTCACCGCCGAGAGCTTTGTCGGCCTGCTCGCGCCCGCGCACACGCCCAAGCCCGTGCTGGGCACGCTGGAGAAGGCCGCGCTCGCCGCACTGGCGACGCCGGACATGGCGCAGCACCTGCAGGCCCTGGGCATCCAGCCCGCCATCGGCGCGGAGCGCAGCGCCGCCGGCTTTGCCAGGCTGCTGAAGATCGACTCCGAGCGCAACCGCGAGGCGGTCCGCATCGCCGGGGTCCAACCGGAATGAGCCTCCCGCTGCCAGGCGACGGCGGCCCCCAGGTTCCGCCGCCGCTCGAGCGCCCACGCAAGCCGCGCCTGCAGCTGCCCGCCGGCGCCTGCGACAGCCATGTGCACGTCTACGGGCCGGCCGCGCGCTTCCCCTACGCGCCCGAGCGGCCTTACACGCCGCAGGACGCGCCGGTCGAACGGCTGTGGGCCTTGTACGAGCTGCTGGGCATCTCGCGCGCCGTCTACGTGCAGGCCACCGTGCACGGCTACGACAACGCCGCCATCCTCGACGCGATCCGGCGCGATCCGCAACGAGGCCGCGGCGTGGCCCTGGTGCGCACCGACATCGCCGGCCGCGAGTTGCAGGACCTGCATGTGCGGGGCATCCGCGGCGTGCGCTTCAACTTCGTCAAGCACTTGCGCGAGACGCCGGACACCGACGCCGTGCTGCGCCTCGCGGAACGCATCGCGCCACTGGGCTGGCACGTGCAACTGCACTTCGGCGCGCAGGACCTGCTGGAACAACGTGCTTTCCTGCAGGCGCTGCAGTCGCCCTTCGCCATCGACCACATGGGCCGCACGCCGGTGGCGGACGGCCTGCGGCAGGAAGCCTGCCTCGCGCTGCTGGAGGTCCTGGCCGACGAACGCGCCTGGATCAAGCTGAGCGGGCCGGAGCGCATCTCCGCCGTGCTGTCGCGCGGCGCGGCCTTCCCTTACGATGACGTCGTGCCCTTCGCGCGCCAGCTGCTCGCAGCGGCGCCGCAGCGCGCCGTGTGGGGCACCGACTGGCCCCACCCCAACGTGCGCGAGATGCCCGATGACGGCGATCTCGTCGACCTGCTGGCCCACTACGGCGACGCTGCCACGCTGCAGCGCCTGCTGGTCACCAACCCTGCCCGCCTCTACGGCTTCGATCTCTAAGGAAACTCTCATGCAAACCACCATCGGCATCATCGGCTTCGGCGAAGTCGGCGGCATCTTCGGCCGCGGCCTGCTGGGCAAGCCCGGCGTGCAGGCCATCCAGGCCTGGGACCTCAAGTTCGCCGACGCGCAGGCCAGGCAGGCCGTCGAAGCCGACGGCGTCCGCGCCGCCGCCGGCATGGCGGACCTGTGCCAGCAAGCCACGCTGCTCATCTCCGCCGTCACCGCGTCCAACACCTTCGCAGTCGCCGAAGAAGCGGCGAAGCACGTGCGCCCCGGCTCCATCTTCCTCGACCTGAACTCCGCTTCGCCGGGCACCAAGCAGCGCGCCGCTGCCGCCCTGGAAGCCGCCGGCTGCCGCTACGTCGAAGCCGGTGTCATGACCTCGGTGCCGCCCTATGGCATTCGCGTGCCCATGCTGCTGGGTGGCGCGCAAGCTGCGGAGCTGGCGCAGACGCTGGTGGCCTGGGGCATGGATGCCAAGCCGGTGTCGGAGAAGCTGGGCGTGGCCTCGGCCATCAAGATGAGCCGCAGCGTCATGATCAAGGGCCTGGAAGCGCTCGTGATCGAAAGCTACACCACCGCGCGCAGCTACGGCGTCGAGGACTACGTGCTGCCCACGCTGCAGGAGACCTTCCCGCAGATCGACTGGGCGCAGCAGGGCGCGTACTTCTTCAGCCGCGTCGTGCAGCACGGCAAGCGCCGCGCCGAAGAAATGCGCGAGAGCGCCAACACGGTGAAGGAAGCCGGCTTCGCGCCGCTGATGACGACCGCCATCGCCGAGAAGCAGGACTGGGTGGCCGGCCTGGCGCGCGACCAGGTGTTCGCGGGCCTGGACGCCAAGGCGAAGTGGCAGGAATACGCCGACCGCCTGATCGCCCACGCCGCCAAGAAGAACTGAGCGGCGCGCAACGATGCGGGAGAAGTCCGCCACCATCGCCCGCATCGCGCCGCCCACGAGCATTGCCGCCACCTACCGCGGCTTTCTCGATGCACTCGGGGCCTCCGGCTTCCGGGGTGAGATCGGTACCGGCTACGCCGAGCGCACGGTCCTCGCGACCGACAACTCGGTGTACCAGCGGCTGCCGCAGGCCGCCGTGTACCCGTGCGACACCGCGGACGTGGCGTGCCTCGCGCGCCTCGCCGCACAGCCCGAATGGCGCCGTGTGGCGCTGGCCCCGCGCGGCGGCGGCACGGGCACCAACGGCCAGTCGCTCACCGACGGCATTGTGGTCGACCTGTCGCGCCACATGAACCGCATCCTGGAGATCGACCCCGTGCGGCGCCGCGTGCGCGTGCAGGCCGGCGTCGTGAAGGACCAGCTCAACGCGGCCTTGAAGCCCCATGGCCTGTTCTTCGCGCCCGAGCTCTCCACCTCCAACCGCGCGACCCTAGGCGGCATGGTCAGCACGGATGCCAGCGGGCAAGGCAGCTGCACCTATGGCAAGACGCGCGACCACGTGCTCGCGCTGGACTACGTGCTGCTGGGAGGCGAGGCGCTGCACGGCGCTCCGGTGGGCGATGCGGAACTGTCGCAACTCTGCGCGCGTGCAGGGCGAGTCGGTGACGCCTACCGCGCGGCCGAGGCGATCTCGCGCGAGCAGGCGGCGCTGATCGCCGAACGCTTTCCGCCGCTGAACCGCTGCCTCACCGGCTACGACCTCGCCCACCTGCGCGAGCCGGACGGCCTGTTCAACCTGAACAGCGTGCTGTGCGGCTCCGAAGGCTCGCTGGGCTTCCTGGTCGAAGCGACATTGAACGTGTTGCCGATTCCGAAGTATTCGGCGCTGGTCAACGTGCGCTATGCCGGTTTCATGGACGCACTGCGCGATGCGCAGGCGCTGATGGCGCACCGCCCGCTGTCGATCGAAACGGTCGACTCCAAGGTGCTGCTGCTGGCCATGCGCGACATCGTCTGGAACGGCGTCGCCGAATGCTTCCCGCAGGATCCCGGTCGCCCCACGCTGGGCATCAACCTGGTGGAGTTCAGCGGCGACGACGAAGCCGATGTGGCCTCACGTGTCGCAAGCTTCGTTGAACACCTGCGCGCCGACCGCAGCGTCGAGCGCCTGGGCCACACCATCGCCAGCGGCCATGCGGCCGTGGAGCGGGTCTATGGCATGCGCAAGCGCTCGGTGGGCCTGCTGGGCAACGTCGAAGGCGAAGCGCGGCCCCAACCCTTCGTCGAAGACACCGCGGTGCCGCCCGAGAAGCTGGCGGACTACATCGCCGAATTCCGCGCGCTGCTCGATTCGCACCAGCTGCAGTACGGCATGTTCGGCCACGTCGACGCGGGCGTGCTGCACGTGCGGCCACTGCTGGACATGAAGGATCCCGAGCAGGCGAAGCTGCTGCGCCCGGTGTCCGACGGCGTCGCCGAACTCACGCGCAAGTACGGCGGCCTGCTGTGGGGCGAGCACGGCAAGGGCGTGCGCTCCGAGTACGTGCCGCATTTCTTCGGCCCGCTCTACCCCTCGCTGCAGCGCCTGAAGGCGGCCTTCGATCCGCACAACCAGCTGAACCCCGGCAAGATCGCGACGCCCGAAGGCAGCGGCGCCGCGCTGCTGAAGATCGACGAGGTGCCGCTGCGCGGCGAGGCCGACCGGCAGATCGACGAGCGCGTCTGGCAAAGCTTCGGTTCCGCGATGCACTGCAACGGCAACGGCGCCTGCTACAACTTCGATCCCGACGATGCGATGTGCCCTTCGTGGAAGGCCACGCGCCAGCGGATTCATTCGCCCAAGGGCCGCGCATCGCTGCTGCGCGAGTGGCTGCGCCTGCAGGGCGCCGCCGGCATCGACGTGCTGGAAGCGCAGCGCAGCGCACGCTCCTTCCTGCGCAGCCTGCCCGAGCGCTGGCGCAACAGCCGCGCGCAGCGTACCGGCCGCGAGGACTTCTCGCACGAGGTGTACGACGCGATGGCGGGCTGCCTCTCCTGCAAGTCCTGCGCAGGCCAGTGCCCGGTGAAGGTCAGCGTGCCCGACTTCCGTGCGCGCTTCCTGCAGCTGTACCACCAGCGCTACCTGCGGCCGCTGAAGGACTACCTGGTCGGCTCGCTCGAGTTCACCATCCCGCATCTCGCGCGCTGGCCTGGCGTGTACAACGCGATGTTCTCCGCAAGGCCGGTGCGCAGGTGGCTGGAGAAGCATGGGGGCATGGTCGACAGCCCGCAGCTCAGTCGCTTTGCCATTTCACGCACGATGAAGCAGTGGAATGCGACGGTGGCGACGCCCGAAGCGCTTGCCGCGCTGAGCGAGCAAGAGCGCAGCCGCAGCGTGATCCTGGTGCAGGACGCCTTCACGCGCTACTTCGAGACGCCGCTGGCAGCGGCCTTCATCGAGCTCGCCGCGCGCCTGGGCTATCGCGTCTTCCTCGCTCCCTTCCGTCCGAATGGCAAGCCGCTGCAGGTGCAGGGCTTCCTGGCTCCGTTCAGCCGGGTGGCGGCACGCAATGCGCAGGGCCTGGCGCAGTTGGCGGCACATGGCGTGCCGCTGGTGGGCCTGGATCCCGCGATGACGCTCGTCTACCGGCAGGAGTACCGCAAGCTGGAAGGCGCCAAGGATTGCCCGCCCGTGCTGCTGCCGCAGGAGTGGCTGGCGCAGGCACTCCCCGCTTCGCCGATTGCATCCCGCCAAGCAAGCTACCGCCTCATGGCGCACTGCACGGAGAAGACGACCGTTCCCGCCAGCACCGGGCAATGGCAGCAGGTCTTCACGCAGGCCGGGCTGCAGTTGCAGGCCCAGGCCAGCGGCTGCTGCGGCATGGCAGGGACCTACGGCCACGAGACGCGCAACCAGCACACCTCGCGCGTGATCTTCGAACAATCGTGGGGGCCCGTGGTGGACGGGAAGAAGGAGGGCGGCGAGCTGCTGGCGACCGGCTATTCCTGCCGCAGCCAGGTCGACCGCCTGCGCGGGCAGCGGATGCGGCATCCGCTGGAAGTGCTGCTCGAGGTGCTGGCAGCGCGCGCCAGCACCCCTTAGGGTGCGGTGGGCTCAGCCTACCTTCACGCCGCCCTTCTGGATCACTTCGCGCCAGCGCACCATTTCGCTGTCGATCAATTTGCCGAACACCTCCGGCGTGTTGGGCGTGGCTTCGGCGCCTTCGCTGGCCAGCCGCTCGCGGATCTCGGCGGACGACAGCGACTTGTTGATCTGCTGGTTCAGCTTGGCGATGACGTCCTTCGGCGTGGCCGCGGGCGCCACCACGCCGTACCACTGGTCGGCCTCGAAGCCGGGGTAGCCGCTCTCGGCCACCGTCGGCAGGTCGGGCATCGCCTTCACGCGATGGGGCGAAGACACCGCGATCGCGCGCAGCTGGCCGGCCTGCACCTGGCTCAGCACCGCCGGCACGCCGGTGAACATCAGCTGGATCTGGCCCGCGACGAGGTCGATGACCGCCGGCGCCGTGCCCTTGTACGGCACGTGCTGCATCTTGGCGCCGGTCACCAGGTCGAAGTATTCCGTGGCGATGTGGGCGGCGCTGCCGTTGCCTCCCGAGCCGTAGTTCACCTTGCCCGGGTTCGCCTTCACGTAGGCCACCAGTTCCTTCACCGTCTTCGCCGGCACGGAGGGATGCACGACCAGCACGTTAGGCACGCGCGCGATCCACGCCACCGGCGCGAAAGCCTTGACGGGGTCGTAAGGCAGCTTCGGGTACAGCGAGGGCGTCACCGTCAGCGTGCCGATGTGGCCCATCAGCAGCGTGTAGCCATCCGCCGGCGCCTTGGCAACCTTGTCGGCGCCGATGGAACCGCCGGCGCCGGGCACGTTGTCGATGACGACAGGCTGGTGCCAGGCGTTCGTCAGCTGCTGGCCAATCGTGCGGCCCAGGATGTCCGTGGAACCGCCGGGCGTGAAGGGCACGACCAGGCGGATCGGCTTGTCGGGATAGCCGTCGGCCATCGCGAAGGCCGGGAAGGCAGCGGCGGTCGCGGCCACCATCTTGAGCGCGTGGCGGCGGTTGATCTGGTGTTGCATTGCGTTGTCCCGGATGGTTTTCAAAGTTGGAATGAATCGAATTTTACCGGCGCAGCTGCCCGGTGAGCGTGTCGATTTCTGCAACAGGCATGCCCAGTTCCGCGAGTACTTCGTTGGTATGCTGGCCTTTCACCGGCGGCGGCAGGTAGTCGCTGCGCGCACCGGATTCCAGCCGGTTCGGCAGGCCGATGTTCCAGATCGGGCCTTCGCTCGGATGCTGCACGCGTTGCAGCAGTTCGACGTCCTCGAGATGCGGATCCTCCATCAGGCTTTCGAAGGTGTGGAAGGGCATGGCCGGCACGCTGTGCTGGTCGAAGATCGCTATCCACTCGTTCGTGGTGCGCTCGCGCAGCGCGTTGTAGCGGAAGTCGAAGTACTCCTGCACATTGGCGAAGCGCGCTGCCACGGAATTGAAGCGCGGGTCGGTGCGCAGCTCGGGCCTGCCGATCGCGTCGAAGAAGGCGAAGGTCTGCGCATCGGTGTTCGCCGAGATGCAGATATAGCCGTCCTTCGTGGGCACGGGGCGGTTCTGCGGGTCGAGGATGCGAGGGTCGCCGGTGGGGCCCAGCGGCGGCTCGAAAGTCTGCAGCGACATGTGCTCGGTGAGCATGAAGGCCGCCATGTTCTCGAACATCGGCACCTGGATCGCGTCGCCGAGACCGGTCTTCTCGCGCCGGTACAGCGCGAGGAGGATCATCTGCACGGCGATCAGGCCGACGGTGTGGTCCGCCATCAGGAACGGCGAGTAGGACGGTGTTCCGTGCAGCCGCTGCAAAGCCGCCGAGACGCCGGACGATCCCTGGATGATGGTGTCGTAGGCCGGCTTGTCGGCGTAGCGTCCGCCTTGCCCGAAGCCTGCGAGCCAGCAGTGGATCAAGCGCGGATGGCCTTTGCGCAGCGCCTCTGCACTGAGGCCTGCGCGCTCCAGCGCGGCGCCGCGCATGTTGACGACCACCACGTCGGCCTCGGCGCACAGGCGCTTCAACACTTCACGCGCGTCATCGCGCTTCAGGTCCAGCACGATAGACCGCTTGTTGCGGTTCACGTGCAGGAACTTCGCGGACATCTCGCCGGAAGGCGACTTGCCACCCAGCTTCCGCAGCAGGTCGCCCTCGGGCGGTTCGACCTTGATGACGTCGGCGCCGTAGTCGGCCAGGAACTGCGTCGCCACCGGCCCGACGACGACCGAGGTCAGGTCCAGGACGCGCACGCCCTCCAGCGGTCCGCCGCTCATGGGGCGCTCCCGGCGGACGCGCCCAGCGTGAGTTCCATGCGCAGCAGCTCCGATCCCTCTTCATCGACCGCCCACGCGGCCAGCGTGTCACCCGACACGGCCGATGCCCGCAAGGTGACCCGCCGGTTGGCGAACGCGGGCTTGAGGTTGCGGGATTGCGAGGCGGCGATTCGACGGCCGGTGTGGCGGATCACCATGTCCCACAGCTTGATCGTGGTGATCCCGCCGTTGACCACCAGGGCGGGATGGTTCTCGACCCCGGTCGTGTACGGACTGTCGTAGTGGATGCGATGCGCGTTGAAGGTGATCGCCGAGTAGCGGAACAGCATAGTTTCATCGGGCCGGAAGCTTTCCTCGAATGCCGCCTGCGGTGAAGCAACGCCGGCCCCTTCCGGCCTGGAAGCGGAGGGCGTCGCCGACGGCGCCGAGCGATAGACGATGTCGTGCTCTTCCTCCACCAGCAGCCGGCCGTCCGCGCCGCGGATCGCGTGCTGCACCGTCACGAAGCAGATCTCGCCGCTGCGCCCGATCTTCGGCATGATGCCCTGGATGCTGCTCGTTCGCGTCACCACGTCACCGATGCGCAGCGGTGCCACGAAGCGCACGCGCCGGCCGGCGAACATGCGGCGCGGCAGCGGCACGGGCGGCAGGAACTCGCCCTTCTCCGGGTGGCCGTCGGCCGCCAGCTTCGATTGCGGATCGAAGGGCGTGAAGAGCGCCTGGTACCAGTGGCCGGGCAGTTCGTCGCCCACCTTGATGCGGGTGGCGTCCTGGTCCAGCAGCGCCGCCATGCGCCTCGCCGAATTGAGTGCGACGACGTCCTCGGCGCTTTGCGTCCGCCCCAGCCAATCGGCAAGCGGCCCTTGGAGATGGTTCTCTGTCATCCCCGCATTGTTCCGGCCTCCGGCCTGCGGGAGAAGCGCAAAGATCGCCAGCCATAGAGGCGCCGAATGCAATAATCGACGCATGTCTTCCCGCCTCGACATCCTGGGTGTCCAGGCGTTCGTCGCCATCGCCGAACTGGGGACCTTCCGGCGCGCGGCCAGCCACCTGCACCTGTCCGAGTCGGCGCTGGGCCGGCGGCTGAAGAAGCTGGAAGACGACCTGGGCGTGCGGCTCCTGCTGCGCACGACGCGCGCGGTGTCCCTGTCGCAGGAAGGCGCGGAGTTTCTTCCGCGCGCCCGCGCCGTCGTCCACGATCTCGCCGCATCGCTGGACAGCCTGCGCTCGCCGGGCGGCAATCCCACCGGCACCGTGCGCATCGGTTGCCTGCCCACCGTGGCTGCCCTGCTGCTCTCGCCGCTGTTGCGGGACTTTGCCGAAGCTTATCCGCAAGTCCGGGTGCAGATCTTCGACCGCTCGGCCACGGAGATCCGCGAAGCCGTCCTCAATGGCGAAGTCGATTTCGCCATCACCGTCGCCGGGCAGCCGCACGCCAAGCTGGTCGCCGAGAAGCTGTTCTCCGAACCGATGGTCGTTGCATGTCCCGCGGGCCACCGGCTGGCAAAGCGCAAGTTCGTGACCTGGGCCCAGCTTGGCAAGGAGGCCTTGATCAGCATCGGCAACCAGAGCGCGAACCGCGCGCTGATCGAAGACCTGGTCCGCGGCCAGTCGCTGCAGCTGTCCTGGGCCTACCAGGTGGAGCACCTGGCGACGGCCGTCTCGCTCGTGGCCGGGGGCCGGGGCGTGGCGATCCTGCCGCGCGCCGCAGTGGCCGAGCGCAAGGACGAATCGATCCGCGTGCTGGCGCTGCGCGAGCCGGTCCTCAAGCGCGATGTGGTCCTCTTGAGCCGGCGGCTGCCGATGTCATCGATCGCCAGCCTGTTCGCCAGGCTGGTACGCCGCGAACTGCCCGCGTTGGAAGGCCAGGGGCGCGCGCGGTCCGCCTGAAAGACTTCAATGCGCCGGGTCGTCCCCGATCTCGCGCATCTTCGCCTCCAGCGCCTGCGTCATCTCCTTCACGACGTCCGCATACGCCGGATCCGCATGGACGTTCATCAGCTCCAGCGGATCCTTCTCGCAGTCGAACAGCTCCCACGCCGGCGGCTCGCCGCCGGGGCGCGTGCCGGGCAAGCCGTAGTCCTGGTTGTACCAGTAGATCAGCTTGTAGCGGTGCGAGCGGATGCCGTAGTGCGCATACGTGTTGTGGAACACGTCGCGGTGCATCCAGTAGCGGTGGTAGGCGTATTGCTGCCAGCCGGCAGGTGACTGACCGCGCAGAATGGGAAGAAGGCTATTGCCCTGCATGTAGCTGGGGACCGGCACTCCCGCCAGGTCCAGGAAGGTCGGCGCGAAATCCACGTTCGACGCCATGTCGGTGCAGATGCTGCCCGCGGGAATCGAGCGCGGATGCCGCGCCACGAAAGGCATCTGGAACGACTCCTCGTACATGTAGCGCTTGTCGAACCAGCCATGCTCGCCCAGGAAGAAGCCCTGGTCCGAGGTGTAGATGACCAGCGTGTTCTCGGCGAGCCCCTGCGCGTCCAGGTAGTCCAGCATCCGCCCCACGCTCTCGTCGATGGACGCGATGGTGCGCAGGTAGCGCTTCATGTAGCGCTGGAACTTGAAGTGGTTGTAGGCGCGTTCGTCCTCGAAGCTGTAGCCCTCGCCCGTGCGCCGGTCGATCAGGCGCAGCGCGCGCGCGAACGGCGGCAGCTTGCGTGAATCCTGGTAGGGCTCGCCGACCTCGTGCCCGCCCTCGGGTTGCACCAGCCCCAGGTCCAGGTAGGTCATGTCGTCGGCGATGCGCATCTTCGCCGCCGCCGCGCCCGCCGCGCGATTGCGGTAGTCGTCGTTGAACGTGGGCGGCAGCTCGATGTCTTCGGCGTGCAGGTGCTCGTACTTCGGGTGGTATTCCCAGGAACGGTGCGGCGCCTTGTGGTGGCACATCAGGAAGAAGGGCCGCTCGGTGTCGCGCCGCTCCAGCCAGTCCAGGCTCATGTCCGTGATGATCTCGGTGGCGTAGCCCTCGTGCCGGCGCGCGCCCTTCGGATGGTGGAACACGGGGTCGTGGTACTCGCCCTGGCCGGGCACGACGGCCCATTCGTCGAAGCCGGTCGGCTCGTGCGCCGCGCCTTCGCCCAGGTGCCACTTGCCGAAGATGGCCGTCTGGTAGCCGTGCGAGCGCAGGTGCTTGGCGACGTTGGGCAGCCGGTTGTTGAGGCTGTCGTCCAGCGTCATCACGGCGTTCACGTGGTTGTACGTGCCGGTGAGGATGCTCGCGCGGCTGGGCGTGCAGATGGAGTTGGTGACGTAGCAGTGGTCCAGCCGCACGCCGCCGGCCGCGATGCGGTCGATGTGCGGCGTGGCGTTGATGCCGTGGCCGTAGCAGCTGATGGCCTTGGACGCGTGGTCGTCGGCCATGATGAAGAGGATGTTGGGCCGCGCGTCCATGACCGTGCTCCTACCGTGCTTCGGACATCAGCGTCATCGTCTGCACTGAACTCTCCATGCGCCACTCCAGCAGCACCTGCAGCAGCCGCGCCTTCTCGGCCTGCAGCGCCGCGTCGTGCCACAGGTTGTGCATCTCCTTCGGGTCCGCGTCCAGGTCGAACAGCTGGCCCTCGGTGCTGCCGGTGATGTGCATCAGCTTGTAGCGCTTCTCGCGCACCATCGTGAACAGGCTGGCCCCGGTCAGCGCCACGTCGCCTGCCTGTTCGGAGAACACCGCGTCGCGCCCACTCCACGCTTCACCGCGCAGCGCCGGCATCAGGCTTTGCGCCTGCGCGGCCGGCGGCTGCGGCGCGCCGGCCCAGTCGAGGATGGTGGCGCCGATGTCGAACAGCTGGCACAGGCCGTCCAGGCGCTGGTCCTGCTTCACTTCTCCCGGCGCCCAGAAGATCGCCGGCACGCGCGTCACCACGTCGTACATCGACCACTTCTGCGACAGGCCGTGCTCGCCCAGCGCCTCGCCGTGGTCGGCGCAGAAGATCACCAGCGACTCGTCGAGGTAGCCCTTCTGCTCCATCACCTTCAGCATCTTGCCCAGCGCCTCGTCGATCATCGTGACGTTGGCCAGGTAGTAGGCGCGCAGGCGCCGCAGCTGCTCGCGCGTCGGCTCCATGGACCACAGCACCGCGTCGTGGTCCACCTTGCTGTCGTGCGCGCGCTTGTGCTTCAGGAAGGACGGCAGGTCGTCCAGGTCTGACGGCCGCGGCTCCGGCACCGGCAGGTCCGGGTTGTCCAGGTAGGGCTTGGCGTAGCTCGCCACCGGGTCGTAGGGTGGATGCGGGCCGAGGAAGCCGACCTGCATGAACAGCTTCTCGGGCTTCGGCCGCGTCTCCAGCCACCAGCTGGCCATGTCGCCGACGAAGAAGTCGGCGTGCGACTCCGGCGGCAGCGGCCATTCGTAGGCGCCCAGGCGCTCCTTGTAGTCCGGCAGGTCGCGATAGCGCTCGCGCGAAGGCTTCACCTGCTTGCGCGCGGCCAGCGCCTTGTCCCATTCGTCGGCGAACCAGCGGCCTTCGTAGTAGCGGTCCTTGTTCTCGCAGACGAAGCGCTCGTGGAAGCCGGCCTTGGCGTCGTAGGGGATCGTGTGCATCTTGCCGATGTTCACGCAGTGGTAGCCCTGTTCCGCCAGCGAGCCGACCCAGGTGCGCTGCCAGTGCAGGCCGTTGCGCAGCACGCCGGTGGTGTGCGGCCAGTAGCCGTTGAACAGGCTCGCGCGCGAGGGCACGCAGCTGGGCGCGGTGACGAAGCAGTTGTCGAAGCTCGTGCCCTCGCGGACCAGCCGGTCCATGTTGGGCGTGTGCATGTGGCCGAAGCCGAGCGCGGCGATGGTGTCGAAGCGCTGCTGGTCGGTGATGATGAGGAAGATGTGCTTGCGCTTCACGGCTGGCTCTGAAGGGGATGGGGTTCGCCGCGCCAGAACGCGACCTGGGCCGCGACCTGGTGCTCGATCATGGGGCGGCCGCCCAGGGTGGGCAGGGCTAGGGCTTGCGACGCGGCCATCAGCTCGGTATCGCGGGCGGCGATGATGTCGAAGACGGCGGTGCCGGGCTGCAGCAGCGCGGGGTCGAAAGGCAGCGCGTCGCTTGCGTGCAAGCCCAGCGAAGTGGCATTGACGGCAAGGCCGGCTTCGCGCGCATGCGCGATGCCGATGCGCACGCGCACCTGCGGATCCGCTTCACGCAACTCGCGCGCCAGCTTCTCGGCGCGCGCCGGTTCGCGGTTGACGAGGATCAGGTCCTTGACGCCCGCGGCGGCGAGCGCGAAGGCAATCGCGGTGCCGGCACCGCCGGTGCCGACGATCAGCGCCGGCTGCTGCGGCCGCAGCATGCCGTGGTGGCGCGCAGCTTCGACGAAGCCCGCGCCGTCGAAGCTCTCGCCGGACCAGGTGCCATCGGCCTCGCGCCGCAGCGTGTTGGCCACGCCGGTGCGCAGCGCCTCGGGGCCGACCCGGCTGCACAGCGCAAACGCAGAAGCCTTGTGCGGGATCGTGATGTTCAGGCCAACGAGGTTCTCCACCTTCGCCAGCTGCGCCAAGGTGGCGGGCAGGTCGTCGGGATGCACGCCCATCGGCACCTGGCACCAGTCGAGACCGGCCGCATCGAAAGCGGGGTTGTAGACGCGCGGCGCCTTCACATGGACTATGGGCCAGGCCAGGACCGGGATGATCCGCGTCGCGCCGGTGAGTTCGGACGTCCTCACTTCAGCCCTTCACCGCGCCGGCGGTCAGGCCGCTCACCAGGTAGCGGCGCACCATCAGCGAGAACACCAGCACCGGCGCCATCACCAGCGAGCCGCCGGCGGCGATCTTGCCCCACTCCCAGCCTTCGTAGTTCATGAAGTTCACCACCGCCACCGGCGCGGTGCGCGCGTCGGTGCGGGTGAGGATCAGCGCGAAGAAGAAGTCGTTCCAGGCGTACAGGAAGCACAGGATGGCGGTGGCGGCAATGCCCGCGGTCGCCATCGGCATGACGATCTCCAGGAACACCGTCGGGAAGCCCGCGCCGTCCATCAACGCTGCTTCTTCCAGCGAAGCCGGCACGGCGTCGAAGAAGGGCTGCATCATCCAGATGACGAGCGGCAGGTTGAAGGTCATGTAGATGATGATCAGCCCGGTGCGCGTGTCCAGCAGGCCCAGGTAGCGGTAGGCCAGGAAGAAGGGGATGGTGAACGCGATCGGGGGCGCCATCCGCGTCAGCAGGATGGACAGGCCCAGGCCGAAGCGGCCGCGGCCGCTCCAGCGCGAAAGCGCATAGGCCGCCGGCACCCCGAGCAGCAGCGCCAACGCCGTCGACACGGTGCTCGTCACCAGGCTGTTGACGAAGGACGCAGGGAACTCGCCGTTCCACAGCCCGCGGTAGTGTTCCAGCGTCGGCATGAACACCATGCGCGGCGGGAACTCCAGGATCATGTCCGTGGGCTTGAAGGACATCTGCAGCAGCCACAGGAAGGGCAGCAGCATCACGAGCAGCAGCAGCGGCACGGCCCACGCCGTGTAATGGAAAGGACGCTTCATTCCTGGTTCTGCAGTTTGCCGTTCAGCCGCATGGCGAGCCAGCTGATGACGACGGTAAAGGCGAGCAGCACCACGGTGACCGCGCTCGAATAGCCCAGCTCGCCGTAGTTGAAGGCCAGCAGGTAGGCGTAGTAGTTGGTGACTTCCGTGACCGAGCCCGGGCCACCGCCCGTCAGCAGGAAGATCAGCGGGAAGGCCTTGATGCTGTCGATGACGCGGAACAGCGTGCACACCACCAGCACCGGCGCGATGTAGGGCAGCACGATGTGCTGGAAGATCCGCGGGCCGTTGGCGCCGTCCATGCGGGCGGCTTCGACGTATTCGCCCGGCAGCGTCTGCAGCGACGCCAGCACCATCAGGAAGGTGAAGGGCGCCCACTCCCAGGTGTCGGCGACGACGATGGACGCCAGCGCGAAGTCCGCGTTCGACGTGAACGCCGGCAGCATGAAGCCCAGCGCCTTGGCGGTGTGGAAGATGGGGCTGATGTCCGGCGTGTACACCAGCTTCCAGATGACGGCCACCACGATGGGCGGCAGCACCATCGGGATCACGAACAGGTGGCGCAGCGACTTCCAGCGCTCCTGCCCGGCGTGCACCAGCATCGCCATGCCGGTGCCCAGGATCACCTGCAGGATCACCGTGTAGACCGACAGGCGCGCCTGCACCAGCAGCGACTCGTGGAAGCGCTTGTCTTCCATGAGGTAGCGGTAGTTGCCCAGGGGCTCGCTGAAGTCGGTCAGCGAGCCGGCCTGCACCAGGGTGCCGGGCGTGAGGCTCGTGACCAGCAGGAACACCGTGGGCAATCCGGCCACCAGCAGCAGCAGGATGACGCTGGGCGAAATGGCCCAGCGCGTGAAGCGGCGGCGCTGGCCCTCGTAGGAAAGGGCGTGGGCAGCAGGCATGCGTCTGTCTTCCTTGCTCTCGCTTTACACCTTGGAGCCGGCCGGGCGATGGCGGCCCGCCGGGCCACCTTCGCCGCCGGGCACCGCGCCGGCGCGGCGCAGCGCGTCCAGCGCGGCTTCCTGCGCCGCCTTCATGGAATCGGCCGCCTTCATCTGGCCCGACACCACGCGCTCCACGCCCTTGTTGATGGCGTCGCCCACCAGCGGGAACTCCTTGACCGTGCGGTAGGCCATGTAGTTGCGCGTCTTCGCGGGCTGGTCCAGCACGTCCAGGTACAGCTTGCCGAGGTCCTGGCCGTTGATGGTGTTGATCTTCTTGTAGTCGGCGCTCTCGATGATGGAGCGGCGGCAGATCGACGAGTGGCCGGTGTCCTTGACGATGCGGGCGCTGATCTCGGGGCTGAGCGCCCACTTGATGAACTCCCAGGCCGCTTCCTTGTTCTTGGCGTTCTTGGGAATGCCCAGGCCCTGGCTGTTGGAAGCCGGGAAGTCGCCCTTGGGGCCGGCCGGCATGCGCGTGACCAGCGCCGTGTCCTTCACCTTGCTCTCGGGCGCGGTCAGCATGGCCGTCACCCAGGAACTGGAGTGGATGAAGATGTTGGAGCGGCCGCCGATCAGCGCGGCGCGCGCCTGGTCTTCGGTGTAGCCCAGCACGCCTTGCGGGCTGTACTTGGCGAGCAGGCGGCTGTAGAAGTCGGTCGCCTCGATGGCGGCCGGCGTGTCCAGCGCAGGCGTGATGTTGGACGGCGGGTTCACGAACACGTCGCCGCCGAAGCCTTGCATGTACGGGGGCAGGAACCAGTGGTGCAGGTTGGAGCTGACGAAGCCGGTGACGTCTTCCTTGCCGTGGATGGCTTCGGCCACCTTGCCCAGTTCGTCGAAGGTGGTCGGCACCTTCTGGCCGTATTTCTTCATCAGGTCCATGCGGCTGATGCCCATGAGCATGGCGCCGCCTTCCCACGAGTAGCCGTAGGTGCGGCCGTTGGCGCCCACGTAGGGCAGCTGCGCGCCCTTGACGAAGTCGTCCGGCTTCCAGCTGGCGGGCGTGTACTTGGCGTCGTGCGCGAAGGTGTCCAGATCCTGCAGCAGGCCGGCGGCCACCCAGCGGGCCGCGAAGATGAAAGTGACGTTGCAGAAGTCCCAGGAGCTGCCGCCGCTGGACAGCTCCAGGTCGGCCTGCTGGTTGTAGATGGGGAAGGCCGAGACCTGCAGGTCCACCGTCATGCCGGTGGCCTGCTCGAATTCGGGGATGTACTTCTTCAGGTGGTTGAAGAAGCCGTGCTGGTAGGTGGCGCCGCGCAGCTTCACGCCGGCGAACTTCATGCTCTGGGCGATGGCGGGGAAGGCCAGGCCGGCGCCGGCCAGGGCGGCGGTGGCGCCAGCGGCCTGCAGGAGCTGGCGGCGGGTAGGAGCGACGGAGCGCATGGATGTGACCTCTTGGTTGATGTTCGAGGGGAAGGCGAGCGAGGATATGTCAGACAATTAGAGTGACTTATTGGGAATTACCCGTAACAATCTTAAGTGGGACTCCACTTAGACTCTCTTCCTCTTTGCATATATTGTCTGACTAATAAGGAACGACCCCAGTGCCTCCTCCCCCGTCATCGCAGGGCGGCCGCCGCGGCGGCGATTCGGTCGCGGACGTCATCGCGCGCAGCGTCGTGCGCGGCGACTGGGCCGAAGGCGAAGTCATTCCCACCGAGCTGGAACTGGCCGAGTCGCTGGCGGTGGCGCGCACCTCGGTGCGCGAAGCGCTGGGCCAGCTGAAGGCCAAGGGCATGCTGGTGTCGCGGCCCAAGACCGGCACGCGCGTGCTGCCGCGCGTGCAATGGAACATGCTGGACGAAGACGTGCTGCGCTGGTGCTGGGCCGACGGCGATCGCGGAAGCACGGCGCTGCACCTGATCCAGCTGCGGCGCATCGTCGAACCGGCCGCCTGCGAGATCGCGGCGGCTTCCGCCTCGGACACCGACATCGCGACGATCGAGCGCGCCTACCGCGCGATGGACGCCGCCGGCATGGACGCGGTGGCTTACGCCGGGCCCGACCTGGAGTTCCACCGCGCGATCCTGCTGGCCACCGGCAACCCCTTCCTCATCTCACTGGGCGCGACCATCGAGTCGGCGCTGCAGTCGTCGTTCGAACTGTCGTCGCGCCAGCCCGGCGCGCCGCGCAAGAGCCTGCCCATGCACCGCGAGGTGCTGGACGCGATCTGGGCCCGCAAGCCCGCCGAAGCCCGCAACGCCATGGAGCGGCTGCTGGGCGCCACCGAATCCAACATCCAGCGCGGCCTGAAGGCCAGCTGATTCCACCGAGACCCATGGCCGACATCCAGCTCCACTCCATCGCCAAGCGCTTCGGCGACGTCGAGGTCATCCCCAACCTCGACCTCACCATGCCGCACGGCAAGTTCACCGTGCTCCTGGGCCCGTCGGGCTGCGGCAAGTCCACCTTGCTGCGCATGATCGCGGGCCTCGAGACGCCCACCGAAGGCGAGGTGCGCGTCGGCGGCCGCGTCGTCAACGACGTGCCGCCGGCCGACCGCGGCTGCGCGCTGGTGTTCCAGAACTACGCGCTGTACCCGCACAAGACGGTGCGCCACAACCTGGCCTTCCCGCTGCGCATGGCCAAGGTGCCGGCCGCCGAACAGGAGCAGCGCGTCACCGAGATCGCGAAGGTGCTGGAACTGACGCCGCTGCTCGATCGCTACCCGCGCCAGCTCTCCGGCGGCCAGCGCCAGCGCGTGGCCATGGGCCGCGCGATGATCCGTCGGCCCGAGGTGTTCCTGTACGACGAGCCACTGTCCAACCTGGACCTCGAGTTGCGCGTGCGCCTGCGCCTGGAGATCGCGCGCACGCAGCGCGCGCTGGGTTCGACCGCGGTGTACGTCACGCACGACCAGACCGAAGCGATGACGCTGGCGGACCAGATCGTCGTGCTGCGCAAGGGCCGCATCGAGCAGGTCGGCGCGCCGCTGGAGCTGTATCGCCGTCCCGCCAACCTGTTCGTCGCCGGGTTCATCGGCACGCCGCGCATCAACCTGTTCAAGGTGGACGCCAGCGAGCCGGCCGGCGAAGGCACGCGCCTGAAGATCGGCGAACTGTCGGTGTTCGTGCCGCGCCGCTTCACCGCGCCGGTCGCCACGCTGGGCTTCCGGCCCGAGCAGGTGCGCCTCGGCAGCCCCAGCGCGGGCGAAGTGGGCTTCGCGCTGGCCGATTGCGAGACGCAGGCCGTCGAGCATCTCGGCGACCGCGCTTTCTGCTACCTGCGTTCGGCCCTGGGAGAATTGGTGGTGCTGGCCCCCGGCGCGGAAGACCGGCTCGAAGGCACGCTACCCTTGGCGGTAGACGCCGGCGCGCTGCACTTCTTCGATGCGCAGGAGCAGGCGCTGCACTGAGGCTGCCATGAACACTTTCGCCCCCGACTCCTGGCCCACCGCCCTGCCGCTGGTGGCCATCCTGCGCGGCATCGAAGCCCGCGAAGCCGCTGCACACGCGCACGCGCTGCTCGATGCCGGCTTCGATTGCATCGAGGTGCCGACCAATTCGCCGAACTGGGCCGACAGCGTGCGCACCATCGTGCAAGTGGCCGGCCAGCGCGCCGTGGTCGGCGCCGGCACCGTGCTCGATGCGGCGCACCTCGCCGCCTTGCTGCAGGCCGGCGGCCGCATGGCCATCTCACCGCACACCGACACGGCCTTGATCGCCGACGCCGCGGCGCGCGGCCTGTTCGTGCTGCCCGGCGCCATGACGGCCAGCGAAGTATTCGCCGCCCGCAAGGCCGGCGCCCACGCCGTCAAGCTGTTCCCCGCCGGCAACCTGGGCCCGGCCTACGTGAAGGCCTTGCGCGCGGTGCTGCCGCCCGCCCTGCCCTTGCTGGCCGTGGGCGGCGTCACGCCCGCCAACCTCGGCGATTTCCTGGCGGCCGGCTGCGCCGGCGCCGGCCTGGGCAGCGACCTGTACCGCCCCGGCCAATCCGCCCAAGACACCGGCGCTCGCGCGCGCGATTTCGTCGCCGCCTTCCGGGCCGCGCGTCCCCAACGACAGACACCATGAAGATCACCCGCCTCACCACTTTCCGCGTGCCCCCGCGCTGGATGTTCCTGAAGATCGAGACCGACGAGGGCATCACCGGCTGGGGCGAACCCGTCATCGAAGGCCGCGCCCGCACCGTCGAAGCGGCGGTGCACGAACTGTCCGAGTACCTGGTGGGCCAGGACCCGCGCAGCATCAACGACCTGTGGCAGGTGATGTACCGCGGCGGCTTCTACCGCGGCGGCCCCATCCTCATGAGCGCCATCGCGGGCATCGACCAGGCCCTGTGGGACATCCTCGGCAAGTCGATGAACCGGCCCGTCTACGCGCTGCTGGGCGGCCGCCTGCGCGATCGCATGAAGACCTATTGCTGGGTCGGCGGCGATCGCCCCGGCGAAATCGTGGAAGGGATCCACCGCGCCCGCGCGATGGGCTTCGACACCGTCAAGATGAACGGCACCGAGGAATTCGCGCGGGTCGAAAGCCACGCCGCGGTCGACCGCGCGTTGGAGAAGTTCGCACTGATCCGCAGCACCTTCGGCAACACGGTGGACTTCGGCATCGACTTCCATGGCCGCGTCTCATTGCCGATGGCGAAAGTGCTGCTGCGCGAACTGGAGCCGCTGCGGCCGCTGTTCGTCGAAGAGCCCGTGCTGGCGGAGCACTGCGAACAGTACGCGAAGCTGGCGGAACACACCGCGATCCCGCTGGCGGCCGGCGAGCGCATGTTCTCGCGCCCCGAGTTCAAGCGCGTGTTCGAAGCCGGTGGCATTTCCATCCTGCAGCCCGACGTCTCGCATGCGGGCGGTATCACCGAGTGCGTGCGCATCGCCGCGATGGCGGAGGCGTACGACGTGGCCCTGGCGCCGCACTGCCCGCTGGGCCCGGTGGCGCTGGCCGCCTGCCTGCAGGTGGACCTGGTCTCGCACAACGCGGTGTTCCAGGAACAGAGCATGGGCATCCACTACAACCAGGGCGCGGAACTGCTGGACTACGTGAGCAACCCGGAAGACTTCCGCGTGAAGGACGGTTTCGTCGCCGCCAGCGAGAAGCCCGGCCTGGGCGTGGAGATCGACGAGGAGCGCGTCGTCGCGGCCAGCCGCAATGCACCCGATTGGCGCAACCCCGTGTGGCGCCACGCGGACGGAAGCGTCGCCGAATGGTAGGCAAGCCCGCGCTGCTGGCGCTCGATTGGGGCAGCACGTCGCTGCGCGCTTTCCTGATGGATGGCGCGGGCGCCGTGCTCGCGGAGCGCGCCAGCGAGGACGGCGCTTCGCGCATCACCGGTGGCGCGGAGGCCTTCGAGCAGGCGCTGCGTCGCGTGGCCGGTGAATGGCTGCAGCCGGACCTGCCGGTTTGGGCCTGCGGAATGGTCGGCAGCCAGCATGGCTGGCGCGAGGCGCCCTATGCGGAGTGCCCGGTGGCTTTGCAGGAGCTGAGTCGCGGTGCCGTTAGAGCCGATGGCTCGGAAGGCCTGCGCGTTCGCATCGTGCCGGGCGTCTGCTGGCGTTCGGGCCAGGATGGCGCCGACGTGATGCGCGGCGAGGAGATCCAGGTGGCCGGCCTGCTGGCGACGCAGCTGTCGCTGGCAGCGCGCTGCCGGATCGTCCTGCCCGGCACGCACTCCAAGTGGGTCGAGGTGCGCGATGGCCGCATCCTGTCCTTCCGCACCTTCATGACCGGCGAGCTGTTCGCGGTCTTGAAGCAGCACTCGGTGCTGGGACGCTTGATGGCTTCATCGACGACCTTCCACGCCGAGGCCTTCGATGAGGGACTGACACGCGCGCGCATGGCCGCAGGCCGCGGCTTGTCTGGCGACCTGTTCTCGACGCGCGCGCGCGTCCTGCTCGGCCAGTTGCAGGCCGAGCACAGTGCCGACTACCTGTCGGGGCTTCTGGTCGGACACGAACTCGCCGCCGCATTGCCTGCAACGGATGCCGACGAGCCGCTGGCCCTGATCGGCGATCCGGCGCTGTGCGCGCGCTACGCCCACGCCTTGCAGGCCTTCGGCCGGCCCGCGGCGGCGGTAGCGGGCAACACTGCGCCGCAAGGCTTGTGGGCACTGGCCTGCGCGTAGCGACCTCGCCACGGCCTCGCTTCGGAATGTGTAACGTTGCCGAATGCGAACACCAAGGGTGTAACCGCGCTCCAGGCCTTAGCGCGAAAGCATTCGGTCGGGCCCCCCCGCACCTTTTAAAATGCCGCCCATGACCACTCCAGCCCTTCCCGAGTGAAGGCGGCCCTGCTCGGCGCCGCCTTGCTGCTGGCCGCCCTGGCCGGACCCGCAAACGCGCAGGAGGCGGACGCGCCGCAAGCGGACCCGCCCGAGATCGTGCAGCCGCAGGACGTCGAACTCGAACACGGCGTCGCCACCTGGTACGGCGCGAAGTTCCATGGCCGGCGCACGTCGAACGGCGAGCGCTTCAACATGAATGAAATGACGGCGGCGCACCCCACGCTGCCCTTCGGCACGAAGGTGCTGGTGCGCAACATCGCGAACGGCAAGGAAGTGGTGGTTCGCATCAACGACCGCTTGCCGGGCCTGCGCGGCCGCATCATTGACCTGAGCCGCGCAGCCGCCACGGCCCTCGGCATCCTGAAGGCGGGCGCGGCGCAGGTGGTGCTGGTCGAACGCTGAGCGTCAGTCGACGATCGCGTTCAGCAACTCCGGGCTCGGGGCGAGTTCGCCCTTCTCGATGCGCTTGATGACGTCGTTGACGCGCCGGTGGTAGCGCACGTCGACGCCCAGCGCCTCGCCGCGGCGCGCGACCAGGCCGTTGATGAACTCGGTCTCGGTGCGGCGCCCCCGCTGGATGTCCTGCCCCATCGAAGGCCGCTGCGCGTCGGTGCGTGAGTTGGCCACCTCGAGGATCATGCGCGTGATCTCGGCATGCGCGCCGGCGTCTTCGTCGGCGCGCGCCAGCAGGTCCAGGTCGAGGCCGCCCACCGGTTCCAGCGCCAGCCCCATCGCGCGGCCGACCCGGATACAGGAACTGCCCAGGCGCACCGTCAGCTCACGGGCGACTTCGTTCGTGTCCCGCTGCTTGCCTGTCATGCCGGTCAGCGCGCAGACGCCATTGCGCATGGCATTGATCGTCAGCTTGGACCAGCGCTCGCCCCAGAGATTGGTGGTGACCTTGCAGGTATCGCCATGCGCCAGCAGTTCGGCGAGCAGGCGTGCGCGCGGCGTCACCTGCCCGTGCAGTTCGCCCACGCGCAGGCCGGCCTTCTTGTCGTCGCCCAGCGGCGAATTGCGGACGATGCAGGCGGGCTCCACCAATTCCGCCGCCAGCGCGCTCACCGAGCAGCCCAGGGTGCGCTGCCAGCCGGCGATGGCCGCGATCGTCTCTTCGTTGATGCCGTTCTGCAGCGAGACCACGCAGCCGGTGGGCGCCAGGTAGGGCAGCACCAGCTGGGTCGCCCATTCGGTGTCGTAGGCCTTGACGGCGATGAAGGCGACGTCGAAAGGCTGCTCGCGCACCAGTTGGGGAACGTCGCTCACGTGCAGCGCCCGGACCTTCGCATGCACCGAGCCGGCGCCGTTCATGCCGCGCACGCTGAGGCCGCGCTCGCGCATCGCCTGCACGTGCTCCGGCCAGGCGTCGACCAGCACCGCATCCACCCCCGCGCTGGTCAGGTGGGCTCCCACATAGCCGCCGACCGCTCCCGCGCCGACGATACAGACTCTCGTCATCGTTCCTGCTCCTTAGTCCCGGAATCGGCGCGCGTCGGCGCCCAGTGTTTCAGCTTCCTTCAGCAGCTCCGCATGCAATTGCGGCACCTGCTGCTCTCCGTACAGTTCGGGCGTTCCCAGCAGCGCGATCGCGGCGAAGGCTGCGCCGGCGCCGTCGCGCACCGGGACGCCGAAGGCGTGGATGCCCGGCACCACGTCGCCCAGGTTCACGCCGAAGCCATGGCGGTCGGAACGCTCGCGCATGCGCTGCAAGGCCTCCAGCCGGCCACTGCCGCAACGCCCGACTTCCTGCGCCACGTTGTCCGCCAGCACGGCCCGCGCCTCGGCGGGCGCCAGCGCCTGCAGGACGGCGACGCCACCCGCCGCGGTAAAGAGCGGCCGCCGCGTGCCCGGGTACAGCACCGACCCCGTGAGCGGCAGCGCGCCCACGCGCACGCTGCACACGTATTCGTTGCCGCTTCGCAGCAGCAGCAAGGCGATGCCACCCATGCGGCGGGCGAAAGCAGCCAGTAGCGTCTCCGCACGCCGCTGGAACTGCACATGACCAGGCAATGCCTGCCCCAGTTCGAACATCAGCGGGCCGGGCAGGTAGTGCCGGTCGCTCGCGCGCTGCTCCACCAGCCGCTCCTCCACCAGGCAGGCCAGCATGCGGTGGACGGTGCCCCGATCGAGCTCGCAGGCCACGGCCAGGTCGGACAGGCGCCAGCCGAACTGCGGGCGCGCGGCCACCGTGCGCATCACCTTGACGAGGCGGGCGATGCTGCGCGTGCCGGGCCGCTCGCTGCTGCCTTCGGCCGGCACCTGCAGCAGCTCCGACAGCAGGTCAGCGCCCGAAGCCATACAGCCGCTCGGGGTTGGCCACGAAGACCTGTTGCAGATGCTCGCGGCTGTCCAGCCATCCCGCCAGCGAGGCGAGCACGTGGCGCAAGTCGACGTCATGCGGCGGGCAGACGTCCTCCGGCCGCGGGCGCACGCCCGGCTGCGGATGCGGCCAGTCGCTGCCCCACAGCATGCGCTCCGGGTTGGCGCGCAGGAACAGGCGGGTCAGCGGCTCCAGGTCCGCGTAGTCCTGCTCGCTCGCGCAGCGGTAGGGCGCCGACAGCTTGACGTAGGCCTTGCCGGCTTCCACCAGCCGCAGCACTTCGGGCAGGCCCTGCTGCTGCAAACCGAGGCGCGCGTGGGCGCCGGCATAGTGGTCGAACACCAGCGGCACGCCCAGCGAGTGCAGCAGCTCGCTGCAGGCGCCGAGCAAGGGCAGGTTGGCGAAGACCTGCACATGCCAGCCCAGCGGACCGACGCGCTCGGCGACCTCGCGCAACCAGCGCGAAGCCTTGCGCGTGTCGGTCTCTCCATCCACCTCCAGGTTGACGCGCACGCCGCGCACACCGGCGGTGGCCAGCTCGCGCAGTTGCTGCGACGACGTGCCCCCGTCGATGACGGCCACACCGCGCGCCCGTTGCGGCCCTAGCACCTGCAGCGCCTGCAAGGTCGCGGCGTTGTCCGCGCCGTACACGCTGGGCTGCACGATCACCACCCGCGCGATGCCGAGCGCGTCGTGCAGCTTCACCAGGTCTTCGATCGACGCCGGCGGCGGCGTGTAGCGGCGCCCCGGCCAGAAGGGGTAGGCCTGCGCGGCCAGGAAGACGTGCGTGTGGCAGTCGCAGGCGCCGGCGGGCAGTTCGACTTGCATGTCCATGGCCAGCGTCATTCGAGCTGGATGTTGGCCTTCTGCACCACGTTGTCCCAGCGTGCTTCGTCCTCGACGATGCGCGCGTGGACCTGCGCCGGCGTCGCGGGGGGCGACATCTCGACGCCGCCGACCGACTTCACCTTCTCGTAGAAGGCCTTGCTGGCGATCACCTTGTTGGCGGCGGCGTTGAGCCGGTTCAGCACGTCGGCGGGCATCTGCTTCGGGCCGAGCAGCACGAACTTGACGGTCGCCTTGAAGCCGCGCAGCCCGCCTTCGTCCATGGTCGGCAGGTCCGGGTAGTCCGGATCGCGCTTGTCGGCGGCCAGGCCGAACACCTTCAGCTTGCCGCTCTTCACGAACTCCATCGCGCCCGTGGGCAGGAAGGCGAAGGTGATGCGGTCCGTCATCAGGTCCAGCTGCACCTGGTTGCCGCCCTTGTAGGGGACGTGCAGCGTCTTCACGCCGATTTCCTTGTTGAACATCTCCGCCATCAGGTGGATCGGCGTCGCGATGCCGGAGGAGCCGTAGGAGACCTTGGACGGATCGGCCTTCACCATGGCGATGAAGTCCTTCAGCGAGTTCGCCTGCACGTTGGGCGAGGTCACCAGGATGAAGCCGATGGAGAGCAGGTCCGCCACCGGCGCGAAGTCGCGCAGGCCGCTGTACGGCAGTTGCGCGCGCAGCGAAGGCGCCACCACGGCGGGCAGGTTGGCAAAGAACAGCGTGTAGCCGTCGGCGGGGGCGCGGGCGACGAAGGCGCCGGCGATCGTCTGGTTGGCGCCCGGGCGGTTGTCCACGATCACGGTCGTGTTCAGCACCTGCCCGAAATCGGCCGCGAAGGCCCGCGCCGCGACATCGGTTGGACTGCCGGCCACGAAGGGCACGACCAGCGTGATCGGCTTGGCGGGGAAGGACTGGGCCAGCGCGGGCTGCAGGGCCGCGCCCAGGGTCAAGGCGGCCAGCGCGCGCAGCGCCACCCGCCTCACATGGGAAATGCTCATGGTGTCTCCGTTGGTTTTTCGTGTCTCGCGTACAGGATAGGAAGCGCGAAAACCAGCGTCCAGTCCGCGGCCGGCGGCCGTTTCAAGCCATGAACTTTTTGTCTGGCGCGGCCCGGCCCCGCTACGGCGCGAGGTAGCGCAGCACCACTTCCGCCGCCATCCTGCGCGTGCGCGCGAGCTGCGACTCGCTGCCCAGGTCGCGGCCGAAGATCAGCCCGAAAGTGTGGCGGTTCGACACGTTGAAGATGCCGATCGACACCATCAGCTGGTGCAGGTCGAGCGGGTCCACGCCCTTGCGGAACGCGCCTTCGCGCTGGCCGCGCTCCAGCACCGAGCGCGTGCGCGCCAGGTTGTGGGTGCCGCGGTCGCGCACCACCTCGGACTGGCGCAGGTAGGCGCCTTCCAGCTGGTTCTCCACCGCCACCAGCGCGACGAAGGTCGGGTTCTGCGCATAGAAGTCGATGCGGAACTCGACCAGCTTGCGCATGGCCTGCAGCGGCTCGAGCCGTTCGACGTCCAGCGCCATCTCGGCGGCGTTGATGCCGCGGTAGGCCTCTTCGAGGGTCGCGATGTACAGGCCCTCGCGGCCGCCGAAGTAGTAATAGACCATGGCGCGCGTGATGCCGGCGGCGCGCGCGATGGTCTCCAGGCTGGCGCCGCGCAGGCCGTGGCCCGCGAATTCGGTGGCCGCGGCGGCGAGGAGCGCGCTGCGATTCAGTTCCTGCTCGCCGGCGGACTCGGCGGGCTTTGCCGCGGCGGATGCACTTCGGGAACGGGCCATGGTCCGAGTATGCGCGATGCGCTCCTGCGGGAAATCCCGGACTGGCGGCCGCGTTAACAAGATTGTTAACATGCGCCGAACTTCGGGAGACCACCGATGAAACTGCTGGGCATCTGCTCGCTCGCCTTGTCCGCCGCCCTGCTGGCGGGCTGCGCTTCGCAACCCGCCGCGCGGGCGCCACTCGCCTGCGACGACGGCATCCAGGCGGCCTTCCATCCGGATGCGCAGACGCGCGTCATCGCGGTCCGCCGCATCGCGAAGGGAACGCCCATCACCGCGGTGGACTCGCAGAAGCCGGTGGTCGCCGCGCGCGACATGTGCCTGGTCAAGCTGCTGGTGGGCCCGGGCGCCACGGCGGAAAAGGATGCCAACGCGCGTTCGTACACCGAAGGCATAGGCATGGAGGTGTGGTTGCCCGACGGCTGGAACGAGCGCATCCGCAACTACGGCGGCGGCGGCTGGGTAGGTGGCGGGCATCGCTACCCGGACAAGATCGGCAGCAAGGTCCCGGCGATCGCCATCGCCAACATGGGCTTCGCCTCCGGCACGCACGACGGCGGCCAGCCCTGGTACCAGGACGCGTCCTTTGCCTTCCTCTCCAGCGGCGCGGTCAACCTGGAGAGCATGCAGGACATGAGCCGGCGCGCGATGTACGAGCAGGCCGTGAAGACGCGCTCGCTGGTCGAGGCCTACTACGGGCACGCACCGCGTTACGCCTATTACGACGGCCATTCCACCGGCGGCCGGCAGGGCCTGAAGGTGGCGCAGGAATGGCCCGCGCAGTACGACGGCTACCTCGTCGCCCAGCCGGCGGTCAACGCCTCGCTGTTCGGGTTGGCCGCTCTCTATCCACAGGTGGTGATGCAGTCCGACCTGCACATCTCCGCCCTGGACAAGCCGGCGGCCACGGCCTTCGCCCGCAAGGTGTCGGTGGCCACCGCGCGCGCGGTCGCGAGCTGTGACAAGGAGAAGCTGGGCTACCTGGTGGACGCGCCCGCCTGCGCCTACGACCCCGTGCGCGATGCCGGCATGCTGTGCGCCGGCGTCGCGGGTGAAAGCGTGACCGGCACCAATGCCGACGCCGCCAGCTGCATGTCGGTGGCCGAAGCCCGCGCGCTGGACAAGATCTGGTACGGGCCCACCACCGATGGCAGCTACGACCCGGGGCAGACCCGCGATGGCCGCGCCGGCGTGGTGCTGGGGCCCAAGCAGCTCTGGTGGGGCCACATGCGCGGCACCAACATCACCGGCGGCATCACCAATGCCCGCACCGACATCCTGGCGCTGACGATGCAGGACGTGCGCTATGCCGCCGACGCATCCGCCAATTCGGACGCGCCGATCGTCAACGCGTCTACGCAGGAGCGCAACCGCTGGCACGAACTGAACTACGCCACTTACGCGCAGGCCATGCAGCGCGTGCCCACCATCGCTTTCCTGCGTGAACACCTGGCGGACAAGGCCGACCTCTCCGGCGTGCGCGATGACGGCCGCAAGATGATCCTGTGGAACGGCTGGGCCGACGACGCCATTCCGCCCGCCGGCGCCACGCACTACTACGAGAGCGTCGTGGCCTGGGCCGGCGGCGAAGCGCAGGTGCAGCGCTTCCTGCGCATGTACAACATCCCGGGCATGGCGCACAGCTCGCAAGGCCGCGGCTACACCGTGGCCGGCGCCAACGACACCATCGCCATGCCGGCGCTGCCCGGCGACAACAACCAGCTGCCCACCCGCGAGCAGGACCAGATGTTCAGCGCGCTGCAGGACTGGGTGGAGGGCGGCACCGCGCCCGGCACGATCGTGATCACCTCGCGCGACAAGGGCACCACCTTCCCGATCTGCGTCTACCCGAAGAAAGCGACGTGGAACGGCACGGGGCCGGCGCGCAGCGCTTCTTCGTATTCCTGCCTCTGAGTTTCCCCAGGAGCTTCCATGCGTTCCCTCTTCCTCGGCGCCGCGCTGGCGACCCTCCTGACCGGCCCGCTGCAAGCGCAAATCGTGGCCCAACGCGTGCCGGGCGACCCGGTGCAGATCGACTCCGGCAAGGTCGCGGGCAAGGTGCTGCCCTCCGGCGTGAAGGCGTATTTCGGCATTCCTTTCGCCGCGCCGCCGGTGCGCGAGCTGCGCTGGCGCGACCCGCAGCCGGTAGCGGCCTGGCAAGGCGTCTACAACGCCGACCGCAAGGGGCCGGAATGCATCCAGGTACTGCGCCGCAAGAACCTCAACCACTACTTCGGCGAGGAATCGACCAACGAGGACTGCCTGACCCTCAACGTGTGGGCGCCGCAGAAGGCCCAGGCCGGTGCGAAGCTGCCGGTGGTGGTGTTCTTCTATGGCGGCGGCTACTCGATCGGCTCCAGCGGCTCGGCGCTGTATGACGGCGAGAACGTCGCGAAGCGCGGCGCCGTGTTCGTCAACTTCAACTACCGTCTCGGCATCCTCGGCAACATGGCGCACCCGGAGCTGGCGGCGGAGTCGCCGCACCACAGCTCGGGCGACTACGGCTTCCTCGACCAGGTCGCGGCGCTGCAATGGGTGCAGCGGAACATCGCGCGCTTCGGCGGCGACCCGCGCAACGTCACCATCTCGGGGCAATCGGCCGGCGCTTCTTCCGTGTCTGCGCACACGGCCAGCCCGCTGTCCAAGGGCCTGTTCCACCGCGCCTTCGCCATGAGCGGCACCTTCCTCGACCCCGGCCGGCCGATGATGGGCCGCGCGGAGGCCGAGAAGGTCGGCCTGGAAGTGCAGAAGGCCTCCGGCGCCGCCACCTTGGCCGAGATGCGCAACCTGCCGGCCGACAAGCTGCTGGAGCTGCAGAAGGACTGCCAGCTCGGTTGCGCCGGCACGATCACCGTGCCTCCCATCGTCGATGGCTGGTTCTTGCCCGACACGGTGGCCAACATCTACGCCGCCGGCAAGCAGAACGACGTGCCCGTCCTCGACGGCTTCACGCACGACGAGAGCTCCAACGCGCTGCGCACCGCGGCCAACCTCGACGAGTACCAGGCGACCGCGAAGAAGCTGTTCGGCGACAAGTCCGAACGCTTCCTGCAGCTGTACCCGGCGTCTTCCGACGCCGAGGCCAAGGAGATGGGCAAGACGGCCGCCCGCGAAGGCCTGATCGAACTCGGCGCGCACAGTTGGGCCGCCGCCCACAGCCGCACGGGCAAGGCGCCGTTCTACATGTTCATGTTCTCGCGCGTGCATCCCTTCACGCCGGGCGTGAAGTTCTACGACAACCCGGCGGCCATCGGCGCGTACCACACCTCCGACCTGCCCTACTTCTTCGACACGCTGGATGCGTTCAACATGTTCCGCACGACGCGCGACTGGACGCCCTTCGACCGCGAGCTGTCGGCGCGCATGATGGACAGCCTGCTGGCCTTCGCGCGCACCGGCAATCCCGCCACGCGTGCAACGCCCTGGCCACGCTGGACGCCGGAGCAGCAGCAGCTGGTCGAATTCGGCAACGAGACCCGCGTGCTCGGCGAGAACCGCGAGCGCATGGCTTTCCACACGCCGGACACGCTGACCTCGTCGTCGCCGCGGCTGTCGCGGGACTGAGCCGGTCCTTCAGACTGCGACCTGCAGGGAGGGCGCGGGCACCGTGGCCAGCAGCGACTGCAGCAGCGCCCAGCCGAGCGGCCATTCGCCGTGCCCCGACTCGATGTTGATGTGCCCGGCCTCGGGCAGGCGCAGGAACTCGCTGCCCCAGTTGCGCGCATAGGCGCCGGCCAGGCGCGCGGGGCAATAGGGGTCGTTGCCGCTGGCCACCACGATGCTGCGATAAGGCAGGCGAGCATGCGGCACCGGCGCGAAATCCTGCAGCGCCGCGCGCCGCTCCGGGTCCGCCGGCGCGACCAGCAGCGCACCGTCGATGCGCTCCGCCACGTCATCGGGCAGGTGCACCGTGGCGATGCAACCCAGGCTGTGTGCGACGATGACCACCGGTCGGTCCGCCTCCAGCACGCTGCGCGTGATGGACGACACCCAGGCATCGCGCGTGGGGTGGACCCAGTCGTCCTGCTGCACGCGCAGCGTGCCGGGAATGCGCTGCGCCCACAGGCTCTGCCAATGCCCGGGGCCGGAATTGCGCCAGCCGGGAACGATCAGGGGCACGGCATCCGGCTGGTCGAACGCGAAGCCGCCATCGAAGTCCGTAGCCTTGGATGCCGTGAAGCCGGCGCGATGGGTCTCTTGCATCTGCCGCATTCTGGGCAGCGCGCCCGCCGTTTCCAACGAATATCTCGTGCCTAACTTATGCGCATGTGCAAATCGAAATTCGTTGGTTAGCGCCGGGGACCAATCCGCCTAGACTGCAAGCGTCATCCGAGAGTCGGTTGTCTCCCTGCCCTCGCAAAGGGCAATTCACCCCGCCGGGCCCAGCCTGGCGGGGTCTTCTTTTTCTTGAATCAGGCGCTGGCCTGCCGCGAGTCCGCCTGCGTGACGTTGCCGCCCGCCGGCACATCGTGCGTCAGCCACACGTTGCCGCCGATCACCGCACCGCGGCCGATGGTCACGCGGCCCAGGATGGTCGCGCCCGCATAGATCACGACGCCGTCCTCCAGCACCGGATGGCGCGGATGGCCCTTTTGCAGGTGGCCGTCCTCGCCGACCGGGAAGCGCTTGGCGCCCAGCGTGACGTTCTGGTAGATGCGCACGTTGTTGCCGATCACGGCGGTCTCGCCGATGACGACGCCGGTGCCGTGGTCGATGAAGAAGCCCGCGCCGATGCGCGCGCCGGGGTGGAGGTCGATGCCGGTCTGGCCGTGCGCCAGTTCGGCGACGATGCGCGCCAGCAGCGGCAGGCCCAGCGTGTACAGCGTGTGCGCCAGCCGGTGGTGGATCATCGCCAGCACGCCGGGATAGCACAGCAGCACTTCGTCGACGCTGCGCGCCGCGGGGTCGCCCTGGTAGGCAGCCAATACGTCGTTGTCCAGGAGCCGGCGCGTCGCCGGCAAGCTGGCGGCAAAGCTGCGCACCGCATCCTGCGCGGCGGCCTCCAGGGCCTCGGCGTCGGCGTCCTGGCCACTGCGCCGCGCGGTGTAGCGCAGCTCCAGCCGCGCCTGGGCCAGCAGCACGTTCAGCGCGGCGTCCAGCGTGTGGCCGACGTAGAAGTCCTCGGCTTCCTGCCGCACGTCCGGCGGCCCCAGGCGCATGGGGAAGAGCGCGCCCTTCAGCCCTTCCACGGCGCCGGCGAGCGCTTCGCGCGACGGGAACTCGCGTCCCCCGGGTTCGCGCGAACGCCTTTGCTGCTCGCGCCAGTCGTGGCGTGCTGCGCGCAGGTCGCGCACGATCGCATCTACATCGAAATCGGCCATCGCCCGACTGTAGAGGGCCGAGCGGGGTCCGCCAAAGATCAAGATGTTGGATCCTTATGCGGCGGGGGGTCTTTGGGGCTCAAGCCTCCTCTCCGTCCTCCCCCATCAGCGCCAGCAACTGCCCGATGAAGCTGTCCTGCGCCGGCAACGGCGCGGGCGGTTCAGCCACGTGCAGGCCCTCGGGCACCGCGACCCATTCCCCGGCCTCGCACAGCAGGCCGGCCCAGCCGTCCGCGAGCGCCAGGTAGAAGACCGCCGCCTCGCCTTGCGGGCGCAGCACCGGCACGCCCGGCGGTGCCTTGCCACGCCCATGCACCACGCCCAGGGCTTGCAGGCCGCCGCGGATGCGGCCCTCGCAGACCAGCGTCTCGCCCCAGGCGCCGTCGCGGTCGAAGTACACCAGCGCGCTCATCGTGAAGGCCTCAGGCCCAGGGCGAACGGGCGACGTCGCGCACCTGGATGCGGCGCGGGATCAGCTTCAGGTCGAAGAAGGTGTCGGCAATCTTCTGCTGCTCCGCGATGATGGCCGGCGTGACCGGCCCGGTGCCGTACTCGGAGCGCGCGGTCGACAGGTCCACCACCGGCTTCGGCAGCCCGAACAGCGGCGCCAGTTCGGCGGCCAGCAGCTCGCGGTTGACCTTGGACCAGATGTCGATCTTGTTGATCTCCTCGATGGCGATGCGCAGCACGTCGGTGTTGCGGTCCGCGTAGGGCAGCGAGGAGAAGTAGTAGGCGCGGTTGCCGACGACACCGCTGGCGTCGGCGAGCAGGCGTGCATCGAGCGTCCTTTCCGCGGCGGCGAAGAACGGGTCCCAGATCACCCAGGCGTCCACGGAGCCCTTCTCGAAGGCGGCGCGCGCATCGGCCGGCGGCAGGAAGGCGACTTCGACGTCGCCATAGCGCAGGCCGTTCTTCTCCAGCAGCTTGACCAGGAAGTAGTGGACGTTGCTGCCCTTGTTGAGGGCGACCTTGCGGCCCTTCAGATCCGCGACGCTGCGGATGGCGGAGCCCTTGGGCACCAGCACACCCTCGGCGCGCGGGCGCGGCACGGTGGCGGCCACGTAGGCGAGCGGCGCGCCCGCCGCCTGCGCGAAGATCGGCGGCGCCTCGCCGACGTCGCCGAAGTCGATGGAGCCGACGTTCAGCGCCTCCAGCTGCACCGGGCCCGCGGTGAACTCGGTCCACTTCAGCGACACGCCCAGCGGCGCAAGCCGCTTCTCCAGCGTGCCGCGCGCCTTCAGCAGGCTGAGGAAACCCTTCTGGTGCCCGACGCGGAGAACGCGCGGCGACTGCGCGAAGGCGGTGAGCGCCGGCGCGCCCAGCGCGGCGGCGGTGGCGACGAGCAGGTCGCGCCGCTTGCGGATCAGGTTGAAGCTCAATGGAGTTCTCCGTTGGATGCGTTGTCGAAAAAGTCGCCCAGCACGTCGTCGCGCAGCCGGATGAACGCCGGGTCGCTGCGGTTGCGCGGATGCGGCAGCGGCACGTCGACGATGCGGCGGATGCGGCCCGGCGAGGGCTGCATCACCACCACGCGGTCGCCGAGGAACACGGCTTCCTCCACGTCGTGCGTCACCAGCAGCATCGTGATGCGCTCCTTCTGCCAGATGCGCTGCAGCTCGTTCTGCAGCCGCGAGCGCGTCAGCGCATCGAGCGCGCCGAAGGGCTCGTCCAGCAGCAGCACGCGCGGGCGGTTGACCAGCCCGCGCGCGATGGCGACGCGCTGCGCCATGCCCCCGGAGATCTGGTGCGGCCACGATTTCTCGAAGCCGCCCAGGCCCACCAGCGCGACGTGCTCGGCGACCAGTTCGGCCTTTTCCTTCTGCGTGAAAGGCGCGTTGCGCAGGCCGACCGCAATGTTCTGTTCCACGGTCAGCCAGGGGAAGAGGCGATGGTCCTGGAACACGATGCCGCGCTCGCGCCCGGTGCCGGCGATGCGCTGGCCGCCCAGCAGGATCTCGCCTTCGTATTCGGTGTCCAGGCCCAGCACCAGCCGCAGCAAGGTGGACTTGCCGCAGCCGCTGGCGCCGACGATGCTGACGAAGCTGCCTTCGGGGATGTGCAGGTCGATGTGCTCCAGCACCTGCAGTTGCCCGCCGCGGGCCTGCGCATGCGCGTAGCGCTTGCCGACGTCGCGGATGTCGAGTTGGTTGGAAATGACGGTGCCCATGGTTCGGTTCAGTTGTTGCGGCCGGTCCAGCGCGCCAGCCGGCGCTCCAGCAACCGGGCCGATGCGTTCATCAGCCAGCCGACCGTGCCGACCACGGCCATGCCGAAGATCACCAGGTCCATCTGGAAGTGCTCGCTGCCTTCGATCAGCGTGTTGCCTATGCCCTTGCCGGCCACCAGCAGGTACTCGGCGCCGATCGTGGCGAGCCAGGAGTAGATGAGCGCGAGGTACACGCCCGTGAAGATGGCGGGCAGCGCCGCTGGCAGCACCACCTGCGTCACGGTCTGCCAGCGCGTGTAGCCGTAGACCCGCGCCACCTCCAGCAAGCCGGTGGGCACGGTGCGGATGCCGTCGCAGGTGTTCACCACCACCGGCACCAGCGCGGCCAGCGACAGGAAGACCACCTTGGCGACGTCGCCCAGGCCGAACCACACCGAGATCAGCGGGATCCACGCGAACAGCGAGATCTGCTTGAAAGTGTTGAAGCTGGGGCCGGCGACGCGGTTGAACAGCGGCGACAACCCGAGCAGCGCGCCCAGCACCAGGCCGGTCACGGTGCCGATCGTGAAGCCGGTGAACTCGCGCGCCAGGCTGGCGCCCAGCGCGCGCCAGAGCCGGCCGCTCACGACCTGGTCGGCCGCCGTGTGCCACACCTGGGCCGGCGAGACCAGCAGCGCGGAGTTGACGATGTCCAGCGAGGCCAGCAGCCACCACAGCGCGATGGCCGCCAGCGGCAGCACCAGGCCGCGCCAGCGGCCCTGGGCCGCGGGCCGCGGCGGCTGCAAGGCGGCAAGCTCGGCGCTCATCGCGCGGCTCCCGGGCGACGCTGCGCCGCCGTCTCGAAGCGATCGAGCAGCCGGTCGATCGCATAACCGATCGCGCCCACGACGAACACCGCGGCCATCACTTGGTCCAACTGGAACAGCTGCCGGCCATAGACGATGAGGTAGCCCAGGCCTTCGCTGGACGCGACCAGTTCCACCACCACCAGCGACAGCCAGGCCTTGGTGAAGCCCAGGCGCACGCCGGTGAACAGCGTGGGCACCGCGTGCGGCAGCACGATATCCAGCACTTCCTGCCGGCGCGTGTAGCCGTACACCTGCCCCACTTCGCGCAGCGCCCCCGGCACCTGGCGGAAGCCCTGCAGCGTGTTCAGCGCCACCGGCACCAGGGCCGCCTTGGCGATCAGGATGTACTTCAGCGGCTCGCCGATGCCCACCAGCAGCAGCACGAAGGGCAGCCAGGCGAGCACGGGGATCTGCACCAGCGCGTTGAACGTGGGCAGCACATAGGCCTCGAAGCGGCGCGACAAGCCCATCGCCGAACCGAGCGCGAGCCCGCCCAGCGTGCCGGCGAGGAAGCCGACCCCGACCCGCGTGAAGCTGGTGCTGACGTGGTGCCACAAGTCGCCGCTCGCGGCCAGGTCGCGCAGTGTTTCCCACACGTACTGCGGCGGCGGCAGCACCTGCGGCGAGATCCAGCCGCGCTCGGCGCCGGCGAACCACAGCGCCAGCAGCACGGCCGGCAGCAGGAAGGGCAGCACGCCGTCGGCAAGGCGGCGCCACGGCAGCGGCGCGCGCGCCGGTGCGCGCAGGGTGTCGGAGGTAGGCAGGACTGCGGACATCGGTTCTCCTGCCTTCAGCGCGCGGCGAGCGGCTGCGCCTTGGCGCGCCCCTTGGCGTCGGCCGGCGTCCAGTAGTTCTCCAGGCCCTGCTTCTTGAGCGAAGCCTTCAGGTAGCGCGTCTCGAACCAGTCATCGACCGTCACCTCGCGGCGGATCAACTTCAGCTTGAGCGCGTCGGCGACCACGGCCTTGTAGCGGCCGATGATGAAGTCGTCGACCAGCGGCGAGTTGCGCGCGGCCAGCGACTGCTGGTCGAACTCCGCGGCCCAGGACGCGACCGGCGTGCCGCTGCGCGCCCAGATGCCGAACAGCTCGTCGCGGTTCTTCTCGTCGGAGGACCACTTGGCCGCGCGCACGAAGACGTCGACCACGCGCTGCACCTCGGCCTGGTTGGCCTGCTCGAAGTCGCTGCGCACCAGCAGCGAAGCCTGGCGCGTGAAGGCCGGGTCCTGGCCGCGAGTGGAATAGACCACCTTGGCCAGCCCCTGGTCACGCACCTTGAACCACTCGTAGCCGCCGAAGGCCGCGTCCACGCCGTTGGACACCAGCGCCGCCTGTGAGCTGCCGGTGTCGAGGTTGACGCCCTTGACGTCGCGCTCGGCCAGCCCGTTGGCCGCCAGCACGTTGATGGCGACCAGGTGGCCGTTGGTGCCGCGGAAGATCGACACCGTGCGGCCCTTCAGGTCCTTGATCGAGTGCACGTCCGACTTGACCGGCGTCACCAGGTAGAGGTTGTTGCGCTGGCCGCTCACCAGCAGCACCTTGGTCTTCAGGCCGTTGGAGCGGCCGACAATGGAAGGCAGGTCGCCCTGGTAGGCGAAGTCGATCTGCTTGTTGGACAGCGCCTCGTTCACCGCCGGGCCCGCGCCCTTGAAGAACAGCCACTCCACCTTGATGCCGGAGGCCTTGAACTCCTCCTCCAGCCAGTTGTTGACGCGCGCCACGCCGCCGGGCGAGCCGCCCCAGGTGACGGGATCGCCGCCGCCGGCAGTGGCGACGCCGATGCGGATGACTTCCGGCGCGGCATGGGCGCTGGCCGAAGCGGCGAGCGCGAGGGACAGGACAGCGCCCCAGCGGCGCGCGAGGGCTTGCACGGTCTTGTTCATTTACTGCTTTCCTTTCGCGGCGAGCTTGCGGCCGACTTCAGTGCCTTCGAAGAAGCGCGGGTTGGCTTCGGTGTAGAAGCGGTAGGGGTTGTCGAAGACGAAAGCCTTGAAGTCCGCGGCGCTGAGCACGCCCTGTTCGACCAGGTCCCAGGTCTCGGCCAGCGGCTCGGTGAATTCGGGCACGTCCCAGTGGCCGACGTCGGACGACCAGATCGCGTTGACCTTCACGCGCAGCGGATGCACGCGCTCGTTGAAGGCAGCGGCCACCGTGCGGTCGTCGGCCTCGGAGCCGAAGAAGAAGCTGTTGACCCAGCGGTCGCGGATGTCCTCCACCTTCTCGATGCCGGCCAGCGCGAAGTCGTCGATCTCGGATTCGTCGGGCTCGCGGCTGTGCGGCAGCGCAGAGATGCCGAGGCTGTCGCGCAGCAGCGTTGACTTGTCCACCTTGCGCCCCTTCAGCAGCTCGGCGCCATGGCGCTCGAACAGCGCGGCCAGCAGGTCGACGTCGGCTTCGGCCGGGTCGTAGTTGCGCACGGCCACCTTGTTGCGCTTCTCCCAGCGGTCCACCAGGTGCGTGTAGACGTGCGAACCCCAATCGGCGCCGCCTTCCAGCAGGCCCACGCGCAGGCCGGGGAAGCGCCGCGTGACGCCACCGAAGAACAGCGCCTTGGCGAAAGCCTGCGAGCCGTCGGCGAAGTGGCCGACGTGGTTGAACATGTAGTTGCTGATCGACTGGCGGCCGGTCCAGCCCTGGCTGCCGTAGTGCGTGGTCACCGGCACGCCGAGCTCCACCACCTTGGCCCAGAACGGGTCGTAGTCATGCTCGCTGTCGATGCCGTAGAAGTCGATGTAGCCGGCGTGCTTGGCGACTTCCGGGTGTTCCTTCGCCGGGTATTTCTCGGCGATCGCCCGGATCGGGCGCCGCACACCGCCCGGAATGTTGATCACCTTCAGGCCCAGCGTCTTCACCGCGAACTCGAGCTCCTCGATCGCCTCCTTGGGCGTGTGCATCGGGATGCCCGCCACCGGCGTCAAGCGGTCGGCGTAGGCCTGGTACTGGTCGGCGTGGAAGTGGTTCAACGCGCGGTGGAGCGGCTGGCGGAACTCGCTGCCGGCGGCGGCCGGTGATAGCACGTCGTTGGGGAACAGCACCGAGTAGTCCGAGCCTTGCTCGCCCAGGCGCTCGTGCAGCAGCGAGGGAATGGTGTACGTGGCCAGGTCGTAAGTGTTGCGCGTGACGCGCGCCCACCAGGGCGCGCGCAGCGTGCGGTTGTCCTGGCGCTCCTGCGGCGTCTGCTGGTACCAGTCCTTGCCGCCGCTGCGGGTGACGAAGCGGCCGCCCAGCGCCTTGCGCAGCGCGTCGACCAGCTGGTTGCCGCCGTACTGCGCCACGTAGTCCTCCAGCACCGGGGCGAAGCTGTTGACGTGGACGTCGGTGTCGATGACGGGATGGTCCAGGCCGGCCTTGACGGCGGCGGAGCGGGAGGCATGCGCCTGCTTCAAACGATCGTTCATGGTTCTTCCTTGGTGGGGGTTCAGGCGGCGAGTTCTTGCGCCGATGCGGTGTAGCGGCTGGCCGGACGCTCGAGACCGAGGTTCTCGCGCAGCGTCCTGCCTTCGTAGGCGGTGCGGAACAACCCGCGCCGCTGCAGTTCGGGCACGACGAGTTCGACGAACTCGTTCAGCGACTGCGGCAACACTGGCGGCATCACGTTGAAGCCGTCCGCCGCGCCGTTCTCGAACCATTCCTGCATGCGGTCGGCAATGGTCTGCGGCGTGCCGACGACGACCCAGTGGCCGCGCGCACCCGCCAGGTATTCGTACAGCTGGCGCACCGTGAACTTCTCGCGGCGCGCGAGTTCGATCACCACGTGGGCGCGGCTGTTGATGCCCTTGGGCGGCTCGGGGTACCAGGGCGGCGGCGCATCGAGCTCGAAGCGGCGCAGCTCGGCGATCGGCCAGAAGCTGGCCAGCGTGTTCAGGCCCACGGCGGGGTGGATCAGGCCTTGCAGCTCCGCCCACTTCGCCTTCGCCTCGTCTTCGGTGCGGCCGATCACCGGCGAGATGCCGGGCAGCACCAGCAGCTGTTCGGGCCGGCGACCGTACTTGGCCATGCGGCCCTTCACGTCGCGGTAGAAGGCCTGCGCTTCGCCCAGGCTGGTCCAGGCGGCGAAGATGGCTTCGGCCGTGGCCGCGGCCAGCTCCTTGCCGTCCTCGGAGGAGCCCGCCTGCACGATGACCGGGTGGCCTTGCGGCGGCCGCCCGATGTTCAGCGGGCCCTTGACGCGGAAGTGCTTGCCGACGTGGTTGAGCGCATGCAGCTTCTGCGGGTCGAAGTACACGCCCGATGCCTGGTCGCGGAGGAAGGCATCGTCGTCGTAGCTGTCCCACAGGCCCTTGACCACGTCGACGAATTCGTGGGCGCGCTCGTAGCGCACGGCGGGATCCGGGTGCGCCTCCAGGCCGAAGTTGCCGTGCACGTTGTCGGCGGAAGTGGTGACCACGTTCCACGCGGCGCGGCCCTTGCTGATGTGGTCCAGCGAGGCGAACTTGCGCGCCAGCAGGTAAGGGTCTTCATAGGTGGTCGACGCGGTGGCCACGAAGCCGATGTGCTTCGTCACGGCCGCCAGCGCGGCCCACAGCGTCACCGGCTCGAAGTACGAGACGCGGCCCTGCCGGCGCAGGGCTTCGTCATCGCCCTTGTACTGCAGGCCCGGGCTGTCGGCCACGAACACCTGGTCGAACAGGCCGCGCTCGGCGGTCTGCGCGACCTCGATGTAGTGGTCGATGTTGGTTCCCGAATCCGCCTGCGAGCCGGGGTGCCGCCAGGCGGCGACGTGGTGGCCGGTGGCCATGATGAATGCGCCGAGGCGCATCTTCCGTTGCGACATGTCGAGTCTTGCCTTGCTTGAAAGCAACCGACTCTAGGGATGCATGCGCACCAATGGAAATGGTCATTTTTCGTTAGCACAGAACGGAATCATCTGTGCTGGTGGACGCGCGCAAACGACCGCGCCCCGGCAGCCTGGGCAGGCCGTCGGGGCGCGGGTCGGGGGGACGTTCAGAGCTTCGCGATCGACACCTCCGTCGACTTCACCAGCGCCACGACGTCGGAGCCGACCTTCAGCTGCAGCTCGTCGACCGAGCGGGTGGTGATGACCGAGGTGACGATGCCCCACGGCGTCTGCACGTCCACTTCGGACAGCACGTCGCCGCGGAGGATTTCCTTCACCTGGCCCTTGAACTGGTTGCGCACGTTGATGGCCTGGATAGGCATGGGTTTCTCCTGTCGGGGTTTGGAATTCAGATGGCCCAGCGCAGGGCATGGGCCGGCGGCTGCAGCTGCCAGGGCGAGCCGGGCTCGTCCCTGGCCGGCAGCTGCAGCACGCGGTCGAGGATGCGCCGCTCGATGGCGGCGAAAGCCGCGTCGTGCACGCGCGGCCGCGGCAGCGCGACGCGCTCGTCCAGCGCGATGCGGCCTTCGTCAATGAGGATCACGCGGTCGGCCAGCGCGACGGCTTCCTGCACGTCGTGCGTCACCAGCAGCGCGGTGAAACCGTGGCGCAGCCACAGGCTTTCGACCAGGCGGTGCATCTCGATGCGGGTGAGCGCGTCGAGCGCGCCCAGCGGTTCGTCGAGCAGCAGCAGCCGCGGCTGGTGCACCAGGGCGCGTGCCAGCGCCACGCGCTGGCGCTGGCCGCCGGACAGGCGCGCCGGCCATTCGCCGGCGCGGTCGCCCAGGCCCACCTGCCCCAGCACTTCGCTGGCGCGCGGGCGCTCGGCCGGCGGCAGCCCGAGCACCACGTTGTCCCACACGCGGCGCCAGGGCAGCAGGCGCGCGTCCTGGAACATGATGCGGGTGTCTTCGCGCAGGCCCGCCGCCGGTTCGCCGTCGATGCGCAGCTCGCCGCCCGTGGGTGTCTCGAGGCCCGCGACCAGGCGCAGCAGGGTGCTCTTGCCGCAGCCGCTGCGGCCGACGATGGCGACGAACTCGCCCGGTGCCATGGCCAGCTGCGTGCCGCGCAGCACCTGGCGCGCACCGTATTGCTTGGACAGGCTGCGCAGCTCCAGCCGCAGGCCGGTGGTGGATGGCGTCGTCATGCAGGTTCCTCAGGCGGCGTTCTGGTAGCCGGGATGCCAGCGCAGCCACCAGTGCTCCAGCCCGCGGGCGAACACGTCGGCCAGCTTGCCGAGCACGGCGTACAGCAGGATGCCCACCAGCACGACGTCGGTCTGCAGGAACTCGCGGGCGTTCATCGTGAGGTAGCCGATGCCGGACTGCGCGGAGATGGTTTCCGCGACGATCAGGATCACCCACATCAGGCCCAGCGAGAAGCGCAGGCCCACGAGGATCGACGACAGCGCGCCGGGCAGGATCACCTGCCGGTACAGCTGCCAGCGCGAAAGGCCGTAGGTGCGGCCCATCTCGACCAGCCCCGGGTCCACGTTGCGGATGCCGTGGAAGGTGTTGAGGTAGATCGGGAAGAACACCGAGATGGCGATCAGGAACAGCTTGGCCGTCTCGTCGATGCCGAACCACAGGATCACCAGCGGGATCAGCGCCAGCGCCGGGATGTTGCGCAGCATCTGGAAGCTGGAGTCCAGCAGCGTCTCCGCCGTGCGCACCGAGCCGGTGAGCAGGCCCAGCGCCAGCCCGAGGCCGCCGCCGATCGCCAGGCCCAGGAAGGCGCGCGCGGCACTGATGCGCACGTGCGTCCACAGCTCGCCCGAGGCGGCCAGGTTCCACGCCGCCGTGACCACCTCGCTGGGGGCCGGCAGCACTCGCGTGGAGAGCCAGCCGAAGGAGGATGCGGCCTGCCAGGCCACCAGCAGCAGCAGCGGCAGCAGCCAGGGCAGCAGGCGCTGCACCAGGCCGTGCGCCAGCGCGCGCAGCTGCTCGCCGGTGAACAGGCCCGCGCCCGCAGGCGCGCCGGCCGCCGTCCGCAGGAAGTCGCGGTCACGCGCGGCGAGCGTGGCCTCGTTGGAGGCACCGGCCGCGGTCTGCAGTTCTGGAACATCCCCGCTCATGGCTGCCGGCTCCTTCAGACGCTGTAGCGCAGTTCGGAAAATTGCACGGAGGGGAACGCGGCCCGGGGCTGCAGGCGCTGCACCTCCTGCACCAGCGCGTTCACGCCGTCGTCCAGCCTTTGCGCGATGTCCGCGGCGACGTGGCGGCTGCCTTCCGGGATCAGCGTCACCTGCGAATCCGTCGCGTACACGCCGGGCAGGATGTGGCGCGCCGCCAGCGACTGCAGCACGGGCCGCAGCGCGTAGTCCAGCGCGAGCATGTGGTTGGGTGAGCCGCCGGTGGCGATCGGCAGCACCACCTTGTCCTGCAGCGCCGTCTGCGGCAGCAGGTCCAGGAAGGCCTTGAGCACGCCGCTGTAGGCCGCCTTGTAGACCGGCGTGGCGATCACGACGGCCTGGGCGCGCTGCACTTGCCCGGAGGCCGCGACGATGCCGAGGTGGTCGAAGTCGCCGGTCAGCAGCGCCTGGCCGGGCAGGTCGCGCACGGCCAGGCGCTCGATCTCCAGGCCGCGGCCGCGCAGCCGCGCCGTGACCTCGTCGAGCAGCGCCGCGGAGCGCGAATATTCGGACGGGCTGCCCGCCAGCAGGAGAACTGTCACGGGCTTACTTCTTGGTGTAGATCTGGTCGAAGCTGCCGCCGTCGGCGAAGTGTTCCTTGTCGGCCTGGGTCCAGCCGCCGAAGGCCTGGGCTATCGTGAACAGGTTCAGCTTGGGGAACTGCTTCGCGTACTTGGCCTGCGCCTTCTGCGAGATCGCCGGGCGATAGAAGTTGCGGCCGATGATGTCCTGGCCTTCCTCGGTGTACAGGTACTTCAGGTACTCGTCGGCGATCGCGCGGGTGCCGCGCTTGTCCACCACCTTGTCGACCACCGTCACGGCGGGTTCGGCCAGGATGCTGATGGAAGGCGCGATCACGTCGAACTTGGGTCCGAATTCCTTCTCCAGCAGGAAGGCTTCGTTCTCCCAGGCGATCAGCACGTCACCCTGGCCGCGTTGCGCGAAGGTGATGGTGGAGCCGCGGGCGCCGGTGTCCAGCACGGGCACGTTGTTGTAGACCTTGCCGACGAACTCCTTGGCCTGCGCGTCGCCGCCGTACTTGCGCTTGGCGTATTCCCAGGCGGCCAGGTAGTTCCAGCGGGCGCCGCCGGAGGTCTTGGGGTTGGGCGTGATGACGCTGACGCCGGGCTTGGCGAGGTCGTCCCAGTCCTTGATGTTCTTCGGGTTGCCCTTGCGCACCACCAGCACGATGGTGGAGGTGTAGGGCGAGGCGTTATGCGGCAGGCGCTTCTGCCAGTCAGCGGCGACCCAGCCGCCGTTCTTGACCAGCGCGTCGGTGTCGCCCGCGAGCGCCAGTGTGGCCACGTCCGCTTCCAGGCCGTCGATGATCGAGCGGGCCTGCTTGCCCGAGCCGCCATGCGACTGCTTGATGGTGACGTCCTGGCCGGTCTTGCCCTTCCAGTACTTGGCGAAAGCCTGGTTGAAGTCGACGTACAGCTCGCGCGTCGGGTCGTAGGAGACGTTGAGCAGCGTGACGGGCTGCTGCTGCGCGAGCGCCGGCGCCGCGGTGATGCCGGCGGTGGCGCCCAGCAGCGCGAGCGCGGACAGTTGGAGGAATTGGCGGCGGATCGTCATGGGTGCTCCAGGCATTTGTTGTGTCTGGGCATTCTGCGAACCGCAGCCGCCTAAGGGAACGACCGAGTTTTCACTTGCTTATCGGCATAAGCTCATATCGCCAATTGCAGCAACATGTCGGTCAGCGCATCCGGCGCGCTGATCATGGCATCGTGGCCCGTCGCCAGCGTTCGCACGGTCCAGGAGGCATCGGCGCGGATGCGGGCCTTGGTGGGCTCCAGCGTGGCAATGGGACCGTCGGTGCATTCGATGTAGGTCTTGGGACGCCCGTTGCCCACCGGATGCCGCAGCACCAGGGGCTGCAGGTAGGTTCCGACCGGCTGGGGCGTCATGCGCCGGGTCACCCATTCGCTGTCGGCCGGCTGCTTGACGCCGAAGGCCGCGGGGGAAAGGGGCGCGGCGGCGCCGACGCCGCCACCCGTGTCGCGAATGGCCTTCAGCCGCTGCTGCACCACGTCGTCCGGGAAGCTGGAGAAGATGCTCTTGCCGGAGTCCAGCATCAGGGAGTCGAGGTAGACCAGCTGCCGCAAGCGCGGCGCGATGCGATCGGCCACGCCCGTGATGACGATGCCCGCATAGCTGTGGCCCACCAGCACGACGTCCTGCAGCTCCTCGAACTCGATGAGGTTGACGACGTCGTCGATGTGCGTGTCAAGGTTCACCTGCGCGGAGATCAGGTGGCGCCGCTCGCCCAGGCCGGTCAAGGTGGGCGTGAAGACGCGATGGCCCTGCGCCCGCAGCCGGTCGCCCACGTGCGTCCAGCACCAGCCGCCGTGCCAGGCTCCGTGCACCAGCACGAAGTTGCGTGCGCTTGCGGGTGTCGCTGCGCGCACGCCCATGAATGCGGTGGCCGCTGCGGCCGCCGCGAAGAGGTTCCTGCGTTTCATCTTGTCTCCATTGGCTGGTTCGACTGCAGGACGATTTCAGCCGGCCGGAGCCTTGTCCGCGCGCGTTCTCGTGATCCGAAGAATCACGCGGCGTGATGGAGCGCCTATGCGGTGCGCGGCAACCGCATGGACATGACGAGGCCGCCGCCTTCGCGGGCCGACGCCTCGATGGATCCGCCATGCACGTCCAGCGCGCGCCGGGCGATGGCCAGGCCCAGCCCGACGCCGCGCACCGAGGACGAGCCTTCGAGCCGCGTGAAGGGCTCGAACATCACCGACCGCGAGGCCTCCGGCACGCCGGGCCCGCGGTCGGCGACGGTCACGACGAGCGCGCCGTCATCGGCTCGGGCGCTGACCTCCACCGCCGTGCCCGGCGCCGTGTACCTCACCGCGTTGCGGATCACGTTCTCGAACGCGCGGTACAGCAGCTCGCCGCGCACTTCGGCGACGAAAGTGCCGGGCGCATCCAGCTGCACCTGGCGCGACTGGGCCTGGGCCTCGAAGTCGGCGTCCTCGGTGACGGCATGCAGCAGGTCCATGACGTCGATGGTGTCGCGGGACCAGCTCTCGGGTGCGGCCTCCAGCCGGTGCAAGGTCAGCAGCTCCTCGATCAAGGCATCGAGCCGGTCGCTTTCGCGCTGGATGCGGTCGACCATCGCGGAGGTCTGCGCCGGGTCCTGGCGCAGCAGGCCGATGGCCGCCTGCATGCGCGCCAGCGGCGAGCGCAGTTCGTGCGAGATGTCGTGCAGCAGCACTTGCCGCGAGTGCGTCAGGTGCTGCAGCTGCGCCGCCATCCGGTCGAAGTCCCGGGCCAGCTCGGTGAGCTCGTCGCGCCGGCGGCCCAGCAACGGCGCGACGCGTATGTCGAAGCGACCCTGCGCCACGCTGCGCAGCCCGCGGCGCAGATGCCGCAGCGGCACCGCCAGGTACCAGGCCACGGCCACGCCCGCCACCAGCATGGCCACCAGCCCGGTCACCAGCGGCGGCACCGGCAACCCCCAGAGCGTCAGCATGCCCGGCGGCGGCTTGACCGGCGCGCCCATGTAGCGGAAGTAGGCCAGCGCAGCGAACATCGACAGCACCATGCTGACCCACAGGGCCAGCAGCAGCTTCCAGAACAGGGCTCCCTTGAAACGCGGACGCGGCATCGTCATTCCTCCAGCAGCTGGTAGCCCTTGCCGCGCACGCTCTGGATCCAGGGCTGGCCGTCGAGGCGCGCACCCAGCTTCTGCCGGATGCTGCTGATATGCACGTCGATGCGGCGGTCGAAACGCGCGAGCGGCTGGCCGAAAGCCTGCTGCGAGATGTCTTCCTTGCTCACCAGCTCGCCGGCGTGCCGCACCAGCACCTCCAGCAGGTTGAACTCCGTCCCGGTCAGCGCCAGCGGCTGGCCCTGCCAGGTGGCGCTGCGGCTGCCTGGCACCAGCACGAGTTGCCCGGACTGCAGCTGCGCCAGCCCGCGCGCGTCCGCGGGTTCCTCGCGCCGCTGCGTGCGCCGCAGGATGGCGCGGATGCGCGCCACCAGCTCGCCGGGCGTGCAGGGCTTGGGCACGTAGTCGTCCGCGCCCATGTCGAGGCCGACGATGCGGTCCACGTTGTCGCCGCGCGCGGTGAGCATCAGCACCGGCACCTGCTTGCTGGCGCGGATGCGCCGCAGCGCCTCCATGCCGGACAGGCGCGGCATCATCACGTCGAGCACCACGATGTCGTAGTCGCCGTGGGTGGCTTCGCGCACGCCGGCCTGGCCGTCGTGCACGGCCTGCACCTCGAAGCCTTCGCGCAGCAGGTACTGCGACAGCATCGCGGTCAGTTCGAGGTCGTCGTCGACAAGGAGAACCCGGGTCATCGGATGCAAGTATCGGGGCAGGCAGGCCGCCGAGGGGCTCGGAAGGCGCGGATTTAACCCAACTTAACGCTCGCGGCAGGCACGAGGCAGGGTGCTTTCCTAGCATTGGTGCATCCATGCTTGCGTCTACTTTCCGCCTGCGGCGTCCGCTGGCCACCCTCCTTCTCCCCGTCGTCCTCGCCGGCTGTGCGGCCGTCGGGCCCGACTACCAGCAGCCTGCTGCTGCCGCGCCCGCCCAATGGGCTGCGCCCTTGCCGCATGAAGGCAGCCTGCAGGGTTTGCAGGACTGGTGGGGCCGCTTCCACGACCCCGTGCTCGCGCGCCTGCAGCAGGCCGCCGAAAGCGACAGCCCGACCCTCGCCTCCGCCTGGGGCAACATCGAGATCGCGCGCGCCACCTTGTCCAGTGCAAGGTCCGGCGCTTCGCCCAGCGTGAGCGCCAGCGCCTCGGCCACCCGCTCGGGGCAGACGGGCGGTTCCGCCGTGCTCACGCGGTCCGCCAGCGCCGACGCTTCGTGGGAACTGGACCTGTTCGGCAAGGTCCGGCGCAACGTCGAATCCGCCGACGCGCAACTCGCGGCGCGGCGCGCCGACTGGCACGACGCCCGCGTTTCGCTGGCCGCCGAAGTCGCGACCGACTACGTGCAGTACCGCGCCTGCGGGCTGCTGGTGGACACCTACGAGCAGGAGCTGGTGTCGGTCGGCGAGACCACCAAGGCCACCGAGTCGCTGGTGCGCGCCGGCCTCAGCGCCAGCAGCGACGCCGCGCTGGCGCGGGCCACCCAGGCCAGCACCACGTCTTCGCTGCAGGACCAGCGCTCGCAATGCGAGCTGCTGGTGAAGTCGCTCGCCAAGCTCACGGGCCTGCAGGACGCCGAGCTGCGCAAGCTGCTGGCCAACGGCAGCACGGCCATCCCCGCGGCGCCCGCGCTGGCCGTGACGACCGTGCCTGCGCAAGTGCTGCGCCAGCGTCCGGACGTGGGTGCGAGCGAGCGCGCAGTGGCCGCGGCCAGCGCGAACATCGGCGTGGCCCAGGCCGACCTCTATCCCAGCATCAAGTTGAACGGCTCGATCGGCCTGTCGGCCGGCGCCGGCAGCTCGCTCACCAGCTGGTCCTTCGGTCCCTCCCTCTCGCTGCCGATCTTCGACGGCGGCGCGCGCAAGGCCGCGGTGCAGTCGGCCCAGGCCAGCTACGAAGTCTCTTACGCGCAATGGCGCGACACGGTCCGCAACGCCGTCACCGAAGTGGAGAAGGCGCTGGTGCAGCTGGACACCGCGGGCCAGCGCACCGAGCAGGCCGACCAGGCCGCCAGGGAATACCGCAGCTACCTCGCCAGCGCCGAAGCCGAACGCCGCGCCGGCACCACCGACCTGCTCACCTTCGAGATCGCGCGCCGGCAGTCGCTAGCCGCGCAACTGGAGCTGATCGCCCTGCAGCGCGATCGCGTCACCGACTGGATCACGCTGTACCGCGCGCTGGGCGGCGGCTGGGACGCCGATGCACCCGTCACCGCGCCCCTCAGCCGCGCCCCCTTGAACGAGAAGTCCCCATGAAGAACATCAAGAAGAGAACGCTGGCCATCGCGGCCGCCGCCGTGGTGGTGCTTGGCCTGGCTGCCGTCATGGTCACCCGGCCCAAGACGCCGGTAGCCGCTGCCGCCCCGGCCTCCGCCCTCACCGTCGAACTCGTCGCGCCCGAAGAGCGCAGCTGGCCGCAGGAAGTGCAGGCCAGCGGCGCCGTCGCGGCCTGGGAAGAAGTGGTGATCAGCCCCGAAACCGGCGGCCTGCGCGTCGCCGAGCTGCTGGCCAACGTGGGGCAGCAGGTCGCCAAGGGCCAGCTGCTCGCGCGGCTGGCCGACGACACCGTGCGCGCAGAAGTAGCGAAGCAGCTGGCGCTGGTGGCCCAGGCCGAAGCCAGCTTGCAGCAAGCCGAAGGCAACCTGCAGCGCGCGCAGTCCGTGGACGTGGCCGGCGCGCTGGCCCCGCAGAAGATGGACGAATACAAGGCCAACGCAGCGACCGCGCGCGCTTCGCTGGCCTCCGCGCGCGCCGACCTGCAGAGCGCGCAGCTGAAGCTGGCGCAGACGCGCATTACCGCGCCCGATGCCGGCGTCATCAGCACCAAGACCGGCGTGGCCGGCAACGTGGTGAGCGCCGGCACCGAGCTGTATCGGATGATCCGGCAAGGCCGCATCGAGTGGCGCGCCGAACTCGACGCGCGCCAGCTCGCGCAGCTGCGTGCCGGCCAGTCCGCGCAGGTGCAGTTGCCCGACGGCCAGGCCGTGACGGGCAAGGTGCGGCTGGTCTCGCCGACGCTCAGCACCACCACCGGTCGCGGGATCGCCTACGTGGACCTCGCATCGGGCAGCGCCGCGCGAGCCGGCGTGTTCGCCAGCGGCACCATCGCCTTGCAGCAGCAGCCCGCGCTGACCTTGCCGGAAGCGGCGGTGGTGTTGCGCGACGGCCGCTCCTACGTCTACACGGTCGCCAATGGCGGCAAGGCCGCCAGCCGGCCCGTCACCACGGGACGCCGCCAGGGCGACCGCGTGGAGATCGTCGCCGGCCTCGACGCGAGCACGCGCGTGGTCGCGAAGGGCGGGGCTTTCCTGTCCGATGGCGCGCAAGTGACGGTGGCCAGCACGGCGGAGGTGCGCCCGTGAACGTCTCCTCCTGGTCGATCCGCAATCCGGTTCCGGCGGTCCTCATCTTCCTGCTGCTCACGGTGCTGGGCCTGATCGGCTTCCACCGCCTGCAGATCCAGGACTTCCCGGACATGGACCTGCCCACCATCAACATCGCTGCCAGCCTGGAAGGCGCGGCGCCGGCGCAGCTGGAAACCGAGGTGGCGCGCAAGCTGGAGGACAAGCTCGCCTCGCTCACCTTGCTCGATCACGTCACGACGACGATCACGCAAGGCTCGGTCGCCATCGGCGCCAGCTTCCAGTTGGACAAGGACAGCGAGCAGGCGCTGAGCGAAGTGCGCAACGCCGTCGACAGTGCCCGCGCCGACCTGCCGGCCAGCATGAGCCCGCCCACGGTGTCCAAGCTCACCACCAGCGGCGGCGCCATCCTCACCTTCACGCTGGAATCCAGCCAGCGCGACGAGCAGGACCTGTCCTGGTTCGTCGACAACGACATCGCCAAGGCCATCCGCGCCGTGCAGGGCGTGGGCTCGATCGCGCGCGTCGGCGGCGTCGACCGCGAGGTGCACGTGGACCTGGACCCGACCCTGATGGCGGGCCTGGGCGTCACGCCGGCCGACGTGTCGACGCGGCTGAAGTCCGTGCAGCAGGAGTCGTCCGGCGGCGAAGGCAGCGTCGGCAAGCAGCGCCAGGCCACGCGCACCATCGCCACCGTGGGCACGCCCACCGAAGTGGCGGCCATCACCGTGCCGCTGGCCGACGGCCGCTACGTGCGGCTGGACCAGGTGGCGCGCATCAGCGACGCCCACGCCGAGCGCTCCACGCTCGCCTATCGCGACGGCCAGCCGGTGATCGGCTTCCAGGTCACGCGCTCCAAGGGCTTCTCCGACGTGCAGGTGGCCAAGGACGTGCGCGCGGCGGTGCAACGCTTCGCCGCGGCGCACCCCGACGTGCGCATCGCCGAAGCGAGCAACGGCGTCACGCCGATCGAGGACAACTACGAAGGCTCGATGCACCTGCTGCTGGAAGGCGCGCTGCTGGCAATCGTCGTGGTGGGCTGGTTCCTGCGCGACAGCCGCGCCACGCTGATCTCGGCCACCGCGCTGCCGCTGTCGATCATCCCGACCTTCGGCGCGATGTACCTGCTGGGCTACTCGCTGAACACCATCACCTTGCTGTCGCTGTCGCTGGTGGTCGGCATGCTGGTGGACGACGCCATCGTGGAGATCGAGAACATCGAGCGCCACCTGAACATGGGCAAGACGCCGTTCCAGGCGGCGATGGAAGCGGCCGAGGAGATCGGCCTGGCGGTGATCGCCACCACCTTCACGCTGGTCGCCGTGTTCCTGCCGACCGCCTTCATGGGCGGCATCCCCGGGCTGATCTTCCGGCAGTTCGGCATCGTCGCCTCGGTGGCCGTGCTCGCTTCGCTGCTCGTGGCGCGGCTGGTCACGCCGATGATGGCGGCCTACCTGCTGAAGGCCAAGAACGCGCAGGCGCACGACGCCACCGACGACCCGCTGATGACGCGCTACCTGCGCTGGGTGCGCAATGCGCTCAAGCGGCGCAAGACCACGGTCATCATCAGCATCGCCTTCTTTGTCGGCGCGCTGCTGCTGATCCCCTTGCTGCCCACCGGCTTCATGCCGGCGCAGGACAAGGCGCAGACGCGCGTGACCCTGACCTTGCCGCCCGGCGGCACGCTGGACGAGACGTCGGCGATGAGCCTGCGCGCCTCCGAACTGGTGAAGAAGATTCCCGGCGTGACCAGCGTCTTCGTTTCCGCGGGCACCGCCACCACTGGCGGCGGCCCGGGTGCCACCGCGACGACGGACGTGAGCGGTTCGACCCTGACCATCGACCTCGCGCCGCGCGGCGAGCGCAAGCTGACGCAGGCCGGCATCGAGGCGAAGATCCGCGAAAGCCTGCGCAGCCTGCCCGGCACGCGCGTCGCGGTCGGCAACGGCGGCAATGGCGAGACGCTCACCATCACGCTGGCCGGCGACGACGCCGGCGCGCTGACGCGCGCCGCGTCGCAGGCCGAAAGCGAGGTGCGCACGTTGAAGGGCATCGGCAACGTCACCTCCTCGGCGGCGCTGCAGCGGCCCGAGATCCAGGTGCGGCCCAACTACGAGCGGGCCGCGGCGCTGGGCGTCACCTCCGAAGCGCTGGGAGAAGCCGTGCGCATGGCGACCTACGGCGACTACTCCACGGCCTTGCCCAAGCTGAACCTGCCCGAGCGGCAGATCGCGATCCGCGTACGCATGGATCCGGCGGTGCAGGCGAACACCGAAGCCATCGGCCAGCTGCGCGTGCAGGGCAGCCAGGGCGCGGTGGCGCTCGCCTCCGTCGCCGACATCACGATGGGCAGCGGGCCTTCGCAGATCGACCGCCTGGACCGCTCGCGCAACGTCACGCTGTCCATCGAGCTGGCCGGCCGCAGCATCGGCGAGGTGCAGCGCGAGGCCATGCAGCTGCCTTCGCTGCGCTCGCTGCCGGCCGGCGTGCACCAGATCGAATCGGGCGAGATGCAGCGCACCGGCGAGCTGTTCCAGAGCTTCGGCATCGCGATGGCGGTCGGCATCTTCTGCATCTACGCCGTGCTGGTGCTGCTGTTCCACGACTTCCTGCAGCCGGCGACCATCCTGTCGGCGCTGCCGCTGGCGCTGGGCGGCGCGCTGGTGGCGCTGTGGATGTCGCACCAGGCCTTCTCCATGCCCGCGGTCATCGGCACGCTGATGCTGATGGGGATCGTGACCAAGAACTCGATCCTGCTGGTGGAGTACGCCATCATGGCGCGGCGCGAGCACGGGCTGGGCCGGCTCGCGGCGCTGGTCGATGCCTGCCACAAGCGCGCCCGCCCGATTATCATGACGACGATCGCGATGGGCGCCGGCATGCTGCCCAACGCGCTGGGCCTGGGCGCGGAGCCCAGCTTCCGCCAGCCCATGGCGATCGTCGTGATCGGTGGCCTGCTGGCCTCCACCGCGCTGAGCCTGCTGGTCGTGCCGGTGGTCTTCACCTACGTCGACGACCTGCTGCAGGGTTTCCGGCGCCTGCGCGGCGCCGCGCTCGGTGCGCCGCAGCCGGCCGCCTGAGGATGGCCGCTGCTAGCGGCCGTGCGGCACGGCCCGCAGCATGGCGCGCATCGCGGCGGCTTCGCCGGCGCCGAAGTGCCGCTCGAAGTCGGCCTGCGCGCGCCGCCACAGGGGCCGCGCCTGTGCCAGCCGCGCGCGGCCGCGCGGGGTCAGCCGCACTTCCTTGCGGCGCCGGTCGGCCTCGGCCTGGACGATGGCCACCAGGCCATCGCACTCCAGCGGCGTCACGTTGCGCGTCATCGTCGTCCGGTCCATGACCAGCGCCTCGGCCAGCTGCGCGATGCCCGCCGGGCCGTTGCGTTCCAGGTGGCCGAGGATCGCGTACTGCGTGGAGCGCAGCCCCGCCTCGGCCAGGTGCTGGTCGTAGAGCTGGCTGATCCAGCGCGCCGCCTGCCGCACCGCGAAGCAGTGGCAGACGTCCGCGGGCGACAGGCCGGCTTCAGCCATGCGGCAAAGCCCCGCGCAGGGCGCGGGCAAGCAGGAATGTGCACATGCACGTATTATCCCGCCGATCCGGTTTTGTGCATATGCACGGAAATGTCCCGGATCCGAGGAAGCCCATGACACCGAATGCTCCCGCGTTGAACGCGCGTACCCGGCGCCTGCTGGAAGCGCCCATCGCCTCCACCCTGCTGCGGCTGGGCGCGCCGAATGTGGCGGTGATGGTGGCGCAGGCCTGCGTGGGGCTGATCGAAACTTACTTCATCGGCCGCCTGGGCCTGGACGCGCTGAGCGGCGTGGCCCTGGTGTTCCCGACCGTGATGCTGATGCAGATGATGTCCGGCGGCGCGATCGGCGGCGGCATCTCCTCCGCCATCGCCCGCGCGCTGGGCGCGGGGCGCCGGGAGGACGCCGATTCGCTCGTACTGCACGCCGTGCTGGTGTCCGTCGCTTTCGGCCTGCTGTTCACGCTGGCGGCCTGGCTGGGCGGCGAAACGCTTTACCGCCACATGGGCGGCAGCGGCGCATCGCTGGAAGTCGCGCGGACCTACTCGGGCTGGGTGTTCGGCGGCGCGGTCCTGGTGTGGTTGTTCAACGCGCTCGCTTCCGTCGTGCGCGGCACCGGCAACATGGCCGTGCCGGCGGCGGTCACCTGCGTCGGCACGCTGGCGCTGATCCCGGCCTCGCCGCTGCTGATCTTCGGCTACGGCCCGGTGCGGGGCTTCGGTGTCGCGGGCGGGGCGATCGCGCTGCTGCTGTATTACCTGCTCGGAACGCTCTGGCTCGCCCGCTACATCGCGGCCGGGCGCAGCGTGGTGGCGCCGCGGCTGCGCGGCTTCCGCGTGCGGCGCGCGCTGCTCGCGGACATTCTGCGCGTCGGCCTGGCCGGCGCGGTTTCGACGGTCGCGACCAACGTCGCCATCGCGATCGCAACCGGGTTGGCCGGCGGCTTCGGCGTGGCGGCCATCGCCGGCTACGGCACGGCCGCGCGCCTGGAGTACCTGCTGGTGCCGCTGGTGTTCGGCCTGGGCGGCCCGCTGGTCGCGATGGTCGGCACCTGCATCGGGGCGGGCCGGCGCGAACGCGCGCTGCATGCCGCGTGGATCGGCAGCGGGCTGGCCATCCTGTTGACGGAAGCGATCGGCCTGCTCGCCGCCGCCCTCCCTGCCGCGTGGATCGGCCTCTTCAGCCAGGACCCGGCCGTGATCGCCGCGGGCTCGCTGTACCTGCGCCAGGTGGGTCCGTTCTATGGCTTCTTCGGCCTCGGGCTGGTCCTCTACTTCGCCTCGCAGGGCGCCGGCAAGCTCAAGTGGCCCGTCATCGGCAACCTGGCACGGCTGGCGATCGCCGGCGCCGGCGGCTGGCTCGGCCTGCGCGCCGGCTGGGGCCTCGCAGGGGTGTTCGCGGCGCAAGCCGCGGCCCTGGTGGCCTATGGGCTGCTCAATGCGGCATCGATTGCCGGCGGCGCCTGGTTCGGCCCGGTGGGCTGGCCGGTCCGCCCCGCGGCGCTGTTGCGCCGCCTGGAGGCGCGCTCCGCCTGAAGGCCAGTCTCAGCGCGCCACCCGCGCGTCCTGCAGGATCCGGGGCGTGATGAAGACCAGCATCTCCTGCTTGCTGCGGGACGTGGTGCGGGCACGGAACAGCATCCCCAGGCCCGGCAGCTCGCCCAGCACCGGCACGTGCGAATCGGAGTCGCTGTCGGTCATCTCGAAGATGCCGCCGATCACCACGGTGCCGCCGTTCTCCACCAGCGCCTGCGTGTGCACGTGCTTGGTGTCGATGGCGACGCCGGCGGCCGTGGTCTCGCCCTTGCTGTCCTTGCTGATCTCCAGGTCGAGGATGACGTTGCCGTCCGGCGTGATCTGCGGCGTCACCTCCAGCTTCAGGGTGGCCTTGCGGAAGGACACCGAGGTCGCGCCGCTGGACGTGGCCTGCTGGTAGGGGAACTCGGTGCCCTGCTCGATCAGCGCCTTGGCCTGGTTGGCCGTGATCACCCGCGGGCTGGACACGACCTTGCCCTTGCCGTCCGCTTCCAGCGCCGACAGCTCCATGTTCAGGAAGCGGCCCGCGCCCACATTGAACAGCGACACCGCAAAGCTGGCCGGGTCGTAGCCGCCCTGGCCCGTGGCCGGCAGGTTGACCATGGTGGTGCTGGTGCTGGACGCGGAGGTCTGGCCGGTGGACGCACTGACGGCGTCATAGGTGTTGCCGACCGCGACGCTGGTGTTGCCCACCTTGTAGCCGCCGCTGTTGTCGGTGATGCCCAGCTTGGCGCCCAGCGACTTGCCGAAGCTGGTGGACGCCTCCACGATGCGCGCCTCGATCAGCACCTGGCGCACCGGGATGTCGATCTTCGTGATCAGGTCCTGCACTGCTTCGAGCCGGCTCGGGATGTCGGTCACGAACAGCTGGTTCGTGCGCGGCTCCGGCATCGCGCCGCCCCGCGTGCTGAGGAGGCGGGCCGCGCCGGTGCCGGCAGTCAGCTGCGCGGCCACGTCCGCTGCCTTGCTGTAATTGAGCTGGAAGGCCTGCGTGCGCAGCGGCTCCAGCGTCTGGATGGCGGCGCCGGCCTCCAGCTCCTGTTTTTCGCGGGCGGCGATCTCGTCGCGCGGCGCCACCCACAGCACGTTGCCTTGGCGGCGCATGCCCAGGTGGCGGGCCTGCAGGATGATGTCCAGCGCCTGGTCCCAGGGCACGTCCTGCAGGCGCAAGGTGAGCGCGCCGCTGACGCTGTCCGCCGTGATGATGTTGAAGTGCGTGAAGTCCGCCATCACCTGCAGCAGCGCGCGCACCTCGATGTTCTGGAAGTTCAGCGACAGCTTCTCGCCCGTGTAGCCGGGCCCCGCGGTCAGCTTGTCCGGGTTGTCCTTGCGCGGGCGCACCTCGATGACGAACTGGTTGTCGGTCTGGTAGGCGCTCTGCTCCCAGGCGCCGCTGCCCTCGATCTCCATGCGCACGCGGTCGCCGGTTTCGACCGTGCTGATCGCGCGCACCGGCGTGCCGAAGTCGGTCACGTCCAGGCGGCGGCGCAGGCCCTGCGGCAGCGAGGTGCGCAGGAATTCGACGACGAGCTTGTTGCCCTCCTGCCGCACGTCCACGCCGGCGGGGTCGCGGGGCAGCTCCACCAGCACGCGGCCGACGCCGTTCGCGCCGCGGCGGAAATCGATGTCCTTCAGCGGCTGCACGCCGCGCTTCGCGAGCTCCGGCGCGGACTGCGGCCGCGCGCTCACTTGCGGCGCCGTCGCCGCCACGCTGACCAGCAGCAGGTTGCCCTCGAGGCGCGCCTTCCAGGACGCGGGGCTGCGCAGCGCGAGCACCACGCGCGTGCGGCCTTCGGCCTCGACGATGCGGGCCGAACGCAGGTTGCCCTGCTCCAAGGCCAGCTCGCCTTGATCGGTGCCGTTGACGGCGCCCGGCAGGTCGAAGGCCAGCCGCGGCGGCGACTGGATGGCGAAGCCCGCCGGCACTTCCGCCAGCGGCCGCGACAACTCGACCCGCAGCATGTCCTCGCCGTCCTGCGAAACCGCCGTCACCGAGCGCACCGCCAGCGGCTCCTGCGCGGGCTGCGCCGCGGCCGTCGTGGCGCCCAGCGCCACCACCATGAAACAGGCCGCGATGCGCGCGCGGGTCCTTGCCAAATCCTGCATCTGCCTTGACTCCCCTACCGAGATGGCAGGTGAATCTAGGCAGGCTCTTGGGAGGAATTGCGCAGGACGCGCAGGTGTTGCGCGAATGCGAACGCGGGCCGTCCTCCTTCATTCCTCCACTTTCGGTTCGAACAATGGGCCGGCGCGCGTGAGCGCGCGTGCAAGAGGAACATCCATGGACGAACAACGAAACCCGGGCAGCGGCGAGCACGCGCTGCGCATTCCCTTGCTGATGCCTGGAGAGCCAGGGGCGCCCGCCGCCGTCGTCGTCGCCGCCAACCCGGATGCGCGGCGCGCCACCGCGCTGTTCCTGCGCCTGATGGGCGAGTATTCGGTGCTTGCAACGGGCACGCTCGCCGAGGCGCTGGCCGCCTGCGAGGATTTCGCGCCTTCGCTGCTGCTGCTCTATGCCGAACGCGGCCGGCCCTGGCCCGAGGCCGAACTGCACGCCTGGCGCAGCCGGATCAAGGCGCCGGCCCTCGTGCTGGTCGACGACCCGGACGACTACGACTGCCGGACCTTGCGCGAAATGGGCGCCACCGACGTCGTCCCCATCCCGGTGGACCCGGCGCAGCTGATGGCGATCGTCGGCGACACGACGGCGCAGGCAGCCGGGCGCTAGGCCATGGAGGAAAGGACTTTCAAGACGGTCGTTCAGGATACGGATGCGCCCCAGCTGCGCCAGCTGGCACACCGGCACGGCCTGCGGGTGGCGACGCGGGGTTGGGTGATCCAGGAAGCCCTGATCTCGGGGCCGGCCGACGCAGTGGCTGGCTTCATGCCGGATCTCCGGGCCTTGCAGGAGGAGTGGAACGCGCGCGACGCGTGGTGAGGTTCTCGCAGATCGCGAGCCTTGCCATCGCGAACCACGCAAGCCGCGGGCGCAAACCGCGCCTAGCATCGCTGGATGACCCAGACCGAAAGCGATGAAGGATTCCAGCACTGGCGGCGCAACCTCGCCGTCTGCATTTGCGGCTCGTTCACGACCATCGTCGCGATGACGCTGATGCTGCCCTTCCTGCCGCTCTACGTGCAGCAGCTGGGCGTGCAGGATCCGGCCGCCATCGTCCAATGGTCCGGGGCGGTCTACGGCGCGGCCTTCCTCACCGCGGCCCTCACCGCGCCGCTGTGGGGCCGGCTGGCAGACCGCTACGGGCGCAAGCTGATGCTGGTGCGCGCCAGCCTCGGCATGGCCATCGTCATGTCGCTGATGGGATCCGCGCACTCCATCTGGCAGCTGCTGGCGCTGCGCCTGCTCACGGGCCTGCTCGGTGGCTATGCATCGGGATCGATGGTGCTGGTGGCTACGCAGACGCCCAAGGCACGCTGCGGCTGGGCGCTGGGCCTGCTCTCCTCCGGCATCATGGCCGGCAACGTGGTGGGGCCGCTGGTGGGCGGGTCGCTGCCGCCGCTGATCGGCATCCGTGCGACCTTCCAGGTGGCGGGCGCCGTCATCTTCCTGGCCTTCCTGGCGACCGTGCTGGTGATCAAGCGCGACACGCCTGCGGCCAAAGGCCAAAGCGGCCAGGGCGGCTCCTGGAGCGCCATTCCCGACAAGCGTCCGGTGCTGGCCATGCTGTTCGCCGGCATGCTCCTGATGCTGGCGAACATGTCGATCGAGCCGATCATCAACGTCTACGTGCAGACGCTGGTGCCGGCCGACAACGCCGTCTTCGTGTCGGGACTCGTCATGTCCGCGGCGGCGCTGGGCAGCATCCTGTCGGCGTCGCGCCTCGGCAAGCTCGCGGACCGGGTCGGGCACTGGAACGTGATCGTCGCCTCGCTGGCCGCGTGTGCCGCATTGCTCTTGCTGCAGGCGCTGGTCACGACGGGCTGGCAATTGATCGCCCTGCGCTTCGCGATGGGACTTGCCCTCGGCGGGCTGCTGCCGTGCATCGCCAGCGTCATCCGCCATTCGGTGCCGGCGCGCGTCGCGGGGACGATGCTCGGTTATTCGACTTCGTCGCAGTATGTCGGCCAGGTCACCGGCCCGTTGGCAGGCGGCTTCTTCGGCGGACACTTCGGCATGAGGTCGGTGTTCTGGGGCACGGCGCTGCTGATGGCGGGCGGAGCGGTGGCGACGGCCTTGGCCCGCACGCGCATCATCCGGGTCACGCCAGGGGACGCGCCCGCCTAGAATCCTTCGTGCTCTCGACGGCATCCCTCCCATCCCTCGTCTACGCGCTGGACCTCGCCGGCACCTTCGTGTTCGCGCTCAGCGGCGCGATGGCGGGCGTGAAGCACCGCCTCGACCTGTTCGGCATCCTCGTGCTCTCGTTCGCCGCGGCCAACACAGGCGGCATCACGCGCGACCTGCTGATCGGGTCCGTGCCGCCCGGCGCGGTCAGCGACTGGCACTACCTGGGCGTGTCGGTGCTGGCGGGGCTGGCCACCTTCTTCTTCCCCGCGCGCATCCGGCGCGAACAAGGAGCGGTGCAACTGTTCGACGCCGCGGGGCTCGCGCTGTTTGCGGTGACCGGCGCCGCCAAGGCGCTCGCGCACGGCCTGAACCCGGTCATGGCGACCCTGCTCGGCATGCTCACGGGCATCGGCGGCGGCATGGCGCGCGACGTGTTGCTGGCCCAGGTTCCCACGGTCCTGCGCGCGGACCTTTACGCGGTCGCCGCGCTCGCGGGCGCAGCCGTCGTGGTGACGGCGTCCGTCCTGGAATTGCCTGCCACGCCGGCGACGGTCGTGGGAGCCTGCCTGTGCTTCGGGCTGCGCATGCTCGCCATCAAGCATGGCTGGCAGCTGCCCGTCGCGGCGGCGCCGGCTGATCCGCCCTCCGGCCAAGACGGACCCGGCACGTAGTTAGAGCACGCTGAACGAAGCCACGTACTCCAGGTCCCCCGTCGATCGCAGCGGCACCCGGTACACGCGCCGGGTCTCGGACGGCGTGCCCTCGCCTTCGATCACCGTCACCTGCGCGATGCTCATGCTGTGGTCGCCGCCGCCACCGTAGTAGTTGACGTAAACCAGCCAGGTCCCGCGTTCGGGCCGCGCAGTGGCGAAGATCTCCGGCCCGTAGCCGGAGGTGACGTCCACGTCCAGGGCGCCCCCGCCGGCGATGACGCGGTTGCCATAGAAGCAATGCTGGCCGTTGGGGCTGATCACGTGCAGGTCCATGTCGGTCCCCGGTGTGTCCCAGCTCAGGACCACGCGCAGGCGTGGCCGCGCGCCGCCGGTGGCCGCGTCGTAGAACTGCACGCGGCGCGGCGGGCTGGACGGCGCGCCCCGCACTTCGACGCTGTTGGAGCCGGCCGCGAAGGCATAGGGGCGCGCAAAGCCGCCCGCCTCGTCCGTTTCCACCGGCATCGGGACGCCATTGACCACGAGGGTCGATGGCCCCTGCTTCGGCCGGTCGCGCACGGTGCCGCGGATCTGCGCCGCGACCGAAACGTTGCCGCGCAGGTTGACCGTGGAGGCCGGGTAGTGCACCTCCTGCACGAAGTTGTTGTCCGGCACGGTGGCTCGCCAGCCGCCGCGCGGGACGGCGAGCTCCGGCGCTTGGGCCTGCGCCGCGGCGGCGGCCACGCAGAACAGCCAGGGGCTGCATCGTTTCATGGAAGGACTCCCAGGAGCTTGCGGGCCTGCGCTTCGACGAAGGCCTCGTCGCGGCCGGCCGGATGGCCGGCAAAGGCCAGGTGAACGTATTCGTGGGCGACCGCGATGCGCTCCTCCAGGGAGCGATAGCCCGCCACGTCGATCCGGTGGCCGCCGCCCGCATGGGCGCGCCCGCGCGCCAGCCGGCAGACCTGCAGTTCGCCCGGATCTTCGAAGCCCGGCTGGCCCGCCAGTTGGCGCTTCCAGCCCGGGCGCTCGCGGGCTAGCCATTGCAGCACCAGCGGCAGCGGATCGCAGGCCAGCGCGCCATGGTCGGCGGCCGTCGCGATGCCGGCGCGCGGATAGGCGCGGTGCAGGATGCGCAGGTAGTCCTCGCCGGCGCCGGCCTGCGCCGTCGCGTCGCGCCAGGACAGCACGCCGTCGCGGCCCTGGTCGCGGTGGTATTGGCCCGGGATGGCATAGCCGCCCGCCAGCACCAGGCCGGCGGTGGCCCGCGCGGCCTCCAGCGCGGCGGCAGTCGCCGGCCGCGGCGACACGCGCTGCGTGGCGGTGGTGTCCTCGATCTGCAGGCAGCCGCGGCTGGGCGTGCCTTGCGCCAGCACGTAGCTGCGCGCGGCGACGGCCAGCGCCCATGCGGCCTGCAGCGGCTGCGCGGCGGCCTCGCGGTCGATCACGCGCGCCACGTAGTCTTCCAGCGCCAGGTCGCCGGTGATCACCGGGTGCGCGTCCACGTTGGCCAGTTGCAGTTCGCCCGCGCTCTCGATCTCGATCGCCGTGCCGCTGCGGAAATGCACGCGGTAGCGCCCGCGCAAGCTGCCCGGCGTGCGCAGCCGCGCGCCCGCCAGCGGTTCGACCGTGGCGATCGGGTAGCGCGCGAAGAACTCGACGCGCACGCACTGCCGGCCCTCGAGCGCGCCGGTTTCGCGCGGCACTTCCTCCGAGCGCGTGAGCGACAGCACCGGCCCGGCCCAAGCCGGCACGACGTCGGCGCTGGAACCGGCCGCGGCAAACCAGAGCGGCCGGTCCTGTGCCGTCCAGCCGCTCGCGCCCGCGGTCCGCGTGCCATCCGCATGTTCGACCGTATAGGTCTTCACCCGCAGTTGCGCCGCCACCTGTCCCAGTTGCCGGACGCCGGCGCCATTCACCCAGTAGGCCAGCAGGTCGTGCTGCGCCTGTTCGCGCAGGCCAGGCGGCCAGGCGTCCAGCCAAGCCAGCCACTCACGCGGACTCACGCGTGTCTGCGGGCCGAGGTCGCCGCGCTGCACGGCCTGGGCCAGCGCGGCCGGCAGCGCCTGCATCACGGCTCCGGCGGGGCGTTCCCACGGCACGCGATCGCGCGCGAAGTACAAGCCGCAGGACCGCGCCAGCGCCGCGCCGCGGGCGATCGAATCGCCGGGCGCGCAGCAGTACACCTCCTCCGGGTCGTGGCCCTTGCATTGCAGCGGCTTCTCCGCCACGCCGGCTTCGACCCATTGCGCATAGGCGACGAGCTTCCACAGGCTGCCCAGGGGCACCGGCTGCCCGGCGTCGAAGCTGCCGCGTTCACGCCCTTGCGCATCGACGGCAATGGCCTGCAGCCGCCCCTGCGCGTCCAGCCAGGCCAGGCGCAGCACCGGATCGGGCCGCGCTGCCCAGGCGATAGCAGCCAGCAGGGCCAGGCCAGCCACCGCCAGCGCGCGGCAACTTCGGAAGCTCACTGCACGGTCCACGCTGCGCCGTCCGCCCCGGCCTCGTAGGCCTTGGCTTCCGGCTGGTACATGCGCCAGAGGCGGGCCGCCGGCAGCGTGAAGCGGCCCTTCTGCCCGAAGCGCACCAGGTGGCGGACGGTGCGCGTGCCGTCGAGCGCGTCGAAGGGCACGGTGTAGCCCTGCCGCGTCGCCTCGCCGGCAGCGCGCTCCAGCGGCGCATGCTTGTCCGTGTCCCCCACTTCCACGCCCCAGGTCGAAGGCTCCATGAAAGCGCCGGGCGGCAAGGCCACTTCCAGCAGGCCCTGGCGCAGCGGCCTGCCGGCGCTGACGGTGACCTGGTCCAGGTACAGCGCCGAGGTGGAAAGCGCCTCCCCGCGCTCGATCGGCACTGCCTTGAACAGCTTGTCCTTGCGCTCGAGGCGGAACAGCTTGCGCTCGATGCGCACGGGCAGCGTCTCTCTGCCGCGTGCGTGGCTCTCGTAGCGCACCGACAGCGTGAAGGCTTCGGCCGCGGGGCGACCCAGGGCCAGCGACTGCGCTGCGGCGCCCGGCGCGGTCCACGCCCATTGCGCGGCGCCGGTCGCCGTCTTCAGCGATTGCCAGCCCGCGCCAGGGGCCAGCACCGGCGCCGCTGCGCCCGCCTTCAGGCCGCTGGCCTTGGCCAGCCAGGCCAGGGAAATCGCCCGTTCGAAGGTGGTATCCGATTCGGCCGCCTCCTGCAGCGCCTTCTGGATGCCCTCGGGACGGCCCGCGCCGGTCGTGGCCGCGAGCGCCTGCGCGAACAACTGGGGCGCGTCGGCCAGCGCGCGGCGCGCCTGCTCCAGCGGCTGCTCCAGCGCCGCCGGCCAGGCGATGTTGTCGGCGGCGAACAGCTGGCGCACCAGCACCAGTGCCACGGCCTGTTGCGGCGCCTCTTCGCCGAACACCCAGCTGCCGCCCGGCGCGGGCGCGGCCGGATGCAAGGGCATCGCCGCCAGCACGTCGGCCAGGCCGCGCGCATAGGTGGCCGTCGGCAAGCCCATCTCGCGCATCATCCACAGCGCCAGCGCGCGCTGCACCGGCGTTTCGTTCTCCTGGCCCTTGCCGTAGATCTCCACCAGCCTTTGCCAGTGCGCCGCCGGCAGTTGCATGCCCAGTGTCTGCGTCGCCAGGAAGTCCGCGTAATAGGCATAGGCGGAGAAGAAGGCGCTTTGCCGCGTCGCGTCGCCCCACCAGCCGAACACGGCATCGGGGCCCGCCATGCTGGCCAGCCGCAGGCGGCTGGCGTACAGGCGCTGGCGCAGCGGCGAGTTCGGATCGTCCGCGCCCGGCAGCGCTCGCAGGCCCAGCGCCAGGGGCAGCATGCGGCTGGCGGTCTGCTCGAGGCAGCCGTAGGGGTAGTCCAGCAATGCATCGGCGACGCGGTTCCAGTCCGCGGCGCCCGCCGCCAGCGCCCTGATCCTGACCGCGGATGCGTCGGCAGGCAGCTTCAAGTCCGCGTGATCCTGGCCGGCCGCGACGGTCACCAGGCTCTCGCGCACGTCGGCCCATTCCGCAGGCAAGGTCTGCCAGCGGGTCTGCAGCTGGTCCAGCACGCGCCCGCCCTGGCGCACCTGCAATGTCAGGTTGGCGTCCTGCGCCGAGGGCGGCAGCTCGAAGGCGACGAAGTTCGCCCCCGGCGCCAGGCTCAGCGTGCGCGATTGCGCAGCGCCCGCGCCCTCCAGCGCCACCTGCACATCGCGTGCCGCCGTTCCCTGGTTGAACACAGCCAGGCTGGCCACCGGACGGTCACCAGCGCGCGCCCAGTCCGGGCTGGTCCACTTGGCGTAGACCTCCTTGTCGCTCTGGAACCAGGCGCGCTTCTCGCCCACCAGCCCTTCGGCGCGGCCCAGGCCGACGCCGCGCGCCGTGACGCGCCAGCGCGTCAGGGCATCGGGCACCGTGAAGCTGATGCGCGCGTGCCCCTGCGCGTCGGTCGTCACGCGGGCCGACCAGAAGGCGGTGTCGCGCTCGTCGCGCCGCGGCCGTTCCAGCAGCTTGATGCCGCGCTCCTGCGTGCCGCGGCTGCGCGGCACTTCCTGGCCGGCGGGCGCCGCCGCTTCGTCGTAGCTGATGAAGGCCAGGCTGGAATGCGTGCGCACGTTGTTGCGGCGCGGGTGGTAGAAGAAGTCCACGATGCCGGGCGCCAGCTCGGGCTGCAGGACGTACACCATCTCGTCCACCACGCCCAGGGCCAGGCTGGCGGGCGTGGCCACGCCATCGGCCTGCGTTTCGATGTCCACCGTGGCCGTCTCGCCCGGCGCATACGAAGGCTTGTCGGTCTTCAGCACCACCTGCAAGGCCGGTTGTTCCACCAGGATGCCGGCGTTCTGGAAGCCGAACTCGCGCCCGCGCACGTAGGCCACCGAGAAAGTGATGTTGGGGGCGAACTCCGCGCTCACCTGCAGCACCGCCTCCCACTGGCGGTCGTTCAGCCGGCGCAGCGCGGCCACCTTGCCGGGCCCCGCCAGGCGGCCCCAGCTTTCGACGCGGTCGCGCTCCAGCGTCAGCAGCGCGTCGTCCACCGCATCGGGGAAGGTGATGAGGGCGCGCGCGGTTTCGCCGGGGCGATAGCGCGGCTTGTCCAGCACGATCTCCACCGCGCCTTGCGGCGGCTTCAATTCGCCGCCAGCCACGTAGAAAGGCGCGGCGCCCAGCAGGCGGTCCTGCGCGTCGCGCAGTTGCACCATGTAGGACCCGGGCCGCTCCAGCTGCAACGCGAAGCCGTCGCCGCCGGCGACGTTGCCGCGGGTACTGGTCTGGCTCTCCTGGTGCACGGCCACCCACTGCGCGGGGGCGGCACCGGCCGGAGCGCCATCGGCCAGCGCGAAGCGCCACTGGACGGCTTCGCGGGCCGCCGCGAACTGCTTCTGCGGCCGCAGCATGTAGGCGCTGGCGGAACGCTCGATCAGCAACTGCTGCGTGGCACGCACGCGTTGCGCGGCGCCGTCGGTGGCCAGCACGGACAGCACCAGCCGGCTGGGTTCCTTGGCCGCGGGCAGCTTGAACGAGGCATAGCCCTTGGAGTCGGTGCTGAGGTCCTGGTTGTTGCCGATCTGCAGCGGGAAGGCGCCGCCATAGACCAGGTCGCCTTCGACCATCGTCAGCATCTGCGCCCGGGCCGACAGGCTCAGCACGGCGTTGGCCACCGGCTTGCCGTCCGGGTAGGCCAGGCGGATGCGGCCGGTGATTTCCTCTCCGGTCTTGAAGGCCGGCTTGCCCGGCTCCACCAGGATCTCGAAGTGCGGCTTCACGTATTGCGCGACGCGGAAAGCGGCGCCGTATTCGTCGTCACCGCGGGTCATGCGGATTTCGTAGCCGCCCGCGGGCGCCTCCGCCGGCAGGCGGAAGCGAGTCTCGCCGCCCGCCGCCGGGTCGTAAGCCACCTTGTCGGTGAAGACCGGGGTGCCCTGCGCATCCAGCACGGTCAGGGCGATCGGTCCCGCCGCCATGGCGCGCGAGGCGCGCGCGCCGGTGAACTCGCGGCCATAGAGCTTGATGTTCACCTCGTCGCCCGGCCGGTACAGCGGGCGGTCCGTCAGGGCGTAGAGCTTGTTGTTGTAGATCTCGCTGTCGTAGTAGAAGTTTTCGCTGACGAACACGCCGCCGGCCGCATCCGCGCCGAACACGTAGCTCGTCTCGGGCACGCTGCGCGAGAAGACGGCGACGCCGTCGCTGTCGGTAGGGCCGCTGGCCAGCACGCCATTGAGGTCGCTCCACATCAGCCTGGCGCCGGCGGCGGGGCGCCCACCCGCGCGCTGCGCGACCCAGACCAGCATCTGGTCGCGCGAGGTCTTGCTGACGGCGACCGCATCGCCCACGAACAGCAGCGCCGTGGCGCGGTGCCGGCCGATCGCCGCTTCCACCACGTACAGGCCAGGCTGCTGCCGGCCCAGCGGGATGTAGACGTTGCCCTTGGACGGCGGCGTGAACTGGCTGGAAGCGCCCTGCAGCACCAGCCCCTTGGGCGGCGCGATCGGCCGCGCGGCCTGCACCGGATACCGGAAGCGCGCGGCCGCCTGCATGCCGGGCGGCGCCTGGAAGACAGGCTGCGCCACGTACGGCGGCGGCTTGCGGATGTCCGCGTGCGTCTTCAGTTGCGGCGCCTCTTTCGTCACGCTCACGCGCGCCGCCGGGGCGAACAGCGACTGCCACAGCTTGCGCGCCTTGATCCAGGCGCCGTCCCACAGGAAGCTCAACGCGTTGCCCAGGCCGTCGGGACGGGCGCTTGCCCGCAGGTCCACGCGATGCAGGTTCTTCTGCTGCCGCAGGAAGGCAAGGGGATCGGCCACGCGGTACAGCGCGACGTCGACACCGCCGGTTTCGTCCAGCGCGGACAGGTCGCCCGCTGCCATTTCCAGGCGGACACGCGCCTCCTCGCCGGAGCCGAAGCTGCTGTCGGTCAGCAGGAAGAAGGGAGCGCCGGCCGGCGCCTCGTAGTCCTGCGCCGGCGCCGCCGGGGCGAAGACAAGCGCCGCCAGCAGCGCGAAGATGCGAATGGCCAAGGTGTTCATGCGAGGAACCGGAACCGGAACCAGCCGGCGAAATTGGGGTTGCCGGCTTCGGGACGCCAGCGCGTGTCGGGGTGGCGCAGCAAGGCGCCGAGCGTGGTGCTGCGCAAGCCGCTGTCGGCAGGCGTCGGTTCGGCGCCCGTGTGGTAAATGATGCGGCGGCCGGTCCACGCCATCAGGTGCTGGTCGGCGCCCTGGTCGAAGAACAGCAGGTCGCCCGGCAACACGCGCGCGCCGTCCTTGCCGACCGGGCGCGTGTTGCCCTGCACCAGCGCCAGCGCGCCGGCGAAATCGGAGCGCGCGCCATCGGGCAGCGTCCATCGTGTGAGCGCCTGGGCGTCGGCCGGGCCCAGTTCGACGTCGGGCGGCAGGGGGCGGTCCTGGGGCCAGCCCATGCTGGCCAGCCAACGCGCTTCGTGCGGCAGCAGGGCCTCGCGGGCCGCGAAGCGCACCAGGCCGGCGCAGTCTCGATGCACCCAGCGCGGGCTGGGGCCGCGCCTGACGGTCTCCTCCAGGATGGCGCAGAACCACGCCCGGAAGGCCTGCGCATCGGCGGGGCCCAGCGGCCTGGGTGCCGCGGCCTGTGCGTCGGCCGAGCCCTGTCCCTTGGACACCGCGGCCTGCGCCGCGCGGCAGGCGCCCCACGCCAGGCCCGCGGCCAGCATCGCGCGCCGCGTCGATTCGAGGCGAGTCTGCATGCCGGCCCTCAGTTCGACCGCGCCGCGCCCAGGACCAGCGGCTTCCAGAGCCAGTCGCCGCGGCTGCTGCCGGCGTTGTCCGGGTCGGGCCGGAAGGCCAGCTTGCCGCCGGCGGCCAGCGCGTCCAGGCGCGGTTTCAGTTGCCGCTGCACGACCTGCCGGAACGCCGGCGTGTCCTGCGTCAGGCGCAGGCTTTCGGCCTGCAGCATCTCGCCGAGCGCAGGCAAACCCGCCACCAGCAAGGGGCTGCCGGGGTAGTCGTCGGCCAGGGCGGGATAGCGATGCTCCGCGACGGCCAGCGCCTGCTCGATCGCGCGATGGTCGACCGACGCCAGTACGGTGTCGCCGAGCCGCAGCACCGCGATGCGATGCGCGCGCTGCTCGCCGGAGCCGAGGTAGCCGCGCTCGTTGGCCACGTCCGCGGTCCACAGCTTGCCGCCGCCAGCCACCGCTTTCTGCGCCACGTCGACGGCGCCATCCTTGGGCTTCGCCAGCATCCTGGCCAACAGGCCGGCCACCGCTTCGTCGTGGCTGGCGCCGGTCCCGGGCTGGAAGCGCAGGGCCAGCACCGGCGCGTAGAGGCCGTTGCCCGGGTACCAGCAGGCGCCGGCGCCGGCCTGCAGGTCGTGCGCGAGCGCCGCCGCATCGAGAGGCGCGGCGGCCTGGTCCCAGCTGACTGGCAGGGCCGCGCAGAACGCGGCGCCACCGGGCAATACGCTCCAGGCCGCCGTGGCCTGCGCGGGCCATTCCTTCCAGGCCTGCGGCGTCGCGGCAAGCGACAGGGACCAGCGTGAGCCCGCGAGCTCGAAGCGCAAGGCCTGCACGGCCGGGAAGAAGTGCTGGTAGCCGAAGGACAACCAGGCGGCCTTGGCGGTGATCGCATGCCGCGCTTGCGGCGGCAGTTCGGCCAGGGCGAAGTCGTGGCGCCAGGCATCTTCGGGCCGGGAGCCCAGCAAGGCGCCGGCGGCCGCGGCAGCGCCGGAAGCCAGCGCCCGATTCGCATCGAGCAGCATGCCTGGATGCGTCAGCACCAGCAGGCGCTTGCCGGACGATACGAACAGCAGCGTGCTGTCGGCCCGCAGCTTCAAGGCGTAGACCGTGCTGTCCTTGCCGCCCACCGCGATGGAACCGGCACGCGTCAGCTGGCTGTCCGGAAGGGCCACCTTGCCGATCTGCTCCAGCGCCTGCGCCGCGGCGTTCTCATCGAGCAGCAGCGCCGCGTAGGCGAGCCGGCCCTTGCCATCGCTCCACAGGGCGAGCTGCGCCGGCGCGTCCAGCAAGGTGGCGACCAGCCGGTCGCGCCAGGTGAGGCCGTGCTCGAAGGCCAGGCGCCGCAGCGTGCCCTCGAGAGTGAGGCGGTCCGGATGTTCCTCGTAGTACTGGACGAAGTCCTGCGTGAGGACGTCGCGCAGGCCGGGGAGAGCGACCAGCTCGCGCGGCAAAGCCGAAAGCTGGCGGGACTGGATCAGGACGTCGGGCCGCGCGAGGTCGATGCCCAGCGACGCAACAGGACCCTGGAAACCACCGCGCCAGTACAACGCGACTCCAATCAGCACGCCAGCACCTGCCAGCACGCCGACCACCCAGGCCGCCAGCTTCCTCCCGCCAATCATCCTGCGCTCCCGTCTGCGGCCATTGTTGGCCGCATGCGAAAAGCAGTTTACAGCCCGGCAGTAGCGATCGGCCCAGCGAAAAGCCGGGCCGGAACCGGGATCCGCCAAAGGGCGGATGCTTCGAAGCGAAGTCTCGAAGCCCCGAATGGGCACTTACGTACTAAGCAATCTACCCATCGACAGCATTGACACGTTCTCTTACTTTCGCGGAGGGAAGAGGAGAGCCTATGCGGTTCACGCAGTGCACTTGCGGATCGAATTACTACGTCCGAATTCCGCGCTCCTGGTGGATGCGACTGCTGGCCGGCCGCCGCCTCCACTATGGCTGTGAGGGCTGCGGCACCACGCTTTTCATTCGCCCGCCGAATGGACAGTGGGACCCGGAAGCGACCTTGCGGCCCACGCCGTCCACCACGCTGACGCAAAGCAGGCCCTGAGCGGAGGGCTCCCTACCTTTTTGTACGGCCCCGGTCGAACACGCTTGGGGCCTTTTCGGCCCGCCACGTGCGGGCCGTTTTCTATGGTCCGCCACCGCGCAAAAAATCGCGCCCATAAGAAAAGGGCCATCACGCTTGTGGCGTGATGGCCCTCGAAAAAGTCTGGTGCGGCTGGCAGGATTCGAACCCACGACCCCTTGGTTCGTAGCCAAGTACTCTATCCAACTGAGCTACAGCCGCGCAGAAGCGAGAGTATAGCATCATTTTTGCGGCGGAGTCGACTCCCATCCTCCGCCCATTGCCTGGCTCAGTGCGACAAGGCCATTCAGTTCGTCCGCCACCGTCTGCACTTCGGCCAGGTCGGCGTTCAGGACATTGCGCTGGGCATCCAGCAGGTCGAAAAACGAGGAGTAGCCGGCGACGTAGCGGTTGCGCGCGTGCCGCACCACGTCGTCCAGCACCGTGCGCTGGGCCTGCACGCGCACCCGCTGCTCGCGCGCGCGCGCCACGGTGCTCAGGCTGTCCTCCACTTCGCGCAACGCGGTGAGCACGGTGCGCTGGTAGGCCAGCACGGCCTGCAGCCGGCGGGCGTCCGCCGCGGCGAACTGCCCTTCCAGCCGGCCCCCTTCGAAGATCGGCGCCAGCACGCTCGCGCCCAGCGACCAGATGCGGATCGGGTTGTAGTTCAGCGTGGAGACGAACACGTCGCCGAAACTGCCGGTCAGCCGCACGCTGGGCAGGAACTGCGCCCGCGCGACGGCGAGGTTGGCGTCCGCGGACGCCAGCGTCCATTCGGCCTGCACGATGTCGGGGCGGCGGCGCAGCAGGTCCGAAGGCAGGCCGTCGGGGATAGCGGGCGGCTTCAGCTCCGTCACCTCCAGCCCGCGCGCGATATCGGCCGGCGCCTGCCCGGTCAGCAGCGCCAGCGAATGCTCCTGCCGCTCGATCGCCAGCTGCGCGGGCGGCACCTGTTGCGCGATGCTTTCGAGTTCGGCCTGCGCCTGCTTCCATTCCAGGTCGGAGGTGTAGCCCACTTCGGCGCGGCCGCGCGCCAGCCGCACGGCTTCGCCGCGCTGGTCCACGGTGTCCTGCAGGATGCGCAGCTTCGCGTCGAGCGCGCGCAAGGTGATGTAGCCGCTGGCCGTGGCCGCGGCCACGGCCAATGCCGCCGCTTCGCGGCCCACGACTGCGGCCTCGGTGCTCGCGGAGGCGGCCGACACCTGTTCGCGGATGCGGCCGAACAGGTCCACCTCGTAGGCGGCCTGGAACACGGGCGTGAAGGTGGCGGCGTCGCTGGCCACGCCGAAGGCGTTGAGGGCGCGCGCACGCGAGACCGGCAAGGAGAAGTCCAGCGTCGGCAACAGCGCCGCGCGCGCGACCACCTCGGTGCCGCGCGCCTCCGCCACGCGCGCGGCGGCCGTCGCCACGTCGTAGTTCTGCGCCAGCGCCAGGTCCACCCAGTGCGTCAGCACGGGGTCGCCGAAAGCGCGCCACCAGTCCAGGGCCTCCGGCGCCTCCGGGCCGATGGGCGTGCGCCAGGCGGAGGAGATGACCAGCGGCGGATCCTGCAGCTGCGCCGGCGGATGCGCGCAGCCGGCCAGCAGCAGCGCGGCAAGCAGGCAGGCCGGCTGCTTCATCGCGGCCCCGTGTCCACCCGCACCTCGACCGACATGCCGGGGCGCAGCCGTGCCACCAGGGGCTGCCCGGGGTCGAACTCCACCCGCACGCTGATGCGCTGCGGCACCTTGACGAAGTTGCCGGTGGCGTTGTCCGACTTGATGATGGCGAACTCCTGGCCCGCAGCCGGCGCCATGCGCGCCACGTGGCCATGCAGCTTCTGGCCGCCCAACGCGTCCACCTGCACCGTGGCCGGCTGCCCGGGTTGCATGCGCGCGGTCTGCCCCTCCTTGAAGTTCGCGATGACGTAGACGACCTCCGGCACCAGGAACATCAGCTGGCTGCCGGCCGTGACGTACTGGCCCAGGCGCACGCCGACGTCGCTGACGGTGCCATCGCGCGGCGCCTGGATCACGGTGTTCGCAAGGTCGATCTCGGCCAGCTTCAGCGCCGCCTGCGCGCTTTCCACGCCGGCCTCCAGCCCGCCGCGGTTGACGGTGACCGTGCGCACCTGCTCCTGCGCCACGGTGTGCTGCGCCTGCGCCTGCCGCAGCGCCGCCTCGGCCTGCCGCAAGGTGGCGATGGCCTGGTCGCGTTCGCGCAGCGACACCGAGCGCTGCTCGGCGAGTTCCTCCACCCGCGTCAGGTCCGCGCGGGCGCGCACCACCTGCGCATCCGCGCTGGCGATGGCCGCGGCCTGCGACTCCGCCTGCGCCGCGCTGGAGCGCTGCGTCTGCGCCCAGTTCGCCAGCGCGGCCTGCTGCGTCGCCAGGGCCGCCTTCGCCTGCTCGACCCGCTGCGCATAGATGCGGTCGTCGATCTTCACCAGCATCTGGCCGCTCGCCACGCCCTGGTAGTCCTGCACCAGCACCTGCGTGACGTAGCCGCTCACCTGCGGGCTGATCACCGTGGTCTGCCCGCGCACGTAGGCGTTGTCGGTGACCTGCGTGCTGGTGGCGAAGGGCGGCAGCTCCCACGCGTAGAGCGCGATCAAGGCGCCGGCGACGGCCAGGGCCGCGAACAGCAGCGTGCCCAGCAGGCCGCGCCGCGGTGGCGCCCAGCCGCGCGGCGCCTCCTTGGGCGCTTCGCCGGCCGGTGCGCTCGCGGGCGGCGGCGCGGCCTCCACCAGCGGCGGCTCCTCGACCTCCAGCGGATCCTCCATGCGTTCGTTCGGCCGTTCACCCATTTGTGTTCGAGCTCCTCATCCGCGCCAAGGTCGCCAGGTCTTCCGCCAGCGGGTTGATGCCATGGATCCGGTTGTAGACCCAGCGCATGCCGAGGCCCACGAACACGAAGGTCGCCAGCACCGCGATGGCCTGGAACACGTCGTTGTAGGCCAGGATGTTGGCCTCGCGCGTGACCTGCTGCCCCAGCAGCGCGGCGCCCTCGGCGCGGCGCAGCACCGGGTCCGCCAGCACGCGGCCGTAAGTGGCGGACAGCGCATCGAGGCGGGCCGCGACCTGCGGGTCCGTCGCCAGGATGTTCTGCACCAGCTCGTTGGAATGGAAGCGCTCGCGCACGACCTGCAGCGTGCCCAGGGCGGCGGTGCCGGCCAGGCCGCCCACCGTCTGCGCGATGTTGAACATCGCGGTGAAGGTGACGATGTGGCTCGCGCCCTTGGCATAGGCGCGCAGCATGCCGGACATCATCAGCGGCCCGACGAAATACATCGCGGCGAACGCGATCATCGTCTGGCTCGCATACAGCTGCGCCGGCCGCGTGAGGTTGCTGGCGGTGCTGTCCATCCACGCGCCCAGCGCGATCAGGCCGCAGGAGATGATGATGGGCCGCAGCAGGTCCTGCGGGTTCAGCGTGAGCAGGCTCGCGACCAGCGCCGCCAGCGTCGCCGCGCTGACGATCAGGTAGAGGGTGACGAGCTGGTCGGTGCCCATGCCCAGCAACAGCAGCAGGCCGGCCGAGCCGAAGTTCTGCTCCGACAGCAGGATGCGCATGGAGGCCGCCAGCAGCGCGAAGCCGACGATCTCGCCGCTGGCCATCCAGCGGATGTTCAGCAGCGGGTTGGCGCGGTTGTGCTCCACGATGTGCGCCGCGCCTATCAGCAGCACGGCGCCGGCCAGCGCATAGCCGAGCCACGGCGTGGTCCACCACACGGTGCGGCCCTGCGCCAGCACGGCGCACAGCAGCGCGATGCCGGGCGCCATCAGCAGGAAGGTCAGCCCGTCCAGCGGCTCGAAGGCCTTGACGGTGTCGGCGGGCGGCAGCGGCAGCAGCGCGGCACAACCGATGGCCAGCAAGGCCATGCCGAGTTCGAACAGGAACAGGTGCTGGATGTTGCCGGACGCCAGCAGCAGCGGCGAGAGCACGCGTGCGAGCGGCAGCGCCAGCTGCGTGATGCCGATGCCCAGCACCATGCCGCCCAGGCGCGACTTCGCCGGCAGCGACTGCATGATGTAGAACATGCAGAAGCTGGTGAGGGCCGAGCCCACCGCGCCCGACACGGCGCGCAGCAAGAGCTCCAGCGAATAGCTGTGGAGGAACAGCTGGGCGAAGCAGATCAGCGCGAAGGCGGGCAGCGTCAGGCGCGCCAGAGCGCCGACCCCGAAGCGCTGGCGGAACTTGATCAGCAGCAGGCTCGCGCAGACGTTCGAGATCGAATAGGCCACGTTGAGCCAGTTGGCCTCCACCGCGGTCATGCCGAACGCGCCCTGCACCAGCTGCATGTTGGCGACCAGCAGGCCGTTGAAGAAGCCGGCCGCCAGGCCCATCACCACGCCGATGACGAAGTAGGCGATGCGCCGCCCCATCGGATGCTCGGGCGTGGCCGGCGATCCAGGCAGCGAGGGCCGCTCGTGCGGCTTGAACTCGTAGGGCGTCTGCTGACGAGGCACCGAACGAGTATCGGTGAATCGCGGTTCTTCGTGGAAGCGGCAGGGGCTTCCTCTTTGCCGTAGCTGCTGGGCAGTCGCACGTTCGCGGAGCGCCCCCACCGACCTCTTACACTGCGCGGCATGACGCAATACAGCATCTCCGGCAAGAAGCCCCAGGTCGCGGCCACCGCCTTCGTCCCGCGCGAAGCCACCCTCGTCGGCGAGGTCATCGTCGGCGAGCGCGCCAGCTTCTGGTTCGGCGCGGTCGCGCGCGGCGACAACGAACCGATCAAGGTGGGCGACGGCAGCAACGTGCAGGAAGGCGCGGTGCTGCATGCCGACCCCGGCTACCCGCTCACGCTGGGCGAGAACGTCACGGTGGGCCACCAGGCCATGCTGCACGGCTGCACCATCGGCAATGGCTCGCTGGTCGGCATCCAGGCCGTCATCCTCAACGGCGCCGTCATCGGCGCGGAAAGCCTGGTGGGCGCCGGCGCGCTGGTCACCGAGCGCAAGGAATTCCCCCCGCGCTCCATGATCCTCGGCTCCCCGGCCAAGGTGGTGCGCCAGCTCAGCGACGAGGAAGTCGCGGGGCTGAAACGCGTGGCGGAAAACTATGCAAAACGCTCGGCCACCTTCAAAGAGGAACTGAAGGCGTTAGACTAGCTCCCAGTCTTATGCCCGGATTCGCACTCTTCATCGGTGACCACCTTGCGCGCAGCGTGCGCGGGGTGCCGGGCGCGCCTCCCGCCTGACGCGAAAACTTCACGCATCTGCCGGCCGCAGCCGGCGCCCCGTTTTCGTCGTTTGATTTCTTTTTCCAGGCAGGAGCGCAGCAATGGCTGATCTGTTCGACAACCCCATGGGCCTTTGCGGATTCGAGTTCGTCGAGTTCGCCTCCCCCGTCCCCAACGTGCTGGAGCCCCTCTTCGAGAAGATGGGCTTCCAGCTCGTGGCCAGGCACCGCTCCAAGGACGTGCTGCTGTACCGCCAGGGCGACATCAACTTCATCGTCAATCGCGAGCCCAAAAGCTTCGCCGGCTACTTCGCCGCGGAGCACGGCCCGTCCGCGTGCGCGCTCGCTTTCCGCGTGAAGGATTCGCACCAGGCGTACAGCCGCGCGCTGGAACTCGGCGCGCAGCCGGTCGACATTCCCACCGGCCCGATGGAACTGCGCCTGCCCGCGATCAAGGGCATCGGCGGCGCGCCGCTGTACCTGATCGACCGCTTCGAGGACGGCAAGTCCATCTACGACATCGACTTCGAGTGGATGCCCGGCGTGGAGCGCCATCCCCGGGGCGTGGGCCTGAAGGTGGTGGACCACCTCACGCACAACGTCTACCGCGGCCGCATGGCGCACTGGGCGGCCTTCTACGAGAAGCTGTTCAACTTCCGCGAGATCCGCTACTTCGACATCAAGGGCGAGTACACCGGCCTCACGTCGAAGGCGATGACGGCGCCCGATGGCCTGATCCGCATCCCGCTGAACGAAGAGTCGGGCAAGACCTCGGGCCAGATCGAGGAGTTCCTGATGAAGTTCAGCGGCGAAGGCATCCAGCACGTCGCGCTGCTGACGGACAACCTGCTCGAGACGGTGGACGCCTTGCAGATGGCGGGCGTGCCGCTGATGACGGCGCCCAACGACATCTACTACGAGATGCTCGAAGAGCGCCTGCCGGGCCACGGCCAGCCGGTGCCGCAGTTGCAGGCGCGCGGCATCCTGCTCGATGGCGACACCAGCAACGGGCAGGCGCGCCTGCTGCTGCAGATCTTCAGCGAGACCATGCTGGGCCCGGTGTTCTTCGAGTTCATCCAGCGCGCCGGCGACGACGGCTTCGGCAACGGCAACTTCAAGGCGCTGTTCGAATCGCTGGAACGCGACCAGATCCGCCGCGGCGTGTTGCAGGTCGACAAGGCCTGAACAAAAAAAGGCCTGGCGGTGAGGCCAGGCCCTAATGCGGTTCCGTGCTCGCGCCGCGCGTCGGAGCCGCGTTCAGGCCTCTACGATGCGCCAATAAGTTCTCTTCGCCCATTGGACCTTCGGCCAATTCAGCGCGCGGGAACGGTGATGAGCGGCGCGGTCTGCGTGCCCGATGTCTCCGTCAGCGAGAACAGCAACATCAGGAAACTGAAGGCCGCCTTCGACTGCAGGTCGCGGTCGTCGATCCAGAACCAGTGGCCGCGATAGGCCACGCTGACGAAGCTGTCTTGCGGCGCGGCGTCGCCCGTGCGCACGCGCACCGGCGTCGCGAGGCCGCGGCCTTCGGGCTCCTGCCGCGGCGCGACGACGCGACCCTGCTCGACATCGACCGCCGGCGTGTCCAGGTAGGAACCCACGTCGATCATCACCTGCAGGATCGAGCGCGTGAGCATCGCGATCTCGATGTCACCGCGCGGGAACGAGCCGTAGCCGACGTCGTACTCGGCCGCGTCCTTGCGCAGCCGCAGCAGGTCGCGCAGGCGCTGCTGGCGCGCGGCGAGCACGCCGTCGGCCGGCGTGCGCAGCTGGATCAGCGTGCGGCTGCGGCCCGTCTCCGTGCGCGCCTCGAAGCCGAGCAGTCCGTCACGCTGCGCCTCGCGCAGCAGCTGCAGCAGCTCCGCGAACTCGGGATGTCCCGCGTTCGGCACCAGGCCACCGTGCGAGTTCTCGACGCCGTTGACGCTGTTCACGCAGAAGCGCAGCACCAGGTCCGCCGGATAGCCGCTCTGCAACAAGAGCAGCACCGAAGGCACCGGGATCGGCGACATGATGCTGCGCGCGAACTTGTCGCCGGTGAGCGGCACGTAGGTGATCGTGGGCTTGTCGGAGTACTGCAGCGAGCCGCCGAACTGCAGGTAGGTGTCGCCGCGGTTCGGCGGCGCGGCCTCGGCCTCCGCGCGCACGATCTGGTCCAGCGAGTACGCATTGATCACGGAAGTGACGTCCAGGAATACCGGCACGTCGCCATAGCGCACCCGCACCAGGTTCAGCAGCATCTGGCGCTTCCACGAATCCGAGATCGCGGACACGTACTGGATGCGGTCGCGGTTGACGGTCTCCGGGCCGATGCTGCCGCAGCCGGCCAGCGAGAGGGTGGCGAGCAGGACTGCCGCGCGCCTCATGGCGCGCCGAAGCGCACTGCTCCCTGGATCGCCTCCAGCAGCATCGCGTCGTCGACGGGCTTGCGCAGGTAGGCCCGGGCGCCGTCGCGCAGCGCGCGCTCGCGGCTGTCGGTGGTGTCGTCGCCCGTGATGATGATGACGGGCACGCCGGCGCCCGCGCGCATGATGCCCTGCTGCACGTCGAAGCCGGTCACCCGCGGCATGCGCAAGTCCAGCACCACGCAGCGAGGCAAGCGCAATTGCAGCGACTGCAGGAAGTCCGAGCCGGAAGAAAACACCGCGGCCTCGTAGCCCGCCGAGCGCACCAGGCGGCCCAACGCCTTGCGCACGGACTCCTCGTCGTCGACGATTGCCACGAGCGAAGCTTCGGTGTCCATAGGGCAAGCACGCTAGGTCCTGTGCCCCCCAAAGCCAATAAGACCTTGGTCGTATGAAGCCCGCCGGGGTGACGGGCGGCGGCCGGACTAGCCCAGTGCGCCGGCGAAGCGCGCGCGTTCCACCATGCGCACGAGTTCGGCGACGGAGCGCACGCGCATCTTCTCCATGCCGCGGGCGCGATGGACCTTGACGGTCTTTTCGGCCGTGCCCAGGTCGGCGGCGATCTGCTTGTTCAGGCGGCCGGCCATGACGTGCGTGAGCACTTCGCGTTCGCGCGGCGTCAGGCTGTCCAACCGCGACTGCGTGGACTCCTGTTCCGCGCGCGCGGAACGGGAGGTCATGTCCCGCGCGATGGCACGACTGACGGCGTCGAACAGGATGTCCGCGTCGACCGGCTTGGTGAGGAAGTCGACCGCCCCGGCCCGCATCGCGCTGGCGCACATGGGCACGTCGGCGCAACCGGTGAGGAAGATGATCGGCTTCGCCCACGCGCTGTCGGCCAGCATGCGCTGCACGGCCAGGCCGTCGAGGCCAGGCAGGCCGATATCCAGCAGGATGCAGCCGGGCGACGGGTCGTCCCCCAGCGCCTGCAGCAGGCTGTCGGCGCAATCGTGCGCATGGATCGAAAAGCCGCCCTCGGACGCGAGCAGGCGGCACAGGGCCGTACGCACGGTGGCTTCGTCATCCACCACGTGCACCGTCGGGCGGCTGGCGCCCGCCTGGGTGCTCGCCCTGGTTTCCACAGGAGCCGTGTTCATCGCTTCCCCTCTTCTGGCTTTTGCAGCGGAACTACTCTGCCCGGCTCAGTTTACGGAGCAGTCGCCGCGCGTCAATTGCTGATTGGTTTAAACCGAAGTATTGTTGCCATTGGTAACTCGTAGAACAACCTTAGGCTAAAGTCGTATTGCCTGAAGCAGCCGGACCAACCCAGACTGGACGTGAAAGGGCGGGACCGATGGAACATCGCGCAACGGCTCCGGCGCATGCCGGGCAGGAGGTCGTGCCGCCATCGGCACGCGAGGGCGCCGCGCCGCCCCTGCCGCGCATGGGGTGGGCGATCGCCGCCCTGGCGATCGCGTACTACGGCGGCTCCCGCCTGGGCCTGGCACTGGTCGTCGGGCCGCCCCACGTCTCCCTGTTCTGGCCGCCCGCCGCCCTCCTGATGGGGGCCCTGGCCCTGGTGCCGCTGCGCTGGTGGTGGGCCATGCTGGCCGCCACCGCCCCGATCCACGTCCTGGCCCAGGTCGAAGCGGGCGTGCAGGCCGCGCAGATCCTGTCCTGCCTGCTGGCCACCACCACCGACGCCGTCATCGGCGCCTCCATCCTGCGCTGGGCGGCGCCGGTCCACGAGCTGGTTTCGGTGCGCGCGGTGCTGGCCTTCTGCGTGGCCGCCGTGGCCGGCCCCTTCGCCGCCTCGATGGTGGACATGGGCGTGATGCACCTGCTGGGCGGCCCCCTGATGCCGGCCAAGGTGTGGCAGCTGCGCTTCTTCGCCGAGATGGTGGCCATCCTCGCCTTCACGCCGGTGATCCTGACCTGGAGCCACATGCGCGGGCTGCGGCTGCGGCCGGACAGCGGCACCGTGCTGGAACTGGGCGCGCTCATCGCGGGCCTGTTCGCGGTCAGCGTGCTGGTGTTCGACTCGCTGCTGGCAGGCTCCGCCTCGCCCTCGCTGCTGTACCTGCCCATGCCTTTCCTGATGTGGGCGGCGCTGCGCTTCGGGCCGCCCCTGACGAGCGCTTCGTATGCGCTGGTCGCCTTCCTCGCGATCTGGGGCGCCGCCCACGGGCGCGGGCCCTTCCTGGCCGAAAGCTACGGGCCGGAGGCGCTGCAGGTGCAGCTGTTCCTGGTGATGCTGGCGGTGCCGCTGCTGCTGCTGTCCGCCGTCATCGAGGAGCGCCGCGACGCGGAACGCCGCCTGCAGGCTTCGCAGGAACTGTTCTCCGTCGCCTTCCGCGAAGGCCCCGGCGCCGTCGCCATCACCCGCGGCGCCTGGGAAGTGGTGGAAGCCAACGAGCGCTGGCTGGCCCTCCTCGGGTATCCGCCCGATGCGCTGGCGCGCGGCGGCCGGGTGGCCAGCTTCGACACGCACCTGGAAGGCCCGAACGCGCACGCCTTGCTCGAGATGGGCCGGGCAGGCGGCCCGAAGGGCCAGGCGATCGAGATGGCCCTGCGCGATTGCCTGGGGAACCTGCACACGGTGCTCGCTTCCGCCAGCGACGTGCAGGTGCGCGGACGCAGTTGCAAGATCTGGATCCTGCGGGACATCACGGCGCAGCGCCAGGCCGAAGCCGACGCGCAGGACCAGCGGCGCCAGCTCACGCACCTCACGCGCGTGGCCTCGCTGACGGATTTCTCCAGCACCATCGCCCACGAACTGAACCAGCCGCTGACCGCGATCCTGAGCAACGCGCAGGCGGCCTTGCGCTTCCTCGCGCAGGACCCGCCGCAGGTCAGCGAGATCCGCACCATCCTCGGCGAGATCGCCGACGCCGACAAGCGCGCCGGCCTCCTGATCCACCACCTGCGCCTGCTGCTGAAGAAAGGCGAGGAGGAATTCGTGCAGCTGGACCTGAGCCGCCTCGTCGAGGAAGTGCTGAACCTCGTGCGCGGCGAGTTCCTGGTGCGCAACGTGCAGCTCCGTTCCAGTTTCTCGCCCGATCTCGCGCAGGTGACGGGCGACCGCGTGCAGCTGCAGCAGCTGGTGCTGAACCTCGTGATCAACGCCTGCGAGGCGATGCAAGCCTCGGGCAAGGCTGAACGCATGCTGACCGTGACGACCATGCACGGCTCGAATCGCAGCGTCGACGTGCTGGTGAGCGACACGGGCCCGGGGCTGTCGTCGCAGCTGATGGCGCGCGTGTTCGAACCCTTCTTCACCACCAAGCCCAACGGGCTGGGGCTGGGCCTGTCGATCTGCCGCAAGATCGCCACCGCGCACGGCGGCTCGCTCACCGCCGAAAGCCGCGACGGCCAGGGCACCACGTTCCGCATCTCGCTACCGGCCGCGGCGCCGGCGCGGATGGCGCCGCGCGCGGCTTCGGCCGCGCCCGCGCAGGCCTCCGCGGCCACCCTCAACTGAACTGCGTACACGGCGCGTCCTTATTGGACCTTTGTCCAATTTTGCCGAGGGGGACTGCCCCCAATACTGAGGACCATGAGCCATGCAGAGTGTGTCTACGAGGCCCCCACGGGCCACGCGATCGCCGCGCCCACCGGCGTGGTCCACCTGATCGAGGACGATGTCTCCCTGCGCACCGCGCTGCAGCGGCTGCTGGTGTCGGAAGGCTTCGTCGTCGCCACCTATGCCACCGCGGGCGACTACCTGCTGCCCGCGGCCACCAAGGACCCCGGTTGCCTGCTGCTGGACCTGCACCTGCCCGGATGCAGCGGGCTGGAATTGCAGGAAGCGCTGCACGACCACCCGGACTACGAACACCCCATCGTGTTCCTCAGCGGCGCGGCGGACATCGCGACCAGCGTGCGGGCCATGCGCGCGGGCGCCTGCGAATTCCTCACCAAGCCGGTCGACAGCGAAGTGCTGCTGGCGGCGGTCCGCACCGCGGTCGGGCGCGACGTCGCGCAGCGCGCGTGGCGCGCCGGGCAGCAGCAGGCGCGCGCGGGCCTGGCTTCTCTCGGGCGGCGCGAAAAGCTCGTGCTGCAAGGCATCACCGACGGCCGCCGGCACAAGCAGCTCGCCGCCGAACTGGGCGTGAGCGAGCGCACCATTAAGCTGGATCGGGCCCGCATCATGTCGCGCCTCGGCGTGCGCACGCTGCCCGCGCTGCTGCGCACCGTGATGATCGCCCAGAGTGGCGTGCCCCGCTGAGAAGCAAGAAGGAGAAAGCCATGTCACGCAGAAAGCTGCTCGCCGCCACCGCGGCGGCCCTGGTCCTTGCCGCCTGTTCCACCACGCCCATGGATCCTGGCGCCAAGCGCCGCGAGATCGACGCCAAGGTGGACAACGCGCTCGCCGAGCTGTACCGCTCCGAAGGCACTCGCCAGCTGGTGGACCGGGCCGAAGCCGTGCTGGTCATCCCCGACATCGTGTCGGCCGGCTTCATCGTCGGCGGCAGTTACGGCCAGGGCGCGCTGCGCCAGAAGAACCAGACCATCGGCTACTACAGCGTCGGCGCGGGCTCCGTGGGCCTGCTCGCCGGCGCCCAGACGCGCACCATGTACCTGCTGTTCATGACGCCGCAGGCGCTGGCCAAGTTCCAGCAAAGCGACGGCTGGACCATCGGCACCGATGCGTCGGTGGCTGTGATCCAGGCGGGTGCCGGCGTGCGGGCCGACACGCTGAATGCCAGCAACCAGGTGATCGCACTGGTGCGCGACCAGACCGGGTTCATGGCGAACCTCAGCCTCGACGGCACCAAGTTCAACCGCCTCGCCCTTTAGGGCCGGCCCAGGAACAGGTACCAGGCGTTGAAGCCACGCGAAGCGTGGCCCCAGCCCAGGTACAGCGGGCCGACCGGCGTGTCCACGCCCAGGAACAGCGCCCCCGAATAGAGCGTGCCTTGCTGGTTGTTCGGCACCAGCGGCTTGTCCACGCGCCCGACTTCCAGCGAGCCGCCGGCGTAGACGCCATCGAGCAGGGCCCAGCGGCGCACGCGGTTGTAGTAGACCACCCGGCCGAAGCGCAGGTCCTGCCCCATCAGCGCGCCGGTGGGGTAGCCCGATTGCTGCAGCAGCCCGCCCCACTGGAATTGCCGCCCGGGCGGCAGCGGGTCGCTGCCGATGCGCGCGCCCGCGCGCGCGGCCACCTGGAAGGTGTGCTCGCCGAAGGAATGCACGTACACGCCGCTGAATTCGCCGCGCGTGAAGTCCAGGTCGCTGCCCAGGCTCTTGCGCGCGCCGAAGAACTCCAGCGAGGCGCCATAGCCCTTGCGCGGGAAATTGACGTTGTCCAGCTGGTCCACGAGCGAGCGCCACGACCAGCCGGCCTGCGTGACGTAGCTCGAATCCACCGCCAGCACCGGCAGGCCGGTATCGAGTGCCGCACTGGTGCGCGTGAACAGGTAGCCGAAGCGCGTTTCGCCGTAGCGCGTGAACTGCGCGCCCAGGTCGAGGCCGACCCGCCCTTCGTTGGTGTCGTAGCTGGCGACCCGCTGGTTGCCCTGGAAGACGTCGATGGTGCGCCGCCAGTATTCGGCCTTCGGCGCGATGAACAGGCCGGGCCCGCGCTGCAGCGGCTGGTAGAACTCGGTGGAGATGCCGCTCGCGCGGCCCACCTGCGCGTCCCAGCGCCATTCGCCGCCCAGCCGGTTCAGCCAGGTCATGCGGTAGCTGGCCAGCAGGTTGAAGAAGGCGTCGCCCTTGAAGTCCGAGGACAGGCCTAGGCCCAGGCGCAGGTAGTCGGGGCCCCAGGCCTTTTCCACCGCATCCACGGCCAGGATGCGCTTGCCCGGTTCTTCCAGCAGCCGGTAGCTCACGTGCTCGAAGTCGCCGGTGCCGAACAGCCGCTGCATGTCCTTGTCCAGCACCGGCTGCTCGATGGGCTGGCCGGCCTCCGTCTCCATCTCGCCCTTGGCGATCAGCGGATTGACGCGCTTGAGGTTGTCGAAGCGGATCTCGTCGATCGGCCGGTTGTCCGGCGGCTTCAGCTTGACGCGGCGCGCCTCCCAGGCGGCATAAGCCTCCGGCGACACCGAGTAGCGCGCCAGCCGGTCCGCCACGAGGCGCGTCGCGGCCTCGCCGACCGGCACTGTCTCCGTCATGTGGTCGAAATCGGCCGCCGAGAAGTTGTCCAGGCGCGGAATGACCAGGATGTCCTCGGGATGCAGGCTCTCCAGCGAGGCGCGCACGTTCTGCTCGGTCAGGATGTTGACCATCTGCCCGGTGACGCCGAGCACCGAGTGCAGTTCTTCCGGCTTGGACAGCGGCGTGCCCAGGTTGACGGCGATGACCACGTCGGCGCCCATCGCCCGCGCCACGTCCACCGGCAGGTTGTTGGTGAGGCCGCCATCGACCAGCAGCTTGTCGTCCAGGCGCACCGGCTGCAGCACGCCGGGCACCGACATGCTGGCGCGCATGGCCGCTGCCAGTTCGCCCCGCGCCAGCACCACCGGCTTGCCGGTGACGAGGTCGGTGGCGACGGCGCGGAAGGGGATCGGCAGGTCGTCGAAGCGGTAGAAGCCGCGCGCCTTGGCCAGGTCGCGCAGCACCGTCTCCAGCTGCACGCCGGACACCAGGCCCTGCGGCAGCTGCAGGCCGCGGCCGTCCAGGCCCATCTCCAGCGGCGCGAGATTGGTGGTGTCGTCGCGCTTGAGCCGCACGGCGCGCTCCTCGCGCGGCGGCTTTTCCTGGAACAGCAGGCGGGTGGAGAGCTGGCCCAGCACCTCCTCCATCTCGCCGACCGGTGTGCCCGAAGCGTAGGCCGCGCCGACGATGGAGCCCATGCTGGTGCCGGTGATGCAGTCGACCGGGACGCGCAGTTCCTGCAGCACCTTGAGCACGCCCACGTGCGCCGCGCCGCGGGCGCCGCCCCCCGAGAGCACCAGGCAGACCTTCGGCCGCGCTGGCTCAGCCGCGCCGGCAGGCTGGGCCTGCGCCTGGGACTGCGTGGCGGCCGCGACGAGCGCCGCCAGCAATGCCGTGCGCGGCAACAAGGCACGGCGTCGGCGGACGGCTTTCTTCATGCGCGGGCAACCGGTGCACCGCCGTCACAAGGCGGCCAGGGGCACGCCGACCGCGCGGTCTTCCTGCAGCGACCGCCCCCGCATGGCGCCCTGCCGGGGCAGCTTCACCGCGAACACCGCGCCGCCACCGGGGCGCCGGCGCGCCTCGATGCCGCCGCCATGCGCTTCGACAATCGTGCGCGCCACCGGCAGCCCCAAGCCGAGGCCGTTAGCCTTGGTGGTGTACCAGGGCTGGAACAGGGCATCCGTGTGGCGGCCGCCGAAGCCATGGCCGCGGTCGCTGACCAGGATCTCGATGAGCGCGCCGGCGTCGCGCGTGCTCACCACCACGCGCCGCATCGCCGCGGGCGTGTCCGCCATCGCATCCATCGCGTTGGAAAGCAGCTGCAGCACCACCTGCTGCACCTGCAGCCGGTCCCAGGTGACCTGCGGCACCAGCGCGCAGGGCTGCAGGATCAGCTCGATGCGCCGGGCCGCGGCTTCGGCCTGCAGCACCCGCGCGGCGTCGGCCACCATCTCGTGCACGTCGAAGGCCTCGGGGCCGGCATCGCGGCGCGCCAGCAAGGCCACGAGCCTTTGCGCCATGGCGCCGGCGCGCTCGCCTTCCTGGTTCAATTCGGCGAGCAGGCGCTGCAGCTCGTTGCGGTTGATCGCCTCCTGCGCCAGCAGCAGTTCGGCGGTGGCGGACTTGCCGAGGATGGCGGCCAGCGGCTGCGCGATTTCCGTCAGCACGCCGGCACCCAGCTGGCCCGCGAGGGCAAAGCGCGTCGCGTGCGCCAGCTCGCGCTGCAGCTGCGCGCAGCGCGAGCGCTCGGCGCGCAGCCGCTGCCACAGCCAGGCCAGGGCCGCCAGGGCGGCAGCCAGGATCATTGCCGCTATCATCATCCGCAAGGTCGTCGAGTCCATGCGCGGCAGTATTGGATTCGAGTGCTGGTCGGTCCTATTGGACCAATGGCCAATTCCTCGTATGGTCGGCGGCGCGATGATCCAATCAGGAGGTTGAAGGATGCTTTCGCTTCGCTTGCTAGTTTTCTGCGTCGCGTTGGCGTGCACCGTATCGCCGGCGCAAGCGGCCGGCGCCCGCTGGGCCTCCGGCTTCGGCCTGGGCGGCGACCGCAACGTCGCCATGCGCCTCAGCGCCACCGGCACGGTCCTCGCGGTCGATTCCGCGGCCCGCCTGATGACCCTGAAGTCGTCGCGCGGCGACATCACTTTCCGCCTCGACCCCAAGGTCGCCAATGCCGGCGATATCCACGTCGGCGACCGCGTGAAGGTGGATTACGTCGCGGCGCTCGTCCTGACCCTGCGGCGCGGGGGGGACGAACAGCGCGACGAGGTCGAACGCAACGCCGCGCAGCGCTCGGGCCCGGACGTGTCCCTCGCCGCTGCCTACAGCCGGCCGATCACCTTCCTCACCGAGGTCGTCTCGGTCGACACCGACAACCTGATGGTGCGCCTGAAGGGCCCGGCCGGCGAGATCGGCGAATACGTGGTGCACGACCGCACCGACCTCGTCAACGTGCGGCCGGGCGACCAGGTGATGGTCGCCCTGAACCAGGCGGTGGCGGTGGGCGTGACGCCGGCCAAGTAGGGCGCAGGCTCCGGGTCAGCGGCGCACGCGGGCTTCCTCGCCGGCGCCGTCGATGCGCACGCGGTCGCCGACGCGCAGGTTGGCGTCGGCCGGCTGGGTGATCGAGACCATCTCGCCGGTGTCCATCTGCAGCGTGATGCGCTGGCCCGGCTGGCCGGCGTAGCGGTTCTGCACCTGCTGGCCCGCGAAGCCGCCGGCCACCGCGCCGGCCACGGTTGCGATGTCCCGGCCCGTGCCGCCGCCGATCTGGTTGCCCAGCAAGCCGCCGACCACGGCGCCCGCCACGGCGCCCAGCCCCAGCCGCTGGTTGGCCTCGATCGTCACCGCCTCGATGCTGGTGATCTGGCCGAAGCGCACCACCGCTTCGCCCGCGGGGTTGCCGGCCGTGGGCGGCGTCTCGCAAGCCGCCAGCAGCAGGGCGAGCGAAAGGGAAATCAGGGCGCGCAGCATGGCAACCTCCGTTCTTGGTGGGAGCTGCATGCTGGCAAGCGGCTGGGGGCGGCGGAATGGGACCTTGGTGCAATTTCGCCGTCAGGCGGCGGGGAAGCGCAGCGTCACGGCAAGGCCGCCGAGTTCCTCCGAGCGGCCCAGCACGATCTCGGCCCGGTGCAGCGCCGTGATCTCCTTGACGATGGCCAGGCCGAGGCCGCTGCCCTCGCCGGTCATGCCGCGCCCGCGCACGAAGCGGTCGAACACCTTGTCCGTTTCATCGGCGGCAATGCCCGGGCCCGAATCCGCGACGCCAAGCGCCGGCGGCTCCGGGCGCACCGAGATCGTCACGCGGCCGCCCGGCGGCGTATAGCGCAGCGCGTTGTCGATCAGGTTGCCCAGCGCCTCGCTCAGGAGACTGGGCTGCCCCTGCACGTGTACCGGCTGCTCGCCGGCGTCCAGCTCCAGCGTCGTGTGGCGGGCCTGCGCCGCGTCCATGTAGGCCTCCCCGACTTCGCGCGCCAGCGCCACCAGGTCGACGTCGACCATCTCGATGGCGCCCCGCGCCGCCGGGTCGACCCGGCTGAGCGCCAGCAGCTGCTGCACCATGCGCGCCGCGCGCTGGGTCGACGACGCCAGTTCGTCCAGCGCGGCGCGCGTGCTCGCCAGGTCCGGGCAGGCGGCGGCGCGCGCCAGCCCCAGCTGCAAGCCGGCCAGCGGCGTGCGCAGCTGGTGCGCCGCGGTCGCCGCGAAGTGGCGTTCGCGCAGCAGCAGTTCGCGCACCCGGGCCAGCAGGTCGTTGAGCGCCACCGCGAAAGGCATCAGCTCGCGCGGCACGTCCTGCGTGGCCATCGGTTCCAGCGAAGTGTGCGAGCCGTCGTTCCAGGCCTGCGCCATGCGCCGCAGCGGCCGCAGCGTGCGGCGCACCGCGCTGCTCACGACCAGCCACGCCACCACCGCCAGGATGGCCACGGGCGCGAACACCAGCACCTGCGCGCGCAGCGCCAGCTCGCGCTTGGTCCGCGTCTCGGCCACCAGCACCACCGCGGAATCCCCATGCGGACCCTGCACCTGCACCCGGCCGACGCGCACGTCGATGCCGCCATAGCTGGCATCGAAGGCTTCCGAGTTGTGGCGGTAGCGGGTGGCCTTGCGCCCCAGCTGCGGCAGGCCCGGCTGGCCGGCGACGTGCCGGCCGTCCTGCAGCACCTCGTAGAAGATGCGGTCGACCACGTCGTAGGTCAGCACCGATTCCGACTGCGGCGACAGCTGCACGCTGGCCTGGCCGCCCTGGAAGCGCACCTGCGAGCCGAGCGAATGCGCCGCATCGAGCAGCCAGCGGTCGAAGATGCGCTCCACCAGCGCGTGCGCGTTGAAGGCGCTCACGACGACGCTGATCACCACGATGGCCAGCACCGGCAGCATCAGCCGGCGCCGCAGCTCGCGCTGCAGCCAGCGTCCGGGCGGCCGCGTCACGCGCCGTCCGCCTCGATGCGGTAGCCGAAGCCGCGCACGGTGACGATGGCTGCGCCCGAGCCGGCGATCTTGCGGCGCAGGCGCGAGACGTAGACATCGACGGCGGTGTCGCCCATTTCCTCATTGCGTTCCGCCAAGGCGTCGAGCAGGAAGCGGCGGGCCACCAGCCGCGGCGCGCGCCGCAGCAGCAGGCCCAGCACCTGGAGTTCGCGCGGATGCAGTTCCAGCGGGCGGCCGTCCACCAGCGCGCGGCCCTCCCCGCCCAGCAGCACCAGCCGGCCGCAAGCCATGCGCTCGCCGCGCATGGCGGCGCTGCGGCGCTCCAGCGCCTCGATGCGCGCATCGAGTTCTTCGGCAGCGAAGGGCTTCACCAGGTAGTCGTCGGCGCCGCGGCGCAGGCCTTCGACGCGGTCGCTGACGCCGTCGCGCGCGGTCAGCGCGATCACCGGCATGTTGCGGTCCTGCGTGCGCAGGCGCTGCAGCCAGTCCAGGCCGTCGCCATCCGGCAGGTGCAGGTCCAGCACCACCACGTCCGGCTGCAAGTCCTGCACGGCGCGCCAGGCGGCTTCGAGCGTGCCGCAGGCCTGCACGCCCCAGCTCCGGGCCTGCCAGCGCCAGGCCAGTTCGCGGGCGATGGTGGCGTCGTCTTCGACCAGGAGGATTTGCATCGCGGCGCCGGCGCGGGCCGGATTGATAGGTGATTGCAATGTTTCGTAACTAGTGTAGCGGGAGATCCGCTGCGCCCGTACGAGGCAACGATCCCCATGACACAACACCTTCACAAGCGCCCCTCGTCCGCCGATTGGGCGCTCGCCCTGGCGGTCGCCCTGGGCGCCGCGCTTCTCTGGGGCGCCGGCCTGGCCCTCACCCGCGATGCACCGGCACTGGACAGCGCGGAGCAGCTGCTCTGGGGCTACTCGATGGAAGCCGGCTACTGGAAGCATCCGCCGGTGCCGTCCTGGATCATGCACGCGTTGCTCGGTGCCTTCGGTCCCTCCGTGAGCCTGACCTACTTCGCCGCGCAGGCCTGTGCCGGCGTGGCGCTGCTGCTGGCCTGGCGCCTGGGCTGCGAGTTCATGCCGCCGCTGCAGTCGCTGGCGGCCATGGCGCTGTCGGCGCTGGTGACCTGGCACAACCTTTCGGCTGACACCTTCAACCACAACACCGTGCTGCTGCCCTTCCAGGTGGCCGCGGCCCTGGCCTTCTGGCTGGCCGTGCGCAGCGGCAGCTGGCTGCGCTGGTTCGTCTTCGGCCTGGCGGCCGCCGCGGCGATGCTGGTGAAGTACATCGCGCTGCTGCCGCTGTCCGCCCTGCTGCTGTACCTGGTGGTGGAGCCTTCGGCGCGCACCAGGCGCAACGTCGCCGGGCTGGCCGTCGCGGGCGCGGGCGGGCTGCTGCTGCTCGCCCCGCACATGCTGTGGCTGGCGGGCACGGGCGCCGCGCCGCTGCACTACGCGACCGAAGTCGCCGCCGCGGCCCCGAAGGCGTCGGAGTGGTGGCGCAGCCTGGGACTGTTCGTGCTGGAACAGTGCCTGGACCTGGCGCCGCTGGCCTTGCTGCTGTTCTGGCTGCATCGCCGTGCGCCTGCCGGCACCGCCCCCGAGGTCACGGGCTCGCGCCGCTTCCTGTGGTGCGCCGGCGCGGCGCCCCTGGTCATGATCGTGATGTACAGCGTGTTCACCGGCACCGAGCTGCAAGCGCGCTGGGGCAGCACGCTGTGCCTGTTCGCGGGCTGGCTCGCCATCGACGTCTGGCGCCGGCTGGCGGCGCTGCCGCCGCAGCGCGTGCTGCGCGCGGCGCTCTGCGCGCAAGCCGCCCTGCTGGTCTACGGCGCGCTGCTCGCGCCGGGGGCGCTGCGCCTGCTGGACTTCAACAGCCGGGTGAACTTCCCGAGCCGCCAGCTGACCGCCATGGCCAACGCCACCTGGCACCAGTTCAACAAGGCGCCGCTGCGCATCCTGGTCACCGACAGCTGGCTGGGCGGCAACGTGGTGGCCAACAGCGCGCGGCCGATGGCCGTGGTCATCGACGGCTACTTCCAGCGCGCCGCCTGGGTGACGGCGGAAGACGTGCGCCGCTGCGGCGCGCTCGTGATCCGCGACCCCGGCGCCGGCCCGGAGGTGGTGCAGGCGCTGCGCGGCTTCCTGGACGAGGCCCGGATGCGCGGCCACTGGCGGCTGCCCTGGTCGCCCAACCGCGGGCTGCACCAGGTCAACCCGGAAGGCACGGTCCTCGACTGGGGCATCCTGCCGCCCAGCGGCGAAGGCAACTGCACGCTGTGACGCGCGGGGCTTGAGCTGGCGGCCGCGCCGAGGGACACTCGGCGCCCGGACCTATCCGATGGAGGGCGCACCGTGCACCTGAGCGCGAGCGAGCTGGCCCGGGTCGAGGCCATGATGGAACGCGGCCAGGTGTCCAGCGAACCGGCTTCGCCTTGCCGCACCAGCCGGATGCTGGATGCGCTGCAGGCACGCAGCGCGCCGCCTCCCGCGCAGCGCCAGCCGGCCGGCGCACGGCCGCCACGCAGTACCGCGGACTGGCTGGACCTGCCCTCGCTGCCGGAACTGCTGGAGGCGCGCCGCACGCTGCTAGCCGCGGACGGGTCGGCGGGGTAAGCAGCGATGCCTTCGCCCGGCGTCATCGCCTGCGTCCTCGTCGCCGCCTGGCTGCTGGCCACCCTGGCCTACCAGTACAGCCCGGTGCAGGTGGCCGTGGCGCGGCGCGACCCGTTCAAGCTGCTTCCGAGCTGGGCCTTCTTCGCGCCGCATCCGGCCTACCGCGACTACCACCTGGTCGTGCGCGAACTGCGCCGCGACGGCACTCTGGGGCCGTGCCTGCCGGTCGGCCTGTTCCCGGACCGCCGGCTCGCCGACCTGGTGTGGAACCCCGCCAAGCGGCCGCGCAAGATCCTGCAGGACGCGATGCAGGCCATCAAGCGCCTGCGGCGCTGGTCGGCTTCGGAACAGGTGGTGCAGTGTTCGCTGCCCTACCTGCTGCTCCTGCACTACGCGAGCACGCAGCATGCGTGCGGCCCGGACGCGATCGCGCTGCAGTTCGCCGTGGTCGAAAGCGCCGGCCGCGACGGAAGGCGCCTATGGATTTCCTTCGTGTCGGGCTTCCACAGGCTCTCGCCGCGTTCGGGGCCGGGCCCTTCGAGCGCGGCCTGAGCTGGACCTGCTTCCTCCTGGGCCTGTGGTGCGTGCTGTGCACGGCGGAGTGGATCAGCCGCTTCGACCTGTTCCGCGACGACGGCCTGCTGTCCTGGCGCGTGATGGCGCTGCGGCCGCAATGGGTGCATCGCAGCGCGCTGCTCGCGCCGCTGCAGCGGCCGCGCGGCGTGGCGGCGCTGCTGGCGGTGCGGCTGGCCTGCGGCGTCGCGCTGCTGCTGCCGCTGGCAGGCTGGCCGCGCATCGGCCTGCTGCTCGCCCTGGTCGCCACCGGCTGGCTGTTCAAGCTGCGCAACTGGCTGGGCGAGGACGGCTCCGACCAGATGGGGCAGGTCGTCGCCAGCGGCAGCGTGCTCACGGCGCTGGGCCTGCAATGGCAGGACCTGGCGCTGGCCCTGGCCGGCTGCCTGCTGGTGGCGGGCCAGCTGACGATCTCGTACTTCCTGGCCGGCGTCGCCAAGCTGGTGTCCTACGAATGGCGCAGCGGCCGCGCCGTGGTGGGCGTGATGGGCACGCGGGCCTATGGGCATGACCTGGCCGCGCGCCTGGCCAGCGCCAGCCTGTGGTTCCCGATCGCCTTCTGCTGGTTCGTGATCGTGACGGAGACCGTGTTCCCCGTCTTCCTGTTCGGCCCGCCGGCCGTGCTGGCCGTGGTGCTGGCGGCCTTCGGCCTGTTCCATGTGGCGACCGCGCTGTTCATGGGGCTCAACACCTTCGTCTGGGCTTTCGTCGCGGCCTATCCTTCGGTGCTGGTGCTCAACGCGCTGCTGGTTCGCGCCTGGTGAGCAGGTTGGCGAGGATCTGTTCCACGGCCGGCGGCCACGTCTGCGAAGCGGCCTGGGCGAGATCCGCGCGGCGTTGCGCGGCCAGGCGTTCCAGCGCCTCCGCGTATTCGGAGTCGGGCGCGGCCTCGGGCGGGATGCCGGCAGCCGCGAGAAAGCGCGGAAAGACGAGCCGCTCCGCGGCGGCGGCAAAACTGTTCCACACGGCGTCGAACAAGTTCGCCGCGCCGGGCGCCGACACCTGCAAGGCCACGCAAACGAAAGGCGGCACCTCGTTGTGCCGCGCCGCCGACTTGCGCGCGGCGGCCAGCAGATCCGCCAGCGGCGTCACGGTGGCGATGCCGGCCTGCGCATCCAGCCGCAGGCGGGCCGGGTCGAGCGAGCGCAGGCCGCCGGCGTCGACGCGCCCCAGGTAGTGCCGCAGCAGCACCTGCACCGCGGTGCCATCGCGCGCCAGCATCGCGCCGAACAGGCGCGCTTGCCGCGCGGTGTCGCCCCAGCGCTCGCGCGGCAGGCCCGCGCGGGCCGCGAGCTGCGGCACCACCGCCAGGATCTCCGCGATGGCGAACAGGCCCGGCGCATGGCGCGCAGCCGGACGCAACACCGCGCGCACGACCGAAGCCTGCAGCTCCGGCGCGAGCGGCAGCTTCCCGATCGCTGCCTGCCAGCCCAGCGCGGGCTGCACCTGCTCCGCCGCCTGCACGATCTCGATCAGCATCCAGCCGGCCAGCGAAAAGGTGGCGAGCCGCACGTCGTCGGCCGGCACCGAAGCATCGACCGCATGCGCGGGAATGCGCGCCGGCTCGGCCAGCCAGGGCAGGCGCGCCGCCATCAGCTCCGACTGCTGCCGCAGCAAGGCCCGCCGGGCCCGGATCGCGTTCCAGGCCGGATCGGGCATCAGGCAGGCACAGTGTCGCGGATGCGCGTGGCCAGCACCACGCGCGTGGACCAATCGAGTTCCACCGCTTGCAGCGAAGGATGGCGCAGCAGCGCGAGCCGCAGGCCATCGCGCTCCGCCATTTCCTGGCGGGTCGCCGTGGGCGTGGCGCAAAGGTCGTCGACCACCAGCACGCCGCCCGGGCGCAGCAGCCGCAGCAGCGCGTCGAGCTGGCCGTACTTGACCGGCGCCGCGTCCGCGAACACGAGGTCGAAGTCGCCCAGCGTGGGCAGCAGCTCGCAGGCGTCGCCGGCCAGCAGCCGCACGCCCTCGGGCCAGGGCCAGGTACAGGCCGAATCCAGCAGGCGCCGGTCGCCCTCGATGCTGGCGACCTCGACGTCCCGGCGCTGGTGCAGGCCGGTCGTGATCCACGCCAGCCCGACGCCCACGCCGGTGCCGACTTCGAGCACGCGGCCCGCGCGCGGCACCGCGGCCGCGAGCATGGACAGCAACCGCCCGACCTCGTCCTGGCTGGAACCCACGAAGCGCATCTCGCGGGCGCGCCGCTTCGCCGCCGCCACCGCGCGCGGCACGCCGGCCTGCGCCAGCACCAGGTTGTCGCTTCCGAGCTCCACCATCCGCCGCACCGCGAGGTCGGCATCGAAGCCATCCTTCGCGCGAGTGTTGAGCCCGTAGCCGCTGGGCGAAGCCTGCAGCAGCGCCTGCGCGATGCAGCGCCGCACCTCGGGGAACTGCTGCTCGGGTTGCGCCAGCTGGCGATCGAGCTGTTCCAGCTGCGGCTGCGCCCCGACCGCCGACAGGATGTAGCGGCTCGCCTCGATCTCCAATTCTGCGGCGTTCGCGAGTTCGCGCACGAAGGCGGGCGCGACGTCCGGCGCGCGCAGCAGCATCTCCATCCGGTTTGCTTCGCGCACGTACAGGTCCAGCATCAGGTGCACGTAGGCGCCGCGCGGCGGCGGCGCCGGGTCCAGGTGCTCCAGGATGGTCATCAGCCAGTCGCGCATGCGCAGCCCCGCCAGCCCGAGGTGGCTGGCGCACTGCGTGTGCAGTTCCTCGCCGAGATAGCGCGCTCTATCCAGCGCCTTGCGGCTGGACACCATGCCGCGGAAGGGACCGTAGCGCGGCTCGAGCTCGCCCGCGCGCCGCTCCGCCAAGGTGGCCAGCAGCGCCAGCTGCGCGTAGACATGGAAGGCGGCGAAGGCGCGATGCGTGTCCCAGTGGTTCGCGCGGTTGAATTCCTGCGCGTTCCACAGCGACACCACGCGCGGCGAGTTTTCCATCGGCGCATCCACGTCCAGCAGCGAATGCCCGTGCCGGAAGTCGTACAGCTTCTGGTGCAGCGACTCGTGCAGCAGGTGTTCGGCCGTGCACCACGGGTTGCGCAGCATGTTGCGGTTGAGGAAGATCGTCCCGCCCATGCGGATCTGCGAGCTGGAGACCTTGCCGCGCCAGAACCCGAGGTCGGGGAAGCAGCCGACCTGGTGCGCGTGCGTCAAGGCGCTGCGGCCCAGGTCCGGCAGCAGTTCGCGCAGCAGCTGTTCGCCCTGGCGCAGCATCGCCAGTTCGCTGTCGTCGATGGAGCACAGCACGCCGCCATATTCCAGGTCGAGGATGCGGCGGAAGGCGTGGCCGTAGGCATCGTCCGGGTAGGCGTCGTTCCAGATCCAGCCGTGGAAGTCCTGGTCGCCCAGGCGCTGCAATGCGATGGAGCCGTTCTCGTGCGGCGTGCCGCCACGGCCTTCGGCCAGGTGCTGCAAGGTGCGCAGGATCACCTGCTCCGACTCCGCCAAGGTGAGGCCGACGTCCTTGCCGGTCTCGAGGCGCGTATAGGCGTGCTGCACCGCGCAGCGCAGCACCGTGTTGCCGGCCAGGCGATAGCGCTGCTGCGCATCGCACCGAGCGAAAGCCGCGACCAATTCGCCCGCCGCGGGGATGGCTTCGGCCACGCGCTCGAGCCGCCGCAGGAATGCGACTTCGAGCTGGCCGACGATATAGGCGCTGTCACCGAAGGCGCGATGCTGGACGAGCGCCTCCTCGATGACCGCGAGGACTTCCGGCGTGGGCGTAGTCATGTCGACCCCTCAGCGAAGCAAGCACCGGGCGCGCCAGCGCCCGGCGGGACTTTCCCTCGCAGGGAGGTACGACTACTTCTCGCGCGAAATGATGTCGACGGCCTGGGGCCTTTCGAGCTGCCACGACAGGTCGGCAAGCGACGAGTGGTCGTGGTGGCCGACGCCGCCTTGCGAATCGTGGTGGTGTTCGCCATCGAGCATGGCCAGCCGCACCAGGGTGTCGACCTTCAGCTGCATCTGCAGCAGGTCGCCGGAAGACATGTTGCCGAGCAGCTCGTCGCGCAGCCGGTCCATTCTCTTGGACAAATCGCCATCTGCCATGTTGCACTCCTCGTTGCGGGAGGCGCACTGCTCGATGCCAGCCCAAGGTCAGCATATATCGCACGTTGCTTCTTGCCGTATCCAATGGTGACAGCGCGGGCCTTGCGCGATGGTGATGCGCGCGTTCAATATGCGCGTGCTGCCATGAACGCCGCGCCTGCCTCCGAACCGGCCGCCCCAGGCCTCGATGGGCCGCAGCATCGCGCGCATTGCCGCGACCGCGAGGACGAGTTCGCCGCGCGGCTGGCCTTCCTGCACAAGGCGCAAGCAGCGGCGGGCGACGACGGCGGCTACCGCGCGCTGCTGGCGCTCGTGATACGCGCGGTGACGGATATACACCGCCATGGGTACGCCGTGATACCGCGCCTGCTCGATGCGCACTGCATCGAGCGGTTGCGCGATGGCTTGGCGCCGCTCATCGGGGTCTCGGACGAACAGTTCCAGCGCCTGCATGCGGCCGGCGTGCACACCGCCTTCCACGTGCACAACGCGCTGGCCAAGACGCGCGCGGCGGACGAAGTGGCGCTCAACCCCACGGTGCGTGCGGTGATCGGCGGCATCCTCGGTTTCGACTTCCTCTTCCACGCAGGCGCGATCGTCACCGCGCACAGCGCGGGCTGCGTGGAGCAGCCGCTGCATCGCGACGATGCGTCCTTCTACGCCTTGCCGCGGCCGCGCATGCCGCTGGTCATCACCGCCACACTTGCGCTGGACGACTTCACGCGCGAGAACGGCGGCACGCGCCTGGCGCCGGGCAGCTGCTGGTGGGAGCGCGAGCGCCGCCCGCAGGAAGAGGAGATGACTTCCATCGAAATGGCCGCCGGCTCCGTGCTGCTGTGGGACGGTGCGATCTTCCACGGCGCCGGGGCGAATCGCTCGCGCGAGGCGCGCCGCACGCTGTTCCTCGTCTACACCCGCGGCTGGCTGCGCACCCAGTACAACCAGTTCCTGTCGGTGCCGCGCGAGCTGGTGCTGTCCCTGCCGGCCGAACTGCAGAAGGACCTGGGCTACACGCGCAGCCTGCGCGCGCTGGGCGAATGCGATGGCCACGATCCCCTGCCCTACCTGCAGGCCCTGCAGGGCCGGGGCGACGGAGCGCAGCGATGCCTGGGACCCGAAGCCGCCTGAGGGCCTTACTTCAGCTCCCACGGGCTCGTGACGGAGCCGAACGTGAGCACGTCGTTGTGCGGCACGTAGTCGTGCGGCTGGATCTTGATCCAGGCGCGGCTGTTCTGCGCCTTGTTCTTCTTGCCGTGCGCGGTCTCGGTGAGGTTGATCAACTGGAACTCGCAGCTGCGCACGAGCCGCTGCATGGCATCGACCTCCTGCTGCGACGCACCGTCCACCAGGTGGCGCGGGATCTTGCCGGCCTGCAGGCTTGCCACCACGTACCGCAGCAGCAGCCATGCATGGTTGATCGTGCCGGCGCGGTCGATGAAGATGGACGCGTAGTCGCTCACGCGCGGCAAGTAGTACTTGAGCAGCGCGAGGCAGCCTTCGGCGTGCGAAGGCGTCGCGTCGGCAAACAACATGTCGACTTTCTGGCCGGGGTCGAAGAAGGTTTCGCCATCCAGCGTCATTTCCACCAGCGACAGGCGCTCGGCCAGGCCGAGGCGGTCGCACAAGGCGTGGATGAAATCCGGATACGAAATCGTGGACTCGCCATAGCCGCCGGCGTACAGGCAGGGACCGCGGACCACGTCGCTGTCCCAGTCGCTGCCGTTGTCGACGGTCCAGAGCCGGCCATGCCCGTTCTCGTGCAGCGCCTGCGCCGCCATCAGCGCGGTGGCCGCGCCGCCGCAACCGAGTTCGACGACCGTGGCGGGCCGGTCCATGCGGACCAGGCTGTAGAGGAAGTGGCAGAAGTTCTCGGTGCCGTACAACTCGCCGACGGTTCGTGCCTCGGGCGACTGGCGCCGGCTGATGTAGGCCTGCACGGTGCTCGGAGCGTCTGACATGGGCCACCTCCCGGCGGCATTCTCGGCGGCGCCCGTGGTGCTGGCAAGCATGCCCTTCGGCATCCTGCACAGCCCTTCGCTGGCGCTGGGCATCCTGCAGGCGCGGCTGGCGGGCGCCGGCATCCGCACCGCCTGCCGGCACTTCACCATCGACTACGCGGCGCGCATCGGGACGGCGGCGTACCAGCGCGTGGCCGGCGGCTTTCCGCGCACGACGTCCCTGCTCGGCGAATGGATCTTCAGCCACGCGATCCGCCCGAAGACGCCCGCGCAGCAGGAAACTTACTTCCGCCACGTGTTCGGCGACTACGCGGCGGCGCGCGGCGTCGAGCAGGAACTGCGCATCCGATCGATCGAGCAGATCCTGGGATGGGCGGAGGCGGCCGGCGACTTCGTCGACTATGCGGCGCGCGAGATCCTGGCGTACCAGCCGCGCATGGTCTGCCTCACCTCCGTGTTCGAGCAGAACCTGGCCAGCATCGCGCTGGCGCAGCGGCTGCATGAGATCGCGCCCGGCGTCACCGTCGTGATGGGCGGCGCCAATTGCGAAGGCGAGATGGGGCGGGAGCTGGCGCGGCGCTTTCCGTGCATCGACGTCGTCGTCTCGGGCGAAGGCGATCGCGTCATCGTGCCGCTGGTCGAAGGCTTGCTGCGCGGCGAACGCTGGCAAGACATCGCCTCACTGGCGCCCTTGGTCGACCCGCAGGCGAGCGCCGGCAACTTCCTGCAGGCGCGCATGGTGCACGACCTGGGCGACCCGCCGCGCCCCGACTTCGACGCCTACTTCCACGACCTCGCGCAGCGGCCCAGCGTCGGCGCCGGCCTGCCGGTCGAAATCCCGATGGAGTCGTCGCGCGGCTGCTGGTGGGGCGAGAAGCACCACTGCACCTTCTGCGGCCTGAACGGCGCGACCATGGGCTTTCGCAGCAAGGCGCCCGATGCCGTAGTGCGCGAGGTGCAGGCCTATGCGGCCAGCTATCCGGGCCGCAAGATCGCCTTCGTCGACAACATCATGGACAGCGGCTACTTCGCGACGCTGTTGCCCGAACTGGCGCGGCTGGAGACCGGCACGGAGTTCTTCTACGAGATCAAGAGCAACGTGACGCGCGCGCAGGTCCGCGCGCTGCGCGACGCCGGCGTGCGGCATATCCAGCCCGGCATAGAAAGCCTCAGCGACCACGTGCTGGGCCTCATGAAGAAGGGCGTCAGCGCCATGCAGAACCTGCAGCTGCTGAAGTGGTGCATGGAATACGCGGTGCGGGTGGACTGGAACGTGCTGTGGGGCTTCCCGGGCGAGTCGCCGGAAGACTACGAGGCGATGGCGCGCATGGTGCCCTGGCTGGTGCACCTGGAGCCGCCGGCGCGCGGCTCGCGCATCCGGCTGGACCGGCACAGCCCGAATTTCAAGGAGGCCGAGGCCTTCGGCTTCACGCGTGTGCGTCCATATCCGGCTTACGGGTTGGTGCATGACGGCTTGCCGGCACAGGCCGTGGCCAAGCTCGCTTACTTCTTCGAGGCCGACCATGCGCTGGATGCGCAGGTCGATGCGTACACGCGTCCGCTGGCCGAGGCGATCGCCTGCTGGCACGAAGTGCACGCCCGCAGCACCTTCTTCTCGCTGGAGCGCGAGGGCGCGGTGGTACTGGTGGACACCCGGCCGGCGCGCACAGGGCCGCAGACCCGCGTGCTCCAGGACGTGTCGGCACAGCTGGTGATGCGCTGCGACACGGCCCGCACGGTGAGCGGCCTGGCGCGCGAGCTGCCCGAATATTCGCCCGCGCGCATCCGGGAAGAACTGGATGCGCTGTGCGCGCAGGGCGTGGTGTGGAGCGATGGCCGCCGCTACCTGGGCTTGGCGGTGGCCTTCACCACCTTCCTGGAATCGCGGCGGCGCGGCCGGCTGGAGCAAGGAATGGATGCGATGCTCGCAGCCGCGGGCACATGACCCTATCATCGGTGCCGATGCCTCACCCGAACGCAGGCGCCTGCCCTTGAACAACGCGACTCCGACGCCCAGCAGCCAAGCCTCCACCGATCCGGAACAAGACTGGGTCCGGTACCTCCACGTGCAGGCGGAAGTCCTGGACGGCATCGAAGTCGCCATGTGCGCCTTCGACCTGGCCGATTGCGCCGTGGCCTGGAACCGCACCTTCCTTCGGCTGTTCCCGGAGCACGACGGCCACATCACCCGCGGCGAACACTACAGCGTCAACCTGCGGCGCTTCTACGAAACCCGGCTCGATGCGTCCGAGATGGGTGAGGTCGAGCGCTACATCGAAGCCGGCGTGGCCCGCCACCAGCAGCAGGCGCAGCCTTTCGAGTTCGACCATCGCGGCCAGCGGGTCCAGGTGTCGTCGCTGCAGCAGCCCGGGCTGGGCCGCATCCGGGTGTGGCGCACGCTCGCGCCCCTGGCGGAGTCCAGCGCGGTGACCGGCTTCGCGACCGGGCTGGGGCACGAACTGCTCGAATACGTGCCCGACGCCCTGGTGGTCTGCGACCGCGACGGCGCGATCGCCTGGGCCAACGCGAACTTCTTCGCCCTCTTCCAACTGCAGGACCGCGCGCGCGTGCTGGGATCGACGGTGGAAAGCCTCTACGTCGGCGCCTGGGGTGGCGCCAGCGCGGCCGACCTGGCTCGCCGCGACCAGGGCCTGCGCACGCTGAAGGAGAACCTGCGCTTCGCCGGCGCGCCCTTCGAGCTGGCCTTGCCGGGCGGAGCCTGCTGCCGCGTCATCGCGCGGCCGGCGCGCGACGGCGCCATGTTCTACGCCTTCGTCGACATCTCGGCGCTGAAGCGCTACGAAGCCGCGCTGCAGCTGACCCTGGACAGCGCGGCGCGCGGCATCATCCGCTACGACGCCAGTGGCCGCATCCTGCTGTTCAACCGCCAGGCGCGCGAACTGCTGGAGCTGCCGGAGGACCTGCTGAACGGCCGGCACAGCATCGGCGACGTCGTGCGCTTCCAGCAGGAGCGAGGCGACGTCGACGCGATCGAGCTGGCCGGCGGCGCCCAGGATTCGCTGCCATCCGACATCTACTCGAACGGCAAGTACCTGCGGCGCACGCACAACGGCCGCGTGCTGGAGGTCGTCACGCTGGCCCTGGCCGAAGGCGGCGCCGTGCGCACCTATTCCGACGTGACGGCGTATTTCGAGGCGCAGCAGGCGCTGTCCGAAAAGACCCACGCCCTCGAGATCACCCTGGACAGCATGTCGCAAGGCATCTCCGCGATCGACCGCGACGGCCGGCTGGTGTTCTGGAACCGGCGTTACCAGGAGCTGCTGCAGCTGCCTGCCAGCCTGCTGGCGGGCAAGCCCACGATGGACCAGCTGGTCCGCTTCCAGATCGACCGGGGCGATTTCGGCCCGGATTTCTCGTACGTCGACGCCGTCACGCGCGGCTACGTGGCCAGGGGGGACCGGCTGTCGGCATTGACCGGGCCCGAGACCTACGTGCGCAAGACGCGCGACGGCCGCACCTTCGACGTGACCACCCGCCCCTTGCCCGATGGCGGCGTCGTGCGGACCTTCACCGACCTCTCGGCCTACGTCGCCTCGCAGGCGGCGCTGGCGCGCAAGGAAGCGCAGCTGAGCGCGCTGGTGAACAACCTGCCGGACCGGGTCTGGCTGAAGGACCAGGACGGCGCCTTCGTGCTGTCCAACCCCGCGCACCGCAAGTACCACGGCGTCACGGAGCCGCAGGTACTCGGGCGAACCGGGGTCGAGCTGTTCGGCGAGGAGAAAGGCGCGCGCCAGGCGGTTTCGGACGAACAAGCCCTGCGCTCGCAGCAGCCCGTGGCCTTCGAGCAGTTCGAGTTCGGGCCCGATGGCGAGCTGCGCTGCTCCGAGGTGGTGAAAGTGGCGATGCGCGACGAAGAGGGGCGCTGCGTAGGCCTGCTCGGGATCGCCCGCGACATCACCCGGCGCAAGCAGGAGGAAGCCGCGCTGATCGCAGCGAAGGAGGAAGCGCTGCTGGCGAGCGGCGCCAAGAGCCGTTTCCTTTCGAGCATGAGCCACGAGATCCGCACACCCATGAACGCCATCCTGGGCATGCTGACGCTGCTGCGAGGGACCGAGCTGACGGCGCGCCAGGACGACTATGCCGGCAAGGCCGAAGGCGCGGCGCGTTCGCTGCTGAGCCTGCTGAACGACATCCTCGACTTCTCCAAGATCGAGGCCGGGAAGATGCGGCTGGACATGCATCCGTTCTCGCTCGAAGGCCTGCTGTCGGACCTGTCGGTGATCCTCTCCAGCAACCTCGGGCAGCGCGACGTGGAAGTGCTCTACGACCTCGACCCGCAGGTGCCCGACCACCTGGTCGGCGACGACATGCGGCTGCGGCAGATCCTGATCAACCTGGGCGGCAACGCCATCAAGTTCACGGAGCGCGGCGAAGTCGTCGTCGGCACGCGGCTGGTGGAGCGCGATGCGACGCACGCCACCATCGAATTCAGCGTGCAGGACAGCGGCATCGGCATCACGCCCGAACAGCAGCAGCGCCTGTTCGGCGAATTCGTGCAGGCCTCGGACGAAACCGCGCGCCAGTACGGCGGCACCGGGCTCGGCCTGGGCATCTGCCGGCGCCTGACGGAGCTGATGGATTCGCGGCTGCACCTGGCCAGCGCTCTGTCCAAGGGCAGCCGCTTCTGGTTCACGCTGCGGCTGCCGGTGAGCGCTGTGGTTGCGGACCCGGTGGATATGCAGGAAGCGCGCGTGCTGATCGTCGACGACAACGCGATGGCGCGCGACACGCTTGCAGCCTTGTGCCGCGGTTGCGGCTGGCAGGTCGACACCGCCGCGACAGGGCGCGAAGCACTGACACGCATCACGGCCTCCGCGGCCGCGGGCCTGAGCTACCAGGCCGTGTTCGTCGACTGGATCATGCCGGAGCTCGATGGCTGGCAGACCTGTGCGCGCATCCGCGCCTTGTCGCTGCCCGAGGACACGCCGCTGGTCATCATGGTCACCGCACATGGCCGCGAGATGCTGGACCAGCGGGCCGCGAGCGAGCAGGCGCTGTTGCAGGGTTACCTGGTCAAGCCGGTGACGGCAGGCATGTTGCGTTCGGCGCTGGCGCGGGCGCGCCATCCCGGCGAGCCTTCGCCTGCTCCGCGTCTCGTGGCTCCTTCGCAGGGCTTGGCAGGCATGCGGCTGCTGCTGGCCGAAGACAACCTGGTGAACCAGCAGATCGCCATCGAGCTCCTGGAGCGCAGCGGCGCCGCCGTCGAAGTGGTCGTCAACGGCCAGCTGGCGGTGGAGCGCCTGGCCGGCGGCGGGCGCTTCGACGCGGTGCTGATGGACGTGCAGATGCCGGTCATGGACGGCTTGGCGGCCACGCGCGAGATCCGCAAGGCTATTGGTCCTGCGGACTTGCCGATCATCGCCATGACCGCGAACGCGATGGAGAGCGACCGGCAGGACTGCCTGGCCGCGGGCATGAACGACCATGTGGGCAAGCCCTTCGTAATCGAAGAGGTGGTGCGGACCGTCCGCCGCCACGTGCTGCCGGACGAAGATTCCGCGTGGGCGCCGGTCAGCCCGGTGCCTGATCGCGCCACCGGCACTTTCGACCGGCGCATCGCGCTCGAGCGCCTGGGCAACGACGAAGGCCTGCTGCGCTCCGTGCTGCCGGTGTTCCGCGACAACCTCCAGGGTGCGCTCGCGACGCTGGCGAGCGCGACGGCCACGCCTGAAGACCTGGCGAGGTTGATGCATTCGCTGAAGGGCATGTCGGCGAATGTCGGGGCCGAGGGACTGGCCGGCGATGCTGCGCGCCTGGAGGAGTGCCTCAGGCGGGGAGGCGGCGCGGGCGGTCGCGAGGCACAGTCGGTGGCGGAGGCGATCCGGGGGATCCTGGTCGCCACCGAGCGGTGGTAGCCCGGCCTGCGTCCTCAGGTCCATCTCAGGAGCCCCGCGCATGATCCCGCCGCGCGCCGCCATCGGGGCAGCGTGACGACCGATGGAGTCCATGATGCTCAAGCCCACCTTCCCGGCTCTGGCCCTGGCCGGCGCCCTGTCCCTCACCCATGCTGTTGCCGCGGAGCCGTCCCAGGCGCAATTGCAGGCGCAGGCCCGGATCGGCCAGGACCAGGCCGAACGGACGGCCCTGGCCCTCGTGCCGAACGGCAAGGTTCACAGCTCCGAGCTGGAGCGCGAACACGGCAAGCTGGTCTGGTCGTTCGACATCTCGCAGGACGGCAGCCGCGACATGACCGAAGTCCAGGTCGACGCCCTGACCGGCAAGGTCGTTTCGAAGAAGAAGGAAAGCGCGGCGCAGGAGGCGGCCGAAGCCGCCAAGGAAGCGCGGGGCAAGTGACGGCAAGCGCCCGGCGCGGCCCCTTCAATCCGCCGTGATGTTCTTTTCCTTCACCACCTTGCTCCAGCGCACGGTTTCGCCGTTCACGAAGCCCTGGAATTGATCGGGCGTGCCGCCGCCGATGATGTTGCCCGGCTCCTGGATGGCCCTGGCGATCTCGGGATCCTTCAGCGCCTTGTTGGCGGCGTCGTTCAGCTTGTCGATGACCGCCTTGGGCGTCTTCGCCGGCGCCACCAGGCCGAACCAGTTGGACATGGCCATGTTCTTCAGGCCCATCTCGTCGAGCGTCGGCACGTCGGGCAACTGCGGCAGCCGCTTCTCGTTCGCCACGGCCAGCGCGCGCATCTTGTGCTCCTTGATATGAGGCAGCACCGCGGGCGCCATGTCGAACATGAAGCTCACCTGGCCGCCCAGCAGGTCGGTCGTGGCCGGGCCGCCGCCCTTGTAGGGTATGTGCACCATCGGCACGCCGGTGGCCGAGGACAGCAGTTCGCCGGCCAGGTGGTAGGCGCCGCCCACGCCGGCGGAGGCGAAGGTGATCTTGTCCGGGTGCGCCTTGCCGTAGCTCACGAGGTCCTGGAAAGTTTTGAAGGGCGAGTTCTCGGGCACCACCAGCACCAGCGGCCCACGCTCGATGAGGATGATCGGGGCCAGGTCCTTCGCGGGGTCGAAGGGCACCCTGGCCATCATCGCCTTGTTGACGGACAGCGGCGCGAAGTTGCCGATGCCGAAGGTGTAGCCGTCCGGCGCGGCCTTGGCGATCAGGTCCGTGCCGATGTTGCCGCCGCCGCCGGCCTTGTTCTCGACGACGATCGTCTGGCCCAGGGTGGCCTGCATCTTCGCGGCCAGCATGCGCGCGCGCGTGTCGGAGCTGCCGCCCGGCGCATACGGAACGACCAGGGTCATCGTCCTGGCCGGGAACCTGGCGGCATCCTGCGCGTGCGCGCCCGCGCCGGCCAGCGCCAGGCATGCGGCCGCAAGCAGGCGGGTCGCGTTGAGTTGGCTCATCGGAGTCTCCTATCAGTGGAATGCTTGCAAGAAAAATCGGGGATGCGCCGGGGCGCATCCCCGCAAACGGGAACGCCGTGCCTTGGAGAAAATCTGGCGTCAGGGAGCCATCAGGTCAGAAGCGATAGCGCATGCCGACGCCGAACTCGGTCTGCGTCTTGAAGCCATGCGCCTGCGCAGCCAGGTAGGTGCCGGTGGTGCTCAGGTGGTCGGCCGCCAGGTAGAACTCGGTGACCTTGTCCAGGTGGTAGAACGCCGAGCCGTACAGCGTTTTGCGGTCGCCGCTGGCCACGCCGGTGATGCCGCTCGTGTCGCTGTAGGCGTTCTGCACGAAGCCGCCGGCAGTGCCTGCGTTGTGCGCGCGCATGACCTGGTAGCCCAGTTCATAGTCGAAGGCGCCCGCGGGGGTGAGCTTGGTCGAGACCGTCCAGGCGTTGTCCTTGCGGTCGCCGAAGTGGCCGCCCTGCTCCGCCGTGTAGTGGAAGTAGCCGGCATTCAGGCGCACCAGCGGCGTGACCTGCACGTTGCCGCCGATCGATTGCGTGCGATGTTGCAGGTTGGCGATGTTGGCGTCGGTCAGGAAGCCGGCCACGGTGAAGTGGTCGCCGTTGTACGCCAGCGTGCCGGTCTTGGTGGAGCCGGTGTTGAAGCTGCCGGGGACGTCGCCGAACTGGTAGCCCAGGCCCGCGACGACGCGGTCGAAGGCCTTCTTCCAGACCACGCCGCGGTCGTAGCGGGTGCCGGTGGCGCTGCCCGCGTAGAAGATCATCTGCTTGAAGTTGTTGTTGTTGGTGTAGCCGCCTTCGTCCAGGTTGGCCTTGGCCGGGCCGTAGGGATCGCCGTACACCGCCGACCCCGCCGGGTCGCGCGCCAGCGCGTTCTGGCGGCCGATGGTCAGCTTGCCCAGCGACTTGCTTTGCACGCCCAGCCAGGCGTCGCGGTTGAACAGGTTGCCGGGCGTGTCCATCTCGCCGGTCTGCGACTCGAATTCGCTTTCCAGCCGGAAGATCACGCTCAGGTCGCCCGAGGCGACATGCTGGCCGGTCAGGCCCCAGCGGTTGCCGCTGAACCAGGACACCGGCGGCGTGGTCAGGCGGTTGCCCGCCGCGTCGGCATGGTCCTTGGTGACCAGGGTGATGTCGATCAGGCCGTACAGCGTGGCGCTGTTGGCGCCGCTGGACACGGTCAGCGGGCCGCCGGCGGCGGGACTCGGGGCGGCTGCGGCGGTCGCGGCTGCGTCCTGGCGCGCCCGGGCCGCGGCGTCCAGCGCCTGCTGCAGGGCGGCCTGCGCCTGCTTGGCGGCATCCTGGGCCTGGGCGGCAGCGGCCTGGGCCTTCTGCACCTCCACCTGCAATTGGGCGGTGCTCTGGCCGTGGGCCACCACGGATGCCAGCCCCAGCGCGGCGCCGGTCAGGGCGATTCTTTTCTTGGTCATGAAGTGTGGTTCTCCTCGAGGTCTGTCGATGCGGCCCTCGCAGGCCGTCTGTTGGCGCCGGGTTCAGCTCCGGCAGCCGGGCGAACTCTAGGGAGCCATCGCTTTCCATCCGCTTTCGACGCAGGCAGGAGTTCCCCCTGTGACGACGGGCCGACAGCGGGAGCTTTCGAAAGCGGATCGAAAGGTGCCGTGCGCTAAGCTGGCGCGGGGACCAGTCCGTGGCCGGTCACCGGATTTCCAGAAAGACAAAGGAGACGACGATGCGACGCGCACTGGGGCCGCTGCTCGTGGTGCTGGCGCTGGCAAGCGGAATGGCCGGCGCCGGGGAGGCGAAGACGATCCTGATCGTGGCCGGCACCGAGAAGCAGATCTTCCTGCCGGCCATCCTGGCCGAGCGCCTCGGCTATTTCCGGGACGAAGGCCTCGACGTGGAGCTGCAGAGCGAGCCCTCGGGCGTGCGCGCCGCCGATGTCCTGCTGGCCGGCTCCGCCCATGGCGTCATCGGCTCCTACGACCACACGATCGACCTGCAGGCCAAGGGCAAGTCGGTGCAATCGGTCGTGCAGTTGGCCATCGCGCCAGGCGAGGTGGAACTGGTGGCCTCACGCGCAGCCGACCGCATCCGCTCGCCGGCCGATTTCAAGGGCGTGGCCCTCGGCGTGACGGGCCTGGGTTCGTCGACGAGCTTCCTGACGCAGTACCTGGCCCTGACCCATGGGCTTCGGCTGGCCGACCTGAACCTGGTGCCGGTGGGCGCCGGCGCCCCCTTCACGCAGGCCATGCGCCAGGGCCGGATCGATGCCGGCATGACCACGGAGCCGACGGCCTCGCTATTGCTTGCCAGCGGCGATGCGAAGGTGCTCGTGGACCTGCGCACGCCGGAAGGCACGCACAAGGCGCTGGGCGGCCTCTATCCCTTTTCCTGCCTGTACATGGAGACGCGCTGGATCCGCAAGCATCCCGAGCAGGTGCAGAAACTGGTCAACGCGTTCGTGCGCACGCTCCGGTTCATGGCGGGACATTCCGCGGCGGAAATCGCGGCGCAACTGCCGCCGGAGATGCTGGGTGGCAACCCGGCGATCTACGTCCAGTCACTGGCCGGCAGCAAGGCGATGTTCACGGCGGACGGCCTCATGCCCGAAGCCGGCCCGGCGACGGTGCTGCGCGCGCTGCAAACCGTGAACTTCGCGGTGCGCAACAAGCCCGTCGACCTGCGCGAGACCTACACCACCGATTTCGTCCGGGCCGCGCACTAGCTGGCCGCAAACGCCACGCGCACCAGCAGACCGCGGCCGCCGGACGCGGTCTCCAGCGCGATGTGCGCATCGTGGCTGCGCACGATTTCCCGCACGATCGCGAGCCCCAGCCCGCTGCCCTCCGAATCGCTGTCGTGGAGGCGGTAGAAGCGCTCGAACACGCGTTCGCGCTGCGCTTCGGGAACGCCGGGCCCGTTGTCCTCGACCTGCAGCGCAATGCCGCCCTCGTGCGGCTCGACGGACACGTTGACGATGCCGCCGCGCGGCGTGTAGCGCAGCGCGTTGTCCACGAGGTTGGCGACCAGTTCCGCCAACAGGCGCGCGTTGCCTTGCACGAGCGCCGCCCCCGCGCTGCCCTGCCAGCCCAGGTCGATCCCCCGCTGCTGGGCGCTCAGGGCCATGGTCTCCAGCACCTCGTGGGCGACGGCGGCCAGGTTGACCGGCACGCGCTCCGACTGCGTTCCGGCCGCTTCCGCCCGCGTGAAGGCGAGCAGCTGCTGCACGGCGTGGATGCCATGCTGGACGCTGGCATGAATGGCTTCCAGCGCCTCCTGGCGAGCGGCGGGCTGCGCATTGCGCAGGGCGTAGACCACCTGCGTGTTCAGCAGCGTCAACGGGGTGCGCAACTGGTGCGAGGCATTGGCGATGAAGCGGCTGTGCGCGTCCATGTGCCGGTCCAGGCGCTCGGCGTAGTCGTTGACCGCGTCGACCAGGGGCTGCAGCTCGGTCGGCACGCGCGCCAGGCCGATCGGCTCCACGCCGCCGGGGCTGCGCGCCAGCACGCGATCGCGCAGCCGCAGGATGGGCGCGGTCGCGTGGCGCAGGCCCAGCCAGAGCATCACCGCCACCAGCAGCAGCAGCGCCAGCTGGCGCGCGAGCGTGGCACCCCACAGTTGGCGGGCGAACTGCTCGCGCCCTTCGCCGGTCTGTGCCACCTCGATTTGTACGGCCGCCTCCTGGCCGGCAAAAACCGGTTGGGCGAATGCCACGACGCGCACCGGGCGCCCCTCGACGGCGGCGTCAAAGAACACCGCGTCTTCGGCCGCGGGCAGGCGCGCCGGCAGGGGCAGTTCGGCCGATCCGGAAAGTAAACGGCCGTCGGCCCCCGAGGCCCGGTAGTACACGCGATCCAGGCTGGGCGACGCGAACATCTCCAGGGCCGCCGGCGGGATCACCACCTGCACGACTCCGTCCTCCAGCCGCACCTGCTCGCCGATCACGCGCGCGGCGCCGAGCAGCAGCCGCTCCTGCATCAACAGCGCGGTGTCCTGGCTGCTGCGATAGGCCAGGCACCCGTCCAGGGCGCTGACCACGGTCAGGGGCAGCAGCAGCCACAGCAGCAGCTTCGCCCGCAGGCTGCCCGCGGCCATCAGATGCCGTCGTGCCGCAGCAGGTAACCCAGGCCGCGCAAGGTGACCAGCGAGGCGTCGCAACCGTCCATCTTGCGCCGCAGGCGGTGCACGTAGACCTCGATGGCGTCCGGCGAGGCCTGGTCCTCGATCGAGTAGAGCGATTCGGCGAGCGCCTGCTTGCTGACCGTGCGGCCCGCCTTGAGCATCAGTGCCTCGAGCACCGCGCGTTCCCGCGGCGTCAGCGCCAGCGGCCGATCCGCCACCGAGAACAGGCGCGTGTGGCTGTCATAGGCCAGGTTGCCGCAACGCAGGACCGGGTTCTTGCTGTGCGCCCCGCGCCGCAGGAGCGCGCGCATGCGCGCCTCGAGTTCGGCCATCTCGAAGGGCTTGGCCATGAAGTCGTCCGCACCGCCGTCGAGGCTGCCGACGCGATCCTTCATCGTGTCGTGGGCCGTCAGCACCAGCACCGGCATGTTGTCATCGCGTTGCCGCAGCCGGCGCAGCACCTCGTCGCCGGTCATCCGGGGCAGGCCCAGGTCCAGGATCACGCCGTCGTAAGACTCGGCCGTCAGGCGCCGGTTGGCGTCCTCGCCGTCGTAGGCGCACTCGACGACGTAGCGCTCGCGACCGAGCGTGCGGGCCAGCCATTCCGAGAGGGAGCGATTGTCTTCAACGAGCAGGATGCGCAAGATTCGTGTGGGCTCGGCAAGGGTTTGCGTCGGGCGCGCGCGTTGCCGGCGGGCAGGCTGCCTGGACCGGTTGCGCATGGCGCGCGCGACTCTACGGGGGGTGCTGTTAAGGCGGCGTTAAGTCGCGTGGGCACGCGGCTTCCTGTTGGCGTGTCGGGCTCCGGCCTTCCGAGGCGGGAGGAATCTGTTTCGAAATCGCGCTCACCAGGCATCGAGGGCCGAATGCTTCATGGTCTACCGTGGGTCCACGTTGACGATCAAGCGGACGGAGACATCCGCGCCGACCTCCTTGGCGACACCGAGATCAAGCCGTCGACGCGGGTTGAAGTCTGGGCCTCGTATTGGCGAATCCGCCAGTTCTCGCCCATTGGCCAGCCGCCGGTCACTGTCTGGCGGGAATTGCGGCGCGTTCGCGAATCGCACGCGCGAGCGGCGGCCTGGACAAGTTCATTTCTGGCCCATTCGGCCTTGCTGCACTGACTTCGCCACGAGGGTCAACACAAGTGGGACTCTATCCAATCAGCTTGAGTAGCGCGGTTGCCTGATTCGCCAGACCTTCTTCGCCTCCATGCTCATTCGCAGCTCGCTTCAGCAGGCGGACCGCCTTACGGGCGTCGTCGCCCATTAGAGCCTTACCAAGCTCTAAGCTCAGCTTCTGACGAATTCGCGCTTTGTCATGCGGCCGCACCGCGAGACCAATCGCCTCGGAGTAGAGCTGTTCAGCGCCTTCTATGTCGCCTTTGCGCAGGCGCAGAAGACCAGATGTGGCAGTTGGGTACGGACTCTTGTGAATCTCAGATGAAATCGCCTGGAGATAGATTTGAGCCTGTTCTAGCCTTCCAAACTCTGCAAAAACAAACGCGATGTTGTTCAACAGCCTTACGCGCATCTCTTTGTTCGGAATAGGTCCGTGCAGCGCGTATTGAGAGAAGCTCTCTGCGAGCTGAAGCGCTTTCGAGCCATTCGGATCATGCAGCGAATGCAGCGTAAGCAGATCGATGGCCATTCCGGCCCTAAGTTCCGCATTCGAATCGCTCCATGAGAGAACCTCTTCGCCGAACGCAATCGCATCACGAATGAATCGTGACTTAACCAGAGCTCTCAGCTTTACCTGGAAGATCCCTGCAAGATCCGTCCTAGCAGCGAACTTTCCAAGGTCCGCCGAACCGACCGCGGCGTTGACATACGAAAGAACTTCGCCTGGCGGCCGGCTTTCCGCAAGCAGAATTGCCAGGTTTGTTGTCGCGAGGCAGAAGCCGTCATCCTCGGGCCCAGTCCCTACTTGTATGGCGTGTTTGAAGCACGCCGTGGCTCTATGGGAGTCACCCTTTCTGTAGTAGGCGACGCCAAGATTGTTCCAAACCTCACTGTCTTCCTTAAGGCTCGCCTGTCTCTTGGTCGCGGCGATTGCCTCGCCAGCCTCCCCAACTTCCAGCAGACTTCGCGCGAGACGGGCCCAAACAGCGGCGTTCGCCTGCTCGAACTGAACCAAGTAACGCAAACTCGGCACAGCATCTTCATTGCGACCTAGTGCGTGCGCTACGTCCGCCAAAAAGATGACGGCGTTTGTACTCAGAGGGTCGAACGATACAGCGAGCTTGAGGCTCTGCAGCGCCTTTTCCTTCTGGTGTAACCGCACATATGCGACCGCCATATTCGTGTGCAAGGCGGCTGAATTCGGGCGTCGTTCTGCCGCAATTCGGAAGCTCAGTATCGCCTTCTCGTACTCCCCACCCCAGAGCCTCAGCGCACCTTCGAACAGTCTCGCACCATAACTAAGGGGGTCTGCAGAGAGCGCAGTTCTCACGTGCTCCTCCGCACGAGCAATGTCTCCCCGCACCGCGAGCAAGCCTGCAAGGCGCAAATTTCCGTAGACATCGATTCGAAGGTCTCTCGTCAGGAGTCTCGACTCCGCCTCCGAGTCAAGCCTCCTTGCCAATAGGTTTTCAATGACGCGGTTCGATAGGAATTGGTCCGCATCGAGCTCCACCGCCTTGTCCAAGTAGTTAGCTTCCGCCTCAAGGTCGCCAGCGATCGACGCGAGATTCGCAAGTCGATTTAGATAAGTAGACGACTGCTGAAATTTTTGCCGTTTGGACAGTAACCGTGCTGTTTCAGCATGCACGCTTTCGAGTAGCGAGGCTTGCGCCAACAGGCCCCAATTCTTGATAGAAAAGTGCTTGCCTTTTAAGGCCTCAATGTCCGCCATATCTTCGTATGGAGGCATAACGAGAGATAGAGGCGAAACGCCATCCTCGTTGATCACAACCTCCACAGGAGAGGGCTCGACCACAAGGGCTTTGACCTCACTGTTCTGGTCATTAGTTTCCATTCTTCAGCCCTCGATGTGGTTTCGGTTTGCCAGCGACTGACGGAGTCGATTCTCCCGCCGTTTGATCTTCTCGATGCGGTTGGCTCGCGCATCCTGGGCCTGCTTTATCCGCCTCCGACACGCTTTCTCGTTAGCAAGCACCGCTAAAGCGGACCTCAGCCTAGCGTGAATCCACTGCAGCTGAGGTCGTCTGCGATAGTCGATGTTTGTAAGAGCAAAAAGGATCTCATTGACCAGTCCTGCTATGCCCGGAGGAATATCGCTCCCGGCTCCGTTCACCGCTACCGGAACAAGCGAGTTTCCAAGAGCGGCCAATGTTCGAATCCAATCGTCCTCTTGTTGTCGGTCAGAGGTGGTTGGACGCACGCCAGTACGCATTGCTAGGAGCATGGCCGGGTATCCAGGATTTTTTGTCAGCAGGGCATTGAAGTAAGAGTCCTTATTGAAGAGCTCGAAAAGCATACAGCCAAGAGCGTAGACGTCAGTGCGAGGGGCGACTCTTCGATTCCCAGCAAGGCCGCACTGGCTCTCGGGGGACGCATAGAACAGGTGTCCGACTTGGTAGGTGTAACCTGCAGCGATCTGTGGCGATGTGTACCGGGCAGCTGTTCCGAGATCAATTGCGACTACGGCAGGCTGCCCTCCGTTCCGCAACAGCCGCATGTTGTCCGGCTTCAGATCGCGGTGGAAGACTTCGTGTGCGTGGAGAGTCGCCACTGCCGACACAATCTTGGCGAACAGCCTCAGCTTCTCCTGCGCCGAGTATTGCTGCTGGCACAGAAAGTACCCGTCGATCTCTTCGTCGATCCATTCGATTGCGAAATACTCACACGGGAACGGGACCGTTCCGCCGGTCGCCACGGTCAAAGGCAGGTTGTATGTGGTCCGCCCTGCAGCCAGTTGGAGGCAACCCGGCACTCCCAGAAGGCCCTCCAAAATTTGATGCTCTCGCCTGAAGGCCTCTAGACGGTAGGTGTCCATCATGCCTTGCGGATCAAAAAACTTCAGGGCGACATCTGTATCGGTGGTCTTGTCTCGCGCTCGAAATACGAGGGAGAAGCAGCCCCGCCTCTGGTCAACTACCGAGTTGTAGTTCACCAGCTTCATCTGCTCAAATCGTCCGTCGAGGGTTACCAGTGCCTCGATGGCGTCGACCAGGAACTGGCTTGTCGGATGTAATGGCATTCGCGCTCACCACCGCCTGTTCTTGACTGCTGATCCGTATTCTGCCCCCAAGCCAGGGGCATAGCATCGCCCAATAGGAGTCTCGTTTCGATGACACCTAGGCTACATGCACGCGATCCATACCAGATTGCTCCTGTTTTGCAGCAGGAAATCGCGTATTTGACTGGTAGGCCGTGCTGGACTTGAACCAGCGACCAAGGGATTATGAGTCCCCTGCTCTAACCAACTGAGCTAACGGCCCGCCAGCCGGGATTGTAGGGGGCCGGACATACGGCCTTGGTCCCATTCAAACGGCAAGCCGCCGGCACGAACATCGCAGAGATGTGGCTCATCCGTGCCGGCGCCCTGCCCCCGCTGCTGCTCGTGGCGGCTGGCGGCGCCTGCGCCGACGAAGGCCCGCGCTGGGGCGTGGAGCTGAAGCGCCAGAACACGGGCCGCGGCACGCCGGAGGAGCAGACCAGGACCACCCTGCGCTTCGAAAGCTACGCCACCGGCCCCTTCGTCCTGGTGCGGCTGGACCTGCCCTTTCCCGACGCCAAGCAGGATTTCGGCGGCAGCCCCTTCGACCCGCGGCTGGGCGACATCAAGCTGCGCGCCGATCCCCAGCCGCTCCGGCTCGGCGACGTCCCCTGGACGCCACGCGTCGAACTGACCATGCCCACCGCCAACCCGGACAGCCTCGGCGCCCGCAAGTGGCAGCTCGGTCTGGGCGCCCGCACCTCGGGGCCGCTGGCGCAGCAGTTCACCTACGGCCTGCTGCTGCAGCAGAACCTCGCCGTCGCCGGCGCCTCCGACGCCAAGGACATCAACAACACCAAGGCCGAACTGGAGGTGCTGGACACCTGGGCCAGCGGCCATTCGCTGAAGTTCACCCTCAAACCCGTCGTCGACTGGGTGATGGACGGCCAGACCGGCGCCGTCGCCGAGATCGAAGGCGGCCGGCGCTTCGCCAACGGCTGGCGCTGGACCCTCATGGGCGGCCTGCGCGCCTGGGGGCCGGCCGTGGCCGGCACCTACGGCAAGCGCATCGAGCTGACCGTCGGCCACCGATTCTGAGCTAGGGGACCCGCCATGCAAGCCTGGCCTGCGCATCCTTCCATCTACGAGATCAACACCTGGGTCTGGCTCGCGGAACTCGGCCCGGGCGTCACGCTGGCCGACGTGCCTGCCAATGCCTGGGACGACATCGCGGCTCTCGGCTTCGACGCCGTCTGGCTCATGGGCGTGTGGCAGCGCAGCCCCGCGGGCATCGCCGTCGCCAATCGCAACGCCGGCCTGCTTCAGGACTTCCGCCGCGCGCTGCCGGATTTCCGCCCGGAGGACAACGTCGGCTCGCCTTATTGCGTGCGTGACTACAGCGTGGACCCGCGCCTGGGCGGACGCGCCGGGCTGGCCGAAGCGCGCGCCGCACTGGCCAGACGCGGCCTGCGCCTGGTGCTGGACTTCGTGCCGAACCACGTCGCGCCGGACCACTGGTGGGCCAGCAGCCATCCGGACTACTTCGTGCGCGGCACGCCGCAGGACGCCGAGCGCGACCCGGCGTCCTTCCTCGCCGTCGGCGCCAACGTCTACGCCAACGGCCGCGATCCCTACTTCCCCGCCTGGCCCGACGTGCTGCAGCTCAATGCCTTCTCCGCCGGCCTGCGCGCGGCGGCGATCGACACGGTGCGCGACATCGCCAGCCAGTGCGACGGCGTGCGCTGCGACATGGCCATGCTGATGTTGAACCAGGTGTTCGAGCGCACCTGGGCCGGCCGCGCCGGCGTCGCCCCCGAAACCGACTACTGGCGCGAACTCATTCCCGCCGTGCGCGCCGAACACCCGGACTTCCGCTTCATCGCCGAGGCCTACTGGGACCTGGAGTGGGAACTGCAGCAGCAGGGCTTCGACTTCTGCTACGACAAGCGCCTGTACGACCGGCTGGAGCACGGCGACCCCGAGGCGCTGCGCGAGCACCTCTGCGCGGACCTCGCCTACCAGCGCAAGCTGCTGCGCTTCATCGAGAACCACGACGAACCGCGCGCGGCGGCCACCTTCGCGCCAGACCAGGCCCGTGCGGCCGCCGTGCTGGCGTTCACGCAATGCGGCGCACGCCTCGTGCACGAAGGCCAGATGGAAGGCCGCAAAGTGCGCCTGCCCGTGTTCCTGGGGCGGCGTCCCGCCGAAGCGCCCGACGAAGCGCTGCGCGCCTTCTACCGCCACCTGCTGCAAGCCAGTGCAGCGAACCTGTTCCACGCCGGCGAATGGCAGCTGTGCGAGCGCATCGGCTGGCCGGACAACGCCAGCTACGAACGCATCGTCGCCTGGTGCTGGCGCCTGGGCGAAGAGCGCGCGCTGCTCGCCGTGAACCTGGCCGACACGCCATCGCAAGGGCAGGTGAAGCTGCCCTGGGACGAGCTCGCCGGCGCCACCTGGGGGCTGGACGACGAACTGGCAGGAACCACATTCGAACGAGAGGGAAACACGATGAGGAATCCGGGTCTCTACATCGCCCTGCAAGCCTGGGGCTGCCACTTCCTGCGCCTGCGGAGGGCCGGCTCATGATGCGCGTCCTGATGCTGCTGCTGTCCGTGGCGCTGCTGGCCGGCTGCGCGCGCTTCGGCCGCCTGCAGGACGACATCGACGCCTACCAGGCCAGCGTCGCGCGCATGAGCGGCACGCTGGCGTCCGCCTGCGCCGACTGCCCCGTCATCGTGGTGCCGCTGGACGCCCAAGGCCAGCCCCTGGGCTACAAGGTGTTCGAAGGCCCGGGCCGCTTCGAGATGATGGTCGACAAGTCCACGCGCAGCGTGTTCGCTTTCCATGACACCGACGGCGACCTGCGCTACGACGCCGGCGAGGCCTTCGCCTGGCAGCCCATCGCCGGCGGCGACATGGACGCCGTGAACCTGAACCTGCGCGCGGCGAGCGCGCAGCCCGCGCCCGGCGTGCTGCCGCAAGGCAGCCTGTTCGCGCTGCGCAACCGCGGGCCCGGCGGCGTGGAGATGCAAGTCGGCACGCCCGCGCAGCTTGCCGACGCGCGCTTCGACCGCGAGAAGGCCAAGCTGGGCATGTGGCAGCCGGTGGGCTTCATGCGCGAAGGCCTGGCGGGCGTCTATTTCCTGCAGCCCTATTCCGCCGGCAAGACGCCGGTGTTGCTGGTGCACGGCATCGGCGGCACGCCGCGCGACTTCGAGCCGCTGCTGGCGCACATCGACCGCACGCGCTTCCAGCCCTGGGTCTTCTACTACCCGTCCGGCCTGGAGCTGTCCGCGGTGGGCACGGGCCTGATGCGGCTGCTGAACGAACTGCAGCGCCAGTACGGCTTCCGCGAGCTGCACGTGGTGGCGCACAGCATGGGCGGGCTGGTGGCGCGGTCCTACCTCAACGAATGCCGGCAACTGGAGGAGTGCAGCTACCTGCGCACCTTCACGTCGATCTCTTCGCCCTTCGGTGGCGCATCGGCCGCCCAGGTCGGCGTGGAGATTGCGCCCGCGGTGATGCCGGTGTGGCGCGACATGAGCCCGCAGAGCCGCTTCCTCGGCGAGCTGTTCGCCAGCCCGCCGCCGGTGCAGGTGCAGCACCACATGGTGTTCGGCTACAGCGACAAGACGGTGCCGCTGCGCAGCCAGCTGCCGCTGGCGGCCCAGCAGCAGGCAGCATCGGTGCGCGGCTTCGACGAGGACCACATGGCCATCCTGGCCTCCCCCGCGGTCGCGGCGCACCTGAACGCCGTGCTCGCGGGCCAGGTCGGCCCGCACTAGCTCTTGTGGCTGAGGGCGTTGCTGACCAGACGTGACGTGATGTCCACGATCTGGATCATGCGGTCGTAGGCCATGCGGGTCGGGCCGATCACGCCCAGCGTGCCGACCACGTGGCCATCCACCTCGTAAGGGGCGCTGACCACCGACAGGTCCTCGAAGGGCACGATCTGGCTTTCGCCGCCGATGAAGATGCGCACGCCCTCGGCCTGGCTGGACACGTCCAGCAGGCGCATCAGCTGCGTCTTCTGCTCGAACAGCTCGAAGGCGCGCCGCAGGTGCGTCATGTCGCTGGAGAAGTCGCTCACGGCCAGCAGGTTGCGCTCGCCGGAGATGACCACCTCTTCCTGGTCTTCGCTCATGGCCTGCGAACTGGCCTCCACCGCCGTCTGCATCAGCGTGACGATTTCGCCGCGCAGCTGGTCCACCTCGGTCTTCAGGCGCGCGCGAACCTCCTCCATCGTCAGGCCGGCGTAGTTGGCGTTGAGGAAGTTGGCGGCCTCGGCCAGCTGGGACTGGCTGTAGTCGGCCTCGGTGTGCACCACCCGGTTCTGCACGTCGCCATCGGGCGAGACGATGATGACCAGGAAGCGGCGCTCCGACAGGCGCAGGAATTCGATGTGGCGGAAGACCGAGCTGCGTCGCGGCGCCACCACCACGCCGACGAACTGCGACAGGCTGGACAGCAGCTGTGCGGCGTGGGCGATGACCTTCTGCGGCTGGTCGGCCGGCAGCGAGGGCGCGGCGAGGTCGCCGTGCTTGGCCGTCAGCATGGTGTCGACGAACAGGCGGTAACCGCGCGCGGTGGGGATGCGGCCGGCGGAGGTGTGCGGGCTGGCGACCAGGCCGAGCTCCTCCAGGTCACTCATCACGTTGCGGATGGTGGCCGGGGAAAGCTCCAGCCCGGACGCGCGCGAGAGAGTGCGCGAGCCCACGGGCTGCCCTTCGGCGATGTAGCGCTCGATCAGGGCTTTGAGCAACAGCTTGGCGCGGTCGTCGAGCATCATGAGGGGTAACGGGGCAATTTTAATGATGTAATTTGCCGATGAAATCCATCTTCCGGCAGGTCGCGCTGATCGGCAAGTACCATGCCGCAGTTCCGCCGGCTCTGGCGGCCTCGTCGCGCGCCGCGCTGGAAGACATTGCGAATTTTTTGGCGCAGGCGGGCTGCGAAGTGGTGGTGGAACGCGACACCGCGGCCAGCACCGGCCTCAACGGCCTGCCGGTGGCGGACGTCGCCGGCCTCGGCGCCCAGTGCGACCTGGGCCTGGTGGTGGGCGGCGACGGTACCATGCTGGGCATCGGCCGCCAGCTGGCGCAGTACGGCGTGCCCCTGATCGGCATCAACCAGGGCCGCCTGGGCTTCATCACCGACATCGCGCTGGACGCCTACCGCACCGTGCTGCCGCCCATGCTGGCCGGCGAGTACGAGGAAGACCTGCGCAGCCTCATGCACGCACGCGTGCTGCGCGACGAACAGTGCGTCTTCGACGCCCTGGCCATGAACGACGTGGTGGTGAACCGCGGCGCCACTTCCGGCATGGTCGAACTGCGGGTCGAGGTGGACGGCCATTTCGTCGCCAACCAGCGCGCCGACGGCCTGATCATGGCTTCGCCCACGGGTTCCACGGCCTATTCGCTGTCCGCGGGCGGCCCGCTGTTGCATCCCGGCATCGCCGGCTGGGTGCTGGTGCCGATCGCTCCCCACACGCTGTCCAACCGGCCCATCGTGCTGCCGGACGCGGCGGAAATCACCATCGAGCTGGTCGCCGGGCGGGACGCCAGCGCCAACTTCGACATGCAGTCGCTGGCTTCCCTGCTGCATGGCGACCGCGTCACCGTGCGCCGCTCGCAGCACAAGGTACGATTCCTGCACCCCAAGGGCTGGACCTACTTCGATACGCTGCGCAAGAAATTGCATTGGAACGAAGGCCAATGAGCCTCAAGAGAATCGCCCTCCGGGATTTCGTCATCGTCCGCGAGCTCGAGCTCGAGCTGGGCGAAGGCTTCTCCGTGCTGACCGGCGAGACCGGCGCCGGCAAGTCCATCCTCATCGACGCGCTGCAGCTGGCGCTGGGCTCCCGCGCCGAGGCCAGCGTCGTGCGCGAAGGCGCCGCCCGCGCCGAGATCAGCGCCGAATTCGACCTGCCGCCGGCCCTGGTGCCCTGGCTGGAAGAGTCGGGCTTCGACAGCGGCGACACCTTGCTGCTGCGCCGCAACGTCGACAGCCAGGGCAAGAGCCGCGCCTGGATCAACGGCAGCGCCGCCACCGCCACCCAGCTGCGCGAAGCCGGCGAACTGCTCGTGGACATCCACGGCCAACACGCCTGGCAGAGCCTCACGCGCCCGGCCGCCGTGCGCGACCTGCTCGATGGCTACGCCGGCCTCAGCACCGAAAAGCTGCAGTCCCTGTGGCAGCGCTGGCGCACGGCGCAGAAGACGCTGGCCGATGCGCGCTCCGCGCAGGATTCGCTGCAGCGCGAGCGCGAGCGCCTCGCCTGGCAGATCGGCGAAGTCGACAAGCTGGCACCCGGCGCCGACGAGTGGGACGAACTGAACACCAGCCACACGCGCCTGTCGCATGCGCAGGCGCTGCTGGACGCCGCCCATGGCGCGCAGGAAATGCTGGATGGCGAAGACGGCGGCGCGCGGCAGGGCTTGAGCCAGGCGCTGGATGCGCTGCGCGGCCAGGAACACCTGGAGCCGGCTTTCAAGGAAGTGGCCGACGTGCTGGCTTCGTCGCTGGCGCAGCTGGAAGACGCCGCGCATTCGCTGCAGGGCTACCTGCGCAAGACCGACCTCGATCCCGAGCGCCTGGCCGAACTGGACGAGCGCATGTCGCTGTGGGTGTCGCTTGCGCGCCGCTACAAGCGCACGCCGCCCGAGCTGCCGGCGCTCCTGGCGACCTGGAAGGAAGAAATGGCCAAGCTCGACGCGGCCGCCGACCTGGATGCGCTGGAAGCCGCCGAGAAGAAGGAAGGCGAGGCCTTCCTGGCCGAAGCGCGCAGCCTCTCCAAGGCGCGCGCCAAAGCGGCGCCGGCGTTGTCGAAGTCCGTTACGCAAGCAATGCAGGGGCTGGGCATGCAAGGCGGCCGCTTCGAGGTGGCGCTGGAGAAATCCGATGAGCCTTCCGCCTACGGCCTGGAGGACGTGAGCTTCCTCGTCGCCGGCCACGTGGGCAGCACGCCGCGGCCGGTGGGCAAGGTGGCTTCCGGCGGCGAGCTGTCGCGCATCGCGCTGGCCATCGCCGTCACGACCAGCCGCCTCGGCACGGCCGATACGCTCATCTTCGACGAGGTCGATTCCGGCGTCGGCGGCGCGGTCGCCGAGACGGTGGGCCGCCTGATGAAGCAGCTGGGACGCGACCGCCAGGTGCTGGCCGTCACGCACCTGCCGCAAGTGGCCGCCTGCGCCGACCATCACTTGGTCGTCGCCAAGCAGGCCGAAGGCAAGGGCGTGGCCAGCAGCGTGGCGCCGGTCGAAGGCGAAAAGCGCGTGGCCGAAGTGGCGCGCATGCTGGGCGGCGAACGCCTGTCCGGCACGACGCTGGCGCACGCCAAGGAAATGCTCGAAGCGGCGGGAGGCTGATCGCCGTGTCGTCGACCTCGCTCGAACTCGTCCTCATCACCGGCATGTCGGGGTCCGGCAAGTCGGTGGCGCTGCGCGCGCTGGAGGACGCCGGCTATTTCTGCGTCGACAACCTGCCGCCGGACCTGCTGCTGGCCTTCGTCGACCTGGAGCAGAAGCATGCTGCGCGGCGCGTGGCCATCGCCATGGACGTGCGCAGCGCGACGTCGCTGTCGCAGGTGCCGGCGCAGCTGCGCGACCTGACGACGCGCGGCGTGGCCGTGCGGCCGCTGTTCCTGGACGCCACCACCGACACGCTGGTGCGGCGCTTTTCCGAGACGCGGCGGCGACATCCGCTGTCCAAGCCGGGGCCGGAGGACGTCGACCAGCACCGTGCGGTGACCGAGGCGATCGAGCTGGAGCGCGAACTGCTGGCGGACCTGCGCGAACATGCGCACGTCATCGACACCAGCGTGCTGCGCTCGGCGCAGCTGCAGGACTACGTGAAGTCGCTGCTGTCGGCGCCGCATGCGCACATGACGCTGGTGTTCGAGTCCTTCGCGTTCAAGCGCGGGATTCCGGTAGATGCGGACTACATCTTCGACGTTCGCATGCTGCCGAATCCGCACTACGTGCCGGAGCTGCGCGACCTGACGGGGCTCGATGCGCCGGTGGCGGACTACCTGCGCGAGCATCCGGAAGTGGATGCGATGTATGCGGACGTCGCGGATTTCCTGGACCACTGGCTGGAGCCGCTGGCGAGGAACCATCGGAGTTACGTGACCGTGGCGATCGGCTGCACCGGTGGGCAGCACCGCTCCGTTTATCTCGTGGAGAAACTCGCTGAGGAATTCGGCGAGCATTGGACGACGCTGAAGCGGCATCGCGAACTCGCCAACCGGTAAGGCGTCAACGCGAGAGGAGTTTGCGGATCGGCGACGGCAGGCCCAGCTCCGGCCACTTCTTGCCGGCAAACCAGGCGCCGGCCATGCCCTTCCAGCTGGCGGGCAGCACCACTTCCACCGGATGCAGGTGCAGGTCCTTGTGCGTCAGCACATGCAGGAACGGCTCCGCATCTCTCAACTCGGACGAGCCAGGCACCGCCGCCGCCAGCGCCTCCCGGCTCCCGAACACCGGCAGGCAATACAGCCCCGCCCACACGCCCGGCGTCGGCCGCTTCTGCAGCCACACCTGGCCATCGTCCGCGCGCGCGTGCAGCAGCCACAGCGACTCCGAAGTGCGCTTCAGCTTCTTCGTCTTCACCGGGTAGTTCTGCGGCTGCCCTTCCCGCGCCGCGGCGCAGTCCGATTGCACCGGGCACAGCAGGCAGCTCGGGTTGCGCGGCAGGCACACCGTGGCGCCGATGTCCATGATGCCCTGCGTGTAGCGGGGCATGCTCTCCTTCAGCTCGCGCGCTGGCAGCAGTTCGCGCGCGTGGTCCCACAGCACGCGCTCGTTCGCGGAGGACGCCAGGTCTTCGCCATAGGCCAGCACGCGCGAGAGCACGCGCTTGACGTTGCCGTCGAAGATGGCGACCCGCTCGCCGAAGCAGAAGGAAGCAACGGCCGCGGCAGTCGAAGGCCCGATGCCCGGCAGCGTCTGCAGCTCCTGCGCCGTGCGCGGGAATTCGCCGCCGAAGCGCTCCACCACCTGCTGTGCGCAGGCGTGCAGGTTGCGGGCGCGCGAGTAGTAGCCCAGCCCGCTCCACAGCGCCAGCACGTCGTCCTGCGGCGCAGCGGCCAGCGCGCGCACATCTTGAAAGCGGGAAAGGAATCTCTCGTAGTAGCCCAGGACCGCTGCCACCTGGGTCTGCTGCAGCATGATCTCGGAGAGCCACACGCGATAAGGATCGCGGGTGTTCTGCCAGGGCAGCGTGTTGCGCCCATGGGTTTTCTGCCAGCGCACCACGCGGCCGGCAAACCCCGTCGGAAGTTCTTTCACGCCGTCTTGGCGATGGCTGGCGCGGCCGCCGGCTTGGCCGCGGCCATGGGCGTGTTGGTGAGGTGCGAAGTCAGTTCGCCCAGCTTCGCATCGAGCAGGTCCAGCGCGTTTTCCTGCGACTCGATCTCGGCGATGCGGTCGTCCAGGCCGCTCGCGGCCTGCTGGATGCGCTCGATGGCTTCCAGCCGGCGGCCGAAGTTGCGGCGGCGTTCGCGCAGCTGCGCGTCCAGTTGCGCGGCGGCGGACTTGTTCCACAGCTCCACTTCGCCCAGCGCCGACTCGTAGATGACGCGCAGGCGGGTGGCCAGCGCGCGCACCAGGCGGTCGGCGAATTCGGGTTGCGCCAGCTTCAGCGCGTTGCTCACGCCCAGGTACTGGTTGTGGCTGCGCTCCACCAGGTCCAGGTCGCGCTCGTAGCGGGCCAGGTCCGGCTCGCGCGGCGCCTGCAGCGAGAAACCGTATTCGGCGTTCAGCTGGCGGAAGGTGCCCGTCAGCATGGTCTGGATCTCGGCGCTGGTCTTCTCCGCCTTGCGCAGGCCTTCGCGCAGCCGGTCGAAAGTGGACGCGTAGGCCTTGCGCACGCCCAGCTTGATGCCGGGCTGGCGCAGCGCATTGGTCAGGTCGGCCATTTCGGCCTTCATGGTCTGCGTGCCGAGCAGCGTGAACACTTCACGCAGCAGCCGCAGGTGCACCGAGCGCACTGCGTGGATCTTGGCGCCGCTGGCGTCGAACTCGCCCTGCTCCTGCTCGATGCGCGCGCGCATGTGCTTGATGACGGAGGTGTTCTTGCCGCGCAGGCCCTTCAGCTCCACCATCTGCTCGGCCAGGTCGCGGCGGCGGATGCCCAGCACGCGGGTGGCTTCGGTGCGCAGTTCGCTGATGTTGGAGCCGACGGCGGCGCGCAGGATCTTCTGCCGCTGGCCCATGACGCCATGCGCCAGCGCCTGTTCCAGCACCGGCAGGCGGCTGGCCATCAGCAGTTCCGCGTTGCTGCTCACCTTGGCGACCAGGCCCTTCTGGCCGGACACCGGGATCACCTGGTGTTCCTTCAGGCCGAGGATTTCGGCAGTGGTCGCGCGCTGGCGGTCGATCTGCGCCTGCACCTGGGCCGGCGTGCTCAGCGCGTCCCACATGGTGTCGATCTTGTTCAACACCACCAGGCGGGAATCGGCCGCGTTGTCTTCGGCGATCAGGTGCTCGCGCCAGATGGCGAGGTCCGACTTGGTGACGCCGGTGTCGGCGGCCAGGATGAAGACGACCGCGTGCGCCTGCGGGATCAGGTTGACGGTCAGCTCGGGCTCGGCGCCGATGGCGTTCAAGCCCGGGGTGTCCAGGATGACCAGCCCCTGCTTCAGCAGCGGGTGGGCAATGTTGATCAGCGCGTGGCGCCACTTGGGCACTTCCACCAGGCCGTCGTTGCCCTGGATGGGGTTGTCCTCGGGCGAGTCCTCGTGCCAGAAGCCCAGGGCCTTGGCCTCGTCCACCGTGACCCGGCGGATTTCGGAAACCTTTTCGAAGGCCTGGGCCAGCTGCGCGGGGTCGTTGACGTCCAGGTCGACGCGGGTCCACTTCTCGGGGACCATGCGCCATTCCATCAGCGGCTGCGGCTGCAGGCGGGTTTCGATGGGCAGCAGGCGCAGGCAGGGCGGGACCTCGGGGTCGTAGCCCAGCTCCGTGGGGCACATCGTGGTGCGCCCGGCGCTGGCCGGCATGATGCGGCGCTTGTAGCCGGCGAAGAAGATCGCGTTGATCAGCTCCGACTTGCCGCGCGAGAACTCGGCGACGAAGGCCACCATGACCTTGTCCGTGCGCATCTGGCCCTCGAGCCGGCGCAGGCGCTCTTCCACCGCGCTATCGAGGAGGTCGTGGTCCTTGAGCCATTCCGACAATAGCTTCAGGCGCAGGGCGAACTCGCGCCGCCATGCGCCGTGCTGGTCGAACTGTTCGTTAAACGACGTGCTTGCCAATGAGCCCTCACTACCCGCTTTCACTATAGCATCCGCCCCTTCGCCACAGATCAGCTTTTCTGGCAATGCGGGCAGAAATACGTCGCTCGCTGGCCTTGCCGGATCGTCCGGATCGGCGTTCCGCATACTCGGCAAGGCTTGTTCGCACGGTCGTAGACCATCGCTTCCAGCTGGAAGTAGCCCGTTTCTCCCCAGGCGTTGGAGAAATCACGCAGGGTGCTGCCGCCTTTTTCGACGGCCCGCGCCAGCACGTCGCGCACCGCCGCCTGCAGGCGCGCGGCACGCGGCCGGCTGATGCGTGCGGACGACAGTGTGGGCCGGATGCCGGCCAGGAACAGGGCCTCGGATGCGTAAATATTGCCGACGCCCACCACCAGGTCGCCCGCCAGCAGCACCTGCTTGATCGGCGCCTTGCGCTTTTTCAGGCCCGCATGGAAGGCATCGAGGTCGAAGTCCTCGGTCAGCGGCTCCACGCCCAGGCTGCCCAGGAGCTTGACCGCCTCGGGCGCCAGTTCGCTGGCGGAATAAACGACGGCGCCGAAGCGGCGCGGGTCGTTCAGGCGCAACACCCCGCGGTCGGTGAGCAGGTCGAAGTGGTCATGCAAGGCGGCTTCGGGCAGGTTCGGGTCGAAGCGCAGGCTGCCGGACATGCCCAGGTGCAGCAGGAGCAAGCCCTCGCTCAGGTCCACAAGCAGGTACTTGCCGCGCCGGCGGACGCCGTGCACCGTGCGACCGACCAGGCTTTCCGGCTCGATTCCCAACGGCCAGCGCAAGGGCTTGCCCAGCCGGACGCCTTGGACCCGCGCGCCGGCGATGCGTTCCGCAAAGCTGCGGCGCGTCACTTCTACTTCCGGAAGTTCTGGCATGAATGATTAACAGGCTTCAATTATTATGAGTCGATGATGCGACTCCCCACCGCAGCAGCCGCCGTGCTGCTGGCGTTGTGCGCAACCTGCGCACCGGTCCTGGCCCAGGGCCAGGCCCCCGAGACCCCGCCGGCCGAAGTCCAGAACAGCGGGTTGGACGCCCAGCTGTTCTACCAGCTTCTGCTCGGTGAACTGAACGCGCGCAACGACGAAGTCGACGCCGGCTTCGGGCAGATCCTCGATGCCGCGCGCATGACGAACGACCCCGAACTGTTCCGCCGCGCCGTCGAAATGGCTTTCGAGGCCCGCAACGGCGACGCCGCGCTGCAGGCCGCCCGCGACTGGAAGACCGCTTTCCCGGATTCGCGCGAGGCCAACCGCTACGTGCTGCAGATCCTGGTAGCGCTGAACCGCGTGCCCGAGAGCCTGGAGCCGCTGAAGACGGAACTCGCGCTCGCCGACGCCAAGGACCGCATCGCCGTCATCGTCACCATTCCCCGCAACTACGCGCGGGTCACGGACAAGAAGCAGGCCGCGATGGTGGTGGAACAGGCGCTGTCCGGTTACACCGGTAATGCAGCGACGGCCGCCTCCGCCTGGACCGCCATCGGCCGCATGCGCCTGGCCGCCGGCGACACCGCCGGCGCGCTGGACGCCGCCAAGCGCGGCCAGACTGGCAACCCGCAAGCCGAAGGCCCGGCCCTGCTGGCGCTGGAGCTGATGGACCCCAAGCTGCCGGAAGCCGAAGTCCTGGTGCGCAAGTACATGGACGGCCAGCCGCTGCCCGAGCTGCGTATGGGCTATGCCCGCGCCCTGCTGGACGCCAACCGCTACCCCGAAGCGCTGCAGCAGATCCAGCTGGTCACGCAGCAACGCCCCGAGTTCGCCGAAGCCTGGCTGGTGGAAGGCACGCTGCTGGTGCAGGACAACCAGCTCGCCCCCGGCGAAGCGGCTCTGAAGCGCTACGTGGACCTGGCGCAGAAGCAGGGCAGCGACGAGCGCAAGCGCGGCCTGGCCCAGGCCTACCTGTCGCTGTCGCAGGTGGCGGAGAAGCGCAAGGACTATGCGCAGGCCAATGCCTGGCTGGACCGCATCGACGACCCGCAGGACCTGCTGGCGGCGCAGACCCGCCGCGCCTCGCTGCTGGCGCAGCAGGGCAAGATGGACGAAGCGCGCAAGCTGATCCGCGCGCTGCCGGAGCGCAGCCCCGCGGACGCCCGGATGAAGACGCTGGCCGAGGTCTCGCTGTTGCGCGACAACAAGCAATACAAGGCCGCCTACCAGCTGCTGGGCCAGGCCGTGGCCAAGGAACCCAAGGACCCCGACCTGCTGTATGACCAGGCCATGATGGCCGAGAAGCTGGCCGACTACGGCGACATGGAAAAGCTGCTGCGCCAGGTGATGGTGGTCAAGCCCGACTACCACCACGCGTACAACGCGCTGGGCTACTCGCTGGCCGAACGCAACACGCGCCTGCCGGAAGCCAGGCAGCTGGTGCAGAAGGCGCTGGAATACGCGCCCGGCGATCCCTTCATCAGCGACAGCCTGGCCTGGGTGGAATTCCGCATGGGCAACAACCAGGAAGCGCTGCGCATCCTGCAGGCGGCCTACAAGGACAAGCCCGATCCCGAGATCGCCGCCCACCTGGGCGAAGTGCTGTGGAGCATGGGCCAGCGCAACGAGGCGCAGAGCATCTGGCGCGAAGGCCTGATGCTCAACGGCGAGAACGAGACGCTGAACGAGACGCTCAAGCGCCTGAAGGTGAAGCCGTGACGGCGTCACGCCGACTCTTCGTGGGCAGCGCACTGGCGGTGGCCTTGCTGGCCGGCTGCGCGACGCCGCCCAAGCCGCAGGCCGCGCCCGGCGAACAGGCGTGGAGCGGCCGGCTGGCGCTGACGGTGCAGGGTGAACAGCCCTTCTCCGCCGGCTTCGAGCTGAAGGGCGCGCCGGAGCAGGGCGAGCTGACCTTGCTCACGCCGCTGGGCGGCACCGCCGGCGTAGCGCGCTGGGCGCCAGGCAGCGCGACGCTGCGCACCGACAAGGGCACGCGCGAATTCGGCTCGCTGGACGAACTGGCCACGCAGGTGGCCGGCGCGCCGATCCCGATCGCCGCGCTGTTCGACTGGCTGCAGGGCCGCGCGACGCAGGTGCCGGGCTGGAACGTGGACGTGAGCCAGGTGCCGCAAGGACGCCTGCGCGCGCAGCGCACTTCGCCCCCGGCCGACCTGCGCCTCGCCTTCGAGCACTGAGGGGCCGCATGCGGTCGCTTCACGACGTGCCGGCGCCGGCCAAGCTGAACCTGTTCCTGCACATCACCGGCCGCCGTCCCGACGGCTACCACCTGCTGCAGTCGGTGTTCATGCTGATCGACTGGCACGACACGCTGCACTTCGAGTTGCGTCCCGACGGCGCGCTGAGTCGCGAAGACCTGGGCCCGCCGCTGCCGCCGGAAGACCTGGTGCTGCGCGCCGCGCGCGCGCTGCAGCAGGCCACGGGCAGCAGCGCGGGCGCGCACATCCAGATCGAAAAGCGCGTGCCCGCCGAGGCCGGCATGGGCGGCGGCTCGTCCGATGCGGCCAGCACCCTGCTCGCGCTGAACCGCCTGTGGCAGCTGGGACTGAAGCTGCCCGCGCTGGAGAAGATCGGCTTGTCGCTCGGTGCGGACGTTCCCTTCTTTCTTCGCGGCCGCAACGCATGGGTGGAAGGAATCGGTGAGACAATCACGCCTCTCGCGCTGCCGTCCGCCCGGTTTGCAGTCGTGAAACCGGCCCACGGACTGGCGACGAAAGGAATCTTTCAGGACCCGTCCCTGAAACGGGACAGCAACAGTGCTACAATCGCAGGCTTTGCTGCTGACCCCTACGGTTTCGGTCACAACGACCTGGAACCAGTGGCTCGCAGGCTTTGCCCGGATGTGGCGGAAGCACTGCAATGGCTGGGCTCGCAGGGTTTGCATGGCCGGATGACCGGTTCCGGAAGCGCGGTCTTCGCGTTGCTTCCTGGGGGAAAATCCCTCGTGCAGGCACCGGCGGGCTGGGTGGCGAGGGAATGCGGCAATATGGATGTGCATCCGCTGGTCGGGTGGGCATCCAGCGACGATTCGGTTTGACGCTGTTCGCAGCGGCAGACCCGTGTAGGGGAGTCGCCAAGTTGGTTAAGGCACCGGATTTTGATTCCGGCATGCGAGGGTTCGAGTCCTTCCTCCCCTGCCAAACCGTTTTCTAGTCCATTGGGGCCCGCGCGCACTTCGCGAAGGCCTGGCCCGCAAAGACTTACGATGCAAGCAGCTCCCACTCCCGACTTCATGGTCTTCACCGGCAATGCCAATCCCGCATTGGCCGAAGAGATAGCCGGCCACCTGGGCATCTCTCTCGGTGCCGCCTCGGTGAGCCGTTTCTCCGACGGTGAAGTGACCGTCGAGATCAACACGAACGTGCGCACGCGCGACGTGTTCGTGGTGCAGTCCACCTGCGCCCCGACCAACGAGAACCTGATGGAGCTGCTGATCATGGTCGACGCGCTGAAGCGCGCCTCGGCCGAGCGCATCAGCGCCGTCATCCCCTACTTCGGCTATGCCCGCCAGGACCGCCGCCCGCGCAGCGCGCGCGTGCCGATCTCGGCCAAGGTCGTGGCCAACCTGCTGCAGACCGTGGGCGTGGCGCGCGTGCTCACCATGGACCTGCACGCCGACCAGATCCAGGGCTTCTTCGACATCCCCGTCGACAACATCTACGCGTCCCCGGTGCTGCTGGGCGACCTGCGCGAGAAGAACTACGAAGACCTGATCGTGGTCTCGCCGGACGTCGGCGGCGTGGTGCGCGCCCGGGCCCTTGCCAAGCAGTTGGGCACCGACCTCGCCATCATCGACAAGCGCCGCCCGAAGGCCAACGTGTCCGAAGTGATGCACGTCATCGGCGAGATCGACGGCCGCAATTGCGTGATCATGGACGACATGATCGACACCGCCGGCACGCTGGTGAAGGCGGCCGAGGTGCTGAAGGAGCGCGGCGCCAAGAAGGTGTACGCCTATTGCACGCACCCGATCTTCTCGGGCCCGGCCATCGACCGCATCTCCAAGGGCACGGCCCTGGACGAAGTGGTCGTGACCAACACGATTCCCCTGTCGGACGCGGCGCATGCCTGCACCAAGATCCGCCAGCTCACCGTCGCCCCGCTGATCGCCGAAACGATGCAGCGCATTTCCAAGGGCGAGTCGGTGATGAGCCTGTTCTCGGACCAGGTCAACCTGTTCTGAGTCTGTCGCGCCTCCTTCACGGGAGGCTTTTTGAAACGCGGGACGCACTGGTCGCGGTGGTCCCGAAATGGAGAACGCAATGAAATTCGTCGCTTTCGAGCGCGCCAAGCAAGGTACGGGTGCGAGCCGCCGCCTGCGTAACGTCGGCAAGACCCCCGGCATCGTCTACGGTGGCGAGGGCCAGCCCCAGCTGATCGAACTGGACCACAACGCGCTGTGGCACGCCCTGAAGAAGGAAGCCTTCCACTCCACCATCCTCGAGATGGACCTGGGTGGCAAGACCGCCAAGGTGCTGCTGCGTGACGTGCAGTACCACCCCTTCCGCCAGCAAGTCCAGCACATCGACTTCCAGCGCGTGGACGCCAACACGCGCATGCACATGAAGGTGCCGCTGCACTTCAAGGGCGCGGAAGAGTCCGACGCCGTCAAGCTGGACCACTGCCTGGTGAACCCGGTGATGACCGAACTGGACGTGTCCTGCCTGCCGGCCGAACTGCCCGAGTTCATCGAGATCGACCTGTCCGGCCTGAAGAAGGGCACGACCCTGACGCTGAAGGACATCAAGCTGCCGAAGGGCGTGAAGGCCGTGACGCACGGCAAGCCGAACCCCGTGGTGGTGTCCGTGGTGACCCCGGCTGCCGAGGAATCGGCTGAAGCCGCTGCCGCCGGTGCCGAAGGCGCCGCTGCTGCCGCTCCGGCCGCTGCCCCCGCCAAGGGCGGCAAGGACGCGAAGCCGGCTGCGAAGGCTCCCGCCAAGAAGTGACGTCGTGCCGCGAAGGCGGCACATCGTCATCCCCGCGCAGGCGGGGATCCGGAAAGGCCCGCGAAAGCGGGCCTTTTTGCATTTCGAGCCGGTGACAATAAGCGCATGTGCGCCCCGGCGCTTTCCACTACCTTCGCACCATCATGATCAAGCTGTTCGTCGGCCTGGGCAACCCCGGCCCCGAGTATGAAGCCACCCGCCACAACGCCGGTTTCTGGTGGGTGGACGAGCTCGCGCGCCAGTTGAAGGTGAACCTGGTGGCGGACCGCGGCTACCACGGCCTGGTCGCGCGCGCCAACGTCCACGGGCAGACGGTGTGGCTGCTGGAGCCGCAGACCTTCATGAACCTCTCGGGCAAGTCGGTGGCGGCGCTGGCGCGCTTCTACAAGATCGCCCCGCAGGAGATCCTGGTGGCGCACGACGAACTCGATGTCGTGCCCGGCCAGGCCAAGCTCAAGCTGGGTGGCAGCCATGCCGGCCACAACGGCCTGCGTGACATCCACGCGCAGCTGGGCACGGACGATTACTGGCGCCTGCGCATCGGCATCGGCCACCCCGGCGTGAAGTCCGAGGTGGTGAACTGGGTGCTGAAGAAACCGGCGCCCGACCAACGCACGGCCATCGAGGACTGCATCATCCGCACGCAGAAGGCCGTGCCGGCCTTCCTGGCAGGCGAGATGGACAAGGCCACGCTGGTCGTGCACACGCACAAGCCGCCGCGCCCGAAGCCGCCCCGGCCGGACGCGCCGCCGCCGGCGCCCTGACGCACGCGTCGGGCGTCGGGCCACGCATCACGTAGGGTGCCGCAGCTTCGCTGCGCACCGCGCGAGGAGGAGGACGCATGAAGACGCTATTCGCAACGGCACTCGCCATCCTGGCAACAACCACCGCCGCCCAACAAGTCTGGCGCTGCGGCAGCAGCTACCAGCAGAAGCCCTGCGAAGGCGGCGCGCAAATCGAGGTTTCCGACACGCGCACCGCAGCCGATGCGGCCAATGCGCGCGCCTCGGTGCAATCCGACCTGAAGACCGCCGCCGCCCTGGAAAAATCCCGCCACGACGCGGAGAAGAACGCGCCGAAGGCGCTGGTGATCGGCGGCGTGCCCAAGGAAGCCGCCTCAGCGCCCAAGCAGGTGGCGCAGCATCACAAGGACAGCAAGGGCAAGAAGAAGGAGCCGGAGAACTTCACGGCCGTCGCGCCGAAGAAATGACGCCCTGGGTTCCCGCCTCCGCGGGAATGAGGATCAGGAAGGTTTCGCCGCGGCCGTGAGGCGCAGGTACTTCTGGTATAGCGTTTCCTTGTCCTCCACCCGCTCGGGGTTCAGGGGGATGCACGCCACCGGGCAGACCTGCACGCACTGCGGCTCGGGGAAGTGGCCGACGCATTCGGTGCACTTGTCCGGGTTGATCTCGTAGATCTCCGGCCCGAGGAAAATGGCCTCGTTCGGGCACTCCGGCTCGCACACATCGCAGTTGATGCACTCGTCGGTAATCATCAATGCCATGGCGTGCAGAAACCTCCGGATACGACTTCTGGCATTATCCCCGGCTTCATGAGCCTGTTCCTCTTCAAGCGCCTGATCACCCTGATTGCGACGCTGGTAGGTACCTCGGTGGTCGTGTTCCTGGTGCTGGAGATCCTCCCGGGCAATGCCGCCCAGATCCTCATGGGCCCGGACGCCTCGCCGGAGGCCGTCACCGCCCTCGCGCACAAGCTGGGCCTGGACCAATCCGGGTGGGACCGCTATTGGCATTGGGTCACCGGCATGGTGCACAGCGACCTCGGCCTCAGCTACGCGTACAGCTCGCCGGTTTCCGAACTGATCCTGGAGCGCCTGTCGCTCACCGTGCCGCTGGCGCTGCTGGCCATGGCGCTGACCATCGCCATCGCTCTCGTCGCCGGCGTCTACGCCGCCGCCCGCCACAACAAGCTGGGCGACGTGGCGATCATGAGCTTCACGCAGGTCGGCATCGCGGTCCCGAACTTCTGGTTCGCCGTGCTGCTGATCCTGCTGTTCTCGGTGCACCTGAAGTGGTTCTCCGCCGGCGGCTTCTACGGCTGGAGCGACGGCATCCTGGAAGGCGCGAAGGCGCTGCTGCTGCCCGCCATCTCGCTCGCGGTGGTGCAGTCGGCCATCCTGGCGCGCATCACGCGCTCCTCGGTGCTCGAAGTGATGCGCGAGGACTTCGTGCGCACCGCCCGCGCCAAGGGCGTGTCGCAGGGCGGCGCGCTGTGGGGTCACGTGCTCCGCAACGCGCTGATTCCGGTCGTCACCGTCATGGGCCTGCAGTTCGCCGAGTTGCTGGCCGGCACCATCGTGGTGGAAAAGGTGTTCTCGTTGCCGGGCCTGGGACGCCTGATCTTCGAATCGATCTCCAACCGCGACCTCATCGTCGTGCGCAACTGCGTGATGCTGCTGGCGGCGATGGTGGTGGTGGTGAACTTCGCGGTGGACCTGCTGTACGCGGTGATCGACCCGCGCGTGAAGGCGAGCGACATATGAATGCCGTCATGCCGACGCCGCCCGTGACGGCTCCGGCGCAAGCGCCGGGCTTCTGGAAGCGCGCCTTCCGCAACCCCAGCTTCGTCATCGGGCTGGTGCTGAGCCTGCTGCTGCTGGCGGCCGCGGCGATCTCCTTCGTGTGGACGCCGCACAACCCGTACGAGATCGACATGGCGCTGAAGCTGCGGGCGCCGGACCTCCAGTACTGGCTGGGAACCGACCCCTACGGCCGCGACATCGCCTCGCTGCTGCTGGTGGGCGCCCGCGCTTCCATCGTGGTGGGCGTCATCGCTGTCGGCATCGGCCTCGTGATCGGCACGGCGCTGGGCCTGCTGGCCTCGGCCCGGCGTGGCTGGGTCGAGGAAGTGATCATGCGCGTGGCCGACTTCGGCTTCGCCTTCCCGGCCATCCTGTCGGCCATCATGCTGACGGCGGTGTTCGGCCCGGGCATGGTGAACGCCATCATCGCCATCGGCATCTACAACATCCCCACCTTCGCCCGCATCACGCGCGCCTCGGCCAACGCGGTGTGGGGCCGCGAGTACGTGCTCGCCGCGCGCGCCTGCGGCAAGGGCAGCTTCGCCATCACGATCGAGCACGTGCTGCCCAACATCCTGTCGGTGCTGATCGTGCAGGCCACGATCCGCTTCGCCATCGCCATCCTCGCCGAGGCCGCGCTGTCCTACCTGGGGCTGGGCACGCAGCCGCCGCAGCCGTCGTGGGGCCGCATGCTCAGCGAAGCGCAGAGCCTGCTGTTCACGGCGCCGCTGCTTGCGGTGTTCCCTGGCATAGCCATTGCATTGGCAGTGATGGGCCTCAACCTGCTCGGGGACGGCCTGCGCGACCTGTTCGATCCTCGCCTGGCCCGCAAACGATAGATGGCATTGCTCGAAGTCCAGGACCTCTCGGTCCAACTGCAAACCCACCGCGGCCCGGCCTACGCGGTGCGCAATGCCAGTTTCTCGCTGGAGCGCGGCGACTCGCTGGGCCTGGTCGGCGAGTCCGGCTGCGGCAAGTCCATCACCGTGATGGCGCTCATGGGCCTGCTGCCCGAGAACGCCAAGGTCACGGGCAGCATCCTGTTCGACGGCCAGCAGCTGGTGGGCAAGCCCGAGCGCGCGATGTGCGCGCTGCGCGGCGACCGCATGGGCATGATCTTCCAGGAGCCGATGACGGCGCTGAACCCGGTGCACAGCGTGGGCCGGCAGGTCGCCGAGCCGCTGCGCCTGCACCGGGGCATGAACGCCACCGATGCGCGCAAGCAGGCCATCGCCTTGCTCGATCGCGTCGGCATCCCGGACGCGGCGCGCCGCATCGACGCCTATCCGCACCAGTTCTCCGGCGGCCAGCGCCAGCGCATCACGATCGCGATGGCGCTCGCCTGCGGGCCCGACCTGCTGATCGCCGACGAGCCGACGACCGCGCTGGACGTGACGATCCAGCGCCAGATCCTGGACCTGATCCGCGAGCTGGTGGCCGAACGCGGCATGGCCCTGATGCTGATCTCGCACGACCTGGGCGTGATCGCGCAGAACGTGCGCCGCATGCTGGTGATGTACGGCGGCATGGTGGTGGAAAGCGGGCCGACCGCTTCGGTCTTCGCCAATCGCAGCCATCCATACACGCTGGGCCTGTTTTCAGCGCGGCCGGGATTGCATTCGGGCAAGGGCAAGCGCCTGGCCACCATCCCGGGCACGGTGCCGGAGCTGGTCGACCTGCCCAAGGGCTGCCCTTTCGCGGGGCGCTGCAGCTACACCATCGCTGACTGCCACAGCGTGGTGCCGCCGGCCGTCGAAGTGGGGAGCGACCATCGTGCGCGCTGCATCCGGCTGGACGCGGTGGCGGCGGCGGCCCTCACCCCAACCCTCTCCCAGAGGGAGAGGGAGGAACAGCCATGAGCGAAGCGCTGCTGAAGGTCGACAACCTGGTCAAGGACTACACGCTGCCGCGCGAAAAGCTGCTGCAGCCGCCGGCCAGGGTGCAGGCGCTCAAGGGCGTGAGCTTCACGATCGAAGCCGGCCGCAGCCTGGGCATCGTGGGCGAGTCCGGCTCCGGCAAGTCCACGCTGGCCCGCCTCGTCATGGCGCTGGACACACCCACCTCGGGCAGCGTGCGCATGCTGGGACGCGACCTGCACGCGCTGCGCAAGGAAGAACTGCGCCTGGCACGGCGCGACTTCCAGATGGTGTTCCAGGACCCCTACGGCTCGCTGGACCCGCGCCAGACCGTGGAGCGCATCGTCTGCGAGCCGCTGGCCGCGCAGGGCGGCGCCACGCGCGAGGAGCAGCACGCGCGCGCCGCCGAAGCGCTGCAGGCCGTGGGCCTGCGCGCCAACGACCTGGGCAAGTACCCGCACGAATTCTCCGGCGGCCAGCGCCAGCGCATCGCCATCGCGCGCGCGCTCATCACGCGCCCGCGCCTGATCGTCGCCGACGAACCCGTGAGCGCGCTGGACGTCTCCGTGCAGGCGCAGGTGCTGAACCTGATGCAGGACCTCCAGCAGGAGTTCGGCATCACCTACATGTTGATCAGCCACGACCTCGCGGTCGTGCATCATCTGTGCGACGACGTCGCCGTGCTCTGGCAAGGCCGCATCGTCGAACAGGGATCGCCCGAGCGCCTGTTCTCCGCGCCGGAGCATCCATACACACGTACCCTGCTGGCCGCGGTGCCGGAGGCCGAACCCCGGTGAGGCCCTCTTGCGAACGCGCGCCGATCTCGGGGATGATCATCGTTCTCAACCATTCCAAGTCGTCGGAGCTTTCGCCATGATCAAACGCCGCAGCGTCCTCACGCATTCCGCATCCCTCGCCGCGCTCGCCACCATGCCCATGCACGTGCTGGCGCAGGCCCGCGGGAAGGACCAGATCGTGATGGGCATGGCGCTGGAGCCCAGCCCGGGCCTGGACCCCACCGGCGGCGCCGCCTCCTCCATCGGCGAGGTGACGCTGTACAACGTCTTCGAGCCGCTCACCAAGATCAACCCCGACGGCTCCGTCACGCCGCTGCTGGCCGAAAGCTGGGAGGTCTCGCCCGACCTCACCACCTACACCTTCAAGCTGCGCAAGGGCGTCAAGTTCCAGAACGGCGAGCCCTTCAACGCCCAGGCCGTCAAGTTCTCCTTCGACCGCGCCGGCGGCGAGAAGAGCACCAACAAGGACAAGCGCACCTTCGCGGCGCTGACCACCAAGGTCATCGACGACCACACGGTGGTGATCCTCACCAAGGAAATCGACCCCGACTTCCCCTTCCTCCTCGGCCAGGCCACCGCGGTCATCGTGGAGCCCAAGAGCGCCGACACCAACATGACCAAGCCGGTGGGCACCGGGCCGTTCCAGCTGGAGAACTGGGTCAAGGGCTCGTCGATCACGCTCGCCAAGTGGGACGGCTTCCGCAACGCCAGCGCGATCCGGATCAAGCGCGCCACCTTCCGCTTCATCGCCGACCCCGCGGCGCAGGTCGCGGCGCTGCTGGCCGGCGACATCGACGCCTTCCCGCGCGTCACGCCGCGCAGCGTCGACCAGTTCAAGGGCAATCCGAAGTTCCAGGTCGTCGTGTCCGGCTCGCGCGCCAAGACCATCCTGGCGATCAACAACAAGAAGAAGCCCTTCGACGACGTGCGCGTGCGCCGCGCGATCTCGATGGCCATCGACCGCAAGGCCGTGATCCAGGGCGCCGGCGACGGCTACGGCGCTCCCATCGGCAGCCACTACCCGCCCAGCGCGCCGGGCTACGTCGACACCACGGGCGTCAACCCCTTCAACCCCGAGAAGGCCAAGGCGCTGCTGAAAGAAGCCGGCATCACCGGCCCGCTGAACGTCACCATCACGCTGCCGCCCCCGCCGTATGCGCGCCAGGGCGGCGAAGTGATCGCCGCGGAACTGGCCAAGGTCGGCATCACCGCCAAGCTGGAAAACGTGGAATGGGCGCAGTGGCTGTCCAACGTGTACGGCGGCGCGCACAACTACGACATGACGATCATTTCCCACGTCGAACCCTTCGACCTGGGCAACTTCGCCAAGCCGGACTACTACTGGGGCTACCACTCGGCCAAGTTCGACGAGCTGTACAACAAGTACAAGACCACGGCCAACGCCAAGGACCGCACCAAGCTGCTGGGCGACCTGCAGCGCCTGCTGGCCGAGGACGCCGCCGCCGGCTTCCTGTACCAGCCGCAATGGGTGACGGTGGCCAACAAGAACGTGCGCGGCCTCTGGAAGGACATGCCGATCTTCGCCAACGACCTGTCCGCCATCTACTGGGGCTGATTCCGCGATGACGAAGCAGTCCCCGACCGCGCTGCACGAACTCGGCGCGGCCGAACTGGTGGCGGGCTACCGCCGCCGCGAGTTCTCCCCGGTGGAAGTGGCGCGCAGCGTGCTGGGACATGCGGAGCGCTGGGAACAGCACCTGCAGGCGCTGTTCCTGCTGCGCCCCGAGCGGGTGATGGAGCAGGCCCGCGCCAGCGAAAAGCGCTGGCTGCAAGGCGCGCCGCTGGGCCTGATCGACGGCGTGCCCGTCACGATCAAGGACAACATCGCGACGCAGGGCGACCCCACGCCGCTGGGCACGGCCGCCACTGACATGGCCCCCGCGCTGCAGGACGCGCCGCCCGCGGCGCGCGTGCGCGAACACGGCGGCGTGGTGCTGGCCAAGACGACGATGCCGGACTACGGCATGCTGTCCTCCGGCCTTTCCAGCTATCACAAGCTGGCACGCAACCCCTGGGACTTCAGCAAGACGCCGGGCGGCTCCAGCGCCGGCGCGGGCTCGGCCGCCGCGGCCGGCTACGGCCCGCTGCACATCGGCACCGACATCGGCGGCTCGCTGCGGCTGCCGGCCGGCTGGTGCGGCATCTTCACGCTCAAGCCCAGCCTGGGCCGCATCCCGATCGACCCGCCCTACACGGGGCGCGCCGCCGGCCCGATGACGCGCACGGTGGCGGACGCCGCGCTGTTCCTGGACGTGCTGTCGCGCCCCGACGAGCGCGACAGCATGAGCCTGCCGGCGCAGCACATCGCCTGGTCCGCCTTCGATGCCGGCGTGGACAAGCTGCGCGGCCTGCGCATCGGCCTGCTGCTGGAAGCCGGCTGCGGCCTGGCCGTGGAGCCGGAGGTGAAGGACGCGATCCAGCGCGCCGCGGCGCTGTTCGAGCGTGCCGGCGCCGTGGTCGCGCCCATGCAGCCCTTCATGACGCAGTCCATGCTCGATGGCATGGATCACTTCTGGCGCATGCGCTCGTACGCCGACATGCGCGCACTGCCGGCCGAGACCAAGGCCAGGGTGCTGCCCTATATCCAGCAGTGGGCCGACAGCGCCGCCGGCATGACCGGCGAAGCGGTCTACCGCGCAGTCCACCAGTTCCACCACACGCGGGTGACGACGGTGAACGCCTGCCGGCCCTTCGACTACGTGATCTCGCCGGTGTCGCCGGTGCCGGCGCCGCCGGCGGAGTTCGCGTCACCGACGAACGACCCGATGCGGCCGCTGGAACACATCGGCTTCACCGTGCCCTTCAACATGTCGGAGCAGCCGGCCGCCAGCATCAACTGCGGCTACACGCGCAGCGGCTTGCCGATCGGCCTGCAAATCGCCGGCAAGCGCTTCGACGACCTCGGCGTGCTGCAGGTCGCGCGCGCCTTCGAACTGGTCCGCGAGGGCCAGCGCCCCTGGCCGCAGCCGCCCTCGGAAGCGCTGCACCATGTCGACTGATGCGCTAGGCAACGCCGTCACGCTGGAGCGCGAGGCCAGCCTCGCGCCGGTGAACGACTTTGTCGAAGGCTTCATCGCCAGCGAGGCGCGGGCGGTGAACGTGCTGCAGGCGCAGGACGACCCCGGCGCCATCGTGCAGGCGTACTGCGCGGCGCTGCACATGTTCGCCGAGACCGGCGATGCGCCGCGCAACGCCAGGCCCTTCCTCGAGAAGGCGCAGGCCAGCGCGGCGCGCGCGACGATGCGCGAGCAGCGCTTCGTCGCGGCGGTCGCGGCCTGGGTCGCCGGCGACATCGCGCGCGCGATCGCGCTGCACGAGGAGCAGGCGCGCGCCTTCCCGCGCGACCTGGCCTCGCTGAAGCTGGGCCAGTACCACCTGTTCAACCGCGGCGACGCGCCCGGCATGCTGCGCATCGCGCTGGCCGCCCTGCCCGCGGCGGGCGACGTGCCTTTCCTGCATGGCATGCTGGCCTTCGGCTGGGAGCAGTGCCATTTCCTGGAGCAGGCGGAAGCCTCCGCCCGCCAGGCCATCGCGATGCGGCGCAAGGAGCCCTGGGCCCATCACGCGCTGGCGCACGTGATGCTGACGCAAGGCCGGCTGATCGAGGGCCACGCGTTCCTGCAGGAGGTGAGCTCCACCTGGACCGGGCTCAACTCCTTCATGGTCACGCACAACTGGTGGCACCAGGCGCTGTTCGCGCTGGACCTCGAGCACTTCGAAGAGGCGCTCGCCATCTACGACCAGCACGTCTGGGCCGAGGTCAAGGACTACAGCCAGGACCAGGTGAACGCCGTCTCGCTGCTGGCGCGGGTGGAGTTGGCCGGCGGCAGCGTCGGCAATCGCTGGCAGGACCTGGGCGACCACCTCGCGCGGCGCGGGCACGACCACGTGCTGCCCTTCCTGGACATGCAATACCTGTACGGGCTGGCGCGCGCCGGCCGCGAAGACGAAGCGCGCGCGCTGTTCGCCAGCATGGAGCGCCATGCCGCGCAGCTGCCGGCCGATTCCGCGCCGGCCTGGCAGCGCGTCTGCATCCCGGCCAGCCAGGGCTTGCTGGCGCATGCGCGCGGCGACTGGAAAGGCGCCATCGAAGGCCTGGGCGCGGCGCTGCCGCGGCTGCTGGAGATCGGCGGCAGCCATGCGCAGCGCGACCTGTTCGCGCAGGTGCACCTCGATGCGATGCTGAAGGGCGGCTCGCTGTCCGGCGCGCAGGACCTGTTGCAACAGCAGGTGCGCACCCAGCCGGAATCGCGGCGCTTGAAGCGCCAGGCCGCCAAGGTCTACGCCGCCTTGGGCTTGCCCGCGCTGGCCGCGACCTTCTTCTGATCGTAGACCGGCTGCGGCGGCAGGTCCGCCAGGTGGCGCGTGTCAGCCCAGTGCAGGATGTCGATGGCGCCTTCCTTGCCAACGCGCACCCGGTTGAGGCCCGCGTTGGGGATCTCGCTCTGGCGCGGCCCGCCCAGGCCCAGCGAACGCGCGGTGCGGTAGATCATGTCCAGCACGCCGCCGTGCGTCACCAGCACCATCCGCTTGCCGGCGTGTTGCGCAGCCAGCCGGTGGACGGCTTCCATCACGCGGGTGTGGAATTGGCGCGTGGACTCGCCCTCGGGCATGGCGAAGTCGGGCTCGAAGCGGGTCCAGGCTTCCCATTGGCCGGGATGCTGCTGCTTGATGTCGTCGACGCGCATGCCGTCGACGCGGCCGAAGGACTGCTCGCGCAGGCCGGTGTCGGCCACCGGCTGCAGCGCCAGGCTGGCGCCGATCGGCTGCGCCGTCTGCTGTGCGCGCAGCAGGTCGGACGCATAGAGCGCGTGCGCGCTCTCGCCGGCCAGGCGCGCGGCCAGGCGGCGGGCCTGCTCCAGGCCCATCGCGTTCAGCGCCACGTCCACATGGCCCTGGAAGCGCAGCTCCCGGTTCATGTCGGTCTCGCCGTGGCGGATCAGGACGAGTTCGGTCATTCCACCCCCAACGCATTATTGGTGCCTGCGGGCAGTGCAGAATTCGCGCAAATCAACGAACGGTTCACGGGACCCGCCGAATGGACAGATTGATCCTGATTCCGGGGCTTGCCGGCAACGCGGCCATGTGGCGCGAACAGCTTGCCGGCCTCGCCGACCTGCAGCCCACGGTCACCGACGTGAACATGCGGCATCGCAGCATCGTCGACATGGCCGCGGCCCTGCTGCACGAGCACGAAGGGCGGCTGGTGCTGTGCGGCGCGTCCATGGGCGGCATGGTCGCCATGGAAGCCGCGCGGCTGGCGCCGCAGCGCATCGCCGGCCTGGCGCTGCTCGGCACCAATGCATCGCCCGAGACGGACGACATGCGCCGGCTGCGCGAGGACGCGATCGTGCTGTTCGCGCAGGGCAAGGTGCGGGAGGTCATCGAGCCGAACGTAGCCTTCGCCTTCCATCCGGCCAACGCCGACGCGCTGGCGCAGCCGTACCTGGACTTCGTGCTGGAAGCGGGCGCGGAGCAATTGATCGCGCAGAACCGCGCCGTGATCGCCAGGCCCGATGCGCGGCTGCATCTCGCGAGCCTGCGCTGCCCGGTGCTGGTGATGTGCGGCGAGGACGACCGCCTGACGCCGCCGGAGCATTCGCGCGAGATCGCGCAACTCGTTCCGGACGCGCGGCTGGTGATGGTGCCCCGTTGCGGGCACATGCTGACGATGGAGCAGCCGGAGGTGGTGAACGCCGTCCTGTGGGACTGGCTCACCGCCTTGTAGTCAATCGCGGCCGAGGCTGCGCACCTTTTCGACCAGGCGCTGCTGCACGGTCGGCGAGGTGAACTGGTGGACTTCGCCACCGAGTACCGCGATCTCGCGCACGAAGGTGCTGCTGATGAACTGGTACTTGTCGCTGGGCGTGAGGAACACGGTTTCCACGTCCGGCATCAGGTGGCGGTTCATGCCGGCCAGCTGGAATTCGTAGTCGAAGTCGGTCACGGCGCGCACGCCGCGGACCATGGCCTTGGCGCCGCGGGCGACGACGAAGTCGCGCACCAGGCCCGAGAAACCTTCCACCGTCACCTGCGGATGCCCGCCCAGGGCCTCGCGGGCCATGTCGATGCGCTCCTGCATGGTGAACAGCGCCTTCTTGTGGTGCCCCGCGGCGACGGCCACGATGATGCGGCCGAATAGCTGGCAGGCGCGCCGCACCACGTCCTCGTGGCCCAGGGTCATGGGATCGAAGGTACCGGGGTAGACGGCGATGACGTCGTTGGCCATGGTGGTGCTCTCCTCAATGGCCGCCTCGGCGCATTGCTGCGCTGCATTATGCAACGCGCTGCAACAGGTGGCCGTGCACCGCCCCGGCTCGCGTGTGCCGCAGCAGGCCCAAGCCGTGGCGGCCCACCGCTTCGGCGTTCCATTCGGCCGGCGCTTCCAGGTAGACGTAGCCTTGCGGCGCCAGCGCCGGCAGGGCCGCGGCCAGCGCCTTGTCGAAGAGGTCCGCCTCGAAGGGCGGGTCCAGGAACACCAGGTCCACGCTGGCAGCGGCAAGCGTCGGCAGGACATTCAACGCGTTGCCACGTTGCACGGTGACGTTGGTGGCTTCCAGCTTCCTAGCGACCGCGCGCAGCTGGTCGACCAGGTCTCCCTCCGCTTCGACCAGCAGCACTTCGGCCGCGCCGCGCGAAGCGGCTTCCAGCCCCAGGGCGCCGGTGCCGGCAAAGGCGTCCACGCAGCGCCAGCCTGTGAGGTCCTGGCCCAGCCAGTTGAACAAGGTCTCGCGCACGCGATCAGGGGTGGGGCGCAGGCCGGGGCGGTCGGCCACTTCGAGCCGGGTGCGTTTCCACTGGCCGCCGATGATGCGGATCTGGTGCGGCGCGGTGCGCGCCACGGCGGCGGCGGAACGGGGAATATTGCGAGGCATGGCGCCGAGCATAAAAAAAAAAGGGGCACGGCCACAGGCCGTGCCCCCACTCTCTCCCTGTGAACCAGTCGGAATCCTTGTTCGCCTGGGTTTTGCGTGACAGCGCATCGCCATTGTTCAGGCTTCGCAAAACGTCCGCTTGAAACCCCCTGTCAACATTGACAGGGGCCCACCCGGCAAGAGGGGGTTACTGTCGGGTGGATGCCACGGGGGCGCCCACAACGACCGTCACCATCCGGTCCGGCTGCAACTTTCGTTCGAAGGCCGCCTTGACCTGGGCCGCGGTCACCTTTTCGACCTCCTTGGTCCAGGTGTCCAGGTAATCCAGGGGCAGGTCGTTCCAGGCGATGTTGGCCAGGTTGTCCAGCAGCTTGCTGTTGCTGTCGATGCGCAGCGCGAAGCCGCCGATCATGAAGTCCTTGGCCGCCTTCATTTCCGCCTCGGTCGGCCCTTCGGCGACGAAGCGCCGCAGCACGTCGCGCGACACCTGCACCGCCTGGGCGGCCTGGTCGGGGCGCGTCTGCAGGCCCAGCGTGAAGGCGCCGGCGTGCATGCCGGGATTGAAGTAGCTGTAGACGCTGTAGCTCAGGCCGCGCTTTTCGCGCACTTCCTGCGACAGGCGCGACACGAAGCCGCCGCCGCCCAGGATGTAGTTGCCCACCAGCAGCGGGAAGTAGTCCGGGTCGGAGCGCTTGTAGCCCGGCTGGCCGATCAGCACCTGCGCCTGCGCGGCCTGGAAGGGGATGTCGCGCTCGGCTGCGGCCTTCAGCGCGGGCACCTCGGGCACCGCCGGCAGCGGCGTGCAGCTGCCCGCGGGCAGCCGCGCCAGCAGCGCAGTGGCGATCTGGTCGGCCTGTGCCTTGTTGACGGCGCCGACGATGCTCACCTTGGCCCGGCAGGGCTGGACCAGCTTGTAGACCTCCTTCATGTCGGCCACGGAGATGTGCGACAGCGACTCCTCGGTCGTTTCGTAGCCGTAGGGATGCCCGCTGTACACGGCCTGCGAGAAGGCGCGGCCGGCCACGGTGCCGGGGCGCGTGTTGGCCTCGCGAATGGAGGCGGACAGGCGCTGGCGCTCGCGTTCCCAGATGTTCTCGGGGAAGGAGGGCTCGCCCAGCTGGCGCGCGGCCAGCGCCACGGCCTTGGGCAGCAGGTCGGGATAAGTCAGCGAGCGCAGGGTGAAGCTCATGCGGTCCGCGCCGGCGCTGGCGCCGAAACCGGCGCCCAGGTCGGCCCAGGCCTCGGACAGCTGGTTCTCGTCCAGCGCCGGCTGGCCGTCGCGGGCCAGCAGGCCCTTGGACGTCATTTCCGCCGTGACGCTGGCCAGGCCGGCCTTGTCGGCCGGGTCGCGGCGGTCACCGGCGTCGAAATCCAGCTCCACGTCGACGATCGGCAGGCTGGGGCTTTCGACCAGGAAGACCTGCGCGCCGCTGGCTTGCTGCCATTTCTGGATCGGCAGGGCGGCATGCGCCGGCGCGGCCAGGCTGGCGGCCACGAAGGCGGGCGCCGCCCACTTGAAGAGGGTGTTCATCGTTCGGGTCATGGCTTATTCGTGGTGGATCTGGACCGTCGGCGTGCGCGGCTTGCGGTTCGGATCGACGGGCAGCGGGCGCAGCACGCCCACCGTGAGCTGGTCATCGCCGAAATACTTGGCGGCGACCGCCTTCACTTGGTCGGCGGTGACGGCGCGCAGGCGATCCAGCAGGCGCTGGTCGGCGTCGAGCGGCAGGCCCACGATCCAGTTGCCTCCCAGTTCGCGCGCCTGGTTCATCAGGGAGTCGAGCTTGTAGACCTCGCCGGCGACCCAGCGGACCTTCACGCGATTCAGTTCGGCCTCGCTGACGCCATCACGCGCCACCTTGGCGATCTCGGCGCGCAGCGCCGCTTCCACCTGTTCCGGGGTCTTGCCCTTGGCGGGCACCCCGGTCATCGTGAACATCTGCGGCCCACGGCCCGACAGGCCGTTGCCGGCGCTGACGCTGTCGGCCACGCGGTCCGGGCCCTGCGTCAGGGCGCGATCGAGGCGCGCGCCTTCGTAGCCATCGAGCACGGCGCCCAGCACCGTCAGCGCCAGGGCGTCATTGGTTTCCACCGAGTTGTCGAAGTTGCGCAGCTGCGGCACCTTGAAGGCCAGTGCGACGTAGGACTGGTCGGCCGGCGCCTTGAAGTCCAGGCGGCGGATGCCGTGCTGCTCCGGCTCCTCGCGCGGCTTGCGCGTGGGCACGGCGTGCGCGGGGATGCTGCCGTAGTACTTGTCGACCAGCTGGCGGACCTTGGCGACGTCGACGTCGCCGGCGATCACCACCGCGGCGTTGGCCGGCACGTACCAGCGCTTGTAGAAGTTGCGGGCATCGTCCGCCTGCATGGAATCGAGGTCGCTCATCCAGCCGACCACCGGCCGACGGTAGGGCGAAGCCATGTAGGCCTCGGCACTGAGCTGCTCGAACAGCTGCGCGCGCGGGTTGTCATCGGTGCGCATGCGGCGCTCCTCCTTCACCACCTCCAGCTCGCGCTTGAATTCGTCGTCCGGCCACTGATTGTGGGCGAAGCGGTCGGATTCCAGCTTGATCACGTCCTCCAGCCGGGAAGCGGGGATCTGCTGGTAGAAACCGGTGTTGTCGCGGGTCGTGAAAGCGTTCTCGCGGCCCCCCAGGGCGGCCACGCGGCGCGAGAATTCGCCCGGCTTCACGTCCTTGGTGCCCTTGAACATCATGTGTTCCAGCATGTGGGCGAGGCCTGTGGATCCATCCACTTCGTCCATGGAACCCACTCGGACGTAGACCATGTGGACGGCCGTGGGCGCCCGGCGGTCGGGCTTGATGATCACCGTGAAGCCGTTGGGCAACTGGTATTCGACGGGTTTTTCCTGGGCCGGGGGCGGGCCGGAGATCTGGGCCGGGGCGGAAGTTGCCGAGAGAAGCGCCAAAGTTGAGAAGAGGGGGAGGACAAAAGCGCGCAGATGCCGTTTCATAGAATCAGTGTGATTCAAGATCGGGTTCCGATGTTCAGTTTCTTCCGCAAAAAAGCTCCGCCGGCGCCGCCGCCCGAGCAGAAACCGGCCACGCCGGCATCCACGCCCGCGCTGGCGCCCGCTCCGGTCGTGGCGCCCGCGCCAGCCCCGGTTCCGGCCCCAGCGCTGGCCCCGGTCCCGGCTTCGGTGCCCATTCCGGTCCCAGCGCCGGTTTCGGCCCCGGTTTCGGCCCCTGCCCCTGCGCCAGCCCGGACCGGCTCCCTGATCGGCAGCCAGCTCGGCGCCGCCCTGGAAATCCCCGCGCCGGCGCCCGTCGCGCCCGAACGGCAAAGCTGGCTGGACCGCCTGAGCGCCGGGTTGCGCAAGACCGGCTCCAATATTTCGCAGGTCTTCACCGGCGCCCAGATCGACGACGCGCTCTACGAGGAGCTCGAGACGGCGCTGCTGCTGGCCGACACCGGCGTGGCCGCCACCGAATTCCTGCTGGCCGAGGTGAAGCGCAAGGTGGCCGCCACCGGCGCCACCCGCCCGGTGCAGGCCAAGAACATCCTGGTGGACGCCCTCACCCAGCTGCTCAAGCCGCTGCAGAAGGAGCTGGTGATCGGTGAGCACCAGCCCACCGTCATCATGGTGGCCGGCGTCAACGGCGCGGGCAAGACCACCTCCATCGGCAAGCTGACGAAGCATCTCGCCGACGCCGGCGAGACGGTGCTGCTGGCCGCGGCCGACACCTTCCGCGCCGCCGCCCGCGAGCAGCTGGCCGTCTGGGCCGACCGCAACCGGGTGGAGATCGTCAGCCAGGAAGGCGGCGACCCGGCAGCCGTGAGCTTCGACGCCGTTACGGCGGGCCGCGCGCGCAAGAAGGACGTGGTCATCGTCGACACCGCCGGCCGCCTGCCGACGCAGCTGCACCTGATGGAAGAACTGCGCAAGATCAAGCGCGTGGTCACCAAGGCCGAAGCCAGCGCGCCGCACGAGGTGCTGCTGGTGATCGACGGCAACACCGGCCAGAACGCCTTGCAGCAGGTGAAGGCTTTCGACGGCACGCTGCAGCTCACGGGCCTGGTCGTCACCAAGCTCGATGGCACGGCCAAGGGCGGCGTGCTGGCGGCCATCGCGCAGGAGAAGCCGATCCCGGTCTATTTCATCGGGGTGGGCGAGAAGCTGGAAGACCTGGAGACCTTCGACGCGCGGGAGTTCGCGCTGGCGCTGTTGTCGTAAAACGGCGCGGCGCGGGTGCCGGCCGTGGTGGTGACGGCCAGGATGTCGCGGTCTTTACAGCCGTCCATGGCGCGGCCTTCCACAATGGTCCCATTGTCCCGCCGTCCGCAGGAGAGCGAAGCATGTCCACGATGATCGAAGCCCGCAAGGTCGACCAGCTGCTGACGCACTACGAAGAGAGCCACCGCAACCCGGCCAACGAGCGCATCCACTTCGTGGCCATCCCGCTGATCATGCTCAGCCTGCTGGGGCTGCTGGCGGCCATCCACCCCTGGGTGCCCTACGCCTTCGTGCTGGCCAGCATGGCCTACTACGCCCGGCTGTCCACGGTCTTCCTGGCGGCCATGACGCTCCTGTCCCTGGTCGGCCTGGGCCTGGTCCATGCCATGGGCGACCAGGTGCTGGCCATCTCGGCCGCCATCTTCGTGGGCGCCTGGATCGCCCAGTTCGTGGGCCACAAGCTCGAGGGCAGGAAGCCGTCCTTTTTCGAGGACTTGCAGTACCTGTGGGTCGGCCCCATCTTCGTCCTGAGCAAGTTGTTCCTGAAGCTGGGCATCCGCTGGTAAGCGCACGCTTACGGCTCAGCTACGGCCGGCCGGCCGTCGGGTTGCCACCCCTTGCTCATTCTCGGGTAAACAAGGGATTACCCGGAATCGGCTATTCTGACTACGGAACCCAAGCCTTAGCACTCTCTCTAACAGAGTGCTAATATGAAAATGAAGGAAGGAGTTTCGGTCATGTCCTCAACCATTGGAACCGCAGGAACCACCGCGCTGGCTGTCGCCAACCCGTGGGCCGTCGTTCCGTCGCTGGGCAACCTGGACGCCTACATCTCGGCGGTCAACCGCCTCCCGATGCTGACGCCCGAAGAGGAAGTCGAGTACGCGAAGAAATACCGCGAGACCAACGACCTGGAAGCCGCCGGAAAGCTGGTGCTGTCGCACCTGCGGCTGGTCGTGTCGGTGTCCCGCAAATACCTGGGTTACGGCCTGCCCCACGGCGACCTGATCCAGGAAGGCAACATCGGCCTGATGAAGGCCGTGAAACGCTTCGACCCCAACCAGGGCGTGCGCCTGGTGAGCTACGCGCTGCACTGGATCAAGGCGGAGATCCACGAGTACATCCTGAAGAACTGGCGCATGGTCAAGGTCGCGACGACCAAGGCCCAGCGCAAGCTGTTCTTCAACCTGCGCTCGATGAAGCAGGGCTTCAAGGACGACGCCAACGCGGAAACGCACCGCGACACGCTGACGGACGCCCAGATCGAAGTGATGGCGCGCGAGCTGAACGTCAAGCGCGAGGAAGTCATCGAGATGGAAACCCGCATGTCCGGCGGCGACGTCATGCTGGACCCGGGCCCGGGCGATGACGGCGAGGAGTCCTTCGGCCCCATCGCCTACCTCGCGGACGCTTCGCACGAGCCGACGGCGGAACTGGAGAACCGCGAGCGCGACACCATGGCCAGCGACGGCATCGCCGCGGCCCTGGAGCAGCTCGACCCGCGCAGCCGCCGCATCGTCGAAGAGCGCTGGCTCAAGGTCAACGACGACGGCTCCGGCGGCATGACGCTGCACGAACTGGCCGCCGAATACGGCGTGTCGGCCGAGCGCATCCGCCAGATCGAATCGGCGGCCATGAAGAAGATGAAGAAGGCACTGGCGGCATACGCTTAAGCCTGCGCCCTGCCCCGACGTGAAAGCCCGGCCCCGCCGGGCTTTTTCGTTGTGGGAGCGCGCCAAAGCAGGGCCCGCGCGAGCCAAAACAGGTGCTGAACTCAGCCGTGCCTGCAACAATCGTGGGCGATGCTGAGGTTCGTATTCCAGACGCTGTGCGCCCTGCTGCTTGCCTGCGCCACGGCAATGGCCGCGGCGCCCGCGCGGCTCCCGGCCGGTGACATTCCCATTGCGGAACCGCAGGGCGAAGAGCCCACTCCGCTCTACCCTTTCATGCGGTCCTGGATCGACGACGAGGGCCTGGCGAAGATCGACCAGGTCGAGAAGCAGGCCGAGACCCTGCCCTGGACGCGCCGCCGCGCGGAACAGTCCGACCGCCTCGACGGCAAGGCCTTGTGGCTGCAGTTCGACGCCCGCATCGCGGACGCGGATGAATGGTTCGTCGAGGTCGGCGGCGCCGGCATCGACCGCGTGCAGCTGTTCTACCGCAACAAGGCAACTGGCGCCTGGGTGGTCCAGGAAGCCGGCGACAGCCAGCCCACCTCCGTCTGGCCCATCCCGGGCCGCTACCCCACCTTCGAGCTCGCGCCCGCGAGCAATGGCGTGGTCCGCTACTGGATGCGGATCGAGCACACCCACCTGGACTTCGCAGCCCCGGTGACGCTGTACCGCGAGCGCACGTTGCTGTCCAAGCGGGACCGCGAGCAGTTCCTGCTGGGCGCCTACTTCGGCGTCTCCGCCCTGCTGGCGCTGGCCGCGCTGGCGAGCGGCCTGGCCTTCCGCGACCGCGCCTTCCTGGCCTTCGCCGCCTACATCGTGGTGGTGGGCGCGAGCCAGCTGGCACGCGCCGGCCTGGGCGCGGAGCACATCTGGCCCGACTGGCCTTACTGGAACGACCTGGCGGTGCTGGCCTGGCCAGGGCTGCCGGTGGCCGCGGGACTCTGGTTCGTGCGCCTGGTCACCGAGCCGGCGCGGCTCTCGCGCGGGCTGGACCTCGGCGTCTTTGGCCTGGTCGCGGCGATCCTGCTGGCCGTGGCGCTGGACGCCATGCTGCAGACGCGCGGCACCATGGAGCTGGTTCTGATCTTCAGCGGCCTGGCGCTGGCGGCGCTGGTGGCGATGATGGTCTGGGGCTGGATCGACGGGCGCGACCGCGACCTGCGGTTGATCGCCCTGGGCTTCCTGCCCCTGGTCGTGCTGGCGTTGTTCCCGCTGGCGCGCGCCTTCAACCTGATCCCGGTGAGCCTGCTCACGCGCTACGCCGTGTTCTTCGGCACCGCGCTGCAGATGCCCGTCCTCTATTACGCGCTGCAGGTGCGCAGCGTGCGCCGGCGCGAGGCCTCGGTGCGGGCCGCGGCGCTGGCCCACACCGACGCGCTCACCGGCCTGGCGCACCGCGGCACGCTGGTCGGGCGGCTGGAGACTTCGCTGGTCCGCGCGCGCAACCAGAAGGTGAAGCTCGCGCTGCTGGGCGTGCGCATCGCCAACCTCGGCGCCATCGCCGACGAGTTCGGGCGCGAAGCGGTCGACAAGGCGCTGGTGGTGGCGGCCTCGCACCTGCGCCGCTGCATCAACGACATCGAGATGGCCGCGCGCGTCGGCGACGCCGAGTTCGCCGTGCTGATGGAAGGCCCGATGGACGGCCCGTCCGTGACGTCGCGGGCCCAGCAGATCGTCGCCAGCGGCTTGCGCCAGACCGAAGCCTTGCCGGCGGCGCTGACGCTCAAGTTCAACGTGACCGTGGCGCTGATCCCGCACGAGGCGCTGGATGGAGCCACCACGCTGCAGTGGGTGGTGGACGCGCTGGACCTGTTCGAGAAGGATGCGCGGAAGCTGATCCGGCCGTTGAATTTCTAGGCCATGCTCCGGCGGGCGCGCTTGACGATGTACGCGGTCGCCGGGGAAGCATCGGAAGCCGCCCACTCTTCGCACACCCGATCCACCCACTCCGGCTGGGTCTTCGCCGCGTCGTTCAGCCAGTTCGCCACCGAGTTCTGCACGTAGCGGCTGGCGTCGGCGCGCAGCGGCTGCAGCAGGGGCAGGCCGCGCCAGGGCTCGGCCTTCAGCGCGTCGATCTGCGCGCACCAGACGCCACGCGGGCGCGTCGCCTCGCTGGCGAAGCGGCGGATGTTGGGGTCGGGATGCGTGGCCCAGGGCGCGAGCAGGCACACGGCGGTCTCCACGTCGCCCGCGATCTCGTCGCGCACCGCCATCCACGCCATCTCGCGGACGCCGAAATGCGGATCGGCGGCGAAGCGGAAGACCGCCTGCAGTTTCTCCGGCAGCGGCATGCGCGCAAAGGCGACCCACTGCGCGGCCCAACAGCGCGCGACGTCGCTGGCGTGCGTGGCCAGAGCGTGCGCGATCGCATCGCGATCGACGCGCGGCTCGGCCAGGTCGTAGAAGGCGCGCGCCACGTGCGAGTGGCGCTTCACCGGCGGGAAGGCTGGGAGCATCGCCAGCGTGTCCTGCAGGCGCTCGGCCTGCGGCTCCAGGCCGATGTGCTGGGCGACGTTGGCGGCCAGCAGCGGCAGGTCCAGTGCCAGGAACTCGTTGAGGTTGACCGTGGGAATCGCGCCGGCGTTCAGCGCCAGCAGCACCTCGGGCGGGATCAGCGCGATGCGCGCGGCGCCCTTTCGCCCAAGGAGCTGTTCCATCACGCCTGCTGCTGGATCAGCAGCTTGATGTCGTCGGCCAGCGCCTGCGGGCCGCTGCCGAAGCGCGTGTACAGGCGCAGCCGCCCTTGCGGGTCGTAGACGAAGCTGGCCGCCGAATGGTCCATGGTGTAGCTGCCGGGCGTTTTGCCTTCGACCTTCTTGTAGTAGACCTTGAAGTCCTTGGCGACGGCGGCGGTCTGCTCGAGGTTGCCGCGCAGCGCGATGAAATTCGGGTCGAAGTTGGCCATGTAGGCCTTCAGGATCTCGGGCGTATCGCGCTCCGGGTCGACCGTGATGAAGATGCCCTGCACCTTGTCGCCGTCCGGCCCCAGCAGCTTCTTCGCCTGCGCGATCTCGGCCAGCGTCGTCGGGCAGACGTCGGGGCACTGCGTGTAGCCGAAGAACACCACCACCACCTTGCCGGCGAAGTCCTTCAAGGTGCGGACCTTGCCGTTCTGGTCGGGCAGCTGGAAATCGCGGGCGTAGTCGACGCCGGTGATGTCCACGGCCTTGAACTGCGGCTTGCTCTCGGTGCAGGCCGCCAGCGCGGCAAGCGAAAGAAGGACGGTGCGTCGGTGCAGCATGGCAGCCTCAGAAGAACAGGTAGTGGTCCACCAGCAGCGCCGCGAACAGCACGCTCAGGTGGATCAGGGAGAAACGGAAGGTCTTGCGCGCGAGCGCGTCGGAGTACTCGCGCCACAGCCGGAAGCCGTACCAGGTGAAGCCGGCGCTCAGCACCAGCGCGACGACCAGGTACAGCCAGGAGCTCATGCCGTAGGCGAAGGGCATCAGGCAGGCGGCGAACAGCACCAGCGTGTACAGCAGGATCTGCAGCCGCGTGAACTCGTTGCCGTGCGTCACCGGCAGCATGGGCAACCCGGACTTGCGGTAGTCCTCCACCCGGTACAGCGCCAGCGCCCAGAAGTGCGGCGGGGTCCAGAGGAAGATGATCAGGAACAGGATCAGCGCCTGCGGCCCGACCTCGCCGGTCATCGCAGCCCAGCCCAGCACCGGCGGCATGGCGCCCGAGGCGCCGCCGATCACGATGTTCTGCGGCGTCAGCGGCTTCAGGATGACGGTGTAGATGACGGCATAGCCGACGAAGGTGGCGAGCGTCAGCCACATCGTGAGCGGATTCACCCAGGCGTACAAGACGCAGCAGCCGATCGCGCACAGCACCGCGGCGAACAGCAATGTCTGCCAGTCGCTCAACTCGCCGCGCGCGGTGGGCCGCCAGGCCGTGCGGCGCATCTTGGCGTCGATGCCCTTCTCCACCAGGCAGTTGAAGGCGGCGGCCGCGCCGGCCACCAGCCAGATGCCGGCGCAGGCGATGACCGCCAGCAGCACTTCGTGCCACGAGGGCAGGCCGGGCACGGCCAGCACCATGCCGATCAGCGCGCAGAAGACGATCAGCTGCACGACGCGCGGCTTGGTGAGCGCATAGAACTGGCGCCAGTGCGAAGTCATGCCCGCACCTCCCGCGCGTGCGCGCTGCGCGCCACGGTGTCTTCGGCGCGGCTTTCGCGGATCGCCCAGGTCAGGGCGACCACGAGGCCGGCAGCGCCACCCGTGTGGGCCAGCGCCGCCACCATCGGCCAGCCCAGCACGACGTTCGACAGGCCGGACAGGAACTGCCACCCAAGCAGCACGCCCAGCCATTTCGCGAAGCGGTGCAGCGGACCGCGCCGCAGCTGCCAGGCCAGCACGCCCAGCACCAGGAACACCGCGTAGGCCGCGAGCCGGTGCGTGTAATGGATGGCGGTGAGCGCGTAGAAGGTGATCGGTTCGCCGGCGCCCGTCATGCCCAGGTGGCGCCACAGCTCGAAGCCCTGCGCGAAATTCATCGGCGGCCACCACGAGCCCTGGCAGGTCGGGAAGCTGCTGCAGGCCAGCACCGCATAGTTGGTGCTGACCCAGCCGCCCAGCGCCACCTGCAGCCACAGCAACGCATAGGCCGCGATCAGCCACCCGCGCAACGGCGCGGCAAGCGCCAGCGGCCCCGAGCCGCGCTGGGCCTGGCGGTATGCGACTTCCTGCACCGTCAGCAGCGCCAGCAGCACCATGCCGCCCAGCAGGTGCAGGGTGACGATCGCCGGGAACAGCTTCATCGTCACCGTGAGCGCGCCGAAGGCGGCCTGCACGCAGATCCACAACACGGTCGCCGTCGGCCACCAGGGGCTGACGGCGAGGTCGCGGCGGCGCCACCAGGTCGCGGCGGCGAGGGTCAGCGCCAGGATGCCGATGCCGCCCGCGAGATAGCGGTGGACCATCTCGATCCACGCTTTCGAATGCGTCACCGGGCCTTCGGGCAGGCGCACTTCCTCGGCGCGGATCTGCGCCGATGCGCCCGTGGGGCTGGTGTTGCCGTAGCAGCCCGGCCAATCGGGGCAGCCGAGGCCGGAGTCGGTGAGGCGCGTGAAGGCGCCGAACAGCACCAGGTCGAAACTCAGGAACAGGGTGAGCACCGTCAGGGCCACGACCCACTGGCCGCGCCCGGCCTGGCGATGGCGCAGCCAGACCCAGGTCAGCGGGCCGCTGGCCACGGCAAGGCCCACCAGCAGCAGGCTGATGGCGGGCGTGAGGTCGTACAGCGAAGCGTCCGTCATGCCAGTCAGTTGTTCGGGCGTCCGGGCTGGTCCCAGCCCGCGGAGCCGCGCATCAGCCGCTCCAGGTCGCGCCGCGCCTTCGCCGGTTCCACGCCGGCGGGGAAACGCATCATCCAGTGGCCCATGGGGTCGACCACGTACAGGTGCTCGGCCAGCGCATGGCCAGCCTCGGGTGCCAGCCATTGCGCCAGCTGCGCCGGGTCCATGCGCAGCACGGTGGCGGTGGCCAGGCCGGGCTTGAGCGCCTCGCGCACCGGTGCCTGGTCGTCGACCAGCCAGACCCAGTCCATGCGCTCCTTGTCCCGGCCCAGGCCCTCGCGCAGCTGCCGCTGCAGGTACAGGTGGCGCTCGCACTTCGCGTCGCAGGCGCCGCCGGCCACGCTCACCAGCAGCCACTGGCCCTGCAGGCTGGTCAGGTTCACCGCCTGGCCGTCGAGCGTGCGCGCGGCCACCGGCGGGATCGGGCGCTGCGGCTCGATCAGCTCGCCGTAGCTGCGATGGCCCTCCGGCCGGATCACGTAGTACGTCAAATAGGAGGCGACCACGGGCGCTGCGCACACCAGCATCACGGCCAGCATCTTCCAGCGGCCGGAGCGCGTGCGCTGCTCGTCGACGAGCGCCGCTTCCTGCGGCAGCGGCAGCGAGTGCACCGTCAGCCCGAGCGGCTGGTCAAAGGCCCCGGTGTCGGCGGCGGCGGGGTTGGACGAGTTGGAACCAGACATAGAGGACGGCGATCAGGCCGGCGATGGCCCACCACTGGAAGGCATACCCATAGTTCTTGTCGGCGCCGCTGCCGGCCTGCGGCCACTGCCGCTGCAGGCCTTCGGAGGCGGCGCCTTCCTGCTGCACGGACACGGGCAGCAAAGGCAGGCCGGTTTCCGCACGGAAGCCGGCCACTTCGAGATTCTGCCGGATCGTCCCGGCCTCATCCGGGCCGAAGGAATAAAGCTTGGCCGGCGACGGGGCGACGCGGCCTCGCACCTCCACCGTGCCGGGCGGCGTCTGCACCAGCGGCAGCGCCGTGCGCTGCTGGAAATTGCGCGGCGCCCAGCCCCGCTGCACCAGCACCACGTCGCGGCTGTGCTCCAGCCGCAGCGGCGTGACCACGTAGAAGCCCGGCGCGCCATTCATCTGCCGGTTGTCGAGCCAGACAGTGTGTTCGGGGAGCCACTGGCCACGCACGGTGACCGCCCGGTGCAGGATTTCCGGATCGTCGCCCTTCGGGTGCACGGCCGCACTGCGCACCAGCGCCTCCGCATCGACCGGCGCCAGTTGCTCCTGGCGCACCTGGGCGTCGTGCAAGGCGGTGCGCATCTCGCCGCGGCCCCATTGCCAGAAGCCCAGGGAGACCGTGACCGCGATGCCAATAAGGGCCGCCAGCGCGATGATCACGCGTTTCATCATGCGGCCTGCCCCGGCGGGATAATCGCAGCCATGAAAATCCTCGTGGCCCTGGGCTTCGTCGCCATCCTCGCCAGCCTGGGCTCGGCGCTGTATTTCATGATGACCGAAGGCAGGAACGGCAAGCCCAAGACCAACAACATGGCCCGGGCGCTGGCTTTCCGCGTCGGTTTTTCCATCCTGGTGTTCCTCGGAATCCTGCTGGCCTGGAAGCTGGGATATATCCGGCCCACCGGAATTCCCCTGCACTAAGAAAAAAGGGCCGCGCTTGCGGCCCTTTCCTCAGGCGCCGGGCCCGGCTTCAGAGCCAGTACACCAGCGTGTACAGCCCCAGCCAGACCACGTCCACGAAGTGCCAGTACCAGGCGGCGCCTTCGAAGCCGAAGTGGCGCTCGGGGGTGAAGTGGCCCTTCATGATGCGGATGGTGATGAAGAACAGCATCAGCATGCCGACGAGCACGTGGAAGCCGTGGAAGCCGGTCAGCATGAAGAAGGTGGAACCGTAGGCGCCCGAGCGCAGCGTCAGGTTCATCTCGTGGGCGGCGTGCCAGTACTCGAAGGCCTGCACGCAGACGAAGGTGAAACCCAGCAGCACGGTGACCCACATCCAGAAGATGGTGGCGCCGCGCTTGTTGTCGCGCAGCAGGTGGTGGGCAATCGTCAGCGTGACGCCGGACGACAGCAGCAGCGCCGTGTTGATGGTCGGCAGCCAGAACGGCGTCATCGTCTCGAAGGGCTCGATGATGCCGCCGGGCGAAGCGGTGGCACCGGGCGAGACGCTGGGCCACACGGCCTTGAAGTCGGGCCACAGCAGCGCGTTGTCCACGCTGCCCAGCGCCGGCACGGAGTGCGAGCGCATCCACCACAGGGCGGTGAAGAAGGCGCCGAAGAACATCACCTCCGAGAAGATGAACCAGCTCATGCTCCAGCGGTACGAGAGGTCGATCTTGCGGCCGTACAGGCCGCTTTCGTTTTCGCGGATCGCGTCGCCGAACCACTGGGACAGCACCCAGAACAGCCACAGCAGGCCGAAGGCCAGCGCGTACATGCCGAAGTGCTCGCCGTTGATCCAGTTGGCGGCGCCGAAGATGACGAAGAACAACCCGAACGCCGCGAACACCGGGTGGCGCGAGGGCTGGGGAACGAAGTAGTGGGGCGTGGTGCCCGGTGCGCTAGAGCTCATCTTGACTCCTGATCCTCTATCCGTTTCTTTCTTTCGATCTTCAGTGCTTGACCACCCAGTTCACCAGGGCGATCAGCGCTCCCACAAAGACTGCCACCGCCACCAGCGCCACCGCGATCACCGCGAACGGGTTGACCTTGCCCAGGTCCTCCTCCATCCCGCTGCGCTTGCGGATGCCGATGAAAGACCACAGCACGGTCTTCACGGTGCGCCCGAAACTCATCCCGGCGCCTCCGGCATCTTGCCTCCCACCTCGAAGAAGGTGTACGACAGCGTGATCGTGTTCACGTCCTTGGGCAGCTTGGGGTCGACCACGAAGGCCACCGGCCACTGCCTCTTCTCGCCCGGCTCCAGCGTGTACTGGTTGAAGCAGAAGCATTCCAGCTTGTTGAAGTACGGGCCGGCGTTGCGCGGCGCGTAGCTGGGGATGGCCTGCGCCGACATGCGCCTGGGCTGCGTGTTCTGGAATTCGTACATCACCGTGGCCAGTTCGCCCGGATGCACGGTGACCTGCGCGGTCAGCGGCTTGAACGCCCACAGCCCGTGCGAATTGCCGTCGAACTGCACGGTGATCGTGCGGGCGGCGTCGACCTGGGTGTTGGGCCGCGCGGTGGAACCGCCCGGCACTTCCTTCTCGCCGAACGCCAGGATGTTGATGCCGGTGATTTCGCAGATATGCCGGTACAGCGGAATCATCGCGTAGCCGAAGCAGAACATGCCGGCCGCCACGACGGCCAGCTTGCGCAACATCAGGGCGTTCTCGCGGCGCATTTCAATGGCCCAGGAAAGCCATCTTCGCGAAGAAGCCGAGGAAGAACACCAGCGCGATGGAGGCCAGGATCAGCCCCAGCCGCACGTTGGCCTTGCGGCGTTCCTTGTCGTCCATGTCCATGCTCAGTGGTGCACCGCGCCGGGGTGTTCCGGCTGCACGCGGGCGTCGAGCACGCGGGTGGCGGTCGGGTCCAGGCGGGGCGGCGTCTCGAAGGTGTGGAAGGGCGCCGGCGACGGCACTTCCCATTCCAGGCCCTCGGCGCCCTTGCCGTCCGGGTCGTTCCACGGGCGCTGCGGCGCCGGCTCGCCCTTGCCGCGCAGCATGGGCAGCACGATGGCGAAGAAGAAGTACACCTGGGCGAAGCCGAAGAAGAACGCGCCGACGGAAGCCACCGCGTTGAAGTCGGCGAACTGCGCCGGGTAGTCGGCGTAGCGGCGCGGCATGCCGGCCAGGCCCAGGAAGTGCATCGGGAAGAAGGCGACGTTGAAGGAGATCAGCGACCACCAGAAGTGGATCTTGCCGCGGGCCTCGTTGTACATCACGCCGGTCCATTTGGGGGACCAGTAGTAGAAGCCGGAGAACATCGCGTACAGCGAGCCGGCCACCAGCACGTAGTGGAAGTGCGCCACCACGTAGTAGGTGTCCTGCAGCAGCAGGTCGATCGGCGCCATGGCCAGGATCAGGCCCGTGAAGCCGCCCATCGTGAACACGAAGATGAAGCCCACGGCGAACAGCATCGGCGTCTCGAAGGTCATCGAGCCCTGCCACATCGTCGCGATCCAGTTGAAGATCTTCACGGCCGTCGGCACCGCGATCAGCATCGTCGCGTACATGAAGAACAGCTGGCCCGTCACCGGCATGCCGGTGGTGAACATGTGGTGCGCCCACACGATGAAGGACAGGATGGCGATCGAGCTGGTCGCGTACACCATCGAGGCGTAGCCGAACAGGCGCTTGCGCGCGAAGGCCGGCACGACCTGGCTGATGATGCCGAAGGCCGGCAGGATCATGATGTAGACCTCGGGGTGGCCGAAGAACCAGAAGATGTGCTGGTACATCACCGGGTCGCCGCCGCCCGCGGGGTTGAAGAACGTCGTGCCGAAGTGGCGGTCGGTCAGCGTCATCGTGATCGCGCCGGCCAGCACGGGCATCACCGCGATCAGCAGGTAGGCCGTGATCAGCCAGGTCCAGGCGAACATCGGCATCTTCATCAGCGACATGCCGGGGGCACGCATGTTGAGGATGGTCACGATGATGTTGATCGAGCCCATGATCGAGGAGGCGCCCAGGATGTGCATCGCGAAGATGCCGGCGTCCATCGACGGGCCCATCTGCAGCGTCAGCGGCGCGTACAGCGTCCAGCCGGCGGCGGGGGCGCCACCGGGCACGAAGAACGAGCCCACCAGCATCAGCGCCGCCGGGATCATCAGCCAGAAGCTGAAGTTGTTCATCCGCGCGAAGGCCATGTCGGGCGCGCCGATCTGCAGCGGGATCATCCAGTTCGCGAAGCCCACGAAGGCCGGCATGATCGCGCCGAACACCATGATCAGGCCGTGCATGGTGGTGAGCTGGTTGAACAGCTCGGGGTTCACCAGCTGCAGGCCGGGCTCGAACAGCTCGGCGCGGATCAGCATCGCGAGCGTGCCGCCGATCATCAGCATGGTGAAGGAGAACAGCAGGTACAGCGTGCCGATGTCCTTGTGATTGGTCGCGTAGACCCAGCGACGCCAGCCGGTCGGGGCGTGCGCGTGGTGGTCGTCATGGCCTTGGGCGTGGCCGTGGCCGTGGGGATCGAGAACTGCGCTCATGGTCTTCCTCTATTCCTCTGCCCGGTTCACTTGCCGCGCTGCGCCAGCACTTCGGCGGGCTGGACCAGCTGGCCCGTCTTGTTGGACCAGTGGTTCTTCGTGAAGGTGATGACGGCGGCGATGTCGGTGTCGCTCAACTGGCCCTTCCAGGCCGGCATGGCGTTGCGGCCGTTCAGCACGACGTGGATCTGCTTGGTCTTGTCGGCGTCCTGGACGATCGCCGAGCCGTCCAGCGGAAGGATCGGGCCGGCGCCCTTGCCGTTCGGCTGGTGGCAGGCGGCACAGGTGTTGGCGTAGACCTTCTCGCCGCGGACCATGATGTCGTTCAGCGCCCAAACCTTGTTCGGGTCATCCTGCTTGGCGGCCATCACCTTCTTCTGGTCGTCCACCCACTTGGTGTAGTCCTGGGCCGAGACCACCTTCACGTGGATCGGCATGAAGGCGTGTTCCTTGCCGCACAGCTCGTAGCACTGGCCGTAGAAGTCGCCCACCGTTTCGGCGCGGAACCAGGTGTCGCGCACGAAGCCGGGGATGGCGTCCTGCTTGACGCCGAAGGCCGGCACGCCCCAGGCGTGGATCACGTCGTTGGCGGTGGTGATGATGCGGACCTTCTTGTTGACGGGGACCACCAGCGGGTTGTCCACCTTCAGCAGGAAGTTGTCGGGCAGGTCGGCGGTGGCGCCTTCGTTGGACAGTTCGCGGTGCACCGGGTCCAGCGTGGACAGGAAGCTCACGCCCTGGCCTTCGCCGGCCAGGTAGTCGTAGCCCCACTTCCACTGGTAGCCGGTGGCCTTGATGGTGAGGTCGGCGTTGCTGGTGTCCTTGGAGGCGACCAGCACCTTGGTGGCCGGCAGCGCCATCAGGATCACGATGACGAAGGGGATGATGGTCCAGATCACTTCCACCGTCACCGACTCGTGGAAGTTGGCCGGCTTGTGGCCCACGGACTTGCGGTGCTTCCAGATGGAATAGAACATCACCGAGAACACCGCCACGAAGATCACCACGCAGGTGACCATCATGAAGGAGTGCAGCCACGCCTGCTCCTCGGCGATGCGCGTCACGGGGGGATGCAGGTTGATTTGACGGACGGCGGGCCCGCCGGGCAGGGAGTTCACCGCGTGGGCCGCTCCGACGCCGGCGCCAATGAGTGACGCCACGATCTTCGAAACACTCTTCATCGTTTTCAGCCTCAAGCCTTCAATTCAAAAAACCGTCCCGTGCGATCCTGGCAGCCGCTCAAGTCTCCCGCAGCGCCTGCCGGATCTCCCTCGCCAGCGCCGGCCGCAGTTCCGGCCTGAGATAGCGCCCCACAGTCACCCTCCGGCCCTGGCCGGACACCTCGATCAGCGATCGCTCGTCCGCCGCCGGCTCCACCCGGACCCAGTCCCGGTTGAATTCCGCCCGCTCCAGGCGGCCCGCGTTCTCCGTCTCCACCACCAGCCTGCGGCCCTGCAGCAGGATGTGCTCGCGGTCGGCCGCGTGCCGTGCATACGCCAGGAAGGCAATGCCGACAGCGGCCAGTTCGAGCCAGGCGAAGGGGAGAATCAGTACCGCCCCCTGGAACCAGAAAAAGGTTCCGATTCCGAGCGACACGACGCACAGCGAGGCGTATAGCCAGCCCAGCTGGGCCGGCGTCACCGAGCAGTTGCGCCTCAGGAACCAGTGGATGGCCTGGCCCTGGACAGTGGCGAAACGAAATACGAGGTTCGACACGGGCGACGCACGCAAAATCAACCGGGGATTGTAGCGGGAGCCTGCCTAAGGCTTTCCCTAGCTTGCGCTCTTGAGAAAGCTCAACTCCGGGCTATTCGCGGCCACGCTTGTCAGCCTGCAGCATGGCCCGCATGTCTTCCAGCGAGACGCTGCTCTTTTCGCTGACCTTCGCGCGCGGCAGGGGCTTCAGCGCGTGGCCGTAAATGACCTCGAAGGTGAGTGCAAGCTGCCCGTCCGGGCCGCGCAGGTGCTGGTCCAGCGCATCCTCGAGGCGCTGTTTCCAGGCCCGCCCGCGCAGCGCCGGGAAGCGCCCGGGATGCAGGTTGGCGCCCAGCTCGCGCAGCTCCTGCAGCAGCCGCCCGGGGCTGGCAAAGGACAGCGTGATGCGCTCCATGTCCATCACCGGCTCGGCGAAGCCGCTGGCCACCAGCATGTCGCCCCAGTCGTGCATGTCGGTGAATTCGTGGGCCGGCGCCGGCCAGACTAGGGCCGCATACAACGCGCGCAGCTCCTTCAGCGTGTCGGGCCCGAGGCAGGAAAACATCAGGAAGCCGTCGACGGCCAGCGCCTGGTGCCACTCGCGCATCAGCTCCGTCGGCTCCGCGCTCATGTGCAGCAGCATGTTGGCCCAGAGCATCTGCACCGTGCCGGGGGCGACCGGGCCGATGGCGGGGCCGCCTCCGCCCAGGCGCCGCCACCAGGGCTTGGCCAGGCTGGCCTTGGCCACCGCCTCCCGCCGCGGCTCGGGCTCGACCACGTGCACCACGGCCTGGGGATAGCGCTGGGCGATCTGCTGGTGGACGGCCAGGCCGCCGCGCACCGGCTCCCAGTCGGCCCAGGCCGTGGGGGCGCGCTTGATCCACTCCAGGCGCTCCTCCATGCGGCGGCCCACTTCCTCGTGCAGCCAGGGGCTGCCGGCGGGCGCGGCGTGCTGCCAGCGCGCGGCGGCGGCGGGGCTGATGGTGGGCGGACGTTCTGTGGCCATGGGGCGCCGAGTATATTGACCCATGCGCACCGCCTGGCTGCAAAAGGTGGCGAAAGCCGCCCCGAGCCGCTGCGCCGTCTGCGGCGCCTGGCCGGCCCATGCCCTGTGCGCCGCCTGCCTGGAGCGCTTCGCCCGCCCGCGGCTGCGCTGCCGGCGCTGCGCCCTGCCGGTCCCGGAAGGCATCGTCACCTGCGGCGCCTGCCTGCACGCCAGCCCGCCCCTGGACGCCTGCTACGCCGCCGTCTCTTACGGCTATCCCTGGTCCAGCCTGGTCGCGCGCTTCAAGTTCCACGGCGAGCCCGGCTGGGCCCGCAGCCTGTCGGGGTTGATGCGTTCCGTGCCCGGCGTGGCCCAGGAGCTGGACGCCGCCGACCTCGTCCTGCCGATGCCGCTGGCCACGACCCGGCTGGCCGAGCGCGGCTTCAACCAGGCCGTGCAGCTGGCCCGGGAGATCGCGTCCGGCAAGACCGAAACCCGCCTGCTGCTGCGCCTGCGTGACACGGCAGCCCAGGCCTCGCTGGACCGGTCGGCGCGCGAAGGCAACGTCAAAGGGGCTTTCGGGGTGGATCCCCTGCGGGTTCACGAGCTGAAGGGGAAGTCGGCGCTGCTGGTCGACGACGTGATGACCAGCGGGGCGTCGCTGCATGCGGCAGCGGTGGCCGTGCGCGCGGCGGGAGCGGCGCGCGTCAGCGCCCTCGTGTTGGCGCGGACCGACCCGCCCTGACAATCGGGGCATGTTCCGCATCGTCCTGGTCACCCCCGAGATCCCGCCCAACACCGGCAACGTCATCCGCCTGGCCGCCAACACCGGCTGCGCGCTGCACCTGATCGAGCCGCTGGGCTTCTCCATGGACGACAAGCACATGCGGCGCGCCGGCCTGGACTACCACGAGTACGCCGAGGTGAAGCGGCACGCGGACTGGGACGCCTTCCTGCAGGCTGAATCCCCCGACGCTCGACGCATGTTCGCCCTCACGACCAAGGCGACGCGGGCCGTGCACGACGTGGCTTATGCGGCCGGCGACTGGCTGGTGTTCGGCTCGGAAACGCGCGGCCTGGGCCCGGAGATGCTGGAGCGCTTCGCGCCGCCGCAGCGCCTGCGCCTGCCGATGCGCCCGGGCCAGCGCAGCCTGAACCTGTCGAACGCGGTGGCGGTGACGGTGTTCGAAGCGTGGCGGCAGCTGGGCTTCGCTGGGTCAGCGGGCTGAATTGAGGCACAAAAGCAATATTTGGTTTCGATCGGCTGTGTTTGAAAGCCAACGCGGCCCCACCATCTCTTTCTTGACCAGCCCTGACAAGGCAGGCCAGGCAACCCAGACTCCTTTCTTCACTCGCCCCACTTCGGTGGGGCTCTTTTTTGCCGTTCAGGGGTACGCCCTGGACAGGGACTCGGCGATACAGGCCGGTTTGTCGCTTCCTTCACGCTGCACCGTCACTTGCCAGGTCAACTGCGTGCCGCCGTCGGCGAGTTGCTCGCAGGCGAGCAGCTTGATCGCGGCGCGCAAGCGGCTGCCAGCCGGCACGGGAGCGGTGAAACGGACGCGGTTCAAGCCATAGTTCACGCCCATCCGTGTGTTACGGATTTCCAGCGCCGTTGCGAAGAATGTCGGCAGCAGCGACAGCGTCAGGAAGCCATGGGCGATGGGCGCGCCGAAGGGGCCCGCCTTGGCCCGCTCTACGTCGACGTGGATCCACTGGTGGTCACCGGTGGCCTGGGCGAAGAGGTCGATCTGCTGCTGGGTGACGGTGAGCCAGTCGCTGGTCACGACCTCCTGGCCCACGCAGGACGGCAGCTCGGCAAGGGATTCGAAGATGCGCATCGGCGCAATGTAGCGCCGGGCCGGGCCGCGCTATGTCCCTCACGCGTCGAGCCAGTGGCAGATCCCTTCCCACTGCTCGAGGTCGCGCTCCACCTTGCCCGGCGCCAGGTCCCACAAGGTCAAGCCGCGGGCCGCCAGGTGCACGTAGTTCTGCGTCGGCCGCAGCAAGCCCAGCACCGGCAGCCCCAGTCCACCGACGAACTCCTGCAGTTTCTCCGCCGCGATGGTGCGGCTGTCCACGCGCGTGCCGATGATGCCCACCTGCATGCGGCTGGCCTTGCCATGCTGCGCCAGCTGGTCGACGAAGTTGCGGGTGGCGTAGATGTCGAAGATGCTGGGCGACAGGGGAACCACGACCTTGTCCGCCAGCTTCAGCGCCTCCTGGAACATTCGCCCGTGCAGCCCCGCGGCCGTGTCCAGCACCACGTGCGTGGTGCCCTTGGGCGGGCGCGCCAGCTTGTCCTTGTGCACCTCCCAGCTGCTGATGGGACGCGCCTCGGGCGGGCGCAGGCGCAGCCAGAGCAGGGAGGACTGCTGCCTGTCGGCATCTCCCAGCATGACCTGATGGCCACGGCTGGCGTAGTAGCCTGCGATATTGGTGGCGATGGTCGATTTCCCGACTCCGCCCTTGGGGTTCGCAACGACGACGACCGGCATGCAACGGACTCCTCGGCTGCGCGGCCCCACAGCAGAAGCCGCTTACGCTATGTTAACGACCATGGATGAGTTCGCAAACCGGCCTTCCGGACCAGGCATCCACGTCCTGGCCGCCCACCCCAACTGGCGCGAATCCCGGGTCAACCGGGTGCTGTTCCAGCGGGCCCGGGCCGTGCCCGGCGTGACCGTGCAGGACCTGTACGCCCGCTACCCCGATTTCGACATCGATACCGCCGCCGAACAGGCCCAGGCCAGCAACGCGCGCCTGCTGGTGCTGCTGCACCCGATCCAGTGGTATTCGATGCCCGCCCTCATGAAGCTCTGGCTCGACGAAGTGCTCGCCTACGGCTGGGCCTACGGACCCGGCGGCACCGCCCTGCAGGGCAAGGATATCTGGCTGGTGGCGACCACCGGCGGCCCGGAATCCTCGTACCACCCGCAAGGTTACAACCGCTACTTCTTCGACGCCTTCCTGCCGCCCTACGAGCAGACCGCGGCGCTATGCGGCATGCGCTTCCTGCCGCCCCTGATGCTGCATGGTGCCCACCGCGCGAGCCCGGCGGAAGTGCAGGCGCACGCCGAGGTTTTCGCGCAGCGGCTCGCCAGCTATCCCGACTGGCCCGAGATGGCCGACCTCGCATCCTGCCCCGCCTGCAACGTGCCCACCACCGACCGGCCGGTCCCCCACGACGAAAGGTTGGCCTGAATGGAACACACGCCTGCGTGGCTGACCAATACGCTGGTCTATCTTGCCGCGGCCGTGGTCGCGGTGCCGCTGTCGCGCGCCATCGGCCTCGGCGCCATCCTCGGCTACCTCGCCGCCGGCATCGTCATCGGCCCCTGGGGCCTGGGCCTGGTGAGCAACGTGGAGGACATCCTGCATTTCGCCGAGTTCGGCGTGGTGCTGATGCTGTTCCTGATCGGCCTGGAGCTGGAGCCGCGCCGGCTCTGGAGCTTGCGCCGGCCCATCTTCGGCTGGGGCAGCGCACAGGTGCTCGGATGCGCAGCTTTGCTTGCTGTCGTCGGCGTGCTGGCCGGTGCGCCCTGGCGCGTCTCGCTGGTGGCGTCGCTGGGGCTCGCGCTGTCGTCCACCGCGATCGCGCTGCAGGTGATGGGCGAGCGCAACCTGCTGCCCACCAGCAGCGGGCAATCGGGCTTCTCCATCCTGCTGTTCCAGGACGTCGCCGCCATTCCCATCCTGGCGCTGCTGCCGCTGCTGGGCGTGCACCTGGCCGACGACGCGCAGCCGGATTCGCTGTGGCTGCTGGCCGGCAAGATCGTCGGCGTCATCGTCGTCATCGTGCTGGGCGGCCGGCTGGCGATGCGGCCGCTGTTCCGCATGATCGCCAAGAGCCGCACGCCGGAGATCTTCACCGCCGCGGCGCTGCTGCTCGTGGTGGCGATCGCCGCGCTGATGCAGCTGGTGGGCCTGTCGATGGCACTGGGCGCCTTCCTGGCCGGCGTGCTACTCGCAGAGAGCGAATACCGGCGCGAGCTGGAAACCGACATCGAGCCCTTCAAGGGCCTGCTGCTGGGCCTGTTCTTCATCGCCGTCGGCATGAGCATCGACTTCGGCGTGCTGCTGCAATCGCCCGGCAAGGTGGCCCTGCTGGTGCTGTCGCTGCTGCTGCTGAAGTCGCTGGTGATCTGGACGATCGCCAAGCCCATGGGCATCCCGCTGCAGGAGCGGCCGGTGTTCACGGTGCTGCTGGCGCAGGGCGGCGAGTTCGCCTTCGTGGTCTTCCAGGCCGCCGTGACCGAGCGCGTGTTTCCAGCGGAGACGGCTTCGCTGCTGGTCGGCGCGGTGGCGGTGTCGATGCTGCTCAGCCCGCTGCTTCTTGTTGCCGTGGACCGCTACGTGCTGCCGCGGCTGAACGCGGCGAGCCGCCCTGTTCTATCGGAGCTGAGCGAGCAGCAGCACGCGCCGGTCATCATCGCGGGCTTCGGCCGCTACGGCCAGATGGTGGGCCGCCTGCTGAACGCGCAGGGCTTCGGCGCCACGGTGCTGGACCACGACGCCGACATGATCGAAGCCGCGCGCTCCTTCGGCTACAAGGTGTTCTATGGCGACGCCACGCGGCTGGACATGCTGCGCACCGCCGGCGCCGAAACGGCGCGCGTGCTGGTGGTGGCGGTGGACGACCGCGACCAGTGCCTGCGCATCGTCGACCTCGTGCGCGAGAACTTCCCCAAGCTCGAACTCGTCGTGCGCGCGATCGACGTCACGCACTGGAACGAACTGCGTGACCGCGGCGTGATGCGCGTGGAGCGCGAAGTGTTCGAGTCCAGCCTGCGCAGCGGCCGCACCGTGCTGGAGCTGCTGGGAATGCAGCCCTACGAAGCGCGCCGCCAGGCCCAGCGCTTCCGGCGCCACAACCTGGAACTGTTCGAGAAGATGTACCCCTTCCACCGTGACCGCGCCAAGATGATCGCCGTCATCAAGGAAGGCCGCCAGCAGCTGGAGGAACAGATGGCACGCGAGCGCGCCGAGAACGAGGAGCGCCGCAAGCAGAACGAGGACCGGCGGCCGGGTTGGGACGAGCCGGAGATGGATTTCAACGAGCGGCCGGCGACGGAGAAGGACGGGCTCCACTGAGGGAGCAAGAGACTCTAGCCCGCGATGAACCCATCCCACACCAGCTTGCACCCGGTCAGCAGCATGCCGATCGTGATCAGCCGGTAGAACAGCTTCGGGTCGATGCGGCGCGCCATCTTGATGCCCAGCACCACGCCGATGGGCGCGAAGGGCAGCAGCGCGATGGAGGTCGCCATGTTGCGCAGGTCCAGCAGGCCCAGCCAGGCGTACGGGATCCACTTGCTCAGGTTCATCACGAAGAAGAACACGGACATCGTCGCCGTGAACACCACCGGCGCCAGCCGCAACGGCATCACGTAGGCGTTGATCGGCGGGCCGCCCGCATGGGCGACGAAGCTGGTGAAGCCGGAGAGCGCCGTGAGGATGCCGCCCAGCCACTTGGGCGGATGCGGGCTGTCCGGCCGCGGCGGAAAGGCGAGGCGCTGCGCGAGGAAGACCAGCGTGAAGGCGCCGACGATGCCCGACACCAGGCGCTCGTCGAGCATGCGGAAGGACAGCGCGCCGATGACGATGCCGGCCAGCCCCGCGGGGATGAGGAAGCGCAGCAGCTTCCAGTCGAAGTCGCGCCGGAAGGCCGCCAGCCCCATCACGTCCATCACGAACAGGATGGGCATCAGGATCGCGGCGGCTTCGGGCACAGTGACCGCCATCGCCATCATCGGCACGGCCAGCGAGCCGAAGCCGGCGCCGAAGCCGCTCTTGCTGATCCCGAGCAGGATGACCGCGGGGACCGAAGCCGCGTAGAAGGTCCAGGAAGTGACGATGGGCAGGCTCAAGGGGCGGATTGTCCCCCGGAAAACGAGGCGATCTCGCGCGCCGCGAAATCGATGAAGGCCCGCGTCCGCGCCGGCAACAGGCGCGCGTGCGGGTAGACGATGCTGATGGGACGAGGCGGCAGTTCGAAGTCATCCAGCACGATGCGCAGCTTCTTCGCCCGCACCAACTGCTCCACCTGGTACGAAAAGAACATGCCCAGCCCGGCGCCGTCCGCGCAGGCCTGCACGGTGGGCCAGACGTGGTTGAACTCGAGGTTGCCGCTGACGGCCACCTGGAAGACGCGCCCGTTCTCCTGGAAGTCGCCCCAGGCCGTGCGCGCGCCGCCGACGGTGCGAATGCAATTGTGCCGCGCGAGCTCGCGTGGATGCCGCGGCAGGCCGTGCCGGCGCAGGTAGGCCGGCGTGCCGACCACGACGCGGCGGATGTGGCCGATGCTCCGCGCCACGAGCGACGAGTCTTCCAGCTTGCCGATGCGGATGCCCAGGTCCTGCCCTTCCTCCAGCAGGTTCACCACCCGGTCCAGCAGCAGCAGCGTGCAGCGCAAACCGGGATGCTGCTGCGCGAAGCGCGTGACGACGGGCGCCACGTACATCTGCCCGAACAGCACGGGCGCGGTGATCTGCAGGTGGCCGCTGGGTGCGGCGGCGCCGGCGCGCAGCGCGGCTTCCGCCTCTTCCAGCCCGGTGAGCAGGTGGCGCGAGCGCTCCAGGTGCTGCCGGCCCTCGTCGGTCAGGGTGATGCGCCGCGTGGTGCGATGGAAGAGGCGCACGCCCAGTTGCGCCTCGTAGGCCGCCAGCGCGCGCACGACGGCCGGCACCGAACTCCCCAGCTCGCGCGCGGCGGCCGTCAGGCTGCCGGTGTCGGCGATCCGCACGAAGGTCTGCATGGCCTTGAAGCGATCCATGGGCGGATTATTGCTGCACAGACCGGAGCAGTCTTGTGCAACTTGCGCCATTTATTCCGACGATCGGAGTAAACAGAATGGGCGCCATGAACCCCATCAAGCTGCACCGCCTGGCCCTGTCCGGCCACTGCCACCGCGTCGAACTCCTGCTGTCGCTGCTCGGACTGCCGTACGAAGTGGTGGACGTCGACCTCGCCGCCGGCGAGCACAAGCGCCCGCCCTTCCTGGCGCTCAACGCCTTTGGCCAGGTGCCGGTGATCGAGGACGGCGACGTGGTCGTCGCCGATTCCAACGCCATCCTCGTCTACCTGGAAAGCCGCTACGCGCCGGGCCGCTGGATGCCGCGCGATCCGCTGGCGGCCGCGCAGGTGCAGCGCTGGCTTTCCGTCGCGGCGGGGCCGTTGGCCTTCGGGCCGGCATTGGCACGCGTCATCAAGCTGTTCGGGCGCAGCGACGACCCGGCGCCGGCCGTTGCGCGCGGGCAGCAGCTGCTGGCGGTGATGGAAGGCGAGCTGGCCGCGCGGCCCTGGCTCGCCGGCGACGCGCCCACCCTGGCTGACATCGCCAACTACGCGTACGTGGCACGGGCGCCGGAGGGCGGCGTATCGCTGCAGGACTTCCCCGCGGTGCGGAGCTGGCTCGAGCGCGTGGAAGCGCTGCCCGGCTTCTTGCCCTTCCCGCGCAGCGCGGTCGGATTGCCGTCATGAACTGGCACCCGGGCGAGATCGCCATGCAGCAAGCGGCCGGTGTGGCTGCGCGCATGGAGCCGGTCGCGGCGCGCGTCCTGCGCGACCACATGCCGGACCAGCACCGCGAGTTCTTCGCGCTGCTGCCTTTCGTCATCGCGGGAACACTGGACGCGAATGGGCAGCCGCGCGTTTCGCTGCTCGCGGGAGAACCGGGTTTCGCCCACTCGCCGGATCCCAGGCGCTTGAGGCTCGATGCACCCACCGGCACGCGCGGCTTCGCGGACGAAGACCTGGCGGAGGATTCGCCGGTTGGCCTGCTGGGCCTACAGGCGCACACCGGCCGGCGCAACCGCATGAACGGACGCATCGAAACCAGCGACGCCGAGGGATTCACGGTGCACGTGGACCAGAGCTTCGGCAACTGCCCGAAGTACATCCACCAGCGCGAAGCCGTGCACGCACCCGCAGCCACGGCTGCCCACAGCATCCTGATGACGGAATTCGATGGAGCGGCCCGCGCGCTGGTGGAAAGCGCCGACACCTTCTTCATCGCGACGGCCCACCCTGCCGCGGCGCACGGCCAGGATGCCAGCGAAGGCGTCGACGTCTCGCACCGCGGCGGGCCAGCGGGGTTCGTGCAGGTGCAGGACGGCAGCCTGCTGGTGCCGGACTACACCGGCAACTCCTTCTTCAACACCCTGGGCAACCTGCAGCTGGAACCCCGCTGCGCGCTGCTGTTCGTCGACTTCGAGACTGGCGAACAGGTGCACGTGCAGGCGCGCGGCGAGGTGCTGCAGGCCGGCGCGCAACGCATGCTGCGGCTCATCCCGGCCCAGGTGAAAAACACGGCAGGCGGGCTGCCGCTGCGCTGGCTTTAGCCCAGCCGCTTCGCCAGCGCCTGCAGCGACACCAGCAGGTCGCCGATGAACTTCTTCGTGGCCTCGTCGGTCGGTTCGCCCTCGGCGTTGAACTTGGTCTGGGCGCTGCCGATGAAGACCTCCGGCTTGTTGACCGTGAAGGTGTTCATGTAGACGAAGATCTTGCGCAGGTCGTACTGCGCACGCGCGGTGCCCAGCGGGCCGCCGCTGGCGCCCATGATCGCGACCGGCTTGCCTTCGAAGGGCGGCTCGGGCGGGCGCGACATCCAGTCCAGCACGTTCTTCAGCACGCCCGGCACCGAGAAGTTGTACTCGGGCGTGGCGATCAGCAGGGCGTCGGCTTCGCGCACCTGCGCCTTGAGCGCTGCCACGCTGGCCGGCTCGCCGGCGGCGCGCACGTCGTCGTTGAAGAAGGGGATGGCGCTGATGTCGGCGATGGTGATTTCCATGCCGGCGGGCGCCAGTTTCTGCGCGGCGCGCAGCGCCATTGCGTTGTAGGAAGCCTTGCGCAGGCTGCCGCAGATGCCGAGGACTTTCATTCTTGAGTTTGCTTCGTTGTGGATGTCATTCCGCCCGGATGGCCAGCGTCTTCACGATGCGCGGCCAGGTGTCGACGTCGCGCCGCACCACCGTGCGGGCATCGTCGCCCACCAGGGCCAGCGGCTTGCCGCCGCCCTTCACGAGCGCCTCCTGCACTTCGGGCAGGGCCGCCATTTTCGCGAATTCGGCGCGCAGGCGCTGCAGCACCTCCGGCGGCGTCTTCGCCGGCGCGAACAGGCCGAACCAGGATTCCAGCTGCAGGTCGGCGCCGCTCTCCTGCACGGTGGGCACCTCCGGATGCATGGGATTGCGCGCCGCGCCCGAGACGGCCAGCGCCTTCGCCTTGCCGGCATCCACCTGCACGCGCGCCGTGGGCGAGAGGTCGAAGAACAGGTCGACGCGGCCACCCAGCAGGTCCTGGTAGGCCGGCTGCGCGCCGCGGTAGGGGATGTGCGCGACGTCCACGCCCGCCATGTGCCACAGCGCCGCGGCCAGCACGTGCTGGCCGGAGCCGACGCCGGCCGAGGCGTAGGTGAGCTTGCCCGGGTTCGCCTTCGCGTAGGCCAGCACATCGCGCAGGTTCTGCTGCGGCAGGTCCTTGCGCGCGACCAGCGTGTAGCTGTAGCTCACCAGCAGGCCCACGGGCTCGAAGTCCCGCATGCTGTCGTAAGGCAGGTTGGCGTACAGGCCCGGGTTCAACGCGAGGTTGGACACCGAACCCACCAGCAGCGTGTAGCCGTCGGCCGGCGCCTTGGCCGCGAAATCGGTGCCGACCAGCGTGCCCGAGCCGGTGCGGTTGTCCACCACGAAGGGCTGGCCCGTTTGCCGGCCCAGGCGGTCGGCCATCAAGCGGCCCACGGTGTCGAAGCCGCCGCCGGGCGGCTGCGGCACGACGACGCGCACCGGCTTGTTCGGATAGACCTGGGCCTGCGCTGCCAGCGGCAACGCACAGGCCAGTGCAAAAGCGGTGAGCAGGCGGCGGCGCATCGTCACCTCAGCGCTCCAGCGCGCCGCCGGCCAGCCAGCGTTCGCCCCGCTTGTACAGCTCCTGGACCACCGGGCCCTTCAGCATCGGCATGTCCATCTTCACCTTGTAGCCGATGCGCGTCTGGATGTAGGCGAGGTGGCGGTAGCCTTCCGGCATCGAGGCGAGCAGTTGCGCGTCCAGCGTCAGCTGCGCCGTCGGGTCCAGCGGATCGATGCGGTCCTTCTCGTAGATCGGCTGGCGGTGCAGCACCTTCCACACGCCTTCGTGCTTGACGATGAAGTCGTAGAAGCGGCCGGTGCAGAGCACGTCGCACAGCACCGGACCCGCCTGGCCTTCGACCATGCCGCGCTGGGAGATCGTCATCTTGGTCTGGGCGATGGCGCGGTCGCCCGCCACCTCGATGGCCGAGCCGCCGAGGAAGTGCAGGATGCTCACGCCCTTGTCCCAGCCCTCCTGGGTGACGCGGATGAAGTCGCGAAAGGAGCCCTGGAACCAGGTGGCCATCATCACGCCTTCGGGGTGCCACACGGTGGCGAAGCGGTCCCAGTCGCCGGCGTCGCGCCACACGGCCCAGCGCTCCACCAGTTCGCGGATCAGGAGCTTGTCTTGCATGTCGTCTTTCATGGCATACCTCTGTCGATTCGGCCCGAACTGTAGGCTTGCCGCCAGCCGCCGGGAAGGCCTGCGCGGCAAATGACTTTTCCGCGGCGCGGAAGACCGCGCTGCTACGCTGAAAGCATGGAGACCCTGGATACGGAAGTGTTGGTGGCAGGCGGCGGGCCCTGCGGCCTGATGCTGGCCAACGAGCTGGGCCGGCGCGGCATCCGCACGCTGGTCGCCGATGCCAAGCCCTCGACCGCCTTCAACCCGCAGGCCAACGCGACGCAGGCGCGGACGATGGAACATTTCCGCCGCCTCGGCTTCGCGCAGGAGATGCGGGCGCAAGGCCTGCCCGCGGACCACCCGACCGACATCGCCTATTTCACCCGCTACACGGGCTGGGAACTGGCGCGGCTGACCTTGCCCACGGCCGCCGAAGCGGTGCGCAACGTGAAGAAGATGGCCGGCTCCTGGAGCGCGGCCGAACTGCCGCATCGCGTCTCGCAGAAGTTCGTGGAGGCGGTGTTGCGCCGGCAGGCGGACGCACTGCCCGGCAACGACATCCGCTATGGCTGGCAGCTGCAGTCCTTCACCGATGACGGCGACGGCGTGGGCGCGGTCGTGCAGCCCGTGGCCGGGGGCGAGCCGCTGCAGGTGCGCGCCCGCTACCTCGTGGGCGCCGACGGCGCGCGCAGCCTCGTGCGCAATGCGCTGGGCATCCGCTGGGGCGGGCACAGCGGCGTGCGGCGCGACTTCATGGGCGGGCAGATGTTCGCGCTGTACATGCGCGCGCCGGCCTTCTACGACGCCTTCCCGCACGCGCGTGCCTGGATGTACGTGAGCGTCAACGCGCAGCGGCGCGCCTTCATGGCTTCGGTGGACGGCCGCAGCGAGTTCGCCTTCCATGCCGCGGTGCATCCGGGCGAGGACGCCGACGCCTGGACCGCAGCGGACGCGCGCCGCGTGTTCGCCGAAGCGCTGGGCCGGGAGATCCCGATCGAGATCCTGTCCTTCGGCACCTGGACCGCCGGGCACTCGCTGGTGGCGGAATCGTTCCAGCGTGGCCGCGTCTTCATCGCCGGCGATGCGGCGCACCTGTTCACGCCCACCGGCGGGCTGGGCTACAACACCGCCGTCGAGGACGCAGTGAACCTCGCCTGGAAACTGGCGAGCGTGCTGCGCGGCACCAGCTCGCCTGCGCTGTTGGACAGCTACGAGGTGGAACGCAAGCCACTGGCCGAGCGCAACACCGCGTATGCGCGGCGCTTCGCCGACTCCGTGGGGCTGTTCGCCGCGCTGCCGGTGCTGGAGGAGTCCGGCCCCGCCGGCGACGCCGCGCGCGCCGAAGCTGCACGGCACCTCAACGCGCATGTGCGGCTGGAGTTCAACATTCCTGGCGTCACCTTCGGCGGGCGCTATGACGGCTCGCCCTGGATCGTCGGCGACGGCAGCCGGCCACCGCCGGACGAGCCCAACGCCTATGTGCCGACGGCGTGCCCGGGCGGGAGGCCGCCGCATGCGTGGCTGGCCGATGGTTCTTCGCTGTTCGACGGTTTCGGGCCGGGGTGGACACTCCTCGTGCTGGGCCGGGAAGCCCCCGATACCTCCGCGTTCGAGGAGGCCGCTGCGCGCCTGCATCTCGACCTGCGCGTGGTGCGGCACGCGGACCATGCCTTGCGCGAGCTCTATGAAGCGCCGCTGGCGCTGGTCCGACCCGACCAGGTCGTGGCCTGGCGGGGCGCGACTGCCGCGGAGGCGGAACGCGCGCTGCGGATCGCCGCCGCTATCATGCGCCGATGAAACGCGCCCTCCTCTTCATCCCAGCGCTGCTTGCCTGCATCGGAGCACAAGCCGACGAGGTGCCTTCGGTCACGCCCTACCGTCCCAGCGTGTCGACGCCAGCTGCCCTCTCGGCGCCCGGCTGGCTGGAGGTCGAAGCCGGCGTGCAGCGCAGCAACGCCGAAGACCCGCGGCGGCGCGACACCGTGCCCTACACGCTCAAGCTGGCCTTCACGCCCGACTGGGGCATCCGCGTCGGCGGCGACGCCTTCGTCCACCAGCAGGATGCGGCCGGCACCAGCGAGCGCGGCATCGGCGACACCTCCATCGTGCTGAAGCGGCGCTTCGCGGTGAACGATGCGAACGCCTTCGGCCTGGAGGCTGGCGTCAAGCTGCCCACCGCCCGCGCCGGCATCGGCAGCGAGCACACGGACGCCGGCTTGAACGGCATCTTCAGCAGCGACTTCGCGCCGAAGTGGCACGTGGACGTCAACCTCACGGCGACGCACCTCGGGGGCACGCCGGCCGGCGAAAGCGCCTGGCAGAAGGGCTGGGCCAGCGCCTTCTCGCGCAACCTCGACGAGCATTGGTCCGCGCAGGCCGAGTTGTCCGGCACCTGGCGCGGCGGCGCGGACCGCACCACGCAGGCGCTGGTGGCGGCCGCCTACGCCGTTTCGCCCGCCATCGTCATCGACGCCGGCGTCAGCAAGGGCCTGAACACGGCCTCCGGCGGATGGTCCGTGTTCAGCGGCATCACCTTCCTCGCCGCCAAGGTGTTCTGAGTTCAGAGGCCGAGATAGGCCTTCTGGATCTCGGGCCGGTCCATCAGCTCCCGCGCCGCGCCTTCGGCGACGATGCGGCCTTCTTCCATCACGTAGGCCCGGCGGGCGATCTCCATCGCCATCGCCACGTTCTGCTCCACCAGTAGCACCGAAGTGCCCTGCGCGTTGATGCCGCGGATGGCCTGGAACATGTCCAGCACCACCGCCGGCGCCAGGCCCAGCGAAGGCTCGTCGAGCAACAGCAATTGTGGCCGGCTCATGAGCGCGCGGCCGATCGCCACCATCTGCTGCTGGCCGCCCGACAACGAGCCGGCCGGCATGGGCAGCTTGGCCTTCAGCGCCGGAAACAGCGCCAGCACGCGGTCCAGCGTCTGTGCGCGCTGCGCCTTGGCATCCGGCAGGAAGCTGCCCAGGGCCAGGTTCTCCTGCACCGTCATGCCGGTGAAGAGCCGCCGCCCCTCGGGCACGATGGCGATGCCGCGGCCGCAGAAGCGGTGCGCAGCCAGCCTCGTGATGTCCGCGCCCTCGAAGCGCAGCTTGCCTTCGCGCGCGCGGTGCAGGCCGGCGATGACGTTGATCAGCGTGCTCTTGCCGGCGCCGTTGGGCCCGACCACGCACACGAGTTCGCCTCGCTCGACGTTCAACGACACGCCCCACAGCGCCGGCGCCGCGCCGTAGTTCGCCTTCAGGTCCGCGACTTCAAGCATGGGCCGGCCGTCCGAGATACGCACTCACCACCTCGCTGTCCTGCATCACTTCCGTGGCCTGGCCCTGCGCGATCAGCTTGCCGTGGTTCAGCACCACGATGCGATCGGTCAGCGCCATCACCGCGCGCATCACGTGCTCGACGAACACGATGGTCGCGCCCTGGTCGCGGATGCGCCGGATCAGCTCGATCGCCTCGTTGATCTCGCCCGGCGTCAGCCCCGACAACACCTCGTCCAGCAGCACCAGCCGCGGCCTGGCCGCCAGCGCGCGCGCCAGTTCCAGGAACTTGCGCTGGTGCAGGTTGAGGTCGTCGGGCAGCGCGTTCGCGCGGTCCTGCAGGCCGGTGAACTCCAGCCACTTCCAGGCTTCGCGGGTCGCGGCTTGCGCATCGAGCGAAGCGCAGCCGAACATCGCCACCATGGACACGTTCTCCAGCACAGTCATATGCTTGAAGGGCCGCGGGATCTGGTAGGTGCGGGCGATGCCGGCCTGCGCCATGCGGTGCGCCGGCGCGCCGGTCAGCACCTGGCCGTCGAACACGAGCTCGCCCGCGCTCAGCGGGTAATGCCCGCTCACCACGTTGATGAAGGTCGACTTGCCGGAGCCGTTGGGCCCGAGCAGGCCGAGGATCTCGCCCTGGCGCACCTGCAGGTTCACCTTGTCCAGCGCCTGCACGCCCTTGAAGGCCTTGGACAGGCCGCGGACTTCGAGCAGCGGCCTGGACGTGACGACGGCCGGCGCGCGCGGCGGCGGCGCCGGCGTGGGCCCCGGCAACACCTCCTTCGCCACCGGCTTGCGCCGCTTCTTCAGCAAGGTGCCCAGCACGCCTTCCGGCATGAACAGGATCACCACCACCAGGATCCCGCCCACCGCCGCCCGCCCCGCCACCGCGTGGTCGCCCGCCGTGAAGGCATACAAAAGCCCGGTGATCGCAGCCGCGCCGATGGCCGGCCCGCCCCACCAGCGCGTGCCGCCCAGCACGCTCATGAGCACTACCGTCAGCGGCACCGTGATGTTGAAGGTCTCGGCCGTGGTCACGTACTGCACGAACAGCGCATGGATGCCGCCGGCCACGCCCGCCAGCCCGCAGGACAGCGCGAAGGCGAGCAGCTTGTAGCGGAAGGTGGGCACGCCCATCACCTCCGCCACGTCCTCGTCGTCGTGGATCGCGAACAGGCCGATGCCCAGCTTCGAGTTCTGCACCTTCCACGCCACCAACAGGGTCACGATCGCGGCGATCAGCACCATCAGGTACAGCGCCGAGGCTGGCGAAGGCGCGATCTTCGGCACCTGCACCGTGTTCAGGTAGATGCCCGGGCCGCCGTCGATGGGCGTGTTGACGATGATGGTGGCGACCACGAAGGTGACCGCCAGCGTCAGCAGCGCGAACAGTTCGCCGCGCACGGACTTCACGCGGAACACGACGAAGCCCAGCCCCAGCCCGAACAGCGCGGGCACCAGCGCCGCGAAAGGCAAGGTCGCGAGGAAGGGCCAGTCGAACTTGGCCCCCAGCACCGCCGTCGTGTACATGCCGATGCCGAAGAAGGCGCCATGTCCGAAGGAGAAGTAGCCCGAGTAGCCCGAGAGGATGTTCCAGGACAGCGCCAGGATCATCCAGTGGAACACCAGGTACAGGAAGGACTCGTAGAAGGCCGGCAGCCCCAGCCAGGGAATGCAGGCCAGGCCAGCACCGGCCGCAAGAACAAGAGTGAGGGTCCGTTTCATGTGCCGGCCTTCGCGGGTCGCAGCAACAGCATCGCGATCAGCAGCGAAAAGGAGACGATGGGCGCCCACGAAGGCGAAGCCACCGCCATGGTGATCGCTTCGCTGACGCCGATGATGACGCCGGCGGCCAGCGGCCCGAGCGCGCTGCCCAGGCCGCCCAGCATGACGGCGGCGAACACCACGCCCACCCAGGCATAGATCTGCGAAGGCGTCAGCGAGAAGGTCAGCGCCAGGCAGACGCCCGCCACGCCGGCCAGCGCGGCGCAGCCGCCGGCCAGCACCAGCGCCAGGGTCTGCGCGTTGACGCCGAAGGCCGCCGCGATCTTGCCGTCCTCGGCCATCGCCCGCATCGCCTTGCCCAGGTCGGTGTAGCGCATCGCTGCCCACACGCCGAAGCAGGCGGCAAGCGCCAGCGCCAGGGTCACGAGTTCGGGCACCGGCAGGTACAGCTTGCCGACGGTGAACTTCATCGCGTTGTAGGGCGACTCCAGCTTGCGGTAGTCCGCCGTCCAGATGCCCTGGATGCCGCTCTCGATCACCACCGTGATGCCGAAGCTCACCAGCAGCGAGTTGAAGGGCGTGATCGCGAACTTGGACAGCACCCACTGCATGCCCACGCCGATGGCGAAGAACAGCGGCGGCACCAGGACGAGCGCCAGCAGCGGGTCCAGCTTCCAGCTGGCGGTCATCTGGTAGCTGAGGTAGCCGCCCAGGAACACCAGCCCGAAGTGCGCCAGGTTGATCTGGCGCAGCAAGCCCCAGGTGAGGCCCAGCCCCAGGCCGATCAGGCCGTACAGCGCGCCGATGAAGATGCCCGAGAGGATGGACTGCGCCAGCAGGTTCAGGCTGGGCAGCGTCATCGCACCTGCAGGCTGGCGCCGGGGGATGCGAAGGACGTCGGCCAGATCACCTTCCAGGTGCCGCCCTGCACCTGCTTGATCTTCATCAGGTCGTCGCCGTAGTTGCCGGGGCCGTCGAAGCGCAGGCGCCCCTGGATCGTGTCCACCTTGTTCTTGCGCAGCCACTCGCCGATCTTCTTGTCGTCCAGGCTGTTGGCGCCGCGCACGCCCGCTTCCAGGATCTGCCAGGCGCTGTACGAAGCCGCTGCCTGCACTTCCACGTGCGTGTCGGGCAGGCCGGCTGCCGTGGCGCGCTCGTTGAAGGTCTTCACGAATTCGGCGGCGGTGCCGCTGTTGGTGAAGGGCGGCTGCTCCTCGAAGATGGTCACCGACAGCGCGTTGGCGCCTTCCGGCGAGTGCGTCATCGGGCCGGGCGCGGGATACAGGTGGAAGTGGATCGGCGGCGTGTAGTCGATCTTCTTCATGGCTTCCAGCAGCTGGTTGCCTTCCAGGCCGATGTCGCCGATCCACACCATGTCGGGGTTGGCGTCCTTCACCCGCGCGGCGATCGGGCCGAAGTCGCGGTTGCCGAACTCCCACTCGAGGAACAGCACCTCCTTCAGTCCGCGCTGCTTGGCCACCTCGCGGCCGCCCAGCGACATGAAGTGCACCGAGGGGAATTTGCTGGTGACGATGGCGATGGTCTTGGGCGGCTTCTTGGCCGTCTCCATCAGGTCGAACAGCGAGTTGGACACCGTCTTCTGCGGGTCCGGGCCCAAGGACCAGGCCGGGAACTGCATGTCGTACTTGGCCATCGACGGGATGCCGAAGGTGTGGTGCACCAGCACCTTGTTGTAGCGCTGGGCCACGCCCATGGCGGACAGGATGGCGCCGGTGGCGTACGGCCCCATCAGCAGGTCCACCTTGTCGGAGGTGATCAGCTGTTCGTACAAGGTGCGGGCCAGCTCCGGCTTGGACTGGTCGTCCTTCACGATCCACTGCACGGGCCGGCCCAGCAGGCCGCCGCGCTTGTTCAACTGCTCCACGTAGATCTCGCCCACCAGCTTGTGCGTGAGGGCGGTGGCCGAAAGCGGCCCGGTGAGCGCCAGGGTGCTGCCGATGCGGATCGGCGCGCCGGCCGCCTGCTGCGCAAGCGCAGGCAGGCCGAACAGCGCGCCGGCAGCGGCGCTCGTGGCAGAGAGAATCCGGCGGCGGGTCAGGCTCATGCTTTGTCTCCTCTTGTGAATCTCTTGTCGTGGAATCAGTCGACGTGCGCGCCCGAGCGCTTGACCAGCTCGGACCACTTGGCGATCTCGACGCGGCTGAAGGCGGCCATCTCGTCCGGCTTGAGCACCGGCACTTCCAGGCCCTGGGCCTCCAGCTTCGCCTTCACTTCGGGGTTGTTCACGGCCTGCACGACGGCGTCGCGCAGCTTCGCCAGCACGGGCGCGGGCGTGCCGGCCGGCGCGTAGAGCATGAACCAGGCGACCAGGTCGAAGTCGCCGTAGCCCTGCTCGCTGATCGTCGGCACGTCGGGCGCGGCGCTGCTGCGCTTGGCGCTGGACACGCCCAGCGGGCGCAGCTTGCCCGCCTTCACCTGCGGCATCACCGCCGCCGGGTGATAGAACATGAACTGCACCTGGCCGCCCATCACGTCCGTCATGGCCAGCCCGCCTTCCTTGTAAGGCACGTGCACCATCTCGCCGCCCAGGCGCGCCTTCAGCAGCTCGCCGGCCAGGTGGCCCGAGGTGCCGTTGCCGGCACTGGCGAAGTTGACGCCGCCCGGCTTGGCGGCCGCGGCCTGCAAGTCCTTCAGCGACTTCACGGGAGAAGCGGTGCTCACCACCAGCAGGGTCGGCGTGTAGCCGGCGAAGCCGATCGGCGCGAAGTCCTTCAGCGCGTCGTAGGGCATCTTGCGGTACAGGCCCGGGTTGATCGCGTGCGTGCCCACCGTCCCCATGACGATCGTGTAGCCGTCCGGTTGCGCCTTGGCGACGAGGTCGGCGCCGATGTTGCCGCCCGCGCCCGCCTTGTTCTCCACCACCACCGGCTGGCCCAGCGGCTTCACCAGCGCCTCGGCGAACACGCGCGCAACGATGTCGGTGGTGGTGCCGGGCCCGAAGGGCACGACCAACTTCAGCGGACGGCTGGGAAAGTCCTGCGCCGCGGCGGCGAGCGGCAGGGCGGCCAGCAGGGCCAGGACGGCACGGCGCAACATCACTTCCTCGTCTCCTTCGCGGGTGCCGCGGCGCGCGGCTTCCAGCCGGCGTGCAGCTCCTCGTTGTGTTCCCCCAGCAGCGGCGGGGCGCTCACTTCCAGCGGGCGCTCGCCGTCGAAGCTGACCGGCGAGCGCACGGTGCGCCAGTGGCCCACCACCGGATGCTCGGTCTCCACGAACAGTTGCAGGTGCCTGGCCTGCGCATCCTCGGGCACTTCGGCCGTCGTGTACATCGGGGAATGCGGCACGTCGTTGCTGTCCAGCCGGCGACACCATTCGGCGCGGTCATGGCGCTTGAAGATCGGCCGCATCACGGCGATCAGCGCCTCCTGGTTGGCGATGCGGGCCTGCCGGCTGGCGAAGCGCTCGTCCAGGAAGATGTCCGGCTTCTCCATGGCGTTGGCCAGGCCTTGCCAGAACTTCTCCGGCGACGACATGTGCAAGGCGATCCAGCTGCCGTCCGCGCACTCCAGCACATAGGACTGCGAGACGCTGGGCCGGCTGAAGGGGCCCATCACCTCGTCGGCCGAGAACAGGTGCTGGAAGGCGTCGAGGTTGAAGTGCGTCATCGCCTCGAACATCGACAGTTCGACCTTGCGCGCGACGCCGCTGTGCTCGCGTTCGTACAGCGCGCCCAGGATGCCGTAGGCCGCGTAGAAGCCGGTGACGAAGTCGGCGATGGCCGGGCCCACCACGCGCGGATTGGCCGGGTTCACCAGCAGCCGCAGGTAGCCGCTGGCCGCCTGCGCCACGCTGTCGTAGGTGGGCCGGTGCGCCGCCGGGCCGGTGGCGCCGAAGCCGCTGATGGCGCAGTAGATGAGGCGCGGGTTCAGCTCCTTCAGGCGCTCGTAGCCGGCGCCGATCTGCTCGGCGAAGCCCGGGCGGAAGTTCTGGATGTAGACGTCGGCGTCCTTCACCAGCGCATCGAACTGCTCGCGGTCGGCCGCCTGCTTGGTGTTGAAGGTGACGCTGCGCTTGTTGCGGTTGACCGTCTGGTAGTGCGGCGAATAGAGCCCGCCCTTGAAGGCGCGGAAGGGGTCGCCGGTGCCGGGCAGTTCCACCTTCACGACGTCGGCGCCCAGGTCGGCCAGCAGCATCGAAGCCGCGGGCCCGGTGATGAAGGTGCCGTGCTCCAGCACGCGCACGCCGTCCAGGACCTTGATCACCGCCCGCCCTCCGGCATCTTGCCCGTGTAGAGGTATTCGCGCGTGGCCTGGTAGGACAGCGCGAAGCCGATCGGGTCGTCCAGTTCCTCGTTGAGGTGGGCGATGAGGCTGGCGGTGCGCGCCAGCATGGGCACGCCCTTCAGCGCGTTCACCGGGAAGCCCACGCCCAGCAGCACGGCGGGGATGGCCGCCGACACGTTGAGCTTGAGGTCCTTGCCGACCACCTCGGGAATCACGTCTTCCACCGCCTTCGCGATCTCGATGAAGCGCTGGCCGCCGCCGGCGCGCGCCGACACGTTGAACAGCGCGTCTACGCGCGGGTCGCGCCGTTTGTGCTCGGGGTGGCCGTAGCCCGGGATGGGCAGCTTTTTCTCGCGCCGCGCACTCACGACCGCGCGGGCCGCGGCATGCAAGTCACCACCGGCCGCGGCCTGGTCGATTTCGACGAACATGCGGCCCGCGGTCTCGGACGCGCCCAGGATCACCGAGCCCGAGCCCAGCAGGCCTGCCGCCACTGCGCCCTGCATGGCGTCGGGCGCCGCCGCCATCGTCATGCGTGCGGCCTGCACGCTGGGCACCAGGCCGTGCTCCGCGATCGCCACCAGGGTGGAGTTGAGCACCGCGCTGGCCGCGGCATCCGGCTTGCGGCCGGTGAGCAGCAGGAAGAAATAGTCGCCGAAGCCGACCTGCCCGATCAGGTCGCGCGCCAGGTCGTGCCCGCGCACGACGATGCGGTCTTCGTTGGACGTGCAGATCGCCGAACGCGGCGCGGTGGCCTTGCCGATTTTCAAGGGCGCCTCCTCAACCCGCGGACGGAACCAGGCGGAAGTCGTACTTCGCCGTGTAGTAGGGCTTGCTCATGGCCCGCCCGTCCGGCGCCTTGCCCGGTCCGTGCTTGGGGAAGTCCACCACCAGGCTGTTCCGCACCCCGAACACCGCATCCGAATCGAGGTAGGGGCTGTCCTTGACGAAGATGTGCGTGACCAGCTTCTCGTGCCCCGGCGCGTTCAGCATCATGTGCATGTGGCCCGGCCGGTTCAGGTGCCGGCCCATCTTGTCCAGCATCGCGCCGACGGGCCCGTCGCCCGGCACCGGGTAGAAGGTGGGCTTGATCGACCAGAAGCGGTAGTTGCCGTCCTGGTCGGTCTGGAACTGGGCGCGCAGGCTCATGCTGTCGCCCTTCTGCATGTCGTACAGGCCGCCCTCGTCGCCGGACCATACATCGAGTTCGCAGCCCGCCAGCGGCTGGCCGGAGGTGTCGGTCACGCGCCCGTGGTACAGCGTCGGCTCGCCGTAGCCCTCGCCGATGTCGGCGCCCAGGTCCAACTTCGGCGCGCCGGGCCAGAAGAAGGGGCCTTGCACCGTGGCTTCGGTCGGCATCTCGCCGGGGTGCGCATCCAGCCCCTTGGCGCCGCGTGCCTGCGCCAGCGCCACGGTCAGCATCGAGATGCCCAAGGTGTCCGACAGCAGGATGAACTCCTGCCGCCGCTCGTCGCACTTCTGGCCGGTGGCGGTCAGGAACTGGATGCCGGCCATCCACTCCTCCGGCGTCAGGTCCACCTCGCGCATGAAGGCGTGGGCGTGCTTCACGAGCGCGGTCATCACCTGCTTGAAGCGTTCGTCTCTGCACTCGCCCATGCGGTCGATCACCGCCTGCGCGAAATCGCTGACCTCGAGTTGAGCCATGGCTTGTCTCCTTGACGTTCCGGCGGGAGTCTAGGAGCCTGCGGACGGGCCGGAAAGTGATGAATTTCGACGGTTATGATCGATGCCATCGATCGCAATCCGGGCGAACCCGCACATGGAACTGCGCCACCTCCGCTACTTCGACGCCGTCGCCGAGACGCTCAATTTCACGCGCGCCGCGGAGCGGCTGCACGTCACGCAGTCGACGCTGTCGCACCAGATCAAGCAGCTGGAGGAGGAGCTGGGCACCGCGCTCTTCGACCGCAGCGGCAAGCACGTGCGCATGACGGAAGCGGGCGAGATCCTGCGCAGCCACATGACGCCCGCGCTGGAGAAGATCGACCTGGGGCTGCAGGCGCTGCGCGCGCCGGCGGACACCATCACGGCCAGCATCCGCCTGGGCACCACCTCCAGCTTCAACACGCGCATGGTGCCGGGCTGCGTGGCGACCCTGCTCAATCACTACCCCAGCATCCAGGTGACGGTGGAGGAGCTGGCGGCCAGCACCATCATCAAGCGGCTCGGCTCCGGCCACCTGGACCTGGCCGTGTCCTACCGGCCGCCGGAAGGCAGCGAGCTCTGGTTCGAGCCGCTGTACAACGAGGAGCTGCGGCTGGTGGTGGGCATCCGCCATCCGCTGGCGCGGCGCCGTCGCGTGCGCATGGCGGAGCTGCACCAGGTGCGCATGGTGCTGCTGGGGCGGCAGTTCCTCACCCGCAAGCTGCTGGACGAATGCTTCGACCAGGCCGGCGCTTCGCCGATGGTCGTGGCGCAGCTCAATTCGGTGGCGCCGATGATCGAGCTGGTGCGCCAGACCGACCTGGCCGGCGTCATCGCCGAGACCGCCGTCTCGCAATCCGCCGACCTGCGCGTGATTCCGCTGGAAGACCCGACGCCGATCCGCACGCCGGGCATGCTGTGGCACAAGGGCGCGACGCGCTCCCCGGTGTTGAAGCACTTCGCGGAGATCATCCGCCGTGCCGCCGGCACGGCGGCGTGAATCACGCGGGCATCCAGGCCAGGGCGGGCAGCTCCGGCTGGCTCTCCGAAGCGACGGGCCGCTCCTCCACCCGGAACACCGCCACCGCCTTCACCAAGCCCTGCGCCTGCTCGCGCAGCGACTCCGCGGCGGCCGAAGCCTGCTCCACCAGCGCCGCGTTCTGCTGCGTCACGCGGTCCATCTGGCCCATCGCCTGGTTGACCTCCTCGAGGCCTTGGGCCTGCTGGCGCGAGGCCGCGGCGATGTCAGCGATGAAGCCGTCGACCCGCTGCACCGACTGCACGATGTCCGCCATCGTGCGGCCGGCGGCAGCCACCAGGCGCGAACCTTCCTGCACCTCGCCGGCCGAAGCGGCGACCAGCTGCCGGATCTCCCTGGCCGCGGTGGCGCAGCGTTGCGCCAAGGTGCGCACCTCGCCCGCCACCACCGCGAAGCCGCGGCCCTGGTCGCCGGCGCGCGCGGCTTCCACCGCGGCGTTCAGCGCGAGGATGTTGGTCTGGAAGGCGATGCCGTCGATCACGCCGGTGATGTCCGCGATGCGGTGCGAGCTGGCGTCGATCGCGCCCATGGTCTTCACCACCTGCTCGATCACGTCACCGCCCTGCCCCGCGACCTTCGCTGCGCCGTTGGCGAGCGCGCTTGCCGCCCGGGCGTTCTCGGCGTTGCGCTGCACGGTGCCGGTCAGCTCCTCCAGGGCGGAGGCGGTCTCCTCCAGCGAGGTGGCCTGCTCCTCGGTGCGCCGCGACAGGTCCGCATTGCCGACGGCGATCTCGCGCGAGGCGCCGGCGATGGCACGGGTGCCGCCGCGCACGCCCGCGATGGTTCCGCGCAGCCGCTCCACCGTGCCGTCCAGCGCACGCAGCAACTGGCCCAGTTCGTCCGAGCCGCGCCCGCCCGCCGGCTGCGACAGGTCGCCGCGCGCCAGCGCTTCGGCCACGGCAATCGCCGCGCCCACGCCCGCCATCAGCGAGCGGATGACCAGCAGCGCCAGCACCAGGGTCACGCCCAGCACCGCCGCCGCGACGGCCGCCATGGTGCCGCGGAAGCGCCGCGCATAGGCTTCCAGCGACGCGGTCTCCTTCGCCACTTCGGCGCTCAGGCTCGGCACCATCGCATCGAGCGGCTTGACGATCTTCTGCTGCACGATCGGCCACTCGTCTTCCAGCAGCGCCTGCAGCGCCTCCTTGTCCTCGGCGGCGTAGGCCCGGTCCAGCGCCTGCGCGAAGCGCTGGAACTGCGGCATCTCCGATTCGATGGCCCGGGCCAGTTCGGCGCTGCGGCCTTCCAGGTGGCCGGCCGCATTGCGGAACTGCCACCACAGGATGGGCGCCGCCTGCACGGTCTCGTGCAGCTGGTTGCGCGAGCCCGGCACGGGCATCTGATCGAGCAGCACGCCGGCCAGGCGGAAGCGCACCTCCTTCAGCTGCGAGCCCAGCTCCTGCAGCCGCGACAGCGGGGCGAAGCGCTCCTCGTCGATCACGCGCGCGCTCTCGGCCACGCGGTTCGAGAACAGGATGGCCAGGGCGGCCAGCGCGGAGGCGCCGACCAGGCACACGAATCCGAGCAGGACCAGCTTCTGCCGGATGCTCAAGCCTCTGCGCTTGTTCATTCGACCGCGAAGCCCTTGGACTTCCACTCCGGGAAGCCGCCACGCAGCCACTGCACCTTGCGCCAGCCGGCGTCGGAAGCCACCTTGGCCGCCTTGTAGCTCTTCCAGCACTCGGGGCCATTGCAGTAGAAGATCAGCGGCGCGTTGTGGTCCGCGGGCAGCTTCGCCAGGTCGAAGTGGTCCTGCTTCGCGTCGAAGCCGGTGTCCTTGGCGCTCTTCTCCTTGTACGGCACGTTCTTCGCGCCCTGGATGTGCGCATCGGCGTACTCGTTGCCGACGCGGGTGTCGATCACCGGCACGCCAGTTTCGGCCATCTTGCGCGCCTGTTCGGCGCTGACCACCGTCACGCCGGCCAGCGTGGCGGGTACATCGTTCGCGAGCGCCAGGCTCGCGCTTGCGGCGAGCAGCAGCCCCGCAACCCTCTTTCCCAACATGTCTGTATCCCTTCGACGACGTCCACGGCTGCAGGTCCTGCAGTCCGGCGACCAGTCTAGGGAAGCGGCCTACTTGTCACCCCCTCGTCTAGGGGGGGTCTGGGGTTTCACCTTACGGGCCGGGTTCCCCCCGAACAGGGGGTGCCGGCGGGTCGGCGCCGGGCAACCGGCCGGGTAAAGTCCGTTCGTGTCGACTCCGCCCCTTCCGCTGCTGCGCCTGCTGCTCGCCTTCGCCTGCTGGCTGGCGCTGGCCTGGGCGCTGCCCGCACGCGCGGAGGTGCTGACGTTGCGCGAGGCGGTAGCCACGCCGGCCGGTGGCGCCAGCCGGCCCGTGCAGCTGCCGCACGAATGGGCCGACGGCTTCCCGGAATTCGAGGGCATCGTCGAATACCGGCTGCCCTTCGACACCCCCGGCGGCAGCGAGCTGCTGGCCGTGTACGTGCCGCGCGCCTGCAGCACGCTGGAAGTGTCCGTCAACGGCCACCTGGTGGGCTCCGGCAGCGGCATGGAAGCGCCCTACGCGCGCAACTGCTACTACCCGAGCCTGTTCGCCCTGCCGCTGGCGCTGCTGCGGCCGCAGGGCAACGAGCTGCGCATCCGCGTGGCCGGCCATCCCTATGGCGAGGCGTCCTCGCGCCAGCGCGCGAGCGGCCTGGGCGCGGTGCAGGTCGGGCCCATGGCCGAACTGCAGCCGGACTACGAGCAGCAGTACTTCTGGAACATCACCGCCGCCCAGATCATCTGCGTGTGCGTGCTGGGGCTGGGGCTCGCGCTGTTCGGCCTGTGGCTGGCGCGCCGGCACGACCGCTACATGCTGTACTTCGCGCTGTTCACCGTCGGCTGGGCGGCGCTCACGGCGCGCCTGTTCGCGCGCGTGGCGCTGGCCTCGCACTGGGCGACCGAGGCCCTGGTCTGCTTCGTCTTCTTCCCGGTGGTGTCGTTCGCGATGCTGTTCCTCATGCGCTTGCTGGACCGGCCGGTGCGCGGGATGCATCGCGCGCTGGTGCTCCAGTGCGTGGTGTTCGCACTGGTCCTCGCGGGCTCGGCCCACGGCCGGCTGCTGCCGGTGTCCTCGCTGCTCTACGCGATCGGCGCGCTGGAGTTCCTCGCCTGCGTGGTCGCCTTCTTCGTGCTTTCCTGGCGCACGCATCGCAGCGAGTTCTGGCTGGTCGGCGCGGTGCTGCTGCACTCGGTGCTGATGCTGGTGCTGGAGCTGCTGCAGCAGTACCACGTGCTGCCGCTCACGCGCATCCATCCGGCCCACTTCGCGATGCCACTGGTCTTCGGGGTCATCGCGGCACGGCTGATCCAGCTGTTCGTGCGCGCGCTGGGCCAGGCCGAGACGCTGAACCTGCAGCTGGAGCAGCGCGTCGTCGCGAAGACGCAGGAGATCGAACGGAACTGGCAGCAGATCGCCGAACTGCGCACGGCGCAGGCCACGCAGGAAGAGCGCCGCCGCATCGCATCGGACCTGCACGACGACCTGGGCGCGCAGCTGCTGACGATCGTGCAGGCCAGCCAGCGCGGCGGCGAGCCCGAGCGCATCGCCGGCCTGGGCCGCCAGGCGCTGGAGGAGATGCGGCTGTCGGTGCGCGGCATGACGGGCCACGTGACGCCCGCGGAAGAAGCGCTGGCCGACTGGCGCGCGGAAACGGTGACGCGCCTCTCCGAAGGCGGCCTGCGGCCCGAGTGGCTGGCCGACGATCCGCCGCCCGGGCTGATCCTGCCCGCGCGCACCCACGTGCAGCTGACGCGCATCCTGCGTGAAGCGGTGAGCAACGCCATCCGCCACAGCGGCGGCAGCCGCTGCGCGGTGCGCATCCGCTTCCCGCACGAAGAAATCCAGATCGAGGTGGAGGACGACGGCCGCGGCATGCCGGCCGCCGGCCGGCCACAGCGCGGGCACGGGCTGCCCAACATCGAGCGGCGCATCCGCAACCTGGGTGGCACGCACCGCTTCGCCGCGGTCGCCGGCGGCGGCACGCAACTGCTCGTGCGCGTGCCGCTCGCCCCCATCCAACCCGTCCCGCAGGAGGTCGCATGAAGCAAGCGCTGGTGGTGGAGGACCTGGCCGAGGTCCGCGACTGGCTGGCGGACATCGCCCGGTCGGTGTTCCCCGAGATCGAAGTGCACGCGGTGGGCCGCGTCGATGAAGCGCTGGCGGTGCTGGCGACACGCCGTTTCGACCTGGCGCTGGTCGACCTGGGCCTGCCCGATGCCAGCGGCATCGCCGTCGTGCGCGCGCTGCACCAGCGCGACCCGCAATGCCTGGCCGTGGTCGTGACCATCTACGACGACGACGAGCACCTGTTCCCGGCCCTGCAGGCGGGCGCTTTCGGCTACCTGCTGAAGGAGCAGCCACGCGAGGCGCTGGCCGCGCAGCTGCTGCGCATCGCCAATGGCGAGCCGCCGCTGTCGCCGCCGATCGCGCGCCGGGTGCTGTCCTGGTTCGGCCAGGCCCGCGCGCCGGTCCCGCTGGTGCCCCTGGCCGGCGAGCCGGAAGGCGCGCGCCTGACCGAGCGCGAGACCGAGGTGCTGCAGCGGGTGGCCAAGGGCTACACGCTGCCCGAGATCGCGCAGCAGCTCGGGCTGTCGCGGCACACCGTGGCCTCTTACATCAAGCAGATCTACCGCAAGCTGGACGTGTCCTCGCGCGCCGAGGCCACGCTGGAAGCTGCGCGGCGCGGGCTGGTGCAATAAAAAGAAACGCCCCGACTTGCGGCGGGGCGCTGAATCCGGTCCGGGGACCGAAGGAGACAATCGATCGTTGTTCTGGCTCATGGATCATGCCCGCGGCATGTTGCGGCTGCGTGACGCTTCAGGGCTCCGGCGGCCGATGCTTCTGCGCGTGCTGCGCTTCCATCATGTAGCGCGCAGTTTCTTCCGGCGTGATGCCCCAGTCGCCGCGTTGGCCCGCCATCGCGAGTTCCAGGTTCGCTTCCGGCAAATCGTGTTCGGCGGCCTGCTCGAACCAGTACCTGGCCTGCGTCGCGTCGTGCGCGGCGCCCTCGCCGGCCAGCAGCATCTGCCCCAGCAGGAACTGCGCGCGCGGCAGGCCGCCCTGCGCGGCCCGCTGCATCCAGGCGAAGGCTTGCGCGTGGTCCACCGTCACGCCGTCGGCCCCATTGCGAAGCAGCAGCGCCAGGTGGAAGGCTCCCCGCGCGGAGCCCGCTTGCGCCGCCCGGCGCAGCAGCACGGAGGCGGCGCGCGCATCGGGCTGCGGCGCGGCCAGCACGCGCAGGCCCTGCGCGAGTTCGGCTTCGGGGTGCACGCCGCAGCCGGCGACGCCGGCGGCGAGCAGCAGGACGGCGGCGAGGCGGCGCATCTCTTCTTCTCCTTGCACTCCAAAGCCCGGGAGTTTCGGCAGCGAAGGTGAAAGTCGTGTGACACCGGAGGTGCGAAAACGCACTGCGCCGGGCGTGACGCGCCCCTACGCTGTGTCCATCCCTGCGAAAGGAGTCCGACCATGCAGCGCATCGCCCTCGTCCTCGCCGCCGCCGTGCTGGCCTGCAGCGCACTCCTGTCGGGCCGGGCGCAGCCGCCGGCAACCGTCGACGTCGAGGCCGCACAGCACCAGGCGCAGGATGCCCGCTTCCGCGAGGCGATGCGCCTGTGCCGCGCGGGCCATTGGTCCGCCGCCTACGGCCGCTTTGCCGCGCTGGCCGACGAAGGGCATGTGCCTGCGGCCCGCGTCGCACTGGCCATGTGGCAGAACGGCCACCGCGTTTACGGCACCGATTGGAGCGCCGCGCCATCGCAGGTCCTGAGCTGGGAACAGGCGACTGGCGTGCCGGCCACGCATACCGTCGCCGCATCGGCCGAGTGAGGCCCGCGCGACGACCGCCAATGGATGCCGGGTCAAGCCCGGCATGACAGCATCAGGCGGGCCGGCGGCCCTCGTACGCATCCTGCAGCAGTTGGCGGATCGCGGCCTTCTCCAGCGGCCGCGGATTCGGGTACTGGTTGCTCATCGCAATCTCGCAGGCGCGGTCCAGGTCCGCTTCCTTCATGCCGATGTCACGCAAGGCCACCGGCGCGCCGTTGTCCTTGGCGAGATCGAACACGGCCCGCGCCGCGCTCTTGCCTTCCAGCGCCCGCGCGATCTTGCGCATCGCTTCCGGCGCGGCCGGCGCGTTGTAGGCCAGCGCGTGCGGCAGCACGATGGTGTGCGTCTCCGCGTGCGGCAGGTTCCAGGTGCCGCCCAGCGTGTGGCACAGCTTGTGGTGCAACGCCATGTCCACCGAAGCCAGCACGGTGCCGCAAAGCCACGCGCCATAGAGCGCGTCGCTGCGCGCTTCCATGTCGCTTGCCTGCGCCTTGATGCGCGGCAACGCGCGGCCCAGCGCCGCGATGCCCTGCTCCGCCATGATCTCGATGATCGGATTGGTCGTCACCGAGTACAGGCCTTCGGCCGCGTGCGCGATGGCGTTCATGCCACTGGTGATGCTCAAGCCCACCGGCAGGCCGGCGGAGAGCTCGGGGTCGTAGATCACCGTGCGCGGCAGCACCTTGTCGTCGCGGCCGGTCTTCTTCAGCCCGCCTTCGGTGATGCCGTAGATGGTGGTCATCTCCGAGCCGGCGTAGGTGGTCGGGATGGCGATGATGGGCAGCGCGGATTCCAGCGCGATCGCCTTGCCCAGGCCCGTGGTGGAGCCGCCGCCGATGGCCACCGCGCAATCGGCGCCCAGTTTCCTCGCGACCTCACGCGCCTCGCGCGCCGTCTCGATCGGCACGTGCATCACCGCGCGGTCGAAGATGCCGGCGGCCCGCGGCCCCAGCAGCGCCGCGACCTGTTCGGCCGAGGCACGTTGCTCGGGCGTGGAGAGCACGAGCGCCTTGCGCGCGCCCAGCTGGTCGACCTCGGACGGCAGCTGCTGCAGGGTCCCCGCGCCGAAGACCACGCGGGCCGGGCGGCCGATATAGACGAAGTTGTTCATGACGCAAGTCCCAGGGCGGACGTGATCTTGCGCCCGGACGCGCGCAGCGCCTCGAGGCAGGGCGCCAAGTCCACGCCGACGAGGCGGCCATCGCGCTTCTTCCAGCGGCCAGCCACCATCACGTCGGAGATGTTGGACAGCGAGGTCTGGAACACGACCGAGTTCACCGGGTCGTGCACCGGCTGCATGTTGAGGTCGCTCGCGCGGATCACCACCAGGTCGGCCTGCTTGCCTGGCGCAAGCGTTCCGATGCGGTCCTCCTGCTGCAGCATGCGCGCGCCCTCGACGGTCACCCACGACAGCGCTTCGCGCGTGGTGATGGTGGACGTGGGCGGGATGGTGCCGTGCTGTTCGCGCCAGGCGAAGTTGTCCAGCGTGCGTTGCATGCCAAGCGCGACGCGGGCCTGCGTGAACATGTCGCCCGAGAGCACGCTTTCCAGATCGACGCCCAGCGATGGCGCGCGGCCGAACTGGCGCAGGCGCCCGGTCAGCGGATGGCCGTGGCCCTGGGACATCTCGTTCTCCGCCGCCGCCGAGAAGCTCATGCCCAGCTCGCAGAAGCGCTTCAACTGTTCGTCGCTGAGCGCGTGGCCGTGCACGATGTTGATGTTGGGCCCGAGCAGGCCTTCCTGCTCCAGCCGCACCCAGCCGTCCGGCGTGCGGGCCGGCCCGCCGCCCTGGTGCAGCGAGGCGATGAGGCCCAGCTCGCGCGCCATGCGGAAATCGTGCATCGCGACCGGCAGCGTCGAATAGTGCGGACCCAGCACGGCGGCGTGGATGGTGAGCAGCGGGTTGCCCTGGTGCTGCTTCAGCAGGCGCTCCACTTCCGCGCGCGGATGCGGCACTTCCCAGAAGGGCGTCTGGCCCGGCTTCGGGTCCGGCTTGGGCGTGCCATGGAAGAAGGCGGCGCGGATGCCCGTGGAGCGCAGGCCCTCGATAGCGGCGTCGTTGTGCGCCGGCGTCGGATTGTTGTGGCACCAGTCGGCGAGCGTCGTGGTGCCGCAATTCAGCTGGTTCAGCGCGCCGACGCGGGTGGCGATGCGCAGGTCCTCCGGCTGGAACACCGTGGCCAGGCCGGCGTGCATCTTCTGGAAGTACTCCAGCAGCGTCCAGTTGGCGGCCAGCCCGCGCAGCGCCGTCTGCCACGTGTGCATGTGCGCGTTGACGAGGCCCGGGATGACGATGCTGCCGCTGGCGTCCACCACCTCGGCGTCGTCCACCTTCAGCGAAGGCGCGATCTCCACGATGCAGTCGCCGCGTACCAGGATGTCGGCCCGCGGCAGGTCGCCCTGCTGGTCCATCGTGATCACGGTGGCGCCGCGCACCAGAGTCTGCTTTTCCATGTTGCTACTCCACGCGGTAATCGACCTGGTGGCGGGCGATGCGCATGTCGCCCACCTCCTGCTTCACCCGCAGGTGTTCCGGGTGCGTCGCATAGGCGTCCAGGGCCGCCTGCGACTCGAAATCGCTCACCAGCACGACGTCGCAAGCGTAGTCCACCCGGCTGTGGTCCACGCCCACTTCCAGGTGCAGCAGGCCCGGCACGCGGCCGCGCAGGCTGTGGAAGCTGGCCTGCAGCTTCGCGATGTTGGCGCTCTTTTCCTCGGGCGTGGCGCCGCGCACGCTCCACATGACGATATGGCGAATCAAGCCGCGCTCCTCGTTTTCATTGCAGCGCGAACGGCGCGGCCGCATAGACCGGCTTGCCGCCCACCACCGTCAACAGCGACACCGTGCCGCCGATCTCCGCCACCGGCACACCGAAGAAATCGCGGTCCAGGACCGCGAAGTCGGCCAGCTTGCCGGGCTCCAGTGAACCGCGCTTGCGCTCGTCGAAACTGAACCAGGCGCTGCCCAGCGTGTACAGGCGCAGCGCCTGCTCGCGCGTGGGCGTCTCCTCGGCGCCGCGCGTCGCACGGCCGCCCACCGTGCGGCCGTCCAGCATCCATTGCAGCGCGACGAAGGGGTTGTAGGAAGCGACCCGGTGCGCGTCGGTGCCCGCGCCCACGGGCACGCCCAGGCGCAATGCGGTGACCAGGGGCGGCATGTGCGCCGCGGCCGGCCCCGCCTGCGCGGCGATCCGGTCGCCCGAGAGGTACATCGCGTCCTGCATCGTCCAGCCCACCCCCAGCGCCTTCATGCGCGCCAAGGTCGCGGGCGAGGCGTTGTCCAGGTGCGCGATGGACCAGCGCAGCGGCGCGATGGGCGTCTCGCGGTTCACCTGCTCGAACAGGTCCAGCAGCACCGGCGCCGAAGCGTCTTCCTGCCAGTGGATGGTGAGCGCCATGTGCTCGTGCGCCGCCCAGCGCGCCACCTCCAGGAATTTCTCGCGGGTGGCGGCGTCCGGCTGGTTGTTGTTGTACATGGCGATGGTGATGCGCTCGCCGATGCCGTTGAAGCGCAGCATGTCGTCGCCGAAGCCCATGGGCAGCATCTGCGTCAGGTCGCGGTACTCCGCGAGCTCGGCGCCGGGCTTCTGCGCAAACAGGCTGTAGGCCACGCGCAGGGTCAGCTGGCGCTCCCGCCACAGCTGCAGCAGCGCCGCGTATTGCGACGGATAGATGCTGAAGCCGCCCGGGTCCACCACGCCGGTCAGCGCCAGGCGATTCAGCTCGGTGAAGAACTGGCGGGTGCCGGCCACGTTGTCCTGGTACGTCGGCCGCGGCAGCTTGTCGAACAGCGCCGACATGTTGACGATGCTCGCCGTGGCCCAGCCCGTGGGGGCGCCGGCCGCATCGCGCTCCAGCGCCATGCCGGCAGGCAGGCTGGCGTTCGACAGGGCCAGCGCTTCCTGCGCCTTCGGCGTCAGCAGCAGGTGGCTGTAGAACATCTGGACCCAGACCGGCTGGTCCGGCACCGCGGCCATCACCTCGGCCAGAGTGGGCTTGCGCTTCTCGGCGAACTGCAGCTCGGTCCAGCCGCCCGCGACCACCACCCATTGGCCCGGGCGGGCCCGGGCGCCTTCGCGCAGCCGCTGCATCGCTTCGGGAATGGTGTGCGCGCCGATCCAGTTGACCTCGGTGGAGTAGCTGAGCGCGGCCCGCACCGCGTGCATGTGCGAGTCGATCAGGCCCGGAATCACGGTGCGGCCGCCTGCATCGACGCGGCGCGTCGCCGGGCCGGCCAGCGCCAGCATGTCAGCGTCGCTGCCGACCGCGAGAATGCGACCCTCGCGCACGGCGATCGCCTGCGCCATGTGCGAGCCCGCATCCAGGGTCGCGACCTTCGCGTTGGTCAGCACCCAGTCCGCCTGCACCGCGGCCGGCTGCACGCTGGCGCATCCGCCAACGAGGACGGCGGCCAGCGCCGCGAGGCAGGCGCGGATCAATGCTGCCCCTTCGCCGGATTCAGCACGAAGTCGTATTCGACGAGGTAGTGGCCATCCGGCTGCTTCACCCAGTCGGCGATGAGCGACTGCCGCACGCCGAACACCGCATCGGAGTCGAGGTAGGTGTCACCGTTGCGGAACACGTGGGTGATCAGCGTCTCGTAGCCCGGCGCCTTGATCATGAAGTGCAGGTGCGCCGGCCGCCAGGGATGGCGCCTGGTCGCGCGCAGCATCTCGCCGACCGGCCCGTCGGTGGGAATCGGGTAGGCCTCGGCCAGGATGGACTTGAACCAGTACTTCCCGTCCTTGCTGGCGTGCAGCACACCGCGTGCCTGCGCGTGCTCCAGGCCTTCGCGCTGCACGTCGTACATCCCTTCGGCATCGGCCTGCCAGACGTGCAGCTCGGCGCCGGGCACCGGCTCGCCGTTGAGGCCCAGCACGCGGCCGCGCACCTCGCAGGGAACGCCGGGCGCGCCGCCCGCCACGTCCTCGCCCAGGTCGAACTCTGGTGCGCCTTCCACGTAGAAGGGGCCGAACACGGTGGCTTCGGTGCAGCCTGCCGGCTTGTCGTTGTTCATCGCCACCGTCAGCATCGACATGCCCAGGGTGTCCGACAGCAGGATGAACTCCTGCCGCTTGTCGTCGCACTTCTGGCCCACGCGGGTCAGGAAGTCGATGCCCTGGAACCACTCGGCTTCGGTCAGCTTCACCTCGCGGGCGAAGGCATGCAGGTGCTGCACCAGGCTGGTCATGATCTCCTTCAGGCGCGGGTCCGGCGTTTCGGCCAGCCGGGCGATGACGGCCTGGGTGATGGTGTCCTGGTTCACGTTGCGCATGGGTCTCTCCTGCCCCCGCGGGGCGTGGGTGGGACTGTAGGGGGCGGCCATAATTTGGGAAAGCGCGCCGGGGCAAATGAGTTTTTCGCGGCGCGGAAGAGAGCAGGAGACTGGCAGTGGATCGCTGGACAGAGATGGCCTTGTTCGTGCAGGTGGCGGAGACCGGCAGCCTGAGCCGTGCCGCGGAGGAGTTGGGGCTTTCCAACGCCGCGGCCAGCCGGCACCTCTCGGCGCTGGAAGAGCGCCTGGGCGCGCGGTTGGTGGAGCGCAACACGCGGCGCCTCTTCCTCACCGAGCCGGGGCAGGAGTTCCTGCGCCGCAGCAAGGGCATCCTCGCGGACCTGCACGAGGCCGAGTCGGCGGTGAACGCGTCGACGCTCAACCCCACCGGCACCTTGCGGGTGACGGCCTCGCTGTCCTTCTCGATGTCGCACATCGCGCCGCTGCTGCCCGAATACACGCGGCGCTATCCCAACGTGCGCGTGCACGTGGAGACGGCCAACCGCTACCTGGACCTGATCGACAACAACATCGACGTCGCCATCCGCACGCGCGAGACGGAGCCGGACTCCAACATCACGATCCGGCGGCTGGCGGAAACGCGGCGCATCCTGGCGGCCTCGCCCGGTTACCTCAGTCGCGCCGGCACGCCGCGCACGCTGGACGACCTGGCGAAGCACGCGATGCTGATCTACACGTATTCCAACCATCCGCACGAACTGCGCTTCACGCGCGACGGCGACACCGTCTCCGTGCCGGCCACCGGCGTGCTGGAGTCCAACGACGGCCAGGTGCTGCGGTCCGCGGCGCTGGAAGGCCTGGGCATCCTGGTGCAGCCCACGTACATCCTGTACGAGGACATCGTGGCGGGCCGGCTGGTGCCGGTGCTCGATGCCTGGGACCTGCCGCGGCTGGTGATCAACCTCGCCTACCCGAGCCGCAAGCACCTGTCGGCCAAGACGCGCACCTTCATCGACTTCCTCGCGGAGCATTTCGACCGCATGGAATACGAGCGCAAATGGACCACCCGGTTCAACTACTGACTAGGGAAAACCCCCGCGCCTGAGACTTCCCTCTGACCGCTACAGTGCCCGGCAGTACAACTTAAGCATCAGGGAATGTCCATGAATTCGATCCGCAACACGCGGCGCCGCCTGCTGGGTGGCGCCGGTGCGCTCACGGCCTCGGCCCTCGCGCCCTGGCCCTTGAAGGCGGCCGCGCAGGCCGCCGGCAGCGTGGACCTGCCCCTGGCCAACGGCCACCGGCTGCTCGCGAAGTACCCGGAGAAGCGGCCGCTGATCGTGCTGACCTCGCGCCCGCCGCAGCTGGAGACGCCCTGGGAGGTGTTCAACGAAGGCGTGATCACGCCCAACGACGCCTTCTTCGTCCGCTACCACAACGCCGGCCTGCCGTTCTCGGTCGATGGCGACGCGCATGCCATCAAGATCGGCGGCAACGCGGTGGCCAAGCCGTATGCGTTGACGGTGGCGGAACTGCGCAGCCAGTTCAAGCCCGTGGACCTGGTGGCGGTGAACCAGTGCTCGGGCAACAGCCGCGGCCACTTCGAGCCGCGCGTCACCGGTGGCCAGCTGTCCAACGGCGCCATGGGCAATGCGCGCTGGGTCGGCGTGCCGCTGAAGGACGTGCTGGCGCGTGCCGAGCCGAAGAACACGGCGCGCCAGGTCACCTTCGACGGCCTCGACCAGGCGCTGTTCGGCGGCGGCGATTTCGTCAAGGCGCTGGAGATGGGCCACGCCATGGACGGCGAGGTGATGATCGCCTTCCAGATGAACGGGGCCGACCTGCCGATGCTGAACGGCTTCCCGGTGCGCCTGGTGGTGCCGGGCCACTACGGCACCTACTGGGTCAAGCACCTGTCGGCGATCGAGGTCATCGACAACAGCTTCGAGGGCTTCTGGATGCGCCCGGGCTATCGCGTCCCCGACAACGACTGCGCCTGCGTCCCGCCCGGCACCGCGCCGGCGGCGACGCGGCCCATCGGCCGCTTCAACGTGCGCTCCTTCATCACCTCGGTCAACGACGGCGCGCGCGTCAGCGCCGGCCAGCCGCTGGCGGTGCGCGGCATCGCCTTCGACGGCGGCCAGGGCATCCGCGAGGTGGCGTGGTCAGCCGACGGCGGCCAGAGCTGGCGCGGGGCGAAGCTGGGCGAGGACCTCGGTCGCTACTCCTTCCGCGAGTTCACGTTCGGCTTCACGCCGCAGGCGGGCGCGCACGACCTGCGCGTGCGGGCCTGGAACCGCTCGGGCCAGAGCCAGCCGATGGAGGCGCTGTGGCAGCCGGCCGGCTACATGCGCAACGTCGTCGAGTCCGTGAAGATCATGGCAGCCTGAGGAGAACAGCGATGAAGAAGACCCTCGGCCTCCTGCTGCTGGCTGCCTGCACTTGCGCCGGCGCCGTCACCAAGACCATCGACCTGCCGTCCGACGGCGTGTTCCTCAAGCCCAGCCCGCTGCCCGGGTACGCCAAGGCGCAGGCCCAGTGCGTGGCCTGCCACTCCGCCGAATACATGGCCTACCAGCCGGTCAACGCGCCGCGCGGCTACTGGGAAAACATGGTCAAGCGCATGCAGCAGGTGTTCAAGGCGCCGGTGAACGACGCCGACATGCCGGACATCATCGACTACCTGGTCAAGACCTACGGCAACGAACAGGGCAAGTGAGCCCGCCGCTCACGGCAGCACGGGCGGGCCGCTGGCCACGACCGGCCCGGGCTTGCTGTGCGGCACGGCTTTGCCCACCAGGTAGCCGGCGTGGCTGATGCCTATGAGCGCCACCATGCCCTGGCCGATGGCCGGCAGCTCCGTCACCGGCTTGCCGGCCAGCAGGCCGAAGGTGTGCGCCAGCATGGCCGCATAGGCCGCGATCGTCACCAGCGTGAAGAAGAACATCTGCATCCGCGCGAGGTCCAGGTGCGCCGCGTTGCCCACCTCCTCGCCGGTGAACAGGTCCGAGAGGCGCGCCCGCGCCGGTGAATCGTTGATGACCAGCTGGCCCTGGGCGCCCACCGTGCCTAGTGCGTCACCCTGCTGGTCCAGCCGCTCCAGCGTGCGCATGGTCTCGCCCGGGTCGGCGCCCTGGTTCGCCTTGGTGCTCAGGATCAGCGGCGAGGCAACCAGCGAGGTCGTGCTGATGCCCATGAGCAGCCACAGCTCCGAGGGCACGGCGATGTCGAGCGCCGTGCCCGAGCCGATGGCGATGTTCGACAACGCCGCCGTCAGGTAGCCCGAGAGCACCAGCACCGTCCACGCGGCCATCTGGAAGCGCGCGAGCGACATGACGTTGCGGGCGTCGATCAGCGCGCCGAGCGGGCGGCCGGTGATGCCGTGCCCGCACACGAACAGGAAGGCCACCAGCGCCAGCATGGAGAGGTACCACCCCGCCATCAGGTGCTGCGTCTCCGCAAGCCAGCGGGTGCCCGCGAGGATCGCGACGACGATCACGAACAGGCCGGCGGTGTGCCAGATCTTCCAGGAAGGATTGGGCATATGCGCTCTCCGGCTGCGCCAATGCCCGGAACATAGCGGGCCACCGGGCTGCGGCCCATCCGCCATGCGACGGAAGAAAGCTGACTACGGCCGCACGTAGGCCCAGCCCTGCTGCTGCTTCTTCATCAACTCCACCACGCCGGCAGGGACATAGCCGATGTCCGGCAACATGTCGCTCTTCTGCAGGTGCATGCCGGCCATGGTGTTCTCGCAGGCGACCACCTTGACGCCGTTGGTAAGCGCGCTGGAAATGCGCGGCGCCACCGGCGAGCCGGCCTTGAGCATGCCGATGCCGGGGCCGTAGACGACGATCTCGACGTCGACGTCGTCCATGCCCAGTTCCTTCTGGATGTTGGTGGCGTTGTTCAACGCCAGGTTCCACTTGCCCGGATCGTTGTCGCTCACCTGCATCACCACCCGGTTGCGGTTGGCCTGCTGCTGCGCGAGCACGGGCAGGGCGAGCAGGAAGGCCGGCAGGGCGGCGGCGGCGAGGAAAACGCGGCGGGTCGTCATGCCGCGGATCGTAGCCTAGGCCGCAACCCGGAAGCGGCCGAGGGTCATCGCCAGGCTATCGGCCTGCTCGCGCAGGCTGTGGGCGGCCGCCGTCGATTCCTCCACCAGCGTGGCGTTCTGGATGGTGGCCGAGTCGATGGCGGTGATGGCCTGGTTGATCTGCTGGATCTCGCTGCTTTGCTGCAGGGTGGCGGTGCGGATATCGCTCAGCACCTCGGCCACCGCGGTCACCTGGTCCACCAGCTGCCGGATCGCGCCGCCCGCCTTGCCGACCAACTGCTCGCCGGCCTGCACGCTGCCGGCGGATTCCTGGATCAGCGCGGCGATCTCGCGGGCCGCGGCCGATGCGCGTTGCGCCAGGCTGCGCACTTCGCCGGCCACGACCGCGAAGCCGCGGCCATGTTCGCCCGCACGCGCGGCCTCTACGGCGGCATTGAGCGCGAGGATGTTGGTCTGGAAAGCGATGCCGTCGATCACGCCGGTGATCTCCGCGATGCGCTTGCTCGCATCGCTGATGCTCCCCATGGTCTGCACCACCTGCGACACCACGTCGCCGGTGGCACGGGCGGACGCCGCGGCACCGCTGGCCGTGTCGCTGGCCCGTTCGGACGCGCGGGCGTTCTCGTTGACGGCGCCGGTCAGCTGGTGCATCGAGGCCGAGGTCTGCTGCAGCGAGCTCGACGCGGAGTCGGTGCGTTCGCCCAGGCTGGCGTTGCCGCTGGCGATCTCGCCCGCGGCGGCGCGCACCGATTCGCTGGCCTGGCGCACGTCCAGTAGCGATTGTGCGAGACGCTCGCGCACCGCTTCGGCGTCGCGCATCAAGGTGCCGATCTCGTCGCGGCCGCCGGCCTGCACCGGCCGCGTGAGGTCGCCGTCGCCCAGCGCCGTCATGGCCTGCGACAGCAGCTGCACGCGCCGCAGCATGCCGCGCGTGATGGCCATGGTCGCCAGCACCGCCAGGCCGGCGGCAGCCAGCGAAGCCAGCAAGGTCAGCACCTGCATGCGGCTGCTGCGCGCCTGCGCCGCGGCCACTTCCTCGCCGGCGCGCTTCAGCTCGCTGGCGCTCATGGCCGCCACCGTCTTCAGCAGGGTCGCGTACTGCGAGTTCGCCGTCGTGAGGAAGGTGGTCGCGTTGGCAAGCCCGGTGCTCTTGAGGTCCAGCGTGTCGGCCAGCGACTTGCGGTACTTCTTGAGCGCGGCCGAAATGGTCTCCAGCTGCGCGCGCTCGCTGGCATCGGCCGTCTTCAGGCGCTCGGCCACCGCGGCTTCCATGCGCTCGCCCGTGGCCACGATGGCCTTGTCCACCGGGGCCACTTCCTGCGCGCTGAAGCCTATGCCTTCGAACGCGATGGACTGGTTGATCAGCCCGTTCAGGTCGCGCAGGTCGGCTTCCATGCGCGCGGCAAAGCCGTAGCTCGGAAGCCTATCGTTGTACAGGGAATCCAGCGCGGCACCCAGGCGCGCCGAGCTCCACCAGGTCAGGCCCGCCCCGCCGGCCAGCAGCACCAGGCAGGTGGCCAGCACGAGGGCGAGCTTGAGCTTCAGGGACAGGTCATCCAGCCCTCGCATGCCGCAACTCCTTGAAAGCCTACTCCCAGTAGCCGACGGCGACGTAGGCTTCCTTGCCCGGCACGCGGCGCGCCATCAGGTGGCCGTTGTCGATCTTCTTGGTGGTGGGGTTGGCCCAGCGGTAGTCGACCAGCGATTCGCCGCTGGACTTGACGTTGGCGATGGTCTCCTGCACGAAGGCCTTGCCCGAGGCGTCGCGCGCTTCCAGGAAGGACTTGCCGGCCAGCTTGGGGTTGTCCGCGTGGGCCAGCAGCGTGCCGCCATCGAAGTTGACCAGCACCACGTAGGCCTTGGGGTGCTTCCACTTGCCGCCGGCGTTGAAATCGGCCGCGGCGCCGTCCAGGCCCTTGCTCACCACGAGGGCATGCGCTTCGGCCAGCATGGCCTTCGCTTCGGCGGGGGTGTCCGCGGCGGCGAAGCCGGCGGAGACGGTCAGGGCAAGGGCCATCGCGGCCCGGATCCAGGTCTTCATGCTTTGCTCTCCAACGACGTTTGTTGACGGGTACTCGCGGCGATGCCGGGTCCCGCGAACCAATATAGGCCGAACGTATTGAGGTGTAAATGGTGCTTACATCCTCGGATGCGCAAGACGCAACAGCCCTCAGGCCAGGACGCGTCCGAGTGCGAGCAGCATGGGCAAGGTGATCGGGTCGTTGGCGGCGCTGGCGGCGACCGGATGCGAGGCGAAGCGAGCCACCACCATCTGCGCTTTCGGCGCCACGTAAAGCCGCTGGCCGTGGATGCCGCGGCCTTCGAAGGCGCCGAGTTCGTTGTGGGTGACCCACCACATGCTGCGATACGAGTAGCCAGGCAGCAAGGTGTAGCCCGCCTTCGCGAACTTGGCCGGATCGCTGCCGCGGCGGATGTCCGCCACCACCGCGGCGGGCAGCAGCTGGCGGCCGCCCCAGTCGCCTTCGCGCCGCATCAGCTCGCCGAAGCGCGCCAGGTCGCGCAGGCTGGCGTGCAGGCCGCCGCCGCCCATGGGCACGCCGAGCGGGTCGACGGTGAGGTAGGCGTCCTCCTCGCAGCCAAGCGGTTCCCACAGCTGCTCCGACAGCATCTGCGCCAGCGGCTGCCCGGTCACCTGCTTCATCACCCAGCACATCAGCTCGGTGTTGACCGTCTTGTACGCGAAGGCCTGGCCGTGCGCGCCTTCCGGCTGCAAGGTGCGGAGGTACTCGTAGAAGCTGCCCGGGCCCGCGTAGCCGGACGGCCGCGGACGCAGGCCGCCGGCACGCGCGTAGTTCCAGATGTCGGCATTGGCATCCGCGTAGAGCTCCGAATAGGCGACGCCGACCTGCATGTCCATCACTTCGCGCAGGGTGGCGTCCTCGTAGGCGGTGCCGCGCATTTCGGGCAGCCAGTGCGGGATGCGCTGCGTGTCCTGCAGCAGGCCTTCGTGCACCAGCTTCGCCGCCAGCGTGGCCGCATAGGACTTGGTGATGGAGAAGCAGCTGTGCGGCAGCTGCGGCTGCAGCGCGCCGAAGTAGCGCTCATAGATGCAGCGGCCACGGTGCAGCACCAGCAGGCCGTCGGTGTAGGTGTCGGGCAGCGAGCTCGCCCAGGTGCGCGCGCGGCCCTGCATGTCGGTGAAGGCGAGCGCGTCGATGCGCGCCATGTCCGCTTCCGAGGGCGTGCCCAGCGTGTGCGAGGGACCGCGCCCGCGCCAGACGTTCACCGTCGGCAGCAGCTCGCGCATGTGCGACAGCGACCAGCGGATCTGCGGGAAGTCCAGGAAGCGGTCGTCACCGAACTGCACGCGCCGCTCCGGCGCCGGCGGCGTGCCCTGCATCCAGCCCAGGAGGCGGGGATCGGAGGCGTGCCCGTCGAGATAGGGAACGCCGTCGAATTCCAGCTGGCCTTGCGCTTCCATCGCTTCTCCTTCGCCGCTGCGATGGGCGCAGGCTAAGCGGGCCGGGCGGGCAACGTCAATCGGGCGAAAGACCGGCGGCGGTTTCGACGGTGCGGATGATCGCCGCGTAGTCCTCGCCGCCGCGCCCTTGCGCCACGGCGGCCTGCATCAGCTGCAAGGTCGCCGCGGTCTGCGGCAGCGGCACGTGGTTGGCGGAACCGGCGCCGAGGATCAGCCCCAGGTCCTTGATCATCTGTTCCACCGTGAAGGTCGGCGTGAAGTCCCGCTTGGCCAGCTGCACCGACTTCGCCTTGAGGATCGGCGAGGCGACCGCGCTGGCCGTGAGCACGGACCACATGTCTTCCCACTGCAGGCCGCCCTTGCGCCCCAGCGCCAGCGCTTCGGCCAGCATCGCGCTGGTCTGCGCGATCATCAGGTTGACCACCAGCTTCATCAGCCGCGCCTGCTCGGCGTCGCCCAGCCAGAACTGGGCCGGGCCGAGCAGTTGCAGCAGCGGCTGCACGGCGTCGTAGGCCTCGCGCGGGCCCGACGCCATCACGGTCAGCTGCGCCGCTTCGGCCATGTGGTTGTTGCCGGAAACGGTGGCCCGCACGTGGGCGATGCCCGCTTCCGAACAAGCCCGTGCCACCGCGGCCGATACGCGCGGCGATACGGTGCTGGTGTCCATATAGATGGTGCCGCGCGACGCCTCGCGTGCGACCTGGCCACCGACGGCCAGCAGCGCGTCGTCGTGCGGCAGCGAAGACAGCACCACCTCGGCCCCGCGCAGCGCTTGCGCGTCGACGGCGAGCCCGGCGGCTCGGGCCAGCGCGAGCCGCTCCGGCGCCGTGTCCTGCACGCTGACGACGTGGCCACCGCGCCGGAAATGCAGCGCCATCGGCAGCCCCATCTTGCCGACGCCGATGACGTGCACCCGCATCATTGCGCCTTCAGGTTGGCGGCCTTGGCGATCTGCGCGGCCGATTCCATCTCGGTCTTGATGTAGCCGTTGAAGGCCGCCGGCTCCATCGTGAACGCTTCCGCGCCCAGGTTGGCGAGGCGCTGCTTCACCTCGGGCGTGTTCAATGCCTTCACCGCTTCGTCATGCAGGCGCTTGACGACGGCCGGCGGCGTGGCCGAGGGCACGATCATGCCGACCCAGAAGGTGTAGTCGGAGCCGGGCACGCCGGCTTCCACCGTGGTCGGCACATCCGGCAGCGCAGGCGAGCGGCTCGCGGTACTGACGGCCAGCGCCAGCAGCTTGCCGTCCTTGATCAGCGGCAGGGCCGAGGACAGCGGCGCGAAGAACCAGTCGTCGCGGCCGCCGATGACGTCGCTCAGCGCTTCCGGCGTGCCCTTGAAAGGAACGTGCACCGCGTCGATGCCGGCCTGCAGCTTGAACTTCTCCGCGTTCAGGTGGGTCGCGCTGCCGACGCCGGCCGATGCGTAATTGAGCTGGCCCGGCTTGGCCTTGGCCGCGGCCACGACGTCTGCCACCGTCTTCCAGCCGCGCGTGGGCGACACGACCATCACGTTGGGCAGCGCCGCGAGCGGCGTCACGCCGGTCAGGTCCTTCAGCGTGTCGTAGGAGAGGTTGGGATAGATCGCGGGGTTCAGCGCATGGCCGGAGGAGTGGACCAGCACCGTGTAGCCATCCGGCTCGCTGCGCGCCACCTGCGCGGCGCCGATGGTGCCGCCGGCGCCCGGCTTGTTGTCGATGACGATGGGCTGGCCCAGGTTCTTCCCCATCACGTCGCCCACGGTGCGGGCAATGATGTCGGTGCCGCTGCCCGGCGTGAAGGGCACGATGAACCGGATCGGCTTGTTCGGATAGGCTGACTGCGCGGCGGCCACGCCAGCGAGCAGGGTGGCGGCCAGGAGGGTGATGAGTCGCTTCATGTCTTGTCTCCTCTCACGAAGGTTTGGGGTTCAGGATTCCAGGCCGTCGCTGATCTTCACGTTGGCAGGCTTCAGTTCCAGCCCCGCGTCCTTGGCCATTTCCACCAGCAGCACGGCGAAGTCGATGTCCTCGTAACCGCGGCCCACCATGCGCGCCACCGATTCGCGCGTGGCGGCGGCGGCCGGCATGGCGACACCGTGCGCCTTGGCCGCGCCCATGCCCAGGTCCATGTCCTTCAGCAGCAGCTTGGGCGTGAAGGTCACCTGGTCGAAGGTGAGGTTGGACAGCATCGGCGTCTTGTAGCGCGTGTACATCGAGCCGAGCACCGAGTCGTTGATGCTCTCGAGGAACACGTGGCGCGGGATGCCGGCCTTTTCGGCCAGCACCGTGATCTCGCACAGGTTCTGGATGATCACGCCGAACATCGTGTTGTGCGCGATCTTCCAGATGCGGGCCAGCTCGCCCTCGCCCACCCACATCGCCTTGCGGCCCATGGCCTGCAGGAAGGGCTGCGCCTTGTCGTACAACGCCTGCGGGCCGGAGCAGACGATCAGCAGCTTGCCCGCCTTGGCCACCTTGGCGTTGCCGGACACCGGCGCGCAGAGGTAGGCCACGCCCATGGCTTCCAGCTGCTCGCGGATCTCGGCCGAGCCCTCCTGCGAGATGGAGGACGAATCGACCACCACCTTCGGCTTCTCCGCGCCCGTCACCAGGCCGCCTTCGCCGAACAGCACCTCCTTGAGGTCGTCGGTGGTGGAGACCATGGTGAACACCACCTCGCAGCTGGCGAGGTCGGTCTTGTGGTTGACGATCTCCGCGCCGTATTCGGCCAGCGGTTCCGCCTTGCTGCGCGTGCGGTTCCACACCTTCGCGCCGAAGCCGGCCTTCAGCAGCCGCTTGACCATTGCCTCGCCCATGCGGCCGAGGCCGATCCATCCGATCTGGTTTGCCATCTCTCTGTCTCTCTCTCTTCTCTGCTTGCGTGTTCAGCCCGCCATCGCCTGCCGCCAGTAACGGCGGTCGATGCACTTGTCGGGGTCGTTCAAGGGTCGCGGAGGTTGACACCCCTGCCGAAGCTGATGACGGAGACGGGTTGCGGCGGCTTGGCGGGCTGGCTGGCGCAACCGGCGAGAGCGGCCGCGCCTGCAGCCGCCGCGAGCACGCTGCGGCGACGGATCTTGCTTGTCTCCATGGCGCGCAGTGTGTTGCGCGCCCCCGCGGCTTGCAAGCTGGAGCGCCGGAATTCAGTTTTCCGGCGCTTGGAAGAGCACCCTTCGTCATTCCCGCGAAGGCGGGAAGCTGGGGCGCCCAAAGAAAACGCGGCCGGCGGCCGCGTTCATTTCAATGCCCTGGGTCCCCGCCTCCGCGGGGATGACGAGGGTTTACACGTGTTCCAGGATGACGGCGATGCCCTGCCCCACGCCGATGCACATCGTGCACAGCGCGTAGCGGCCGCCGCTGCGGTGCAGCTGGTTGACGGCGGTGGTGGCCAGGCGCGCGCCCGAAGCCCCCAGCGGATGGCCCAGCGCGATCGCGCCGCCATTCGGGTTGACCCGGGGGTCGTCGTCCTGCAGGCCCAGCATGCGCAGCACGGCCAGGCCTTGCGCGGCGAAGGCTTCGTTCAGCTCGATGACGTCGATCTGCTCCAGCTTGATGCCGGTCAGCGCCAGCACCTTCTGCGTGGCCGGCGCCGGGCCGATGCCCATGACGCGCGGCGCCACGCCGGCGGTGGCCATGCCGACGATGCGGGCACGCGGCGTCAGGCCGTTCTTGGCGGCGGTGGCTTCATCGGCCAGCAGCAGCGCACAGGAACCGTCATTGACGCCGCTGGCGTTGCCGGCGGTCACCGTGCCGTCGGGACGCACCACGCCCTTGAGCTTGGCCAGCGCTTCCAGCGAGGTCTCGCGCGGATGCTCGTCCTTGCTGACGACGATGGCATCGCCCTTCTTCTGCGGGATCGTCACCGGCGTGATCTCGGCGTCGAAGAAACCGGCCTTCTGCGCGGCCACGGCCTTCAGCTGGGAGGCGAGGGCCATGCGGTCCTGCGCCGCGCGCTCGATCTTGTAGTCGGTGGCGACGTTCTCCGCCGTCTCGGGCATGGCGTCGACGCCGTACTGTTCCTTCAGCAGCTTGTTGATGAAGCGCCAGCCGATGGTGGTGTCGTACACCGCGTTCGAGCGGCTGAAGGCGCTCTCGGCCTTGGGCATGACGAAGGGCGCGCGGCTCATGCTCTCGACGCCGCCCGCGATCATCAGCGAGGCTTCGCCCGACTTGATGGCGCGAGCGGCGGTGCCGACCGCATCCAGGCCGGAACCGCACAGGCGGTTGATGGTGGCGCCGGGCACGGCTATCGGCAGGCCGGCCAGCAGCGTGGCCATGCGGGCGACGTTGCGGTTGTCTTCGCCGGCCTGGTTGGCGCAGCCGTACAGGACGTCGGTGACGGCCTGCCAGTCGACCTTGGTGTGGCGCGCCATCAGCGCCTTGAGGGGGATGGCGCCGAGGTCGTCGGTGCGCACCGAGGACAGCGCGCCGCCGTAGCGGCCGAAGGGCGTGCGGATCGCATCGCAGATGAAAGCTTGGCGGGTCATTTCAGAGGTCTCCTGGGTTCAGGCTGCCAAATCAGGCGGAAATCGGCAGGCCGACGAGTTTCTCGAGTTCCGCGTGGCTGAGGCCGTCGACGGCGTCGATCAGCTTCAGCCCCTGCGGGGTGCATTCCAGCGTAGCAAGGTCCGTGTAGATGCGCTTCACGCAACCCACGCCGGTCAGCGGGTAGTTGCAGCGCTCCACCACCTTGCTTTCGCCCTTCTTGGTGAGCAGGTCCATCATCACCCAGGTCTGCTTGGCGCCGATGGCGAGGTCCATGGCGCCGCCGACGGCGGGGATGGCACCGGGCTCGCCGGTGCTCCAGTTGGCGAGGTCGCCCTTGGCCGAAACCTGGAAGGCGCCCAGCACGCAGATGTCCAGGTGGCCGCCGCGCATCATGCCGAAGGAGTCGGCGTGATGGAAGAAGGCGCCGCCGGGCAGCAAGGTCACCGGCTGCTTGCCGGCGTTGATGAGGTCGTAGTCTTCGCTGCCCGCGGCCGGCGCCGGGCCCATGCCCAGGATGCCGTTCTCGGAGTGCAGCACGATCTCGATGCCGGGTGGCAGGTGGTTGGCGACGGCCGTGGGCATGCCGATGCCCAGGTTGACGTAGGCGCCGTCGAACATGTCGCGCGCCACGCGGGCGGCCAGCTGGTCCTTGGTTCGCTTCTGGTAAGCCATGTTCATGCTGCCTTCTTGAAGCCGGCGCCTTGCGTGGCGACGCGCGGGATCTTGACGATCTTGCCGACGAAGATGCCCGGGGTGACGATCGCTTCCGGATCGAGCTGGCCCAGCTCCTTGATCTCGAACACGCTGGCGATGGTCAGCTTGGCGGCCGTGGCCATCACCGGGCCGAAGTTGCGCGCGGCCATGCGATAGGTGAGGTTGCCCCAGCGGTCGCCCGCCTCGGCCTTGATCAGCGCGACGTCGGCGTGGATCGGGTGTTCCAGCACGTACTGCCTGCCGTTGATCTCGCGCGTCTCCTTGCCCTTGGCCAGCTCGGTGCCGTAGCCGGTGGGGCAGAAGAAGGCGCCGATGCCGGCGCCGGCCGCGCGGATGCGCTCGGCCAGGTTGCCTTGCGGCACCAGTTCCAGCTCGATCTTGGCGCTGCGATACAGCTCGTCGAACACGAAGCTGTCCACCTGGCGCGGGAAGCTGCAGATGATCTTGCGCACGCGGCCGGTCTTCAGCAGCGCCGCCAGGCCGGTGTCGCCGTTGCCGGCGTTGTTGTTGACGACGGTGAGGTCGCGGGCGCCGTGCTCGATCAGGCCGTCGATCAGCTCGCCGGGAATGCCGGAGGTGCCGAAGCCGCCGATCAGCACGGTGGCGCCGTCGCGCACGCCGGCCAGGGCCTCGGGGATCGAGGCCGCGATCTTGTCGATCATGGGGAAGAACTCCTAAATGTTCGCTATTCGAACAAGTGTTCGTATAATGAATTCTACAAGCCAAACCCATGGACCGCCCGAATAACCCCGAATTGCGCCCCGGCGATGCCTACGTGCAGAGCTTCGCCCGCGGGCTGGAGGTGATCCGCTCCTTCAACGCGCAGTCGCCGCGGCAGACCTTGAGCGACGTGGCGGCGCGCACCGGCCTCACCCGCGCCGGCGCGCGGCGCATCCTGCTCACCTTGCAGACTCTGGGCTACGTGGAGAGCGACGGCAAGCTGTTCGCGCTGACGCCGCGCATCCTGGACCTGGGCTTCGCCTATCTCTCGTCGATGCCGATGTGGAACGTGGCGGAGCCGCTGATGGAAGCGCTGGTGGAGGAGGTGAAGGAATCCTGCTCCGCGGCGGTGCTGGAAGGCACGGACATCGTCTACGTGCTGCGCGTGTCGACGCGCACGATCATGCGCAATTCGCTGGGTATCGGCTCGCGGCTGCCGGCTTATTGCACGTCGATGGGGCGGATGCTGCTGGCTGGCTTGTCGGACGAAGAGGCGATGGCCTTGCTGCGTGCGAGCAAGCTGGATGCGCGCACGCGCTACACGCTGGTCGAGCCGGAGGCCATCCTGGCCAAGGTGCAGCAGGCGCGCAAGCAGGGCTGGTCGCTGGTGAACCAGGAGCTGGAAGAAGGGCTGGTGTCGATGGCCGCGCCGGTGCTGAATCGCGCGGGGCGGATGGTCGCGGCGATCAATGTGAGCGGACAGGCGAACCGGACGACGGCGCGGCAGATGCAGGATGCGATGCTGGCGCCGCTGCGGCAGGCGGCGCAGGAGATTTCGCAGCGGCTCGCGATGTGACGAGGCGTCGCTGAGTCGGGAACAGCGACCAGCCCCAGCGCTGCTGCGCATAGCCCCACAGTCCCTGCTTGAAGAACAGCGTCACCACGATCGCCAGCAGGCCCAGTCCCAGCAGGTACCAGGTGCCCCAATCGCTGAAGAACTTGTTCAGCGCCCAGAAGATCAGCGCGCCGACGATCGGCCCTTCGATGCGGCCGATGCCGCCGATCACCACCATGAAGATCGCGAAGGCCGTCCAGTTCACGCTGAAGGCCGCATCCGGGCTGATGCGCAGGTTGCCGACGAAGTACAGCGCGCCGGCCAGCCCGGCGCCGAAGGCGGCCACCGTGTACACGGCCAGCTTCATGCGCCGCACCGCGATGCCTTGCGACTCCGCGGCCACCTCGTTGTCGCGGATCGCCATCAGCGCCAGGCCCTGCTTGCTGCGCAGGAACAGGTAGACGCCGGCGACGCAGGCCACGACGCTGGCGAGCGCGATCCAGTAGGTGAGGCTCTCGCGGGTGCCGCGCTCGAAGCCGCGCAGTGCCGTGAGCGTGGTGCCCGAGCCGCCGCCCACCGCCGGCACGTTGGCGATGGAGAGGCGGAACACTTCGGCGATGACCCAGGTGCCGATGGCGAAGTAGCCGCCCTGCAGGCGGAAGGCGACCCACGAGACGGGCAGCGCGATCAGCGCCGCGGCGAGCCCGCCGAGCGGCACGGCGAGGAAGGGGTTCATGCCGGCGAAGTTGCCCAGCGCCAGCATCCCGTAACCGCCCAGGCCCAGGAAAGCCTGCTGCCCGATGCTGACCATGCCGCCGTAGCCGGCCAGCAGGTTCCACATCATCGCGAAGATGAAGTAGCTGGCGATCTCGACGAACTCGCGCATCCAGCTGGATTCGGCCCAGAAGGGGAGCGTGGCCGCGACCACGACGAGGATCGCCGCCATTGGGAGCGCCACCAGGCTTGCGCGCGACCCGCGCGTGACCGTCATTCCCGCGGAGGCGGGAACCCAGGGCGTCCCGGCCGCAGGGAGCCCTGGGTCCCCGCCTTCGCGGGGATGACGAAGAGTGCTTTCCATCATCCTCGCGTCCTCGGAAACAGCCCTTGCGGCCTGAGCACCAGCACCGCCAGGAACACCAGGTGCCCGAACCAGATCCCCCAACCCGGATCCAGCCGGAAGCCCACCTGCTGCGCCAGCCCCAGCAGCATCGCGCCGGCCAGGGTGCCCCAGAACGAGCCCATGCCGCCGATGATCACCGCCTCGAAAGCGAACAGCAGCAGCAGCGGGCCATCGGAGGGCGACACCGTCGTGCGCATCGCCTGCAGCACGCCCGCCAGCGCCACCAGCACGAAGGCGATGCCGGTGGCCAGCGCGTAGACCTTGCCGGCATGCAGGCCCATCAACTCTGCGATCTCGCGGTCGTCCGACACCGCGCGGAATGATCGGCCCAAAGCCGTAGCCGAGAACAGCCACTGCAGCCCCGCCGTCGCCGCCACCGCCAGCACCAGGATCAGCAAGGGCAAGGCGCCGATCGCCAGGCCGCCCGGCAAGGCCAGGCTGTGCGTGTTGAAGCCGCCGGTCTCGATGGCCCGCGGGTCCGCCGAGAACAGTTCCAGCAACAGGTTCTGGATGACGATGGCCAGGCCGAAGGTCACCACCAGCGAAGGCAAGGGATCGCGACCCAGCGTGCCATTCAACACCCAGCGCTGCAGCGCCCAGCCGAAGCCGAAGGCAATGGGCAGCAGCGCGAGCGAGACACCCAGTGCCGCCCAGCCCGAGCCGCCGGTGAGCATCAGCCCCGCAATCGCGGCGAAGGCGGCCAGGATGATGAAGTCGCCGTGCGCCGTGTTGGTCAGGCGCATGACGCCGAACATCAGCGACTGGCCCAGCGCGAACAAGGTGTACAGCCCGCCCAGCAGCGCCGCCTGCACCAAGACATCCAGTACCACGCTCAGACTCCGAAATAGGCGCGGGCAACCTGCTCGCGCGTGACGGACGACGAGGCGCCGCTCAAGGACACCTTGCCTTCCTGGAAGCAATAGAGCCGCTGCGAGACCTGCTGCGCCATTTGCACGTCCTGCTCCACGACGACGGCCGTCATGCCCTCCTGCGTGATCTTCGGCAGGGCCGCATAGATCTCGCGGATGACGATGGGCGCGAGCCCCAGCGAGAGTTCGTCGCACAGCAGCAGCTCGGGATTGCTCATGAGCGCGCGGCCGATCGCCACCATCTGCTGCTGGCCGCCGGAGAGCGAAGTGCCGGGCTGCCGCCGCTTTTCCAGCAGCACCGGAAACAGCTCGTAGACGCGACGCAGGTTCCAGGGCCCGGCGCGGCGCGAGTTCGCGCCCATCAGCAGGTTCTCTTCGACGGAAAGCGAAGGAAAGAGCCGCCGGCCTTCGGGCACCAGCGCGAGACCGCGGCGGACGATCTCACCAGGCGCAAGGCCACCGACCGGCTCGCCCTTGAAGCGGATCGCGTCGCGCGGCGCCTTCACCAGCCCGCACAGCGCTTTCAGGAAGGTGGACTTGCCGGCGCCATTCGCGCCGATGATGGCCACCAGCTCGCCGGCTTCCACTTCGAAGTCGATGCCGAACAAGGCCTGCGCGTCGCCGTAGAACGCCTGAAGGCCATGCGTGGACAGCAAGGTCACGCTTCCACTCCCATGTACACCCGCCGCACCGCCTCGTCCTGCATCACCGCCTGCGGCGCGCCCTCAGCCAGCTTGCGGCCGAAGTCGATGACGAACAGGCGATCGGCGATGGACAGCAGCGCGTGCACCACATGCTCGATCCAGATCATCGTGATGCCGCGCGCCTTGATGCGGCGCAGCTCGGACACCAGTTCAGAGGCCTCATGTTCGGTGAGGCCGCCGGCGATCTCGTCCAGCAGCAGCAGCTTGGGGCGCGTGGCGAGCGCGCGCGCCAGCTCCAGCCGCTTGCGGTTCAACAAGGTCAGGCCGCCGGCCGGCTTGTTGGCGTGCGGCATGAGACCGGTCTCCTGCAGCACCTCCTGCGCCGTGTGCCAGGCTTCGCGCTCGGCCTGGCGGCCGCCGAAGCAGGCCGCGGTGACGAGGTTCTCGAACACCGTCATCGCGCCGAAGGGCTGCGGCACCTGGTAGCTGCGGCCGATGCCGGCGCGGCAGCGCTGGTGCGGCGCCAGCGCGGTGACGTCGCGGCCTGCGTACTCCACGCGGCCGGCATCGACCCGCACGTCGCCGCTGATCAGGTTGAACAGCGTCGTCTTGCCCGCGCCGTTGGGCCCGAGGATGCCCAGGGTCTCGCCCTCGGCCACCGCCAGCGAGACGCCGTCGGTGACCCTGAGCGCGCCATAGGACTTGCTGACGCCGTGCAGTGCCAACAGCGACATCAGATGGGGCGGATTGTCCCGCCAGCGGGGATCTGCTTGAACGCCTCGTTGTTGACGATCACCAGGTCGTACTTGTACTTGCCCTTGCCTTTCACCCACTGGCCCAGTACCAGCGGCGTCTTGCTGACGTTCTTGAAGGGACCTTGCCCGCCCCACTTCACCGGCCCGACCACGGTCTGCAGGTTGGTGGCGGCGATCGCGTCGCGCACGTCGCTGTTCTTCAGCGACTTGCTGCGCGTGAGCGCGTCCGAAGCCACTTCGAACAGCGCATGGGCGAAGCCGATCGGCTGCGTCCACTGCCGCTTGGTGCCGGCTTCATAGGCGTCGGCCAATTGCTTGGCGCTCTGCTTCGTCAGCGAGGATGTGAAGGGATGCGAAGGGCTCCACCACACTTCCGTGGTCAGGCCATCGCCCAGGTCGCCCAGGGCCTCGATGGCGCCAGGGAACAGCAGCGCCTTGCCCAAGGTGACCACCTTGGGCCTGAAACCCTGCTGCCGCGCCTGCGTGAGGAAGGTCTTGGCGTCCGGCGGGATCACCACGCCGGTAACGATCTCCACGTTCTCCGCCTTGAACTTCGCGATCTGCGCACTGAAGTCCTGCGTGCCGTTCTGGAAGCGGCCCGGGTCGGTGAGCGTGAAGCCCATCTGCGACAGCGGCTTCGGGAAACCCAGCTCCTTGTCGCCCCAGGCATTGCCATCGCCGTCGTTGGGGAACAGCCCGCCCACCTTCTTGTTGGTGGACACGCTCTTCCAGCCGTTGGTGAAGTTGGCGATGACGTCTTCCAGGCCCCAGAAGACGTGGTAGGTCCAGTCGAAGCCCTTGGCCGGGTCGCCCTTGCGGCCGAAGAACCAGGGCTGCCACGGCACCACGCTGGAGATGCAGGGCACCTGGTTCAGTTCCGCGGCGTCGCTGACGGGATTGGCCGTCTCCGGCGTCCCCGCGGTCAGCAGCAGCGCCACCTTGTCCTTCAGGATCAGGTCGTTGGCCACCTCGCCGGCGCGGTTGGGGCTGGACTGGCTGTCCTTCAGGATCACCTGCACTTCGTACTTCCTGCCGCCGACGGTGATGCCGTTCCTGAAGGCGGTCTTCATCTGCTCGATGACCCACTTGTCCGCTTCGCCGAAAGGCGCCAGCGGGCCGGTCTGCGGCGTGACGTAGCCGATCTTCAGCACGTCCGCCGCGAACACATCGGGGACGGCGCCTGCGGCTGCGAGGGCCGCGGTGAACTGCCTGCGCGTGAGTTGCATGCTTAGTCTCCTTCTCTCTTCTCAACGGGGATAGTGCGGCGGGATGCGGGCGTCGACGTTGACCCAGACGCTCTTCACCTGCGTGTACTCGCGCATCGCGTCGAAACCCATCTCCCGGCCATAGCCCGAGAGGCCCACGCCGCCGAAGGGCGAGCCCGGGTTGACGCGCTTGTAGCTGTTGATCCAGACCATGCCCGCGTGCAGCTCGCGGGCGAAGCGGTGCGCCCGCTGCAGGTTGGCCGTCCACAGGCCGCTGCCCAGGCCGTAGTCGGTGCCATTGGCGATGGCGAGCGCTTCCTCGTCGTCGCGGAAGGTAAGCACCGTGACGAAGGGGCCGAACACTTCCTCCTGCGCGATGCGATCGCGCGGCGTCTTCGCCCGCACGATGGTCGGCTCGACGTAGCAGCCCTGCGCCAGTTCTTGCGCCACCGGGGCGCGGCCGCCCGCCAGCACTTCGCCGCCTTCAGCGCGCGCAACCTCCACATAGGCGAGCACGCGCTCCTGGTGCTGCGCGCTGGTCAGCGGCCCCATTTCGGTGGCGTCGTCCAGCGGGTTGCCCAGCTTGATCGAGCGCGCCAGCGGAATGAACTTCTCCAGGAAGGCGTCGGCGATCTTCTCGTGCAGCAGCAGCCGCGAACCGGCGATGCAGGCCTGGCCCTGGTTGTGGAAGATGGCCCAGGCGCTGCCGTTGACGGCCGCCACCAGGTTCGCATCTTCGAACACGATATTGGCGCCCTTGCCGCCCAGCTCCAGCTGCACCTTCTTCAGGTTGCCCGCCGAGGCCTGCACGATGCGCCGGCCGGTGGCCGTGCTGCCGGTGAAGGCGATCTTGGCGACACCGGGGTGTTCGGCCAGGTACTGGCCCGCAACACTGCCCAGGCCAGGCACCATGTTGACGACGCCGGGCGGCATGCCGGCCTGCGCCATCAGCTCCGCGATGCGCAGCGAAGTGAGCGGCGTGATCTCCGCGGGCTTCATGACGATGGTGTTGCCCGCGGCCAGCGCCGGGCCCATCTTCCAGCTGATGAACATCAGCGGGAAGTTCCACGGCACCACCTGGCCCACCACGCCCACCGGCTCGCGCAAGGTGTAGTTGAGGAAGCCCGCTTCGACGGGAATCGTCTCGCCCTGGAACTTGTCGGCCATGCCGCCGAAATAGCGGAAGCAGCCGGCCGTGCGCGGCACGTCGAGCCCGCGCGAATCGCGGATCGGGTGGCCGGTGTCCAGCGACTCGAGCCGCGCGAGTTCCTCGGTGTTCGCCTCGATCAGGTCGGCCAGCTTCAGCAGGACACGCCCGCGCTCCGCGGCCGGCAGGCGGCTCCAGGCCGGGAAGGCCTTCTGCGCCGCCTCTACAGCGCGATCGACGTCCTCGCGGCCGGCGAGCGCCACCTCGGCGAGCACGCTGTTGTCGTGCGGGTTGCGCGTGGGCAGCGTCTCGCCGGACAGCGCGTCGGTGAACTCGCCGGCGATGAACAGTTGGTGGCGGGGGGTCATGACAAGCAAGGTCAGAACTTGACCGGAACCTCCGGCGCCTCGCCCTTCTGGATCTCGTAGACGAGATTGGGCGAGCCGTTTTCCCACACCAGCAGCATCGAGCGCTTGGGGCTGTAGCCCTGGTGGCGGCAGTAGGCCGGCATGGCGGCCATGTCGCCCGCCTTCATGATCACGCGGGCCAGCGGCTTGCCGGTGTTCTTGTCGGCGCAGTCCCAGTGGATCTCGTCGCACATCTGGAAGAACCACTCGACGCGGTCGTTGCCGTGGATGATGGGCAGGATGTGCTCCTCGGTCGTCGGGCACATGTAGCTGTACTTCACCACGCTGGTGAAGGAAGGGTTCCAGGTCACCTGCGAGCGCGAGAGGAAGGCGAACAGGTTGAAGGCGTGCACCTCGTTCTCGAAGCCTGGTTCGGGGTGCAGCTCCGGCTGGTCCTGTGGCACGTCGGCGAAGGCGCGGTTGATGGTGGCGCCGCGCTCGTCGGTGCGCAGCGGCAGGTCGCCCTTCAGGCCGACGCAGCGCGTGGCGAGTTCGCGGGCGCGCGTGATAGCCTTGGTGTTGTTGCCGTGGCGGCGGCCATAGGGCGTGCCGGTCTCCTGCGGCGCCGCGAAGGGATCGAAGCCCTCGTTGGTCCAGTCGTCCAGCATCGCCTGGAAGGTCGCGGCGATCTGCTCGGTGGGGAAGTTCTCCAGCAGGTCGACGCCGGCCTCCTTGAAGCTGCCGTTGAAGCTGCCGGCATAGAGGTCCACCGACTTGTAGTGGTTGACCGTGCCGAGCACGTTGTCGAAGTTGACCCAGCCATAGAAGAAGCCCCAGGCCACATCGCGCATCAGCGCACGCAGGTAGTTGCCGGCGTCCATGGTGTGCGACAGCGGGCGGCCGTCGCGCGTGGTCCAGCGGATGTGCGCGAAGTACTCGTCGCGCGAGAAGTTGAAGCTGCCCAGCGTGAAGGACTTGTAGCCGAAGGTGGGATGCGGCGCGCTGGCGATGACGGGGGTGGTGTCGCTCATGGTGTGTCTCCTCGCTTCACTGGACCTGGCAGATCTCGGCCCACTTCTCCACGGAGACCTGGCCCTTGCACGTCTGCAGCACCACCACGGCAGGGTGGCTGGCGTAGAACTGGTAGGCCGTGTTCTTGGGCAGCAGGCCCTGGTGGCCGCGCCGCAGCTTCATCCAGCCCATGTTCGGCCCTTGCGGCGGCCCTTCGACGAGGACCGCGCCGTTGTGGTCGGCATCGGGCACGTGCTGCGCCTTGTCCAGCTTGATCAGCCGGATCTCCACTTCGCCGTCCATGCACAGGGCGAACTCGTCGTGCGCGCAGGTGTACCAGGGCGACTCGCCCTGCGCGCGCGCCACCTCCAGCACGTAGATCTGGTTCTGCCCGAACACGACGCGCTCGTACGGCTGGCTCTTGCTCGCGATCTCGAAGCAGTTGGAGAAGGCGTAGTTGCGGACGTCGTCGGTGATCGCTTCGACGCCGCCCTTCTCGTAACTCGCGAGCGAGCCGAATTTCGTCTGGTAGGCCACGGCCATGGTTTGCTCCTGGAGTGCGGAGCGAACTTTAGGAAGCCGAGGCCTCGGCCGGTAGATGGGACTTGGTGACTGGATTGTTCGGCGGCTCCGAACAATCGCGGGGGTTTACCCCTACGCTTCGACCAGCGTCTCGGGCAGCAGGCCCGCGGCGACCAGCGCCGCGTCCCAGGGTGGCACGCGGCCGAAAGCGGCCGTCACGTCCTCGATGAACAGCTTGAGCTTGAAGGCGTTGCGCGACGTGCCGGCATATACGGCGCTGAGCCAGAATGAGGACAGCTGGTACTGCGGCAGCACCATTTGCAAGGCCCCCGTGCGGATCGCCTCGGCAGCCACGAGCGTGGGCAGGCAGACGATGCCGGCGTGCTCCAGCGCGTATTCGCGCAGCAGGTGCACGCTGTTCGTCAGCAGCGCCGCCGACAGGTAGGTGGTGAGCTCGCCACCGTCCTTGTAGAAGGTCCAGCGGTCGCGCGTCGGGTAACCGGAGTAGAGGCCCAGCTGGTGGTGGTGCAGGTCGCGCGGGTCCTGCGGCTCCGGGTGCTGCGCCAGGTATTGCGGCGTGGCGCAGAACACGCGGCGCACGGCGAACAGCGGGCGCGAGATCAGCTCGCTGGAAGCCGCGGGGAAGATCTGCAGCGCGCAATCGACGCCCGCCTGCACCGGGTCGACCACGTTGTCGCCGACGATCAGTTCGAGCCGGATCTCCGGGTAGCGCGCCTGGAACTCGCGCAGCAGCGCGCCGAAGTGCCCCAGCACGAAGCCGGTGAGCGCATGCACGCGCAGGGTGCCGGCGGGCTTGCCGCGCACGTCGCGCATCTGGTCGACGATGTCGTTGGCGCGGCCCACCAGCTCGGTGCAGTCACGCAGGAAGGCCTGGCCCAGCTCCGACAGCCGCACGACGCGCGTGCTGCGATGGAACAGCGGGCCGCCCAGGTAGTCCTCCAATTGCTTGATGCGCGTGGTGACGACGGACTTCGCCACCCGCAGCTGGCGCGCGGCTTCGGCGAAGCTTTGCGTCTGGGCGACGCGGACGAAGGTTTCGATGTTCTGGAGGCGGTCCATGTCTCCAGCGCTCGCCGACTATTTCTTCGAAGCTTCGTAGCGCTTCTTGTTCTCTTCGTTCGGCGGATACAGCCCGGGCAGCGGCACGCCCTTCTCCACCTCCGCCATGATCCAGCCTTCCAGGCGCTCCTGCTCCGGCGCTTCGGCGAGCACGTGGTCCAGCAAGGCGGCGGGGATCAGCACCGCGCCGTCGTCGTCGGCCACCAGCACGTCGCCGGGGAACACCGCCACGCCGCCGCAGCCGATGGGCCGCTGCCAGTCGACGAAGGTCAGGCCGGCTACCGACGCGGGCGCGGCAGCGCCGCTGCACCACACGGGCAGCTGGGTCCCCAGCACGCCATGCAGGTCGCGCACGACGCCGTCGGTGACGAGCGCCGTGATGCCGCGCTTGGCCATGCGCGCGCAGAGGATGTCGCCGAAGATGCCCGCGTCCGTCACGCCCATGGAATCGACCACGGCAATGCAGCCGGCCGGCATGGCTTCGATGGCCGCACGCGTCGAGATGGGCGAGCCCCAGGAGGCCGGCGTCGCCAGGTCCTCCCGCGCGGGCACGAAGCGCAGCGTGAACACGCGGCCGACCAGGCGCGGCTGACCGCTGCGGATGGGTCGCGCGCCGCGGATCCACAGGTTGCGCAGGCCTTTCTTCAGCAGCACCGTGGTCAGCGTGGCGGTGGTGACCTGCGAGAGCGTCGCTATCGCCTTGGGATCGAGCGGGCTCATGTCGGGTTCGGGCAGCGCGGGCATGGTCATGGGGTCGTCCTTCAGGCGAGTTCGCGCAGGCGCTTGTCCTGCCGGCGCACCAGCAGCGCGATGTCGGCGAGGTCCTTGTCGGACAGCTTCGGCCCGGGCTTGCGCACGAAGGCCGAGGTGATCACGCCGCGGTCCTGGAACAGTTGCTTGCGCACTGCGAGGCCGACGCCGGCCTGCTGCTCGTAGCGCGCCAGCGGCAGGTAGGCGTCGAACAGGTCGTGCGCGCGCTCGCGGTCGCCGCGCGCATGGGCCGCCACCACGTCCACCATCATCTCGGGATAGGCGAAACCTGTCATGGCGCCGTCGGCGCCGCGCGTCAGTTCCTCCGGCAGGAACAGGCCGCCGCCGTTGCCGGTGAGGATGGACACGCGCTTCACCTCGCCCTTGTCGCTGGCCGCGCGGATGGCGGAGAGCTTGGCCAGGCCCGGCCAGTCCTCGTGCTTCAGCATCACGCAAGTGGGCGAGTTCTTCAGGATGCGCAGGATGACGGAGGCCGACATCTGCACGGTGGTCGACACCGGGTGGTCCTGCAGCACCCAGGGCACTTTGGCGCCCAAGGTCTCGTCGACCATCTGGAAGTAAGAGAGGATCTGGTCGTCGGTGCGCACGCTGGGCGGCGGCGCCACCATGACGCCGGAAGCGCCGAGGTCCATGACGGAATCCGTCAGCTCCTTCATGGCTGCGAAGCCCGGCGCCGAAGCGCCGACCACCACCGGCACCTTGCCGTTGACACGCGCCAGCACCTGCTTGACGAAGGTGCGCGACTCTTCGGCGGTGAGCTTGGTGGCCTCGCCCATGATGCCCAGCACCGTGAGGCCGGTGACGCCCTTCTCCAGGCAGAAGTCCACCATGCGGTCGGTGCTGGCGAGGTCCAGCGCACCGCTGTCGGTGAAGGGAGTGACGGTGATGAGGTAGACGCCTTGGGCGGAAGAGTCCAGTCGGTTCATGGGCGCGATGCTACGCCGTCCGCGAGCACCGGCCGCATCAACTGCATCGCCAGCACCGCCACCATCAGCGCGAAGCCCACCAGGTCGGCGATCCAGCCCGGGTAGGCCAACGCGAAGCCGGCGATGATCAGCAGCACGCGTTCCACGCTGCTGGTCTTGCGCAGCGCCCAGCCCTGGAAGCCGGCGGCCAGCGCCGCGATGCCCAGCGCGCAGGTGAAGGTCACTTCGAAGATCGACCACCAGTCGGCGTTCGCCAGTGCCTTGCTGGAGCCCATGAGCAGCAGGCCCTGGCCGCTGGGGTCCAGCACGAACATGAAGGGCACCAGGAAGGCCGGCACGGTGTACTTCCAGCACTGCATGGTCGTCTTGTACGGGTCGCCGCCGGTGATGGCAGCCGCTGCGAAGGGCGACAGCGCCGTCGGCGGCGACACCTCGGACAGCACCGCGTAGTAGAAGATGAACATGTGCGCCGCGAACTCGGGCACGCCCAGTTTGATCAGCGCCGGCGCCGCGATCACCGCGCAGATGATGTACGAGGCCGTCACCGGCACCGCCAGGCCGACGATCCACACCACCAGCGACGTGAAGATGGCCGTCAGCAGCAGCGAGCCGCCGGCATAGGCGATGACGATGGTGCTGAACTTCAGGCCCAGGCCCGTGAGCGTCACCACGCCGACGATGATGCCGGCGCCGGCGCAGGTGGCCGCCACGTTCAGCATGCCGATGGAGCCGCCTTCCATGGCCTTGATGAAGGGCGAGCTCCACAGCTTCTTCACGATGCCCGGTCCGCGGAAAGCGTCGTACGGGACCAGCGTGGTGTCCGGCCGCAGGAAGCTGGTGAAGAAGGACACCACCGTCGCCCAGAACACCGACAGCACGGGCGAGAAGCCCCACATCATGAAGGCGATGATCGAGACCAGCGACAGGAAATGGAACCAGTACTTCTTCGTCAGGTTCCACACCGAGTCGACCTTCTCGAAGGTGGTGTTGCCCATGCCGTACTTGCGCGCGTCGATCTCCACCATCAGGAACAGCGCGAAGTAGAACAGCAGCGTGGGGATGCACGCCATCAGCAGCACGTCGAGATAGGAGATCTTCAGGAACTCCGCGATCAGGAAGGCGGCCGCGCCCAGCACCGGCGGCGAGATGATGGCGCCCAGCCCGCCGGCGGCGAGCAGGCCGCCTGCCGCGTTTTTCTCGTAGCCCACCTTGGCCAGCATCGGGTAAGCCACCGTGCCCAAGGTCACAGTGGTTGCCACGCCCGAGCCCGAAGGGCCACCAAGCAGGAAGGAAGCGAGCACCACGGTGCGCCCCGCACCGGTGGGCTTGCCGCCCATCGCGGCGAACGAGAAGTCGATGTAGAACTTGCCCGCGCCCGAGTACTGCAGGAAGGCGCCGAAGATCGTGAACAGGATGATGAGGGACGAGGACACGTCGATCGCCGAGCCGTAGATGCCCTCGAGCGTCATGTACATCACGCCCACCAGCCGGCCGATCTCGTAGCCCTTGTGCGTCCACGGCGCCGGCAGCCAGGGCCCGGCCAGCGCATAGCCGACGAAGGCAAGGCAGATCACCGGCATGATCCAGCCGGCGGTGCGGCGCATCGCCTCCAGCACCAGCAGCACGAGGCAGGTGCCGAAGAAGATGTCCCAGTTGTTCGGGTCGGTGTTGCGGTCGGTGAAGTCGTCGCCGCCCAGCACCAGGTAGACGGCGATGGCCACGGCCAGCAGGGCCGCGATCCAGTCCCACCACATCACGCGGTGCCGGAAGCGCGCGGCCACCGGGAACACGAGGAAGGCGAGGAACAGCACGAAGGCCACGTGTACCGGCCGCAAGGTCTGCGTCGGCACGATGGCATAGGCCGTGTACAGGTGGAAGGCGGACATCGCCACCGCAACGAGCGTGATGAACACCGCCATCGCGCCCTTGAACTTGTTGGCGGCGCCTTCTTCCTGCTCGATGTATTCCTCGGCCTTCTGCAGGCCGGCTTCGCTGACGGCCTCGCTCAGCGCGACGCGCTCTGCCCGCTGTTGTTCTTGCGTCATGGGCCCGTGCTCAGTTCAGCTTGATGCCGTGTTCCGCGAAGTACTTGATGGCGCCGGGATGCCAGGGGACGGGGCTCGCGTCCTTCTTCTGGTTCTCCATCCTGAAGTTCTCGGCTTCCTTGTGGACGGCGACGATGTCGGCCTTCTTGTCGAAGATGGTCTTGACGATTGCGTAGGCCGTCTTGTCGTCCATGCTCTGGTCGGCGACCAGGATGTTCTGCACGGTGGCCTGGTGGTTGTCCTTGTCCATGCCGCGGTACGTTTCCTTGGGGATCACGTCCTGCACGTACAGGTTGCCGTACTTCTGGTTCATCTTCGCCACCAGGTCGGCGTGGTCGATCATCTTGATCTTGTTGCCGGGCGTGTTGGCCAGGTCGGACACGGCGGCCGTGGGCAGGCCGCCCACCCAGAAGAAGGCGTCGATCTTGCCGTCCTTGATGGCGTTGACCGATTCGGCGGCGCCCAGGCGCTCGCGCTTCAGGTCCTTGTCCTTGTCGAAGCCGGCGGCCTCGATCAGGCGGAAGGCCATCACCTCGGTGGCGCTGCCGGGAGAACCGGTGGACACGCGCTTGCCCTTCAGGTCGGCGAAGCTGTTGATGCCCTTGCCCTCGATGGTCACCACGTGCATGCGGTTCGGGTACAGCACCATCAGCGTGCGGACGTTGACCTTGTGGCCCTTGAACTTGTCCTCGCCCTTGAACGCGTCCTGCGCGGCGTCGCTCATGCTGAAGCCCACGTAGGGCTTGCCGCTGCCGACCAGCTTGAGGTTGTCGACCGAGCCGCCGGTCACTTCCGCGGTGGCCTGCATGCCTGGCACGTACTTGGACAGCACGGCCGCGAGGCCGCCTCCCATGGGGTAGTAGACGCCGCCGGTGCCCCCGGTGGCGATGGAAATGTTCTGGGCAAAAGCGGCGAGGCTGAGGCCGAAGGCCGCGATGAGCGCGACCAGGGCAGTCTTCCAGGACTTCATTGCGTTGTCTCCGAATAGGAATGCACTCACGCTCCCGCGCTGTACGGCACGGTGCGGCGCCATTCTGCGGTCAGCTTGCGTTCAGGCGCCTGCGGACTTACCAGCAGACGGGCAGCGGGTTTGGGGCGCGTGCTACCCTGCCGGCCATGTTCGATCCCTCCCAGGAAGAGGTGCGCCGGTTCTTCTGCGGCGTGCAGGCCAAGGCCCGCGGCGGCCAGCTGCTGGACGCGCTGGAAACGCTGGCCAGCGAGTGGCTGAAGGAGCACCCGGAATACGACGCCGACCTGGCCGACGCCGATGCGGCGGTGGCGCGCGTCTACGACGGCAGCAAGGGCACCAATCCCTTCCTGCACCTGTCCATGCACCTGTCGATCAGCGAGCAATGCTCGATCGACCAGCCGCGCGGAATCCGCCAGGCAGTGGAGTTGCTGGCGGCGCGCCGCAACTCGTTGCACGACGCGCACCACGAGGCCATGGAGTGCCTGGGCCAGATGCTGTGGGAAAGCCAGCGCGCGGGACGGCCGCCGGATGGCGAGGCCTACGTCGAGTGCGTGCAGCGGCGCGCGACGAAATGAAAAGGGGCCCGTCGGGCCCCTTCTGCTGTCTGCGTTCCACTCAGTGGTGGAAGCGGGACTCGGTCTTCGTTTCCAGCTCGCTATCCAGCGAACCCACGAACTTGGCCAGCGCCTTCAGTTCGTCGTTGGAGAACTGCTTGGCGATGGCGCCCATCACGCCGTTGTTGCGGCCGACGGCGGGGTTGTTCTCGGTCTTGTACGACTTCAGCGCCACGAACAGGTAGTCGGCGTGCTGGCCCGCGATCTTCGGATAGTTGGGCGCGATCGGCTTGGACAGGTTGGCGCCGTGGCAGGACACGCAGGCGGCCTTCTGCATCAGCGCGGCGACCTGGGCGTCGGGCTCGCGGCTCAGCTTGTCCGCGACCGGCTTCATGTCCTGCTGGCCGGCCTTCTCGTAGTAGGCGGCGATGTCGTTGATGTCCTGCTCGGACAGCGTCGTCGCGATGGCGCGCATGGTGGGATGCTTGCGGTCGCCGGTCTGGTAGGCCTTCAGGGCGGCCGCGATGTAGGCCGCGTTCTGGCCGGCGATCTTGGGAACCTTGTAGACCTCGGGGAAGCTGGTTTGGTAGCCGACGATGCCGTGGCAGCCGAAGCACATGGCCGTCTTGGCTTCCAGCGACTTGGGGCTGGCCGGTGCCTGGGCCGGCTTGGCGGCTGCGGGAGCAGCAGGCGCGGCCGCGGCCGCAGGAGAGGCAGCAGGAGCCGGAGCAGCCGGCGCCTGCGCATGGGCCAGATTGGTCGCGCAAGCGACAAACATGGCGAGAAGCGTGTTCAACAACTTGTTCATTTTGCGCGCACAATCAGACCCGAAGGCCCGTTTCTTTGGATCAACCGGCGATTATAGGGGGGCTCCTCCGGGGCCCTTCCCTCGCACATTCCCGCACCCCCCATGAAGTTCCAAGGCTCCCAGAACTACGTTGCCACGCAGGACCTGATGCTGGCCGTCAACGCCGCCATCACCCTGAAACGCCCCCTGCTGGTCAAGGGCGAACCGGGCACCGGCAAGACCATGCTGGCGGAAGAAGTGGCCCAGGCCTTGAACCTGCCGCTGTTGCAGTGGCACATCAAGTCCACGACGAAGGCGCAGCAGGGCCTGTACGAGTACGACGCGGTCAGCCGCCTGCGCGACTCGCAGCTGGGCGACCAGCGGGTCAAGGACATCCACAACTACATCGTCAAGGGCGTGCTGTGGCAGGCCTTCACGGCGGACCAGCCGGTGGCGCTGCTGATCGACGAGATCGACAAGGCCGACATCGAATTCCCCAACGACCTGCTGCGCGAGCTGGATCGCATGGAGTTCTACGTCTACGAGACGCGCGAACTGGTGAAGGCCAGGCACCGGCCGCTGGTGTTCATCACGTCGAACAACGAAAAGGAACTGCCGGACGCCTTCCTGCGCCGCTGCTTCTTCCACTACATCAAGTTCCCCGACGCCGACACGATGAAGCAGATCGTGGACGTGCACTTCCCGGGCCTGAAGAAGGAGCTGCTCACCTCCGCGCTCAAGACCTTCTACGACGTGCGCAACCTGCCCGGCCTGAAGAAGAAGCCCAGCACCTCCGAGCTGCTCGATTGGCTGAAGCTGCTGGTGGCCGAGGACATCCCGGTGGAAGCGCTGCAAAGCAAGGACGAGAAGGTGGCGGTGCCGCCGCTGGTGGGCGCGCTCTTGAAGAACGAGCAGGATGTGACGCTGTTCGAGAAGCTGGTGTTCATGCAGCGCCACAACCGGTGAGCCGATGAAGAAGCCCGAGCCGACGACCCTGCAGGCCGCGACGCTGCGGCTGGTGCCCATGACGACCGGCCACGTCGCCGGCCTGGAAGCCGCGGCGCGCGATGGCGAGCTGTGGAACCTGCGCGTGACCTCGGTGCCGGAACCCGGCGCGACGGCGGCCTATGTCGCAGCGGGCCTGAAGGGTTGCGAGGACGGCCACATGCTGCCCTTCGTCGTGATCGATTCCGTCAGCGGCCAGGTGATCGGCACCACGCGCTACCACGACATCGTGCCGGCGGTCGAGCGCGTCGAGATCGGCTACACGTGGTACGGCAAGAGCTGGCAACGCACGCACGTCAACACCACCTGCAAGCTGCTGCTCTTGCAGCACGCCTTCGAGACGCTGGGCGCCAAGCTGGTGGGCTGGCGCACCGACAACTTCAACTTCGCCTCGCAGCGCGCCATCGAACGCCTGGGCGCCAGGAAGGACGGCGTGCTGCGCCACCACGCGCTGCGCCGCGACGGCACGGTGCGCGATACGGTGATGTACAGCGTCGCCGCCGGCGAGTGGCCGGAGGTCAAGGCACATCTCACCTATCAGCTGAATCGCCCGCGGGAGGCCTGACATGCTGATCGACTTCTTCTACACCCTGCGCAGCGCCAAGCTGCCGGTCTCGGTCAAGGAATACCTCGTCCTGCTCGAGGCCTTGCAGCAAGGAGTCGTGGGCCCCGAAAGCGACGGCGCGTACAGCCTCGACGACTTCTACTATCTCGCCCGCACCGCGCTGGTGAAGGACGAGAAGCACTACGACAAGTTCGACCGCGCCTTCGCGGCCTACTTCAAGGGCGTGGAGCTGCTCGCCGACTTCAGCAAGGACGTGCCGCTGGAATGGCTGCGCAAGAACCTGGAGCTCGAACTCTCGCCCGAGGAGAAGGCGAAGATCGAGAAGATGGGCTGGGACGAGCTCATGGAGACGCTGAAGAAGCGCTTCGAGGAGCAGAAGGAACGCCACGAGGGCGGCAGCAAGATGATAGGCACCGGGGGCACCTCACCCTTCGGCGCCTACGGCTACAACCCGCAGGGCATCCGCATCGGCCAGGACAAGGGCCGGAACAAGAGCGCGGTGAAGGTGTGGGACCAGCGCGCCTACAAGGACTACGACGACACCCAGGAGCTGGGCACGCGCAACATCAAGGTCGCCCTGCGGCGGCTGCGCAAGTTCGCGCGCCAGGGCGCGGCCGAGGAACTGGACCTGGACGACACCATCAAGTCCACCGCCGCCAACGCCGGCTGGCTGGACATCAAGATGGTGCCGGAGCGGCACAACAACGTGAAGGTGCTGCTGCTGATGGACGTGGGCGGCACGATGGACGAACACGTGCACCGCGTCGAGGAGATGTTCTCGGCCGCCAAGGCGGAGTTCAAGCACCTCGAGTTCTACTACTTCCACAACTGCGTCTACGACTTCATGTGGAAGAACAACCGGCGGCGCTTCAGCGAGAAGTTCCCCACCTGGGACATCATCCGCAAGTACAACAAGGACTACAAGCTGGTGTTCGTGGGCGACGCCACCATGAGCCCTTACGAGATCCTGCAGCCGGGCGGCAGCGTCGAATACAACAACGAGGAAGCCGGCGCCGAATGGCTGCAGCGCCTGACCGGCGCCTTCCCCAAGTTCGTCTGGATCAACCCGGAGCCGCAAGGCGTCTGGCAATACCGCCAGAGCATCGCGGTCGTCCAGCAGCTGATGAACCAGCGGATGTACCCGCTGACCCTCAAGGGGCTGGAAGACGCGATCCGGCTGCTGACGAAGTAGCGGCCCTCAGGGGTTGGCGCCCGGGTTCTGCAACTGCTGCAGCTGCTGCATCGCCAGGTGTGCGCGATAGTCTTCCGGGCTCACGTTGCGCCGCTGCAGGCGCTCGTAGCGGCGATAGTCGGAAGCGCTGTAGCCGTTGCTGTCGATGGCTGCGACCGGCACGCACTGATAGCGCTGCTGCACGTAGCCGACCGGGCAGGCCCGTTCGTAGTTCTGCGTGAGATAGCGGACGGCGGATTCGTGGGCCATGGCGCCGGTGGCGCAAAGCGCGGCGGCCGCGAGGGCCAGCAGTTTTTTGCTCATGAGGTACTCCTTTTGTGGCTTTGCCCCATTCCACACGGGCGCGGCGCCCGCCGGCGTCCGCCGAGGTCCGCGACCGTTGTAGGAAGGGGTAGAGCGGCCACACTTAGAATATCGGCCTCAGCCGCCGTAGTTCAATGGATAGAACGAGCGCCTCCTAAGCGCTAGATACAGGTTCGATTCCTGTCGGTGGCGCCAGTTTTCGGCGCTACTGCCCCTTCCAGCGCTTGTCCATGCCGATCCGCTTGATCTCGGCGCCCATCGTCTCGTAGTCGTCCTTCACCTGGCTGGCAAACTCAGCCGGCGTCGAGGTCGAAACGACCAGCCGCATGGTGGCGATCTGGCTGGCGTAAGCCGGGTCGGCCGAGGCCTTGACGATCGCCGCATTGAGGCGGTTGACGATGTCCGGCGGCGTGCCCTTGGGGGCGAAGACGCCGCTCCAGATCGACACGCCGAACTTGTCCACGCCTTGCTCGCGGACGGTGGCCACATCCTTGATGACCGAGGAGCGGCTGGGCGTGGTGGCGCCCAGCACGCGCATCTTGCCGGACTTCACGTAGGGCTCCACGGTGCCATAGCTGTCGAACATCAGGTCGACGCGGCCTCCCAGCAGGTCGGTGATCAGCTGCGGCGAGCCGCCGTAGAAGATCGGCGTGAATTGCACCTTGGCCGCGTCCTGCAGCTCCTCGACGACGTAGTGCACCACGCTGCCCTGGCCCTGCACGCCGACGTTCAGCTTGCCGGGGTTGGCCCTGGCATAGGCGACCAGTTCGCGCGCGTCCTTCACCGGCAGGTCGGCCCGCGCGGCGAGCACCTGCGGGAACACCCATACCCGGCTGACCGGGGCGAAGTCGTTGACCGGGTGGAACTGCACCGGGCTCACGTAAGGCAGCAGGATCTGCGAGAAGCCGCCAAAGAGGAAGGTGTAGCCATCCGGCCTGGCATGGGCCACCAGGTCCGCCGCGATGCCGGTGCCGGCGCCCGGGCGGTTGTCGACCAGCACCTGGACGCCGATTTCGCGCTTCAGCGCGTCGGCGAGCGCGCGCGCCGCCACGTCGGTCGGCCCGCCGGCCGGATAGCCCACCACCAGGCGGACCGGGTGGTCCGGCCACTTCGGCTCGGCGGCCGCCACGAAGTTGCAGAGCACGGCCGCGGCTACGGCCACCATCCAGCGTTTCATCTTCATCGTCTCCAGGAAATTCACAGGTCTTTGAATCTCGGCTCTTCCAGCCCGCGCACGCCCGTGCCATCGACCCGGAAGACGGCGCCCGCCTGCGGGTTGGTGGAGCGGAACAGGTGGCCGCTGTCGCTGATCGAGGTCACGAACAGGGTCCCGAACTCCGGGCCGCCGAAGCACGGGCAGGTGATGTAGCTCTCCGGCTCGAAGGGGATGGACTGCAAGGAGCGGCCACTGGCGTCGAAACGGGCGAGCCGGCCGTCGCGGATCACGGCGACCCACAGGCAGCCTTCGGCATCGACCGTCGCCCCATCCGGCGGTTTGCCGAGCGCATCCTTGTCGACGAGGATTTCGCGCGGACCGACCGTGCCGGCTTCGGAGTCGTAGGCATAGCGCCAGATCTGCTGGGCGACGCTGTCGGCCAGGTAGAGCCAGCGGCCGTCGGGGCTGAAGCAGGTGGCGTTGGCGATGTGGATGTCGCGTTCGATCTCCAGCAGCCGCCCGCGCCCATCGAGCTGGTAGAAGGCCCCCAGCGGCTCGCGGCGGCCCACGGTCATCGAACCGACCACGAAGCGGCCCTGGCGGTCGACGCGGCCGTCGTTCAGCCGCATCTGGCCGGCGCGGTGCGTGACGGTGGGTCCCCACGGCGTGATCCCGCCACTGGCCGGGTCGAGGAAAGCGAAGCCGTCTTCCAGCGCCAGCAGCACGCGGCCGCTTTCGCAGAGGGCGATCGAGCCGATGTGCGCGGATGCTTGCCAGCTTGCGCGTGCGCCGGTGGCCAGGTGCTGGCGGTGGACGCGCTGGCCGCGGCCGTCGATCCAGACCAGCGACTCGGTGCGCACGTCCCACAAGGGGCACTCGCCAAGCAGGTCGCGATGGGGCGAAAGGACGCTGATGCGGGTCATTTGGGAGGGAAAGGAAAGGCAGCGCGAAACCGCGCCGGAGCCGGCAACGATAGCCAGCGGCGCGCCCGCGGAAACCCATTCCGCGCAAAGCTGCTTTACGGATCCTCGCGACTGCGCCGGCGAGGCCGGGGCGGCGGAGACTCAGCCGGCCGTGGCCAGGCCCTTGCGCGGCAAGAGCCGGTCGCCATCCTGCCCGGCCCGCGGCAGCAGGCTGCAGCGGTGCCGCAGCGCGCCCGCCTCCCGCACCAGGCGGTCCTGCGAGGCCTGCATCCGCAGCGCCAGCGACAGCGCCTGCGTCACCCAGATCTGCGCCTCGCTGCGCGCGCCGGTCACGCCGTGGACGGCGGAATCAGGCGCCAGCGGGCCTTGCAGCAACAGCACGAGGCGGCTGCACAGGCTGGCGCAGGAAGGCTTCACCTTGCGCTGCACCGCTTCGGCCAGCTTGGGCCGGGTCACCGCCAGGCTGTCGGCCAGCGCGTGCACGTTGCGGGCACTGCGGTCCACGGCCTGCAGCAGGGCGAGCCGGCTGCGCAGCTCGCTCAGGCGCTCGGAGACCTCGGCGTCGAACGAGCGCGCCAGGCCTTCCTCCAGCTCCAGCATCCATTCGCCGCAGCGCTCCACCACCTTTTCCAGGACGCGGAAGGCCTGCACGAATTCGAGCAAGGCAGGACCCAGCCGGCCGGCCGCGACCTCGCTGCGCTGCAGGAAGGTGTCGGCGCCCGACACCGCGCGTTCGGCGCTGGCGCGCAGCTGTTCGGCCCGGGAGCCCAGGTGGCCGCGGGCCTCGGCCTCCTCCGGCCCGGGCCAGCGGGCACCCCACTCCAGGGCCGTCAGGCTTTCGTGCAGCGTGTGCAGGTGGCTTTCCAGGCCGGCGGCGTGCCAGGACGCGTGCTGGTGCACCTGGCCCCCCATCGACGACAAGGCAGGCAGGTGCGCAATGGCGCGGGCCATGACTTTCTGCAGCCACGCGGCGAGCTTCGCCGGCGATCGGTGGCGTTGGGAGTGGGTCACTGCGAACCTTGTGCTTGTTTCTGAGCCTTGCGGCGTCAACTACATTCTGTAACACCGGTTGGGCTGGAGCAAGCCAGGACCGCCAAAAGTCCTACGGCACCGTGGGCCCCATCCTACAGACGGCCCGTTCCGGCGGGAGTTGGTGCCGCAGCGCACCATTGCACTCACTTACACCTGAAGCCCTCGCCTTGCAATGCCTGTCATCGGGCCGCCATGCCCGTCTTCCAGAATGGCCTGGAGCTATCAGGAGAGGATGTAATGACTTCGGACTACCGCATCGAGAGCAGCATGCCCATCGCCAGCAGGTTCTGGCCGGCTGCCCGCTCGACGCAATTCGCCGTCAATGACCGCGCGCTGGCCGTCAGCCTCGCGGCCAAGAGCTTCACGGGCCAGGACGAGATCCGCGTGGTGCACGTGCCGACCGGCGAAGTGGTCTTCCGCAAACCGGCTCCGCCCCAACGGGTGGAATGGAGCGAGGAGATCTGAGACCAGGGAGCCCCGGCTCCTACGCCCGGACCGCGCTGCGAGCCGCCGGGCCCCCCGTGAATTCCTCGATGCGGGCCAGCAGGTCCGACAGCGGCGCCCGCTTGGAGGCGCCCGGCCGGCCCCGCACCTGGCCTTCCAGGTCGCGCAGCGCACCCGGGGACACCAGCGACGTCAGGTAGACCAGCGGGATGTCGGCGAGCTGAGGGTCGCCATGGAGCGCGGACGCCACTTCCATCCCGCTCATGCCCGGCATGTCGTAGTCGCACAGGATCAGGTCCGGCCGTTCGCCGCGGGCGAGCGCCAGCACCTGGTAGGGATCGACCGTCGACACCACGTCGTAGTGCCTCGCCAGCTTGGCGCCAAGGTAGACCAGCACCGACTGGTCGTCGTCCACCAGCAAGATTTTTTTCTTGCTTATCCGCATGAGGCCCTCCGAGCACCCCCCATGCTAGTGCTTCAGCGTTACGACTGCTGAGTAACCCGACCGGCCTGCAGGGATTCCACCGACGAGCGGAGGTCCGCGGCCCATTCGCGCCGGTCGCGGCCATCGGCCTGTTCGGGTTCGCCGTAGTGGACGTGCGCTGCGAAGGGCCGGTCCGTCACGCTGCGCCACAGCGAGTGGACGAGCGTGTCGTCCCCGAGCCAGAGCGGCGCCGGGCTGGCCGCGCCGCTGGCCTGGTCCACGTAGCGCAGCGCCACGGGGCCCGCCGGAGCGTCCGCGGAGATCGCGGCCTGGAACAGGTTGGCATGAAAGGGCAGCAGCTGTTGCCCGTCGCCCGTGGTGCCTTCGGGGAAGACCGCCACGATGTCGCCGGCGCGCAGGCTCTCGCTGACGTGGTGCACCACGCGCATCGCATCGCGGCGCTTCTCGCGCTCGATGTACAGCGTGCCGGCGCCGGTGGCCAGCGTGCCGATCAGCGGCCAGTGCTTCACGTCCGACTTGGAGACGAAGCGGCAAGGCCGCGCCGCATGCATCACCAGGATGTCCAGCCAGGACAGGTGGTTGGCCACCAGCAGCAAGGGACCGCGCGGCGGCGGCTCCCCGTGCAGGTGCAGCGGGATGCCCAGGATGCCGAGCATGCGCCGGGCCCAGGCCTGCACGGTCGCGTCCCGCCGCGGCTGGTTCCAGCGCGGGAACAGCAGCCGGATGATCAGCCAGCCGCGGAGAACATGCCCGAGGACGCGGAGCAGGCGCCACGCACCCCGCAGGCCGCGCACCGGCTCAGGCCTCGTAGGCGACCTGGCCGCCCACGATGGTGAAGCGCACCTGCCCGGGCAGCTCGTGGCCGGCGAAGGGCGTGTTGCGGCCCTGGCTGCGCAGCGCGCCGGGCGTGACGGTCCAGGCTTCCTGCGGGTCGAAGATGCAGACGTCGGCCACGCCGCCATCGAGCAGCTGGCCGGCACTCGCCTGCAGCGTGCCCAGCGCGCTTCCCAGCACGCGGGCCGGCTCGCTGGTCAGCACCGCCAGCGCGCGCATCAGGCCCACGCCGTCTTCCTGGCCCCACTTCAGCGCCAGGCCCAGCAGCAGCTCGAGGCCGGTGGCGCCCGGCTCCGCTTCGGCGAAAGGCAGCGTCTTGGCGTCTTCATCCACCGGCGTGTGGTCCGAGACCAGCGCGTCGATGGTGCCGTCGGCCAGGCCTTCGCGCAGCGCGTCGCGATCGCGCTGCTGGCGCAGCGGCGGGCTCAGGCGCATGCGGCTGTCGAAGTAGCCGATGTCGACGTCGGTGAGGTGCAGGGAGTTGATGCTGACGTCGCAGGTGATTGCCAGGCCTTCGCTCTTGGCCGCGCGCACCAGCGCCACGGCGGCGGCGCTGCTGATGCGGCACAGGTGCACGCGCGCGCCCGTGATGCGCATCAGTTCCAGGATGGTCTGGATCGCGATCGTCTCCGCCGCCACGGGAATGCCGGACAGGCCCAGGCGCGTCGCCAGCGCGCCGCTGGCGGCCACGCCCTTGCCCAGGTAGTAGTCCTGCGGCCGCAGCCACACGGCATAGCCGAAGGTGGCCGCGTACTGGAAGGCGCGCTGCAGCACCTGCGTGTTCTGCAGCGGCACTTCGGCCTGGCTGAAGCCGACGCAGCCCGACTCGGTGAGCTCCGCCATCTCGGTCAGCACTTCGCCCTGCAGGTTGCGCGTCAGCGCGCCCAGCGGGAACACGCGCGCCTGGTGCAGCTTCTCGGCGCGGAACTTCAGCATGTCCACCAGGCCGGGCTCGTCCAGCACCGGGTCGGTGTCGGGCGGGCAGACCAGGCTGGTGATGCCGCCGGCCACCGCCGCCGCCATTTCGCTTTCCAGCATGCCTTCGTGCTCGTGGCCCGGCTCGCGCAGGCGCACGGCGAGGTCCACCAGGCCGGGCGCGACGATGCAGCCGCGGGCGTCGATGACGCGGTTGGGGCTGAAGCCCTCCGGGATGTTGCCCACGCTGATCACGCGGCCGGCAGCCAGCGCGACCTCGCAGAACTCGTCGAAGTTGCGCGCCGGGTCGATCACGCGGCCGTTCTTGATCAGGATCTTCATGCCGCCTCCCGCACGTTGTGGGCGACGATCCCCATCACCGCCATCCGCACCGCGATGCCGAAGGTCACCTGCGGCAGGATCACGCTCTGCTTGCCGTCCACCACCGAGGAGTCGATCTCCACCCCGCGGTTGATCGGCCCGGGGTGCATCACGATGGCATCCGGCTTGGCCAGCGCCAGCCGCTCCGGCGTCAGGCCGTAGCGCTTGAAGTACTCCTGCGAGGACGGCAGCAGCGCGCCGCTCATGCGCTCGTTCTGCAGCCGCAGCATGATGACGACGTCGCAGCCCTTGATGCCTTCTTCCAGCGAGTGGAAGACGCGCACGCCCATCTCCTTCAGGTCGCCGGGCACCAAGGTCTTGGGCCCGACCACGCGCACCTCCGCGCAGCCCAGCGTGGTCAGCGCGTGGATGTCCGAGCGCGCCACGCGCGAGTGCAGCACGTCGCCGACGATCGCCACCGTCAGGTTGCTGAAGTCCTTCTTGTAGTGGCGGATCGTGTACATGTCGAGCAGCCCCTGCGTCGGGTGCGAGTGGCGGCCGTCGCCGGCGTTCACCACGTGCACGTGCGGCGCGACATGCTGCGCGATCAGGTACGGCGCACCGGATTCGCTGTGGCGCACGACGAACAGGTCGGCGGCCATCGCCGACAGGTTGGCGATGGTGTCCAGCAGCGACTCGCCCTTGGACGCCGAAGAGCGCGCGATGTCCAGGTTGATGACGTCGGCCGACAGGCGCGTGGCCGCGATCTCGAAGGTGGTGCGCGTGCGCGTGCTGTTCTCGAAGAACAGGTTGAACACGCTCTTGCCGCGCAGCAGCGGCACCTTCTTCACCTCGCGGTCGCTGACGCTGACGAAGGTGGAGGCGGTGTCGAGGATGTGCGTGAGGATGTCCTTCGGCAGTCCCTCGACGGAGAGCAGGTGGATCAGCTCTCCATTCTTGTTCAGTTGCGGGTTTCTCTTGTAGAGCATGGTGTTGTCTTAGTTTGCTCGCTCGACCTCGAAGGTGAACAGCCCGGCGGGGTCGCGCGCCAGGGCCAGGCTCTGGTTGTCCGGCAGGGCGACGCGGGCCGCGGCAAAGTCGGCCTGGATCGGCAGTTCGCGGCCGCCGCGGTCCACCAGCACCGCCAGCTGCACGCTGGCCGGGCGGCCGTAGTCGAACAGCTCGTTGATCACCGCGCGGATGGTGCGGCCGGTGTAGAGCACGTCGTCCAGCACCAGGATGTGCGCGCCGTTCACGTCGAAATCCAGCTTCGTCTGCGCGGTGGCGGCGACGCCGCGCTGCGCGTAGTCGTCCCGGTGCATGGCCGACGAGATGACGCCGGGCGTGCCTTCCAGGTCCAGGTCCTTGTGCAGGCGCTCGGCCAGCCAGGCGCCGCCGGAGGTGATGCCCACCAGGCGCGTGTCGGCGCGGCGCAGCTGCCGCACGCCGCGCGCGAGCTCGCGGTACAGGGCTTCGGCGTCGAGGGTCAGGGCGCCGTTGTGGGTGGCGGGGTTCAAGGCAGGCTCCTCAAGAATTGCTCCAGGATGACGCAGGCCGCGCCGGCGTCGGCATCGCGCGCCCCGCTGGCCAGCGCTTCGGTGGTGCTGTAGCGCTCGTCCACCTCGTACACCGGCTTGCCGAAGCGGCCGCGCAGCTGGCGGGCGAACTTGCGGGCGCGGAGCGTATTTTCGTGGCTGGCGCCATCTGGGTGGAACGGCACGCCCACGACCAGCGCGTCTGGCTGCCAGTCCTTGATGCGCTGATCGGCGGCGGCGAAGCGGGCATCCGCTGCGTCGGCGCGGATCGTCGGCTGCGGCGTGGCGGTGCGCGTCATCCGGTTGCCTACGGCGACCCCCGTGCGCTTCAGCCCGAAGTCGAAAGCGAGAAAGGTCTGGAAATGGGAAGGGACGTCGGGGGTCTCAGGCGCGCTCATGCGTGCCCGGCTCCCGGCGACAGCATCCAGGCCTGCAGGCCCAGCAGCGACAGCGCCTTGTCGTAGCGTTCCTCGATCGGCGTGTCGAAGATGACGATCGGGTCGGCGCCCACGGTCAGCCAGCTGTTTTCGGCCAGCTCGGTTTCCAGCTGGCCTTCGCCCCAGGCGGAGTAGCCCAGCGTGACCAGCAGCTTGCGCGGGCCGGCGCCGGTGGCGATGGCTTCCAGCACGTCCTTGGACGTGGTCATCTCGATGCCGCCGGCGATGGTCATGGTGGAAGCGTAGACCGACTCGTTCGCGTCGGCGCCCTCGGGATGCATGGCCTCGTGCAGCACGAAGCCGCGCTCGGTCTGCACCGGGCCGCCTTGCAGCACCGGCGTGCGGGCCAGTTCCTCGCGGCCCAGCGGCAGGTCGACCTTCTCGAAGAGGTTGCGCAGGTTGATGTCGGTGGGCTTGTTGATCACCAGGCCCAGGGCTCCGCGCGGGCTGTGCTCGCACAGGTACACCACCGAACGCGCAAAGGCGGCGTCCTGCAGCCCCGGCATGGCGATCAGGAAGTGATGGGTCAGGTTGATCGAATCGGCCTCAGTCGGCATGGACCCGATTTTAGTTGCTTGGGCGCCGGTCGATATTGGGACTTGCGCCCCTCGCCAGCGAGTGGTCATATGGCGCGATGAATTCCGCCTGGCCTCCCCTCCCTTTCGAACCCTGGCAGGACACGCATGCGGGCCTGCACCGCTGGCTCCAGGTGGTGGGCAAGCTCAAGCTCGCCTGCACCCCCTGGACCAACCATTCCTGGCACGTGGCGCTGGCGCTGACAGCGCGCGGCCTCAGCACCGGCCCGCTGGCCTGCGGCGAACGCTTCTTCCAGGTGGACTTCGATTTCCTCACCCATCGCCTGCTGGTGCAAGCGAGCGATGGTGGCTCTGCCGCGGTGCCGCTGGAGGCGCAGTCGGTGGCACGCTTCCATGGCGGCGTGCAGCAGGCCCTGGATTCGCTGGGCCTGGCAGTCGCGATCAGTCCCGCTCCCTGCGAGATTCCGGACGCCTTGCCCTTCGCGCAGGACGAGGCGCCGCGCCCCTACGACGCCGACGCCGTGCAGCGCTACTGGCGCATCCTGCTGCAGGCCGAGCGCGTGCTGCGCATCTTCCGCACGCGCTTCACCGGCAAGTGCAGCCCGGTCCACTTCTTCTGGGGCGCGGCCGACCTGGCCGTCACGCGCTTCTCCGGCCGGCGCGCGCCGGCGCATCCGGGCGGCGTGCCGGCGCTGGCGGACTGGGTGGTGCGCGAGGCCTACTCGCACGAGGTGAGCAGCGCGGGCTTCTGGGCCGGCGCCGGGCTGGGGTATCCGGCGTTCTATTCCTACGCCTATCCCGAGCCGGTGGGCTTCGCGGACTGGAAGGTGGGACCGGCAGGCGCGTTCTACAGCGCGCAGCTGCGCGAATTCATCCTGCCGTATGACGTGGTGCGGGAAGCGGAGAACCCGGACGAGACGCTGCTGGCTTTCCTGCAGTCGGCGTACGACGCCGCCGCGGACCTGGGAAAGTGGGACCGGGAGTCGCTGGAGTGCGATCTCCCGTAGGGCCCCTTACGCTGCCACGCCCTGCCTGGCGTAGTGCTTCACCAGGCTCAGCAGCTCCTCTTCCGAGTACGGCTTGCCCAGGTAGTGGTTCACGCCCAGTTCCTTGGCGTGCTCGCGATGCTTCTCGGCGATGCGCGAGGTGATCATCACGATCGGCAAGGCCTTCAGGCGGGCGTCGGCGCGGATGTTGCGGGCCAGGTCGAAGCCGTCCATGCGCGGCATCTCGATGTCCGACAGCACCACCGTCGGCAGTTCGTCGGCCAGCCGCTCCAGCGCCTGCAGGCCGTCGGCCGCCAGCGCGACGCGGTAGCCTTCGCGCTGCAGCAGGCGCTGCGTCACGCGGCGCACCGTGATCGAGTCGTCGACCACCAGCACCAGCGGCACCGAAGGCACCGCCGGGGCGACCGGCTTCGCCGGCGTGACGACCCGCACGGCGTTTTCGCCGAGCACGTCGGGGCTGGCGTGGTCCGCGCTCATCGCGCGGGCCTGCTCGCCGTACACCTGCGTCAGCGCCACCGGGTTGTAGATCAGGACCACGGCGCCGGATGCCAGCACGCTCATGCCGGCCAGGCCGGGCAGGCGCGACATCTGCGGCCCGAGGTTCTTCACCACGACTTCCTGGTTGCCCAGCACTTCGTCGACGTGCACCGCCACGCGCTGCGCGGCGGAGCGGAAGATCACGACCGGCAGCGTCTTGCCCTGCGGCTCGTTGCTGCGCGAAGAGGACTGCAGCAGCGCGCCCGACCAGAAGAAGGGCAGCTGCTCGCCGCCGAAGTCGAAACTGGCCGAGTTGTAGGCCTGCTGCACTTCCTTGACGCTGGCGCGGCGCACCAGTTCCACCAGGTTGGCGGGCACGCCGATGGCCAGCCTGCCGGAGCGCACCATCACCACCTGCGTGACCGCGGTGGTCAGCGGCAGCACCAGCTTGAAGCTCGTGCCGCGGCCCATCTGGGTCGAGGTCTCGATGCGGCCGCCGAGCGCGTTGACTTCGGCGCGCACCACGTCCATGCCGATGCCGCGGCCGGCCAGTTCCGTCACTTGCTGCGCGGTGGAGAAACCGGGCAGGAAGATCAGGTTGGCCGCTTCCTCGTCGGAGATCTGCTGCTCGGGCGTGATCAGCCCTTGCTGCAGCGCCTTCTCGCGGATCCGCGGCACGTTCAGGCCGGCGCCGTCGTCCTGGAATTCCACCGAGACGTCGTTGCCTTCCTGGCGCACGTGGATGCTGATGGTGCCGGTGGCATCCTTGCCGGCGCCGGTGCGCACGTCGGGCGTTTCGACACCGTGGGCCACGCAGTTGCGCAGCAGGTGTTCGAAGGCCGGCGTCATGCGATCCAGCACGCCGCGGTCCATTTCGATCGAGCCGCCCAGGATGTCCAGCTTGACCTGCTTGCTGCTTTCCTTGGCGGCCAGGCGCACCACGCGGTACAGGCGGTCCGAGATGCCCTCGAACTCCACCATGCGCGTGCGCAGCAGGTCGCGCTGCAGTTCGCGGGTCTGGCGGGCCTGCGCGATCAGGTCGTCTTCGGTGGCTTCCACCACGCGCTGGATGTTCCGCTGCACCGTGGCCACGTCGTTCACCGACTCGGCCATCATGCGAGTCAGTTCCTGCACGCGGGTGAAGCGGTCGAACTCCAGCGGGTCGAAGCCCGAGGTTTCCTTGGCCTGCGCCATGCGCGACTGCATCTGCGACTCGGCCTGCACCTCGATGTCCCGCAGCTGGCCGCGCAGGCGGTCCAGGTTGCCGGTGAGGTCGCCGAGCGAGCCACGCAGCTGCTTCAGTTCGGACTCCAGGCGCGAGCGGGTGATCATCACCTCGCCGGCCTGGTTGACCAGGCGGTCCAGCAGCTGCGAGCGCACGCGCACCGCCTGGTTGGCGGCCTGGCGCGCGGGCGCCAGCTGCGTCTGCACCGGCAGCGCGATGGCGGTGCTGCGCACCACCGGCGCAGCGGCGGCCTGCACTTGCGGTGCGGCGGCCTGCACCGGCGCGGCGGCGTGCACCGGCGCCGGAGCGGGCGCGGCCACCGGCGCCGGCGCTTCGTAGGCGGCTTCCGCCGGGGCGACGCCGCCGGTGGCACGCAGCGTGTCGAAGCGGGCCTGCATCGCATCGAAACGCTGCAGCAGCGTGTCGACGTCGGCGGCGGCGATGTTCTCGTGGCCGAGGTATTCCACCTCGGACTCCATGCGGTGCGCCAGTTCGCCCAGCTGCAGCGCGCCGGCCAGGCGGGCGCTGCCCTTGAGCGTGTGCAGGTGGCGCAGCACCTGGTCGCGCGGCTCGCGCTGGCCCGGGTGGCTGGCCCACAGGCGCAGCGCGCTGCCCAGCGCGGGCATCAGTTCGGCCGCCTCTTCCTCGAAGATCGGGAACAGGTCGGGGTCGATGGCGTCGACGACGTCGAGGTCTTCGTCGCCGCTCACCTGCGCCAGCGGCGCATGCCTGGGCGCGAGCACGGTCTGCACCGGCGCGATCAGCGGCTGCACCACCGGGCGCGGACGCTCCATCGGCGGCGGCGTGACGGCGGCGATCTCCGCGGCGTCCGGCGTGGGGAACACGCTTTCGGGCGTCTCGGAACGCGGCTCGCCTTCGGCGTCCTTCAGCTGCTGCAGTTCCTGCAGGATGCGCGGCTCGGGATCCTTCAGGAAACCGGCGGCGAACTGGTGCAGCAGGCGGCGCACTTCTTCGGAAGCTTCGGTGAACACGCGGGCGTGTTCACGCGTGCCGGTGGCCAGCGTCTGCGTGTGCTGCAGCGCGCCTTCGAGGCCGCGGGCGATGTCGGACAGCGCCTGGAAGCCCACGGTGGCGGAGCTGCCCGCCAGCGCATGGGCCCAGCCCACCGTGGAATCGGGCACGCGCTGGTTCATTTCCAGCGTCCACTCGCTGATCTCGGTGGCGAGGCGGCGCGACCACTCGTCCGCCTCGTTGAGGTAGACGTTGTAGAGCGGGATGCCGATGCGCAGGTGGCCGATGACCTTGACCTGCTCGTCGCGCGCCGGGGCCGCGGCCTCCAGCACTTCGGGCTGCGGCTCGGGTTCGGGCTGCATCGCCGGCACCGGCGCGGCGACCGGTTCCGGCTGCGCGGCGGGGCCGGCGACAGCGGACAGGCTGGAGAAGTCGATGCCGTCGATCTCGATCGGCGCGGCCGGCTCCGCCGGCACCGCGGGTGCGGCGGCGGCGGGCGGGAGCTCCAGCTTGGGCAGGATCGCCGTGGTGCTGAATTCGGGCAGGTCCTCGTGCGGGGGCCGCACGGGCAGCTCGATCTTCATTTCCTCGGCCGGCAGTTCCACCTTGAGCAGCTTCTGCGTGGTACCGAGTTCCGCGAATTCGGGCGGCAGTTCGTCGAGGCTCAGTTCCGAAACTTCGGTCGCCGGCACCGGCTCGGCCGGCGTCACTTCGAAGTCGAACTCGAAATCGGGCAGCGAGGCCACCGGTTCGGCCACCGGCGCGGGGTCCGCCACCGGCGCGATGGCCGGTGCCGGCGCGGCGGCGGCGAAGTCGAGGTTGAGGTCGCCGAAATCGGGCAACTCGAGCGCGGCCGGCACGGACGCAGGCGCGGGTTCGGGCGCCACAACGGGCGCGGGCGCAAAGTCCAGGCTGTCGAAGCTCAGCTCGATGGCCGGCTCGGCGGCGGGAGCGGGTGCCGGCAGCGGCGCGGGGGCCTGCGTCGGCAGTTCGTCCAGCGCGGCCAGCGAGGAGATGATCTCGAGGTCCTGCGCCGGCACGGGCTCGGACGCAGGCGCGACTTCCAGCGGGGCCGGCGCGGACACGGCGCCGCCCTTCGGCGAAGCGATGCGCACCAGGCGGTGCTCGGTGCGCATGGCGTCGGCGGGTGCGCGGAATGCGGAGGCCTTCCAGGCGGTTTCCGTGCGGCTGGAGATGTCGGCGATCCAGACGTCGAACAGCTCCATCGCCTGCGTGCACAGGCTGCGAAGTTCGTCGTTGGACGGCTTCTGGTCGGCGAGCCAGGTGTTCATCACCTGCTCCATCGACCACGCGGCTTCACCGAACTCGTTGAGGCCCACCATGCGCGAGCTGCCCTTGAGCGTGTGGAACGCGCGGCGCAGCGTGGTCATGTCCGCCAGGTTGCCGGGGTCGGCGGCCAGCGCCTGCAAGGCGCCCAGGCCGTTCTGCACGACCTCCTTGGCTTCCTCCAGGAAGATGTCCAGCAGCTCGCCGTCATCGTCGCCGTCGTCGACGACGGGGGCGGGCGCAGCCACCACGGGCGCGGGCGCCGGCTTGGCCACCGGGGCCGGGGCCGGCTGCACCGGGGCGAAATCGATGGACAGCTCCGGCGCGGCAAGCGGCGCCGGCGCGGCCACGACGGGCGCGCGGCTCGACGCCAGCACGTGCGAGTCGCCGCCTTCACGGCCCATCAGCGGGCGCAGCTCGCCATTGAGGTCGTCCCACACGAACAGCTTCTTCGCCAGCGTCGGCTGGTAGTTCAGCATGTCGATCAGGAAGCCCAACGCGCCGAGGTTCGTGCCCAGCTTGTCGAAGGTGCCGGCGGCGCGCGCCTTCTCTTCGTCGACCTCGGTCACGATGATGTTCTCGACCGTGTCGCGCATGCGCAGCACGGCCTGCGAGGCCTGTTCCAGGCCCAGCACGGACAGCACGCCGCGCATCTGCGCCGCCTCCCGCAGCGGCCCCTTGTCGGCCGGGTTGCGGAAGAACATGTCCAGCAGCTTTTCCAGCTCGCCCAGGGTGCCGCGCAGTTCGCCGACGACGCTGCCCATGGTCTGCTTGTCGCTGACGCGCCGGTACAGGTCCTCGACCCAGTGTTCCAGCGGCTCCTGCTGGCCGCCGTGCACCACCTTCAGCAGGCGCTCGGACAGGCGCTGCGTGCGCTCGGGCAAGGTGGCGTCGTTCGGGTCGAGGTCCTTGGCCACTTCCATGGCCAGTTCGGGGCTCGGCGGGCGGCCGGAGCGGCCCACCGCTTCCATCGCGGAGCTCAGGCCCTTGGCCAGCGGCTCGCTCGGCGGATAGAGCTTCAGCAGCGTGTCGTTCAGCGCCGTGAACTGGTCCAGCACCGTCTTGAGCTTGTGGGCGTCGCCACCCGACAGCGCCGACCACGACTCCTTGGCCGCGCCGATGCGCTTGCGCATCTGCGACAGCAGCACGGGGTCGAAACGGCCGAAGGGGCTGGTCGCGTAGTCGACCGGCTTGTGCTTGCCCAGGCCATAGGCCTCGCGCACGGCCGCCAGGGCCGGCGCGCTGGCGCCCTGCGGCGGCACGGCCTGCGCGCAGAAGAAAGCGAGGTCCTGCGCCAGGCGGTCGGACACGCCCTGCTCGCCTTTGGCGAGCGATGCGTATTGCAGCAGCACGCGCGAAGCGGCGCGCTTGACGAACACGTCGGGCGGCAACAGGCCCAGCGAGATCGCCTCGAAGTAGCCGGCGGCGATGCGCCAGAAGATGCGCGGCTGGCGGTCCTGCTGCGCCGTGGCCAGGCCCTGGCTGACGTCGACCAGCTCGCGGCCGGCGGCGGCGTCGGCGGACTTGACGATGCGCAGCACCGCCTGGTCCATGCGCGCGCGCACGGCGGGCTCATAGGCGAGCGGCTGCGCCGCGGGGCCCTGCACTTCGTTCCAGCGCCAGTCCATGCCCCACAGGTCGCCGGGGTGGGCCTGGTTGGCGCCCGCGAGGTCCTGCACGTCCTTGTACTGCGGGAACAGCGACAGCGGCGAGACGTCCTTGCCGCCCAGCAGCGCTTCGAGGAATTCCGTCAGCGCGAAGCCGGCGCGCTCCACCTTGGCCGCGGCGGCCTCGGTGCACAGCTCGGGCTTCTCGACGAACTTCTGCGCCGCGCCTTCCATGGCGCGCAGGATCGAGGCCGGCGCAGCCAGCCCCACCATCTCCAGCGCACCGACGGCCTGGTGCATGTGCTGGCGCGCGATGCGCAGCTGCCCCGTGTCGACGGAGCTCATGTCCTGGCCGCGGGCCTGCGCGGTATCGCGCACGAAGCGCCGCAGCGCGGACGAAGCGGACTCGAGCGACTTGCGCAGCTCGTCCAGAACCCAGGCCAATGGGCCCAGGTCGTTGTTTGCCAGGTCTTGGTCGAGTTCGGTGGCTTGCATGAAGGGGCTCGGGATCGGGCTCCGTAGAGGTCAGGCTACCGGGTTATGCAATCTTGAATCGCGACACAGACTGGCGCAGTTCCTCGGCCATCCGGGTCAGCTCGCGCACCTGCTGCGCGGTCGAACGGGTACCTTCACCGGTCTGTTCCGTCACGGCGAAGATGTGCTGGATGTTTCCGGCCACCACGTTGGCGGATTCGGCTTCCTTGGACGCGGAGGTCGAGATCTGCTCGATCAGTTCGGCGAGGCGGCGCGACACCTGGTCGATTTCCGTCAGCGCGGTACCCGCGTTGTCGGACAGCTTGGCCCCTTCCACCACACCCTGCGTGGAGCGCTCCATGGCGGCCACGGCGTCCTGCGTGTCGGTCTGAATGGCCTTCACCAGCGCCGAGATCTGGCGCGTGGCGTCCGCGGAACGTTCAGCGAGGCGCTGCACTTCTTCCGCCACCACCGAGAAGCCGCGGCCGGCTTCACCGGCCGACGCGGCCTGGATGGCGGCGTTCAGGGCCAGCACGTTCGTCTGTTCGGTAATGTCGGAAATCAGTTCGGTGATTTCACCGATCTCCTGCGACGATTCGCCCAGCCGCTTGATCCGCTTGGAGGTTTCCTGGATCTGGTCGCGGATGGCGTTCATGCCGCCGATGGCGTTCTGCACGGCCTGCAGGCCCTGCTCGGTCGCGCGCAGCGTCTGGCGGGCCACCTGGGCGGACTCCTGCGCCTGCCCGGACACCTGGTTGATTCGGGACGCCATGTCCAGCACGGACTGGCCGGTTTCGCGAATTTCGCGCAGCTGCTCGGTCGAGGCCGCCAGCAGCTCGGTGGAGGTCGATTCCACCTGCGCCGTCGTCTGCGCCACCTTGGTTGCCGTGTTCTGCACGGCGCCCACCAGCTGTCGAAGTTCTTCCACCGTGTAGTTCACCGAGTCGGCGATGGCGCCGGTGATGTCCTCGGTCACGGTCGCTTCCTGCGTCAGGTCGCCTTCGGCGACCGACTGCAGTTCGTTCATCAGCCGCAGAATGGCCGCCTGGTTGGCGTCGTTCACGCGCTTGGCTTCCTGCTCCTGGCGCTCGGCTTCGTGGCGCTGCGATTCAGCGCGCTGCTGGCGAACCCGCGAGTCCTGCAGCTGCACGTAGGCGAGGCCGATGGCGCACAGGATGGCGAACAGCGAGGACACCGCCAGGGCGGTCAGGGCGGCGAAGCCCAGGCCGGTCTGCGCGGACAGCTTGCCCTGGATGTCTTCCAGCTGGCGGCGCAGCGGCTCGGAGTCCTGGATGATCGAGGCTTGCGCTTCACGAGCGGACACCAGGCCCTGCAGGTTGCCCAGGATGGCGCCGGCTTGCGTGCGGGTCTGCTCGTACAGCTTCAGCAGCGCATCCAGGCGTTCGCGCGTCTGTTCGTCCTTGGAGGCGGCCAGGCGCAGCTCGGGGCTGCCATCCAGCATGCCTTGGGCGATTTCCTTGAAGGAGTTCAAGTCCTTGCCCAGCAGGAACACGGCTTCCGGCGACACGCCTTCCATCGTCAGGAATTCGTTGGCGGACTTGCCGATACGCTGGGTCAGCATCACCAGCTGGCCGGCGGCGGAGATCTCGGCGGGCGCGGCGTTCTGCTGCAGCTTCAGCGAGGACACCGTCTCGGCGATTTCCAGCAGGTCGGACGACTGGCGGTTGATCGTGCGCAGAGCGGCGCCCACCTGGGTCAGGATCTTCTGCTGGCTCATCACGGTGCCGGCGTTCTTCTCGGCGCGGTCGATCAGCGGCAGCACCTTGTCGACGTCGGTCTGCAGGTCGCCGCTCACCGGCGCCAGGCGCAGGCTGGGGTCGCCGTTCTTCAGGCCGCGCACCGTGGAGGCCAGCACCTTGGCCGACTCCTGCACGTCCGGGAAGGCCTGCGGGCTGCCGATCAGGGCCTGCGACACCGACTTCGCCAGGCGCTGCGACTGCATCAGCGAGCTACCGGTACCCGCCACCTGCTGGGCGACCTTGTCGGCGGAGTTCACCGCGTAGATCGCCACGCCGCCCAGGACCACCAGGGCCAGCGACAGCAGCGTGAACAGGAAGCGCTGGTGGGTGGTGGTGGTGCGGCGCCCCAGCAGGGGCACCGCGATCAGTTCCGCCGCGTCGATTTCCTCGAGCTGGTCGATCGAGTCGACGCTGTCCGGCTCGATGGAGTTGCGGTCCACGCCCTGGGTGCTGCCGGCCTCGATGCTCGCGGTGGAGCCGTAAGGCATGCCCAGGCTCAGTTCCTGGGTGACAGACGGGTCGGCGTCGGGCGGCAGTTTCTTACCGAACAGGTTTTTGATGGAATCGGCGACGGACATGATGGCAAGCCTTCGTGCTTGTTGGGCCTAAGCACTGATGCTCAGGAACTGCGGTTGTTGCGACAGCGCCTGCAGGTTGATTTCCTGCCAGTAAGCACCGCTGGCATCGGTGTAGCCGCTGCCAAAGTATTCGGGGGAGCCCTGGGGGGCCTCGTTCGAGGCGGTGAAGGCGTCGATGTTCCGCAGACCGGCGAGGCGGTCGATCAGGAGTGCGCAATTGATCTCGAGGAGAGCATTGAGCGCGACCAGCCGCGACTCCGCGCGGCCGGCATCGGAACGCTGCGCGGGCGCCTGGCCGCTGACGAAGCTGCCCAGGTCCACGACGCCATAGAGTCCACCGCGCAGGTTGGCGACGCCGAGGAACCACGGATGGGTGTACGGCACCACCTGGGTGGCGGCGAAGGGGAAGATCTCGCCCGACTGGGCCAGGGGGAACAGGAACTTGCGCCCGGCGGACTCGACGGCCAGCCAGGACGCCTGCACGCCTTCGCTGCGGGCGGCCTGCAGCCGGCTGGCCAGCCGGCTCTGCAGCTCACGGAGGGCTTCGCGGTTGGCCATGGACTACTCGGTTACGGCGCGCGGGCTCAGCCCAGGGCCTTGATCTTGGCCATGAGTTCGTCGGCGTCCACCGGCTTCGTGATGTAGTCGCGCGCGCCCTGGCGCATGCCCCACACACGGTCGGTTTCCTGGTTCTTGCTCGTGCACATGATGATCGGCACGTCCGCGTAGTTCGGATCGCGGGTGATCGCGCGCGTGAGCTGGAAGCCGTTCTGCCCGGGCATCACGACGTCCATCAGGATCAGGTCCGGCTTTTCCTCGGCGAGGCGGCGGAATGCATCGTCCGCGCCCTCGGCGGTCTTGACCGAGAAGCCGTTCTTCTGGAGAAGGTCGGTCATGAACATGAGTTCCGTCTTCGAATCGTCGACGACGAGCACTTTCTTGATGGCCATGGGCATCTAACTCCTGAACTTCTATTTCTGTTGGCCGAACTGCTGCACGGTCTGCAGCAGCTGGTCCTTGGTGAAAGGCTTGGTAAGGTAATCCTGCGAGCCGACCATGCGGCCGCGGGCCTTGTCGAAGACGCCGTCCTTCGAGGACAGCATGACGACGGGCACGGCAGAGAACTTGGCGTTGCGCTTGATGATGGCGCAGGTCTGATACCCGTCGAGGCGGGGCATCAGGATGTCGCAGAAGATCAGGTGGGGCTCGTAATCGTTGACCTTGGACAGCGCGTCGAAGCCGTCCTCGGCCAGCATTACCTCGTGGCCGCCCTGCTTCAGGAAGATTTCCGCGCTGCGCCGGATGGTGTTGCTGTCATCGATTACCAGCACCTTCAACCCAGACGTGCTCACTTGACGCTGCTCCTCAACTCGTTACTGCTTTATGTTTTGGGCGGCAGGCGTCCGCTTTTATGAATCTCCGTCGTTGCGGATCCCCTGCCTCAGATCTGGACCATCTCGAAGTCTTCCTTGCGGGCACCACACTCCGGACAGGTCCAGTTCATCGGCACCTGGTCCCAAGGGGTTCCGGGCGCGATGCCATGTTCGGGGGCGCCGGTGGATTCGTCATAAATCCACCCGCAAATCAGACACATCCACGTTTTGGTCTCAGTCACAGCTTAAAGGGCCTTCGCTTAGAATGCAACGATTGTATCTAGGCCCTTTGCCTAGGTTTCTGCGGGCGAAGCGGGCCCCAATGACTAATTCCACACCTATCTCCACGCGCCCGGATCCCCAGCCCGAAAACGACGACGCAGGCCCGGCTTGCGTGATGGTGTTCAACGCGAGCGACCCCAGCGGTGCAGGCGGACTCGCGGCGGATGTCACCTCGATCGCATCGGTGGGCGCGCATCCGCTGCCCGTCGTCACCGGCGCGTATGTGCGCGACACCGGAGAGGTGTTCGACCATTTCGCCTTCGACGAGGACGCGGTCGCCGAGCAGGCGCGCACGATCCTCGAGGACGTTCCGGTGCAGGTGATCAAGGTCGGTTTCGCGGGCAGCCCCGAGTCGATCAGCACCATCGCGGAGATCGCCGCGGACTATCCGGACGTTCCTCTCATCGCGTACATGCCTGCGTTGTCCTGGTGGGACGAAGGCCCTGCGGACCTCTACGAAGACGCCTTCAAGGAGCTCTTGCTGCCGCAAACGACCGTGTTGGTAGGAAACCACAGCACCCTGTGGCGCTGGCTCCTTCCGGACTGGAACAAGGAGAGCAGCCCCACCGCCCGCGACCTCGCCAAGGCCGCTTCGGAGATGGGCGTGCCCTATACGCTCGTCACCGGCGTGCCGTTGCCGGACCAGTTCGTCGACAACGTGCTGGCCACGCCGCAGGCTGTGCTGGCCAGCGAGAAGTTCGAGCGTTTCGACGCCGTGTTCTCCGGCGCCGGCGACACCCTGTCGGCCGCCCTCGCCGCCCTGGTGGCCGGCGGCTCCGACCTCGCGGCGGCCGCCACCGAGGCGCTCGCCTATCTCGATCGCTGCCTCGACGGCGGCTTCCGGCCCGGCATGGGCCACGTGGTCCCGGATCGCCTGTTCTGGGCGCAGCCCGAAGCCGAAGCCGCCGACGAGGACGACTCCTCTTCCGCCCAGCCCGGTTTCGACCTGCCGCCCCATGACACCAAACACTGAGGACAAGGTCCACCCCCGAAGCGCCTGCGGCGCCTCCCCCTCAAGGGGGCGCCACCAGCGGCCCGGCAAAGCCGGTTCCGCGGTGGCACTTGAACAGTCACGACTTCATGGCCACTGACAAGAACTCCCTTCTCTTCGAGCGCGCCCGCGCGCTGATCCCCGGCGGCGTGAACTCGCCGGTGCGCGCCTTCCGCGCCGTCGGCGGCACGCCGCGCTTCGTGCAGCGCGCGCAAGGCGCCTGGTTCTGGGACGCCAACGGCGCCCGCTGCATCGACTACATCGGCTCCTGGGGCCCGATGATCCTGGGCCACGGCCACCCGCGCGTCGTCGAGGCGGTGCAGCGCGCGGTCCTCGAAGGCTTCTCCTTCGGCGCGCCGACCGAGCGCGAAGTGGAGCTGGCCGAGGCCATCGTGCAGCAGCTGCCCTCGGTGGAAATGGTGCGCCTGGTGAGCTCGGGCACCGAAGCGGCGATGAGCGCGATCCGCCTGGCGCGCGGCGCCACCGGCCGCAGCCGCATCATCAAGTTCGAGGGCTGCTACCACGGCCACGCCGACGCGCTGCTGGTGAAGGCCGGTTCCGGCCTCGCGACCTTCGGCCACCCGACCAGCGCCGGCGTGCCGCCCGAGGTGGTGCAGCACACGCACGTCCTCGAATACAACAACGCCACGCAGCTGGAGGAGGCCTTTGCCGAATTCGGCGACGAGCTGGCCTGCGTGATCATCGAGCCGATCGCCGGCAACATGAATTTCGTCCGCGCCAGCCTGCCTTTCATGCAGCGGGCGCGCGAACTGTGCACCCAACATGGGGCGCTGCTGGTCTTCGACGAGGTGATGACCGGCTTCCGGGTGGCGCTGGGCGGCGCCCAAAGTGTGTACGCCAAGCAACTCCCGGGCTTCGCGCCGGACATGACGGTGCTCGGAAAGGTCATCGGCGGCGGCATGCCGCTGGCGGCTTTCGGCGGCCCGCGCGCGCTGATGGAGAAGCTGGCGCCGCTGGGCCCGGTCTACCAGGCCGGCACCTTGTCCGGCAACCCGGTGGCCACGGCCTGCGGCCTGGCGACCTTGCACGAGATCTCGCAACCGGGCTTCTATGAGGCGCTGGGCGCGCGCACCCGGACGCTGGTGGCAGGCCTGGAGTCAGCGGCGGCGGAAGCCGGCGTGCCTTTCGCGGCGGATTGCGAAGGCGGGATGTTCGGCTTCTTCCTGCTTCCCGCCTTGCCGCAGAACTACGGGCAGGTCATGAAGAGCGACAGCGCGAAGTTCGGCAAGCTGTTCCACGGCCTGCTGGATCGCGGCGTGTACATCGCGCCGGCGCTCTATGAAGCCGGGTTCGTCAGCGCGGCACACAGCGATCAGGACATCGCGGACACCGTGTCGGCGGCGCGCGAGGTCTTCAAGAGCCTCTAAGGACGAAAAGCGGCCGATGGCCGCTTTTTGTTGCCAATGCCCTGGGTCTCCGCCTCCGCGGGGATGACGAGGGAATCAGCGATGCAGGGTGCGCAGCGTGCTGCGCACCGCGCGAGGACGCGGGGAAATCAGTGCCGGAAGTGGCGCACGCCGCTGAACACCATCGCCACACCGCGCTCGTCGGCGGCGGCTATGACTTCCGGGTCGCGCATCGAGCCACCCGGCTGGATCACGCAGGTTGCGCCCGCGTCCACCACCACGTCGAGGCCGTCGCGGAACGGGAAGAAGGCGTCGCTGGCGACGGCCGTGCCCTGCAGCGACAGCTTGGCGTGCTGCGCCTTGATGCTGGCGATGCGCGCCGAGTCGAGGCGGCTCATCTGGCCCGCGCCCACGCCCATGGTCATGCCGCCCTTGCAGAAGACGATGGCGTTGGACTTGACGAACTTCGCCACCTTCCAGGCGAACAGCAGGTCCTGCAGTTCTTCCGCCGTCGGCTGCTTCTTCGTCACCACCTTCAGGTCCGCGAGCTGCAGCTCGTGGTTGTCGGCGGTCTGCATCAGCAGGCCGGAGCCGACGCGCTTCACGTCCATGAAGTTCTGGCCCTTGTCCCAGGGCGTCGCGCCGCCCGGGGGCAGCGCGATCTGCAGCAGGCGCACGTTGGGCCGGTCCTTGAAGACCTGCAGCGCCTCTTCGGAATAGGCCGGGGCCATCAGCACTTCGACGAACTGGCCGCGCACGGCCTGCGCCGCCGCGCCGTCCACCGGACGATTGAAGGCGATGATGCCGCCGAAGGCCGAGGTCGGGTCGGTCTGGAAGGCTTTCGAATAGGCTTCCAGCGGGTCCTTGCCCACCGCCACGCCGCAGGGGTTGGCGTGCTTCACGATCACGCACGCGGGCGCGTCGAAGCTCTTCACGCATTCCCACGCCGCGTCGGCATCGGCGATGTTGTTGTACGAAAGCTCCTTGCCCTGCAGCTGCTGCGCGACGGCCAGCGAGCCGGGCGCCGGATACAGGTCGCGGTAGAACGCGGCCTGCTGGTGCGGGTTCTCGCCGTAGCGCAGGTCCTGGATCTTCACGAAGCGGCCGTTGGACTGCGCCGGGAACATCGAACGCGCGCCATCCTCCTGCAGCGACGACAGGTAGTCGCTGATCGCGCCGTCGTAGTTGCTGATGCGGTTGAACGCGGCGACGGCCAGCGCGAACTTGGTCTTCTGCGAAACCGCGCCAGCCTTCAGTTCGGCGATGAAGCCTTCGTACTGCGACGCGTCGGTCAGCACCGCCACGTCCTTCCAGTTCTTGGCGCCGCTGCGCACCATGGCCGGGCCGCCGATGTCGATGTTCTCGATGGCGTCTTCCAGCGTCACGCCGGCCTTGGCCACCGTTGCCTCGAAGGGATAGAGGTTCACCACCAGGATGTCGATCGTGCTGATGGCGTGGCGGTGCAGGGCCGCCATGTGCTCGGGCAGGTCGCGCCGCGCCAGCAGGCCGCCATGCACCTTGGGATGCAGCGTCTTCACGCGGCCGTCGAGCATCTCGGGGAAGCCGGTGAGCTCCGCCACTTCGGTGACGGGCAGGCCCTGGTCGGCCAGCAGCTTGGCGGTGCCGCCGGTGGAGAGGAGGCGCACGCCGGCAGCATGCAACGCTTGCGCGAGTTCGACGATACCGGTCTTGTCGGAGACGGAGAGGAGGGCGTTCATTTCAGCAACTTATGTTCAATCAATTTCTTCCGCAAGGTATTGCGGTTCAGCCCCAGCCATTCGGCGGCGCGGGACTGGTTGTTCTCGGCCTTCTGCATTACCACTTCCAGCAGCGGCTTCTCGACCACCTTGACCAGCATTTCGTACATGCCGTCGGGCTCGGTGCCGCGCAGGTCGCGGAAGTAGCCCTCCAGGCTGGCCCGTACGCATTCTTCTATGTGCTTCTTGCTCATGCGTCGCTCTCGGCAAAAGCGCCGGCCTGCTCGCTCGTCGAGGGGACCGGCAGGCGGTCCATGCGCGTACCCAGCGCCTCGAAGAAAGCGGCCACCGCGGCAAACTGCTCGGCGCTGTTTTCGATGTTGTTCATTCGGTCCCGGAATTCGGCGCCCCCGGGCAAGGCCTTGACGTACCAGCCGATGTGCTTGCGCGCGCTGCGCACGCCGGTGTATTCGCCATACAGCGCGTAGTGGTCCTCCAGGTGCCCCAGCAGAGCGCGCCGCACTTCCGCCACCAGCGGCGGCGCCAGGTGGGTGCCGGTGGCGAGGAAATGCACGATCTCGCGGAAGATCCAGGGCCGCCCTTGCGCGGCGCGCCCCACCATGATGGCATCGGCGCCCGTGGCCCGCAGCACGTCGCGCGCCTTCTCCGGCGACGTGACGTCGCCATTGGCCACCACCGGGATGCCGACGGCGGCTTTCACCGCCGCGATCGTTTCGTATTCGGCGTGGCCGCCGTAGCCCTGCTCGCGCGTGCGGCCATGCACGGTCAGCATGCGGATGCCGACGGACTCGAACGCCCGAGCCAGCACCAGCGCATTGCGGTGCGAAGCGGCCCAGCCGGTGCGCATCTTCAAGGTCACGGGCACGCCATGCGGCTCGCAGGCGCGTACCACGGCTTCGGCGATGGACACCGCGAGCGGCTCGTCCTGCATCAGCGCCGAGCCCGCCCACTTGTTGCAGACCTTCTTGGCCGGGCAGCCCATGTTGATGTCGATGATCTGCGCGCCGCGCTCGACGTTGTACGCCGCGGCCTCGGCCATCATCTGCGCTTCGGTACCGGCGATCTGCACGGCCACCGGGCCGGGCTCACCTTCGTGGTTGGCGCGGCGCGACGTCTTCAGGCTGTTCCACAGCTCGCGCCGCGAAGTGACCATCTCGCTCACCGCGTAGCCCGCGCCGAATGCGCGGCACAGCTGGCGGAACGGACGGTCCGTGACGCCCGCCATCGGCGCCACGAACACGTTGTTCGCGAGACTGTAAGGGCCGATGTTCATGCGCGCTGCGGAAAGGTGGGGTGCCAAAAAAAGAGGCACGATTGTAGGCCCGCGGCATTTCAGCGCTTGAAATGTTGCAATTGCGGTGCACCAAGGCAATCGCATCGCCCGCTCCGATAACATCCGCCCGCAAATGCCCTCCTGGATGGAAACACTGTTCTCCGTGCTGGCCCTGCCGGAGTACGGGCTGACGACCCTGTTCCTCGCCGCCTTCGTTTCGGCGACGCTGCTGCCGGTGGGCTCGGAGCCGGCGCTGTTCGGCCTGCTGAAGTTGAACCCCAGCCTGTTCTGGCCTGCGATCTTCGTGGCCACCGTAGGCAACACGCTGGGCGGCATGCTCGATTGGTGGATGGGCTACGGCGCGCATCGCATCGCCGACAAGTACAGCCATTCGCGCTGGCACCTGAAGGCGCTGGGCTACCTGGAACGGCTGGGCCCCAAGGCCTGCCTGCTGGCCTGGCTGCCTATCGTGGGCGACCCGCTGTGTGCGGTGGCCGGCTGGCTGCGGCTGCCCTTCTGGCCCTGCACGATGTACATGGCCATCGGCAAGTTCCTGCGCTACCTGGCGATGACCGGCGTGCTGCTCTGGATCTGGCCGCACTGAGGCTCGCCCTGCTCGCCGGCGTCGGCCGGCGCCATCCAGGCCGCGACCGCCGCGGCGGCCAGCGCGGCGAAGATGGCCGCTTCATAGAGGCTGGGCAGCTGGCGCCGCAGTCGGCGCAGGAGTCGGGAGTTGGCGAACATGGAGCATCCTGGCGATCTGCTTCGGATGATCCACGCCCGCCGCGGCGCGCGCAGTGATTTGTTGGCTGCGGCGCTGTGGCTGCTGCTTACTTGCCGGCGACGGTGCCGGTGTAGCTCAGCGAATTGAGCTCGTTCACCGCCTTCTCGTGGGTCTCGAGCTCCAGCGTATTGCGGCCCGCGACCACGCCAAAGCCGATGGACGACCGGACGTACTTGGTCTCACCCGGCTGCAGCGTGAAGGACAGCGTCTTCTCCGTCTCGGTGCTGGCGCTGGCGACGTAGTTGCCGGCCGGACGGTCGACGTAGAAGAAGCCGCCCGGCTTGGACGTGCCTACCACGTGCCCGTTCAGGCGGATGTCGGGCTGGATCGCCGCGCCCACCATCGAGGACGAGCGGAAGAAGTAGACGCGGCCTTCGCCCGCCTTCAGCTTCGGCATGCTCGCAGCCATCTCTTCGTGCTTCATGCCGGTGGCGCAACCCGCCAGGACCGCGGACGCAGCGGCCAGCACACACAGTTTCAGGAACGTACGCTTCATCGTTTCTCTCCTCTGGATAAATTCATTGGCAGCAAGGCCGGCGTGAAGTGCGACTCCCCGGGCAGGTAGAAGCCTTGCAGCTGCGCGCCGCGCAGCACCAGCCAGGCTTCGTGGACCTGGCGGCCTTCGACCTGGAAGACGGTATCGAGCGGCTTGAACACGGTGCCCTGCGGCAAGGTGCCGACGGCGCGCCAATGGCTGCCGGCCGGGAGCACGCGGGTGTAGCCGGTGGTGAAGCGGACCTCGGTGGCTTGCGCCAGTTCCATGTCCTCGCCGGCGCCGCTGGCCAAGGGCTGCAACTGCGCGGGCGTGACCGGCACCTGCATCGCGCAGGCCATGATGCCGGCGGCCAAGAGGCCGGCAAGAGCAATCCGAACCGCGCGGCCTGGCAATGGCTTCGCCATGGGAACCCCCTCCACCTCGATCGTTGTTCTGGGCCGGCATGGACCGGCTGGAGGGGATGCTAGCGGCGAGCGCGAGCGCCGGAACACGGGTGCGCATGAATCACGCGGATTCAGCGCACTACGTTGCGCGGGGACAGATTCTTGCGTTGCGCGCCTGCGACGCGCCTGTCCGCTCAGACGTTGAACAGGAAGTTCATCACGTCGCCATCCTTGACGACGTATTCCTTGCCTTCGCTGCGCATCTTGCCCGCGTCCTTCGCGCCCTGCTCGCCCTTGAAGGCGATGTAGTCCTCGTAGGCGATGGTCTGCGCGCGGATGTAGCCGCGCTCGAAGTCGGTGTGGATCACGCCGGCGGCCTGCGGCCCGGTCGCGCCGATGGCCACCGTCCAGGCCCGCACTTCCTTCACGCCGGCGGTGAAGTAGGTCTGCAGCCCCAGCAGCTTGAAGGCCGCGCGGATCAAGCGGTTCAGGCCCGGCTCGTCCTGGCCGATCTCCGACAGGAACATCTGCTTGTCCTCGTCGCTCATGTCGGCCATCTCGGCTTCCATCTTGGCGCAGATCGCCACCACCGGCGCGTTCTGCTTCGCCGCGTAGTCGCGCAGGCGGTCGAGGTAGGGGTTGTTGTCGAAGCCGTCTTCGGCCACGTTCGCCACGAACATCGCCGGCTTGGCGGTGATCAGGCACAGCGGCTTCACGAGCGGCTGGTCTTCCTTGCTGAATTCCAGCGCGCGCACCGGCCGGCCTTCGTTCAGCGCGGCCTGGCAGCGCTCGAGGATGGCGACCAGCTTGGCCGCTTCCTTGTCGCCCGAGCGCGCCGTCTTGTTGTGGCGATGCAGGGCCTTTTCCACCGTGCCCAGGTCCGCCAGGCACAGCTCGGTCTGGATCACCTCGATGTCGCTCACGGGGTCGACCTTGCCGGCGACGTGGATCACGTTCTCGTCGTCGAAGCAGCGCACCACGTTGACCGTGGCGTCCGTCTCGCGGATGTGCGCCAGGAACTGGTTGCCCAGCCCTTCACCCTTGCTCGCGCCCGCCACCAGGCCGGCGATGTCGACAAACTCGACAATGGCTGGCACGATGCGTTCAGGCTTGACGATGTCGGCCAGCGCGGCGAGGCGGGGGTCCGGGAGCTCCACCACGCCGACGTTCGGCTCGATGGTGCAGAAAGGATAGTTTTCGGCGGCGATTCCCGCCTTGGTCAGGGCGTTGAACAAGGTGGACTTGCCCACGTTGGGCAGGCCCACGATTCCGCACTTCAAACTCATGTCAGCACCCGTTGAAAGAACCGGAAAGTGTATGCGATGGTTCGTCGCGGCGCTCCGCGCGGGGGTGTTGGCAGTCTGCTGTGTAGGGGCAGCCGCCGAGCCGGCGCCCGCTGCCGGGCCAGCCCCCGCCGTGCTGCAGGACGCGCTGGGCACCATCGACGCCGTGTCGCTCGCCCGCGCCTGGGAAGACCCCGCGGGCAGCGCCACCCTGGAACAGGTCGCCAGCCCCGCCGGCCAGGCTCGCTTCCATGCAGCGCCGCCGCCTGAAGCCATCCACGACCTCGGCAACCAGGGCGCGCTGTGGCTGCACCTGCGGCTGCAGCGCCCGCCGGAAGGCCGGCAGGAATGGGTGCTGGAATTCCCGATGCCGGTGCTGGACTTCGTCACCGTGTACCAGCGCGGCCCCCAGGGCTGGGCCGGCGAATCGGCGGGCGACACCGTGGCGGTGAACAGCTGGCCCGAGGCGGGCCGCTATCCCTTCTTCCGGCTGGACCTGCCGCCCGGGGAGACGCGCGACGTCTTCGTGCGCATCCGGCACCTCACGCCCGCCAACTTTCCGGTGCGGCTGCTGACCTCGGCGGTGCACGCGCGCAACATCCAGCTCGAATATCTGGCACTGGGCACCGCTTTCGGCGCGCTGCTGCTGCTGGTGGCCGGCTGCCTGGCGCGCGGCCTGGTCTACCGGGACCGCATCTTCGGCTGGTACGCCGTCTATGCGCTGGTGACCAGCCTCGGCGTGGCCGCCTTCACCGGCGCGGCGGCGCACCTGTTGTGGCCCGGCTTCAGCGCGCTGGGCGACTCGCCGCCGCCGATGCTGGCCGCGGCCTTCGGCGTCGCCGCCGTGCTGTTCGTGCGCAACCTCATCGGCGTGCGCCGCCGCTTCCTGGGGCAGGACCGGCTGCTGAAGGGGCTGGCCGGCATCGGCGTCGTGCTGATCGCCGCGCCGCCCGTGCTGCCCAAGATGCTGGGGCTGCACCTGCTGGGCGCCTACCTCGCCATCGCCACCTTCAGCGTGCTCGGGGTCGCCGCCGCAGCCTGGCGCCGGGGCGACGAGGTCGGCAAATGGGTCTGCGCCGCCTTCCTGCCCATGACCTTGTCGGTGCTGGCCAGCTTCATGCGCATCTTTGGCTGGCTGCCGGTGTCGACCGGCTCGCAATACGCCGTGGTGCTGGCGATGGGCCTGGAGATCCCGCTGCTGCTGGTGGCGTTGACCATCCGCTCGCGCGAACGCCACAGCGCCCAGGTGCGCGAACAGGCGCTGACCACGCACGACGCGCTCACCGGCCTGCTGGCGCCGCACCTGTTCCAGGACCGCCTGCGGCAGGTCATCGCCCGCTACAAGCGCGAAGGCCAGGGCGCGGCGGTGATGTTCATCGACCTGGTGAACCACGGGCCGATCAAGGATCGCTTCGGCACCGCGGTGGCCGAGCAGAGCCTGCTGCGCAGCGTGATCAAGCTGCACCGGCTGGTGCGCGACGTCGACACGGTGGCGCGGCTGGGCGAAGCGCGCTTCGCGGTGATCCTGGAAGGCGCCACCGCGCGCGCCTCCGTCACCGACCGCGGCGCGCGCCTGATCGCCGCCGGGCTGATGCCGCTGCCGGGGCTGAAGCCGGACGTCACCTTGCAGTTCCACATCGCCGCGCTGCTGCTCAGCGAGCGGCCCACGGAGGCGGGCGACGTGGAGGCGGCGCTGGCCGACCAGCTTGCGCGCATGTCACCGCGCACGCGGCGGCCGATCCGCTTCGTCGCGCCGGACACGCCGGAGCACGCGGATTCCTCGCTGTTCCTGCCTTCGGACGACGAGAAGCGCAGCCGGCCGCCGCTGTCGGCGGTGAGTTAATCGAACTTGAAGTCGCCGCTGACGGCGTCGCCGACGCGCAGCGTCCGGTCGAAACCTTCGAGGACGATCGCATTCATGGCGAAGGTGATGCCGCCATCCATCTTCTCGTTGCGCCGGTAGCCCTGCAGCGTGTCCCCCACCACCGGGTCGACGTCCGCCGTCGCCGGATCCACGTTGGGAATCGTGCAGCGCACGCAGGGCTTCACCGGCTTCAGCACCACCGGGCCGTCGGTCGACGTGATGGCGATCTCGTCCAGCCGGTCCTCGTCGTGCGCCTCGATGCCATCGAGCACGATGTTCGGCCGGAAACGCTCCACGCCAATCGGCGCCGGCAGCTTGGAATTCAGCAGCTCCATCGACGCCGTGCTGGTCACCAGCAGCGGGTAGCCGTCGGCGAACTGGTTCAGGGCCTCGACACCGCCGGTCCATTTCTGGTTCGACAGGCGGCGGTGTTCCGGGTCGAAGCGCACCAGCCGCAGCTTGCGGCCGAGGAAATCGGTGAACCACTGGGCGGCGACGTCGCCCATGTCGAAGGCGCTCACCTCGTCGTCCCACACCTTCACCCGCACCGGCTCTTCGACCGTGTCGATGGACAGGTGCAGCGCCAGCATGCCGGGCGCCCGCAGCACCACCTCGGTCACCTTCAGCGTCGGGCGCACCAGCGCCATCCGCGGCAGCTCGCGCTGGCTGACGAATTCGCCCTGCTCGTCCACCACCATCCAGGCGCGGTCCAGGTCCAGGCCGGTCTCGGTCAGCAGCGCCTCCTTCAGCTCGACGCCGGCACAGGATTTGACGGGGTAGACGAACAGGCGCGCGATGCGGGCAGTGATGTTGCTCATGCGGCGGAAATCGGGAAGGGATGGGGGAAGCCAGCCGGGATTGTGCCCGGCTCCTACAATCCCCTACCATGCCCGCCCCTCTCGATGTCTGTATCCGCGGTGCCGGGATCGTCGGCCGCACGCTGGCGCTGCTGCTGGCGCGCGACCGCCTGCGCGTAGGCCTGGTCGAAGCGCCGCCGCCGGCCGGCAGCGGCCACAGCGACGTCCGCGCCTATGCGCTCAACACCACCAGCCGCGACCTGCTGGCGCGCCTGCGCGCCTGGCCCGACGAACAGCACGCCACGCCCGTCCTCTCCATGGATGTCCAGGGTGACGACGGCGGCCGGGTGCACTTTGCCGCCGCCGGCGAAGGCGTGCCGGCGCTGGCCTGGATCGTCGAAGTGGAGCCGCTGCTGGCCCGCCTGGCCGAAGCCGTGCGCTACCAGCCGCAGGTCGAAGTGCTGAAGGAGCCGCAGCCGGCCGCCCTCACCATCGTCTGCGAAGGCCGCGCCAGCGCCACCCGGGCCGAATTCGGCGTCGATTTCCACGTCACCGGCTATGCCCAGCGCGCCATCGCGGCGCGGCTGGAATGCGAAATCCCGCACGGCCAGGCCGCCCGCCAGTGGTTTGGCGAAGGCGAAATCTGCGCCCTGCTGCCTTTGGGCGGCTCGCAGGGGAACTCTGCAGCGCTGGTGTGGTCCGTCATGGAGCCGCGCGCGGCGGAGCTGCTGGCGCTGCCCGTGCCGGAGTTCGAGGCGCGGCTGCAGTCCATCTGCGGCGATGCCACCGGCGCGGTCAAGCTCATCACCGACCGCGCCGCCTGGCCGCTGCAGCGGGCCAACGCGGACCGCTGGTGCGGCCCGGGCTGGGTGCTGGCCGGCGACGCGGCGCACAACGTGCACCCGCTCGCGGGCCAGGGCCTGAACCTGGGCCTGGCCGATGCCGAGGAACTCGCCGGCGTGCTGCACGCGCGCGAGTCCTGGCGCGGCCTGGGTGACGAAAAGCTGCTGCGCCGCTACGAGCGTGCGCGCAAGGCCGACGTCCTGGCCATGGGGCTGACGACGGATGGACTGCAACAGTTGTTCGCGCAGCCGGCCGAGCCCTGGTCGTGGCTGCGAAACTGGGGCATGCGCGGTTTCGACCGCAGCGGCCCGATCAAGCATTGGGTGGCGCGCCAGGCCATGGGCGCCAGCAATTTGTTGAGAACAGGAAGACCATGAAGACGATCTCCCGCGCTGTCGTGCCGGCCCTGGTGGCTGCGGCCCTGGCCGCCGGCGTTGCCCAGGCCCAGGCCCCGACCAAGGCGAATGCCGCGCAGGTGCTGCCGGCGCCCATCGAGCAGCAGCTGCGCAAGAACCTCGAGGAGCGCCTGCCCAACATGGGCAAGATCGACGAGGTCCGCAAGACCCCGATCGGCGGGCTCTACGAGGTGCGCGTCGGCACCGAGCTGTTCTACTCCGACGCCGAGGGCAACTACCTCGTCAACGGCCAGATCATCGACACCAAGGCGCGCAAGAACCTCACCGAGGAACGCCAGGACAAGCTGCTGGCGATCGACTTCAACGCGCTGCCCTCGAAGGACGCCTTCACCATCGTGCGCGGCAACGGCAAGCGCAAGCTGGCGGTGTTCGAGGACCCGAACTGCCCCTACTGCCACCGCTTCGAGGCCGACCTGCAGAAGGTCGACAACGTCACGGTCTACATGTACCTGTACCCGATCCTGGGGCCGGACTCCATCGAGAAGTCCAAGAACCTCTGGTGCTCGCGCGACAAGGGCAAGGCCTGGGTGGACTGGATGATCCGCAAGGACACGCCCAAGCAGGCCGACGCCAGCTGCGACGTGAACGCGCTGGCGCGCAACATCGAGTTCGGCAAGAAGTACAAGATCACCGGCACGCCCACGCTGGTGTTCGTCGACGGCACGCGCGTGCCGGGCGCCATCGGCGCGGCCGACGTCGAGAAACTGCTCGCCAGCAAGTGATCGCGTCGACCCGCAGCACCGGCCCGCACTACCGGATCGAGGCGGCCGATCCCGCCGCCCACCTGTTCCACGTCACGCTGACCATCGCGCAGCCGCAGGCGGCGCAGCGCGTATCGCTGCCGGCATGGATCCCGGGCAGCTACCTGGTGCGCGAGTTCGCGCGCCACCTGCAGAAGCTGGGGGCGCGCCAGGACGGCAAGGCCGTGGCCGTCCACCAGGTCGACAAGGCGACCTGGCAGGTGGACTGCATGCCGTCCACGCCGCTGGTGCTGAGTTACGAGGTCTACGCCTTCGACAACTCGGTGCGCACCGCCTGGCTGGACCAGGGCCGCGGCTTCTTCAACGGCACCAGCCTGTGCCTGCGCGTGCAAGGCCAGGCGCAGGAGCCGCATGAACTGGAGCTGGTGGCGCCGCGCGCCTTCCCGCATTGGGAAGCCGCGACGGGCCTCGAGCCGCTGAAGACCGGCAAGCGCGGTTTCGGCACCTATCTCGCCGCCGACTACGACGACCTGGCCGACTGCCCGGTGGAGATGGGCGCTTTCTTCAGCGCCGAATTCCGCGCCGGCGGCGTGCCGCATCGCGTGGTGGTGGCGGGCGCCGCCGAGTCCTTCGACAGCGAGCGGCTGGTCGCGGACATCCACAAGATCTGCGAGGCGGAGATCCGCTTCTGGCACGACCGCAAGCGGCCGCCGTTCAAGAGCTACCTGTTCCTGCTCAATTGCGTGGACGACGGCTACGGCGGGCTGGAGCACCGCAACTCCACGGCGCTGATCGCGTCGCGGCGCGACCTGCCGCGGGTGGGCGAGAGCCGCCTCACCGACGGCTACGTGACCTTGATGGGCCTGATCAGCCACGAGTACTTCCACACCTGGAACGTCAAGCGCCTGCGGCCGGCGGAGTTCGCGCAGTACGACTACACGCAGGAGAACTACACGCAGCTGCTGTGGTTCTTCGAAGGCTTCACCAGCTACTACGACGACCTGCTGCTCAAGCGCGCGGGCCTGATCGACGACGCGACCTACCTGAAGCTGCTCACGAAGACGGCCAACCAGGTGCTGCAGACGCCGGGCCGCGAGGTGCAGTCGGTGGCGCAGGCCAGCTTCGACGCCTGGGTCAAGTACTACCGGCAGGACGAGAACACCGCCAACGCCACCGTCAGCTACTACACCAAGGGCGCGCTGGTCGCCCTGTGCTTCGACCTGACGCTGCGCGTGGAAGGGCACACGAACCTCGACGAAGTGATGCGCGCGCTGTGGCTGCGCTGCAAGGCCGGGCCGATGGCCGAAGCAGATTTCGCCGCGGTGTTGAAAGAGCTGGGCGGCCGCGCCTTCACGCGCGAGCTGGCCAACTGGGTGCACGGCACGCGCGAGCTGCCGCTGAAGGAGCTGCTGGAGCAGCACGGCATCGCGGTGCTGGAAGAACCTTCGCAGCTGCAGCAGCGCCTGGGCGTGCGCGTCAGCGAGAACGGCGGCGCCATCACGCTGAAGAACGTGCTGCGCGGCGGCGCGGCGGAACAGGCGGGCTTCGCGGCCGGCGACGAGTGGCTCGGCGTGGAAGTGGCCGGCTCCGGCTGGCGGCTGAACAAGCTGGATGACCTGACCATGTACGCGGGTTCGCACCGCAAGGTGACCGCGCTGGTCGCGCGCGACCGGCGCCTGCTGCGGCTGGAGCTGAGCCTGCCGGCCGGCGTCACCACCTGGCGGCTGGCGCTGCGCGACGCGGCGCGAGCGCAATCGTGGCTCGGCCCGCAACACTGAGCCGCTGGCTGCTGCTGGGGCTCGTCGTCGTCGCCCACCTCGTGGGCCTGGAGTGGTTCGCCCGCGCCTACGAAGAGCAGGACGCGCTGATCAAGCCGATGGCGCCGCCGATGTACACGCGGATGCTCAAGCCCGAAGCGCCGCCGGAGATCGTGGCGCAGGCCGTCCCGCCGCCAACGAAGCCCAAGCTCAAGCCGCCGCCGCCGGTGCGCATCATCAAGCCGCGGCCGCACGCGTCGGCGCCGAAGCCGGTGCCGGAAGCCGAGCCCGAGGTCGCGCAGGCGCCGCAGGAGGCAGCGAGCGCGCCGGAGGCCGCGGCTTCGGCACCGGACGCAGTTGCTGCCGCGGAGCCCGCGGCGTCCGCGCCCGTCAGGGCCGCGTCCTCGCCGGTTGCAGCCGCTTCCGCCCCCGTTGCCGCGGCTTCCGCACCAGCGGTGGCCGCCAGCGGGCCACCGGCGAACCCCTATGCCGCGCAGGCGGACTGGCCCAGCGACACGCGGCTGTCCTATGAACTGGGTGGCGTCCTCTACGGCGGGCCGCTGTATGGCAGCGCGCATGTGCAGTGGCAGCGCGAGGGCGAGAACTACCAGGTGCGGCTGGACCTGGACGTGAAGTACTTCGTCAACTTCGTGATGATGAGCCAGGGCACCGTCACGCCCGTCGGCCTGCGGCCGAAGGCGTACGAGGAATACCGCCCGGGCAACAAGCGGCGCGCGATCCAGATGAACGCCGATTCGGTCGCCCTGGACAACGGCAAGTCGGTGCCGCGGCTGCCTGGCCTGCAGGACACGGTGAGCCAGTTCGTCGACCTGGCGCACCGCTTCGCCGCGGGCCAGGTACCGCTGGCCATCGGCGAGATCATCCCGGTGCCGCTGGCCCGGCCGGGCGGCGTGGACACCTGGGTCTACGACGTGATCGCGAAAGAGACGCTGACCACGCCGCAGCTGGGCGAGGTGGAGGCCTACCACCTGAAGCCGCGCCCGCTGGACAAGCCGCGCGGCGACATCACCGCCGACATCTGGTTCGCGCCCAGCCTGCAGTACCTGCCGGTGAAGATCCGCATCTCGATGGGAACGTCGCACTACGTGGACCTGCTGGTGGATCACATCGAGCAGCGCTGACGCCCCCGTGAGGGTCAGAGCCGCCGCTGGTCCACCACCCGCTTCGCCTTCCCCACGCTCCGCTCCACCCCACCCGCCGGCCGCACTTCGATGCGCGCGCTGGTGCCGATGTAGACCTTGATCTCGTACGCGAGCCGTTCCGCGGCCGCCTGCGCGTCGCCGCTGTCGTGCGGCAGGCCGGGGCCGGCTTCCACGGCGACGGTCAACGAATCGAGCGGCCCTTCGCGCGTGAGGATGCACTGGTAGTGCGGCGCCAGCGCCGCGTGCTTCAGGATCAGCTCCTCGATCTGCGTCGGGAACACGTTGACGCCGCGCACGATCATCATGTCGTCGCTGCGGCCCGTGATCTTCTCCATGCGCCGCATCGTGCGCGCGGTGCCGGGCAAGAGCCGCGTGAGGTCGCGCGTGCGATAGCGGATGACGGGCAGCGCCTCCTTGGTGAGGCTGGTGAAGACCAGCTCGCCGAGCTCGCCATCCGGCACCGGCTCGCCGGTCTCGGGATCGACGATCTCCGGATAGAAGTGGTCTTCCCAGATCGTCGGCCCGTCCTTGGTCTCGATGCACTCGTTCGCGACGCCGGGGCCCATCACCTCCGACAGGCCGTAGATGTCGACGGCGTCGATGCCCAGGCGCTGCTCGATGGCCGCGCGCATGTCGTTGGTCCAGGGCTCGGCGCCGAAGATGCCCAGGCGCAGGCTGCAGTCCTGCGGGTCCATGCCCTGGCGCTCCATCTCGTCGGCGATGGCCAGCATGTAGCTGGGCGTGACCATGATGATGTCCGGCTGGAAGTCGCGAATGAGCTGCACCTGGCGCTCGGTCTGGCCGCCGCCGAAGGGCACCACCGTCAGGCCCAGCTTCTCCGCGCCGTAGTGCGCGCCGAGCCCGCCGGTGAACAGGCCGTAGCCGTAGCTCACGTGCACCAGGTCGCCCGGGCGCGCGCCGGCCGCGCGGATGCTGCGCGCCATCACGTGCGACCAGGTCTCGACGTCGTTCTTCGTGTAGCCGACCACCGTGGGCTTGCCGGTGGTGCCGCTGGAAGCGTGGATGCGCACGCACTGCTGGCGCGGCACCGCGAACATGCCGAAGGGATACGCGTCGCGCAGGTCCGTCTTCGTCGTGAAGGGGAACTTGCGCAGGTCCGACAGGCTGCGCAGGTCGTCCGGATGCACGCCCGCCGCGTCGAACTTGGCACGATACGCCGGCGAGTTGCGGTACGCGTGGCGCAGCGTGCCTTGCAGGCGCTTGAACTGCAGCCCGCGCAGTTCGTCGACGCTGGCCTTCTCGATCAGCTCCAGGGCGAATTCGGCCATCAGTCCTCCTCGGGCACCACATGGCCCTGGATGCTCGCGCTCTTGCCGCGGAACACGGCCACGATCTCGCCCCGCTGGTTGCTCACCTTCATGTCGTAGACACCGTGCCGGCCCTGCAGCACCTGCTCCACGCCTTCGCAGCTGAGCACGTCGCCCAGGTGCGCGGGCTTCAGGAATTCGATGCTGGCGCCGGCGGCCACCGTCACGCGGTTGTGGCTGTTGCAGGCGTAGGCGAAGGTGGAATCGGCCAGCGTGAAGATCAGGCCGCCGTGGCAGATCCTGTGGCCATTGAGCATGGGCTCGCGCACCACCATGCGCATCAGCGCGCGGCCCGGCTCGCAGGCGAGCAGCTCGATCTGCATGAAGTCGCGCACGGCCGGATCCGCCGCGTACATGGCCGCGCCGACGCGGGCAGCGAGCGCCTTGGGATCAGTGCTCATTCGCCGGTGAACTGCGCGGGACGCTTCTCGCGGAAGGCCATGACGCCTTCGATGTAGTCGTGGGTCTTGCCCAGGCCCGACTGCGTGTCGCGTTCCAGGTCCAGTTGCTGGTCGAGCTCGTTGCTGGCCGCGGCGCGCAGCAGCTTGCGTGTCTGCACGAGGGCCGTCGTGGGCAGCGCCGCCAGACGTTCCGCGAGCGTCATGGCGGTGGCGACGCAGTCTTCGCCCTCGGGCGCCACGTCCCAGATCATTCCCCACTCCTTGGCGTCCTTCGCGCCCAGCTTGTCGCCCAGCATCGCGCAGCCCATGGCGCGCGCGAGGCCCAGCTTCTTCACCAGGAACCAGGAGCCGCCCGCATCCGGCACGAGGCCGATCTTGCTGAAGGCCTGGATGAAGCTTGCATTGCTCGCCGCGACGGCGAGGTCGCAGGTCATGGCCAGCGATGCACCCGCGCCCGCCGCGACCCCATTGACCGCGGCGATGGTGGGCACGCGCAGCGCCATCAGCCTGCGCACGCTGGGGTTGAAGGCCTGCTCGATCACGGGGCCGGGGTCGGCGCGCTTCACGAGGTCGGGGCCGGGCTCGAAATCGAATTCGGCGAGGTCGGCGCCGGCGCAGAAGCCGCGGCCGGCGCCGGTGATGACGGCCGCGCGCACGGACTTGTCCTGCTCGATCCTGTCGAGGACGGCCCACAGCTCGCGGTGCATCTGGCGGGTGAAGCTGTTGAGGGCCTGCGGCCGGTTCAGCGTGATGAGCGCGACGGCGCCGCGCTGTTCGTGGAGGACGGTGGCTTCGGACATGGAGACTCCTTCGCGCTGAATCTAGCACCGGGCCCTGCGCGGCCGCAGCGCGCTTTCCCTTGGTTATAGTCACAGCGAAAAGGAGAAGCCATGGCTTACGAATTCATCACCGTCCGCACCGAAGGGGACAAGGTCGGCGTGATCACGCTGAACCGGCCCAAGCAACTGAACGCCCTGAACAACGAGTTGATGGATGAGCTCGGCCAGGCGATGAAGGCCTTCGATGCCGACGAGCGCATCGGCTGCATGATCATCACCGGCAGCGAGAAGGCTTTCGCGGCCGGCGCCGACATCGGCGCGATGGCCACCTACAGCTTCTCCGACGTCTACAAGCACGACTACATCACGCGCAACTGGGAAACGATCCGCAGCGTGCGCAAGCCGGTGATCGCCGCGGTGAGCGGCTTCGCGCTGGGCGGCGGCTGCGAGCTGGCGATGATGTGCGACTTCATCATCGCCGCCGACAACGCGAAGTTCGGCCAGCCCGAGATCAAGCTGGGCATCATCCCCGGCGCCGGCGGCACGCAGCGCCTGCCGCGCGCGGTGGGCAAGGCCAAGGCCATGGACATGGCGCTGACCGGCCGCATGATGGACGCGACGGAAGCCGAGCGCGCGGGCCTCGTGAGCCGCGTCGTGGCGCTGGACAAGCTGATGGACGAAGCGCTGGGCGCCGCGCTGCAGATCTGCGACTTCTCGCAGATCGCCGTGCTGGCCGCCAAGGAGTCGGTCAACCGCGCCTTCGAAAGCGGGCTGGCCGACGGCGTGATGTTCGAGCGCCGCCTGTTCCACGCGCTGTTCGCCACCGCCGACCAGAAGGAAGGCATGGACGCCTTTGTGAACAAGCGCAAGGCGCAGTTCCAGCACAAGTGAGCCACGCTGGTTGCGGGCTGCCTCGCGCCTGGGTTGGCGGCTGCTTCTTGCCTGGGTTCCGCGGCTGCTCCGCAGGCTGGGTTCGGCGACAAGCCGACCCCAGCTAGCCTAGCGCCGCACCACCCGCAAAGCCTCTTCCCGCACCTGCTCGGTCAACACGGCATCCGTCCGCAGGGCCCGTGTCGTCCCGCCCATGGGCCGCCAGCGCCAGCCTTCGGCGGCCAGCTCCAGCACGCCGGCCGGCAAGCCCGCCTGCGTGAACTCCATCCGCAACTGCGCCGGCGACGCGCCCACGTTCCCGTCCTGCCCTGACTGCAGCAGCTGTTCCAGCAACCCTGCCAGCTTGTCCGCGTCCGCACGCGCGACGCGCTTGTCGCGGGCATCCGCCTGGATGCGCACGGCATCCCAGCCCGGCGGCGCCGTCGGCCGCAATTGCTGCGCCATGGGGGACGCTGGCGCGGGCGCCGGGGCCATGCGCATCGAGGGCACGCCAGTTGGCAGGCGTGTCGCCTCCGCCGGCGCCGGCCGCGTGAGGTCCTGCAGCGGCACTGGCGTGGGAGCCGCTGCGATCGCAGGCGGCGCTTCCACCGGCGCGGGAGCGGAGGGTGCTGGCGCGCCGGTCGCGGCCGACGCTTGCCGCTCGCGCTGTGCGCGCGCTTCCACCGCCTGCTCCTTGGCGCGCCGCTCCGCAGCTTGCTGCTCGGCGCGCCGCTCTTCATCATCTGCCTTGCGCTCGCGCTCGGGCTTGGCCGCGACCGGAGGCGGCGACACGCGCGTCGCCTCTGGCACAGGCGCGGGCGCCACCGAAGCACTGGGCGCAGCCGCAGCGCCCGGCGCTGGCGCGACAACCGTGGGCGCTTCCGGCGCCGGCGCAGCGGCGGTCGGCGCCTGCACGTCCGCCGACGGTGCCTCCTTGCGCGCCCCCGGAATCTCCTCGCGATGCCACACCAGCACCACCAGCGTCGCCACCACGAGGCTGGCGAATGCGGCGATCCAGGGCGTGCCGCGCCCGGGCCGCGCGGCTGGCCACCAGCGGCGCCAGGCCGGTTCCACCGCGGCATGCGCGGCGGCGCGGATCGCTTCGCGCGTGCGCGCGGGCGGCTGCAGGCCGGCGTCCGGCGCTTCCTCCATGGCCCGGCGCAGGCGGGCGTCGCGCAGTTCGGTCATTGCACCGGCTCCAGGGCTTCGAGGTAGCGGCCCATGCAGCCGCGCAGTTTCTTCAGCGCGTAGCGCAGGCGGCTCTTGGCGGTTTCGAAAGGCAGCGCCAGCCGCTGCGCCAGGTCCTCGACGCTCGCGCCGTCCTCGTGGTGCAGCAGGAAGGCCGCGCGCTGGGCGGCGGGCAGCGCTTCCAGGCAGTGCAGCAGCTGCGCACCGGCGGCGCGCCAGAAAGCCTGGTCTTCGCTGGAGGGCGCGACGCGGCCGGTCTTCGCCATCAGCCAGTCCAGCGGCTCGTCGCCATCGTCCTCGCCATCGACGGACACTTCGCGGCCGGCCACGCGCAGGCGGTCCATGCAGGCGTTGTGGGCAATGGTGAAGGCCCAGGTGCGCCAGGCCGCGCCCTGCGGCTTGAAGCTGGCGCGGGCCGCGACGATGCGCAGCCACACGTCCTGGAAGACCTCGTCGGCCTGGGCCGCCAGCGGCGCGCCCAGCAGCCTCCGCACGAAGCGGTACAGGGCGGCTTCGTGGCGGGTGTACAGGAGATCGAAGGCCGCGGCATCGCCGGCGGCATAGGCCAGCATCAGGTCCTCGTCGGGTAAATCGCGCAGCGCTCGCGGCATGGATGGATTCTCACACCGCCTTCTACGGCCGCCACCACGCTTCGGGGTCGATGGCCGAGCTTTGTTGTCGCGCGGCCGCGCGGAAGCCGCCGAAGAATTGCGCTACAATAGCGGGCTTGGCGCTTTAGCTCAGTTGGTTAGAGCGACGGAATCATAATCCGCAGGTCCGGGGTTCGAGTCCCTGAAGCGCCACCAGAACATCGGAACCCGCATCCAGCCCGCCTGGTGCGGGTTTTTCGCTTTTCGGCCCGAGCTCACTGCCGGCTCGCCCGCACGCCGCCATGCGCGGCGCAACTGCCGTCCGGCGGCAGGATCACGCCGTCGCGGCACAGCTTTCCGGATTCCGCGTCAGCCACGCGAGTCAGGCCACCTTGTGCGCAACCCGCACACAAGGCAGCCAGAAAGAACAGGACGGCAACAAGAGACTTCATGTGGCTTCACCGTGCCGGCAGCCCCTCCCCCGGCCTGTAGGAACCCGCGCCCCCGCCTCGCGCGCTTGGGCCGATAATCCCCGCCGGACCGGCCGCCGCGCGGCCGCTTGAGGAGCAATTGCATGGCATTCATCCTGCGCAGCCCCAGCCTTTCCGAAGGCCAGACCCTGCCCCGCGCCAACGTGTTCAACGGCATGGGCGCCGGTGGCGACAACCGCTCGCCCGCGCTCAGCTGGGAAGGCGCGCCCGCCGGCACCAAGAGCTTCGCGCTCACCCTGTACGACCCCGACGCGCCCACCGGCTCCGGCTGGTGGCACTGGGTCGTCTACGACATCCCGGGCAGCGCCACCAGTCTGCCCGAAGGCGCGGGCGCAACCGGTGGCAGCGCGCTGCCCCAGGGCGCCAAGCAGGGCCGCACCGATTTCGGCGGCAAGGAATACGGCGGCGCCGCACCGCCGCCCGGCCACGGCCCGCATCGCTACATCTTCACGCTGTACGCGCTGAACACCGACAAGCTCGACGTGCCGGACGATGCTTCCGCTGCGTATGTCGGCTTCATGATCCATTTCGCCAAGCTGGGCGAGGCGAAGCTCACCACCAAATACGAGCGCTGAAGATGTAACCCACCCAGCGCGGCGGGAAACCAACGTCTGGCACAATCCGCGTTTGACACTCAAGGGCACTGTCTTGCACAGTGCCCTTTGTTATTTTCCCCAAGCCCACAGCCTCTGGCTCTACACCATGAACCGCTGGATCAAGCTGGCCTTCGCAGGCCTTTCCCTCGCCACCGCCGCCTTCGTGGCGTCCGCCCAAGGCATCGTGCGCGAAGCGCCGCGCGACGTGAAGCCGGCCATCATGGTCGTCAGCGCCACGCCGCCCATCATCACCGTCGACGGCAAGGACGACCGCTTCTCGCCCGGCGTCCGCATCCGCGACCTGAACAACATGCTGGTGCTGACCGGCACGCTCGCCGGCAAGACCATCTACACGGTGTACCGCCGCGACGGCGCGGGCCTGGTGCATGAAGTGTGGCTGCTCACGGCCGACGAATACGCCAAGGTCGGCGGCGTCAGCACCGGCGACCCCAACGGCATCAAGCGCTTCTACGAGCTGCTGGACCTGATCTGGTCCGCCCGCCTCCTCCTTCTCAAGTGAGGCCGGCATGAAGAAGGTTTACATCAAGACCTTCGGCTGCCAGATGAACGAGTACGACTCGGACAAGATGGCGGACGTGATGAACGCGGCCGAAGGCTACGAACCGACGCAGGACCCCGAACAGGCGGACCTGATCCTCTTCAACACCTGCTCGGTGCGCGAGAAGGCGCAGGAAAAGGTGTTCTCCGACCTCGGGCGCGTCAAGCACCTGAAGAAGAAGGGCGTGCTGATCGGCGTGGGCGGCTGCGTCGCCTCGCAGGAAGGCGCGGCCATCATCGAGCGCGCGCCGTATGTGGACGTGGTGTTCGGCCCGCAGACCCTGCACCGCCTGCCGCAGCTGCTGGCCGAGCGCGAGCGCCAGCACCGCCCGCAGGTGGACATCTCCTTCCCGGAGATCGAGAAGTTCGACAACCTTCCGCCCGCACGGGTGGACGGCGCCTCGGCCTTCGTCTCCATCATGGAAGGCTGCTCCAAGTACTGCAGCTACTGCGTGGTGCCCTACACGCGCGGCGAGGAAGTGTCGCGTCCGTTCGACGACGTGCTGGTCGAAGTGGCCGGCCTGGCGGACCAGGGCGTGAAGGAAGTGACGCTGCTCGGGCAGAACGTCAACGCCTACCGCGGCAAGATGGGCGACACCAGCGAGATCGCCGACTTCGCCCTGCTGATCGAGTACGTTGCGGAAATCCCCGGCATCGAGCGCATCCGCTACACCACCAGCCACCCGAACGAGTTCACGCAGCGCCTGATCGACGTCTATGCCAAGGTGCCGCAGCTGGTGAGCCACCTGCACCTGCCGGTGCAGCATGGCAGCGACCGCATCCTGATGGCCATGAAGCGCGGCTACACCGCCATGGAATACAAGAGCACCATCCGCAAGCTGCGGGCGGTGCGGCCCGATCTGTCCATGTCCTCGGACTTCATCGTCGGCTTCCCCGGCGAGACCGAGGAAGACTTCGCGAAGCTGATGAAGCTGGTCACCGACGTCGGCTACGACGCCAGCTTCTCCTTCATCTTCAGCCCGCGCCCGGGCACGCCGGCGGCCAACCTGCCGGACGACACGCCGCACGCAGTCAAGCTGAAGCGCCTGCAGCACCTGCAGGCCGTCCTCGAAGAGAACGTGCAGCGCATCAGCGCCAGCCGCGTCGGCACCGTGCAGCGCATCCTGGTCGAAGGCCCTTCGCGCAAGGACAAGACCGAGCTGATGGGCCGCACCGAGTGCAACCGCATCGTCAACTTCGCCGGGCCGCAGCGCCTGGTGGGGCAGATGGTGGACGTGACCATCACCGAAGCGCTGCCGCATTCGCTGCGCGGCGAAGTGGTGCGCGCCGAGTCGACGCTCGCCGCCTGAGCGCCCTTCCATGGGCTCGTTCCGGCGGCTGCTGCTGGTCGCCTTCCTGCTGATCGCCGCGCTGCTGGGCGCCACGGCGCTGCGCGCGGTCGTCGTGCTGGAGCAGCTGATGGCGCAGAGCGCCGATGCCGCCAGCCGCTCCCTGGCCCTCAACGGCGCGGCACAAACGCTGGCCGCGCGCAGCGCCGGCATGGAGCGGGCGGCGCGCCAGTCGCTGGTGCTCAACGACGCTGTGCTGCGGCATCGTTTCGACGACGAGATGCGTCTCGCGCGCGCCGCGCTGCAGGACATGGAAACCGCCGGTTTGCCCGGCGCCGAACCCGCGAAGTGGCGCGAGCAGGCGCAGGACATCACCCGCCTGCTCGATGGCCCCGCGGACACCGCGCTGGACCGCGAGCGCCAGGTGGCCGGCGAATTCCGCGAGCTCGATGCGCGCAATGGCAGCCTCAGCGCGCAGGTGCAGCAGCTGATCCAGGCTCGCAACCGCGAACTGCGCGACAAGCTGGAAGCGGAGCGCGCCAGCCTGATGCGGCAGGTGCTGGCGGCGATCGCACTGGCCGTGCTGCTGGCCGTGGTCTTCGGGCTCTGGCTGGCGCGGCCCTTCAAGCAGCTGGAAAGCGCGATCGTGGGCCTGGGCGAGAACCGCCTCGCCGACCCCATCGACATCCCGGGCCCCTCGGACGTGCGAGGCGTCAGCCAGCAGCTGGAGTGGCTGCGCCTGCGCCTGACCGAACTGGAAGCGGACAAGGCGCGCTTCCTGCGCCATGTGTCGCACGAACTCAAGACGCCGCTGGCGGCGCTGCGCGAAGGCGTGGCGCTGCTGCGCGACGGCGTGCCCGGCGAATTGAGCGCGGGCCAGAAGGAAGTGGTGCGCATCCTGCACCAGAACACGCTGGCCTTGCAGGGCCACATCGAAGCCTTGCTGCAACTGAATGCGGCCGGCTTCGAAGCGCGCCAGCTGCAGCGGCGCCGCACCGACCTGCTGGCGCTGCTGCGCGAGCAGGTCGGGGCGCAGCGGCTGCAATGGCAGGCGCGCGAGCTGCAGGTCGTTGTGGAAGGCGAGCGCCAGCTGCTGCCGGTGGATGCCGCCAAGCTCGGCGCCGCCTTCGCCAACCTGCTGTCCAACGCCATCCGCTTCTCGCCGCGCGGCGCCACCTTGCGCGTGCGCCTGGACAGCACGCCCGCGGGCGTGACGGTGGATGTGCAGGACGAAGGCCCCGGCATCGCGGAAGAAGACCGGCCGCGCGTGTTCGAGCCCTTCTACCGCGGCGCGCGCCAGCCGCAGGACGCCGTGCGCGGCTCCGGCATCGGCCTGTCCATCGTGCAGGAATACGTGGCCGCGCACGGCGGCCGCGTGGCGCTGCTGGACGCGCCCCGCGGCAGCCATTTCCGGATAGAACTGCCCCATGCCAATTGAACTGAACCGGCCGCACGCTGCCAGCGCCCTGGTCCTGCTGGCGCTGGCCGCCGGCTGCGCATCCCAGGTGCCGGCGCCGCCGCTGGTGGCCGCCCGGCCACCCGAACCTGCGCGCACACCGGTCGCCCCGCCCGTCGCGGCCCGACCAGCCCCCGCGCCGGCCGACGCCGTGCTGGCCTACGCCGACCGCGTGCGCACGCTGCCCGCGCCCGAACTGGCCGCCGAGATCCAGCGCTTCGGCGACACGCCACCATCCGCGACGCAGGCCCTGCAACTGGCGATCGCGCTGCTGCAAGCCGGCGACTCCACGCAGCAGCCGCGCGTGCAACTGCAACTGCAGCGCGTGCTGGCGCAACAGGACGCCGAAGCGCAAGCGCTGCAGCCGCTCGCGCGCCTGCTTGCCGCGCAACTGGCCGACCGTCGCAAGGCCGACGAGCTGGCCGACCGCCAGGCACGCGATTTGCGGGAAGCCCGCCGCCGCAACGACGCGCTGAACGAAAGGCTGGAAGCGCTGCGCGCCATCGAGCGCAGCGTGCCCACCACGCCGGCCGCGCCGCGCGCCCCACGCTGAAGCACTGAACATGGCCACCTCCTCGTCCGCGCCCCGCATCCTCGTCGTCGACGACGACGCGGACATGCTGCAGTTGCTGGCGATGCGGCTGCAGTCGGCGGGCTATCGCGTCACAACGACCGGCTCGGCCGAAGCGGCGCTGGCGCAGCTGGAGCTGGAACGCCCGCAGCTGGTGATCAGCGACGTGCGCCTGCCCGGCCGCGACGGCCTGGCGCTGTTCGACGAAGTGCGGCAGCGCCACCCCGCGCTGCCCGTCATCCTGCTCACCGCGCACGGCACCATTCCCGATGCGGTGGAGGCGACGGCGCGCGGCGTGTTCGGCTACCTCACCAAGCCCTACGACAGCCGCGAACTGCTGGAGAAGGTCACGCAGGCGCTCGCGGTGGCCGCGCCCGCGTCGCCCGTCGCGCATGCGGATGAAGGCTGGCGCACCGGCATCATCAGCCGCTCCAGCCGCATGGCGGACCTGCTGGCGGAAGCGCGCCTGGTGGCGCGCTCCGACGCCAGCGTGCTGCTGCGCGGCGACAGCGGCACCGGCAAGGAGGTGCTCGCCCGTGCCATCCATCGCGCCAGCGCGCGCGCCGCGCGGCCCTTCATCGCCGTCAACTGCGGGGCCATCCCGGAGGCGCTGCTGGAGTCCGAGCTGTTCGGCCACGTGAAGGGCGCCTTCACCGACGCCACCAGCAACCACAAGGGCCTGTTCCAGGCGGCCGACGGCGGCACGCTGCTGCTCGATGAAATCGGCGACATGCCGCCGGCGCTGCAGGTGAAGCTGCTGCGCGTGCTGCAGGAGCGCGCGGTGCGGCCCGTGGGTTCCAGCCAGACGCACCCGGTGGACGTGCGCATCATCTCGGCGACGCATCGCGACCTCGACGCCGCCATGGCCGCCGGCCAGTTCCGCGAAGACCTGTTCTACCGCCTCAACGTCGTCGCGCTCACCTTGCCGAACCTGGGCGAGCGGCGCGAGGACATCCCGCTGCTGGCCAACCACTTCCTGGACAAGCTGGCCGCGAAGTACGGACGCAAGCTTTCCGGCTTCGCGCCGGAGGCGATGAAGGCGCTGATCGCCGCGCCCTGGCCTGGCAACGTGCGCCAGCTCTATAACGTGGTGGAGCAGGTCTGCGCGCTCACCACGACGCCGCTGGTGCCGCTGGCGCTGGTGCAGCGCGCGCTGCGCACGCCCTCGGTCCAGGTGCTCACGTATGCGGAAGCCAAGCGCCGCTTCGAACGCGATTACCTGGTGGGCCTGCTGAAGCTCACGGACGGCAACGTCGCCGACGCGGCGCGCCTGGCCGACCGCAATCGGACCGAGTTCTACCGCCTGCTGCAAAAGCACGAACTCACGCCCGGGCACTTCCAGTCGCGTGCACGCGGCGAAGGCCTGTCGCCATCCGGCGACAACGAGGCCTGACGGCAAATCAAGGGCTTGCCGCGGCCGAGCGGCAGGCTTGTCGCCATGCGGCGACGAAAATGCGTCCCAGGCCGGTGCGCCGGGCCGCGATTTCGCCGCGTCCGCCGCCAGGCGCTCGCAAGCCCATGATCTGAAAGGACTTTTCAGGCTGGCACAGGGTTTGCCCTAGGCTCTCCATGCCTAGTCTTTTCCGGCTGCTGCGCCTGTTGTTCGTGGGCGCGCTGGCCGCGATCGGGACGGCCGGCGCGCAAGCGCAGACCGCCCCCGCCTTCGATTTCGATTCCGTCGCCCGCCTTGCCGCCGAACGCGCGCACGCCGCGTACGTGCCTGCGTCGACCACGCTGCCGGCCGAACTGCAAGGACTGGACTACGACGGCCTGCGCGACATCCGCTTCCGCCCGGCGCGCGCGCTGTGGCGCGACGCGAACCTGCCCTTCGAGGCGATGTTCTTCCATCGCGGCCTCTACCAGCGCGAGGCCGTGCAAGTGAACGAGGTCACGCCCGCCGGCGTGAAGCCGCTGCACTACGACAGCCGCGACTACGACTTCGGCGCCAACGCGGTGCACCCGGACACCTGGGGCGACCTCGGCCACGCAGGCTTCCGCATCCACTACCCGCTGAACTCGCCGGCCTACAAGGACGAACTGGTCGTCTTCCTGGGCGCCAGCTACTTCCGCGCGCTTGGAGCCGGCCAGCAGTACGGCCTGTCGGCACGCGGCCTCGCCATCGACACGGTCGGCGGCGAGGGCGAGGAGTTCCCGCGCTTCACCGCCTTCTGGCTGCAGAAGCCGGCCGCCGATGCGCGCCAGCTGACGCTCTACGCGCTGCTGGAGTCGCCGCGCGCCACCGGCGCCTACCGCTTCGACATCACGCCCGGCACCGACACGGTGATGCGCGTGCAGGCGCGCGTGTTCCTGCGCGTGGGCGCCGCGCGCCCGGTCGCGACGCTGGGCATCGCGCCGCTCACCAGCATGTTCCTCTCCGGCGAGAACCAGCCGCGGCCTGGCGACTTCCGCCCCGAGGTGCACGACTCCGACGGCCTGATGATCGCCAGCGGCGACGGCGAGTGGTTGTGGCGGCCGCTGCAGAACCCGGCGCGCACGAGCACGAACTCGTTCGCGGTGCAGCAGCTGCGCGGCTTCGGCCTGATGCAGCGCGACCGGCAGTTCGCCAGCTACGAGGACGTCGAAGCGCGCTACGAGCGCCGGCCCAGTGCCTGGGTGCGGCCCCTCGGCGACTGGGGCCCGGGCCGCGTGGAACTGCTGCAGCTGCATGCGCCGGACGAAACCCACGACAACGTCGTCGCCTACTGGGTGCCGGCGCAGTTGCCCGCGCCGGGCAAGCCGCTGGACTTCGCCTACGAGCTGCTGTGGCAAGGCGACACGCAGCAGCGCCCGCCCGGCGCCTGGACGCAGCAGTCGCGCCGCGGCTCCGGCTACGCCAAGGATGCGGCCGCGCGCGCCGGCGAAGTGCAGTACGCCGTCGACTTCGCCGGCCCGGCGCTGGACGCCCTGCCCGCCGACGCGCCGGTGCGCGCCGTCGTCAGCGCCGGCGCCAACGGCCGCGTCGTCGAACAGAACACCTATCCCCTGCCCGACCACCGGGGCTGGCGCCTGGTCCTGCGCGTTGCGCGGGCCGACGCGGCGCAGCCGGTGGAACTGCGGGCCTTCCTCCAACACGACGGCCACGTCCTGAGCGAGACATGGAGCAACATAGTCCTTCCCGAGTGAAACCCGCGCGCCCGACAGTGCGCGCCGAACGCCATCCCAACTCGATGACGGCGCCGCCGTTCGCGCGCGGCTCGATGCCGCCGCAGCCCTGGCGCGGCTTCTGGCGCAGCATCGCGACGGCGCTGCTGCAAACCTTGCTGCGCGCCCGCACGAGCGGGAAACGCAGCGAGCCACGCGCGGCCTGGCAGGACGCCGCTGACCGCCGCCGCGTGGTGCTGGTGCTGCTGACACTCGCCAGCGCCGGCTGCGCGAGCACCCTCTTCGCGCTGGCGCAGCCGGAGATCGGCAACGCCTGGCTGCGCTGGGGCCAGGTGGCGCTGTTCGCCATCCTCTCGGCCTGGGTGGTTACGGGCTTCGTCACCGCGCTCATGGGCTTCTGGGTCACGCTATTCGGCGACCGGCACTCGCTGTCGGCGCGCAGCGTGCTGAACCACCCGGTCGCACCCGCCGCGCGCACCGCGATCATCATGCCGATCTGCAACGAGGACGTGGGCACCGTGTTCGCCGGCCTGCGCGCCACCTGCGAATCGGTCGCGGCCACCGGCCACGCGCCGGTGTTCGACGTGTTCGTGCTGTCCGACAGCTACGACCCGGAGATCATCGCCGCCGAGAAAGCCGCCTGGGCCACCCTGCGCGCCGCGCTCGCGACGCACCCCAGGCAGCCGCAGATCGAGGTGTACTACCGCCTGCGCAAGCGCCGCACGCACCGCAAGTCCGGCAACGTGGCGGACTTCTGCCGCCGCTGGGGCCGCAACTACCGCTACATGGTGGTGCTGGACGCCGACAGCGTGATGAGCGGCGACTGCATCGTCTCCATGGTGAAGCTGATGGAAGCGAACCCGCGCGCCGGCATCATCCAGACCGCCAGCCAGGCCGTCGGCCACGCCACGCTGCACGCGCGCGCGCAGCAGTTCGCCTCGCGCGTCACCGGCCGCCTGTTCACGCTGGGCATGCAGTTCTGGCAGCTGGGCGAATCGCATTACTGGGGCCACAACGCGATCCTGCGCGTCGAGCCCTTCACGCGCCATTGCGGCCTGGCCGCGATCCCGGGCCAGGGCGGCCTGTGCGGCCCGATCCTGTCGCACGACTTCGTCGAAGCCGCGCTGATGCGCCGCGCCGGCTACCACGTGTGGCTGGTGGGCGACCTGGTCGGCAGCTACGAGCAGCAGCCGCCGGACCTGCTGTCCGAGCTGCAGCGCGACCGCCGCTGGTGCCAGGGCAACCTGCAGAACGCGCGCCTGCTGGCGGAGCCGGGCCTGCATCGCGTGCACCGCACGATGTTCGCCATCGGTGCCATGTCCTACCTGTCGGCGCCGCTGTGGCTGGTGTTCCTCGGCTTCGGCACCGCGCTGTGGATCTCGCGCGCCGGCCTGCAGCCGCAATGGCATGCGTTGCCGGTGGAACTGCGCGGGCTGTGGTCCTGGACCCTGGCGATGCTGTTCCTGCCGCGCCTGCTGGGCATCGCCGCGGTGTTCCTGCGGCGCGAGCAGCGAGGCTTCGGCGGCGCCCGCGCCCTCCTGCGCAGTGCCGTGCTCGAAACGGCGCTCGCCCTGCTGCAGGCACCGGTGCGCATGCTCGCGCATTCGTGGTTCGTGCTGATCGCGCTGACCGGCCTGAAGCTCGAATGGAAATCGCCGCCCCGCTCGGCGAACGGCCTCACCTGGTCGGAAGCGGCGCTGCGGCTCGCGCCCATGACCGTGCTGGTGGCCGCGCAAGCCGCGGTCGTCGCTTCGGTGCAACTGGATGCGCTGGTCGGCCTGCTGCCCGTGGGCCTGCCGCTGCTGCTGGGCGTGCCGCTGGCGGTGCTGACCAGCCACGTGGCGCTGGGCCGCTGGATGCGCGAGCGCGACGCGCTGCTGATCCCCGAGGAAGCGCGCTCGCCGTCGGTGCTGCGGCGCGCCTGGGACGCGCAGGCGCTGCGCCCGGCGGGCTGAGCGCGCACGGCCGCGGCCCGGCGCTACAGTCCGGGCATGCAGCTGAAGCAGTTCGAGGCCCTCTACTGGGTGGCGCGCCTGGGCGGCTTCCACGCGGCCGCCCGCCATCTGAAGACCGCGCAGCCGACGATCTCGGCGCGCATCCGTGAACTGGAGGAGCAGCTCGGGGTGGAGCTGTTCGACCGCTCGCGCCGGCAGGCGGTGCTCACGGCCAAGGGCCGCGAGCTGGTGGGCTACGCCGAGCAGATGCTGCGCCTGGCCTCCGACATCCGCCAGCGCGTGGGCACGCGCCACAAGCTCTCGGGCCGCGTGCGCCTGGGCGTGACCAGCGTGCCGGCTGCAACCTGGCTGCCCACGCTGGTGCGGCGGCTCGCGCATGCCTACCCCAGCATCGCGCTGGAGTTCATGGTGGAGACCAGCGAGGCCTTGCGCGAGCACCTGGTCGCGGGCGAGCTGGACGCCGCCATCGTGTCGGCCGGCCTGCCCTTGCCGCCCTCGCTGCGCGCGCAGCCGCTCGGGCGGGTGGAGCTGGCCTGGCTGGCGGCGCCTTCCTTGGGATTCACCAGCGGCAGCATCGACCCGCAGACGCTGGCCGGCTCCGCCATCATCACCGACGTGCCGGGCAGCCAGCTGCGCACCATCGCCGAACACTGGTTCGCAGCCGGCGAAGCGCGCCCCGACCGCCACCATGCCTGCCCCAACCTGATCTCGCGCATCCGCCTGGCCTGCGAAGGCGTGGGCGTGGCACTGGCCTCGCCATCCGCCGCGGTGCGCGAAGTGGCCGAAGGCGCGCTGCGCGTGCTGGTGGCCGACCCGCCGCTGCCGCCGCTGGAATACGTGCTGGCCTCCACCGCGCCGGGCGTCGCGCCGGCGGCGGTGAGCGTGGTCTCGACGATGGCCATGGAGCTGATCTCCGAGCGCCCGAGCATGCAGTTCTTCTACTCCGAAGCCGCCGGCCACGAACGGGCCGCCTGATCGGATCGATCACGCCTTTCTATCGATCGCTCCCCTAAAGTGGGTGCATCGATAGCACGGAGCTTGTGATGCCGATTCCACTTCGCCGCAGGACTTTCCTTGCCGCCAGCGCGTTGCTCGCGGGCGCGCAGGCCGGGGCCCAGGCCGACCCGAAGTTCCCGCCGGTGGTGAAACTGGTGGTGCCCTTCCCGCCCGGAGGCAGCAACGACGTGGTGGCGCGCGCGCTGGCGCCGCTGCTGTCGAAGCGGCTGAACACCAGCGTCATCGTCGACAACCGCGCGGGCGCGGCCGGCGTCATCGGCTCCGACTATGTGGCCAAGGCGCCGCGCGACGGCTCGGTGCTGCTGCTATCCTCGTCGTCCTTCCTCACCTCGGCAGCCACGCAGCCCAAGCTGCCCTACGACCCGCTGGCCGCTTTCGCGCCGGTGGCCTTGATGGCCAACGGCCCGATGCTGCTGGCCGTGCCGGCGAGCGCGCCGTACAAGACGCAGGCCGACCTGCTCGCCGCGGCCCGCAGCCGGCCCGGCGCGCTGAACTACGGCTCCTCCGGCATCGGCTCGCTGGGCCACCTGGCGACCGAACTGCTGAATGCGCAGGCCGGCGTGCAGACCGCGCACGTGCCGTACAAAGGCGCGTCCGAAGCCTTGCTCGGGCTGGTGTCGGGGCAGATCCAGCTGATGGTCTCCAACTACAGTTCGCTCGCCTCGCAGATCAAGGCCGGCAAGCTGACCGCGCTGGCCGTCACCTCGCCGGCGCGCAGCAATGCCTTTCCCGAGCTGCCGCCGATCTCCGATGCGGTGCCGGGCTACGGCGTCGAGATCTGGGTCGGCCTGCTGGCACCGGCGGGCACACCGGCGCCGCTGGTCGCGCGCCTCAACCGCGAAATGAATGCCCTGGCCGATGCGCCGGAATTGCGCGCCGTGCTCGACCCCGACGGCGCCGCGCCCATGCGGCTGGACCCCGCCGCCTTCGGCACCCGCATGAAGGAAGAACTCGCGCAATGGAAGCGCATCGCCGCCGAACGCCACATCTCCACTGAATGAGCCCCATGGAATCCCTGAAGATCATCTGCCCCAACGGACACCTCGGCTTCGCGCCGATCCGCACCGCCAGCTTCCGCATCGGTGTCGAAGCCAAGCCGCACTACGTGGCCGCCGACTCCGGCAGCGACGACGTCGGCCCCGGTCCGCTGGGCAGCGACACCTCCACCAGCCCGCTGGCCTGGCAGACCCACGACCTGGAGCAGATGCTGCTGGCCTCGCGCGAGCTGGGCGTGCCCATGATCATCGGCTCCTCGGGCGACACCGGCTCCAACAGCCGCGTGGACCTGTACGTGAAGATCATCCAGGAGCTGGCGGCCAAGCACCGGCTGCCGCAATTCCGCGTGGGCTACTTCTACTCGGAGCTGACGAAGGAAGACCTGCGCAGCCGGATGCGCAACGGCGACATCGTCGCCGGCCTCGACGCGCACCAGGACCTGACCGAAGCGGAGCTGGATGCCACCGACCGCATCGTCGCGATGGCCGACGTGCACCCCTTCATCGAGCTGCTGCGCCAGGGCGCCGACGTCATCATCGGCGGGCGCAGCTCCGATGCCGCGGTGTTCGCCGCGCCCGCCATGTTCCACGGCTTCCCGGCCGACCAGGCCTATTTCCTGGGCAAGGTGCTGGAATGCGCGTCCTTCTGCGCCGAGCCCTATGGCGGCAAGGAGACGGTGCTGGGCGAGATCACGCAGGGCGACGTCCGCGTGACGGCCATGAGCCCGGCGCAGCGCTGCACGGTGGCATCGGTGGCCGGGCATGCGATGTACGAGCGCTCCAACCCCTTCTACGAATACGTGGCCAGTGGCGCGCTGGACATGTCGGCCTGCCACTACGAGCAGGTCGCGGAGAAAACCACGCGCATCACCGGCGCGCGCTTCCGCCCGGGCGCCGAGTTCCGCGTCAAGCTGGAAGGCGCCGGCAAGGTCGGCGAGCGCTTCGTCGGCATGGTGGGCATTCGCGACCCGTACACGATCGCGCACGTCGACCAGGTGATTGACTGGGCGCGCCAGCAGGTGCGCGAGCGCTTCGGCGACGGCGACTACCAACTGCACTACACGGTGTACGGCCGCGACGGCATCATGGGCGCGCTGGAACCGAACCGCCACAAGCCGGCGCACGAACTGTGCGTGCTGGTGCAGGGCGTGGCGCCCACCGCGGAGATAGCGGAGGAGGTCTGCATGATCGGCACGCGCCAGATGTTCTACGCGCGCCTGCCGGACGTGAAGGGCTCGGCCGGCTCGGTGGCCTTCGCGCTGGACGAGGTGCTGCGAGCCAGCCCGGCCTACCGCTGGACCCTGAACCACACGCTGCGCTGCGCGCATCCGCTGGAACTGTTCCCCACCCACATGACGACGGCAGGCATCGCATGAAGACACAGAAGCTTTCCGAGCTGGCGAAGACCATCCGCAGCAAGAACGCCGGGGTCGACAAGATCACCTTCGACGTGATCTTCGCCGACCGTGCCATCTACGAGCGCGTGAGGGCGTCCGGCGTGCTGACGCGCGAGACGGTGGCGAAGCTGTATGGCGTGCCCGACTCGCGCATCTCGGACTTCGTCGAGTTCGCGCCGGGCAATGCCATCAAGTTCACCTTCTTCCGGCTGCAGCCGAGCGGCTGCGCCGGCGACCCGGACATCTTCGGGGCGCAGCAGTATGCGCCGCTGCTGGATATCGAAGTGCCGGCGGACTGAGGCCCGGCGGCCGGCGGGGCCGCCGGCCGCTTTCGAAGGGTTCCCAAATATGGAACTCTTGTCATTTATTTCGGAACGGCTTAGGATGTGCTCCGCCTATGACGTTTCCCGCGAGTTCCCTCCTGCCGCTGGCCGGCGTGCGAGTCGTCGAGTTCTGCTCCACCGCATCCGGCCCCTTTTCGACAATGCTCCTGTCCGACATGGGCGCGGAGGTGGTCAAGATCGAGCCGCCCGACGGCGACGGCCTGCGGCAGTGGCCGCCGCTGAACGAGGGCTACAGCGAGAACTTCGCGGCGCTGAACCGCAACAAGCGCTCGGCGGTGCTGAACCTCAAGGACCCGGCCGACCTGGCGCTCGCCCGCCGGCTGATCCTGGAATCGGACGTCGTGGTGGAGAACAACCGTCCCGGCGTCATGGACCGGCTGGGGCTGGGCTACGCCAGCCTGGCGGCGGACCAGCCGGCGCTGGTGTTCTGCTCCATTTCGGCCTATGGCCAGAGCGGGCCGCGCGCCGGTGAAGGCGGCTTCGACCTCACCATCCAGGCCGCCGCCGGCGTGATGAGCGTGACCGGCGAGCCGGACGGCGCGCCGGTCAAGTGCGGCGTGCCGCTGTCGGACTTCGCTTCCGGCCTGTACGCGGCGTTCTCGGTCGCCTCGATGATCGCGCACGTCCGCGCCGGCGGCCACGGCGCGCACATCGACATCCCGATGTTCGGCTGCACGCTGGGCATCGCGGCGCTGCAGACCAGCGAGTTCTTCGGCAACGACCGCAGCCCCGCGAAGCTGGGTTCGGCCCATCCGCGCAACGCCCCCTACCAGGCCTTCGAGGCCGAGGACGGCCACTTCGCCATCGCGGCCGGCAACCACAAGCTGTGGCTGGACGTGCTGCGCGTCGTGGACCTGCCGCACCTGGCCGATGACGCGCGCTTCCTCAGCACCACCGACCGCGCCCGCAACCAGGCGGAGCTCAAGGTGATCCTGGAAGCCGTGTTCAGGCGCCGGCCCGTCGACCACTGGATCGCGGTCTTCAACGCGGCCGGCGTGCCGCACGCGCGCATCAACGACTACGCGGCGGCGCTGGCCGACCCGCAGACGGCCCACATGGGCTGGGTGCAGCCGCTGGAGCTGCCCAACGGCCAGCAGACCCGGACCTTCGCCTCGCCGGTGCGCCTGAACGGCGTCGGGCTTCCGATCCGCCGCATGCCGCCCGACCTGGGCGAGCATTCCGAGGAGATCCGCGAGCAGTACCGCCTCGACGAGACCTGACGCAGCCACGCGCACGACGTGGCCCCCCCGATGAGAAAGGAGACAACCATGACCCGAGTGCAACGATCCCGCCTGCTGGCACCGCTCGCCCTGTTCCTGCCGGCGCTGGCCGCGGCCGCCGCCGAAACCTGGCCCGCGCGCACCATCCGCATGGTGATCCCCTTCCCGCCAGGGGGATCGTCGGACATCCTCGGCCGGCTCGTGGCCGACCGGCTCGGGCATGCCCTCAACGCCACTTTCATCGTGGACAACAAGCCGGGCGCGACCACGCAGATCGGCACCGACATGGTGGCGAACGCGGCGCCGGACGGCTACACCCTGTTGCTGGGCGCGGCCTCGGCCTTCACCGTGCTGCCCAACCTGCGCAAGCTGAACTACAGCCTGGACAGCTTCGAATCCATCGGCGGCGTGGCCGACTACGTCGCCGTGCTGGCCGTGCGCAAGTCGCTGCCGGTGAACAACGCGCGGGAGTTCATCGAGTACGCGAAGAAGAACCCCGCCAAGCTCTCCTTCGGGTCCGCCGGGGAAGCGTCCGCCGGCCACGTGTACGGCGCGACGCTGGCCCGCGACACCGGCATCAAGGTGCTGCACGTGCCCTTCCGCGGATCGGCCGACGCGGTCAATGCCCTGGTGGCCGGCGACGTCGACTTCGTCATCGACGGCGCGGTGACGCCCATGGTGAAGGCCGACCGGGTCCGCCCGCTGGCCACCCTGTACCGCAAGCGCCATCCGGAGCTGCCGCAGGTGCCGACGCTGGCGGAGGCGGGCTTCACGATCGACACGTCCAAGGGTTCGGGCTGGGGCCTGCTGGCGCCCAAGGGGACGCCGCAGGCCATCGTCAACCGGCTGTCGGAAGCGCTGCACGCCGCGCTGGAACAGAAGGAAGTGCAGGACGCGTTCGTCCGCGCCAACTCCATTGCCGCGTGGCAGACGCCGGAGGCCTTCCGCGCTGGCCTGGCCGCCGACGAAAAGATGTACGCGCAGCTGCTGCCGGCCATTGGCGTGAACAAGAACTGAAGGATTTCGCGAGATGAGTGACTACCGATCCGTGCGGCAGATCCTGCACCCCAACGGAGTGGCGATCGTCGGCGCCTCGGACAGCGAGGAAAAGTGGGGCGGCCGCCTGCTGCGCTACATGCTCAAGCACCGCCACCCTGGCGAGTTGTACCCGGTCAACGCGCGCGCCAGCTCGCTGATGGGCGTGCGCGCCTATGCGTCCGTGCGCGACTGCCCCGGGCCGGTGGACCTGGCCATCCTGCTGGTGCCGCGCGACCGCGTGCGCGACGCCATCGAGGACTGCGTTGCGAAGCAGGTCGCGTGCGCCTTGTGCATCACCGCGGGCTTCGCGGAGACCGGACCCGCAGGCCGCGCCGACGAGGAGGATCTGGTCGCGCTCGCCCGCGCCGGCGGCGTGCGCCTCATCGGCCCCAACTGCATGGGCCTGATGAACACCCACCACAACCTGGCGGCCACCACCGGCGTGGTCATGGGCTCGCTGGACCGCCTGCCCGCGGGCGGCATCGGCCTGGCCAGCCAGAGCGGCGCGCTGATGGGCGCCATGATCGCGCGCGGCGCGGACATCGGGGCCAGCTTCTCGTCGACCGTCTCGGTGGGCAACCAGTCCGACCTGGGCCTCAACGACTTCTTCGAATACCTGGTGGACGACCCGCGCACGGATGTCGTCTGCCTCTACATGGAAGGGGTGAAGGACGCGGCGCGCTTCACCGCGCTGCTGGCCCGCGCGGCCGCGGCCGGCAAGCCGGTCTGCATCGCCAAGTCGGGCCGCAGCGAAGCGGGCGCGCGCGCGGCCGCTTCGCACACCGCCAGCCTCGCCGGCGCCTGGCCGGCGTTCGAGGCCGTGTGCCGGCACCACGGCGCCTACCTCTTCGAGACCATCTACGACCTGCTGCAAGGCGCGCAGCTGCTGCAGCGGGGCAAGCGCGCCAGCTCGCGCGGCGCCGCCGTCATGTCGGGCTCGGGCGGCGGCGGCGCGCTGCTGGTCGACGCGCTGCAGGACAACGGCCTGGAGATGCCCACCCTGTCGGAACGCACGCAGCAGGCGCTGGCGAGCGTGCTGCCGGCCACGCACCGCCAGCTGCCGCTGGACTTCGGCATGCTGAACCACCTGGCGCCGCCCGACCCCGCGGTCGAGGGCGGCTCGGTCGGCATCGCGCTGGACCGCGCGATGGCCGATCCGGCCGTGGGCCTGGGCGTGCTGCTGCTCACCACGCAGCCGCAGCAGGAACGCGTGGCGCAGGCCGCCCTTTCGGTGGCGCAGCGCTGCGACAAGCCGCTGCTGTTCGTGCAGGGCGCCGGCAACCACGGCGAACCGGCGCGCGCACTGCTGCGGCAGGCCGGCCACGGTTACTTCGACAGCCCGCACGATGCGCTGAAAGTCGCGCAGGCGCTGGCGCAGCGCGAAGCGCCGCAGCCGGCGGCCGCCAGCAGCGACGGCGCGCACGTGCCGGACACCCTGCCGCGCGGTTTCCTGACCGAACCCGATGCCCGCCGTCTGCTGGAGGCCAACGGCATCCCGACGACGGCCTGGCGGCTGGCGGCCGATGCCCGCCTGGCGGTGCAGGCGGCGCGCGAACTGGGCGGACCGGTCGCCATCAAGGCGGTGAGCCCGAAGATCGTGCACAAGAGCGACGTCGGTGCGGTGCGCCTGGGCGTGCGCGGCGACGATGCGGTGCTGGCCGCCTGCGATGCCATCGCCACGGCGGCAGCCGCCGCCGGCGTCGCCGAACTCGAAGGCTTCCTGGTGACCGAGATGGTCCGCGCCGACACCGAGCTGATCGCCGGCATCCAGCTGGACCCCGACTTCGGCCCGCTGGTGATGGTCGGTGCCGGCGGCGTGCTGGTCGAACTGATGCGCGACGTCCAGCTCGCACCCGCGCCGCTGTCGCTGGACACGGCACGCGGCATGCTGCGCAAGCTGCGCAGCTTTCCGCTGCTGGCCGGCTACCGCGGCCGGCCGCCGGCCGACCTGGACGCGCTGGCGAACGTGCTGGTGCGCCTGGGCCAGCTGGCCGCGGCCGGCGGCGCGCGCGTGCGCGAACTCGATATCAACCCGCTCTTCGTGGCGGGCGACCGCGTCGTCGCCGCCGACGCCCGGGCCACCCTGGGCTGAACGCCCCCAACATTTCTTGAAGAAGGAGACCGTACCCATGACGGCCATCAACGCCGCGATCGCCTATGAGTCCCGCGATGCCATCGCGCTGATCACGATCACCCGGCCCGAAGCGCGCAATGCGATCAACAACGACGTGGTGCAGGGCCTGCACGAAGCCTGGCGCCGCTTCGCCCAGAGCGAGGACCGCGTGGCCATCCTGAACGCGCAGGGCGAACAGGCCTTCTCCGCCGGCGCCGACCTCAAGGACCTGCCGCGCGACGTGTGGCTGGCCATGCCCAACCTCTCGGTGCCCTGCGACAAGCCCATCATCGCCGTCGTCAACGGCTTTGCCGTGGGCGCCGGCGCGACCGCGGTGATGCTGGCCGACATGGCGGTGGCCGAGGAGCACGCGAGCTTCATCTACCCCGAAGCCAAGATCGGCGCCTTCGCGGGCATCATGGGCGGCTTCGCGCCGCGCATGCAATACAAGGCGGGGCTCGAGTGGCTGATGACCGGCGACCCGATGAACGCGCAGCGCGCCTATGAGATCGGCCTGGTCAACCGGCTGGCGCCCAAGGGCCAGGGCCTGGGAGTCGCGCTGGAAGTGGCCGGCAAGATCGCGCGCAACGCGCCGCTGGTGGTGCAGGCGATGAAGAGCATCTCGCGCAGCGTGCTGCCGAAGTCCTCCACCGAGACCTACTACCCGCAGCGCGTGATGCTGGACCGCATCGCGCAGAGCGAGGACCAGAAGGAAGGCGTGGCCTCGTTCCGGGAAAAGCGCGCGCCCCAGTTCAAGGGCCGCTGAATCCAGCCGCAAGGAGCCAGTCGTGAAACTTCATCGTCGTACCTTCTGTGCATCCCTCGCCCTGCCCTTCGTGGCGAAGCCGTCCTGGGCGCAGTCCGGCCGCTGGCCGAACAAGGTGCTGCACTTCGTCACGCCCTACCCGCCGGGAGGCCTGTCGGACCAGATCACCCGCTTCATCGCCAACGGCGTGTCCAGCGAGCTGGGGCAGCCCGTGATCGTGGACAACCGCGCGGGCGCCGGCGCCGTCCTGGGCACCGAGTTCGCGGCGCGCTCGGCGCCCGATGGCTACACCTTCCTGGTGGCGCCCACGGCCGCCGTCGCCATCGCGCCCTGGCTGCGCAAGGTCCGCTTCACGGCGGACGACTTCGCGCCGGTCGCCAAGCTGACCTCCAGCTACGGCCTGGTCACCGCCCGCAAGGAAGCGCCCTGGGCCAACTACCGCGACTTCGTCACCGCGGCCAAGGCAGCGCCGGGCAAGTACACCTTCGCGTCCAACGGCGTCGGCTCCATCGTGCACCTCACCGGCGTGCTGCTGCACAAGCAGGCCGGCATCGACGTGGTCCACGTGCCCTACAAGGGCTCGATGGAGTCGATGACCGACCTGATCGGCGGCCGCGTCGACGTGATGTACGACCCGGTGACCTTGCCGCGCGTGAAGGACGGGATGCTCAAGGGGCTGGTGACCACCAACCCCACGCGCAACCCCGAGCTGCCGAACGTGCCCACCTTGCAGGAGCTGGGCTTCGACATCGACCCGCGCAGCTGGTTCGCGCTGTTCGCGCCCAAGGGGACGCCGCCGGAGATCGTCGCGCGCATGAGCGAGGCAGCACAGAAGGCAATGAGCGCGCCCACGGCCAGGCAGCAGCTGCAGCTGTCCGCGATGTACCCGGACTTCGAGGGCCCCGACGCCTTCCGGCGCCGGGTTCAGGAAGACAGCAGCTTCTTCCGCGAGTTGATCCGCAAGGAAAACATCCAGGCGGAAGGCTGAGGCGGCTTATTCGATGCGGGCGCCGGAGGCCTTCACCAGCACGCCGGCCTGCTCGTAATCCGCCTTCAGCAGCTTCTGGAAATCGTCCACCGACATGTTCGGGCCGGACTCCACGCCCAGGTTGGCCAGGCGCTGCTGCACTTCGGGCAGCGCCAGCACCTTGTTCAGGGCGGCGTTCAGCTTGTCGACTTCCGCCTTCGGCGTCGTCGACGGCGTCAGCACGCCGATCCAGGAATCGAACTTGTAGCCCGGCACGCCGGCTTCGGCCGCCGTGGGCAGGTCCGGCATGAAGCGCGAGCGCTGCGTGCCCGTGTACGCCAGCAGCTTGATGCGCGGGTCCTGCTTGAAACCCACCAGGCCGACGACGGCGGACGTGACGCCCTGCACGCGGCCGGCCAGCACCTCGTTGACGGCGTCGCCGGTGGACTTCATCGGCACGTGCTGCATCTCGGCCCCGGCCTTGGACAGGAAGTAGGCCATGCCCAGGTGCGTCGCGCTGCCGTTGCCGGCTGACGCGTAGTTGAACTGCCCCGGCTTGCTTTTCAGCAGCTTCACGTAGTCGGCCAGGTTGTTCACGCCCAGGTTGGACGGCGCGGCGATCACGTAGCCCGAGTTGCCGATGTAGGCGACGCCCGTGAAGTCCTTGATCGGGTCGTAACCCAGCTTCGAGTACAGGTGCCCGGCCAGCGTGTGGCTGGCCGCGGCCAGCACCAGCGTGTTGCCGTCGCCGGGCGCCTTGGCCGCCTGCAGGGTGCCGACGGTGCCGCCGGCGCCGGGCTTGTTCTCCACCAGCACGCTGGCGCCGAGCTCCTTGCCCAGTTCCTGGCTGAAGGTGCGCGCCACCGTGTCCTGCACCGCGCCGGGGCCGAAGGGCACCACCATGTGGATCACGCGGTCGGCGAAGGCGGGCGTGGCCGCGGTGGCGGCGAGGGCAAGCGCCAGCACGGCGCGGCGGCTACTGCGAAGGGTCACGGTTGTCTCCTGTGGTTTGTTTGTCGCGTGCTCAGGCCGGGGCCAGCCATTTCTGCGCCAGCCGCACGAAGTAGCTGGCGCCGATGGGGATGATCTCGTCGTTGAAATCAAACGAGGTGTTGTGGATGATGCAAGGACCGGGCCCGTGGTCCGGCAACCGGTGGCCGCCGTCGCCGTTGCCGACGAAGGCGTAGCAACCCGGCTTGACGCGCAGCATGTGGGCGAAGTCCTCCGCGCCCATGACGGCGGGGTAGTTGTCGTCGACATGCTCGGCGCCGACGATCTCGCGCATCACTTCGGCGGCGAACCGTGCCTCTTTTTCATGGTTGACCACCGGCGGCGAGGCGCGGCGGAAACCGATCTCGGCCCGGCAGCCGTGCGCCTGGGCGATGCCGTCGGCGAGGCGGCGCAGGCCGGCCTCGATCTTGTCGGTGGCGTCGGTGGAGAAGGTGCGCACCGTGCCGCCCACCCAGGCTTCGTCGGGAATGACGTTGGGCGCGCCGGAGCCCTGGATCTGCGTGACCGCCAGCAGGGCGCGCTCGCGCGAGTCGATCACCTTGGCCACCAGGGTCTGCAGCTGCTGGCCCAGTTCGATGACGGCGGACACCGGGTCGATGCCGGTGTGCGGCATCGACGCGTGGGTGCCGCGGCCGTGCATGGTGACCTTCCAGGTATTGCTGGAGGCCATCAGCGCGCCGTCGTTGACGGCGAAGGTGCCGACGTCGACCGCGAAGTTGTGCAGGGCGAAGACGGCGTCGCAGGGGAAGCGCTCGAACAGGCCGTCCTCGATCATCTTCAGGGCGCCGGCCTTGCCCATTTCCTCGGCCGGCTGGAAGATGAAGTTGACGGTGCCGTCGAAGTCCTTCGTCTTCGACAGGTGCCAGGCCGCGGCCAGCAGCATGGTGGTGTGGCCGTCGTGGCCGCAGGCGTGCATGCGGCCGTCGTGCTGCGAGCGGTGCGGGAAGTGGTTCTCTTCCTGCAGCGGCAGCGCGTCGAGGTCGGCACGCAGGCCGATGCTGCGCTTGCTGCTGCCCCGGCGCAGGACGCCGACGACGCCGGTCCCGGCGATGCCGGTGTGCACTTCGAGGCCCCACTCCTGCAGGAGTTCGGCCACGATCTTCGAGGTGCGATGCTCCTCGAAGCCCAGCTCGGGATGCATGTGGATGTCGCGCCGCAGGGCGACGAAGCGGGAGATGTCGGCGAAGGAATCGACGAGGTTCATGGCCGACGAGTATAGGTACTTCGTCACCCCCGCGAAGGCGGGAACCCAGGGCTCCCAGGAGCGAAAAAGCGGCCTTGCGGCCGCGATTGAACACCCTGGGCCCCCGCCTGCGCGGGGGCGACGAAAGGGTCAGAACGGCATCTTGGGCATCCCGCCCTTGCCGCCGAAGCGCTTCATCAGCTTCATCATGGCGCCGCCCTTCATCTTCTTCATCATCTGCTGCATCTGCTCGAACTCGTTGAGCAGGCGGTTGACTTCCTGCACCTGCACGCCGGCGCCGGCGGCGATGCGGCGCTTGCGGGTGGCCTTGATGATTTCGGGCTTGCGGCGTTCGGCCGCCGTCATCGAGCAGATGATGCCTTCCTTGCGGCGCACGTCGCGCTCGGCGCGGTCCATGTCCACCTGGCCGGCCTTGGCCTGGATCTGCGCGGGCATCTTGTCCATCAGCGTGGACAGGCCGCCCATCTGCTTCATCTGCTGGATCTGCGACAGGAAGTCGTTCAGGTCGAAGCCTTCGCCGCTCTTCACCTTGGCGGCCAGCTTCTGCGCGGCCTCCATGTCGACGCCGGCCTGCACCTGCTCCACCAGCGCCACGATGTCGCCCATGCCAAGGATGCGGCCCGCATGGCGCTCGGCGTCGAACACCTCCAGGCCGTCGATCTTCTCGCTGGTGCCGGCGAACTTGATCGGCGCGCCGGTGATCTGGCGCACCGACAGCGCCGCGCCGCCGCGCGAGTCGCCATCGAGCTTGGTCAGGATGATGCCGGTGAGCGGCAGCGCCTCCTTGAAGGCCTTGGCCGTGTTGATCGCGTCCTGGCCCTGCATGGCGTCTACCACGAACAGGGTCTCCACCGGGTTCAGCGCCGCGTGCAGCTCGCGGATCTCCTTCATCATCGCCTCGTCGATGGCGAGGCGGCCGGCGGTGTCGACCAGCAGCACGTCGAAGTACTGCTTGCGCGCGTAGTCGATGGCGGCCCGGGCGATGTCCACCGGCTTCTGGTCCGGCGTGCTGGGGAACCATTCGGCGCCGGCCTGGGCCGTCACCGTCTTCAGCTGCTCGATGGCGGCGGGGCGGTAGACGTCGCCCGAGACCGTGAGCACCTTCTTCTTGCGCTTCTCGATCAGGTGCTTGGCCAGCTTGGCAGTGGTGGTCGTCTTGCCGGCGCCCTGCAGGCCGGCCATCAGGATCACGGCCGGCGGCTGGGCCTGCAGGTTGATGTCGCTGACGCCTTCGCCGATGGTGGCCACCAGCTCGCGGTTGACGATGCCCACCAGCGCCTGGCCGGGGTTCAGCGAACCCACGACCTCGGCGCCGAGCGCCTTGTCCTTGACCCGGTTGATGAAGTCGCGCACGACGGGCAGCGCGACGTCCGCCTCGAGCAGCGCCATGCGCACCTCGCGCAGCATGTCCTGCACGTTGGCTTCGGTGATGCGGGCCTGGCCGCGCATCTGCTTGACCAGTCGGGAAAGTTTGTCGCTGAGTGCGGAGGTGGCCATGGAATGGGGGGAAGTGGGGGTTGCGCCACAGGCGCCCAAGGGCGCGCGAGGCGGGGGGACTAAACTTGTCCACATGATTTTATCCAGTGCCTCCCCGGCCAGTGTGGCGCTGTCCGTGGCCGCGGCGGTGGCTTATGCCGTGCCCGCGGCAGGCTCGAAGCGGCTGAGCGAGGCCGCGGCCCGCCGCGCCTTCCTGGCCGCCTGGGCGCTGCACGCGCTGGCGCTGGCCTGGGCGCTGCTGGGCGAGACGCCGCGCTTCGGCTTCGCGCCGGCGCTGTCGATCACCGTCTGGCTGGTGTGCACGGTCTACGCGGTGGAACGCCAGTTTTTTCCGCAACTGCAGGCCCGCTGGGCGCTCGCCGGCCTGGGCGCCCCGGCGGTGCTGCTGGCGCTGGCCTTTCCCGGCACGCCGCTGCACGTGTCCTCGCCCTGGCTGCCGCTGCACCTGCTGCTGGGCGTGGGCGCCTACGGCCTGTTCGCGGCTTCCGCGGTCCACGCCTGGCTGATGACGCGGATGGAGCACACGATGCGCAACGCCACCGAGCTGCAGCCCGGGCTGCCGCTGCTGACGCTGGAGCGCCTGACCTTCCGCTTCGCCACCGCGGGCTTCGTCCTGCTGTCGGCCACCCTGCTGGCCGGCATGTTCTTTTCCGAGGCGCTGTATGGCCGCGCCTGGCGCTGGGAGCACAAGACGGTGTTCTCGGTGCTGGCCTGGATCGCCTTCGCGCTGCTGCTGCTGGGGCGGGCCCGCTTCGGCCTGCGCGGGCGCCGCGCCGTGCGCGTCATCTACGTCGGTTCGCTGCTGCTGCTGCTCGCCTACGTGGGCTCTCGCTTCGTGCTGGAAGTCATCCTGAGGCGCGCCGCATGAAGTACCTGCTGCTGATCGCCATCCTGGTGGTCGCCTACATGATCTGGCGCAACAACCAGCTGCTGGAGCAGGACGAGCGCGCCCGCGCGCCGCGCCAGGCCGCCGGCAAGCCGCAGGACATGGTGTGCTGCCCGGTCTGCTCGGTGCACCTGCCGCGCTCCGACGCGGTGGCCGGCGCCAAGGGCGTCTTCTATTGCAGCCAGGAGCACCGCCAGCGTGGCGGCGGCTGAAGCCATGACCGAGAACTCCACCTGGGAACTGCCTGCGCGCATCGAACCCGCGGAGGAGCTCCCGGCCTTCCACCGGCTCTGGCTCGGCTTCATGGCCGCGCGCATGGGCGTCGGCGTCGTGCTGCTGGTGCTGCTGGGCGGCCTCATGCTGGCCGGCTTCACCTCGGTCAACGGCTGGCAGCTGGCGCTGTGCGGCGCCTACCTGCTGGCCTCCGTGGCCGTGCGCATGTTCGCGCGGCCGGCCATGCCGGGGCGCACCTTCGACCCGCAGTGGGTGTCCACCATCGGCATCGACCTGCTCGCGTTCTCCACGCTGCAGTTCCTGCAGGCCGCCAGCCTGAACTATGCGCCGCTGTACGCGCTGCCGGTGCTCACCGCCTCCGTGCTGGGCTCCTTCCTGCTGGCCCTGGGCACGGCAGCCGGCGTCACCCTGCTGCTGCTGATCGACGGTTGGCTGCAGGCCCTGCTGATCGGCGACCACACGGGCCCGCTGGTGCAGGCCGGCCTCAGCGGCGGCGGCTATTTCGCGGTGGCCGTGCTGGCCAACCAGCTGTCGGTGCGGCTGGCGCGCGAGGAACTGGCGGCGCGCCGCAGCCGCTCCGCGATCCGCACCCAGGCCCACGTCAACGAGGTCGTGATCGAAACGCTGACCGAAGGCGTGCTGGTCGTCGGCGCCGACTGGCAGGTGCACGCGGCCAACCCCGCCGCGCGCCAGCTGCTTGGCTGGCAGGCGCGCGAAGCGCCCGCTTCGCTGGCGCTGATCTCGCGACCGGGCTGGAAGCCGCTGGTGGCGCTGGCCCAGCGCACCTTCGCCGACCAGACCTCGCACGCGGCCGAACTGGCGCTGGAGCTCACGCGCGGCGAGCGCCTGCACGTGCGCGTGCGCACCCGGCTGACGCCTCCGCAGGATGCTTACGCCGATGCCCTATGCGTGATGTTCCTGCAGGACCTGCGCGAAGCCGAAGCGCGGCTGCGCACCGAGAAGCTCGCGGCCATGGGCCGCATGTCGGCAGCCGTGGCGCATGAGATCCGCAATCCGCTGGCCGCGATCGCCCAGGCCAACAGCCTGCTGGCCGAGGAACTGTCCGATGCCGGCCAGCAGCAATTGACCACGATGGTGCGGCAGAACGCCCAGCGGCTGTCGCGCATCGTCGACGAGATCCTGAACCTGGCCCGGCTGCAGCAGCCCTCCACCGACTGGCTGGAGCTGGACCTGGCCGTGGACCTGTTCGCCCGCGAGTGGTCCGAGCAGAACAAGCCGGGCGAGCGGCTGCGCCTCTCGCTCGCTTCCGATGCGGCCTGGACCGCTTTCGATGGCGAGCACCTGCGCCGCATCCTGGTGAACCTTCTGGACAACGCCCTGCGCTATGCCAGCCCGGCACCGGGCGCAATCGTTGTTGCCACGCAAATGACGGGCGAACAGGCCCGGCTGCATGTGTGGAGCAACGGCGCGCCGCTGGACCCGGGCGTGCAGCGCCACCTGTTCGAGCCCTTCTTCTCCTCGGAAAGCCGGTCCAGCGGGCTCGGGCTCTACATCTGCCGCGAGTTGTGTGACCGCCACGGTGCCACGATCAGCTACACGCGTGCGCCGGCGCCGGACGGCAGCGGCCGCGATGGCAACCAGTTCACGATCGCGTTTCGCACGCGCGCAACAGTGCTGCCAGGCGCCCTGCCGTTTGCCACAATACGCGCCTGATGCCCCAGCCAGCCGCTCCCTCGCCCCAGGTCCTCGTCGTCGACGACGAGCCGGACCTGCGCACGCTCTACGAGCTGACGCTGTTGCGCGAAGGCTATCGCGTCGACGCCGCTGGCACGCTGGCCGAAGCGAACCAGCTGCTGGAGCAGCGCCGCTTCGACGCCGTCATCACCGACATGCGCCTGCCCGACGGCCTGGGCCTGGAACTGCTGCAGAAGATGGGCGCGCAACAGCGCCCCGAGCGCTGCATCGTCATGACGGCCTACGGCTCCGCCGAGAACGCGGTGGAAGCGCTGAAGGCCGGCGCCTTCGACTACCTCACCAAGCCGGTGGACCTGAAGCAGTTCCGCTCCGTCGTGGCCTCGGCCATCCAGGAAGTGGGCGAACGCACCCGGCCCGGCACCACGCGCTCGGCCCCGGCACCGGCGGAACGCACCGGCTCCGCCGCGGCGCTGCTGCGGCTGGTGGGCGACTCCGCACCGATGCGGATGGTGAAGGAACGCATCGGCAAGGTCGCGCGCAGCATGGCGCCGGTGCTGGTGCGCGGCGAATCCGGCACCGGCAAGGAACTGGCGGCGCGCGCCATCCATGCCTGCAGCCACCGCGTCGACGGGCCCTTCATCGCCGTGAACTGCGGCGCCATCCCGGAGACCTTGCTGGAGGCGGAATTCTTCGGCGCGAAGAAGGGCTCCTACACCGGCGCTTCGGCCGACCGCGAAGGCTATTTCCAGGCCGCGCGCGGCGGCACGCTGTTCCTCGACGAGATCGGCGACCTGCCGCTGCAGATGCAGTCCAAGCTGCTGCGCGCGATCCAGGAGCGCAGCGTGCGCGCGCTCGGCTCCACGCAGGAAGAGTCCGTGGACGTGCGCATCGTCAGCGCGACCCACAAGGACCTGGCCGCCGACGTGCAGGCCGGGCGCTTCCGCCAGGACCTGTTCTACCGCCTGAACGTCATCGAGATCCTGGTGCCGCCGCTGCGCGAGCGGCGCGAGGACCTGCCGGTGCTGTGCGGCGCGCTGCTGGCGCGAATCGCGCACGAGACCGGCATGCCCGCCCCGCAGCTGTCGCCCCAGGTGCTGCTGCAGTTGCAGCAGCTGCCCTTGCCCGGCAACGTCCGCGAGCTGGAAAACCTGCTGCACCGCGCGCTCGCCCTGTCCGACGGCAGCCAGCTGCAGGTGGATTTCGCGCCGACCACGGCGCCGGGCGAGCCGGCCGCCGCGGCAGCAGCAACTGCGGTCGCGACCGCCACGGCCCCCGCCGTCGCGGCCCCGGCGCCGGTGGTGCCCAGCGACCTGCAGGCCTACCTGGACCAGCAGGAGCGCGACATCCTGGTGAAGGCGCTGAAGGAAACGAACTTCAACCGCACGGCGGCGGCGCAGAAGCTCGGGCTGTCGCTGCGCCAGATCCGCTACCGCATCGCCCGCCTGGCCATCGCCACGCCCGGCAGCGAAGAGCCGGATGACCCGACCAACCCCTGATGCACTCTGGGCGGGCGGCTGGTACCGCTTCGCCCACCGCTGCGATTCGCCGAACTTCGGCCCGCGCCCGGCCGGCGCGCAGATCGACCTGGTGGTGGTGCACTCCATCAGCCTGCCGCCCGGCGCCTACGGCGGCGACGAGGTGCAAAGGCTGTTCACCAACACGCTGGACTGGGACGCACACCCGTACTTCCAGACGATCCGCGGCATCCAGGTCTCGGCGCATTTCTTCATCCGCCGCGACGGCGCGCTGTGGCAGTTCGTGAGCTGCGACGAGCGCGCCTGGCATGCGGGCCCTTCGCAGTGGCGCGGGCGCGCGAACTGCAACGACGACTCCGTCGGCATCGAGCTGGAAGGGCTGGAAGGCGAGAGCTTCGAGCCCGCGCAGTACGAGGCGCTGTCCGCGTTGTGCGCAGCCCTCGCGCAACACTACCCGATCCGCCATTTGGCGGGCCACGAGCACATCGCGCCCGGGCGCAAGGCCGATCCGGGCGCGCGCTTCGACTGGGCGCTGCTGCAGCGGGAAACGGGTTTTCCACCGGAATGGTTTCCGGCGCCCTACGCCTAGTTTTGTGGCGGGTGCACTACATCTAGTAGCACCCAAGCGCGGCAACACCACCTATAGTGTCCAGCGCTGCACTCCACCGGTGCCGCCTGGGGATGAAGCTGTGGAAAACCTGTTGGCTCGCTGGGTAGACGTTGTTGTCAACGCACGTGCGGGCAAACACTATAGGTAGGCCCTTGCAATCTCCGGAACGCTAGATATAGTGGTTGCAGTACACTCTGCGCCGTACGAGAGGAGAAGAGATGACCAGTGAAATGCAGCAAGCGCCTTGCGCGCCCGTAACCTGCACACCCGCACTCGTGTCTCGCGTCCCAGGTCTCCCCAGGACCCCTCCTCGTCCAATCCTTCAGCCGGGGTTTCCCACCCTAGGCTGGTAGCCGCAACCGCCCCGCCCCTTGCTTCGAGCAACACCTGCGCTCGCAGGTGAGCGGGAGCGTCTGCGCCTCTTCATCGTCAGTCGGAACAATAAACCAGGAAGAAACATGCAACCTGCTGCTGTATCTCAAGCCGTGACCCACCAGCCGCTCCCCGCCGGGACCGCCTCCATGCCGCCAGCAGGCAGTGCCGCCGCGCCCCTCGCGCATTACCAGATCATCCGCCGCAACGGCGCCGTGGTCCCCTTCGAGCCGAACAAGATCGCCGTGGCGATGATGAAGGCCTTCCTGGCGGTGCACGGCACCACCGGCGCCGCCTCCGCCAGCGTCCGCGAGACGGTGGACCAGCTGACGCAGAACGTCATCAAGGCGCTGGTGCGCTCGCGTCCGGGCGGCGGCACCTTCCACATCGAGGACATCCAGGACGCCGTCGAACTGGGCCTGATGCGCAGCGGCCAGCACGACGTGGCCCGTGCCTACGTGCTGTACCGCGAGCGCCGCTCGCAGGAGCGCGCCAAGCAGGTCCAGGCCGAAGCCCCCAAGGCGGTCGAATTCCACGTCCTCGACGGCGGCCAGCGCGTGCCGCTGGACACCGGCGCGCTGCAGGCGCTGATCGTCGCTTCCTGCGAAGGCCTGGGCGCCGACGTCAAGCCCGAGCCGATCGCGGCCGAGACGATGCGCAACCTGTACGACGGCGTGCCGCTGGACGAGGTCTACAAGGCGTCCATCCTGGCCGCCCGCACGCTGATCGAGAAGGAGCCGGACTACACCTTCGTCACGGCCCGCCTGCTGCTGCACACGATCTTCAAGGAAGTGATCGGCCGCGAAGTCGCCGCCGGCGAGCGCGCCGAGGCCTATGCCGACAGCTTCCCGCAATTCATCAAGAAGGGCGTCGAGAACGACCTGCTGGACGAAAGGCTGCTGCAGTACGACCTGAAGCGCCTGGGCGCCGCGCTCAAGGCCGAACGCGACAACCAGTTCGACTACCTGGGCCTGCAGACGCTGTACGACCGCTACTTCCTGCACGTGCGCAAGTCGCGCATCGAGCTGCCGCAGTCCTTCTTCATGCGCGTGTCCATGGGCCTGGCGCTGAACGAGATCGACCGCGAAGCCCGCGCCATCGAGTTCTACGAAGTCCTGTCCAGCTTCGACTTCATGTCGTCCACGCCGACGCTGTTCAACAGCGGCTCGCTGCGTTCCCAGCTGTCCTCCTGCTACCTGACGACGGTGCCGGACGACCTGGACGGCATCTACGAAAGCATCAAGGAAAACGCCCTGCTGTCCAAGTTCGCCGGCGGCCTGGGCAACGACTGGACGCGCGTGCGCGCCCTGGGCTCCCACATCAAGGGCACCAACGGCGAGTCGCAGGGCGTCGTGCCCTTCCTGAAGGTCGTCAACGACACCGCCGTGGCGGTGAACCAGGGCGGCAAGCGCAAGGGCGCCGTCTGCGCCTACCTGGAAACGTGGCACCTGGACGTCGAGGAATTCCTGGAGCTGCGCAAGAACACCGGCGACGACCGCCGCCGCACCCACGACATGAACACGGCCAACTGGATCCCGGACCTGTTCATGCGCCGCGTGATGGAAAAGGCCGACTGGACGCTGTTCTCGCCGGCCTCCGTGCCCGACCTGCACGACAAGTTCGGCACCGAGTTCGAGAAGGCCTACCTGGCCTATGAAGAGAAGGCCAGGCGCGGCGAGATCAAGCCCAGCAAGTCCGTCCCGGCGACCGACCTGTGGCGCAAGATGCTCTCGATGCTGTTCGAGACCGGCCATCCCTGGATCACCTTCAAGGACGCCTGCAACGTGCGCTCGCCGCAGCAGCACGCCGGCGTGGTGCACTCGTCCAACCTGTGCACCGAGATCACGCTGAACACGTCCGACACCGAGACGGCCGTCTGCAACCTGGGTTCCGTGAACCTGCTGCAGCACCTGAAGGACGGGAAAGTGGACCACGAGAAGCTGAAGCGCACCATCTCCACGGCGATGCGGATGCTCGACAACGTGATCGACATCAACTACTACGCCGTCAAGAAGGCCCGCGACTCCAACATGCGCCATCGCCCGGTGGGCCTGGGCGTCATGGGCTTCCAGGACGCGCTGTACCAGCTGCGCATCCCGTACGCCAGCCAGGAGGCGATCCAGTTCGCCGACGAGTCGATGGAAGCGATCTGCTACTACGCCTACTGGGCGTCGACCGACCTGGCGCGCGAACGCGGCCGCTACTCCAGCTACAAGGGCTCGCTGTGGGACAAGGGCGTGCTGCCCCTGGACACGCTGAACCTGCTGGCCGAGCAGCGCGGCGACATGTATGTCGACGTCGACCGCTCCGCCTCCCTGGACTGGGATGCCCTCCGCAAGAAGATCGCCGCCGACGGCATGCGCAACAGCAACTGCGTGGCCATCGCCCCGACGGCGACGATCTCCAACATCATCGGCGTGGACGCCTCGATCGAGCCCTGCTTCGGCAACCTCTCGGTCAAGTCCAACCTGTCCGGTGAATTCACGGTCATCAACCACTACCTGGTGCGCGACCTGAAGCGCCTGGGCCTGTGGGACGACGTGATGGTCATGGATCTGAAGCACTTCGACGGGTCGCTGCGCCCGATCGACCGCGTGCCGCAGGACATCAAGGCGCTGTACGCGACCGCCTTCGAGGTCGAGCCGGTGTGGCTGGTGGAAGCCGCCGCCCGCCGCCAGAAGTGGATCGACCAGGCGCAGTCGCTCAATATCTATATGGCAGGGGCGTCGGGGAAGAAGCTGGACGAGACGTACAAGCTGGCATGGCTGCGCGGTCTGAAGACCACGTACTACCTGCGCACCACCAGCGCCACGCAGGCCGAGAAGAGCACGGTGCAGTCAGGTCGCCTGAACGCCGTCTCTTCCTCGGGTGGCTCCAACGGAATGTCCGCTCTCGATGCTGCAGCCGCCGCGGCGCGCGCGCAGATCGATGCGGTGACGCAGCCCGCTGCGACGCCCGCCACCGACATCAAGTTCTGCGGCGTCGACGATCCGACCTGCGAGGCTTGCCAGTAATCGCGATAGAAAAGAAGGATGTATCGGCGTTCTCCGACAGATCGCCGATGCAATGAAGCAACAAAATGCGAGCCGGATGTGAACGGACACTTTGACTCTCACATCCGTGCTCGCATAATCCGAGCACTGGAAAACTTATGTTGACCTGGGACGACGAAGTCACGCCCACACCGTCAATTCCTGCGACGAGCGGTTCCCCTGCGATGAACCGCGAGGTGACCCATTCGCCTCTCGCGCAGACCGCTCCCGTTCCGCAAGCTGCGATGCGCACGTTGGACGATGGGGCCATCGCGCCTGCGGCGCCGCGCGCGCAAGCGGGTTCCTCGCAACCCACCAGCCAGCGCCGCGTCACCGCCGCGGACAAGCGCATCATCAACGGCCAGACCGACGTCAACCAGCTCGTCCCCTTCAAGTACAAGTGGGCCTGGGAGAAGTACCTGGCGACCTGCGCCAACCACTGGATGCCGCAGGAAGTGAACATGAACCGCGACATCGCCCTGTGGAAGGACCCGAACGGGCTTTCCGAGGACGAGCGCCGCATCATCAAGCGCAACCTCGGCTTCTTCGTGACGGCCGACTCGCTGGCCGCCAACAACATCGTGCTGGGCACCTACCGCCACATCACGGCGCCGGAGGCCCGCCAGTTCCTGCTGCGCCAGGCTTTCGAAGAAGCGATCCACACCCACGCGTACCAGTACATCGTGGAGTCGCTGGGCCTGGACGAGAGCGAGATCTTCAACGCCTACCATGAGGTGCAGTCGATCCGGGACAAGGACGAGTTCCTGATCCCCTTCATCGACGCGATCATGGATCCCAACTTCGTGACCGGCACGCCCGCGAACGACCAGACGCTGCTCAAGAGCCTGATCGTGTTCGCCTGCCTGATGGAAGGCCTGTTCTTCTACGTCGGCTTCACGCAGATCCTGGCGCTGGGCCGCCAGAACAAGATGACCGGCGCCGCCGAGCAATACCAGTACATCCTCCGCGACGAGTCGATGCACTGCAACTTCGGCATCGACCTCATCAACCAGATCAAGCTCGAGAACCCGCACCTGTGGACCGCCGAATTCAAGGCGGAGATCAAGGGCCTGTTCCAGAAAGCTGTCGAACTCGAGTACCGCTACGCCGAGGACACGATGCCTCGCGGCGTGCTGGGACTCAATGCCTCCATGTTCAAGGGCTACCTGCGCTACATCGCGAATCGCCGCGCCACGCAGATCGGCCTGGAAGCGCTTTTCCCGAACGAGGAAAATCCCTTCCCGTGGATGAGCGAAATGATTGACCTGAAGAAAGAGCGCAATTTCTTCGAGACCCGCGTGATCGAATACCAGACGGGTGGCGCTCTTTCCTGGGATTGAAGGCAACTGCGAATAGGTTTGGATTAGTGCCCGTACGCACACGACCCGAAAAGAGGCCGGTGCGTGGCGGGCGATGGTGTTCGTGGGGCTGGGCCCGAGGGCCCAACCGCACGGATCGCTTCGCGTCACCAACAACGCGCGAAGTGCTTCTTATGGTTGACGTTTTGATCAACTTGAACAGGAGATAGTCATGGCAACTGCGAAGAAATCGGCCGCCAAGAAGGCGCCGGCGAAGAAGGCTACCGCGAAGAAGGCCACGGCCAAGCGCCCGGCCGCCAAGAAGACCGCGGCGAAGAAGGCCCCGGCGAAGAAGGCCGCTGCCAAGCGTCCGGCCGCCAAGAAGACCGCGGCGAAGCGCCCGGCTGCGAAGAAGACCGCGGCGAAGCGCCCGGCCGCGAAGAAGGCGGCGGCGAAGAAGACCACGGCCAAGAAGACCGCGGCGAAGAAGACCACGGCCAAGAAGGCGACTGCGAAGAAGAGCACCGCCAAGAAGGCCGCGAAAAAGGCGCCTGCGAAGAAGGCCGCGAAAGCGCCTGCGAAAAAGGCCGCGAAAGCGCCAGCGAAGAAGGCTGCGAAAGCGCCCGCGAAAAAGGCCGCCAAAGCCCCTGCTGCAAAGCCGGCGGCCGCTGCGGCGCCGGTTGCTGCTCCCGCGGCTCAGACCACTCTGAACCCGCAAGCGGCCTGGCCCTTCCCGACCGCGTCCAAGCCCTAAGCCGACTTGAAACGCGAAAACCCCGCGGGTCTCCCGCGGGGTTTTTTATTTGGGCTATGGTCGGCGCATGTCGTCGTTGGACCTGTTCGGCCCCGCGCTGCCGCCGGGCATGCGCCTTGAAGAAGAATTCCTGTCGCGCGCGGAAGAAGCCGCGCTGGTCGCGCGCATCGCGCAGTTGCCGCTCGCGCCCATGAAGTACCAGCAGTACGAGGCGCGCCGCCGCGTGGTGAGCTACGGCGGGCGCTATGACTTCAGCGCCCAGAAGCTGGAGGAGGCCGAGCCGCTGCCGGATTGGCTGCTGCCGCTGCGCCGGCAAGCCGCCGCCTGGATCGGCGCGGAGCCCGACGCGTTCACGCAGGCGCTCGTCGCCGAGTACACGCCCGGCACGCCGCTGGGTTGGCATCGCGACGTGCCGGACTTCGAGGACGTGGTGGGCGTGTCACTGCTGAATGACGCGGTGCTGCGCTTCCGGCCCTATCCGCACGTCGTCGGCAGCAAGGCGCCGGTGTTCAAGGTGGAGGTGGCGCCGCGCTCCATCTATTTGCTGCGCGGCGCATCGCGCTGGGAATGGCAGCACAGCGTGGCGCCGACGAAGAGCTTGCGCTATTCGATCACCTTGCGCACGCCGTCGCGGCAGCGCTAACGCTCCTGGGCCGCGATCTCCATGCGACGCCGCAAGCGTGCCGCTTCCTCGGTCGCGCCGGCCTGCTCCGCCCGCATCGCCTGCGCGCCCAGCCAGGCCAGCACCGCGCGCCGCCAGCCCTGCTCGGAGGCCGTGTCGCTCGCCACCTGCAGCACCTCGGGGTCTGCCTTGCCGGTGCGCAGCAAGACACCAGCCGCGACGAGACGCGACAGCGGTTCCTTGATGCCCTTCACGGCCGCGCCGCCGCCGGCCCCGCCCGCAACGCCACGATAGGCTTCGGGCAGCAGCTTCACCTGTTCGGGCGTCACGACCCCGGCGAGGAAGTCCGCGTACGCGCGCTCCGCATCCGGCGCGTCGGCGCGCAGCGGCTCGAAGCCGGCGCAGGGCTGGAAGTCCAGGCTCGCCACGCGCACCGCGCAGCGCGTGAGCTCCGCGCGCGCCGCCAGCCCCGGCTGGCCGGTGCTGGCGACGTCCTGGCGCAGGCGCGTGAACTCGGAAGCCGCGACCTTGTCGTCGCCCTTGAGGAAAGCGCGCTCGAAGCGGTCCTGCTCGCCGTCCGCGTTCATCAGCCAGTCCGGCTGGCGCGGCTTGCTGCCACAGGCGGCCAGGGCCAGCACGAGCATCAGCAAAGCCAGGGGCTTCATGGCAGCTTCACCTCGCGGTCCTTGGCGAAAGGCCACTTGCGATTGAGGTCGTTGATCAGGTCCTCGATCTTGCGCAGGTTGGCCTCGACGTCGCCACGCAGGCTGCCCAGGTCCTCGGTGGCGGAGCGCACGTTGCCGGCCACGCCCTGCGCCTCCTTCAGCACCGCGTCCACGCGCTGCAGGCTGCCCTTGGTGTCGTTCAGCAGGCCCTGCACCTGCTGCAGGATGTTGCGCGCATCGGTGGTCAGGCCGTTGGGGCCGAACACCTGCCGGTCGGCGTTGACCACCATGCGGTCGGCGTTGCCGGTGAGGCTCTCGATGCGGGCCAGCGCCGCGTTCGCGCGCTCGATGGTCACCACCAGCTTGCGCGCGTCCTCCTCGTTGCCGAACACGGCGTGCAACGCGCCCTGCCTGCTTTGCAGCTTCTGCGTGAAGACCTGCAGGTTGGCCATGGCCTTGTTCAGGTCCGAGCTGGCGGACGTGATCTGGTTCAGGTTGTCCAGCACGTCGCGCGCGGCGCCGATCACGCGCTGGATCTCCTCGTTGGCGTCGCCGCGCAGCACAGGCCTTTCGGCATCGGGCGCCAGCGGCGGATCGCTCAGCACGCCGGTATAGGCGCGCAACTGCGGGCTGCCCAGCAGGCCTTTCACCAAGGTGAACACGCTGGACGTGCGCAGCCACTTGGCGTCCTTCTCGCGCACGTCGATGCTGATGCGCACGTTGCCCTGCTCGCCCAGGTCCACCCGCTGCACCGTGCCGATCGGGAAGCCGGAGAAGGTGAGGTCCATGCCGGCCACCACGCCTTCGGCGTTGTCGGCGATCAGCACCAGCCGCTGCTTGGGCTCGAAGTAGCCGCGCGCGCGCATGATGTACAGCGCGGAGCCGATGATCAGGCCGAGGGTGAAGACCAGCAGCAGGATGGCCTTCATCTCCAGGTGGCGCACCGGCCGGTTCTTGGCGGCCGGCTCGGACTTCTGGACCGGGGTTTCCGGCTGCGGCGGGGCGGTGGGCGGTGGCGGCTTCTTGGGGTCGGCCATGGTCAGAGGTAATTGGCCACGAGCGACATTGCTTCCAGCACCAGCAGCACGCCGAACATGCGCACCAGGCCCTGCAGCGCGGCGCTTTCGCGCGAGCCGTCGTCCTCGATGTTGTTGAGGCCCGAGGCCATGGGAATCATGGAGACGGCGAGCGCGAAGAACACCGTCTTCATCGCGAAGATCAGCGTGAACATCGGCTCGAACACCCGTCCGACCATGTGCGTGTAGGCGGCTTCGCCGGCGAAGGTAAAGCCGTAGACGGCCAGGTAGGCCAGCGCGCCCGCCACCACGCAACTGAGCGCAGCCAGCGTGATGCAGGCGAACACGCCGGCCAGCATGCGCGGGAGAACCTCCACCGCGATCGGGTCCAGGCGCTTGTGCCGCAGCAGGTGGAAGTGGCCGATGCGCCGCATCTCCACCAGCGCGGCGCCGCTTGGAATGGTGCAGCGCAGCGCGACGAACAGCGCGGCCGTAAGCGGGATCAGCTCGATGATCAACACCCGCACCACCATCTCCAGCGCGTACTGCGAAAGGCCGTAGCTGGCGGCGGTGACGATGACGATGTGCGTGAGGATCAGCGTGAACAGCGAGATCAGCACCGTGAACCAGCCCAGGATGGGCGCCGTGTCCAGGTACATGTGGCGCGCCAGGTTCTGGCGGGTCTGCGGCCCATAGCTGGCCGGCGAGAAAGCGCGGACCACCATCACCGAGCCGAAGAAGGAGATCCGCCCCCAGGCCGCCGCCCAGCGCACGGGCGCCGTGCTGTGGTGGCTGACCGTCCTATACCAGTTGGGCAGGTGGATCATGGCGCCGATGGTAACGGCCCCGCACTTCCTTGGGCCCGCAGCGCAACAAGCCAATGACAAATTCCTGCGCGGAGCTTTCTTCGGGAAAAGGGAGCCGGAAATTTACACAGGCTTTATTCACAATTTCGGGAACTCATGCGTTCAATACGCGAATGAACGCAATCAGCAGGACCACCGGGAGGGAGGGCAGTCTCCGGTGGGTCCGTGGACTCGCGCTGGTCGCCACGGTATGGGGCGCCAGCGCACTGGCCCAGGTGGTCACCGTTCCGGCGGCCCATCTCAACCACGCTGAGGGCACCGTCGCCCTCTCGCCGCAAGGCGACACCGAGTGGCACGACGTGCAGCCACGCCGCGTGCTCAAGCGCGGCGACCGATTGTGGACCGATCGCGGCTCGCGCGCCGAGATCCAGGCCGGCGGCCACGCCGTCCGCCTCGACAGCCAGACGCAGGTGATCCTGGAAAACGCCAGCGACAACGCCACCCAGCTGAGCCTCACGCAAGGCAGCATGGTCATCACCGTCACCCGCGTGAACCCGGGCGACACGGTGGAGATCGGCACGCCGAACCTGGCGTTCCGCGCGCGCCAGCCGGGCGACTACCGCGTCGACGTCGACACCAAGTCGGGCACCACCCGCGTGGTGGTGCAAAGCGGCACGGGTGTGGTGTACGGCGAGAAGGGCGAGGCGCTGGAGCTGCACACCGGCCAGCGCGCCATCTTCCGCGCCCGCGACCTCGCCCGCGTGCAGCAAGGCGCGTTCGCCGCCAACGACGATTTCGACCGCTGGGCCGGCGCGCGCCGCCGCGGCGAGCCGACCGTCAGCATGCCCAGCGTCGCGCAGGCGGCGCCGGCAACGCCACCGCCCAACGCGCTGGTGAACCGCGGCCGCGACATCATCATTTCCGGCCCGGCGGCTTCGCTGCCCGGATCCAAGCTGGCCGCCAAGGAGCCGGCGGTTGCAGCCGCGCCCGTGCCGGCCTCGGCCAGGCCGCAGTTCCAGATCAAGGGGCCGCCGGTGATGGCGACCGCGCCCGTGGCCCCGGTGCCGGCGGCACCTCCTGCAACGCCGGCAGCACCTCCTGCAACCGCGCCGGTCGCTGCCGCCGCCCCGGTGATCAAGGCCCAGGTCATTCCGACGGTCCCCGTCGTGCCCAACACGCCGGCCGCCGCCCCGCTGCGCGTCACGGCGCCCGCGTCCACGCAATTGCAGCAGGCGCAAGCCCAGGCCGATGCCGCGCTGCGTGCGCAGGCCCGCGCCGCCGAACAAGCGGCCCAGAAGGCCGCGGCCGAACAGGTCGCGCGTGAACAGAAGGCTGCGGCGGCGCAGAAGGCGGCCGCGGACCAGGCCGCACGTGACCAGGCCCGGGCGGCCGAAGCCCAGGCCCGCGCCGCGCGCGAACAGCAGCGCGTCGCCGCGCAGCAGGAAGAACAGCGCCGCGCCGCCGCCCGCCGCGACGAAGACCGCCAGGCCGCCGCGAGCGCGAAGCGCGCCGACGAGCGCCGGCGCTCCGTCGCTGCCGCCCGCCGCGCGGAAGAAGAGCGCCACCAGCTGCAGGCCCGCAAGGCCGAAGACGCCCGCCACGCAGCCGCCGAAGCCCGGCGCGAGCAGGAGCACAAGCGCCAGCTCGCCGCGAAGAAGGCCGCGGAGGAAAAGCGTCTTGCTGCACTGCGCAAGGAAGAAGAACGCCGCCAGGCAGCGGCCCGCGCGGCCGAAGAGAAGAAGCTGGCCGAAGCCCGCCTGCGCCACCTGACGCACCTGCGCGAACAGGCCGGGCGCGAGGAAGCCAATGCGCGCGAGCAGCAGGCCAGGCGCGCCGAACAGGACAAGCAGGAACAGGCCAGGCGCGACGACCAGGCGCGGCGCGACGAACAAGCCCGCCGCGACGATGCCGATCGCCGGCAGCGCCAGCTGGCGGAGCAGTGGCGCAAGGACCAGGAAAAGAAGGATCAGGAAGTGTGGCTGCGGCAGCAGCAGGCGCCGCTGCAGCCCATGCGGCCGGTGCCGATGGGCGTGCCGTTCCGGAGGGTCAGTTGACGCGGCGCGTGTAGGTGCGGGTGACCGGCTGCGCCTTTTCTTCCTCGGGCGGCAGGTAGATGGTGGTGCGGTCGATCTTGGCGTCGAAGGCGGCGATTTCGGCGCTGGCGCAGCGGATCACGGCGCGGTCCAGCGGATGGCACTGGCGTTGGGACAGCTTGTTCAGTTGTTCGGAACGGTCGATGTGTTGACGCACTTCCGAAGGGTCCACCATGAGGGCGAAGGGGTTCGCGGCCACCGCAGTCGTCATTTTCTTTAGCTCCTTGAAATTCGCGTTCCAGCGACGTCGTTCTCGATGACGCAAACTGTCGTCGCTGAGCGAAAGATGTAACGTCATCCGGTGTCGTTCCGTGTTGTAGGACTGCGGCGCACCTCCGGTCGGGTTGGACTGTGGTTGGCATGCTGGTTGCACAATAGGCACATGCCCTTCCTGCCGCCGTTCATCCCGCCCACGTTCCACGCCGACCCGGACAGCGCGCTTGCGCAGGTGCGCACGATCTACGCGCAGCAGATCGGGCACCTGCGCGAAGCGATGCAGCGCTTCGTCGCCGGCGAGTCCTTGCCAGGCCGCGTGCGGGCTTGCTACCCCTACGTGCGCATCCAGACCGACACGGTGATGCGGCAGGCGGTGCTGGAGAACGCGGGCCTCAGCTACGGCTTCGTCGCCGGCGCGGGCGTGTTCGAGACCACGCTCTCGCGGCCCGACCTCTATGGCAACTACTACCTCGAGCAGTTCCGCCTGCTGCAGCAAAACCATGGCGTGCAGCTCGAAGTGGGCACCAGCAACGAGCCGATCCCGATCCACTTCTCCTTCGCGGAGCACGACCACATCGAGGGCAACCTGCCGCCGGCGCGCCGCATGATGATGCGCGACCTGTTCGACCTGCCGGACCTCGAGCTGATGGACGACGGCATCGCCAACGGCACCATCCGCTTCGCGCCCGGCCAGCCGCACCCGCTGTCGCTGTTCACCGCTTCACGCGTCGACTACTCGCTGCACCGCCTGCGCCACTACACGGGCAGCGCGCCGGACTGGTTCCAGAACTTCGTGCTGTTCACGAACTACCAGTTCTACATCGACGAATTCGTGAAGCTCGGTCACGAGGAGATGAGCCGCCCGGACAGCGAGTACCTGGCCTTCGTCGAACCGGGCAACGTGGTGACGCGCCGCGTGGGCCTGCCGCGCGAGCCGGTGGACGCCTTCGGCGCGGCGCCGCCGCGGCTGCCGCAGATGCCGGCCTACCACCTCATTCGGCCCGGGCACAGCGGCATCACGATGGTGAACATCGGCGTCGGCCCGTCCAACGCGAAGAACATCACCGACCACGTCGCGGTGCTGCGCCCGCACGCCTGGATGATGCTGGGGCACTGCGCGGGCCTGCGCAACAGCCAGCAGCTGGGCGACTACGTGCTGGCCCACGGCTACGTGCGCGAGGACCACGTGCTGGACGAGGAACTGCCGCTGTGGGTGCCGATCCCGGCGCTGGCCGAGATCCAGGTGGCGCTGGAGCAGGCGGTGGCCGACGTCACCCAGTGCCAGGGCGCGGACCTCAAGCGCATCATGCGCACGGGCACCGTGGCGAGCACCGACAACCGCAACTGGGAGCTCCTGCCCGGCAACGAGCCGCAGCGGCGCTTCTCGCAAAGCCGCGCGGTGGCGCTGGACATGGAAAGCGCCACCATCGCCGCCAACGGCTTCCGTTTCCGCGTGCCCTACGGCACCTTGCTGTGCGTGAGCGACAAGCCGCTGCACGGCGAGATCAAGCTGCCCGGCATGGCCAACACCTTCTACCGCGAGCGGGTCGACCAGCACCTGCGCATCGGCATGCGCGCCATCGAGATCCTGCGCTCGCAAGGCTCGCAGCGGCTGCACAGCCGCAAGCTGCGCAGCTTCGACGAGGTGGCGTTTCAGTAAGCGGGCTCAGGCCTTGGGCGCCGGCTGCGCGTGCCGCGCGGAGCGGCGCCCCTTCACGCGCTTGAAGGGCGTGGCGCGGCCCAGCAGCACCAGCACGATGATGCCGGCGACGACGCCGGCCGCAAGTGCATAGCCGGCAGCGACGTAGTACTCGTCCAGCTCCTGGCTCAGGATGTAGAGCACCGAAAGCGCCAGCACGATCATGGTGATGGCCGCGACGAAGAAGGCGAAGAAGTCGCCCAGCACCACCTTCTGGCCGCACTTGGGGCAGGCGGTGATGTCGTGGAAGAACAGGCTCGGCACCTTCAGCATCTTGCTGCACTGCGGGCAACGGTAATTCATTCGCGCGCTCCTGGGAGAGAACGCAAAACTACACCCATCGGAGAGCCGCCCGCAAGAGCGCCGGATGGACGAGAACGGCCGAGCTAGAGCGCGGCTTCGCTCTCGATCAGGGTCGCCATCGCCTCGCCCAGCCGCACCGGCTTGCTCGGCGCCCAGTCCGGCGTGAAAGTGAGCACGTTCTGCGGAAACAGCAGGACCACCGTGGAGCCGAGCAGGAAGCGGCCCATCTCCGCCCCTTTGGCGATCACGATGTCCTGGCCGTCGTAGCGCCATTCGCGCGGCTCGCGGGTGCGGGGCGGGTTCACCACGCCGTGCCAGACCGTCGCCATGCTGCCGACGATGGTGGCGCCCACCAGCACCAGCACCATCGGCCCGTGCGCGCAGTCGAACTCGCACACCACCCGCTCGTTGCGGGCGAACAGGCCCGGCACATGGCGCGCCGTCAGCGGGTTCACCGAGAACAGGTTGCCGGGGATGTAGATCATCCGCTTCAGCCGCCCTTCGCTAGGCATGTGGATGCGGTGGTAATCCTTGGGCGCGAGGTACAGCGTGGCAAAGTGGCCGTGGTCGAATTTCGCCGCTAGCGCCGCGTCGCCGCCCACCAGCGCGCGGGTGGAATAGCTGTGGCCCTTGGCCTGGAAGATCTGGTCGTTCTCGATCGGGCCGAACTGGCTGATGGCCGCGTCCACCGGGCAGATGAAGGGCGCTGCGTTGAGTGGGCGCGCACCTTCGCGCAGCGGCCGGGTGAAGAAATCGTTGAAAGTGGCGTAGCTCCCGATGTCCGGGTCGGCCGCCTCCGCCATGTTCACCTTGTACTTGGCCACGAAGTTGCGGATGGTCCACTGGGTGACGCCGCCCAGCCGGGCGCCGGCGAGCTTGCCCGCGAGCGCGGTCATCAACTTCTTCGGCAGCAAGTACTGCTGCGCGATGGGCAGGGGTGGGAACAATTGTTTTCCTTCTTCTGGGCGGACAGGGAAAATTCTACGGGTTGGGACAGAATACGCGCGGCATGACCGAGCTGCTCTTCGATGCCCGCCAGCTGACCAAGCGCTACGGCGGCCAGGCCGTGGTCGACGCGCTGTCGTTCCAGATCGCGCGCGGCGAGTGCCTGGGCGTCATCGGACCCAATGGCGCCGGCAAGACCACCACCATCCGCATGTGCCTGGGCCTGACGGCGCCCGACGCCGGCGAGATCCACGCCCTGGGCCTGCACATGCCGCGCGACGCCCTGGCGATCAAGGCGCAGCTGGGAGTGGTGAGCCAGTTCGACTCGCTCGACCCGGACTTCAGCTGCGCCGAGAACCTGCTGGTCTACGGCCGCTACTTCGGCATGCAGGACGCGCAGATCCGCGAACGCATCCCGCGCCTGCTGGAGTTCGCCGCGCTCTCGCACAAGGCCGACGCCAGGCCGATGGAGCTTTCCGGTGGCATGCGCCGCCGCCTCAGCCTGGCCCGCGCCCTGGTCAACGACCCCAAGCTGCTGCTGCTGGACGAGCCGACCACCGGCCTCGACCCGCAGGCGCGCCACCTGATGTGGGAGCGCCTGCAGGTGCTGCTGCAGCAGGGCAAGTCCATCCTGCTCACCACCCATTTCATGGACGAGGCCGAGCGCCTTTGCTCGCGCCTGCTGGTGCTGGACCACGGCCGCAAGATCGCCGAAGGCCGGCCGCGCGACCTGATCGCCGAGCACCTGGAACCGGACGTGGTGGAAGCCTACGGCAACGGCGCGCTGGCGCTGGCCGAATCGCCGACCCTGAAGGCCATGGCGAACCGCACCGAGGTGAGCGGCGAGACGGTCTTCTTCTACACGCAGGACGCACGGCCGCTGCTGGACGCCCTGGGCCGCGAACAGCGCCTGCGCACCCTGCACCGGCCGGCCAACCTGGAAGATTTGTTTCTCAAGCTCACCGGCCGGCAGATCCGGGAGGAGGCGTGACATGAACGCGCACTGGCGTCCCCCCGCCCTGTCCATGCGCTGGTGGCCCGTCTTCCTGCGCAACCTGCTGGTATGGCGCAAGCTGGCGCTGCCCAGCCTGATCGGCAACATCGCCGAGCCGCTGATCTGGCTGGTGGCCTTCGGCTACGGCATGGGCGCGCTGGTGGGGCAGGTCCGCTGGAACGGCGAGCAGGTGCCCTACCTGCTGTTCCTGGCCAGCGGCTCCATCTGCATGAGCGCGATGAACGCCGCCAGCTTCGAGGCGCTCTATTCCGCCTTCTCGCGCATGCACGTGCAGAAGACCTGGGACGGCATCATGAACGCGCCGGTGGGCCTGGACGACGTGGTATTCGCCGAGATGCTGTGGGCCGGCTACAAGGCCGTCTTCACCTCCACCGCGATCCTGCTGGTGATGCTGGCGCTGGGCATCAGCCACAGCCCCAAGCTGCTGGTGGCCTGGCTGGTCCTGGTGGCAGTGGGCATCACCTTCTCCTGCATCGCGCTGATCTTCAACGCGCTGGCCCGCAGCTACGACTTCTTCACCTACTACTTCACGCTGTTCCTGACGCCGATGATGTTCCTGTCCGGCGTGTTCTTCCCGCGCGAGCAGCTGCCGGAAGTGGTGCGCATCATCTCCGGCTGGCTGCCGCTGGCCAGCGCGATCGAGCTGGTGCGGCCGCTGTTCCTGGACCGCTGGCCGCAGCAGCCTTTGCAGCACCTGCTGGTGCTCCTGGCCTATGCAGTGGCCGCCTACTGGGCGGCGCTGGCCCTCACGCGCAAGCGCTTCGCGGCATGAGCACCGCGCCCGTCATCCCGCCGCAACTGCTCGCGGTGATGGTGCGCGGCGTTTCCGTGATCGTCAGCTCGCGAGACGCCGCGATGCGGCCGAGCCTGATGCGCGCCGTCGGCAGCCTGGTGGAGGACGAAGGGCGGGAGGTCACCGTCTACCTCTCGCGCCCCCAGTCGCGCCAGGTGATCCAGGACATTGCCGCCACCGGGCACGTCGCCGTGGTGTTCAGCTCGCCGTCCACGCACCTCACCGTGCAGCTGAAGGCGCGCAGCGCCAGCATGCGCCAGGCGGAAGAAGGCGACCGGCCCGTGCTGGCCGCCTACCTTTTGTCCATGGAGCGCGAGATCGAACTGGCCGGCTACGGCCGCGAACTCACGCGCGCGATGCTGGCGCACAAGCTCGAGGAGCTGGTCGCCGTGCGCTTCACGCCCGAACTGGCTTTCGACCAGACGCCGGGCCCGCGCGCCGGCGCGCGGCTGGGGACCGAGCGATGAACGGCCTCGCGCTGCAGGATATCCGGGCGTGCTTCGAAGGCGCCATCCCCGCCGTCGTCGCCACCTGCAGCGCCGACGGCGTGCCCAACGTCGCCTACATCTCGCAGGTGTTCTACGCCGACGAGCGCCACGTCGCGCTGTCCTTCCAGTTCTTCAACAAGACGCGGCAGAACATCCTGGCCAACCCGCGCGCCACCGCGCTGCTGCTGCATCCGGTCACGGTGCGCTTCTATCGCCTGCACATCCGCTACCTCCGCACCGAGACCGAGGGCCCGCTGTTCGAGGGCATGAAGGCGCAGCTGGCGGGCATCGCGTCGCACACCGGCATGCAGGACGTGTTCCGGCTGCTCGGCTCCGACGTGTACGAGGTGGAGCAGGTGGAAGCGCTGGAAGGCGAGCCGTTGCCGGAGCCACCGCCACGCGCCGGCCTGCTGGGCGCCGTGCGCCGCGCCAGCGAACGCCTGGCCCGCTGCGCCAGCCTGGACGAGGCGCTCAACGCGGTGCTCGCCAGCCTGAACGACCTGCTGGCCGTGCGGCACGCGATGGTGCTGATGCACGATGCGGCCCTGCAGCGCCTGTACACGGTGGCCAGCAGCGGCTACGCGACCTCCGGCGTCGGCTCCGAGATCGGCATCGGGCAGGGCGTGATCGGCGTGGCGGCGCGCGAACGCACGCCGGTGCGCATCGGCCACGTCACCAATGCGGCGCTGTACACGCAGGCGATGCGCAGCAGCTTCGACGCCCACGTGCCGGATTTCGAACCGGTGCTGGAAATCCCCTACCCCGGCCTGCCGCAGCCGCACAGCCAGTTGGCGGTGCCGATCGTGAACGGCGGCCGCCTGCTGGGCGTGCTGTTCGTCGAGAGCGAAGTGGACCTGCGTTTCAGCTACGAGGACGAAGACGCGCTGGTGGCCATTGCCGGCCACCTGGGCGCCGCGATCGAGCTGCTGCAGGCTGCCACCGATTCACTGGAGGCAACGGCCAGCGCGCCACCAACGGCGGCGCCGGCCGCGCCCCTGCCGCCACTGCCGGTGCGTCACTATGCGGCCAACGACAGCATCTTCCTGGGCGACACTTACCTGATCAAAGGCGTGGCGGGCGCCATCCTCTGGAAGCTGCTGGGCGACCACGTCCGGCAGGGCCGCACCGAGTTCACCAACCGCGAGCTGCGGCTGGACCTGGCGCTGCGCCTGCCCGATGTGGCCGACAACCTGGAAGCGCGCCTGCTGCTGTTGCAACGGCGGCTGGTCGAACAAGGGGCCGGGCTGCGCATCGAGAAGACCGGGCGCGGGCGCTTTCGCCTGGTCGTGGAGCGCGCGGTGCAGTTGGTCCCGGCCTGAACCGCCATCACGCGGCCAGCGCCAGTTCCAGCTTCGCCCACTCGCCTTTCGTCAGGTGCAGTCGCACGGTGTCCAGCACGGCCTGGAAAGCCGGCGCGGGCGCCTTCGCGCGCACGTCGCCCAGCATGCCCGCGCGTTCCGCCGGGTGCATGAAGGGCACCATCCAGCGCATCGCCACCATCATCTCCTGCGGCGGGATGGAAGCCACCAGCCGGTCGTGCAGCGCCACCAGCTCCGCATCGGTGTAGCGGGCCCACAGCACGGCGTTGTGCGCGGTCTCTTCCACGTTCATGTGCTGGAAGTTGTCGGCGACGAACAGCGCGAGCTCGCGGTACAGCGCGGCGCCAGCCGCTGCACGCGCCGCAGAGGCGCAGTTGCGCAGCACGGCCACGCGATCGGCCAGCTGCGCGATGTGCCGCACGTGGTCCTCGTGCTCGTGCGCGATCTGCGCGCTGGCGCCGGGCGCACGCGCTTCCATGGCGGCGTGGATGAAGTCGTTCTCGTGCTGCAGGTGGCCGGCGCAGAAGTCCAGCAGCTGCAGCACGCGCTCGGTGACGTCGGCGCGCTCGAGGTCGTCGGCGGCATCCATGCGGCCGACGGCCAGCAAGGTGTCGGCCATCAGCGCGCGCAGCCCCTTGTGGATGCCGGAATAGAGGTCGAAGCGGGGCGCGGCGGCGGCGGCAACGGAGGCAAGTTCCTGGGAATCGAGGTTCATGGTCGGGTCTCTCTGGATGGGAGACCGGATGCTAGGAACCGGCGCGCCAGCGCGCTCTGAAGAATCCCTTAAGAAAACCTTCCAGCAACCTTAAGCGGCGACGGCTTCGCGCGTGGCGTGAACTGGTTCACGCGCGGCCTTCACCAGGTCGGCCGCCTTCTCGCCGATCATGATGACCGGCGCGTTGGTGTTGCCCCCGACGATGCTGGGCATGATGGACGCGTCCACCACGCGCAAGCCTTGCATCCCGTGCACGCGCAGCTGCGCATCCACCACGTCCAGCGGCCCGCTGCCCATGCGGCAGCTGCCCACCGGGTGGTAGATGGTGTCGGCATGGCCGCGGATGAAACGCTCGACCTGCTCGTCGCTGACGGCCGCCGCCGACGCCGCCTGCTCGCGGCCACGGAAGGCGGCCAGCACCGGTTGCGCGAGGATGTCGCGCATCACCCGGAAGCCGCGCACCAGTCGGCGCAAGTCGTCGGCATCGGCCAGGAAGTTGGGGTCGATGCGCGGCGGCGCCAGCGGGTCCTTGCTGGCCAGCAGCAGGCTGCCGCGGCTGCGCGGCCGCAGCAGGCAGACGTGGCAGGAATAGCCGTGGCCCCACACCGTCTGGCGGCCATGGTCCATCAGCTTGCCGATGACGAAGTGCAGCTGCAGGTCGGGCAGCGGCTCGGCCGGATCGCTCTTGATGAAGCCGCCGGCTTCGGCGAAGTTGGTCGTCAGCAGGCCGCTGCGGTGGCGCCGCCATTCGACGATGCCCTTCAGCGCGTTGGCGATGCCGCGCGGCGACAGCCCGAACAGGTCGGTGAGGTGCGGCGCCTCGACCACCTGCACCACGTCGATGTGGTCGTGCAGGTTGCGGCCGACGCCCGGCAGGTCGTGCAGCACCGGGATGCCGTGTTCCTGCAGGTGCGCCGCCGGGCCGACGCCGGACAGCATCAGCAGCTGCGGCGACAGCAGCGCGCCGGCGCTGAGCAGCACTTCACGCCGCGCCTTCACCGACTGGATCGTGCGCTCGTGCCGGTAGGCCACGCCGACAGCGCGGCGGCCGTCGAACAGGATGCGCGTGGCGTGCGCGCCGGTCACCACGTGCAGGTTCGGCCGCGCCAGGTGCGGCGTGAGGTAGGCCTTGGCCGCGCTGCAGCGCTCGCCGTTCCTGTGCGTCACCTGGAACAGGCCGACGCCTTCCTGCTCCGCGCCGTTGAAGTCGCGGTTCTCGCGGAAGCCCGCCTGCATGCCGGCCTGCACGAAGATGGGCCCGAAGCGGTGCGGACTGCGCAGGTCCATCACGTTCAGCGGGCCGCCGCTGCCGTGCCAGGCGTCGGCGCCGCGCTCGTTGTGCTCCGCCTTGCGGAAGTAGGGCAGCACCTCGTCCCAGCTCCAGCCCGCGTTGCCTTCGGCGGCCCAGGCGTCGTAGTCGGCATGGTGGCCGCGGGCGTAGATCATGGCGTTGACGGAGCTGGAGCCACCCAGCACCTTGCCGCGCGGCTGGTAGCCGCGGCGGCCGCCCAGGCCCGGCTGCGGCACCGTCTCGAAGCCCCAGTTGGCCTGCCCGTTCTTCGCCAGCAAGGCCAGGCCGGCCGGGCAGTGGATCAGCACGCTGGCATCAGGCGGCCCGGCCTCGAGCAGCGCGACTTGCACCGCCGGGTCTTCGGACAGGCGAGCGGCCAGCACGCAACCGGCCGAGCCGCCGCCCACGACGACGTAGTCCACCTCCATGCCGCCTCCTCGTTGTGTCGTGGGCGCAGTCTAGGCTTTAATGCCTGCCATGGACACCGTAGTACCTCCCGAAGGCACCATCCTCACCGAACGGCGCGGCACCCTGCTGCTGATCGGCATCAACCGTCCCGCCAAGCGCAACGGCTTCACGCCGCGCATGTACAAGGAGCTGGCCGAGGCCTACACCTTGCTCGATGACGACCCGGATCTGCGTGCTGGCGTTCTGCATGCGCACGGCCCGCACTTCACCGCGGGCCTGGACCTGCCGGCGATGGCGCCGCTGATGCAGCGCGGCGAGAAGGCCATCCCGCCCGGTTCGGTGGAGCCCACCGATCTCGGCACGCCGGGCTATCGCCGGCGCGGCAAGCCGCTCGTGTGCGCGGTGCAGGGCATCACCTTCACGCTGGGCATCGAGCTGATGCTGGCGGCCGACTGCGTGGTGGCGGCGGACGACTGCCGCTTCTCGCAGCTGGAAGTGAAGCGCGGGATCATGGCTACCGGCGGCGCCACGCTGCGCATGGCGGAGCGCGCCGGCCTGGGCAGCGCGCTGCTCTACCTGCTCACGGGCGACGAGTTCGGCAGCGCCGAGGCGCTGCGCCTGAATTTCGTGCAGAAGGTGGTGCCCGCCGGCGAACAGCTGGCCGAAGCGATCCGCATCGCCGAACGCATCGCGGCGCAGGCGCCGCTCGCCGTGGTCGCCACGCGCCTGAACGCGCTGAAGGCGGTGGAGGAAGGCCCGCTGCGGGCGATGGGCGAGTTCCTCGCCGTGCAGCAGCGCCTGTCGTCCAGCGAGGACGCTGCCGAAGGCGTGCGCTCCTTCGTCGAGAAGCGCGCCGCGCGCTTCACCGGCCGCTGAAGCCTGCCGCCCCACGGGCGGCATGGTGATTGAATTGCGCGCAATTCAATTTTCAGCTACATTTCCAGCCATGGCGACGCCGCGCACCCTCTCCCCGGACCAGGCCCTGCTGCTGGACAACCAGCTGTGCTTTGCCTTGTATTCGGCGTCGCTGGCCATGACCAAGCTGTACAAGCCGCTGCTCGACGAGCTGGGCCTCACCTATCCACAATACCTCGTCATGCTGGTCCTGTGGGAAGGCGACGGGCTCATGGTGTCCGAGCTCGGCCAGCGGCTCAGCCTCGACTCCGGCACGCTGACGCCGCTGCTCAAGCGGCTGGAAGTCGCCGGGCTCATCAGCCGCTTGCGCGACGTGCACGACGAGCGCCGCGTCCACATCCACCTCACCGCCGCCGGCCGCAAGCTGAAGGCACGCGCAGCCAAGGTCCCGCACTGCCTGCTCGCCGCCAGCCAGTGCTCGGTGCCGGAGCTGGTGCAACTCACCCGCCAGGTGCGCGCGCTGCGCGACCGGCTGGCCGCCTGAACCTTTTCCCCCAACCACCACCAAGGAAGATCCATGCCCACCGCACTCGACAAGGTCCTGTACACCGCCAAGGCCAAGACCACCGGCGGCCGCGACGGCCAAGGCCGCACCGACGACGGCCGCCTCGAAGTGACGCTGTCCTCGCCCGGCGGCGCCGGCAAGGGCACCAACCCCGAGCAGCTGTTCGCCATCGGCTACTCCGCCTGCTTCATCGGCGCCATGAAGGCCGTCGCGCCCAAGGTCGGCGTGCAGGTGCCGGCCGACGCCACCATCGACGCCGAAGTCGACCTCGGCCCCACCTCGCTGGGCTATGGCATTTCCGTGCGCCTGAACATCGCGCTGCCGGGCCTGGAGCGCGCCAAGGCCGAGCAGCTGGTCGCCGAAGCGCACAAGGTCTGCCCGTACTCCAACGCGACCCGCAACAACATCGACGTCAAGATCAACGTCGCCTGATCGACTTTTCGTTTCCACGCAAGCGGCCGGACCCGGTTGATCGGGCCGGCCGTTTTCTTTAGGGTGTGATCATGAGCACCACCACCCTGCTGGTCCGCAAGGACCGCCTCGCCGAAGCGAAGCTCGCCACCACCGAAGACCAGCGGCTCGCGCCGGGCGAGGTGCGCGTGCGCATCGAGTCCTTCGCGCTCACCGCCAACAACGTGACCTACGCCGCCTTCGGCGCGGCCATGCACTACTGGGATTTCTTCCCGGTGGCCGAGGAAGGCTGGGGCGTGGTCCCGGTCTGGGGTTTCGGCACGGTGGTGCATTCGCAGTGCCCGGGCGTCGCGGTGGGCGAGCGGCTCTACGGCTACTGGCCGATGGCGAGCGCCGTCGTGCTGCAGCCGCAGCGCCTGACGGAGAACGGCTTCGACGACGGCAGCGCGCAGCGCGCGCCGCTGCCCGCCGTCTACAACCGCTACATGCGCTGCAACCGGGACCCCTTCCATGCCGTGGGCAGCGAAGACCTGCAGTCCGTGCTGCGGCCGCTCTTCACCACCGCCTGGCTGCTGGACGACTTCCTCGCCGACAACGACTTCTTCGGCGCCCGCACCATCCTGTTCTCCAGCGCTTCCAGCAAGACGGCCTGGGGCACCGCCTTCCACCTGCGGCAGCGGCCCGGCCTCACGTTGGTTGGCTTCACCTCCGCGCCCAACCGCGCCTTCTGCGACAGCCTGGGTTGCTACGAACGCGTGCTCGCCTACCAGCAGCTGGCGCAGGCGGAGGGCGACATGCCTTGCGTGTACGTGGACTTCTCGGGCGACGCCGGTTTCCGCGCCACGGTGCACCGGCACTTCCCGCAGCTGCGCTACAGCAGCGCCGTCGGCGGCACGCACGTCGGCCACCTGGGCGGCGCGGGCGAACTGCCGGGCCCGCGGCCGACGCTGTTCTTCGCGCCCGAGCAGGTGCGCAAGCGCCAGCAGGACTGGGGCGCGGCCGAATTCGGCAAGCGCGCCGTCGAAGGCTGGCAGGCGATGGTCTCGCAGGCCAGCGGCAAGATCACCTTGCAGCATCACGCGGGCTCCGAGGCCGCGCTGCGCGCGTGGCACCGCATGGCCAACGGCGACACCGATCCCGCTGTCGGCCATATCGTCAGCATGCGGTGAGCGTGGGCGGCGACAATGCCGCATGTCCGACAACCGCCACCCGTACGAGTCACTCACCCCCGACGTGGTGCTGGATGCCCTCGCCGATGTGGGGCTTTACGGCGACGGCCGCCTGCTCGCGCTGAGCTCCTATGAGAACCGCGTCTACCAGGTGCACCTGGAGGACGCGTTCGAAGGCAGCGGCGTCGTGGTGGCCAAGTTCTACCGCCCCGGCCGCTGGAGCGACACGCAGGTCGGCGAGGAGCACGCCTTCGCCGCCGAACTGCAGCTGGCCGAAGTGCCGGTCGTGGCGCCGCTGGCGCCGCAAGGCCGCACGCTGCACCACCACGCCGGCTTCGCCTTCAGCGTCAGCCCGCGCCGCGGCGGCCGCGCGCCCGAATTGGACGACGGCGAGGTGCTGGAGTGGATCGGGCGCTACCTGGCACGCCTGCACCAGGTGGGCGCGCAGCGCGCCTTCCAGGAGCGGCCGGCGCTGGACCCCGCCACCTTCGGCGCCGAGCCGCGCGACTGGCTGCTGGCGCACCAGGCGATTCCGCTGGAAGTGGAGCGGGAGTGGACCGAGGCCTGCGACGCCGCGCTGGCGCTGGTGCACGCGGCCTTCGCCAATTCGCAGGAAGCCGGCGTGCGCCGGATCCGGCTGCATGGCGACTGCCATCCGGGCAACATCCTGTGGACGCCCGATGCCGGCCCGCATTTCGTCGACCTCGACGACGCGCGCACCGGGCCGGCGGTGCAGGACCTGTGGATGCTGCTGTCCGGGGAGCGGTCGCAACAACAGCGCCAGCTGGGCGCACTGCTCGATGGCTACGAGCAACTGCGCGAGTTCGATCGCGCGGAGCTGGCGCTCGTCGAGCCGCTGCGCACGCTGCGCCTGCTGCATTACAGCGCCTGGCTGGCGCGGCGCTGGGACGACCCGGCGTTCCCGCTCACCTTCCCTTGGTTCGGCACGCCGGACTACTGGCGCGGGCAGGTCGTGATGCTGCAGGAGCAGGCAGAGGCGATGGAGGAACCGCCCCTCGTCGCCTGAGTCCGCCGGCCTTCCAGGTTGCCGTTCGTAACGTTATGCAACCATTCATCGGGAAAACTCTCTCTTCGGGCCCGAAGTGTGCTTCGTAGCATGCTAACAAACCACAAGGAGGATCTCCCGATGTTGCGCCGTACCCTGGTGGCTGCCGTCCTGGCGGCCACCGCTGCTTTGGCCGTCGCCCAGCAGCCTTATCCCACCAAGCCCGTCACCATGATCGTGCCCTTCCCGCCCGGCGGGCTGGCCGACGTCGTGGGCCGGCCGGTGGCCGAGGCCATGAGCCGCGAGCTGGGACAGCCGGTCGTCGTGGAAAACCGCGCCGGCGCCGGCGGCGGCATCGGCATGGCTTATGTGGCCAAGGCGCCCGCAGACGGCTACACGATCCTGATGTCGCTGTCCTCTTTCACCGTGCTGCCGGAGGCGGACGTGATCATCGGCCGCTCGCCGCTGTACAAGCTCGATTCACTCAAGCCCATCGCCCGCTTCACCGCCGATCCCACCGTGCTGGCCGTGCGTGCCGACGCCCCCTGGAAGACGGTGAAGGACTTCGTCGAGGACGCCAGGAAGCGTCCGGGCGCCATCAACTACGGCTCGTCCGGCAACTACGGCACCATGCACGTGCCGATGGAGATCCTGGCGCAGAACGCCGGCATCAAGATGACGCACGTGCCCTTCACGGGCGCCGGCCCCGCGGTCGTCGCGCTGCTCAGTGGCCAGATCGACGCCGTCTCCACCGGCCCGGCCACCGTGCTGCAGCAGGTGAAGGCCGGCAAGGTCCGCGTGCTGGCCCACTGGGGCAACGGCCGCCTGGTCACGCTGCCCGAGGTGCCTTCGCTGAAGGACTCCGGCTACGACGCCGAATACGCGCAGTGGTCCGGTCTGTTCGTGCCCGCGAACACGCCCGATGCGGTGGTGCAGCGGCTGCGCGCCGCTGCCCGCACGGCGGCCAATGATCCCAAGGTCAAGGAAGTGATCCTCGGCGCCGGCAGCCCCATCCTGTACCAGGATACGCCCGAGTTCGAGAAGTACGTGCAGGCCGACGCCCGCAGGATGGCCGACGTGGTCAAGAAGATCGGCAAGGTCGAATAGGACTGATGCCCGAAGCTCGCATCCTCCAGATCCTCAGCGGCGGCGCCGCCCACGGCCTGGTCCGCAAGCTCCAGCCGGCCTTCGAAGAAGAATATGGTTGCCGGCTCGCCGGCAGCTTCGGCGCCGTCGGCGCGATGCGCGACCAGCTGGTGGCTGGCGCGCCCTGCGACCTGCTGATCCTCACCGAATCGCTGATCGCCGACTTGTCCGCGCAGGGCCATGCCGTGGGTGCGACCTCGCGCCCGCTCGGCGTGGTGCGCACCGGCATCGCGGTGCAGCTGGGCGCGCAGGAAGCCGACCTCTCCTCGCCGGCGGCGCTGAAGGCGCTGCTCGAACAGGCCAGCGCCATCTACATGCCGGACCCGGCCAAGGCCACCGCCGGCATCCACTTCATGAAGATGCTGGCCGGCCTGGGCCTGGCCGCGGCTGTGGCCGCGAAGCTGCGCACCTTCCCCAACGGCACCACGGCGATGACCGAACTGGGACGCTCGCAGCAAACCGGCGCCGTGGGCTGCACGCAGGTGCCCGAGATCCTGTCCACGCCGGGCGTGAAGCTGGCCGGCCTGCTGCCGGAACCCTGGGGGCTGGCGACGACCTACAGCGCCGCGGTCTGCAGCCACGCCGCCGAGGCGACGCTGGCCGTGCACCTGATCGGCGCGCTCACCGCAGCGGAAGCCGCGGCCACGCGGCGCGACTGCGGCTTCGACCCCGCGCGCTGAAGCGCGCTTTCAGGACGAGGGCCCGTTGGCCGTGCCCGGGCTGTGCAGGCCCGCGGGCGTGCCCAGCGTTCCCGCTGCGGGCGCGCCGCGCCCGGGCGCATGGAATTCCAGCTGCAACTTGACGCGGGATCGCACCGGCTTGCGATCGACCTCGCCCGGCTTGAAGCGCGCGCCGACGAAGGTCTCCGAAATGGCCCGCACGAATTCCGGCGGGACATCGGGCGATTCGAGCTGCACGCGGCGCACGAGTCCCGTTTCGTCGATGAACAGGGCGACGTCCACCTGGAGGTCCACCACGCCGGCGACGTTCGCGGGGAAGGGAACGTCCAGGTCCATCGGGGCCACCGGCGCCACCGTGAGCAGCTTGCGCGGCAGGTAGGGCGCCTCGCCGGGGACCAGGGCGTCACCCTCTTCGCGGGCCGCAGGCGCCGGCGGTGGCGGCGGGGCCGAACGGGCTTCGCGCTGCAGGAGGGGCGCTGGTGCCGGAGCGACGATGGCCGGTACAGGCTCGGCCAGGGGCGCCGCAACCGGGCGCATGGCGGCTGGCGCCGGCTCGGCGGGCCCTGCTTCGGCCGCAAGCGGCGGCGCCGCAATCCAGCGCACCTGGAAATCCTGGACGGGCCCGCCTCGAGGGCCGGCAGGCCCGCCTTGCACCTGGGTCAGGAGCACGCCATGGGCCAGCAGGGCCAGCCCGGAGGCCACCCACAGGCCCTGGCGCCGCTCCATGTCACTCCACCAGTTCGCGCCAGGACGTGCGGCGCAGCGAGTTGGTGGCGGTGCTCGGCGAGCCGACCACCGATTGCAGCGTGCCGTCGCTTCGCGTGATGATGGTCACCACGCTGCCCGCCGCCGCGCCCGTGGTCAGTTGCACCAGCGTCAAGCCCTGGATCATCACGTTACCCACGTAGTTCGCCACCGAGGTGCCGGTCCCGATGTCGAACTGGTACAGGAAGGACTGGCCGCCCACCGTGCAGGCATCGCTGCTTGGCAGGTTGGAGCCGACAAACAGCGTGGTCAGCGCCAGCTGCGGGTTCACCGAGACGCGCTCGCCGGCGGGCAGGTCGGCGTACCAGCCCTGCTTGGCACCCCAGTCCACCGGGTTGCTCGTGCTGGTGCGGGCGGTGCCGCTGGCCGTGATCGTCTGCGTCACGAAGTCGGAGCGGCTGCGCACCACGCCCAGCGCCGTGTTGGTCAGCGGATCCTTGATCGCGTAGACCGATTGCACGCTGCTGTCCGTCAGGTCGGTGGTGCCGAGGTACTTGCCGGTCGCCACGTAAGCCACCGGGTACTTGCTGCCGTTGTAGTTCACCTCCGCCAGCGCCGGCTTCACGGTGATCGGCTGCGCCGTGCCCGTCGGGCCGGTCAGCTGCGCCAGCCGCAGGGCCGCGCCGTTCGGCTGGACCTGGTTGTCCAGGTCGAAGCGCCACAGGTTGCCCAGCAGGTCGCCGCCGTAGAAGCGCTTGGCGGTGTTGACCGTTTCCGAATCGATCCAGGGGTTGATGTGCGCCAGGCCGCTGGGCGTGCTGGTGCTGCCGGCCGGCGTGCTGCCGCTGGAGAACGTCTGGATCTGCGTGATGAGCGCACCGGTATTGGCATTGACCACGAACATGCGGCCGTTGCCGTCGCCCGGGCTCACGTTGTTGTAGCCGGAGCCGAACACGACCACCCAGGTGCCGTCGGTGCGCTTGGTGATCACCGGGTTGCCGTAGGTCAGGCCCAGGTTGTTGTCCGTGAACTCCCACAGCAGCTTCGGGTGGGCCGGGTCGGTCATCTCCAGCGCGTAGTAGCTGCGGCCACCGTCGTTGAGGCCGCCCACGACGATGGTCTTCCAGTGCGGGCCATTGCCGTCGCCGTCGTCGGCGTAGATATCGCCGATCTGCGGCGAGCCATCGACGAAGTAGGTGTGGAAGTTGGAGTAGCTCGTGTCCGCCAGCTTGTACAGGTTCGGCAGCACGGCCGTCGGCACGAAAGCCCACAGCTCGTTGCCGCTGGTGCGGTCCAGGGCGTGCAGCATGCCGTCGTTGGCAGCCGCCAGCACGACGGCGGTCCGGGTCGCGTTCGCGCTCACGTAGGACTGGTAGGCGTTCTCCGTGTACTTGAAGCCCGGCTTGCCGACGAACAGGGGCGAGGCGTTGATGATGTCGCCCAGCAGGTTGTCGCGTTGCCGGTAGTAGGTGCCCAGGGTCTGGTCGCCGCGCAGGTAGCCCACCAGGTTGGTGCCGGTGTTGGCCGTGGACTGCTGCGCCGTGGTCAGCGACGGGCACTGCTGCGGCGTCGCGCCGGCGTTGGCGCCCGTCTTCGAGCAGAAGTTGTCGAAGTAGCTGTTGTAGCTGTCCGCCTTCAGGTTCGCGTACGTGAAGGCACGCAGCGCCTTGCTGTTGCCCGGGGACGAGTAGTAGATCGTCCGGCCGGTCGGCGTCATCGTGTCCAGCTGCGTCTTCGCCGACCAGGTCGGGTTCTGCGAGATCAGGCCGGTGACCGGGTCGATCTTGAACGACAGCACGTCGCCCACCCACTTCTGCGTGGTGAACTGGGCTACGTAGATGTCGTTGTCGCCCTGCACCGGCTGCAGCGAACTGGTGGACGCCGCGGACGCCGCGCCGGTGATGGCCTTGATCGAATCGAGCGCCGAGTTCAGGCTGTTGGCCAGGGCCGTCGGGTTGCCGGCGCTGAAGTACTGCCCGCGCCCGTTGACGGCCGCGTGCCAGAGGTCGTCGATGTTCTCCGGGCCGCCGCCGTTGGAGGTGTTCTGCGGCGTGGGCCAGTTCTTGGCGCCGTTGGTGATGTCGAAGAAGTCGCCCGACAGCTGCGTCAGGTAGCTGGGGTCGTAGCGCAGCAGGCCGCTGGCGCCCAGGCCCAGCGTGAACGTGGTCATGTGCTGCCAGGAGGCCGAGTCGCCGTAGGAGTGCGAGGCATCGCTGACGTTGCCCGGCACGTTGTTCGTGCAGACGTCACCCTTCGTGCCGTCCGCGCGCGCGCCGCCCGTGCAGTTGCCGAGCGCGGTCGTGCGCAGGTCCGACATGTAGTAATACATGGCGACGTCGGCCAGCGTGTCGAGGGAGCCGCCGCTGGTGGACTGGCCCGTGTTGGAGGAGTGCGTGCTCTCCGTGTTCGTGGTCGACGGCCCGAAGGTGATCGTCAGGGTGCCGGTGGCGGTAGTCGGCCCGGTGGTCGTCGGCCCGGTCACCGTCGAGACCGTCGACGTGGTAGTCGTCGCCAGGGCCGCCGGCGTGGTATTCGCCGGTGCGGTGCTCACGCAGCTGCCGCTGAACGCGGCGCTGCCCGAGTTGATCCAGGTGGTGGTGCCCGTGGAGGTGGTCGTGTTGGACGACGGAGTCACCGTCGGCGTGCTGTTGGTCGTGCTGGTGCTCGTCGCGGTCACGCTGCTCTGCGAGCCCGCCGTCGTGGTGTCGGACACGGTCACCCCGTTCACGACCTTGAGGATGCGGGTGTAAGGCGTCGTCGTGGTGGTCGTGGTCGTGGTCGCCACGGAACTGACGGTCATCGTCGTCGTCGAGGAGTTGACGACCGTGGTGAGGTACGTGTCCTGCGTCTGGCGCTGCTTCGACGCGACGCCCTGGCCCACCGAGCAGCTCGCTGCCCCGGTCGTCCGGACCTGGAGGGTCATGCCGCTGCTCGGGCTGCTCGGGCGGCTGCCGGTGGTGGACGGATAGGTGAAGGTCGTCCCGCTGGTGACGGTGGCCGTCACCGTGCCGGAATAGCCGTTGACAGTAGTGCCGGCGGTCTGGGTGATCACCAGGGTGAGCGTGGTGCCGACCGGGCCCATCCCCGCGGTCGAAGGGACGGTCACCGTGACGGTATAGGGTGAGGTGTTCGCCGGCCGCACGACCGAGGTCGTCGTCACCGTCGGGACCAGCGAGTAGAGGTACTGTTCGTAGCCCTTCGTCGGCGTCTGCGTGTTGGTGCTCTTGTTGACCGAGGTCGTGGTCGTGGTCGGCTGGGCGCTCTTGGTCACCGTGACGGCCGTGATCGTCCACGTCTCCGTGGTGGTGGCGGTCACGCTGCCGCCGTCGAACATCGGACGCAAGGTGGCGCCGCCGTCCTGCTGGCCGACGTTCGTCGAGTTGTCCATCTGGTAGGGGCCGTACTTCGGCGCGCTCGTGCGCTCCCAGCCGGTGTTCCAGTAACCGTCCGTGGACAGGATCGTGAAGTTGCGCTGGCAGGAATACAGCATCGGGTCATCCGTCGATGCCTGCTGGTATGCCTTGGTCGCGAAGTACTGGCCGGCCTTGGCCAGCGCGCCCCGCAGCGGGGTGCTGGAGTTGGGGGTGGCGGCGTTCAGCGCGGTGTAGAACTTGCCCTTCTGCGTCGCGTCGAAGTCCCGCACGCTCAGGAAGTTGGTGCCCTCGGCCGCGCTGTACGTGCTGATGGTGCTGTAGCCGACCCGGTAACGGTTGTCCACGCCCTTGAAGGCCAGGGTCATGGCCGTCTGCATCATCTGTATTCGCGTGTTGTAGTACTGGTACCAGTTGGCGTAGTTCTGCGCCTCCGTGGATGTCGGCAAGACGTAGACCCGCTTGAAGACGTTGCTGCCCGGAGTGGTCCCGATCGTGCTGGCGCACTCCTTGTAGAAGTCGGTCGTGGTGATCACGCCGCTGCTGGTGTACGTGTAGCCCAGCTTGGTCTGCGTACCGACCGTCGTGTCGTACGTGAAGTAGGTGTTGGGCGAACCCTCGGCGATGGTGCCCGAACTCAGCGACGTGCCGATCGTGTAGCTCGCGGTGCCCGACAGCGTGTTGCTGCTGGTGTTCCGGCTCGTCACCGTTCCGATAAAGAACTGGGTGGACGTGCCGTAGACCGTGATGACGTCGCCGACGTTGAAGTTGCTGATGTTGTTGCCCTTGACCGTGAAGTTCGCGGCAGTGCCGGTGGTGCCAGTCGGCCAGGTGCTCGTGGAGCTCAGCGAAGTCGTGACCCCATAGCTGTTGCTCCGGTTGTAGCTGCTGTTCGGCGCCAGGATGCTCGTGTCGCCCGAGGTCACGGAGGTGCCGGTGCTGCTCACCGGCACGCTGTAGGTCACCGTCGGGTCGTAGGCCACGCCGTTGCACTGCGAGGACATGAAGCCATACTGGCCGTTGCCGCCGCCGCTGAAGTTTCCCGCATCGTCCGGCAGGTAGTTCCACGCCATGGACCCCGAGTCGTCCAGGATGAACATGATGTTCGGCTTGACCGACACGTTCGACGAAGTGAACAGCGGCGCGGTGGAGATGTCGGTGACGCCGGCAAACACGGGGGCGCAGGCCAGCGCGAGCAGGCCGCACGCCAGCCGGAAGGCGCCGCGCAGCCGGGCGAGGAGGGAGAGGTCCGCGAACTTCATGGGTGGGCCTTTCGGGCTGTCGCGCTCAGAAGTGGACGAGCGATTCGGTGTACGTCACGGCGCTGCGGGGTCCTTCCACGCGCACGACGACCCGGTAGTAGGGGCCCATGATCGCGGCGCTGATCCGGCCACCCGGGTTCAGTTCGCCGCGCTCGAGGGCCGTCGATGTGGCGGCGGACGCGGGCCGCACGCACAGGTTGGTGCCGCTGGGGGCACCGGTGTTGTCGCACAGCCGGGTGATGACCCACTGCACCTTGTTGCCGTTCACGGCGGTGCCGGTCTTCGCCAGGGTGTCGCAGGTGGCATACGTGCCCGAGGCCGCGCCGTTGCAGTCGCCGTCCCAGTTGACCAGCGACAACGGCGTGGCGGCGGAGGAGTGGTTGCCGGTCGGGTCGAGCTTGTCGATGCTGCTGGCGTAGTAGCCGTTCGACGGGTCGCTCGAGTCCAGCGTGTTGCCGGTGACGTTGGCCTGCAGCCAGGCGATGGCCTGTTCCGCGGCCGGCGCGCTGGACGCCAGCGTGTCCTGCTTCATGCCCAGGTTGCCCATCACGAGGGTCCCGGTGTCGACCGAGCGGGTCAGGGCCACCGCGCCCAGCGCGAGGACCACGAGCGCCATCAGCGCGAACAGCAGCGAAATGCCGCGTTGCGCGACGCGCCTGGAGGGAGAGTGCACGCGCTTCATGAGTTCCACAGCAGGTTGCGCAGGGGCACGATGGTTTCGAAGACCTTGTAGCGGTAATGCTTCCAGTCGGTCAGCGTGTCGAGCTTGATCGTCATGCACTGGCTCGTGCCGCAGGCCGTGCTGCCCGCGACGGTCGCGGTCAGCGCGCTGCCGACGTCCCAGCTGATGTTGTTCATCGTCGGGCAGTTGCCCGTGCCGGCGGTGTCGTCGCACTTCTCGTACTGCTGGCTGCGGGAGACCACCGCCAGGCGCACCGCGATCACCTGCAGCCAGCCCGCATTGGTGGTCGGCGTCACGTTGTCCCAGGTGTCCACCATGCCGTCGCTGTTGGTGTCCTTGCCGTACAGCGCCTGCAGCTGCACGATGTTCGGGTACAGCTCCGTCGCCGCGCCATAGGACGGCACGGCCGTCGTCGCATCGACCTTCAGCGTCTGGGCCACCAGCGCGTTGTTGGCGATGCTGTAGGTCGCGTCGATCGGAACTCCCATGTTCAGCAGGACCGAACCGTCGCTGTAGCCGGCGGACGGTTTGTTGGCCGCGTTCCACTTGCCGTCATCGACGCGCGAGACCGTGGGCGCCGAACCGGGGTCCGCGCTCACCTGGAAGATCTCGCAGGCCGAGCCCGCATTCGAGGCCACGATGATGTCGCCGGCCGCGATGCCCCGCACGCTGGACACGGGGAAGCTGGCGTTGCCCGCCGTGTAGCCGGGCGCCACCACCCGCAGCGGGATGGAGTACGAGGTTTTGCCGCTCGCCAGGATCCGGATCGAGTCGGGCGCGCCGGACGCGCCGTCCGTGATGACGACGGGCGCCAGCGAGGTCGGGAAGTTGGGCAACGTCGCCGTGACGGAGTTGCCGCTGAAGGTGCCGGTGAGCGTGCAGCCGATGACCGACGGCGTGGCCGCGAAGCCGTAGCCGGCGGGCATCACCGCGCGCTGCAGCGATCCCAGGGCCAGCGCGCCGTTGACCTGGGCGTCCGAGCCCGAGGCGACAGTGCGCTTCTGGCCTTCCCAGTTCACCAGCACCTGCGTGACGGCAAGGCTGGCCAGCAAGCCGATGACCACGCCGATCATCAGCTCGATCACCGTGAAGCCGGCCTGGCGCCGGCGGGCATCAGCGGACGGCAGTACTGACCGCATGGGTATGGGTTCCTTCCGCGCTGGTGGTCCAGGTGACGGTGAGCGCCACGTCACCGGAGGAGGTGGCGCTGATGGTGGCCGCGCCGCCCGGCAGGCCGGTCTGCACCTTGGCCAGCCAGTCCTTGCACGGGTTGTAGCTGGCGCAGTTGGCGGAGTCGTAGCTGGCGACGTGGGAGCGGTCCGCCCACATGGCGCCCATCAGCTGGGCGCCGAGGTAGACGGCATCGGCACGCAGCTTGGCGGTGCCCTGCGCGCGGGTCATCGCCGCCTGCAGGCCGACCAGCCCGATGATGCCGAAGGCGAAGATCAGGATCGCCACCAGGGCCTCGATCAGCGCGATGCCGCGCTGCCTGGGCCGGTTACGGGATGGAGTGGCTCGTCTCATGGTGTGCAGGCCCGCGGGTCCGGGGAAGCGATCCCCCTGTCGCACATGCGGATGCTGCCGCTGGTGCTGATCTGGATGCGCAACTGCCGCGCCGACGCATCGGCGTGGGTCACGTCGATGTTGGCGAGGGTGCCGGTGCCGACGCGCTGGCCGTAGCCGTTGAAGCTGACCGAGGTGGCGGCCGTCGAACCGTCCGTCTGGGTGCCTGCCACCGAGATCAGGGCCGCCGCGTTGCCGGGGCCGTAGGTCTGGACAATCCGGGGCGCGTCCGTGGGCGAGGGAGCCGTCGCGCAATGGCTGGTCGGGTCGTCCAGGCTCACCACCCAGGCTCCCGACGTGGAGGACAGCGCGCAGGTATCGTCAGGCGCGGCCGTGGTATTGGGCGACACGAGCCAGAAGGTCACCACCTTGTTGCGCTTGATGGCTTCGGCGCGGGCGCGCTGCAGGCCGGTCTGCGCGTTTTCCGCGACGGTCCGCACCTTGGTGGAGTTCATCCAGTCGCTCATGCTGGGCAGCGCCATGGCGATCAGCAAGCCGAGCACCGACAGGGTCACCATCGCCTCGACCAGGTTGAAGCCGCGCTGGCGCACAGGGTTCAGCACTCGGTGCCCTTCATCAGCCAGCAGTTCTTGCCGCTGACGCTCGCGCCCTTGAACTGGGTGGTCGTCTGCAGGTTGTCCTGGTTGACCGTGTAGACGTGGCCGACCGCCTTGGCCGCACTGCCGGTCGCGGTCAGGATGTAGCCGGGGACGGTACCGGTGTTGTTGACCGTGCAGCTGTAGGTGAAGTACTTGGCGCCCTTCGGCACGAAGTTGCTCCAGCCCGGTGCGTTCGTCCCGTTGGCGCAGGCGCTGCCGTTGGTGGTGCCGTAGTTCTTGTAGTCCTGGAAGTACTGCTCCATCTTCACGCGGTAGTCGGACAGGGCCGCGGTGGCTTCCGGCAACTGGCCGCGGCGGATGTAGTCGGTATAGGCCGGGTAGCCGATCGAAGCCAGGACCGCGACGATGGCCACGGTCACCATGAGCTCGATGAGCGTGAAGCCTGCGGCGGCGGCACGGGGACGGGCGATGGCGGTCAGGGACAAGGTTCTGCTCCAGGATTCATGGACTTGGAGGGGATGCTAGACACCCCGACCACCCCCTTTCCAACCCCATATGCCAAGCGGTCAAGAGGGGATGATGAGCGGCGGAGGCTTGTCGCAGCCGTGACTGAGCGGTGCGAAAGGCGACCCGAGCGGCGTAGGGGCCGTGCCTAGAGGGTCAGCGTGAGGGTCCGCGGGGCGGCGGCCCGGACCTCGATGCGGGAGCTCGTGCCTTCCGCCCCGGCCGCCAGCAGCAGCTCGTCCAGCGCCGGCGAGCGCTGCTCGGGCACCGTCAGCGTGTGGGCGTCTTCCTGGGCGCGATGGACGTCGGCCCAGGAGGGGGAAGGCAGCTCGATGCGCATGACCTAGACTGTAACCACCGGTACTACTGCCTTGGCGGGCCGGCCCGGGCCAAACGTCGAATTCTTCACGAGGCACTGCTGTAGCATCGTCCGCCTTGGAAAATTCCCGCGCCGGCCCCACATCGGCGCTGCATTCTCACCACAGAAATGAGCCAGAAACAGACCCTCTCCTTCCAGGCCGAGGTGGCACAGCTGCTGCACCTGGTCACGCACTCGCTGTACTCCAACAAGGAGATCTTCCTGCGGGAGCTGATCTCCAACGCCTCCGACGCCTGCGACAAGCTGCGCTTCGAGGCGCTGCACCACCCCGAGCTGTACGAAGACGCCCCCAATCTCGAAGTGCGCGTCAGCTACGACCCGGCGGCGAAGACGCTGACCATTGCCGACAACGGCATCGGCCTGTCCGAGCAGGAAGCGATCGACAACCTGGGCACCATCGCCAAGAGCGGCACCCGCGAGTTCATGGGCCGGCTCTCCGGCGACCAGAAGGCGGACGCCCAGCTGATCGGCCAGTTCGGCGTGGGCTTCTATTCCGGCTTCATCGTCGCCGACCGCATCACGGTGGAGTCGCGCCGGGCCGGCCTGAAGCCGGAAGAAGGCGTGCGCTGGGTCAGTACCGGCGCCGGCGACTTCGAGGTGGAAACCATCACCCGGGCGCAGCGCGGCACCAGCGTCACGCTGCACCTGCGCGACGACGCGCTGGACTACCTCTCCAGCTGGAAGCTGAAGTCCATCATCGGCAAGTACTCCGACCACATCTCCCTGCCGATCGCGATGCGCAAGGAGGAGTGGAAGGAAGGCGAGGAAGGCAAGCCGGGCGAGCACGTGCTCACTGACGAATGGGAGACCGTCAACCAGGCCACCGCCCTGTGGACCCGGCCCAAGAAGGACATCACGCCGGAGCAGTACCAGGAGTTCTACAAGGCGATCAGCCACGACTACGAGCCGCCGCTCGCCTGGACCCACAACCGGGTGGAAGGCAGCACCGAGTACACGCAGCTGCTGTTCATCCCCGCGCACGCGCCCGTCGACCTGTGGAATCGCGACAAGGCCGCCGGCGTGAAGCTGTACGTCAAGCGCGTCTTCATCATGGACGAGGCCGAGGCGCTGCTGCCCTCGTACCTGCGCTTCGTCAAGGGCGTGATCGACTCGGCCGACCTGCCGCTGAACGTCAGCCGCGAACTGCTGCAGGAAAGCCGCGACGTGAAGGCGATCCGCGAGGGCAACACCCGCCGCGTGCTGTCGATGATCGAGGAGCTGGCGAACGCCGAGGACAAGACCAAGTTCCAGAAATTCCAGTCCGAGTTCGGCGCCGTCCTGAAGGAAGGCCTGGGCGAGGACTTCGGCAACCGCGAGCGCATCGCCAAGCTGCTGCGCTTCGCCTCCACCGCCAGCGACACGGCAACCGTCTCCTTCGCCGACTACAAGGGCCGGATGAAGGAAGGCCAGGAGGCGATCTACTACGTCACCGCCGACAGCCAGGCGGCCGCGGCCAACAGCCCGCAGCTGGAGATCTTCCGCAAGAAGGGGATCGAGGTGCTGTACATGACCGACCGGGTCGACGAGTGGGCGCTGGGCTTCGTCAACGAGTTCGACGGCACGCCGCTGCAATCCGTGGCCAAGGGCCAGGTCGACCTGGGCACGCTGCAGGACGAGGCCGAGAAGAGGGCGGCCGAGGAAGCGGCCGAATCCTTCCAGCCGGTGCTGGCGAAGCTGAAGGAAGCGCTGAAGGACAAGGCGTCCGACGTGCGCGTCACCACCCGCCTGGTCGATTCGCCGGCCTGCCTGGTGGTCACCGAAGGCGGCATGAGCCTGCAGCTGGCGCGCCTGCTGAAGCAGGCCGGCCAGCAGGCGCCGGACATGAAGCCAGTGCTGGAGGTGAACGCCTCGCACCCGCTGGTGCAGAAGCTGGAAGGCTCGTCGCACTTCGACGACCTGGCGCACATCCTGTTCGACCAGGCGCTGCTGGCCGAAGGCGGGATGCCGGAGGATCCGGCGGCTTACGTCAAGCGGGTGAACGCGCTGCTGGCGTGAGGCTCGCAGGGCCGGGGCGGCCGCCCCGGCTGGCTCAGGCCGCCGTCTCGACGCGGGCGATGAGCCCGCTGCGGTCCTCGCGATTGCGCAGGGTCAGCGACAGCCCGCAGCGCTGCGCCGCGGCCTGCGCGATCGCCAGGCCCAGGCCGCTGCCGTTGGCCGCGCTGCCCGGCACCCGGAAGAAGCGGTCGAACACCCGCGGCAGCAGCTCCTGCGGGATGCCCGGCCCGGTGTCCACCACCTCCAGCGCCAGCTTGCCCTGGTCCTGCGATACCCGCACGTCCACCACTCCACCTTCGGGCGTGTAGCGCAAGGCGTTCTCGATCAGGTTGTCCAGGATGCTGCGCAGGTCGCCCGCGACGCAGCGCAAGGTCACCGGCGCCGCGCCCTGCTCCGGCCCGACCAGGCCCAGGTCGATGTTGCGCTGGTCGGCCAGCGCGATCAGGGTGTTGATGCTTTCGCGCAGCTGCGCCTGCAGGTCCACGATGCCGACGCCATCGGCGCCCGCCGCTTCCTGGCGCGACAGCCGCAGCAGCTGGTCCACCACGCGCTGGGCCCGCCGCACGCCGGCTTCGAGCTGCGAATAGCGGCCGCGGGCGCCCTCGCAGCTCATGTCGCCGCGCAGGTTCTCCAGCTGCAGGCCGATAGCCGTGATCGGCGTGCGCAGCTCGTGCGCCGCGTCCTGCACGAAGCGGCGCTGGGTGGTGAAGGCGTCGCGCAGCCGCCGCAGCAGGCTGTTGAAGGAATTCACCAGCGGCCGCAGTTCGTGCGGCACCCGCTGCATCGACAGTTCCGTGATGTGGTGTTCGTCCTGCTGCGCCGCCTGCCGGCCGATGTCCTCGAGCGCCCGCGAAATCGCGCGGGCCAGGCCCCACAGCACCAGCATCGCCAGCGGCAGCAGGATCAGCACCGGGGCGACGACGGCGGCCGCCCGCTCGGCCGCCAGGTGCGTGCGGAACGAAGCGCTTTGCAGCACCTGCACGGTGTGGTTGCCCGGAGCCGTCGGCGGCAGCGCGTAGGCGCGCCAGCCGTGGCCGGCCACCTCGACGTCCTGGAAGCCCTCGCCCTGCGGCATGGGCGCCGCCAGTTCGGGGTAGGTGGTCGAGACCAGCTGGCCCTGGCGATCGAAAGTCTGGACCACGAAAGCGCCCCAGTGCTCGACCCGGTCCGTGGTCTGGCGCGGCAGCCTCGCCTCCTCGGAGCCGGCCGCCGCATTGGCGATCTGCACCATCTGGTCGTCCAGGAAGCCGCTGACCATGGCGCAGTAGCTCCAGTAGCCCAGGCCTGCAGCGGTAGCGCCGACCACCAGGAACACCGGCACCAGCCACAGCATCAGCGCCCGCCGGATGGAGCACATCGGCCCCTGCGGGAAGACGTGCCACTTCATCATGCCGCCGCCCCCGCCGCCTGCGCGTCGGCCGCCACGCGCCAGCCGAGGCCGCGCACGTTGCGGATGGTTTCGGCGCCGAGCTTGCGGCGCATGCCGTGGATCAGGACGTCCACCGCATTGCTGCTGACCTCTTCGCCCCAGCCATAGATGCGGTTTTCCAGCTGTTCGCGCGAGAGGATGGCGCCGGGCCGCTCCAGCAGCGCGTGCAGCAGCGAGAACTCGCGCGCCGACAGCTGCGAGCGCTCGCCCTGCACCAGCACCTCGCGGGTGGTCAGGTCCAGCTGCACCCCGGGCGTGCCGATCACGGAATGGGCGGCGCCGTCGCGGCGGCGGATGACCGCGCGCATGCGCGCCAGCAGCTCGCGCAGTTCGTAGGGCTTCAGCAGGTAGTCGTCGGCGCCGAGATCCAGGCCGGCGACGCGGTCGTCCAGGCCGTCGCGCGCCGTGAGCACCAGCACCGGCGTCGTGTCGCCGCGGGCGCGCGCCTTGCGCAGCACCTCGACGCCATCGACCTTGGGCAGGCCCAGGTCCAGGAGCATGCAGGCGTAGTCGCCGTCGGCCAGCGCGCTCTGCGCCAGCTCGCCGTCCTTGACCCAGTCGACGGACCAGCCCTGGCCGGCCAGCGCTTCGCGCAGGCTGCGGCCGATCATCTCGTCGTCTTCCACCAGCAATACACGCATGGGATGCATTCTCCTGGCCGAAGCTTAAGGAAAGTGCATTAGACGGGGATTAGCCTGGGTTAATACGTCAAGGTGACAGTGACGGTGTCGGAATAAGTACCGCTGGTCGCCGCCTGGGCAGGCACGCGGCCGTAGACGGTCAGCGTCGTCGGGCTGGCGTCGCCGGCCCCGGTGCCGGTGGCCCAGGTTCCGCTGGCGTTGCCCCAGCGCTGGCTGCGGCCGGTGTCCCGGTACATCTCGTAGGTGACGTACTGGCCGGCCGCGTTGCGCATTCGCCGGGTGCTGGTGCCGGTGACGTTGACGCCGTTGCTGAGCCCCAGCGTCCAGGTGGTGCCCGCCTTGCAGCGGACCGAGATCTGCGAAGTCTGGTCGCGGTTGCTGGCCAAAGTGGACACGGCGCCGAAGTCCAGGTCGGTGGCCAGGGAGATCCGGCAGGCATTGGCCACCGAAGCGCTGACGCCGATGTAGAGCGGGCCGACCGAGCCGGTCCAGGCGCCGGTGGTGCAGCTGGCCGGATAGCTGCTGGTGGCCATGGCCACGTAGAACATCACATTGCTGATCCCCGCCTGGTAGTTGCCCGCCGGCAGGTCCTGCCCCGCGGCCACCCGGCCATAGACCGGCACGGAGATGGCCGATTGCGCATAGTTGCCGGGCACCACCGCGGTGCCGGTGTAGACCGTGAATCCACTGCCCGTGGGTGGCGGCCCGATGACCTGCGTCCGGGCGGCGTCCGAGTAGAGGTCGTAGGCCATCTGGCCGCCGTTGTAGTTGGTCATGTAGCGCGGGTTGACGCCGGCGATGGGCGCCTCGCCGCCGATGAACAGGCACCAGCGCAGGTAGCGCGGGTTGGCGTCCGCCTGGCAGGTGAGGTTGACCGTGTCCGACGTGTCGACCGCGATGCCGTTGCCGGCCGAGCCGAAGGCTATGCTGGCCGACCCGCTGCTCCAGCAGTTCTGGGCCGCTGCCGGCCCAGCGGCGGCGAAGAGCAAGGCCAGCAGCCACAACCGCAGCCAGCGGCGCGGCCAGGCGCCCAGGAAGGCCGGCGAGTGCATGTTCGATTCCTTCATCAGCGGCAGGTGAGGGGGCCCAGGTCGATCCAGCCGGTCCCCGGGATGGGCGGCAGCGCCGCGGCGCAGGTACCGCCGCCTTCGCGCTCCACCCGCAGCACCGTGCCTGCGGGCGGGTCCTCCAGGTAGACCAGGCCATCGTAGCCCACGGATGTGGTGGCCGCCGGCGCCGCGCCGGCGGCCGGCTCCAGGGTGACGTTGCTGCCCACGGGCAGCGGCGTGCCGGCCTCGTCGCGCAGCGTGAGTTGCACCGCGGCAATGCGGCGCAGCTTGAATGCCACCAGCGTGCCGCTGTGGCTTTCCGGCACGGCGTCGGCCGTGGTGCTCTCCACGCGCATGTCCGCCGGCAAGTCCAGCGTATCGATGGCGACCTTGTTGCGCTGGTAGGCGTTGAGCTGGGGGATCAGCAGCAGGCCATGGCTGTCCGTCTGGCCCACCACCCGGTTCTCCAGCCGCACCGGGACGTCCGGCACACCGCTGGTGGAGACCAGGGCGAAGGCATCGTCCACCTGTCGCATCGGCTTGAGGCCGCCGCCCATCCAGACCGCCGAGCCGCTCGCGCCGGCGTAGCCGGTGGTCGCTTCGCTGCTGCCGCCGGAAACGCCGGCGCGCCACTGCCCCAGGCTGCCCATCTGCGTGACCTCGGCCTGCGAGCGCGCCGGGCCGCTGCCGGCGGCGGCCTGCAGGCGCCAGCCCCAGCCGCCGGCGCTGCTGTCCACGCTCTGGCTCGCATCGACGGCCAGGTTGGTCCGATCGCCCTGCCGCGCGGCGGTGACGGACACGCTGCGCCGCTGGTCCAGCGGCACGTAGAGCGCCAGCTGGGCCTGGTAGTCGCTGTTGCTCGCCAGGTCCTTCACCACGTTCAGGCTCAGCGTGGCGTCGCCGATCTGGCGCGACCAGCTCAGGGTGAGGAAGCGCTGCGAGTCCCCGCTGTCGTAGCTCTGGCGCACATAGATCACGCCCAGCTGCCCCAGGAAGGACGAATAGCCGGCGTAGACCGAATCCTGGTCCAGGGCATGGCGCGTCTCGAAGCGGCTGGCAATGTCGCGCCAGCCCGCGCTGCGGCGCTGGCTGTTGATGGAGACGCTGTAAGGCTGGGCCGTCCACTGGTAGCCCGCGACGGCCTGCCGGCCGGTGCCCGCCCCGCTATGGCTCGCCGCCACCGAAGCGCTGACCACGCCGGCCCGTTCGCCCAGGCGCCAGGCGCCGCCGCCGCCGGCCAGCGCCACGCCGCCACCGGCCTGGGCCTGCGCCTCCAGCGTGCTGCGATCCGACAGGCCGTAGCGCGCAGTCCCGCTGGCCACCAGCGCGTGGTCGTAGGAGAACGAGCGCTGCCCATAGTCCTGGCGTACGAAACCGGTGGTGGCCGACCAGTCCCAGAGCCCCTCGCGCAGCAGGCTGGGCGCGCCGTAGAAATCGAAGTTGACGGCGCGGCGCTGGCCGTTGATGTCGGTGATGACCAGCTCGGCGCGGCCCGCGCCATTGAGCGAAGGCAGGCTGTCGATCAGGAACTGGCCCGGCGACACGCGCTGCGTGGACTGGCGCAGGCCATTGATGTACAGGTCCACCGTCGACGGCAGCGTGGCCTCGCCCACGAAGGTATTGAGCGGGGCGGTCACCTGGTAAGGCTGCAGCCCGAAGTTGCTGCCGAACCGCAGGCCACCCACGCGCACCGCGCGCGACGACGTCAAGGCGCCGGAGTAGGTGTCGCCCAGCGTGAGCGACAGCGCCTGCTGCGGCCAGTTCATCTGCCACGAGGTGTCCAGCCGCACGCTGGAGTGGTGGGAGCCGAGCAGGTCGTGCGTCACCCCGCTGTTCATCGACGTGCTCCAGACGCCCGGCCCCACGCCGAACATGCGCAGCTCGTTCCAGCCGCTGAGGGCCGACGTGTCGTGGCTGTCCTGCGCGAACAGGTCGTAGTTGAACAGCAGCCCGGGTTCGGCCGGCGAAGCCTCGGCCGGCTGCGCCGCGCCCAGCCCCGACACCAGCCGCAGGGGCACGCGGTCCAGCATGGCCACGGGCGCGACCAGGTTGATCATCTGGTTGCGCGGGTCATAGGTGGCCTTCAGCCCCGAGAGCTGCGCCAGTTCGACCAGGCCGCTGGCCGTTTCGCTGCCTGGCCAGCGCAAGCCGATCTCGCGCAGCGTCGCGGCGCTGGCGGCGAGCGCATCGCCCGGCCCGACCAGGAAGCGGGCGAGTTGCGGCAGCGCCTCGCCATTGACCGTGACGGCCAGGTACAGCTCCTCCCGGTCCGGCGCCGCGGCGGCCGCGGACACGGCCTGGGCCGCCACCGGTGGCGCCCAGGACAGCAGGAGAACGAGGCCCAGCCCGAAGGCCGCGGCGGCTTCAGGAAGTCGGAGCCGCGAGGCGCAGCACCTGCTCTTGCAGGTTGTCATTGAAGCGGGCTTTGAACACGCCACCGGGCGCCAGCCTGGTCGCCGCCGGCGGCAGCTGGAACTGCATGCGCTGGCCCGCCAGTACGTAGCCCATCAGGCCGGGCACGAGCTCGGTCTGCTCGCCCTTCGCGTTTTCGTAGATCAGCCGGCTGATGCGCACGCGCGCCTTGCCGGCGTTGGCAACCTCCAGCACCTGCGGCGCGGCGGGCTTCCACTGCGCGGTCAGCGCGTCGCCACTGCCCGGTGCGGCAGCCGATGCGGCATTGGCCGGCGCGCCGGCGGCGGCCACATCCGGCGCGATGAACACCGGCACCGAATAGCGCAGCAGGAACTGCAGGCCGGCAGGTGCCCCGCTCGCGCCTGCCTGCGGAGCGGTGCTGGGCGGCAGTTCGTCGACGATCAGTCGATAGGCGCGCTCCACCGGCGCCGGTTGCGTCTGCGGCCGGACGATGCGGATCAACTGGCGCTGGCCGGGCTGCACTTCCACCGTGGGCGGGCTGGCGACCAGGTCGTTGGCCGGCTCCAGCTTGTCCACGCCTTCGGCCTGCGACCAGCGCTGCACGCGGATCTGCGCGCGCAGCGGCTGGGTGCCGCTGTTGCTCAGCCAGAAGGGTTGGCCCTGCTCCCGGGCCTGGAACTGCAGCGAAATCGGCGAGACCTGCAGGTCGGCCGCGAACGCAGCCGGACCGCCCGCGAGCAGGGCTGCCAGGGACAGCAGCCCGCAGCGGGCCAGACGGGAGAGGGTGGTAGGAATATTCACGGGAACGATGGCCGCAAGGTGAACCGGCCGCACGAGGCGGCCGGCGAGGAAGGCAAGCGCCTGGCGATCAGTAGTCGACGGTGACCAGCACCGTATCGGTGTAGTTGCCGGCGGGGAAGGAGAGGCTGGGCACGCGGCCGTAGACCGTGAAGGTGTTGGTGCCGGTGCCGGTCTGCGTGTCGGTGCCGATGGTCTGGCCCCACACCTGGGTGTGGCTGCTGTCGCGATACAGCTCGTAGGGCACGTAGTTGCCGCTGGCGACCAGGCGGCGGCCGCTGGAGTAGTTGCCGCCCTGGCCCAGCAGGACGTTGTAGGGCGTGGAACCCTGGCAGGTCACCGTGACGGCGCCGGTGTTGTCCACCGGGGTCGATGCGGTCTGGGCGTGGCTGCCGAAGGCCACCGAGCTGGGCGCCGTCGTCGTGACGTCGCAAGCGGCGGTGATGGTCAGCGAGACCTGCAGGTTGTTGGTGTCCGTGAGCGCGTAGGCGCCGGAGACGCCGGAGATGGCTGCGGCAACCAGGGCCGCCTTGAAGAATTGACGCATGAGTCCCTCCAACGAGTCGTTAGTAAGTGACGGTCGCCGTGACCGTGTCGGAATAGGTACCGGCCGGGAAATTCAGGCTGGTCAGGCGGCCATAGACCGGGGTGGCCACTGCGGCGCCGGTTCCGGTGCCGGAGACGGTCGTGCCGAAGGTGGTGCCATTGCCCCAGGGCGTGGCGCGGGCGGAGTCCTGGTACAGCACGTACGCCGCGACGTTGGCGCCGGACAGCATCTGGCGGGTCGAGGCCGTGGCGTTCAGGCCGCCGTTGAGCGCGATGGTGTACGGCGTGCCGGAGCTGCAGTTGATGCTCAGCGAACCGGCGGCGTCGGTGTTCACGGCCGTGGTCTGGCGGGTGTGGGTGCCGAAGTCGACGTCGGTCGGCGTGGTGCCGATCGAGCAGCTCTCCTGCACGACCAGCTTGACGCCGAAGGTCTGGGTCGCTGTGGCAGCGTAAGTGCCCACCATCGCGCCCGACGCGGCGGCCAGCAGGGCCAACTTGAGAAGCAGATTCATCCAGTTACTCCATAGTAGAGTTCTTAGGGATTATTCCTAAGAACCCCTACGGGCCTGGCCTAGGTCGTCAGCTTCGGACAAGGATTGCAATTAATCCCGGGATTTCCCTGGTTTCTAGAAACCTTCTGTTGCATCCAGGTAACGCCACTGTCCTACGGGTAGTTGGCCGAGCGCCACCCTGCCGATCCGGACCCGCTTCAGGCCCAGCACTTTCAGCCCCACTGCTTCGCACATGCGGCGGATCTGGCGCTTGCGCCCCTCGGTGAGGACGAAGCGCAGCTGCTCCGGGTTCTGCCAGTCGACCTTGGCCGGCTTCAGCTTGACGCCATCGAGGCTGAGGCCATGGCGCAGGCGAACCAGCTGTACCGGCGGAAAAACCCGCTGCACGTCGGTGGCGACCGCGCCGAAGGCCACCCGCACGAGGTATTCCTTCTCGATGTTCGAGTCCTCGCCGATCAGCTGGCGGGCCACGCGGCCATCCTGTGTCAGCACCAGCAGGCCCGTGGAGTCGATGTCCAGCCGCCCCGCCGGCGCCAGGCCTCTCAGCTGGCCCGGGTTGAACTTGTGCGCCGCGCGGTCGCCCTGCCAGCGATTGCGCGCCTGCACCAGCACCACGGCCGGCTCGTAGCCGTCTTCCGCCTGGCCGCTGACGTAGCCCATGGGCTTGTGCAGCAGCACGGTGACCTGCTCGCGCTGCTGGCCGCGCGCCTTCGGATCCACCTCGATGCGCGAGCGCGGGCCGACCTGCAGGCCCATGGTGGCCACCTGGCCATCGACCTTGACCCAGCCCTTGGCGATCCAGTCGTCCGCCTCGCGGCGCGAGCACAGGCCCAGTTCGGCCATGCGCTTGTTCAGGCGGGTGGTGGCGGCGTTGTTGTTGTCGGATTGCGGGTCAGGCATGGGCTCGGTTCGGGATGAGGCTGGTGCGAAGCGCCTGCAGGTCGAGGATGCGCAGGCCGCCGTATTCGACGCGGATGATGCCCTGTCCCTGCAGCGCGGACAGCGCCTCGTTCACGCGTTGGCGCGACAAGCCGACCAGGTAGGCCAGCTCCTGCTGCGTGATGCGCAGCATCTCGCCGACGCCGGGAAACAGGGCGGGGTTGAACAGCGCGGCGAGGTTGCGCGCGACCCGCAGGTCCGGGTTGCTCATGCGGTCGATCTCGCGCGCGGCGATGAACTGCGCGAGGCGCTCATTGAGCTGGTTCATGACGAAGCGGTTGAAGCCGATCGAGTGATCGAGCAGCCAGTGGAAGGTGTCCGCCGGCAGGCCACCCACCACGCTGCGGCGCAGGGCCTGCACGTTGTAGCGATAGCTCTCGCCTTTCAGCACGGTGCCTTCGCCGAACCAGCCGCCCGGCGGCAGGCCGCTGAAGGTGATGGTCTGGCCCTGCGCGTTCTCGTTGCTCATCTTGAGCAGGCCTTCGATGACGCCGAACCAGTAGGTGACCGGCCGGCCGACGCGGCACACGAGATCGCCCGGGAGCGCGTCACCGACCTTGATGTGCGGCACGGCACGCGCGCGTTCGGCCGGTTGCAGCACGGCCAGCCAGGGGATCAGGGCCAGTTCCGCATCGGTCGGGGCGCGGCGGCGCTGGTGCAGGGTCAGTTCGGACATCGGATGGGTGATTGTCGTTCGGGCTCGCCCTACTAGGAGTATCCCTAGGAATGTCGTTGCAAAGACAGATCGGCGTCAAAAGCCCCGCCTACATTGCGCCCCATGGAGACGACCTTCCCCCGCCAGCTCCTGCAGCACGCCGCGCAGCGGCCGCAGGCCAGCGCCATGCGCGAGAAGGAGTACGGCATCTGGCAGGCCACCAGCTGGTCGCGGCTGGCGCTGCTGGTGGAGCAGCTGGCCTGCGGCCTGCACGCGGCAGGCCTCGCGCGTGGCGAGCACATGATCGTGATCGGCACCAACCGGCCGCGCCTGTACGCGACGATGCTCGCGGCGCAGGCGCTGGGCGCTGTTCCCGTGCCGCTGTACCAGGACGCGGTGGCCGCCGAATGCGTCTTCCCGATCAACAACGCCGAAGTGCGCTTCGCGCTCGCGGAAGACCAGGAGCAGGTGGACAAGCTGCTGGAGATCCGCCCGCAATGCGCGCAGCTGGAACGCATCTGGTTCGACGATCCGCGCGGGCTGCGCAACTACGCCGAGCCCGGGCTGGCTTCGCTCGGCGCATTGGCGGCCGAAGGCGCGGCCTTCATGCAAGCGCAGCCTGGCTTCTTCCGCGCCGAAGTGGAGCAAGCGCAGCCCGATGACGTGGCCGCGATGTTCTTCACCTCCGGCACCACCGGCCAGCCCAAGGGCGTGGTGCACACCCACCGCAGCCTGCTCGATCGCGCGCGGGCCGGGGCCGAGTTCGACCACCTCACCGAGCGCGAGGAAGTGCTGGCCTACATGCCGCCGGCCTGGATCGGCCAGAACATCTTCAGCTATGCGCAGTGGCTGGCGTGCGGCTACGTGGTGAATTGCCCCGAGTCGGCCGCCACGGTGATGATCGACCTGAAGGAGATCGGGCCCACCTACTACTTCGCGCCGCCGCGCGTGTTCGAGGCGCTGCTCACCAGCGTGATGATCCGCATGGAGGACGCCGGCGCGCTGAAGCGCCGCATGTTCCACGCCTGCATGGCGCTGGCGCGCCGCGTCGGCCCGGCACTGCGCGATGGCCGCCCGGTCGGCGCCTGGGACCGCCTGCGTTACGCCATCGGCAACCTGCTGGTGTACGGGCCGCTGCGCACCAACCTGGGCTTCTCGCGGGTGCGCGTGGCCTATACCGCGGGCGAGGCGATCGGGCCCGACCTGTTCACCTTCTACCGCGCGATCGGCGTCAACCTGAAGCAGCTGTATGGCTCCACCGAGACCGCGGTCTTCGTCTGCATGCAGCCGGACCACCAGGTGCTGCCCGACACCGTGGGCCTGCCCTGCCGCGACGTGGAGATCCGGCTGGCCGACAACGGCGAGATCCTGGTGCGCTCGCCCGGCCTGCTGAAGGAGTACTACAAGAACCCGCAGGCCACCGAAGAAGCGCGGACGGCGGACGGCTGGTTCCACACCGGCGACGCCGGCTTCCTGGACGCGCGCGGCCACCTGAAGATCATCGACCGCGCCAAGGATGTCGGCCGCCTCGCGGACGGCTCGCTGTTCGCGCCCAAGTACATCGAGAACAAGCTCAAGTTCTTCCCGCACATCAAGGAAGCGGTGGCTTTTGGCGACGGTCGCGGCCAGGTCTGCGCGATGGTCAACATCGACTTCGATGCGGTGGGCAACTGGGCCGAGCGGCGCAACCTGCCCTATGCCGGCTACACGGACCTCGCGCAGAAGCCGGAGGTGTATGCGCTGGTGCAGGACTGCATCGAAAAGGTCAACGCCGACCTCGCCGCCGACGAGAAACTGGCCGGCAGCCAGGTGCACCGCTTCCTGGTGCTGCACAAGGAGCTGGACGCCGACGACGGCGAGCTCACGCGTACCAACAAGGTCCGCCGCGGTTTCATCGCCGACAAGTACCAGGTGCTGGTCGACGCGCTGTATGGCGGCAAGACGGAGCAGTACATCGCGACCCAGGTCAAGTTCGAGGACGGGCGCACGGGCAGCGTGAGCGCGACCCTGAAGATCCTGGAAGCCCGCACCTTCGCGCCGGTGCGGGCGGCGGCGTGAACATGAGAGACCCGGCCCTCGGCGGCATCGCCACTTCCACGCCCGCGTCCGAACGCGTGCTCGGCGACGTGATCCTGGACGTGCGCAACATCTCGCTTGCCTTCGGCGGCGTGAAGGCGCTCACCGACATCTCCTTCGACGTGCGCGAGCACGAGATCCGCGCCATCATCGGCCCCAACGGCGCCGGCAAGAGCTCGATGCTCAATTGCATCAACGGCGTGTACCAGCCGCAGCAGGGGACCATCGCCTTCCGCGGCCGCAGCTTCAAGCACATGAAAAGCCGGCAGGTCGCGGAGATGGGCGTCGCCCGCACCTTCCAGAACCTGGCGCTGTTCAAGGGCATGAGCGTCCTGGACAACATCATGACCGGGCGCAACCTGCGGATCAAGACCAACCTGCTCCTGCAGGCGCTGCGCATCGGCCCGGCCGAGCGCGAGGAGATCCGGCACCGCGAATACGTGGAGCGGATCATCGACTTCCTGGAGATCCAGGCCTGGCGCAAGGTGCCGGTGGGCCAGTTGCCCTACGGCCTGCAGAAGCGCGTGGACCTGGGCCGGGCCCTGGCGATGGAGCCGCAGGTGCTGCTGCTGGACGAACCGATGGCGGGCATGAACCTCGAGGAGAAGCAGGACATGTGCCGCTTCATCCTGGACGTGAACGACGAGTTCGGCACCACCGTGGTCCTGATCGAGCACGACATGGGCGTGGTGATGGACATCTCCGACCGCGTGGTGGTGCTGGACTACGGCAAGAAGATCGGCGACGGCACGCCGGGCGAAGTGCGCGCCAACCCGGAGGTGATCCGGGCCTACCTCGGGACCAGCCACTGACATGGGCTTCTTCCTCGAAACCCTCCTCGGCGGCCTGATGGCCGGCATGCTCTATTCGCTGGTGGCGCTCGGCTTCGTGCTGATCTTCAAGGCGAGCGGCGTGTTCAACTTCGCGCAGGGCGCGATGGTGCTGTTCGCCGCGCTGGCCATGGCGCGCTTCGCGCAGTGGATCCCGCAGTGGACCGGTATCGCGAACCCCGTGTTCGCCAACGTCGCCGCCTTCCTCGTCGCCGGCCTCATCATGTTCGCGGTCGCCTGGGCCATCGAGTTCCTGGTGCTGCGCCAGCTGGTGAACCAGGAAGGCGCCACCCTGCTGATGGCCACGCTGGGCATCGCCTACTTCCTCGAAGGACTGGGCCAGACGCTGTTCGGCAACAGCATCTACAAGATCGACATCGGCATGCCCAAGGACCCGGTGATCGCCTTCGACAAGGTGTTCGAAGGCGGCATCCTGGTCAACCAGGAAGACCTGATCGCGGCGCTGATCTCCGCCGTGCTGGTCGCCCTGCTATCGCTGTTCTTCCAGAAGACGGCGACCGGCCGCGCGTTGCGCGCTGTGGCCGACGACCACCAGGCCGCGCAGTCGGTCGGCATCCCCCTCAATCGCATATGGGTCATCGTCTGGTGCGTGGCCGGCGTGGTGGCGCTGGTGGCGGGAATGATCTGGGGCAGCAAGCTGGGCGTGCAGTTCTCCCTGGCGACGGTCGCTCTGCGCGCCCTGCCGGTGGTGATCCTCGGCGGCCTCACCTCGGTGCCCGGCGCCATCATCGGCGGGCTGGTCATCGGCGTGGGCGAGAAGCTGTCGGAGGTCTACATCGGGCCGCTGGTGGGCGGCGGCATCGAGATCTGGTTCGCCTATGTGCTGGCGCTTGCGTTCTTGCTGGTTCGCCCGCAAGGCTTGTTCGGCGAAAAGATCATTGATCGGGTCTGAAAATGATCTACAGAGAGAACGGCCAGTTCAAGACCTCCTACCGCGCGGACCAGCAGATCTTTGCCATCGTGCAGGACCGCTGGGCGATCGCGGCGCTGCTCGCCCTCGCCTTCTTCGTCGTGCCGGCGCTTGCCAGCGACTATTTCTTCCGCGCCATCCTGATCCCCTTCCTGATCATGGCGCTGGCGGCGCTGGGCGTGAACGTGCTGGTCGGCTACTGCGGCCAGATCTCGCTGGGCTCCGGCGCCTTCATGGCCGTCGGTGCCTACGGCGCCTACAACTTCTTCGTGCGCATCCCCAACATGCCGCTGGTGCCGGCCATCCTGCTGGGCGGCCTGTGCGCCACCGCTTTCGGCATCCTGTTCGGGCTGCCCAGCCTGCGCGTGAAGGGGCTCTACCTTGCGGTGGCCACGCTGGCCGCGCAGTTCTTCTCCGACTGGATGTTCCTGCGCATCAAGTGGTTCACCAACGACTCGTCCTCGGGCTCGGTGTCGGTGAACAACCTGCAGGTGTTCGGCCTGCCGGTGGAGAGCGCGCAGGCGAAGTACTGGTTCTGCCTGGCCTTCCTGTGCGTGCTCGCGCTGGCCGCCAAGAACATGGTGCGCGGGGCGATCGGCCGCGAGTGGATGGCGATCCGCGACATGGACGTGGCGGCCGCCGTGATCGGCATCCGCCCGATGTACGCCAAGCTCACGGCGTTTGCCGTCAGCTCCTTCATCATCGGCGTGGCCGGCGCGCTGTGGGCCTTCGTCTACCTCGGCGCCTGGGAACCGGCGGCCTTCTCGGTGGAGCTGTCCTTCCGGCTGCTGTTCATGGTGATCATCGGCGGCCTCGGCTCCATCATGGGTGCGTTCTTCGGCGCGGCCTTCATCGTGGTGCTGCCGATCTTCCTCAACCAGTTCCTGCCGGCCCTGGTGGCGAGTGTCGGCCTGTCGATTTCCACCGCCGGCGTGTCGCATGCCGAGTCGATGATCTTCGGCGCCCTCATCGTCTGGTTCCTCGTGGTGGAGCCGCATGGCCTGGCCCGCCTGTGGTCCACCGGCAAGCAGAAGCTGCGGCTGTGGCCCTTCCCCCATTGATTTCAACAAGGAGACAAAGCATGAAGTTGCGTTCCATCCTGCTGGCCGCCCTGCTGGGCACGGCCGCGGCCGGCGCTTTCGCGCAGGCCAAGGAGCAGTTCTTCCCCTTGCTGTCCTACCGCACGGGCCCGTACGCGCCCAACGGCACGCCGTGGGCCAACGGCAAGCAGGACTACCTGAAGATGATCAATGCGCGCGACGGCGGCATCAACGGCGTGAAGCTCACGTTCGAGGAATGCGAGACCGGCTACGCCACCGACCGCGGCGTCGAGTGCTACGAGCGCCTGAAGAGCCACGCGGGCGTGACGCTGTTCGACCCACAGGCCACCGGCATCACCTTCGCACTGACCGAGAAGGTGCCCACCGACAAGATCCCGCTGATCACGCTGGGCTACGGCCTCTCCGTCTCGCAGGACGGCAACGCCTTCAAGTGGAACTTCCCGATCATGGGCAGCTACTGGACCGGCGCCGACATCATCATGCAGCACATCGCCAAAAAGGAAGGCGGCTGGGACAAGCTGAAGGGCAAGAAGATCGCCCTCGTCTACCACGACTCGCCCTTCGGCAAGGAGCCCATCCCGCTGCTGCAGGAGCGCGCGACCATGCATGGCTTCAAGCTGGACCTGATCCCGGTCACCGCGCCCGGCGTGGAGCAGAAGGCCGCCTGGCTGCAGGTGCGCCAGATGCGTCCGGACTACGTGCTGCTGTGGGGCTGGGGTGTGATGAACTCCACCGCGCTGAAGGAAGCGCAGGCCACCGGCTACCCGCGCGACAAGATGTACGGCGTGTGGTGGGCCGGCGCCGAGCCGGACGTGAAGGACGTGGGCGATGGCGCCAAGGGCTACAACGCGCTGGCGCTCAACACCTCGGGCCAGCAGCCCAAGGTGATGCAGGACATCCTGAAGTACGTGCACGACAAGGGCCAGGGCACCGGCCCGAAGGACGAAGTGGGCTCCGTGCTGTACACGCGCGGCGTGATCATCCAGATGCTGGGCGTCGAAGCCGTTCGCCGTGCCCAGGAGCGCTTCGGCAAGGGCAAGGTGATGACGGGCGAGCAGGTGCGCTGGGGCCTGGAGAACCTGGCGCTGGACCAGAAGCGGCTGGACCAGCTGGGCTTCGCCGGCGTGCTGCGGCCGATCTCCACCAGCTGCAGCGACCACATGGGCTCCACCTGGGCGCGCATCCACACCTGGGACGGCAGCAAGTGGAACTTCTCCAGCGACTGGTACCAGGCCGACGAGCAGATCATCAAGCCGATGGTGAAGACCGGCGCGGAGAAGTATCTGGCCGACAAGAAAATGCAACGTCGCGACCCCGCGGACTGCCAGTCCTGAGGAACACGCAGGGACCGTCCATGAGCAAAACCGTCCTGAACGTCAACGGCATCGAGGTCATCTACAACCACGTGATCCTCGTGCTCAAGGGCGTGTCCCTGCAAGTGCCCGAAGGCGGCATCGTGGCGCTGCTCGGGGGCAATGGCGCCGGCAAGACCACCACCTTGCGCGCCATTTCCAACCTGCTGAAAGGAGAGCGCGGCGCGGTCACCAAGGGCTCCATCGAGCTGCGCGGCGAACGCATCGAGAGCCTGACGCCGGCGGACCTGGTGAAGCGCGGAGTCGTGCAGGTGATGGAAGGGCGGCACTGCTTCGCCCACCTCACCATCGAGGAGAACCTGCTCACCGGCAGCTACACGCGCAGCGACAAGGCCGAAGTGGCGCGCAACCTGGAGAAGGTCTACACCTACTTCCCGCGCCTGAAACAGCGCCGCACTTCGCAGGCGGCGTACACCTCCGGCGGCGAACAGCAGATGTGCGCGATCGGGCGCGCGCTGATGGCGAGCCCGAGCATCGTGCTGCTGGACGAGCCCTCCATGGGCTTGGCACCGCAGATCGTGGAGGAGGTCTTCGCCATCGTGAAGGACCTCAACGCGCGGGAGCGCACCACCTTCCTGCTGGCCGAGCAGAACACCAACATGGCCCTGAAGTACTCCGACTACGGCTACATCCTGGAAAGCGGCCGCATCGTCATGGACGGCGCCGCCTCCGAGCTGGCCGGCAACGAGGACGTCAAGGAGTTCTACCTGGGCGTGGGCGGCGGCGAGCGCCGCAGCTTTCGCGACGTCAAGAGCTACAAGCGCCGCAAGCGCTGGCTGGCATGATGAACCACGAGCACTACGACCCCCTCGAAACGCGCGATCCGGCCGCGCGCGAAGCACAGTTGCTGGCCGCCCTGTCGGCGCAGCTTGCGCACGCGCAGCAGGCCGCTCCGGCCCTCGCCCGCATCCTGGAAGGCGTGGAGGCGAGCAAGATCACCTCGCGCGCGGCGCTGGCGCGGCTGCCCGTCACCCGCAAGCCCGAACTGCTGGAGCTGCAGAAGGCGCAGCGGCGCAGCGACCCCTTCGGCGGCTTTTCCACGGTGGCGCGCGGTCCCGGCATGACGCGCGTCTACGCGTCGCCCGGGCCGATCTACGAACCCGACGCCGGCAGCCACGACTACTGGCGCCTCGCCCGCGCGCTGTTCGCCGCCGGCCTGCGCAGCGGCGACCTGGTGCACAACGCCTTCAGCTACCACATGACGCCCGGCGCTTTCATGTTCGAGTCCGGCGCGCAAGCCGTCGGCTGCACCGTGTTCCCGGCCGGCACCGGGCAGACCGAGCAGCAGCTGCAAGCCATCGCCGACTTGCGGCCCGACGCCTACACCGGCACGCCCAGCTTCCTGCGCATCCTGCTGGAGAAGGCAGCCGAGGCAGGCACCGACATCACCAGCCTGCGCAAGGGCCTGGTCGGCGGCGAGGCCTTTCCGCCCAGCCTGCGGGACTGGTTTGCCGAACGCGGGCTCGCCGTCTACCAGTGCTACGCGACCGCCGACGTCGGCCTCATCGCCTACGAAACGGCATCGCGCGAAGGCCTGGTGCTCGATGAAGGCGTGCTGGTGGAGGTCGTGCGGCCCGGCACCGGCGTGCCGGTGCCGGATGGCGAAGTCGGCGAAGTGGTCGTCACCAGCTTCAGCCAGGCTTATCCGCTGGTGCGCTTCGGCACCGGCGACCTGTCCGCCGTGCTGCCAGGCACCGACCCCACGGGTCGCACCAACACCCGCATCCGCGGCTGGCTCGGGCGCGCCGACCAGACCACCAAGGTCCGCGGCATGTTCGTGCACCCCGGGCAGGTCGCGGAGATCGCGCGCCGCTTTCCGGAAGTCGTGAAGGCGCGGCTGGTGGTGAGCGGCGAGATGGCCAACGACAGCATGACGCTGAAAGTGGAGGCCTCCTCCAGGCCGCAAGGACTGGAAGGCCGCATCGCGGACGCTATCCGCGACATCACCAAGCTGCGCGGCGATGTGCAGTTGCTCGCCCCGGGCAGCCTGCCCAATGACGGCAAGGTGATCGAGGACGCCCGCAGTTACAGGTGACTTGATCCAACGCAAACTGTAAGTGCTAAGTAGAAGCAGGGGGGCCCGCTTCGAGGCAGCGCTCCTATGATCTGCGGTTCGTTTTCGTGCAAGGAAACCCGCGTGAAGAACCTCCTCAAGTCGCTGCTGCCCGTCGCCCTGCTCGCCACCGCCGTCACGGCCGGCGCCCAGGATTTCCCGAACGGCAAGCCCATCACCATCATCGTGCCCTTCGCCGCCGGCGGCCCCACCGACAAGGTGGCGCGCGACCTGGCCGAGGCACTGCGCAAGCCGCTGGGCACCACGATCATCGTGGACAACGCGGCCGGCGCGGGCGGCTCCATCGGCGCCAACAAGGTCGCCAAGGCCCAGCCTGATGGCTACACCTTGCTGCTGCACCACATCAGCATGGCCACCATGCCCACCCTGGTGCGCAACATCCCGTTCAAGGTGGAGAGCGACTTCGAATACCTGGGCATGATCAACGACGTGCCCATGACGGTGATCGGCAAGCCAAGCATCCCGGCCGGCAACTTCAAGGAGTTGACGGCCTGGATGCAGCAGAACAAGGGCAAGATCAACCTGGGCAACGCCGGCATCGGCTCCGCCTCGCACCTGTGCGGCATGCTGTTCCAGCACGCCGTCGGCGTGGACATGACCGCCGTCCCGTACAAGGGCACGGGCCCGGCCATGACCGACCTGATGGGTGGCCAGATCGACCTGATGTGCGACCAGACCACCAACACCACCGGCGCCATCGAGGCGAAGAAGGTGAAGGCCTATGCGGTCACCACCGCGCACCGCCTGACGGTGCCGGCGCTGAAGGACCTGCCCACGCTGCAGGAGTCCGGCCTGAAGGGCTTCGAAGTCACCATCTGGCACGGCCTGTACGCGCCCAAGGGCACGCCGCCGGCGATCCAGAAGAAGATCAACGAAGCCCTGAAGGTGGCACTGAAGGATCCGGACTTCATCAAGCGTGAAGAGTCGCTCGGCGCCGTCGTGGTGCACGACAACCGCGTCGAACCCGCGGAGCACAAGAAGTTCGTGCTGTCCGAGATCAACAAGTGGAGTCCGCTGATCAAGGCCGCCAACGTGTACGTGGAGTAAGCTGCCCGCAGCTCTCACAGGGCAAGGCCGCCTGCGGGCGGCTTTGTCGCATTCGAATCCAGGAGACCAAAGACCGTGAGCCGTTCCGCCCTTCCCTTCCGCCGCCGTTGGCTGCTGGCCCTGGCCTGCGCGCTGCCGCTGGCGGCCGCCGCGCAGAGCAACTGGCCGACCAAGCCGGTGCGCATCGTCGTGCCCTTCGCTGCCGGCGGCACCACCGACATCCTGGCGCGCGCGGTCGCCCAGGAACTGACGAAGTCCTTCGGCCAGTCCTTCATCGTCGACAACAAGCCGGGCGCCGGGGGCAACATCGGCGCCGACCTGGTGGCCAAGGCCCAGCCGGACGGCTACACATTGCTGATGGGAACCGTCGGCACGCAGTCGATCAACAAGTGGCTGTACACCAGGATGCCCTTCGACCCGCAGAAGGACTTCCAGCCGATCACGCTGGTGGCCGGCGTGCCCAACGTGATGGTGGTGAACGCGGAGAAGGCGCAGGCGCGCGGCATCCACAACGTCGCTGACTTCATCAAGTACGCCAAGGCCAACCCGGGCAAGCTGAACATGGCCTCCAGCGGCAACGGCACCTCGATCCACCTCGCCGGCGAGCTGTTCAAGGTGCAGGCCGGCGTCTACATGACGCACTTTCCCTTCGGCGGCTCCAACCCGGCGCTCTTCAGCCTGATGTCCGGCGACATGGACGTGATGTTCGACAACCTGCCTTCGGCCATGCCGCACATCAAGTCCGGCAAGCTGAAGGCGCTGGCCGTCACCAGCGCGCAACCTTCGGCGGCGCTGCCTGGCGTGCCGACGGTGGCGGAGGCCGGCAACCTGAAGGGCTTCGAAGCGAGTTCCTGGTTCGGCCTGCTGGCGCCGGCCGGCACGCCGATGGACATCGTCAACCGCGTGCAGCAGGAAACGGCGAAGGCGCTCGCCACGCCGCAGATGAAGGAGCGCCTGCTGTCGCAAGGCGCCATTCCCAGCGGCAACACGCCGCAGGAGTTCGCGCGGCTGATCGACTCGGAACTGAAGAAGTGGCAGCCGGTGGTGAAGGCCTCCGGCGCGAAGGTGGACTGACCGTCAGGGCGGGCTGACGTCGCCCCAGACGATGTCCTTGCCTTCCTGCTGGCAGCGCTTGAGCATGTCGATGAAGGGCAGGGCCCGCTGGCGCAGCGAGATCGCGCTGAGGCTGGGCGGCACCTGGCCCTTAGACCGCGCTTCCTCGACGGCGGCCTTCTGCTCGGCCTCCTCGCGCGTGATCGTGTCTTCCAGCTTCTGGATGGCGCCGGGCATCTCGGTGACCTGGATGATGCCCTGCGGCCCGGGATCCTTGCCGACGATCTCGAGCACGCGGCGGCCGTTCGGCTCCAGCATGATCAGGTCGCCGGCGGCCTTGGACTTGAACTTGTAGAGCATCAGCGGTAGATGTAGTCGCGGTTGAAGGGGTACGCCGATTGTGCGCCCCGGATCGTGCCGCTGTGCATGTCCCCATCAGGCCGGGTGGCCAGGATCTGGTGCAGCGCGATCCAGCCGCGCTCGAAGCACATCGCGCAACCCGCCAGGTACATGCGATAGGCACGCAGCACCGTGCCCGCGCCCTCGGTGCCATGCGTGCGCTCCAGCACCGCCCTCGCTTCATCCAGCTGCGCTTCGAGCGCATCGGACCAGGCCCACAGCGTCCGCGCGTAGTGCGGCCGCAGGTTCTCGGTGTCCACCATCTCCAGCCCGCCCACGGCCATGTCGCGCAGGACCAGGCTGGGATGCAGCAGCTCGCCGCCGGGGAAGATGTACTTGCCGATGAACTCGCCCATGCCGCTGCCCAGCCCGCCCGGGTCCAGGCCGCCGGCGGTGATGCCGTGGTTCATGACCAGCCCGCCCGGCTTCAGCAGGCGATAGAGCTTGCCGAAGTAGGCGGGCATGTTGACCTGGCCCACGTGCTCGAACATGCCGACCGAGGCGATCTTGTCGAAGGCCTGGCCCTCGGGCAGGTCGCGGTAATCCTGCAGCAGCATGCGCACGCGGCCCTGCAGGCCCTTCTGCTCGATCAGGCGGTTCACGTGGGCATGCTGGTTGCGCGACAGCGTGATGCCGGTCGCGTCCACGCCGTAGTGCTCCGCCGCCCACAGCAGCAGCCCGCCCCAGCCGGCGCCGCAATCGAGGAAGCGCTCGCCGGACCGCAGCATCAGCTTGCGGCAGATGTGGTCCAGCTTCGCCTCCTGGGCCTGCGCCAGCGAGAAGTCCGGCTCGCGGTAGTAGGCGCAGGAGTAGACGCGCCGCGGGTCCAGCCAGAGCGCGTAGAAGTCGTCCGACACGTCGTAGTGGAAGCGGATCTGCTCGGCGTCCTTCTGCTGCGTGTGCTGGGCGAGCGACCTGGCGCGGCGGAACATCTGCGTCCACCAGCTGGTGTCGCTCTGCACCGGGCTGCCCGGCAGCAGTTCCGCGGCGGCGGCCATGATGTCGCGCATGCGGCCTTCGAGCTTCAGCCGCTTTTCGACGTAGTCTTCGCCGACGGTCCCGATCTGGCCGGCCGCCAAGGTGGCGAGCCCGGACCAGTCCTGGAACTCCAGCCGGACGGCGGCTGTTTCCGGGCCGATGCGGCGGCCGCCGGGGAGGGTCACTGCCAACGTGACCGGCAGTTTCGCAATCTGCGCCTCGATCTTCTGGACAAGCGGTTCCATCGCTCCATTCTTGCGGACCGTGAATTGCCGCGTCAATGACGGGGGTGTAGGACGGCGCCGCGAGAGGCTGATCGCCCCGTCAGGAAGCCCCGGTTGCAGCGCGATTGCTTTAACCCTAAACTATTTAGACAGAATCGAAAGGACGGCTCCATGGACCTCGAAGCCCGCGCCCACAGCGAGCACCCGGAGGCGCTGCGCCTGTGGCTGCGGCTGCTGACGTGCACGCAGCTGGTGGAAAAGCAGGTACGCACTCTCCTGCGCGAGCGTTTCGACACGACGCTTCCCCGCTTCGACCTGATGGCGCAGCTGGAACGCGCGCCCGCCGGCCTGAAGATGAACGAGCTGTCGCGCCGCATGATGGTCACGGGCGGCAACGTCACGGGCATCACCGACCAGCTGGTCACCGAAGGCCTGGTCGAGCGCATCGACGTCGAGGGCGACCGCCGCGCCTACCGGGTGCGCCTCACGCCCAAGGGCCGCAAGTTGTTCAACGACATGGCCCGCCAGCACGAGGACTGGATCGTCGAGGCCTTCTCCTCGCTGAACGAGAAGGACATCGGCACGCTGCACAAGCTGCTCGGCAAGGTCAAGGACCACGCCAGCACCCGCCAGGAGAGCGCTGCATGACGTCCGCGCAGACCGACCGCTTCGTCCACGACCGGCTGCCGGCGCCGGAAGCCCTGCCCCTGCTGCGTTTCGACCGGCCGGAGCTGCAGTTCCCCGCGCAGCTGAACGCCGTCCACGAGCTCCTGGACCGTGCCGCCGACAAGGGCTGGGGTGAGCGCCCGCTGCTGCGCTCGCCCCGCATCACCCTCAGCTACGCCGACGTACGCGACCGCGTGGACCGCATCTGCCGCGTGCTGGTGGAGGACCTCCGCATGGTGCCCGGCAACCGCGTGCTGCTGCGCGGCGGCAACTCCATCGGCATGGCGCTGGCCTGGCTGGCCGTGGTCAAGGCCGGCGGCGTAGCCGTGGCCACCATGCCGCTGCTGCGCGCCCGCGAGCTGGGCGACATCATCGACAAGGCCCAGCCCACGCTGGCCCTGTGCGACAGCAAGCTGCTGGAGGAACTGGAGCTCGCGCGCCAGGACCGCCCGGTGCTGCAGACCGTGGTCCCCTTCAACGCGCCCAACGAGCCCGGTTCGCTGGCCGTGCGCTCGGCGCAGAAGGAAGGCGACTTCGAAGCTTGCCCCACCGCAGCGGAAGACATCGCGCTGATGGCCTTCACCTCCGGCACCACCGGCAAGCCCAAGGCCGCCGTGCACACGCACCGCGACGTGCTGGCCGCCTGCGAAGCCTGGCCGCGCCACCTGCTCCAGGCGACGCCGGAAGACGTCGTCGTCGGCACGCCGCCGCTCGCCTTCACCTTCGGCCTGGGCGGCATGCTGGTGTTCCCGATGTATGCGGGCGCCTCCGTCTACTTCCCCGAAGGCCCGTACACGCCGGAGTCGCTGGTGCGCACGATCCAGGAAGCCGGCGCCACCATTTGCTACACCGCGCCCACCTTCTACCGCCTGGCCGCGCCTTTCGCGCGCGACCTCGGCATCGGCAAGCTGCGCGCCTGCGTCAGCGCCGGCGAGAGCCTGCCCGATGCCACGCGGCAGCTGTGGAAGCAGGCCACCGGCATCGAGATGCTCGATGGCATCGGCGCCACCGAGATGTTCCACATCTTCATCTCCTCCGCCGGCGCGGAAGTGCGGCGCGGCGCCATCGGCAAGGCCGTGCCGGGCTACAGCGCGAAGGTGGTGGACGACGACGGCCGCGAAGTGCCACGCGGCACCGTTGGCAAGCTGGCCGTGATCGGCCCCACCGGCTGCAAGTACCTGGACGACGCGCGCCAGTCCAACTACGTCAAGGACGGCTGGAACTATCCCGGCGACGCCTTCCTGCAGGACGACGACGGCTACTTCTTCTACCAGGCCCGCGCCGACGACATGATCATCACGGCCGGCTACAACGTGGGCGGCCCGGAGGTGGAGGACGCGCTGCTGAAGCACCCCGCCGTCGCCGAGTGCGGCGTGATCGGCAAGCTCGACGAGGAGCGCGGCATGATCGTCAAGGCCTACTGCGTGCTGCGGCCGGGCCATGCCGGCGACGCGGCGATGATCAAGGCGCTGCAGGACCACGTGAAGGCGTCGATCGCACCGTTCAAGTACCCGCGCGAGATCGAGTTCGTCACCGCGCTGCCGCGCACGGAGACGGGCAAGCTGCAGCGCTTCAAGCTGCGCCAGCTGTAATTGCGCACCTGAGGCACGGGCGCCGTGCGAGGCGCGGTCCTACCCCCGGCGCGCCGGTCCGCGTACTTGGCGGCCATGGATTCCTTCCCTATGTTCGACCTGTTGAAACCAGGAAAGGAAAGACCCATGAAATCCTCCAAGCACATCGTGTCCATCCTGTCCGCCACCGCGGTGCTGGCCTTGGGCGGCGTCGCGTTCGCGCAGACCTCGAACAACTACGGCTCGACCACGGGCACGGCCACGACGGCGAACACGCCCGCCACCACCGGCAGCACCGCCATGAACAACGGCACGACCGCGAACGACACGAACACCATGGGCGCCAATGCCAGCAGCGGCACGACGGCCAGCAGCAACGCCAGCGGCACGAACCCGGACATGAGCTCCAGCAAGATGGGCTCCAGCAACAGCGCGATGGCTTCGGACCACAGCGCCGGCTCCAGCTCCAGCACGACCAAGAAGGCGCGCCGCGACCGCAACTGAGCGCCGCAAGCGCAAGGAACGAAAGAGAGGGCCGTCGGCCCTCTCTTCCATTTACGGGGCCAGCCCGATCTCGAAGCAGCAGCCACCCACGTCCGATGCGCTCAGCGTGATCGACCACCCCAGGTGCGCGCACACGCGCTGCACGATCGCCAGCCCGAGCCCGGTTCCGGGCACGCTGGTGTCAGCGCGGACGAAGCGCTCGAACACCTGGCTGCGGATCGCCTCCGGCACGCCCGGACCCGAGTCGCTGACCAGGATGCGCCCGCGCTCCAGCGTCACCTGCACGCGGCCCTGTTCGGTGAACTGGCAGGCATTGCGGATCAGGTTGCCGAGCGCGATGGCGATCAGCTCCGGCCGCCCCGCCACGCGCTCCTCGTGCTCCACCTGAAGCTGCAGCTGCACGGGCTTGCCCTGCAGCAGCGGCCGGCAGCGTTCCATCTCGCGCTGCACCAGCGGCAGCAGTTCCACGCTCGGCGCGTCCAGCGCCTCGGGCGCGCGCGACAGCAGGAGCAAGGCGGCGACGCGATCGGCCGTCTCGACGGCGGTGCGCCGGATCCGCTCCACGGCTGGCAGCAGATCGGGCCGGTCGGCCAGCCGCGCCTGCAGCACTTCCGCCGCGCCGAGGATGACGGTGAGCGGCGTGCGCAGCTCGTGGCTGACGTCGCCGGTGAACAGCTGCTCGCGCGCCAGGAAGCGCTGCATCTGCTGCTGGTGCGCTGCCAGCGCCCGCGCCAGCACGCCCACTTCGTCGGCCGCCCCGAGCGCCGGCGCATCGTCCGCCAGCCGGCCTTCGCGCACCGCGTCCGCCAGGGCCACCACGGGCTGGATCACGCGCGTGGCTGTCATGCGCCCCAGCACCACGGCCAGCCCCATGCACAGCACGAAGGCGGCGGCCACGGCGCTCCACACCAGCGCCTCGAGCTCTTCGAAATCGCTTTCGTCATCGACCACGGCGAAGCGGCGGCCGGCGCGTTCGCGCACCAGCACGTGCAGCACGCGCTTGCCCTCGTCCACCTCGTGCATGCCCACTGGCAGATCACGCCATTGCGGGGGGATGGCCGCGCCCTCGTACACGCGCGGGTCGCCGGGCACCTCGCCGCGGAAGCCCTGCAGGTGGTTCGTGATCAGTTGGTCGGCCGCCTCGTCCAGCCGGTCGTTCAGCAGCCGGTCCTCGATCACCATCATGCTGGTGACGATGACCGCGGCATAGACGGCGCACAGCACGGCGGCCAGCACCAGGCAGGCGCGCACGATGCGCCGCCGCAGCATGCCTTCAGCTGGCATGCGGCGCGCCCTCCCCCGCCGCGGCCAGCCAGTAGCCGATGCCGGGCAGCGTGTGCAGCACCGGCGCGGCGAAGGGCTTGTCCAGCGCCGCGCGCAAGGCATGCATGTGCGTACGCAAGGCGTCGCTGGCCGGCGGGCTGTCGCCCCACAGTTCGCGCTCCAGCTCGGCGCGGGTCACCACGCGCGGCGCCGCGCGCAGCAGCGCCGCCAGCAGCTTCAGCCCGGTGGGCGTCAGGCGCAGCGGCACGCCTTCGCGGCTGGCCTGGAAGGTGCCGGGATCGAGCTGCACGCCGGCCGTGGCGAGCACGCAGGCCACGTGCAGGCCGCGCGCCCGCCGGTGCAGCGCGCGCAGCCGCGCGTCGAGTTCGGCCAGCGAGAAGGGCTTGACCAGGTAATCGTCGGCGCCGGCCTCGAAGCCGGCCAGCTTGTCGCGCTCGGTGTCGCGCGCAGTGAGCATCAGGATCGGCGTGGCCACACGCAGGCGCTGGCGCAGCTCGCGGCAGACTTCCAGGCCGTCCTGGCCCGGGAGCATCAGGTCCAGCACGATCACGTCGTACGCCTGCGCCGCGGCGGCACGCAGGCCGGCGGGCCCGGTGCGAGCGGAATCGATGGCGTAACCCATCGGCTCGAGGAAGCCGTACACATTGGCCAGGATGTCGGCGTTGTCCTCGATCACCAGGACCTGCGGCGCGGGCCCGGCCGCCTGCTGGGCGGTCTGCATGGTTCGCCTCCTCGTTGCTGGCGCAGCGGGCCATGATACGGCGGCCGCGCGGCGTTTACGCGTTCTTAACGCCCGCGCCTCTACAGTGCCGCCGCATGAAGCCTGCCCGTGCCGCTGCCGCCTGCGCGCTGTTCGCCTGCTGCGCGCTCGGCGCCCAGGCGCAGACCGTGGCCAAGCCCGACCCCTTCGGCGATGCCATGGAGTACGCCTTGCCCGCCGGCGCGGCCATCCTGGCCCTGGTGCATGACGACACCGAGGGCCTGAAGGGCCTGGGCTACACGCTGGTGCTGTCCCAAGGCACCACTGCGATCCTGAAGCCGGTGATCGACGCCAAGCGGCCGGACGGCACGGGTGAGGGCTTTCCCTCGGGCCACACCTCCGCCGTCTTCGCCTCGGCAGGCTTCGTCCGCCAGCGCTATGGCTGGCAGGAGTCGGTGCCCTTCTACGTGCTGGCCACCGCCACCGCCTGGAGCCGCGTGAACACCCACCACCACTTCGCCAAGGACGTGGTGGGCGGCGCCCTCATCGGTGAAGGTTCCGCGATGCTGGTCGGGCACTGGATGGGACCGCGCACGACCGCCTCGGTGGGATATGGGGGCGGCGGCGCCTGGGTGCGCGTGGCACGGGTCTGGTAGCTGGCGCAGGGCCCTCAGCTGGGGCTCAGGATGCGCGCGCATCATCCGGAGCCGCTCCCTGCGCCCGACCCCATGCTCCTGAACAACGTCCAACTTTTCGAAAGCATCAATGCGTCCGCCGCGACGCCCCACTCCGCCATCGCATTCGCGCTCGCCATCGCGCAGTGGCTGATCTGGGCGCTGCCCGTGGGCATGGTGCTGCTGTGGCTGCGCGGTGGCCAGGCGCAGCGCCTGGGCCTGCTGGAAGCCGCCCTGGCCACCTTCGTCGCGCTCGGCATCGGCCAGCTCGTCGCCCTGGCCTGGCCCGAGCCCCGGCCTTTCATGCTGCACCTCGGGTCGCAGTTCCTCGCCCACAGCGCCGACCCGGGGCTGCCCAGCGACCACACGACGGTGTTCTGGGCGCTCGCCTGGTCTACGCTGCTCGGCAAGCGGCTGGCCCGCTGGTCCCCCGCCTTGTTCGCGCTCGGCCTCCTCGTGGGCTGGAGCCGCGTGTTCCTGGGCGTCCACTTCCCGTTCGACGTGGCCGCGGCGCTGCCCGTGGCACTCGCCGGCGCCCTGGTCGTGCGAACGCTGCGGCAGCCGCTGCTGCCCGCCTACGGGGCGGCGCTGCGCTGCTGGGCCGCCCTGGCGCGTCGCGTCGTGCGGGCCTGATGCGGGCTCGTGCTGAGCACGATGGCGACACCATCGCCACGGTCGGCCGCTAAAGTAGCCCGGAGCCGGAGTCCGCCATGCGCATCCTCCTCATCGAAGACGACCCCATGATCGGCCGCGCGACCGCGCAGGCGCTGGTGGACGCGGCGCACGCCGTCGACTGGGTGCGCGACGCGGCCCACGGCACGGCGGCGCTGCGCGACAACCAGTACGACCTGCTCTTGCTGGACCTGGGCCTGGGCGCGGCCGACGGCATGGACATCCTGCGCACGCTGCGTCGCAGCGACCCGGCCCTGCCGGTGCTCGTCCTGTCGGCGCGCCACCAGCTGGACACGCGCGTCGACGTGCTGGACCTCGGCGCGGACGACTACCTGGTCAAGCCCTTCGAACTGAAGGAGCTGCTCGCCCGCATGCGCGCAGTGGTCCGCCGGAAGGCCGGCTCCGGCGCGCCGCTGCTGGCCTGCGGCGAGCTCACGCTCGACCCGGCTTCGCACGAGGCCGAGTTTCGCGGCGCGCGCAGCCGCCTGTCGGCCCGCGAGTTCGCGCTGCTCGAGGCCCTGGTGCGCCGGCCCGGCGCCATCGTGTCCAAGGGCGACCTCGAGGAACGCATCTACGGCTGGGACCAGAACGTCGAGAGCAACACCGTGGAGGTGCTGGTGTACGGGCTGCGCAAGAAGCTGGGCGCCGAAGTGATCCGCACGGTGCGCGGCGTCGGCTACATGGTGGACAGGGCGCCGTGAAGCGCAACTCGCTGCAGTGGCGGCTGTCGCTGGGCCTGTCGATCACGCTGCTGCTCGCTTGTGCCGTCGCCGGCGGCGTGTCGTTCGCCTGGGCGCTGCACGATGCCAACGAGATCATGGACGACCTGCTGCACGAGACGGGCGCGCTGATCGCGAACGGGCAGATGCACCTGCCTGCGCAAGCCGCGCAGTTGCCGGGCTCCGAACCGGACAACGACCTGCTGATCGTGCCGCTGCGGCCAGGCAGCGCCGCGCCGGCTCCGCTGGCGAGCCTGCCGGACGGCATCCACACGATCGAATGGAACGGCGGCGGCTGGCGCGTGCTGCTGCAGCCGCTGGCCCAGGGCGAGCGGGTCGCAGTCGCGCAGCGCACGCAGGTGCGCGACGAGGTCGCCTTCCACAGCGCGATCCGCACCCTGATCCCGCTGCTGGCGCTGATCCCGGTGCTGGCCTTGCTGATGCGCGAGATCGTGCGCCGCACGCTGGAGCCGGTGGGCCGGCTGGCGCACCACGTGGATTCGCATGCCTCCGCGCGCGCGGCGGCCTTGCCCGAGGTGGAGGTGCCCGCGGAGGTGCAGCCCTTCCTGCACTCCATCAAGCGGCTGCTGGGGGACCTGACCTCGTCGCTGGCGCGGCAGGAGCGTTTCGTCGCGAACGCGGCCCACGAGCTGCGCTCGCCCGTCGCCGCGCTGCGCCTGCAGGCAGCCAACGTCGAAGCGGTGCTTGATGACGACGAGGCACGTTCGCGGCTGGCCGAACTGCAGCTGGGGATCGCGCGCATCCAGCACCTGCTGGAGCAGCTGCTGTCGATGGCGCGGGTGGAGGCGCCGCTGCCCGCCGCGGCAGCGCCGGTCGGCGTCGCCGGCATCGCTTGCGACGTGCTCGCCGAACTGGTTCCGTCCGCGCAGGCGAAGGGCGTGGACCTCGGCATGGAACGTTGCGAGCGCGACGCCTGCCTGCAGGCGAGCGAACTCGATTTGCGGACGCTGATGCACAACGTGGTCGGCAACGCCGTCAAGTACTGCCCGGCCGGCGGCCGGGTCTCGCTGTCCGTGTATGTCGAAGCGGGCGACGCCGTCATCAGCGTCGTCGATGACGGCCCGGGCATTCCGCCAGCGGAGCTGACGCGCGCGTTCGAGCCCTTCTACCGCGTGCCAGGCGCCAGCGAAACCGGCAGCGGGCTCGGCCTGGCCATCGTTGCGGCCGTGGCCCACCGGTACGCGGGCCGCATCACGCTGGCGCCGGCCGCTGGCACCAGCGGCCTGCGCTTCGAGTATCGCCAGCCGGCGTGTCACGCGGCCTGAGCAGGCCGCGCCCACTGCTCGCCCGACAACTTCCCGGCGGTTCGTCAGTAACCCGCGCGACTTGGCGGCTGCAGAGCCAGCAAGTAAGCAGAATGTCTGCCACCGGCTCCGGAGTTTGCGTTGGACGTTCGCCTGTTCCTGGTCGAAGACTTGTGGAGCATGCGCACGCTGATCGAGGACGCCTGCACCGCCATCGGCGACCTGCGCATCGTCGCCAACGAGGGCACCGAGGCCGAAGCGCGCCTCTGGCTGCGCAGCAACGTGGGCGGCTGGGAGATCGCGGTGATCGACCTGGTGCTCGAGCAAGGCTCCGGCCTGGGCGTGGTGAGCGAATGCGTGCTGTGCCCGGGCCGAGGCCGCATCGCCGTCTTCAGCAGCTATGCCAGCCCGGGCATCAAGACGCACTGCCTGGGGCTGGGCGCGGACGCCGTGTTCGACAAGTCGGATACCGAGGCCTTCCTGCAATGGCTGGACGAACACAGGCGCCGCGCGCAGGCGGGCGCGTGAAGAAGGTGGAAGTGCTGCAGTCCTACAAGGCGGCCGCCACAGTTGGCGCCTAATCCCCGGACAAGCTGAGCCAGGGCTCTGCGAACCGGAGAAACAAGGAAACCGCCATGGACCCCATGCGTGTACTGATCGTCGACGACAACGAGGACGCCGCCCAGAGCCTGGCCATGCTGCTGGAACTGCACGGCCACGAAGTGCAGACCGCCAACTCCGGCCAGCAGGCCCGCGCGGCGGTGGAGCAGTTCCACCCCGACATCGCCTTCCTGGACATCGGCCTGCCGGACATGACGGGCTACGAACTGGCGGGCCTGCTGCGCGCCAAGCCCGACCTGTCCCACATGCGGCTGGTGGCGCTGACCGGCTGGGGCACGGCGGAGGACCGCGAGCGCACGCGCCGGGCCGGCTTCGACACCCACCTGACCAAGCCCGTCGATTTCGACCACCTGCAGAATGTGCTGGCCGAGTCACGCACGGCGGAAACCGGCGCGGGCGATTGAGGCCGCACAGCTTGGTTTCCGGCGACCCGGACATAGCATGAAAGAATGGACAGCATTCGCAAGGGTGACCGGGTGACCGCGGGTTCGGACGGACCAGTGATGACCGTGCTGGCGTGCTCGCAGCACACGGCAGTGTGCAGCTGGGAACAGGACGGCGCCGGCCACCAGGGCACCTTCGAACTCAGGGAACTGCGCAGCAAGGCCGCGCAGCCGGCACAGCAACAACCCCAGCCGGAGGGCGACGCCGACCAGCAGTGAGCCGCCCGCGGCGCTACACCAGCCGCGCGATGGGCCGCCGCTTCCACACGCCGTAGAAGTACAGCGTCTGCAGCACCAGCGCGCATGCGTAGGTGAGCGGGTACGCGACCCAGATGCCTTGGAGCCCCAGCGCGTTCTCCAGGGACCAGGCAAAGGGGAACAGCAGCAAGGCGATGCAGCCCAGCGAGATGCTGGTGGGCACGCGCACGGTGCCGGCCGCGCGCATGACGGCGGTGAACACGCTGGCCATGCCGAAGGCGATGCTGCCCCACACGGTGATGTGCAGCAGCGAGGAGGCCAGCGCGATGATGGCGCCGTCCTTCAGGAACAGCGCCACCGCGAAAGGCGCGGCCAGCGCCGCGACGACGGCCAGCCCGCCGGTCAGCAGCAGGTTCAGCCACAGGCCCACGCGCGTCACGTGGTCCACCTCCGCCAGCTGGCGCGCGCCGATGGCCTGCGCCGCGAACACCGAAGAGGCGATGGCGATGGACATGGCCGGGAACTGCACGTAGGCCATCACCTGGTTGACCGCGCCCCAGGCGGCGGTGGCCTGCGAGCCGTGGCGGTTGACCAGCGAGAGCATGCCCACGTCCGCCGCCGAACTGGTGATGAAGAAGAGGCCGGTGGGGATGCCCAGGCGCGCCACCGTCTTGAGCAGCGGGCCGTTGAAATGAAAGTAGGGGCGCAGCGCGCCGAACGCCACCATGTGCTGCTTGCGGTGCAAATGCCACCCTAGCCACGCCACAGCGGCGCTGTTGCCGCACAGGCTGGCCCAGGCGGCGCTGGTGACGCCCAGCCGCGGCAGCCCCAGCCAGCCCAGGATGAAGGCCGGCGTCAGCGCCACCCACACACTGCTGGCCACCAGCAGCGCGCGCAGCGGCGTCACCGAGTCGCCCAGCCCGCGCAGCACCGCCGCCGACAGCAGGTGCAGGAACAGCGCGGGCAGCGCCAGCAGCAGCACGCGCGCATACGCGATCGAATCCGGCAGCACGTCCGCCGGCGTGCCCAGCGCGCGCATGAGCGGCGCGATGCCCAGCTCGCCAACCCCGGCGACGATGCAGGACAGCGCCAGTGCGCCCACCAGCACCGTGCCCGCCACGCGCCGCACCTTGTCCGGCTCGCGCGCGCCCCAGGCCTGGCCGATGAGGATGGACGCGCCGGCGCCCAGGCCGATGACGAAGCCGATGCAGCACATGAAGAGAGGGAAGAAGCTGACCGCCGCGGCCAGAGCGCGCGCACCGAGCAACTGGCCCAGGTAGATCGTGGTGATCGTGCCCGCGAGCGCCTGCAACACGTTGGTGAGGACCAGCGGGCCGAGAAAGACCAGGAAGCGGGTCCAGAGCGGACGGGCATGCGGGGTCGGCTGCATGCCGGCATGGTAGCCGCCGTCCCGCGATCAGCGCTTCGGCATCGAGTCGCGCAGCTTGCCGCCGAAGAAGCCAGGACGATCGAGCAGCCGATGCGCCAGCGCCTGCAGGCGCGCGGCATCGCCAATCTCGCCACGCAGCAGCGCCTGCGCGAAGCGGCCGGTGACGTTGCGCGGGTCCAGGCGGGCGGCCAGCGCGAGCTGCCCTTGCGCGGCCTCGCGGTGGCCGCGCAAGGCGAGCACCAGGCCCACCGCGCCATGGCTTTCGGCGAAGTTGCGGTCCAGGGCCAGGGCCTGCGCAAAGGCCTGGTGCGCGCCCGGCAAGTCCTGCTGCAACAGGCACGCCCAGCCCAACGCATGCCAGCTCCCGATGTGCCGCGGGAGGGCCTGCACCGCCCTTTCCAGCTGCGCCTGGGCCAGCGCGAACTCGCGCGCCTGCAGGCTGGCGAGGCCCAGCATGGACCAGGTCCGCCCGTCATCCGAGTTAGCCTGCAGCGCCTGCGCCAGCCAGCCGCGCGCCGACTCCACCTGCTGCTCCGCCAGCGCCACGGTGGCCCGCGCCACCAGCGCTTCCGGGTGCATGGGATGCACGGCGAGCGCCGCTTCGGCCAGCGTGCGGGCGGCCGCGAAATCCTCGGCATCGACGGCCAGCAGGCTGGCCACGCCGCGCAAGCCTGCCGGCAGCCGCGCCGCCTCCTGCTGTTGCAGCCAGGACCAGGCGTCCTCCACCAAGCCCGATGCATGCATCGCGCGCAGCCAGAGCGCCTGGATCGCTTCCAGCGGCTGGGGAGCGCAGTCCCTGGTCAGCCAAGGCTCCAGCAAGCTGCGGCAAGTCTCGGCATCGCCCTGGAGCAGGCGCACATAGGCGAAGTCATGGGCCAGCACCGGATGCTCGCCTTCGGTGGCCGCGAGTTGCTGCAGCAGCTCCGCGGCGCGCTCCAATTCGCGCCGTGCGATGCACAGGCGCGCCTGGCGGAAGCTCCAGGCCGCCGGATCCAGCCGCAGCCGGCTGGCGGTGGCGAGATGCGCCTGCGCCTCTTCGTGCGCACCGGCGGCAATGGCGCTGTCGCAGGCGTCGGCCAGCAGTGCCGGGTTGTCCGGGTCCTCGGCGAGCCAGGCCTGCAGCTGGCCCAGGCGGGCGGCGGAAGAATGCGTGCTCGCGTCCATGGCATTCTCACAACGCCACGGCCGCGCCATCGCCCAGGCAGGCGCGCAAGCGTTGCAGCGCGCTCTTGTGGACCTGCGAGATGCGGCCCTTGGTGAGTTGCAGCATGGTGGCGATCTCCTCGAAAGGAAGGTCCTGCAGGTAGTGGCTGCGGATCACGGTGCGCTCCTGCGCGGGCAGCGCTTCCACGGCCTGCAGCAGGCTTTCGCGCAGTTGCCGCACTTCGGCATGGTGGTAGAAGGGCAGCGACTCGGCGCGCTCGCCGGGATGGACCAGGCCGGTCCCTTCCAGCAGCCAGGCGAGCGCCAGCCCCACGCCGACCTCCGCAACGTACGCGTAAAGCCTGTCGCCGGTGCCGGCGTCCCGCGCCATCTCCTTGGCGGCCTGCACGCGCTCGGCCCGCAGGCGCTGCCGCGCCGAGATCTGCTGCTGCTTTTCCGACAGGCGCTCCAGGCCGTTGAGGATGGCGCCATGCATGCGGCGGGCTGCGAAGGTGCGGAACAGCGCGCCGCGATCCGGGTCGAAGCGCTCCAGGGCCTCGAGCAGGCCAATCGAGGCGTACTGCAGGTAGTCGCCGAATTCGACCTCGTCGGTGTAGCGCCGTGCATAGTAGGTCGCGGCAACGATCCGGGCGTAGGGCATGTGCAAGGCGAGCAGCCCCGCACGCGCCTCGCCGTCACCGCTCGAGCGCAGGCGGCGCCACAGCGCCAGTTCGTGCGCGGCCGCCGGTGGCATCTGCGCCGGCGGGAGACCCCGAGCCGCAAGCGTCGCGTCCATGGCATCAACGGAAGCTGCCGACCAGCGCCTTCAGGACCAGACTCCAGCCGTCCACCAGCACGAACATCAGGACCTTGAGCGGCAAGGCCACCGTGGTCGGCGGCATCATCATCATCCCCAGGGCCATCAGGACGCTGGAGACGACCAGGTCGATCAGGAGGAAAGGCAGGAACACGAGAAAACCGATCTGGAATGCAGCCCGCAGTTCGGAGAGCATGAACGCGGGCACCAGCTGCACGTTGCTGATGTCGTCCATGCCTTGCGGCACATCGGCCTTGGAAAGTTCCACCATCAAGGCGAGGTCCTGCTCGCGTGTCTGGCGCACCATGAACTCGCGCAGGGGCGCCGCGCCCTTGTCATAGGCCGCCTCCATCGGCAGCGTGCCTTGCATGAAGGGCTGGAAAGCCTCCTGGTTGGCTCGATGCAGCACCGGCGCCATCGTGAACAGCGTGAGGAACAGGGCCAGGCCGATCACCACGGTGTTGGGTGGCGTTTCCGGCATGCCCAGGGCGTGCCGCAGCATCGCCAGCACGATCACGATGCGCAAGAAAGCGGTGACGCAGACCAGCAGCGCCGGCAGCACGGCCAGGACCGTGAGGCCAAGCACGATGCGCAGCGTCTGCGAGGTTTCCATGCCGACCAGCGACGGGCCAGCCGGCGCCGCCTGCGCGCCCGCGGCCAGCAGCAGGAGCAGGATGGCTGCACCACGCCGAACCGCGTTGCTCATGCCCTCTCTCCCTCCGCGCTGCTCGCAGGCCGCCGGGCCAGCAGCGTCACCTGCTGTGCCGTGCAGGCAACGAGCAGCTCTTCGCCGTTCCAGCGGACGGCGTGCAGGCTGGCCTGCGCCGTCAGCGCCTGGCTGGAGATGCGCTCCAGGCCAGGGCGTCCGCCGTCAGGCCGAGCGATGCGAAGCCATGGCCAGCGCTGCCTCCGCATCACCAGCAGGCCGCCACCTGCCGCAGCGAGCAGCAGCACGCTGGAGGCGGCGAGCCACGGCGGCGCAGCCGGCGTGTCCGCCGCCCCGCGCCTCAGCGGCAAAGTCGTGGGCAGGACGCTGCTTGCTCCCACTCGCGCGGCCCGGACCGTCTCCTGCGCGTGGCCGCTTGCCGTCAGCGCCCAGCCGCAGGCGAGGAGCCACGGGGCGAGCCGGCGACGGCATGCGCGAGGGTCCATGTCACAGCTTCAGCGGAACCGGCAGCTCGGTGATGCGTACGGCGAAGCAATCGTCCACCGCCACCAATTGGCCGCGCGCCACGGTGCGCCCATCGAGTACGAGGTCCACCGGCTGGTCCACGCCGCGGTCCAGGGCCAGCACCTGGTTCTCGCGCGCTGCCAGCAACTCGCCCACCGTCATGGAGGCCGAACCCACGCGCACCTGCAGCTGCACCTTGACGCCGAGCAAGGGATGCGTGTCGGCGAGCAGCGGCGGACCATCGACCGCCCCGGCCACCAGTTCCTCGAAAGCAATGCTGCGCGCCCGCGGCCGCGGTGGCGTGCTCTCGTGCAGAAGGGTTTCGATCATCTGGCTCATGGCATCCCTCGTCCGCTGCGGCGCGCTCAGGCCGGTGCGAGTTCGACGGCCTTGGCGCCGCCTTGGCGGCCCAGGTGGGCGGAGAAAAGCGTGCGGCCTTCCTGGCGCACGTTCGCCGGTGCTTCCAGTCGATGCGGCAAGCGGATGACATCGCCGGGCCGCAGGTCGCGCAATGCGCCGAGCTGCAGCTCGCAGCCTTGCAGTTCGACCTGCAGCACGAACTCGCGCTGGAACAAGGCTTCGTGGACCGCGGCCAGCGGGCCCGCGCAGCGCGCGGTACTTGCGCCGGGGCGCGATCGCCAGGGCGCGGCAGCTGCCGCACCGATGACCAGCCGCCACGGCAGCGGCGCCGCCCATTCGGCCGTGACCGCGCCGGACCCCGGCACGGCGACTCCTTCCGGCGGGGCTTCCACACAGCTTGCGGGGGAAGTCAGTCCCAGCACAGTGGCCAGACGCTGCAGGCCATCGGCGCGAAACCGTTCCAGTACCGCCCGTGCCATGGCGCCTGTGCGGGTGGATCCGGGAAACAGCAACCCTGCAAGCACCGCTTCGTCCGCACTGCGAGAACCGAGCCAGGCGCCCGCACCGTCGCTGCCGCCGAACACATAGGCCGCCTGCTCCTGCAGGTCCGCGGCAACGGGCAGGCGGCAGTGCACCCGCAGCGCGCTGCGTTGCGCCGTCCATGCTGCCAGCCAGGACTCGGTGGCGTCCGTCAACACCTGCGCGAGCGATTGCAGGTGACGTTCGTCCCACCAGCGCAGTTCACGCCCGGTGTCGGGCGGCAGCCAGGCAACCATCACTTGGCCTTCATCCGGAACAGTTCCTGCAGCATGTCGTTGGCCGTCGTGATGACCTGCGACGAAGCCTGGTAGCCACGCTGCATCACCACCAGGTCGGTGAACTCGCGCGAGAGATCGACGTTCGACATCTCCAGAACGCCGCTGCGCACGGCCCCGAACCCTGCCTCGCCGGCAGCGCCGGTTTCCGGCTCCGCACCTTCGGCCGCGGCGAACTGGTTGCCACCTGCTTGTTGCAAGCCATCGGCTGAACGGAAACGCGCCAGCTCCAGGCGCGCGCCCTTCGCTGTCGCACCATTCGTATAGGTTGCCACCAGCGCTCCACTGTCGTCGAAACTGACCTTGCTCAGCGTGCCGGGCGCCCGGCCATCCTGGCTGCTCATGGCGAGCGTGGACAAGTCGCCCGAAGCAAAGGACGTGACGTCGCTGGAGAAATCGAGCGTGAGCTGGCGCGCGGAGCGGCCCGCCGGCTGGAAGCTGAAGGAGAGCTTCGCGCTCGCTTCCGTCGGCTTGCCGTCGACGAACACCAATTGCCCGGTGCCTACGCTGGAGCCGGCTTCCTGCACGTCGACGTTCCAGGCGCCCACGCTATCCGCGACGGGCGTGAACTTCACCGTGAGCTCGTGCTGCTCGCCGATGGCATCGAACACCTTCACGCCGCTGGCCGTGAAATCCGGCACTGTGCTGGAGAGATTGCCGGTGAAGCGCGCGCTATTGGTCGGCTCGCCGTCAATGCTGCGCAGGCCATCCAGGCGGATTCCCGTGCGCTGGCCGGCAGCGTCCAGGCCCATCACCTTGCTGCCATCCAGGCGGTTGACGAACACGCCGGCCTGGTCGAATTCGAACTGGCCCGCACGCGTGTACCGCGTTTCGCCCGCTTCGTTGCGCAGCACGAAGAGGCCTTCGCCATCGACGGCCAGGTCGAAGTCATTGCCGGTCTGCCGCAGTTCGCCCTGGCGCATGTCGAGTTGCGTTCCACCCGTCTGCAAGCCGTAACCGAGCCGCTCCGGTTGTTCACCGGATGAAGACGAAGCCGCGTAGAACAGGTCGGCAAATTGCAGCGTGGAGCCCTTGTAGCCGGGCGTGTTGAGGTTGGCGGTGTCATTGCCGATGACACGCAGGCCCTTGGCATAGCCGGCCAGGCCCGTCATGCCGACGTAGATGGAATCGAGCATCGCACCCCCTCAGCGCACGGCGCTCACCTGCGCGAGGCCCAGGTCCTCCAGCAGGCTGCCGTCACTGGTTCTCACGCTAAGCTTTGGCTGGTCGCCTTGCAGTGACAGGGAGGCGACCGTCCCTGTGATATTTCCGCTGTTGGTGGTGACGTCCACCTGCCGGCCGATCAGGCCGACCGATTGCAGCGCCGACTGATTGGCGATCAGCAGGTCCAGCTTGTCGTTCATGCGCTGCGTCTGTTCCAGCGCAGTGAATTGCGCCATCTGCGCCATGAACGCCTGGTTGTCCATCGGCTTGAGGGGATCCTGGTAGTTCAGCTGCGTCAGCAGGATCTTCAGGAAGTCCTGCAGCCCGATGCTGTTCGCGGAAGCTGCGGCAGCCGTGCTGCCATCGACGGAGCTGATCGCCATCATGGTTCCTTTCGTTCCTGGTAGAGGAGGCGGCCGTTGCAGGAGAGGCTCGCGATTCGCAGGCCTGTGCCTACGAGCCGCAATGCCGCGCGCGCGCTTTCGGTCGTCGCGCAGTGACTGCCGGGGATGCCCAGCCAGACGTGGACGCTGCCTGCATCACCTTCGACGTGGACATGCGGTCCGTGCGACGGTGAGGCGATACGAAGAGGCATGACGGGACGGGACGGCGCCGTTCCCGTGTCGCGAGCGGCGCCAGCGGTTCGTCGCACGGAGCCGGCGGTATCTCGAAGCGCTGGAGGCCCTTCGTCGATTGATGAGGCCGCCTCCTGGGCCAGGGCATCGGGTGCCTTCGACGAAGGCAGTGCAATGCAAGTGCGCTTCCCGGATGCACCCACCTGGTGTGCGGCGTCAAGTGCTTCACTGCCTCCCTGCGTTCCGCCTGGTGTCCTGGCGGGTTGGCTCGCATGGAACGCGACGGCCGCACCTTTCCGGGATGCGACGGCGATTGCAGACGGAGAAGCGTCGCGTTGCGCCAGTCCATCCGCGCGCCGGAACCAGCCGGCGGCCTGCGCGCGCTGCAGTTCCTGCTGCCACCCGTTTCCCACGGCTGCCTTCGGTGCCGGTGGCATCGCTGTCATGCGCGCAGAACGCACCAGGAACGGAATCCCTGCGCTCACCCGCGCTCTCCCGGCGACTGCGAGCCGCGCCGGGCGAGCCAGGCGAGATCGGCTTCCTTGGCTTCCATGCGTTGCTCTTCCCGCCAATACGCCACCGCCGCCTGCCCGCGCAGCCGCTCCATCGCATCCAGGCGCTTCCGGCAGCGCAGGCATTCGGCGCGGGCTTGCGCGATTTCGCGCTGCAAGTGCTGCTCCTGCGCTCGAGCCTGCGCGATGCGCGCCTCCATGGCGCACAGGTAGGCCAATGCCTGCGCGCGCAGGCCGGGATCGGCTTGCATGCGAGCCTGGGCGCCGACATGCATGACCTGTTCCGACTGCTGCCCCTCCAGCGCCGTGAGCAGCGCGGCAGCGTCCTCGCCGCCGCGTTGCAGGACGGCCAGCCGGCCCTGCGAAAGGTCCAGGTCCCATTCGAGCTTGCGCTGCAGCGGGAACAGCTTCCACTGGAATCTCATGGCTTGCCTTTCCCCGCCAGCGCCGCGCGCAAGCCGCTCAAGGCCTCCGCACGCGGCACGCCGCCCTCCGCCTGCTGCTGCCAGGCGCGCAGCCCGGGCTCGCGCTCCAGCGCCTCGTCGAGAGCCGGATTGCCACCGCGCTGGTAGGCACCGATCTCCACCATCTGCCGGTGCCGCTCCAGCAACGCGAGCCGCTGCACGGCGCTGGCGGCCAGCGCCCGTTCGGCTGCGTCCGCCAAGTCCGGAAAAAGTCGGCTGACACTGCGCAGCAGGTCGATGGCGGGATAGAGCCCTTGCTGCGCAAGCTCGCGCGTCAGGACGACGTGACCGTCGAGAATGGCGCGCATGCAGTCGGAGACGGGTTCATTGAAGTCGTCGCCTTCGACCAGGACGGTGAACAGGGCGGTGACGGAGCCTCCTGACGGGTGCGTGCCGCAGCGCTCGCACAGTTGCGGCAGCTCGGCGAAGACGGACGGCGTATAGCCGCGCGCCGTCGCGGGCTCGCCGGCGGCCAGCCCGATCTCGCGCCGCGCCATGGCCAGCCGCGTCATGGAATCCAGGGTCAGCACGACTTGCTGGCCGCGCTGCGCGAACCATCCCGCCAGCGCCACTGCCGCGTGCGCCGCGCGTACGCGGGCAAGCGCCGGCTGGTCGGCGGTCGCGACGACGACCACCGAGCGCGCCAGTCCCGCCGCTCCCAGTTGCTTGTCGATGAACTCGCGCACTTCGCGGCCCCGTTCTCCGACCAGCGCGACCACATTGACGTCGGCCCACACGTGCCGGGCGATCATCCCGAGCAGCGTGCTCTTGCCGACGCCGCTGCCGGCGAAGATGCCCACCCGCTGCCCCTGGCCCAGCGTCAGCAAGGCGTCGATCGCGCGGATGCCGCTTTCCAGCACGCGCGTGATGCGTGGGCGTGCCAACGGGCTGGGCGCGGGGTACCGCAGCGGGCAATGTTCCGGCAGTGCGGGCAAGGGGTGGCCATCGAGCGGCTGCCCGAAGGCATCGATGACGCGCCCCAGCAGGGCGTTGCCGGCCGCAATGGTGGAGCGCTGTCCCAGTGCATGGACCTCCGCCCCGGCTGCGATGCCTTCGAGGCTGCCGAAAGGCATCAAGGTGACGTGCCCTGCCCGCAAGCCGACCACCTCGGCCATCACGCCGCTGCCACCCGTCCGCGCCGCTATGTGGCACAGCTCCCCGACTTCCGCCTCGGGCCCCTCTGCCTCGATGGCGAGGCCCTGCAGCCTGCGCACCCAGCCAAGGCGCGGATGCAAGTCCGCGGCGCGCATGGCGTCGCAATAGGGGGCGAACGCGTTCATCGCGCGGACTGGCGCACGCCGCGCGCCGCCAGCAAGGTCTGCCGCACGGCGTCGAGCACCCGATCGAGCCGGGCATCGAGCGCCCCTTGCGTGCCGCGCACGATGCACCCTCCGGCCTCCACTTGCGGATCGGCGACACAGGGCAGGCCGGGTTCGACGTCCCCCTCGCGCAGCAAGGCGAGGTCGCCTGGATGCAGGTGCACGGCGATGGGCGGCGCACCGAGCCACTGCGACAGCAACGCCCGCACCTGCGTGGGCACGCTCTCGCGGTGCTGCGCAGCCTCGCCGATCACACGCGTGATGGTCTCGAAACAGAGCAGGACCATGTCGTCCTCCGCCTTCGCGGCGATTGCCTGCAGCGCCTGCTGCAAGGCCGAAGAGAGGCTGCGGAGTTCCTGCGCACGCTGTTCCTCAGCCTGCGCCACTTCGGACTCCCGCATCTGTTCGGCCTCCTGCGCCGCCGCTTGGGCAGCTTGCAGGCCTTGCTTCCGCCCATCTTCATAGCCCAGTCGCAGCCCTTCCTCCCGACCGGAGCGCAAGCCCTCTTCGTAGCCGCTGCGGGCGGCGCTCGCGACCGGATCTGCAGGCGGCGCGTTGCCTGCGGCCGGCCGGCTGCGCGCCAGCAATGCAGCCGTGCCATCCAGCCGAACCTGGCGCAAGACGATCTCGGGAGGGGAATGGATCATGGGGTTTGCCTCCATGGCAGGCGCCAACGCCGGCCGCGGCCCGCGCCAACAGGCGACCGCCGGGCCAACGCGTGCAGCGCTGCTTCACACATCGCCCGGTGCAGCAAGGCGCTGGGAGCCGCGTGCATCGCGCTGGCCAGGCGAGAGCGGAAGCCTTCGTCGCAATGTGCGAGCAGGACTTCGCGCCAGGCCTGGCCCGCCAGCAGGCGACAGGTAAATTCCGCTCCCTCGTCCTGCAGGCATCGCGCGAGCGACTGCCACTCATTGCCGGAGAGACGTGCAAGCCGCTCGGCTGGCGTTGCTCCAGGCGCCTCGGCCAGTGGCCGCAGCAGCGCATCATCCGGCGGGATGCCGAGCACTTCCAGTTCGGCCAGCATGTCCCGCAACGCGCCGACCTGCGCTGCCGGCAGGGCGGCGAGCACCCATTGCCGGTCCGCCGGCTGCATGGCATGGAGCAACAAGGCGGCCCTGCGTGCGCCAGCGGTGGCATTCATGGTGTCCGTCTCCCCGCGGCTATGGATACCGCTTCGACCGGCGCAGCCTCCTGCAACCAGGCTTCGACCCGCTGCAGCGCCAGCCGCCGCTGTTGCTCGTCCAGCACGAGGGGAGCGCTGGCTTGCCGGCGCCTGCGCAACAGCAGCACCAGCAGAACCGCGAGCAAAAGCAGCACCGCGCCCGCGACGAACGGCCAGGCCGGCCAGGACAGACCAGACGCGGCGCGTGGCACCACCTCCACGGGAGGCGCAGGCGCAGCTCCGGGCGCGGCAATGGCGGCAAAGGACTGCACGACCACCGTGTCGCCGCGCTCGAACGACGCACCGACGGCAGCCGCAACTAGCTTGCGCACCTGCTCCTGCTGCGCGGCGTCGAGCGCGGCACGCAGCACCGCCACCACCTGCAAGCGGCGGATCGATCCCGGCTGGCTCACGACCTGCTCGACGCGCCGGCCGGCCTGGTACTCCACGTCCCGCTGCACGCTGCTCCCGCGCAGGCCGCGCGCATCCATGCCGCGCGGCTCGGGCGTCGCGGTGTCGCGCGACGACTCCCGCTCGCGCACCAGCACTCCGGCGGCCGGACCGCCGCGTCCGTCCGGCGCAGCGATGACGTCTTCGGTGGTGACGCGCACCTGCTCCATGTTCAAGGTGGCGTCCACGCTGGCGAGCGCCTGCCCCGGACCGAAGGCGCGCTCCAGCACGGCGCCGGCCTTGCGCGAGAGGTAGTTCTCCGTTTCGCGCTTCAGGTCCAGCCGCGCTCCGCCTTCTTCGCCCTCCTGCGTCACGCGACTGAGCGCCAGGCCTTGCTGGTCGACGAGAGTGACTTCCGATGCGGAGAGCCCGGGCACGGCGGCCGCCACCAGCCGCTGGATGCCGCTCACCTGTTCGGGCCGCAAGCCTGATCCGAAGCGCAGCGCCAGCGTGATCGCGGCCTTGGGACGCGCGGATGCGGGCTTGAACAGACCTTGCTCCGGCAGCGCCAGGTGCACGCGCGCATCCTGCACTTCGGGAAAGGTCAGGATGGTGCGCGTGAGCTCACCCTGCAGCGCGCGCTGGTAGTTCACCTTCTGCGCGAACTCGGTCATGCCGAAGTCGCCGTTGTTGAACAGTTCGAAGCCGACGGCCCCGTGCAGCGGCAGGTCCTTGCCCATCAGCTTCATGCGGGTGGCGTGGACCTGCGAGCGCTCCACCAGCAAGGTGCTGCCGTTCTCCGCCACCGCGTAGGGCAGCTTCAGCTTGTCCAGTTCCGCCGCCAGCAAGGCCGCGTCCTGCTCGCGCAGGTCGGAAAACAGCACGGCCCGGTCCGGCCGCAACGCCCACCAGGAGGCGAAAGCGACGAACAGCAGGATCGCGACCAAGCCCGCCACGAGGCCTGCCTGCGCGCGCCGCCCGAGTGCGAGCCACCAGTGGTCCATGGCCGTTCCTCAGACCTGCATCTTCATCACGTCCTGGTAGGCCTCCAGGACGCGGTTGCGAACCTGCAGCGCGAGCTGCAGGGCGATGCGGCTTTCTTCCAGCCGGATCATCACCTCGTGCAGGTTCTGCGCCTCGCCCAGGGCCAGGTGCTGAAGGTCGGCCTGGCTGGTCTTCAGTTGCGTGTCCAGCGCCTGCAGTCCCTCGCTGACCATGCGGCCGAAGGACAGGCTGCCCGCGCCAGGGCCAGCCATTGCCGGCGAAGGCAGGCCCGGGACTTCGTCCTGCGGGCCGAGCGCGGTGATCGCTTCCACTTCAGCCTCCCCGCCCTATTTCGAGTGTCTTCAGCGCCAGCGCGCGCGCCGTGTTCAGGGCCGCCACGTTTGCCTCGTAGGAACGCAGAGCCGTCATCAGGCTCACCATTTCGGTGGCCGGATCCACACCCGGATACGCGACGAAGCCTTGCTCATCGGCCAGGGGATGACCCGGCTCCTGCACGAGGCGCACGGCGACGGGCGCGGCCTCGACACTGCCGATCGGGGGCGCGACCTCACCCGTTTCGACCAAGCCCGCGAACGCGGCTCGGGACACCACCCGCAGCGGCTGGTAGCCGGGGTTCGACGGGTGCTGCGGGCTATGGGCGTAGGCCAGGTTCATCGCGGCGACCTCGAGCCGCGTCCGTTCCAACTGCATGCCCGCAGCACTGAGCGCAAAGATCCGTCCATAGTCCATGTCAATGCCTTCCCTCGGCGGCCGCAGCCGACAACAGCGCGAAATGGCGCGACAGGCCCTGCAGCAGCGCCTGGTAATGCACCGCGTTGCGCGCCATTTCGGTCACCTGCGCGTCCAGCTGCACGGCGACGGGTGCGCCCGCCTCGTCCAGGTCGGCCTCCAGTTGCGGCTGCAGGGCTTGCACCTGCTGCAGGTTCACGCTGCCGCGCTCGCGCAGCGTGTCGCGCGCGTCCTCCAGCTGCGCCGCGAACTGCAGGCGCAATGCCTGCCAGCCTTCGGTGTTGGCGTTCGCCACGTTGGCGCTGACCGCCTGGTGCCGCAAGGCCGCAGCGTCGAGCGCCTTGGCCAAGGTGGCAGTGGTCACGGCTTCCAGCGACGGCGTCATGGCTGCTGCATCCGATTCATTGCACGACCAGTTCGCCGTGCAGGGCTCCCGCGGCCTTGACGGCACGCAGGATGGAAATGATGTCGCGCGTGCTGGTCTTCATGCGGGCCAGCGACTGCACGAGATCGGCGACCGTGCCTCCGCTGGCCAGGAAACCCACGCCGGTCGGCTCTTCCACCGTCAGCTCGGTGTTGGTCACCACCTCCGTTCGAACGCCAGGGCCGGTCCGTCCGATGAAGGCCGGCTGCGACACGCTGTTGGTGCTGGCGACGGTGATCTTCAGGTCGCCATGCGAGATAGCCACCCGCGACAGCCGGACGTCACCGCCGGAGACGACGGTGCCAGTGCGCTCGTTGATCACCACGCGAGGCCGGCGGTCCGGCTCCACGGCCACGCTCTCCAGGCGCGCGAGAAAGGCGACCGGCTCGCCCTGCTGCGCGGACGGCACTTCGATCTCGATGCCGGAAGCATCGCGCGCATGCGCCAGGCCCGGGCCCAATTGCCGGTTGATCGCTTCTGCCACGCGGCTGGCCGTGGTGTAGTCCGGTTCGGCGAGCACGAAGGTGACGTGGGCAAAGACGCCCGGCTCCGGCGGCGGCATGCCGACTTCGACCGTCGCGCCGTTGGGGATAGCGGCAGCGGTCGGGTGGTTCTTCTGCACGACGTTGCCATTCGCGTCGTAGCGGTGGCCGCCCACCGCCAGCGGGCCTTGCGCCAGCGCATAGACCCGCCCGTTCGGCGCGCGTAGCGGCGTGAGCAGCAGGTTGCCGCCGACGAGGCTGCGCGCATCGCCGCTCGAGGCCACGGAAACATCCAGCGTATCGCCCTCGCGGGCGAAGGCCGGCAGTGCCGCGCTCACCATCACCACCGCCACGTTGCGGCTGTTCACCTGCTCCGGTGCCACGGTGAGGTTGAACTGCGCCAGGACGTTCGACAGCGCCTGGCGCGTCGCGCGGTTCCCCGGTGAATCGCCGGTGCCGGCGAGCCCGGTGACGATGCCGGTGCCGACCAGCACGTTCTCGCGCCAGCCCTGCACCTTGCCGAGGTCCTTCACCCGCAGCGCCGTGCCCTGCGCGGCGGCGGTGATCCATCCGGCGAGCAGGACCAGAAGCAGCAGCGCCCGCATCTCAGAACCCCACGAAATCCAGCAATTGCCGCCACCAGGGCCGCCGGCTGCGGTCGCTGACGCCACCTTCCCCGAGATAGGTGATGCGGGCCGCTGCGATGCGCGTGGACTGCACCACGTTGCCATCGCTGATGTCGACCGGACGCACGACGCCCTCCAGCGTGACGGTCTGTACCTCGTCGTTCACCGTCACCGACTGTGTGCCCGCGATCCGCAACTGGCCACCGGGCAGGACTTCCTGCACCGTCACAGACACGATGGTCAGCAGCCGGTTCGTGCGCTGCGTGCGGCCGCCGCCATCAAAATCGCCGCCGACCGCCAGCGAAGCCTGCGCGGCGACGTTGCTGCCGTGTGCGAGCGCGCCGCTGATGTGGTTGTTGCGCCGCGTCCCGGTGTCCGCGCTGGTGGTGGCGCTGGAGTTCTCGAACACCTGCACGGTCAGCACATCGCCAGGACGGAAAGCCTTGTTGTCCGCGGTCAGGGGCCGCCAGCTGTCTTCGCGGTAGAGGCTTTGCGCCTGGGCCGCACCCGCGCAGGCGAGCGCAAGCAGGAAAGCAGATGCGCGGTTCCTTGTTCTCATCTCGCGATCTCCAGGAGTCCCGGACCCGTCACGCGCGCGATGACGCCGCCGGATGCGCCGGGCTGCCGCACCCGCACGCTGTCGCCCAGACGGCCGTCCTGCAGCACTTCGACGCGGGCTTCGCTCGTCACCAGGCCGGCGCCGGAGCGCAAGGCGGCCCACTGGCCGCGCTGCACCAGTGGCCGGATTTCGGTATTGGCCGCGTTCAACGTTTCGCCGGGGCGCAGCGCATGGCGGACCCGCAAACCGGCGGGCACATCCGCCAAGGGCGGCGTTGTCGCCGCCGCCACGTCTACGTCCTGGTTCACCAGCACGGCCTCCAGCAAGGGAGCGCCGGCCGGCAAGGCGGCGGCAGTCCGCGGAACCGTGCGCCAGGCCTGCACATGGAAGGGGACGGGGACGGCGCGCACGAAGTTCTCACCCGACCAGACCTCCACCCACACGACCATGCGCGGGCGCAGGCCCAGGTGCTGCAGCGAGCGGGGACGCAAGGCCACGTCGCCCGCGAGCATGTCGAGGTCGCCCGGCAGGCCGTCGTGCTGCAACTCGCCGCGCACACCCTGGGCCTGCAGCCATTCGCGCAACGCGACCTCCGCAGCTGCCGCGATGTCCTCGCCGCGCAGCAGCCGCGTCGCAGCAACCAGCTCGCCTGCGGCGGGCCCCACCCACTGCAGCGCCTCTTCCGGAATGCCGGCACGGACGCGGATCCATGCGGCCAGGGCCACGCGCTGCAGCGTCGCCGTCCGGCCGGCAGCTGGGGCGGGCCCGAGCGGCAGGTCGACGAGGGCACGCATGACGGAGAGGTCCTTCGATTCGAGCCTTGCGACCTCGCCCAAGGTCACGACGGGTCGTGTGACTTCGACGTGCGGCCGCAGTTCGATGGTGGCCAGCGGCGCCGCACGGACCGTCATCGCGAGCAGCACGAGCAGCCAGGGGAGATGCGCCTTCATCGCCGCAGCCCGTTGACGATGCCCAGCATCTCGTCGGAGGCCTGGACCACTTTCGCGCTGGCTTCGTAGGCGCGCTGCGCCACCATGAGGTTGACCATCTCCTCCACCAGCTTGACGTTGGAGCCCTCCAGCGAACCCTGGGCCACGGTACCAACGCCGTCCTCGCCCGGCTTGCCGCCGATGGCCTCGCCCGAGGCATCGGTCGCCCTGTAGACGTTGCCTCCCTGGGCCAGCAGGCCGCCTGGATTGGCGAAGCGCACCATTTCCAGTTGCCCCGCCTCCACCGGCGTGGACTGCCCGGGGATGCGGACCTGCACGCGGCCGGTGGCGGAGATCACCAGCGCCTCGGCGTTGTCGGGGATCAGGATGCCGGGCTTCAGCGGGATGCCGCCCGCGGTGGCGAGCTGTCCGTCCGCGTTCACCTTCAGCGTGCCGCCGCGCGTATAGGCGCGCGAGCCATCCGGCATGGCCAGCTCGAGGAAGCCGTCGCCCTGGATGGCGATGTCCCAGGGCGAGTCGGTCTTCTTCAGGTCCCCGCCCTCGAACAGGCGTACGGGCGTCGGCAAGGCGACGCCAGCGCCCGCGCCCTGCAAGGCTGCCAGCGGCGCGCCGGCGCGCTGTGTGGCAGCTGGCGCCACCAGGTCGGAGAAGACGATGCGGCTTTTCTTGAAGCCGGTGGTCTGGACGTTGGCGAGGTTGTTGGCGATTGCGTCCACGGTGGCCTGCTGCGCGTGCATGCCGGTGGCGCCGATGGCGAGGGCATCGAACATCTCAGCTTTCCTTCCTTATGGGTTGTCCGCCAGCTTGCGCAGCGCGTTGGACAGCATCTCGTCGTACGCAAGCGCCACCTTCTGCATGGATTCGAAATGGCGCAGGGTCTGCAGCAGCTGCACCATCTCGTCGGCCGAGCGCACGTTGGAGTTCTCCAGGTAGCCCTGCCGGACTTCGGTCTCGCCGTCAGCGAGCCGCGGCGAGCCGTCGAAGGCCACCAGTCCGTCGCCGAGACGGTGCGAGACGGCACCGTCCTCGAAGGCGACCAGCCGCAACTGGGCGACCGGCTCGCCGCGCAACCGGGCCTGGCCAGCGCCCGCGACCGATTCGAAGATGCGGCCCTGCACATCGATGACGGGAATGCCGTCCGGCAGAGTGATCTCGCCGGAAGTGCCCAGCACCGGCTGGCCTTGCGCAGTCACCAGCCGGCCTTGGGCATCGCGCCGGAAATTGCCCATGCGCGTGTACGCGTTGCCTTGCGCGGTGGCAACCTCGAACCAGGCCGGCCCGGAGAGCGCGAGGTCGAGGCTCTGGCCGGTCGTCTGCATCGTTCCCTGGCGCAGGTCGAGATGCACGGCGGTCGCCGCCGGGGCCGCGGCGCCGTCCGCCGGCTGCAAGCGCTGCGCGAAGTTGGCCAGCATCACCTCGCGCTTGTAGCCGGCCGTCTGGGCGTTCGCCAGGTTCATGCCCGCACGGTCCATGCGAGCCATGCCAGCTTGCATGGCTTCGAGGCTGAGGGCGAGGATGCTGTCCATGCCGGTCTCAGGCGCCGACGGTGGCGTAGGACTTCAGTTCGAGCGTCGCCGGCACTTCCGCCATCGACAGCACGCGCAGGTGGGGCAAGCCGCGCTCCGAAAGCGCCCGCAGGTGCCGGCGCAACTCGGGCGCGCACAGCAGCACCGGCAACAGGTCGCTCTTCATCATCCGCTCGGCCTGTTGCATCAGGTGCAGCAGGATCTTCTCGACCAGCTTGGGCTCCAGCGTGAATGCTCCCGCGGCCACACTGGCCTGCTGCGCGGACCGCAGGTTCTGCAGCAGCCGCCCTTCGACGGCCGGGTCCAGCGTGAGCACGTGCAGGGCCGCGCGTTCGCCCGCCAGCCCCTGGCAGATGGCGGGCCCGAGCCGCTGGCGCACGGCATCGGTCAGGACCCCTGGGTCCTTGCTCCCGCGCGCGGCATCGACCAGCGTCTCCAGGATGGCCTCGGCGTGGCGGATCGACACTTTCTCGCGCAGGAGGTTCTGGAGCACCTTCTGGACGTCGCTGGTCGACAGCAGGGCCGGGACGAGCTCTTCCACCAGGGCGGGCTGGCTTTGGCGGACCCGCGCCAGGATGCGCTCGGTTTCGCCGCGCGTGAGGAGCGTCGCGCATTCACGCCGCAGCACTTCGGCCAGGTGCGTGAGGAAGACCGTGGGCGCATCGACCAGCGTGTAGCGCGCCGCGGCGGCGGCCTCGCGCTGGGACAGCTCGATCCAGAGCGCGGGCAAGCCGTAGGTGGGATCGCGCGTGGGTGTGCCAGCCACGCTGCGCTGGTCGCCGGCCGGGTGGATGGCGAGCAGCCGTTCCTCGCTGGCTTCGCCACGTGCCACCAGCGCTCCGTCGATGTGGATCTCGTACGCGTCGGGCGCCAGCCGGGCACCACGGTGGAAACGAATGCGCGGCAGCAGCAGGCCGAACTCCTGCGCATGCTGCTTGCGCAGCGCCGCGATGCGCTCCATGAAGAGGCTTGCGTCGTGCACCCGCGCCTCCCAATGCTGGCCGACCTGCACCTCCACGGGCTCCACCGGGACGATATCGTTGCCGTCTTCGACAGCGGCGGCTTCCGCGGCCGGCTGCGGCGCCGGCCCGGATGTCCCCATGCGGCGCGCAACCCAGGACAGGCCGAGCGCCGCCGCCACGAGCGCCAGCCCGGGCAGGACCGGAATTCCGGGCAGCAACAGCAAGCCCGCCAGGACGGCCGCGACGATCAGCAGCGTCTTGGGAAAGGCCGTCACCTGGCGCAGCGCCTCCTGGCTCAGGTTGCCATCCGAGGCAGAGCGCGTCACGAGGATTCCGGTGCCCACGGCAATCACCAGCGCGGGGACCTGCGTGACGATGCCGTCGCCGATGGTGAGCAGCGTGTACATCTGCAGCGCCTGCGCCCACGGCATGTGGTGCTGCACGAGGCCGATCACCAACCCGCCCCCAATGTTGATCAAAAGAATCGTGATCCCGGCGATGGCATCGCCTTTCACGAACTTGCTGGCTCCGTCCATGGCGCCGAAGAATCCCGCTTCCTTTTCGAGCTGGCGGCGGCGGCGCTGCGCCTCGGCCTGGTCGATGAAACCCATGTTGAGGTCGGCATCGATGCTCATTTGCTGGCCCGGCATGCTGTCCAGGGTGAAGCGGGCCGCGACCTCGGCGACACGCTGGGCGCCGTTGGTCACGACGATGTACTGGACCACGATGAGAATGAAAAACACCACAAGGCCCACGACATAGTTTCCGCCCACCACATGGGCGCCGATGGCGGCGATGACCCGGCCCGCATCGCCGTCGGCGAGGATCAGCCGCGTCGCGGCGACGTTGAGCGACAGCCGGAACAGGGTCGCGACCAGGAGCACCGAAGGGAAGGTGGAGAACTCGACCGGCTTCGCCACGAAGAACGTCAGCAACAGGATGAGCAGTGCGAACGCGAAGTTCGCCAGGATCAGGAAGTCCAGCAGCGGACGGGCAATAGGCACGAACAGCACCAGCAGCACGCCCAGCACGGCGAGCACCAGCACGGCGTCGCTGTGGGCGGCCAGCAGGCGGGTGAGCGCCTTCATGCCGCCGCTCCCCGCCGCTGCTCACGCAGGGCGAACACCCAGACGATGATGCGGGCCACCTCGGCGTGGAAAGCTGGCGGCACGTAGTCGTCGATGGCGAGCTCGCGAAACAGCCGGCGCGCCAGCGGCGGGTTCTGCACGATGGCGACGTGATGGCGGAAGGCGATCTCGCGCATGGCGCTGGCCAGCTGCCCCGCGCCCTTGGCAACCAGCCGCGGCGCTTCCATCTCGCCGTGCACGTAGCGCAGCGCGACCGCGTAGTGCGTGGGGTTGGTCAGCACGACGTCGGCCGTGCCGGTATTGCGCAGGGCGGCGCTGCGCTTGAGGAGTTCGCGCCGCAGTTCGCGCAGGCGGGAGCGGATGCGCGGGTCACCTTCGCGCTCCTTGAATTCGTCCTTCAGTTCGCGCCGGCTCATGCGCATGCGCTGGCCGAATTCGCGCCGCGTGAAGGCGAAATCGGCGGCGGCAATGAGGGCCAGCACCAGCGCCATCCTCAGGCCCAGGGCCGCGGTGTCCTCCAGCAGCAAGCGCAGGAAGCCCGCCGGCGGCAGGTTCGCCACCGCCAGGAATTGCGGCGCCAGCGCGCGCAGTGCGTACCACGCGGCCAGCAGCAGAACGAGCAGTTTCAGGCAGGCCCGCGCGCCATCGAACAAGGTGCGCAAGGACAGCAGGCGCCGCAGGCCCGTCGCCGGACTGACCCTCTCGAAGTCGACATGCAGCGGCTCCAGCGAGAGCACGAAGCCCGACTGCAGCCAGTGGCCGGCGGCCGCCGCCAGCATCAGCAGCAGCATGAAGGGCAGGACGACGGGGGCTGCATCGTGCACCAGCGACGCCACGGCATTCCACGCAGCGTCCGGATCCGGCGACGCCATTTGCAGCAAGGCTCCGCGGGCAACGTGCAGCAAGGTATCCGTCGCGGCGCCGCCCCGGCAGGCGAGATAGACCATCGCAACCGCGAACACGAGGGTCGCGACGCAGTCCGTGCTGCGCGCCGTCTGGCCGCGTTCGCGCGCCTTCTTCAGCTTGAAAGGCGTGGCGGCTTCGCTGCGATCGACGTCCTGGTCCGCCATCAGCGCCCACCTTCGAAGATCGCGCTCCAGCCGGCCAACAGCTGGCCGTGGATGCGCGAGCTGACTTCGCCCATGCTGCCGGCCCACAGCGACAGCGCCAGCAAGCCGACGACGACCTTGACGGGAATGCCCAGCACCAGCATGTTCGCCTGCGGCAGGTTGCGCGCCAGCACGCCCAGCGCGAACTCCATCAGCAACAGGCTCAGCACCACCGGCGCGGCCAGCGCGAAGCCCAGCGTGAACAGGCCGGCGGCCTGCTGCAGCACCGGGCCGGCCGCCTGCTGCAACGACCAGGGCTGTCCCACCGGAAAGCGCTGCAGGCTCCAGGCCACCCCGCGCAGCAGCGCATGGTGGCCGTTGGCGAGGAAGAAGAGGACTACGCCGGCCAGGCTCAGCGCCGAGGTCAGCACCGGCACCTGGCTGCGCGTGACCGGATCGAACACCTGCGCGATGCCGAAGCCCACCTGCACGTCCAGCAGCCGCCCCGCCAGCGTGAAGCCGGCGAACGCCATCAGCACGCCGAGCCCCAGCGTGGCGCCGATCGCCAGTTCGCGCAGCATGGCGTCGAAGAGAGCCGCCACGTCCGCGACCGCCGCGGTCTGCGTCCCCAACGGCAAGGCCAGTACGGCCGACACACCGATGACCAGCAGCAGGCGCACGGTGGGCGGCAGTGGCATGGCATGCAGCACCGGCGTCATGAGCAGCAGGGCCGCGAGGCGCGTTGCCACCAGCAGCACACCCGCAACCCATGCGGCACCTGGAAGGGTCAGCAGCTCGCCCATCAGAACATCCCCGGGATGCGCGCCCAGAGCTGCACCGTGAAGCCGCAAAGCGTGCGCAGCATCCAGGGGCCGAACGCCAGCACCGCGATGCCCGCGGTCACGAGTTTCGGAACGAAGCTCAGGGAGGCCTCCTGCACCTGCGTGATGACCTGCAAGATGCTGACGGCCACCCCGACCAAAAGGGTCAGGCCAAGCACCGGCAGGCAGACGAGCAGGCCCGTCCAGAACAGGTCGGACGTGACCTTCAAGGCGAGGCTGCTATCCACTTCTCACTCCCTGCGCCGCGGGACGGCGTCAGCGAAGTCTCGGCGGAGTTAAGGGGCCGGGCCTGGAAATCTTGCAGGCCCGGGGCCCGCAAAAAGAGAGAGGATGCGGCGGCAGGATCAGCCGGGAAGCGTGTATCTCAAGTTACGGGAAAGAGTCCCAATCCCCACGCTGACAATTTGAAATCTGCGCCATGCACGTTCCCCGCGCCGGTCGCGATGCACATCCGCCGCGACAGCACGTCGATGCGGTACTTCGGCCGGCTCACCGCCTGCGCGATGGCCTTGGCCAGCAGCGGCAGGCGATCGCCCTCGGTCAGGTTGGCCGGCAAGGTGGCGGCCAGGTCCAGCACCGGCTGCCGCACGCCGCCGCTTTGCACATGGGTGTCGAAGCACAGGGCAATGCCGCGCTCGGTCTGCAGGCCCAGGCGCTGGGCGGACTGCAGGGCCGGCGCGTAGTACTTCTGCTGCGCAAAGTCGATCTGCACCTGCTGCGTGACGGGTAGCGCGCCCAGGCGCGCGAACACCTGCACCCACGGCGGCGGCAAGCGCGCCTTGCTGTCGCCCAGGCTGATGCCGTCGGCCCAGGCCACCTGCTCGTCGACGGAGCGGGCCAGCACCGCGCGCCATGTGGGCGCCAGCGCGCCGAAGGCCTCGTCCACCTTGCCGGGCGCGCGTGCGTCGATTTCGGCCATCACCCGCTGCAGCTCGCCGCCGGCCAGGGTGAAGCCGATGATGCCCCAGGTGATGCCGGCGCCGTCGAAGTTGCCCTGCGCCAGGCCGAAGCCGTGGCCTTCGAAGTCCGCGGTCAGCTGCAGGCAGCGCTCGAACAGCGTGGGCAGCGGCGCGGCCACGGCGGCCGTCCAGGTGGCTTCGTCCACTTCGCCGCTCGCGCCCAGGCCCCTGGCCTGCTGCAGCGCGCGCACCGCCGTGGCCGTCTTGCCGCCGTAGTCGCCGTCGGCAAACTGCACCAGCACCGGCGGCGCGAAGCCCTGGGCCTGCAGGCCCTGCTGCAGCCGCATGACGATGCCGCCGCGGCAACCCTGGGAGAAATAGCTGCGTGCCATGTCACAAACTCCGTGTATACCGTTGCAGTTTGGGTGGCGATCCAGCGACCCGCAACATTCCTTGGGATGACGGTGCTGGGCCATTCGCCTGACCGTGCCCTGACGCTCGGCTTCGCAGGCAAACTAGCGCCCTTCCATGTTCGCCCTCCTTCCTTTCCGCCGCTCCGGCAGCAAGCTGCTCGCGCCCAGCCCCAACCGTTGGGACTGGGCGCTGCTGCCCTTCGTGCTGCTGGTGCTGAGCGCACTGGCCTTCGGCGCCGCGCAAATGGGGCATCCCTTCGTCCTGGGCCAGCCCACGCCCATTTCGCTGGACCCGCTGGAACTGCCCTATTACCTGCTGCGCACGGTGCTGCGCATGTTCACGGCGCTGGCCTGCTCGCTGGTCTTCAGCTTCGCCTTCGCCGCGCTGGCGGCCAAGTACCGGGCGGCGGAAAAAGTGCTGGTGCCCATGCTGGACGTGCTGCAGTCGGTGCCCATCCTGGGCTTCCAGGCGATCGCCATCGCGCCCTTCATCGCGCTGTTTCCCGGCCGCATGCTGGGCGTGGAGTGCGCGGCCATCTTCGCCATCTTCACCTCGCAGGCCTGGAACATGGCCTTCAGCCTGTACCAGTCCATCAAGACGGTGCCGCCGGAGCTGAACGAGGCCGCCCGCCTGTTTCGGCTGTCGTCGTGGCAGCGGTTCTGGCGGCTGGAGCTGCCCTTCGCCATGCCGGGGCTGCTGTGGAACATGATGATGTCGATGTCCGGCGGCTGGTTCTTCCTGGTGGCCGCCGAGGCCATCTCGGTGGCCGGGCAGGACATCAAGCTGCCCGGCATCGGCAGCTACATCGCGGTGGCCATCGAGCAGGAGAACGGGCACGCCATCGCCTGGGCCATCGCCGCCATGCTGGCCGGCATCCTGCTGTACGACCAGCTGTTCTTCCGGCCGCTGCTGGCCTGGGCCGACAAGTTCCGCTTCGAGGAGACGCAGGGCGAGACGGCGCAAAGCTCCTGGCTGCTGGACTGGGTGCACCGCAGCAGCGTGGTGCGCGGCGTCAGCGACCGCTTCTGGTCCGCGCTGCGCTCGACCCTCGGCTGGTTTCCCGCCCGTCCCGTCGCGCCGGCGCCCGTGGCCCGCAACACGTCCACCATCGACTGGGAGCGGGTGTGGGACGTCGTGCTGGCGCTGGGCCTGGCTGCCGTGGCCACCTACCTGGTGGTGTACGTGCACTCGGTCGTGGGCTGGGGCGAGGCCGCGCGGGTGGTGGGGCTGGGCTTCATCACGCTGGTGCGGGTGCTGCTGCTGATCGGGCTGGCCTCGCTGGTGTGGGTGCCCGTCTCGGTGTGGATCGGGCTGCGCCCGCGCTATGCGCAGCGCGTGCAGGCCGTGGCGCAGTTCCTGGCCGCCTTCCCGGTGAACCTGCTGTTCCCGCTGGTGGTGTATGTGCTGGTCACCTGGAACCTGAACCCGAACATCTGGCTCAGCCCGCTGATGGTGTTCGGCACGCAGTGGTACATCCTCTTCAACGTGGTGGCGGGTGCCTCCACGTTGCCCACGGAGCTGCGGCTGGCCGCCGACAACCTGGGCCTGAAGGGCTGGCTCAAATGGAAGCGGGTGTACCTGCCCGCCGTGTTCCCCAGCTTCGTCACCGGCGCCATCACCGCCAGCGGCGGCTCGTGGAACGCCAGCATCGTGGCGGAGTACGTGAGCTGGGGCAAGACTTCGCTGGTGGCCGACGGCCTGGGCAGCTACATCAAGCAGATGACCGAGGCCGGCGACTTCCACCGCATCGCGCTGGGCATCGGCGTGATGTGCGTCTTCGTCATGCTGCTGAACCGCTTCTTCTGGCGCCGGCTGTACACGCTGGCCGAAGACCGCAGCCGCTAGGAAACACGACATGAACCGCAACACGCTCGTCGACCTGAAGGGCATCTCCAAGAGCTTCCGCATCGCCGATGGCCGGCCCCGCAAGGTGCTGGACAACGTCGACTTCAAGCTGGCCGAAAACGAGATCGTCGCGCTGCTCGGGAAATCCGGCTCGGGCAAGTCGACCTTGCTGCGCATCGTGGCCGGCCTGATCCCGGCCGACAGCGGCAGCGCCAGCTACCGCGGCAACCCCATCCACGGGCCGGCCGCCGGCATCTCGATGGTGTTCCAGTCCTTCGCGCTGTTCCCGTGGCTGACGGTGCAGCAGAACGTGGAACTGGGGCTGGAAGCGCAGGGCGTCGGCCCCGAGGATCGCGCGCAGCGCGCCGAGGCCATGCTGGAACTGATCGGCCTGGCCGGCTTCGGCGGCGCGCTGCCGCGCGAGCTTTCGGGTGGCATGCGCCAGCGCGTGGGCATCGCGCGCGCGCTGGTCACCAACCCCGACGTGCTGCTGATGGACGAGGCCTTCTCCGCGCTGGACGTGATGACGGGCGAGACGCTGCGCGACGAAATCCTGGAGCTGTGGGCCGACCAGCGCATCCCGACCAAGGGCATGCTGATCGTGTCGCACAACATCGAGGAAGCCGTGATGATGGCCGACCGCATCGTCATCCTGGCCAGCGACCCGGGGCGCATCCGCTGCCAGTATGCGGTGAGCCTCGAGCGGCCGCGCGATGCCGATACCGCGGACCTGCGGCAGATGGTGGACGAGGTGTACGCGCTGATGACCGCGCGTCCCGTGCCGCAGGTGGCCGTGGCCGCCGCGGCCGCGCCGGCGCCGGTGGACTACGCGCTGCCGGCCACCGACGTGGCCCGCATCGAGGGCGTGCTGGACCTGCTGGCCGAAGCGCCGTTCGAAGGCCACGCCGACCTGCCGCAGCTGGCGGAGGAATCCGCGCTGACCGACGAGGAACTGTTCCCCACCTATGAGGCGCTGGCCATGCTGGGCCTGGCGCAGGTGGAAGCGGGCGACATCGCGCTCACGCCGCTGGGCCAGCGCTATGCCCAAGCGGGTCACGTGCTGCGGCAGGAAATCTTCGGCCAGCAATTGCTGGCGCAGGTGCCGCTGGCCACGCGCATCCGGCGCATGCTGGAAAGCGAGCCCTCGGGGACGATGCCGCGCGAGCGCGTGCTCGACCTGCTGCGGGAAGGCATGGAGCAGGAGAAGGCGGTGCACACGCTCGAGGTCGCCATCGAATGGGGACGGTACGGCGAGGCGTACGAGTTCGACTTCCATACCGGCGTGTTGAAGTTGCCGGATGAGGCCGAAGAGGCGGCGTAAGTCAGGAGTCCAGCACGGTCACCGCGGGCGTCTCCACGGCGCCGATGCCCCCAAGGAACAAGTCGGCCACGACCGGCGCCATCGCTTCGTAGTCCAGCGGCCCATCCGGTTTCATCCACGTGAACATCCAGTTGATCATGCCGAAGAGCAGCATGGTCAGCGGCTTGCTCATGGCGGCGTGCTGCAGGTCCGGGCGCAGGCCCGTCACCACCTGCGCGAAGCCGCGCACCACCTCGCGTTCCTTGTCCAGGATGCGCTCACGGTCGTCATCGACCAGGAACTTCACGTCCTCGGTCAGCACGCGGTGTGCGTTCTGCGCGTGGGCGTATTCCTCCACCAGCCGCGCGATCAGCTCGCGCATGGCGTCTTCCGGCGGCAGGTGGGCGGCCAGCACGTCGCGCACCAGCGCCTGCAGGCGCGTCACGTGGGCGTCGGCGATGCTGACCAGCAGCGCGTACTTGTCCCTGTAGTAGTGGTACAGCGTGGCCTTGCTCAGCCCGCAGGCCTCGGCCACCTGGTTCATGCTGGTGCCCGGGTAGCCGCCGCGGGCGAACAGCGCCGCCGCGCGCTCGAGGATCATCTCGCGCTGGTCTTCGTAGGTCGATGAACGTCCGCGTCCCATGCGCCTATCGCTCGTCGAAAGAGAGAACCACGCGCTCGGTCGTGGGGTGCGACTGGCAGGCCAGCACGAAGCCGGCCGCCACTTCCTTCTTGTCCAGCGCGAAGTTGCGCTCCATGCGCACCTGGCCTTCCACCAGCCGCGCGCGGCAGGTGCCGCACACGCCGCTGGTGCAGGAGAAGGGAACCTCCAGGCCGGCGGCGCTGGCGGCGTCCAGGATGCTGGGCTGGTCGCGGCTGAAGCTGATCTCGCGCTGCAGGCCGTCGCGGATGATCACCACCTTGGCCCGCTCGGCGTCCTCGGCGTGCGCCTTGTGCACCACGGCGCCCACTTGCGCCGCCTGCGGCGCGGCGATGCCGAAACGCTCGATGTGGATACGGCCTTCCGGCACGCCGGCAGCCAGCAGCGCCGCCTCGGCTTCGTCGTTCATCTGGAAGGGGCCGCAGACGAAGGCGTGGTCGATGCTTCCTGCGGGCACGACGGTCTGCAGGAATTCGCCGAGCTTCTCGCGGTTCACCAGGCCCATGTTCAGCGGCGCCTCGGTGTGCTCGTCGGAGAACACGTGGTGCAGCACCAGCCGCGTCATGTAGCGGTCCTTCAGGTCCTCGATCTCCTCCTTGAACATGGTGCTCTTGAGGCTGCGGTTGCCGTAGACCAGCGTGAAGCGGCTGTGCGGTTCGCGCGCCAGCACCGTCTTCATGATCGAGAGGATGGGCGTGATGCCGCTGCCGCCGGCGATGCCCAGGAAGCGGCGTCGCGACTCGCGCTCGATCGGCACGAAGAAGCGGCCCTGCGGCGCCATCACGCTCAGGGTGTCGCCGGGCTTCAGGTATTCGTTGATCCAGTTGCTGAAGACGCCGCCGCGCACCTTGCGCACGCCCACGCGCAGTTCGCCGTCGTCGACGCCGGCGCAGATGGAATAGGAGCGGCGCAGGTCCTGGCCGTCGATGTCCTTGCGCAGGGTGAGGTACTGCCCCTGCGTGAAGCCGAAAACCGGCTGCAGGTGCTCGGGCACCTCGAAGCTGACGATGACGGCTTCCTGCGTATCGGGCTCGACCGAACGCACGCGCAGGTTGTGGAACAGGGCGCTCATGTCAGATCGGCTTGAAGTATTCGAAGGGCTCGCGGCAGGCGAGGCAGCGGTAGAGGGACTTGCAGGCGGTGGAGCCGAAGGGGGAGAGGCGTTCGGTGCGCTTGCTGCCGCAATGCGGACAGTCGACGGCTTCGGCCTTGCGGCCGAAGATCTTGATCGGGACGCCCTGGGTCCCCGCCTCCGCGGGGATGACGTGGTGGGGCGGTGCGATGCCGTATTCCTTCAGCTTCGCCTTGCCGTCCTCGCTGATCCAATCCGTCGTCCAGGCGGGCGCGCGGCGCAAGGTCGCGCGGGCCGGCCCCAGGCCTTCGGCTGCTATCGCGGACAGCACGCTCTGCTCGATCGCTTCGGTGGCCGGACAGCCGGAATAGGTGGGCGTGAGCACCACCTCCAGTTCCTCGCCATGGTCGATGACCTCGCGCACGATGCCCAGGTCGCACACCGACAGCGCCGGCACCTCGGGGTCCAGCACGGTGCCCAGCACCTCCCAGGCGCGCGACTCGCGGCTCACCACACGCCTCCGGGGTAGGCGCGCTGCAGGTGCTGCATCTCGGTGAGGATGAAGCCCATGTGCTCGCTGTGCACGCCGCGCTTGCCGGTGGACAGGAAGGACGTGGACTGCGGCATCGTGAGGCCCGCCTCGTCGAAGATCTGCGTCATCTCGGACTGCCACTGCGGCTGCAACGCGCTCCAGCGCGGGCCGAGGCCCGAAGCTTCGGCCGCCGCGTCGACGGCGTCGTCCTGGAACAGCTCCGCGGTGAAGCGCCACAGGTCCGCCAGCGCCGCGTCGACGCGACGCCGCGATTCCTCGGTGCCCTGCGCGAGCCGCACGACCCAATCGGCCGCATGCTGCTGGTGATAGCGCGCTTCCTTGATCGCCTTGCCGGCGATGGCGGCCACCTCCTCGTCGCTGGAGCGCTGCAGCTGCGCCCACAGCTGCTTGAAGAAGGTGGCCATGGCGGCATTGCGCAATACCGTGAAGGCGAAGTCGCCGCGCGGCAGCTCCACCAGGGTCACGTTGCGGTAGTCGCGCTCCTCGCGCAGGAAGGCCAGCTGGTCTTCGTCGTGGTCCGCACCTTCGAGCTGGCCCGCGCGCGTGAGCACGCCGCGCGCCTGCCCCAGCAGGTCCAGCGCCATGTTGGCCAGCGCGATGTCCTCTTCCAGCACCGGCGCATGGCCGGTCCATTCGCCGAGGCGCTGCGCGAGGACGAGCGCGCTGTCGCCGGCGCGCAGCAGGTACTGCACGGCCGGATCCTGGGAGACGTGGATGGAAGCCTGCATCACATGTGGTCCACGGACTTGGGCAGCGCGTAGAAGGTCGGGTGGCGGTAGACCTTGTCTTCCGCCGGATCGAAGAACATGTCCTTCTCGCCCGGGTCGCTGGCGACGATCTGGTCGCTGCGCACCACCCACACGCTGGTGCCTTCCTGGCGGCGCGTATAGACGTCGCGCGCCATCTGGATCGCCATCTTCGGGTCGGCCGCGTGCAGGCTGCCGCAATGCTTGTGGTCCAGGCCGCTCTTGCTGCGCACGAAAACCTCCCAAAGAGGCCACTCTTGTTTCACGTCGCTCATTCGAAACCTCCATGCTGCGCATTGCGGTATTCGCCCTTGGGGCGGCCCTGCGGGCTCATGCGGCCTCCTTGATGCCTTCGGTCTGCTTACGGGCGTAGGCCAGCGCGGCTTCGCGCACCCAGGCCCCGTCGTCCCATGCCTTCACGCGCGCGTTCAGGCGCTCGCGGTTGCATGGGCCGTTGCCGCCGATCACGTTCCAGAACTCGGTCCAGTCGATGGCGCCGAAGTCGTAGTGCTGGCGCTCCTCGTTCCACTTCAGCTCGGGGTCGGGCAAGGACACGCCCAGCACCTTGGCCTGTTCGACGGTGGCGTCAATGAACTTCTGCCGCAGCTCGTCGTTGGAGACGCGCTTGATGCCCCAGCGCATGGACTGCGCGGAGTTGGGCGACTGGTCGTCCGGCGGCCCGAACATCATGATCGACGGCCACCACCAGCGGTTCACCGCGTCCTGCACCATCGCGCGCTGGGCTCCGGTGCCCTTCTCCATCATCGTCAGCAGGCTTTCGTAGCCCTGGCGCTGGTGGAAGCTCTCCTCGCGGCAGACGCGAATCATCGCGCGCGCATAAGGCCCGTAGCTGCAGCGGCAGATGGGCACCTGGTTCATGATGGCCGCGCCGTCCACCAGCCAGCCGATGACGCCGACGTCGGCCCAGGTCAGCGTGGGGTAGTTGAAGATGGAGCTGTACTTGGCCTTGCCGGTGTGCAGCGCTTCCAGCATCTGGTCACGGCTGGTGCCCAGGGTCTCGGCCGCCGAATACAGGTACAGGCCGTGCCCGCCCTCGTCCTGCACCTTGGCCAGCAGGATGGCCTTGCGCTTCAGCGTGGGCGCGCGCGTGATCCAGTTGCCCTCGGGCAGCATGCCGACGATCTCGCTGTGCGCATGCTGGCTGATCTGCCGCACCAGCGTCTTGCGGTAGTGGTCCGGCATCCAGTCCTTGGGCTCGATGAACTCGCCCTCGGCGATGCGCGCCTCGAAGCGCTCCTCCATCTGCAGGTCCTCGGCGGAACGCACGGCCTTGCGCGCATCGCCGTCCTTGCCCTGCGTGTCCATGGCTTGGGTGTACATGGGATCTCCAGAAACCGACCGACCGGTCGGTCGATAATAAAGGCTGGGGGGCTGGAGCGCAAGGGGAGTGCAGCGTCAGCCTGGCAGGGCGGACTTACGACCAGATGCGCAGAAGCTCGGCCGTTGGCCAGATAGCGGCTATTTCTCGCGCCTCCGGAATGCAGCCAGGAGCCCGCAAGTGCCAAGCAAATCACGCTTCGCACGCCACCCGGAAATCCGTCATCCGCCGCCGGTGCGCTTTCGCACTTGCCGTGACAACTCGCGCGTGACGCATTCACCTTCGCGAACGACTATGCACACAACGGCCCGCCAGTGGCCGCAGCACCCAGGAGCCCCGACCATGTTGGATACCGCCTCTCCCTCAGCCAGCCGGACCCAGCGTTACGCCAAGTGCATCGAGCTGTCGAAGCACGTGCGGTGGGACATCGAAAACGACGTGATCCGGGGCCGCCACCTGGACTACTCGCGCAAGTTCCTGCCCGACAGCCTGTCGCGCATGGAGCACTTCGGCTTCACGACCGACTGGGAGAAGGTGCTGATCAGCCAGATCCAGGGCCGCACCTACGCCAACATGCTGGCGCTGGTGGAGCGCTACATCGGCGCGATGATGCTGGACCGCGGCCGCAGCCACGCGCTGGGCGACCTGGTCGCGATGGAAGCGCTGGTGCGGCTGACGGACGAGGAGTTGAAGCACCAGGCCCTGTTCCGCCGTCTGGAGGCCATGATGGCCGCCGGCATGCCCCCGGGCTACCACTTCGACGCGCATTCGAACGAGGTGGCAGGCGCCGTGCTCGCGCGCGGCGACTGGTCGGTGCTGGCCCTCACCTGCCTGATCGAGCTGGCCACCGTCGCCCACTACCGGCAATGCATCGACGAGGACCCGCTGACCTCCGAGCTGTGGCGCGACGTGTTCCGCTTCCACATGCGCGAGGAGATGCAGCACGCATTGCTGGACGAACTGGAATGGCAGCGCGAGGACTTCCTGCTGTCCGCCGCCGAGCGCGAACAGGGCGTGACCGACCTCGTCGACCTGCTGCAGGCGCAGGACGCGCTGCTGCAACAGCAGGCCCAGCTGGATGCCTGCTACTTCATGCGCGTGAACGGCCGGCGCTTGTCGCCACAGGACACCGAGCGGCTGCGCGAAGGCTTCCTGGCCGCCTACCGCTGGCAATACATGGTCAGCGGCATGGGCAACGAGCGCTTTTGCGAGCTGCTGGCTTCGCTGTGCACGCCGGCGCAGGTGCAGCGCCTGCGGCAGGCGCTGGCGCCGGTGATGAACGATTAGTCTTCGCCCTTGCGCTTGCGGAAGGCAAACCAGCCCGCCACCAGTGTGAAGGTGACGACCAGCGCCGTCACCACCCAGAAGCCGTGCGGGTGCTGCGCCAGCGGCACGCCGCCGACGTTCATGCCGAACAGGCCAGCGAGGATGTTGATCGGCAAGGCCAGCACGGTGACGACCGTCAGCACGAACACGCTGCGGCTGGTGCGCTCGTCCACCATGGCGACCAGTTCCTCCTGCAGCAGCTTGATGCGCTCCTGCAGCGCCGCCATGTCGCGCAGCGCCACCGAGAACTCCTCCGCCGCCTCCCGCAGCTGCTGCGCATCGCCCGCGTCCACCCAGGCGGGCGGGTGCTGCAGCAGCCGCAACAGCGCGGCAGGTTCCGGCGCCAGCAGGCGCTGCAGCCGCACCAGCAAGCGGCGCGAGGCGCCCAGGCGCGCGCGCTTGGCGTCCAGCCGGCCGGCCAGCAGGTCGTCCTCCACCCGGTCCACCTGGCGCGTGACCTCGCGCACGATGTCGACCAGCACGTCGGCCTGGGCGCGCAGCAGGCGCTCCAGCAGCTCCAGCGTGGAGCGCAGCATCTCGCCGTTCTTGACGGCGCGGGTCAGCTTGTCGATGGAGCGCAGCGGCGTATGGCGCGCCGTCACCACCAGCTGGCGGTCCAGGCTGACCCACAAGGTCGACAGGTCCGAGGGCGCGAAGGCGAAATCGAAGCGCACGTCGTTGACGACGGCGACCAGCGCCTCCTCGTCGCGTTCGATGCGCGTGGAGCGCAGCTCGTCGCGCAGCGCGTCGTAGAAGCCGGGCGAGAGCTTGGCGTGCCGCTCCAGCCAGCGCTCGGCCGTGGCATGCGCGAGGTTGAAGTGCAGCCAGAAGAAGTGCGGGTCGCCGGCGGGGCGGGCGCGCAGCGCCTGCAGTTCCGCGACGAGATTCTCGGACGAGAGGGGTTGGGGCGGCTGGCCGGGCGCGAATGCGTAGCCGCTGATCAGCCCCGTCTCGTCCGCCCCGTAGCGGGTGATGTTCCGTTCCAGGGGCATGCCCTGCCGAGTACAAGACAGTTTCGTTTCAACTGTGTGACACCCGCCGGCCGCGGGCCGGGCGTTCGGGCGCGGCCAGCGGCAGCCGCGTCTCGGCCTTCACCTCCTTCAGCACCACGCTGCTGCGCACGTGCGTGACGCCGGGCAGCTTGAAAGCCGTGTCGTGCAGGAAGCTTTCGTACCTCTTGATGTCCGGCACCAGCACCTTGAGCACGTAGTCGGCCTGGCCAGTGGTGGAGTAGCAGCTGACGATCTGCGGCGAGTCGGCCACGGCCTGCTCGAAGCGGCGCACGTCGTCCTCGTTGTGGCGCGTGAGGTTCACCTCCGCCAGCACGGCCAGCGACAGGCCGACCTTCTCGCGGTCCACCAGCGCCGTGTAGCCGCGGATGATGCCGCTGGCCTCCAGCTCCTTCACGCGCTTCCAGCAGGGCGTGCTGGACAAGCCGGCGGCGGCGGCAAGCTGCTGCACGGTCTGGCGGGAGTCGCGCTGCAGCTCCGTGAGCAGGGCGATGTCGTGGCGGTCGAGTTCGTTCATTCCTGGTTTCCTGCCTTCCGAGGAATTCCATTCTCTTCCAACGGACTCCCGCCGGAAAGAAAAGAAGCCTATTCCCGGCCTGCACGCATAAGCTTCCCCGCATGGATGCCTCCACCGCCTCGCCCATCGTCCGCCCCGAGTACCGCCTGCAGGACAACCTGTGGGCGCCGGCCGGCGCCGTCTTCCTCACCGGCACCCAGGCGCTGATCCGGCTGATGCTGATGCAGCGCCAGCGCGATGCCGCGGCGGGCCTGAAGACGCAGGGCTTCCTCAGCGGCTATCGCGGCTCGCCGCTGGGCATGGTGGACCAGCAGGCCTGGAAGGCGGGCAAGAAATTCGAGGAAAGCGGCATCCGTTTCCTGCCCGCCATCAACGAGGAACTGGGCGCGACCGCGGTGCTGGGCACGCAGCGCGTCGAAGCGGACCCCGAGCGCACCTGCGAAGGCGTGTTTGCCATGTGGTACGGCAAGGGCCCGGGCGTGGACCGCGCCGGCGACGCGCTGAAGCACGGCAACGCCTATGGCGCCTCGCCGCACGGCGGCGTGCTGATGGTGGCGGGTGACGACCACGGCTGCGTCTCCAGTTCCATGCCGCACCAGAGCGACCAGGTGTTCCAGAGCTGGCACGCGCCGATCGTGGCGCCGGCCAGCGTGGCGGAATACCTGGAGTTCGGGCTCTATGGCTGGGCCCTGTCGCGCTTCTCCGGCAACTGGGTCGGCTTCACGGCGCTGTCCGAAGTGGTGGAGAGCGGGGCGACAGTGGACCTGGACCTGGTGAACGCGCGCGCGGCGGCCTGGCAGGACGCGGATACCGTACGCCAGCTCACCGGCTACGAAGCGCCGGCCGGTGGCCTGCACTACCGCTGGCCCGACCTGCCCTCGCTCACCATCGAGCAGCGGCTGCATGCCAAGCTGGATGCGGTGCGCGCCTTCGCCCGTATCAACAGCATCGACCGCCACGTCGTGCAGAGCGATCGCGCGACGGTGGGCATCGTCACTGCCGGCAAGGCGCACTACGACTTCATGGAGGTGCTGCGCCGGCTCGAAATTACCCAGGAGGCGCTGGCGCAGCATGGCGTGCGCATCTACAAGCTGGGCCTCACGTATCCGATCGAACCCACGCGCATGCGCGAGTTCGCGCAGGGGTTGAAAGAAATCCTCGTCATCGAGGAGAAGGGCCCGGTCGTCGAGGAGCAGCTGCGCTCCATGTTCTACAACGACGCGGTGCGCCCCGCGATCGCCGGCAAGCAGGACCCGCAGGGCCAGCCGCTGGTGTCGGCGCTGGGCGAGCTGCGTCCCTCGCGGCTGATCGAGATCGTCGCCGACTGGCTGGCGAACCACTTCGCGGACCTGGACCGCCGCCACCTGGTGCGCGACTTCACGCCGCCGGAGCTGCTGTCCAACGCCTCCGACAGCGTCAAGCGCCTGCCCTATTTCTGCGCCGGCTGCCCGCACAACACGTCCACCAAGGTGCCGGAAGGCTCGCACGCGCAGGCCGGCATCGGCTGCCACTTCATGGCGAGCTGGATGAACCGCGACACCGAAGGCCTGATCCAGATGGGCGGCGAAGGCGTGGACTGGGTTTCACACGCCATGTTCACCAAGGTGCCGCACGTGTTCCAGAACCTCGGCGACGGCACCTACTACCACTCGGGCTATCTGGCCATCCGCCAGGCCGTCGCGGCCCGCGCCACGCTCACCTACAAGATCCTGTTCAACGATGCCGTCGCCATGACCGGCGGCCAGCCGGTGGACGGAGTCACGAGCGTCGACCGGATCGCGCGCCAGGTGGAAGCCGAGGGCGTGAAGCAGGTCGTGGTGGTCTCCGACGACATCGCCAAGTACGACAAGCTCCGCGACCGTTTTCCTGCCGGCACCGAATTTCATGACCGCGACCAGCTGGATGCCGTGCAGCGCCGCCTGCGCGAGATCGCCGGCGTCACCGTGCTGATCTACGAACAGACCTGCGCCGCCGAAAAGCGCCGCCGGCGCAAGAAGGGCGAACTGGTGGAACCGGCGCGCCGCCTCTACATCAACGACCGCGTCTGCGAAGGCTGCGGCGACTGCACGGTGCAGAGCAACTGCGTGGCGGTGCAACCGCTGGAAACGCCGCAAGGCCGCAAGCGCAAGATCGACCAGAGCAGCTGCAACAAGGACTATTCCTGCGCCAAGGGCTTCTGCCCCAGCTTCGTCGGCGTGGTCGGCGGCAAGGTGCGCAAGCGTACGGGCGCGCTGGCGGGGGGCAGCGGTGAATTCATGCGGCGCGTGGACGCATTGCCGCAACCGGCGCTCCACACCTGGAACGCGCCTTACGACCTGCTGGTCACCGGCGTCGGCGGCACCGGCGTCGTGACGGTGGGCGCGCTGATCGCGATGGCCGCGCACCTGGAAGGCAAGAGCGCCAGTGTGCTGGACTTCATGGGCTTCGCGCAGAAGGGCGGCTCGGTGCTGTCGTACGTGCGGCTCGCCGACGTGCCCGCGCGCCTGAACCAGGTCCGCATCGACACGCAGCAGGCCGACGCGATCCTGGCCTGCGACCTGGTGGTGGGCGCCTCGCCTGACGCGCTGGTGACGGTGCGCCACGGCCGCACGCGCATCCTCGCCAACACGCACGAAGTGCCGGTGGCCGAGAGCCTGCACAACCCGGACGCGAGCCTGAAGGTGCCGCAGCTGCTGGAGAAGCTGCGCTTCGCCACCGGCGCGGAGCGCATGGAGACGCTGGACGCGCAGTCGCTGGCCGAGAGCTTCCTCGGCGACACCATCTTCTCCAACATCGTCGCGCTGGGCTTCGCCTGGCAGCGCGGGCTGGTGCCCGTGAGCCTGGAGGCCTTGCTGCGCGCGGTGGAACTCAATAACGTGGGCGTGGACAACAACAAGCTGGCCCTGTCGCTGGGCCGGCTGGCTGCGGCCGACCCGAATGCGATCGCCGCGCTGCTGCGCGCTGAGCCGGCGGCGCCCGCGGCGGAAGCGCTGGACAGCCTGCTGGCCCGCGCGGCGGCGCAGCTCACGGCCTACCAGGACGCTGCATATGCGCGCCGCTTCACGGAAGCTGTGGCGCGCGTGCGCGAGCGTGAGGAGGCCGTCGGTGCCGATGCGGCGCTGCCGCTCACGCGCACCTTCGCCCAATCGCTGCTGAAGCTGATGGCCTACAAGGACGAATACGAGGTCGCGCGGCTGTACACCGACGGCGAGTTCCAGCGTTCGCTGCAGCAGCAGTTCGAAGGCGACGTGCAGCTGGAGTTCTACATGGCGCCGCCGGTGCTCACGGGTGGCCAGCCGCGCAAGATGCGCCTGGGCGCCTGGATGCTGCCGGCGATGAAGCTGCTGGCGCACGGCCGGCGCCTGCGCGGCACCACGCTGGACTTCTTCGGCCGCACCGAGGAGCGCCGCCTGGAACGCCAGCTGGTGCGGGATTTCGTGGCGCGCATCGATGCACTGTTGCCGGCGCTGTCAGCCGAACGCCTGAAGGCGGCCTGCGAGATCGCCGCGCTGCCGCAGTCGATGCGCGGCTACGGCCACGTGAAGCTCGCCAACGTGGTCTTGGCGCGCGCACGGGAGGCGGAGCTGCTGCACCGCTTCGACCCGCAGGCCTATCCGCGGCCGGCGGCTTCGAAGGAGGCGGGGCAGATCCGCGGAATCCGGGTGACGGCGGCCGCCTGAAACCTCAGCGCAGCAGGCCGGCGAGCGTCTTCAACACGGCGTCCACCGGCATCACCATCAGCGCCACCGGCACGAAGGGCGCCAAGGTCGCGGCCGCCAGGATGACGACGTTGTGCAGGTTCACCGGCACCCAGCGCATGTCGCGCACCCGGTCGACCACCGAGTAGAGGTCGCAGGCCGCTGAGTAGTCCGACTGGTCCAGCAATTCGACGCCTTCCACCGGGCGGCGCCCGGCGAACCAGCGCTGCTCGAACTGCTGCCCGAGTTCGTGCGCGAGCCCGTCGTATTCGCGGGCACCACGCTGCCACTCCCGCCAGAGCCTGGGGGTGAAGGCGAGCAGCGGGGCGGTGAACAGCGCCACCGACACGATCACCGTGGCCGCGATGCCATGTTTCATGTCCGCCATGGCGGCGCCGTCGTGCATCACGGCATTCGCCATCGCACCCGCAACGAGCGTTCCGATGGCCGTTCCGACGAGCCCGAAGCCGCGCAGCGACAGCCCCGCGAAGCCGATGCCCGCGGCCTTGTCCGGGTGCACCGGCAGCAGCGGCAGGTCCAGCTGCGCCACCTGCCACAGGAAGCGGCTCCACAGGAACAGCCGCCACAGCCAGGACATGACCAGCAGCAGCAGCAGCGGCAGGCTCACCACCGCCGCCCACCAGCCCGCCGGCGACAGCAGCGCGGGATCGGCGGCACTGCGGTGCCAAGGCGGCAGCTGGCTGACGGACATCCCCGCGACGGCCCAGGCGAGCAGGCTGGCCAGCACCGTCATGACGATGGCAGGAGTGACTGCATCGCGCTGGCGGCGCACCGCTTCGGCCACGTGCTGGAAGCGCACGCGGCCGGGATCGCCGGCCGGCCACAGCGCGGCGAAGCGCCGTGCGATCCGGCTGAGGACCTCTCCGGCCACCGCTTCGGCCGCCAGCAGCATCGGCCCGGCGAAAACGAAGCGCGCCCAGGCGCCGTAGTCCGTGAGGAGCGCGGGCCCGCCGGCGGCCGTCCACAAGCGCCCTTCGGCCGCCGCCAGCGGCAGCAGCGGCACCCAGGTGAGAAGCAGGAACAGCAGGATGCGCCGGGTCAGCAGGACCCTCCCGGCGGCCGCCAGCCGCAGCCAGGCCTGCAGCGGCTGCGCCGGCCCGCCCAGGAACAGCGGGTCGTGCGCCGTTTCCACTGCGTCAGCGGGCGTGGCGGATGCGAACGACACCGAGCTCATACCCTGCTTGCTCGCAGCACGCTGTCAATCCACCGCGAACGCCGCAGCCGCCAGCCGCTCGAGATCGAGGTACTGCGCCTTCTCCACGGTCACCGCCACCATCACGATCGAGCCGCCCTTGAACTCGCCGGGCGACGCGTAGTCCTCGCTGACCGCGTCGCCGCTGTCACGCCCGATGCACAGCCCGTCGCCGGCCAGCGTGAACTTGCCGGCCTGGGTCTTCATGTCGCCCTGCGCCTCGATGTGCTCGTTGACGTAAAGCGTGCCCTTGCCGACGGATTCGCCGTGCTCGCCCGCGTGGTCGCGGATGAACTCCATGCCCACGGTGTACTTGCCGGGCTTCAGCTCGCCGGAGACGAACTTCTGCTCCGGCTTGATGCCCAGGAAGTTGTAGACGTAGTGCAGCTTCCGGTCCTTCAGGAACAGCGCGTGGCCGCCGAAGCGCGAGCCGTGCGCGAAGACCACGCCGGCGCAGTCGGGGCTCTCGATCACGATGTCCGCCAGGATCTTGTACGAGCGGCCGCGCACGTTGACCGCCACGCCTTCCGGCACCGGCGAAGTGCCCGGATAGTAGATGTAGCGCTCGCGCGGAGCCTCTTCGCTGGGCCGCTCCACGCCCAGCAGTTCGGCCGCCGAGCGGTCGTCCAGCGGCAGCACCTTGTTGGTCTCGGCTTCCTCGAACCAGGCCGCCACCAGCTGCTTCAGCTTCTCGGGGTTCTGCTGCGCCACGTTGGTCGACTCGGAGCGGTCCGCGTCGACGTGGTACAGCTCCCATACATCCTTGTCAAAGTGGCCCTTGCTGGTGAGCGGCGCGTGCAGCGCCACGGCTTTCCAGCCGTCCTCCCACATGCCGCGGGTGCCCAGCATCGAGTAGTACTGGCGCTTCTTCTGAGTCGGCGCGTCGGGCTTGGCCTCGAAGGTGTAGCGCATCGAGACGCCGGACAGCGGGTACTGGTCGACGCCGCGGTAGGTCTTGGGCATCTGCAGGCCGCAGACGTCCAGGATGGTCGGCACCACGTCCGTGCTGTGGTGGTACTGGTTGCGCACCTCGCCCTTGGCCTTGATGCCCTTGGGCCAGGAGATCACCATCGGGCAGCAGGTGCCGCCGGCGTATTCGGAGTAGCGCTTGAACATCTGGAAGGGCGTCGAGAAGGCCACCGCCCAACCGGTCGGGTAGTGGTTGTAGGTTTCGACGCTGCCCAGCGCGTCCATGTACTTCAGGTTCTCCGACAGTTCGTCCGGGTAGTTGTTGAAGAACTTGTTCTCGTTCACCGAGCCGTTGGGGCTGCCCTCGCCCGAGGCGCCGTTGTCGGAGCAGTAGAAGACGATGGTGTTATCCAGCTGTCCGCTCTGTTCCAGGTAGTCGATGAGGCGGCCGATCTGCACGTCGGTGTACTCGGAGAAGCCGGCATAGACCTCGGCCATGCGGGAGAACAGCTTCTTCTCGTCGGCGCTGAGTGTGTTCCAGGGCCGCACCATGTCGCCCGCGTTGGCCACGTCCTCCGGCAGCGGGTTGATGGGCGTGAGCTTGGTGCCCTGGGGTAGCAGGCCCTTCTCGATCATGCGCGGCAGCGCCCACTCGCGATACGCCTCGTAGCCGGCGTCGAACTTGCCCTTGTACTTGTCCACGTACTCCTTGGGCGCGTGGTGCGGCGCATGGTTGGCGCCGGGGCACAGCCACATGAACCAGGGCTTGGAAGGGTTGCTGGCCTTCTGGTCGCGGATCATCTGCAGCGCGTGGTCCACCAGGTCCTTCGACAGGTGGTAGCCCTCCTCCGGCGAATAGGGCTGGTCGATGAACTTGTTGTCCTCCACCAGGTCGGGATACCACTGGTTGGTCTCGCCGCCGAGGAAGCCGTAGTAGCGGTCGAACCCCTTCTGCACCGGCCATTCCGAGCGGCTGGCGCCGGCGGCGATGTCCTGCTCGGGCACGTTGTGGTCCTTGCCCAGCCAGTAAGTGCTCCAGCCGTTGTCCTGCAGCACCTGGCCGATGGTCATGCACTCGGCGGGCAGGCGTCCGCTCCAGCCCGGGAAGCCCTGCGAGGCTTCGGTGATGCACGAGCAGCCGTTCAGGTGGTGGTTACGTCCGGTGAGGAAAGTGGAACGCGTCGGCGAGCACAGCGCGGTCGTGTGCCACTGCGAATACATGAGCCCGCGGTCGGCCAGCTTCTGCAGCGTGGGCATCTGGATGCCGCCGCCCATGGGCGACCACGCGGCCAGGCCGGTGTCGTCGTAGAGGACGATGAGCACATTGGGCGCGCCCTGGGGCGCGCGCGCCAGCGTGAACGGCTCCCAATCGGGCTTGGAATCCCGGATGTCGAGCTTGATGACTCCCTTGAACGGCTTCGTGGCCATGCCTGATCTCCAGTGCGGGTCGACGGGCCGACAAGGTACCGGCGACAGCGTGCCGCCGGTATGGGACCTTGGTGTTCTTCAGCTAGGGCGCTTCGGAATGTTCAGCCCGCGCTCCACCGCCGGCCGTGCGAGGAAGGCCTCGAGCACGCGCTTCGTCTGGGGGAAGTCCTGCCAGCCCACGAGATCGGCCGCGCCGTAGAAGCCCACCAGGTTGCGCACCCAGGGAAAGATGGCGATGTCGGCGATCGAGTAGTCGTCGCCCATCATCCAGGCCTTGCCCGCGAGATGCAGTTCGAGCACCGCCAGCAGGCGCTTCGACTCGGCGACGTAGCGGTCGCGCGGCCGCTTGTCCTCGTAGTCCTTGCCGGCGAACTTGTGGAAGAAACCGAGCTGGCCGAACATGGGGCCGATGCCGCCCATCTGGAACATCACCCACTGCAGGCACTCGTAGCGGCCGGCATCGTCCTTCGGCATCAGCTGCCCGCTCTTGGCCGCGAGGTAAACGAGGATGGCGCCCGACTCGAACAGCGCCAGCGGCTTTCCGCCCGGGCCCTGCGGATCGATGATCGCCGGGATCTTGTTGTTCGGATTGAGCGCCAGGAATTCCGGCGACATCTGGTCGTTGGCATCGAAGCGCACCAGGTGCGGCTCGTAGGGCAAGCCCGTCTCCTCCAGCGCAATAGACACCTTCACGCCGTTGGGCGTGGGCAGCGAATAGAGCTGGATGCGGTCCGGGTGTTGCGCCGGCCACTTGCGGGAGACGGGGTGCTTGGCAAGATCATTCATACCTTTTTCTTCCTTTGATTCATCTGGGCCGTGCTGCTGCAAAGGGCGGGTAGGTTGACAGGGAATCCCATTGCCCCTCGCCCGGATTGAAGTTGGCAAGGCCGGGGCACACGATACCAACCCCGGAACTGAGCCTTGCGTGTCACGGGGCCGGGTCCCTTTCAACCATGTGCGTGGAGGTATTTACATGAAAACGGTCATCGTGACAGTGGGTCTGGCGCTGGGTGCTTTCCTGGCTTCGACCACCGCGATCGCGCAGAACGACACTGCCGGCGAAGCCCGCGCGGCGCCGAGCAAGCAGTCGACGAAGGAAGAAAAGAAGGCCGCGCGCGCCAAGCGCCAGGCTGGCGGCAAGGACCTGGCGAAGCAGGACGCCGGCCGCACCGATACGCCCAACTCCGCTGGCGTCGCCAAGGGCAACACCAAGGAAGACAAGGCAGCCGCTCGCGCCTCCCGCCAGGCCGAAGGCAAGGACGTGGCCAAGAAGGACCAGGGCCGCACCGACGATCCGACCAAGAAGTGATCCGCGGGGGCCCGCAGCCGGCGGGCCCTGCCATCCCGCGCTCGCCCGCTGTGTTCAGCGCGCGAGCGCTTTTTCGTCGGGCTCCGCCTGGCGCGTCTCCGGCCGCACCTTGCGCCGCACCCGGTTGATGTTGTTGCGCAGGTCGTAGAGTTCGTCCGCGTGCGATAGCGGCACGCTGATGTGCCCGACGCGCTCGTCCAGCGCATCCAGCTCGCGCAGCACGTCGGCGGCCCGTTCCGGGTGCGCCTCCAGCTCGCGCTCCAGGTCGCGCAGGTGGCCGTACCAGCGGAACACGCGCGAACGGATGCGGAACTCGTACAGCGGCGGCACGATGCGCGTGAGCGGCAGCAGCACGGCGATCAGGATGCCCAGCACCACCCACATGCGCTCCACCAGGTTCGCCATCCAGAACGGCAGCCACTGCTGCAGGAAAGGCTGGCCCACGCGGTAGATGCGTTCCGCTTCGCGCGCCACCGGGTACTCTCCGCGCTGGATGGTCGGGAAGGCGCCGGCGCGGTTGAACCAGCCGGCCGGGCCGTGGATGTCGCGGGCGGCCTGCGCGAACAGCTGCAGCAGGGCCGGATGCGTGCCCTCGCGCGCCAGCAGCTGCGCGGTGGTCGCCACCAGCCGCACGTCCTGCGGCGGGTCGTCGGCGGCCAGGTCCACCACGCCGCGGGGCAGCACCACCGGCGACAGGAAGGGAAAGCGGCGCGAGTAGGCCTCGCTCTGGCTGAAGTCCATCAGCTTGACGCCCGGCGTAGCCAGCAGCATCTGCACCATCACCGACTCGGGCGCCGACGCGAAGACCACCGCGTCGACCGTCCCGTCGAGCAGGGACACGGTGGCCGGTGTCTCCTCCAGCCGCGTCAGCTGCATCTTCGAGGTGTCGACCTTGTTGGCCTGGAACAGCTTGTTCATCAGCACCGGGCCACCGGTGCCGGTGTTGCCGACGTTGATCGCCAGGCCTTGCAGCTGCGTCAGCGAGCCGAGCTGGCGGGTGCTCGGCCTGCGCACCACCTCGTCGGGGTAGACGTCTTCCCGGTAGAACAGCCACAGCGGCTCCAGGAACATGCTGCCCAGCGTCACCAGGCCGTCCTCCTGTTCGCCCGGCTGGCGCTCGCTGACGCCGTCCTGCACGAAACCCAGGTCGGCCCGGCCTTCGCGCAGCAGCTGCAGGTTGTCGGACGAACCCTGGCTGGGCAGCAGCTCCACCTCGATACCGTAAGCCGCCAGCGCCCTTTGATAGCGCTGGCCGAATTCGTCGTAGGCGCTGCGCGCGGGCCCGGTGGCCAGCACGACGTGCTTGGGCGGATTGGGGTCCAGCCACCAGTAGGCGAGCACGAGAACGCCGATCGCGAGCAGGGCGATCGGCCCGGCGGACAGCAGCATCTCACGCAGGGAGACCAGGGTATGGCGCACCGCCTCGACCGGCTTCATGGTTCGGCCGCATCCTCCCTCGGGCGCCGAATGCCCTACCATGGGACGAAAGTCCCATACAGGCGCCTGCCGAAGGGCGGAACCATCGGACCATGCCCCACCCGACGCGTGTTTGGCGCCTGCTGGCGCTCGCCTTGACCCTGCTGTGCGCGGCCTGCGCCCAGTTGCCGGCCAACGTCGTCCGCACGCCGAGCTATGCGATCGCCGAGGCCGACACCGCTGGCACCCGCATCGGTCAGGTCGTGGCGCCGCTGGCCGCCAGCCACCCCCGGCAGACCGGCGCCTATGCGCTGAACAACGGGCTGGAGGCGTTCGCGGCGCGGCTGGAACTGGCCAACGCCGCCCAGCGCACCCTGGACCTGCAGTACTACATCTGGCACACCGACACCAGCGGCTTCCTGATGGCGCGCGCGCTCTGGGAGGCCGCCGAGCGCGGCGTGCATGTGCGCGTGCTGCTGGACGACGGCAACACCGCCGGCATGGACCCGGCCCTCATGGCCTTCAGCGCGCATCCCAACATCGAGGTGCGCCTGTTCAACCCGTTCGCCAACCGCAGCTGGCGCGCCGCCGACTTCGTCAGCGATTTCAACCGCGTGCAGCGCCGCATGCACAACAAGTCCTTCACCGCCGACAACCAGGTGACGGTGGTCGGCGGCCGCAACATCGGCGACGAATACCTGGGTGGCGTGAGCGCGGTGGCGTTCGCTGACCTGGACGTGATGGCGATCGGCTCGGTGGTGCAGGAGGTCTCGGCGGACTTCGACGAGTACTGGAACAGCGCGTCGGCCTATCCTGCCGCCAGCCTGCTGCGGCCCCTGAGCGACCTCGAGCTCGCACAGATCCGCAAGCTCTGGGACGAGTACTACGCGGCGCCCGAGTCGCGCCGCTACCTGGAGGCGGCGCGCAGCCTCAGCGTGGTGCCGCGGATGCGAAGCGGCGCGCTGCAGATGTCCTGGGGAACAGCCTACCTCCTGAGCGACGACCCGGCCAAGGTGCTGAACGCGCCGGAGCGGGACGACCTGCACCTGGGCCGGCAGCTGATGGCCGGCTTCAGCGACCCGAAAGGCGAGCTGCTGCTGGTTTCGCCGTATTTCGTGCCAGGACGCATGATGACCGACATGCTGGTCGCCTACGCCGCCCGCGGCGTCAAGGTGAGCGTGCTGACGAATTCGCTGGCCGCCACCGACGTGCCTCCGGTCTATGCCGGCTACCTGCGCTACCGCGACGACCTGGTGCGCGGCGGCGTGCACATCTACGAGCTGAAGCCCGCCGCCCGGCCGCCCGGCCTGGCCAAGGAGGACGAAGAACGCGTGCGCGGCCTGTTCGGCAGCCGCGGCGGCAGCTCCGGGGCCTCGCTGCATGCCAAGACCTTCGAAGTGGACCGCAAGCGCATCTTCGTCGGCTCGTACAACCTCGACCCGCGATCGGCCAGGCTCAACACGGAACTGGGCATCCTGCTGGACACGCCGCCGCTGGCCACCATGCTGGCGGAGGTGTTCGAGGAATTCGTGGTCCCGAACGCGTACGAGCTGGCCGTGGGCGAGAACGGCAAGATCGTGTGGATCGACCACACGGCGGCGGGCGACGTCCGCTACACCGACACGCCGGCCACCAGCGGCTGGAAGAACTTCTGGGTCGGCGTGCTGTCCGGGCTGCCGATCGAAGGCCTGCTCTGAGGCCTACTTCACCCGCTGCTTTTCGAGCTTGCGCGCCAGCGTGCGCCGGTGCATGCCCAGGCGCCGCGCCGTCTCCGAGATGTTGAAACCGGTCTCGGCCAGGGTCTCGTGGATGCGCTCCCACTCCAGCGTCTTGATCGAGGTCTGGCGCTCCGTCAGGCCGACTTCGGCATCGCCTGCGGCGCGCGCGAAGGCGGCCTCGATGTCATCGGTGTTCGCCGGCTTGGCCAGGTAGTGGCGCGCGCCGAGCTTGATCGCTTCCACCGCGGTCGCGATGCTGGCGTAGCCCGTGAGCACCACGATCACCAGTTCCGGGTCCACTTCGTGCAGCCACTGGACGCAGGCCAGCCCGGAGGCGTCGCCCGCGAGCTTCAGGTCCACCACGGCATAGCCCGGGTCCTGTTCGTCCAGCAGCGCCTTGACCTCTTCCAGGCTGGCGGCACGCAGCACCTTGTAGCCGCGCCGCTCGAAGGAGCGGGACAGCGTGCGCGCGAAGGCGTCGTCGTCCTCGACGATCAGCAGCAATCGCTCAGCGTTCTCCATCGTCCTCGCTTTCCTCCGGCATCAGCGTGGCGAGCGGCAGGGTGATCACCACCTCCGCCCCGCCCGCGGGAAGATTGTGCGCCTCGATGCGGCCGCCCAGCGTGCGGGCCACGTTGACGGCCAGGAACAGGCCCAGGCCGCGGCCGGGCTTGCCCTTGCTGGACTGGTAAGGCGTGCCGAAGCGTTCCAGCATGGATTCCGGGAAACCCGGCCCGCGGTCCTGCACGCGCACGGTCAGCGTCTCCTCGTCGCAGCCGACCAGGAAGCGGATCGTCGCGTCGGGCGCCGCTTCCAGCGCGTTATCGAGGACGTTGTCGATCATCTGGCGCAAGGCCGTGTCCGAGAAGATCGGCAGGTCGGGCACGTCGTCGCGGCTGTAGGCGAGCGTGGCCACGCCGCGCGTGCGTTGCCATTCGGCCACCAGGCCGTCGAGGAAAGCGTGCAACGTGGTCTGCGCCGGCGCCTCGGCGCGGGTCTCGCCGGCGGAAGTGAGGATGCCGCTGACGATGGCCTTGCAGCGCAGCACCTGACGCTGCATCTCCTCGATTTCCTCGCGCAGTTCGGGCTCGCCGGCGAAGGGCGCCATGCGGGCCCAGTCGCCCAGGATCACCGACAAGGTCGCGAGCGGCGTGCCCAGTTCGTGGGCCGCGCCGGAAGCGAGCAGGCCCATGCGCACGATGTGCTCCTCCTCCGCCGCGCGCTGCTTCAGCCGCGCCACGCTGGCATCACGCCGGCGCAGGTTGGCCATGATGCGGCCGATGAAGATCACCAGCAGCGCCGCGTTCAGCACGAAGCACATCAGCAGGCCACCCACGTAGTCCGCCGACAGCACCGGCGCGCCGGCGAGGGGCCGATGCCAGGCCGTAAGCGCGACGAAGCCCATGCTGGTGCCCAGCACGATCACCCAGATCGACATGGGCCGCAGCAACACCGAGGCCACCGCCACCTGCAGCAGGTACAGGAAGATGAAGGGGTTGGTGACGCCGCCGGCGAAATAGAGCTGGCCGGTGAGCACGCCCACGTCCACCAGCAACTGCACCAGCAGTTCGGCGTCGCCCACCGGGAAAGCAAGCCGCGCCCGCAGCGCGCTGGCGCAGTTGAACAGCGCCAGCACCGCCATCAAGGTGAGCATCTCGCCCAGCGGCAGCGGCACGTCCAGCGCGAAGTTCGCCAGCAGGATGGTGGCCAGCTGGCCGCCCACGGCCAGCCAGCGCAGTTCCACCAACTGCAGCAGGTTGCTCTGGCCAGCGAGGCGCTCGGCGGCCTGGCCGCCGCCGCCTTCCAGCGGCGCGTGGCCGGAGTCAGGCGCGTTCGTCAACGGCATGCGCGTAGGGCGCGCGGCGGCGGCGGCGCTCGTCCAGGATCAGGAAGACCATGGCCGCGATCATGCCTGCGGCCAGGGCGAACCAGGTCAGCGCGTAGGAGAGATGGTTGTTGGGGAAGTCCAGCACCGTCAGGCCGGGGCGAGGCCAGGCCTTCTGCGTCACCGGCGTCACCTGCAGGTCGACGAAGAAGGGCGCGACCGGGCCTTCGAGGTGGCGCGCGGCCGCGATGACGTCGACGTCGCGCGAGTACCAGCGGTCGTGCGCCGGCTGGTTCTTCTGCATGAAGCTGCCACCCGGCTCGCTGATGCGCAGCAGCGCCGGCGTAGGCGGCAACGTGCGGCCAGGCGGCACCTGCTCGCGCATGTCGGGCGGGACGAAGCCGCGGTTGACGATGACCCAGCCGGCGTCGGTGCGCAGGGGCGTCAGCACCCAGTAGCCGGTGCCCAGTTCGGTGAGGGCGCGCACCAGCACCTGGCCGCGGTCGTCGAACTGGCCTTGTACCAGCACGCGACGGTATTCGTCCTGGTCCTTGCTGATGGCCGCCCATTGCGCCGGGGCGGGGAGCGGGCCCGGCTCGGCTTTCAGCTGCCGGTCGACCCGCGCGATGAGGTCTTCCTTCCAGGCCAGGCGTTGCACCTGCCAGACCCCGAGGGCCGCGAAGGCGGCCCCCAGAAAGAGAAGAAGCGCGAGCGCCGAAACCAGCAGGGCTGGGGATCGGCGGCTGCGCGCTTCGGCGTCCATGCCCGGAACCTTAAGGCATGTTGCGCATCTGGTGGGCGTCCGGCATCGGCATCATGTTGGCGTTCATGTGGTACATGACCCAGATCGAGCCGGACAGCATGATGCCGACCACGATGATGGTGAACACGGTGGCCAGCATGGACCAGCCGCCTTCCACCTTGGCGTTCAGGTGCAGGAAATAGATCATGTGCACGACCATCTGCACGGCGGCGAAGGCCAGCAGCACCAGGCCGGCCAGGTGCGCGTTGGGGATGACCTTGCCCATCACCAGCCAGAAGGGGATGGCCGTCAGGATGACCGACAGCACGAAGCCGATGGCGTAGCCCTTGTAGGTGGCGTGGTAGCCGACGTCGTCGTGGCCGTGGTCGTCGTGACCAGCGTGGTGGTCGTGGTGTTGCTCGCTCACGGCAGCACTCCCATCAGGTAAACGAAGGTGAACACGCCGATCCAGACGACGTCCAGGAAGTGCCAGAACATCGACAGGCAGATCAGGCGGCGCTTGTTCTCGCGGGTCAGGCCCAGCCTGCGGACCTGCAGCATCAGCGTGACCAACCAGATGCAGCCGAAGGTGACGTGGAGGCCGTGGGTGCCCACCAGCGTGAAGAAGCTGGAAAGGAAGGCGCTGCGCTGCGGGCCGGCGCCTTCGTGGATCAGGTGCACGAACTCCTGGATTTCCAGCGTCAGGAAGCCCAGGCCGAACAGGCCCGTGACGGCCAGCCACACCAGCACCTGCTTCTTGTTGCCCTTCAGCATGCCGATCATGGCGAAGCCGTAGGTGATCGAGGAGAGCAGCAGGAAGGCCGTGTTGGTGGCGACGACGGGCAGCTCGAACAGGTCGGCGCCCGAGGGGCCGGCCGCATAGCTGCGGCCCAGAACTGCGTAGGTGGCGAACAGCACTGCGAACAGCAGGCAGTCGCTCATCAGGTACATCCAGAACCCGAACAGGGTGCCCTGCTCCGGGTGGTGGTCACCGTTGTCGTAGAAGACCGGGGCGGCGCCCGCGGTCGAAGTCAGCGTGGTCGAAGACATCTCTTGCTGCTCTCTCAGGCCGCGGCCAGGGCCCGGGTGCGGGCGTCCTCGCTGACGGTCACTTCGGCGGCGCCGATGTGGAAGTCGCGGTCGTAGTTGAAGGTGTGCACGATGGCGGAGATGATCATCGCGGCGAACGCGATGCCGGCCGGCAGCCACATGTGCCAGATCAGGCAGAAGCCCATGGCGGTGGCCAGCATCGCGATGACGAAGCCGGCGCCCGTGTTCCTGGGCATGTGGATGGACTTGAAGCCCTGGGTCGGACGCTGCGCACCGCGGCGCTTCATGTCTTCCCACGCGTCGGTGTCATGCACCACGGGCGTGAAGGCGAAGTTGTAGTCCGGCGGCGGCGAAGCGGTGGACCACTCCAGCGTGCGCGCGCCCCAGATGTCGCCGGTCGTGTCGGCCAGTTCCTTGCGGCGCAGGATGCTGACGCCGATCTGGACCAGGAAGGCAGCGATGCCGAGGGCGATCAGGCCAGCGCCGATGGCGGCGATCACGAACCAGATCTGCAGCGACGGGTCGTCGAAGTGGTTCATGCGGCGCGTGATGCCCATGAAGCCCAGCACGTACAGCGGCGTGAAGGCCACCCAGAAGCCCACGATCCAGAACCAGAAGGAGACCTTGCCCCAGAAGGCGTCCAGGCGGAAGCCGAAGGCCTTCGGGAACCAGTAGTTGATGCCGGCGAAGATGCCGAACACCACGCCGCCGATGATCACGTTGTGGAAGTGCGCGATCAGGAACAGGCTGTTGTGCAGCACGAAGTCGGCCGCCGGCACCGCCAGCATCACGCCGGTCATGCCGCCGATGACGAAGGTCAGCATGAAGCCCACGGTCCAAAGCATCGGGACGTCGAACTTGATGCGGCCGCGGTACATCGTGAACAGCCAGTTGAAGATCTTGGCGCCCGTCGGGATCGAGATGATCATCGTCGTGATGCCGAAGAACGAGTTCACGCTGGCGCCGGAGCCCATGGTGAAGAAGTGGTGCAGCCACACCAGGTAGGACAGCACGGCGATCACGCAGGTGGCATAGACCATCGACGTGTAGCCGAACAGGCGCTTGCCGCTGAAGGTGGAGACCACCTCCGAGAAGATGCCGAACGCGGGCAGGATCAGGATGTAGACCTCGGGGTGGCCCCAGATCCAGATCAGGTTCACGTACAGCATGGGGTTGCCGCCCAGGTCGCTCGTGAAGAAGTTGGTGCCCAGGTAGCGGTCGGCGGAGAGCAGGGCCAGCGTGGCGGCCAGGATCGGGAAGGTCGCCACGATCAGCACGTTGGTGCACAGGGCCGTCCAGGTGAAGACGGGCATGCGCATCATCTTCATGCCGGGCGCGCGCATCTTGATGATGGTCGCGATCAGGTTGATGCCCGATAGCGTTGTTCCGACGCCTGCCACCTGCAGTGACCACAAGTAGTAGTCCACCCCTGTGTCCGGACTCTGGAGCAGGCCCGACAGCGGCGGGTAGGCCAGCCAGCCGGTGCGCGCGAACTCGCCGAGGAACAGCGAAAGCATCACCAGCACGGCGCCGCCCACGGTCATCCAGAAGCTGAAGTTGTTCAGGAAGGGGAAGGCCACGTCGCGCGCGCCGATCTGCAGCGGCACCACATAGTTCATGAAGCCCGTCACCAGCGGCATCGCCACGAAGAAGATCATGATGACGCCGTGCGCCGTGAAGATCTGGTCGTAGTGGTGCGGCGGCAGGAAGCCGGGGTTGCCGTTGAAGGCCATGGCCTGCTGCGCGCGCATCATGAGGGCGTCGGCGAAGCCGCGCAGCAGCATGACGATGCCCAGCACCATGTACATGATGCCGATCTTCTTGTGGTCGATGCTGCACACCCAGTCGCGCCACAGGGGGCCCCAGAGGCGGAACTTGGTCAGCGCCGCCAGCACGACGAGGCCGCCCAGCAGCACGCCGGCGAAGGTCGCGAGCAGGATGGGCTCGTGGTAGGGAATGGCCTCCAAGCTCAGGCGGCCGAAGATCAGTTCACTCAATGTCATTTGGTTTCACCCGTCGGATTGGCGGGGGTGCAGAGGGCGGCGACCACGGTCTTCTTGCCGCCGCTCCAGGAGGAATGCTTCTCGCGGGTGCCTTCGACGGACCCTTTGCCGGCGCCGCCGGCGGCGTCGATGGACATCATCTGGCTGGTGCACATCTTCGAGCTGTCGACGCAGCGGTTCAGGGCGGCTTCGTACAGCCCCTTCTCCACGCTGGCGTAGCGGCGCACCGGCTCGTTCTCGCTGGGCTTGTCCAGCTGCAGGTAGGCCTGGCGGTCCAGCGTTTGGCCGGCCTGGCGGTTGGCTTCCACCCACTTGGCGAAGTCGGCGTCCGACTGGCCCAGGAACTTGAAGCGCATGCCGGAGAAGCCGGCGCCGCTGTAGTTGGCCGACAGGCCATCGTACACGCCAGCCTTGTTGATCACGGCGTGCAGCTGCGTTTCCATGCCCGGCATCGCGTACACCATGCCGGCGAGCGCCGGCACGTAGAAGGCGTTCATCACGGTGGAGGCGGTGATGCGGAACTGGATCGGGCGGTCCACCGGCGCGGCCAGCTCGTTGACCGTGGCGATGCCCTGCTCGGGGTAGACGAACAGCCATTTCCAGTCCATGGCCACGACGTCCACCACCAGCGGCTTCACGTTAGCCGGCAGTCCGCGCTGCGCGTCGATGCGGTCCAGGGGCCGGTAGGGATCCAGCTTATGGGTGGAAATCCAGGTGATGGCCCCCAGCGCGATGATGATCAGCAGCGGCACGCCCCAGATCACCAGTTCCAGGCGGGTGGAGTGGTCCCAGTCCGGCGTGTACGTCGCATCCTCGTTCGAGGCGCGGTAACGCCACGCGAAGACGACGATCAGGATCATCACCGGCACGATGATCAGGAGCATCAGCAGGACGGACTGGATGATCAGGTCGGCCTGCTGTTTCGCGATGTCCCCGTACGGGTTCATGACGATCGTGTTGCAGCCGGCCAGCATGGCGCCGGCAACGGCGAGGCCGGCCAGGCGCATGGCCCTGTAAGTATTTCTAGGGAATGGCATCAGGATGACAAGGCGCGAGGGAAAACGCGGATTGCGTTCCGACGCCGAATGTAAGTTCATGGAGGCGTGCGCGCCATTGGACATTTTGTCCATGGGGCCACTCTCCGAACCACTTGGTTAGTGCCTTTTCATGACATCTGCCGAACTCGCCACCCTCGCCCATCTCCCGACCCGATTCGGCGCCCACGGCGCGACCCCCGACAACTCCCCTGACGAAGCGCAGATCGCCCCGGGCGACATCGCCGTCGGGGTCGTCATCGGCCGGGCCTCGGAATATTTCGACTTTTTCGTCTACGGCATCGCCTCGGTGCTGGTGTTCCCGTCGGTCTTCTTCCCCTTCGTCGACCGGCTGCAGGGGACGCTCTATGCCTTCGCCCTGTTCGCCCTGGCCTTCGTCGTGCGCCCCCTGGGGACGCTGATCGGCATGTCGCTGCAGCGGCATTTCGGCCGCGGCGCGAAGCTGACGGCAGCCTTGCTGGTGCTCGGGACCAGCACGGTCACGATGGCATTGCTGCCTGGTTTTGCCACCGCCGGCGGCACGGCCATCCTGCTGCTCACCCTTTGCCGCGTGGCCCAGGGCCTCGGGCTGGGGGCTTCCTGGGACGGCCTGCCCTCGCTGCTGGCGCTGAACGCGCCGGAAAACAAGCGCGGCTGGTACGCCATGCTGGGCCAGCTGGGCGCCCCGCTGGGCTTCCTCATCTCCTGCGGGGTTTTTGCCTACCTGTGGGGCAACCTGTCGGAGACCGATTTCCTGGACTGGGGCTGGCGCTTCCCCTTCTTCGCGGCCTTCGCCATCAACGTGGTCGCGCTGTTTGCCCGGCTGCGCCTGGTGGTGACGCACGAATACGAGCGCCAGCTGGAAGAGGCTGAACTGGAACCCTGCGACGTGCGCGAACTGGTGTCCCAACAGGGCTCCAACGTCCTGGTCGGTGCCTTCGCCCCGCTGGCTTCCTATGCGCTGTTCCACCTGGTCACGGTCTTCCCGCTGTCCTGGGTGATGATCTACTCGCAGCAGGAGATCGGCCAGTTCATGTCGGTGGAGCTGCTGGGCGCGGTGCTGGCGGCGGTGGCGATGCCGCTATCCGGCTTGTTGGCGGACCGCATCGGCCGCCGCAGCACGCTGGGCGCCCTGGCGGTGGCCATCGGCCTGTTCAGCCTGGCCACGCCCTGGCTGCTGGGTGGCACGGACTTCCGGCAGGATCTTTTCATCCTGATCGGCTTTGTCCTGTTGGGCTTGTCCTACGGCCAGTCCGCGGGTTCCGTGAGCTCCAACTTCGAATCGCGCTTCCGCTACACCGGTGCGGCCCTGAGCTCGGACCTGGCCTGGCTGGTCGGCGCGGCCTTCGCCCCGCTGGTGGCCCTGGGCCTGTCGGCGCAGTTCGGCCTGGTCGCCGTCAGCATGTACCTGCTGTCCGGCGCGCTGGTCACGCTGGTGGCGCTGCGGACCAACAAGGTCCTGAGCATGCGCGACTAGGCGCCCAGCACCACGTCGCCGTACCAGGCCCGGATGTCCTGCTTCAGGTCGTCGCTGTCCGAGAGCACGCCCACGCTCTGGATGGCGCCGGGCTCTTCGCCGAAGGCGCGCCGGAAATCGGCCTGCACGTTGCGCTCGTAAGTCGTCCAGCGGCCCTGCCGGTCAGTGCCGCTTTCGACCACCAGGTAGCGGATGCGGCTGGTGCGGGCGTAGTGCACGACGGAGCCTATGGGCAGCTGCGCATCCCACACATACATGAGGGTCGCATAGGGCAGGCGCTGGCCGGTAACCAGTTCCACCAGCTCGAAGAAGGTGCGGTCGCGCGGCGAGAGTTCGGCCAGGTCGCCGTCGAAGGCCAGCACGACTCGGGCCGGGGAGTCGTCGGTCTCGCTTCTGCTCACGCAGGCGCCGGCGGGCACGTCGTCCGCCCGCCAGCCCCAGCGCAGCCAGGGCGTGGCATGGGCATCCGCCTGCACGGCGCAGCGCAGGCCCGAGCTCGCGCCGACGCCACTGGCGTGCAGCACCCGCTGCCCCTCGAAATCCACCATGCGGTAATCGGTGCGCGGCAGGTCGCGCCGCAGGACGTAGGGCTCCCAGCCTGGCGGCAGGCAGTCCACCTGCTGGCAGGTTGAAAACTGGGAGACCGCGGCTTCCGACTGCGCTTGCGGCGCGGAGGCGCAACCGGCCAGGCCCAGTGCCAGGAGGGCCGGCATGCCAAGCAGCCGGCGGCGCGCGGGATCGGGCAGGACAGGGTTCGCTTGCATGGGTCGGGCTGGAAATGTCAGCTCGACAGTGTCACCACCGATGGCGACGTTTGCATGACAGCCGGCTGCGTCAGCCCAGGCGCTTCGGCAAGGCGGTGGCTATCCCCGGCAGCATCAGCGAGCCGAGCATCGCCGTCGTCGCGATGGTGGAACCCGAGAAAGCGGAGAACACGGTGCCCGCCCGGGCAGGCGCCGCACCAGCCGTTCGATGCCTTCGATCACCTTCAGCGCGCGGCCCGTGTGGAACAGGATCTCCCCCATCAGCACGAACAGCGGAATCGGAGTGAGCGAGAACGCGGCTACCGAACGTTGCACAGGAAGACGTCAGCGACGATGACCACCATCCTCGCGAACATGATGGCGCAGCCCGCGAGCAGCCGGCCCCCAGGCCCGCGCGAACGTGTCGCTCACTTGCGCGTGAACAGCGGCCTGAAGCGCGCTGCGATCTCGGGGCTCCTTGTCTTGGGCGGAGGCGACCATAAGCCCGGCCGCGGGGGATGGTCAATCAAGGCAGACCCATGCATCCTTGCGGTCAAGGATCCAGAGGAGACTCCCATGCTGATCAACTGCGTCGCCTACCAGGAAGGCCGGCGGATGAACGACGTGCCGGTGGAGGCGATCGCCGGCTACATCGCGCGGCCGGGCTGCTTCGTCTGGGTCGCCCTGCGCGACGCGACCGAGCCGGAGCTGGCCTTGATGCAGCAGCAGTTCGGCCTGCACGACCTGGCCGTGGAAGACGCGCTGCACGGCCACCAGCGGCCGAAGATCGAGGAGTTCGGCGAGACGCTGTTCGTGGTGCTGCAGACGCTGGAGCTGACGCCCACCGACGAACTGGGCACCGGCGAGATCCACATGTTCGTCGGCCCGAACTTCATCCTGTCGGTGCGCAACCGCAGCCGCCAGCACCTGCTGGGGGTACGCGAACGCGCCGAGCGCGAGCCGCACCTGCTGCGCCAGGGCCCCGGCTTCGTCCTGTACGCGTTGATGGACGCGGTGGTGGACCGCTACTTCCCCATCGTCGATGCGCTGGAAAGCGAGCTGGACGCGATCGAGGAGCGCATCTTCGAACCGGGCAGCCCGGCCCGCGACAACATCAAGCGGCTGTACGACCTGAAGCAGCGCGTGACCACCGTGCGCCATGCCGTGCTGCCGCTGCTGGAGGCAGTGGGCAAGCTCACGCGCGGGCGCGTGCCGGCCGTCTGCGACAACTCGCGCGACTACTTCCGCGACGTGGTCGACCACCTGGTGCGCATCCAGGGCGTGCTGGAGGCGCTGCGCGACACCATCTCCACCGCGATCCAGGTCAACCTGTCGCTGACGACCATCGAGGAGGGCGAGATCACCAAGAAGCTGGCGGCCTGGGCCGGCGTGTTCGCCGTGGCCACCTTCATCGTCGGCATCTGGGGCATGAACTTCGAGCACATGCCGGAGCTCAAATGGGCCTGGGGCTACCCCGTGGCACTGGCGACCATCGCCGTGTCCTGCACCACCGTGTGGTGGAAGTTCAGGAAGGCCGGGTGGCTCTAGAAAAGACAAACGCCCGCGATTGCGGGCGTCTGGGATTTGGTTGCGCGGGCAAGATTTGAACTTGCGACCTTTGGGTTATGAGCCCAACGAGCTACCAGGCTGCTCCACCGCGCGTCAGAGAGGGAGAGTATAGCGCATTTCGAATGCGCCCTCTCTCAGAACGTCAGAACGAATGCTTCAGCCCGAGGTCGACGCCATTCGATGAACTGCCAGGCGCCGTCAACGCGCCGTTGAGTGCAGCGTCCGAAGGTCCGCGGTTGTCGATATGCGCATAGGTGGCGTAAAGCGCCGTTCGCTGCGACAGGTTGTAGACGTAGCCCAGCGCCAGCTTGCGCGCGGTGGGGTCGCCGAGGTCGTCGACCTTGTAGGTGGAATAGGAGAGCTTCAGCTGGCCGGCCCCGATCGGCGCCACCGCGCCGACGATGTAGCCGGTGCCCGTGCGCTCCGCCACCTGTTTCACCGTGTCGTGGAAGTAGCCGGCCGTGAGGCGCGCCACGCCGAAGTCCCAGTGCGCGCCGACGTTCCACACCTGCGTGTCGCCGAGCGTCGCGGTCTGCGCGTACTTGGTGAGGCCATAGCCCGCCGCGAGGCCCCAGGTCTTGTTGGCATATCCCAGCCGCGCCTGCCAGCCGTTGCCATCGCTGCCGGACTGGTTTTCGCCGGCGTAGTACTGCGCTTCGCCGAACACGCCAGGCAGCAGCGCCTGCGGCAGGAAGTAGCCGATCATGTTGGAGGCGCGCTGCGCGGTGACGCCGGCGATGGTGATCGCGTGCGGCAAGGTCGTGCCGACGCCGTTGGTGGAGAAGGGATCGGTCTGGTCCTTGTTGCGCCACGAGGCCACGATGTCGCGGCCGAGCCGCAGCTCGCCCCAGTCGCCCATCAGGCTGACGGTGGACCGGCGATTGAACGTGAGCCCGCCGCTCCCGCTGCCGGACACCGGCTGGTTGTTCGTGTTGCTGGTGGCGCCGGTGCCGTCGTCGGCATTGACACCCGCTTCCAGCCAGAAGCCGGCGCCCAGGTGCGCACCGAGGTCCTCGACGCCGCGAAAGCCGACGCGCGAGCTGCTGTTGGCTCCGCTCACCAGGCGCGTGCGGTCGGCGATGCTGCCACCGCCCCAGGCCGCCGCGACGTCGACGACGCCGAACAGCGTGACGTTGCTGCTGGTGACGATGCCGGCGCCGGTGCCGGCGATCTGCGCGTTCGCCGCGCCGGCGCAAGCCAGCAGGACCAGTCCGGCAATTCGTTTGCTCATCGCGGCTCCTCGGGGCCGCGCTATTGAAGCACTCCCGTCCTTAGCTGTCCACCAAGCCCAGCCAGCGCCGCGGCGTGTCCCACATCACCTGCCGGCGCACGTCCGCATCCGGCACCACGCGCTCGAATTGGCGCAGCAGCGGCCCGACGTCGAGCCGCGCGGGCGCGCGCAGGAAGGGCCAGTCGGAAGCCCACATGCAGGCCTCGGGCGTGAAGGCCTCCAGCAGCGCCTGCACGAAGGGCCGAGCGTCCTCGTAGGGCGGCGGCTGCTGCGAAAACTTCTGGTAGCCGGAGAGCTTCACCGCCGCACGCTTGCTGCGCCCGAGCTCCAGCAGCGCCTGGAAGCCTGGCTGGTCGATGCCGGCGCCCGCCCGGGGCCGGCCGCAGTGGTCGAACACCAGGCGCACGCCGCTATCCACCAGCAGCTGGCGCAAGCCAAGCAGTTGGTCGTGCTCCACCTGCATCGAGACGAACAGGTCGAGATCGGCCAGGTGGCGCAACAACGGCCCGGCCTGCAGGTAGTAGGCTACGCCCAGCACGGTCGCATTGAAGGCCACGCCGACGACGCCTGCCTGCTTCAGCGCCAGCAGCTCGTCGCGCGTGGCGTCGTTGCGCACCACGGCCACGCCGCGGAAGCGTCCGGCGCCGCGCGCCAGCGCATCCAGCATGCAGCGGTTGTCCAGGTTGTAGCCCGAGTTGGGCCCGACCAGCAGGGCCTGGCGGATGCCGTAGGCGTCCATCACCTGCAGGTACTGGTCCAGCGTGCCGACCTCCTGGTTTGCCGGCTGGTAGATCGCGTCCGGCGCATAGGGGAAGCGCGCCGGGTCCAGGATGTGGCAGTGGGCGTCGACCTTGGGCGCGTCGAACATCACTTGGCGGCGCCGAGCGCGGGCAGGACTTCCTTGATCTCCTGCTTGCCGTTCTTCGCTTCCACCAGGAAGCTTTCGCGATCGAGGTCGCCGTTCTTGTCGAAGCTCACGTCCATGATCACGCCCGGCTCCTTGGCCGCCGACACCTTCAGCGTGTGCATCGCTTCCGCCACGGCCTTGCGATCGAGCTTGCCGACCTTCTCGATCGCGGCCTTCAGCACGTAGACGCCGGTGTAGCCCTTGATGCCGTTGTGGTCCGGCGTGTAGCGGTACTCCTTCTCGAACTTGGCGCGGAAGGCGCGCATGGCCGGCAGGGGTGCGTCGACGGTGAGCCCCACGTGCGCCACCGCACCGTTGGCGGCGTCACCGGCGAGCTCGATCACCTTCTGGCCGACCAGCGTGGTCTCGCCGACGATGGGCTTGTTCACGCCCTGCTTGCGCAGTTCGCGCAGCGCCCGCGCCGACTCTTCCTCGTTCAGGTAAACGAAGACGGCGTCGGCATTGCTCTGCTTGGCCTTCAGCACCGCGGCGGAGAAGTCCACCTGGTTCTGCTCGGTGGACACGTCGCTGACGACCTTGACGCCCAGCGGCTGCAGCGCCTGCATCAGCGATTCGCGGCCGCCCTTGCCGTAGTCGTTGTTCACGTAGATCAGCGCCACGCTCTTCACCTTCATCGGCCCGGCCATGTAGCGCGCGATCTTGGGCATCGCGGTGTCCTGTGTGAAGCTGGTGCGGAAGATGTAGGGGTTGCCCTGCTTGGTGATGCCGGCCGCTTCGCCACCGGTGAAGTTGGGCACCCCGGCGCGCCTGGTCTCGGCCATGCTCACCATGATGGAGCCGGAGAACACCGGCCCGAACACGGCGAACACGTTGTCGTCGATGGCCTTCTGCGCCAGGCCCTTGGCCACGCCCGGGTTGCTCTGGGTGTCGGCCGTGGTCGTCTCGATCTTGTGGCCGAGGATGCCGCCGGCCGCATTGATCTCCTTCACGGCCAGCAGCATGCCGTCGCGGAAGTTGGTGCCGCTGGTGGCGCCGGCGCCGGAGAGTTCGACGATGTTGGCGATCTTGATGGTCTGCGCCCAGGCAGGCGCCTGCAACAGCAGGGCCGCGCCAGCGGCGGCCACGAGGTGGGTGAAACGAACGGCCATGGCTTGTCTCCTTCTTCAGTGGTTCATTGCTTGGGGTAAAGCAGCGCGCGCATGCCGGACAGGTCGCCCTGCAGCTTCTGCGCGAGTTCCGGGAAACCCATGAAGCGCAGGTACTCGGGCACCTGCTGCACCAGCATCTCGTAGCCGGCTTCGGCGCGGTGGCCGCGGGCGCGGCAGACCTTCAGCAGCGCCGTGGGTTCGCGGCTCATGATGATGTCGACGACGGCGGCCTGGGGATCCAGCCGTTGCGGGTCGAAAGGCAGGGCGTCGTCGGCCTTCAGGCCTTGCGAGGTGCAGTTGACGACCAGGTCATAGCCGGCGGGGTCGTTGCTGGCGGCGACCTGCGCGGCCTCGCCCACCAGTGGCTTCAGGCGCTGCACCAGCGACTGGGCGCGTTCCTGCGTGCGGTTGTAGACGGACAGCTGCGCCGGCTTGCGCTGCGCAATGGCCGCAGCCACTGCATGGCCGCCACCACCCGCGCCCACCACCAGCACGCGCTTGCCTTCGACCGGGATGCCGAAATAGTCCAGGCCCTTGACGAAGCCGATGCCGTCGAACAGCGCTGCTTCCAGCGTGCCATCGGGCAGGCGCCGCACCGCGTTGACGGCGTGGGCGATCTGCGCGACCGGGTCGCTGGGCTTCAGGTACTCGCACAGCGCAGGCTTGTGCGGCATCGTGGCCCAGAAGCCACCGACGTTTTCCGCCGCCATGCCGTGTTGCAGGAAGCCTTGCAGCGCCTTCGCCGGCAGCTTCAGCGGCACCAGCACGGCGTCGATGCCGTGCTCGCGGAACAGGTGGTTGTAGACCTCGGGCGCGCGCACCTGGGCGACCGGGTCGCCGAGGATGTAGAAGACCCGGGTGGTCCCGGTGATGTTCATGGGGTTTCCTTGTGTCATGTCTGGTTCAGGCGATCGCGGCCGGCACGTGGCCGCCGCCGAGGAAGAGGCGCTCGATGTCGGGGTCGGCCAGGAGTTCGTCCGCGGGCTTGTGCAGCACCAGGCGGCCGGCTTCGAGCGCGATGGCGTCGTCGGCCATTTTCAGCGCGCTCTTGACGTTCTGTTCCACCATCAGCACCGTCACGCCCTGTTCGTCGGCCAGCTTGCGCAGCAGGCGGAAGACGTCCTGCACCACCAGCGGCGACAGGCCGATGGAAGGCTCGTCGATCAGCAGCACGCGCGGGCGCAGCAGCAGTGCGCGGCCTACTTCCAGCTGCTTCTGCTCGCCGCCGGAAAGCGAGGACGCTGCGCTGTGCAGGCGCTCCTGCACGCGCGGGAACAGCGACAGCACTTCGGGGATCCGCTCACGCGTGATCCTGGTTCCCAGCGTGATGCCGCCCAGCTCCAGGTTCTCGTAGACCGAGAGCTGGCCGAACAGGTTGCGGCCTTGCGGCACGAAGGCCACGCCGTGTTTCACCAGCAGGTCGCGCGCGCTGGCGCCGGTGATGTCCTCGCCCTGCAGCAACACTCGGCCCTGCCGCACCTTCAGCAGGCCGAACAGCGTCTTCAGCACCGTGCTCTTGCCGGCGCCGTTGGGGCCGATCAGCAGCGTGATCTTGCCGCGCGTGGCGCGCAGCTTCAGCTTGTTCAGGATCATGAAATCGCCGTAACCGGCGACGACGTCCTGGAATTCGATGGCGGCGTCCATGATTCAGTTGCCCAGGTAGGCGTCCAGCACCTGCTTGTTCGCGCGAATCTCGGCCGGCGTGCCCAGCGCCATCACCTTGCCTTCGACCATCACCAGGATGCGGTGGCACAGGTCCATGACGAAGTCCATGTTGTGCTCGATGACGACGAAGCTCGCACGGCGGCTGCGATTGAGTTCCTTCAGCAAGGTGGAGATGCCCCCCACCAGCGAAGGGTTGACGCCGGCGCAGGGCTCGTCCAGCAGCACCAGGTCCGGCTCGCTCATGAAGGCCATCGCGATGTCCACCAGCTTCTGCTGGCCGTAACTGAGTTCGCCGGCCTTCTTGTGCGCGACGTGGGCGATGCGGAACTGCTGGATCAGCGCGTCGGCCCGCGCGCCCAGGCCGGAATCGCCCGGCGCGAACATGCGGCTGGCCATCGAGCCCTGGTGCTCCTGCGCGGCGACCAGCAGGTTGTCGCGCACCGTCATCTTGCCGAACACCTGCAGGGTCTGGAAGGTGCGGCCCACCCCGCGGCGATTGAGCTGCACCGGCGACAGGCCGGTGATGTCGCGGCCCTTCAGCTCGATGCGCCCGGTGTTGGGCGTGATCTGGCCCAGCACGCTGTTGAACAGCGTCGTCTTGCCGGAGCCATTGGGGCCGATCACGCCGAAGATCTCGCCGGGCAGCACTTCGAAGCTGACGCCGTCGACGGCGCGCAGGCCGCCGTAGGACTTGGAGATGTCGCTGACTTTCAGCAGCGGCGCGTTCATGCCTGCGCCTCCACCGGTTCCGCGAGCGCGGCGGCGCGTGCGGCCTTGGCCAGGCGGCGCGCTCGCAGGCGTTCCGGGATGCTGAGAAGGCCATCCGGCAGCCACAGCATCAAGGCCACCACCGCCACGCCGAACACGAACAGGTACCAGCCCTGCGCGAAGCGCAGCCATTCCGGCAGCAGCACGCCGACGGCGGCCCCGAGCAGCGGGCCGAAGAAGTAGCCGGCGCCGCCGACCACCACCATCAGGTACATCATGATCGAGGTGCTGACGCCGAAAGGTGCCGGCTCGATGAACTCCACCAGTGGCGCGAACAGGGCGCCCGCGACGCCCGCATACACGGCACCGATGGCGAAGGAGAGCAGCGTGTAGGCGCGCGTATCGATGCCCAGGCTTTCCGCGCGGATCGGGTTGTCGCGCAGGGCCGTGAAGGCCTTGCCCCAGGGCGAGGCCAGCAGACGCCACAGCCACCAGGCCAGCAGGATGGCCACGCCCAGCGTGAAGTAGTAGAAGGCCAGCGGCTTGTCCAGCACCAGCCCGAACAGCGAGGGCCGCGCGATGTTGTTGATGCCGAAGGTGCCGCCGGTGAGCCACTCCTCGTTCCGCAGCACCAGCCATACCGCGGTGTTGAAGCCCAGTGTGGCAAAGGCGAGGTACAGGGCCTGCACGCGCAGCGCCGGGAAGCCGATCGCCAGGCCGATCGCGAAACACAGCGCCATCGCCGCCGGCAGCCCCAGCCAGAAGCTGACGCCCGCCTTCATCAGGATGGCGACCGTATAGGCCCCGATGCCGAAGAAGGCTGCGTGCCCCAGCGACTTCTGGCCGGCGTAGCCGACGGTGAGGTTCAGGCCCATGGTGGCGATCACGAACACCAGCCAGTAGGTGAAGAGATAGATGCCGTAGTTCTTGAGGAAAGGCGGCACCGCCAGCAGGACGAGTGTCAGGACAGCCAGGATGACGGGCTTGCTCGCGTGCCACTGCGGAACCGGCTTTGCCGGGCCGCTGGTGGCGCCCCCTTGAGGGGGAGGCGCCGAAGGCGCTTCGGGGGGGGTCATACTTTTCGCTCCACGCGCTTGCCCAGCAGCCCTTGGGGCTTGAACAGGATCACCCCCATGAACAGCACCAGCGCCACGGCGTCCTTGTAGGCAGGCGAGATGTAGGCGGCCGCCAGGTTCTCGCCGACGCCGACGATCACGCCGCCCAGCAGCGCGCCGCGGCTGTTGTTGAAGCCGCCGATGATGGCGGCGAAGAAGGCCTTGGTGCCCAGCGACTCGCCCATGTCGAACTTCGCCAGGTAGGTCGGCGTGACCAGCAGCGCCGCCGCGCACGCCAGCACCGCGTTGATGGCGAAGGTGTAGAACACCATGCGCGGCACGTCGATGCCCAGCACGGTGGCGCTTTCGGTGTTCTGCGCCACGGCCTGCATCGCGCGGCCGGTGACCGTGCGCGCCAGGAAGGCCTGCGTGCCCAGCACCAGCGCCACTGCGATCGCCAGCGTGCCGACATCGGCCAGGCTCACCGTGACGCCGCCCAGGGTGAACAGCTTGTCGGCGAACAGGCTGGGAAAGGGGAAAGCCTGGGCGCTGATGCCGGCCCGAACGCCATTGCGCAGCGCGATCGCCAGCCCGATGGTTGCGACCACGATCGGCATCAGGCCGAACTTCAGCAACGGGTCGGCGATGCCGCGCTTGAAGCCCCAACCGAGCACGCCGATCGCGAGCACGCAGGTGGCGAGGAAGGCCAGTGGCAAGGGCAGGCCCAGGTTGCCGAAGGCCAGCATGGCGAAGGCCGGCAGCATCACGAACTCGCCCTGCGCGAAGTTGACGGTGCCGGAGGCCTGCCAGAGCAGCGTGAAGCCCAGGGCGGCCAGGGCATAGATGCTGCCGGTGGCCATGCCGGAGAAGACGAGCTGGAGAAGGTCAGTCATGGGGTGGGGGCCCATGCTAGTTATCCCTCGTGGCGCTTTCAACGGAAGTGTTCAAGAATCGCACCCATTGCGCGATCTATGAACGAAACAAGGGTAAGTCCGGTGCAGGAGAGGGATCTGGTGGAAGGCCTGGCCAAGGGCCTGCGGGTCATCGAGGCCTTCGACGACGAGCATCCGACACTCAATGCCACCGATTGCGCGGAGCGCTGCGCCATCACGCGCACGGCCGCACGCCGGCACTTGCTGACGCTGGTGCACCTGGGCTACGCGGCCACCGATGGCAAGCGCTTCTGGCTGGAGCCGCGCGTGCTGCGCCTGGGCAACAGCTTCCTGGAGGCGGCGCGCTTCCCGCGCCTGGTGCAACCCTTCCTGCAGCAGCTGGCCGAGAGCACGCACGAGACGGTGAACCTGAGCGTGTTGGACGGGCACGACGTCACCTATCTCGCGCGCAGCGACAGCCCGCGCGTGCTGTCGGTGGGCTACCAGCGCGGCGCGCGCTCGCCGGCCCATGCGGTGGCGCCGGGGCCACTGCTGGCCGGCCTGCTCTTGCCGGACGCCGAACTCGAGGCCTGGGCCCTGGCGCACGAGTTCACCCCGTTCACGCGCGACACGATGACCGATCCCATGCGCTTCGCGCAGCATGCGCGCGGCGCCCGGGCGCAAGGCTGGTGCATCCTGGAGCAGCAGTTCAATCCCGGCTACAGCGGCGTGGCGGCGGCACTGGTCGACCGGCGCGGGCGCTGCCACGGCGCCATCGGCATGGCCGTGGCTTCGGCCAGCTGGAGCCGCGGCGAGATCGAGGCGCGGCTGCTGCCGCCGCTGCGCGCCACGGTGGCCAAGGTCCGGGCCATGCTGTAAGGAATCTTGTAGGTCGATTTTCTACAATATGGTCTGCTAACGTACCTTTGATCGACATGGCCTGCAAGTGCATCCTGCCCCGGATCTATGAAGTTGGCGTGCCAAGGAAGTGGTGGATGCGGCTGGTGCCCGGCTCCTCGCTCTGCTTCTGCACGCACTGCCAGCAGACCACCTTCTACTTCCTGGACGGCCTGCGCCGGCGCCGTCCCGCCCGCAGCCACTGAGGGAGGCAACGGCTGCGGGAGTAAGCTGCGGCGTGACCCCACGAGGAGGCCGCCATGCATCACCCGCAGGTCCAGCCCATCCGCCCCGAGCGCGAGGTGCTGACGCAACAGCGCCTGCCCTATTTCATCGGCGTCTCGGGACAGACCGTCGGCGCGACGGGCCTGTCGATGCACCTCGTGGTGATCCCGCCCGGCGCCCGCTCCGAGCCGCATTCGCACGTCGGCTACGAGACGGCGATCTATGTGCTCGAAGGCGTGGTCGCGACGCGCTGGGGCCCGCGCCTGGAGAACGAAACCGTCAGCCGCGCGGGCGAGTTCCTCTTCATCCCGCCCGGCGTGCCGCACGAGGCGATCAACCTCAGTGCGACCGAGCCCGCGCGCGCCGTGGTGGCGCGCAATCATCCGGCGCAGGAAGACACTGTGCAGCCTTACGTGCCGCCCCAATAAAAAAACCCGCTGGGTTCACCAGCGGGTTTGAATTGGTTGCGCGGGCAAGATTTGAACTTGCGACCTTTGGGTTATGAGCCCAACGAGCTACCAGGCTGCTCCACCGCGCGTCAGTTCTTGCTTACTCGCCGGCTTGTTCGGCGGCACCTTCGGTGGGCTCGGGACGATCCACCAGTTCGACCAGCGCCATCGGCGCGTTGTCGCCGACGCGGAAGCCCATCTTCAGGATGCGGGTGTAGCCGCCCGGACGGGTCTTGTAGCGCGGGCCCAGCTCGGCGAAGAGCTTGGTCACGTTGTCGCGGTTGCGCAGGCGGTCGAAGGCCAGGCGCTTGTTCGACAGGCTGTCTTCCTTGCCCAGGGTGATCATCGGCTCGATCACGCGGCGCAGTTCCTTCGCCTTCGGCACGGTGGTCTTGATGGCCTCGTGCTCGATCAGCGAATTCATCATGTTGCGCAGCATGGCGAGGCGGTGCTCGCTCGTGCGGTTCAGTTTGCGGAGGCCGTGGCCGTGACGCATGGTGTGTTCCTTTCCTTATCTAAAAGGCAGCCGTATCAGGTACTGCCAGTCCACCATTGATTAACGCTTGTCGAGACCTGCGGGGGGCCAGGACTCGAGCTTCATGCCCAGCGTGAGACCGCGGGAAGCCAGGACTTCCTTGATCTCGTTGAGCGACTTGCGACCCAGGTTGGGGGTCTTCAGCAGCTCGTTTTCGGTGCGCTGGATCAGGTCACCGATGTAGTAGATGTTCTCGGCCTTCAGGCAGTTCGCGGAGCGAACCGTGAGTTCGAGCTCATCGACCGGGCGCAGCAGGATCGGGTCGAACTGCTGCGACGAACGCTGCACCGGCTGGTCGAAGGCGGCCAGTTCGGAGCCTTCCAGCTGCGCGAACACGGCGAGCTGTTCCACCAGGATCTTGGCGGAGGCGCGCACGGCGTCTTCGGCGGTGATCGCGCCGTTGGTCTCGATCTCCATCACCAGCTTGTCCAGGTCGGTACGCTGTTCCACACGGGCGCTTTCGACCGTGTAGCTCACGCGCTTGACCGGGGAGAACGATGCGTCCAGCACGATGCGGCCGATCGACTTGGTCGGCTCGTCGCCGTAGCGGCGGACGTTGCCGGGCACGTAGCCACGGCCCTTCTCCACCTTGATCTGCATGTCGATCTTGCCGCCCTGGGACAGGGTGGCGATCACGTGGTCGGGATTGATGATCTCGACGTCATGCGGGGTCTGGATGTCGGCGGCCGTGACGACGCCCTCGCCGTCCTTGCGCAAGCTCAGCGTGACTTCGTCGCGGTTGTGGAGCTTGAAGACCACGCCCTTCAGGTTCAGCAGGATGCCCACCACGTCTTCCTGCACGCCGTCGATCGACGAATACTCGTGCAGGACTCCGGCGATGGTCACCTCCGTCGCCGCATACCCGACCATCGACGAGAGCAGGACCCGGCGCAGCGCGTTGCCGAGCGTGTGGCCGTAGCCGCGCTCGAAAGGCTCCAGGGTCACCTTGGCGCGGTTCGTGCCAAGCTGTTCCACGTTGATGGATTTGGGTTTCAGCAGGTTGGTTTGCATGCAGGACTTTCCTCTCAATACCCCCGGCTCGTTACACCGGTAAGGCTGGGGCCCGTGCGAGATGCCTCTCGCCGGGTACTAAAAAAATTAACGCGAGTACAGTTCGACGATCAACGATTCGTTGATGTCGGCGCCGAATTCGTCGCGATCCGGGACCTTCTTGAAGGTGCCTTCGGCCTTGTCGACGCTGACTTCGATCCAGGCCGGGATGCCGACCTGGGTCGCCAGTTGCAGGGCCTCGACGACGCGGTTCTGCTTCTTGGACTTCTCGCGCACGGCGACGACGTCACCGGCCTTCACCTGGAAGGACGGGATGTTGACCGCCTGGCCGTTCACCGTGATGGCCTTGTGGCTCACCAGCTGGCGCGCTTCGGCACGCGTGGAGCCGAAGCCCATGCGGTACACCACGTTGTCCAGGCGGCATTCCAGCAGGAACAGCAGGTTGGCGCCGGTGTTGCCCTTGCGGCGGTCGGCTTCCGCGAAGTAGCGGCGGAACTGCTTTTCCAGCACGCCGTACATGCGCTTGACCTTCTGCTTCTCGCGCAGCTGCAGGCCGAAGTCGCTGGTGCGCTGGCCGGAGGTGCGGCCGTGCTGGCCAGGCTTGCTGTCGAACTTGGCCTTGTCGCTGATGGAGCGGCGGGCGCTCTTCAGGAACAGGTCGGTGCCTTCACGGCGGGAGAGTTTGGCCTTGGGGCCGAGGTAACGTGCCACTTTTACTTTCCTTCAAATGACTACTGCGCCCGGATGGCGCAGGAGCCGGCGGTACGTGCACCGCCGGCGGTGGGCTTTCTAGAAACCAGGTGCCGGACCAAGGAGCGCGAAGCGCGCTTGCTCGGGCACCTCCGACTACTTAGATACGGCGACGCTTTTGCGGGCGGCAGCCGTTGTGCGGGACCGGCGTCACGTCGCTGATCGACGTGATGCGGATGCCCAGCGCACCCAGCGCACGCACCGACGACTCGCGGCCCGGGCCGGGGCCGCGGATCTCGACGTCGAGGTTCTTGATCCCCTGCTCCATGGCGGCGCGGCCGGCCACTTCCGACGCGACCTGCGCGGCGAAGGGGGTGGACTTGCGCGAACCCTTGAAGCCCTGGCCGCCCGAGGAGGCCCAGGACAGGGCGTTGCCCTGGCGGTCGGTGATCGTGATGATCGTGTTGTTGAAGGAGGCGTGCACGTGGGCGACGCCGTCGCTCACGTTCTTGCGGACCTTCTTGCGCACACGCTGCGCGGCGTTGGAGGCGGGAGCCTTGGCCATGTCTTAACTCTCTTCCGAATTATTTCTTCAGGCTCTGGGCGGCCTTGCGCGGACCCTTGCGGGTACGGGCGTTGGTCCGGGTGCGCTGGCCGCGCATGGGCAGGCCACGGCGATGACGGAAGCCGCGGTAGCAGCCGATGTCCATCAGGCGCTTGATGTTCATCGTGGTTTCGCGGCGCAGGTCACCTTCGATGGTGAACTCGGCGATCTGGTCGCGGATCTTTTCCAGGTCGGCGTCGGTCAGGTCCTTGACCTTCTTGGAAAACGGGATGCCCGTCGCTTCGCAGATCTGGCGGGCGCGCGTGCGACCGATACCGAAGATGGCGGTCAGGCCGATTTCGGTGTGCTGGTGCGGCGGAATGTTGATGCCGGCGATACGTGCCATGTCTTCGTTCCTTTAAATCTCTATCAACCCTGGCGCTGCTTGTGGCGCGGGTCGGTGCAGATCACGCGGACCACACCCTTGCGACGGATGATCTTGCAGTTGCGGCAGATCTTCTTGACGGAAGCCGAAACTCTCATGTCTTTTCTCCTAAATCCCTAGTCAGAGGTGCCCGAGCACCGCTTCGCTTGTGATCCGGCACCTAGTCATTACTTGGCGCGAAACACGATCCGTGCCCGCGACAAGTCGTAGGGCGTCAATTCCACGGTGACCTTGTCACCCGGCAGGATGCGGATGTAGTGCATCCGCATCTTTCCCGAAATATGTCCGAGCACCAGGTGCCCGTTTTCCAGCTTCACCCGGAAGGTTGCATTGGGAAGGTTTTCCACCACTTCCCCCTGCATCTGGATGACATCGTCTTTCGACACGATCAGCCACCGAGTGATGTCTTGAAGTTCGCCTTCTTGAGCAGCGACTCGTACTGCTGGCTCATCAGATAGTTTTGCACCTGGGCCATGAAGTCCATGGTCACCACCACGATGATCAGCAGCGAGGTCCCGCCGAAGTAGAACGGCACGTTGTACTTCAGGATCAGGAACTCCGGCAGCAGGCACACGAAGGTGATGTACAGCGCACCGGCCAGCGTGAGACGGGCCAGGATCTTGTCGATGTACTTCGCGGTCTGCTCGCCCGGGCGGATGCCAGGGACGAAGGCGCCGCTCTTCTTCAGGTTGTCCGCGGTTTCCCGGCTGTTGAACACCAGGGCCGTGTAGAAGAAGCAGAAGAAGATGATCGCAGCCGCATAGAGCATGACATAGATCGGCTGGCCGGGGCTCAGCGTCGAAGCAATGTCCTTCAGCCAGCGCAGGCTATCGCCGGTCGCGAACCAGCCGACCACCGTTGCCGGCAGCAGGATGATCGACGACGCGAAGATCGGCGGGATCACCCCGGACATGTTCAGCTTCAGCGGCAGGTGCGAAGACTGGCCGCCGTACACCTTGTTGCCCACCTGGCGCCGCGCGTAGTTCACGAGGATCTTGCGCTGGCCGCGCTCCACGAAAACCACGAAGTACGTCACCAGGGCCACCAGCACGATCACGAACAGCATCACCAGGATGCTCATCGCACCGGTGTTCACCAGTTCCAGCAGCCCGCCGACGGCGCGCGGGAGGCCCGCGGCGATACCGGCGAAGATCAGGATGGAGATGCCGTTGCCGAGACCGCGCTCGGTGATCTGTTCGCCCAGCCACATCAGGAACATGGTGCCGGCCGTCAGGCTCACCACCGCGGTCATGCGGAAGCCGAAGCCCGGGCTCATCACCAGCCCTTGCGAGCCTTCCAGCGCCATGGCGATGCCGAGCGACTGGAACAGGGCCAGGCCCAACGTGCCGTAGCGCGTGTATTGCGTGGTCTTGCGGCGGCCCGCCTCCCCTTCCTTCTTCAGCTGCTCCATCGACGGCACGACGTACGTCAGGAGCTGCATGATGATGGACGCGGAGATGTAGGGCATGATGCCCAGCGCGAACACCGTGAAGCGCGACAGCGCCCCACCCGAGAACATGTTGAACAGGCTCAGGATGCCGCCCTGCTGGCCCTTGAACAGCTGCGCGAGCTGGTCCGGGTTGATGCCGGGCACGGGAATGTGCGCGCCGATGCGGTAGACCACCAGGGCGAGCAGCAGGAAAACCAGTCGGCGACGCAGGTCGCCGAACTTGCCGGTCTTCGCGATCTGGGCTGCGGTTGCCAAGTGCGGGTGCCTCTTCGGTTTAGTTCAGCGAACCGCCGGCCGCCTCGATGGCAGCCTTGGCACCGGCGGTGGCGCCGATACCGGTCAGCTTGACGGCGCGCTTCAGCTCGCCGGACTTGATGACCTTCACGTTCTTCACGATCTGGGCCACCAGCTTGGCTTGCTTGAGCGCCAGCAGGTCGACTTCGGCGGCGCCGAGGGCTTCCAGCTGCGACAGCGTCACTTCGCCGTTGAACTGCAGGTTCAGCGACTTGAAGCCACGCTTCGGCAGGCGGCGCTGCAGCGGCATCTGGCCGCCTTCGAAACCGACCTTGTGGTAGCCGCCCGCGCGGGACTTCTGGCCCTTGTGGCCACGGCCGGCGGTCTTGCCCAGGCCGGAACCGATGCCACGGCCGACGCGGCGACGCGCCTTCTTGGAGCCCTCTGCGGGCTTGATGGTGTTCAGTTCCATTACAGCACCTTCACCAGGTAGTCGATCTTGTTGATCATCCCGCGGACGGCCGGGGTATCTTCCAGCTCGCTCACGGAATTGAGCCGGCGCAGGCCCAGGCCGCGCACGGTGTCGCGGTGCGACTGCTTGGTGCCGATGGGGCTACGCACCAGCTGCACCTTGACGGTCTTCTTTTGTTCGGAAGCCATTGCTTTGCCTCTTATGCGGTGAAGATGTCTTCGACCGACTTGCCGCGCTTGGCCGCCACTTCACCGGGGGTGGTGGCGTTCTTCAGCGCGTCGAAGGTGGCGCGGACCATGTTGTAGGGGTTGGTCGAACCGTGGCTCTTGGCCACGATGTCGGTGATGCCCATCACTTCGAACACGGCGCGCATCGGGCCGCCGGCGATGATGCCGGTACCCTTGGGAGCCGGAGCCATCATCACGCGGGCGGCGCCGTGGTGGCCGTACACGCTGTGGTGGATGGTGCCGTTCTTCAGCGTCACCTTGGTCATGTTGCGACGGGCTTCTTCCATCGCCTTCTGCACGGCCAGCGGCACTTCCTTCGACTTGCCCTTGCCCATGCCGACCTTGCCGTCACCGTCGCCGACCACGGTCAGCGCGGCGAAACCGAGAATCCGGCCGCCCTTCACCACCTTGGTCACGCGGTTCACCGCGATCATCTTCTCGCGCAGGCCGTCTTCCGGACCGTCGCCCTGCCTATTTGCTTGGATCTTTGCCATTTCGAGCTTCCGTGTCCGTTAGAACTGCAGGCCGGCTTCGCGGGCCGCTTCGGCCAGCGCCTTGACGCGGCCATGGTAGGCAAAGCCGGCGCGGTCGAAAGCGACCTTCTCGACGCCGGCAGCCTTCGCCTTTTCGGCGATGAGCTTGCCGATCTGCTGCGCAGCTTCGACGGTGGAGCCCTTGCCGGAGCCACCGAGCGACTTGCGCACTTCGGCTTCGGCGGTCGAGGCGGAGGCCAGGACCTTGGAGCCGTCGTCGGAGATCAGCTGCGCGTAGATGTGCAGGTTGGTGCGGTTCACCGTCAGGCGCGCCACGCCCTGCGTGGCGATGCGGATGCGGGTCTGGCGCGCACGGCGCAGACGCTGTTCCTTCTTGGTCAACATCGTCATGCTCCTTACTTCTTCTTGGTCTCTTTGATCACGACCTTTTCGTCCGAATAACGGATGCCCTTGCCCTTGTAGGGCTCGGGCGGACGAACGGCACGGATCTCGGCGGCAATCTGGCCGACGCGTTGGCGGTCGGCGCCCTTCACCACGATTTCGGTGGGGGTCGCGGTGGCGACCGTGATGCCCTGGGGCATCTCGATGTTCACCGGGTGCGAGAACCCGATCTGCAGGTTCAGCTTGTTGCCCTGGGCAGCGGCGCGGAAGCCCACGCCGACCAGGTTCAGCTTCTTCTCGAAGCCCTTGGTGACGCCGGTCACCATGTTGTTCACCAGCTGACGCATGGTGCCGGACATGGCATTGGCTTCACGCGATTCGTCGACCGGGGCGAACGTCAGCTTGCCGCTTTCGTTGCTCACCTTGACCAGGCGGTTCTGGGCGAGCTGCAGCGTGCCGCCCGCGCCCTTGACGCTGATCTGGTCTTCCTTGATGGCCACGTCGACGCCCTGGGGGACGGCGACCGGCATTTTTCCGACTCGGGACATTTCTCTATCCTTCCCTTAGGCGACGTAGCACAGGACTTCGCCACCGACACCGGTAGCGCGCGCCTTGCGGTCCGTCATCACGCCCTTGGGCGTGGTCACGATGGCGACGCCGAGGCCGTTCATGACCTGGGGGATCGCGTCGCGGCCCTTGTAAACGCGCAGGCCAGGACGGCTCACGCGCTCGATGCGTTCGATCACGGGACGGCCGGCGTAGTACTTCAGGGCAATCTCGAGCTCGCTCTTGCTGCCTTCGGTCTTCACCTGGAAACCGTCGATGTAACCCTCGTCCTTCAGCACCTGGGCGATGGCCACCTTCACCTTGGAAGAGGGCACCGACACCGTCGCCTTGGAGACCATCTGCGCGTTACGGATACGCGTCAGCAGGTCGGAGATGGGATCACTCATGCTCATATCTGTCTCTCCTGCCCTGGCTTACCAGCTGGCCTTGGTGATGCCGGGGATGTCGCCACTGAAGGCCATCTCGCGGATCTTGTGGCGCGTGATGCCGAACTGGCGGAAGGTGCCACGGGCACGGCCGGTCAGTTCGCAGCGGTTGCGCTGGCGGGTGGGGTTCGCGTTGCGCGGCAGCTTCTGCAGGGCCAGGCGGGCCTGCATGCGCTCGTCGTCGCTCTTCTTGGCATCGTTGATGATGGCCTTCAGTTCCTCGTACTTCTTCGCGTACTGGGCAACCAGCTTTTCACGCTTCAGTTCACGCTGGATCAGAGCAGTCTTTGCCATTGCTACCTCAGTTCTTGAACGGGAAACGGAAGCCGGCGAGGAGAGCCTTGGCTTCTTCGTCGGTCTTGGCCGTCGTGGTGATCGAGATGTTCAGGCCGCGCAGGGCGTCGACCTTGTCGTACTCGATTTCCGGGAAGATGATCTGTTCCTTGACGCCGATGTTGTAGTTGCCGCGGCCATCGAAGGCACGGCCGCTGACACCACGGAAGTCACGCACGCGCGGCAGGGCCACGGTGACGAAGCGGTCCAGGAATTCGTACATGCGGGCGCCGCGCAGGGTCACCATCGTGCCGATGGCCTGGCCTTCGCGGATCTTGAAGCCGGCGATGGCCTTCTTGGCCTTGGTCACCACGGGCTTCTGGCCGGAGATCTTGGTCAGGTCGCCGACGGCGTTTTCCATGACCTTCTTGTCGGCCACGGCCTCGCTCACGCCCATGTTCAGCGTGATCTTGGTGATGCGCGGCACCTGCATCGGCGACTTGTAGCCGAACTTCGCAGTCAGCTCGGGCGCGATCTTGGTGCGGTAGTGTTCTTGGAGACGGGACATGCTCAGGCCACCTTGATTTCTTCGCCGGAGGACTTGAAGACGCGGGTGCGCTTGTCGCCTTCGACCTTGATGCCCACGCGGTCAGCCTTGCCGGTGGCGGGGTTGTAGATCGCCACGTTGGACTGGTGAAGAGGCATGGACTTCTCCACGATGCCGCCAGTCGTGCCCTTCAGGGGGTTCGGCTTGGTGTGCTTCTTCACCAGGTTGATGCCTTCGACGATCACGTGGTCGTCGTCCTTGCGGAGGCTGACCGTGCCGCGCTTGCCCTTGTCTTTGCCGGCCAGCACGATGACCTGGTCGCCCTTGCGAATCTTGTTCATGGCGGTTCCTTAGAGGACTTCCGGGGCCAGGGACACGATCTTCATGAACTTCTCCGTACGCAGTTCACGCGTGACGGGCCCGAAGATGCGGGTGCCGATGGGCTCCAGCTTGTTGTTGAGGAGCACGGCGGCATTGCCGTCGAACTTGATGAGGGAGCCATCGCCACGGCGGATGCCCTTGGCAGTGCGGACCACCACGGCGCTGTAGATCTCGCCCTTCTTGACGCGACCGCGCGGCGCGGCTTCCTTGATGCTCACCTTGATGATGTCGCCAACACTGGCGTAGCGACGCTTCGAGCCCCCGAGCACCTTGATGCACAGGACGGACTTCGCGCCGGTGTTGTCGGCGACTTCGAGCCGAGATTCAGTCTGGATCATTTCAATATTCCCAACTTGACCCGAACAACCTGGGCGGACGATCCGCGCAAGCATCGGGGCAGTCTTGGGCCCGCCGTCACTTGAGGGACCGCAGGGCCCCAAAGTTCCGAATGGGCAGAAACCCGCCTCGAAAAAGGCGAGCCCGCGATTATGACCGATTCCAGCCGTTTGTCAAACGGCCGGTTCAATCGGGCAGGCTGGCGTAGGTTGCCGCCAACGCCCGGAAGGCCTGGACCTGGGGATCGGCCCCGGTTTCCTGCCTGAGCAGATCCCCGACTTCCTCGGCCAGGGAGCCCGCCAGCCGGGCGTCCAGGAACAGCAGGCGGATCCGCCGCGCCAGCACGTCCTCCGCCGTCCGCGCATATTCATGGCGGGCGGCGAAACGCACCATGGCGGCGGTCAGCCCGCCGCCGAGATGCCGGTCATGCCCAGGGATGGACTCAACCTCGGCCGCTTCGGTTCCATAGAGATGCAGTCCTGGAGCGGCGGCGATGGACGTCGGCGCGCTGCCCAGGCCAGGCGCGCCAACCAGCGGCAAGTCAGCCGTCACTCCGGCGGCCAGCCGCGGCAGCAGGCCGGCGTCGAAGCATTTCTCCAGCACGTCTTCGGCCATCGCGCGGTAGGTGGTCCATTTGCCGCCGGTCACGGTGACCAGGCCGCTGTGGCTCACCAGCACCGTGTGCTCGCGGGAAATCGACTTGGTCGCCTCGCCGTTCTCGCCGGCTGGCTTGACAAGCGGCCGCAGGCCGACCCAGCAACTGAGCACGTCCTCGCGCCGTGGCCCGCGGGCCAGGTAGCGGGCCGATTCGCCCAGGATGAATTCCAGTTCGTCCTGGAACGGCCGCGGCTCGCGCGGCAGGTCGGAGCGCGGGGTATCGGTGGTGCCCAGGATGACCTTGCCCATCCAGGGCACGCCGAACAGCACCCGGCCGTCCGCCGTCTTCGGCACCATCAGCGCGTGCTGACCCGGCAGGAAGGCCCGGTCCACCACCACATGCACGCCCTGGCTGGGCGCGACGATCGGGCGGACGTTGCGGCCGATGGCTTCGCCGTCCTGCTCGCGCAGGCGGTCGACCCAGACGCCGGCGGCGTTCACCACGCACTTGGCGCGGACCGTGAACTCGCGGCCGCTCTCGGCGTCGCGGCAGGCGAGGCCGGCGACCTTGCCGCCTTCGTGCAGCAGCGCCGTGACCGGGCAGTAATTGACCATCAAGGCACCCTTGCGGGCGCCCGTGCGGGCCAGCGCCAGCGCCAGCCGGGCATCGTCGAACTGGCCGTCCCAGTACTTGACGCCGCCCTTCAGGCCGTCGCCCCGCACGCCGGGCAGCAGGCGCAGCGCCTCGGAACGGCTCAGGAATTCGGTGGAGCCCAGGCCGGCGCTGCCCGCCAGGGCGTCGTACGCCTTCAGGCCCAGGCCGTAGAAGGGCGTCTCCCAGAGGCGGTAGGACGGCATCACGAAGGCCAGCGGCTGCGCCAGGTGCGGCGCGTTCTTCAGCAGCGTGGTGCGCTCGTGCAGTGCTTCGCGCACCAGGCTGATGTTGCCCTGCGCCAGGTAGCGCACGCCGCCGTGGACCAGCTTGGTCGCGCGGGAGGACGTGCCCTTGGCGAAGTCATAGGCCTCCAGCAGGACCACCGACAGGCCACGCGCCGCGGCGTCCAGCGCGACGCCGAGGCCGGTGGCGCCGCCGCCCACCACGGCCAGGTCCCAGGTGCCGCCCTGCGCCAGCCGCGCCAGCAATTCTTCGCGCCGCCCGGAAGCGGCGTCTGCTCGAACGGCTGTCATCCGGCCCGGGCCCAGCCTTTCGCGCGCTCGACCGCCTCGCGCCAGCGCGCGAGCTTGGCCACGCGTTGCGCTTCCGCCAGGTGCGGCTCGAAGCGGCGTTCGGCCTGCCATTGCGCCGCGATCTCGTCGCCGTCGGCCCAGAAGCCGGTGGCCAGGCCGGCCAGGTAGGCGGCGCCCAGCGCCGTGGTCTCGGTCACTTGCGGGCGCACGACGGGCACGCCCAGGAAATCTGCCTGCATCTGCATCAGCAGATTGTTACGCGAGGCGCCGCCGTCCACCCGCAGTTCGGTCAAGGCGATGCGCGCATCGCGCGTCATCGCGCCGAACACGTCAGCCGATTGCAAAGCTATGGACTCCAGCGCGGCGCGGGCGATGCAGGCCCGGCCGGTGCCGCGCGTCATGCCCACCAGCGTGCCGCGGGCGTAGCCGTCCCAGTCCGGTGTGCCCAGGCCGGTGAAGGCCGGCACCAGGTAGACGTCGTCGGTGTCGTCGACCTGGGCGGCCAGCGATTCGATTTCGGGCGCGGACTGGATGATCTGCAGGCCGTCGCGCAGCCACTGCACGGTGGCGCCCGCCATGAAGACGGAGCCTTCGAGGCAATAGGAAGTGCGGTGCGCGCCGGGCGGGCCTTGCCAGCCCACCGTCGTCAGCAGGCGGTTGCGGCTCGCCACCGGCTGGGCGCCGGTGTTCATCAGCATGAAGCAGCCGGTGCCGTAGGTGTTCTTGGCCATGCCGGGCGCGAAGCAGGCCTGGCCGAAGGTGGCGGCCTGCTGGTCGCCGGCCATGCCGGCGATGGGCAGCGCCGCGCCCAGCAGCGACGGCTCGCTTTCGGCCATCACGCCGCTCGAGGCCACCACCTGCGGCAGCACCGCGCGCGGGATCCGCAGCAGCTTCAGCAGTTCGTCGTCCCAGTCCTGCTTATGCAGGTCGAACAGCATGGTGCGCGAAGCGTTGCTGGCGTCGGTGACGTGCACGCGGCCGCCGGTGAGGTTCCACACCAGCCAGCTGTCGATGGTGCCGAAGGCCAGCTCGCCCGCCTCGGCTCGCTCGCGCGCGCCGGGCACGTGGTCCAGGAGCCATTCGAGCTTGGTGCCGGAGAAGTAGGCGTCGATGACGAGGCCGGTCTTCTTCTGGATGCGCGCGGCGTGGCCCTGCTGCCGCAGCTGGTCGCAGCGCGGCGCCGTGCGGCGGTCCTGCCAGACGATGGCGTTGGCCACCGGCTGGCCGCTGGCGCGGTCCCACAGCACCGTGGTCTCGCGCTGGTTGGTGATGCCGATGGCGGCGAAGTCGGCGGCGTTGCCGCCGGCGCGCTCGATCGCTTCCAGCGCCACGGCGTGCTGGCTCGCCCAGATCTCGCGCGGGTCGTGCTCGACCCGGCCGGGTTGGGGGAAGATCTGGCGGAACTCGCGCTGCGCCACGGCCACCATCCGGCCGCTGCGGTCGAACACGATGGCACGCGAACTGGTGGTGCCCTGGTCGAGGGCGAGGACATATTTCATGGCCCGCTAATGTATTGCAGGCGGCCGGAAGGCGTCCTTCAGGGCGGGATAGAGAGTGCGAAAGCGTGCATGGCGCGGGCCGAGCCGCGCCTGCACCGCCGGATCCGGCTCGAAACGCCCGCGCACCGCCGAGGGCCGGCAGACCTCGCCCGCGTCGCCGCCGGCCGCCAGCCAGGCCAGCCGAGCCGCGCCCAACGCGCCGCCGGCTTCCGCGCCTTCGCAGGTCTGCAGCTTCACGTCCAGCGCCGACGCCAGCAGCCGCGCCCACAGCGCGCTGCGCGCGCCACCGCCCACCAGCGAGAGCGCCTCCACGCCCGGCGCGCCCATCGCCTGCCAGCCATCGCGCAGGCCGAAGGCCACGCCCTCGATCACGGCATAGGTGACGCTGGCGGCGTCGTGCGATCCGGTCAGGCCGAACAGGACGCCGCGCGCATCGGCGTCGTTGTGCGGCGTGCGCTCGCCATCGAGGTAAGGCAGGAACAACGGCGCGCTGGCCAGCGCCGCTTCGTCCAGCGCGGCGACGCGCTCCAGCAATTCCGCCTCCGTGCTTCCGAGCAAGCGGCAGGCCCAGCGCAAGGCGCTGCCGGCCGACAGCATCACGCCCATCTGGTGCCACAGTCCCGGCAGCGCGTGGCAATAGGTGTGCACCGCGCTGTCCGGCCGCGGCTCATAGCGCTCCTGCGCCAGGAAGATGACGCCGGAAGTACCGAGCGAAAGGAAGCCCTGGCCGGCCCGCACGGCGCCGACACCGACCGCGCTGGCTGCGTTGTCGCCGCCGCCTCCCGCTACCGGGATGCCGGCGCGCAGTCCCCAGGCTTGCGCCACTTCGGCGCGCAGGGTGCCCGCACGCGCGCTGCCTTCCACGAGCGCCGGCATATGTTGCAGGCCGAGGCCACTGGCGGCCAGCAACTCCGTCGACCAGCGGCGCGCGCCCACGTCCAGCCACAGCGTGCCGGAAGCGTCGGAGAGATCGCTGATGCGCTCTCCGGTCAGGCGCAGCCGCAGCCAGTCCTTGGGCAGCAGCACGGTGGCAACGCGATCGAACACCGCGGGCTCGTTCCTGCGCAGCCACCACAGCTTGGGCGCGGTGAAACCGGGCATCGCCATGTTGCCGGCGATCGCGCGCAGGCGCGGCAGCGCCGCTTCCATCTCCGCGCATTCGGCCTGGCTGCGGCCGTCGTTCCAGAGGATGGCGCGGCGCAGGACGGCATCCGCCGCATCGAGCAGCACGGCGCCGTGCATCTGGCCGGCGAGGCCGATGGCCTGCACCGCGCCCAGCGGCTGCGTCGCGGCGAGTTTGCGCACGGCACGGTCGGTGGCGCTCCACCAGTCGGCCGGGTCCTGCTCGCTCCAGCCAGGGCGCGGGCGACTGATCGCCAGCGGCTCCGACGCGGTCGCGACGATCCGGTGCTGCCCGTCCAGCAGCAGCACCTTGGCTTCGGAGGTTCCCAGGTCGATGCCGAGAAACATGCTCCCATTCTTGCACCGCTAGACTGCGCGCTGATGCCGATTTCTGCCTTCTTCCTCTCACGACGCCGCCTGCTCTTCACCGCGGGCGCCGCCGCCCTCGCCTCCTGCGCCCAGCCGCTGCCGCGCCCCGTGGCTGGCGAATCCCGCCTGCGCCTGCTCGGCGAAGCGACCTTGCCGCACAAGATGCAGTTCGAAGGCACCACGGTCGGCGGTTTGTCCGGCATCGACTTCGACCCGGACACCAACACCTGGGTCGCGATCTCCGACGATCGCTCGGAACTGCAGGCGGCGCGCTTCTACACGCTGGGCGTGGACATCAGCGAACGCGGCATCGCGGTGCAGGTGCAGGGCGTGAGCACCTTGCGGGGCGCCGACGGCCAGCCCTATCCGCGCCGCCGCAGCGGCGGCGAAACGGTGGACCCGGAAGCGATCCGCCTGCTGCCCGGCGCCCGCGGCGTGCTGTGGACCAGCGAAGGCGACTACCGCGTCGGTGCGAATCCCTCCATCACCGAAGCCGGCCTGGACGGCCGCTTCAAGCGCAGCTTCGACACGCCGCCCTTGCTGCACTTCGGCAAGCCCGGCACCGGCCCGCGCGACAACCTCACCTTCGAGGGCCTGGCGCTCACGCCCGATGGCCGCACCGCCTGGGTCGCGATGGAGAACGCACTGCAGCAGGATGGCGCCGAACCCAGCCTGCACTCCGGCGGCGGCGCCTGCCGCTTCACCGCCTTCGACGTGGCGAGCGGCCGCGCGATCCGCCAGGTCGCCTACCAGCCCGATGCGATCCCGCGCGCGCCCAAGCTGCCCGGCGGCGCCGACAACGGCGTCAGCGAGATCCTGATGCTGGACGAGAACCGCATGCTGGCGCTGGAGCGCTCGTTCGCCTTCGGCACCGGCATGTCGCTGCGCATCTACGAAATTGACGTGCGCCAGGGCAGTGACGTGCTGCAGCAGGAGCGCCTCCATGCAGGACAATTCACCGCGGCGCCCAAGCAGCCGGTGGCCGACTTCGCGCAGCTGGGGCTCGCGCGCCTGGACAACACCGAGGGCATGTGCTGGGGCCCGCGCCTGGCCAACGGCCGCCGCACGCTGGTGACGGTGAGCGATGACAACTTCAACGCCTCGCAGGTGACGCAGTTCGCCGCCTTCGAATACCTGGACTGACAGACATGGCAAACACGAACACGGATCGCATCGCCTTCATCGGCGGCGGCAACATGGCCAGCGCCATCATCGGCGGGCTGCTGAAGCAGGGACTGCCCGCGGCACAGGTCGCGGTGGTGGAGCCCTTCGCGGAACAGCGGCAGAAGCTGCGGGCGCAGTTCGGCGTGGCCGCCGAGGAGAAGCCCGGCGCCACGCTCGCTTCGTGCAGCCTGGTGGTGTGGGCCGTGAAGCCGCAGACCTTCAAGGACGCGGCGGCGCAGGCGAAAGCGCACGTGCAGCAGGCGCTGCACCTGTCGGTCGCGGCGGGCATCCGCTCCGACAGCATCGCCAAGTGGCTGGGAACCGAGCGCATCGTGCGTTCCATGCCCAACACGCCGGCGCTGGTGGGCAAGGGCATGACCGCCCTCTTCGCGCGCAGCGCCGCCACGGCCGCGGACAAGGCGCGGGTGGAGCAGGTGATCGCCACCACCGGCGAATCGCTGTGGGTGCAGAGCGAGGCGCAGCTCGACGCGGTGACCGCGCTTTCCGGCTCCGGTCCCGCGTACGTCTTCTATTTCCTGGAAGCCATGACGCAAGCCGGCACCGAGCTGGGCCTGGCGCCGGAGCAGGCGCGGCGGCTGGCGGTCGGCACGTTTGCCGGCGCCTCCGAGCTGGCGCGGGCTTCGCAGGACCCGCTGGAAACGTTGCGCGAACGCGTCACGTCCAAGGGCGGCACCACTTATGCGGCGCTCACGTCGATGGAAAGCGACGGCGTGAAGGCGGAATTCGTCAAGGCGATGCATGCCGCCTGCAAGCGCGCCGAGGAACTGGGGAACGAGTTCGGCAGCTGATAGCATGAAGGCATGACTGCCCCGCTGCGCCCCGTCGCCTACGTCCTCGCCAATACCAACCACGGCAGCATGATCGTCAACCGCAACGATCATGCAACGAGCGCCGGAGGCGTCTACGGCGTGGGCGCGCAGCTGTTCGCCGCCAGCGCGTTCGACCCCGAGGAAGTGGCGCTGGTGCGCGACCTCCTGAGCCTGCGGCGCCAGCATTTCGGGCCCGGCGTGATGGCCATCGACGGCGGCGCCAACATCGGCGTGCACACGCTCGAATGGGCGCGGCACATGCACGGCTGGGGCCGCGTGCTCGCCTTCGAGGCGCAGGAATACGTGTTCTACGCGCTGGCCGGCAACCTCGCCATCAACAACTGCTTCAACGCTTCGGCGCGCTGGTCGGCCCTGGGCGAGTGCGAGGGCTTCATCGACGTGCCCAAGCCGGACTACCTGCGCCCCGGCAGCTACGGCAGCCTGGAAGTGCGCCAGCGCAGCAACACCGAGTTCATCGGCCAGCAGGTCTCGTACGACGCGAAAGACTGCGTGAGCACGCCGATGGTGGACATCGATTCGCTGGAGCTGGAACGGCTCGACTTCGTGAAGATCGACGTCGAGGGCATGGAGCTGGAGGTGCTGCGCGGCGCCCGCGAGACGCTGCAGCGCTGCAAGCCGATCGTGATGGCGGAGATCATCAAGTCCGACCTGCGCGCGCTGACCGCTTACCTGCAGGAAGTCGGCTACGAGGTAATCACCGAGGGCCTCGGCCTGAACCTGCTCGCCTTCCACCGCACCGACCCGACGCGCCAGAACCTGCAGCGCGTCGCGTGAGGACGGCGCCTCAGCGCACCGCGTAACCCAGCACCGTCCCCGCAAACAAGGCCGCCCCGAACCAGTGGTTCAGGCGGAAGGCCTTGAAGCAGCCTTCGCGCGTGCGCTCGCGGATCAGCGTGTAGTGCCACACCGCCTGGCCGCCGGCGACCAGCAGCGTGGGGATGATGACGCCCATCGGGATCCGGCCCAGCAGCACCAGCAGCCACACGGCCATGGCCGCGACGTAGCACATCATGATCACCGGCACGTCGAGGCTGCCGAGGGTGATCGCAGAGGTCTTGATGCCGATGCGCAGGTCGTCGTCGCGGTCCACCATCGCGTACTCGGTGTCGTAGGCCAGGACCCAGCACAGGTTGCCCAGCAACAGGATCCACGCTGTCCAGGGTACCGTGGCCTGCACCGCCGCGAAAGCCATCGGGATGCCGAAGCTGAAGGCCACGCCCAGCACCGCCTGCGGCATCGACACATAGCGCTTGGCATAGGGATACGCCAGCGCGACGGCCAGCGCCGCGAACGACCAGTAGACGGCGACGCTGTTCGTCGTCAGCACCAGCAGGAAAGCCAGCAGCGCCAGCACGGCGCCGAGCACGAGCGCCTCGCGCACCGACACCGCGCCGGTGGTCACCGGCCGCTGCGCCGTGCGCTTGACGTGCTTGTCGAACTCGCGGTCGGCCACGTCGTTCACGCAGCAGCCGGCGCTTCGCATCAGGATGGTCCCCAGCACGAACACCGCCACCAGGTGCCAGCCCGGGAGGCCGCCGGCCGCGATCCACAGCGCATAGAGCGAAGGCCACAGCAGCAGCAGCCAGCCCGCCGGGCGGTTCCAGCGGATCAGGTCGAGGTACAGCGCGATCTTGCCGCGCGCCATCACGCGGTGCCGAGGCCCAGGCGGCGCAGGTCGAGGTGGCCGTCGCGCATCGGCGGGCACCAGAAGTAGGAGCCGTTCACCGGCTTCGAGATCTTGAAGAGCGCATCGGTGATGCCGTCATCCTGGCCGGCCATGCGCTTCATCTGCGCCTCGAAGGCATAGAAGCTCTTGCCGAAGGCGACGAACATCAGGCCCGCCTGCATGCTCATCATCCAGGGCATGGAGCGGCGCAGCACGAAGGCCTCGGGGTCGAAGCTTTCCTGCGCCGTGCGCTTGACGTGCGCGGTCTCCGGCGCGTCCTCCAGCTCCTCGTTGTCGGACAGCCGCCGGCCGAAGTGGAAGTCGCGCTGCTGGTCTTCCAGCGCCTCGAAGGCGTCGAGGTCGTGCAGCCACTGCTGCACGGCCACGTAGCTGGAGCCGTCCAGGCCGTCCCCCAATCCGTGGGCGAAAGCGGCTTCCTCGGCCTTCTCGCCCTCGGGGTTCTCGGTGCCGTCCTCGAAGCCGGTGAGGTCGCGGCCGTGGCCGCCTTCGCTCCAGGCATGGCGGAAGGCATCGGTCACGTGCCGCACGACGAAGGCCGGCGCCAGCGCCTTCTGCACCTTGCGCGTGATGTGCAGCAGGTCGCCCAGGTCGGAGCCGCGCAGCCAGCACCACAGCGTGCCGGGCGTGGACGGCACCTTGACGCCGTGGCCGGACAGGTCGGGGAATTCGTGCAGGTTGGGGACCTGCGCACCCAGCGCGTTCACCAGCGACGGGCCGATGCCGACCACGACGTCGCTGCCGTTCACGAGCGGGGCCAGGCGCGCCAGCGCCTCCTTGACGGCGGCCGGGCCGCCACTGGCGTCGGCCAGCGCGAAGGTGACGTAGCGGGCCACGGGCGGCACGGGCTCGAGGATGCCCGGCTGGTACAGCGTGGCCGGTGCGGGGGCGGAATCGGTTCTCATGACAGTCTCTTCACGCCGGGCAGTTCGCAGGCGTAGATGGAGTTGCGCAAGGCGGCGATCGCCTCGTAGCGGGTGAAGCTGCGCCGCCAGGCCAGCACCACGCGCCGGCTCGGCGGCTCGCCCTCGAAGGGGATGTACTTGACGAAGGCCTGGTCGTCGCTGCGCCGCTTGGGCTTGGCGGCGAAGGCGTCCTTGGGCACCGACAGGCGCGGCACCAGGGTCACGCCCATGCCGGCGGCGACCATGTGCTTGATGGTTTCCAGCGAGGAGCCCTCGAAGCTCTTGCGGATGCCCTCCGCATCGCTGGAGAAGCGCGCGAACTCCGGGCACACCTCCAGCACGTGGTCGCGAAAGCAGTGGCCGGTGCCGAGCAGCAGCATGGTCTCCGTCTTCAGCTCCTCGGCGTTGATCGTCTTGTGCACGGCCAAATGGTGCGTGGTCGGCACGGCGGCGAGGAAGGGCTCGTCGTACAGCGGCGCGATGGCCAGCCCGGTGTCGGGGAAGGGCTCGGCCATGATGGCGCAGTCGATCTCGCCGGTGCGCAGCATCTCCAGCAGCCGCACGGTAAAGTTCTCCTGCAGCATCAGCGGCATCTGCGGCGTGCGGGCGATGGCCTGGCGCACCAGGTCCGGCAGCAGGTAGGGGCCGATGGTGTAGATGACGCCCAGCTTCAGCGGGCCGGCCAGCGGGTCCTTGCCGCGCTTGGCGATCTCCTTGATGGCGGCCGCCTGCTCCAGCACGCTCTGCGCCTGGCGCACGATCTCCTCGCCCAGCGGCGTGACGGCGACCTCGTTGGCGCTGCGCTCGAACAGCTTGACCTCGAGCTCGTCTTCCAGCTTCTTGATAGCCACCGACAGCGTCGGCTGCGAAACGAAGCAGGCCTCGGCCGCGCGGCCGAAGTGCTTCTCGCGCGCGACCGCGACGATGTATTTGAGTTCGGTCAGGGTCATGGTCCTGGCCGATTGTCGTCTAAACCACTCCTGAGAACGTGGCATGCCGCCGGCCTGGCGGGCCGGCGGGGTCGGACTTGGGCAGCGCCACTTCCAGGGCTCGGGGCTCTCGGAAGCGACGTCGATGTTGGTGCTGTGCGGCGTCTCGCCTACTTGACCGCTTGTGGCAATTGCTGGCCGGCAGCTGCACTTCGGGTGGGCCCACGGCCTTCGCGCAGCTTTGCGGACAATGCTGGGTCTTTCACCTCGATGCGGTTGAGCTCACCTTCGCCGGCCGCGATGATCCCTGCCACAACGGCACCGCCTACTACATTCCCAACAATGTTAGCCCCGGCTCCGATACCCGGCTGAAGCGCTGGCAGCGCGGTAGTCGCTACGGTCCGCTGAGTCATGTACGCATCCAGGTCGGCCGTCGTCTGGGGATTGCCTTCAAAAGCCCAGACCAACTGCGACGGCCGTGAAGGATCATTTGGGAGGTAGATGCCTCCCACCAGCAAATGCGGAAGATTGTTCCGCAACGTCGTGATCTCCACGATGGAGCGGCCCGGCCCGTAAAAGTAGACCCCTTGGTCGTCTTTGCGCTCGGCCACGTAGATCCCCGGAAGCGCAATGTATTCCCAGCGAACGCCGCTGATGCTGTGCGTCACATACGACACCTTCTCGGTGAGCACGATCTGCTCCTCGCGATCAGCGCGAGCCAGCTTTTCGCGTGTAGCGCAGCCACCAATCGCCGATAGCGCGGCGCCCATGATCACGCACATCGCTGCACGGCGCCCAAAGAGTGGCTTCACCCTCCTCGAATTCATCACTTTCTTTCTCCGTGTACTTCAGTTGTCAAACGGGCCAGCCGCGGAAACACCGCTTCTGCCCTTCTTCCGTTGTTCGCGGCCGTTCAGGCCTTGAGGTAATCCGATTTTCCACCGAGCCAACGGGACACATGCAGCCGGGCCAGTCCGGCGTGGCGATCCAGCATCAGCGGTGCGGCTTCCTTCGCCCATTCCAGCAGGTGTGCGTCCAGCACCAGGTCCGCGAAACGCAGCAGCGGGGCGCCCGACTGCCGCGCGCCCAGGAACTCGCCGGGGCCGCGGATTTCCAGGTCGCGGCGGGCGATTTCGAAGCCGTCGCCGGTTTCGGCCATGGCCTTCAGGCGCGCCCGGCCTGTCTCGCTGACCCTGCCGCTGTCGCCGGCTGAATAGAGAAGTACGCACGCCGAAGCGGCGGCTCCGCGGCCCACGCGGCCGCGCAGCTGGTGCAACTGCGACAGGCCGAAGCGCTCGGCATGCTCGATCACCATCAGCGAGGCATTGGGCACGTCCACGCCCACTTCGATGACGGTGGTCGACACCAGCACGCCCATGTGGCCGTCGTTGAACAGCGACATCACGGCCTTCTTCTCGGGTGTCGGCATGCGCGAATGCAGCAGGCCCACCAGCACGCCCGGCAACGCTTCGCTCAGCTGCTCGTGGGTGGCGGTGGCATTGGTGAGGTCCAGGGTCTCGCTTTCCTCGATCAGCGGGCAGACCCAGTAGACCTGGCGGCCCTCGGCGACCAGGGCGCGGATGCGGTCGATCACGTCATCGCGGCGACTGTCCGAGATCAGCTTGGTGACGACGGGCGTGCGGCCGGGCGGCAGTTCGTCGATGGTGGAGACGTCCAGGTCGGCGTAGTAGCTCATCGCGAGCGTGCGGGGGATGGGCGTGGCAGACATCATCAGCAGATGCGGTTCGCCGCCTTCCCCGGACATCTTGCCCCTTAGTGCCAGCCGCTGTTCCACGCCGAAGCGGTGCTGTTCGTCGATGATCGCCAGCGCCAGTTTCTGGAACTGCACCTGCTCCTGGATCACCGCGTGGGTGCCGACCACCAGCGCCGCTTCGCCGGAAGCGATCAGCTCCAGCATCTCTGCGCGTTCCTTCTTCTTCTGGCTGCCGGTGAGCCAGGCCACGCGCTGGCCGCGCGGCGCCAGCAGCGGCTCCAGCCAGCCGATCAGCTTGCGGAAGTGCTGCTCCGCCAGGATTTCGGTGGGCGCCATCAAGGCGCATTGCCAGCCGGCATCGATGGCGATGGCGGCGGCCAGTGCCGCCACGACGGTCTTGCCCGAACCCACGTCGCCTTGCAGCAGCCGGTGCATCGGGACGGCCAGCGCCAGGCTGCCGGCGATCTCCTCGCCGACGCGCCGCTGCGCCGCCGTCAGCTGGAAGGGCAGGGCCGCCAGCAGCTGCTCGTGCAGCCCGCCGGCACGCGCGGGCAAGGCGGGCGCGCGCAGCAGCTCGTGCTCGCGCCGGCTTTCCAGCTGCGACAGCTGCTGCGCCAGCAGTTCCTCCGCCTTCAGCCGCTGCCAGGCCGGGTGGCTGTGGTCTTCCAGCGCCGCCAGCGACACATCGGGCGTGGGATGGTGCAGGAACTGCAAGGCCTGCTTCAAGGTCCAGCGCGTGGCCTGGCCCGGCACGGGCGGCAGGTCTGGCGACAGCGTTTCCGACAGGTCGGCCCGCGCCAGCCCCGAAGCGACCGCCTTGCGCAGGTAAGGCTGGGGCAGGCTCGCCACGCTGGAATAGACCGGCGTCAGCGCCTGCGGCAGCTCGCCGCCCGCCTGCTTGTACGTCGGGTGGACCATGGACCAGCCCAGGAAGCCGCCCTTGATCTCGCCGCGGATGCGCAGCCGCGCGCCCTCGGCCAGCGCCTTCTGCTGCGAAGGGTAGAAGCTGAAGAAGCGCAGCGTGCAGGTGTCGCTGCCGTCGTCGACCTTCACCACCAGCTGGCGGCGCGGGCGGTATTGCACCTGGCTGTCGACGACCGTGGCTTCGACCTGCACCGTGTCGCCTTCGCGGGCATCGCGCAACTGGATGATGCGCGTCTCGTCCTCGTAGCGCAGCGGGAGATGCAGCGCGAGGTCGATGTCGCGCGTGAGCCCGAGCTTGATCAGGGCTTTCTGCGGTTCCGACAACGCCTTCGTCTCTGCCATGGGACAATTCTGCCTTCTCTCATCGGTATGGGTCCGTCCGGCCCTCGACGCATGCGCCAATTCACCCTGGGCGATTTCGATTTCGCCCTGCCTCCCGAACTCATTGCCCAACACCCCGCCACCGAGCGCAGCGGCTCGCGCCTGCTCGATGGCACCGGCCCCGCCGCCGTGGACCGGGTCTTCCGCGAATTCCCGACGCAATTGCAAGCCGGCGACCTGCTGGTGTTCAACGACACCCAGGTGATCAAGGCCCGCCTGTTCGGCGAGAAGCCCACCGGCGGCAAGCTGGAACTGCTGGTCGAACGCGTGCTGCCCGGCCACGAGGTGGTCGCCCACATGAAGGTCAGCAAGAAGCCCCCCGTGGGCACTGTGCTGCGCATGGACGGCGGCTTCACGGCGACCTTGCTCGGTCGCTGGCCACAGGAAGACGGCCCGCTGTTCCGCCTGGGCTTCAGCGAAGAGCCGCACGCGCTGATGCAGCGCCACGGCCACGTGCCGCTGCCGCCCTACATCACGCACACGGACACGGCGGAAGACGCCGAGCGTTACCAGACCGTGTTCGCCCGCAACCCGGGCGCCGTCGCCGCGCCGACCGCTGCCCTGCACTTCGACCAGCAGGTGCTGGCCGAACTGGAAGCGCGCGGCGTGCAGCGCGCCAGCGTCACCCTGCACGTGGGCGCCGGCACTTTCCAGCCGGTGAAGGTCGAGAACATCGCGGACCACCACATGCACAGCGAGTGGTACGAAGTGCCGGCAGCGACGCAGCAGGCGATCGCCGAACTGCGCCAGCGCGGCGGCCGGCTGGTGGCGGTGGGCACGACGACCGTCCGCACCCTGGAGTCCTGGGCGCAGAGCGGCCAGGCGAGCGGCGACACCGAGATCTTCATCACGCCCGGCTTCCGCTTCCGCCAGGTCGACATGCTGCTCACCAACTTCCACCTGCCGAAGTCGACGCTGCTGATGCTGGTGAGCGCCTTCGCCGGCTATGAACACATGATGGCGCTGTACCGCCACGCAGTGGACAACGGCTACCGCTTCTTCAGCTATGGCGACGCCATGCTGCTCGCGCGGCGATGAGGACGACGATGGACAGCAACAAGTTCTGGAGCGATGGCGTAGACGCGATCCAGCCCTACGTGCCGGGCGAACAGCCGGCGATCGCCGGCCTGGTCAAGCTCAATACCAACGAGAACCCGTTTCCGCCTTCGCCGGCGGCGCTGGCGGCCATTCGCGCAGCGACCAACGAGGACCTGCGGCTCTACCCGGACCCGGACAGCACCCGGCTGCGCCAGGCCTTCGCCCAGGCGCATGGCATTGCGCCCGAGTTCGTGTTCGCGGGCAACAGCTCGGACGAAGTGCTGGCCCATGCCTTCCTCGGCCTGCTGAAGCACGAACGGCCCATCCTGTTCCCGGACATCACCTACAGCTTCTACCCGGTCTACTGCCGGCTGTATGGCATCGCCTTCGAGACCGTGCCGCTGGATGCGGAGTTCGGCCTGCGCGTCGCGGACTATGCGCGGCCCAATGGCGGCGTGGTGCTGCCGAACCCCAATGCGCCGACCGGCCGCGCGCTGGCTCGCGCGGAGATCCGGCAATTGCTGGAAGCCAATCGCGATTCCGTCGTGCTGGTCGACGAGGCCTATGTCGACTTCGGCGCCGAATCGGCGATCCCGCTGGTGGCGGAATTCCCCAACCTGCTGGTGACGCACACGCTGTCCAAGTCGCGCAGCCTGGCCGGCCTGCGCGTGGGCTTCGCCGTGGGCCAGCCCGCGCTGCTGCAGGCGCTGGAGCGCGTCAAGGGCAGCTTCAACTCCTACCCGCTGGACCGGCTCGCGATCGCCGGCGGCACGGCCGCCCTGCAAGACCAGGCGCACTTCGAACACACGCGCCAGCAAGTGATCGCCACCCGCGAATGGCTCGCCGCGCAGCTGGAGCGGCTGGATTTCGACGTGATCCCGTCGCAAGCCAACTTCGTGTTCGCCGCCCACGCCTCACGCGCGGGTGCGGAGCTGCTGCGCCAGCTGCGCGAGCGCCGCATCCTCGTGCGGCACTTCGCCACGCCGCGCACCGAGCACTTCCTGCGCATCACCATCGGCACGCGGGCGCAGTGCGAGCAACTCGTCACCGCGCTCGAAGAGCTCCTCGCGCAGCCTTAGGCCACCTGCGCATGCATGCCGGACAGCCGCATCGAGAACAGCTTCTGCTCCAGCCTTTGCAGGCCGGCGGCCCAGGAGCGCGCGCCGGTTTCCTTCGGTTCGACGGCGGCGCTGGCCGTGTAGAGGCGGCTGGTGCGCGGCACCGGCAGCTGCCCGCACAGGCGCTCCAGGCGGTCATGGACCTGCGTGCCCGAGCCGGCCAGGATGGCCAGGAAGCGCCCGCGGCCCCAGGGCAGCAACACCTCGTCTTCGGCCAGCGCCTGCTGCAGCGCGGCGGCCATGCCCTTCTGCACGGCCAGCAGTTCGTCGACGCCGGCTTCGCGGTCCAGCGCCTGCCACTGGTCCACTTCCAGCAGCACCATCCAGCCGCGGTCCGCCACCGCGCCCTGGTCCGAATGCTGGCGAGCCACGGCAAAGGCGCCGGCGTCCAGCAGCGGCGTGCGCGAACGTTCCAGGTGCGCCAGCGAGCGCACCAGCACCTGCACCATGCGGCCGACCTCGTCGCCGCTGCCCCCACTGGCGACATTGGGAAGGGCGAGCCGGCCTTCGGTCATGAAGCCGCGCAGGCCGTCGGCGGCTTCGCGCAGCGGGCGGAACATCTTCCAGAGCACCGCGATCACGAACACCGTGGCCAGCAGCGTGAACACGAGCGCCGCCCAGAACACGCCCCAGGGCGACAGCCACTGGGGAAAGGCGACGATCAGCGCGATCAGCCCCAGCAAGGGAATATGGGTCGCGACGAAGGCGATCAGGCAGCTTTTGACCGCGACCGAGCGGTACCAGGGCAGTTTTTGGTCCATCCCCGATCGTAAACATTCAGATACAAATCGGCCAGCGCCGAAAATCACGCAATGCTCCGTTTTGAAGTCCTCGCCACCGAAGGCCACGCGCGCCGCGGCACGCTGACCCTGAACCACGGCGTCGTGCAGACGCCGATCTTCATGCCCGTGGGCACCTACGGCACCGTGAAGGGCGTCACGCCGCGCTCGCTGGAGGAGATGAACGCCCAGATCATCCTGGGCAACACCTTCCACCTGTGGATGCGCCCGGGCCTGGACGTGCTGAAGCAGTTCGGCGGCTTGCACCGCTTCGAACAATGGAACAAACCGATCCTCACGGATTCGGGCGGCTTCCAGGTGTGGAGCCTGGGCGAGATGCGCAAGATCAGCGAAGAGGGCGTCAAGTTCGCCTCGCCGGTCAACGGCGACAAGCTGTTCCTGACGCCCGAGACCTCGATGCAGATCCAGACGGTGCTCAACTCGGACATCGTCATGCAGTTCGACGAGTGCACGCCTTACGACACCAAGGGCCACGTCACGACCGAAGCCGAGGCCCGCGTCTCGATGGAGCTGTCGCGCCGCTGGGCCGTGCGCTGCCAGGAAGAATTCGCGCGCCTCGCGAACCCGAACGCGCTGTTCGGCATCGTGCAGGGCGGCATGTTCGAGCACCTGCGCCAGGAGTCGCTGGAAGCGCTGGTGGAGATGGACTTCCCCGGCTACGCGGTCGGCGGCGTCAGTGTCGGCGAGCCCAAGGAAGACATGCTGCGCATCATGGCGCACACGCCGCATCGCCTGCCGGCAAACAAGCCGCGCTACCTGATGGGCGTGGGCACGCCGGAAGACCTGGTGGCCGGCGTGGCGCAGGGCGTGGACATGTTCGACTGCGTGATGCCCACCCGCAATGCGCGCAACGGCCATCTCTTCACGCGCTTCGGCGACCTGAAGCTGCGCAACGCGCGCCACCGCAGCGACGAGCGCCCGCTGGACGAAAGCTGCAGCTGCTACGCCTGCAAGGGCTACACGCGGCCGGACGGCACCGTGAGCGGCGGCTTCTCGCGCGCCTACCTGCACCACCTGGAGCGCTGCGGCGAGATGCTGGCGCCGATGCTCGCCACCATCCACAACCTGCACTACTACCTGAACCTGATGCAGGAAGTGCGCGACGCGCTGGAGCAGCAGCGCTTCGCGGCCTTCGCGGCGCAGTTCAAGCAGGACCGCGCGCGGGGCGTCTAGTGCAGCACGCGGCCGCTGGACAACTCCCCCAGCATCGCCGCGTTCTGCGCCATCGCGCTTGCCGCCTCCGCGCGGAAAGCTTCCATCGCATCCAGCGCCTGCAAGGCCTGCTGCACCTGGGCGCCTTCGCCATCCTGCAGCAGCGCGGCGATCTGCGCACAGGCCGCCAGCACTTCCTGCCCGGTCTTCTTCAGCACCTCGATGGCGAAGTAGCAGTTGGTGCACAGCACCTGCTGCGCCAGCATCTCCTGGCGGTCGCGCCGCACGGGCTGCAGCACGTCGGCATCGAGCATGCCGGCGCGCTGCGCATCGGAAGTGCGCAGCACTTCGACCTTGATGCGCAGGCGCTCGTCCAGCACCTGGGCGAAGTGGATGGCGCCGGCCAGCTGCTGCATCGCGTCCCACAACGAGGCGCGGGTGAGCTCCAGACCCGCCAGCTCCGTGCGCACCGATTCACAGGCATGGTCCAGCGTGGCGAGCGCATCGCGCAGGCGCTGCGGCGCGTCCGCGCCGGCTTGCGTCTCCACCAGGGGCCGCGCCGCCCAGGGCAGCCGATCCCACCAGTGCCGCGCCGCGGCCGGCCCGCCCATGCAGCGGGCCTTCAGCTCCGCACGCAGGCCCTGCAGGGCGCGGAAGACGGGCAAGGCCTCCAGGTCGCCGAACTTGCGCTGCAGGCGGCCGGCTTCTACCAGGCCGACGTCCGCCCGCACCCGGCCGGGGAGCAGCGCGCCGTCCAGGCAGCCCGCCAGGCCGCCTTCCGGCTCGTGCGCGAGCAGCGCGGCCAGCACGCGGCCCGCCTCGCCTTCCAGCTCGGCCTGGCGCTCCGGTGCCAGCGGGACCGCCTGGCGCACGGCACGGGCGCCGATGGCTTGCAGCACTTCGGGCGCGCGCAGGCGCAGGGGGCCGGGGCTGGCGGACTGGGCTTCGATCTGCATGGCAAGGCTCCTGGGGTGGGACGGCGCGGAGTGTGGGGCGCGCCGTCCCGAAAGAAGCCTGGATTGCGACGAAGCAGCGGGATCAAGCCCACTCAGTATCGGATTGCGGTACTCAAGGCTGGTTGGCCAAGACCTGCAGCAGCGCGGCATTGAAGCGCGGCACGTCCTCGATCTGCGGGATGTGGCCGACGCCGGGCAGCACGGTCAGCCGCGCGCGCGGCAGCAGCGACTTCAGCTGGCGCGCCTGTGCCAGCGGCGTGATGCTGTCCTGCTCGCCCCACAGCAGCGACACCGGCAAGGCCAGCCGGCGCCAGCCCGGCGCGCGGCTGCTGGCCGCCTGCTCGCAGCCGGTGCCGAACTGGTAGGCCCAGTCGCCCAGCCCGGCGCTGAAGCCGCGGGTCGCGAAGGGCTGCTGGTAGATCCCCGTGCGCTCGGGGGTCACCACCTCCTGGCGCGCGACGAACTGCCGCAGCCAGTGCGCGCTGAAAGCCGGCTCGGTGCCCACGGCGCCCACCAGCAAGGTGCGCAGCCCGCGCCAGCCGGCCACGGCCGCCACCGCGCCGCCGCTCTCGCAGGGCGCGGCATCCGCGGGCTGCAGGCCGATCGCCGCATCGACCAGCACCACGTGGACGAAGCGGCCGGGCTCCAGCATCGCGGCTTCGGCCGCGGGGCCGCCGCCGAAGGAGTGGCCCACCAGGGTGACGGGTTGCGGGCCCAGTTGCGCGGCGACCGCCAGGATGCGCCGCGCCTGCGCCTGGCGGCTGTAGTCGCCGCTCGCCGGCGGCAGGCTGTAGCCGAAGGGCGGCAGGTCGATGGCGACGACGCGGTAGCCGGCGTTTTTCAGGCTGTCGACGTTGCTCACCCAGGTGCCGGTCCAGGCGCCGGTGCCGTGCACCAGCAGCAGCGGCGGGGCGTCCGGCGGGCCCCATTCATGCACGTGGATCTCGGTGTCGTGCGCGGCCAGCCAGCGGCCGCCGGGCGGCGCGGCCTGCTTGCGCTCCTGCGTCTCCGTCCACGCGAGTCGCGCGCCCGTGTACAGCAGCCAGCCCGCGACAACGCTGGCCAGCAGCGCCAGCACGCCGAGCGTCACGGACGCCGCCAGCAGCACGGGCCCGCGGCCCTGGCGCCGGCGCGTCGCCCTAGTAGTCAAACAGGTGCTCCACCTGCACGCCCGCGCGCTGCCACTCGCGCAGCGCCTCGCCCAGCTGCTGCACCTGCACGGTGGCCACCACGCGTTTGCGTCCCGGCTGGGTCAGGATGGGCTGCTCCAGGATGCGCTTGGCAATGCCCGTGTGCGGCTCCCAGGCCTGGTCGCCCAGCAGGCTCACCAGCATGATGGAGCGGTTGCCCGCCACCTCGCGGAACTCCAGGCCCTGCGCCGCCAGCCCCTGTGCATACGCCGTGAAGGCGTCGTAGCGCGGGATGGTGGCGAGCACGGCGCCATCGGGCAGCGCCTGCAGCACCTTCACCTCGGGCAGCCTGGCATCGGCCTTCGGCGCGGGCTGCACGACGACCGACGTCACCAGCAACGGCGTGTCGTAGATCGACTTGGTGCCCGCCTTGATCATCTGCGCGTACAAGGCCTTGATGCCGTACTCGGTGGTCAGCGCGAAACGCCGCTCCCACTTGCGCGCGAGGTCCGGCCCCGTGGCCGGCACCTGCGTCCACAAGGTTTTCAGCTGCTTGCCGAAGTCGTACTCGTACCAGGGCAGCACGCGGATGAAGTCGACGTAGTCCTGCGCCACGCCAGCGGCAAAGCGGTCTTCCGGCGTGGGCTGGCCGGCGGTGGCGGCAGCGAGCCGGCCGATGAGGCTTTCATACGCGGAGCGCAGCGCGTATTCCACCGTGGTGCTGGTGCCGATCACCATGATCATCAGGTGGTAGCCCGGGTTCAGCTCGTCGCCGCGCGCGCGGCTTTCGCGGAACACGGCGCCGTAGCTTTCCCAGAACTGCCCGATGTGGCCCCAGAAGGGGAAGGCATCCGGCTGCGCGCGCCGCACGAACTGCGCGTACTCCGCCGGGCTGAACACCAGGAACCACTCCGGGTAGGTCAGGAAGGTCTGCTCCACGCCGCGCCGGTGCTCCGGCGGCGCGACCGGCGCCTCCTGCGCCGCGGCCGTCATGCAGAAGCAGGCCGCGGCCAGCAGCGCGCGCCAGCGGGCCATCACGCGGCCTCCTTGCGGAAGGCAAGCAGCACGTTGTCGGAGGGATCGTGCGCCTGCAGCAGGCGCGGCCCGGTGTGGCGCAGGCCGCGTTCGCCCAGGTAGGCGATCCACTCGTCCAGCGGCCGGAAGTGCCGCAGTTCCGCCGCATTGGTGCTCCAGGGCACGCCCAGTCCCGCATTGAACACGGTGTGCGCCAGGCTGACGAAGGCGTCCATCGCCTTGCCCTTGACGTCGTGGTCGCGCAGGATGAACAGGCCACCTGGCGCCAGCACGCGCACGATGGAGCGGACGAAGGCATCCAGCTTGTCCAGCGGGCAGTGGTGCAGGCCGATGTAGCAGGTGACCACCTGGAAGCCCCCCGCGGGCAGCGTGTCCGGCAGCGGTGAGTAGTCAGCCATCGGCACGAACTCGCCGATCTTGCGCAGGCCGCCGCGTTCGACGATGTCCACCGGCGACCAGCCCGGCGCGACGTCGTTCACCAGCACCACCGGGCCCTTCACCCGCAGGTGCTTGCGCAGTTCGCTGATGTAGCGGCCGGTGCTGCCGATCTCGAGATAGCCGTCGACGTCGCGCTGGCTCTCCAGCAGCTCCAGGGTCTGGCGCGCCATCTCCTGCTTCTGCTTGAACAGGGACGGCAGTGCGTAGGTGAGGTCGGCGTGGAAGGGCTTGATGGCCGGCAGGTCGCGCTGCAGCTGGCGGTAGATGGCCTCGTCGGAATCCAGCCGCTCGCAGCTGTCCTTGATCAGCGTGTGGAAGCGGTCCTCGGGATAGAGGCGGTAGATGTTCTGCAGGAACTTGTAGAACGCGTCGTGCGACGACAGCTCGCCGTACACGGTGCGGAACTCGGAGGCGGACGGCGCGGCAGGCGTCATGGCGGGCTCGGCGTAGTACTTGTCCCAGAGGACGTTGCGGAAGCGGAAGCGCGGATCGAGCCGGCGCTTCAGCGCGAACAGCTCGCGGGCCCGCGGATAGGCCGCGTGGAACTGCTCCGGCGTCGCGTGCGGCTGGTAGGGCAGGTAGTAGCAGCCGCCGACGGACAGCACCGCGTCGATCAGCTCGCGCGTCCAGATGGCGACGCGGTTCTTCGCGTTGTCGCGGGTGCGCTGCTTGTAATAGAGCACGAAGGCGAAGGTCTCGCCGCGTGCCCACGCCATCAGCGAACCGGGGTCGCCCTGCGCGTGGCGCACCGAGACGTTCAGCGCGTTCACGCGATGGCGCCGCAGCACCTCCGCCATGCGCGGCACGAACTCGGTGAACTTCTCCACCGGCACGAAGTACTCCTGCAGCACGTAGGTGGTGCGCTTGCGCGAGGCCGGCTCCAGCTCCGCGGCGTCGTAGCTCGCCTCGAAGTTGCGCCAGTGCACTTTGCGCGAGGCGTACAGGAGGGGGTCGATGAGGTGCTCGCGGCGCCACTTGCCCAGCGGCGTCTCGGTGACGGCCCAGACGAAGTAGCGCTCCAGCGCATAGCCGGCGCCGCCGCGATGCAGCCGGCGCGGTTCGGTGACGGCTTCGTCGGTGCGCACCCAGGTGACCGAGCGGGCGCGGTCGTAGTGCGGCGGGTAGAGGTCGGCGTTGTGGAACACCGCGTCGGGCGAGTTGCGCACCTTGGCGCGAAAGTGCTCGTAGTAATCCGCGGACGAAAGCTTGGTGGCGACGCGCTTGACCTTGACGTTGTCGGCCAGCGCCAGTTCCACCTCCACGATCACGCCAAGCCCGCCGTAGCCGCCGATCACCGCATGGAACAGTTCCGGGTTGCCTTCCGGCGTGGCCTGCGCCACGGTGCCGTCGGCGAGCACCAGCTTGAACCAGCGCACGCTCAGGATCACGGGCCCCAGGCCCATGTAGCGGCCATGCACGTTCACGCTCAGCGACCCGCCCACCGTGAAGTTGGCGTAGGTCTGCATGATCTTCACGGACAGGTCGTGCGGGTCGACGAAGCGCTGGATGTCGCACCAGCGGATGCCGGCCTGCACGCGGATGGTCTTGTCGACTGGCGAGAAGCCGAGCACGCGGTTCATCTGCCGCATGTCCAGGTGCAGGCTGCCCGGGCTGGCGGTCTGGCCGCCCATGCTGAAGTGGCCGCCGCCGACCGAGACCGCGCCGTCGTAGCGCCGGATGGCTTCCACCACCTCGTCGACGCTGCGCGGGCGATGGATGGCGAAGACCGGGACCGGGTTCAGCCCGGTGACGTCGTTGACGATCTGGCCCTGCATTCAGCCCACCACCAGGAAGTCGCCGGTCTCCCGCAGCGGGTCGGGGCCCCAGCGGTTGTCGCTGGGCGCGCCGCGGCGCAGGAACTGCCACGCCAGCCAGGCCGCGCCGAACACCGGCACCAGGCCCACGAACAGCCAGCGCGCGCCGTAATCGCGGTCATGCAGGCGCTGCGCGGAGGCCGCCAGCAGCAGCCACAGCGCCAGCGGATTCAGCAGCCACACGCGCGCTTGTCCCAGCACGGGCGTCAACGCGGTATCGAGCAGCGCGAAGGCAACGAGCACCAGCAGCAGCCGCAGCCAGAAGGCGCCGCGCGCGAGGCGGCCGCGGAAACGGAACAGGAAAGCGAGACGCTTCAAGTTGGATCTCCCCAAACGATCAGAGCAATCTACGGACGAGTACGGCCGTGCGCAACGGCCGCATGGACGGGCGAGCGCCCGCCTGTGGGCGCCAGCCAACAGCGCGGGATCAGCCCTGCGCCAGCAAGGCCCCGACCCGCTGCTGCAGCAGTTCGGGCTGCGCCTGGTTCGCGGGCACCGGCGCGCCCACGTTCAGGCCCACGCGGTTGAACGCGCCGCGGCGGAAAGGCTTCGCCATCGCGCCCTTGGCCTCGATGCGGCTGAAGAAGGAACCCCACAGGTTCGTCAGCGCCATCGGCACCACCGGCGGCTCCAGGCCGTCGGCCCGCGCGCGTTCCAGCACCTTCATCACGCCGCCCTTGAAAGGCTGCAGCTGGCCGTCGCGGGTGAGGCCGCCCTCGGGGAAGATCAGCAGGATGTCGCCGTCGCGCAGCACCTGCGCCGAGCGCTCGAAGGCGGCGTCGTAGACGGCCGGGTCCTCCTTCTGCGGCGCGATCGGGATGGCCTTGGCCAGCTTGAACACCCAGCCCAGCACCGGCACCTGGAAGATGCGGTGGTCCATCACGAAGTAGATCGGCCGCGGGCTGGCCGCCATCAGCAGCACCGCATCGACGAAGCTCACGTGGTTGCACACGAGAACCGCCGGGCCTTGCGAGGGGATCTGCTCGTCGCCGCGCACGCGGAAGCGGTAGACCAGGTGCGACAGCACCCAGGCGAAGAAGCGCAGCAGGTATTCCGGCACCAGCAGGAAGATATAGCCGGCCACGATGGCGTTGGCGATGCCGGTGTACAGGAACACCTGCGGGATGGTGGCGCCGCCGGCCAGCAGCGCGCCGGCCAGCAGCGCGCTGACGATCATGAACAGCGCGTTGAGGATGTTGTTGGCGGCGATGATGCGCGCCCGGTGGCTGGGCTCGGCGCGCAGCTGGATCAGCGCGTACATCGGCACCGAATAGAGGCCCGCGAACAGCGAGAGCAAGGCCAGGTCCGCCATCACGCGCCAGTGCGCGCCGGTGGAGATGAAGACGGCCACCCCCATGTCCGCGCTCTGCGGCGGCAGTCCGCGCGAGGCGAAGTACAGGTCCACGGCGAACACCGTCATGCCGATCGCGCCCAGCGGCACCAGGCCGATCTCCACGTGCCGCCGCGACAGGATCTCGCACAGCAGCGAACCGACGCCGATGCCCACCGAGAACACCACCAGCAGCAGCGAAGCCACGTGTTCGTCACCGTGCAGCACCTCCTTGGCGAAGGCCGGGAACTGGGTGAGGAACACCGACCCGAAGAACCACATCCAGCTGATGCCCAGCAGCGAGCGGAACACGACCACGTTGCCGTGCGCCAGCTTCAGGTTGCGCCAGGTCTCGCTGACCGGGTTCCAGTTGATCTTCAGGCCCGGGTCGGTCGCCGGCGAAGGCGGCACCCATTGCGCGGCAAGCCGCCCCAGCAGCGCCAGTGCGATGCAGCAGAAGCCGACCCAGTGCGCGCCCACGTGCGGGACCGCGACGATCAGGCCGCCCGCCACGTCGCCCAGCAGGATGGCGACGAAGGTCCCCATCTCCACCATGCCGTTGCCGCCGGTGAGCTCGCGCTCGTTCAGGTGCTGCGGCAGGTAGGCGTACTTGACCGGCCCGAACAGGGTCGAGTGCAGGCCCATGAGGAACACGCAGGCCAGCAGCACCGGCACGTTGCTGCCGAAGAAGCCGTAGGCCGCCAGCAGCATGATGGCGATCTCCAGCCACTTCACCAGCCGGATGACGAGGTCCTTCGGGTACTTGTCCGCCAGCTGCCCGCTGGTGGCGGAGAACAGCAGGAAGGGCAGGATGAACAGCGCGCCGATCACCAGCCCGGCGACGGCGGGCTGCATCCACGCCACCTGAAGCTGGTAGGTGACCAGCACCGTGAACGCGAACTTGAACAGGTTGTCGTTCGCGGCCCCGGCGAACTGCGTCCAGAAAAATGGCGCGAAGCGGCGCTGGCGCAGCAGCGCGAACTGGTTCGGATGGGACTCGCCCGTGGCGGGCGGTACCGCTTCTTCGGCGACGGCGGTGCTCATGACTTCTCCTCCTCGGCTTGCATTCTGCCTGCCATCCTCATGGCGACTCCTTCATTGGAAGTTGTGTGAGAGAGGGCCGCAGTCTCGGAAGCGGGCGGCGGGTCGTCCCGGAATTCCGGCTACATTGTCGTTCCATTGCCCTCGCGGTATCGCATTCCTGTACTTGCATGAGCACCACCGCCGATCTGGTCCTGGCCCTGAAGAAGGAGCTGAAGTCCGCGCAGATGACGTATGCCGACCTGGCTGAAGGCCTCGGCATGGCCGAATCCAGCGTCAAGCGCATGCTCGCCAAGGGCGACATGGCGCTGTCCCGCATCGACGCGATCTGCCGCGTGCTGAAGCTCGATTTCGGCGAGCTGGCGCGGCGCGTCGCCGATGCGCAGCCGCTGGTGAAGGAGCTGACGCAGGAGCAGGAGAAGGCGGTGGTGGCGGACAAGAAGCTGCTGCTGTGCGCCATCTGCGTCCTGAGCGGCTGGACCCTGGAGCAGATCACCGGGGAATACAGGCTGAGCGAGGCGGAGTGCATCAAGTACTTCGCGCAACTTGATCGCATCGGCATCATCGAACTGCGGCCCCTGAACCGCTACCGCCTGAAGCTCGCCAAGACCTTCCGGTGGCGGCCGCACGGGCCGGTGATGCACTATTTCCGCGAGCACGCGGTGCTGGACTACTTCAACGGCGGCTTCGACCACCACGCCGAAGGCCTGCTGCTGGTGCACGGCTCGGTCAGCCGCGCCATCGCGCCGTCCTTCCTCGATCGCCTGCAGCGCGTGGCGCAGGACTTCGCGCAGCAGCACCAGGCCGACCAGCGCCTGCCGGAGAAGGAGCGCAGCGGCTACACGCTGGTGCTGGCGATGCGCAGCTGGGAGCTGACGGCGTTCACGCAGCTGCGGCGCTGAAGCCGCTCAGACCAGGCCGCCGTTCGGCTGCACCGTCTGCCCGGTGATCCAGGAGGACTTGTCGGACGCGAGAAAGGCGACGACTTCCCCGATCTCCTCGGGCCGGCCCACGCGATTGAGCGGGCTCATTGCGGCCGAGCGCTGCAGCGCCTCCTCGTTCTTGCCGGAGCGGAACAGGTCGGTATCGACCGGGCCCGGTGCGACGGCATTGACGCGCACCTTGCGGCCGGCCAGTTCCTTGGCCAGCGAGCGCAGCAGCGACTCCACCGCCGCCTTCGAGGCGGTGTAAGGGCCGCCGCCAGGCACCGCGTGGCGGATCATCGAGGTGGTCAGCCCAATGATGGTGCCGCCGTCCTGCACCTGGCGCGCGGCCTCGGCCAGCACGTTGAAGGCGCCGACGATGTTCACCTCCACCAGCTCGCGGAAGCGGGCGGCGGGGAAGCTCGCCAGGGGCCCCGGGGGCACGTTGATGCCGGCGCTGGCCACCACACAGTGCGGCGCGGCGCCGAAGTCATGCGCGACGTCAGCGAAGACCCGCTGCACGGCTTCGGCATCGCCGACGTCCAGGCGGTAGCCGCGCACGCGCGCGCCGGCCTGCTCGTGCGGCTCCGGGGCTTCGCGGTTCACGTAGGTATAGGCGACGTCGAAGCCCGCGGCGGCAAGCGCCTGCACGCTGGCGGCACCGATGCCGCGGGAGCCGCCGACGACGAGGGCGATCTTTCGGGTCATGGAATCTCTCTGGAAGGAAGAAGTGGAAATCAGGCGATCCAAGGCTTGCCGAACGCCGGCTCCTTGTAGGGGATGGGCGGCAGCTGCCAGGTGCCGGTGGAAGGCGGGCGCACCTCGGCGTCCACGTGCACGTCGATCACGCAGGGGCGGCGATTCTTCAGCGCCTGCTGCACGGCGGCGGCCAGCTCCTGCGGGCGCTTGACGGTCATGCCGTCGGCGCCGGCCGCGCGCGCCCAGGCCGCGAAGTCCGGGTTGTAGCGCTCGCCGCTCTGGCCCTTGTAGAAGGCCGTGCCGATCTCGCGGCCGTCGAACAAGCCGTACTGCAGGTCGCGGATGGCGCCCCAGGCAAAGTTGTTCCAGACGATCCAGACCACCGGCAGGTTGTATTCGACAGCGGTGCAGAGAACGTAGGGTGCCATCGTGAAACCGCCGTCACCGACAACTGCCACGCAAGGCCGGTCGGGCGCGGCCAGCTGCGCGCCCATGACGCCGCAGACGCCGAAGCCCATGCTGGAATAGCCCCAGCTGTTCAACATGCTCTGGGGCCGCTTCGACTGCCAGAACTGCATGAACCAGTTGTGGTGCACGCCGGAATCCAGCGAGAGGATCACGTCGTCCGGCAGGATCTTCTGCAGGGTGCCCACGACGAACTCGGGCCGCAGCGGGCTGGTGGAGTCTTCGAAGTGCGGCCGCACGAAGGCCTCCCACTCGCGCTGCCAGCACTGCACCTGCTCGCGCCACGGCGCAAAACGCGCGTCGCTCAGTTCACGCTTCGCCAGCTCGTTCAGCAATTGCCGCGTGAACACCTGGACGTCGGCGATGACGCCCAGGTCCGGCGCATAGTTGCGACCCAGCTCCTGCGGGTCGATGTCCACGTGCACCAGCTTCGTCTTCGGGAAGTTCCACGAATAGCCGGTGTGCCAGCTTGAAGCGCTGCGGTCGTCGAAGCGCGTGCCCAGCGTCAGCACCAGGTCGGCGCGCCGCCCCGCCTCGTTGGCGGGATAGGCGCCGTTGCGGCCGATGAAGCCCAGCGCCAGCGGGTGGTCGCCGCGGATGCAGCCCATGCCGTTGGGCGAAGTGATCACCGGGATGCCGAAGCGCTCGGCCAGCTCGGTGATCTCCGCGCCGGCTTCCGACAAGGTGGCGCCGTGGCCGATGAACAGCACCGGCTGGTGAGCGGCGGCCAGCAGCTCGACGACGGCCTGCACGTCCTGCTCGCTCGCGCCGGGCCGGTGCGCGCGGTGCAGGTTCGAGCGCGCGGGCAGTTCGACCTCGTCTTCCTCCTGGTACACGTTGTACGGGATGTCCAGGTTCACCGGTCCCGGCCGGCCGGTGACCATCGTGTCCATGGCCTGGCGCAGCGCCAGCGGCAGCATGTCGACGCGGCTGGGCTGGAAGGCGCGCTTAACGACCGGCCGCATCACCTGCGCGAAGTCCGCCTGGTTGTGCTTGTACAGCTCCTGGAAGGGCGCGCGGTTGTGCTGCGAGGTCGGCACGTTGGAGGTGATGGCCATGAAGGCCGACGAGTCCGACAGCGCGGTGGCCAGCGACATCACCATGTTGGCCGAGCCCGGGCCCGTGGAAGTCAGCGTCGCCACCGGCTTGTGCTTGACGCGGAAATAGGCGTCGGCCATGTGGCCGGCGCACTGCTCATGGCGCGGCGACACCAGCTGGATCTTGTCGCGCCGGTCGTACAGCGCGTCGAGTATGCCCACGTTGCCGTGCCCGCAGATGCCGAAGATGTACGGCACCTCTTCCTGCACCAGGTAGTCGGCGATCAGTTCGCCGCCCTTCATCCTGCTCATTCCTTCTTCCTCATTTCGCGCTGTCGAAATCCGTCGGGATCTTCATGTCCACGATCAGCTTGGCAAAACCCTTCTTCGTCCCTTCCAGGTAGCGCTTCAGGTCCTCGCTGTCGCGGTAGTTGGTTTCCAGCTGCAGTTGGTGCACCAGCTTGACGTATTCGGGGTCCTGGGCGGCCTTGGAGAAGGCGTCGGCCAGCCTCTTGACGATGGCCGGCGGCATGCCCTTGGGCGCCACGATGTCGCTGCCGGAATCGGCGGCGAAGTCGTAGCCCAGTTCCTTCAGGGTGGGCACCTCGGGGAAGCCGCTCATGCGCTTCTCGCTCAGCACGGCCAGCAGGCGCAGGTTGCCGTTCTTGACGTCGTTGGCCCACTGCGGCGCGGCCACGTTGGCGGTGACGTGGCCGCCCAGCACCGCCGCCAGGCCTTGCATGGCCGCGGGATACGGCACGTGCGTCCACTCGATGCCGGCCTGCTTCTCGATGAACTGGAAAGCCACGTGCATCGTCGTGCCCGGCCCGGTGGTCGTGTAGCTCACCTTGCCGGGGTTGGCCTTGGCGTAGGCGATCAGCTCGGGCAGCGTCTTCCAGGGCGAGTCCGCCTTCACGACGACGCCGGTCGCACCCGAGGCGTACTGCATGACCGGCGTGAAGTCTTCCAGCGAATAACTGAGCTTGCGCAGCAGCGGCAGGCGCGCGAGCGCCGTGTCCAGCACCGCGGCCAGCTGATAGCCGTCCGGCTTTTCCTTGGCCAGGCTCACCAGCGCCACGGCGCCGGCGGCGCCAGGCTTGTTCATCACCACCACGGGCTGGCCCAGCATCTTCTCCACCTTGGTGGCGAGCATGCGGGCCATCAGGTCCATGTTGTCGCCGGGGCCGTAGCCCACGTTCAGGGTGATGGCCTGCCTGGGATAGTCCTGCGCCCAGGCCAGGCCAGGGGCGGCCAGGGCGGAAAGGCTGCCCCAGCCGGCGGCCTGCAGCAGGGTGCGACGCGTCTTGTTCATGGCTTTGTCTCCTGTTCTCGTTCGCTCAGACCGTGCGGCCCACCTCGTAGGCATCCCACACCGCCTTCATGATGTTGTGCGGCCCCTGGCTGTCGCCGATGCCGTACACCAGGCCCGGGTAGCTTCCGAGCAGGCTTTCGTACAGCTGGTCCTCGGCCCGCATGCCCACGGCCAGCACCACCGAATCGCAGGCGATGCGGCGCGGCTCGCCCTCGCGCGCCGCCACCAGCACAGCGCCATCCACTACTTCGCGCAAGGCGGTGCTGGTGAGCACTTCCACGTTGTGCAGCGCCAGCGAGTCGATCAGCATGTTGCGGTTGGAACGCGCCACCGGAATCGCGATCAGTTTCGCCTGCATCTCCACCAGCGTGACGTTGCGGCCCTGCTGCGCGAGCCACAGGGCCACCTCGCAGCCGTTCTCGCCGCCGCCGACCACCGCGACGGACTGGCCCGCACTGCGCAGGCCCAGCAGGACCTCGGTGCTGGTCATCACCTGCGCGCCGCGGATGCCGGGCACGGACGGGATGACGTCGCGCGAGCCGGTGGCGACGACCACCACCTCGGGTTGCTCGCTCTCGACGACATCCGGCGTCACCTCGGCCTGCAGCTTCACCTGCACGCCCAGTTCGTCCAGCTGCCGCTGGTACCAGGTGTTGAGCCGCTCCAGGTCCTTCTTCTCCTCGGGCACGGCGGCTTCCAGCAGGTGGCCGCCCAGGCGCGAGCTGCGCTCGTACAGGACCACCTCGTGGCCGCGGCTGGCCGTGACGCGCGCGGCCTCCATGCCGGCAACGCCGCCGCCGGCCACCAGGATGCGCCGGCGCGTTTCCGCCGGCTTCAGCGTGTGCGTGCTTTCGCGGCCCGCCGCCGGGTTGACGGTGCAGGAGTTGATCTCGCGCCCGTGGATCGCCTCGCTGCAGGCCTGGTGGCAGCCGATGCAGGGACGGATGTCCTCGACCTTGCCTTCGCGCACCTTGTTGGGCCACTGCGGGTCGGCCAGCAGGCCCCGCGCCAGCGAGACGACGTCGGCTTCGCCATTGGCCAGCACCTGCTCGGCGAGCTCGGGCACGTCCAGGCGGCCGACCGCGACCACCGGGATCTTCACGGCTTCCTTGGTCAGGGCCGCCAGGTGCATCAGGCAGCCGTGCTTCTGGTACATGGGCGGATGCGCCCAGTAGTGGCCGGTGAGCGAGCCCGCGTCCACGGCCAGCGCGTCGTAGCCCTCGCCTTCCAGGATGCGCGCCATCTCCAGGCCCTCGGGGATGTCGCGCCCGATCTCGACGAATTGCTCGCCCGGCAGGCCCGCTACGTCCAGCGACTTCATGTAGTGCTTGAGGCCGTAGCGGTACTGCACCGGGAAATGCTCGCCCATGCGCTTCTTGATCTCGCGCAGGATCTCGATCGGGAACTGCATGCGGCCGCGCAGGTCGCCGCCGTACTTGTCGTCCCGCTTGTTCCACAGCGCCGTCGTGAACTGGTCAATGAGGAAGCCGGCATGGCCGTGCACCTCCACGCCGTCGACGCCGGCGCTGGCGAGGATCTCGGCGGCGTCGCCGAAATTGCGCACCAGTTGCTCCACTTCCTGCGTCGTCAGCGCGCGGCAATTCAGCTTGCGGTCGCCGAAGCTGGGGATGGCCGAGGGCGCCACCGGCGCGCCGCGCGTGCTGCCCGCGCGCACCTGGTAGCCGAAGCCGGCCGACACCTGCACGAAGATCTTCGCGCCCAGCGCATGCACGGCTTCCGTCAGGTCGGCGAAGGGACGGATGAACTCCTTGCGGATCGGGCCGCGGCGCCGCGTCGTGTACTCGATGCTCTCCTCCACCTTCAACATGCCGGTGATCAGCAGGCCGGCGCCGCCGCGGGCGCGCTCGGTGAAGTAGTCGATGTAGCGCTGGGTGGGCAGGCCGGTCTCGTCGCTGAGCGCCGGGAAGCCCATGGGCGCCATGGCGATGCGGTTCTTCAGGCGCAGCTTGCCGATCTGGAGCGGCTGGAAGAGATGGGGAAAACGTGTTTGCATATTCGTTCTGCGGGACGGATGCTAGGCACTCCGGCCGGGAGTGAAAACTACAGAATTGCTGCAGCGGCTATAAGCTGGCGCGAGGGGTGTCACAGCAGCCGCGCGACGCGGTAGCCCTCCTGCATCGCTTCCATCACCTTGCGGGGGCCCAGGCAGTCGCCGATGGGGAACAGTTCGTCCACCGTGCCTTCCAGCCGCTGCAGCAGCCCGGTCGTGGGCCGGAAGCCGACCGCCAGCACCACCGTATCCGCAGGCAGTGTGCGGCGCTCGCCCTGCGCGTCGCTGAAGACCACGCCGGCCTCGGCGATCTCGGACACTTTCGAGCGCGTGAGGATCTCGATCTCCGCCTCGGCCAGCAGCCGCATCATGTGCATGCGGTTGATGTAGTACATGTCGCCGCCGGCAGCCGCCTGCAGTTCGACGATGCTCACCTTCTTCCCCAGCTGCGCGAGGTACAGCGCCGTCTCGCAGCCCACCACGCCGCCGCCGATGATGACCACGGTGGCGCCGGCTTGCGCCTGGCCGGTCAGCAAGTCGTTGGCGGTGACCACGTTGGCGCGGTCCGCGCCGGCAATGCCCGGAATCACCGGCGTACTGCCGGTGGCGACCACCACGGCATCGGGGCCCAGCGCCTTCACCCGCTCGGGCGTGGCCTCCTGTTCCAGCGCCACTTCCACGCCATGCTTCTTCAGCTGGTGGCGCAGGTAGTCGTTGAGGCGCCGGTAGATCTCCTTGAATTCCGGCCCGGAGCCCGGGCGCATGTTGCCGCCCAGTTCGCCTTCCTTTTCCCACAGCTGCACGCGGTGGCCGCGCAACGCCGCCACGCGCGCCGCCTCCATGCCGCCGGGCCCGCCGCCTATCACCAGCACCGACTTGCGTTCGGCCGCCGGCGCCAACGCGAACTCGCGCTCGTTGCCGGTGGCGGGATTGACGGCGCAGGTGATGGCCTTGCCTTCGTGGATGTAGCGGTGGCAGCCTTCGAAGCAGTCGACGCAGGGGATGATGTCCTCGGTGCGGCCGCCCTTCACCTTGTTCACCCAGTCCGGGTCCGCCAGCAGGCCGCGGCCCATGGCGATGAAATCAGCCTTGCCTTCGCGCAATGCCTGTTCGGCCAGGCGCGGGTTGCCCATCTTGCCCACCGTCACCACCGGGATCTTCACCGCCTGCTTCACCAGCGCCGCCAGCTCCAGGTTGATCGCCTCGGGCTGGAACTCGGAAGGCAGCGTCCAGTAGAAGGTCTCGCGGCAACCGGCGTCGATGGTCAGCGCGTCCACGCCGGCGGCCTCCAGCTTGCGGGCGATCTCCACGCCCTCTTCCGGCTCGCGGCCACCGGGGTGGTAGTGGGTCAGTGCGTACTTGACGGCGACCGGGAACTCGCGGCCCAGACCCTTCTTGAGGCGACCGACGATCTGCACCAGGAAGCGCAGGCGATTGTCCAGGTCGCCGCCGTAGTCGTCCTTGCGCTGGTTCCACAGCGGCGTCATGAACTGGTCGACCAGGTAGCCGTTGTGGCAGTTCAGTTCCACGATGTCCACCTGCGCCAGCTTCAGCACTTCGGCCGCGGCTTCGAAGGCGTCGAGGATGCGCTCGATCTCGCCCAAGGTGAGTTCGTGCGTCAAGGTTTTCGGGTCCAGCAGGCAGGGCAGCGGCGAAGGCCCGATGGGCCGGACCTTGGCGAGGTCCGCCTTGCCCAGCGCGCGGCCCAGGCCCGCCGTCAGCTGCACGGCCAGCTTGGCGCCGTAGTCGTGCACGCCCGCCGCCAGCTCGTGCACCCAGCGCGTGTAGTTCTTGTGGTCCACCATCAGGGTGGACTGGATGGGGCTCGTGGGCACGCGCTCGAACTCGCGCGTCACGCGCGTCGAGCCGGTGGTGATCAGGCCAACGCCGCCCTTGGCGCGCGCCACGTAGTAATCGATGCCGCGCTGCGACAGGCTGCCATCCAGCTGCACCAGCGCGCCCGGCCCCATGGCCGACATCACCACGCGGTTCTTCAGCCGCACCTTCCCGATGTATCCGGGTTCCAGCAGTTTCATGGTGTTCCTGTGTCTTCGAGAGAGGGGGCGGCCAGATGGCAGGCGACGGCATGCTGCGCATCGACCTGCACCAGCGGCGGATCGACTTCGCGGCAGACCGGCTGCGCCAGCTCGCAGCGCGGGCAGAAGCGGCAGCCGCGCGGCAGGTCCAGCGCCGAGCCGATCTCGCCGCGCATGGCGGGCGCGGGCTTGACGCGGCCTGGCTCGGCCACCGGCATGGCGGCGAACAGCGCCCGCGTGTAGGGGTGCAGCGGCCGCGCGTAGATTTCGTCCGTGCTGCCGGTTTCGATGATCCGCCCCAGGTACATCACCGCCATGCGCGTGCTGACGTGCCCCAGCGTCGCAAGGTCGTGCGAAATCAGGAAGTAGCTCAAGCCCAGGCGGTCCTGGAAATCCGCCAGCAGGTTCAGCACCTGCGCGCGAATGGACACGTCCAGCGCCGACACCGGTTCGTCCAGCACCACCAGCGCCGGCTCCAGCACCATGGCGCGGGCGATCGCCACGCGCTGCTTCTGGCCGCCGCTCAATTCGTGCGGATAGTTGGCGAAGACGCGTTGCGGCAGGCCCACCAGCTTCAGCATCTCCTGCACCTTCTCGCGCATCTCCTGCTTCGTCAGCTTGTTGCCACCGGCGGCGCGCTGGATCTCCAGCGGCTCCGCAACGATGGCGCCGATGCGCATGCGTGGGTCCAGCGAGCCGGAGGCGTCCTGGAACACGGCCTGCACGCGCGAGCGATACCAGGCGAGGTCCGCGCCCGCCAGGCCGGCCACCTCACGGCCCTCGAAGCGGATGCTGCCGGCGCTGGGCTGCTCCAGCCGCAGGATCATGCGCGCGAGCGTCGACTTGCCGCTGCCCGATTCGCCGGCCAGCGCGAAGCTGGTGCCGCGTTCGATTTCCGCGCTGGCACCGTCCACCGCCTTCACCACGCCGCGGCTGCGCGCAATCCAGCCCGCACGCGGGCCAGGGTAGTGCTTGCGCACCTCGTCCAGTTGCAGCACGGGGTTCATGCCAGGGCCTCCTGTCTGGCAAGGTGCCAGCAAGCAGCGCGGCGGCCCGCACCCAGGTCCACCATCGGCGGCACGCCGGTCTTGCAAAGTTCGGTGGCGCGATGGCAGCGAGGCAGGAAGGCGCAGCCGGGCGGCAGGTCCATCAGGTTGGGCGGCTCGCCGGGAATCTGGAACAGGCGCTTGCGGCGCACGCCCGCCTTGGGCAGGGCCTGCAGGAGCGCTTCGGTGTACGGATGCGCCGGCCTTCCCAGCACGTCCTGCACCTTGCCGATCTCCACGATGCGGCCCGCGTACATGACGGCAACGCGGTCGCAGGTCTCGGCCACGATGCCCAGGTCATGCGTCACCATCAGCAGCGCCATGCCTGCGTTGGCCTGCAAGTCTTTCAGCAGGCGCAGGAACTGGTCCTGCACCGTCACGTCCAGCGCGGTGGTGGGTTCGTCCGCGATCAGCAGGCTGGGCCGGCCGGCCAGCGCCATCGCCGCCACCGTGCGCTGGCGCATGCCGCCGCTGAACTGGAAGGGATAGCTCGCCATGCGCTGCGCCGGCGAAGGGATGTTGACCTGGGCCAGCACTTCCACCACGTCGCGCCGGATCTCCGTCGCCGAGCGCCGGCCGCCATGCAGGCGGAAGGACTCGCCGACCTGGTTGCCGATGGTGAACACCGGGTTCAGCGACATCAGCGGGTCCTGCAGGATCATGCCGATGCGGCCGCCGCGCACTTCGCGCATCTGCGCTTCCTTCAGCTGCAGCAGGTCACGGCCCTCGAACAGCACGCGGCCGCCGACCGTGCGCGCCGCCTGCGGCGCCAGCCGCACGATCGAGTTGCAGGTCATGCTCTTGCCGGAGCCGGACTCGCCGACCAGGCCGAGCGCCTCGCCCCGGTCCAGCGTGAAGCTGACGCCGTCCACGGCCTTCACCACGCCGGTACGGGTGAAGCACCAGGTCTGCAGGCCTTCGACGGACAACAAGGGTTCTTGCACCACGAATCTCCTGCGCCTACATCTGCCGCAGCTTGGGGTCCAGCGCGTCGCGCAGCCAGTCCCCGAGCAGGTTGGTGCCCAGCACGGTGACGACCAGCGCGATGCCCGGGAAGGTGGGCAGCCACCAAGCCGTCGCCAGGTACAGCCGCGACTCGGCGATCATCTTTCCCCAGGCCACGGCCGGCGGCTGCACGCCAAGGCCCAGGAAGCTGAGCGACGCTTCCAGCATCACGGCCGCGCCGAGCTGCAGGGAAGCGACCACCAGCGCCGAATCGATCACGTTGGGCAGGATGTGCTTCCACAGCAGCCGCGGCGTCGAGCAACCCAGCACGCGCGCCATGACCACGTAATCGCGCTGGCGCACGCCCAAGGTCTCGCCGCGCACGACGCGGGCATAGTTGGTCCAGAACACGATGGCGATCACCGCCGTCACCGCTACCAGGCCGGAGCCGAGCGCGGCGGACACCAGCAGCGCCAGCAGGATCGCGGGCATGGACATCTGGATGTCGACCAGGCGCATCAGCACCGCGTCGACGCGGCCGCCGAACAGGCCCGAGCACAGGCCGATGGCGACACCTGCCACGCCGGCCAGGCCCACGCCCACCAGCGATGCCAGCAGCGAAGCGCGGGCGCCGACGACCACGCGGCTGAACACGTCGCGGCCCAGGTAGTCGGTGCCGAACAGGTGCGTCCAGCCTTCGCCGGCCAGCCAGGACGGCGGGCGCAGCGCCATGGCCGGCGCGATGGCCGCGGGATCGTGCGGCACCAGCCAGGGCCCGAACAGGCCGCACAGTACGACGGGCAGCAGCATCGCCAGCGCCAGCAGCGGCATCTGCTGCAGCCGGCGCCACAGGTCCGCGCCCGGCCGGCGCCTTGGCGACGCCGCGCCCAGGGTGGGGTTCATGGAGGCAGCCATCAGTCGTAGCGGATCTGCGGGTCGAGCACGCCGTAGACGAGGTCGACCGCGATGTTCAGGAGGATGTAGATGGCCGACACCACGCAGATGCCGGCCTGCACCACGGCGAAGTCGCGCGCATAGATGGCATCCACGATCAGCTTGCCGATGCCGGGCCAGGCGAAGATGGTCTCCACCACCACGGTGTTGCCCACCATGTTGGCCAGCTGGATGCCGGCCAACGTGACGAGTGGGATGGCCGCGTTCTTCAGGCCATGCTTCCACACCACGCGCGCTTCGGAGTTGCCCTTGACGCGCGCCATCTTGATGTAGTCGGCGCCCAGCACGTTGAGCATCGCCGACCGCGAGAGCCGGCTCATGGCCGCCGCCGGGTTCAGCGCCATCGTCACCGCCGGCAGCACCATCGCCGCGAAGCCGCCGCGCCCGCTGGTGGGGAAGAGGCCCAGGCCGACGGCGAAGGCCAGGATCAGCATCAACCCGAGCCAGAACACCGGCACGGCCAGGCCGAAAGTGACGCCGACCTTCACCACCTGGTCGAACGCCGAACCGCGCAGGCGGGCCGAGGTCACGCCGCCCAGCAGGCCCAGCACCATGGCGATGGAGAAAGCCAACGCGCTCAGCTGCAAGGTCGCCGGCAGGCGATTCAGCACCAGCTCCATCGCGGGCTGGCGCCAGCGCGTGGACTTGCCGAAGTCGCCCTGTGCCGCGCCCTTCAGGAAGATCGCGTACTGCACCGGCAGCGGCCGGTCCAGTCCCAGTTCGGCCTGCAGCGCCACGCGGTCGGCGTCGCTGGCGTCTTCCGGCAGCAACAGGTCGGTCGGGTCGCCGGTCAGGCGCACCGCGACGAAGATGATGAGGCTCACGCCCAGCAGGCAGACCAGGCCCACCAGCAGGCGCTTCAAGGCGTATCGGGCCATGCTGCGCTCCCGCGCTCAGGCGAAGGACATGTCCTTGACCAGCGTCAGGTCCAGGTTGTATTTCAGCGTCGGCTTGAAGACGACGTTGCTCTTCATCGCGTAGACCGTCACGTTGTTGTAGATCGGGAAGCTGGGCACGTCCTCCTGGATCAGCCGCACTTCCTTCCGGATCAACTCCGCGCGCTTGGCGTCGTCCACCGTCGCTTTCGCATCGGCGTTCAATTGGTCCAGGTCCGCGTTGGCGTAGGTGCTGATGGGGCCGTCCTTGCCGAAGAACAGCGAGACGTTGTAGGTCGGGTCGGGGCTGCCGGCACGCCCGTGCGTGAACAGCGCGACGTATTCCGCCGTGGGCTTTCGCGATGCGTTGTAGCGCGAGCGATAGGCGAGCCACTCCTCGCCCACCAGGCGCGTGCGGATGCCCACCGCCTCGAAGTAGGCGGCGATGGCTTCCGCCAGCTGCGCGTTCATCTGCACCCGCCCCGTGGTGGCGTAGTACAGCTTCAGGTCGAAGCCGTTGGAGTAGCCCGCTTCGGCCAGCAGCGCGCGCGACTTCGCGGGGTCGTAAGGGTAGTGCTTCAGCGCCGGGTCGTAGCCCAGTTCGTGCGGGGCCAGGAAAACCCAGTGGTTCGGGATGCCTCCGAGCACGTTCTTGATGATGGCATCGGTGTTCACGGCGTACGCCATGGCCAGCCGCACGCGGCGGTCGTGCCAGGGCGTCTTGGGGTTCTGCGTGGCAAACACCACCGACATCGTCGGGTGGTCCACCGGCAGCTTCACCAGCTTGAAGTCCTTGCGGCTTTCCAGGTCCTTGACCGCGGAATAGGGACAGGCGTTGATCAGGTCCACCTCGCCGGCCTTCAGCTTGGCCACGCGCGTCGTGTCTTCGGGGATGAAGAAGAAGCGCGCCTCGGCGATCTTCGGCTTGTCGCCCCAGTAGCCGGCGAAGCGCTCCAGGTCCAGCGATTCGCCGGAGGCGTAGCGCACCAGCTTGTACGGGCCGGTGCCCACCGGCTGCTTCGCGAACGCGTCTTCACCGACGCGATCGAAGTAGGCCTTGGACACCATCATCACGCCGCCGCGGTTGGGGATGAAGGTGACGTCCGGTGCCTTGAAGAACACCTTGACGCCGTAGTCGCCCACCGCCTCGATGCGCTCCACCGAAGCCAGGCGCGTCTTCGACGTGGAGCTCTTGACGCGGCCACGCTCGAAGCTGAAGAGGACGTCCTTGGCCGTGAACGGGTCGCCACTGTGGAACTTGACGTCCTTGCGCAGCGTGAATTCGATGAGCTTGCCGTCGGGCGCAACCTTCCACGCGCTCGCCAGCCCCGGCTTCAGCTCGCCGGCCGGCGTGCGCTGCACCAGGAATTCGCCGTAGTTCTCGGCGATCTGGTAGTCCACGCCAGTCCAGCTCGCGCTCTGGTCCAGCGTGCTGGGGTCTTCACCGATGGCGATGCCGATCTTGTCCGGCGCGGCCGAGGCCGCCTGCGGCAGCGCGAGCGCGCCCGCGAGCGCGGCGCCCTGCACCACGAAGTCCCGTCTCGTGCCCATGTTTGTCTCCTTCGTTTTTCTTTTGTCAGATGGTGCGCGCGACTTCGTAGGCGTCCCACACTGCCTTCATCACGTTCTTGGCTTCCTGGCAGTCGCCGATATCGTGCAGCGGGCCGGGGAACTGCTGCGCCAGCGCGCCGAACAGCCGGTTGTCGGCCTTCATGCCGACGGCCAGCACCACGCTGTCGCAAGCCAGGCGGCGCGTCTCGCCATCCTTGCCAACGACCACGACGGCGTCGTCCAGCACTTCGCGCAGTGCGGTGTTGAGCAGGATCGGCACGCCAGCCTGCACCAGCAGGTCCAGCAGCATGTTGCGGTTGGCGTTGGCCACCGGGATCGCGATGGGCTTGGCCTGCATCTCCACGATGCTCACCTTCTTGCCCTGGCGCGCCAGCCACAGCGCGGTCTCGCAACCGTTCTCGCCGGCGCCCACCACCACCACCTGTTCGCCCATGGCCTTCTTGCCAAGCAGCACCTCGGTGGCCCTGCCCACGTGCGGCTTGTCCACGCCGGGCAGGCGCGGGATGACATCCTGCGAGCCGGTCGCGACCAGCACCACGTCGGGCTGGTCTCGCGCCACCACGTCGGGGGTCACCGCGGTGTTCAGGCGCACGTCCACGCCCAGCTGCTCCAGCTGGCGGCGGTACCAGGTGTTCAGGCGCTCGATGTCCTTCTTGTCGCCCGGCACGCCGGCTTCGATCAGGTGCCCGCCCAGCGCCTCGCCCTTTTCATAGAGAACGACCTTGTGCCCGCGGCTGGCGCTGGCGCGCGCCGCTTCCATGCCGCCGATGCCGCCGCCCGCGACGAGGATGGTGCGCGGCTTCTCCGCCGGCTGCAGCGTGTGCGTGCGCTCGCGGCCACAGGCTGGATTCACCGTGCAGGAATTGATGTAGCGCCCGTTCATGGGCTCGGAACAGGCCTGGTGGCAGCCGATGCAGGGCCGGATGTCTTCGACCTTGCCTTCGCGCACCTTGTTGGGCCAGTAGGGGTCGGCCAGCAAGCCCTTGGCGAGCGACACGATGTCCGCCTTGCCGCTGGCCACCGCGTCGTTGGCCATCTCGGGAATGTCCAGCCGGCCCACCGCGATCACCGGGATCTTCACGAGCTCCTTCACCCCGGCCGCCAGGTCCAGCATGCAGCCGTGCGCCTGGTAGATGGGCGGGTGCGCCCAGTAGTGGCCGGTGGCCGTGCCGGCGTCGACCGCCAGCGAATCGAAGCCCTCGGCCTCCAGCAGCTCCGCCATCTGGAGGCCTTCGTCGATGTCGCGGCCCAGCTCCACGAAGTCCTCGCCGGGCAGGCCCGACTGGCGGATCTCCTTCATGTAGTGCTTGAGGCCGTAGCGATACTGCACCGGGTAGCCGTCGCCCAGGCGGCGCTTCACTTCGTGCAGCAGCTCGAAGGCGAAGGTGAGCCGCCCCTTGAGGTCGCCACCGTAGCGGTCGGTGCGCTTGTTCCAGAGCGAGGAGGAGAACTGGTCGATCAGGAAGCCGGCATGCCCATGCACTTCCACGCCGTCGACGCCGGCGCCCGCCAGCAGTTCGGCGGCGTCGCCGTAGGCCTTGACCAGGCGCTGGATCTCCTCCACCGACAGCTCGCGGCAGGTGACGCGCGGGTCCGCGAAGTTGGGAATCGCCGAAGGCGCCACCGGCGTGCCGCGGATGTTGTGCGGCCGGCCCTGGTAGCCCAGGCCGGCGGACAGCTGCGCGAAGATGCGCGTGCCCAGGGAATGGATGCCCTCGGTGAGGTCGGCGAACGGCCGGATGAACTCCTTGCGCACCGGCCCGCGCTTGGACATCGTGTACTCGATCGTGTCCTCCACCTTCAGCATGCCCGTGATCAGCAGGCCGGCGCCGCCCTTGGCGCGCTCGGTGAAGTAGTCGACGTAGCGCTGCGTGGGCACGCCCTCGGCGTCGCTCATCGCGGGGAAGCCCATGGGCGCCATGGCGATGCGGTTCTTCAGGCGCAGCTTGCCGATCTGGATAGGCTGGAACAGGTGGGGAAACTTCATTTGCATGTCAGCGCGTCCGCTTTGGCCCGGGTGGGCCGCAATGCGACGGCATGCTACGCAGCAAGAGCTGGCGGGAGAACTACCGTTTTGATGCAGCGGCTATAACCTGGCGCGATGGCCCCGCCGCTATAAGCCAGCGCTATAGCTACTCTCGCAAAACGGTAGTTCACCGCGGCCGATCGCGTTCGTAGACTCCGCAGCCTCTGACATCTGGGAGGCAAACGTCATGAGCCCAAGCGAGGGCAAGCCGCAGGAAGCTTTCGTCAGCCACACCGTGCAGGTGCCGTGGCAGGAATTCCCCGGCCACTTCGGTGGCGCGCTGTCCAAGGCGCTGGTGCGGCCGGAGACCTGCGGTTCGCGCCGCATCGACTTCCGCATCTCCTGCTACCAGCCGATGGCCTACGTGCAGGAGCACGTGCACAAGGTGCAGGAGCAGGTCTACCACGTGCTGGAAGGCGAGGGCCTGTTGACCCTGGACGGGCGCAAGGTCGTCATGCGCAGGAACGACTACGTGTTCGTGCCGCCCGGCGTGCACCACGGCTTCACCAACGAAGGCACCACGCCGCTGGTGTTCCTGGTGGTCACGACGCCGGTGGAAGACGAGGAGGTGCCACTGTGAGCTTTGCAACCGACGCGCGCCTGTTGATCGCCGGCGCGTGGACCGATGGCGCCGAGCGCCGCCCCGTGCTGGACAAGTTCAAGCTCGCGCCATGCGGCGTGCTGCACGTGCCGTCGCGCTCGCAGGTGCACGAGGCGGTCGTCGCCGCCCACGCGGCCTTCGAGGCTTCGGTGCTGACACCACACGATCGCGGCCGCATCCTGGAACGCACCGCGCAACTGCTGGCGCTGCGGCGCGACGAACTGGTGCGCAGCCTGCAGGCCGAAGCCGGCTTCACCGCCGCCGATGCCGGCGGCGAGCTGGCGCGCTGCCTGGAGACCTTCCGCCTGTCCGCGGAAGAAGCACGGCGCTTCGGTGGCGACATGGTGCCGCTGGAAGGCGCGCCGCAGCAGGCCGGCCGCCTGGGATTTACCTTGCGCGTGCCGCTGGGCGTGGTGTGCGCCATCACGCCTTTCAATGCGCCGCTGAACACCGTGGCCCACAAGGTGGCACCGGCGCTGGCCGCCGGCAACGCCGTGGTGCTGAAGCCGTCCGCGCACACGCCGACGGCGGCGAACATCATGGCCGCCACCCTCATCGAAGCCGGCCTGCCGCCGGGGCTGATCACCGTGCTGCACGGCGACGCCGAGGTCGCGCAAGCGCTGCTGGACGAACCGCTGGTGCGCTTCTACGCCTTCACCGGAAGCACCGAAGCAGGCCGCGACATCCAGCGCCGCGCCGGCCTGCGCCGCACGCAGATGGAGCTGGGAAGCATCGCCTTCACCATCCTCTGCGACGACGCCGACCTGGGGCGCGCGCTGCCGCGCGTGATGAACGCGTCCTACCGCAAGGCTGGCCAGGTGTGCACTTCGATCCAGGTGCTGCTGGTTCACCAGTCGCTGCGCGCGCGCGTCGAGGACAAGCTGGCCGCGCTGGTGCGCGAGCTGCCTTTCGGCGACCCGTCGCTGACGGACACCGTCGTCGGCCCGGTGATCAGCGAGGCCGCGGCGCGCCGCATCGAAAGCTGGATCGCCGAGGCAGTGGCAGGCGGCGCGCGGCTGCTGGCCGGTGGCGAACGCCGCGGCGCGGTGATTCCGCCCACCCTGCTGGCCGACGTGCCCGCGGATGCGCGCGTGTCGTGCCAGGAAGTCTTCGGGCCGGTGGTGTCCATCGTGCCCTTCGCCACGCTGGACGAAGCCATCCACCGCGTCAACGCGACACCCTACGGCCTGGCCACCGGCGTCTTCACGAACCGCCTGGACGACGCCTTTCGCGCGGCGCGCCAGTTGCAGGTAGGCGGCGTGCACGTCAACGAGACCTCCAGCTCGCGCGTGGACCTGATGCCCTACGGCGGCAGCAAGGACAGCGGCTTCGGCCGCGAAGGCCCGCACCACGCGATCCGCGAAATGAGCGAAGAGCGCATGGTGACGATCTCGGCATGAACCGGGTGGACGTGGTGGTGGTCGGCAGCGGCGCCGCCGGCCTGAGCGCGGCGGCGGTGGCGGCGTCGCGCGGCCGCCGCGTGCTGCTGCTGGAGCAGTCGACCCTCGTCGGCGGCACCACCGCGATCTCGGGCGGCATGGTGTGGATCCCGGCGAACCACAAGATGCAGGCCGCGGGCCTGGCCGACACCCTGGACGCGGCGCGCAACTACCTGGGTTGCGTGGTGCCGCCGGGCGGCCCGGCCGACATGCTCGAGACCTTCCTCGCGCGCGGCGACGAGGCCGTCCGCTATCTCGAGTCGCACACGGCGCTGCGGCTGCAGCCGGTCGTGCGCTATCCGGACTACTACCCGGAGCTGCCCGGCGCCACCGCCGGCGGACGGGTCCTGGAGCCGGTCACGTTCGACGCCAGCGTGCTCGGCGACGCATTCCCGCTGCTGCGGCCACCCTTGCCCGAGTTCACACTGTTCGGCGGCATGATGATCGCGCGCGCCGACATCCCGCACTTGCGCCGCGCGGCGCGCTCGCCGCGCTCCGCCTGGCACGTGGCGCGCCTGCTGGCGCGCCATGCACGCGAGCGGCTGCACGCGGCGCGCGGCACCACGCTGGTCCTGGGCAATGCGCTGGCGGCGCGACTGTTCAAGTCCGTGCTGGACCTTGGCGTGCAGGTGCGCACCGAGACCGTGGTGCGCCACATCGTCCTGCACGAAGGGACCGTCGAAGGCGTGGAGGTCTCCAGCCCGCGCGGGCCGGAGTTCATCGCCGCATCCAGCGTGGTGCTGGCCACGGGCGGCATCTCGCATGCGCCTGAACTACGGGCGCGCTTCGTGCCCGAACTGGCCGGCACCCTGAGTGCCACGATGGGTTCGCCGCTTGTTCCCTCCGGCGCCGCGCTCGCGCTGCAGGCAGGCGGGCACCTGAGCGAATCGCCCACGCAGCAGGCCTTGTGGGTTCCCGCATCGACCTTTCAGCGCGCGGACGGCACGCGCGGCGTGTACCCGCACACCGTGGCCGACCGCGCCAAGCCGGGACTGATCGCGGTGGACCGCCAGGGCCGGCGCTTCACCAACGAGGCGGCTTCGTACCACGAGTTCGTGCGGGCCCAGCTGCGCGCCGGAGCCGAGGCGGTGCCGGCCTGGCTGGTGTGCGATCGCGATTTCCTCTGGCGCTATGGACTCGGCCGCGTGAAGCCGTTCGCGTTGTCGGTGGCGCGGGACGTTGCTTCTGGCTACCTGCGGCGCGCCGCCAACCTGCCTGGGCTGGCGCAGCAGCTGGGCATCGATGCCGCGCGCTTCGTGCGCACCGTCGAAGCCTTCAACGAGGGCGCGAAGCTGGGCATCGACCGGCAATTCGGCCGCGGCGGCGACATCTACCAGCGGCACCTGGGAGACGGCGACCACCAGCCCAACCCCTGCGTCGCGCCCTTGCGGCGTCCGCCGTTCTACGCGGTGGCGGTGCAGCCGGCGGACCTGGGCATGGCCGCGGGCCTGGTGACCGATGCGCAAGCACGGGTGCTGCGCGATGACGGCATACCCATCCCCGGCCTGCTTGCCTGCGGCAACGACATGCAGTCGGTCATGAACGGCGCCTATCCGGGTCCCGGCATCACGCTGGGCCCGGCGCTGGTGTTCGGCTACCTCGCGGGCCTGCAGGCTGCGTGAGGCGGCCTCAGGCGGCAGCGCTTTCCGCCGGCAGGGTCACGCCTTGCCATTCACCGGATTCGACGAGCCGTTTCACGACCAGGCGCATCTCGTCGCGCACCGCGGCGGCCACGCGCGACAGCTTGCCGTCCGGCAACGCGTAGAGAAAGTTCGGCCGTACCACGCGGACATCGGCGATGCGCAAGGTTCGCCAGCGCTGCGGCTCGTTGCCGGCGGCGCGGATGGCCGCGTACGGCTGGATGGTGGCGGCATTGCGGCGCTCCACCCAGTTCATCAGCAGCGGCAGCGAATCCACTTCCGCGATCGGGTCCAGCGGCAGGCCGGCCCGCTTGAACTCGAGCTCGATGCGGCGCTGGCGCAGGGCATGCCGCAGGCTCGGCAGCACCAGCGGCAGCTGCGAGACCTGGCGCAACGTGAGCGCCTCCTGGTCCTGCGGCACCAGCGCGCTGTTCCGGGGCACGATCACGAAGAGTTCCTCCTCCGCCAGCGGTTCCACCTGCAGATCGGAAGCCGCGTCGGGCCAGAACAGGATGGCCATGTCCAGCTGCCCCATGCGCACCATGTATTCCAGCTGGCCGCTCGCGCCCTCGATGATGTTCAGCATGACGGCGGGGTACGCCGCGGCCAGGTGCTCCATGAAGGGCACCCCAAGCTGGCAGGCCGTCGTCGGGCCGACGCCCAGCGTCACGCGCCCGCTCAGGGCCGCGGGCTCCTGGCGCGCGATGGCGACCGTTTCCTCCAGCTGCCGCAGCAGGAACTTGGCGTGCTGGTAAAGCGCCGAGCCGTTCTCGGTGGGCGCCACGCCGCGCGACGATCGCACCAGCAGGGACTTGCCGACCTCGTGCTCGAGGCGCGCCATGTGCTGGCTCAATGCCGGCTGCGCGATGAACAGCTGGCGCGATGCCTTGGCGAGACTGCCGCTCTCGACGATCTGCACGAAATACCGCAGCTGGCGCATCTCCATGGCGCGGATTCTAGGCGAGCGCCGCCGGCCACAGGCCGCGCGCCATGGCGGCAGTCCCGCTCGCGGCGGGCGGCGTTATACCCCCTCCAGCAATTCTGTATTTTCCCCGCGCCCCATCCCTCCGTAGCATGCGCCGCGCAATGACGGAGACGATGTACATGAAGAAAACACTGATCGCGTTCGCGGCAACCGCCGCTGCTGGGGCGGCCTGCGCCGGCAACGGCGTGCCTGCCGTGGGCCTCAACATGTTCGGCGTGCTGGACGCGACCCTCGCGTATGGCAGCGCCAGCGGAGGCTCGCATCGCGTGCAGCTCACCAACTCGGGCTTCAACAGCTCGCGCCTGGGCTTCCGCGGCAGCGAGGACCTGGGCGGCGGCCTGTCGGCCTCGTTCTGGCTGGAAATGGGCGTGAACCCGGACGACGGCACGGGCGTGGCAAGCAGCACCAACAACCAGCAGGCGGCCGGCGGCGCCAGCGCGGGCAGCCTCACCTTCAACCGCGCATCCTGGGTCAGCCTGAACGGCGACTGGGGCTCCTTGCGCCTGGGCCGCGACTACACGCCCACCTTCACCCTGATGGCGGGCTACGATCCCTTCACCGTGAACGGCGCCGGCACGACCCTGGCCTTCACCGGCTTCAGCATCCGACGCGCCACCGCGCAAGGCCCTTACCCCGCTTCGACCTCCACGTCGCCCGGCGTTGCCTTCCCGGGCGGCCCGGTGGCGACGCGCGCGCGCGCCTCCAACAGCATCGGCTACATGACCGGCGACAACCTCGGCGGCTTCTATGGCTGGGCGCAGTACTACCTGGGCGAGAACGCACAGGACGGCGCAGCGACCGAGGACGACGGTTCGGGCTACAACGCGCGCTTCGGCTACGCCGCCGGCCCCGTCGACGTCTCAGCCGCGTACGGCAAGACGAAGTACGCTCTGCTCGGCGACTTCCGCACCTGGGACGTGGGTGGAACCTGGAAGCTGGGCAACTTGCAACTGAATGCGGAATACGTGTCGGACCGCGCCGGCGGCACGACGCTGACGGGCGGCATCGGCCCCGCGCCGCTGGATGGCAAGGGCTGGATGGTGGGCGGCTCGTACGTCGCCGGCCCCGGCCTCGTGCGCTTCTCCTATTCCGGCTACAAGGTGGACCTGGGCAGCGGCCCGGTTTCACGCAAGGCCGCCATCGGCTACGTGTATTACCTGTCCAAGCGCACGGCGGTGTACACGACCTACGCGCACCTGTGGAACCGCAACGGCGCGACCAGTACGCTGAACGGTTCCCTGGTGGGCGCGGGGCTGGCAAGCTCCGCCTCGAACGGGCTGGACTTCGGCCTCAAGCACAGTTTCTGAACCCGCAGACTGCAAGGAGTCATCGCAATGCCAACCGTATCCTCGGCCGAAAAGGCGCTTCTTGGCCGCTACAGCCCGCGCGGCAACGCGAACTTCCGCACGCAGTTCATGGGCGAGGACCGCCACAAGGTGGCGCGCACCGGGGAGGCGAGCGGGCCCGCGCCCATCGCCTACCTGGTGGAGCAGGCGCCGCACACCGAGCTGCGCGCGCACTTCCACGTGGCCGACCAGTTCCAGATCTTCGTGACCGGCTCCGGCCGCATCGGCGCGCACAAGGCCGGTGTCGGCTTCGGGCATTTCGTCGGGCCGTACAGCGGATACGGGCCCATCGTGGGCGGAGACGAGGGCGTCGGCTACCTGACCTTGCGCAATGCCTGGGATGGCGGCGCGCAGTTCCTGCCAGAAGAGGTGCAGCAGATGCGCGCCAAGGCCGGCAAGCGGCGCGAGCTGATGTTCAACGCGCCACCCGCGCAGGCGCTGCCCGCCGGCGAATCGACCTTCGCCAGCCTGCTGCAGGAGCAGGCCGATGGCCTGGCCGCCTGGACCTGCAGCCTGGGTCCCGATGCCACGGTGACGGGGCCGGACCCGGCCGTGGGCGGCGGCCAGTTCTGGATCGTGATGGACGGCAAGCTGGCCGACGGCGAGCAGGGCCTGCTGCAGCGCCTGTCGCTTGCCTTCGTGGCGCCGGACGAACCGGCCTACACGCCGAAGGCCGGCCCGCAAGGCCTGCAGCTGCTGGTGCTGCAGTTCCCGCGCTTCGTTGCGGCGGCTGCAGCGTGAAGCTCGCCATCCTCGACGACTATCTCGGCGTCGCCCTGGGCCTCGCCGATTGGAGCGCCGTCGCGCGGCGCTGCGAGATCGTGGTGTTCGACCGTCCGCTCGCCTCGGAGGACGAGGCGGTCGCCGCGCTGGCCGACGTGGACATCGTGTGCACGCTGCGCGAACGCATGCCATTCCCGCGCTCGCTCATCGCGCGGCTGCCGAAGCTGAAGTACATCGCCGTCACCGGCATGCGCTACGACACCGTGGACACGGCGGCCGCCGCCGAACGTGGCATCCCCGTGTCCAACTCGGAGGTCAGCCGCGGCGGCGGTGGCGTGTCGGAGCTGGCCTGGGGCCTGGTGCTCGCGGCGGCCCGCCACATCGCGCACGAGGACGCGGTCATGCGCCGCGGCGGCTGGCAGACGCGCGTGGGCTTCACCTTGCGTGGCAAGACGCTGGGGATCCTGGGGCTCGGACGCATCGGCTCGCGCATGGCTGCGTACGCGCAGGCCTTCGAGATGAAGGTGCTGGCCTGGAGCCCGCACCTGACGCCGGAGCGCGCAAGCGCCAGCGGGGCCGGCTGTGCCGGCCTGGACGAACTGCTGCGCGGCAGCGACGTGGTCACCGTCCACCTCCCGCTGGCGGAGGGCACCCGCGGCCTCATCGGCGCGCGCGAGCTCGCGCTGATGAAGCCCGAAGCGCTGCTGGTGAACACCTCGCGCGCGGCCATCGTCGACCAGCAGGCCCTGCTCGACGCCCTGCGCGAGCGCCGCATCGGCGGCGCTGGGCTGGACGTGTACGAGGCCGAGCCGCTGCCGGCCGACCATCCGCTGCGCGGCCTGGACAACACCGTGCTCACGCCGCACATCGGCTACTTCACCCGCGACATGCTGCGCGTGTACTACGAGGACGCGGTCGAGGCGATCCTCGCCTTCCTCGATGGCGCGCCGGTACGCGTCGTCAACGCGGAAGCGTTGGCCCGCCGCTAGCTCGCCTGCCGCCGTTGCGCCGCGGCAGTCAGCAGCTTGCGTCCGATATCGGCCGTGAGCCGCACCAGCCGCGCATTGGCCTGCGACAGAGTCGCGCGCGTCGACACGGCCATGCAGATCTCGATCTTCAGCCCCGGCGCGGCCAGCGGCAGCGGCACCACCTTGTCCTTCTGCGCGGCCAGGCTGCGCGACAACTTCGACAGCACCGCGAAGCCCTCGTCGCGCGCCACCAGGTCGATGATCGTCTCGATGTTGTCGATCTCCATCGCGATGTTGGGCACCTTGCGTGCCCGCCGCAGCGCATCCTCCAGCGCGACGCGGATGGCGTTGGGGCGGCTCGGTTCGATCAAGGCGTAGTCCACCAGGCTGGCGACCGGGATGGGGCCTTTGCCCGCCAGCGCCCGCGCGGCCCGCGCGGATGCCATCAGGTACAGGTCCTCGGAGGTGAGCTCCGTGGTTTCCACCAGGGGCGAAGCGCTGGGCCTGAACATGATGGCCACGTCGATCGCCCCGGTCTGCAGGTTTTCCAGCAGGAAGGCGGAGCGGCCCTGGAACACCGCGAAGTTGGCGCTGGGATCGGCATGGCGCAACTGCGCCACCAGGTCCGTGCCGATGGTGGCCGCCACGGTGAAGGGCAGGCCGATGGCAAAGCGGCCGGCCCCGGCCGCGCGCACGTCGGCTTCGGCCTTGGCCACCTCCTCCAGGATGCGATGCGCATGCGGGATCAGCCGCTGGCCCGCTTCGGTCGGCGTCACGCCGCGGCCATTGCGCACCAGCAGGCGCGTGCCCAGCTCGCTTTCCAGGTTGCTGATCTGCTTGCTCAGCGAAGGCTGCGCCATCTTCAGCGTGCTGGCCGCGCGGCTGAAGCTGCCGAGGCGCGCCACGGTGGAGAAGTACTTCAGCTGCTTGATGTCCATCGAGGGTTTACCCGGAATTCGTATTCCAAAAAACTATAACTGATACAGGGCTGCCGGGGGCGCGACCGGAGCGTTGCGCACCAACAATCCCGCCCATCGACACACGGAGATATCGATGGCTTCTCAAGGTTTGAACTGGAACGTCGCCCTGGTGGGCGAATGCATGGTTTCGCGGCCCTTCGCGGTGCACGACGACGCCGAATCGATGCGTGTCATCAACATGCTGCGCGGGGCCGACCTGACCTACGCGCACTTGGAGATGAACTTCGCCCACCAGAGCGAACTGGAATATCCGGGCCGCGGCGACTGGCTGGGCAGCTTCATGATGGCCGACCCGCAGATCGCGCGCGACCTGCGCTGGGCCGGCGTGGACATCATGTCGCACGCGCAGAACCACAGCATGGACTTCGGGCCGGCCGGCATGCTCGCCACGCTGAAGCACTGCCGCGAAGCCGGCATCGCCATCGCGGGCACGGGCGCCGACCTGGAAGCCGCGCGCGAGCCGCAGTACCTGGAAACGAAGCAGGGCCGCGTCGCCATCGTCTCCACCAGCTCCGGCAACAAGCCCAACGAGTGGGCCAGCCTGGGCAAGGGCGGCTACGCCGGCCGCCCCGGCATCAACCCGCTGCGCGCGGGCTTCAAGTACATGCTGACGCAGGAAGCGGCGGAGCAGATGAGGGCGATCGCGCTCTCGCTCGACGTGCTGCGCGAAGCCGACGGCTCCACCATGGGCACCGGCCTGAAGGCGGGCGAGTTCAGCTTCCAGATGCCCGGCGACCAGTCGACCCGCGGCTCCAACGTGTTCATCCCGGGCGACAAGTTCGAGATCCAGAGCTTCTGCCACAAGGGCGACCTCGAAGGCAACCTGCGCTCCATCGACGAGGCCCGCAAGATGGCCGACTTCGTCGTCGTGGCCCACCACTTCAACATCGCCGACGGCAAGCGCCGCGAGAAGGTGCCGATGTTCGCGCGCGAGTTCGCGCATGCGGCCATCGATGCCGGCGCCGACGTCTACATCGCGCACGGCTGGCACTGGACGCTGGGCATCGAGGTCTACAAGGGCAAGCCCATCATCTACGGCACGGGCAACTTCTTCGCCCAGTCGGAGTTCATCCAGCGCGTGCCCTACGACAGCTACGAGAGCTGGGGCCACGACATGAACCGCCTGCCCACGCTGAACCCGGCGGACCACCCGCTGCACCCGGGCCTGGACAAGCACAACGAGAACTGGTGGACCTCCGCGCTGATGGCGCTGGAGATGAAGGGCGGCAAGTTCGTGCGCATGAACCTGCACCCGGTGGAGATGGGCCGCACGGCGCGCGAAGGCACCATCACCCGCCGCACCGGCCAGGGCGAACACAAGCTGACCGAGGGCCGCCCGCTGATCTCCAGCGGCGAGACGGCGCAGCGCACGCTGGACCGCATCGCCCGCCTGTCGAAGAACTTCGGCACCGAGGTGAGCGTGGAAGACGGCATCGGCGTCATCCGCTTCTGAAGTCCGGCCACCACCTGCCGTGAGGATCCTCATGTCCCAGGACGCCCCGCCGCCGGCCGCGCGGCCCGCGGAAGCCACGCCGGCCCTGGAGGTGAAGAACCTCACGGTCAGCTTCGAGCGGGACGGCCGGCGCGCGGAAGTGGTGTCCGACGTCTCGTACACCATAGCGCGCGGCCGCACGCTCGGCGTGGTCGGCGAAAGCGGCTGCGGCAAGACCATCACCTCGCTCGCGGTCATGGGCCTGGCGCCGCCCGGCCTGCGGGTGCAGGGCGCGATCCGGCTCGCCGGGCAGGACCTGGCCGGCGCCTCGGAGAAGGCCTGGCAGGACGCCCGCGGCGACCGCGTCGCCATGGTCTTCCAGGAGCCCATGAGCGCGCTGAACCCGGTGATGAAGATCGGGCGGCAGATCGCCGAAGTCCTGGTGCGCCATCGCGGCGCGCGCTGGCGCGAGGCGAACGAGGAGGCGGTGGAACTGCTGGCCTCGGTCGGCATCCCGTCACCGCGCCTGCGCGCGCAGGACTATCCGCATCGCCTGTCGGGCGGCATGCGGCAGCGCGCGATGATCGCCATCGCGCTCGCCTGCAAGCCCGCGGTGCTGGTGGCCGACGAGCCCACCACGGCGCTGGACGTCACCATCCAGGCACAGATCCTGGACCTGATGATCGAGCTGCAGGAACGCACCGGCACCGCCATCCAGTTCATCAGCCACAACCTGGCCGTCGTCTCGCAGGTCGCGCACGACATCATCGTCATGTACGCGGGCCGGGTGGTGGAGCAGGCCGATGCGCAGCAGCTGTTCGCGCAGCCGCTGCATCCCTACACGCGCGGGCTCATCGCCACGCTGCCGGACCCGCAACGGCCGGTGAAGCGCCTGCCCGTGATTCCGGGCCGCGTCGCGGCCGTCAGCGCCGGCCACACCGGCTGCCGCTTCGCCGCGCGCTGCGCGCTGGCGGACGAGCGCTGCCACGCGCAGGAGCCGCAGCTCGAGCAGCGCGGCGAACGCCACTGGGTCGCTTGCCACAAGGTGGAGAACGCATGAACGCGCTGCTCGACATCGACGCGATGAGCGTGCATTTCAAGGTAGGCGGCGGGCTGCTGAAGCGCGGCCAGGTGCTGCGCGCGGTGGAGAACGTCACCCTCCGCATCGAGGAGAACGAGACCGTCGCCCTGGTCGGCGAAAGCGGCAGCGGCAAGACCACGCTGGGCCGGGTCGTCGCCGGACTCGCGGATCCCTCGGCCGGCGCGGTGCGCTACCGCGGCGGCGCGGTGCGGCCTGCGGGCAAGGTGCAGATGATCTTCCAGGATCCCTTCTCCGCGCTCGACCCGCGCATGCTGGTGGCCGACATCGTCGCCGAGCCGCTGCGCCTGCTGGGCGTGGACGCGCAGGAACGCCGCGAGCGCGCCCGCGCCCTGATCGAGCAGGTGCGCCTGCCCGCGGATGCGGGCGACCGCTACCCGCACGAATTCTCCGGCGGCCAGCGCCAGCGCATCGCCATCGCCCGCGCGCTGGTGGCCGATCCCGAGCTGGTGGTGGCCGACGAGCCGCTGTCGGCGCTGGACGTCTCCATCCAGAGCCAGGTGCTGAACCTGATCGCGGAGCTGCGCGAGACGCGCAAGCTCGCCATGCTGTTCATCAGCCATGACCTGGGCGTGGTGCACCACCTCGCCGACCGCGTCGCGGTGCTGTACCTGGGCCGGCTCGTCGAGGTGGCGAAGCGCGACGACCTGTTCGCGCGTCCCAGCCATCCCTACACGCGGGCGCTGCTCGATGCCGCGCCGCGCATCGGGCCGCGCCGCGTGCCCGGCGCGGGACTGTCGCTGCGCGGCGAAATCCCGAGCCCGATCAACCCGCCTTCGGGCTGCGTGTTCCACACGCGCTGCCCCAAGGCCACGGACCTGTGCCGCACCACCGCCCCCGCCCTGGAACCGGCGCCGGGCCGGCCGGTGCAATGGGCCGCCTGCCACCACAAGGAGTAACCCGTGGCCAGCTTCACCTTGCGCCGCATCGCCCAGGCCGTCCTGGTGGCGGCGATCATGTCCTTCTTCCTCTACGTGATGCTTTCGCTGCTGCCCGGCGACCCGGTCGACGTGATGCTGGAAGGCAACCCCGCCGTCACGCCGGAACTCGTCGCCCAGATGCGCAAGCTGTACGGCGCCGACCAGCCGGTGCTGCAGCAGTACGGGCACTGGCTCGCGCGCCTGGCCACGGGCGACCTCGGCTACTCCAACAGCCAGTTCAAGCCGGTGCTGGCCGTGCTGGGGCCGGCGCTGGCGCAGACCAGCAAGCTGATGGTGCTGACCTTCACGATCAGCGTGGCGCTGGCCATCGTGCTGGGGTGCGTGGCGGCGCTGAAGCCGGGGGGCTGGCTGGACAACGTCATCAGCTTTTTCGCCTTCGCCTGCATCTCCTCGCCCGCGTTCTGGCTGGCCCTGATCTTCCTGATGGTGTTCTCGGTCAAGCTGCACTGGTTCCCGGCGACGGCGACCGCGCTGGACCCGAACATCGGCCTGCTGGAGCAGCTGCGCTACTACGTGCTGCCGGTGCTCACGCTGACGTTGTTCAACACGGGGCAGTACGTGCGCTACGTCCGGGCCTCCATGATCGAGACCCTCAACGCGGACTTCATCCGCACGGCCCGTGCCAAGGGCCTGGGCTGGTTCACCGTCGTCACCCGGCATGCCTTGCGCAATGCCCTGGTGCCGGTGGTCACGCTCATGGCCCTGGGCTTCGGCACGCTCATGTCCGGCGCCCTGGTCATCGAGGCGATGTTCGGCGTGCAGGGCATGGGCAAGGCCATCTATGACGCCGTGATGATGAAGGACTTCAACGTGGCCATGGTGGGGATGCTGTTCGCCACCATCGTGACCCTGCTTGCCAGCCTGGCCGCCGACCTCGCCTACGGCTGGCTCGACCCGAGGATCTCCCTGCAATGAGCACCGCCTCCCTCCCCCTGGAATCCAGCCCGCGCCCGCTCTCGATCTGGGCGCTGCGCTGGCGCGCGCTGCGCCGCCACAAGCCGGCGATGGCATCGCTCGTCCTGCTGCTGCTGCTGGCCGCGTTCTGCTTCAGCGCACCGCTGGTCGGCGCCTTGCTGCACGTGGACCCGAACGCCACCGACCTGTTCGAGCGCTACGGCCCGCCGACCGCGACCCACCTCCTCGGCACCGACGAAGTGGGACGCGACGTGCTCCTGCGCCTGATGGTCGGCGGCCAGGTCTCGCTGGCCGTGGGCGTGCTGGCGACGGTGTTCGGCGGCCTCCTGGGGATCGCCGTGGGGGTGCTGGCCGGCTACCTGGGCGGGCGCATCGACGCCTTCCTGATGCGCGCCACCGACTGCATGATCTCGCTGCCGCTGATTCCGCTGCTGGTGGTGCTGGCGGCGATCGACCTCGGCAAGCTGGGCATCCCGCCGGACGTCGCCCAGGGCCCGGACGTGTCCTTCTGGCGCATCGTCATCATCATCGCGCTGGTCGACTGGACCACCATCGCCCGCGTCGTGCGCGCCGGCACGCTGGCCGTCGGCCGGCAGGACTACGTGCTGGCCGCGCGCGTCAGCGGCGCAGGCACGCCCTACAACGTGGGCGTGCACGTGCTGCCCAACGTGGCGACGCCCATCATCGTCGCCGGCACGCTGACCGTGGGCCGCGTGATCCTGCTGGAATCCACCCTCAGCTTCCTGGGCGTAGGCGTCATGCCGCCCACGCCGACCTGGGGAAACATGCTGAACAACGCGCAGGAGCTGGCGTCGTCCGCGCCGATGCTGGCCGTGTGGCCCGGCCTGCTGATCTTCCTGACCGTGATCGCGTTCAACTTCCTGGGCGACGGCCTGCGCGTCGCCTTCGATCCGCGCGCGACGAAATAGACAGAGAAAAAGGAGACAAGCCCATGAAATTTCTTCCCGCCCTCGTGGCGAGCCTGGCGCTGGCCGCATCGGTCGCCCACGCCGACGCCAACAAGCAGCAGCTGGTGATCGGCCAGCTGCAGTACCTGTCCAACTCGCACCCGCTGGTGCAGGTGAACAACACGAAGCTGTTCCTCATGGGTTTCGTGCAGCGCCCCATCACGGCCTTCGACGCCACGGGCCGCAGCGTCTGCATCCTGTGCGCCACCAAGCCGAGCCTGGAGAACGGCCTCGCCAAGGTCGTCAGCCTGCCGGGCGGCCAGAAGGGCATGCTGGTCACGCTCAAGTTGCGGCCCGACGCCAAATGGGGCGATGGCACGCCCGTAAGCGCCAGCGACGTCGCCTTCACCTGGAAGATGGCCAGCGAAGGCACCGTGGCCTTTTCCAACTACAACTCGTGGAAGCGCGCCACCCAGGTGGACGTGGTCGACCCGAAGACGGTGGTGCTGCACCTGCCCAAGGTGATGGTGGGCTACGACACCTGGGACCAGGTGCTGCCCTCGCACCTGGAAGGCCCCGTCTACGACAAGTACAAGTCGACCGAGGACTACTCGCGCCAGAGCCTGTACAACCGCGAGCCCACCAACCCGGGCTTGTGGAATGGCGCCTACGTCGTCAGCAGCGCGCAACTGGGCACCGAGGTGACGCTGGTGGCGAACAAGTACTGGCCGCAGCCGCCGCGCATCCCGAAGGTGATCCTCAGCTACCGCGGCAGCGCCACGGCGCTGGTGCAGAACCTGCTGTCCGGCGACCTCGACGCGCTGCCGGTCAGCCCGGGCGGCATCAGCTTCGCGCAGATGCTCACCCTGCGCAAGGACCACGCGGACCGGTTCAACTTCCCGCTGGACGCCGGCTACAACCTGGAGCGCATCGCCTTCCAGCTGAAGAACCCGGTGCTGGCCGACGTGCGCGTGCGCCGGGCCATCGCCATGGCCATCGACCGCGAGGCCATCGCCACGCGCCTGTTCGAGAAGGTAGTGCCGGTCGCGCGCAGCCTCGTGGTGCCCGCCAACGCCAACTACTCCGATGCCGTGGCGCGCTACCCCTACGACCTGGCCCAGGCACGCGCGCTGATGGCGCAGGCCGGCTGGAAGCCCGGCGCCGACGGCGTATGCACGAATGCCGCGGGCCAGAAGGCGTCCTTCGAGATCCTCACCACCGCCGGCAACCAGACGCGCCTGCAGATCGCGCAGGTGCTGCAGAACCAGCTCAAGTCGATCTGCATCGCGGCCACCGTGCGGCAGGCGCCCATCGCCATCTTCAACGGCGACGAGATGCGCAAGCGGCGCTTCAATGGCCTGAGCCTGTCGTCGATCCAGTTCCCGCCCTCGGCTTCGCCGGGCCTCATGCTTGGCAGCAATGCCGTGCCGACGGAACAGAACGGCTGGACCGGGAACAACTTCTCGGCCTACGCCAACCCCGCCATGGACGCGGCGATCGCCGAAGCCGATGCGGCGCTGGACCCGGCGCGCGAGAAGGCCGCCTGGGCCAAGATCCAGCGCATCGCGATGGACGACCTGCCGATCCTGCCGCTGTACTTCTACCCGGCGTCCTGGGTGGTGCCGAAGGATGCGAAGGGCTTCGACGTGGCCCGCTTCGACCAGCCCACCAACTGGGCCGAACAGTGGACGCGCCAGTGAACGCGGGAGACCTGCGATGAACATGCGGCAGCTGCGCTACTTCGTCCAGATCGTCGACAGCGGCAGCCTCGCCAAGGCTTCGCGCCAGCTGTTCATCGCACAGCCGGCGCTCAGCCAGCACGTCGCGAAGCTGGAGGAAGAAGTGGGAACGCCGCTGCTGCAGCGGTCTTCGCGCGGCGTGGTGCCCACGGAAAACGGCGCTGCCGTCTACCAGCACGCGAAGTTCCTGCTGCGCCAGTTGCAGGAAACCGTCGCGGTGGCGCAGCAGGTGCCCAGCGGGCTGGGCGGGCGCGTGACGCTCGGCCTGCCGCCCAACACCGTGCGGCGGCTTGGCCAGGCCTTGCTGGAACGGATGGAAGAGAAATTCCCGGCGATCCGGCTCAACATCGTGGAGGCAGCCAACCGGCAGCTGGGTTACATGACGCAGGTCGGGCAACTGGACCTGGCGGTTCTCTTCAGCCCTCACGCGGCGTCCGACCTGCAAGTGCAGCCGCTGTTCGACGAGGAGTTGTTCGTGATCCTGCCCGCCGACAGCGCGCTGGTGCCGGCGGACCGCCACTCGCTCACGCTGCGCGAGATCGCCCGCTTGCCGCTGGTGCTGCAGAGCCTGCACCATCCGGCGCACCGGCGCCGCATCGAGCTGGAGTTCGACCGGGCCGGCTTGCCGCTGAAGCCGCTGGCCGAGATCGATTCGCTGCACCTCCTGATGGGCGCGGTCGAACGGCGCGGCGCCGCCACCATCCAGCCTCATGCAGCGGTGCACGCCTTCGGCGATCCGGCCGGTCGCTGGCGCTGGCTGCGGATCGCGGACGTGCGGGTCGTGCGCCGCAACTACCTGTACGCCTTGTCCGCCGACAAGCTGCCCACCGCCGGAGACGCCGTGCGCGCGGAGTTGCAAGCCCTCGTGCGCCGCAGCGTGGAGACGGCATCGTGGGAAGGCATTGCCCTGCCGGCAGAGGCCGACTGCGAGGACACCGAAGATGGACGCGAGCTCGCGCTCAGCGAATGAGCCGTTCGCGCAAAATGCAATGAAAGGAAAAGAGAAATGAGCGCACGCAACCATGCCGGCCGGAAGGCCTTGCTCGCATGCGGCCTGTTGATGACCCTGCTGCTGCCCCCGCAAGCCCTGGCGGACCCCTATCCCGCGCGCGCGGTGACGGTCACGGTGGGTTACGGCGCCGGCGACAACATGGACCTGCTCGTGCGGATGCTGGCCGAACGCGCCGCGAAGAAGCTGGGGCAGCCCATCGTCGTCGCCAACAAGCCAGGGGCTGCGGGTGCCGTGGAGCTCACCACGCTCGCCCACGAAAAGCCGGACGGCTACCAGATCGGCGCCGTGCTCGACACCGCGCTGGCGCGGCTGCCGGTCCAGCACAAGCTGGCCTACAAGCTGCAGGACTTCGAACCGGTGCTGCAGTTCTCCTCGGGCAGCGCGGGCATCGTGGTGCAGGCCAGCGCCCCCTGGAAGACGCTGCCGGACCTGATCCGGTATGCCAAGGCCCATCCCGGCGCAGTGACCTATGCCACGACAGGACCGGGCAGCACCATGGACGTCGCCTTCCAGTTCATGAAGGACAAGGCGGGCGTCGACTGGATCCACGTTCCCTATTCCACCGCCAGGCAGGGCCTCACGGCCGTCCTGGGCGGCCACGTGACTGCAGCCGTCGGGACGACGCAATGGGTCAACGAAGTGCGGACCGGCAAGCTGCGGCTGCTCGCCGTGCTGGGCGAGCACCGGATGAAGGCGTTTCCCGAGGCGCCCACCATTCGCGAACTGGGCTACGACTTCGCCGCCGACAACGCGAGCGTGCTGGTGGCGCCCAGGGGCACGCCGCGGGACATCCTGGCGCGGCTGAACGACGCCTTCCGCCAGGCGATGGAAGACCCCGAATACCTCCGGCTGGCCACTTCCATCCAGGCGGAAAAGGTGTACCGCAGCGGCGACGAGCTCAAGCCCTACCTGGCGCAGGTGCAGTCCGACTTCGCGAAGACGATCGCCGACCTGAGGATCCCCACCGACTTCACGTCCGCGAAGTCGGATTGATTGCGGGTTTTCCCGGGCACGGCGGCGGAGCCGAACCCCACGACCGGCCTCGGTATGATGCCCCGAGTTGTTGGGGACACGAAGCGATGAAGGTATTGCTCGTTGACGACCACGCCCTCTTCCGCGAGGGCCTGGCGCTGCTCATGGCGCAACACTGGCAGGACGTCGAAGTGCTGCAGGCCGAACGCCTGGCGCAGGCGATCGCAATGGTCAGGCAGCACGTCGACCTCGACGTCGTCCTGCTGGACCTGGCGCTGCCGGACAGCCAGGGGCTGGACGCGCTCCCGCGCATGCACGAAGCGGCGCCCGACGCGCGCATCGTGGTGCTGTCGGCGGACGACTCGGTCGCCACCGTGCGTGGCGCAATCGACCAGGGCGCAGCCGGCTTCATCCCCAAGACCGCACAGGGCAGCACGCTGCGCGCCGCGCTCGACGTCGTCCTGGGAGGCGGCGTCTACCTGCCCGGCGGCCCCCCACTGCATCCATCAGCGACGCCGGAGCGCACGCTGGACCTGACGCCACGCCAGCTGGAAGTGCTGCACCTCCTGATCCGCGGCGCGACCAACAAGCACATCTGCCGCGAACTCGCGATGGCGGAGTCCACCGTCAAGACCCACCTGGCCGTGATCTTCCGGCGGCTGGAGGTGAGCAATCGCACGCAGGCCGTGTTTGCGGCCGCGCGGCTGGGGCTGCGGCAGGCGCGGGCCTGATCAGGCCGCCGGCGCCGCGGCAGCGGCCGCGATCGCCGACAGCAGCTGCTCGGTGCGAAAGGGCTTGTGCAGCACCGGCAAGCCGCTGGCGGCCAGCGTGGAGATCACCTGCGGCGAGGTGTCGCCGGTGACGACCAGTGCGGGCACCGCGCCCAGCCGCCGGCGCACCATCTGCACCACCTGCGCCGCACCGCCACCGGCCAGCCGGTTGTCGCTGACCACCAGGTCGGCGCCAGCCAGGTGCCCCGCATCCAGCGCCTGCTGCAGGCCGGCGAGGCCGTCGAACTCCGTGACTTCCGCGCCCCAGTGCGTGATGCGCAGCCGCATGGCTTCGCGCACCGCCGGATCGTCTTCGACCACGATCACGTGCCAGCCGGCGAGAGGCTCGCGGCGGGTCGCGGCCGACGGCGCCTCGGCCTGCGGCACGCGCGCGCCCGGCAGGTCCAGCGAGAAGCAGCTGCCGCGGCCCGGCCGCGATTGCAGGCGCAGGCCGCATTCGAGCGCCTGCGCGCAGCGCTTGACGATCGCCAGCCCCAGGCCGAGGCCGCGGGCGCGTTCGCGCGCCGGGTTGTCCAACTGCACGAATTCCTCGAACACCGCCGCTTGCTGGTCGGCCGGGATGCCGTAGCCGGTGTCCCACACCTGCAGCAGCACGCGGTTGTGGGCGCGCCGGCGCGCTGTCACGAGCACGCCGCCGCGCTTGCTGTGGCGCAGGCCGTTGCTCACCAGGTTGCGCAGCATCTGTTCCAGCAGCACGGGATCGGTGTGCACGGCCAGTTTCGTCGGCCGCCAGCGCAGTTGCAGGCCCTGGTCCTGCGCCAGCGCACGCTCGTGCGCGGAGACGGCGTCGAACAAGGGCTGCAGCGCGACGTGCTCCAGCCGCGGCTTCATCGTGCCGGACTCCAGGCGCGACAGGTCCAGCAAGCCCTTGAGCAGCGCTTCGAGGGAAGCCACCGCATCGTCGATGCGATCGACCATCGCGCCGGGCGACTGCGCCGTGCCGCGCTCGCGCAGCAGGCCCACCAGCAAGCCGATGGCCGCGACCGGCTGGCGCAGGTCGTGGCTGGCGGCGGCGAGGAAGCGCGACTTGGCGGCGATGGCCGTCTGCAATTCCTGCGTGCGTTCGTCGACGCGGTGTTCCAGGTCGACGTTCAGCAATTCCACTTCGCGCAGCGCCGTCATCAGCCGCGACACCAGGCTCCAGACGATGCACACCAGCATCAGTACGCCGGTGTAGTGCGAGACGTAGTAGCAGTCGTAAGGCAGCTTGCTGCTCAGGAGCATGGCGTCGCGCAGCGACAGCACGACATAGGTGATGGTCGATGCGGCCATCAGCGCCGATTCGACGCTGCGCTCGCGCCAGCCCTTGCGCAGCAGCAGCGCGATCAGCAGCAGGAACAGCGCCGTGGCCGGCACGGTCATGATCGCCATCGCCTGCCCGATGTTGGACATCGAGCCGCTCGCGACCACCAGCGTGTTGAGCACGGCATAGGTCCACACCGCGCGTTCCACCCAGCGCCAGCGCAGGCCGCTGAAGCGCAGCACGAACAGGCCGAAGAGGGTGTTGAACCAGGTGTGGCCCAGGAACACCAGCACCGCCCATTGGTCCAGCGTCAGCGGCAGCGTGTCGAGGAAGATGTTGCTGTTGCGCGCCGCCCAGACCAGGATGGCCAGGCCGAAGAACAGGTACATCGCATCGCGCCGCTGCGTGGCCCACCACATCAGCAGCATCAGCAGGCCGGCGACGGCGGACACCGCGCTGGCCACCATCGCGCCATCGTGCTGCCAGAACTGGCGCGAGCGCGCGATGGGCGCCAGCTGCTCGCTGCTCGCGAGCTGCACATGCGACAGGCCGGCGCGGTAGCGCGCGGGGCCCGAGACCTGCAGCTGCAGTTCGTTGCCCGATTCGCGCAGCAGCGCCACCGGCAGGTCCAGCAGCAAGGGCGCGTTCCAGCTGCGCGCGGCGCCGCTGGCAGGTTGCGCGTCCCACAGCAGCGAGCCATTGAGCAGCACGCGGCCGTTGGTGGCCAGCCGCGGGATCAGCACCGCGGGCGCATCGATGCCGCGCGGGTCTAGGGGCACGCGATACCAGACGCTTGCCGCGCCCTCCGGCCGCGTGAGCTTCCAGTTGTCCGGGAGCGTGACCGGCTGCCAGGCCGCGCCGGCGCCCGGCAAAGGCGTATCGGCCGAGGGCGCGACCAGCGCCAGCGCCCGCGTCAGCCGCTGGCCGGGCCAGCGCTGCGTGTCGTGCGTGAGCCACTGGGCCCAGGCCAGCGACAGGGCCAGCATGGCCACGCAGGCCAGGGGCAGCAGGGCGGCCCGCAGGAAGGCACTGAAACGCGGAGAAGCGGCGTGCATACGGTCGAGCATAAGGGACGAGGGCGGCGCGCCGGCCGCCCCCTGGGCTTCCCCGGCCTGCCGCTCAGGGCTGGTTGAGGGAGACGTTCACGAAGTGCTTGGTCGGCACCGAGCTCACCGAGATCACCAGCCCGCCCAGCGGCAGTTGCACCACGCCGTTGCACGAGAAGGCGCCGCCGGTGGACGACGTGCAGCCATTGGTCGCGCGGTAGCGCATGCCGGAGAACGGCGTGTTGAAAGCCAGCGTGTCGGAGTGGCTGTCCGAGGTGAACTTCCGCGTCGCCGTCTTCGCCGCGGCATCGACCGCCGTCACCGTGTTGGTGTCGGCCGTGACCGCGCCTACGGTGCTGCCGTTGACGCTGACCTGCCAGAAGCTCGTGCTCGAGCCCACCGTGGGCAGCGCCAGGTCCGCCTGCTGCGCGAGCACGACGACGCCGCCATCCTCCGGGCTCACCACCAGCATGAAGTTGCGGCCCGCGGCGTTGCGGAAGGCGAAGATGCGGCCTTGCGACACGCCCTGCTCCATGTAGTCGAAGCCGCCGTTGGCATTGGCGACCAGCTTGCCCTTGTCCTGCGTGTCCTGGGTGCACTGGCCGTAGCCCAGCGGGCAGTTCACCGAGACGCCGTTCTGGCCGTCGGCGGCGAACACGGTGGTGCCGAACTCGCCGGCCTGGTCGTCGAAGGTCGGGCCGTACTGGAGGCGGTCGTAGGTGCCGGCGAGCGCGGCCAGGTCGAGCGCCTGGTCGGGGACGGCGAGGGCCGCGACGGCGCTGGCGCCGCTGCCTTGCAACATCATCGCGACACCACCACGCGAGAACAGCAGGCGCGTGCCGGCGGCGTCGTTGAGCGCGTAGTCGCAGCTCGCGTTGCGCGTCAGCGTGTAGCTGCTGCCGCCCAGCGTGGCGCTCATCGCTTTCGCATCGACCTGCAGGGAACCGCTCTGGCCGTCGACCAGGTGCACGTAGCGCAGGCCGCCGGTCTTGAGGGCGGCGCAATCGCTGCTGGCCGGAGCCAGCACCGTGCCGACGGTCGCCGCGCTGGTCTGCGTGCCGGTGGCGCTGGTGCTGGACACCGCCGTCACCAGTTCGGCCAGGCTGCTGCCGGCTGCGGTGATCGTCACCTGCAACTGGTCCAGCACGCCGTCATAGCCCGTGTGGCTGCCGGCCGTGAGCGCGCCCGCCAGGATGTCGGCCACATTCGTCGTATCGACGCCTGCCGCCTGCAGCGTCTGCAGCAGCGCGGCCTGCGCGGCGGCCACGTCGGCGGCGCTGATCGTGACGGTGGCACTGAAGCCCGCGACATAGGCCTTGGGGTCGCCGCCCGTCAGGCGCGCGAGCAGCAGCTCGGTCAGCGGGGTGATGTTGACCGTGGTCGCGGCGTCACCCGTGCCGGCGGCAACCGAATGCAGCTCGGTCGCGCCGTCGGTGCTCTTCGCGGTCAGCACGCAGGGCAGCTTGCCGCCCGTGATGCTGGCCGTGTACTTGCCGTTGGCATCCGCGGTGGCGGTGGCGCTGCCGCTCGCGCACTTCAGCGTGATGGCGGCGTTGGCCAGCGGCGCGCCCGTGGCGGCCGTGCCGGACACGCTCAGCGCGGCGGCCGGCGTGGTCGGCGTCACAGGGGTGGACAAGGTCGAATCGCTGCTGCCGCCGCCGCAGGCGGCCAGGAGCACGGGCAGGGAGATCGCGGCGGCGCGCCGCGCAAATCGGTGGAACAGCAAGATGGCTCACTCCGTTTGTTGAGACGGGAGCCATCGTGGAGCGCCACCCTCCGGCGGGCCATCGGCCAATCAGCCTCGGCCATCCGGTCGATGGCGCGCCGCGCCCTTAACGGAATACGGTCAGCACGCCCGTGTAGCCATACAGGTGGTTGCGGGCGATCTCGCCGCCGGCAAAGAAGCCCACCAGCGGCACGTCGCCCAGCGCACGCCGCACGATCTGCATTTCCGCGCTGGGGCCGCCGAAGTGCGGGCCGCCGCGGCCGGCGCAGCTGACGTAGATGGCGCCGGCGATGCGGCGCTCGGGGCTGGGCGCGGCGCCGGCGTCGTTGGCAGCCAGCGCGCTCGCCACGGCCAGCGGCAGGTCTTCCGGTTCCAGCTCCTCGCGGATCTCGGCGCAGATGCGCACCAGGTCGGCCCGCGCGGCTTCCGCGTTGCGGCGGCAGAAGGCAAGCTGCATGCCCTCCTCCACCTTGCTCGCGATCGCCACGCCGCGCCGCTGCGGGTCGATGCCGACGATGTGCCGCACCACCACGTCGGCGCCGAAGTGGCCGGTGCGGCTGACGACATCCTGCGAGGCCTCGGTCAGGCCCACCAGCGTCTGGCGCAGCGCGGCCAGCGCGGCTTGCGGCTGCTCCAGCGAGATGCCCAGTTCCTCCAGCATCAGGTCCAGCGCCGGTTCGCCGTCCAGCTCCTGCACCAGGTTGCCTTCGCAGGCGGTGATGCCGCGCGCGGCGCCCACGGGCTGGCAACCTTGCGTGACGCGCGAGACGAGCTCCACGCCTTCACCGAAGGCGACGCCGGACAGCCCGCCGGTGAACACGCCACCGGCCTTGCCGTGGCCGCCCAGGTTGCCGTTGCCGCCGACGGCGAACTGCACCACGTCGCTGCGGCTCGAAGCCAGTCCGCCGAACAGGTAGCCGGTGGCCGTGCGGTCCGCCATCTCCGCGATCAGTTCGGCGACGTCGGGCGTGGCCGCATCGGCATGCACCAGCGCGGTATGCGGGCGGAAGGCGGCGGGCAGCGGCGCGACACCGGAGAACACGCGGTACTGGTCCGGCGGCAAGGCGCACAGCATGATGCCCAGCGCCGGCTCGTCGAAGTACTCCACGTTGGAAGAAGCGATGCCCACGCCCACCGTGCCGGACCAGTCGGTGACTTCCGGCAGCTCCGCGCTCACGTGGTCCAGGATCTCCTGCGCCGAGGACGCGTAGTGGTCCGTGATGTACAGCAGCCCCAGCGTGGGTGAGGAGGCGTAGTCGGGCAGCGCCATCTGCGCGCGCAACTGCGCCAGCACCAGGCCGGCGGCCATCTGCCACTGCGGGTGCGTGGCGTGGCCGAAGGGAAAGAGCTTCAAGGCCGGCTCCGTCATGCGCTCGCGGACTTGCGCGCGGGGGGGCGGCGCGCCGGAGCCTTCTTCGCCGCAGCCTTCGCGGCCGGTGCGGCCTTCGCTTCCTTGCGCGTGCTTTCGGTGGCGGCGGCCACGTCCTTCATCGCATTGGCCGCGATCTCCTGGAACTGCTGCGTGAGCGCGCCCCACCACTGCAGCGGATCGACCGGCGCGGCGCCGGCGCTGCCGTTGCCTTTGGCGGCTTTCACCTTGGGCTCGGGCTCGGGCCTGGCTCGCGCGGGCTTCGCGGCCTCCGGCGGCGGCGTCTGCTTCAGCGGCTCGAGCGGCTTCAGCTTCAGCGCTTCAGCCAGTTCACCCATGCTGAAGTTCATGCCCTTCAAGGTGGCCAGCGTCATCTTCTGCACTTCCAGCGCCTGGATGGTGGCGGCGAGCGCCTTGCTGTTCTGGTCCAGCCAGAAGTGCACGGCGCGCAGCTCGGAGATGCGTTTCTCCAGTTCCTCGACGTTCAGCGTCGGCGCGACCCAGCTGGAGAGGTTGGGCATCTGCGGCACCGCTTGCGAGGCGCCCTTGGCCAGGTTCTGCAGGAAGTCGAAGCCCGGCACGAACTTGCCGAAACCGAAGGCGCCGCTGCTGGGGTCGTCCGCCATGGCGCATCTCCTCGTGGATGGTGATGGGGGCAGCTTACCCCAGCCCGGCGGGGCCGGGAAGTTCAGTGCTTGTGCATCATCGGCGCGGCCATCGCCACCGGCAGCGACACCGTGGTGGTGCGCTCGGCGCCCTTGGCATCGCGGAAGCGCAGCGTCAGCGGCACGCGCAGGTCGGGCTTGAACTGCGCCTTCAGGTCCATCAGCATGAAGTGGTAGCCGCCGGGCTTGAGCTCCACGGCCTGGCCCGGCGCGAGCGGCAGGCCGTTGACCGGGTGCATGCGCATCACGTCGCCCTCGAGCTTCATCTCGTGCAGTTCGACGATGCCCGCGGCCGGCGAGCTGGCGCCCACCAGGGTGAGCGGCTCGCGCGCAGTGAGGCGCATGTAGGCGGCGCTGGAACTCTGGCCCTGCATCACGGCACGGGCCCAGCCATCGTCGATGGCAACGGGCGCCGGGGCCTGCGCCTGGGCAGTGATCGCCACGGCGGCAAAGGCGAAGCTGGCAAGCAGTCGGTTCATGGATTTCTTCCTCGCGTTCAGTGCATGTGGCCGTGTTCGTCGCCGGCGCCGGGCAGCACTTCCAGTGCGGCCGCGGGGCTCTTCAGCTCGTGCAGGGATTGGCCCGGGCGCGGCACTTCGACCCAATCGGCGCGGCCGGTCTCGCAGACCTGGCGCACCGGCCAGTAGAGCGTGCCGGCCTGCGAAGGCAGGCGCGCGACCAGCACGAACTCGTCGTAGAAGGCGCTGGCCAGCATGTCGTCGCGCGTCTTCGCGGTCCAGGTGACGCGCGAGACTTCGCCGCCGGCGGAGTCCACCGCGAGCGCCCAGCCCGCCTTGGGCATGGGATGCACTCCCTTCACGCCGGCGGGGACATCGACCACCAGCTGGCGCGTGGCGAACTCGCCGCAGCCGTGGCCGACCTTGAAGCTGGCCTTGTAGCCGCTGTCGGCGGGCGCCGCGGGGTATTCGAGGGTGACGTGGGCACTGGCAGCGGCGCCGAGGAGCGCCAGCAGGCTGGCGAGGGGAGCGAAACGATTCATGAGAGGCATCCAGGCAGGGACGGCAGCACGCCGTCCGGAAGGGAACACGCCGGCTCGCGCCGGCCCAGGTTCAGGCTTGGATGCTGGCGGGGGGCCCGCGTGCCGGCGGCGGGGCCAGCGCGGCGGGCGCTACCGTCGCGACTTCCTGCACCAGCAAGGGCATGGGGCCGGCCGGCGGCAGGCTGGGCAGCGCGATCACCGGCGGCGGCGCGATGGCCGGGCTGCACAGCGGGCAGTCGATGGAAGCGAGCTTGACGCCCGCAGCGTCGTCGCCGCTGCCGGGCAGCAGCTTCATCACGCCGCCGGTGCAGATGGCCTCGAGCGAAGCCTGCGGATGCAGCACCGGCGCCGCCACCCCGATACCGACGTGCAGCGCGAACCACGCCAGCACGAGGCGGGCGAGCAAGGGCAGCAGGCGGCGGGGGAGCATGGGCTCGATTATGCGTTTGGTTCTAGAACTTCGGCACGCGCCGTTCGCGCAGCGACGCGATGCCTTCCTTCACGTCCGGGCCGCCGAAGCCCATGAACTCCAGCGCCAGCGAAGTGTCGAAGTTCGGCCCGGCCTGCCGCAGCCAGTTGTTCAGCGAATACTTGGTCCACTTGATCGCGCTCTGGCTGCCCTGCGCCAGCCGGTCGGCGATCTCGTAGGCCTTGGGCAGCAACTGCTCGCCATCGACGGCGAGCGACACCAGGCCGATGCGCTCGGCCTCTTCGCCCGTGACCGGTTCGCACAGCAGCAGGTAGTACTTGGCCTTGGCCATGCCGCACAGCAGCGGCCACACGATGGCCGCGTGGTCGCCCGCCGCCACGCCCAGGCGGGTGTGGCCGTCGACGATGCGCGCGTCGCGCGCGGCCACCGAGATGTCGGCCAGCAGACCGGCCACGAGGCCCGCGCCCACGGCCGGGCCGTGCAGCGCGCTGACGATGGGCTTGTCGCAGTTGACCACGTTGTAGACGAGGTCGCGCGCTTCCTTCCACACGCGGCTGCGCGTCTCGAAGTCGTTGGCCATGTCCTGCACCAGGCCCAGGTCGCCGCCACCGGAAAAGCCCTGGCCCTCGCCGCGCAGCACGGCGCAGCGCACGCTGTCGTCGGCGTTGAGGTCGCGCCAGATCTCCGCCAGCTCGCGGTGCCCTTCGTGCCCGGCCGTCGGCAGCTTGCCGTTGGCGGCCTTCATCTGGATGTCGAGCACGCTGTCGTTCGGGCCGCGGCGGCTGATCCGGAGCGTCTGGTAGCGGTTGTAGTCCATGAGCAAGTGTAGGGGCACGTAACGCGCTTTTTACCCGTCGCCGTGTAGGCGCCTTCCTACGCCGGCCGGCGGTCGGGACGTCTGGCGACCGCGGCGGGCCTTTGCTAGGGTGACATCGCATGACGCTCGCGGAGATCCTCCATCCCACCTGCGCCCTGTTCCTCGATTTCGACGGAACCGTGGTCGACCTCGCACCCCAGCCGCATGCCGTGCATGTCCCGGAGCCGCTCATCGTGTCCCTGCGTGAGCTGCACGAGTACCTGCGCGGCGCCGTGGCCGTGATCTCCGGGCGGCCCATCGCCCAGATCGACGACTTCCTGTCGCCGCTGCGGCTGGCTGTCGCCGGCGTGCACGGGGCCGAGCGCCGCACCGCGATCGGCGAAGTGATCCTGCAGGCCACGCATCCGCTGGACAACGTCGAGGCCGCGGCGCATCGGCTCGCATCGCAGCACCCCGGCCTGCTGGTCGAACACAAACGCGGTTCGGTGGCGCTGCACTATCGCCAGGTGCCGGAGCTCGAGGAAGAGTGCCTGCACGCCATGCAGGAGGCCGTCGCCGATTCGCCCGGCCTCACCTTGCTGCGCGGCAAGATGGTCGTCGAGGCCAAGCCCGGCGGCGCCAGCAAGGGCCGCGCGATCGAGGACTTCCTGCAGGAGCCGCCCTTCGCGGGCCGCACGCCGGTGTTCATCGGCGACGACCGGACCGACGAAGTCGGCTTCTCCACCGTTCAGCGGCTGGGCGGCATGGGCATCAAGGTGGGCGAAGGCGCCACCGTCGCCTGGCACCGCCTCGCCGACCCCGCGGCCCTGCGCCGCGAAATGGAGGCGGCCGTCGCCGCCCGCATGACGAGAACATCATGAACGCAAGAACAATCGCCCCGCCTTCGCTGCAAGTGGGCATGATCGGCAATTGCGCCTTCAGCGCGCTGGTCGATCGCCAGGCCCGCATCGTTTGGTGCTGCCTGCCGCGCTTCGACGGCGACCCGGTGTTCAACGCGCTGCTCGATCCCAGCGAGAACGGCGCCGACTGGGGCTTCGAGCTGGAGGACTTCGAGCGCAGCGAGCAGGAGTACGAGCCCAACACCGCGGTGCTGCGCACGCGCCTGTACGACCGCCGCGGCCAGGGCATCGAGGTCACCGATTTCGCGCCGCGCTTCTGGAGCCGCGGCCGCATGTTCCGGCCCTTGACCCTGGTGCGGCGCGTGAAGGTGCTGCAGGGCTCGCCACGCATGCGCGTGTGGCTGCAGCCGCGCTTCGACTGGGGCAAGTTCCCGGCGCAGGTGACGCAGGGCAGCACGCATATCCGCTATGTCGGCCCGGGCGCCACGCTGCGCGTCAACACCGACGCGCCGATCTCTTACATCCTGTCGCGCACCTTCTTCGTGGTCGACCGGCCCATGAACTTCATCATGGGCCCGGACGAGACCCTGGCCAGCGGCATCGAGGACACGGCGCGCCTGTTCGAGCAGGAGACGGTGAGCTACTGGCGCTCGTGGTCGCGCGCGCTGGCGCTGCCGCTGGAATGGCAGGACGCGGTGATCCGCGCGGCCATCACGCTGAAGCTCTCGCTGTTCGAGGACACCGGCGCCATCGTCGCCGCCATGACCACCAGCATCCCCGAGGCGCCGGGCAGCGGGCGCAACTGGGACTACCGCTATTGCTGGTTGCGCGACGCCTTCTTCGTGGTGCGCGCATTGAATTCGATCTCCGAAGTGGCGACGATGGAGGAGTACCTGCGCTGGCTGATGAACATCGTCATCCGCTCCGGCGGCGGCCACGTGCAGCCGCTGTATGGGATCGGGCAGGAGGAGAGGCTGCCGGAGGCCATCCTGGAGCACCTGCCCGGCTACCGCGGCATGGGCCCGGTGCGCGTGGGCAACCAGGCGCAGGAGCACTTCCAGCACGACGTGTACGGCAACATCATCCTGGCGGCAGCCCAGGCCTTCCACGACCACCGCCTGCTGCGGCGCGCCGGCCGCGCGGAGTTCGTGCACCTGGAAGCGGTGGGTGAACAGGCCTTCAAGATCTACGACTCGCCCGATGCGGGCATGTGGGAGCTGCGCACCCGTTCGCGTATCCACACCTCGTCGGCGCTGATGTCCTGGGTGGCCTGCGACCGGCTCGCGAAGGTCGCCGCCTCGCTCGGCCTGCCGGAGCGCATCCGCTACTGGCGCGAACGCGCCGACACCATCCGCAACCGCATCCTCAAGGAATCGTGGAGCGAGGAGCGCCAGGCCTTTGCCGAAAGCTTCGGCGGCCGCGACCTCGATGCCAGCGCGCTGCTGATGGCCGAAGTGAACATGATCGACCCGAACGACAGCCGCTTCATCGCCACCGTCGATGCGCTGGAGCGCTCGCTGTGCGACGGCCCGTTCATGCGCCGCTACGAGGCGGCGGACGACTTCGGCAAGCCCGAGACCTCCTTCAACGTCTGCACCTTCTGGCGCATCGACGCGCTCGCGCGCATCGGCCGCAAGGCGCAGGCGCGCGAGATCTTCGAAGTGATGCTGAAGCATCGCAACCACCTGGGCATGCTGTCGGAGGACATCCACCCGATCACCGGCGAGATGTGGGGCAACTTCCCGCAGACGTACTCGATGGTCGGCACCATCAACGCCGCCGTGCGCCTGTCGGCATCCTGGGACTCCGTGATTTGAGCCGCCTCGTCGTCGTTTCCAATCGCATCGCGGACCCGCGCAAGACGGCGGCCGGCGGCCTGGCCGTGGCGCTGGCGGAAGTGTTGAACGGCACCGGCGGCCTCTGGTTCGGCTGGAGCGGCAAGATCGTCGACGCCACCGAGGGCGACGACGTGCACTTCATGCAGGCCGGGCCCGTGAAGCTCGCGACCGTGGACCTCTCGCAGGTCGACCACGATGATTTCTACCTCGGCTACTCCAACGGCGTGTTGTGGCCGGTGTTCCACTACCGGCTGGACCTGGCGGATTTCGATGCCGGCTACATCGCCGGCTACCGGCGCGTGAACCAGCTGTTCGCGCGCAAGCTGATGCCGCTGCTGCAGCCGGACGACGTCATCTGGGTCCACGACTACCACCTGATCCCGCTCGCCGCGGAACTGCGCGCGCTGGGTTGCCAGCAGCGCATCGGCTTCTTCCTGCACATCCCGCTGCCGCCGCCGCTGATCGTGGCGGCCATCCCGGGCCACGACTGGTTGATCCGGGCGCTGTTCGCGTACGACCTGGTCGGCTTCCAGAGCCAGGCCGACCTGGCGCACTTCGCGGGCTATGTCGAGAGCGAAGCGCACGCGCAGCCGCTGGGCGACGGCCGCTGGCGCGCCTTCGGCCGCACGGTGCATGCGGGCGCCTTCCCGATCGGCATCGACGTCGAGGAGTTCACGCAACTGACGCAGGCGCCGGAGGCGATGGAGATGTACGAGCGCATGAAGCGCGAATACTCGCGCCGCCGGCTGCTGGTCGGCGTGGACCGGCTCGACTACTCCAAGGGCCTGCCGCAGCGCATGCGCGCCTTCCGCGAGTTCCTGCAGAAGAACCCGGACCTGCGCTCCAGCGCCACGCTGATCCAGATCGCGTCGCCCAGCCGCGAGGACGTGGAGGCCTACAGCGACCTGCTGCACGAACTGGAGAGCCTGTGCGGCTCCATCAATGGCAACTTCGGCGAGCTGGACTGGATGCCGGTGCGCTACATCCACCGCACGGTGGCACGCGCGCGCCTGCCGGGCCTGTTCCGCGCGAGCCAGGTCGCACTGGTCACGCCCTTGCGTGACGGCATGAACCTGGTCGCCAAGGAGTACCTCACCGCGCAGGACGAGGAAGACCCGGGCGTGCTGGTGCTGTCCCGTTTTGCCGGCGCGGCGGAGCAGCTGCGCGAGGCGCTGCTGGTGAACCCCTACGACACCGAGGGCACGGCCGCGGCGATCCTGCTCGCGCTGCAGATGCCGCTGGAGGAACGGCGGCTGCGCCACCAGGCGATGATGAAGACGATCCGCCAGTACGACGTGCACTGGTGGTGCGACAGTTTCCTCAATGCGCTGCAGGAAGCGCAGGCGGAGGAGAAGGGGACTTCCTGGCTGCGGTTATGAAAGCTGGGGTGCGCTGGCGTGCAACCCCGCCTACAAGACCGCCAGCAGGCCTGCCACTCCAAGCGCAAGGGCTGCCAATGCGTCGCCCGCAATCAAGCCACCGCCAAACAAGGAATTCGCGCTCATATCCTCCGGCAGGTCCTCGCTCTTGCGCGTGCGCAGCGCCAGCAGGTCCGCTGTGACGCCGCCCGCCGCCAGCCACGCGGAGGGCGCGAGGTTGAAGAAGCCGCCGAAGGACAGCGCATACGGCGAAGGCAGCAGCACCGCATCGAGCAGGAAGTGCCGCGGCTTGATCCACTTGCGCAGCAGCTCGATCGCCAGGCCCACCGCGATGCCGGCATAGATGGCCGTGCGCTGCCAGGGCTTGTCGTCGGTCAGGCTGCGCAGCACGCCCACGAACTTGTACGTCATGGCCGATCCCCATTCGGCCGGCTGCTGGTCGGCGGTCATCACCGTCTGGTCCTGCAGCAGCACGGGATAGGCCGCCATGAAGAGGCGCGCGAAGGCCACGGCCAGGATCGCGCCGACCAGGATGCCCAGCACCTGGTAGCGGAACTGCAGCACGCGCGGCGTCCCCAGGCGCCAGCCGGTGGAGCGGTCCTGCTGCATGTCGCAGGCCACGCTGGTCGAGACCAGCAGCACCGCGCCGGCCATCAGGCCCACGCCCGGATCGCGCAGGCCCAGTCCCGCCATCACGACCACCGCCACCACGAAGGCCGAGGAGATCGGGTTGGAGTCGCTGATGCCCACCGAGATGCCGTTGACCAATGCGAACAGGAACACCAGCACGATCGCCAGCACCAGGAACAGCACCGGCTGCCCGAGCAGCCCGTGGCCCGCGGCGACGATGCCGGCGCCCCAGAAGGCGATCCACGCCAGCAGCCGCCCCACGTGCACCTGCTGCCAGGCGGCCTGTTCCCCCGCGGCCGCGCGCCGGGCGCCGGGCAAGGCACGCATGAAGATCAGCGCAAGATCGACGATCGCCGCGCCCATGATGGTGCCGAGCGCCACCAGGAACATCGCCTTGCGCGGCGGGTCGCTGGGAACCAGCCAGCCGAGCGCGACGAACCAGGGCTTGAGCGCGACCGACAACAGCCCGCCGATCAATGCGGGGACGCCGATGCGCGCGCCGATCACCATGCCGGCGCCGAAGGTGGACGCGGAAGCCTCGATCGCGCCCAGCGCCGCGATGCGCGGGATCGCCAGCCCGGCGACCAGGCCCGTCGCGACGCCGCCGCCCAGCGCGCGCACCGAGCGCCGCAACAGCGCCGGGTCGGTCAGCGCGCGCAGGATGTTGGCCACGGCGAGCCCCGAGGGGTAGACCAGCCGCAGGTTGTCCACCAGCACCGGCGTGTAGAGCATGCCCACGCCGACCCCGAACATGCCCACGCAGGTGAGGTACAGCACCAGCTGCCACGCCGGCGGCTGCGGCAGGCCCAGCCAGGCCATGGCCTGCACCAGCACCGCCATGCCGCTCATGCTGGCGACCGAAGCCGCGGCCGTCTGGATGTAGTTGGCGCCGTGCTTGCCGCTCGCGCCGTAGCCCACGGTGACGACGGAGCCGAGCAGGCCGGCGAGCACCTGGCCGCCGACGAAGAAGCCCAGCGAGAAGTTCATGTAGGCCGCGGTCACGCCAGCCAATGGACCCAGCACCAGCATGCCCACGACGGCAAGCAGCAGGTGGTAGCGCCGGCTGCCCTGGGGCGGCAGCCAGGCCCATAGTCGGGGCGCGGGCACGCTCATCGCCGCGAGTATGCGGGCGGGAAGCGGCCAGCGGTATGCGGAGCTGCGTGCCTAGTCGCGGGGCGGCAACAGCACCCACTCCATCGCGTCCTCGTACGACAGGAAGGCGCGGATGCGGGTGAAGCCGTGGCTGGCGGCCAGCAGCGCGAAGAAGCGGGCGTGGTCGAAGCGCTCGCGCGGGCACAGCACCGCCGTCTTGCGCATGAAGGTCTCGCCGTAAGGCTGCAGCGATCCGGCCAGCTCGTGGAGTTCGGCCGGCGTGAGGCTGCCGCTCAGGTTGCGGATGTCCACCAGCAGGTGGAAGTCGCCCAGCCCGTCGGCGGCGCGGGCGATCTCCGCCAGCGCGCGCTGCGCCATGTCCAGGTCCACCTGCCCGTCGGGACGGGCCCGGAGGAAGTCCGAATGGTGGATGACCCGCAGGTTGGTGGGCATGGTCCATTGTTCGCGCGCCCGTCGGGCGGCCGCAATGGACCAAGGGCCTACCCCCGCAGCCTCAATCGAGCTTGACGCCCGCGGCCTTGATGATCGGGCCCCAGCGCTTGGCCTCTTCGCGCGCCATGGCCTTGAAAGCGGCCGGCGTGCCGGGCAGCACTTCCATGCCGAAATCGGCGGCGCGCTTCTGCACCGCGGGGCTGGCCAGCGCCTTGTTCAGCTCGCTGTTGAAGCGGGTGACGATGTTCTCCGGCAGGCCCGCCGGGCCCAGCACGCCCTGGAAGGCGTAGACCTCGGCGCCGGGCACGCCCGCTTCGGCCAGGGTCGGCACATTGGGCAGCGTTGGCGCGCGCTTGGCCGAGCCGATGGCCAGCACGCGCACCTTGCCGGACTGCATCACGGGCAGGCCGCCGGCCAGGTCCAGGAACATGCAGGGCACCTGGCCGCCCATCACGTCCTGCAGCGCCGGCGCCATGCCGCGGTAGGGGATGTGGGTGATGAAGGTGCCGGTCCGGTTCTTGAACAGCTCCATCGCCAGGTGGTGCGGCGAGCCGTTGCCGGGCGAGGCGTAGTTGACCTGGCCCGGATGGGCCTTCACGTAGGCCACGAACTCCCGCAGGTTCTGCGCCGGGAAGTCCGGCTTCACCACCAGCGCCAGCGGGAAGCGGCCGATCGCGCCGAGGTAAGCGAAGTCCTTCTCGGGGTTGAAAGGCAGCTTGGTGAACAGGTGCTCGTTGAAGGCAAGGATGGCGTTGTCCGCGGACAGCACCGTGTAGCCATCGGGCTTGGCATGCGCGGTCTGCTCACCGCCGATGTTGGTGGCCGCGCCGGGGCGGTTGTCCACCAGGATCTGCTGGCCCAGGGCCGGCCGCATCGCTTCGGCCAGCGTGCGCGCGATCACGTCGGTGCCGCCGCCCGGCGGATAGGGCACGATCCAGCGGATCGGCTGCTCGGGTTGCCAGGACTGCGCCAGCACGGCGGGCGCGGTGAAGGCGGCAGCGGAGGCCGCGAGGAAGCTTCTGCGTTGCATTTGTCGTATTCGGTTGAAGTTGGAACTGCCGGACGCAAAAGGCGCAAAAGCTACGCGAAAGTCGCAAAAGAAATCCGGATGTTCTTTTGCGGTTTTTGCGAAACCTTTGCGTCCTTTGCGTCCTTTGCGTCCTTGTATTCAGGCTGCAGCGTTTACCACTTTCTGGTCGATCGCGCCGAAGATGCTCTGGCCGTCCTTGCCCTTCATCTCGATGCGGATCGTGTCGCCGAAGCGCATGAAGCCGGTGGCCGGCTTGCCGTCCTGGATGGTTTCGATGGCGCGCTTTTCGGCGATGCAGCTGTAGCCCTTGGGCCAGTCGGTCTGGCCCTTGTCGTCGGTCACGCCCTTGTTGCTGACGGTGCCAGAGCCGATGATGCTGCCGGCGCGCACGTTGCGCGTCTTGCAGACGTGGGCGATCAGCTGGCCGAAGTGGAAGGTCATGTCGGGGCCCGCGTCGCACATGCCCACCTTGCGGCCGTTCCAGGCGCTTTGCAGCACCAGGTTCAGGCGGCCGCCGGCCCAGGCGTCACCCAGTTCGTCCGGCGTCACCGCCACCGGGCTGAAGGCCGTGGCCGGCTTGCTCTGGAAGAAGCCGAAGCCCTTGGCCAGCTCGTTGGGGATCAGGTTGCGCAGGCTCCAGTCGTTGGCGATCATCACCAGGCGCACGCCGTCCAATGCCTGCTCCGGCGTGGCGCCCATGGGCACGTCGCCGGTGACCACGGCCACTTCGGCCTCGAAGTCGATGCCCCAGTCCTCGCTGCCGAACCTGGCCTCTTCCAGCGGACCCAGGAAGTCGTCGCTGCCGCCCTGGTACATCAGCGGGTCTTCGTAGAAGGTCTTGGGCACTTCGGCATTGCGCGCCGCGCGCACCAGCTCCACGTGGTTGATGTAGGCCGAGCCGTCGGCCCACTGGTAGGCGCGCGGCAGCGGCGCCATGCACATGGCCGGATCGAAGGGGAAGGCGTGGCGCGCCTTGCCCTGGTTCAGCGCTTCGTAGAGGTCCTGCAGCTGGGGCGACAGGAAGTTCCAGTCGTCCAGGACCTGCTGCATCCTGCCCGCGATGCCGGTCGCATAATGGGCCAGACCGAGGTCGCGCGACACGACCACCAGTTGCCCGTCGCGCGAGCCGTCCTTGTACGTTGCCAGTTTCATCGTCGTTTGCCCTCGGTATGCGGATGCGCTAGAGTCCTTCGACCATTACGCATTGTGAAATGAATTTACCTATTCGTAATTCTAGCGGAGCCCTCGCCGCATGAAGGAGCGCGCGGGCATCCAGTCGGTGGAGGTGGGATTCGGCTTGCTGCAGGCCCTGGGCGAGGCGCCGGGGCCGCTGATGCTGCGCGACCTGGCGCGGGCGGCCAACATGAGCGCCGCCAAGGCGCACCGCTACCTCGTCAGCTTCCAGCGCCTGCAGCTGGTGGTGCAGGACGCCGCCAGCACCCGCTACGACCTCGGGCCGGCGGCGCTGAAGCTGGGCCTGGCCTCGCTGTCGCGGCTGGACGCCGTCAAGCTGGCGCGCGAGCGCGTCGCCCGGCTGATGGAGGAAATCGGTCACACATTGGCCCTCGCGGTGTGGGGGAACCATGGTCCCACCATCGTGCACTGGGAGGAATCGCCCCAAGCTGTCACCGTGAACCTGCGACTCGGTGATGTCATGCCCCTGCTCAGCTCCGCCACCGGCCTTTGCTTCGCCGCCTATGCGCCCAAGGACGCGATCGCCGGCATGCTGAAGGAAGAACTGGCGCGGCTGCAGAAGCAAGGCCGCCCGGACCTGCCCACCACGATGGCCGAGGTGCGCGCCTTGCTGGACGACGTGCGCAAGCACGGCGGCTCGCGCGTCGTCGACACGCTGCTGGCCGGCATCGTCGGCTTCTGCGTGCCGGTGTTCGATTCCGACGGCCACATGGCGCTGGGCATCGTCGCCATGGGCCCCACCGGCAGCTTCGACCCCGATTGGGGCGGCGCCGTGGAAAAACCGCTGCGGGCCGCCGCCGCGCAACTTTCCAGCGACCTGGGCCATCGCGGATGAAGCGCGCACCGGCCGGCACCCTGAGGCGGCTGCTGCCACTGGCGGCGGGTGTGCTCGCGGTGCACCTGGCCTTGCTGCGGATGCCGGCGCTGGAACTGGCCGCGAAGCCACCGCAAAGCGGCACCAGCTTCGCCACCCGCGCGATTGCGGCGCCCGTGCCCGCCCCTGCATTCGAGCCGGCACCCACCCTCCTTCCGGTGGCCCTGGAAGTTCCGGCCGCTCCGGCCCCGCGGCCGCGCCGTGTCGCACCGCCGCGGCCAGTTGTACGCGCGGAGCCCCTGCCGCTCGTGGCGCAAGCCCTGCCCGAGCCCGCTGCCCCGGCGCCTGAAGTCGCGCCCAGCAGCGCACCGCTCGGCGCAGGCAGCGCGGTCCTCGCCGCCTCGGCGCCGCCTTCGCAGGCCTCGGCCCCGCCCGCCACCGTGCCGAAGGGGGTCAAGCTGCCGCCGACCGCGCGCTTCCACTACGAAGTCACGGCCACCTACAAGGGCCTGCCGCTGCGCGGCGAAGGCGAGATCGCCTGGCAGCAGGACGGCAACAGCTACGAACTGCAGATGGACGCGCGCAGCCCGTTGCTGGTGGGAAGCCGGCGCCAGCGCAGCATGGGCCGCATCACCGCGCACGGCCTGGTGCCGGAACACTTCTACGACCGCGCGCGCAGCGAGCAGGCCGCCCATTTCGACCCGGACAAGGGCCGGATCACCTTCAGCAACAACCAGCCGGACGCCGACTGGGCGGCCGGCATGCAGGACCGATTGAGCGTGGTGCTGCAGCTGGCCGGCATCATGGGCGGCCAGCCGGCGCGCTTCCCGGCGGGCTCGCAGATCGTCGTGCCCACCGCCAGCACGCGCGAGGCGGAAACCTGGGTGTTCACGGTGGAGGCCGAAGAGGACCTGGAGCTCCCCGGTGGCACGGTGCACGCCGTGAAACTGGAGCGCCTGCCGCGCCGCCAGTACGACGTGAAAGTCGAACTGTGGCTCGCGCCCCGCATGGATTACGCGCCGGTGCGCCTCCGTCTGACGAATCCCAATGGGGATACCGTCGATCAGCGCTGGTCCTCAACCGACAAAGGCTGAGCGTCCCCCGGCCTATCTTGTAGCCATGGACAACCCGTCCAGCCGCCTGCGGAGCGGCGCCGGTGAAGCGGGCGTGAAGCCACTTGAATCGGGGCCTGCCGCAGCCAGCTAGAGGCTACAAGGAATCAATCATGCAAATGCTCTATGACTCCGACACTTTCGTCGTCGTGCACCTTCAGGCCAACGCGCCTGAAGAGGGCGAGGCGCTCCCCAACACGGTGCGGCACGGCTTCGAAATCGTCGACAAGCGCTCCAACAAGGAGGTCTACCTCGACGGCACGTGGGCGGACGCCTTCCAGCGCCAGATCAACGCATGGCAGCTGAACACGCCGACCCAGGAAGAGGTGGAGGCGACGCTGGACGGGTACGCCGAGCTGGCCCAGAACCCCTTGGTGATTCACTGACGGCCATGGAATTGCACCAGAAGCCCGGCCGCCGCCGGGCTTCGTCGTTTCGGGGCCCCTGGAACGCTTAGCATGCGCCCCATGCGCTACCCCCTCGCCGCCGCGCTGCTGGCCCTGGCCGGCTGTGCGGCTCCCCTCCCCGACCTCGGCGGCGCCGGCGCGGTGCTGCTGGGCGAACAGCACGACGCGCCCGGCCAGCCAGCGCTGCAACGCCAGTGGGTGGACGACCTGGCCCACCGCGGCAAGCTGGGCACCCTGGTCCTCGAAATGGCCGATCGCGGCGCCAGCACCGCGGGCCTGCCGGCCAGCGCCGGCGAAGAGCAGGTCCGCGCAGCGCTGCACTGGAGCGACCAGGCCTGGCCCTGGGACCGCTATCGGCCGGCCATCATGGCGGCCGTGCGCGCCGGCGTCCCGGTGGTGGGCGCCAACCTGCCGCGGGCCGAGATGCAGCAGGCCATGCGCGACACGTCCCTGGACCGGCTGCTGCCCGGCCCGGCGCTGAAGGCGCAGCAGCAGGCCGTGCGCCTGGGGCACTGCGAGCTGCTGCCGGAAAGCCAGATCGCGCCGATGACGCGCATCCAGATCGCGCGCGACCTGTCCATGGCCCGTACGATCACGGACGCAGCCGCGCCGGGCAAGGTGGTGGTGCTGGTGGCCGGCGCCGGCCACGTGCAGCCGGATGTCGGCGTGCCGCTGCACCTGGCCAGCGAGCTCGGGGCCCGGCCGGTCGTCTTGCCCGGCGAGCCCACGGGCCGCGATTACTGCGAGGAACTGCGCGAGCAGATGTCGCGCAAGGCTTCCTAGGCGTGCTTCCTGACGGAGTCCGCCAGCGTGTTCACCAGCTGGTCGATGTGGCTCTTCTCCACGATGTAGGGCGGCGCGATCACCAGCACGTCGCCGGCCGGCCGCACCAGCGAACCCTTCTTGAAGCAGTCGACGAAGATGTCGTAGGCGCGCTTGCCGGGTGACCCGGCGATCGGCGCCAGTTCCACCGCGGCCGCCAGGCCCAGGCTGCGGATGCCGATCACGTTCGGCAGGCCCTTGAAGGTGGAATGGAAGGCGTCGCCCAGCACCTTGCCCATCTCGCCCGCGCGGGGGAACAGGCCTTCCTTCTCGTACACGTCCAGCGTGGCGATGGCCGCGGCGCAGGCCACCGGGTGGCCCGAGTAGGTGTAGCCGTGGAAGAACTCGATGGTGTGCTCCGGCGCGTCGGTCTTCATCATCGCGTCGTACAGCTTGTCGCGGCAGATCACGCCGCCCAGCGGGATGACGCCGTTGGTGACGCACTTGGCGAAGTTCAGCATGTCCGGCACGACGCCGTAGAAGTCGGCGCCGAAGTTCGTGCCCATGCGGCCGAAGCCGGTGATGACCTCGTCGAAGATCAGCAGGATGCCGTGCTTGTCGCAGATCTCGCGCAGGCGCTGCAGGTAGCCCTTGGGCGGCAGGTACCAGCCGGCCGAACCGGCCACCGGTTCCACGATGATCGCGGCCACGTTGCTCGGGTCGTGCAGCGGCAGGATGCGCTGTTCCAGCTCCGCCAGCCAGTCCTCGCCGAACTCCGGCTCCACGTTGTGGATGTAGGCGGCGTTCTTCGGGTCGTGGATGAAGCGCATGTGGTCCACGCGCGGCAGCAGCGCCGTGCCGTAGGCCTTGCGGTTGGCCGGGATGCCACCGACGCTCATGCCGCCGAAGCCCACGCCGTGGTAGCCGCGCTCGCGGCCGATGAAGACGTTGCGGTGGCCTTCGCCACGGGCGCGGTGGTAGGCCAGGGCCACCTTCAGCGAGGTGTCGGCCGCTTCCGAACCGGAGTTGCAGAACAGCACCTTGTTCAGGTCGCCGGGCGCCATCGCCGCGATCTTCTCGGCGGCCAGGAAAGCCTGGTCGTTGCTGGCCTGGAAGGCGGTGGCGTAGTCCAGGGTGTCCAGCTGCTTCTTGATCGCTTCGTTGATCGGTTTGCGGTTGTGGCCGGCGCCCACGCACCACAGGCTGGAGATGCCGTCGATGACCTGCTTGCCATCGTGCGTGGTGAAGTGCATGCCGTCGGCAGCCACGAACACGCGCGGGTCCTTGCGGAAGGCGCGGTTCGGCGTGAAGGGCAGCCAGTGGCTGTCCATGTTGAAGTCGTTGTAGGCCATGGGGTACTCCTGGAACGAAGCCCCATTTTGCTACTTCGGGCGCTGGGGTCGCGGCGCGAGCCCAGCCTACTTCAGGGCGCCGAACACCTTCGACAGGATCGCGCTGCCCGTACCCACCGGGTCGCGGCGGATCTTCTTCTCTTCCTCGCCGATCATGAAGTACAGGCCGTCCAGCGCCTTGCGCGTGACGTAGTGGTCGACGCTGGCGTCTTCCTGCTTCACCAGCCCGAAGCCGGCTGCCTTGCCAGCCACCAGGTCGTACTTGGCGGCCAGGTCCACCTTGGAGGTGGCCTGCTTCACCACCGGCAGGAACTGCGCCGACAAGGGCGTGCGGGTCTTTTCGGCGAAGAAGTTCGTGACCGAGGTGTCGCCGCCGGTCAGGATGTTCTTGGCGTCGGTCACCGTCATCTTCTGGACGGCCCCCACCAGCAGGTCCTTGGCCATGGGCACGGCGTTCTCCGCCGCCCGGTTCATCGCGGTTTCCAGGTCGTCCACCTGCTTCTTCTGCCCCAGGGCGCTGAGCAGCTTGGCCGCGTCCTTCAGGTAGCCGGGCAGGGGAATGTGCACCTGCGGGTTGCCCAGGAAGCCGCCCGGTTTCCCCAGCAGCTGGATGGCGCTCATGGCGCCGGTTTCCAGGGCCGTCTTCAGGCCCTTGCTGGCGTCCAGGTCACTGATGCCGGCCAGGCCCTGCGCCTGTACCCGGGTGGCGGCCGCCAGCGCTCCCAGCGCCAGCCAGGCCGAAATCTCTCGGCGGTCCATATCGTTCTCCTCTGAGCCATCGATCATGCCCGGGCCGCCAAAAGCGCGTCAACGGCGCCCCTGCGACAATTGCACCGATATGTCTCACGCCTACATCCTCACCCTCTCCTGCCCGGACCGGCCGGGCATCGTGCATGCCGTTTCCGGTTTCCTGCTGGAGCGGGGCGGCAACATCGAGGAAGCCGCGCAGTACAACGACCACGACACCGGCCTGTTCTTCATGCGCGTGCGCTTTGCCTGCGGGCAGCTGGCGCCGGAGGACCTGCGGGCGCAGCTGAAGTCTTTCGCCGAAGGCTTCAAGATGGACTGGAAGCTGCACGGCGGCGAGCAGCCGGTGAAGACCGTGATCTTCGTCAGCAAGGAAGGCCACTGCCTCAACGACCTGCTGTTCCGCTGGAAGAGCGGGCTGTTGCCGCTGGACATCCGCGCGATCGTCTCCAACCACCGCGAGTTCTACCAGCTGGCGGCCAGCTACAACGTGCCCTTCCACCACATCCCGGTGACGGGCTCGACCAAGGCGCAGGCCGAGGCGCGCCAGTTCGAGGTGATCGAAGCCGAAGGCGCGGAGCTGGTGGTGCTGGCGCGCTACATGCAGATCCTGTCGGACGACCTCTGCCGCAAGCTGTCCGGCCGGGCGATCAACATCCACCACAGCTTCCTGCCCAGTTTCAAGGGCGCCAAGCCCTACTACCAGGCACACGACCGCGGCGTGAAGCTGATCGGCGCCACCGCGCACTACGTGACGGCGGACCTGGACGAAGGCCCGATCATCGAGCAGGACGTGGCCCGCGTGGACCACGGCTACACGGTGGAAGACCTTACCGCCACCGGCCGCGACACCGAGGCGCAGGTGCTCGCCCGCGCCGTCAAGTGGCACTCCGAGCACCGCGTGCTCCTGAACGGGCACAAGACCGTCATCTTCCGTTAGGGCGCCGTGCCGCCGCGCATCCCGCCGATCCAGTGCCTCCTGACCTTCGAGGCGCTGGCACGGCTGCGCTCCGCCACCCTGGCGGCCGATGAACTGTGCGTCACGCCCAGCGCGGTGAGCCACCGCGTGCGCCAGCTGGAGGAGATCCTGGGCGCCAAGCTGTTCGGACGTTCCGATTTTTCGCTCACCACCGAAGGCAGCGAATACCTGGCCCACGTGCGCGAAGGGCTGGCGGTGCTGGGACGCTTCCCCGGCCGCGAGGGCGCCGGCAAGCGCAAGCTGCGCGTGGCCGTGACGCCGACCTTCGCGCGCTCCATCCTGATGCCGCGGCTGCGCGGCTTCATCGAGGCGTATCCGGACATCGACCTGACCTTGCAGGTCTCCATCCCCTTGCTGGACGTGGTGGCGGAAGACGCCGACCTGATGATCCGCTTCGGCGCCGGCCGCTATGCCGACGTCGAACACACCTGCCTCGTGACCGACGACGTCACGCCGCTGGCCGCGCCGGCCTTCCTGCGCGAGCACGGCCCCATCGAGAACATCGAGGACCTGCTCGCCTCCAAGTTGATCAAGAGCCCGCTGGAGCCCTGGCGCACCTGGTTCCTGGCGCATGGCATCGACGCCCCGGAACCGGCCGAAGGCTCCTCGTTCAACGACGTCGGCCTGGTCTGCGACGCCGCCGCCCAGGGCCTGGGTGTGGCGCTGGTGCGACTGAAACTGGGGCGGCCGTGGCTGGAAGACGGCACCCTGGAGCGCATTTCCGAGCGCAACGTACCCAGCCCGCACGCCCACTACCTGTGCTGGCGCACCGGCACCATGGACCGGTGGGAATGTTCCGCTTTCGCGGACTGGCTGAAGAAAAGCCTCGCCTGAGCGCCTGCGCCGTTACATCTCTGCAGTAGAGTTTCCGCAGAGAGAAGAGGGGACGCACTTCCATGGCATGGCAAACGCGCGCGCTGTCCGGCGCCCTTGCAGCATTCATCCTGGCCGGACCGGCCGCCGCGCAGCGATCCGCGATCACGCCCGAGGAGTTGTACGAGCGGGTCGCGCCCAGCATCTGGCTGGTGGAGAACGACATGGGCAGCGGCAAGGGGGCCATCGGCAGCGCCGTGGTCGTCGCCCCGGGCACGCTGGTCACCAACTGCCACGTCGTGGAAAAGGCCGAGACGCTGCACGTCGTGCACCGGCGGCGCCGCTTCACCGCGCGCCTGCAGTACCGGGACCCGGTGCGCGACCTCTGCCAGCTGCAGGCCCCCAGCGTCGACGCGCCGCCGGTGCGCATTGCCGCGGCCTCGCACCTGCGCGTCGGCGCCAAGGTCTACGCGGTCGGCAACCCCAAGGGCCTGGAGCTCACGCTGACCGACGGCCTGGTGTCCGCGCTGCGCGAAGGCAGCGCCGGCGACCTGGAATACCTGCAGGTGTCCGTGCCGATCTCCCCCGGCTCCAGCGGCGGCGGCCTGTTCGACCAGGCCGGCCGGCTGGTGGGCATCACCGCGGCGGGCATGAAGGACGGCCAGAACCTCAACTTCGCGCTGCCGGCCGAATGGATCATCGAGCTGCCCGCGCGTGCCGGCGGCGGGCCGGCCGTGGCGAAGCTGGAGTCGGACGCGCCGCGTGAAGCCGTGGCCGCGGCGCCTGCGCCTGCGCCTGCACCCGCCCCGGCCCCGGCCCCGGCCCCGGCCCCGGCCCCGGCCCCGGCCCCGGCCCCGGCCCCGGCGACTGTGCCCACACCGGCAGCCGTCGCCACGCTGCCCAACGTCTACGAATACCGCCTGCGCGACGCCATCTCCGGCAAGGTGCGCGAGGTCGTCTACCACGTCGACAAGCGCGTGGGCGATACCGTGGTCATGAACGGCGGCGGCCGCGTGGAGGACAGCAAGGGCCGCGTGATGGCGCTGAAGGCAGTGATCGCCGGTGAATTCGAACAAGCCATGCCGCCGGGCGGCTGGATCGCCAGCGAGCCCGCCAGCGGCGCCAGCTGGGACCTGAACTACAGCGCCGGCCTGCCCGGCCAGCCGGTGGACATGAAGCTGCACGCCCGCGCCACTGGCGAGTCGACGACGCTCCATGTCCAGGGCCGCGACCTGCGCGCCGTGGCGGTGGAATTCAACGGCTACACCGAGCGTGGCGCGGGGATCAGCTCGCTCCCGCCCGGCCCGCCGGGCCGCTACCGGGCCCGCGCCTGGTACGCGCCGGAGCTGGGGCGCGTCGTGCGTTTCGAGGCCAAGACCCATGGCGGGATGTCCGGTGCCGCGGCCTTCCTGATCGAAGAGCAGCTGGACCTGGTCGACATCCGCACGGAATAGAGGGAAGGACGCATTTCCATGGCATGGCAAACGCGCGCGCTGTCCGGCGCCCTCGCAGCATTCATCCTGGCCGGACCGGCCGCCGCGATCAGCCCCGAGGAACTGTACGAACGCGTCGCCCCCAGCATCTGGCTGGTGGAGAACGACCTGGGCGGCGGCAAGGGCGCCATCGGCAGCGCCGTGGTCGTCGCCCCGGGCGCGTTGATCACCAACTGCCATGTCCTGGAAAAGGCGGAATCGCTGCACGTCGTGCACGGGCCGCGCCGCTTCACCGCCCGCCTGCAATACAAGGACCCCGCGCGCGACCTCTGCCAGCTGCAGGCCCCCAGTGTCGACGCGCCGCCGGTGCGCATCGCCGCGGCCTCGCAACTGCGCGTGGGCGCCAAGGTGTACGCGCTCGGCAACCCGCGCGGCCTGGAACTCACGCTGACCGACGGCCTCGTCTCCGCCCTGCGCCACGGCCGGGCCGGCGAGCTGGAATACCTGCAGGTCTCGGTTCCCATTTCACCTGGCTCCAGCGGCGGCGGCCTGTTCGACCAGGCTGGCCGCCTGGTGGGCATCACCACGGCGGGCATGAAGGAGAGCCAGAACCTCAACTTCGCGCTGCCGTCCGAATGGATCATCGAACTGCCGGCGCGCGCCGGCGGCCGCCCGGCGGTGGCGCGGCTCGAGACGGAAGGTCCGCCCGCGCCCGCGCAAGTCGCGGCAGCGCCTGCGACTGCGACTGCGCCTGAACGACCCGCGCCCCCTCCCGCCGTGGAGCGAGACGCAGATCCGAACGCCTGGCTGGCGGCCGGCCCCGGACGGAGCTATGAATACCGGTTGCGCAACCGCCTCACGGGGCAGGAATCCAGCTTCACCCTGAAGGTGGACCGGCTGGAGGGCGACCGCATCGTCTTCAACGGCGGCCAGCGCATCGAGAACCTGCGGGGCACGCTGCTGTCGCCGGGCGCGGCGCTGGCGGGCGAAGCGGACGCGGCCATGCCTCCCGATGGCTGGCTTCCGGGCAGCGCGATCCCGGGGAGCAAGTGGCGCGTGCGGCGCGATCCACAGTCCTCGCCTGGCGACATCGCCCTGCAGCTGGACGCGCGCGCAGTCAACGAGGAGCTGCTCCAGGTCGATGGCCGCCCCATCCAGGCGCTGCGGGTCGACTACAGCGGCTACACCAGCCGCGGGGTGACCCTCGGGCGCTCCCCAACCGGCGCCTATCGCGCGCGCGCCTGGTATGCCAGGGGCCGGCTGGTGCGCTTCGAGGTTCGCACGCGCGGCGGGGTCGGCGGCGACACCTTCGTCGTGGACGAAGTGCTGGAACTCGTGCACGCCCGCTGAGGCAGGAGACCCCGCAAATGAAGCTGCAAGTACGCGCGCTGTCCGCAGCCCTGGCGGCCCTGGTCCTGGCCGGGCCGGCCGCCGCGATCAGCCCGGAAGAACTGTACGACCGCGTTTCCCCCAGCATCTGGCTGGTGGAGAACGACATGGGCGGCGGCAAGGGCGCCATCGGCAGTGCCGTGGTGATCGCCCCCGGCGTCCTCGTCACCAACTGCCACGTGGTGGAGAAGGCGGCGTCGCTGCGCGTCGCCCACGAGGAGCGCCGCTTCCCGGCGCAGTTGCAGTACCAGGACCCGGTGCGCGACCTGTGCCAGCTGCAGGCGAGCGGCGTCGACGCGCCGGCGGTGCGAATCGCCGCGGCCTCGCACCTGCGCGTGGGCGCCAAGGTGTACGCGCTGGGCAACCCGAAGGGCCTGGAGCTGACGCTGAGCGACGGGCTGGTCTCCGCCCTGCGGCATGGCCGCGCGGGCGAGCTGGAATACGTGCAGATCTCGGTGCCGATCTCGCCCGGCTCCAGCGGCGGCGGCCTGTTCGACCAGGCTGGCCGCCTGGTGGGTATCACCACCGCGGGCATGAAGGACGGCCAGAACCTCAACTTCGCGCTGCCCGCCGAATGGATCGTCGACCTGCCCGCACGCGCGGGCGGCGGGCCCGCCGTGGCGCGGCTGGACGCGGAGGCGCCGGCACGCGCCGCCCCTGCGCCGGCGGCCGTGGCGCCCCCTGCCGAACCCGCGCCGCCAGCGGCCGTCGCCACGCTGCCCAACGTCTTCGAATACCGCCTGCGCGACGGCCTGACCGGCCAGGCACGCACGGTGGTCTACCACGTGGACAAGCGCGTGGGCGACACGATGGTCATGAACGGCGGCGCCCGCGTGGAAGACGCGAGCGGCCGCGTCGTCAGCCTGAAGCAGGCGATCGCCGGCGAATTCGAGCAGGCGATGCCGCCCGGCGGCTGGGTGAGCCGCGAGAACGCGGGCCTGGCCGGCTGGTCCAGCAAGTACGACGCGCTGGGCGACAGCCGCCGCTTCGGCATGGAACTGAAGGCACGCGCCATGGGCGATTCGACGATGCGGCTGAACGGCCGCGAACTGCGCATCGTGCGCGTCGCCTTCGACGGCTTCACCACCCGCGGCGGCGGCGCCACCAACAACCCGCCGGGCCGCTACCAGGCCGTGGCGTGGTTCGCGCCGGAACTGGGTCGCGTGGTGCGCTTCGAGGCGAAATCGCGGGGCGGCCTCGGCCTGACTGCTTTCGTCGTGAACGAATCGCTGGAACTGGTCGACATCCGAACGGAATAGTGCGCGCGCCATCGCCGTGATGGAGAATCTCGACCGGCACGCAATAAAAAAACCTGTGCCCGGAGGAGAAGATCTTGGCTGAGCGGCGCTTGGGAACGAGTTCGGACTTGCTGTTGCCCGCGGGGCTTGCCGCGGCGCTGGTTGCCTGGACGGCGGCGGGCTGGCGGCCCGTGACGCTGGCCCTGGTGCTTGCCTCTCTCGCCTGGTTCGCGGCCAGCCTCTGGTCCAGCCGCGCCTTGATCGGGCGGCGCGCCAGCTGGATCTTCGTCGGCCTGGCCGCGGCGCTGGGCTGGTTCGCCGAGGAGATGGGCTCGCGCTACGGCTGGTTCTTCGGCGACTACCACTACACCGACGTGCTCGGGCCGCGGGTCGGCTCGGTGCCCATCGTCATCCCGCTCATGTGGTTCGGCGTCTGCCAGGTGGGCCTGACGCTCGCCTGCCTGATTGCATGGCGCCGGCCGGTGCCGCCCGCGCAGGGCTGGCGCACCGGCGCGCTGGTCGCCCTGTTCACCGCGCTGCTGGTGACGGCCTTCGACCTCGGCGCCGACCCCTATTTCGTCTACCAGCTCAAGGCCTGGATCATGGTCAAGGAGGGCGACTGGTTCGGCGAGACCGTCTGGGGCTTCGCCGGCTGGCTGTTCGTGAGCTTCACCATCACGGCGCTGTTCCTCTGGCGCGCCCGCCCGGCGCAGGCGATCGACACCCCGCCCGCCACGCTGCGGCGCGCCGCGCTCGTGCCGATCGTGGTCTACGCCGGCATGATGGCCTTCCAGGTGGCGGTGGGCGACCCGCTCGCCTTGCGCGTCATCTCGTTCTTCGCCATGGGCATCCCGGCGCTGGCCGCGGCGATCGCCTGGCACCAGTGGCGCAGCGAACCGGCGCAGCAGTCGCCCGCCGAACAGCCGGCACGCGTCATCGACTGGGAGGCAGCCACGCTGCAGGCCGATCCGCTGGCCGACCAAGCCGTCGCCGCCATCGTCGGCCCGTGGGAGCCGGGCGCGCAGCCGCCGGCTGCCGCCATGGCGCGCCTCGGCCAGGCCACGCGCCTGCTGGCAAGCTGGACCACCAACGCCAGCATCGCGAACTGGACGCCTCCGGCCCCCGGCAACGACCCGCAGGTGGTCGCGGCGCTGCAGGCCTACCTCGCCGCGGCCGGCCCGGCGCCGGACTGGATGGACGCTGTCCAGGTGGAAGCCGCCGAAGACGTGTTCATGGACTACGGCCCGCTGTCCTGCACCTTGCTGTTCTGCGCCAGCCTGCCGGAGTGCTACCTGCTGCCGCAGTTGTCCGAGGTGCTGCACGTGGCGGGCCAGCTGGAAGCGCGCACCGAGTACCGCATCCGCCAGACCGCCGCGATGGTGTTCCCGGTCATGATGAAGGGCGGCCTCACGCGCGCGGACGGCGGCGGCATCGCCCAGGTGTTGAAGGTGCGCCTGATCCACGCCACCATCCGCCACCTGATCCTGCGCGGCGCGCCGCACGAGGCGCAGGCCACCTGCGTGCCGCCGCTGGCCAAGGTGGCGCCCGGCGCCAGCCTGAACGAAGCCCTGCTCGCGCACGGCTGGGACGCCGGCCGCCAGGGCCAGCCCTGCAACCAGCTGGAACTGGCCTACACCCTGCTCACCTTCGGCTATGTGTTCCTGCGCGGCCTGCGCAAGCTGGGGCTGCCCCTCACGCCGGAACAGGAGCGCGCCTACCTGCACGCCTGGAACGTCGTCGGCCACGCGCTGGGCATCCGTCCCGAGCTGCTGGCGCACACGATGGAAGAAGCGGAGGCGATGTTCGAGCAGCTGCAAGCCCGCGCCTTCGCCAAGCCGGCCGATCCCGACGTCCGTGCCCCCCTGGGACGCGCGCTGATGAACGCGATGGCGAATTCGATCGCACTGCCGGTGCTGCGCAACGTGCCGGTGCCCATGACGCGCTGGCTGATCGGCCGCAAGACGGCGAACGCGATCGGCGTCCGCCGCGGCGGGCTGCTGGCCACGCTGCTGTTCAACTTGGGCCGGGTCTGCATCCTCGGCTTCGACCGCGTCGTACGGCTGGTGCTGCCGGACTTCTCGCTCACGCGCATGTTCACGCGCGTGGTCGGCTACCGCATGCTCTCGCGCTTCCTGCTGGACCAGGCAAGGCCGCTGACGCTGCCCGAGGAACTGCTGAACCCGATGCGCCGCACGGTGGCCGGCTGGCGCAGCGACGCCCGCGCGCCGCGCTGGGTGAATCACCTGGAGACGCAGCTGACGCAACCGGGGAGCGCGGCTTCGTGATGCGGCTGGCGCTGTTCCGGGTGCTGCGCTGGGCCGCATTGGCCCTGCTGCTCGCGGGCGCGGGCGCGTGGGCCCGGGCGCCGGGTGAAGGCGAGATCACGCTGCAAGGCCGCTACTGGATCGATCCGACCGGCACGGCGACCATCGCCGACGTGGCCGGCGGCGCGGCGCAGCTGCAACCCTTCGAGCGGCATCGCGCCTTCATGCTGGGGCAGGCGGCGCTGTGGATGCGCTTCGACCTGCCGGCGCTGGACGCGGGCCACCGCTGGTACGTGCTGCTTCCGGGCTCACCCTTCATCGACCGCGCCAGCCTGTTCACGTCCGCGGACGGCCAGTGGCGCGAGCAGCACGCCGGCGACCACATCCCGGTGGCCCAGTGGGACCACCCTTTCATGTCGCCGCTGTTCGAGCTGCATCCGCCGCACCCCGGCACCGTGTGGTTGCGGGTGGAAAACCAGCCGGCGCCGACCAGTCCCTTCGTGCGGCTGCTCACCGACGACTCGCTGCAGCAGCAGATGCAGTGGACCGACCTGCTGGTGGGCGCCTACCTCGGCTTCGGCCTGCTGGTGCTGCTGGTCGGCCTGATGCATGCGCGCCTGTACGGCGACCGCGTGTTCGACATCTACTGCGCCTACGTCGCCTTCATGCTGCTGTTCCAGCTGGCCTTCACCGGCCTGGGCGGCGTGTTCCTGTGGCGCGAATGGGCGACGGTCAACGACACCGCGCCAGCCGTCTTCATGCTGTGCATGATCGCCTGCGGCATCTGGTTCGTGCGCGAGGCGACCGCGGTGCAGCGCCACAGCCGGATCGTGGACCGCTTCGCCCGCGGCTTCTCGGTGTTCGGCCTGGTTCTCGCTGCGTTCTACGACCTCGGCCGCGACCACGGCGCCTACACCTTGCTGAACGTGTACGGCCTCGTCTCGGTGGTGGTGAGCCTGGGCCTGTGCGCCTGGACCTGGCGCAAGGGTGAGAAGTATTCCGGCTGGCTGCTGCTCGGCTTCCTGCCGGTGCACCTGGGCTACCCCTTCCCGGCGTTGCGCGCGGCCGGCGTGCTGCCGGACAGCTGGGCGACGCAATACGCAGTGCTGATCGGCTCCGCCATCGAGATCCCGCTGCTGCTGTGGATCCTGCACTGGCGCGCCAAGGACTTCAGCGAGAACCGCGTGCGTGCCCGCGCCCTGGACAGCATCGATCCACTCACCGGTCTCGCCATCGCGCCGGTGCTCCGCCTGCGCCTGCGCGATGCCTTGCGGCGTGCGGGCAGCACGGGCCAGCGCTGTTCGCTGATGCTGGTGGAACTGTGCAACCACGCCGCCATCGTGGCGCGCGAAGGCCGCGAGGCCGGCGACCGCGCGCTGGTGGTGGCCGCGGCACGCATGTCGGAGCTGGTGCGCGACCTCGACACGGTCTGCCGCATTGCCGACACCCGCTTCGCCATCCTGACCGAAGGTTCGCAGGACGAGGACCGCCGCCGCATGCTGGCGCAGCACATCGTGGCCCGCGGCCTGGAGCCCGTGCCGCGGCTCGCGCGCGACACCGCGCTGCACTTCCGCATCGTCACCGTCGCGGCGCCGGGCGGTGCGCTGGAACTGAGCTCCAACGCCGCCTTCGACGAGCAGTACCTGATGCAGCGCTTGAACCGCACGCTGGACCGAGTGACCGCCGAAGCCCGCAAGGTGGTCTTCCACATCGAGCCGCGCCCGGAGTTGGACAGCCGCGTCCCGGCCTCGATCCCCTGAGCCGATCCGGCTTTTTTTCAGCCGGCGCCTGCAATTTCTTCAGCCCGGCCGGCCGCGCCGGCCCTACAGTGCGGGCATGAACGCCCCCGATTCCCGCCCGCCCCTGCAGCGCGCCGAGCGCCAGGCCCAGGTGGTGGCCGCGCTGCAGCAGGTGCTGCCGCGCGACGCGCTGCTCTGGCAGCCGGAAGACACCACGCCCTACGAATGCGACGGCCTCACGGCCTACCGCCAGCGGCCGCTGGTGGTGGCGCTGCCGGAGGACGAGCAGCAGGTGCAGGCGGTGCTGCGGGCCTGCCACGGCCTGGGCGTGCCGGTGGTGGCGCGCGGCGCCGGCACCGGCCTGTCCGGCGGCGCGATGCCGCATGCGGAAGGCGTGACCTTGTCGCTGGCCAAGTTCAACCGCATCCTGAAGGTCGACCCCGTGTCGCGCACCGCGCTCGTGCAGTGCGGCGTGCGCAACCTGGCCATCAGCGAAGCGGCCGCCAGCTACGGCCTCTACTACGCGCCCGATCCATCCAGCCAGATTGCCTGCACGATCGGCGGCAACGTGGCGGAGAACTCCGGCGGCGTGCACTGCCTGAAATACGGCCTGACCTTGCACAACGTGCTGAAGGTGCGCGGTTTCACCGCCGCGGGCGAGCCGGTGGAGTTCGGCAGCGACGCGCTGGACGTCGCCGGCTACGACCTGCTGGCCGTGCTGGTGGGCAGCGAAGGCATGCTGGCGGTGACGACCGAGGTGACCGTCAAGCTGGTGCCCAAGCCGCAGCTTGCGCGCTGCATCATGGCCAGCTTCGACGACGTGCGGAAGGCCGGCGACGCCGTGGCGGCGGTGATCGCCGCCGGCATCATCCCGGCCGGCCTGGAGATGATGGACAAGCCGATGACCGCGGCCGTCGAGGACTTCGTGCACGCAGGCTACGACCTCGACGCCGAAGCCATCCTGCTGTGCGAGAGCGACGGCACGCCGGAGGAAGTCGAAGAAGAGATCGAGCGCATGTGCACGGTGCTGCGCAACTGCGGCTGCGGCGCGATCCAGGTGAGCCGCGACGAGGCGGAGCGCCTGCGCTTCTGGAGCGGCCGCAAGAACGCCTTCCCCGCCTCCGGCCGCATCAGCCCCGACTACATGTGCATGGACTCCACCATCCCGCGCAAGCGGCTGGCGGACATCCTGCTGGCGATCCAGGAGATGGAGAAGAAGTACGCGCTGCGCTGCGCCAACGTCTTCCACGCCGGCGACGGCAACCTGCATCCGCTGATCCTGTTCGATGCCAACGACCCCGACCAGCTGCATCGCTGCGAGCTGTTCGGCGCCGACATCCTGGAGACCAGCGTCGCGATGGGCGGCACGGTGACGGGCGAGCACGGCGTCGGCGTCGAGAAGCTGAACTCCATGTGCGTGCAGTTCAGCGCCGAGGAGCGCGAGCAGATGCTGGGCGTCAAGCGGGCCTTCGACGCGCAGGGCCTGCTGAACCCCGGCAAGGTGATCCCCACGCTCACGCGCTGCGCCGAGTACGGCAAGGTGCTGGTGCGCGGCGGCCGGCTCGCGCACCCGGACCTGCCGCGCTTCTGACGCGGCCTCAGGCCGTCACGGCCGGCACTGGTCGGTGACGACGATGTCGTCCTTGCCCTTCGGTTTCGGGTCGGACTGCGCGAACGCTTCCTGGACGAACAGCGTCGCGAAAGTCACCACCTGGTTCTGCACCTGCTGCACGCTCGTCGGCGAGGCCACGGCCAGCGCGCCGTTCAGGTAGCTGATGCTGTAGTTGCCGGCCGAGAAGCCCGAGCCGCCGGCCGCGTTGGTGGCGAAGATCGGGTAGGCGCCCACCGCCGCCGCAGCGGGCGCGCCGTCGCTGGCGAGCGAGACGCTGGCGACCGTGTCGCCGCCCTTCAGGCCGGTGGCGCTGAACTCGGTGCCGTTGAAGGTGAACTCGGTGCCCTGCGCCTTGCCCTGGTTGTTGGCCTGGATCGTCAGCGGCGCCGGCGTGATGTCGGCCTTGCTGGTCGCCGGGGCGCTCTGCACCGTGTAGTTCTGCGCATCCGCGCCCGTCAGCGTGACGCCGCCGAGATGGACCGTCTTGCCGGTGCCGGCGTTCGGGTCCGCGAAGTTGGCAGCCGCGCTGACCACGAAGTTGTCGCCGCTGATGCGGTTGTCGGTGGCGGCGCCGGTGCTTGCCGTGGTCGTCGCGTCGTAGACCTTGTTGTTGGCCGCGATCGAGGTGATCGTCAGCGCACGCGGCGTGATGTCCGCCTGCGTCGCGGTCGGCGCGTTCACCAGCACGTAGTTGCCCGCATCGGTGCCGGACAGCGAGAAGTTGGACAAGCTCACCGTCTTGGCTGTGCCCGCGTTCTTGTCGGCGAACGCACCGGTGGCACCGACCGCCAGCACGTCGCCGCTGATGCGGTCGTCGGTGGCGGCGCCGACGCTCGCGGCCGTCGTGCCGTCGTAGACCTTGTTGACGCCGGCCACGGCGCTGACGTTCAGGCCGCGCGGCGTGATGTCGGCCGTGGTGCTCGTCGGCGTGCTGCCCACCGTGTAGTTGGCCGCATCCGCGCCGCTCAGCGCGAAGTTGCTCAGGTTGACCGTCTTCGCCGTGCCCGCGTTCTTGTCGGCGAACGCCCCGGTCGCGCCGACCGTGAGCTCGTCACCACTGATCCGGTCGTCCGTAGACGCGCCGGTGCTCGCCGCGGTCGTGCCGTCGTACACCTTGTTCACGCCGGCCACCGCGCTGACGTTCAGCGCGCGCGGCGTGATGGTGACGTTGCCGCCCGTGAAGCTGAAGGCATAGCCGGTGGGCGCCTGCAGGTCACCCTGCGTGATGGCATAGGTGCCGACGTTCTTGGTCAGGCCCGGCACCGCGATGAGGCCGGAGAACTGGTCCTGCAGGAACACGTTGCCGTAGGACGCGGCGTCCACCAGGCCGCTGACGTTTTCCTGCAGGTTGACGTTGGTCGTGCCGTCGTAGACGTGGCTGACCGAGGGCGCGTCCACCGCCAGGGTCGGCTGGAAGGCGAACAGGTAGCGGTTGCCGGTTTCCGTCACGCTTTCCGGCGGGCTGCCGGCGTACGTGCGGCCCCACAGCGCGAGGTTGTTCGACTGCAAGGTGCCGAAGTTGTTGCCGGCCAGCGGGCCGGCAACGTAGGCCAGCCAGCGCGTGGACGGGTCGATGGCCAGGCCGCCACTGGCGCCCACGCTGTAGCTGTTGGCGGCCAGCACGATGGAGTTGGCCGTGCCCGCCGGCGCGGTCGCGTCGGTGTAGTTGCCGGTGACGACGCCGTTCAGCGTCAGCGTGCCGCCCGTCTGCAGGACCAGCTGCGGGTTGACGGCGACGGCGCTGTCGACGGACAACCCGCCCGTGTTGGCGGTGTCGCCAATCACCAGCCGGCCCGCGTTGATGCGCGACAGCTCGCCCGCGTCCAGGTTCAGCGTGTTGACCTCGTCGGTGCCGCCCAGGTGCACGGACGTCGTCGGCGTCAGCGCCTGGATGCTGGCGACGCCGGTGCCGGCATCGATGGAGCCATCGAGCTGCAGCGAATCGGTGGTGACCTGCACGCCGCCCGTGGTGCCGACCAGCGCGGACGTGGAGGACACCACCACCTGCGGCGCGTTCACGGTGACGACGCTGCCGGTGACGCTGGAACTGGTGTCGGTCGCGGCGAAGGCCAGCAGCCGGTTCGTCGATGCCGACACGTCGACCATCACCGCACCGGTGGCGGCCAGGCTGACCGGCGCGCCGGCGAAGCTGCCGGAGGAGGTGGTGTCGATCGGCGCGAAGACGTCCAGCACCGCGCTCGGATTGCTGGCCGTGCCGAAGGCGGGATCGCCCGCGCTCAGCTTGACCGCGCCGCCGGCCGTGGTGATGGCGGAATTCACCGCCAGGTTGCCGCCCGCCAGCGCCGTCAGGCCCGAGCGGTACATGAACAGGTCGCCGGTGAGGTCCATGTCGCCGGCGGCATGAAGGTTGGTCATGCCGACGCCGCGGTCGGGACCGGACGTGGCGTCGTCGCCGTTCGCGCCGGAGAAGCCGGCACTCGACGACAGGCTGCCGCCCGCCAGCGCCAGGGAGCCCAGCGTGGATTCCATGGTGACCGTGCCGCCGGCGCCACCTGCGCCGCCCAGCGAGGTGCCGTCCATGTTGGCGGTGCCGCCGGAGCCACCGGAGGCGAGCCCCGTGACGTTGGCCAGCGACAGGTCGCCGGCAGGTTTCACCACGCTGACCGTGCCGCCGTCGCCGCCCGCGCCGCCGGTCGGCACGGTGGCACTGCCGTTCGCGCCGTTGCCGCCGCTCGCATCGATGGTGGTGGTGGCCGCCGCCAGGGTGCCGCCGAGCGTGATCGCGATGGCGCCGCCCTGGCCGCCCGCCGCGCCGTCCGGGGCCCCGTTGCCGCCGAAGGCCTGGATGTTCGCCGCGTTGACGTCGACGGCCGCCTGCAGGGTGATGGTGCCGCCCATGCCGCCGGGTGCACCGTCGCCGCCGGCGGCGGTGATGCCGTAGCTGCCGGCGGAATCGTGGATGTCGAGGCTGCCGCCGCTGGAGCTCAGGGCGACGTCGCCGCCCTGGCCGCCGGCGCCCGCGGAGCCGTGGCCGCCATCGGCAACGATGCCGAAGTAGCCGGAATAGGCGCCGCCCACGGAGATGTCGCCAGGCGCCTGGATCGTCACCGTGCCGCCCTTGCCGCCGGTGTCGCCGCTGCCGCCCGGCGCCCAGATCTGGCCATCGACCGTGACGCCCGCGGTAGCGGAGGCGAGCAGCACGCTGCCGGCCGCGCCGCCGGCGCCCGGCGCCACCGAGGCGCCACCGCCCGGGACATTGACCCAGGCCAGGTGCACGCTCTTGTCGGCCTGCACCGTCACGCTGCCGCCATTGCCACCGTTGCCGCCGTTCTCGCCCATCCCGCCGGACGCGTCCAGCGTGCCGGTGACGGTGATGTTGCCGAAGCCGGCCGCCGTGTTCTGCGCCAGCAGCGTGATCGCGCCGCCCGCGCCGCCGCCGGCACTGCCGAGGCTGGAGGAGTAGTTGTCCCCGGAGACACTCGCGCCGCCGAGCGTGATGTTGCCGCCGCTGAGGACGCTGATGGTGCCGCCGCCGGCCTGGCCGTCGGCCGACAGCTGGTTGGCCGTGACGCTGCCCGAAGGCGTGTTGATGTCGATGGTGCCGCCGAGGCCGCCGCCGGCCGGCCCGGCCGAGCCGCCGCGCACGGACACCGAGGTCAGCATCATGTCGGTGCGGCCATGGACCGTGACGCTGCCGCCGCCGCCCGCGATGCCGCTGTCGGAGTAGCCGCCGTCGGCCTGCAGGGCGTCCGTGGACAGCACCTGCCCGCCCGGGGTGCCGGTGGCGGTGAGCGCGATGATGCCGCCCTGGCCGCCGTTGGCATTGCCATAGCCCGCCCCGCCGCCGGCGGTCGCGCCGCCATAGACCGAAAGGCTGCCAGCCGAAGTCCCGAAGGCGATGTTGCCCGTCGTGGAGTTGATCGTGATGTTGCCGCCGACGCCGCCGCTCGTCAGGGCAGCGGTCGAATTGCTGCTGTAGCCACCGCTGGCGTACAGGTAGCGCAGGTTGGCGTCGCCTCCGGCCGTGGCCTGGATGCTGCCGCCCTGGCCGCCATTGGCATCCTGGCCGCTGCCGCCATTCGCGTACCAGCTGTCCGTGGCGCTCACGGTGGTGCCCGCGTCGAGGACGATCGAACCACCGCCGCCGCCGGCTGCGAGCGAGGAGCCGTAGCCGCCCTCGACGTCGGTATAGCCCAGAGCAACCGCGCCGCTCGTGCTGGTCGCGCTCAGCTGCCCGCCATGGCCGGACTGGCCGATCTGGTCCGCCGCGCCGCCCGTGCCGGGCACCCCGCTGGCGTTGCCGCCATAGAGGTAGACCGAAGGCAGCGTGATGGCCTTGTCGGCGGTCACCGTCAGCGAGCCGCCCTTGCCGCCGCTGAAGCCGCTGCCGCCGGTGCCCCAGACCTGGCTGTCGACCGTGACGCCGCCGGTCGCGGAGGCCAGCACCACGGTGCCGCCGGCGCCGCCGCTACCCGTCGCCGCCGATGCGCTACCGCCCGCCACGTTGACGGTATCGAGGTGCACGTCCTTGTCGGCTCGCACCGTCACGCTGCCGCCGTCGCTGCCACTCGCTCCGCTGCCGCCGGACACATCCAGCGAACCGGAGACGGTGACGTTGCCCTGGCCGGCCGCCGTGTTCTGCGCCAGCAGGGTGATCGCGCCACCGCCGCCGCCGCTGCTGCCGGAGGCGCTGGCGCCGATGAGGTTGATGTTGCCGCCGGCCGTGACCTGGATTCCGCCGCCCTGGCCGCCATCGGCCTGGGAGCCGCTGCCGCCGCCGGCCTCGAGGTATTGCGAGACGTTGACGTTGGTGCCGGCGTTGAGGACGATCGAGCCGCCCGCGCCGCCCGCAGCCAGCGACTCGCCGTAGCCGCCTTCCACCGTCACGGAGCCGAGGGTGATCGCGCCGCTGGACGACGTGGCATTCACCTGGCCGCCGTGGCCCGCCTGGCCGACCTGGTCGGGCGTGCCGTTGATGCCGATGGCTTCGCCGCCATAGAGCGAGATGGCGCCGCTCACGCTGATGTCCGTGGCGGCGCTGATCGTCACCGAGCCACCGTTGCCACCGGCGAGGCCGCCGCTGGCGCCCTCCGCATAGATCTCGCCATTGACCGTGACGCCGCCGTTCGCGGACCCGAGCCTCACGGTGCCGCCCGAGCCACCGGTCCCCGTCGCCGACCCGGCGTTCGCGCCAGGGTCGTTGACCGAGGCCAGCTGCACGCCCTTGTCGCCCTGCACCGTCACGCTGCCGCCGCTGCCGCCGTTCGCGCCCGAGCCGCCGGAACCTTCCACCGTGCCGAGCACGTTCACCGTGCCGCCGGAAGTGACCGTGATGCTGCCGCCGGACCCGCCGTCACCGCCCTGCGAGCCGGCGGAGGCGCCGCCCGCGTCGAGCGAGTTCGTGACCAAGATGCTGGCGCCGCTGCCGCCGGCGCTCAGCACGATGGCGCCGCCACCACCGCCCGCCGCCAGCGAATTGCCGTAACCGCCGCGCACCATGGCGCCGCCGTACACCGAGATGCTCGTGCCGTCGGTGCTCATCTGGCCGAGGGCGATCGAGCCGCCGGCCGATGCGATGCTGACCGTGCCGCCCTTGCCGCCGATCGCCGACGTCGCCGTGCCGGTGCCATCGAAGTTCGCCGCGCCGCCATTGGCGTCGGCGTTCTGCAGCTGGATGTTGCCGGCCGCTTCGACCTTGATCGTTCCGCCGGCGCCGCCGCTGGCCTGCTGGCCGTCGCCGCCGTTCGCCACGAGGTCGCCGTTCACCGTGACGGTGCCACCGCTGCCGGTCGCATGCAGCCACAGGCCGCCGCCGGCCCCGCCGGCGCCCGAGCCGATCGACACATAGCCCGAGCCGCCGCTGGCGCTGGCGCCATCGAGCCGGATGCTGCCGGCGCTGGAACCCACCTCCACCTGGCCGCCCGCGGCGCCATCGCCGGCATAGCTGTAGCCGCCATTGGCGAAGATGCTGCCGCCGGTGACGTCGCCCTTCGCGCTCACCACGACGTTGCCGCCAACCACGCCACTCGAACCGCTCGAATTGATCGTGTTGAAGGAGATCGTGCCGTTGGTGGCGCTCAGGTGGATCGAGCCGGCGAGCGTGCCGTTGCTGGAGAAGGACCCGTTGCCCAGGATGCTGTTGCCGGCGGTGATGTCGATCGGCGACTGGTAGCCGTTGACGTTGGTGAAGGCACCGAAATCGACGGATCCGTTGTCCGCGGTGACGGCCACGCCGCCGGCCGTGACGCCCTTCTGCCCGTACAGGTTCACGTACGACGGGTTGCGGGTGTCGCTGTTGCCGAACGCGATGTCGCCGACCGCGTGGATCGTCACCTTGTCGTTGGAGCTCAGGTAGGTGGAGGTGGAGCCGTTCCCGGTGCCCGGGGCGACCGTGACATTGCGGCCGGCATCGATGGTCAGCCCCTGGTCCCCGAAGAGCGAGGTGCTCGCAGAGTCCACGGTCGGCGCGACGGCGACGTCCTGCCCCGCCAGCAGGCTCAGGCCGCCGTTGTGCGCTTGCAGGCTGGTGCCGCCGACCTTCAGGTCGCGCGCCGCCGACAGCGTGATGCTGGCGGCCGTGACCGGCGCGTTGTCCGCCACCGTGAGGTCGCTGCCGGCGCCCGTGGTCGTGACCTTCACGACCGTCGCGCTGTCGCCCAGGATGCCGTTGCCGGAGGCGTAGTTGTCCGGCGTCTGGCCAATGGCCAGCGACTTCGCGTTGTTGAAGGTGAACTCGGAGAACTGGCCGCCGGCCACGCCGGCCAGCGTGTCCACCTGGTTGGCGCCGGTCAGCTGCACCTTGCCGGCGTTGGCGTTGCCGCCGCCGTTGTCGGTGGCCGACGCGAACAGGAAGGGCGTGGTGATGACGCCGCCGCCGACGATGCCACCGTCCTTGGCCACGAGGCTCAGGGAACTGGCCTGGCCGGTGCCCCAGAGCGCGCCATCGAGCTGCATGCCCTGGTCGGCTTCGATGTCGGCGTTGCCGGCGAAGTCGATGCGGCCGCCGGCGGCCGTCGTGATCGTGCCGCCGCCGCCCGATTCGCTGACATGGCCCGCGACCAGCACCACGTCCCCGGTGCTGGCGGCGATGGTGCTGGCGCCGATCTGGATGTCGCCCGCAGCGGCCGTGAGGCTGACGCTGCCCGCCGAAATGTTGGCGCCATCCGCCACCTTGAGCAGGCCGACGTCGGTGACGAGGTTGACCAGGCCGGCCGGATTCGTCCCGTCGGAGGTGACCGTGATGCCGGTACCGGACGCGTAGGGGCCATTGACGCTGCCCACCGTGAGCGCCTGCTGGTTGAAGACGGAGAAGCTCGCGTTGTCGCCCTGCGCCGTGCCGGCGATGGTGCCGATGCGGTTGGAACCGCTCAGCGCCACCTGGCCGCCGCTGCCGCTGGCGCCTTGCGTCGCGGATGCAAACAGCGAGCCGACCTGGATCGTCTGGCTGCCGGTGATGTTGCCGTCCGCCGCGACCATGCTCAGGCCGCTGCCCGCGCCGCTGGCCGAGATGGTGCCGTCGAGGATGATGCCCTTGTCGGCCTGCAGGCCCAGGGTGTGGTCGGCGGTCCAATTGACGTCCGCGTTCGACAGCAGGTGGATCTGGCCGCCATTGGGCCCCACGCTGCCGCCGGACGTGGTGACCAGCACGTCGGCGCCGGCCAGCTGGGCGCTCAGCGTGCCGTCGAAGAGCGTGCTGGTATTCGGATCGGAATTCGGCGTGTCGCCGGTGTGCGCGATCTCGACGTCTTCCGGATCCAGCAGCAGCTGGCCGGCCTTGCCCCGCGGCGCGCGCAGGTCGGTGAAGCCGGTATAGGCCAGGACCTTCTTGCCCGAGACCTCCGTGAAGCCGCCATTGCCGCCCTGCTCGCCGCCACGCGCCGAGATCTGGCCGTCCATGCGCGTCGCTTCGTCCGACCACACGATCACGCGGCCGCCGTTGCCGGCCTGCGTGGCATCGGCCCGGATCGTCGCGCCGGCGTCGACCGAGGTCCGTTTCGCGTTCGGCACCTCCGCGTTGAGGCCCTGGTAGTCGCCGCCGACGCGGACCTGGCCGCCACCGGTGGCGCCGCTCGCATCGATGCTGGCGCCGGCCCGCAGCGCCACGCTCTCGCCCAGCACATCCACGCTGCCGCCCTTGCCATCGGCCGACTTCGCCGTGATGGTGCCCGTCACTTCGTTGTCGCCCAGCGCGCGCAGCACCACCTTGCCGCCTTCGGTGCTGACGGCCTGCGCCTGCACCAGGCCGCTGTGCTTCAGCGTGCCGGCGAACATGCCGATGGCGTCGCCCTTCAGCGTGCCGAGGTTCACCGCGCTGTCCTGCGGCGCCTGCACTTCGAGGTGGATGCCTTCCAGCCCGCGGCCCGTGAGTTCCACCTTCTGGCCCGCGGCCAGCACGGTGGCGCCACCCTGGGCTTCGACCACTGCATTCGCGCCGGTCTGCACCTGCGTCGCGATCAGGAACACGTCACCGCCGCGCGCGACGATGCTGCCGTTCACCAGCAGCGGCCCCGGGCTGCTGCCCGCGGAGAAGCGCAGCCGGCCGACGATGGCGTCTGCCTCGCTCATGCCCAGCGTCGATGCCGTGAAGCCCGCGGTATCCACCACCGCGCCCTGGCCCACGGTGATGCCGGCCGGGTTCACCAGCACCAGCTTGCCGTTGGAGCTGAGCGTGCCGTAGATGGCCGACGGGTCGGAGCCGAGCACGCGGTTGATCGAGGTGCTGGTGGCCGAGGGCTGCACGAAGCTCGTCGTGCTGCCGGCCGGCACCGAGAAGCTTTGCCAGTTGATCGCCGAGTGGTTGCTGCCCGCCGCGTTCTGCGTCGTGACGACCAGGTTGGCCCCGTTGCTCGTGAAGGTCGCCTTGCCCGCGATGACCTGAGGCGCTACCGGCTGCGCGCGCACCGGCGTGACCTGCAGGCCGAAAGCAGCGGCGACTGCGAGTGCAGCTGCCGCGGGCGGAAAGCCCGCCAGCAAGGGAGTCGGAGCCACCGCGCGGGCGGCGCCACGCACGTCACGGGAGGGAAGCCTGGACATCTCTATGCTCCTGCGGCCACACCCGCCTCTCGCGAGGCCGGACTGGCGTGACCCGTCAGATTGGTGTTCTGCGGCGCGCCGCGCAACCCGGAATGTACCGAGGGGATCGCGACGGGCGCCATTGCCCGTCGAAGGTAGCACAGCGTTACAAGTGTCGCAATGAACCGAAAGGGTGAGGCGCACCATTTGGCTGCTGCCGGAGCGTGGCGTGCTTGCTACCATGCAGTGAAAACGTGCGCACTCTGTTCGTCTCCATCGCTTCGTATTGCGACCCCGTCCTGCCGTTCACGCTGCAGCGGGCGGTGGAAACGGCGCGCCATCCGGACGGCCTGCATTTCGGCATCGTCGACCAGGCGCTGCCTGGCATGGAGGCGGCATCGCAACCGCCCGCAACGCGCGTCAGCGAAGTGCGCATCGACGCACTGCAGGCGCGCGGCCCGTGCTGGGCGCGCGCCATCGCGTTGTCGCTGTACGACGGCGAGGACTGGTTCCTGCAGCTCGACTCGCACATGGATTTCGAAGCGGGCTGGGACGAGAAGCTGGTCGAACAGGCGCGCGCGCTCGGCGCGCCGGAGCGCGGGATCGTGATTTCCTCCTACCCGCCGGCTTTTGCCTTCGAAGCCGGCCGGCCGGTGCTGCGCGGGCCGGGCGGGGGCGTGCTGGCCCACGTGCTGAAGCCGGGCGTCGCCTTCGAGGCGGACCACCCGGTGCTGTCGTTCGAGGCCCATCCCGTGGACGGTGAGGCGCCGCTGCCTGCCTTCCACCTGGGCGCCGGCTGCCTGTTCGCGCCGGGGCGCTTTGCGCAAGCCTTCCCCTACGATCCCTGGTTCTACTTCCACGGCGAGGAGCAAGCGCTCGCCTTGCGGCTCTACACGCATGGCTGGGACCTGTTCCACATGCCACGGCTGCCGATCCGCCACCTGTACAACGATGCGCAGTCCGGCGCGCCGCCGCGTCCGCTGCACTGGGACGCCGCGCACGAGGCGCTGCGCAGCGAGCCCTGGTGGGCGCGCGAGCAGCGTTCACGCGACCGGCTGGCCGCCTTGGTGGCGGGCGAGCCGCTGGGAGCCTACGGACTGGGCTGCCAGCGCAGCGTGGCCGATTACGCGGCCTTCAGCGGCATCGATTACGCGGCGCGCACCCTGGCGCCGCACGCTTTCACGCCGAAGCTGGCCTGATCCTCAGCTGCGCTCGCGCAGCACGGCCTGCGCCAGGCACAGGTCGGCCCAGGCCTTGGCCTTGTCCGGCAGGTTGCGCAGCAGGTAGGCCGGGTGGTAGGTCACCACCACCGGCACGCCGTTGTACTGGTGGACGCGCCCGCGCAGGCGGCCGATCGGTTCGTTCGTCTGCAGCAATGTCTGCACCGCGAAGCGCCCCATCGCCAGGATGATCTTCGGCTGCAGCAGTTCCACCTGCCGGCGCAGGAAGGGCTCGCACTGCGCCACTTCTTCCGGCTCCGGGTTGCGGTTGCCGGGTGGGCGGCACTTCAGCACGTTCGCGATGTAGACGCGCTCGCGCCGGTTCAGGCCCAGCGCCGCCAGCATGTTGTCCAGGAGCTTGCCGGCCTGGCCGACGAAGGGTTCGCCCTGCAGGTCCTCGTTCTCGCCGGGGGCCTCGCCAACAACCAGCCAGTCGGCCTGCTGGTCGCCGACGCCGAACACGGTGTTGCGGCGGCCTTCGCACAGCTTGCAGGCCTCGCAGCTGGCCACGGCCTGCTGCAGGGCGTCCCACTCCATCACTTCGATGCCGGGGATGCGCAGGCGGCCTTCGGCCCGCGCGACAACCGGGGCCGCCACCACGGGCGGGGCGACCGGACGCGCGACCGGGGGCGCGGCGACCGGTGCCGGGGCGGGCGCAGGCGCAGGCGCAGCGCGCGCCACTACGGGTTCGTCAGCGGGCAGCGCCTCGAGGATGGCCTCTTCTTCGCGCGCGGCGGGCCAGAACACCCGCACGCCCATTTCAGCCAGCATCGCCCGCTGGCGTTCGTCGAGGTCCAGGCTCATAGCTTGTAGCTCATGACGATGGCGTCCTCGCGCCCATCCTCGGCCGGGTAGTAGTTCTTGCGCTCGCCCACTCGCCGGTAGCCATAGCGCTGGTACACCTGCTGCGCGCGCGCGTTGCTGGTGCGCACTTCCAGCCACAGCCACTGTGCGCCTTCAGCACGCGCCCACAGGGCCAGCGCGTCCAGCATGATCCGGCCCCAGCCCTGGCCCTGGAACGCCGGCGTCACGGTGATGTTCAGGAGGTGGACTTCGTCGACGCCCTTCATGGCCACGAAGTAGCCCAGGAGCTGCTCGCCGGCGCACAGCAGCTGCGCGTGGTAGCCGGAGCGCAGCGAATCGGCGAAGTTGCCGCGCGTCCAGGGATGGCCGTAGGCGGCCCGCTCGATGGCGACCACCTCGTCCAGCCGGGCTTCGGTCATGGGCTCGAAGCCCGCTTCGACGGTCTTGAAGACTGCGCTCATACCACCCCGGGGCGCGACCCCCGGTCCATCTCCTTGCGGGCGCGCTCGGCGGCGCGTTCCTCGGTAGTTTGCGCCACTTTGTCCCGGATGTAGAGCGGAAGCGCGTCCTGCGCGCGCCCGGCGTGATGCAAGGCCAACTCGGCCGGCGCCAGCCGCAGCAAGGCCGCGGCGGTGGGGAGCGCATCGACCCGCGGACCGTCGCCGGGCACGGGCATCGCCGGGACGTTGCCGGCGATGGTCCAGCCCGATGGCGCTTCCACCGCTTCGGGCCGGCACAGGCGCGGCGCCGTCTCGGTGGTCCAGGCGCCGGATGCGTGTCGCCGGTACGCGGCCCAGTAGACCTCGCCCATGCGGGCATCGAGCACGGCGACCACCTCGGTGGCGCCGGTGCGTCCGTGGGCGTCCTCGGCCACGGCCAGCAGGGTGTCGATGGGCAGCACCGGCCGGCCGGCGCCGAAGGCCAGGCCCTGCGCCACGGCACAAGCCGTGCGCAAGCCCGTGAAGGAACCTGGGCCGCGGCCGAAAGTGATGGCATCCAGCTCGCGCAGCGCGAGCCCCGCCTGGGCGAGCAGGCGCTCGATGGCGGGGATCAGGCTGGCGGAAGCCTGCGCGCCGCCCGCGCCCGCGTGCGCCAGCACCGGCTGGCCGGCGCCGGGCTGGAGGGCGATGGAGAGCAGCTCGGTGCTGGTGTCGAAGGCAAGCAGTTTCACGGGAGCCGCCATTATCCCGGGGAGGGAGCACCATAATGGGCCGCATGCCTTTGTCGTGCCGCCTTGCCCGCAATTTCGTGGCCTCGGTGGCCGTGCTCGCCGCCCTCGCGGCCGCCGCGCAGGGCCTGCCCCCGGAAGTCGAGCAGGCGCTGGACAGCGCCCAACTGCCGCGCGACGCCGTCTCGGTGCTGGTGCTACCGGCCGAAGGCGGCCCGCCCCGCGTCGCCTGGCGTGCCGATACGGCAGTCAACCCCGCTTCCGTCGCCAAGCTGGTCACCACCTACGGCGCCCTGGAACTGCTCGGTCCCACCGCCACCTGGAGCACGCCGGTCTACGTGGAAGGGCCGGTGCGCGACGGCGTGCTGCAGGGCAATGTCTACATCCGCGGCCAGGGCGACCCCAAGCTGGTGATGGAACGCCTGTGGCTGCTGCTCAAACGCGTGCAGGACCTGGGCATCCACCGGATTGCCGGCGACATCGTGCTGGATCGCAGCGCCTTCGCGCTGCCGCCGCAGGACCCGGCCGCCTTCGACGGCCAGCCGCTGCGGCCCTACAACGCCGCGCCCGAGGCGCTGCTGGTCAACTTCAAGTCGGTCGCCATCACGATCACGCCGCAGGGCCAGCAGGCGCGCATCAGCGTGGAGCCGCACCTGGCCGGCGTGCAATGGCCCGCGAGCGTGCCGCTGGCGCGCGGCGAATGCGGCGACTGGATCACGCCGCTGCGGGCCGACTTTTCCAAGCCGGAGCGCATCCGCTTCGCCGGCAGCTTCCCGGCCGCGTGTGGCGAGAAGACCTGGCAGCTGGCGTATCCCGACCCGGCCGCCTACACGCCGCGCGTGATTGCCGCGCAATGGCGCGAGATCGGTGGCGAACTGGCCGGGCAGGTGCGCGATGGCCGGGTCCCGGCGGGCCTGCAGCCCGCTTTCGAATTCGCTTCACCGCCGCTGGCGGAGGTGATCCGCGACATCAACAAGTACAGCAACAACGTGATGGCGCAGCAGGTGTTCCTGACGCTGAGCCTGCGCGACAAGGGCACCGGCACCTGGGAAGGCTCGCGCGAGGTGCTGCGCGGCTGGTGGCGGGAGCGTTTCGGCGGCGAGCCGCCGGTGACCGAGAATGGCTCGGGGCTGTCGCGCATGGAGAGCATCACGCCGCGCCAGCTGGGGCAGCTGCTGCAGGCGGCCTGGGCTTCGCCGCTGATGCCGGATTTCGTCGCCTCGCTGCCGGCGCTGGGCCTGGACGGCACGCTGCGGCGCGTGCGCCAGAACGTCGGCCTGGCCCACCTGAAGACCGGCAGCCTGAACGACGTGTCCGCCTATGCGGGCTACGTGCACGGCCCGCAGGGCCGGCGCTACATCCTGGTGGCGGTGGCCAACCACCCACGGGCCGCGCAGCTGCGGCCGGCGGTGCAGGCGCTGGTGGATTGGACCGCGCGCCTGCCTTGAGCACAGGTGCGCAGCAAGCTGCGCACCCTAAGGATCACCAACGGTCGTGGATGCGGCTCAAGGCGTAGTCGCCGAACAGCGACTGGCTCTGCGGCGTCATGTAGACCAGGTCCGCGAACACGTAGTGGTTGTAGTCCGTCGCGATCAGGGTCGACGTCGTGCACAGGTTGGAATTGATCCGGCCCAGGCCGGTCCCGATGCCGGGGCCCGCGTCGACCGAGTTGCAGACGGCGCCCGAGACGTTGTTGAAGCTGTAGCTGCTCGGCGACGAGGTCACCAGGTTGAAGTAGAACGCGGCATCCACGTACAGCACGCGGTCGCCCAGGTCCACCATGTTCACCAGCAGGCGGTTGTTGAACTGCAGCGAGAGCTGTTCCATCAGCGACGTGCTGGTGGCGATCTGCGCCCACACGGAACGGCCCATGTTGTAGGGCCCCACCACCACCACGTGGGTGGCGCCGGCAGCCAGCACGCGGCGCACCTGGTCGGACAGGTCGTGGCCCGCCTGGTCCAGGTTGGCCATGGCCTGCGCCTGGGTGATGGTGCCGTCCAGCACGGCCTTGGTCTGCACGATGACGTCGGAGGTGCCGCCGTTGAAGATCACCAAGTCGGTGGAGCCGGAGCCGTGGCTGGCCAGGAAGGTGCTGACCTGCTGCGCCACCGTCGGCGTGGCGGCGTTGCCGGCGGCGTCCGGGGTCTGCGTCACGCGGGCATTGCCGATCGCGTAGGAAAGGCCGCCGTTCACCGAAGCTGCCAGCGCGCGACCGTAGTTGTTGGCGATGACGGTGGTCCAGTTGTTCACCGAGCCGTCGTTGACCGTGTAGCGGGCGCCGTTCTGGCCGAGGTCGGCCACCGCGTCGCCGAACACCACGATGCGGTCCGGCGTGAACTTGGAATCGACGGTGCCGCCGCCGCAGGCCGCGAGCACCAGGGCCGAGGCCGCTGCCACCAGCAGCAGGGCTCGGCGCAACAACTTGGTTGCCATGTGAAGCTTCTTTCCAGAGGGGAAGCCGGGAGTGTAACGACCCCCGTGTAAACGATCGGTATCAGCCCGCGGCGGCCCGACGGAGGCGGTCGCGCACGCCTTCCCATTCGGGGGTGTCGGGCGGTGTTTCCACCCAGATCAGCTTGACGCCGGCAGCGTCGAACTCGCGCAGCACCGCGAACAGCTGGCGGGCGGTCTCGGCCGGATCGTCCGGCATGCGGCGCAGGCGCGCACCGCGGGCGCGCTGCACGCTGCGGGCGTATACCGCGACGGCCTTGGCGTCGTCGCCCAGCACGTCCAGCGCCGTCTGCAGGCTGCGCGCGTCCATCAGGCGCACCTTGGCATTGGGCGCGTAGTGCGACTCCAGCGTGCCGGAAGCGCGCGGCGCGGCGCTGTCCATCTCGTGCGGCAGGCGCACGCGCTCGCCGCAGGCCGCCTCGATCTGCTCGCGCGTCAGCGTGCCCGGGCGCAGCAGCACCGGGGCGCCCCGGGTGCAGTCGACGATGGCAGATTCGATGCCCACCGGCGTGGCGCCGCCATCCAGCACCAGCAGGTCCGGCGGGAACTCGCCGGCGACGTGCTGCGCGGTCGTCGGGCTGACCCGGCCGAAGCGGTTGGCGCTTGGCGCGGCCAGCCCCAGCACCGGCGGGTTGGCCTGCGCACAGGCCAGCAGCAGCGCATGCGCCACCGGGTGGGCCGGGCAACGCAGGCCGATGGTGGCCTGGCCGCCGGCCGACGCCGCGCCCATCTCGGGGCGGCGCGGCAGGATCAGGGTCAGCGGGCCGGGCCAGAAGGCGGCCATCAGCTTCTGCGCCACCGGCGGCACCTGCGCCGCAAAGCGCGAGGCCGTCGCTGCATCCGGCACGTGCACGATCAGCGGGTGGTCGCTGGGCCGGCCCTTGGCGGCGAAAATGCCCGCTACCGCGCCGTCGTCACCCGCGTTGGCGCCGAGGCCGTAGACCGTCTCGGTGGGGAAGGCGACCTGGCCGCCGGCGGCCAGCACCTGCGCCGCCTGTTGGATCGAGGATTCCGCGTGGCCGTCGACGATCATGCTCAGAACCCCGGCAGGCCCAGCAGGGCGCAGGCCTGCCTCGCGGCGGCGCGCACGGCTTCCACGCTGGGGCCGGTGAGCGTGAGGTGGCCCATCTTGCGGCCCTTGCGGGCCTCGGTCTTGCCGTAAAGGTGCAGGTGCGTGCCAGGCAGCGCCAGCACGGCGGCCCAGTCGGGCGTGACCGCTTCCGCGCCGCGTGCGAACCAGAGGTCGCCCAGCAGGTTCAGCATGATGGAAGGACTGTGCTGCCGCGGCTGCGTGAGCGGCAGCCCGGCGAGCGTGCGCACCTGCAGCTCGAACTGCGAGACGTCCGCCCCCTCGATGCTCCAGTGGCCGCTGTTGTGCGGCCGCGGGGCCATCTCGTTGACCACCAGCGAGCCGTCTTCCAGGCCGAAGAACTCCACGCACAGCACGCCGACGTACTGCAGGCCGGCGGCGATGGCCTTCGTGGCTTCGATCGCGCGCTGCGCCTGGTCCGGCGCCACGTTGCCAGCGTAGACCTCGGTCACCGCGAGGATGCCGTCGCGGTGCAGGTTGTGCTGCACCGGCAAATGCACGATGGCGCCATCGCGCCCGCGCGCCACCACCACCGAGCACTCGAAGGCCAGCGGCAGCATCTTTTCGAGCACGCAGGGCGCGCGCTTGAGGCCGTCCCAGGCCGCGCGCAGCTCCTCGCGCGTGCGCACCCGCACCTGGCCCTTGCCGTCGTAGCCGAGGCGGGCGGTCTTGAGGATGCCGGGCAACAGGTCGTCGCCAATGCGGGCGAGATCCTGTTCGTCGTTCACCACCGCGTTCGGGGCGCAGGGCACGCCGCAGCGGGTGAAGTGCTCTTTTTCCAGCGCGCGGTCCTGCGCGATCGCCACCGCCGCGGCGGCGGGCGCAACGAAGCGCTGCGCGGCCAGGCGGGCCAGCGCCTGCGCCGGCACGTTCTCGAATTCGGTGGTGATCGCGTCGGCCTGGCTGGCCAGCTTGGCGAGGCCGGCCTCGTCGAGGTAATCCGCCTGCACGTGATGGTGGCTGACGCGGCCGGCGGGGCTGGACGCATCCGGGTCCAGCACCGCGGTGAAATAGCCCATGCGCTGGGCGGCGTGCACGAACATGCGGCCCAATTGGCCGCCACCCATCACGCCCAGGGTCGCACCCGGCAGCAAAACCGTCATGGCATTTCTTTCGGGGGCAGGGTCATGGCGCGCGCGGCCTCGGTCTGGCGGATGCGGAAGGCCTCCAGCTGCGCGCGCAGCTTCGGGTCTTCGTTGGCCAGCATGGCCACGGCGAACAGGGCCGCATTGGCCGCGCCGGCGGTGCCGATGGCGAAGGTCGCGACCGGGATGCCCTTGGGCATCTGCACGATGCTGTGCAGCGAATCCACGCCCTGCAGGTGGCGGCTGGCCACCGGCACGCCCAGCACGGGCACCGTGGTCTTGGCCGCCAGCATGCCGGGCAGGTGGGCGGCGCCACCGGCGCCGGCAATGATCGCCTTGAGCCCGCGGCCGGCCGCCGCCTCGGCATAGGCGAACATGTCGTCGGGCATGCGGTGCGCCGAAACCACCTTCGCTTCATGCGCGATGCCGAATTCCTGGAGAATCTGGACCGCATGCTGCATGGTGTCCCAGTCGCTGCTGGAACCCATCACCACACCAATGGACACTTTGCTGCTCATCCCCTGATTTTACGAATTGAACGAGAGCGAACCGGAATGATCGACGTCACCATCGAGAACTTCGAGCAGGAGGTGATCGCCGCCTCCATGAGCCAGCCGGTGCTGGTGGACTTCTGGGCGCCGTGGTGCGGGCCCTGCAAGGCCATCGGCCCGATCCTGGAAAAGCTGGAAACCGCCTATGGCGGCGGCTTCAAGCTGGTCAAGATCAACTCCGACGAGGAGCAGCAGCTGGCCCAGGCCTTCGGTATCCGCAGCATCCCGACGGTGGTCCTGCTGAAGAACGGCCAGCCGGTGGACGGCTTCATGGGCGCGCTGCCCGAGGGCCAGGTGCGCGAATTCCTCGACAAGCACGTCCAGGCGCTGGCGGCCGAGGAAGAGGAAGAAGAGCTGCCCGCCGAGGACCCGGAAAGCGACGACCCGGCCGCCCAGCTGGAAAAGCTGCAGCACGCCGTGGCCACCGACCCGGCCAACGACGACGCCCGCTTCGACTACGTGAAGGCCCTGCTGCTGGCCGGCCGCGAGGCGGACGCCCGCCGCGCCTTCGAGCCGGTGGCCAACAAGACCGGGCTGGTGCGCCGCCTGGACGCGCTGGCGCGCTGGCTGGACGCCCTGGCTTTCCAGGCCGGCAATCCCCCGGCCGCCGAACTGGACGCCAGGATCGCCGCCAACAAGCGCGACTTCCAGGCCCGCTTCGACAAGGCCCGGCTGCTGCTGGCACAGCAGCAATGGACGGCCGCGATGGACGAGCTGCTGGAGATCCTGATGCGCGACAAGGCCTGGAACGAGGACCTGGCGCGCAAGACCTACATTGCGATCCTGGAGATCATCGAGCAGCCCCGGCCCAAGGTCGCCGAAGGCCAGATCCCGCCCGACGACCCGATGGTGGCGAGCTACCGCCGGCGGCTGTCGAGCGTGGTGCTGAGTTAACCGGTGAGGCGCTCCAGCGCCTCGCGGTACTTCGCCGCCGTCTTCTCGATCACTTCCTTGGGCAGGCGCGGCGCGGGCGGCGTCTTGTCCCAGGGGTGGCCGTCGATGCGCACGCTTTCCAGCCAGTCGCGCACGAACTGCTTGTCGTAGCTGGGCGGGTTCTCGCCCTTGGCGTAGGCCGCTTCGTAGCCTTCCACCGGCCAGTAGCGCGAGGAATCGGGCGTCAGCACCTCGTCCATCAGCACCAGCTCGCCCTTTTCATCGAGGCCGAACTCGAACTTGGTGTCGGCAATGATCAGGCCCTTGGTCAGCGCGAAGTCCGCCGCTTCCTGGTAGATGCGGATGCTGGTGGCGCGGATCTTCTCGGCCAGGTCGGGGCCGATCATCTCCACCACGCGCTCGAAGGAGACGTTCTCGTCGTGGCCGCTGGTGGCCTTGGCCGCCGGCGTGAAGATCGGCTGCGGCAGCTTGCCCGCATTGCGCAGGCCGGCCGGCAACGTGACGCCGCAGACCGACTGCGACTCCTGGTATTCCTTCCAGCCGCTGCCCGCCAGGTAGCCGCGCACCACGGCTTCCACCATGATGGGCTGCAGGCGCTTGACCAGCATGGAGCGACCCTTCACCTGCGCCACTTCGGCCGGCGTCACCACGCTTTCGGGCGCCGCGCCGGTCAGGTGGTTGGGGCAGACGTGGCCCAGCCGGGCGAACCAGAACAGCGCCATCCGGGTCAGGATCTCGCCCTTGCCGGGAATGGGCTCGCCCATGATCACGTCGAAGGCCGAGAGGCGGTCGCTCGCCACCATCAGGATGCGGTCGGTTCCGACCGCATAGTTGTCGCGCACCTTGCCGCGGGCCAGCAGGGGCAGCGAGGTGATGTTGGAGGTGTGGAGGGCGGTGGCCATTGCAGGTGTTCCCAAAAGGCAAGACGGCCCGTGGGAGCCACGGGCCGTCGCCGATTATCTCAGGCTGGGGTCAGTTGACGACTTGCGCCAGCTCGCCCTTGGAGTACTTGGCCGCCACGACCTGCAGGGTTTCGCCCTTGATCTTGCCGGCCTGGCCTTCGCAGCCGAACTCGATGTAGCGCTGCTTGCAGATCTGCTTGGCCGCCTCGCGCGCGGGCTTCATCCACTCGCGCATGTCGAACTTCTCGGGGTTCTCGGCCAGGAACTTGCGCGCCGCGCCCGTCATCGCCAGGCGGATGTCGGTGTCGATGTTGATCTTGCGCACGCCGAACTTGATGGCGTGCTGGATCTCCTCGACCGGCACGCCGTAGGTTTCCTTCATGTTGCCGCCGTACTGGCGGATGATGGCCAGCAGGTCCTGCGGCACGGAGGAGGAGCCGTGCATCACCAGGTGCGTGTTGGGGATGCGGCGGTGGATTTCCTTGATGCGGTCGATCGCCAGGATGTCGCCGGTGGGCTTGCGGGTGAACTTGTAGGCGCCGTGGCTGGTGCCGATGGCGATGGCCAGCGCGTCCAGCTGCGTGCGCTTGACGAAGTCGGCGGCCTGCTCGGGATCGGTCAGCAGCTGCTCGCGCGTCATCGTGGCGTCGGTGCCGTGGCCGTCTTCCTTGTCGCCCTTCATGGTTTCCAGCGAGCCCAGGCAGCCCAGTTCGCCTTCGACGGTGACGCCCAGCTTGTGCGCCATGTCGACCACCTTGCGGGTGACGTCGATGTTGTAGTCGTAGCTGGCGATGGTCTTGCCGTCGGCCTCCAGCGAGCCGTCCATCATCACCGAGGAGAAGCCCAGGTTGATGGCGCCCTGGCAGACGTCGGGGTTCTGCCCGTGGTCCTGGTGCATCACCAGCGGGATCTGCGGATAGGCCTCGATCGCGGCGGAGATCAGGTGCTTGATGAAGCTTTCGCCGGCGTACTTGCGGGCGCCCGCGCTGGCCTGCAGGATCACCGGCGCGTTGGTTTCCTTGGCCGCTTCCATGACGGCCTGGACCTGCTCGAGGTTGTTGACGTTGAAGGCCGGGATGCCATAGCCATTGGCGGCGGCATGATCCAGCAGTTCGCGCATGGAGACGAGAGGCATGGCAATTCCTGTAGGTCGAAAGGGTGCGCGCGGTCGATGTAACCGCGTGGTAACTGCCGGGATTTTAGCGGTTGAGGCGCCGCCGGAGGATTACACCGCCCGGCAGATCTTCAACATGTTGGTGCCACCCGGCGCGCCCATCGGCTCGCCGCAGGTGATGGCGTAGATGTCGCCCGACGCCACGATGCCACGCTTCTTCAGGTGCGCTTCCGCCTCGGCCAGGGCCATGTCGCGTTCGGCGCTCTGGTCCATCAGCAGCGGCCGCACGTTGCGGTACAGGGCCATCTTGCGCTGCGTCACCAGCTTGGGCGTGAGCGCGTAGATCGGGATGTGGATGCGGTGCCGGCTCATCCAGAGGGCCGTGGAACCCGAATCGGTCAGCGCCACGATCGCCTTGCAACCGAGGTGGTAGGCCGTGAAGAGGGCGCCCATGGCGATCGACTGGTCGATGCGCGAGAAGTGCATGCCGGTGAAGTCGGCATCGAGCTTCACGTCTTCGGCCATTTCCGCCTCGGCGCAGATGGCGGCCATCTGCTGCACCACTTCCACCGGATAGGCGCCGGTCGCCGTCTCGGCGCTGGTCATGACGGCGTCGGTGCCATCGAGCACCGCGTTGGCGACGTCGCTGACCTCGGCGCGCGTCGGCACCGGCGCCGTGATCATCGACTCCATCATCTGCGTGGCGGTGATCACCACGCGGTCATGCTCGCGCGCCATCCGGATCATGCGCTTCTGCAGCGCCGGCACCGCGGCGTTGCCGACTTCGACGGCGAGGTCGCCACGGGCCACCATGATGCCGTCGCTGGCCTTCAGGATCGCTTCGAGATTGGGGATCGCTTCGGCGCGCTCGATCTTCGCGATCAGCGCCGGCTTATGGCGGAACTCCGCGGCCGCCACGTTGCACAGCTGGCGCGCCATTTCCATGTCGGTGGCGTTCTTGGGGAAGCTCACCGCCACGTAGTCGGCCTGGAAGCTCATCGCGGTGCGGATGTCCTCCATGTCCTTGGCCGTCAGCGCCGGCGCCGTGAGGCCGCCGCCCTGCTTGTTGATGCCCTTGTTGTTGGACAGCACGCCACCGAGCTTGACGGTGGTCCGGATCTGGTCGCCCTTGACGCCATCGACCACCAGCACGATCAGGCCGTCGTTCAGCAGCAGGTGGTCGCCAGACTTCACGTCGCGCGGCAGCTCCTTGTAGTCGAGGCCGACGCCGTTGACGTCGCCCGGCTCGGTGCGCGACGCGTCCAGCACGAACTTCGCGCCCGGCTCCAGCATCACCTTGCCTTCGGCGAACTTGCCGACGCGGATCTTCGGGCCCTGCAGGTCCGCCATGATGGCCACTTCGCGGCCTGCGGCCTGGCCGGCCTCGCGCACCAGGCGCGCGCGGTCGATGTGGTCCTGTGCCGTGCCGTGGCTGAAGTTCAGGCGCACCACGTTGACGCCGGCGCGGATCATCCGCTCGAGGACGGCGGGGTCGCTGGAAGCGGGGCCGAGGGTTGCGACGATCTTGGTGGCGCGACGGGCCATGGAATAGCGTTCCTTGTAATTTAGTTTCGGATTCTTGCACGGAAGCCGTTACGGGCGCGTTACCAAACCAATGCTTGACGCGCATCAGCAACCCGAGCGTGGAGCCGGCCTAGCATCGAAGGTCCATGTCCGAACCACTCGTCCCCGTTCCCGCCGCGGCGCCCATGCCGCACCGCAAGGAGATCCGGGCGTGGCTGCTACCGCTCTCGGCACGCACCACCGCCTGGCCCATCTTCCTGCTGCTGTTCGACTACGCGCTGCTGCTCGCGGCGCTGGCCGGCGTCGCCGCATTCGATGCCTGGTGGGCAAAGCTGTTTTGCGGCCTCGCCGCCGGATTCGTCATCGGCCGGCTCTTCATCATCGGCCACGACGCCTGCCACCACAGCCTCACGCCGAACCGCCGCCTCAACCATTGGCTGGGCCGCATCGCCTTCCTGCCTTCCTTCACGCCCTACAGCCTGTGGGACGTGGGGCACAACGTGGTACACCACGGCTATACGAACCTGAAGGGTTTCGATTTCGTGTGGGCGCCCTACACGCCGCAGGAGTTCGCCGCGCTCACGCCGCGCCAGCGCCTGCTCGATCGCATCTACCGCAGCGGCTGGGCGCCCGGCCTGTACTACATGGTGGAGATCTGGTGGAAGCGCATGTTCTTCCCGAACCGCCGCCACATGCCCACACGCCGCCGCGTGTTCGTGCTGGACAACCTGCTGGTGAGCGGCTTCGCGCTGCTGTGGCTGGCCGCGCTGGCCGTCGTGGCCGCCGCGACGGCGCAGCCGCTCCTGCCGCTGCTTGCCTATGGCTTCGTCGTGCCCTTCGTGTTCTGGTGCGCGATGATCGGCTTCGTCGTCTACGTGCACCACACGCACGTGGAAGTGCAGTGGCACGCCGAGCGCGGCGAGTGGTCACGGGCGCAGCCTTTCGTGTCGACCACCGTGCACCTGACCTTCCCGCTGGCGGTCGGCACCGTGCTGCACAACATCATGGAACACACGGCGCACCACGTGGACATGACGATCCCGCTGTACCGGCTGAAGCAGGCGCAGGCCAGGCTGGAACAGATGCTGCCCGGCCGCATCATCATCCAGCGCTTCTCGTGGAAGTGGTACTTCTCCACCGCGCGGCGCTGCAAGCTGTACGACTTCGCCCGCCAGTGCTGGACCGACTACCGCGGCCGGCCGACCTCGCTCGCCGCGGCCTGAGGCTTCAATACTCGCGCGAGGAATCGAAGCCCTGCGCGTCGGGCAAGGTGACCCAGAAGGTCGCACCGGCGCCGGGACGGCCTTCGGCGCGCACGCTGCCACCGTGCCGCTGCACGATGCGCTGCACCGTGGCCAGGCCGATGCCCGTGCCAGGGAACTCGCTCGAGTGGTGCAGGCGCTGGAAAGGCATGAACAGGCGGGCCGCATGCTGCGGGTCGAAGCCGGCGCCGTGGTCCTCGATCCTGAGCGTGGTGGCGCCGGCCGGCCCGCCCCAGTCCTGCGCCACCGCGACGTGCACCAGCGGCTTGCCGGTGGAGAACTTCCAGGCGTTGCCCAGCAGGTTGCGCAGCACGATGGCCATCAGGGCCGCATCGCACTGCATATGGATGGCCGGCTCGACCTCCACTTCGGCCAGGCGGTCCGGGTCGCCGGCGCGCAGTTCATCCAGCACGCCGCGCGCCAGCTGCGACACGTCGACGTCGGCGCGGCGCAGCGGTGCCGAACGCGCCACCTGGTGCAGCGCCAGCATGGCGTCGATCAGCGTGAACATGCTGCCGGCACCGGCCCGCACGCGCTCCAGGTAGCCGGCTTCGCGCGGGTCGAGCCGGCCCTGCAGCCGCTCCTGCAGCGCCTGCGTGAAGCCGTCGATGGCGGCCAGCGGCGCCTTCAGGTCATGCGACACCGAATAGGAGAAGGCCTCCAGCTCGCGGTTGGCGTTTTCCAGCTGGCGCGTGCGGCGCTGCACGCGGCGTTCGAGGTTGGCGTTGAGGCGCAACACCTCGTCGCGCGCCTGCCGCAGCGCCGTGATCTCGGTGTGCATCAACAAGGCGGCGGGTCCGCCGTTCCAGTCCACCGGCACCGCCTGCAGTCGGAACCAGCGGCGCGTGCTTGGCGCGGGTGACTGGAAATCGACCGTGTACTCGCGGCTGTGTCCCGCCAGCACCGCGCGGAATCCGGCGCCGGCCGCCAGCGCTTCGGCCGCATTGGCGCCATGCGCGGCCTCGCACAGGGCCAGGTGCTCGAAACCGTCGGCGCGTGAGGGCGGCAGGCTGGTTTCGGCAGCGAAGCGCTGCCAGCCCGCGTTCACGGCCAGGATGCGGCCGCTGGCGTCGACCACGGCCACCTGGCCCGGCAGCTGCGCCAGCAGCGCCATCGCGGGCGCCGCTGCCTGGTCTTGCTCGGGCCGGGGGTTCGCCACCAGGAGACGTCAGCCGTTCGCGCGCTTGGCCAGGATCTCGAAGGCCGGCAGGGTCTTGCCCTCCAGCACTTCGAGGAAGGCGCCACCGCCGGTGGAGATGTAGCCGATGTCCTGCTCGATGCCGTACTTGGCGATCGCGGCCAGGGTGTCGCCGCCGCCGGCGATGCTGAAGGCGTCGGACGCGGCGATCGCGCGCGCGATCGTCTCGGTACCGTGGGCGAAGGCGTCGAACTCGAACACGCCCACCGGGCCGTTCCAGACGATGGTGCCGGCCGCCCCCAGCTGCTGCGCCAGCTTCTGCGCCGTCTGCGGGCCGATGTCCAGGATCAGGTCGTCGGGCGCCACGTCCTGGGCCGCCTTGACCGTCGCCGGCGCGTCGGCCGCGAAGGCCTTGGCCACGACCACGTCGGTCGGGATCGGCACCTCGGCGCCGCGCGCCTTCATCGCGGCGATCACGGCGCGGGCGTCCTCCACCAGGTCGGCCTCGGCCAGCGACTTGCCGATCGGCAGGCCGGCGGCCAGCATGAAGGTGTTGGCGATGCCGCCGCCGACCACCAGCTGGTCGACCTTGTCCGCCAGCGACCTCAGGATCGTGAGCTTGGTCGACACCTTGGAGCCGGCAACGATGGCCACCAGGGGCCGCTTCGGATTGGCCAGTGCCTTGGTGATGGCATCGATCTCGGCGGCCAGCAGCGGGCCGGCGCAGGCCGTCCTGGCGTACTGCGCGATGCCGTAGGTGGAGGCTTCGGCGCGGTGCGCCGTGCCGAAGGCGTCATGGACGAAGATGTCGCACAGGGCGGCCATCTTCTGCGCCAGCGCCGGGTCGTTCTTCTTCTCGCCCTTGTTCAGGCGGCAGTTTTCCAGCAGCACGACTTCGCCCTGCTGCACGTCGACGCCATCCACCCAGTCCTGCTTCAGCGTGACGGGGCGGCCCAGCAGGTCCTGCAGGCGCTTGGCCACCGGCGCCAGCGAATCTTCCGGCTTGAACTGGCCTTCGGTCGGGCGGCCCAGGTGCGAAGTGACCAGCACCGCCGCGCCGCCGGCCAGCGCCATCTGGATGCAGGGCACCGAGGCCCGGATGCGGGTGTCCTCGGTGATGTTGCCGGCATCGTCCAGCGGGACGTTCAGGTCGGCGCGGATGAACACGCGGCGGCCGCGGGCCAGGCCTTGGTCGCACAGGTCGGAGAAGCGCAGGACTTTCATGGAGGCGTTTCGTTAGGGGCGAAACCATCCATTCTAGGAAACCGGCTACCAGCCGAGGCCGAGATGCAACGGAAGATACACAGCCATGCCGCCGATCAAGGTCAGCAGCACGCTGCGGCGCCAGTAGAACAACAGGGCGCCGGCAGCGGCTGCGTACAGCCGCGCGTCCTGCCAGGTCGCTACCAGCTGGCCGTTGCTCATCACCACTTCAGGCACGACGACCGCCGCCAGCGCGGCCACCGGCGCGTAGTGCAGCGCCCGGTGCGCCCAGTTCGGCAGGGCCCAGGGCCGGTCCAGGATGAAGAAGAAGCAGCGTGCGATCACCGTCACGGCCGCCAGGCCGAAGATGACGAACAGGGTCCAGGGATCGGTTTCTCCAGGAGTCACAGGAGCACCTCCGTGCTACGCACTCCGGTGCGCGCCCCTTCGGGCGGCCGTGCGGGGCTCACGCCGCCTGCTCCTTGAGCGACTTGGGCATGCGCCCTTCAAGCCAGAAGCAGGCAATCACCGCCACCGCGATGGCCGTGATGATGTTCAGCTTCAGCGGCAAGGCATAAGCGGCCACCGCGGCCACGCCGGCGACCACCAGCGCCAGCAGGCGCAGCGGCGTGTTGGCCAGCGAACACAGCACGCCCAGCAGGCACAGCACGCCGGCAAAGCCCAGCCCCCAGGCGCTGGGGATCAGGTTGCCCAGGCCGACGCCGACCAGGCTGGCGCCGCACCAGGCTGTCCAGGTCAGGAAATAGCTGCCCGCCAGGTTGGCTTCCTGGGCCAGCCGGCCTTCAGCGTCGGTCGCGGGCTCGGGAAACTGGCGGGTGAAGACCGCATAGGTCATGTCCGCGGTCAGGAAGCCGTTGATGAGCCGCCGCCAGCGCGGCAGGTGCATCAGGTAGTCGCGCAGGTGCAGGCTGAACACGACGAAGCGGAGGTTCACGCAGAAGCCGGTGGCCCAGATCACCCAGGCCGGCGCGCCGGCCACGATCAGCGGGATGGCGGCCAGCTGCGAACTTCCCGCGTACACCAGCATGGTCATGGCGACGGCTTCGGTCACGCTCATGCCGGAGCGGACCATGGCCACGCCGGTCATCAGGCCCCAGGCGGCGATGCCCGGTGCGACCGAGGCGATCGAGCGCATGCCCTGGCGAAACTGCGGATGCCGGTGGATGGAAGGCAGGAAGAACATCGATCAGGGCGTGAAGCGCTCGCCCGGCTCCAGCGGGAAACCGCGCAGGAAGTCGGCCGCGGCCAGGCGCTTGCCGCCGGGGCGCTGCAGTTCCGTGAGCTCCAGCCGGCCTTCCCCGCAGGCCACGCCGACGCCGTGCTCGTCGAGCGCGACGATGGTACCCGGCTCCACGCTGCCGCGCCCGCGCATCACCGCGCGGGCCTTCCACAGCTTGACGGTCTCGCCGCGCAACTGGCCGGCGGCGCCCGGGAAAGGATCGAAAGCGCGGATGCGGCGCTCGATGGCGTCGGCCGGCAGCGACCAGTCCACGGCCGCTTCCGCCTTCTCGATCTTGTGGGCGTAGGTCACGCCCTGTTCGGGCTGCTTGACCGGCTGGAAGCCGCCGCAGGCCGCGAGTTCCAGCGCCTCGACGATCAGCCGGCCGCCCAGCGCCGCCAGCTTGTCGTGCAAGCTGGCCGTGGTGTCGTCGGGCGCGATGGGCTGGCGCTCTTCCAGCAGCATGTCGCCGGTGTCCAGGCCCGCGTCCATCTGCATGATGGTGACGCCGGTTTCCGCATCGCCGGCCTCGATGGCGCGGTGGATCGGCGCGGCGCCGCGCCAGCGGGGCAGCAGCGAAGCGTGGATGTTCAGGCAGCCCAGGCGGGGCAGGTCCAGCACCCATTGCGGCAGGATCAGGCCGTAGGCGGCGACCACCAGCACGTCGGGCCGGGCTTCGAGGAGCGCGTCACGCGCGGCGGCCGCTTCGTCGGGGAACTTGCCATCCAGGCGCAGGCTGCGCGGCTGGGCCACCGGGATGGCGCGCTCCAGCGCGAACTGCTTCACCGGCGAGGGCTGCAGCTTCATGCCGCGGCCGGCCGGCCGGTCCGGCTGGGTCAGGACAAGGGGAACGGTGAAGCCGGCCGCGGGCAGCCGCTCGAGGGCGGCGCGGGCGAATTCCGGCGTGCCGGCGAAAGCGACCCGCATCACCGGGAGGCGCGATCGTTGGGCGCGTTGATCATCTCCATGCCGGGATGCGCGCGGGCCACCACGCCTTCAGGCGTGAAGTAGATCCAGTAGAACATGTCGGTGTCGGTGGCGCGCCAGCGATAGGTCCAGACCGGACCGTTCCAGGAGGCGACGCGGTCGATCGTCGCTGGCGGGCCGAAATCATATTCGACGTCTTTCGTCGTCCACTTGCCGGGCTGGATCTTCTGCAGGTTGGCCTCGGTCAGCATCTGGCCGGAATCGACCACGCGGCCGCTGGCGTCGAGGTCCGCCACGAAGACATAGCGCCCCATCGGCTGCATCGTGTACAGCAGGCGCTCGCCGCCCTCGGGCCGCGGATAGGTGCGCGCCGGCTGTCCGGCGCGGGCCAGCACGTCCGCCTTGGTGGAGCCCGGCGGGATGTCGGCGACGTTCCAGGGGTTGGCGGCGCAGGCCGCAAGCAGCACGGACAGGCCCAGGACGGGCAAGGCAGGCAGGCGCACGAAGGTCTCCTTCAGGGACCTAGACGCGCTCGGTCGTCTCGCGGCGGGCCTTGAGCATCTTGGTCTTGATGCGGTTGCGTTTCAGCGGCGACAGGTACTCGACGAACACCTTGCCGCGCAGGTGGTCCATCTCGTGCTGGATGCAGACCGCCAGCAGCCCCTCGGCCGCGATTTCCCGGGACTGGCCGTGTTCGTCCAGCGCTTGGACCCGGATCGCGCTGGAGCGTTCCACGCCGTCGTAGATGCCGGGCACCGACAGGCAGCCCTCGTCGCCCACCTGCACCTCCTCGCTGGCCCAGGTCAGCTCGGGGTTGATCAGCACCATGGGCTCGTCGCGCTCCTCGGAGGTGTCGATGACGATCAGGCGCTCATGCACGTCCACCTGCGTGGCGGCCAGCCCGATGCCATTGGCGTCGTACATGGTTTCCAGCATGTCCTTCACCAGCGCGCGGATGCGGTCGTCGACGGCGGCGACGGGCTTGGCGACGGTGTGCAGCCGGGGATCGGGATAGACGAGGATGGGGAGCAGGGCCATGCGCGGTAGATGGGGGCGTTGTCGCTATTTTCGCCACTTTTGCCCCCACCGACAGGCTACAAAGGCAATAAACATTGCGTAAATCAAGGACTTGAGCCCAGAATCGTTCGTAACTTGTCAAGAGCGGACGAAAACGAGATGGCTCCAACCAAGGCAGCTTTTGGCGCGGCTACGGGAGGCCTTGCGGCCTGCGCCGCCATTGCACTGGCCTGCGTCGCCGTGGTCACCACCGCGGCCAATGCCCAGAATTTTCCCATCACGCCCCAGCAGCGGAACACCGCTGAAGTGGTGGCGCAAAGCGGTATTCCGCTGTCGGAACTGTCGCCCAAGGCACCCGACAGCTACACCGTCAAGCGCGGTGACACTCTGTGGGCGATCTCCGGCCTGTACCTCCTGCGCCCGTGGCGCTGGCCCGAGCTGTGGGGCATGAACATGCAGGAGATCCACAACCCGCACCGGATCTACCCCGGGCAGGTGCTTTACCTGGAAAAGGTCGGCGGCATGGCGCGCCTGCGCGCCGGCCCGATCCCGCCGCAGGCGCCGCTGGAGACGGTGCGCGTCTCGCCGCGCGTGCGCTTCAATTCCCAGGCTGACCTCGGCATCCCGACCCTGTCGCCGCAGGCGATCGAACCCTTCCTGAACGAAGCGATCATCGTCAACGACGGCGAGATGGACCTGGCCCCGCGCTTCGTGGCCGGCCCCGAGGAGCGCGTGCTGCTGACCCGCGGCGACCGCGCCTACGCAATGGGCCGCGCCGGCACCCCGCTGGTGGAAAGCGATCCGCGCGTGATCGACCAGTTCCGCGTGTTCCGCGAAGCCAAGCCACTGCGCGACCCGGTCACCAATGCCATCCTGGGCTACGAAGCCGCCTACCTGGGCGCCGCCGAACTGGTGCGCAGCGAAAGCGTGCAGCCGATCCGCACGGCCAGCGGCGGCGTGGTGAACACGCCCGTCCCGGCCACGGTGGACATCACCCGGGCCCGCGAAGAAATCCGCATCGGCGACCGCCTGGTGCCGGAACCACCGCGCCAGATCATGAGCTACGTGCCGCGCGCGCCGTCGACGCCGGTGGATGGCACCATCGTCTCGGTGTACGGCGATGCCGTCGCGCTGGCGGGCCAGAACCAGGTGGTGGCCATCAACCGCGGTACCGCCGAAGGCATGGAGCCTGGCGTGGTGCTGGCGATCCAGAAGGCCGGCGCCGCCATCAAGGACCGCTCGCAGCGCGGCGAGATCGTCCACGTGCAGCTGCCGGACGAGCGCAACGGCCTGATGATGGTGTTCCGCACCTTCGACCACCTGTCGTATGCGCTGATCCTGCACATCACCGACGTCGTGCAGGTCGGCGACCGGTTCACCTCGCCGAAGTAGCGCGATGGAGCGCGAGGAACTCGCAGCCTGGCTGCGCCTCGCGCTGACTCCCGGCCTGGGCAGCGCCGCCGGGCGCCGGCTCCTCAAGGGCTTCGGCCTGCCCGGCGCCATCCTCGCCCAGGACGTCGCCACCCTCTCCCAAGTTGTCGAACGCAGCGCCGCCCAGGCGCTGCTGGCCGCGCCGGAGCGCTTCGAGCCGCAGCTCGAAGACACCTGGCGATGGCTGCAGCAGGACACCGGACGGCGCGCGATCGTCACGCTGGCCGACCCCGACTATCCCGCTTCGCTGCTGCAGATGGCCGACCCGCCGCTGCTGCTGTACCGGCAGGGCCTGCCGCTCTCGGCAATGCGGCCCGCCATCGCCATCGTCGGCAGCCGCAACCCCACAGCGCAAGGCCTGCAGAACGCGCGCCGCTTCGCCCGCAGCCTGTCCGAAGCGGGGCTGACCGTGGTGTCGGGCCTCGCGCTGGGCGTGGACGGCGCCGCCCATGAAGGCGCGCTGGAAGGCGCGCCCGCCGGCGTGCTCGCAACGATTGCGGTGGTCGGCACCGGCCTGGACCGCGTCTATCCGCGGCAGCACCACGAACTCGCCCACCGCATCGCGGACAGCGGCACGCTCCTGAGCGAATATCCGCTCGGCACGCCGCCGCGGCAGGACAACTTCCCGCGCCGCAACCGCCTGATCGCCGGCCTCAGCCAGGGCACGCTGGTGGTGGAGGCCGCGCTGCAGTCCGGTTCGCTGATCACCGCGCGCATGGCGGTGGAACAGGGCAAGGAAGTGTTCGCCATCCCGGGCTCGATCCATTCACCCCAGGCCCGCGGCTGCCATGCCCTGCTGCGCGAAGGCGCCAAGCTGGTGGAGAGCGCACAGGACGTGCTGGAGGAATTGCGGCTCGCCCCGCGCACGCCGGCGGCCGCGATGGCGGAAGCGCCCGAAGGCGAACCCGATCCGCTGCTCGAAGCCATGGGCTTCGACCCGGTGACGCTGGATGCGCTGATCGCGCGCACGGGCATCCCGGCGCCGAAGCTGCAGGCACAGCTGCTCGAACTGGAACTCGCGGGCCACGTGGCGCGTTTGCCGGGGGGCCTGTTCCAGCGCGTCGCGAGCGCCTGATCGACGCACGCGAGCAACGGTTATTGGAAAGCCCCTTGCCGAGCTGCAACGGTTTCCGGCTATATTGGGGTTCATGCTTGAAGTGCTGGTGTTCGTTTACGAAAACTACTGGCGCGGCGATGCCTGCCCCGAGCTCCACGCTCTGGAGCGCAAGCTCAGCGCCCATGGCTTCGAACCCGATGAGATCCACGAGGCGCTGGTCTGGCTCGATGGTCTCAATATCGCGGCGCAGACCATCTGCCTGCCGCAGGAAACCGAAGCCGAATGGAAGCCCGCGCCGAGCGACGCCGCGATGCGCGTGTACTCGGTGGCCGAGCAGGACCACCTGGGCGCGCAGTGCCTGGGCTTCGTCAGCTTCCTCGAAAGTTCCGGCGTGCTGCCGCCCGCGCTGCGCGAGATCGTCCTCGACCGCGCGATGGCCGCGCCCGCTCCGGTGCAGCTGGACGCGCTGAAGATCATCGTGCTGATGGTCTACTGGCGCTTCGGCCACGAGCCGGATGCGCTGATCCTCGACGAGCTTTGCGACGACTCGGAGGACCGCGTCGCGCACTGAAAAGGCGGACAGCCTTACTGCAACAGCCGCTCCGGATTCGCATCCAGCTTCGCCAGCGCATCGCGCGTGGCGCGCACCGTCAGCGCTTCCTCTTCGTTCGGCACCAGCAGGGCCGCCTGCAGGTAGGCGGCCAGGCGCCGCACCGGCATCAGGTAGCAGTGGCCGTCGCTGGCCGCGAACAGGTGGAGCTGGCGGCGTTCGCTGGCCCAGGCGTACTGCACCTGGGTCATGCGGCCGTTGTGGTCCAGCGTGAACCAGGTGCCCAGCTGCAGTTCGTTGGCCCAGGACATCATGGCCGCGCCCGGCTGCGAGCCGCCGGAGCTGATCACTTCGATCATCGAGGCGTCGATGCCCAGCATCAACTCGATGCTTTCCTGGTCCAGCGGCAGTTCGCCGGCGTCGTCGTCGGAGACGAAGTCTTCCAGGTTCGCCAGCCGCTTGGTCATCTCCTCGATGCGCGCGTGCGGGATGGCTTCGGTCTTGGACATGAAGGCGTCGGCCAGCGTGTCGCCGATCACCTTGATGTGCGTTTCCTGGTCGTTGGGCTGCACGCCCAGCAAGGTCATGCCGCGGCGCAGGCGCGCCAGCAGATCCGGCAGTTCCTGGATCACCTTGGCGCGGTCGTTGCGGTTCGGCTTGGCCGAAGCCGCCCACACCAGGTCGGACGCGGACTTCTTCAGCGCCAGCGTCTCGTCGTTCTGCGGGCCGTTCTTGACGGCGGCCACGGCCAGCACCTCGGCCCAGACCTTGAACAGGAACTCGCGGATCTCCTCGCGCACCGGCACGTCGCTGAGCATCTTGCGCAGCTCGATGGTGTACTGGATCGCCATCGTTTCCTTCTGCTCCACCTGCTGCGCCACGCTCACCAGCTTCTGCGTGGGGCCCTTCTGCGTGAGGAAGCGCGAGAGGAACTTCTGGAATTCGTCGTAGACCAGCTGGAACACGCGGCGGCCGGTCTCGGGGTACTGCTCGATCACCTGCACGATGCGCTTGATCTCCTGCTCCAGCTCGCTGCCGCCGATGGCGGCGGCGTCGAAGCCGAGCACGCAGGAACCCATGCGGTCGATCAGCTGGCGCGCCGGGTGTTCCAGCGAGCCGAAGAACTCGGGTTCGGCCAGCGCCACCCGCAGCACGGGCATCTGCAGCCGCGCGAACCAGACGCGCACCGCCGGCGGGATGCGCTCCTCGGCCAGGATGCTCTGGAACATCAGGGCCACGATCTCGATGGTCGCCTTCTCGTTCGAGGTGGCGGCCTTGTTCTTCAGGTCCTGGGTGCGGCTGCGCAGGTCCAGCGCCACCTGGGCGACGGCGGCGTCGTCGAAGATGACGATGTCGCCGGCCGACTGCGCGGCTTCGGCCACGCGCGTCTGCACCTGGGTCTGCACCTGCGTGGCATGCGCCGTGACGGCATCCATCAGGCCGGCGCTCGGGCGCATGCCGCCCTGCTGCGCGGCATCGAAGCCGGCCACGCGTTCGCTCAGGAGCCGGCGCAGCTGGCCCAGCACGCCGGTGGCGCGCGCCTTGGCCCGAGCCAGCGGCGTCTGGCCGGTCGCGCCGCCGTCCATGCCCATGCCGCCGGGCCCGCGCGTGGCGGGACCGACGCCGAAAGTCGAGGCCGCAGCGCCGCCCGGGCCATAGCTGCCACCGTTGCCACCGCCATAAGCGCCGCCGCCGTAGCCGCCACTCGGGCCGCCGGCCATTGCCGCACCAGGCTCACCGCCCGGGCCACCGGGCCCGCCGCCGTAGCCACCAGACCCGCCAGGTCCGCCGGCGCCACCGCCACCGCCGTAGCCGCCGGGCGGGGCAAAAGCCGAGGCCGCACCGCCGCCACCTCCGTGGCCAGCCCCACCACCACCGCCACCGGCACCGGCGGTGCCGCCAGCGCCGCCATCGGCCGCCGCGCCCGTGCCGGCCGCGCCGCCGCGCCCCGGCGTGGCCGGCGGACGCTTCACGCGCGAGGTGAGGTCGATCTCCGGCAGCACGCCGCGGTCGACCAGGAATTCATTGGCCTGGCGATAGCCTTCCACCGCCCGCGGCACGATCTTGCCGGCGATGGTGTCCTTGACCGCGGTCCAGGTGTCGCGCGGCAGTTTGCAGGCCATCCACTGCTCCACCAACAGCTGCGACAAGGCCTCCGGCCGGAGCACGTCCTCGCTTGCCAGCTCGTCGCCGCCTTCCAGGTGGTGGATGCGGGCCATCAGGTCGTTGAGGTCCCAGACCGCCTTTTCCGACACGGCCATGGCGAGCCGCGAGGACAGGATCTTGTTCTCGACGACGTCGTCGCCGATCAGCTCCAGCGCCGCCAGCTGCATGCGCACGCGGCTGGTGGCGGTGGCCGGAATGACGGCGCGGCGCCAGGCGCGCGCCGCCGATTCGGCCCACTTGGCCGCTTCCCGCTCGAAATCGACCAGCGCGTCGCGGCGCTGGTGCATGTCGCGGCTGGAGGTGGCGTTGGACATCTGCTCGGACAGCGCCGTGCGGATGTCGTCGCACAAACCGGGCAGCACGCCCTCCATGTGCGCGACGAACCGCTCACGCGCCTGCCGGGCCAGGGGCGTCGCGGCGGGGGTGAGGGTGGTCGGCATCAGGCGGTCCTCAAACCGTCGCGCCCGCGTTGGGGTCGTTGGGGTCGGTCTCGCGCTTGCCGCCGCCGTGCTTCACCAGGTCTTCGCGCTTGATGCCCAGCCACATGGCGATGGCCGCGGCCACGAACACCGAGGAGTAGATGCCGAAGCAGATGCCGATGGTCAGCGCCAGCGCGAAGTAGTGCAGCGTCGCGCCGCCGAACAGCAGCATCGACAGCACCATGATCTGCGTGCAGCCGTGGGTGATGATCGTCCGGCTGATCGTCGACGTGATCGCGTTGTCGATCGTCTGCACCGTGGTCAGCTTGCGGTACTTGCGGAAGTTCTCGCGGATCCGGTCGAAGATGACGACCGACTCGTTGACCGAATAGCCCAGCACCGCCAGCACGGCCGCCAGCACCGCCAGCGAGAACTCCCACTGGAAGAAGGCGAAGAAGCCCAGGATGATCACCACGTCGTGCAGGTTGGCGATGATCGCCGCCACGGCGAACTTCCACTCGAAGCGCACCGCCAGGTAGATCATGATGCCGATCACCACCGACGCCAGCGCCTTCAGGCCGTTGGAGACCAGCTCCTCGCCGACCTGCGGGCCGACGAACTGCGCGCTCTTCAGGACGACGCTGGCATCGACCGCCTTCAGGGCGGCCAGCGCGGCGTCGCTCTGTTGCGCGGAACTCACGCCTTTCTGCGCCGGCAGCCGGATCAGCAGGTCGCGGGCGGTCCCGATGTTCTGGACCTGCACGTCGTGGTAACCGAGGCCGGAGACGGCGCGGCGCACCGCTTCGACGTCGGCCGGCTGCGAATAGGTCACCTGCATGACCGTACCGCCGGTGAATTCGACCGACAGGTGCAGACCCCGCGTCACGAGGAAGAACACCGCGGCGAGGAAGGTGATCAGCGAGACCACGTTGAAGATCAACGCGTTCTCCATGAAGGGAATGTCCCGCCGGATCTTGAAGAACTCCACTGCCTTTTCCTTTGATCAGGGGGGTCCGCCGCCGGCCTCCCCAGTTCTTCGCCCGCCCCTCTCGGGACGGGCGAGTTTCTTCTACTCAGCCTTTATAGCGCCATCCGCGCCAGGCCGCCAGACGGTACCAATAGATACCGACTTCAACTTCTTCTTCCGGCCGTACCAGAAGTTCACCACGCCGCGCGAGAAGAACACGGCGGAGAACATCGATGTCAGGATGCCGATGCAGTGCACGACCGCGAAGCCGCGGACCGGACCGGTGCCGAAAGCCAGCAGGGCAATGCCGGCGATCAGGGTGGTGACGTTCGAGTCCAGGATGGTCGCCCAGGCGCGGTCGTAGCCGGCGTGGATGGCCGCCTGCGGCGAGCTGCCGTTGCGCAGCTCCTCCCGCACCCGTTCGTTGATCAGCACGTTGGAGTCGATGGCCATGCCCAGCGCCAGGGCCATGGCGGCCATGCCGGGCAGCGTCAGGGTCGCCTGCAGCATCGACAGCACCGCCACCAGCAGCAGCAGGTTGACCGCCAGCGCCAGGCCGGAGAACAGGCCGAACAGCTGGTAGTAGATGGCCATGAACACCACGATGGCGACGAAGCCCCAGGTGACGCTGTGGAAGCCCTTGGCGATGTTCTCGGCGCCCAGGCTGGGGCCGATGGTCATTTCCTCGATGATTTCCATGGGCGCGGCCAGCGAGCCGGCGCGCAGCAGCAGCGCGGTGTCGTTGGCTTCCACCGTGTTCATGTGGCCGGAAATCTGCACCCGGCCGCCGCCGATCTCGCTGCGGATCACCGGCGCCGTCACGACCTGGCCCTTGCCCTTTTCGAACAGCAGGATGGCCATGCGCTTGCCGACGTTCTCGCGCGTGACGTCGCGGAAGATCCGCGCGCCCTTGGCGTCCAGCGTCAGGTGCACCGCGGCTTCCTGGGTCTGGTTGTCGAAGCCGGCCTGGGCGTCGGTGAGGTTTTCGCCGGTCAGGATGACCTGGCGGCTCACGATGACGGCGCGGCCATCGCGGTCCAGGAAGCGCTCGGAGCCAAAGGGCACGGCGCCGGAGCCGAGTTCCGCGGCGCGGCCCTCGGTGCTCTCGTCCACCATTCGCACTTCTAGGGTGGCGGTGCGGCCGAGGATGTCCTTGGCCTTGGCGGTGTCCTGCACGCCGGGCAGCTGCACGACGATGCGGTCCAGCCCCTGCTGCTGGATCACCGGCTCGGCCACGCCCAGTTCGTTGATCCGGTTGTGCAGGGTCACCATGTTCTGCTTCAACGCCTGTTCCTGCACCTTGCGGGCGGCTTCGGGCTTGATCGTGGCGTGCACCGTGGTGGTGTCGCCGGCCACCGTCTCGGCCAGCACCAGGTCCGGGAACTGGTCGGCCAGCACGCCGCGGGCGGCTTGCAGGGCGGAGGCGTCGCGGAACTGGATATCGATGGCCTGGCCGGTGCGGGAGATGCCGGCGTGGCGCACGTTCTTGTCGCGCAGCACGGTGCGGATGTCGCCCGCGAAGGACTCGGCCTTCTTGGTCAGGGCCGCCTGCATGTCCACCTGCAGCATGAAGTGCACGCCGCCGCGCAGGTCCAGGCCCAGGTACATGGGCTGGGCGCGCAGGGCGGTCAGCCAGCTCGGGGTGGCCGAGATCAGGTTCAGCGCCACCACGTAGGAGGCGTCGTTCGTGTCCGGGACCAGGGCGTGCTGGATGGCGTCCTTGGCCTTCAGCTGGATGTCGGTGTTGGCAAAGCGCGCCTTCACCGAATTGGCGTCGCGGTCCACCATCAGCGGCTGGATGCCGGCCTGGGCCAGCGCCTGTTCCACCCGCTGCTGGGTGGTGGCGTCGATCTTCACCGTGGACTTGGCGGGGGAGACCTGCACCGCCGGATCCTCGCCGAAGAAGTTGGGCAGGGTGTAGAGCACCCCGATCAGCAGCGCGACCGCGATGATCGCGTACTTCCAGAGGGGATAACGATTCATGTGTTGAGCGTTGAGCGTAGCGCGTTGAGCGGAATTCAGGCTCGCTGAACGCCCAACGCCGAACCCCGAACCTACTTGAGCGAGCCCTTCGGCAGCACCTGGGTCACGGCGGAACGCTGCACCTGGACTTCCACGCCAGGCGCCAGCTCCACCTTCAGGAACTGGTCTTCCAGCTTGGTGACCTTGCCGATCAGGCCGCCGGAGGTGGCCACCTCGTCGCCCTTGGCCAGGGCGTCGATCATGGAGCGGTGCTCCTTCTGGCGCTTCATCTGGGGCCGGATCATGACGAAATACAGGACCACGAACATCAGCACCAGCGGCAGCAGCTGGCCGAAAGAGCCGAACATGTCGCTGCCTGCGGCGGCGGCCGGCGCCGTTTGGGCGAAGGCGGAAGAAATGAACACGGTGTCTCCAGGGCCGGTCGGCCGTCAACGGGGAAAGTGCGCCCGTGGCGCAGCCGCGCTGGGGGCTGCGCCACGGTGAGAAGCCGGATTGTATGCGGGCTGTCCCCGCGCCGAGTCAGGCGGCCTGGCGCACGGGCTCGCGCCACTGCTGCATCAGGGCGTCCCACTGCGGCTGCACGGCCGCCAGGTTGCGGGCCTTGACGTGGCCATAGCCCTTGACCTGCTCCGGCAGGCGGGCGATGGCCAGCGCCTGGGCGTGGTTGCCGGCGTCCAGGCGCTGCAGCAGTTCTTCCACCGTCGCCCGGTATTGGGCGATCAGGGCCCGCTCGCCACGGCGCTCCTCGGTGCGGCCGAAGATGTCCAGCGCGGTGCCGCGCAGGCCCTTGAACTTCGCCAGCAGCCGGAACAGGTGGACGGTGGCCGGGCCGAACTTGCGCTTGACCAGCTCGCCGCGATCGTTGGTCTTGGCCAACAGCGGCGGGGCCAGGTGGTAGTGGATCCTGAAATCGCCCTCGAACTGCGCCGCCACCTTTTCGCGGAAGCCGGTCTGGGTGTGCAGGCGGGCAACCTCGTATTCGTCCTTGTATGCCATCAGCTTGAACAGGCCGCGGGCCACCGCCTCGGCCAGCGCCGTCTTGCCCAGCGCCGCCTCGGCCACCCGCACCCGCTCCACCAGTTCGCGGTAGCTCTGGGCATAGGCAGCGTCCTGGTAGTCCGTCAGGAACTCGACCCGGCGGGCGACCAGGCTTTCCAGCGTCTCGCGCTTCTTGAATTCGACGACCTGGGCCGGCTGCAGCAGCGACTCGACCTTCTTCCAGTCGTGGGCGGCATGGCGACCCCATTCGAAGGCGGCCTTGTTGGCGTCGACGGCCACGCCATTGAGCTCGATCGCGCGCATCAGCGCGTCGCGGCCCAGCGGCACCCAGCCCTTCTGCCAGGCGAAGCCCAGCATCATCGGGTTGGTGTAGATGCTGTCGCCCATCAGCTTGGTGGAGGCCGCGTCGGCATTGAAGGCAGCCAGGTGCTCGGCGCCGACCGACTTGCCGATTTCGGCCGCGCAGGCATCCGCCGGGTTCGCCCAGTTGGCGTTCTTCACGAAGGCGGCGGTCGGCGCGCTGTGGCCGTTCAGGGCGACCCGGGTCCGGCCGGCCCGCATGCGCAGCACCGTTTCCTTGCCGCCGGTGACGATGGGATCGCAGCCGATGATGAGGTCGGCGCCGGCCATGCTGACGCGGGTGGTGCGGATCGCTTCCGGCGAATCGGCCACCAGCACGTGGCTCCACGTGGCGCCGCCCTTTTGCGCCAGGCCGGCGGCATCCTGGGTGACGATGCCCTTGCCTTCGATGTGCGCCGCCATCCCCAGCAGCTGGCCGATGGTGATGACGCCGGTGCCGCCGACACCCGCGACCACGATGCCATAGGCCTCGGAGGTGGCCGGCAGCCGCGGCTCCGGCAGTTCGCCCAGCGCATAGGGCGAGGCCGCTTCCTGCTTCGCCTTCTTCTTCAGCGCGCCACCTTCCACCGTGACGAAGCTGGGGCAGAAGCCCTTGAGGCAGCTGGTGTCCTTGTTGCAGGTGCTCTGGTTGATGGTGCGCTTGCGGCCGAACTCGGTTTCCAGCGGCTCCACCGACAGGCAGTTGCTCTGCACGCTGCAATCGCCGCAGCCTTCGCAGACCAGGTCGTTGATCATCACGCGGACGGCCGGGTCTTCCATGGTGCCGCGCTTGCGCCGGCGGCGCTTCTCGGTGGCGCAGGTCTGGTCGTAGAGGATGGCGGTGGTGCCGGCGATCTCGCGCAGTTCGCGCTGGATGCGATCGAGCTCGTCGCGGTGGTGCACCGTGACGTCCGGCGGCAGCGCCGCGCCGTCGTACTTGGCGGGCTGGTCGGTCACCACCACCAGCTTGCTGACGCCTTCGGCCACCAGGCTGTGCGCGATCTGCAGCGGGCTGTGGCCTTCGGGCCGCTCGCCGACCGGCTGGCCGCCGGTCATGGCCACCGCGTCGTTGTACAGGACCTTGTAGGTGATGTTGACGCCGGCCGCGATGGACTGGCGGATCGCCAGCAGGCCGCTGTGGAAGTAGGTGCCGTCGCCCAGGTTGGCGAACACGTGCTTCTCGTTGCTGAAAGGCTGCTGGCCGACCCAGGGCACGCCCTCGCCGCCCATCTGCGTGAAGCCCACGGTGGCGCGGTCCATCCAGGTCGCCATGAAGTGGCAGCCGATGCCGGCCATGGCGCGCGAGCCTTCCGGCACCACGGTGGACGTGTTGTGCGGGCAGCCGGAGCAGAACCAGGGCGTGCGGTCGCCCTTGACTTCCACCGCCGCCATCGCCTGTTCCTTGGCCTGCAGGATGGCGAGTTGCGACTCGACGCGGGCGCCGATGTCGCCTTCGAGGATGCCCAGCTTCTTCAGGCGGTGCGCGATGGCGCGGGCGATGAGCGCCGGCGACAGGTCCGCATTGGCGCGCAGCAGCGTGTTGGCCGAGGGGTTGGGCATGCTCCATTCGCCGCCGGAGTAGTCGCCTTCCACCTGGTCGAACTTGCCCAGGATGTTGGGCCGCACGTCCGGGCGCCAGTTATAGAGTTCTTCCTTCAGCTGGTATTCGATGACCTGGCGCTTTTCCTCCACCACCAGGATCTCGCGCAGGCCCTGCGCGAACTCGCGCGTGCCCTGCGCTTCCAGCGGCCAGACCACGGCGACCTTGTGCAGGCGGATGCCCAGCTGGCGGCACGTGGCGTCGTCCAGGCCCAGGTCCAGCAAGGCCTGGCGCGTGTCGTTATAGGCCTTGCCGCTGGCGATGAGGCCGAAGCGGTCGTTGGGGCCTTCGATGACGTTGTGGTTCAGGCGGTTGGCGCGGATGTAGGCCAGCGCGGCGTACCACTTGAAGTCGAACAGGCGCGCCTCCTGTTCCAGCGCATGGTCCGGCCAGCGGATATGCACGCCGCCGGGCGGCATGGGGAAGTCCGTCGGGACGACGATCTGCACGCGGTCCGGGTCGATCGTGGCGGTGGCGCTGGATTCGACGATCTCCTGGATCGTCTTCATGCCCGCCCACACGCCGGAGTAGCGGCTCATGGCGAGGGCGTGCAGGCCCAGGTCCAGGATCTCCTGCACGTTGGTAGGGAAGAACACCGGCAGGCCGCAGGCCTTGAAGATGTGGTCGCTCTGGTGGGCGGCGGTGGAACTCTTGGCCACGTGGTCGTCGCCGGCCACCGCGATCACGCCGCCCCAGGGCGTGGTGCCCGCCATGTTGGCGTGCTTGAAGACGTCGGAACAGCGGTCGACGCCCGGGCCCTTGCCGTACCAGATGCCGAAGACGCCGTCGAACTTGTTGCTGCCCGCCGGCGCGAAGCCCAGTTGCTGCGTGCCCCAGATGGCGGTGGCGGCCAGTTCCTCGTTGACGCCCGGCTGGAACACGATGTTCTGCGCCTGCAGGTACTTGCGCGCCTTCCACAGCGCCTGGTCGTAGCCGCCCAGCGGGGAGCCGCGGTAGCCGCTGATGAAACCGGCGGTGTTCCGGCCCTGCAGCGCGTCGCGCTGGCGCTGCAGCATGGGCAGCTTCACGAGGGCCTGCACGCCGCTCATGAAGGCGCGGCCGTAGTCCAGCGAGTACTTGTCATCGAGCGTGACGGTTTCGAGCGCCTTGCGGATATGTTCGGGCAGGGGTGCGTTCATGAGGAGCGAGTGTAGGGACGACTCGCCGATATGTCTTTGCTTTTTGTGCCCGAAATGGCCTAGGATGAGAAAGGATCTTTCTCAATCTGGCCAAAAATGGAAAAGCTCGACCGCTTTGACGTCCAAATACTGAACGAGCTGCAAGCCGACGCGCGCCTCACCAACGCCGAACTGGCGCAGCGCGTGGGCCTGTCGGCCGCGCCCTGCTGGCGGCGCGTGCGGGCGCTGGAGGAGGCGGGCTACATCAAGGGCTACCACGCCGAGATCGACCGGCACCGCATCGGCCTGGGCGTGCTGGCCTTCGTGCGGCTGGATGCCGACCGCAACACCGGCGAGAGCACGCGGGCGATGGAAGAGGCGATCAAGAAGATCCCGGAGATCGTGTCCTGCCACTACATCAGCGGCGCCGGCACCTTCGAGATGCAGGTGGTGTCGAGCGACCTGAACAGCTTCTCGCAGTTCGCCCGCGAGGTGCTGATCAACCTGCCGAACGTGAAGGACATCCACACCAGCTTCTCGCTGGGGGAAGTGAAGGCCAGCAGCAGCTGGCCTCTCAAACAGCTGAAGCCCTAGTCTTTCTCGATGTCGCCGTTGGCGTCGTTGCGCACGAAGTCCCGGTCGTGCACCTCGAACACGCTGGCCCGCACCGGGCCGCGCTGCAGCTGCGTCACGCGCCAGACCTCCTGCCCCTCGTCCGACACGATCGATAGCGGCAGCGCGGCGGCCTGGCTCCAGCAGACCTTGCTCGCGCGGCCCTCCTGCGTGAGCTGGTACCAGTCGCAGGCGGCCAGCGGCTTGCCGGCGCCGGCCGGTGCGGAGACGCGGGCGAGCTGGTAGTCGCCGCGCGGATGGCGCAACGCATGCGCCAGCTCGAACCAGTCGGTGAAGCTGCCGATGCGAAACAGGTTGCTGCGGTCGATGCGGGTCGAGATGCGGCGCCGCAGGTCCAGCACCGTCATGCGGTATTCCGGCTCGTGGGCCGAAGCGCGCACCGCGTAGCTTTCCACCTGGCCGTCGGTCACCCGCTTCAGGCGCAGGCCGCGGTCCACCCAGGCCTCGAGCTGGTGGGACGCGCCGCGCGCCTGGTACTCGGCCTGGTAGTGCAGCGACACCGGCGCTTCCGCGAAGGCTTCGTCGAAGCGCAGCGCGCGCTCCGGAGCCGCCGCCGCAGCCGTCGCCAGCAGCGCAGCCGCGAGCGCAGGAACGCGAACCAGCCTCACTGGCGCACCGCCTTCGCGTAATCGAAGTAGCGGTAGGTCCGGCCGCCCACCGTCAGGTCCTTGACCGCCAGGTTGATGGTGTAAGTGCCCTGCGTGAGCGCGGCATCGGCCGTGGCGCCGGTCGGGTCGTTCGGCACTTCGAAGCGCAGGCCGGTGGCGGCGCTGGCAGGCGCCACGACGCTGCTGGTCACGGCGGGCGCGGCGCTGCTGCGGGGCTGGGCCAGTGCTTCGTCGATCACGCGGCCGTCGGCCTGGTCCATGGACAGGCCCAGCAGCCAGGCGACGGTGGGCGCGACGTCGACGTTGCCGGTCGGCGTGGCGATCGCGACGGAGCCCTTGAAGGACGGACCGTTGGCAATCAGCGTGTTGTGCACGTCGTTGATGCCGAAGCTGCCGTGCATGCCGCGCTGGCCGCCGATGCTCTCGAACTCGATGCCGGGCATGCCCTGGACGCTCACCGTGCTGTCCCAGCTGAAACTCACCACCACGTCGGGTTGGCCCTTGTCCTTGCGCGTGGCGTTCTCCAGGTTCACCTGGTTCAGGGTCAGCGTGCCGGGGAGGGCGCCGTAGCGGCTGTCGACGAAGATCGCGCCGTATTCCTGGCGCTGCTGCAGGAACTTGACGAGATTGCGCACCGTCGCGGCGTCGTGGCCTGGCACGTAGAAGTAGTCGGAGCCGCCATTGGTGGCCACGACGATGCCGTTGGCCGGCACCTTGCCCGGGGCCGGCACCTTGAAGCTGGCCACCGGCGCGGGCAGCGTGGCGCTGATTGCCTGGTACTTGGTGTTGGCCGCGCCGCACAGGGCGCCGCTCGCATCCACTTTGACCGGCACGGTGGGCACGCCGGCGGCGCTGAGGCCCAGCATCGCGGAAGTGCTGCAGCCGGCGCCGTCGTAGGCCTGGAAGCCGCGATAGGTCAGCAGGTCGGCGGAACGCACATCGCCCGAGAACGAGAAGCCGTTGGCCGCCACCGCGCCGATGGCCGCGGCGCTCGTGCCGCTGGTGGCGCCGTTGACCGCCGGGCCGTTCGGCGCCGTAGCCGACGCCGTGATCGCGCGCAGCGGGTACAGCGCGAGCGGGCCCGAGACGGTGGAGTGGCCGTGGTCGGACACCACCACGATGTTGGTGTCGTCCATGTGGTTGGCGTGCAGCGCCACGATCAGCTCGCCGAGGCGCTCGTCCTGCGAGCGCAGGCCGGCGATGGCGTTGGCGCTGCCCGGGCCGTAGCCGTGTTCGACGTTGTCGGGCGTGCGGAACCAGATCAGCGACAGCATCGGCTTCTTCACCGGCAGGATGTACTGCAGGAAGGCGGCCAGCATGTTGCGGTTCGCCGCGTTCTCCGGCGCGCCCTGCGTCTTGTCGGCGGAGTCGCGGGCGCTGACCGTCAGCTGCCCGGCCGGGTCGTAGGCCGTGGTGTTGAAGGTGATGTAGCCCGCGCGCGCCGTCGGGTCGCCGTTGTTGGCGGACAGCGTCACGGCATCGGCGCCGGAGTAGGTCTTGGTGGTGTTCACCGGCAGCGGAATGCCGGCGGCCTGCAGTTCGCCCACCAGGCTGCGCGGCATCACGGTGTTCTCGTCCAGGAAGTAGCCGCCGCGGCCCAGGTCCTGGATGTAGGCGGCGCCGGACTTGCCGATGGTGGCGGTGCTCAGGCCCGCGGCCTGCGCGGTGGCGAACAGCGTCTTCACCAGCAGCAACTGGCCGCCGTAGTAGTCGTTCAAGGTGCTGAGGACCTGGTAGTCCTCGGTGAACACCGGGTCCGCGTAACCCTGCGCCGCGCCGCTGGCGCCCTGGCCCGCCGGGATGGTGTTGCCGCTGCCCTGCGGCGGCGTCCAGAAGGTGTTGCCGTAGAAGCCGCTCGTCTTCGGGAAGGAACCCGTCGCGAACGCCGAGCCGTTCATCATCGTGAACGTCGGGTAGGTGGAATGGTTGTCCGTGAAGTTGACGCCCGTCTGCCGCAGCGCGTACAGGTTGGGCGTGTCGGTCGGGTTCACGGAATCGGGCCGCAGTCCGTCCCACACCATGATGATGGTGCGGGTGGGCTGCACGGTGGCCGCCGGCGCGAGGGTGTAGTCCCTCCCGCCGCAGGCGGCCAGAGCCAAGAGAGTCAATGCTCCCGCGGCCAGCTGGAAATGGCGCTTCATCTACCCTTCTCCTGTTGTCACTGCGTTGTGCGCGCAGGCTAGCCGCGGCATGTGACAGGCTCGTTACGGCCACGGACGCGAAAACGCCCCAGGCGCGGGGCGCGCTGGGGCGTGCGGGAAGAAGGACGGAAGACGCTCAGGCCTGGGTCGTCGCTGGCCGCAGGTCGGCGGTCAGGTAACCCACGGCGGCGCTGAACTTGCCGTTGTACGTGTTGTTGATGATCACGTTCAGCTTGTCCTTCAGCGCGGCATCCAGCGCCGGGAAGCGGTTCCACTCGTCGCCCGGGTGCTGGAAGTTGCTCATGACGTAGGTCCAGCCGTTGACTTCGTCGACCGCATGCAGGCCGGTCGACTCGGCGCCCGCCGGGCACGACAGCACGCGCGCCAACTTCTTCGTGTCGATGTTGTAGGCCCACAGGAAGTTGTTCAGGTGGTTGCCGCTGTCCTCGCCGATGAACAGCGTGCGCAGCTTCTCCGAGAACTTCAGGTTGTCCGGGCTCGCGATCTTCTCCGGGTTGGCGGTGTTGCCCAGCGCGTCGCCGGCGGCGAGGTCCTCGCCCGCGATCAGCAGGCTGGATTCGGCCGGCACCCATTCGCTGGCTATCGCCTTGCCGCCGTTGTCCACCTGGCCGGCCGCCAGCTTCTGCGCGACCACGGCGCCGGCCACCAGCTTCTTGAACTTGACGTTGTTGGCGGCGACGTAGCCCGAGCCGCCTTCGACCATCGAGTCCTGGATGTTCGCGTAGGCCGAGTAGGCGACCTTGTCCTTGCTGTTCAGCGTGGTGCCTTCGTTCTTGGTGAAGGCCATGCTGGCGCCCTTCAGCGCGGCGTAGCGGTGCGTCTCCAGGAAGGCGGCGGCCTTCTCCTGGCCGGCCTTCACGCGCACCCAGGCGGTCTTCTTGTTCAGGACGATCTTGGTGTAGCTCGCGTCGGCCGGGTCGGTCAGCGTCGAATCCATGATGTCGGCCGCCTTGATGCCGCCGTCCACCAGCGCCTGGATCTCGGCGCTGGTCGCGTGGCCCAGGTTGATCCACTGGATCTTGCCGGTGGTGGTCTCGGTCAGCTGCGTCGTGTACTTGGCCACGTACAGCGTGCCGGCCGACAGGTCGCCGGCCTTGTCGGCCACGAACATGAACAGGCCGCCGTTGGTGTAGTCGTCGCCGCCGATCACGGTGCGCTGGTCGGGCATGACTTGCACCAGCTCGCGCGAGTAGCGGCCCAGGCAGTAGTGCTTCCTGATCGAAGCGGTGCCGTCGGTCTTGACCGTCACTTCCGGCAGGTGGCCGTAGTTGTACGGGTTGGCCGTGGTCTCGTCGCCGAAGGTGTTCTTGCTGTAGGCCTTCAGCGTGGCCAGCGACTGGCCGCCGAGGCCCTGGTCGAACGCGTCCGGCTCGTACTCTTCGCTGGACAGGTGCGTGCCCCAGGGCGACAGGCTGGCACCGCAGGTGATCCACAGGCCCTTCACGCCCGAGGTGTCGACGTTGTGGTACTTCACCAGCGTGAGCTTGCCGGTGGCGGGATCCTGGTCCAGCGTCAGCACGGCGATCGGCGAGGGCAGCGTGCCGTAGGTGCTGGCGCCGGCCTGGTTGGCCGTGTTGTATTCGAACTGCACCACGGCGAACACCGCGTTGCCCTTGACGCCGGCGACCTTGGCGCCAGCCACGGTCAGCAGCGAGGTGCCGTCCGGCGAATCGGAGAAGTACTGGCGCTCGCGGCCGGCCACCGAGGTGTCGATGATCGGCTGGTTGTTGATGTTGTAGTAGCCGCCGGCGATGACGGTGCCGCCGTTGCCGTCCGGCACCTGCTCGCCGGTGAGGAAGAAGGGCTGGTAGGCGAGGTCGAAGGTCTGGCTGCTGTTGTCGCTGAAATTGACCTTCAGCTTGGAGCCCACGGTGGTGGTGGCCAGCGCGGTGGGCTGGGCGGCGGTGGGCGCCGCCATGCCGACGAACTCGGCGGAGGTGAACTCGCGCGCCTGCGCGGCGGGCGGGGTGGCGACGGCATCGTCACCGCCGCCGCAGGCGGCCAGCGGCACGACCGCGCCGAGCGTGGTGGCGATGGGGAGGAGGGGCGCGCCGGAGAAGGCCTTGAGGACGGCGCGGCGCGAAAGCGGGCTGGCTTGGGTCATGATCTGCTTGCCTGTTCTTGGTTGGTGTCTGCAGCGCGGCAGTCTGAGTCAGGTGCAAGTCAGCTCTGTGACAGAGCCTCCTTTTTTTCTGACGTTTTGTTGCAGCGGACTCTGCAGCGCTCGAGCGGCACCTAAGCTACGCAGGCATGCCCTGGCGGGCGAGGAGCAAAGCTTGGCGAAACGATCCGGCGGTCGGGCACTGCGCGGCCTGGTTGCGGTGCTGGTGGTGGTGGCGCTGGCAGCCTTCGCGCTGGCGTGGAAGCCGGCCATCGACCCCATCCAGCCGCCGGCGCGCGGCACCTTCGATCCCGCGCTCATCAAGGCCGGCGCGCGCGTCGCGACCTTGGGCAATTGCATCAGCTGCCACACGGGCGCGGACGGCCCGCCCTTCGCCGGCAGCCGCGCCGTGCCCACGCCCTTCGGCACCATCTTCTCGACCAACATCTCGCCCGACGCGGAGACCGGCATCGGCCAGTGGAGCGAAGCCGCCTTCCTGCGGGCGCTGCGCGAAGGCGTGGCGCGCGACGGCCACCTGCTCTACCCGGCCTTCCCCTACGACCACTTCACGCGCATGCGCGACGGCGACATCCATTCGCTTTATGCGTACCTGATGACGCGCGAGCCGGTGCGCAGGAACGCGCCGGCCAACCAGCTGGTGTTCCCGCTGCAGTTCCGCCCGCTCATCGCCGGCTGGAACCTGCTGTTCCTGGAGGTCGGGCCGCAGAAGGACCTGCCGACGCAAAGCCCGGAGTGGAACCGCGGCGCCTACGTGGTGGACGCTCTCGCGCACTGCTCCGCCTGCCATTCGCCACGCAATCGCCTCGGTGCCGAGGACCTCGCGCGCCGCTTCGACGGCGGCGAAGCCGAAGGCTGGCATGCGGCCGCCCTGAACCAGCGCTCGCCCTCGCCGGTGGTGTGGACGGCAGAAACGCTCGCGGCCTACCTGCGCACGGGCCTCGCCCCCGAACACGGAATGGCCGCAGGCCCGATGCAGGACGTGGTGCGCAGCGTCGCGCAGGCCGACCCTGCCGATGCACAGGCCATCGCCACCTACATCGCCGCCGGCATGCAGCCCGTGGACCCCGAACGCCGGGCGCGCGAACAGGCGGTGCGGCAGAAGGCGCAGGCGCCGCTCGCGCTGGACGACAGCCCGGGCGCGCGCCTCTACGCCGACAACTGCGCGAGCTGCCACGACGCCGGCCGCGGCCTGTCGTCCAACGCCGCTCTGCGGCTGCCCCTGGCGGTGGCGCTGTACCTGCCCGATGCGCGCAACCTGCTGCGCATCATGCGGCAGGGCATCCAGCCCACGCCCGGCAAGCCGGGCCGCTGGATGCCGCCGTTCGAAGGCAACTTGAGCGAAGATGAACTCTCCACGCTGGCCCGCTGGCTGCGGCAGAACGTGGCCGGCCAGCCGGCGTGGGCGGACCTGCCTCAATCCATCGCGGCCACGCGGCCGCCGAAGCCATGACGATCCAGATCCAGGTGAACGGCCGCGCCCAGGCGGTCGATGCGGAGCCGGCGACGCCGCTGCTGTACGTGCTGCGCGACGACCTGCAAATGAACGGCGCGAAATTCGGCTGCGGCCTTGGGCAGTGCGGCGCCTGCACCGTGATGGTGGGCGGCGAAGCAGTGCTGTCCTGCATCACGCCGCTGTCCGCCGTCGGCACGCGGCCGGTGAAGACCATCGAAGGCCTGGGCACCGTGGACAAGCCCGGCGCCTTGCAGCGCGCCTTCCTGCAGGAGCAGGCGGCGCAATGCGGCTACTGCATCGCCGGCATGGTGATGCGCGCGCAGGCGCTGCTGGAGAAGAACCCGGCGCCCAGCGATGAACAGATCCGCGAGCACATGGCCATCAACCTGTGCCGCTGCGGCACGCACATGCGCATCCTGCGGGCGGTGCGGCGCGCGGCCGACGGCCTGCAGGCGAACGGCGGCAAGGGAGGCACGCTATGAGCCTGCAGGGCCGCCCCAAGGGCGAACACCGGAGTGCGGAGCGCGCAGGTTCTCCATCCCCGACCCTCACGCGGCGCCAGGTGCTGGCCGGCGGTGGCGCGCTGGTGGTCGCTTTCGGCCTGCGGCCCGCGGGCTGGGCCGCGGAGGCGGAACCGCCGAAGCTTCCGGGCAGCCTGGCCAAGCTGCCCTTCCTCGATGGCTGGATCCGCATCGCCGCCGACGGCAAGGTCACCATCTTCAGCGGCAAGGCCGAACTGGGCCAGGGCATCAAGACGGCGCTGGTGCAAGTGGCGGCGGAAGAACTCGTCGTCGAGCCGGCGCGCATCACGATCGTCACCGCCGACACTGCGCAGACGGCAGACGAGGGTTACACCGCCGGCAGCCACTCGATGCAGGACAGCGGCACGGCCATCCGCAACGCCGCGGCGCAGGTGCGCGCCATCGTCCTGGGCCTCGCCGCGCAACGCCTCGGCACGCCGGCGGAGCAGTTGGAAATCCGCGACGGCACCGTCATCGCCGCCGACGGCCGCAAGGTCGGCTACGGTGAGCTGGTGTCCGGCCAGGAGCTGCACGTGCAGGCGCAGCCGCAAAGCCCGCTGCGGTCCCCGGCGAAGTTCAACGTGATGGGCCACAACCTGCCGCGGCTGGACATCCCGGCCAAGGTGACCGGCGGCGTGGCCTATGTGCAGGACCTGCGCCTGCCCGGCATGGTGCACGCGCGCGTGCTGCGGCCGCCCAGCCCCGGAGCGCAGCTGAAGGCGCTGGACACGGCCGCGATCGAGAAGCGGCCGGGCGTGCTGAAGGTGGTGCGCGACGGCCGCTTCGTCGCCGTGATCGCGCAGAAGGAATGGCAGGCCGTGACGGCCTGGAAGGCGCTGGCCGCGGCCGCGCAATGGGACGAGAGCGAGACGCTGCCACCACAGGCCACGCTGTACCGCGACCTGCTCGCGGCGAACAAGCAGGACATCGTGATCGCGCAGCAGGGCACGCCCTTCGCCGACGGCGGCAAGCAGGTCGTCTCCGGCTACGTGCGGCCGTTCCAGCTGCACGGGTCCATCGGGCCTTCCTGCGCGGTGGCGCAGGTGAACGACGGCATGACGACGGTGTGGACGCATTCGCAGGGCGTGTTCCCGCTGCGCAAGGCGCTCGCGGAGCTGCTGGCGCAGCCGCCGGAGAAGATCCGCTGCATCCACGTGGAAGGTTCGGGCTGCTACGGCCACAACGCGGCCGACGACGTCGCCGGCGACGCCGCGCTGCTGGCGCAGCAAGTGCCCGGCAAGCCGGTGCGCGTGCAGTGGATGCGCGAAGACGAGCACATGTGGGAACCGTACGGGCCCGCGATGGTGACGGGCGCGCGCGCCGCGCTGGATGCCAGCGGCGCCATCAGCTCCTGGGAATACGAGGTCTGGAGCCAGACGCACAACGCGCGGCCGGGCGCCGCCGGCGACCTGCTGGCGGGCCAGCACATCGAGAAGGCTTTCCCGCCGTCGCCGCCGAAGCCGGGCCAGCAGCCCGAAGGCGCCGGCGACCGCAACGCGATCCCGCTGTATCGCATCCCCAACCTGAAGGTGACGCACCACTTCCTGCCGCAGTACGGGCCGATCCGCACATCGGCGCTGCGCGGGCTGGGCGCGTACATGAACGTCTTCTCCACCGAGAGCTTCATGGACGAACTGGCGCGCGCTGCCGGCACCGACCCGGTCGCCTTCCGCCTCAAGCACCTGGACGACCCGCGGGCGCAGGACGTCGTCAAGCTCGCCGCGCAGCAGTTCGGCTGGGACCGCTTTCAACGCACCGCGGGCCGCGGCCGCGGCTTCGCCTTCGCGCGCTACAAGAACCTGGCCGCCTATGCGGCCATTGCCTGCGAAGTGGAGCTGCGGCGCGACACCGGCGAGCTGCGCATCCTGCGCGTGGTGGCCGCCGTCGACAGCGGCGAGGTCACCAGCCCGGACGGCATCCGGAACCAGATGGAAGGCGGCATCGTGCAGTCCTGCAGCTGGACGCTGGGCGAGGAAGTGCAGTTCGACCGCACGCGCATCCTGTCGCGCGACTGGGGCGGCTACCCGATCCTGCGCTTCCCGCGCGTGCCGCAGTCGGTGCAGGTCCACATCATCCCGCGCCCGGGCACGCCTTTCCTGGGGACCGGCGAGGCGGCGCAAGGGCCGATGGGGGCGGCGCTGGGGAATGCGCTCGCGGATGCGGGCGGGGTGCGGGTCAGGCAGCTGCCGCTGTCGAATGAGCGGATTCGCACGGCGCTGGTGGCCTGAGCCTCAGCGCGGCCACAACACCCACAGAGCCAGCGGCTGCTTCAAGCGGCCCGCGACCTCCCCCGCCTGGTCGCCCCAGCCGACGAAGTAGTCCGCCCGCAGCGGGCCCACGATCGCCGTGCCCGTGTCCTGCGCGAACACCAGCCGGTTCAGGTTCAGCAGCGGCCCCGGCGAGGACAGCCACAGCGGCGTGCCATAAGGCAGGCTGTCCTTCTCGATCGCGACGGAGCGCCCCGGCGTCAGCGCCACGCCCTGCGCGCCGCGCGGACCGAAGGCCGCATCGAACTCCGACAGCGGTTCCTCGCGGAAGAAGGTCACGCGCGGATTGCTCCACAGCAGCTCGTTCAAGCGCTGCGGATTGGCGCGGGCCCAGGCCTTGATGCCGGGCCAGGAGGCGTCGCGCGTCGCGCCCTGCTGGAGCAGCCAGCCGCCGACGCTGCGATAAGGCTGCTCGTTGCTGCCGGCGAAGGCGAGACGCACATTGCTGACGCGGCCATCGGCCTCGGTGATGCGCAGCCGCCCCGAGCCCTGGATCTGCAGCGCCAGCGCGTCCAGCGGGTCGGCGACGTAGGCGATCTCGCGCCCGCGCAGTGCCGCGCGCGCCTGCGGCGCGGTGTCGATGTCCTGCCGCGAATACCAGGGCCGGCGCGTCGCGAGGTCCGCGGGCGGGCGGTACAGCGGCACCTGCTGCGCCGCGGTCGGCATGCGGCTCGCATCCAGCTGCGGCTCGTAGTAACCAGTAAGCAGCGACTCGTTGCCGGCCAGCGGCTCGACGCGGTACGGCTGCAGCCGCTGCATCATCCAGGCGCGCTGTTCCTCGGGCGTGCCGATGGAAAGCTGGCGCACTTCGGGGCACAACCTGGCGAGCGCCGGCACCGGCCGCTCGCAGCCGCGAATCCAGGCGTTCCACGCTTCGTTGAGAGCGTCGTCGGTGAAGCCGGGCAGCTCGGCCCAGCGCACCGGCTGCCAGCGCGTGCGGCCCTGGATGCGCGCGGGCGGCAGCGGCGCGCCGTCTTCGGGCGTCGCCAGCGGCGGCGCGCCGCGCGGCGCGGACGGCGCAGTGGGAATAGGGGGTTCAGGCGGCAGCGGCACGCTGCCGCAGGCCGCCAGCATTCCTACAATGGCGGACAACCACAGGATTCGGAACATGCTGTTGATTCTGCTCGAAGCCTTCACCGCCATGGCGCTGCTGATCGGCATCGTCTGGTGGACGATGTTCTCGGGGCGCAAGGGCGGCGAGCCGCCGCGGGACGAGGATCCGGAACAGAAGGCGGACTTCCGAACGCAAAGGGCGCAAAAGGAAGCGAAGGGCGCAAAAAATCCGATGAAGATTTGACTTCCACCTTCTCCCGGCTGTCCTTTTGCGCCCTTTGCGCAACCTTTGCGCCCTTTGCGTTCGGAAGTCCAGCTATCCGCCTTCAAAGCGTCCGCAGGAGGTTCGCCAGTTCCACCGCGGACTTCACTTCCATCTTGTCGAACACCCGCGCGCGGTGCACTTCCACCGTGCGCACGCTGATCGCCAGCTGGTCGGCGATCAGCTTGTTCGGCAGGCCCTTGGCCACCAGTTCCATCACGTCGCGTTCGCGCTCGGTGAGATCGGCCAGGCGCGTCTGCAGCTCGCCCTTGGCGCGCTGCGCCGCCAGCACTTCGCCCGACTTGCGCAGCGCCTCCTCGATGCGGTCCACCAGCGCGTTGTCCGAGAACGGCTTTTCGCAGAAGTCGAAGGCGCCGCGCTTGACCATGTCCACCGCCGTCGGCACGTCGGCATGGCCGGTGAGGAAGATGACCGGCATCGCCTGCACCAGGTTGCGCTCGGCCAGGCGCTCGAACAGCGCCAGCCCGCTCATGCCCGGCATGCGCACGTCCAGCAGCAGGCAGCAGGCCTGCGAGGGACGGAAACCGGTGGCCAGCATGGCATCGAACTCCTCCGCGCTCGCATAGGCGGCCGACAGCAGGCGGCGCGAGCGCAGCAGCCAGGCGAGCGCCTCGCGCACGCCGGCGTCGTCGTCGACGATGAATACGGTGGCATCGGCAGCGGGTTGCATCAGGTTCGGGCAGGGAAGGCCGGCTGCGCCGGCAGGGTGAAGCGGAAGATCGTACCTTGCGGCAGGTTCGGCTCGAACACGAGGTAGCCACCGTGCTGTTCGACCACCGTACGGCAGAGGCTGAGGCCCAGCCCCATGCCCTCGGCCTTGGTGGTGAAGAAGGGCGTGAACAGCTGCGTCTTCACTTCCTCCGGGATGCCCGGGCCGACGTCGGCCACCGAGAACTCCAGCCAGCGCTTGCCGATTTCGGAGGTGCCGGCGATGCGCGCCTGCAACAGCAGCGAAGGCTGGGCCACGCGCGCTTCGTCCATCGCCTGCATCGCGTTGCGCGCCAGGTTCAGCAGCACCTGCTCCACCATCGTGCGGTCGCACAGCACGCGCGGCAGGTCCTCGGGCACGCGGCTTTCCACCCGCACGCCCAGCTTGCGCGCCTGCAGGTTCACCAGCGGCAGGATGGCGTCGACCAGCAAGGCCGGCGCCACCGGTTCGCGGGCCTGGTCGCGCCGCCGCACGAAGTCGTGCACGCTCTTGATGACGCGGCCGGCGCGCTCGGCCTGCTGCGCGATGCGCTTCAGCGCCAGCTGCAGGTCGTCCGAATGCGCGGGCGATTCCGCCAACAGGTTGATGGAGCCGGTGGCGTAGCTGGAGATCGCGGCCAGCGGCTGGTTCAGCTCGTGGCTCAGCAAGGAAGCCATTTCGCCGACGGTGGCCAGGCGGGCCGTCGCCTGCAGCCTTTCCTGGCTGGCGCGCGACAGCTCCTCGACGCGGCGCTGCTCGCTGATGTCCAGCACCGCGCTCATCCAGCCGGTCTGCAGACCATGCGCGTTGATCAACGGCGCTTCGATGATCAGCACAGGGATGCGGGTGCCGTCCTTGCGCATGAAGACCGACTCGAAGCCTTCGCGCGGCGGCCGGTTGCCGCCGGTCAGGCGCACCTGCTGGCGCCGGCGGTATTCCTCGGCACGCTCCGGCGGCCAGTAGGGCGCGGGCGCCTCCAGTCCCAGCAATTCGTCCTGCGAGAAGCCCACCATCTGGCAGAAGGCCGGGTTCACGTAGGTCGTGCGGCCCTCCAGGTCGCGCGCGCGCAGGCCGGTGACCAGCGAGTCTTCCATCGCCTTGCGGAAGGCCAGCGCGTCGGCCAGGTCCTGCTCCACGCGCAGGCGGCGGCGCGTGTCGTGTCCCAGCATGAACAACACGGTCACCAGCGCGATCGACATCACCGTGACCAGCGCCGTCAGCACGTTGGGGAACACGTCCGGGTTGGCGCGCCAGCTGTCCATGCGCAACACCATCGTGCTGCCCGGCAGGTCCAGCAGCTGCTGCGCGGTGAAAACGCGGCTGCCGCGCCGCGCGAGGCCGTGCATCGCCAGGCGCGTGCCGTCGGCCTCGGTGAAGGAGATCTCCTGGCTGCGTCCCAGCTGCGGGCCGATGCGGCTGGCCAGCAGCTCGCCGAGCGAATAGGTCGCCACCAGGTAGCCGGTGACGCGGCCGCCGCTCACCTCCGGCAGGCACAGCTCCAGCAGCTCCAGGCCGGTGCCGTCGGCCTGCGGCACGAAGTGGCTGCGCGCGTAGGCGGGGCTGCTGATGTGGCGGGCGGTGGTGCAGGCCTGCTGCACTTCGGGCAGCGAGTTGTCGCGCTCGAAGCGCGCGAACACCGGAGGCCGGTAAGGCGTGTCGGCCGCGCTGAGCACGGCGAGCTGCGGGCTGCGCCATTCGATGCGCACCCATTCGCGGTTGTCGCGCAGCAGCTTGTTCGCCTCCTGCTGCCACTCCTCGCGGTTGAACTGGCCGGCCTGCAGGGCCTGCAGCGTCTGGACGTTGCGCGTCAGCGCCGAGCGGATGTCGCTCAGCGCATCGGCGACGTCGCGCTCCACCGCGCTCTGCGCCTGGCTCGCCTCGTAACGCGAGGCCAGGTACACCAGCGTGACCAGCAGGCCCACGACCAGCACGCCCAGCAGCGCCCACAGCGACCAGCGCCGCCAGCTGGTGAGCCGGCGGCGGCCGAAGGGCGTGGCGGGGACGAAATGGCTGGTCACCAGGCGCTCACAGGACGCGGTGCTCCAGGGCAGGCAACTGCTGCCGCACCTGCGCGATGCGCGCGACGTCGATGTCCGCCAACACCACGCCGGCGCCTTCGGCCTCGCGCTGCGCCAGCACGGCGCCCCAGGGATCGACGATCATCGAGTGGCCCCAGGTGCGGCGGCCGTTCTCGTGCTTGCCGCCTTGCGCCGGCGCACAGACGTAGGCCAGGTTCTCCACGGCGCGCGCGCGCAGCAGCAGCTCCCAGTGGGCCTGGCCGGTGGTGAAGGTGAAGGCGCTCGGCACCAGCAGCAGGTCCGCGCCCAGCGTCCGGTACAGCTCGGGGAAGCGCAGGTCGTAGCAGACCGTCAGGCCGATGTTCCAGGCATGGCCGTCGCGCGAGGGCAGCGTGAAGGACCGCGGCGTCTGGCCGGCCTCGATGACGCGGGACTCGTCATACTGCTCGCGCCCGTTGTCGAACTTGAACAGGTGGATCTTGTCGTAGCGCGCCACGCATTCGCCCTGCGGCGAGAAGGCCAGGCTGGTGTTGCGCACGTGGCTGCTGTCGCCCGCGGCGAGCGGCAAAGTGCCGCCGACGATCCACAGCCCCAGCTCGCGCGCCGTGCGGGCCAGGAAGCCCTGCACCTCGCCCTCGCCGAAGGCTTCGCGCACGGCGAGCTTGTCGGTGTCGCGGTGGCCCATGAGGCAGAAGTATTCCGGCAGCACGGCGAGCTCGGCGCCTTGTGCGGCAGCGTCGGCCAGGAGCTGGCGCGCGGTGTCGAGATTGGCGGCCAGATTGGCGCTGGAGACGGTTTGCAGGGCGGCGATTTTCATGGCAGATCCTTCCATGCCAGTGTGGCACGACGGCCAATCACCGCGCCGTGGGTGACGTATTGGCGTCGGCCTGGGCTGGCGATGCGGGCTGGCGGCCGACGCGCGTGACGCGCGGGTCGGTCCAGGTGCCGTCAATGTGAAACTCCTGGGTCGCGGCCCGCATCAGCGGCTGCCGCAGGAACATCTGCGCCAGGAAGGTGCCGAGCCCGATCGCCGGGTTGATGACGCCGGCGACCAGCGATGCGGTGCCGGCATTGATCTCGGGGATCACCAGCACCTTCAGGTCCTGCGTCTCGCGCGCGATGTCGGCTTTGCCTTCCATCAGCACGGCGGCGTTCACGCCCTTCATCTGCAGGTTGTTGGTCGCCGCGATGCCCTGGTCGATGGTCAGGTCGCCGCGCACGAAGTCGAACTGGAAGCCGGCGCTGAACACGTCGCGGAAATCCAGCGTCAGCCGGCGCGGCAGGGTCTGCAGGCTCAGCACACCCAGCAGCTTGGCCAGCCCCGGGTCGGCCTTGAGGAACTGGCCGTTCTCGACGTTGATGTTGAAGCCGCCGGTGAGCGTGGGAATCTCCAGCGCCAGCGGCGAGCCGGCCCAGGAGACGTTGCCGTCCATCGTGCCGCGGCCGCCGCGGATGACGCCGGGCATGCCGAAGCGGTTCAGCAATTCGCCGGCATCGGCGATGTCCAGCTTGAACTTCATCACCGTGCGTCGCGGGTCGGCAGGACGCATGGCTGCCCAGGCGCCCGAGGCGGTGAACTGCGCGTCGGGCGTGTTGAGCGCCAGCTTGTTGAGACGCCAATCGCGCGGGCCGCGATTGGCGGCGTCGATTTCGAGCCGGCCCAGCTTGCGGCCCTTCAACTCGAACTCATCGACCACCACGTCCAGCGCCGGGATGCTGCTGTCCGGTTGCTTGTCCAGCAGGGACTCGACCTGGCTGGCCTGCGAGGCGGCGATGTTCAGGCGCGCCAGCCGCGCCATGACGCGGCCGCCGTTCTGGCCCGGACGCCATTCGACATAGCCATTGAGTTCGTCGGCGGTGACGTTGCCGCGCCAGGCGCTGCCGTCGCGCGACGCGCCTGCCACCAGGTTGTGCAGCGTGCGCCCTTGCACCACCAGTTGGCGCGCGCGCAGGGCCGCCACCGTGGGCAGGTAACCGCTGGAGCTGGAGGACGCGCCGTCGGTGGCCGCGACCGCGTTGGGCGTCGTGGTCTCGGCGCCGAACACGCGCGTCAGCGCCCGTTGCCACGCGCCCACGTCGAAATTCCCGAGCTGCACATTGGCCGTGACGCCCTGGTCCGGCAGCACCACGGTCTCGCCCGGCCCCAGCCCCAGCGCGATGGCGCCGCGCAGCACCTGCGGGTCGCCCGGGCCCAGTTCGCGCAGGTAGCTCACGCCGCCCAGGCGGCCCAGTTCCAAGGTCAGCAACTCCTGCAGCTTCTGGCCTGGCGGCGCGGCCAGCGACTCGCGCGTCAGCGCGGTCTCGTACTTCAGCGGCAACACCGCTTCGGCGGTCTTGCCCAGGGGTGCCGGCAGGTCCAGCGCCATGCCTTGCAGGTTGCTGGTGACCAGCACCTCGGGCTGGCCGCGGCGGAAGCCCAGCGTGAGCTGGTAGCCGGCCGACCCTTGCATGCCCTGCGCGAGCCGCGCGACGAAGCCCAGCTCGCGCGCCTGGCGCAGGCCTTCGGCGGTGGCCGTGCCCTGCGCGCGCAACTGCACCACCATGGCTTCGCCGTTGTTGCCGTTGCGGCTGCCGCCCTCCAGCTTCAGGTCGCCGCCCAGGGCACGGGCCGTCGCGCCCACCACCTGGAAGCCCTTGTCCGAGAACAGCACGGTGCCGCGCGTGCGCGCCAGCGCGGGGCTGTCCGGCGACAGCTGGATGTCGTTGCCGGCCAGCGTGACCGTGCCCTGCACCTGGCTGCGCGCGATCTGGTCCACCGGCAGGTCCAGGTGCAGGCCGACGACGGCGTCGCCATTGCCGGTGCTGTGCGCCAGCGCCTGGTTGACGAAACCGTTGATGGGCGAGTTGTTGACGACGCCCAGCGCCTCGGACAGCGGGCCGCGGATGTCGCCGTGCACGTCCACCCGGGTCTGGCGGAAGTCGGGAATCTGCGCGTTCGCCTTGAACGCGAGCCGCTGCGTGCCGGCCAGCCGCCCGCTCGCGCCCTTGACCGCCATGCCGTCGCCCTGGAACACCAGCTCGCCGGCCAGCTGCGTCAGCGCCGGCCAGGCCACCGGCCCTTGCTGCAGGCGGCGCGGCACATAGGCGAACTGCACGTCCTTCACCTGCGCCGAGATCAGGAACTCGCCGTCGCGGTTGTCCGGCCAGGGGAACTTGCGCAGGTCGCCCTTCACCTTGAACTTGGTGCTGGTGGCCAGGCCGCTGGCCACGCTGTCCTGCACGTAGTCGCGCGCTTCCTTCGGCACGCCCAGCGGCAGGTAACGCCAGACCCGCGCACCGTCGGCGCGGCCCAGGTTGCCCTGCAGGTCCAGCGTGCCGGGAAAGCGCGGCTGCCCCTTCGCCGTGTCACCGGTGCGCCAGCTGGCCTGGGCCTCGCCTTCCGCATCGGCGTTGGCGAACTTCAGGTTGTTGACGCTCAGGTTGATGCTGGGGCCATTCACCTGCCACTGCAGCTCGCCGGCCAGCCGGTCCACCGGGATCACGGCCTGCTCGAACACGCCGGGGAAATCGAGTGCGCCCCGGGCGATGTTGAGCTTGGCGTGGCCACCGGCCTGCGTCAGCTCGAAGTCCATGCTGGCGCCGCGCACGCCGGGGATGCCGGTGTGGCCGGCGTGGTCCGCCTGCGCCGCCACTTCCAGGCGGCTCGCGCGGCCACGCACTTCATACGACTGCAGCGCGCCGACCGGGCCCTGCCAGCGCGCCTGCAGCGTGTCCACCAAGCCCTGCGGCTTGTAGGCCTGCAGCGCCGCGTGCGTCGGCGTGCCGAGCGGCAGGCGGCTGGCCACCTGGCTCAGCGCGCCGAGATCGAGCCGGTCGGCCTTCAGTTCGCCGCGCTCCGCCTGCTGGCCCTGGGCCGGGGTCCAGTTCAGCGCGAAGTTGCCGCCCGGCCAGCGCAGGCCGTCCTGCGTGACGAACTCCAGGTCGTGCGTCTCCAGCTGGAAACCCTGGGCCAGGCGCTTGCCGCCGACGCGGCCCGAGACCGATTGCAAGGCGAGCGGTTCGAGGTCGGGCGCGAGCCGCGCGTTCACGTCCGCCAGCACCACGTCCGCCGTGCCGCCCACCAGTTGCCCGCGGACCACGTCGGCCCAGGCCCGCACCCGGCCATGGCCTTGCGTGATGTCGACGCCGAGGTCCGCGTGGTGGCGCAGCTGCGACAGATCGACGGCGGAGAAATCCGCATGCATCTCGCCGCTCCACTGCTGCCACTGGCCAGGATGCGCCGACAGCAGCGGCTGGCGGAACTGCGCGGCCAGCGTGAAGCGCGAGCCCCAGCCGGCAGGCGGCGTCGCGTCCAGGCGGATCGCGTGGCCGCGGCCCTGGTTGCGCACGACGAAATCCACTTCCTGCAGCGCCAGGGTCGGAGCGCGCCGCATTTCATCGGTCCAGGAAATCGTCCCGCCCTGGATCACGAATTCGCCCTGGCGGAAGAACCAGTCGGCGGCGCGGCCGGCGTTGTCGCTGCTGCGCGCGAAATCCAGGCCGCCGACGAAGAAATGGCCGTCCGCGGTGCGCCGAATGTCCAAGCGCGGCGCGTGGATATAGAGCTGTTCGAAACCCAGGTTCCACACCGACCGGGGCGACAGCGCGCCCACCACCAGCGGCAGGCGCAAGGCCTCGCGCCCCTTGGGATCCAGCAGCACGACGTCCTGCAATTCGAAGGAGGGAATGAGGCCTTCGCTGCGGGCGCTCATGCCCCCGATGCGAACGGGTACCCCCAGGACCTGGCTGGCCCGCAATTCCAGCGCGGGGCGGAATTCGCCGATTCGCGGCACAATCCACGCGTGGAGCGCGCCCCATGCCGCTGCCAGCAGGAGCGAAGCGGCCAGCAGCAGCCAAAGCGACCACTTCACGGCCGCGGCAAACAGCTTGAGCGACCGTGAAGGACGAGTCGGTGTGGCGTTCATCGAATAAGGGACTTGCAGGATTATGAGCCTCGGCGCTGCGCTGGGATCAGGCCACGAAGGCGAAGTTTCATCGGCCGCGGGCGCGCAGGCGCAGCCGCCGCTTTCCTCCTATTCGCGTTTCGCCCAGCGGCTGCGGCGCCGCTACGCGGGCGAACTGGCGCTGCTGCCGCCGGGGCCGCCCACGCGGTCCACCATGGCGCAGGCCTACGAAGCGTTACGCGGTTCACGCGGATTTGACGTGCCCTCGTCGCTGCGCGTGTTGCGCCAGTTGGTCATGGAGCGGCTGATCGTGCTCGATTGCGACCAGCGCTCGCCGCTGGCCACCATCACCTGCGCGGTGACGGAGCTCGCCGAGTTCGCGCTCGACACGGCCTGCATCCAAGCCTTCGCCGACCTCGACCTGGTGCATGGCGCGCCGCGCACGGCCGACGGCCGGCGCTCGCAGCTGTGGGTGGTGGGCATGGGCAAGCTGGGCGCGCGCGAGCTGAACGTGTCCAGCGACATCGACCTGGTCTACGTCTACGAAGAGGACGGCGAGACCGAAGGCAGCACCGACGGCCGCGGGCGCATCAGCAACCACGAGTATTTCGCCAAGGCGGTGAAGGCCATCTACGGCCTGATCGGCGACGTGACCGAGCATGGCTTCGTGTTCCGCGTCGACCTCGCGCTGCGTCCCAACGGCAACTCCGGCCCATCGGCCGTGTCGCTGGGCGCGCTGGAGGATTACTTCCAGGTGCAGGGCCGCGAGTGGGAGCGCTTCGCCTGGATGAAGAGCCGCGTGGTGGCGCCGCGCTCCGCCATCGAGGACGGCTCCGCGCAGGGCATGCGCCAGGTGATCCTGCCCTTCGTGTTCCGCCGCTACCTCGATTACGCGGTGTTCGACGCGCTGCGGGTGCTGCACCGCCAGATCCGGGAACACGCGTCCAAGCGCGCCGCCGGCCGGCCCGAGCGCGCCAATGACGTCAAGCTGTCGCGCGGCGGCATCCGCGAGATCGAGTTCACCGTGCAATTGCTGCAGGTGGTGCGCGGCGGCCAGTTCCCGGAGCTGCGCACGCGGCCCACGCTGCAGGCGCTGCAGCGGCTGTCGGTGGCGGGCCTGATGTCCGAAGCCACCGCGCAGGCGCTGGCCGCGGCCTATACCTTCCTGCGCCGCGTCGAACACCGCATCCAGTACCTGGACGACCAGCAGACGCACGTGCTGCCCAATGGCTGCCGCGACGACGACGATGGCGACCTCGCCTGGATCGCGCACACCATGGGCTATGCCGAGCCCTGCCCCTTCCTGCACGAACTGGATGGCCACCGCGAACTGGTGGCCGAGGAGTTCGACAAGCTGCTGGGTGGCAGCACCGAGTGCAAGTCCTGCAGCGGGCCGCGCAACGGCAACGGCCGCCAGCCGCCGCCGGACCTCGACCAGCTGCTGGAGCAATTGCCGGCGCAGCTGCGCTACCGCGTCGAACACTGGCGCCAGCATCCGCGCGTAGTGGCCCTGCGAGACGACGCGCGCGCCCGCCTCACGCGCCTGCTCGCGCGCACCGCGCAATGGCTGGAAGAGCGGCGTGTCACCGACGACGCCGCGCTGCGCATGGCCGACTGGATCGAGCCGCTGCTGCGGCGCGAAAGCTATCTCGCCCTGCTGGTGGAGCGGCCCGCGGTGCACGAGCGCCTGCTGCGCGTGCTGGGCGCGGCGCGCTGGCCGGCGCGCTACCTGATGCAGCACCCGGGCGTCATCGACGAACTGGCCAGCGACGGCCTGCTCACCGACCGCTTCAGCGCCGCCGATTTCGAGCGCGAGCTGGAACACCGCTTCCGCTCGGTCCAGATCACCGGCGAGGACGACGACGAGACCTTGCTGAACCTGCTGCGCCGCGCGCACCATGCGGAGTTGTTCCGCACGTTGGCGCGCGACGTCGAGGGCGTGCTGACGGTGGAACAGGTGGCCGACGAACTGAGCGCGCTGGCCGACGCCACGCTGCGGGTCACGGCGAAATGGTGCTGGCAGCGGCTGAAGCAGCGGCACCGCGACGAGCCGCTGTTCGCGATCATCGGCTACGGCAAACTGGGCGGCAAGGAACTGGGCTACGGCAGCGACCTGGACATCGTGTTCGTCTACGAGGACGAGGACGAGCGCGCGCCCGATGCGTATGCGGCGTTCGTCCGCAAGCTGATCAACTGGCTGTCGACCAAGACCGCCGAAGGCGACCTGTTCGAGATCGACACCGCGCTGCGCCCCAATGGCAGTTCGGGCCTGCTGATCACCACCTTCCACGCCTTCGAGAACTACCAGCAGGGCCGCGGCAGCAACACCGCCTGGACCTGGGAACACCAGGCCATGACGCGCGCGCGTTTCGTGCTGGGGCTGGAGACCTTGCGTCCGCGTTTCGAAGGCGTGCGCGAAGCCGTGATCACCGCGCCGCGCGACGTGAAGGCGCTGCACGACGAGATCACCGCCATGCGCGACAAGGTGCGCAGCGCGCACCCGGTGAAGGCCGGCCGCTTCGACCTGAAGCACAGCCCGGGGGGCATGGTGGACGCCGAGTTCGCCGTGCAGTTCCTGGTGCTGTCGCAGTCCGGCCCGCATCCCGAGCTGCGTCCCAATGTCGGCAACATCGCGCTGCTGCAGCGCGCCGAACAGGTCGGGCTGCTGCCGGCCGGCGTCGGCCAGGCGGCGGCGTCCGCCTACCGCGAGCTGCGCCGCTGCCAGCACCACGCGCGCCTGAACGAAGAATCGACCCAGGTGGCGGAGGAACTGCTGCAGCCGGAGCGCAAGGCGATCCAGGCCCTCTGGCAGCACGTCTTCGGCTGACGGCCTTGGCCGGTAGGGTGCGCAGCAAGCTGCGCACCCTACATGCCGTTACGCGTCCGCGGCCGTGCCGCAAACCGATGGTAGGCTGACGGGTTCGCCAGGGGAAGAAACCCATGAAGTTATCGCGCCTTGCGGCGCTGCTGGCCGGCGTGCTCTGGCTGGCCGGCTGCAGCGTCACCCGTCCGCCCGCCGAAGTCGCCGCGCCCACGCCGCCCCAGTGGTACGCACCGCTGCCGCATGGCGGCAAGATGGCGGACCTGCGCCAGTGGTGGCTGCAGTTCAGTGATTCGCTGCTGGTCGAGCTGATCGATGCCGCGGAAGCGGCGAGTCCCACCGTCGCCAGCGCCGGCGCTCGCATCGCGGAAGCCCGCGCCAACCGCACCCGCGCCAACGCGAGCCTGCTGCCCACGCTGGACGACACCCTCTCGGTCTCGCGCGGCAACACCACGCCGCCGCTCCCCACGTCCACCGTGCTGCAGAACAGCCTGCAGGCCAGTTGGGAGATCGACCTGTTCGGCGGCAACCGCGCCACGCTCGACGCCTCCTCGGCGCGGCTGGCCGGCAGCGAAGCCGGCTGGCACGATGCCCGCGTGTCGGTCGCGGCCGAGACGGCCACCAGCTACCTGGACCTGCGCACCTGCGAGCGCTTGATGGTGGTCACGCGCAACGACGCCAGTTCGCGCGCCGAGACGGCGCGCCTCACGCAGCTGAGCGCCGACGCCGGCTTCACCGCGCCCGCCGTCGCCGCGCAGGCGCGCGCCAGCGCCAGCGAAGGCTCCGCGCGCAACACGCAGCAGATCGCGCGCTGCGACGTCGATGTGAAGGCGCTGGTCGCGCTCACCGGCATCGAGGAGCCGCGCCTGCGCGCGCGCCTGCAGGAAGCCTGGCGCGAGCCGGCGCAGTTCGCGTTGCCCGCGGTGCCGTCGGTGCCGGCCGCGCTGCTGGAGCAGCGGCCGGACGTCTACCAGGCGGAGACCGCGGTCGCGGCCGCCAGCGCCGACGTCGGCAGTGCGCGCGCCGCGCAGTACCCGCGCCTGTCGCTCAGCGGCCAGCTCAATGCCGGTTTCATCCGCGCCGGCGGCGACACCGCCAGCGCCAGGACCTGGTCGATCGGGCCGCTGGCGCTGTCCCTGCCGCTCTTCGACGCCGGCCGCCGCGCCGCCGGCGTCGACGAGGCGCAGGGCCGCTACCAGGAAGCCGTCGCGCTCTACACCGCGAAGGTGCGGCAGGCCGTGCGCGAAGTGGAGGAGGCGCTGGTCAACCTGCAAAGCGCCGCCGCCCGCAACGACGACCAGCGCAACGCGGTGGCCGGCTACCAGGCCTCCTTCATTGCCACCGAATCGCGCTATCGCAGCGGCCTCGCCAGCCTGATCGAACTGGAAGACCAGCGCCGCACGCTGCTCGCGTCGCAGATCTCGCTGGTGGGCCTGGAACAGGAAAGGCTCGCCGCCTGGATCGCGCTGTACCGCGCGCTGGGCGGCGGCTGGCAGCGCGAGCAAGGCGTCGCCAGCCAGCCCTGAACAAGAAACGCGAACAAGAAGAGGATACGCATGACGCTCCCGACCGCCCGGCGCCTGCGCTGGACCCATGCCGCCGCCCTGGCCCTGCTCGTGGCCGCCTGCGGCGACAAGAAGCCCGCCGAAGCGCCCAAGGCCGCCGTCTCCGCCCGGCCGGCCCTCACCGTCTCCGTCACCAAGCCGGAGCAGACCCTGCTGCCGGTGACGCTGTCGGCGAACGGCAACCTCGCCGCCTGGCAGGAAGCCAGCATCGGCTCGGACACCAACGGCCTGCGCATCGCCGAGGTGCTGGTCAACGTCGGCGACCGCGTCAAGCGCGGCCAGGTGCTGGCGCGCTTTGCCACCGACACGGTGCGCGCCGACCTGGCCCAGGCCGAAGCCTCGCTGGCCGAGGCCGAGGCGAACGCCGCCAACGCCGCCAACGACGCGGCCCGCGCGCGCACCCTGCAGGAAACCGGCGCGATGGCCGCATCGCAGATCAACCAGTACCTGACCGCGGAGAAGACCGCGCAAGCGCGCGTCGCCGCCGCCCGCGCGGCGCTGCAGACCCAGCGCGTGCACCTGGCGCAGACTTCGGTGGAAGCGCCCGATGACGGCGTGATTTCCGCGCGCACCGCCACCGTCGGCGCGGTGGTGAACGGCGGCACCGAGCTGTTCCGCCTGATCCGCAAGGGCCGCCTCGAATGGCGCGCGGAGGTGACCTCCAGCGAGCTGGCCAGGATCACGCCCGGCACCACGGCGATCGTCACGGCCGCCAGCGGCGCGCGGCTGGAAGGCCGCGTGCGCACCATCGGCCCGACGGTCGACCCGCAGAACCGCATCGCGCTGGTCTACGTGGACGTCAGCCCGCTGCCCGGCGGCGCGGCCGGCAGCGCGCGCGCCGGCATGTTCGCGCGCGGCGATTTCGACCTGGGCGCCGTGCCGACGCTGACCGTGCCGCAGGCGGCGGTGGTGGTCCGCGAAGGCTTCAGCTACGTATTCCGCGTGAATCCGGACAACCGCGTCACGCAGGTGAAGATCCAGGTCGGCCGCATCGCCGCCGACCGGCTGCAAGTCGTCTCCGGCCTCGCGGCGGGCACGCCCATCGTCGCCAGCGGCGGCGGCTTCCTGAACGAAGGCGACCTGGTGCGCGTGGCGAACGCGCCCGCACCTGCGCCCGCGCCGGCCGCTTCGGCGCCGCAGGCCCAGCGCTGAGGACCGCCGCATGCTGAACGTCTCGGCCTCGTCGATCCGCAACCCCATCCCGGCGGTGATGCTGTTCGTCATGCTCACCTTCGGGGGCCTGCTCGCCTTCAAGTGGACGAAGGTGCAGAACTTCCCGGACATCGACCTGCCCACCGTCAACGTGACGGCCTCGCTGCCCGGCGCCTCGCCCTCGCAGCTGGAGACCGACGTCGCCCGCAAGCTGGAGAACTCCATCGCCACGGTGCAGGGGCTCAAGCACATCTACACCACCGTGCAGGACGGCGTGGTCACCGTCATGGCCGAATTCCGGCTGGAAAAGCCGGTGCAGGAAGCGGTGGACGACGTGCGCTCCGCGGTGTCGCGCGTGCGCGCCGACATGCCGGCGGACCTGCGCGACCCGATCGTGAGCAAGCTGGACCTGGCCGGGCAGCCGGTGCTGGCCTTCACCATTGCCTCGCCCAGCATGGACGCCGAGGCGCTGTCCTGGTTCGTCGACAACGAGCTCTCGCGCAAGCTGCTGGCGGTGCCCGGCGTCGGCGCGGTCAACCGAGTCGGCGGCGTCGATCGCGAGGTGCGCGTGGCCGTGGATCCGCTGAAGCTGCAGGGGCTGGGCGTGACGGCGGCCGACATCTCGCGCCAGCTGCGCGAGATGCAGGTGGAAAGCGCGGGCGGCAAGACCGACCTGGGCAACGGCGAGCAGCCGGTGCGCACGCTGGCCACCGTGAAGAGCGCGGCCGAAATCGGCGAGATCCGGGTGCCGGTGAGCGGCGGCCGCAGCGTGAAGCTGAGCGACGTGGCGACGGTCACCGACACCTACACCGACCCGCCGCGCTCGGCGGCGCTGCTCGATGGCAAGCCGGTGGTGGGCTTCGAAGTGGCGCGCAGCCGCGGCGAAAGCGAAGTGACCGTCGGCGAGCTGGTGCGCAAGGCGCTGGACGAACTGAAGGCGCAGCGGCCCGACATCCATCTCACCGAGGCCTTCGACTTCGTGACGCCGGTGCAGGAGGAGTACGACGGCTCCCTGCACCTGCTGTTCGAAGGCGCGGCGCTGGCGGTGCTGGTGGTGTGGCTGTTCCTGCGCGACTTCCGCGCCACCTTCGTCTCCGCCGTGGCCTTGCCGATGTCGGTGATCCCCACCTTCATCGGCATGTACCTGCTGGGCTTTTCCATCAACGTGGTGACCCTGCTGGCGCTGTCGCTGGTGATCGGCATCCTGGTGGACGACGCCATCGTGGAGGTGGAGAACATCGTGCGCCACCTGCGCATGGGCAAGACGCCTTACGAAGCGGCGATGGAGGCGGCCGACGAGATCGGGCTGGCGGTGATCGCCACCACCTTCACGCTGATCGCGGTGTTCCTGCCCACCGCCTTCATGAGCGGCGTGGCCGGCAAGTTCTTCAAGCAGTTCGGCTGGACCGCGGCGCTGGCCGTGTTCGCTTCGCTGGTCGTCGCGCGGATGCTGACGCCGATGATGGCGGCTTACCTGATGAAGGCCGACGTCAAGGAGCATGAGGAACCCGCCTGGCTGCGCCACTACATGCGCTGGGTGCGCTGGAGCATGACCAACCGCTGGAAGACGCTGGGGCTGGCGACGCTGTTCTTCATCGCCTCGGTGGCCTTGATCCCGCTGCTGCCTACCGGCTTCATCCCGCCCGACGACAACTCGCAGACGCAGGTCTACCTGGAACTGCCGCCCGGCTCGACGCTGGAACAGACCAAGGCCGCGGCGGAACAGGCCCGCCAGGCCGTGATGAAGGTGAAGCACGTGGCGAGTGTCTACACCGCCATCGGCGGCGGTTCGGCCGGCGGCGACGCCTTCGCCAACACCGGCGCGGCGGAGTCGCGCAAGGCCACGCTCACCATCCTGCTGGACCCACGCAAGGACCGCCCGCGCAAGCAGGGCATCGAGAACGACATCCGGGCGGCGCTGGAACCCATCCCCGGCGTGCGCAGCAAGGTGGGCCTGGGCGGCTCCGGCGAGAAGTACATCCTGGTGCTGACCGGCGAAGACCCGCAGGCGCTGGCCACCGCGGCGCTCGCCGTGGAGAAGGACCTGCGCACCATTCCCGGCCTCGGCCAGATCGCCTCCACCGCCAGCTTGATCCGGCCCGAGATCGCCGTGCGGCCGGACTTCGCCAAGGCCGCCGACCTCGGCGTCACCAGCCAGTCGATCGCCGACACCTTGCGCATCGCGACGGCCGGCGACTACGACGTCGCCCTGCCCAAGCTGAACCTCGCGCAGCGGCAGGTGCCCATCGTCGTCAAGCTGCAGGAGTCCGCCCGCAAGGACCTGGGCGTGCTGGAGCGCCTGACGGTGCCGGGCGCGCACGGGCCGGTGCTGCTGGGCGAGGTGGCTTCGCTGGAGCTGACGGGCGGGCCGGCGGTGATCAACCGCTACGACCGCTCGCGCAACATCAACTTCGAGATCGAGCTCTCCGGCCAGCCGCTGGGCGACGTCAAGGCCAAGGTGCAGGAGCTGCCCTCGATCAAGCACCTTCCGCCGGGCGTGCGGGTGGTGGAGATCGGCGACGCCGAGGTGATGGGCGAGCTGTTCGCGAGCTTCGGCCTGGCCATGCTCACGGGCGTGCTGTGCATCTACATCGTGCTGGTGCTGCTGTTCAAGGACTTCCTGCACCCGGTCACGATCCTCAGCGCGCTGCCGCTGGCGCTGGGCGGCGCCTTCGTCGGCCTGCTGATCGCGCACAAGAGCTTCTCGATGCCATCGCTGATCGGCCTGATCATGCTGATGGGGATCGCGACCAAGAACTCGATCCTGCTGGTGGAGTACGCCATCGTGGCGCGGCGCGACCAGGGCATGAGCCGCTTCGACGCGCTGCTGGACGCCTGCCACAAGCGGGCCCGGCCGATCATCATGACCACGATCGCGATGGGCGCCGGCATGCTGCCGATCGCCATCGGGCTGGGCGCGGCCGACCCGAGCTTCCGCTCGCCGATGGCGATCGCGGTGATCGGCGGCCTGTTCACCTCGACCATCCTCAGCCTGCTGGTGGTGCCGGTGGTGTTCGAGCTGATCGACGATGTCGAGCACTGGCTGCGGCGGACCGTGAAAAAATTGCGGCACAGGGGACACCGTCCGCGCAGCGCAGAGGCCCGCTGATCCGCCCAAGCTAGTGCTGGCTCAGCAGGCTCGGGTATACCCCCAGGCATGCGAGCCCCCCTGCGTCCCGTGCTGCTGCGCCTGGCCGCCTACCAGCTGGCCTTCTCCGGCATCGGCCTGGCCGGCTGGATCCACCGCTCCTTCGGCGACACCAGCCTCGACCAGATCCTCTGGCACCTGCAGTACACCGAAGGCGCGGCCGTCCACATGGGCAGCCTGTTCCTGTTCGAGTTCATCTTCGACGTGCTCGTCTTTCCGCTGGCCTATGCGCTGATCGCGGCGCTGGTGCACACCGCGGCCGTGCAGTACTTCACCGGCTGGAAACAGCGCGCCGTGCGCTTCGCGCCGTCGCTGGCGGGCGCCACCGCGCTGGTGCTGCTGTTGGCGCAGTTCTCCGTGTTCGAATACGTGCGCGCACAGTTCGAACCCGACCACTTCGCCCTGTCCTATGTGAACCCGCGGGCCGTGTCGCTGAAACAGGAGCAACCCCGCAACCTGATCCTGGTCTATGTGGAAAGCCTGGAGCAGACCTACGGCAACAAGACGCTCTTCGGCAGCGACCTGCTGGCGTCCAGCGAGCGCGTGGGCGGTTACAGCTTCCCTTCCTATGAGCCGGCCGCGGGCGCCGGCTGGACCATCGCCGCGATGGTTGCCACCCAGTGCGGCGTGCCGCTGAAGGTCTACACGGAAGCGGACGTGCGCCGCTCGCGCGCCGGCAAGTCCTTCCTGCCGGGAGCGACCTGCCTGGGAGACGTGCTGCAGGCCCGCGGCTACCGCAACGTCTTCATGGGCGGCGCCCCGCTGTCCTTCGCCGGCAAGGGCGCCTTCCTGCAGGACCACGGCTACACCGAGACCTGGGGCCGCGAGGAATGGGAAAAGGCCGGCGCCGGTCCGAAGGACTTCAACGAATGGGGCTTGTGGGACAACGTGCTGTACGCGCGGGCGCGCAAGCGGGTGGAAGAACTGCATGCGGCCGGCAAGCCGTTCAACCTGACCCTGCTGACGATGGAGACGCACAACCCGATCGGCTTCACCTCCCCCTATTGCCGCAAGCGCGGCGCGCGCGATTTCGCGGGCGTCGTGGCCTGTGCCGATGACCAGCTCTCGGCTTTCGTGAAGGACCTGGAGGCCAGAGGCTACCTGCGGGACACCGCCGTCGTCGTGCTCGGCGACCACCTCGCCATGCCGAACCCGGTGTACGAGAAGCTGGCCAAGGTGCAGGACGAGCGGCGCATCTTCAACCTGTTCGTGGCCGACAAGCTGCCCCCGCCCAACCGGCAGGAGATCCTGCCTTTCGACCTGTTCCCCACGCTGGTGGAACTGGCGGGACTGGACGTGCAGGGGGATCGGCTGGGCCTGGGCTATTCCGCCTTTGGCGAGGCCGAAGCGACACCGCCGCCGGACCGGGCACAGCTCTGGTCGATGGCCGGGCTGCGCGGCTCGCCGGCCTACGACAGCCTGTGGGAGCAGGAGGAGCCGGCGGCCCCGGCAGCCTCAGCGGCCAGCGCGGATGCGCCCGACTAAGGCGGTCGTCGAATAACCCTCGACGAAGGGGATCGCCAGCGAGCGGCCGCCATAGCCTTCCACCAGCGCGGTCTCGGCGAGCTTGCGCATGTCGTAGTCGCCGCCCTTCACGTAGACCTGCGGCTTCAGCTCCGACAGCAGCTGCACCGGCGTGTCCTCATCGAAGAAGGTCACGAGGCTCACGGCTTCCAGGGCGGCGATGACGATGGCGCGATCGAGCTCGCCATTGAGCGGGCGGTCCGGCCCCTTGCCCAGGCGCTTCGCGGAGGCGTCGGTGTTCAGCGCCACCACCAGGCTGCCGCCCAGGGCGCGGGCTTGCGCGAGATAGCTGACGTGGCCTCGATGCAGCACGTCGAACACGCCGTTGGTGAAGACGACGGGGCCGGACAGCGCCGCCATCGCCGCCGGGGCATCGGCCCGGCCAACGATCTTCTTCAGGAAAGCTGGTTCGCTCACGCCGTCTCGGGAATGACCAAGCTGGACTGCAGTTCCTTGCGGTAGCGATTGAGCTCCTGCACGGTCTTGAAGCTGCGGTCCATCAGCAGGCTGAGGTTGTGCAGGATGCGGTCGACCACCTTGCTTTCCCACAGCGCGTCGAAGTGGATCTGCTTGTCCAGCCAGTGCTCCAGCCACTCGGGGTTGGGCAGGCGCGACTGGATCGTGTCGCGCGGGAACAGGGCCTTGTTCACGTGCAGGTTGGTCGGATGCAACGCCTGCGCCGTGCGGCGCGCGCTGGCCATCAGCACGCCCACCTTGGCGAACGCCGCCTTGGCTTCGGTGCCGAAGTTGCCGATGGCGCGCTTCATGTAGCGAAGGTAGGCGCCGCCGTGGCGCGCCTCGTCCTGCGACAGCGTCTGGTAGATGTGCTTGATGACCGGCTCGGTGTGCCATTCGGCGGCGCGCCGGTACCAGTGGTTCAGGCGGATCTCGCCGCAGAAGTGCAGCATCAGCGTTTCCAGCGCCGGCGCCGGCTCGAACTCGAAGCGCACTTCGTGCAGCTCCTGCTCGGTGGGCGCCAGGTCGGGCCGGAAGCGGCGCAGGTACTCCATCAGCACCAGCGAATGCTTCTGCTCCTCGAAGAACCAGATCGACATGAACGCCGAGAAGTCGCTGTCGTTGCGGTTGTCCCGCAGGAACATCTCCGTGGCCGGCAGCGCCGACCATTCGGTGATGGCATTCATCTTGATTGTCTGAGCCTGTTCGTCGGACAGCTGCGAGGCGTCGAACTTCGCCCAGGGGATATCCTTGTCCATGTCCCAGCGGACGGACTCCAATTGCTTGAACAATTCGGGGTATAGCATGACGTGAACGCGGCCTTTCGACGGACGCGGGATTTTAGCGGGTGGGGTGTGACCGACCGATGACTTGGTCCAGAATGCCCCCGTTTCACGGGGATGTCCCAATGAAGAGCTTGACTGCCTGGGTCCTGGTCGCCGCAGCCGCGCTTGCCGGCCCCGTGCCCGCAGCTCCGCCCGCCGCGCCAGCCGCCACGGCCTGCCCCGTGCTGCTGCAGCACACCTTCCCGCGGCTGCAGGACGAGGCACCGCAGAACCTGTGCCAGTACTCGGGCAAGGTGTTGCTGGTGGTGAACACGGCCAGCTTCTGCGGCTTCACGCCGCAGTACGAAGCATTGGAGAAGCTGCACGCCCAATACCACGACGCGGGGCTGGTGGTGCTGGGCTTCCCCTCGAACGACTTCGCCCAGGAGACCGGCAGCAACAAGGACATCGCGGATTTCTGCGAGAACACCTTCGGGGTCAAGTTCCCCATGTTCTCCAAGTCCGCAGTGCGGGGCGACGACGCCAATCCGTTGTTCAAGGAACTGGCGGCGCAGACCGGGCGGGCGCCGCTGTGGAATTTCCACAAGTACCTGATTTCCCGCGACGGCAAGGTGGTCGACAACTACAGCAGCCTGACGCGGCCGGACGACCCGGCGCTGGTGCTGGCGTTGCAGCGTGAACTGGCGCGCCGCTGAACGGCTGAGCCACGCTTCACAAAAATTTACTACGCGCTGCGTTTCCATTGGGAACCTCCAGCCCGACGCTGGACTCAGATAAAGCAAGAGAGGGAGGCAAATTCCCGTTTTTGCTGCTGCGAAGCCGTCCGGGCCCCTGTGCGCCGGATGCAAACCCCGAGGCGACTCTTCTCCTCCTCCCTCCCTCCCTCCTTCGTCTAGGGGCGCTTCGCGGCACTTTTCTCCAGTCAAAACGGCGGCCAAAGGGCCGCCGTTTTGCTTTTGAGGGAACGCTTTACTTAGGAAGCGTGTCCGCGAAACTCGGGCGCGCAGCCAGCTTCTCGTAGAGCCTGGCCAGGTTCGGGTAAGGAGTACGCCAGTCGATCTCCGGAAAGCGGAAGTCTGCGTAGCCCAGGGCGCAACCGATGGCGATATCGGCCAGGCTCAGGTAGATGCCGGCGCAGAAGGGCTTGTCGCCCAGGCCCTGGCTCATGGCCTTGAAGCTCGCATTGGACTTGGCCAGCTGGCGGTCGATCCAGGCCTGGCTGCGCTCGGCCTTCTGGCGGCCGGACCAGTGGCCCTCCAGCCGCGCCAGCACCAGGGCGTCCAGCACGCCGTCGGCCAGAGCCTCCCAGGTCTTCACCTCGGCGCGCTCGCGGCCCACCACGGGAATCAGCTTGCCCACCGGCGACAGCGTGTCCAGGTACTCGACGATCACGCGCGAGTCGAACAGCGCCTCGCCGCCCTCCATCACCAGGCAGGGCACCTTGCCCAGCGGGTTGGAGTTCATGATGGACGTGTCCGCCGCCCAGACGTCCTCCTCGACGAACTGGTAGTCCAGCTTCTTCTCGGCCATCACCACACGTACCTTCCGTACGTACGGACTGCTCATGGATCCGATCAATTTCATGGGGCGCACTCTAGCCGTCTTGGAGTTCTGTTGTGGACACGGGGGATTGATTTCATTCTAGGGGAAGCGCCTCCGGCGGCTGTCGTGCACCTGCGACAAGACCCTCGCCCGGATGGCGCAAGCCCCGGGACCTACAATTCCGGAATGGCACTTTCCCCGATCTCGGCCCTCTCGCCGCTCGATGGCCGCTACGCCGGCCGCCTGGCCGCGCTGCGTCCGCTGATGAGCGAGCAGGGCTACATGCACCGCCGGGTGCAGGTGGAAGTCTGTTGGTTCATCGCGCTCAGCGATGCGGGCTTCGCCGAATTCAAGCCGCTCTCCCCCGGAGCGCGCACCTACCTCCTCGGTCTCGTCAAGAACTTCTCGGAGGCCGATGCGGCCGCCATCAAGGAGATCGAGAAGACCACCAACCACGACGTCAAGGCCGTCGAATACTGGATCAAGTCCAAGTTCGAGGCGCGGCCCGAGCTGCGCGCAGCCAGCGAGTTCGTGCACTTCGCCTGCACCAGCGAGGACATCAACAACACCAGCCACGCGCTACAACTGAAGTACGCACGCGAGCAGGTGCTGCTGCCCGGGCTGGACGGCGTCATCGCCAAGCTGCGCGAAATGGCGCATGCCTACGCGGACGTCCCGATGCTCAGCCGCACCCACGGCCAGACCGCCAGCCCGACCACGGTGGGCAAGGAACTGGCCAACGTGGTGGTGCGCCTGGCCGGCGCGCGCGAGCGCATCGCCGGCGTCAAGCTGCTGGGCAAGATGAACGGCGCGGTGGGCAACTACAACGCCCACCTGGCCGCCTGGCCGGACTTCGACTGGGAAGCCTTCTCGCGCAAGGTCGTGGAAACGGCCGAGCCGCTGGGCCTGGGGCTGACCTTCCAGCCTTACAGCATCCAGATCGAGCCGCACGACTACATGGCGGAGCTGTTCGACGCGGTCGCCCGCGCCAACACCATCCTGGTCGACTGGTGCCGCGACGCCTGGGGCTACATCAGCCTGGGCTATTTCAAGCAGCGGCTGCGCGAAGGCGAGATCGGCTCGTCGACGATGCCGCACAAGGTCAACCCGATCGACTTCGAAAACGCCGAGGGCAACCTGGGCCTGGCCAACGCGCTGCTGAAGCACCTGTCGGAGAAGCTGCCCATCTCGCGCTGGCAGCGTGACCTGACGGACTCCACGGTGCTGCGCAACATGGGCGTCGCCCTGGGCTACACCGCGCTGGCCTACCACGCGCTGGGCGCGGGCCTGGGCAAGCTGGAACTGAACGAGGACGCGCTGCGCGAGGACCTGGACCAGGCCTGGGAAGTGCTGGCCGAACCGATCCAGACCGTGATGCGCCGCTACGGCGTGCAGGGCGCCTACGAGAAGCTGAAGGAAGTGACGCGCGGCAAGACGGTGCAGGCCGATGCCCTGCACAAGCTGATCCGCTCGCTGGAGATTCCGGAGCCCGAGAAGGAACGCCTGCTCGCCATGACGCCGGCGTCGTACATCGGCAAGGCCGCCGAACTCGCGCGCCGAGCCTAGCGCGTGGCCCTCAAGTCCACCATCTTCAAGGCGAACCTCGCCGTGGCCGACATCGACCACGGCTACTACGCCGACCACGCGCTCACGCTGGCGCGCCACCCGAGCGAAACCGACGAGCGCATGATGGTGCGCCTCGTCGCGCTCGCCTTCCACGCGCACACCTTGCAGACCGTGCTGGGCGGCGACGGCACGCTTGCCTTCGGCGCGGGCCTGAGCGACCCGGAAAATCCGGACGTATGGTTGCGCGATTTCACCGGCCAGACCCGCCTGTGGATCGAAGTCGGCCAGCCCGACGAAGTGGCGATCACCAAGGCCAGCCGCAAGTCGGACCAGGCGGCTGTCTATTGCTTCCATCACGCGGCCGAAGTGTGGTGGCGCGGGATCGAGACCAAGCTGACGCGGCTGGAGAACCTGTCGGTCTTCCGCATTCCCACGATCGCCTCGCAGGAGCTCGCGCAACTCGCCCAGCGCAGCATGCAGCTGCAGGCGACGATCCAGGAAGGCGTGCTGATGCTGGGAGATGGATCCCGGCACGTCGACATCGAGCCGGTTCGCTGGAAATAGCCCCTAGGGCATCGGCCGGCCGCAATTCCAGCACGACTCGAACCCACCCTCCACCAGCTCGCCGCAGGCGCAGCGCCAGCGCCGTTGCGGCAGGTGCGTCAAGTCCCGCAGCAGCGCGCGCGCCGCGGCTTCCTGCTCGTCGTGCAGCACCCAGATCTCCGGCAGGCACTGGTCCGGCGGGATCTCGCCGGCCACGCTGGAGAGGAATTGCCGCTGCACGCTGGCTGCGATGCCGGCCTGCGTCAAGGTGTCGGCCCAGAGCGTGGCGATCGCGATGTTGGGAGCTTTCGTCACGCGCCGCATGGAGGATCAGTCCTTCGGCGCCGGTGTGGGCGTGGGTGCCGGCGCAGGCCCTTCGGCCGCCCGCTCGGCGTAGCGGTTGAAGCGCCAGGAGCTGCCTTCCAGCGTGATGCGGCGCCAGACCTGGCGCTTCTCGGAGGGGCTCATCTCGGTCCAGCGCTGCACTTCCTCGAAGCTGCGCCCGCAGCCCTTGCAGGAATCGTCGCCCTGGCTGGTGGAGCAGATGGCGATGCAGGGCGTGTCCGGCAGCGTGTCGAACCAGGTCTTCCAGGCGGCGTAGGCGGCAGCCGGGAAGCCGCGCTCATCCGCCTCGTCCTCGTGGTGGAAGACCATCAGCGCATACACCTCCGCCAGCGCCCGCAGCTCGGGCGCCAAGGTCACGCCGTCCGGCGACGGCTTGCGCTCGCGCCAGAAATTGATGGCGGCTTCGATGTCGGTGATGTGGATTCCGGCCATAAGGGGACGCGCATGATAGCGCCGCGCTGTCCAGTGGGCCGGGCCTGTGTGATAATTCGCCGCAGAAGGGGAGTAGCTCCCAGTCGACGGGTCGTCAGGACGAAGCTTTCAGCTTCCGGCCCGCCGGGCGCGCGCATAGCGCGCCGAGCAAGACCTTCGTGACCGGACCCGGCAGCGGGACCGGAACGAAGCACTTTGCCCCTTCGGCCCCCTGCCTCGTTCCAGCCCCGCCCGGGATGTCTTGCATCTCTCGGAGCCTCGTGCATGGAATTTCTCTCCGCCGACTGGTGGTCTGCCCTCGCCGCCATCGTCCTCATCGACCTCGTGCTGGCGGGCGACAACGCCATCGTCATCGCGCTGGCCGCGCGCAACCTGCCCAAGGACTTGCAGAAGAAGGCCATCGTCTGGGGCACGATGGGCGCCATCGTCGTCCGCACGCTGATGACGGTGGGCGTGGTCTGGCTGCTGCAGGTGCCCGGCCTGATGCTGGTGGGCGGCCTCGGCCTGCTGTGGATCGCCTACCGCCTGCTCGCCGACGACGCCGGCGGCGAAGACCACGGCCCCATGGCCAGCACCTTCTGGGGCGCCATGAAGACCATCGTCATCGCCGACGCCCTCATGGGCATCGACAACGTGCTCGGCGTGGCCGGCGCGGCGCACGGGGCCATCGACCTGGTGGTGGTCGGGCTGCTGATCAGCGTGCCTATCGTGGTGTTCGGCAGCCGCGTCGTCCTGCGGCTGGTGGAGCGCTTCCCCATGATCATCCAGGCGGGCGCCGCGGTGCTGGCCTATACGGCCGCCAGGATGATCGTCGGCGAGCCGCTGCTGGACGCCGTGTTCGATCCCCATGCAGCCGCGCGCTGGAGCACGTATGCTCTGTGCATCGCGGGCGTCCTGGGCGCCGGATGGTGGGCGGCACGTACTGCCCGCCGCCGCGCTGCCGCGAGTTGAGCCGTGCAAGGAGCTCCCATGAACAAGATCATCGTGTATGTCGACGACGCCGCCTGGCTGCGGCAGCAGTTGCCGCCGCCCGAGGCCGTGACGCATTGGGTGGTGGTGGCCTGCGCGCCGCGCATGACCCACCGCATCAGCAAGTGGGTCAGCCATTCGGCCCGCGAGAACTGGCGCTCGAAATGGGCCGACAAGCTGTTCGACCAGGTCATCCCCGACCTGCAGGCGCGCGGCGACGTGGTCACGCCGGTGCTGGCCCGCGGACCGCTGCCGGAACTGACGCGCCTGCTGATGGCGGAACACAGCACCGAGCAGGTGCTGGACGTGCGCCGGCCGAAGACGCAGGACAGCCCCTCGGCCGGGCGCTGGCAGCCGGGCGCCATCATGGGCCTGGCAGCCATGCTGCTGTTCGGGCCGGACGGCGAGCCGCGCTTCAGCTTCGCCCTCACGACGGCCAACCTGATCGGCTGATCCCGGGCGCCGGGGCGTGTATCCTCTGCGCCCATGCTGAAGCTCATCTCCAAGTGGCTGCTCAGCGCGTCGGCCCTGCTGTTCGTCGCCTACATGTACAGCGGCGTGCAGGTGTCCAGCTACAGCAGCGCGCTGATCGCGGTGGTCGTCATCGGCCTGCTGAATGCCGTGGTGCGTCCGGTCCTGGTGGTCCTGACGCTGCCGGTGACCGTGGTGACGCTGGGCCTGTTCCTGTTCGTCATCAACGCCTTGCTGTTCTGGGCGGCGGCCACCGTGCTGGACGGCTTCCACGTGCGCGGCTTCGTCGGCGCGCTCGTCGGCTCGCTGCTCTATTCGGCGCTGGGCATCGTGATCGAGTCAGCGCTCGAGCGCCTGTTCGCGCACAAGTGACTGCATCTCGCGCGCGCGGGTGTCGATGATCGAAGCCTCGATGTAATCGCTGCGCGCCGCGCCCTTGCGCGCGAGGTCCTGCGCCGCCTTCAGGCGGTCCAGCGCCGCCGTGTAGTCCAGGTGGGCGGCCTGCGCTTCGGCATCGGCCCGCACCGCGCGCAGCTGCTCGCCCTGGGCCTGGTAGGCCGCCGACAGGTCCTCCCAGGCCGTGGAGTCGCGCGGGTGCAGGCTGACCCAGGTCTGCAGCCGCTCCGACGCTTCCTTGGCCTGGCCCGAACGCACCTGCGCCTGCGCGCCGAACAGCAGGTCCGGACGGTGGTCGGACTTCGGGTCCACCAGCTTCAGCACCCGGGCGTTGTCGCCAGTGGCCAGCGCGATTTCGGCTTCCAGCAGCCGCGCCTGGCGCTCGCCGGCGGCATCGCCGGCCACGGACGCATGCAGGCGCGGCAGCAGGCGCGCGACCGCCGCGCGGTCATGCAGGCGGAAGGCGGCATAGGTCGCCGCGTACAGCACCGCGGACTGGCGCATGCGCGGCTGGCTGGCCAGCCCGGCGGAGTCGGCATCGGCGAGGAAGGAGCGCTGCGCGTCGACCCCCGGATTGGAGATCACGCGCGAGCGCGCCGCCATCAGCGCGTGTTCGAGCGTGGGAACCGGCGGCGCGGCGCCGGCCAGCTCCTGGCGCGACTGCATTTCCGCGATCCGCTCGGTGGTCAGCGGGTGGGTGCGCAGGTAGGGGAAGGCGCCGAAGTCGTTCAGGCGCGACGACTGCTGCAGCTTCTCGAACATGTTCACGAAGCCCTTGGGCGAGTAGCCCGCCTGGGTCGCCACGCCCAGGCCGACGCGGTCGGCCTCGCGCTCCATGTCGCGCGAGAAGTTCAGCTGCTGCTGCGCCGCCAGCGCCTGGCTGCCGGTGAGGAGGGCGCCGGCTGCATCCGGGCTGCGGCTTGCGGCCAGCGCGCCGAGGATCATGCCGGCGATCATCAGCGGCGTCTGCTTGTTCTGCTGCTCCATCATCCGCGAGATGTGGCGCTGCGTGACGTGGCTCAGTTCGTGCGCCAGCACCGAAGCCAGTTCGTCCGCGGTGGTGGTGATGGCGATCAGGCCGAGTTGCAGACCGAGGTAGCCACCCGGCACGGCAAAGGCGTTGATCTCGCGGTCCTTGCCCAGCAGCACCTGCCAGGCGAAACGCTCGTCGATCTCGCTGGTGAGCTCGCCGCGCGCGCGCGCGCCGGCCAGCAGCTTCTGCCAGATGTCCTGGACGTATTCGACCAGCACCGGGTCGTCGATGTAGTCCGGGTCGCGGTACATCTCGCGCGCCACCTTCTCGCCCAGCTTGCGCTCGGCGCCGGTGCTCAGGTCACCCGGCTGGCCCATGCCGGGCAGCTGCGCGTGCGACGGCAGGCCCGCGAGCGCCAGCGCCACCGCGGCGGCCGCGGCGCTGCGACGCAGGAAGGAGGCGGGTGCTCTCAAAATGAATCCAGGGGCAGGTAGCCGATCACCTCCGCGGTACTGGAATCCAGCAGCACGGTCCAGGCCTGGGCCTTGCGGGCGACCACGGGCAAGTATGACGCGTGCGCGGCGTCATGGCCGGATTTTTCCAGGGCGGCCTCGATCTCCGGCGCGCGGGCGGCGAAGCGGCTGCGCAACTCGCTGACCGGGCGGGCGGCCGCCAGCACGCGGGCCTTCGCGGCCTCGTAGGGCTGCCAAAGATCGGGACGGGCCGACAGCGAGATGCCGTTCAGGGCCACCATGGTGGCTTCGTACTTTTCCTTCTCGCTGGCGAACGGCCGCACCGCCAGCAGGGTGGGCCCGCCGAAGGGAGCGACTTCGACGCCGGCGGGCGCACGATTTTCCAGGTCCACCGGGATGTCGGACTGGTGCACGACGCGGAAGCGATCGACCTCGAACACCATGTGCACCGGCCGGGCCATGTGGACCGACCAGATGCCATAGCTCAGGCCCACCAGCTGCAGGAAAGCCACGCAGGCGAGGTCGCGCACCAGCGAAGCCCGCGGCTTGGCGCGATCGAAGATGGCGAAGGTGATCAGCGGGCCCAGCACGACGTCGACGCCGACCACCAGCATGAACAGCTCGCGGCCGCTCGAGAGTTCGCGGTACGGGTAGGGATACCAGAGCTCGAACACCAGCAGCGCGGCCATCAGCGCCACCACGACGCTGGCCCCCAGGTGCACGCCGGCGGCCCGGGCGCGGTCACGCCAATCGAAGGTGGCCGTATGATGATCCAGGAAAGCGGATGGCAGTGGCATGAGCGGATTGACCCATTTCGACGCACAAGGACAGGCCCACATGGTAGACGTGGCGGCGAAGGCTGCCACGCACCGCATTGCGGTAGCGCGCGGGCGCATCGAGATGCTACCGGCCACCTTCGAGCTGATCCAGCAAGGCAACGTAAAGAAAGGCGACGTGCTGGGGATCGCCCGCATCGCCGGCATTCAGGGCTGCAAGCGCACCAGCGAGCTGATCCCGCTGTGCCATCCGCTGGCCCTGACACGCGCCGCGGTGGACTTCGAGTTGCGCTCGCCCAACGCCGTCGTCTGCACGGCGACAGTGGAAACCGTGGGGCCCACCGGCGTGGAGATGGAGGCCCTGACCGCGGTGCAGGTGGCCTTGCTGACGATCTACGACATGTGCAAGGCTGTCGATCGCGCGATGACGATCAACGACGTGCGGGTGGTTGAAAAGCACGGCGGCAAGTCGGGAAGTTTCGTCAATCCCTGACGCGGCCTTTCACCGCCCCTCCCTCAAGACCCCGGCGCCCCCAACAGCGGCGAGGGCTTCTTCTGCGCCTCCCGCCACGCCTCGTAGTCCTTCGGGAACGCCGCCCGATAGCGCGCCAGATCCAGCACCGCCTCGTCGTCCCGCCCCAGCAGCACCAGACTCTCGATCGCCCGCTCGATCACGCGCGGCTCCGGCGAGTAGTGCAGCATCTGTTCCGACAGCGTGAACACCTCCGGCGCATTGGCGCGCGTGGCGCCGAGCAGCGTGAGTTCCGCGAAACGGGCCTGCGAGCGGAACAGCCAGGACTTGCGCACGTGGTCCAGCGTGTCCTCGCGCCACATGGCGCGCCGCTGCTCCGGCTCCAGGTAGATCTGGCTCACGCGCTGGTAGTCCCAGGCCGCATAAGCGGTCACCCCGAACAGCACGCACACCACGGCGATGAAGCCCGGCGAGCGACCCGCGGCCTCGTCACGTGGCGCGATGAGCCAGCCCAGCGCGGCGCCGACCACGATCTGGAAGGGCCCGTACCAGAGCGGGTACTCCAGCAGGCTGTGCAGCAGCACCAGCGCCAGCAGCGCCCAGGCCAGGCGCCGCAGCGGGGCCTGCTCGTGGCGGGGCTGCTGGCGCCAGGCCCAGAGCAGCGCGATCGCGCACAGCACCAGCGCCGCCGGCACGCCCAGTTCCACCGCCAGGTGCAGCGGCAGGTTGTGCGCGTTGTCCAGGATGTCGCAGAAGCGAGCGCCCGGGTACAGCGTCATGAAGTGCGCGTAATCGAGGTCGCCCCAGCCCCAGCCCGTGAGCGGCCGCAGCGCGATCAGCCGCAGCACGTTGGACCACAGCACCAGCCGGCTGGTGCAGGGGTCGCCGCCCTCGATGCGGCCCCATAGCGTGCGCGCGGGCAGCACGCCGGTGATGGCGCGCAGCAACTCCGGCAGCATCCAGGTGGCGGCGAAATAGGCGATGCCCGCGGCCAGGCAAAGCTGCAGGCGGTCGCGCCGCTGCGGCCCCTGCCACACGGCAGCCAGCAAGGTGAGCATGAATCCCTGCACGATGCCGGTCCGCGACACCGAGGCCGCGCTCGCCACCGCCAGCAGCACCATCAGCGCGAAGGCCGCCGCGCGCGGCAGCCGCAGCGTCCCGAACAGCAGCACCGCCGCGCCGATCCAGCACAGGCTGCCGAAGTGGTTCGGCTGCCGCAGGTTGGCGTAGGCCTCGCCGACCTGCGCCCCGTTCACCCAGGGCCGCAGCGGCTCGGCCAAGCCGAAGTATTGGAGCAGCGCGATGACGGCGCTGGCGCTGGCGGCCAGCAGCAGCCCCAGTTGCAAGGCCTGCCCGATGTCCGGGTCGTCGACGATGCCGGCCGCCAGCACGACCAGCGCCAGCCCCGCCGCCAGAAAGACGGTCTCGGGCTGCACCTTCGCATGCGACACCACGGCCCACAGCACCGTCCCGACCGCGATGGCCAGCAACCCGGGCCGCGCCAGCGGCCCCGGCGCGCGCGCGAGCAGGCACAGCGCGAGCAGGCAGGCGCAACTCGTGAGCCATGGGTCCACCGCCGGCGATGGGCCGGCGGAGAAGGGGTTGAGCCAGGGGAGCGCGGCCAGCAGGGTGCCGGCGACGAGGCGCGGCATGACGGGACGAGGCATGGACAAATCGCTAACGCTGTTCCATCGGCTGCGCGACGCCGGCCAGCGCGAACAGGGCTTCACTGACCGCGTTGACGGAAATGCGCTCCATGCAGTCGACCGGCCCTGGCGGATATTCGAAGCCGAGGTTGAGGAATTCGCAGCCGGCCGGATCGTCCGGAGCCAGCGCGATGCTGCGACCACCAACCGGCCCCCAGCGGCGGCGGCTGGTCGGGCCGTGCAGCGCCACCAGCGGCGCACCGAGGACGCCCGCGAGATGCATCACCCCGGTATTGACGGCAACGACTGCGGCGGCGCCTTGCAAAGCGGCGGCCAGCTGCGGCAGCGACAATTCGCCCGCGAGCGACCGCACCGGCAAGCCAGGGGCGCAGGCGGCGACGAGCCGGGCCGCCTTGTCGCGATCGGCCGGCGCGCCCGAAACGAACACCGACATTCCAGCGCCGGCAGCGCGCTGCGCGATCTCGGCCCACCGCGCCAGCGGCCACTCCCGCGAGGGATAGCGGAAGCCGCTGGCCCATGGATGGAGGATCACGTAGGGCGCATGCTGCGCCAGGGCGGCAGGCGCCAGGCCAACTGGCTTCAGCGCCCGGGCCGGAGGCGCGGGATGCACATCGCACAAGGGCGCCAGCAGGCGCTGGAAGTTTTCCAGTTCATGCACGTCGCTGCCGTGGGGAACCGTGCTGTCGTAGGCGTAGTGGCGGCCCTGGCCCGGCGTGGCGAAACCGATGGTGAAGCGGCTGCGCGAGAGGGCACACAGCAGCGCGTACCAGCGGGGCCACTGGCCGATGTCGATCATCACGTCCACCGGCACACTGCGGATCGCGGCGATGGCGGCGGCCGGCTGCGTGAGCGGCACCTCCACCACTTGCGCGATCCCGTCGAACAGTTCGACGGCGCCCCGGTTGCCGCGCGATGCAAAAACCACGATCTCCGCGCCCGGGATGGCCGCTCGCAGGCTGGCCGGCAAGGTGCCTGCCAGCAGCGTGTCGCCAATGGTCTCGAACATCATCAGGCCGAAACGCCGGGGCGCCTGCGGCAATGCGCGCCGGCGCCGCAGCAGGCCCAGCGTCCAGAGCAATGGCGTACCGGCCACGCGGTCGACGAGCCGCGGCAAGGCGCCTTCTCGGATGCGGGACAGGGCGGACGGCATGGCTGGTGCGGGATTGTGCCAGCCCACCCGGTATAGTCCCCGGCGGGGGACGCAACAAGCGATGAAGGTGCTGCTGTGGAAGATAGGCGCGCTGGGCGACGTGGTGATGACCACGCCGCTCCTGCGCCAGCTGCGCGCGCGCCTGCCGGATGCGCAGATCGACTACCTGGTGGGCCGCGGCGTCCGCGTGGTGCTCGATGGCAACCCGCACCTGAGCCGCGTGCTGGAGTTCGACGAGCGCATCCTTTTTGGCGGCCAGGTGTCGCGCCTTGGCGAAATCCTGGAAAAGCTGCGCGGCTACGACGCCGTGTACGTCCTCGACAAGCACTGGGTGTTCACCCTGCTGGCGTGGCTCGCACGAGTGCCGCGGCGAATCGGTTTTCGCCGCCGCGCCGCGGAGGGCCTGTTCCTCACGCACACCGTGCGGTATGGCGAGGTTGCCCACGAGGTCGATTACTACCTGCGGTTGCTCGCGGCGAGCGGCCTGGAGGTGGATGCGTCGGACCGGCGGCTCGAACTTCCTCCCGCCACCGCCTACCCGCTGGCCCGGCCTTACACGGTGCTCGTGAACTCGGGCGGCCGCAATGCGAACGAGCAATCGAGCGTGCGGCAGTTGCCCGTGGATCTGTTCCGCGCGCTCGCCCTGCGCGTCGCGCGCGAGCAGCAGGTGGTGTTCGTCGGGTCCGCGCCGGAGCGCGCCTACTACGACGCGCTCCGCGTGCCGGACGCTATCAACCTGTGCGGCAGCATCAGCCTGCCACAGGTGTGGGGCGTGCTGCAAGGGGCAACGCGCGTTTACAGCACCGATTGCGGCTTGATGCACATGGCCGGCGCGCTGAACGCCAACGTCACGGGGATCTTCGGGCCCACGCACCCGCGGCGCAAGTGCCCGCCGGGTGCGCGCTCCGTGTGGAGCGACGAGGCACGCTACGACGCCGCCTACGAGTTGTTCGGCCGCATTCCGCGGGGGCACCACTACTTCGGCGAGCTGACCGTCGACGCGCTGTCCGAGAATGCCTGCCATGAATGACAAGCAGATCACGATGATCTCCGTGATGCCGGACGTGCACGGCGGTATCGGCCATCACGTCGGTTACCACCAAAGCGTGGGCAACGCGGCGCGAGCCTGCGGCTGGCGACATGTCGCGCTGGTCTCCACCAGTCATGGGCTGGCCCGCTTGCCGGAGAGCTGGCGCGCGGTCCTGGATACCGGCCTGCTCACGACCGGGCTCCCGCAGGTCCTGGCACGCGGCAAGGCGTTCGCGCTGCTGGGTGACATGCGCCGCTTCACCGATACGCTGGTGCAGGCGGTCCAGGAAGAACTGCGCCTTGGCGCCGCGGGCGAATGCATCGTCTTCCTCGACGACTTCAATGGTCCGCAACTGCTGGCGATCCGCCAGGCCATGCGCCGGCTGCCGAAGGAGCGCCTGCATTTCTGGTTCCTGTACCGCTACGACCCCGCTGCGCGCGGAATAGCCGGCAAGCTGTACCAGCGCGCCGTCGCTTCGTTGATCCGGCTGTTCCCGAACGGGCGCTTCCGCATGCTGACCGACAGCGTTCCGCTTGCGACGGAGCTGAAGTCCACCTTCGGCATGCCAGCCCACGTAATGCCGATCCCGCACACCAGTGCGCAGGCGTCACGCACGCTCGCGCGCGACCCGGACGAAATCATCTGCTGGTGGCCCGGCGCGCCGCGCCCGGACAAAGGCCTGGATGTGATGCAGCGACTTGCACAGGCGCCGGCCCCCGTTCCTGCCGGCCGGCGCATCCGGCTCGCGCTGTCCGAAGCCGCCAACATCGCCAGCGGCGTCGGCGTGACGGTGCAGGCTCTGCCGCGTCACTTGAGCAGCGGCGACTACGATGCCTGGCTGCATACCGCCGATGTCTTGCTGATGCCCTACGACCGGCAGCGCTATCGGCTCGCAACCTCGGGCATCTTCGCGGAGTGCGTGGCCGCCGGGAAAATCCCGCTCGTGACGGATGGCACGTGGATGGCGTTCGAACTGGATCGCCACGATCTGCGGGAGCTGGTGTGCGACTGGTCGGACCCGGCAGGAACCTTGGCAACCATCCGGCGGGCTGCCGAAGACCCTGAATTGCGCCAGAAGCTTTCACGCATGCGCGAGAGCTTCCTCGAGTTCCACAGCGAGGGAGCGTACGCGCGCGAGTTGCGGGGCCTGGCGAGCAACCCGTGAATGCGCGAATCCTTAGGCTCGCCCGGGCTGCACGCATAATGACGCAAGCTCGACCTTACCCGCGTCCTTAGGCTCTCCAAGTCACAGCAGGCAGATTTTGCTTCCTCGCGCCAAGCAGACCCTCTTCGAACAGTTGCCAGCGAGCGGCTCGCTGCTGGATATCGGCTGCCTGGGTTTTGCCCAGATCGAGGCGGCCAGGCGCGCCGGGCGATCAGACCTGCGCCATTTCGGCGTCGACTATGCGCCCGCCGCGCCTACCGACGTGCCGGAGGGCTTCGTCTTTCGAGAGGCGGACTTGCGCACCGACGCGCTACCGTTCGAGGACGACCAGTTCGATGCCGTTGTCGCGAACCACGTGATGGAACACGTTCCCGACCCGATCGCCCTGGTCATGGAATGCGTGCGCGTTTGCCGACCGGGCGGTCGGGTCTATCTGGAAGCACCGTCCGAGCGATCGCTCTGGTTGCCCGGCGTGCCGTTTCGGCACGACCTCTTCTGCAGCTTCTCCTACTACGATGACCCGACCCACAATTCGCGGCCGTGGACACCGCAAAGCCTCTACCGCCTGGCGCGCTACCTGGGCTGCGATACGCTGGCAACCGGCCATGTGACATCGGCGAAATATCGGCTCGCCTTTCCGGTCCTGCTGCCGTGGTACTTCCTGACCCGCAACGTGCTGGGCCTGGAGCAGCTGCTGTGGCACACGATCGGGTGGGCTGCTTATGCGCTGATCGAGAAACCTGCGTCGCTCGCAGGCAAGCCGCAGTTCAAGTATTACATTCCGAGTCGCCGCGGCTAGCGCGCGGCGCGAACGGCGTGCCACTGCATCAGCCAAGCGAGCGTGACCAGGATGGTCTCGGCAGCGAGCGCTGACAAGGCCGTGCCCAGGATGGACAGGGATGGCACCAATGCGACGTTGAGCAGCAGGCTGGCTGCAGCGGCACAAGCCGTGGCGAGCACGATCTGCCGGTCCAGGCGGAGCGCGACCACGCCCCAGGAATAGATCTGGCCGACGAACACCACGAGGCGGCCCGCTGCGAAGACGAAAAACGGCACCAGCCCTGGCAGATAGCGCTCGCCGAGGAGGTGCGTGAAGATCCAGGGCGAGAGCCCGAGAAGCGCCAAGCCAACGAGGACGGCAAAAGCGAGATAGGCCTTGAGCAGCTCCTTCTGGTGTGCCCACAAGGCGTCCAGTCCCTCTTCATGCAGCCAGCGAACGAGCCGCGGAAGCAGCAGGCTGTTGATGCTTGCAAACACGACCTCCAGGCCGCTGGCGAAGAGCAGGCAGACCCGCAGGATGCCGGCGGCGGAGTCGCCCTGCAGCCAGGCAAGCAGCGAGACCGGCAGCACCGTGTACACCAGGGTCAGCGCTGCGAGCAGCCAGTAGCGCCAACTCTGCGCGAGCAGGCGCACAAGCAGGACGCGGATTTCCGCCCAGTGCGTGAAGAAAGTAGCCGGGTTGAGATGGACGAGCCGGCAGGCGAGCATGCAAGCGCTGACGGCTGCCACGCTGCCGACGACCGCTGCCACCAGCAGGTCGGAGCCCACAGGCATCTCGGGATGGAAAGCTACCGCGTAGGTAAGGGCAACCAGCAGGGATGTCCCCGCCGTGATGGCCGCAAAGCGTGGCATCTGTTCGATGGACTGGAACAGGAAAGGCAGCTGAAGCGCGAGTACGACGAGAAGCAGGGCGCCCAGCATCCATGCCATCCGCACTGGGCCTGCCGGCACCAGCAGGAAAACGCCGACGATCCAGCCGACAGCCAGCAAGAGCGCAATTCCAGTCCGAAAAACCAGCACTGAACGCAGCACGTTGGCCGGCTTTTCCTGGCCAGCTGCCACCAGGCGCACGCTTACGGCGTCAAAACCTCCGTTGAACGAAAGCGCCAGCTGCTGCACCAGAGCCTGTACCTGTGCGCTGACGCCCAGGTTGGCAGGCCCGAGGCACCGCGCCGCGTAGGTGTTGGCGAACAACATCAGCACGTTGGACGCCATGTTGAGGCCGGTAACCCACAAGGCGCTGACCGCGAAACGCGAACGAAACGCCTGTCTCCAGCGCGGCGCTGTGTCCTGGCTCACCGCAGGTAAGCCTGCTCCTGGAAGAACCAGGCGATCGTGCGGTCGAGACCCTCAGCCAGGCTGGTTTTAAGGTAGCCCGGCACCAGCCGCTGCGCCTTGGCTACGTCCAGGCACTTGGAACGCGCGCCCACATAGCGAGCCGTGTCGTACTGCACCCGCGCCGGGTCGTAGCCCACGATCTCGCAGATCGCGTCGACAAAGCTGCGGATCGACGTTTCCTCGCCGGCCCCCAGGTTCACCAGCTCGTTGTCAACGCCAGGCACCAGCGCCAGCATCGCGTCGACGAAGTCGTCCACGTACACGATCTCGCGCTTCTGATGGCCGTCGCCCCACAGCACCACCGGGTCGCCCAGCTCCTTGCCCCGGATGATCTTGCGCACCAGGTCGAAGATGAAGTGCATCTGGCGGCCATCCGTGTGGTAGCCGGGCCCGTACAGCGTGGAAGGCACCACGCTCAGCCAGCGCAGGTCGTACTGCTTGGCGAGCGCCCGAGCCCCCTGGTACAGCATGCGCTTTGTCATCGCATAGGTGTACAGGCTGTCGATCGGCTCGCCGTCCATGTAGTTCTCTTCCACCAGCGGCGCGTCGGGCGCGTAGGCGCAGCTGGTTCCGATGAAGACCAGTTTGGCCTGCGGCTGCACCGCGGACCACCAGGCCAGGACGTTGGTGTTGATCTGCTGGTTGATGACCCACTGCTCGCCAGGATGGTGCAGGCAGAAGTCACCGGCCTGCGTCCAGGCCGCGAGGTGGAACACCAGGTCGTAGCGGCGCGGCTGCAGCGCCTCGAGGCTGCCCTGCTTCGTAAGGTCGCAGTTGCGCGAGTTGAGCACCACGAGTTCGTGGCCCTGGTCGCGCAGCTTGCGGCACAGGTGCGTGCCGAGGAAGCCCGTGCCGCCGGTGACGAGGACCTGGCTCATTGCGGGTCCACCGGGAAGTAGAACTCCACGCCCTGCTCAATCAGCGCGCGGTTGTTGGCGAGGATCTCCTTCTTGAAGTTCCAGGCCAGCACGTAGTAGATGTCCGGCGGCGCCGGCAGCTCGGACTCGATGCGGATCGGAATGTGCATGCCGGGCGAATAGAGGTCCCGCCGCAGTTCGTTCTTTTCCACCAGGCACTCGATGGTTTCGGTGCCGATGCCGAAGTAGTTCAGCAGCGTGTTGCCCTTCACCGGCGCGCCCATGCCGAAGATGCGCTTGCCGCTGGCGCGCGCGGCGTGCAGGTAGGCGCGATCACGTTCCCTGACTTGCGCGACACGTCTGGCAAAGTCGTGGTACGCCTCGATGGTGTTGCAGCCGCTCGCTGCCTCTTGCGCAAGCATGCGCTGCAGCCGCTCCGACACGGGCCGCTCGCCCGGATGACCGACGCTGGCAATGATGGAGCCGCCGTGGATTGGCGCGAGATAGGCGTCGAAGAGTTCCAGGCCATGCCGCTTCAACAACACCGAGATCGTCTCCAGCGTGTAGTACAGGAGGTGCTCGTGGTAGATCTGGTCGAAGGCAAGATTCTCCATGATGCTCTTCATGTAGAGGAACTGCACCACGAACACGCCGTTCGGCTGCAGGCCTTCGCGCACGGCCTCGGTCACCGAGTGCAGTTCCTCCAAGTGGAAGAAGACGCCGGAGGCATTGATCACGTCGAACCGACGTCCGATGTCGCGCAGGGTCTGCAGGTTGAAGAAGGCCTGGTGGGTCGGAACGCCAGCCTCGTTGGCGCGGCGCGCGGTGCCCGCGGACGATTCCACGCCCAGCACGTCCCAGCCCAGCGCCTGGAAGTGCTTCAGCTGGGTGCCGTCGTTGGAGCCAATGTCCAGAACGGACTTGAGCGGGCGATCGGCGAAGAAGCGCTGGTCCACTTCCTGCGCCACGTTCCGGAAATGCTCGGAGAGCGAACGGGTCACGCCGGAGAGGTAGGTGTGATCCCCGAACATGACCTCCTTCTTGACCGTGTAGTCCAGCTGCGAGGTATGGCAGGCGTTGCAATACAGCAGGTGCAGCGGGTAGTACGGCTCCTTGCCGACTTCTTCGGGGCGCAGGAAGTGGTTGCACCAGGGCTGCTGCCCCAGGTCGAGGACCGGTTGCAGGTCGGTGGAGTCGCAGACGCGGCAATGCATGGACGGCGCTTCAGGATTTGGGCTGGAACCAGGAGGGATTGTCACGGATGAAAGCATCGGCCTGCGCCAGCGACGCCTCCGTGCCGATGTCGAGGAAAGCGCCGCGCGAGCTCGCCACCCGCACGCGCTGGCCGCTCGCGACCAGGCCCGGGAACACTTCGGTCTCAAAACTGAGCGACGCGCTGGTAACCGGCAGACCCGTGACGGTGGCATGCGGAAGCAGGTATACCCCGGCATTGACCAGGCCGGGTACGGATTCGCCGCGCTTCTCGGCAAAGGCCCACAGGCTGGAATCGGTCGCCACGTCCAGGGTCCCGTAGCGGCCCGCGTCGTCCACCTGCACGGCCAGGATGGCCCCGGCGCACCCCGGGTCACGGGAAGCCGCGAACAGCGGCGCGAGCGGCACCAGCGCCAGCGAATCGCCATTGAGCACCAATGCATTGGCAGGCGCGGGCCGTTCCTGCCGCCATGCGTGCAGAAAGCCCCCCGCCGTGCCGCGCGGTTCCGGCTCGATCACCGTCCGCAGTTCCACGCCCGGGAGGTCCAGGGATTCGGCGAACGCCTGCACCTGGTCGCCGGCGTATCCGGCCGCCAGCACGATGCGCCGCACGCCCTGCCCCTGCAGGTAGCGGATCACCCATTCCAGAAACGGCTTGCCAGCCACCGGCGCCAGTGGCTTGGGCCGGCCCTGCAGCAGGTGGCGGATGCGCGTTCCCAGCCCGCCGACCAGGATGACCGCCAGCTCAGGCGCATCAGCGTGCATGTCAGACGTTACCGTAACGCGAGTCGCGCAGGATCACGTACCCCTTGAGCAGTTCGCGGATACCGCGGTCCAGGCTCCACTGCGTGACGAAACCGGTCGAAGCCAGCCGCGCGTTCGACACGATGTAGTCGCGCTTGTCCGGGTCCTCGCCGATCGGCGCTTCCAGGTAGGTGAAGCCGGGCACGTGCCGCTGGATCAGCGCGCACAGTTCCAGCTTGGAGAGGTTGGCGTCGTCGAGCCCCACGTTGTAGGGGCGGCCGCGCATCGCCTCGAAGTTTTCCAGCGCGTGCAGGAAAACGCGAGCGACGTCCTGGATGTGGATGTAGTTGCGCTTGAAGTGGCCTTCGAAGATCACGACGGCGCGGTCACGCAGGGCACGATAGGTGAAATCGTTGACCAGCAGGTCGAGACGCATGCGCGGCGACATGCCGAACACTGTCGCCAGCCGGAAGGTCGCGCTGTTCTCGCGCTGCAGCACTGCCGTCTCGGCATTCACCTTCGTCACGCCATACAGCGAGAGCGGCCGCAGCGGGCTTTCTTCCGTGCAGGCCTTGGCCTTCTCGCCGATGCCATAGCCGCTGTTGGACACGGGCATCAGGATGCGCTGGTCCTTGCTGGCGATGCGGCACAGCATCTCCACCGCGTCCTGGTTGATCGTCTGCGCACCGACCGGATCGATCTTGCACAGGGGCGCACCCACCAGCGCGGCGAGCGGGATGATGACGTCCGCCTTGGCGACGAGGCGCTCCATGGTCGCCTGGTCGCGGCAGTCGCCCCGCTCCACCTGGAAGGCGTCGTAGCTGCAGCATTCGGCCAGCGTCGGCTGGTTGAACATGAAGTTGTCCAGCACCGTCACGGCATGCCCCGCCTGGAGCAGCTTGGGCACGAGCACGGAGCCGATGTAGCCGGCCCCGCCGGTCACGAGGATGTTCATGGATGGTCCCTCTCTGGAGATGTCTTTATGCGTGGACGACCGTGCTGCCGGCCGCATTGATGCCGATCGGCACTTCGTGATAGCTCCGCAATGCCGCGCGCACCGCGGTCTGCCGCTCGGGCGGCACCAGCAGCAGCATGAAGCCGCCACCACCGGCGCCCAGCAGCTTGCCGCCGAGCGCGCCCGCCGTCATGCCGAGATCGTAGAGCTTGTCGATCTCGGGGTTGCTCACCGAGGCATCGAGCTTGCGCTTCTCGACCCAGCTGTCGTTCAGCAGTTGCGCGAACACCGCGAGACTGCCCGAACCGGTCAGCACGCCGTGCGCCTTGTCGACCAGGCCCAGCATCTTGCGCAGCGTCGGGCGATTGTCCGCCAGCTTGTCCAGTTTGGCCTTCTCCACCTCCTGCGCGTGCCGCGTGCGCCCGGTGAAGTACAGCAGCATGCTGTCGTTCAGCTCGCGCAGGCGCGTCTCGCCGATGGCGATGCGCTCCACGTTGAAGTCGCCGCGGCCGGAGAACTGCACGATGTTGAGGCCGCCGTAAGCGGCGAAGACCTGGTCCTGCAAACCCACTGTCTCCTGCAGTACCTCGCGCTCGATGTGGATCGCGCAGCGCGCCAGTTCCTCGTTGCCGACGCAGCGGCCCTGCAGGGCGTGCAGGCCCTTGATCAGGCCCACCGTGAAACTCGAGGAGGAGCCGAGGCCGCTGAAGGACGGCAGGTCGGACGCAAGATTGACTTCGACGTCCTGGTGGACGCCGCAATAGCGCAGGATCTCGCGGAACGGCCGGTGCTCGATGCTGTCCAGGTCGGGTGCCAGTTCGACCTTGCGGTAGGAGAAGCGAATCTTGTGGTCGAACAGCCAGGACGGCAGGTGCGAAACCGTGTGGTAAATGTACTTGTTGATCGCCGTGCCCAGCACCGCACCGCCGTTCTCGGCGAAGAACTCGGGGAAATCGGTGCCGCCGCCAAAGAAGCTGACCCTCAGGGGTGTGCGGATGATGATCATGGCGCGATGGACGATGTCCGTTGGGAAGTGATTGGCGCGCTGGCTGCCGGCCCAGGCGCCGCGCGGCCCAGGAGCTCCTGCACCCGCTCCAGGCTCTGCGCGGCGCATTCGCGCCAGCGCCACGCAGGCATGGCGCGCACCACGCCCGCTGCGCCGGAGTGGGCGTCCGTCATGAGCCGGTCGGACAGGTCCTTCTCCGAGCGGGGATCGAACAGTCGTACGCCGTCGTCCGCCAGTTCGCGGAACGCGGGGATGTCACTGGCCAGCACGCGGCAGCCGCGCGTGCGGGCCTCCACCAGTGGCAAGCCGAAGCCCTCGAACAGCGACGGCAACACCAGGGCGCGCGCATGCTGGTACGCGTAGGCGATCTCGGCATCATTTGCATCGTGCAAGGCGAGCACCGGACAGCCCCTCGCGGCCAGCGCAGCGAGCCGTTGCGCGACATCGGCGCACTCCGGCGTCCTGCGACCCAGGACCAGGAGGCCAAACGTTTCGCCTTGCGCCCAAAGTGCCTCGCATGACCGCAGCAGCAGGCGATGGTTCTTCTTCGGCTCCAGCGAGCCGACGGTCGCATAGGCCGGCGCCGGGCGGGCGAGGAAATCGCGCAAGGCAGGGCGGACTTCGCCCGCCAGTTGCGGTGCCGGATCGCTGCCCAGGCGAATATGCGCGGTAGGCGGAAGCCGCCAGCCCCTCTTTTGCGCATGGGCACGCAGCGCTTGCTCCGTGCTCGCAGAGTTGCACAGGAGCGCATCGCTCGTCCCGACCGCATCCTGGAGCCAGTAGTTGAAGGCGTTGCGCACCCAGGGCACGCAGAATTCGGGAGCCTCGATCGGCATCAGGTCGTGGATCAGCGGCACCACCACGGCGCCCTGGGCACGTGCCCGCCGCGCGGCGGGCCAGACGGGATAGTTCCAGCTGCCGTCGACCATCAGCAGCAGGTCGCCCGGCCGCGGATCCACGGCGGGCAAACCGGCCGCTGCAGCATCGAATGCGCGGCCAGCAGCCGCTTGCCAGATCGGCCGGACCAGGGGCCAGGGCAGGCGCAAGACCTGCTCGATGGCCGGCTTGGCGATCCCCGTGGCAAAACGCAGCAGCGCGCTGGTGGACGCGGCGTTCCGCACAGACGGGGCCAGGGGCGCCCGCCGCAAGCCAGTGGCAGCGCAGGCGACTGTCTCGAAGCCCAGGCCCGCGTCAGCCGCAACGCCCGGAAATTCCTCCGCCAGCCGCCGTACCGTGCGCGAAATGCCGGCTGTATCGGCCTGCGTGCGAGTATGCGTGACGTCGAACAGGACGCGGCGCAGGCGCATTCAGATTTCCCGCTCCCAAGGCAGGCCGGCGCGCCCCTTGATGTTGCAGTCCATATGGAAGCCCGGTGCGACGACGCTGGCCTTGGTTCCAACTTGCACCATGTTCAGGGCACGGATGTACTTGAACATCACGCGGCCGTCGTCCATGGCGTAGAGGCGCATGTCGGACTCACTGTAGAAGCGGCGATAGCCGACCGGCAGGACCGTGGTGGTCGCGTTTCCGGGCGGGAACAGCCGAGGGCACTGTTTCTCCACTGCGTCCAGCGCGGCCTCGACCTCGGCCGGAATCTGCGGCTTTGCCGGTGCAGCCTTCCCCGCGAGGCGATCGAGGCGGCACACGAGGAACCCGCGCGGGTCCTTGTCCGAAATCTGCTGGTCGGGCGCTGCGCCCACCGCCGTCAGGCCCACGGACGCAACGACGCGGCAGGAAGAGCGGCGGATCCGCAGGCCGAAGTCGGCAATGCCCAGGTCGAGAGCGTCGGCCTGGTCGTCCGGCATGTCGCGCTCGTTCGCGTTCCGGTTCGCCGACGGGACGACGCCGTAGATGACCGGCGAGGCGTCCAGCAGTCTGTGCACGCGCCGCAGGTCATCTGCCTGGTCGGGTCTACCTGCCTGGGAGGACAGGTTCATCCAGCGCGAATCCGGATGGAACGAGGGCGCGATCAGCGAATACGAGATGCCGCTCAGGGAGATATAGGTTGCGGGCGTCTCGCGCAGATCCTTCGGCACGTCGATGCCGAACGCAGGGCCGTCGCGCCAGGGTGCCAAGCCCCATGAGCGCCAGGGCTGTACTTCATGGAGCAGGCCCACCTGCGCCAGCAGCATGAAGGCCGCCGCGCCCAGCCGCGCGCCCTGGCGCACGGGTAGGTGATGCAGCATTGCGATGCACAGCGGCCCGACGATGAGGAGCATCGGCATGAAGTAGCGGCCGTTGCCGCTGGTAACCAGCCACGGAACGAAGCTGAGTGCAACGCAGGCCAGCAGTGCGAGCGTTCGCGTGACCGCAGGCGCGCGCAGGCGCACGCGCCACGCAATCCAGGCGAGCACCAGCGCCAGGACGAAAACGAAGCGGAAATCGGGTGCCAGAATTTCGGCATAGACGCCGCCGGCCGGCACTGCCATGCCGATCGGACGCACCAGCGCATCCAGCAGGGTGTCAGGCTCGAAGCGGATCATGGCACCAGCCCCAGGGAAGCACGTAGCGCTGCGAACTGCGGTTCGAAGAAGGGGTAGAACGGATTGCCGAAAGCCTTCCACAGCTGGAAGCCCCAAGGTGCGAGCGCCAGGGCGAATCCGAACAAGGTCCAGATGCCACCATGTATGGCCTGAACGACCCGGCCGGGCCAGCGCGCACCGGCGAGCAGCCACAGCAATGGCAGCAGCAGGGCGAGGGGCCCGTTGCTCAGCTTGAATGCAACGGAGATGCCCGCCAGCAGACCGGAAAGCGCGACGGCTCTCGCTGCGGTCAACCAGCTTGGGCGCTCCTCTTGCGGCTGCGCAGCCAGCAGCGCTACCGCGACGGCCCACACGAACGGCACGGAAACGAGTCCGTCATTGGTCGTCGTGTCCAGCAGGGAGAGGAACAGCTCGCCCGAAAAGCCCAGGGCGACGGCCGTAATCCGCATCGCGGTGGCGTACCAGCTACGGCCCGGGATGCAGGAGCGCGCAATCAGCCACAAGGCCGGCAAGGCCACGAGGTGCAGCGTGACGATCACGACGCCGGCAATGCTGCCCGGCACGTTGTGTTGGAACAATTTCCAGGCCGGCCAGTACAGGTAGGGGTACTGGTAGCCTTGGTAGGACGCGGCCAGGAAGTCGCGATCGAAGCGCGGGTGTTCCGCGGTCCAGCCCAGGTAGATGTGGTGGTTCAGCGCATCCCAGCTCAGGCCAATGCCGCCCAGCGCGACCGGGATGCTCGCGAGCGCGATCCAGACGATGGCGAAGGTGAGCGCGAGTTCCGCGCCCGGCCCCGGGGCGCGCATTCCGCGCAGGACGGCCGCGTTCATGGCGCGCGGCGCGAACGCCAGGAAGACAGCAGGGCGCCGGCGAACAGCGAGCCCATGGCGACCTCGGAGCCGATCGCGATCAGCGTGACGGCCGGGATGACCGAGCGCATGGTCTCCAGCGGATTCAGGGCGCCGAAGCCAGCGCGTCCCCAGTCGAGGGTGATGGCCAGCGACCAGACCAGGCCCGCGAGGAACAGCGCCAGCCCGGACAGCAGGCCGTTCTCGATGGAGAACAGTGGCGACCCTCGTTCCATCCACTTCGGCTCCGCCACCATCCCGGCCAGCACGGCCAGCCATTTGGTGAGCAGGGCAAAGGCGAGCATCTGCACGCCGAGGATGACGGCCGCGCCGGCATACAGCATCGAGTGGATGCCGAGGTGGGTCGCGCCGGCGGACGTGAGGCCGGCGAGCATCGCGCCACCGCCGGCCAGCAGCAAGGCCAGGCCGGGATAGAGGAACAGCCAGCGCGGACAGAACAGGAACATGAAGCGCAGGTGGCGCCAGCCGTCGCGCCAGGTGCGCAGGTGCGGCGGCCGGCCCCGGCCGTCGGGCCGCAGCGTGGTGGGCACTTCCTCGATCCGCAGGCCGGCCAGCGCCGCCTTGGCCACCATCTCACTGGCGAACTCCATGCCGGGCGTCAGCAGCCCGAGCTTCTGGATGGCAGCGCGCGAGAAGCCGCGCAGGCCGCAATGGAAGTCGCCGATGTTGGTCCGGAAGAACAGGCGGCCCACGAAGCTGAGAACCGGGTTGCCCAGGTAGCGGTGCAGGAAGGGCATGGCGCCCTGCTCGATGCCACCGCGGAAGCGGTTGCCCATGACCAGGTCGGCACCCTCGCGCAGCTTGGCGACGAAAGCCTGCAGCCGGGAGAAGTCGTAGCTGTCGTCGGCGTCGCCCATGATTACGTAGCGGCCGCGTGCCTCGCTGATGCCGCCGATCAGGGCCGCGCCGTAGCCGCGCTCGGAGACGGGCACCACGCGCGCGCCGGCGGCCTCGGCCAGCGCCTGGGAGCCGTCGGTGGAGCCGTTGTCGGCCACCAGCACTTCGCCGTGGACGCCTGCTGCGCGCAGGAAGTTCCGCGCCGCCTCGACGCACTTCGCCACGGTCCTCGCCTCGTTCAGGCAAGGCATCAATACGGTCAGTTCCACTCCACCCTCTTCCATCTGTGCGCTCGCGCGGCCACCCGGTCTACCGGGATTCTTTCCGCAAGCGAGGACTCGCTGCAAGCGCCATGCCATCGCCGGCGTGAATCTGTCGGGCCAGCGTCGCGGGCGCACCATAAAAAAGAGCGGCCGAAGCCGCTCTGTCGCAATCTGCTGGCGCTGGATCAGCCGCGGCAGGAGCCGGGCAGGAACTTGGCCTGGATGCCGTTGGTGCCAGCGGGGCCGCAGACCCACTTGAACACCGGGGAGCCCATGTGGCCGTTGGAAGCCGGGTTCTTCGTGGTCGAGGCGTCCTGGTAGGGGACCAGCTGGACGATCTTGGAGTCGATGTTGTTGTCGCTGAAGCCGGTGGCCGTCACGCTGATCGTGCCGATCGAGTCGGTGTGCACAGCGGCGACGTACTTGCTGGTCTGCGAAGAAGATTCGCAGCCCCAGCCGTCGGCGGACGGCGTGCTCGAGCCGGACTGGTACACCTCGGTGATGGTCGTGCGGCAAGCGGAGGCGGCCAGGACCACTTCCGACATCTTGGCGCGCTTGGTGTAGTCCTGGTACGCGGGCAGGGCCACGGCAGCCAGGATACCGATGATCGCGACCACGATCATCAGTTCGATCAGGGTGAAGCCCTGTTGCAGTTGACGCTTCATGAGTAACCTCCGTTGTTGCGAAAAGCAGGTGGGTAGTGCAATCGCTGTGCCAGCGATAGGCGTGGATTTTTCGCAGACAAACGGCCGCCCACCGACCCGCTTCTGACGCTCAGCGCCTGGAGGTGACATCTTTGTCGACCAGATCGGGCTTGATAGTCAAAAAAAAGAGCGGCCGAAGCCGCTCTTTCGCTATTGCTGCGTGCTGGATCAGCCGCGGCAGGAGCCGGGCAGGAACTTGGCCTGGATGCCGTTGGTCGTAGCCGGGCCGCAGACCCACTTGAACACCGGGGAGCCCATGTGGCCGTTGGAAGCCGGGTTCTTGGTGGTCGAGGCGTCTTGGTAGGGGATCAGCTGGACGATCTTGGAGTCGATGTTGTTGTCGCTGAAACCGGTGGCCGTCACGCTGATCGTGCCGATCGAGTCGGTGTGCACAGCGGCGACGTACTTGCTGGTCTGCGAAGAAGATTCGCAGCCCCAGCCGTCGGCGGACGGCGTGCTCGAGCCGGACTGGTACACCTCGGTGATGGTCGTGCGGCAAGCGGAGGCGGCCAGGACCACTTCCGACATCTTGGCGCGCTTGGTGTAGTCCTGGTACGCGGGCAGGGCCACGGCAGCCAGGATACCGATGATCGCGACCACGATCATCAGTTCGATCAGGGTAAAGCCCTGTTGCAGTTGACGCTTCATGAATACCTCCAGAAATATGTGTGTGCGAAGCGGAGAAGATTCCGCAAGCGCCGTGCCATGTGTCTGAGCGTGAAGAAAGTCACGCTCGACCACCCCGGAGTGACACTTTCCGGCCGCGCTGCCGGACAAATCGTGTCCGAGGTGACTATTTGATGCAGACCGAACGGACCTGCTTCAGGTCGGTCAGGCCCATCATGATCTTTTCCATGCCGTCCATCTTCAGCGTGCGCATGCCGCTGGCGACGGACTGCTGGAACAGGTCGGCCACCCGGGCCCGCTCCTGGATCAATTTCTTGACGTCGTCGTCGGCGACCAGCAGTTCATGCAGGCCGACCCGGCCCTTGTAGCCGGTCTTGTTGCACTTCTCGCAGCCGACGGCGCGATAGAACTTCAGGTTGCCGTCCTGGCCGTAGTTCTCGACCCAGGTCTCGTAGAGCTTCTGCGACTCGCCGCCGAAATCGACCGTCCAGGGGCCCGTGTGCTGCAGGTCCTGCGCGTACTCCTTGATGAAGCTGCGCAGTTCCTCCTGCGAAGGCGTGTACGACTCCTTGCACTCGCACAGGCGCTTGGCCAGGCGCTGCGCCAGGATGCCGAGCAGGGCGTCGGCGAAGTTGAACGGGTCCATCCCCATGTCCAGCAGGCGGGTGATGGACTCCGGCGCGGAGTTGGTGTGCAGCGTGGAGAACACCAGGTGGCCGGTGAGCGAGGCTTCCACGCCCATGGACACGGTTTCCTTGTCGCGCGACTCGCCCACCATGATGATGTCCGGGTCGGCGCGCAGGAAGGCGCGCATCACCAGCGCGAAGTCGATGCCGGCCTTCTTGTTCACCTGCACCTGGCGCAGGCCCTTCTGCGTGATTTCCACCGGATCCTCCGCCGTCCAGATCTTGGTTTCCGGCGTGTTGAGGAACTTCAGGATGGAGTGCAGCGTGGTCGTCTTGCCCGAACCCGTGGGGCCACAGACATAGAACAGGCCATAGGGCTTGCTGACCGTCTGCTCCAGCCGCTCCTTGTTGTGCGTGGTGAGCCCCAGCTTCTCCAGCGGGATCGGCTCGCCGGCGGCCAGGATCCGCATCACGATGTCCTCGACGCCGCCGGCGGAAGGAATGGTCGCGACGCGCAGCTCGATGTCCAGCGGCCCGTACTTCTTGAACTTGATCTTGCCGTCCTGCGGCCTGCGGCGCTCGGAGATGTCGAGGTCGCACATGATCTTCAGGCGCGTCACCAGCGCCTGGCGGAAGTGCGCGGGCACTTCCACGTAAGGCATCAGCGTGCCGTCGATGCGCAGGCGGATGCCGGTCTTCTGCTTGCCCGGCAGCGGCTCGATGTGGATGTCCGAGGCGCGCTGGTTGTAGGCGTCGATGATGATCTTGTTGACGAACTTGACCAGCTCGTTGTCCGCCGCGGCGGACTCGAGCGCGCTGTCGTCGTCATCGTCGCCGCCGATCGGCGCGTTCAGGTCGGCCAGCAAGTCCTCGACCGATTCGCCCATGTCCGGCCCGCCCCAGAGCTGGGCCACCGTCTCCTCGAACTCGGCCTGCGTCGTGACGCGCCAGGCAAGCTTGTTCGCGCGCGGGAACACCTGCGGCACGATGCGCGAGCTGCGCACCGCTTCCGGATCCAGGCACATCAGCACCAGGCCTTCCGGCGTTTCCTCCAGCGGCACCCAGCCCTGCTCGGTGACGAACTCGCGTTTCAGCGCACCCTGCAACATCTCGGAACGGATGCGGCTGGCGTTGAAGGGCTCGTAGGGAAAGCCGAAGAACTTGGACAGCGAAGGCCCGATCTGCGCCGGGCGGATCGAGTAGTCCGCCATCAGCACCTTTTCGACCGGCTCCGACTCCTCGCGGGCCTTCTGCACTGCGTTCTGCAGTTCCTCGTGCGTGAGCACGCCGTCGGCGATCAGGCCATCATATTTCGTCGACTTGCGGCGCGCGCTGTCGGCGGCGCGCTGCATGCGCTGGCGGATCGCCGTGGCCAGCGTGTTGCAAAGCTGCGTGGCGCCTTCGACCTCGAGGTCGCCGAACGGCGCGTCGCTCTTGTTGTTGATCACCTGCAGCACGCCGTGCAGCGTGTCGCCATCGAGGATGGGCACCACCAGCATCTGCTTGGTGCGATAGCCGGAGCGCTTGTCCACTTCCTTCAGGAAGCTGAGGCTGGGGTGGATGCGCTTGAGCGCCTCGTCGTCGTAGACGTCGGCGATGTTGACCATCTGCTTGGTCAGCGCCACGTAGCCGGCCACGCTCTGCGGGCTGATCGGCAGCTTCAGGTCGCGGCTCGCATTGAGGCCGGTCTTGATCTTGGAGACGATCGCCGTGTGATCGTCGTTCACGGCGTACAGCGTCAGCCGGTCGGCGTTCAGGAGCTTGCAGATGTCCTGGCTCGCCTCCAGCATGATCTCGTCGACGTTCTCCGTCGCGTGGATGCGGGTGGTGACGTGCTGCAGCTGGCGGAAGAACAGGGCCTCGAAGGAGATGCCGCGCTTGTCCGGCGGCAACTGCTGGGAGCTGAGGAATTCCTGTTCGGCGTTGTTGTTCTTGAGGACCGCGTTCATAACTTGAATTCCTGGCCTGCCCGCAGCCAGCGGATGTCATGCACGACGTTGGGACCGAAAGGCTGCGTTTGGTCGAAGCGCTGGATCTCCGCCATGATCAGCTCGGTCTCGGCAGGCTTGGTGTGCGTGATGTAGATCGGGAACTTCTTGCCCTTGTCGATGCAATCCAGTTCCTCGGCGAGCGCCAGCGGCGACAGGTGCAGGCTGCGGCGCGCGAGGTCCTGCTCCCGGTTGGAGAAGGCCGTCTCGATGACCAGCGCGGCCACGTCCAGCTGGTTGATGCGCCGCCAGAAAGCGGGGTTGCGCTCGGTGTCGCCGGTGAACACCCAGCAGCCCTGGCCGTTGGCGATGGCGTAGCCGCAGGCCGGCACCGTGTGCACCGCGGGCAGCACCTCGATGGACTTGCCGCCCAGCTCCAGGGTCTGGCCCACGTGGACTTCGTGGAAACTCACGAACGGTGCCTCGGGCGAGGGGATGACGCTGAAATCGGGCCAGATGACGTTGTTGAAGATGTGCGTCTTCAGCGCCTGCAAGGTCCCGGGCAGCGCGGAGATGCGGATCGGCGCGGTGAGTTGCGAAGCAATGGAGTCGACCATCAGCGGCAGGGCTGCCACGTGGTCGAGGTGCGAGTGGGTGAGGAACACGTGCCGGATGGCGCGCATCTCCTCCAGGCTGAGGTCGCCCACGCCGGTGCCCGCGTCCACGAGGACGTCCCCGTCGATCAGGAACGACGTGGTCCGGCAGTCCCTGGCGATCGCGCCGGAACAGCCCAGCACCCGCACCCTCATTCAGCGCCCCCCATTACTTGGTCTCGAAGGTGGTCGCGCCGTCCCAGCTCGGGTCGAAAGGCAGCAACCTCATCGACGTTACACGTTCGGAGTACAGCTCGTAAAGGTACTTTTGCGCATTCATCCGCTGGAGGTTCAGGAGTTGAAGGTCGCATTGGTCCCAGTCCTGGGCCCGGTAGGCCTTGAGGAAGGCGTTCCAGGTCTTGAGCTCGTCCGCCGTCGCGCGGTCCAGGCTGTCGGCCGGGCCCAGCGGGTAGAAGATGCCCACCGCCTGCTCCTTGCCCTTCACGCGCACGCGATCGAGTTCGAGCCAGGCGAACTCCGGCGCCAGCTTGCGGGTCGTCTCGCTCACCACGATGTCGACGCCGTAGACCTTGGACAGGCCTTCCAGCCGCGAGCCCAGGTTCACCGCGTCGCCGATCACCGTGTAGGCGCGGCGGATGTCGGAGCCCATGTCGCCCACGCACATGGTGCCGGTGTTGAGGCCCACGCCGACGCCGATCTCCGGGATGCCCTTGCTGCGGTTCTCGGCGTTGATCTCCTGCACCGCCCGCGACATCTCCACCGCGGACTTCACCGCCAGCGTGGCGTGGTTGGGGGTTTCGACCGGCGCGCCCCAGAACGCCATGACGCAGTCGCCCATGTACTTGTCGATGGTCCCGCGGTTCTGGCCGCGGATGATGTCCGTGAGGCGGTTGAAGACTTCGTTCAGCAGCTCCTGCAGCTGCGTCGGCTCCATCTTCTCGGACATCTTGGTGAAGCCCCGCATGTCGCAGAACATCACCGTGAGCTCCTTGTTGGCCGCCTTCATCGAATAGCTTTCCGGGTCCTTCACCATCTCGTCCACCAGCTCCGGGGGGACGTAGGTGCCGAACAGGTTGGCCAGCTCGCGCTTGCTGCGGCTTTCGACGAAGTAGCCATAGCTCATGTTCAGCGCGAAGGCCGCGCCCGCCATGGCCAGGGCGGCCGCCAGCGGCAGCGCCCACATGTAGCTGAAATAGAGCCAGTAGTTGAGGGCCAGGATGGCCGTCCCGATGGCCAGGCTCAGGACCACGGCGCGGGTCGCCGAGAGCAGCGGCAGCAGGATGGCCAGCGTGAGGCCGGCCACCACCAGGATCACCAGGTCGTAGCCCAGGGACCAGTCCGGCTTGATCGGGATGCGGTCGTCCATCAGGCCCGAGATCAGGTTGGCGTGCGTCTCGACGCCGGCATAAGCCTCGCCCACCGGCGTCACCCGCAGGTCCAGGAGGCCGGGCGCGGTGGTGCCCACCAGCACGATCTTGCCCTTCAGGCTGTCCGCCGGCAGGCGCTTGGACAGCACGTCGGACGCCGACACGTAGCGGTAGGAGCCGCCTTCGACACCACCGGGCCCGCGGAAAGGGACCAGCGTGGTCACGCCCTCGGCCACCGGGATGCGCCGCACGCGTTCGCCCAGGCGCAGCCGGATGTGGTCCAGGCCCTGGTAGTTGCGCCCGGCCAGGCTCTCCTGCGCGAAGCCGGGTTCCACCACCGGCGAGCCGATCATCATGCGGAACATCGCCAGCGCCAGCGATTCGTAGTACTTGTCCTGGTACTCCGCCACCAGCGGCACGGCGCGCACCACGCCGTCCTTGTCCACCATGGGATTGAAGAAGCCCGCGATGGGCGCCGCGTCGGCCAGCTGCTGGATGTTGGAGCCGTAGCCGGTCCAGTGGGTGAACTTGATCGGGCGGCCATGCAGCGCCTCGGGCCCCATCACCGGCTTGGGCAGCACGCCGCTGGTGCGGCCGCGCGGGTCGGTGGTGAAGTAGTAGCCCAGGACCACCGGGCGGTCCTTCAGCGCGCGCGCGAAGGAGGCGTCGTAGTCCAGGGTGGACTGCAGCTGCTGCAGCTTCTCGCCGAAGGCCGGCTGCTCCTTCAGTTCCGATTGCGCCAGCTGGCGCAGCCGCTTGAGGCCCGAGCTGTCGTCCGGCTCGGCGAACACCACGTCGAAACCGAGGATGGCGATCTTCTGCCGGTCGAACAGTTCATCGACCAGGTCGGCGAGCCGGTTGCGGCCCCAGGGCCAGCGCCCCACTTCCGCCAGGCTCTTCTCGTCGATGTCGACGATGACGACACGGTCGTCCAGCGTGCGCGGCATCGAGGCGCGCAGCCGGGCGTCGTAGATGATGTTGTCCAGGCGCTGCAGCACGCCGATGGGCAGGATGTCCATCGCGTGCAGCAGGGCGAACATCAGCGGCACGAGCGTGATCGCGATGCGTGGCCAGTGCTTGGACAGCAAGCTTCAACCTCCCACGGGGGGCGGAGCGGACGGTGGAAAAGGCGGGCCTCAGCCCGCCTGCAGGAATTGCATCTGGGTGCCGGCCAGTTCCAGCATGTCCCCGTTCTTCAGCGTCACCGGCTCGGGCCCGATCGCCGCGCCATTGAGCGTCGGCTTGTTCGCGCCTTCCACGTGCGCCACGACGAAGCCGTGGGCGCGCTTGGTGATGGCGGCGACGGCCACGCCCGGCTTGCCGATGGTGGTGACCACCTTGACCAGGGGCACCTCGCGGCCGGCGGCCGCGCCGGACAGCACCTTGATGCTGGCGTTCATGGCGGCCATCTCGGCATGCACCGGGCCGCTCATGCTCGCGCCGGCCGGGGCCGGGGCGCCAGTTGCAGCGGGTGCGCCGGCCGGGGCTGGCGCGGGCTTGGCCGGCATGGGCGGCACCATGCCCGGCTTCATGATCATCGTCTTCTCGAACGTGGCGCCGGGCGCCTCGTTGATGAACTTGATCTTGTACTTGCCGATCTCCACCGTGTCGTTGTTCTGCAACAACTGCTTCTTCACGGCCTTGCCGTTCACGTAGGTGCCGTTCGTGGAATTCAGGTCTTCGAGGTAGACCTCGTTGCCCGTCAACTGCAGCACCGCGTGCTCGCCGCTGACGGCGAGGTTGTCGATGACGATGTCGTTGTACGGCCTCCGTCCCAGCGTCGTACGGTCCTTCGTCAGCTGCACTTCCTTGATGACGACACCGTCGATCGAGACGATCATTTTCGGCATGTCGACTCCTGTGATCCCTTTTTGATACTGCCTAGTTTGTCAGCATGGCTATTGTCCCAGCCAGCGGGAAATCAAGCCACGCTTTTTGGAGCCGCTGTTGGCTTGAGCCAGCAGCACCGAAATATTGTCCCGTCCTCCATTCGCGTTCGCCGCGTCGATCAGTTGCCCCGCCTTCTGGTCCAGGGGGATCTCCGCCGCCACGATGCGCGCGATGGCCTCGTCGTCCAGCATATCCGACAGGCCGTCGGAGCACATGAGATAAAGGTCGCCCGCTTCCACCTTGTGCTCGTTCACTTCGAGCAGCACGGCATCCTCGACGCCCAGGGCGCGCGTGACGAGGTTCTTGTTGGTGGAGGTCGCGGCCTGCTCCGGAGTGATCAGGCCGGCGTCCATCTGCTCCTGCAGCAGCGAGTGGTCCTTGGTGATCTGCTCCAGCGAGCCATGGCGCAGGCGGTAGCAGCGCGAGTCGCCGATGTGACCGAGCATGAGGCGGCCGTCCTGGAACACGCCCACGACGAGTGTGGTGCCCATGCCGCTGTACTGCGGGTTGGAATTGGCGGCGTTGAAGATGGAACGGTTCGCGTTGTCGACGCAGATCTCCATCGCCCGGCGCACCTCGCGTGCGTTGGCGTGCCGGCCCGCCTGCGCGAGCCAGCGACCGAGTTCCGACTTGATGAACGTGGTCGCCATCCCGCTGGCGATCTCGCCGGCGTTGTAGCCCCCCATGCCGTCCGCCAGGATGCCCAGGCGGGTCGGCTCGTCGAAGGTGACGGAATCCTCGTTGTTCTCGCGCGCCAGACCGGGGTCGGTGCGGAGGCAAAACTCGTAGTTCATAAAGGTCGCGCGGATCAAGGCTCCTGGCCAGTCTTGCCACCGCCGTCCTGGGGGTTCGCCCCGGGCCTGTTCATCACGGAAGTCTTGTCGAACTGCGGCGCCGCTGAGTCTTTCTGGACGGCATCATAGCCGGGCATGGCCGATGCCGGCACGGTCGCAGCAAAAGCGGGTTGCGTTTCCGCGAATGTCGCCCCCAGTCCGGACGGACTGCCGGGCGCGCGGTCGAAGGCCATCACGACCGTCTTGTCCCCCGCGTCGTCGGTGGCGGCCGGCCGCCAGGTCTGGGTGGCCTCGGCCGCGGCGGTGGTGACGATCGGCTGGACGGTCGCCATGGCCGGCTGGGCGGCGGCGACTGCCGGGCCCCCGGCCAGCATGGCGGCCACCGCCTTCAGGTCCTGGGCCAGGCTTTCGCCGTCCTGGTAGCGCAGCTCCGGCTTCTTGGCCAGGGCACGCGCGACGACGGCAGCCAGTTGCGGCGGCAGGTCCGGGCGCAACATGCGCAGCTCGGGCGCCTCCTCGTTGGCGATCTTGTACATCAGCTCCGCCATCGAGTCGCCGCGGAAGGGCAGCACGCCGGTGAGCATCTGGAACAGCATGACGCCCAGCGAGTACAGGTCCGAGCGGCCATCGACCTTCTTGCCGGCGATCTGCTCCGGCGACATGAAGCTGGGCGTGCCCAGTACCAGGCCCGTCTTGGTCTTGCTGGAGTCGGTGATGCGCGCGATGCCGAAGTCCGTCACCTTCACGGTGTCGGTGCCGAGCTCGTACATGATGTTGGCCGGCTTGATGTCGCGGTGCACGACGTTCTGCCGGTGCGCATAGGCCAGCGCCTCCGCCACCCGGGCGACGATGGACAGCACCTTGGGCACCGGCAGCAGGTTGCCGTCCTTGCAGTGATCCACCAGGTCGCGGCCCTTGAGGAACTCCATCGCGATGTAGGCCAGGTCGTGTTCCTCGCCGGCATCGAAGATGGTCACGATGTTCTGATGCTGCAGGCGGCCCGCGGTCTCGGCTTCGCGGAAGAAGCGCTCGCGCGCATCGGTGAGCTCCTCGCCCTCGAACTCCTGCGACAGGGCCATCGTCTTGATGGCCACCACGCGGCCGATCTTGGGATCGCGGCCCTGGTAGACGACGCCCATGGCGCCCTTGCCCAGCTCCTTCTCGACCTGGTAGCGGCCCAGCATCGGTTTTTCGACCGCGCCGCCATCCAGCAGCATGGTGCCGCCAGGATGGCTGCCACCGCCGCCGAGGATGACCGTCTCCGACAGGTTCTTGGCCCGCGTGAGCTTGGACTCGAGGTCCTTGTACTTCGGGTTGAAGCTGGCCATGTGCTCGTACACCGCCTGCGCCTTGTTGAACTGGCGCTTGCGCTCGAAGTCCAGCGCCAGGTTGTACAGGTTGGCCATGACCTCGTCGTTCAGCGGCACGCGGCGGAAGCGGTCGAAGGCCATGTCCAGCTGGCCCTGGCCTTGCAGCGCCAGGCCCATCATGCGGTTGGTCTCGGCGGACTCTTCATCGGCCTTCACCTTGCCGGCTTCGGTGACGAGGAAGCGCTTGGTGGTCAGCGCCAGGTGCCCGATCAGCAGCACCGCCGCCGGCAGGACCAACTGCAGCCAGACGCCGGAGCTGGAAAGCATCGCGTACTCGGCGCCCACCAGCACCACGAAGGCGCCGGCGGTCACGGCGCCGGCCATGCCGGCCGACAGGCGCGGCAGCAGGAAGACGATGTACCCGGCCACCAGCAGCAGCGCCGCGGCCATCAGGCCGTGGCCCCACGCCGGCTGCACGATGAAGTGTTCCGACAGGATGCTGGAGGTGGTCTGGGCCAGGAGCTCCACCGGCGTCATGCCGCTGTAGCCCGGCGTCGGGAAGGAGCTGCCCAGGCCGGCGGCCGTGGGGCCGATCAGCACGATCTTGTCGGCGTACTTGGAGGCCGGGATCTTGCCGCTCAGCACGTCGTAGAAGGAATCGATCGCGAAGGGGAACTTGCCATCGCGCACCTTGTAGAACTGCGGGCGCATGTGCGCCATGTCGTCGGTCTTCACCCGCAGCTTCCCGAGCTGCACCGACTCGCCGGCGTTCAGGCGGATGTCGCCCGGGCCGAGGTTGAGGCTCTTCGCGGCTGCCAGCAGCGCCAGCGAGGGCACGGCCTTGCCGTAGTAGTTGACCAGCAGCGGCTCGGAGCGGACCGTGCCGTCGGCGTCATTGAGCTGGTTCAGGTGGCCGACGCCGGCCGCCGCATTGGCGATGGCGTCCAGCGGCTGCTGCGTGCTGACGGTGGGCTCGGAGTAGCCCTTGTTCTCGTCCAGCGCGGACTTGAGCGCAGCGGGCGGCAGCGGCTTGTCCGGCCGTCCCTGCGGCTCGCCCAGCACGAACACCGAAGGCGTCAGCACGTTGCCGGCCTTCTGCATGCTGGCGGCAAGCTTGGCGTCGGTATCGAGCGCCTGCTCGGCGTCCGCGATGATCTTGCCGGCATCGGTGGCATCGCCCGGCAGCGCCTGCTTGATCTTGCGGATCCAGGGCAGGCCGCGGTCCACCTGCGGCTCGAAGAAGAACACCGTGTTGACGATGGTCTTGGCCTTGGCGGCGGAAAGCTTGTCGATCAGTTCGGCCTGCACGTCGCGCGGCCACGGCCAGCGCCCGATGTTGGCGAGGCTCTGGTCGTCGATGGCGATGATCGCGATCTTGTCACTGGGCTGGCGGCTGCTTTGCGTGCTGGCGTAGTCGTAGAAGCGGCGGTCGAGGGTGGCGAAGAGATCGGTGGACCAGTGCAGGACCAGCACCGCGACGACGACGAGCACGCCCACGAACCAGTCGGTGCGCCAGAACTTGCCACGCGTGGCGGATGACGAAGTGCTCACAATGCAGCCCCTTGCCCGGCTTGGCCGGGACGCCCCTTGAAGTTAACCGACAGCAACGTCCCCGTACACCTCCAAAGGGCGCAGGACTCCAGGCGGGTGACGGTAGCAGAGGCCTTTCGTACCCACAAGCGACTTTCGCACGCTGGGCCTACATTCTGTTGCAATCGTGCATGCGGGCACGAAAAAGCCGGCGGCCCTGGCGGGCGGCCGGCTTGTTCGCGAGGCTAGAAGCCGCTTACAGCATGGCCTTCAGCAGCTTGCCCATCTCCGACGGGTTGCGCGTCACCTTGAATCCGCACTCCTCCATGATGGCGAGCTTGGCGTCGGCGGTGTCGGCGCCGCCGGAGATCAGCGCGCCGGCGTGGCCCATGCGCTTGCCGGGGGGCGCCGTGACGCCGGCGATGAAGCCCACGATCGGCTTCTTCATGTTGTCCTTGCACCAGCGGGCGGCGTCCGCCTCGTCGGGGCCGCCGATCTCGCCGATCATGATGACGGCGTCGGTGTCCGGATCGTCGTTGAAGGCCTTCATCACGTCGATGTGCTTCAGGCCGTTGATCGGGTCGCCACCGATGCCGACGGCGGACGACTGGCCGATGCCCAGCTCGGTGAGCTGCGCCACGGCTTCATACGTCAGCGTGCCGGAACGCGACACCACGCCGATGCGGCCCTTCTTGTGGATGTGGCCGGGCATGATGCCGATCTTGATCTCGTCGGGCGTGATCAGGCCAGGGCAGTTGGGGCCCAGCAGCAGCGTCTTCTTGCCGCCCTTGGCTTCCTTGGCCTTCATCTTGTTGCGCACTTCCAGCATGTCCCGCACCGGGATGCCTTCGGTGATGCAGATGGCCAGGTCCAGGTCGGCTTCGACCGCCTCCCAGATGGCCGCAGCAGCGCCCGCCGGCGGCACGTAGATCACGGACACGGTCGCACCGGTCTGCGTGGCGGCTTCCTTCACCGATGCGTAGATCGGGATGTTGAAGATGGACTCGCCCGCCTTCTTGGGGTTCACGCCGGCCACGAAGCAGTTCTTGCCGTTCGCGTATTCCTGGCACTTCTCGGTGTGGAACTGGCCGGTCTTGCCCGTGATGCCCTGGGTGATGACCTTGGTGTCCTTGTTGATGTAGATCGACATGTCTGTTTACCTCAGGCCTTCTTCACAGCGGCGACGACTTTTTGCGCGGCTTCCGCCATCGTGTCCGCGCTGATGATCGGCAGGCCGCTCTCGGCCAGCATCTTCTTGCCCAGTTCCTCGTTGGTGCCCTTCATGCGCACGACGAGCGGGACGTTCAGGTTCACGGCCTTGCAGGCGGTGATGACGCCGGTGGCGATGGTGTCGCACTTCATGATGCCGCCGAAGATGTTGACCAGGATGGCCTCGACCTTCTTGTTCTTCAGCATGATCTTGAAGGCTTCGGTCACCTTCTCGGGGGTGGCGCCGCCGCCCACGTCGAGGAAGTTGGCCGGCTCGGCGCCGAACAGCTTGATGGTGTCCATGGTCGCCATGGCCAGGCCCGCGCCGTTCACCAGGCAGCCGATGTTGCCGTCCAGCGAGATGTAGGCCAGGTCGAACTTGGAGGCTTCGATTTCGGCCGGGTCTTCTTCGTCCAGGTCACGCAGGGCCACGATCTCGGGGTGGCGGAACAGCGCGTTGGAGTCGAAGTTGAACTTGGCGTCCAGGGCGACGACCTTGCCCTTGGAGTCGCGGTTCAACGGGTTGATTTCCACCAGGGACGCGTCCGTGTCCATGTAGCACTTGTAGAGCTTCTGGCAGATGTCGACGAACTGCGCCATCGAGTCGGCCGGCATGCCGATGCCCTTGCCCAGTTCTTCGCCCAGGGCCTGCGTGAAGCCAACCAGCGGGTCGACGAAGATCTTGACGATCTTCTCGGGAGTGGAGTGGGCCACTTCCTCGATGTCCATGCCGCCTTCGCTGGAGGCGATGAAGGCCACCTTCTGCGTGCCGCGGTCGGTCACGGCGGACAGGTAGTACTCCTTCTGGATGTCCGCGCCGTCCTCGATGTAGAGGCGACGGACCTTCTGGCCTTCGGGGCCGGTCTGGTGCGTCTTCAGCTGCATGCCCAGGATCTGGCCGGCCAGCGCCTTGACGTCGTCCACGGTCTTGGCGACCTTGACGCCGCCGCCCTTGCCGCGGCCGCCGGCGTGGATCTGCGCCTTCACGACCCACACCGGGCCGCCCAGCTTCTGGGCGGCTTCGACGGCTTCCTGCACGGTAAACGCCGGGATGCCGCGCGGAACGGGCACGCCGAAGTTGCGCAAGATCTCCTTGCCTTGATACTCGTGAATCTTCATTGAGGTGTTCTCTCGAGAGTCTGAAAATCGGGGGGTGGCAGCGGCTCAGGCGGGGCGCATTGTCCAGGCCGGGCGCGGTGCGCGGGGGTTCAAATGTATCATGCTGCAATGCACAACAATCCAGCAGGGTTTAGAGTGCGTTTCAGCAGTCATTTCAGGAACGAGCATGCCCAAGGTCTTCATTGACGGCGAGGCCGGCACCACCGGCCTGCAGATCCGCGAACGGCTGGCCGCGATGCCCCAGATCGAGCTGGTCAGCATCGCGCCCGAGAAGCGCAAGGACCCGGCCGCCAAGCGCGAGCTGATGGCGGGCGTGGACCTGGTCATCTTCTGCCTGCACGACGACGCCGCCCGCGAGTCGGCCGCGATGATCGAAGAGATCGGCCGGGCCGGCGGGAAGAAGCCGCGCATCATCGACGCCTCGACGGCGCACCGCACCGCCGAGGGCTGGGTGTTCGGCTTCCCCGAGCTGGCCCCGGGCCAGCGCGAGGCCGTCATCAAGGCCGAACGGGTCAGCAACCCCGGCTGCTACGCCACCGGGGCCATTGCGCTGCTGCGCCCCCTGGTGGACGCCGGCGTGCTGCCGAACGACTACCCCGTGGTGCTGCCTTCGGTGAGCGGCTATTCGGGCGGCGGCCGCACGATGATCGAGGCCTACGAGTCCGGCAGTGCGCCGGCCTACGAGGTCTACGCGCTGGGCCTGAAGCACAAGCACCTGCCGGAGATCATGAAGTACACCGGCATGGTCCGCCGGCCGCTGTTCATCCCCGCCGTGGGCAATTTCCGCCAGGGCATGCTGGTGGAGTTGCCGCTGCACCTGAACACCTTGCCCGGCAAGCCGACGCCGCAGGACCTGGAGTCGGTGCTGCGCCGCCACTACCAGGGCAGCGAATGGGTGACCGTGCAGGAGCCCACCGCCGACGGCAAGCTGGATCCGCTGGCGCTGAACGACACCAACAAGATGGAGCTGCGCGTGTACCACAACATGGACTACGCGCATGCCGTGCTGGTCGCCCGGCTGGACAACCTGGGCAAGGGCGCCAGCGGCGCGGCAGTGCAGAACCTGAAGCTGATGCTGGGGCTCTGAGGCAGGTCAGGAAGCCGCGCGGCGGGCAAGCTCTTCGCGCACCCGGGCTATCACCGGCGCCCAGTCGCCCGTACCGTCCTGCCGGAACAGGCGGGCGCTCGGATACCAGGGCGAATCCTCGCGATGCAACAGCCAGCGCCAGTCGGCGCGCTGCGCCAGCAGCACCCACGTCGGCAGGCCCAGCGCGCCCGCGAGGTGGGCGCCGCTGGTGCAGACCGTGATCACAAGGTCCATCTCGGCGGCCAGCGCCGCCGAATCGCTGAAGGTCTTCAGGTCCTCGCCGAAGTGGCGCAGCTCGCGCCATTCGCGCAACGCCGCCTGGTCGCGCGGCTGCACCACGTTCAGCAGGCTCACGAATTCGACGCCGGGCACGGCCAGTCCACGGAACTGCGCCAGCGGCATCGAGCGGTTGTGGTCGTTCTTCTGCGCCGGGTTGCCGGACCAGACCACGCCCACGCGCAAGCCCCGACGCGGGCCCAGCTGCCCGGCCCAGGCGCTGCGACGCTGGGCGTCGGCGTGCAGGTAGGGCACGGCCGCCGGCAAGGTCTCCAGCGTCGTTCCCAGCGCCAGCGGCAGGCTCATGATCGGGCACTGGAAGTCGAAGGGCGGCAGCGCTTCCAGCTTGCTGCCCACCACGCAGTTCGGCGATACCGTGGCGACCAGCCCCACCAGGGGTTCCGGCACCCACACCAGCACGCGCGCGCCAGCCTGCTCCAAGGCGGGCACGAAGCGGATGAACTGCAGCACGTCGCCATAGCCCTGCTCGGGATAGAGCAGGATGGACTTGCCGCGCAGCGGCTGCCCGGTCCACAGCGGTTCGCGGAAGGGGTGGCGCTGCAGCGCCACGCCGATGTCCGCCGTGCGCCAGCGCGCCTCGAAGGCGGGCCAACCCTCCTGCATGCGGCCGGCCAGCAGGTGGCCGAAGCCGTAGTCCCATTCGACCCGGGCGTCGCCCGGGTAGGCGGCCTTCAGGCGCTCCAGGCTTGCCAGCGCCTCCGGCTCGCGCTGCGCGTACAGCAGCAGCATCGAGCGCATGTAGAGCGCGTTGCGGTGCGCCGGCTCCAGGCCAAGAGCCCGGTCCAGCGAGGCGATGGCCTCGTCGTAGCGCTTGAGGCGGTCGAGCGCGACGGCGTGGTTGGCCCAGGCATCGGCCCACTCCGGCGCCGCCGCCACGGCCTGCGCATAAGCTTCGGCAGCTTCGGCAAAACGCTGCAGGCGGAACAGGCCGTTGGCCCGCGTGTAGGCCACGTAGGCGTGTCCGGGGGCCAGCTGCTGCGCCCGGTCCAGCACGGGCAGGGCTTCGGCGTCGTGACCGAGGGCCTGCAGGGCCTGCGCATGCACGAAGTGCGCGCTCCAGTCCTCGGGCGCCCGCTCGCTCCACGCCCTGGCGCTTTGCAGCGCATCCGCGTGGCGTCCGAGTTGCAGCAGCATGCGGGCGCGGCCGCCCAGGGCGTCGACCAGGTCCGGGGCGTGGCGGCTCGCGCGCTCGTAGGCGTCCAGCGCCGCCGGTGCATCGCCCAGCTGCTCGCAGGCCACGCCCAGGTCCTTCCATGCAAAGCCGAAGTCGGCGCGGGCGTCGACGGCGCGGCGATGGCTCGCGCGGGCCTCCGCCCAATCGCCGCGGGCGGCGTGGGCCTGCCCGAGCAGGTAGTGCGCATCGGCGCCGCCGCCCAGCGCAACGGCCTTCTCGAGGCTGTCGCGGGCGACATCGAGCTGGCCCTGCTCCAGCAGCACGTAGCCGAGGTTCAGGTGCGCCATGGCATCGCCGGGCGCCTGCCTCACGGCGGCGCGGTAGTGCTTGCCGGCCGCCGCCAGGTCACCCGCGGCCAGCGCGGCGTTGCCTGCCTGCAGGTGCGCAGCCTGGGATTCGGGCGTGGGCGTGGGCGTGGGCGTGGGCGCCGGCACCGGCGGCGTGTTGCGGCCCAGCAGCCGGCCGAAAAGTGCTCGCATCAGCGGGCCTCCCCGGTTCGCCGCTGCTGCACCAGCGCGGCGAGCTCGCCGCGCACGCGCGCCAGCACCGGGGGCCAGCCGTCCGCGTCCTGCTGCCGCAGCAGGCGCGCGCTCGGATACCAGGGCGAGTCTTCGCGCTCCAGCATCCAGCGCCAGTCCGGCGAGCGGGGCAGCAGGATCCACAGCGGCCTGCCGAGCGCGCCGGCCAGGTGCGCCACGCTGGTATCGACAGTGATCACGAGGTCCAGCGCATTCAGCAGGGCCGCGGTGTCGTTGAAATCGCGCAGCTCCGCGCCGGCCGGCGCGAGGCCGGCCCAGTCCCGCAGCACCGCCTGGTCGCTCTCGCGCACCTCGGGCTGCAGGCTGACGAAGCGGACGCCAGGAGTTTCCAGCGCGCGCATGGCATGCAGCGGAATGGAGCGCCGGCGGTCATCGCCATGGCCCGGGTTGCCGGACCAGACCAGGCCGACCCGCAGGTCGCCACTGCCATCGTCCAGCCGCGCCCGCCAGGCCTCGGCACGCGTGGCGTCGTGGGGCAGGTAGGGGACCGCTCGCGGCAAGTCCTGTTCGCCGGAGCCGAACGCCAGCGGCAGGCTCATGAGCGGGCAGTACCAGTCGAACCGCGGCAGCGGCGCTCCTGGGGGGACCACCACGCAATTGGCGGGCAGCCCCGCCTGCTGCACGAGCGAGTGGACGCCCAGCGAGACGTGCACCAGCACGGACGCCGCGCGCGCCGCCACCAGCGGCACGTAGCGCAGGAACTGGATGGTGTCGCCGAAACCCTGTTCGGCAAACAACAGGATGGTGCTGCCGGAAATGTCCTCTGCGCCGGTCCAGCGCGGTCGGCCGAAGTCGGGCAGCGGTGCCTGGTTCTTGCGGCTCGATGTATGCCAGCGCCATTCATGCTCCACCCAGCCCGCCTGGAAGTCGCCCGCCAGCAGCAAGGCGTTGGCGAGCTGCCAGTGCAGGTTGGCGTCCTGCGGATGGTGCGCCAGTCCGGCGCGGGCGGCGGCGGCGGCTTCCTCGAGGCGATCGAGGTCGAGCATCACGGCAGCGCGGGTGGAGTGCACAGCTTGGTGACCGGGCTGCGAGGCCAGGGCCTGCTCCAGCAGGGACAGCGCTTCTTCCTCGCGGTGCAGCGCGCGCAGCGAGTTCGCGGCCTGCACGAAGACATCCGGGTCCGGGCCGCCGAGCGCCACGGCGCGCTCGAAGGAACGCAGCGCGGCTTCGTGCTCGCCGGTGGCCTGCTGGGCCTCGCCGCGCAGGAACCAGGCCGCGGGCTGGTCCGGCGCCTGCGCCAGCACCTCGTCCAGCAGCTTTCCGGCTTCGTGCGCACGGCCCAGGGCAACCAGCTCCTGCGCCTGCAGCAGCGTCCCTTCGGCCGGCCGCAAGGCGGCCAGGCGGCGGCTGTAGCCGAGCGCCTCTTCGTGGCGGCCGGCCTGGTGCAACAGCCGCACGGCCGCTTCCAGCGGTTCGGCGAATGCGGCCTGCGCGGAGGCCGCGGCCTCGAAGGCGGCCAGTGCCGCATCCGGCGCGCCCAGCTGCTGGTGCGCGCGTCCGAGCAGGAACTGCGCTTCGTGCACGAAGGTGTCGCCAGGACGCCGCAGCGCGAGCGCCTGCTGCAGGCTCTCCGCCGCCGGGGCGCCTGCGCCCTGTTCCAGCAACACGAACCCGAGGTTGACACGGGCCAGCGGGTCGGCCGGTTCGGCCTGCACGGCTTCGCGGTAGCAGCGCCCGGCCTCGGCCAGGTCGCCCTTCGCGAGGGCCTCGTTGCCGCGCGCCTTCCAGTCGGGGGGAGCAGGCGGCGCCGGCGCGAAGAAGGAGGTGACGTTGCGCAGCCAGGCCATCACAGCCGGAACGTGAGCCACTCCGTCAGCTGCTTCGCGTACTCGGGCGGGCAGCCGCCGTCCTTCAGCTTCCAGAGGAAGGCGTTGGCCAGGCGCGCCTTCTTGTAGAAGTTCAGGCGTTCGCGGGTGCGGAAATCGCGCGCGTTGCGGTCCACGCGCACCAGCACCTTTTCGGCCTTCGCCGTGAACTTGGCATCGCGCTTGTCCATCGAGCCGCGCAGCTGCGACAGGATGAAATCAGCTTGCTCCTGGGCGAACTGCTGCGCCGGTGCCGTTGCGAACCACTTGAACATGTTGGGGGACCGGGAAAAGACCAGCCTTTACTCTACCCGAGGTCCCGCGGTACACCCGCCGAGCCGGCCCGCTGCGTGACGAGAGCACGCAGGTTGTCGCGTGCACGCGCCAGGGGCGCGTGCCAGCTGCGCTCCGGGCCCTGCCGGTACAGCCTTGCAGTGGGGTACCAGGGCGAGTCTTCGCGCTCCAGCAGCCAGCGCCAGTCCGGCACGTGCGGCAGCAGGAGCCACACGGGCCGTCCGAGCGCGCCAGCCAGGTGCGCCACGCTGGTATCGACGCTGATCACCAGGTCGAGCGCCTCCACCAGGGCCGCCGTGTCGCCGAAGTGCCGCAGTTCGCGGCCGGCGTGCAACAGCTCGGGCCAGGCCGCGAGGGCGTCCGCGTCGGCGGCCTTCACCTCCGGCTGCAGGATGACGAAGCAGCAGGCTTCGCTGGCCAGCGTGCGGCAAGCCGCCAGGGGAATCGAGCGGCGGCCATCGTTGACGTGCGTGGGCTTGCCGCTGAAGGCGATGCCCACGTTCAGGCGATCGCTGCCCAGGCGCTTGCGCCAGGCGGCGACGGCGGCCGGCTCCGCGCGCAGGTAAGGCACGGGCGCGGGGACCGTCGCCAGGCGGGTGCCCAGTACCGCCGGCAGGCTCATGAGGGAAGCCTGGAAATGCACCTTCGGCAGCACCGCACGTTCGGGCAGGAGCCGGCAATTGGCAGGCAGCTCGCCGAGCAGCGGCACCAGGGGCAGCGGCAGCTGCAGCAGCACCGTGCCGGCGCGGCGGGCCAGCTCCGGCAGGTAGCGGATGAACTGGATGCTGTCCCCGAAGCCCTGCTCGCCATACACGTAGATGGTGCGGCCGGCCAGGTCCTCGCCCTGCCAGGGCGGGCACTCGGCCTGCGGCAGCGGCGCCTTCAGGCCCGCGCTGCGGCCGCGCCACTCGTGGTCGGCCCAGCCCTGCTCGAACTCTCCCAGCAGCAGGTGGCAGAAGGCCCGGTTCACGTGCAGGTCGGCATCGTCCGGCCGCGCCGCCAGCAGCGCATCGGCGCAGGCGATGGCTTCGCGCGGGCGGGCGGCCTCCATCAGCGTCGCCACCTTGTTCAATTGCGCCTCGCGGCGGCCTGGCTGCAGGCGCAGCGCTTCGTCCAGGCAAGCCAGGGCTTCGTCGAAGCGCCCCAGCTTCTCCAGCACGACGGCCTTGTTGATGTTCAGCGCCGCGCTCGGCCCGGCCTGGGCACCGGCGCTTTCCGCGATGGCCAGCGCCTCGGCGTAGCGGCCCTGCGCCAGCAGGTCCTGGAACTGGCGGAAAGCGGCGTCGAGGTCGAGGGGCGCAGCCGGACGCGCCGGCACGGCCAGCGCCGTGCAGCGTTCCCGCCAGGCCCGCTGCAGCAGCGCTTCGAAGTCGGCGGCGAAGCGCTTTTCGTCCATCAGCGGCGACGCCCGCATCCGGCCGCGCAAAGTGCGCCGCAGTTGCGCGATGGTCGCGGTGTCCCGCGCGCGTTCGATGGCGAGGGCCTCGTAGTTCCCGATGCCGTCCGCGATCCAGTCCGTGAGCCCGAGCGCGCCGACCACGGCGGCCGCGCTGCGCGACACTGGCAGCGGGCCGGTGGCGGTGAGCACCGGCACGCCCATCCAGAGCGTGTCGAAGGTCGTCGTGCCGCCACCGCAGGGATAGGTGTCGAGGGCGATGTCCACGTCGTTCATCAGCCGGTAGAAGCCCTCGAGATCCAGCCGCGGCATGAACTGCACCCGCTCGGGCGCGCAGCCGGCCTGCTCCATGGCGGCACGGACGGCGGCCCGCTTGCGATCCGAGGCGACCGTGACCACGACCAGCCGCGAGGAGGGAACGGCGTTGAGGATGCGTGCCCAGCGCGCGGGCATGTCCTCCGTCAGCTTGGTGACGTTGTTGAACGAGCCGAAGGTGATGTAGCCATTGCGCTCGAAGGGCGCCGTCGCGGCGGCCTCCACATGCATGAAGGGGCGGTAGCACCACTGGCTGTGCGGCAGGTACAGCAGGCGCTCCGTATGCAGGTGCTGCGACAGCTGCGGCGGATCGGCGCGGACGTCCGTGATGCGGTAGTCGATGCGGGTCAAGCCCGTGGTGTTCAGGTATCCGAGCCAGCTCACCTGCACCGGCGCCGGCCGCGCGGCGAACACGCCGAGGCGGATGCTGCCCGTGTGGCCGCCGAGATCGACGAGGATGTCGATGCCGTCGGCCGCGATCCGGTCGGCCAGTTCCAGGTCGTGCAGCTCGCGCGCATCGACCCAGCGGTCGACCAGCTGGCGCATCTGGCGCGTCACGTGGTCGGCGCCCTTGGAACTCGAATAGCAGACGAACTCGAAGCGCTCGCGCGAATGGTGCTCCAGCAGGGGCAGCAGGAACAGGGCGACCGGGTGCGAGACGAGGTCTTCCGACACGAAGCCCACGCGCAGCCGCGGTTTCGCAGCGATCGGCGGCGGCAGCTGCCGCGGACGGACCGCGGCTTCCAGCTCTCGCCCGAGGGCGACGTGCCGCTCGAACAGGCTTTCCGCGGTCTCGCCCTCGACCAGGCTTTGCAGGAACAGCTCGCGGCAACGCAGGGCCAGGCGCTCCGGCGCCGCGGCGATGGCGCGGCGCAGGGGCTCCAGGCCTTCGCGCACGAAGCCCTGGATGTAGAGCAGCAGGCTGGCCAGCGAAAGGTATTCGGGCTGGTCGGGCCGCAGCTGCGCGGCCCGGCAGGCCGATCGGGTCGCGGCGTCCAGCTGGCCGAGCCGGCGCAGCAAGCCCGCCTGCTGGAACAGGGCGCTGGCCTGTTCAGGCTGCAGGCGCAACGCCTGCGCAATGGCGTCGGCGGCGCCTTGCGCGTCATCTGCCTCCAGCACGCCGGCCAGCAGCACCCATGCATCGAAGAAGCCCGTCTTCGCCGCCAGGGCCTGCCGGAGCAATGCCTCGGCCTGCGACGCGTTCCCCCGGGCGGACTCGCGCCGGGCAGCCTCGTACAGCTCCAGCGCCTGGGAGACCCCGGCCAGGCGCTCGCGGGCGGCCGGCAAGGCTGCCGCCGCGCGCGCGTAAAAGGCCTGCGCCTCGCTCACACGCCCGGTCGCCTCGGCCGCCTCGCCTGCGGCAAGGAGCTCCTGGCCTTGCGCTTGCGGGTCGGCCGACGCCGCAGCCGCGCGCTGCGCGAGTTCCGCGTGCACCCGCCCCAGGACGGGAGTCCAATCGCCGGCCCGCTGCTGCCGCAACAGGCGCATGCCGGCGTACCAGGGCGAATCCTCGCGCTCCAGCAGCCAGCGCCAATCGGGACAGGCGGGCAACAGCACGCAGGTCGGCTTGCCCAGCGCGCCGGCCAGGTGAGCCACGCTGGTGTCGACGCTGACCAGCAGGTCCAGGTTGTCGATGAGGGCCGCGGTGTCGGCCATGGTCCGCAGCTCCTTGCCGAAATGCAGCAGCCCGCCGGGCCAGGCCTGCAGCGCCGGCAGGTCGCTGTCGCGCACCTCCTGCTGCACGCTGACGAACTGCACGCCCGGTCTGGCAAGGGCCTGGAGCGCTTCGAGCGGAATGGAGCGGTTGCTGTCGTTCTGGTGCGCGGAGTTGCCGGACCACGCGAGGCCGACGCGCAGAGCACCCCGCGGGCCCAGGCGCTGGTCCCACTCGCGGCGGCGCTGCGCGTCGCTGCGGAAATAAGGCTGTTGCTGCGCCGGGATCGTGGCCAGGGTCGTCTGGAACGCCCCGGGCAGGCTCAACATGAAGCAATGGAAGTCGCTCGCCGGCACCGGGCCATCGCTCGCCATCACCTGCACGCCGGGGAAGGCATCGGCGACCAGGGCATGCAAGGGGCGCTGCAGCAGCACCGAGACCTGGGCGCCACGTTCCTGCAGCAGGGGCAGGTAGCGGACGAACTGGATCGAGTCACCGAGCCCCTGCTCGCAAACCACCAGCATGCGCTTGCCACGCAGATCCTCGCCGCCGGTCCAGGCGGGCGAACCGTAGTCGCGACGCGCCGGATGCGGCTGCGTCGCCGCCGCGTCCCAGCGTGCCTCGTAGTCGCCCCATCCGGCTTCCAGGCGACCGGCCAGCAGCAAGGCGATGGCATGGTTCCAGCGCAGGTCGGCATCGCCGGGGTGCAGTTGCAGGGCCGCTCCCAGCACCCGAGCGGCCTCCTCCAGCCGCAGCAGGCCGACGAGGATCGCACCGCGGTTGTACAGCGCGTCACGATGGCCGGCGTCCAACGCAAGCGCCCGTTCGGCGGCCGCCAAGCCTTCCTCCAGCCGGCCGGCGGCATGCAGCGCGGCCGCGATATTGGACAAGCTGCCAGCGCTGGGGCCCCGCAGCGCCACGGCCCGCTCCAGGCTGGCCAGCGCCTCCTGCGGGCGGCGCAGTTGCAGCAGGACGTTGCCGCGGCCTTCCAGGGCGCTGGCGTGATCCGGCTGCGCGCCGAGCACCGCATCCAGCGCTGCGAGCGCCTCCACCGGCCGCTGCAGCTCGTAGAGCGCAATCGCGGCCGCGAGCGCCGCGTCCAGCGAGCCCGTCGCGGCAGCCCAGCGGCGCGCCCACTCCAGCGCCTCCGCGTGCCGGCCTGCCTGCTGCAGCAGCTGCACGGCCGCCTCCAGGGGCTCGCCGAAACCGGCTCGCGCCTGCACCGCCTTGCCGTAGCTGGCGAGCGCCTCTTCGGGCTGGCCGGCGGCTTGCTGGGCCCGGCCCAGGAGAAAGTGGGCTTCGTGAAGGAAGTCGTCGCTGCGGCGCAACGCGATGGCCTGGTCCAGCTCCTTCGCCGCCTCGGCAGGCCGCTGTAGTTCGAGCAGGGCGAAGCCCAGGTTGAGGCGCGCGAGCGCATCGGCAGGGTCCGCCGCCGTGGCTTCGCGGTAGCACCGCTCCGCTTCCGCAAGCTGGCCCGCGCCGAGGGCGGTATTGCCGCGCGTGCGCCATTGCTCGGCGCTTTCCGTCGGAGGCGCCGGCGGCTGGGCCGGTGCCTTGCGGCGGCCGCCGCTCAGCGCATTCAGCAGGTCTCGGAACAAGGCAGGCTCGAGGGCGTCATGGACATCGGGCAACTCTACCCCAGGGCCTGCGAAGCGCTCCGCCGGCAGCGCGCGCTATTCCTCGTCCGGCGCGTTCAGGACGCGACGCACGACGTCGCCACCAAACCCACGAGCCGCCAGGAAGCGCGCCTGCTTCGCACGCTGCGCCGCGTCCAACGGCGGCACGCCGAACTTCCGCCGCCAGACCTCGCGCGCCCGTTCGAACTCGCTGGCGCGCAGGTCGGCGACGGCGGCCGCAATGCGTTCGGCATCCAGCCCCTTGGCCTGCAGCTCCTGCTTGATGCGACCGGCGCCCAGGCGCGGGGCCCGGCGATGCAGCAGCGAATCGAGCACGCGCTGTTCGTCGAGGAAGCCCTTGGCCTGCAGTTCGTCCAGTGCCTGCCGCAGCTGGCCGGGCTCCTGTTCGTGCTCGGCCAGCTTGCGTTCGAGCTCCTGGCGGGAATATTCGCGGCTGGCGAGCAGCCTGAGCGCGCGGCCTTTCAGGGACGGCTGCGCAAAGCCCACGGAAGATTATTCCTCTGCGCCGATCTCGGCGGGCAGCAACGCGATGTTGAGGCTCTCGCGGACCTTGTTCTCGATCTCGCGCGCCAGCTCGGGGTTTTCGCGCAGGAACTCGCGCGCGTTGTCGCGGCCCTGGCCGATCTTCTCGCCGTTGTAGGCGTACCAGGCGCCGGACTTCTCCAGGATGTTGTGCGTGACGCCCATGTCGATGATCTCGCCTTCGCGGCTGATGCCCTCGCCGAACAGGATGTCGAACTCCGCCGTCTTGAACGGGGGCGAGACCTTGTTCTTGACCACCTTCACCTTGGTCTCGTTGCCGATGGCCTCTTCGCCCTTCTTGAGGGTGCCGGTGCGGCGGATGTCCAGGCGCACGGAGGCGTAGAACTTCAGCGCGTTGCCGCCCGTGGTGGTCTCGGGGCTGCCGAACATCACGCCGATCTTCATGCGGATCTGGTTGATGAAGATGACCATGCAGTTGGTCTTCTTGATCGTGGCGGTGAGCTTGCGCAGCGCCTGCGACATCAGGCGGGCCTGCAGGCCGGGCAGCGAATCGCCCATTTCGCCTTCGATTTCGGCCTTGGGCACCAGGGCCGCCACCGAGTCGATGACGATCAGGTCGACCGCGCCGGAGCGCACCAGGCTGTCGACGATTTCCAGCGCCTGCTCACCGGTGTCCGGCTGGGAGATCAGCAGGTCGGAGACGTTCACGCCCAGCTTCTGCGCGTACTGGATGTCCAGCGCGTGTTCGGCGTCGACGAAGGCGCACTGGCCGGCCTGCTTCTGCATCTCGGCGATGACCTGCAGGGTCAGCGTGGTCTTGCCCGACGACTCCGGACCGTAGATTTCGACCACGCGACCCCGCGGCAGGCCGCCGACGCCCAGGGCGATGTCCAGGCCCAGCGAGCCGGTGGAGACCACCTGGATGTCCTCGATGGCCTCGCCTTCGCCCAGCCGCATGATGGTGCCCTTGCCGAACTGCTTCTCGATCTGGGCCAGCGCGGCCTGCAGGGCCTTGGCCTTCTCGGTGTCGGCGGCGGCGATCTTGGTGCCCTTGACTTGTGCGTCCATCGAAGTTTCTCCTTGGGAATCAACAGGTTGGCGTTTTCTCATCCAGTGGATTTAAGCACAGGCTGGATACATGGCCAGTACTTTAACGAGCGAGGTGGCCGCCGGACAACGGTATTTTTGGTCAGTTTGCCTTACGATCTGTGAAATATGAACCAAGAAGGCTGGCGGCTCACGCACCTGGGGCGGCTCCTCGGCCACGCAGTGCGGCGTTTCGACGAACGGGTGCTGTACCTGATGTCGCACGACGTCGACGTGCCGCTGGCGCTGTCCAACCTCGCCGCCCGCGCGCAGGTGAGCGCCGCGCACATCCACATCACGCGCCACCTGGAGTTGCAGGGGACGCGGCTGACGGACCTCGCGCAGAAGGCCGGCATGAGCAAGCAGGCCATGGGCGACCTGGTGGACCAGTGCGAGGCCTGGGGCCTGGTGACGCGCGCAGCCGACCCGCGCGATGCCCGCGCCCGCATCGTCAAGTTCACGGCCACCGGGCTGGCCTGGCTGCAGGCTTTCAAGGACGCCGTGTCACAGGCCGAAAGTGAATTCCGCGCGGAAGTGGGCGAGGAGGTTGCGACGGTGGTGGCGATCGGGCTGGAGGCCTACGCCGGCACGGCCTGACGTGCATCAAGGCGGAAAGGAGAGCTGGGGTTCGCTGCCGCGAAACCCAGCCTACACTCCCGTGAGCGCACGCAGAGGCGCCGAAGGAGACAAGCATGCGGATCCTCATTGCCGAAGACGACCAGGTGCTGGCAGACGGCCTGCTGCGCAGCCTGCGCGCTTCCGGCGCCGCCGTGGACCACGTGGCGAGCGGCACCGAAGCCGACGCCGCGCTGCTGGCGAACAGCGAATTCGACCTGCTGATCCTGGACCTGGGCCTGCCCCGCATGCACGGCCTGGAGGTGCTGCGCAAGCTGCGCGCCCGCGGCTCCTCGCTGCCGGTCCTGATCCTCACCGCCGCCGACGCCATCGAGGAGCGCGTGAAGGGCCTCGACCTCGGCGCCGACGACTACATGGCCAAGCCCTTCGCGCTGTCCGAGCTGGAAGCGCGCGTGCGGGCGCTCACCCGCCGCGGCATGGGCGGCACCAGCAGCACCATCAAGCACGGTCCCCTGGTGTACGACCAGGCTGGCCGCGTGGCCACCATCGACGGGCGCATGGTGGAACTGTCCGCGCGCGAGCTGGGCCTGCTGGAGGTGCTGCTGCAGCGCGCCGGCCGCCTGGTCAGCAAGGACCAGCTCGTGGAGCGCCTGTGCGAGTGGGGCGAAGAGGTGAGCAACAACGCCATCGAGGTCTACATCCACCGCCTGCGCAAGAAGATCGAGAAGGGCCCGATCCGCATTGCCACCGTGCGCGGGCTCGGCTACTGTCTGGAGAAGATTCCGTAGAGCGTTCGGCGTTGAGCGTTCAGCGTGAATTCCGCTCGACGCCCAACCCTCGACGCCCACCCGCATGAAGATTTTCCAGCGTGAGCAGCGCTCCCTCTTCGGCGAAATCCTCGACTGGATGCTCACGCCCCTGCTGCTGCTGTGGCCGGTCAGCCTGGCGCTGACCTGGCTGGTGGCGCAGAGCATCGCCGGCAAGCCCTTCGACCGCGCGCTCGAATACAACGTGCAGGCGCTCGCGCAGCTGGTCACGGTGCAGCCCCAGCACGCCAGCTTCAACCTGCCGCAGCCGGCCCGCGAGATCCTGCGCGCCGACGACTCCGACCAGGTCTACTACCAGGTGCTGGGCCCGCACGGCGAGCTGCTTTCCGGCGAACGTGACTTCCCGCAGCCCTCGGAGGACGATCGCGCCGCCCCGGGCGAAACGCGCCTGCGCGACGACGAGATCCGCGGCCTCGACGTGCGCGTGGCCTACACCTGGGTGCAGGTACCGGGCGCCACGCCGGCGCTGGTGCAGGTGGCCGAGACGCGTGAGAAACGCTCCGTGCTGGCCACCGAGATCATCAAGGGCGTGATGCTGCCGCAGCTGGGCATCCTGCCGCTGGCGGTGCTGCTGGTGTGGCTGGCGCTGGTGCGCGGCATCAAGCCGCTGTCGGAACTGGAGGAGCGCATCCGCGCCCGCAAGCCGGACGACTTGAGCCCACTGGACGAGAAAGTGGTGCCGCTGGAAGTGGCGCCGCTGGTGTCCTCGGTCAACGACCTGCTGACGCGCCTGAAGGACTCCATCGCGGCGCAGAAGCGCTTCCTGGCCGATGCCGCCCACCAGCTGAAGACGCCGCTCGCGGGCCTGCGCATGCAGGCCGACCTGGCGCAGCGCGAGCAGTTCAACGCCGAAGAATTGAAGCAGTCGCTGAAGCAGATCGGCCGCTCCAGCATGCGCGCCACCCACACCGTCAACCAGCTGCTGGCGCTGGCGCGCGCGGAAAGCGGCGGCAGCACGCTGGTCCGGCAACGCTGCGACCTGGCGGCTCTGACGGTGGACGCGGTGCGCGACACGGTGCCGCGCGCCATGGAGAAGCACCTGGACCTCGGCTACGACGGCGCCGAGCCGGGCAGCCCGGGCGTGGTGCTGGAGGGCAATCCGACGCTGCTGAAGGAGATGATCCGCAACCTCCTGGACAACGCCGTCAACTACACGCCGTCCAGCGCACGGCAGCCGGGCGTGATCACGGCGCGCGTGCTGGCCGACCCTTTCGGCCGCGCGCTGGTGCTGCAGGTGGAAGACTCCGGCCCGGGCATCCCGCCGGCCGAGCGCGAGCTGGTGTTCCAGCCCTTCTACCGCAGCCTGGACACCCAGGTGGATGGCTCGGGCCTGGGGCTGCCGATCGTGCGCGAGATCGCGCAGCAGCACCGCGCGGCGATCAGCCTCGAGGACGCCCGTCCCGGCCACAAGCCGCCGGGGACGCGGGTGACGGTGCGCTTCGAGGCGGCGGAGGAAAAGGCGGCGCTGCACGCCGCCGACGCTCAGGCCTTGTAGAGATTCAGCTCCAGCCGTTCGCGCTCCATCGCGCGCTTCACGGCCGGCAGCTCCGCCACCTTCTGCACGTGCGCCCACAAGGTCTTGAACTGCGCCGGGTCGACCTTGGCGAAGCCGCCCCAGCGCAGCACGGTCAGCGCGTAGGCGTCCAGCGGGCCGAAGCGCTCGCCTCCCAGGAAGGGGCCTTTCGCCAGCGCCTTCTGCGCGATCGCATCCAGTTCCGCCATCAGGCCCGGGTAGACCTTGGCCGCGTGCGCCTTGATGTCCGCCTGCCCTTCGGGCGTCTCGGCGAACTTGAAGGGCATGAAGAAGTGCGTGAAGGTGGGATGCACCGTGTTGTTCAGCCAGGCCAGCGTCTCCATCGCCCTGGCGCGGGCCAGCGGCTCCTTCGGCAGGAACTGCTGCTCGGGGAACTTCGCGTCGAGGTAGGTGATGATGGCCAGGATCTGCGTGACCACCGCCTCGCCGTCCACCAGCACGGGCACCTGCGCGCGCGGGTTGACGGCCTTGAAGGCGTCCAGCTGCTGCTCGTTCTTGTGCAGCTTGACCAGCATGGGCTCGAAGGGCGCGCCGGTCGTTTCCAGCAGCGTATGCGGGATGAAGGAACAGGCGCCGGGGGCGTAGTACAGCTTCAGGCTCATGGCTTTCTCCAGGGATGCGATGGGATCAGCGGCAGGGCCGCAGCGGCCGGCTGGCCAGCGGGGCCTTCAGTTCGTCCAGCCGCGGCCGCAGGCTGTCGTCGACGGCCGGCAGCACCAGCCGCTGGCCCCGGTGCTCGGGCCGCTCCTGCAGCACCCGGGCGGTGTGCACGCCGCGCTCGGCCAGCGACTGCAGCTGCTGGTTGGCGGCGGCCTCGCTGGTGAAGCCGCCCAGCGACAGGCCCGGCTCGAGGTCCGGGTTGGCCGGGGCCTCGAAGCTCACGCCGATCTGGCGTAGTTCGGCGCGCTTGCGCGCCACCTGCTCCACGCCGGCGTACTTGCCCATGTAGATGATCCAGCGCGGCGGCTCCACGGTCTGCTCGAAGTTCCAGCTGCCGGTGGGCCACGTGTCCAGCACCGGCTTCAGGGACGCCATGGCGGCGTCATCCAGCGTCACGCTGGCCAGGCATTCGGGCGGGCGGGGCGCCTGGGCGGCGGCCACTTCGGCCCGCTTCAGGTCCTCGCCTTTCAACACGCGGATGGCCTCCGGCTTGATCTGCTGGTCCAGCCGCTGCGGCTCCGACTGCTGCATCGGGCCCTGGCCCCAGGCCTGCAGGTAACCCTGCGACCAGGCGAAATAGGCGCCATTCGCAAGCAGCAGCAGGAGGACGATCAGTCGCAGCATTCGTGGGCGGGCTCAGGGGGCAGCCGGCCGCACGCTCACCTCGGAGCTGCTGATGGCCTGCATGCCGGCCGCAGTATGCACCAGCAGGCTGCCGTCCTCGGCCACGCCGTGGGCCGTGCCGGCCGTGCCGTCACTGAGCTTCACCGGCCGGTCCAGGAGCACGTCGCGGGCCGCAAAACGGGCCCGGAAGGGCGCGAAACCGTAGTCCTGGAAGGCCAGCACGGTGCGCACCAGCGGCTCGGCCACGCGCAGCAGGGTGCTGCCGGCCTCGGCCTGCAGGTCCAGGTCCTGCAGGCAGGCCGGCGGCGTGGACAGGCCCAGCGCCGGCCGGGGCGCGATGTTGATGCCGACGCCGATGACGGCGTAGCGTGGCGTTGCAGCGCCGCCACTACTGGCCGTTTCGATGAGGATGCCGGCCAGCTTGCGGTCGTCGTCCAGCCACAGGTCGTTCGGCCATTTGAGGCGGGCCCGCGGGTGCAGGCTTTCCGCCACGCTGACGCCGACGGCCAGCGACAGCCCCGACCAGTCGGCGGGCGCCAGCGGCAAGCCCAGCGAAAACATCAGGGAATCGCCCGGGGCGCTCTGCCAGGCCCGGCCCAGGCGGCCGCGGCCGGCGGTCTGCTGCTCGGCCACCAGCAGGACCGGCCCGGTCCGGCCGGCACGGGCGCGGCGCATCAGCTCGGTGTTGCTGGAGTCGATTTCGGCCAGCACTTCGACTGCAAAGCCCGGCAGCAGCGGCGCCACGGCCTCCCGGATCGCGTCTACCGGCCAAGCACCCATGGGGTTCAGCGGCGGCGCTTGGGCGCCAGCAGCGTGCCGCGGCAGTCCTTGCTGCCGCACCAGCAGGGGTATTCGGCCTTCAGCTTCTTCGTGTACGGCTCATCGATGATCAGGCCGTAGTCGTAGCTCAGCTCTTCGCCGGCCTTGATATTCCGCAGGCTCTTGATGAAGATGCGGCCTTCTTCCTCGTCCGCCTCGCAGTTCGGCTCGCAGGAGTGGTTGATCCAGCGGGCGGCATTGCCGCCGACCGAGGCATCGATCACCCGCTTGTCGTCCACGTGGAAATAGAAGGTATGGTTCGGATCCTCAGGGTTCCAGGGGTGGCGGCGCTGCGCCTCCTTCCAGGTGATGATCTCGCCCAGGTATTCGATGAGCTTCTCGCCTTCGGGGATGTCCTGCACGGCGAAGACGCCCTTGCCGTGGACGCCCGACTTGCGGACCTGGATTCTGCGGTTGGACTTGGGAGCGCCGGAAACAGCCATGCCGGGAATTTCTGTTAAGTTGAATTCGTACACGTGCGCACATGCGTGCGCGTATGCGCGCGAGGAAAAGCGCAGATTGTAAGAACATCCGACATGAGCAAGACCCTAGTCATCGCCGAGAAGCCCTCCGTCGCACAGGACATCGTGCGGGCACTGCAGCCGGTGGCCGGCAAGTTCGACAAGCACGACGAGTACTTCGAGAACGACAAGTACGTCGTCACCAGTGCCGTCGGCCACCTGGTGGAGATCCATGCGCCGGAGCAGTTCGACGTCAAGCGCGGCAAATGGAGCTTCGCCCACCTGCCCGTCATCCCGCCCTTCTTCGACCTGAAGCCGGTCGACAAGACCAAGTCGCGCCTGAACGCGGTGGTCAAGCTGGCCAAGCGCAAGGACGTCACCGAGCTGGTGAACGCCTGCGACGCGGGCCGCGAAGGGGAGCTCATCTTCCGCCTGATCGAGCAGTTCGCCGGCGGCGCCAAGCCGCTGGGCAAGCCGGTGCGGCGCCTGTGGCTGCAGTCGATGACGCCGCAGGCCATCCGCGAAGGCTTCGAGAAGCTGCGCAGCGACAAGCAGATGGAAGGCCTGGCGCACGCGGCGCGCTCGCGCTCCGAGGCCGACTGGCTGGTGGGCATCAACGGCACCCGCGCCATGACCGCGTTCAACTCGCGCGACGGCGGCTTCTTCCTCACCACCGTCGGCCGGGTGCAGACACCCACCTTGGCCATCGTGGTCGAGCGCGAAGAGCAGATCCGCAAGTTCGTCAGCCGCGACTACTGGGAAGTCCACGGCAGCTTCGACGCCGAGGCGGGCCAGTACCCGGGCAAGTGGTTCGACCCCAATTTCAAGCGGGACCCGGAAGACGCCGAGAAGAAGGCCGACCGCGTCTGGAACGAAGCGCAGGCCAAGGCCATCGCCGACGCCGTGCGTGGCAAGCCCGCCACGGTCAGCGAGGAATCCAAGCCCAGCACGCAGGCCTCGCCCGGCCTGTTCGACCTGACCTCGCTGCAGCGCGAAGCCAACGGCCGCTTCGGCTATTCGGCCAAGACCACGCTGGCGCTGGCGCAGTCGCTGTACGAGCGCCACAAGGCGCTGACCTACCCGCGGACCGACTCGCGCCACCTGCCTTCCGACTACGTGAAGGTGGCGCAGGACACCATGGGCATGCTGGCCGGCAGCGGCATGGGCCACCTGGCGCCGTTCGCGCAGCAGGCCCTCGACGAGAAATACGTCAAGCCGATCAAGAAGGTGTTCGACGACAGCAAGGTGTCGGACCACTTCGCCATCATCCCCACCCTGCAGGCACCGAGCGGCCTGTCGGAGGCGGAGCAGAAGCTGTACGACCTGGTGGTGCGGCGCTTCCTGGCGGTGTTCTTCCCCAGCGCCGAATCGCTGGTCACCACCCGCATCAGCGAAGCCGCGGGCCACAAGTTCCGCACCGAAGGCAAGGTGCTGGTCAAGCCGGGCTGGCTGGCCATCTACGGCAAGGAAGCCGCCGACCCCGAAGCCGAGGCCAAGGAAGGCGACAAGACCCTCGTTCCGGTGAAGCCGGGCGAAATGGTGCTGACCGAGTCCGCCGAGGCCAAGGGCCTGAAGACCCGGCCGCCGGCGCGCTACAGCGAAGCCACCTTGCTGGGCGCGATGGAAGGCGCCGGCAGGTTCGTCGAGGACGAGGAACTGCGCGAAGCGCTGGCCGAGAAGGGCCTGGGCACGCCGGCCACCCGCGCGGCCATCATCGAAGGCCTGATCAACGAGAAGTACATGCTGCGCGAAGGCCGCGAGTTGATCCCGACGGCCAAGGCGTTCCAGCTCATGACGCTGCTGCGCGGCCTGGGCGTGGAGGAACTGAGCAAGCCCGAGCTGACCGGCGAGTGGGAATACAAGCTGTCCCAGATGGAGCACGGCAAGCTCTCGCGCGAGCAGTTCATGCACGAGATCGCCGACATGACGAAGCGCATCGTCATGAAGGCCAAGGAGTACGACCGCGACACGGTGCCGGGCGACTACGCCACCCTGAAGACGCCCTGCCCCAACTGCGGCGGCGTGGTGCAGGAAACCTACCGCCGCTACAACTGCGTCGGCAAGAAAGGCCAGCCGCCCTGCGGCTTCTCCTTCACCAAGATCCCCGCTGGCCGCGCCTTCGAGCTCGACGAGGTGGAAGAATTTCTGGCCAACAAGAGGATCGGCCCGCTGCAGGGCTTCCGCTCCAAGGCGGGCTGGCCATTCACGGCGGAACTTGCGCTGGTCTACGACGAGGAAGAGAAGAACTGGAAGCTGGAGTTCGACTTCGGCAACGAGGACGATCCCGCCGAGACCGGCGAGGTCGTCGACTTCTCGGCGCAGGAGCCGCTGGGCCCTTGCCCCAAGTGCGGCCACAAAGTGTTCGAGTGGGGCAGCAACTACGTGTGCGAGCGTTCCGTGCCCACGCAGGAGCATCCGCACCCGACCTGCGACTTCCGCAGCGGCAAGATCATCCTGCAGCAGCCGGTGGAGCGCGACCAGATGGCCAAGCTGCTGGCCACGGGCAAGACCGACCTGCTGGACAAGTTCGTCTCCATGCGCACGCGGCGCTCGTTCAAGGCCTTCCTCGCCTGGGACGCGGAAGCGGGCAAGGTGAACTTCGAGTTCGAGCCGCGCGCCTCCAAGTTCCCGCCGCGCAAGGGTGCACCCGCGGCCGGCAAGACGGCCACCGCCAGGAAGGCACCCGCCACGCCGGTGAAGGCCACGGCCAAGGCCGCCAAGGCGGCGGCGAAGGCACCGGCCGCGAAAAAGGCGCCCGCCGCCAAGAAGGCCGCGGCGCCGCGCAAGACCGGCCCCGGCCTGAAGCCGAGCCCGGAGCTCGCCGCCGTGGTCGGCAGCGAACCGCTGGCGCGCACCGAGGTGATCAAGAAGATCTGGGACTACATCAAGGCCCAGGGCCTGCAGGACGCCAAGGACAAGCGCGCGATCAACGCCGACGAGAAGCTGCGCAAGGTGTTCGGCAAGCCGCAGGTGACGATGTTCGAGCTCGCCGGCATCGTCGGCAAGCACTTGTCTTCGGAGTGATCAGGCCGGCAACTTCGTCGCCAGCACCGCCCAATCCACCAGCACCTGCACCGGCTCGGGCGGCTCCATCGCCTGCGTGACGCCCACCTCGGCGCGGCCGGTGTTCCCCAGCGGGATGCGGCGCAGCAAGTGCCCGAAAGGCAGCAGCGCGATGCGCAGCAGCTGCCCCGCCGCCTCGCCCCAGTCGCGCGTTTCGCCGGCCAGCCGCAGCATGCGGCGATGGCTGTCGAAATGCAGCCCCGGCTCGTGCTGGCCCACCACGTGGGCGGCCATCAGCCAGTTCCAGCGCACGTCCGACGCGGCGTCGACGAAGCCGCGAACCAGGCGGGCGTAGGCAATGCGCCGCTCCAGGGGCGTGAGGGCATCCATGTCATTTTGTAACGCGAAAGCTTGAGCTGGGTCAAGGACCGCGAGAGCGTTCCAGCCCGCGGCCCGCCGCATCCGCCCCCCGGCGGCGCAGGCCGACGGCACAATGCGCCCCGTGAAGCTTCCGTTCCCGCCGCCCGAGCCGCCCGGCGCCGCGCTCATCACGGGCCAGCTGCGCGTGCGCAGCATCCTGCTGGCCGCCATCGCGCTGCTTGCCCTGCTGCACCTGCACCTGTTGTCCTCGCTGTTCGCGGGACTGACCGGCTTCGTGCTGTATCGGCGCATCCGCGCCTTCACGGGGCCGGCTGGCGGCAACTGGCGCACGCGCGCCATCCGCTGGCTGCTGCTGGCGGCGGCCGTGGCCGGCTTCGTGCTGGCCGTGCTGGCCGGCTTCGAGCTGCTGTTCAAGTCCGGCGGGCTCGGGCGCTTGCTGCAACTGCTGGCCGACACGCTGGACCAGGTCCGCGCCATGGCGCCGCCCTGGCTGGTGCAATGGCTGCCCGAATCGGCGGACGCCGTGCAGCACGCGGTGACCACCTGGCTGCGCGAGCACGCCGGCGAGGTGCAGCACTGGAGCGGCACCGCGCTGAAGGTGCTGGTGCACATCATCATCGGCCTGGTCATCGGCCTGATGGCCGCGACCGGCACCGCCAACGCGCGCCGCATGCCCTCGCGCCGGCCGCTGGTGCTGCTGGCGCAGTCCCGGCTGCTGCAGCTGGCGCAGGCGTTCGAGGACGTGTTCGCGGCGCAGTTGCGCATCTCCGCGATCAACGCCCTGCTGACCGGCCTGTACCTGCTGGTGCTGCTGCCCATGCTGGGCTACCGCGTGCCGCTGTCGCCGACGCTCGTGGGCTTCACCTTCTTCGCCAGCCTGATCCCCATCGTCGGCAACCTGTTGTCCAACACGGCGATCACCATCGCGGCCCTCACGGTGTCGGCCTGGCTGGGCGTGGCATCGCTTGGCTTCCTGATCCTCGTGCACAAGCTGGAGTACTTCCTCAACGCGCGCATCGTCGGCGGCCGCACCAACGTGCCGACCTCGGCCATGCTGGCTTCGATGCTGGTGCTCGAAGCGGCCTTCGGTCTCTCGGGGCTGGTCGCCGCGCCGATCTACTGCGCCTGGCTCACGCGCGAGCTGCGCGACGAGGACTGGGTCTAGCACTGCTCGGCCGTTTTCGTCCTTCGTGAGGTGGACGCGTCAACGCCGCACGCCTAAGCTTGCCTGGCGTCTTCCCGGGCAAGGGGGTCTGACATGACGGCGTTCGAGATCGTGGCGCTCACGGGCGCCCTGGCTGGCATCTCCATGGTCCTGGGCGGTATCTGGCTGGTGGCGAAGGGCGTGATCACGCTGGCGGCCACGCCCAAGCGGGATGCCATCACCATCGAGTGGAAGAAGCAGTTCCGCATCAACACGCAGGTCCCCGGCATCGCCTTCTTCCTCGTCGGGCTGCTGTTCATCACGATGTCGCTCGGCTTCCTGAAGCCGCCCGACATCGTCCCCATCGAATTCGACGGCGAGATCAAGGGCATCGACGACCCGCCCGCCATCCTGGTGCGGCCGGCCAACTGGGAACTGCCTTCGAGCACGGGCGGGCGCATCAACGGCCGCGTGTACCCGGACCTGTCGGTGGTCGTGCTGATGATCAACGCGCCGGGCTACGAGCCCTATACGCAGTCGATCCGCATCAACCCGCGCGGGCGCCGGGTGGCACACGTGGGCACCCTGGAACTGCGACGCAAGGTGCAGGAATCGGACCTGGAGAAGCGCATCGCCGTCCTGCCTTTCACCACCCCGGCCACGGAGGGCGGTTTCGGGGTGGCGCAATGAACCGCCGCCTGGGCCTCGCAGCGGCCTTGCTGGCGCTGCTCGCGCCGTGGCCGGCGGCGGCACAAGGGCGGGGCATGGTGCCCGTGCAGGGCCAGCTGCTTTCGCGCAACCGCGGCCCGGTGCCCGGCGTCACGGTCGTGCTGGTGCACAGCGTGCTCGGTCGCAGCACGGCCGCCACCACCGACGCCTACGGACGCTTCGGCTGGAACGCCATCCCCGTGCGGCCGGAGCCGTATTTCCTGGAGATGTACTGGGGCCAGAAGCTGATCTTCCGCGACCAGGTGCTGGTGCGGGAACCGGTGGTGCTGCAGCCGATCGTGCTGTAAGCCGCTCAGCCCGCCCCGGCTCGCGCCAGGTGCACCTGGTGCAGCGTGATCTTGCGCACCTCCGCCTGGCTGGTCTCGATGTGGGCGCGCAGCAGCAGCACCGCCTGGTCGCCGCGGCGGCGCTGCACCGCCTTCAGGATCCTGGCGTGTTCGTCGTAGGTGGCGGCAATGCGCGGCTGCTTGGTGAAGTCCAGGCGCCGGATGATGCGGATGCGCTCCGTCACCTCGCGGTGCACGCGCGCCATTTCCGCGTTGCCGGCCGCGGCCACCAGCGCGCAGTGGAAGGCCTCGTCCCAGGCCGCCACCTGTGCCGCATCGCCGCTGCGCGCGGCGGCCGGCACCAGCCAGATCGCGGCCAGTTGCTCCAGCAGCGCCTGGTCGACGCGGCTGTCGCCGGCGCAGATGCGCTGGACGGCCGTGGTCTCCAGCACCATGCGCAGGTCGTAGAGCTGCTCGAAGCGGTCGAAGTCGAAGGGCAGCACGCGCCAGCCGCTGCGGAACAGCACCTCGACGAAGCCCTCCTGCTGCAGCCGGTACAGCGCCTGCCGCACCGGCGTGCGGCTGACGCCCAGGCGCTCGCTGACTTCGTGCTCGGTCAAGCGGTCGCCAGGCACCAGCCGGAATTCGGCCACGTCGCGCTTGAGCTGGTCGTAGACGTCGTCGGCGCGCGAACGATGGGCGTGGACGGCGGCGTGGGTGCGGGCCGCGACGGCCCTAGCGTGTGAGTGCATGCAGCAATTGTGGGCTGGTGGCGGTCCAGCCGACGATGGCGCCCTGGGCCCGCACCATCTCCAGCGTGGCCGCCTTGAAGGCCGGGAAGTAGCTTTCGGTGCAGTCCTCCAGCAGCAGGCAGTCGTAGCCGCGGTCGTTGGCTTCGCGCATGCTGGTCTGCACGCACACTTCGGTGGTGACGCCGCCGAACACCAGGTGCGTGATGCCCTGGTCCTGCAGCAGTTCGTGCAGCGGCGTGGCGTAGAAGGCGCCCTTGCCGGGCTTGTCGATGACGATCTCGCCCGCGAGCGGCGCCAGCTCCGGCACGATCTGGTTGCCGGGCTCGCCGGCAACGAGGATGCGTCCCATCGGCCCTTCGTCGCCGATGCGCAGGCGCGGGTTGCCGCGGTTGCGCTTGGCCGGCGGGCAGTCGCTGAGGTCCGGCCGGTGCGCCTCGCGCGTGTGCACCACGGTGCCACCGGATGCTCGCCAGGCGTCGAGCACTGCGCTGCACGCCGGCAGGATCGCCTGCAGCAGCCGAACGTCGTTACCCAGCGATTCGCCGAAGCCGCCCGGCTCGACGAAGTCGCGCTGCAGGTCGATCAGGACGAGGGCGGTAGTGGCGAGCTCGAAGTCGTAGGGGAAGGGGTGGGCGGCCAGGCGCGTCATGCGGCGACCTCTTCTTCCTGTTCGACGACCTGCGGCAGAGCGGCTGCCGGCGCATGGTGGCCGCCGCCCATGTGCGCGCCCAGCACCTGGCGTTCGGCGCTCGCCGCATCGCATTCGTAAGCAATGCGGCCTTCACTCATCACCGCGATGCGGTCGGCCAGCTCCAGCAGTTCGTCCAGGTCTTCGCTGATCAGGAGCACCGCGCCGCCGCGCTCGCGCACGCCGCGGATGCGCGCGTGGATCTCCGCCACCGCCGCGAAGTCGAGGCCGAACACCGGGTTGGCGGCGATCAGCACGCTGATCTCGCCGGCCAGTTCGCGCGCCAGCACCGCGCGCTGCACATTGCCGCCGGACAGGCTGCGCATCGGCGCGTCCTCGCCGCGGGTCTTGATGCCGTAGGCCGTGATCCACTCGCGCGCGCGTTCGCGCCAGCGGGAGAAGTGCAGCACGCCGGCGGCCGCCAGCGGCGCGCGGTCGAAGTCGCGCAGCGCCATGTTCTCGGCGACGCTCAGGTCGCCGACGCAGGCATTGCGCAGCGGCTCCTCGGGCAGGCTGCGCACCTGCAGCCTGTGGTTCTCGCCGCGCCGCGCCGCATAGGGCTCGCCGCGCACGCGCACGCGGCCGCCGGCGCGTTCGCGCTGCCCCACCAGGGCTTCCACCAGCTCGCGCTGGCCATTGCCCGAGACTCCCGCCAGGCCGAGGATCTCGCCGGGCCGCACTGCCAGCGACAGGCCGCGCACGGCCAGCGTGCCGCGATCGCCCATCACATCCAGCGCGTCCACCTCCAGCGCGGGCCTCGCTGCCACGGCCGGCCGACAAGGCGCGCGCGGACGGACATCGGCCTGCGCCACCTGCGCGTCACCGACCATCGCCTGCGCGAGGCGCGGCGGGTCGGTGTCCCGCACCGCGCATTGATGCACCTGGCGGCCGCGCCGCAGCACGGTCACGTCGTCGGCATAGGCCATCACCTCCCGGAACTTGTGCGTGATGATCAGCACCGTGCAAAGGCCAGCGCGCGCGAACGCGCGCACGTGACCCAGCACCTCGTCGGCCTCCTGCGGCGTCAGCACCGAGGTGGGCTCGTCCAGGATCAGCAGGCGCGGCTTCAGGTACAGCTGCTTCAGCAGTTCCAGCTTCTGCTTCTCGCCGGCGGCCAGCGCGATCGGGCGCGCGTCGAGGTCCAGCCGGAAGGGCGTGGTCGCCAGGAAGGACTCCAGCGCTTCGCGCTGCCGCCGCCAGGCGATCACGCCCGGCACCGCGCCGCCGGCCAGCAGCAGGTTTTCGGCGACGGTCATGCCCGGCGCCAGCGTGAAGTGCTGGTAGACCATGCCGATGCCCAGCCCGCGCGCCACGACCGGGTTCGCGATGTCCTGCTCGCGGCCGTCGGTGACGATGCTGCCGTGCTCGGCGCGGTGGAAACCGGCAATGCACTTCACCAGCGTGCTCTTGCCGGCGCCGTTCTCGCCCAGCAGCGCGTGCACGCTGCCCGGCGCCACCTTCAGGCTGACGCCGTCCAGTGCCGTGAAGCTGCCGAAGCGCTTGGTGAGTTCGTAGGTTTCCAGCGCCATGGCGCCGGTGGGTGGCGGCAGCGGATCGACTCTCATAAGACCTCCAGCACCGCGGACGAAGGCGCGTGCGCTCCGAACACGCCGCCCTGCATCGTGACCATCTTCAGCGCCGCTTCGTGGTTGCAGCGGTCGGTGGCCGCCGTGCAGTCCGAGAGCAGCAGGCACTCGAAGCCGCGGTCGTTGGCTTCGCGCATCGTGGTGTGCACGCAGACGTCGGTAGTGATGCCCGCCAGCAGCAGGTTGCGGATGCCGCGCGTGTGCAGCACCAGTTCGAGGTCGGTGGCGCAGAAGCTGCCCTTGCCCGGCTTGTCGATGACGGTTTCGCCGGGCAGCGGCGCCAGCTCCGGGATGATTTCCCAGCCCGGCTCGCCGCGCACCAGGATGCGTCCGCACGGGCCCGCATCGCCGATGCCGACGCCGCCGGTGCCGGCCTGGCGCGAGCGCCAGCGCTTGTTGGCTGGCAGGTCCGACAGGTCGGGACGATGGCCTTCGCGCGTGTGCATCACGTGCCAGCCACCGGTGCGCAGCGCCGCCATCAGCTGGCGCAGCGGCGCGATGGGCGCGCGCGCGAGCGAGATGTCGTAGCCCATCTTGTCGACGTAGCCGCCAGGGCCGCAGAAGTCGGTCTGCATGTCGATGACGATGAGCGCCGTGTTCGACGGCTTCAGGTTGCCGTCGAAAGGCCAGACATAGGGATTCGCGCGGACGTAGCGTTCCATGTCACCTCGCCGAGAACTCGCCCGGCGCGCCCGCCGCCAGCTGGCCCGGCTTGCAGCTCAGGACCAGGATCAGCAGGGTCAGCACGTAAGGCACGATGTTGAACAGGTGGTAGCCCCAGCCGATGCCGATGGCCTGCAGCGCCGGCCCGAGGGCACCGGCTCCGCCGAACAACAGCGCCGCGCCGACGCAGCGCAGCGGGCTCCAGCGAGCGAAGATCACCAGCGCCACGGCGATCAGGCCCTGGCCGCTGGAGATGCCCTCGTTCCAGCTGCCCGGATAGAACAGCGTGAGGCAGGCGCCGCCGAGGCCCGCGACCATGCCGCCGGCGATGGTGGCTGCGATGCGGATGGCGGGCACCGAGTAGCCGAGCGCGCGCGCCGCCTGCGCCGAATCGCCCGCCATGCGCACCAGCAGGCCGGCGCGCGTGTTGGCGAAGCCCCACCAGAGCGCCACGGCCAGCAGCAGGCCCAGCGGCACCAGCGGGTTGATCTGCAGCGCCGCCTTCACCGCCGGCGAACTGCTCCAGTTGCCCAGTTCGATCGGCGGCAGCTGCGGCGCCTGGGGCTGGATCAGCGGCTTGCCCAGGTAGAAGGCCAGCCCGGTGCCGAGCAGCATCAGCGCGATGCCGGTGGCGACGTCGTTGACGCGCGGCAGCGAACACAACACGCCGTGCAGCGCAGCCAGCGCGCCGCCGGCCAGCACCGCGCACAGCACGCCCAGCCAGACGGAACCGGTGAGGTAGCTGCCACCGAAACCGCACATGGCCGAGAGCACGAGAACGCCTTCCAGCCCCAGGTTGATGCGACCCGCCTTCTCGGTGATGCATTCGCCGAGGGAGACGAAGAGGAAGGGTGCGCCGACGCGCAGGGCGCCGCCGAGGATGCCGGCGACGAGGGCGAGGAGTTGATCGGCAGTCATGCGCTCTTGCCACGCCACGATGGATCCCGGGTCGGGCCCGGGATGACGAACAGGCGGGCCCAAAGCGCCTTCCAGTCCACGTCCCGCAGCGCTTCGCTCGCGAGGATCAACACGAACGCGATCCCCTGCAGCACCAGCACCGACGCATCGGGCAAGCCCAGGCGCCGCTGCAGCAGGCTGCCCGCCGCACCGAAGCCGCCGAACAGGATGGCCACCGGGATCACCGCGAGCGGCTCCTGCCGGGCGATGAAGGCCACCAGGATGCCGGCATAGCCGTAGCCCGCGATCAGCGAGGCATTCGCGCTCGTGTGCACCGCCGCCACTTCCACCGCGCCCGCGAGGCCCGCCGCGCCGCCACCAAGCGCGCAAGCCAGCAGGATGAGCCCCGCTGCCGGCAGCCCTACGAGCTGCGCCGCGCGCGGGTTCCCACCCACCACGCGCGTGGCGAAGCCGGAGGGCAACCAGCGCAGCCACACCGCTGCGGCCAGGCAGGCCAGCACGCCCAGCACCAGCCCCCAGTGAACGTCCGAGCCGGCGATGCCGCCGATGCGCAGGCTCTCGGCGAGCGCATGCGTCGACGGCTTGTTCAGCGACGCCGGGTCGCGCAGCGGTCCTTCCACCAGGTGCTTGAACAGGCCGATCGCTACATACGCCAGCAGCAGGCTGCTGATGGTTTCGTTGACGCCGCGCCATTGCCGCAGCCAGCCGGCCAGCGCGATCCAGGCAGCCCCGGCCAGCGCGCCCGCGACGCACACCGCCACCGTGCCCGTCCACCCGGTGAATGGCAGCACCTGCGCCGACGCAGCCGCCGCCAGCCCGCCCAGCACCAGCGCGCCTTCGCCGCCGATGATGACCAGCCCGGCGCGCGCGGGGATCGCCACGCACAGCGCCGTGAGCATCAGCGGCGCGGCGCGCTGCAAGGTGTTCTGCCAGGAGAACCAGTCGCCGAAAGCGCCCTTGAACAGGATCACCCAGGCTTCGACCGGGCTCGCGCCGGCGAAGGCGACGAAGCCGCCGAACAGGACCAGCGCCGCCAGGATGGCGGCAACCGGCAGGGCGGCTTGTTGCAGGACGCTTCGCATGCCCTTGCTTTCAGCCGGCGCTGCCGACCACGCCTTCGACCAGGTAGTTCATCTTCTCCAGCTCGATGTCGGTCTGCTTGTAGACCTTGCCGGCGGGGATGGCGACACCGCCCTTGTTGTCCTTCAGCGGGCCCTTGAAGATGTCGAACGTGCCGGCCACCATCTGCGCCTTGATGCCGTCGGCCTGCTTCTTCGCGGCGTCGCTGACCGCGGGCCCGTAGGGCGACATCTTCACGTAGCCCTCCTTCAGGCCGCCGCGGATGAAGTTGGGATGCGGCTTGCCGCTGCGCGCCGCGTCGAGGAAGGTGGTGTAGGCCGTCAGCCAGTTCCACTCGGCGCCGGTCAGGTAGGCTTGCGGCGCCAGCTTGGCCTGGCTCGCGTGGTAGCCGCAGACCATCTTGCCGCGCTTGGCGGCCGTCTCCACGATCACCTTGGGCCCGTCCACGTGCATGGTGAAGACGTCCACGCCCTGGTCGGCCAGGCTGTTGGTCGCCTCGGCCTCCTTCACCGGCATGGACCAGTCGCCGGTGAAGATCACCTGCGTCGTGAGGTTCGGATGCACCGAGCGTGCGCCCATGGTGAAGGCGTTGATGTTGCGCAGCACCTGCGGGATGGGCTTGGCGGCGACGAAGCCCAGCTTGCCGCTCTTGCTCATGTGGCCGGCGACGACGCCATTGAGGTACTGGCATTCGTCGATGTAGCCGAAGTAGCTGGCCGTGTTCTTCGGGTGCTTGCCCTCGGTCCACATGCCGCCGCAATGCGCGAAGCGCACGTCCGGGTACTTGGCGGCCACGGCCAGCATGTGCGGGTCGAAGTAGCCGAAGGAGGTGGGGAAGACCAGCGTGGCGCCGTCCTGCGCGATCATGCCGGTCATGGTCTTCTGCACGGCGGCGGTCTCGGGCACGTTCTCCTCCTCGACCACCTTCACGCCGGGCAGTTTCTTCAGCGCCGCCGCGGCCTCGGCCTGCGCCTGGTTGTAGCCGTAGTCGTCGCGCGGCCCGACGTAGATGACGCCCACCGTGATCGGCTTCTGGGCGAAGGCGAAGGGGCTGGCGCCGAGCGCCGACAGGGCGGCGATGGACTTCAGCGTGTCGCGGCGGTTGAAGTGCTGGCTCATGGTGCTCTCCTCACGGGTTGAAAGGGAATCAGGCAAGCAGGCTCACGTGGGCGGCGACGACGCGCCAGCCTTCCGGCATCCGTACCCAGGCCTGGCTCTGGCGGCCGGTGCGCGCGCTGCCGCTGCGGCGAAACTCGGTGTCGGCGGTAGCGAAGTCGCGGCCGTAGGTGGTGATGACCGTCTTCAGCAGCTCGCGCCCGAGGCCTTGCGCAGGACGGGCCGCGCGGAAGGCCGCGATCGCGTCCCAGCCGTACAGGTTCTCGCCGGCGCCGTAGCGCAGCGTGTGCGGGCTGTTCCAGAACAGCTCGTCGAGCACGGCGACGTCGTTGGACGTGAGCGCGCGTTCGTAGCGTTCGAACTGGGCCCGCACTTCGGCCAGGACCTCGGGCAGGTTGATGTCCATCACAGCCGCGCCACTCCTTCGTCCTGCAGCACCTGCGCGGCGCGCAGGCAGAGGTCTTCGCGCCAGGGCGCGGCGATCAACTGCACGCCGATCGGCAGGCCGCCTGCTCCTTCCGGCCACAGCGGCGCGGCCACCACCGGACAGCCGGCGAAGGAGATCGGCTGCGTCAGCAGGCCCAGCGAAGGCCGGCTCGGATGCCGCTGCCCATTGATGTCTATCCACTCCTCGCCGATGCGCGGCGCGCTCACCGGCGTCGCCGGTGCGATGAGCAGGTCCCAGTGCTCGAACAGTGCGTTGACCCGCGCGCGGTAGGCGCGGCGGAAGCGCTGGGCCCGCAGGTACCAGGCGGCGGGCTGCAGGGCGCCGGCGATGAAGCGGTCCACCGACAGCGGCTCGAAATCCTGCGGCCGCCGGCGCAGGTCGTCCAGGTGCAGTGCGCCGCCTTCGCTGGCGGTGACGATGAAGGCGGCGGCGCGGGCGGCAGCCGCATCGGGCCATTCCACCTCCTCGCTCGCGCCCAGCGTGCGCGCAGCCAGCTGCGCGGCGGCGCGGGCAGCCGGGCCGGCAAGATCGTGGAAGTAGCCGCCCAGCAGGCCGATGCGCAGTCCTTCGACGCCGCGTGCCAAATGGGGCACAGCGGGCTGCGCACGCAAAGCGTGGCAGCCGGGATCGAGCGGGTCGGCGCCTTGCATCGCATCGTAAGAGAGGGCCAGCCCTTCGACGCTGTCGGCCAGCGGCCCGAGATGGTCGATGCTGTGGACGAAGGGATAAGTGCCACGGCGCGAAAGGCGGCCGAAGGTGGGCTTCAGGCCCCACACGCCGCACAGCGAAGCCGGCACGCGGATGGAGCCGTTGGTGTCCGAGCCCAGCGCCAGCGGCACCTGGCCCGCGGCCACCGCCGCGCCCGAGCCGCCGGAAGAACCGCCCGCCATGCGCGCTGCGTCGTGCGGATTGCGCGCCGCCCCGTAGTGCGTGTTCTCCGTGCTGAAGCCGTAGGCGTATTCGTCCATGTTGAGCGCGCCCACCAGCACCGCGCCCGCTTCACGCAGGCGCTGCACCAGCGCGGCGTCGGCGCGCGCCGGCGCCAGCTCGCGGTTGATCTTCGAGCCGGCCAGGGTGGTGACGCCTTCGATGTCGAACAGGTTCTTCACCGCGTATGGCAAGCCCGCGAGCGGCGGCAGCGGCTCGCCGGCCGCGCGCCGGCGGTCGATGGCATCTGCCTCGGTGCGAGCGCGCTCGATGGTGCGTTCGGTAAAGGCGTTGATGCGCGGCTCGCTGGCGGCGATGCGCTCCAGCGCCGCCTCGCACAGCTCGCGCGCGCTGCGCTCGCCGGAGGCCACCGCCTGCAGCAGGTCCAGCGTCTTCATGCGGCGTCCTCGGCCGGGAAGGGCGCAGGCCGGTAGACCTCGGCCGGTTCGTCCTCGGGCGCCAGCGGCGCGGCTTCCAGCAGGCGGGCCAGCGCCACGGTGCGCGCGAGGTGCATGGCCACGGCTTGCGCCCGCGCTTCGTCCAGCGGCATGGCGAGCAAGCCCGCAGCGGCCTTCACATAAGCCAGGACTTCGTCTTCCGTCATGCGACCCGCTCCGTCTGTGCGGCCAGGTAGGCGCGCCAACCGCCGAACTCGCTGATGTCCTCGGCGTGCTCGGTGGCGAGCGCTTCGCAGCTGAAGCCCTGCACCTGCGTGCCGTCGTCCAGGCGCAGCGTGGCGATGCCCAGCGGCGGCGGGATCATGGCCACGAAGGAGCCGTACTGCTCCAATGGCATCTCCCAGATCTCCAGCGCGATGCGCGCACCGCTCCCCGGCGCGACGCGCAGCAGCCCCGGCTTGGGCGGCGTGGTGCCGGGCAGCGCATAGAGCCGGTAGTCGGGTGCCGTATGTGCGCTGCGCAGCAAGGTCGCGCCCCGCTCGGTGAGCTGGCCATTCAGCGGCATGCCGGACAGGTGCGCGCCGACCACTGCGACCTTCACGGTGCGCGGCGCTGCGAGGCCGGGAATCGATTCCGGCGGCGGCAGCGGCACGCCGGTCGCCCCTTGCGGCAGGCCGGTGGCGTGGTGAAAGCGCTGGCCCAGTTCCGCCAGCTGCCAGTCGCTGCCGCAAGCGCCGATGAAAGTGATGCCGAAGGGCAGGCCGTCCGGGCGCATGGCGGCCGGCACGGCCAGCGCCGCGTAATCGAGCAGGTTGACGAAGTTGGTGTAGGCGCCCAGGTTGCGGTTGAGCGCGACTGGGTCGGCGTGCATCTGGGCGATCGTGTAAATCGTCGGCGCGGTGGGCACCACCAGCGTGTCGATGCGGTCCCACATGACGTCAGCCAGCTGGCCGTAGGAGCGCAGCATGGCTTGCGCCTCGCACCACTCGGCGGCGCTGTAGCCGCAACCGGCGCCGATGATGCTGCGCACCGGCTCGATGATGTCGCCATCGCGGCCGTCGAAGAAGCTGCGCAGGGCCGCATAGCGCTCCGCCACCAGCGCGCTTTCATAGAGCAGCGCGCCGGCGCCCGCCAGCGGCCGGTAGTCGACGGCCACGCGCGTGCCGCCCAGCTCCTGCAGTGTCTGCACGGCCTGCACAAAGGCGAGGCGCGAGAGCTCGTCGCCGAAGAAGTTCAGGCGGTCCGGCACGCCGAAGCGGAAACGCGCCGGGAAGGGGCGGTCTACCAGCTTCAGCTTGCGCGAGTACGGATCCTCCGGGTCGTGGCCATGCGCCGCCTGCAGCACGCGTGCCGCCATGCCGACTGTCGGCGCGAAGATCGACACGCAATCCACGCTCTGCGCCGCCGGCAGCACGCCGCGCGTGCTGAGCAGGCCCTTGGAGGGCTTCAGCCCCACGATGTTGTTGAAGCCGGCCGGCACGCGGCCCGAGCCCGCCGTGTCCGTGCCCAGCGCGAAGTCCGCTTGCCCGGTGGCCACGACATAGGCCGAGCCCGAGCTCGAGCCGCCGCACACATAGGCAGGGTTGAACGCATTGGGTACCGCGCCGTAGGGCGAGCGCGTGCCGTTCAGGCCGCAGGCGAACTGGTCGAGGTTGGTCTTGCCGAGCAGGCGTGCACCGGCGGCGAGCAGGCGCTGCACCACGCTGGCGTGCCGCTGCGGGCGGTAGCTGAAGGCAGGGCAGGCCGCGGTGGTGGCGACGTCCTCGACGTCGATGTTGTCCTTGACGGCGAAGCGCAGGCCGGCGAGCGGCCCCTCGTCCCGCAGCGCGATCGGCGGCTCGGTGCGGACGATCCAGGCCGCGGCCGGCGAGCCATCGCGATCGGGTTGCACGGGGAGCCGGAGTTGCACCATGGGCGAGCATCCAAACTTGTATGCAAGTGCTGGATGCAAGGGTTGTGCCAAACAACCGGGCGCGCCCGGGGCCCCGGCGCGGGAACAAGAGCCGTCGACTCAGTCCAGCTCGCGGACGCGATAGAGCTCCCACCGGTCCGGCACGCCCCGCAGCGAATGCGTCCCACGCTGCGTGAACGCCAGCGGGGAGCCGGCCAGGAGATCCTTGATCGTGCGAGACGCCAGCACCTCCCCGCATCCGGCCAGGGCCGCGATACGAGCGGCCGTGTGCACGGCAAGCCCCATGACCTGGCCGCCGCGGACCTCGACCTCACCGGTGTGGACTCCGGCCCTGGCTTCCAGGTCCAGGGTGCGCACATAGCGCAGCATCGCCTCGGCGCAGCGGACCGCCTGCCGCGGCCCCTCGAACACCGCGAGGATCCCGTCGCCGGCGGTGTCGACCACCTCGCCTCCATGGTGCCGGACCTGCTCGCGCAAGCCTGCATGCAGTTGCTCCAGCACGTCTGCCCAGCGCTGGTTTCCCAGTTCCGCAAGCGTTCGCGTGGAATCGGCCACGTCGGCGACGACGATCGTGGCCACACGCCGATGCGCCGCCTCCCCGGGTGCCTTGCCCGTCAGGAATTCCTGGATGGCCCCTGCGATTTCCGAGCAGTTCTCGGTGGTGTGCGGGAAGTGGTCCCGGGACTGGAGTTCCACGTACCGCGCGCCAGGGATGCGCGCGGCAAGCTCGCGGCTGTAGTCCACAGGCACCACCTGGTCCCCACTGGCATGCATGACCAAGGTGCGCGCCTGGATAGCCGGCAGGATGTCCCGCAGGTCGACCTGGGCCGACGCGGCACTGAGCGCACAAGCCCGTGCAGGTGATGCCGCCAGGCGCTGGGCGTGCGCGAGCCAGAGGCGGTAGTCGGCATCCTGCGCGAGCGCGGGAGCGATCGCTTCCAGCCACGCGGGGTTGGCGTCGTTCCCCCACCTCTGCGCCAGCAAGCGCAGGTACTTTTCCTGCACGGGCGCCGGGACGCCGTCCGGATAGCCAGGAACGCTGGTATGCGCCCAGCTCGCATACAGGACCAGCGCATCGACACGCCCGGGGTTCGCTGAAGCAAAGCTCAGGACCGCGGACCCGCCGCCGGCGATGCCCATGAACGCCGCGCGCTCGAGCCCCAGGGCATCCATCAAGCTGGCGAGATCGCGGGCGCGCCCCTGCGTCAGGTCGTTCGGGGTGATGGGCGACGGATCGGACAAGCCGATGCCGCGCTTGTCCAGCAGCACCACGCGCGTGAACCTCGCGAGAGCCAGGAACAGCCGGGAGGGTTCCGGCCGCGACCAGACCGCCTCGATGTGGGTCAACAGGCCGGGAACGACCACCAGGCAACCCGTGCCTGCCCCGAACGACTGGTAGGCGATGCTGCCGTCGGCTGTGCTCAGGTACTTCACTTCGGGTGGAGTCATGGGAGCTGTGGCAGGGCTGCAGGCTTCTGCCGACTCTGAACCGAAAGCCGCCCGTGCGCAACACGCGATTCGCCGGGCGGCTTGGCCTTGTTCCCCCCCTCGCCCCCGGGCAAACCCGGATGGTGTACCGGTTAGTACATGAATTAACGTACTGATTCGTACATTTCATCCGCCGCCTCCGGGCGGGCCGGTTTTCCCACCTCCACTCCCCGGAGGCCACGTGCTTCGAATGGTCCTGCGCCGCTTGGCGCTCTCGGTGCCGCTGCTGCTGGCGGTCACCCTGCTCACCTTCCTCCTCAACAGCCTGGCGCCCGGCGACCTCGCGCGCACCCTCATGCAGGGCGAAGGCAGCGAACAGCAGTACCAGGAACTGCGCCACCAGCTGGGGCTGGACCAGCCGCTGCTGGCGCAGTACGGCCACTGGCTGCAGCAAGCCGCCACCGGCGACCTCGGCACGTCCTACTTCACCAAGGAGAGCGTGGCCTCGCTGCTGAACGACCGCATCGGCGTCACCGTGTCCATCATGGCCGGCGTGCTGGTCGTGTGCCTGGCCGCCGGCCTGGCGCTAGGCGTGCTGAGCGCGCTGCGCGGCGGCTGGGTCGGCCGCTTCATCGACACGCTGTCGCTGGTGGGCCTGACCCTGCCTTCCTTCTGGGTGGCGCTGGTGCTGATCGCGGTGTTCGCGGTCTGGCTGCAGTGGCTGCCCGCCACCGGCTACACGCCGCTGCGCGACAGCCCGCGCGAGTGGTTCCTCTCGCTGGTCCTGCCGGTGCTGTCGGTCTCGCTGATCTCCATCACCACCATCGCCAAGCAGACGCGCGACTCGATGAACGAGGTGATGGGCCGCGACTTCATCCGCAGCCTGCGCGCCAGCGGCCTGCCGGAGCGCAGCATCATCTGGAAGCACGCCCTGCGCAACGCCTCGCTGCCGGTCGTGACGGTGCTGGGCCTCGTCATGGTCAACGCCATCAGCGGCGCCGTGTTCGTGGAGCGCGCCTTCGTGCTGCCCGGCCTGGGCAGCCTCGCCGTCAGCGCGGCGCAGAACAACGACATGGCGCTGATGCAGGGCGCCACCTTGTACTTCACGCTGCTCACCATCGTCATCAACCTGCTGGTCGACCTGAGCTACGGCTGGCTGAACCCCAAGGTGCGCGTGCAATGAGCGAAGCCACCGCTGCCCTGCCGGTGACGGCGCCGGTCGCCATCGCGCTGCCGAAGACCTTCCTGCAGCGCCTGCTGCGCAAGCCGCTGGCCTGGGTAGCCATCGCCTGGCTGGCGCTGGTGCTGGGCCTGGGCCTCGCCGCCAACCACGTCGCGCAGTTCGACCCGCTGGACCAGGACCTGCTGGCGGTCAAGCAGCTGCCGTCCGCCGAACACTGGCTGGGCACGGACACGCTGGGCCGCGACGTCGCCAGCCGCGTGCTGCACGGCGTCACGCCCACGTTCATCGGCGTGCTCCAGGCGCTTCTGGTGGTGTCCGCGCTGGGCGTCGGCATGGGCCTGGCGGCCGGCTACTTCGGCGGCCGCACCGATGCCTTCGTGGGCCAGCTCACCAACCTGTTCCAGGCCTTGCCGATGATCGTCATCGCGCTGGCGGTGCTGACGGTGTTCCACCGTTCGATGCTGGCGGCGATGGTCACCTTCGGCATCATCGGCTCCGCCGGTCCGGCGCGGGTGATCCGCAGCGCCACGCTGGCGATCCGCAACGAGCTCTATATCGAGGCCGCGCGCATCTCCGGCCTGTCAGACATCTCCATCCTGTTCCGCCACGTGCTGCCGCGCGTGGTCGGCCCGGTGATCGTGCAGCTCTCGCTGATCGCCGCCATCGCCGTCATCGTGCAGACCGGCATCAGCTTCCTGGGCCTGGGCGTGCCGCCGCCCGCGCCCACCTGGGGCGGCGGAATCTTCGAGGCCGCCGCCAGCCTCAACGACTTCCCCTGGCTGCTGGTCCCCAGCGGCGGCGTGGTGGCGCTGACCATCCTGGCTTTCGGCCTGCTGGGCGACGCGCTGCGCGACACCGCCGTGGAAGCCTGGTCGCGCCCGGTGCACCGCAAGGCCACGCGCCTGGTGGACAACGCCGGCCTGGCCGCCGGCGCCTTCGGCCAGGCGCCCGGCAACGCCGTCCTGTCCGTGCGGGCGCTGAGCATCGTCACCGGTGAAGGCGCGCAGCAACGCACGCTGGTCGACCGCGTCGACTTCGACCTGCTCGCCGGCGAGACGCTGGGCCTGGTCGGTGAGTCCGGCAGCGGCAAGACGCTGACCAGCCTGGCCCTGATGGGCCTGCTGCCGCCCGGCACGCGCATCGCCAGCGGCGCGCTGCGCCTCGCGGGCCAGGTCATCGACCTCACCGACGAAGAGCGGCTGCGCTCGCTGCGCGGCCAGGACTTCGCGATGATCTTCCAGGAGCCGATGGCGGCTCTGGACCCGTGCTTCACCATCGGCCACCAGTTGGCGGAAGTGATCCGCTGCCACGCCAGGCTCGATGGCCGCCAGGCGCGCGAACGCGCGATCGCGTTGCTGCGCCAGGTGAAGATCCAGAACGCCGAAGAGGTGGCGAAGCGCTACCCGCACCAGATCTCCGGCGGCATGGCGCAGCGCGTGGGCATCGCGCGCGCGCTGGCGCCGCACCCGAAGGTGCTGTTCGCCGATGAACCGACCACCGCGCTCGACGTCACCGTGCAGGCCGACATCCTGGAGCTGCTGCGCACGCTGAAGGAGGAGCACGGCATGGCGGTCGTCTTCGTCACGCACGACTGGGGCGTGGTAGCCGACATCTGCGACCGCGCGATGGTGCTGTTCCGCGGCCGCATGCTGGAGACGGCGGACGTCATCGACATCTTCGACCGGCCGCAGCACCCCTACACGCAGGCGCTGCTGCGCGCCAACCCACACAACGCGCCGCCCGGGCAGGTGCTGCCCACGGTAGACGAGACGCTGGCGCGCATGGCGCAGGAGGCCGCATGAATCCGCTTCTTTCGGTGCAGGACCTGCGCATGGACTTCGCCCAGGGCCGCGGCAAGGTGGCCCAAGTGCTCAAGGGCGTCAGCTTCGACATCGCACGCGGCGAGACGGTCGGCCTGGTGGGCGAATCGGGCTCCGGCAAGACCACCATCGGCAAGATCATCCTGGGCCAGCTGCAGGCCACGGCGGGCCGCGTCGTCTTCGATGGCGAGGACATCACGCACGCCACGCGCCAGCGCCGCCGCCTGCTGGGACGCGAGATCCAGGTGGTGTTCCAGGACCCGATCGGCTCGCTGAATCCCTCGCGCACCATCGGCGACACGCTGGCCGAACCGCTGATCGCCGCCGGCGTGCGCGATGGCAACGAGATCCGCCAGCGCGTGGCCGACATCCTGCAGCGCGTCGGCATGCCCGTGGACACCGCGCTGCGCTACCCGACGCAGTTCTCCGGTGGCCAGCGCCAGCGCATCGCCATCGCCCGCGCCGTCATCAACCGGCCGCGGCTGGTGGTCTGCGACGAGCCGGTGAGCGCGCTGGACCTGTCGGTGCAGGCCCAGGTGCTGAACCTGCTCAACGAGCTGCAGCGCAGCCTGCAGCTGTCGCTGCTGTTCATCTCGCACGACCTCACGGTGGTGCGCCACGTGTCGCGCCGCACCGTGGTGCTGTACCGCGGAGAGATCGTGGAGCAGGGCGATGCCGCGCAGGTGCACGACGCGCCGCGCGATCCCTACACCCAGGCGCTGCTCGCCGCATCGCCGGTGCCGCATCCGGTGCTGCAAAGGCAAAGACGCGAACAGTGGCGCGCCCAGCGCACCGCTGCCTGAAATCATTTCGTCCACAAGGAAGAACCATGGAGAGACATCCCCTTTCGCGCCGAGCCGTCCTGGCCCTGGCCACCGCGGCGGCCCTCGTTAGCGTGCCGGCCTTCGCCCAGGACAAGGTGCTGACTGTCGGCAACCCCTTCGCGCCCCTGAGCATGGATCCGTCCCTCTCGGGCAATGGCCGCGCCGGCACGCACCTGATGCCGGCCTACGAGCCGCTGGTGCGCGTGCGCGCCGACGGCAGCCTCGAGCCGGCGCTGGCCACCGCCTGGGAAATGAGCCCGGACAGCAGGCAGGCCACTTTCACCTTGCGCCGCGATGCGAAGTTCAGCGACGGCGAACCCGTCAACGCCGAAGCGGTGAAGAGGTCGGTCGACTACTTCCGCAACAAGAAGGGCGGGCCGTTCGCGGTCAACCTGGCGACCGTCACCGCCATCGACACGCCGGCGCCGGACAAGATCCGCTTCACGCTGAGCGAACCGAACCCGGCTTTCCTGAACCTGTTCGAGGCCTACTGGCTCGCCGGCGACATCATCAGCCCCAAGGCGCTGGCGCACCCCGACAGCCTGGCCAAGGAGACCTTCGGCGCCGGCCCCTACAAGCTGGACCCGAACGCCACGGTCACGGGCAAGACCTACACCTACGTCCCCAACCCGTTCTACTACGACAAGTCGCGCATCAAGTGGGACAAGATCGTGCTCTCGGTGTTCGAGGACCAGAACGCCGCGATCCAGGCCATGAAGGCCGGCCAGGTGAAGTTCCTGGTCAGCGACCCCGTCACCGGGCATGCCAACGCCGGCAAGCTGGGGCCCAGGATCCACGTGGTCTCCGAGCCGGTGCAATGGACCGGCATGGTCGTCGTGGACCGTGACGGCGCCGTCAACCCCGCGCTGAAGGACGCGCGCGTGCGCCAGGCCATCAACCTGGCGCTGGACCGCAAGCTGATCTCCAAGGCCATCCTCGGCGAGTTCGCCGAGCCCACCGTGCAGCTGCAGGGCAAGGGCTTCATGGGCTACGACGCCGCCAACGAAGCGAAGTACCCGTACGACGTCGCCAAGGCCAAGGCGCTGCTGGCGCAGGCCGGCTACGCGAACGGCCTGAACATCAAGCTCTCCTACGTCAACAACACGCTGAGCCGCACGATGTCGCAGGTGGCCGTGGGCCAGCTGAAGAAGATCGGCATCAACGCGCAGCTCGACGAGCTGCAGGGCTTCGGCGCCATGCTGGCCGCCGCCGCCAACAAGCAGCTGGAGGTGCTGTTCTTCAACAGCAATTCCGGCGTGCCCAACCTCGCGCGCTTCCAGACGCTGGCGCCCAACGGCAGCCTCAACTTCTACCACTCGCAGGACGCGGAGCTGACGAAGCTGATGGACGAAGCCGCGAAGCTGCCCTTGCCCAAGGCCGAAGCCGCCTGGAAGAAGGTCTACGCGCACACGGTGGACCTGGCCTGGTTCGCGCCGGTGGCCGCCACCAGCACCGTCTATTTCACCAGCGACGACGTCAAGACGCCCAGGATCGGCCAGTCCGTCGTCATCGACCTCGTCAACGTGGTGCCCGCCAAATGAGTGAAACGAAAGCTCCCCTCGACGCCGAGATCGCCGAGATCGACCGCCGCTGGAAGGCCAGCGGCATCCCCGACCTGTACGTGGGCAGCGGCCCCGAGATGCGCGCCCGCGGCATCGAGGTGCGCAACCGCTTCTATCCCAAGCCGAAGCTGAAACACGGCGAGATCCGCGACATCCGCATCGGCAACATCCGCGGGCGCGTCGTGCGGCCCGTGCAAGGCGAGCCCACCGCGACGCTGGCCTACTTCCATGGCGGCGGCTTCATCCTGGGCGACCTCGATTCGCACGAGGCGCACTGCATCCGCATCGCCAACGCGACCGGCGCGGTGGTGGTGAGCGTGGACTACAGCCTGGCGCCGGAAGCTCCCTTCCCCGCCGGCGCCGATGATTCGATCGCGGCCTCGCGCTGGATCTACGAAAACCGCGCCCAGTTCGGCGGTGCGGACCAGCCTTTCGCGCTCGGTGGCGACAGCGCCGGCGGCAACATGGCCGCGGTGTCGGCCATCGCCTGCCGCGACGCCGGCGTCCCGGTGGCGGTGCAGTTCCTGCTCTATCCAGCGACCGACATGACCGGCCCGGCACACGGACCGGTCGGCACGCATTACCTGGGCGAAGGGCCGGAGCGCGAACGCAAGGCGCGCGACTGGCGCGCCTCGCCGGTGCTGGGGGACCTGAAGGGCGTGGCGCCCGCCATCATCGGCGTCGGCCCCTACGACTTCCTGTACCGGGACAACCTGGCCTTCGCGCAGGCGCTGCGCGCCGCCGGCGTGCCGGTGAACCTGCGCGAGTTCCCCACGCTGAACCACGGTTTCTTCAGCTACACGGCGGTGTCGAAGGCCAGCCTGGAAGCCGCCGAATCGCTCTGCGCCGACCTGGCTGCAGCCCTGAAGCGCTGACGCATGGACCGCTTGCCCCTGAACCCCGTGGTCGAGGACATCCTCACCATGGCCGTGAGCGAGTTCGCGGCCCACGGGCTGGCGGGCGCGCGCGTCGACGCCATCGCCGCGCGCACCCGCACCAGCAAGCGGATGCTGTACTACCACTTCGGCAGCAAGGAAGGCCTGTATGCGGCCGCGCTGGACCACGCCTTCCGCGTGGTGCGGCACGCCGAGCCGGACTACGACGCGCTGCCGCCGATGGAGGCGCTGCGCGCCTGGACCGGCTTCGTGTTCGACGCCCACCTGCGGCATCCCGAGTTCGTGCGCATGGTGATGGGCGAGAACCTGGTGGGCGGCCGCTTCCTGCGCGAGGCGGATGGCATCCAGAAGCTCAACCGTGCTGGGGTGGAGGTGCCGGCGCGCATCCTCCGGCGCGGGCAGGCCGAAGGCAGCATGCGGGCCGACGTGCGGGCGATCGACGTCTACACCAACGTGATCGGACTTTCCTTCTACTTCGTGTCCAACCGGCACACGTTTTCGGCGATCTTCGAGCCCGGCAAGGACCCGCAGCAAGCCGCGGACGAGCGCAAACACGTCATCATCGATACCATCGAACGCCAGGTGACCGCTTGCCAGCCATGAACCCACCGACCCTGCGGCATGTCTACGACGCCCTTGTCGACATTGCCCCGCGCCGCGACCTCGGCCGCTCGGCGCGCGGCGAGCGCTTCATCGTCGACATCCTGGGTGGCACCTTCGAGGGCCCCGGCCTGCAGGGCCGGGTGCTGCCCGGCGGCGCCGACCGCCAGCTGCTGCGCGCCGATGGCGTGAAGGAGCTCGATGCGCTGTACGAAATGGAAACGCACGACGGCGCCGTGATCACGGTGCACAACCGCGTCCTCATCGAAGATCCTTCACCGGACGGCCGCTATGTGCGCTCGGTCGTGCAGCTCAGCGCGCCGGAAGGGCCTTATGCCTGGTTGAACCGCCGCGTCTTCGTGGGCACGCTGCAGGGCCTGCAGCCGGAGCGCGCCGCCGTCAAGATCTCGGTCTACCAACTCGCCTAGCATTCGGCCATGGCACGCACCAAGAACAACGCACCCGCCGGCGTCCCGCAACTGCTGCAGGACTGGCGCTTCGACGAACCGCGCAAGAAGATCGACCTGGCCAAGCTCGACCCGGCCGCAAAGCCTTTCTCCAGCGGGGACAAGGCCCTCGACAAGCAGCAGGTGGAGCAGCTGGCCATCGACCTGGACGCCTGCCAGAACCTGCTGTGGGCGAACAAGCGGCCCCGGCTGCTGGTGGTGCTGCAGGGCATCGACACCAGCGGCAAGGACGGCACGCTGCGCGCGGTGTGCGGCCGCATGAGCCCGCTGGGCGTGCGCACGACGGCCTGGAAGGCGCCGAACGAGACGGAGCGTTCGCACGACTTCCTCTGGCGCATCCACCGGCAGATGCCGGCGGCCGGCGAGATCATGGTCTTCAACCGCAGCCATTACGAAGACGTGCTGGTGCCGGTGGTGAACGGCACGCTGGAAGGCGCGGACATCGCGCGGCGCTACGCGCAGATCAACGACTTCGAGCGCCTGCAGCACGAGACGGGCACCGTGGTGCTGAAGTTCATGCTGCACATCTCCCGGCAGGAGCAGCGCGCGCGGCTGCAGGCGCGCATCGACGACCCCACCAAGCGCTGGAAATTCCAGCGCGAGGACCTCGACGTGCGCACCCTGTGGGACGCCTACCAGCAGGCCTATGCCCGCGCCATCGCCGCCACCTCCACGCCGAACGCGCCGTGGATCATCGTGCCGGCGGATTCCAAGACCCACCGCAACCTGATGGTGGCGAGCGTGATCAAGCACACCCTGCAGTCGCTGAAGCTGGAATATCCGGACCAACCGGACATCGCCGGCCTGAAGATTTCCTGAGCCCGGCGGCAGCCCGCCCGGATCCGGGCGTATCAGGGTAAGCCAGGGTTTCTTGTTACTAACCAGATGGTACATTTTCCGTGACCAAGCTGCGGGCACCTGTCCCTGCAGCTGGAACCCCAACACGAAGATGAACCACTCAGTCGCGGCCTCGGAGAACGAGCCCACCGGCCCGGGATCGGTCGCGCACGACGACCTGCCCCACCAGCCGTTTTCGCCGGCCATCGAGCACGCCTTCGACGTGCTGCTCGCGCTGGTCCTGTTCCTCGAGCTGGTGCTGCTGTTCGGCAATACCGCCATGCGCGGAATGTTCAACACCTCGCTGGTCTGGGCCAACGAGGTGGCCGAATATTCGCTGACCAGCCTGGCCTTCATCGGCGGCGCGGTCGCCTATCACCGCGGCCTGCACCTGGTGGTGCGCATCGGCATCGACCAGTTGCCCAGGCGCTGGCAGGAATATGCGGAGTGCGCGCGTCACTACTTCGTGATCGCGGTGGCCATCATCGGCCTGTGCTACGCCTGGCCCATGTGGCACGACTCGTGGACCGTGCTGACGGTGGTGCTGCAGATCCCGAAGTCGTGGACCCTGCTGCCCTTCTTCATCGGCATGGGCCTGACGGTGATCTTCGCGCTGGCGGAACTGCGCCGCCACACGCTGAAGGAAAACATCGTCGCTGGCGCCGCCGTCGCCGTGCTCGTGATCGCCTGGTACCTGGCCTGGTACTTCACCGGCTCCTGGAGCGGCGGCCCGCTGATCGCCTTCGCGCTGGTACTGCTGCTGTTCCTGGTGTTCGCCGGCGTGCCGATTGCCTACGTGCTCTCGGTCACCGCCTACATCGCCATCTACAGCTCGGGCGAAGACATGATGGCCGTGTCGCTGGCCATGTCCAACGGCATCAGCAGCTTCATCCTGCTGGCCGTGCCTTTCTTCATCCTGGCCGGCAACGTCATGACCGACGGCGGCCTCACCAAGCCGCTGGCCGACTGGGTGACCGCGATGGTCGGCCGCATGCGCGGCGGCCTGCTGCAGGCGCTGGTCGTGGCCATGTACATCTTCTCCGGCATCTCCGGCTCCAAGATCGCCGACGTCGCGGCCGTGGGAACCACGCTCAAGGGCATGCTCAAGGAACAGGGCTACGACCCGGCCGAAAGCGCCGCCGTGCTGGCCGCCGCCGGCATCATGGGCGAGACCATTCCGCCCAGCCTGGTGATGATGGTGCTGGCCTCCATCACCACCTTGTCGGTCGCCACCTTCTTCGTGGCCGGCGTCGTGCCCGCCGCGGTGCTGGGCGTGTGCCTGATGATCATCATCCACCGGCGCGCCAAGAAGCATGACTGGCCGCGCTGCGCCCCCATCTCCTGGCCCGAGCGCCTGCGCCTGAGCGGCCGCGCGTTGCCCGCACTGGCGGTGCCCATCATCCTGATCATCGGCATCGTCGGCGGCATCGCGACGACGACCGAGGTGTCCTCGATCGCCGTGGTGTTCTCGATCGTCGTGTCGGTGTTCATCTACCGCGGCATGAACCTGCGCTCCTTCATCCGCACGCTCGCGAGTTCGGGCGCGATGGCCGGCATGGTGCTGTTCATGGTCAGCGCCGGCAGCGCCTTTTCGTGGACGCTGGCGATCAGCGGCCTGCAGTCGGTGGTGACGGACTTCCTGGCACTGCTGGGCGGCTCGGCCTTCGCCTTCATGGTCTTCTCCGTCGTCCTGATGGTGATCATGGGCTCGATCCTGGAAGGCCTGCCTTCGCTGCTGATCTTCGGCCCCATGCTGCTGCAGCTGACCAAGAACTACGGCATCGACCCGATGGCCTACGGCATCGTGATCATCATCTCGATGGGCATCGGCACCTTCATTCCGCCCTTCGGCGTGTGCTACTTCGTGACGTGTTCGGTGATGGACACCACCGTCGAACGGGTGACGCCGCGCTTCCTGCCCTATCTCCTCATGCTGCTGGTCGGCCTGGTCTTCATCGCCATCTTCCCGGCGATCAGCCTGGCCCTGCCGCACGCTTTCAATCTCCACTAGCCCATCAACAACAGGAGTTCATCCCATGAAGACTTCATCCAGCCTTTTCTCCGCCGCCGCCCTCGCCGCCGCCGTGGCCTGCACGCCCGCCCTGGCCCAGAACAAGTTCGTGCTGAAGCTGGCGCACTCCGACTCGGTGGACATGGCCACTTCGCGCAAGGCCGTCATGTCCGATGTCTTCGCCAAGGAAGTGAAGGCACGCAGCAACGGCCGGATCGACGTGCAGGTGTTCGGCGCCGGCGCGCTGGGCGGCGAGAAGGACCTGGTCGAAGGCGTGAAGAACGGCGTCATCCAGGCCGGCCTGGCCTCCGGCGTGATGGCCAACTTCTTCCCCAGCGCGATGGTCACCGACATGCCCTACCTGTTCCCGAACGACGAAGTCGCGGACAAGGTGATGGACGGCCCCTTCGGCCAGAAGCTGTCGGCCGACTTCCAGGCTGCCACCGGCATGCACAACCTGTGCTTCGGTGAAGTGGGCTTCCGCCACTTCTCCACCGGCAAGACCCCGGTGCACGCGCCCAAGGACCTGAAGGGCCTGAAGATCCGCGTGCAGGAGACCCCGCTGTACGTGACCGAGATGAAGGCCCTGGGCGCGCAGCCCACGCCGATCGCCTTCCCCGAGACCTACACCGCGCTGCAGACCGGCGTGGTCGACGGCCAGGAAAACCCCCTGCCCACGTTCATCTTCGCCAAGTTCTACGAAGTGCAGAAGAACGTCACGCTCGATGGCCACAACTACGGCATCGACTGGTTCGTGCTGAGCGACCGCTTCTGGAAGTCGCTGCCGGCCGACCTGCAGAAGGTCGTGGGCGACTCCGCCAAGGCCGCCTGCGCCGCCGAGCGCAAGGCCAACCGCACCTTCACCGCCAACGGCACCAAGATTCTGGCCGAGAAGGGCGTCGCGGTCTACACGCCGACGGCCGCCGAGATGGCCGAATTCCGTGCCGCTGCGCAACCGCCGGTGGTCGAATTCCTGAAGACCAAGGTCGACGCCAAGCTGATCGACAGCATCCAGGCCGCCGTCAAGGACGCCGAAGGCAAGAAGTAAGCAGCGCGCGTCCCATGGCCTCCACCATCCGATGGGGCGTGCTCGGCGCCGCCGCGATCGCCACCGGCCGCACGATGCCGGCGATCCAGGCGGCGCCCAGCGCCACCTTGCTGGCCCTGGCTTCGCGCGACCTCGCCAAGGGACGGCGGGTGGCCGCCGAACTCGGCATCCCGCACGTGCACGCGAGCTACGAGGCGCTGCTGGCCGACCCTGCCATCGACGCCGTCTACGTGCCGCTGCCCAACCAGCTGCACTTCGAGTGGGCGCTGAAAGCGCTGCAGGCGGGCAAGCACGTGCTGTGCGAGAAGCCGCTTTGCATCAGCGCCGAGCAGGTGCGGCAACTGTGCGCCGAGCGGGACCGCAGCGGCAAGCACATCGAGGAGGGCTTCGCCTTCCGCAACCACCCGCAGTGGGCCAAACTCGATGAGGTGATCGCGGCGGGCACCCTAGGCGACGTGCGTTCGGTGCATGCCACGCTGGCCAAGCAGTTCCTCGACCCGGCGGACGTGCGCAACAACCCGGACGCCGGAGGCGGCGCGCTCTACGACCTGGGCTCGTACGCGATCAGCGCCTGCAACCTGGTGTTCAAGCGCGCGCCCGCTCGCGTGGTGGCCACGCTGGATCGCGACCCGAACTTCCGCATCGACCGCCTCTCCAGCGCCTTGCTGGATTACGGCGACCGCCATGCCGCTTTCACCGTCGGCACCCAGGCCGGCTCCGATGCCTGGGGCACGCACCAGCAGTTCTCCGTGCTCGGCTCCAGGGGCTGGCTGCGCATGAACTTCGCGTTCGCGCATGCGCGGCCGACGGCATCGCAGCTGGAAGTGGGCGACGCCAGCAGCGTCGGCGCCTTTCCGACCACGACCTACACCTTCGAGCCGGCCAACCATTACCTGCTGCAGGTGGAGCGCTTCTCCCGCCTGCTGCTGGGCGACAAGGTACCCAGCTGGCCGATCGAGGATGCGCTGGACACCATGCGCACCATCGAAGCGCTGTTTACCTCGGCCCGCCAGGACAGCTGGCAGGACGTCGCGCGCTAGAGATCCACTTTCACCTCCGCCACGTAGCTGCGCTGCGGGTAGGGGTGGAAGTTCCAGTACTGGTAGCCGTTGACGTTGTCGATGCCGAAGGCAAGCCGCGTGGTCTTGCTCGCCTGCCAGGTGGCGCGCAAGTCCACCGTGAAGAACTTGCTGACGCCCATGTAGCTGTAGCCGTTGGTGTCGCTGTTATTCATCGTGCGGAACTGCGGCCCGCTGTAGCGCGCGGCGACGCTGGTGCTGAAACCCGGCAGCCAGCGGTAGGCGGCCACCGCGCTGGCGCGCCAGCGCGGCACGTTGGGCTGCTGCTTGCCGACGGTGTCGCCCGGCACGGCGACGAAGCCGGCGTTCTCCTTGATGATGGAGTCGGCGTAGGTCACGCTGCCGGACAAGTCCATGCCCGTGAGCAGCACGTCGCTGCCTTCATAGGCCAGCTCGACGCCTTGCGTCGCGATGCGGCCGACGTTCTGCACCCGCGTGACGTTGACGTTGGCATTCGCATCGAACAGCGTCTGCGAAAACAAGGCATCGCGCGTGTCTTCTGCAAACAGCGTCACGCGCAGCAGCGCATTGCCCAGGTCCTGTTCCGCGCTCAGCTCGCCGGTCCAGGAACGCTCCGACTTCAGGTTGGGATCGTTGATGAACTGCGCGTTGGTCGTGGAGGTTGCGCCATAGAGTTCCGCCACCGTCGGCATGCGCACAGCGCGCCCCAGCGAGGCCTTCAGCACCGTGGCCGGCCGCCATTGCCAGGACAGCGCCGCCTTCGGCGACCAGAAGTCTTCGCTGCGTCCCGGCCAGTTGGTCGCCACGTTGGCGCCCGGGATGATCGTGCGGCCCGTTGCAGCGGTCCAATGCTCGCCGCGCAGGCCCAGCACGGTCTTCCAGCCCGGCGCGAAGGCCCAGGTGTCCTGGCCCCACAGGCTGCGCAACTGCGTGCGGCCGCCGACTTCGCTGACCAGGCTGCCGGGGTCTCCGGTCAACCAGCTGGCCACCGCGTTGCTGGTCACATAGCGCAGTTCGTAGCTGTCCTGCTGCAGGCCGAAGTCGAACAGGTGCGGCCCGCCCGGGCGCCACGTGCCCTTCCAGGCCAGCGTGTTCCAGCCGGTGCCGTCGCCATCGGCGATGGTGCCGGCGCCACCGCTCGCCGCACCGGGCAAGGTGTTTCCTGCGGCGTTCTGCCGCTTGCGGTCCTCCACGTAGTCGTAGCGGCTGGCCGCCAGCTCCCAGTCGAACACGCCTTGCGTATGCCGCTTCAGCGAAAGCCCCTGCATCACGTGGAACAGGCTTTCGTCGGTGAGCGGCAGGTCGCCGCCCGTGAGCGGCGCGAAGCTGCTGCCGTTGATATTGATCGCGCCGCTGGTGACCGGCTGGCCGGCGGCATTGCGCAGGTAGCTTTCGGACGAACCCTGCGACCGGTTCTGCCAGGCGCCGATGGTGTACGCCGCCCGCAAGGTCGGCGAGATGTCCCAGGCCAGCTTGGCCTTCGCGTGGTCCTGCACGGTGTGGTACTGGGTCGCGGCGCCGACGATGTACCAGGGCTGGCCCGCGCTGTTGCGATCCAGCACGGCGCCGGTCACCGGCTGGCCGGCGCCACCTGACGTGCCACTGGAGACGAGCCGCGTCGCGAAAGTGAGCGGCTGGCTCTCGCTGTCGGTGCGGCTGAAGTCCAGCCACCAGGCCCAGTCGCCTGCGCGGTTGCCCACCGAGGCACTGGCCTCGTAAGCCTGGAAGTTGCCATGCGTGCCGTACAGGTCGAACGGCTGGCTGACGAAGCCGGCCTTGCCGTGCGCCTCGAACCGCTGCGGCATGCGCGTCGTGTATTCCACGACCGCGCCCACCGAGTTGCCCGGATAGGCCGCGGAGAAGGGCCCGTACATGACGTCGACGCGCTCGATCTCCTCCGGCGTCACCAGGCCCCAGCGCGGCGGGAAGCTCAGGCCGCCGACGCCGTTGCCGAGGAAGTTGGACAGCAGGATGCCGTCGGCATAGACCGCCGAACGCGCGCTGTTGCCGGTGCCCGAGGCCCGGCTGGAAAGGATGGCGTGGTTGTAGTCGCCGATATAGCGCTTGCGCACCAGCAGGCTGGGCAGGTACTTCAACGCATCCTCGCTGTCGCGGGCATTGATGGTCTGGTCGATCTGCTCGCGCGTGACGCTTTCGACGGTGGCGGGGATCTGCGTGGGCAGCGAGGTGGGCTGCCCGCCCGTGACGGTGACGACGCCGAGCGAGCGCACGGGGGCCTCGACGGTCTGCGCCGCGAGGACGAAGGGAAAGGCGGCGGCCAGGGCCGCGGCCAGGGGATGGGGACGCACGGAAAACTCCTGATGCGATGGACAGTCGCCCGCGGACGCAGGCGCGTTCCGCGGGAGCGGGCCGGATCAGGAGAAGGCGGGAGGTCCGCGCGCGGGCAGCGGCGCGGCGGAGTGAGGCGGGGGCGGCGCGAAGAGCGCGGGAACAGGAACGACGCTGGCGAGTTCCGCCGGCACGCGGGGCAACTGCGGCAACGGCGGCGGCGCAGCAACGTGCAGGCACAGCACGCAGTGCGCGGCATGGTCGCCCGGCAAGCCTTGCGGCGCGTTGTCCTGCAGCTGGATGCCGGCGCTGGAGCAGACCACGTCCGGAACCGGCGTGGCAAAAGCCGGCGCCAGCACCGCCGCCGCGATGGCCAGCGCGAACCAGGCCAGCACGAGGCGGGCGAGGTGGCGGGCGCGGCGCAGTTGCTGCATGGCCGCGATTATGTCCCCGCCGAGCTTGGACGCAACTGCCCGCCGCCGGTGAATCCGTACGCCGCGAGTGAACCCCGCGCGGCGCTACGCCGGCGAGCGCAAATGCCAGGCCTTCGGCCGTGTGAAGGCCTGGATGCCGTACTTCGACAGGGTCAGCCCCACGCCGGAATCGCCAACCCCGCTCCAGGGCAGGCGCGGGCTGACGCGGTCGCAGCAGTTCCAGTAGACGCTGCCCGCGTGCACGCGTGCCAGGAGGCGCCGCGCGCGCGCCTCGTCCGGCGTGTAGACGCCGGCCGTGAGGCCGTAGCGTGTGTCGTTCATCAGCTTGATCGCCTCCTCGTCATCGGCGACCTGCTGGATGCCGATGACGGGCCCAAAACTTTCCTCGCGCATCAGCTCCATACCGTGGTGCACGTCCACCAGCACGGCCGGCTCGAACCAGTTGCCCGGTCCCGCAAGCGGCGTCGCGTTGCCGGCCAGCAGCTTCGCGCCTTGCCGCACCGCGTCTTCCACCTGCCGCTGCAGCACTTCGAGCTGCGGCCCGCGCGTGAGGGCGCCGATGTAGGTTTCCTCGTTCATCGGGTCGCCGCGCTGCATGCCGCGCACGGTCTTCACGAAAGCCTCGACGAAGGCGTCGTGGATCTTCTCGTGCACGTAGATGCGCTCCACCGAACAGCAGCTCTGGCCGGTGTTGTACATGGCGCCGTCGGCCAGCGACTCGGCGGCGGCCTGCGGGTCTGCATCCTCGCAGACGTAGGTCGGGTCCTTGCCCCCCAGTTCCAGTTGCAGCTTGACGAAACGCTTGCCCACCGTCTCGGCGATGCGCTGGCCCGTGGCATACGAGCCGGTGAAGAACACGCCGTCCACAGGTTGCTCCAGCAGCGCCCGGCCCACTTCGCCGCCGCCGACCAGGACGGTCATCACGTCGCGCGGTACGCCGGCTTCGTGCAGCAGCCGCGCGATTTCCAGGCCGGTGAGCGTGGCGTACTCGGAGGGCTTGTACAGCACCGCATTGCCGGCCAGCAACGCTGGCAGGACGACGTTGCAGCCGACGAACCAGGGATAGTTCCAGGCCGAGATGTTGGCGATGACACCCAGCGGCTCGTGCTGGATCTGCTCGCGCATGCCGCCTTCGTCGTGCACCGTCTCGGCGCCGAGCGCCTGTGGCGTCTCGCCGAGGAAGAAGTCGATGCGCGGCAGCAGCCCGTTCAGCTCGTTGCGCGACATGCGGATCGGCTTGCCGGTCTCGCGCGTCATCGTCGTGGCGAGTTGCTCCAGGTCGCGCACCACGCCCGCACGGAAGCGGGCGATGCAGGCCAGGCGTTCGTTCAGGTGCCGCGCCGCCCAGAGCGGCTGCGCGGTGCGCGCCGCGGCGGCCTTGGCCGCCACCGACTCCGCGTCGTCCGCGGGCAAGGCGATGATCAGCTCCCCGTTGGCGGGGTTGTGGATGGTGAGGGTGCTCATTCTTTGGCGCGGGCGCGGCGCGCGGCCTCCAGGAAGTCGCGCAGCAGCGGCGTGTCGTCCACCACGCCCAGTTCGGGGCGGTGGAACTCGGGATGCCACTGCACGGCGGCGATCCAGGCGTCGCCGCCGTGGCGAATGGCCTCGATCACGCCGTCGGCGGGCGAGACCGCTTCCACCTGGAAGCCGGGCGCGACGTCCTTGATGCCCTGGTGGTGCACGCTGTTGATCTTGTGGCGGCCGCCACCCAGCAGCCGCGCCAGCCGCGAATCGGCCAGGATGTCGACCTGGTGGAAATTGAGGTCGTAGGCTACGGCGTCGCGGTGCACCAGCGCGCCGGGCTTCTGGGTGCTGATGTCCTGGAACAGCGTGCCGCCATGCGCCACGTTGATCAACTGCAGGCCGCGGCAGATGCCGAACACCGGCTTGCCGGCGGCGGCGAAGGCCTTCACCAGCGCGATCTCGTATTCGTCGCGCACGCGGTCACCGTGCCATTCGGGCCGCAGCGGCTTTTCGCCGTAGCTGCCCGGCCAGACGTCGGCGCCACCGTGCATGACGAGGCCGTCCAGGAAGTCCACGTAGTCCTGCACGTGGATCGGGCCGCGGAAGGTGGAACCGCCGAAGGACGGCACCATCACCGGGAAGGCGCCTTCGGACATCAGCCAGTGCGCGGTGGACTGCTCGATCCACAACAAGGTCTTGGACGGCGCCGCTTTGCGCTCGCCATCCGGATGGAAGAAGCAGGCGGAAACGCCGATCCTCAGGCGGTCCATCTCACATCGCCGCTGCGAACAGCCGCTCGAAATCCTGCGGCGTGCACGGCCGCGGGTTGGTCTGGTGGCAGATGTCCTGGAAAGCGATGTCCACCAGCCGCGGAAGCTGCGCGGGCGTGACGCCATGCGTGGCCAGGGTGCCGGTGATGCCGATGTCCTGCTTCAGCTGGCGCAGCCAGGGCACGAAGGCCGCGCCGCCGCCGGCCACTTTGCACACGTGCGCCAGCTCCTCGAACTTCTCCGGCACCGCTTCCTGGTTCCAGGCCAGCACCGTATCGATCATCAGCGCGTTGGCCAGCCCGTGGTGCAGGTCGCAGACGGCGCCCAGCGCATGGGCGCAGGAATGCACCGCGCCCAGGTCTTTCTGGAAGGCGATGGCGCCCATCATGGAAGACATCAGCATGTCGCCGCGCGCCGCCAGGTTGCCGGGCTCCTTCACCGCGGTGCGCAGCGAGCGCGCCGCGATGCGTGCACCTTCCAGCGCGATGCCGTCGCACAACGGGTGGTAGGCCGGCGAGAGATAGCTTTCGATGTTGTGCGTCAGCGCGTCCATGCCGGTGGCCGCGGTCACGTGCGGCGGCAGGCCGACGGTCAGCTCCGGATCGGCGAACACTTTCTGCGCCAGGATCTTCGCGCTGAACACCACGCGCTTGAGGTGCGTCGCGTCCTCGCTGATCACCGAGGAGCGGCCCACCTCCGAGCCTGTGCCAGCCGTCGTCGGCAGCGCGACGAAGTACGGCAACTCCTGCGCGATCACGCGCACCTGCGGATGGTCCCAGCGGTATTCGAGGATGTCGCCTTCGTGCGTGGCCGCAAGGCCCACCACCTTGGCGACGTCGAGCGCCGCTCCGCCGCCGAAGCCGATGACGCAGTCGGCGCGATGCGCCTGGTACGCCGCGGCGCCAGCCATCACCTGGCTGGCGGTCGGATTGCCAGCGACGCCGCTATAGACCGCAACGTCCAGGCCCTGCAGGTGGGAGCGGAATTCAGCCAGCACGGGCAGCGCCGCCAGCGCCTTGTCGGTGACGACCAAGGGCCGCTGCAAGCCCTGCCCGCGCAGGTGCGGCCCCACTTCCTTGCGGGCGCCGGGCCCGAAGCGGATGGCGGTGGGAAAGGCAAAGCTGGCGAGCGTCATGCGGATTCCAGTTGCAGCAGCATGTGGTTCTTGGCGTAGTAGCGGCCGTCCACCTTGATCGCACGCGGCTCGATGCCGAAGCTGCGGAAGCCGGCGCGCTCGTACAGGCGCTGCGCCGCCTCGTTGCCCTCGGTCACCGTCAGCACCAGCGCCTCCAGGCCTTCGGTGCGCGCCTGCGCCACCAGCGCCTCCAGCAGCTTCACGCCCAGCCGCTGGCCGGACGCTTCCGGCGCCACATACATGCCGACCACCGTGGCCTTGTGGCGGTTCTTGGCGCGCGGCTCGCGCTCCAGGCCGACGATGCCGTACAGCTCGTTGCCGCGGAAAGCGCCCCAGAAGGTCGTGCGCGTGGACGCCAACCGCGTTTCGGCGCTGGACACCGGCTGCTGCGCGTCCTCCTCGTAGCTGGAGGTGAAGGCGTCCGGATGCTCGCGCAGGCCGCGCAGGCGCAGCGAGCGGTAGGCCGAGGCGTCGGCGGGATGCAGCAGGCGGATGTGGATGTCGCTCACGTCAGATGATCTCGAAATAGCGTTTGAGCTCCCAGTCTGTCACGCCGTCCTGCCACTGGCGCCATTCCCATTCGCGGGTGGCGGCGAAGTGTTCGACGAAGGTGTCGCCCAGCCAGTCGCGGGCGATGCGCGATTCGCGGAAGATGCGGGTGGTCTCGATCAGCGTGCGCGGCGCCCGCGCGACGCCTTCGCTGCCCTGGTTGGTGCCGGTGATCGGCGGCGTGGTCAGCTTCAGGCCCTGCTCCACGCCATGCAGTCCGGCGGCGATGACGGCAGCCATTGCGAGGTAGGGGTTGACGTCGGCGCCGGGGCAGCGCGTCTCCAGCCGCGTGCCCTTGGGCGAGCCGGCGATCACGCGGAAGCTGGCGGTGCGGTTGTCGATGCCCCAGGTGGGTTTCACCGGCGCCCAGAAGCCGTCGACCAGCCGCTTGTAGCTGTTGATGGTGGGCCAGATCATCGGCCCGAACTCCATCATGCAGGCCACCTGCCCGGCCAGGTAGCTCTCGAACAGCGGGCTCATGCTGCGCGCGTTGCCGCCGTCGAAGAACAGGTTCTTCTTGCCGTCCGACAGGCTCTGGTGGATGTGCCCGCTGCAGCCCGGGTACTTCTGGCTCCACTTCGCCATGAAGCTGGGCATGATGCCGTAGCCCTTGGCGATCTCGCGCGCGCCGGTCTTGAACAGGATGGCGCGGTCGGCCTGCTCCAGCGCGCTCGAAAAGCCGATGGCCACCTCGTACACGCCGGGGCCGGTCTCGGTGTGCAGGCCTTCGATCGGCACGCCGAAGGCCAGCATGTCGTCCATCAGCGCATTGAAGAAGCCGGGGTTGTCGGCCATGCGCAGCAGCGAATAGCCGAACATGCCGGGCGTGATGGGCTCGGGCGGCGCGCCGTTCTTCGCGGCCCACGTGTGTGGCGTCTCGCGGAAGTTGAACCACTCGAATTCCATGCCCGTCATCACCTGGAAGCCGAGCTTCTCCGCGCGCGCCAGCACGCGCTTCAAGGTCTGGCGCGGGCACACCGGATGCGGGGAACCGTCGGCGTTGACGAACTCGCCGAGGAAGAAGGGCACGCCGTTGTCCCAGGGGACGCGGCGCGCCGTGTCGAGGTCGACGCGGGCGAGCGCGTCGGGGTAGCCATGCTGCCAGCCGGTGACGCTGGTGTTGTCGTAGGTGACGTCCAGCATGTCCCAGCCCAGCACCACGTCGCAGAAGCCGAAGCCGCCTTCGGCCGCGCCCTCGAACTTGTCGATGTGCAGGTACTTGCCGCGCAGCACGCCGTCGATGTCGCTCACCGCCACCTTCACCTTGGTGGCGCCTTCCTTCTTCAGTTCGGCGAGGGCAGGATGGTTGACCAAGTGGATTCTCCCGGCTTCGGGAAAATCCTAGCAGGCTACGGCCGGGCGCGGGGGTCCGCGCCGTCGTCAAGTGGTGAAGGGGTCGCGGCATCGGGCGCTACGCCCTCGTCACGGAGATTGCGGTTGCCGTTGCCTTCGCTCAGCTGCGCGAGTTGCTGCGTCAGCAGCTGGCGCTGCAGCGTCCTGCCGAGCTCCTTGGTGTAGTACGCGACTTCGAATTCAGGCCGGCCCCCGGGATGTTTGCGATTCCTGTCGGGCATACGGTCCAGCATGAGCGAGCTTGCGCTCACATTGTGTAGGACATCGCCGAACGCGCCGTCGGACACCGGAGGACAGCGCCCGAACCACGCGTTGACGTCATTGCGGGCCGCGCGCCGGGGCCGTAGGATGGTCCCTCCCTGAAGTTGCCGGAGGTCCCGTGGCTTCTCATCGCGACATCGCCGCCCGGCGCACCGTGGCCCTCGTGGGGCCCAGCGCCGCAGGCAAGACCAGCCTGGCCGAGGCCTTGCTGTGGAAAGCCGGGGCGGTGGGCGCGCCCGGCAGCGTCGAAAAGGGCAGCACTGCCTCCGACTACGACCCGCTGGAAAAACGCTTCCTGCGCTCGCTGAACACCAGCCTGCTGCACGTCGAACACCGCGGCATCCTCACCCACCTGGTCGACACGCCCGGCGCCCCTGACTTCCTGGGCCAGTCGCTGCCCGCGCTGGAAGCGGTGGAAACCGCCGCCGTCGTGATCAACGCGTCCACCGGCATCGAGCCGATGGCGGTGCGCATGATGGAATGGGCCAGGCAGCGCGGACGCGACCGCATCATCATCGTCAACAAGATCGATGCGCAGGGCGTCAACCTCGGCAACCTGCTGCAGCAGCTGCAAGCAGCTTTCGGCAAGGAATGCCTGCCGGTCAACCTGCCCTCGCAGAAAGGCGAGCAGGTGCTCGATTGCTTCTGGAAGCTGAAGGACGAAGGCCCGCCGCCCGACTTCTCCTCGGTCGAGGCCGCGCACCGCGCGCTGGTGGAGCAGGTGGTGGAAGTCGATGCCGCTTTCGTCGAGCGCTACCTGAACGAAGGCGACGTCAACCCCGAGGAGTTGCACGCGCCGCTGGAGCAGGCGTTGCGCGAAGGGCACCTCATCCCGGTCTGCTTCGTGTCCTCGCGCACCGGGGTCGGCGTGGAAGAACTGCTGGACGTCATCGAGCGCCTGCTGCCCGACCCGACCGAAAGCAACCCGCCCGAATTCCTGCAAGGCACCGGCGACGACGCGAAACCCATCGAGGCGTTGCCCGACCCGGACAAGCACGTGCTGGCCCACGTCTTCAAGGTCACGCAGGATCCTTACGTGGGCAAGATGGGCGTGATCCGCGTGCACCAGGGCACCGTCACGCGCGACAGCCAGCTCTACGTGGGCGACGGCCGCCGCCCTTTCAAGGTCGGCCACCTCTTCATGCTGCAGGGCAAGGACGTGAAGGAGGTGGCGAAGGCGGTGCCGGGCGATCTCTGCGCGATTGCGAAGGTGGAGGAACTGCACTTCGACGCCGTGCTGCATGACGCCGCCGAGGACGCCACCATCCACCTGAAGCCGCTGGAATTCCCGGTGCCGGTGCACGGCCTGGCGATCGAGCCCAAGCGGCGCGGCGACGAACAGCGCCTGCACGACATCCTGCAGAAGCTGATCAGCGAAGACCCGTGCCTGCGGGTGGAGCAGGCCACCGGCACCAACGAGACGGTGGTCTACGGCCTGGGCGAGTTGCACCTGCGCACGCTGCTGGAACGCCTGACCGACGTGCACAACTGCCAGGTGGAGACGCGGCCGCCGCGGATCGCCTACCGCGAGACCATCATGGCGCCGGCCGAGGGCCACCACCGGCACAAGAAGCAGACCGGCGGCGCCGGCCAATTCGGCGAGGTCTTCCTGCGCATCGAACCCCTGCCGCGCGGCAGCGGCTTCCAGTTTTCCGACGAGGTGAAGGGCGGGGCCATCCCCTACAATTTCATGCCGGCGGTGGAAAAGGGTGTGCGCCAGGCCATGGAGCAGGGCGTGCTGGCCGGCTATCCGGTGGTCGACCTCAAGGTGACGGTGTACGACGGCAAGCACCACACGGTAGACAGCAAGGAAATCGCCTTTGTCACCGCCGGCAAGAAGGCGTTGATCGCCGCCGTGCAGGCCGCGCGGCCCTGCGTGCTGGAGCCGATCGTCAACGTGGAGATCTCGGCGCCCGAGAACAACATGGGCGACATCACCGGCGACCTTGCCTCCCGGCGCGGCCAGGTCAGCGGCACCGCGGCTGCCACTGATGGCGCACTGACAGTGCTGGCGCAGGCGCCGCTATCGGAGCTGTCCAGCTACCAGTCGCGCCTGAACTCGCTGACCGGCGGCCAGGGCCGCTACACCATCGCCTTCAGCCACTACGAGCCGGTGCCGGCCAACGTGCAGGCGCAGCTGGCGTCGCAGTACAAGGTGAAGGACGAAGGCTAACCGCGGTTCGAGCGGCCGCGGCCTTCACCCTGGCCGCGGTTGTTCTGGTCGTCGGCGTCGCGCTCCGGCCTTTGCTGTTGCTGCTGTTGCAGGCGCTGGCGCGCCTGCTGTTGCTGCAGTTGCTGTTGTTGCTGCTGCTGGAGTTGCTGCTGTTGCTGGCGCTGCAGCACACCGGCTTCTTCCATCTGCCGCCGCAAGGCCTCGCGCTGCGCGTCCATGCGCTGCATGTTCGCTTCGTGCTGCTGGCGGATGGCCTCCTGGTTGCGCGCGGCGTCCTGCTGTTGGCGCTGCAGCAGGTTCTGCTGCTCCTGCTGGTGGCGGGTCGCTTCGGCCTGCTGGCGCTGGTCGCGGGCGGCCCGGTTGGCTTCGCGCTGCAGGCGGTCCTGCTCGCGCTGCGCCTGCCATTGCTCGCGCGCAGCGCTGCTTGGCGCCACCTGCTGGGGCGTCGCGGGTTGGGCGAAGCGCTGCGGAGTCTGCACCACGCCGGGCTGGTCCAGCGGCACCGGATGCTGCGGCCGCGACTGCACGAAGTGCGGCTGCTGCGCCGGCGCCGGTGGTTGCTGCTGCGGCGAAGCCACCAGCGGCTCGCGCCGGTTGCCGCCCCAGAAGCGGCTGGGCATTCCGGACCCCGTGCCGGCCGGCGGCGCCACCTGCAGCCGCGGCGCGGCGCCGGGCTGCACGCTGGTGCGCTGGCGTTCCGGCCGCGGCGGCACCACGCCCGGCTGGCTGAAGCTGCCCGGCAGCACCGGCTGCCATCGACCCCGCGTGCCGCGGCCACCGCGGAAGTCGTCCTCCCGCAGCGAGGTCTGCGCCCAGGAACGCTGGCGGAACTGGTGGTTGTCGAACTGGCGCGGATACGCGTTCAGGTTGATGTTGAAGTTGGCGAAGCCCACGTAGCGGTTCGAGGCGCGATAGGTCGGCCACCAGGCCTCGCCGGGCGCCAGCGGATACCAGCCGATGCCTTGCGATGACCCATTGCCCATGAAGGCCACCAGCGCCGGCGAATAGACCGGCCGCGCCACCATGCGGCCCGGCACCCAGGCCCAGCGATTGCCGATCGTCGTCCAGCGGCCGTAGTGGAAAGGCGCGAAGCCCCAGGGCGCGTCGTCGATCCAGGTCCAGCCCCAGGGGCTGATCCACTCCCAGCGGCCATAGCGGTAGGGCGCCCAGTCGCTCTGCGCGACCGCCGGGTACCAGACCTCGCCGTACTGCTGGTCCTGCGACCAGCTGCCGTAGGCATCCAGCTGCGAATAGCCGACCACCCCCAACGGCACATTGCGCGCCGCCGCCGAAGCGTCTTCGGCCCGGTTGCGCTCGGCCGCCCATTGGCTGAAGCCATCGGCGCGGAACGGCGTGCCGGCGACCTGTCCCAGGTAGCGCCCGGCGAAGCTGGCCTGCTGCCCGGCGCCGAGGTTGATGGACTGGCCGCCTTCGCCGAAGACGGTCGCCAGCCCGCTGTCCACCACCACGCGCGTCTCGCCGCCGTCGGGGCTGATGTCGATGCGGTAGTCGCCCGGCTGGTTCGCCCGGAATGCGAGGTTGGGCGTGTCGATCTCGAAGTTCTCGCCCTGGGTGACCTCGCGCACGCGCGCATTGACCGTGCCCTGCATCAGGATGAACTGCGCCGCCCGCTCGTCCAGCGCGGCGATGCCCAGGTGGCTTTCGGAGGCGACGTGGACCGTGGCGGAGCCGAGCTGCACTTCGGCGCGGGCGCCGGCATCGGTCCAGAGGCGGTCGCCCAGCGTGAGCGGCCGGTTCTGGGGCAGGGTCACCCACTCTTCGTCGCCCTGCGGCGCGAACACGACGCTGCCCTCGCGGTAAGTGACGACGGCCACGCGGCCGGGCGGATCGCCCTCCTGCTGCGCGAACGCAGCGCCGGTGCCAAGGAGGAAGACGGCAGCGAACAGGCTGCCCCAGAAACGGTAGGTAGCGAGGTAATGCATGGCGACCCCCTGATGACGATCCATGGTCTCTCAACGCACGAGCGTGGACCCATCTGGTAAACCCGGCGTAAAGGCCGCAACGCCGGTATGTACGTGCAAGCTCTTCCGTGATTTTGTTACGGCCGCCTGCCCCGCCACAATGCAGCCTTCCAACTGAACGAGAGATGAACGTGCCCACCGAAGTCCTGAGTCCCGTCGTCGCCGCCGTTTGTGAAGCGCGCCGCTCGCGCCAACCCGTCCCCGCCGCCCCGCTCGCCGGCCTGTTGCCCGATGCCGAAGCCGCCTACGCGGTGCAGGACCAGGTCGCGCGCGAGCTCGGCTGGTTCGCGCCCGGCGTGCCCCGCCACTGGAAATCGGGCGGTCCTTCGCGCGAGGCCGTCCTCACCCACGCGCCCATGCCCGATGCCGGCATCTGGGCGAGCCCGGCGCGCGCCGGCGCTTTCCACCTGAACCTGCGGCAAGTGGAGGCGGAAGTGGCGCTGCGCCTGGCCCGCGACGTCACGCCGGCCCAGGCCGCCGCGCTGACGCACGAGCAGGCCGCGTCGCTGGTCGATGCCATGACCGTCGCCATCGAGCTGGTCGACTCGCGCTGGAGCGACGTGCGCCAGGCGCCGGCGCTGCTGAAGCTGGCCGACCAGCAATCGCACGGCGCCTTCGTGTTCGGAGCGTGGCAGCCTTTCGTGGCGCGCGACTGGGCGCAGCAGGACTGCGTGGTGCGCATCGGCGCCGGCGCGCCGCAGGCCTTCCGCGGCACCCACACGCTGGGCGACCCCACTTGGCTGCTGCCGACCTGGCTGCGGCACGTGTCGCGGCACGGCGCGACGGTGCCCGCCGGCACCGTGGTGACCACCGGCACCTGGTGCGGCCTGCTGCCGGCGCAGGCCGGCGATCGCGTCCACGTGGCCTTCGAGGGGATCGGCGAAGCGGAAGTCCAGTTGTGACGTCTTCGTCCAAGCGCACGGCCTGGACGATGCTGCTGGTCCTGGTCGGCGGCTTCGCCCTGAGCCAGGCCTTTCGCACCGCGGCCGCCATCATGGCGCCGCCGCTGCAGCAAGCCTTCGCGCTCACGCCGCAGCAGCTGGGCCTGTTCGCCGGCGCCTTCCACTTCGCCTTCGGCGCGCTGCAGCTGTTCATGGGCATGGGCATCGACCTGTACGGGGTGCGGCGCACGGTGGTCGCGGTGTTTCCGCTGACGATCCTCGGCGCGCTGGTCACCGCCAGCTCGCACGACTTCACCAGCCTGCTGCTCGGGCAGGCGCTCACCGGCATCGGCTGCGCGCCGGCCTTCCTGGCCTGCACGGTGTTCATTGCGCGGCGCTTCCCCGCCGGGCAATACGCGTCCGTCAACGGCGCTGCGCTGGGCATCGGCTCGGTGGGCCTGCTGCTCACGGGCACACCGCTCGCCCTCGTGATCCAGGCCTGGGGCTGGCGTGCCGGCTACGTGGCGCTGGCGGCCTGCGCGGCGCTGGCCTGGCTAGCCATCTTCCTGTTCGTGCGCGAAGAAGCGCCGGCCCGCACGGGCGAGCGCCTCGACGTGATGGCCGCGCTGCGCGGCTACGGCGAACTGTTCCGGCTGCCGCAGACGGCCGGCATCATCGGCCTGGCGCTGTTCACCTATGCGTCCTTCCTGTCGCTGCGCGGGCTGTGGCTGGGGCCGGTGCTGATCGACCGCTACGGCTTTTCGCTGGTGCAGACCGGCAACGTGGCGCTGGCGATCTCGGTGCTGGGCATGGTCGGGCCGCCGCTGTTCGGCCGCCTGGACCCGGGCGACGCGCAGCGGCGCCGCACCTGGATCGGCAACTTCACCATCGGCTGCGCCGCGCTGTTCGCGCTGCTTGCCTTCGCGCTGCCGGCCTGGCTGGAAATCACGCTGGCACTGGGCGTGGGCATCGTGTCCGGCTACATGGTGATGCAGTACGCGGACGTGCGCGCCACCTACCCGGCCCGCATGACGGGCCGCGCGATGGCCGTGTTCACGATGGCCATGTTCCTGGGCGTCGCGCTGATGCAGTGGCTGACCGGCCTGGCTGCGTCGGCCGCCGCGGCGCTGCACGCCGAGACCTACGCGGCCGTGTTCTTCACCATCTGCTTCTTCCTGGTGCTGGGCGCCTGCCTGTACCGCTATCTGCCCGGCCCCAGCACGGTCACGGCCGAACCGTCACAATCGGCGCCATGAAAATCGCGAAGGACACCGTCGTCACCCTGCAATACAAGGTGGCCGACAGCAACGGGCGGCTGATCGAGCAGAGCAAGGACCCCATGGTCTACCTGCACGGCGGCTACGAGAACACCCTGCCCAAGATCGAGGAAGCGCTGGAAGGCCAGGAAGCCGGCTACCAGGTGACCCTGGCGCTGGAGCCCGAAGACGCCTTCGGCCAGCGCGACGAAGCGCTGCTGCGCGTCATCCCCAAGAGCGAATTCCCGCCGGGCGTGAAGGTCGGCGGCCAGCTCGAAGGCCGCACCGACGACGGCACGCCGCACGTCTTCCACGTCATGAAGATCAAGGGCCAGGAAGTCCATCTGGACGGCAACCACCCGCTGGCCGGCAAGTCGCTCAAGTTCACGCTGATGGTCACCGGCGTGCGCATGGCCAGCGGCGAGGAGATCGAGCACCGGCACGTGCACGGGGAGCACGGGCACCACCATTGATCGCGGGCGCGGCGCCCTCATCTAGTTCGTCATGACCACTCCGACCTCTCCCGTCCTCGCGGTGCGTCCGCTCGGTTTCCCCTGGGAAACGGCGGATCCCTTCCTGTTCTGCGCCTATCACGACGACGCCTATCCCAAGGGCAACGGCCAGATGGGGCCGGCGGTGTCGCTGGCCGGGCGGGACATCGGCCAGGACTTCAGCCGCAAGGACGGCTGGAGCATGTACCACGGCGACACGGTGCCGGGCTTTCCCGCGCACCCGCACCGCGGCTTCGAGACGGTGACCATCGTGCGCAAGGGCCTCATCGACCACAGCGACTCGCTGGGCGCGGTCGCGCGCTTCGGCGGCGGCGACGTGCAGTGGGTGACCGCGGGCAAGGGCATCGTGCACTCGGAGATGTTCCCGCTGCTCCAGACCGCTGAAGAGAATCCGCTGGAGCTGTTCCAGATCTGGCTGAACCTGCCCAAGCGCAGCAAGATGGCCGACCCGCACTTCACCATGTTCTGGAACGAGCAGATGCCGCGCCGCGTGGTCGAAGATGCCGCCGGCCGCAAGACCGAAGTGGCCGTCATCGCCGGCCGCTACGGCGACCTGCAGCCGCTGGCTGCGCCGCCCGATTCCTGGGCCGCGCAGGCCGAAAGCGACGTCGCCATCTGGACGCTGCGGCTGGAGCCGGGCGCGGGCTTCTCGCTTCCTCCTGCAACTCTCGCGGGCACGAAGCGCACGCTCTACTTCTTCAAGGGCGCGGCGGCCCATGTGGGCGGCCAGGCAGTGCAAGGGCCCGCGGCCATCACGCTGGAAGCGGACGTGGAAGTCGCGATCGCGGCCGGTGACAGCGTGTGCGAGTTCCTCATGCTGCAAGGGCGCCCGATCGGCGAGCCGGTCGCGCAGTACGGCCCCTTCGTGATGAACACGCAGGCCGAGATCATGCAGGCCATGCAGGACTACCGCCGCACGCAGTTCGGCGGCTGGAGCTTTGCGGATTCCGCGCCGGTGCACGGCAGCGAGCCCAAGCGCTTCGCGAAGTACCCGGACGGACGCGAAGAAGTCCCCGCCTGAGGCGGCATCGGGTCCTACAGGTGGGGCGGGATGGCGGCACCTAGAGTGCCCGCCATGCCAGCCTCAGCTGTTCGCCCGCTCGCCATCGCAGCCTCGCTGCTGCTCGCCACCGTCACCGCCTTCGCGCAGGAAGCGCCCCGCGAGGTCCAGGACCAACCGCAGCTGCCGCACTGGCGCGACCCCGGCCTGGTGGCGGCCGAGATCGTCGGCTTCCAGGTCCTGCTGAACCGCTTCAATTATTGTTGCGGTGCCAGCGGCGACCGCGAGGACTACCACGTGACGATGGACTCGATCCGTCGCAACCTGCACCACAGCTGGGTCGTGGACCACGATCCCTTCAGCGTCAACCAGCTCGGCCACCCCTACTCGGGCTCGATGTACTACGGCTTCGCGCGCTCGAACGGCTTCAACTTCTGGGAGTCGGGCGGCGCCGCCATTGCCGGCAGCGCGCTGTGGGAGATCGCCGGCGAGACCACGCCGCCCTCGCGCAACGACCTCATCTCCACCGGCATCGGCGGCAGCTTCCTCGGCGAGTCGCTGTTCCGCATGGCCAACCTGCTGCTGGAACAGGGCGGCGGCATGTCGCCCTTCTGGCGCGAGACCGTGGCAGCCGTGGCTTCCCCCTCGACCGCGTTCAACCGCTACCTGCAGGGACGCGGGCCCGCCACCGTGTTCAGCAGCCGCGGCGCGCCCTACTACAGCCGCGTCGACCTCGGCGTGATGGGCAGCACGCAGACCTCGCAGGGCAACTCCACCGCCACGGTGAGGAACGAGGCGCAGGCGCAGTTCTCGCTGGACTACGGCATGCCGGGCAAGGAGGACTACCAGTACCGCAACCCGTTCGACTACTTCGCCTTCCAGGCCACGGCCACCACGGCGAACTGGTTCGAGAACGTGATGACGCGCGGCATGCTGGCCGGCGCCAACTACCGGGCCGGCCGCAACTACCGCGGCATCTGGGGCCTGTACGGCAGCTACGACTACATCTCGCCGCAGATCTTCCGCATCTCCACCACGGCGCTGTCGCTGGGCACCACCGGCCAGTGGCGCAACGGCGACTGGGTGGTGCAGGGCACCGGGACGGCCGGCGTGGGCTATGCGGCCGTCGGCACCATCAACAGCACCGCCGGCGGTTCGGACCAGGACTACCACTACGGCGTGGCGCCCCAGGCCCTGCTGGCCGGCCGCCTGATCCACGCGGACCAATGGGCGCTGGACATCACGGCGCGCGAGTACTTCGTCACCGACATCGTGCCCGGCTCGCGCGGCGGCCACGACAACATCGTGCGGGCCGACATTGGCTACACGTGGCGCATCCGCGGACCGCACGCGATCAGCGTGAAGTACCTGTGGAACCGGCGCGACGCGCAATACCCCGACCTGGGCGACCGCAGCCAGACCCGCGGCACGGTCGGCGTGTTCTACACGCTGCTCGGGCAGGACCGCTTCGGCACCGTCGACGAGTAGAGCCTAATCGCGCAGGAAATCTGACAGCAAGTGCGCAGCGACGCGCCGGTCCTGGTCCAGCGCGCGGCGGAACAGGGCGATGGTGGCGTCGCAGGCGGCGGCCGGCTCCAGCTGCGCGACCTCGCGCGAGCGCAGCTTGGCGACGACGTCGCCATGTTGCGGCTGCAGCTCGTCGAGGATCGCGCGGTAGGCCAGCTGCACTTCGCGCATCTCCACCGGCGCTGCGACCGGGTCGGCGTTGCGCGCGTCGCGGCTCTTGCTGAAATCGAGTTCCGCGCGACGCACCACCAGGCCCGCGGCGTCCTGGTAGGCGGCCCCGGTTTCGGGGCTGAGCTGCGCAGCGACCGGGAAAGCCGGCCCGCCGTTCTTCCACGCCAGCCGCACGCACAGCGCGGGGTCACGCGCCTTCAGTTCCTGCAGCGCCGGCAGCACTGCCTCGGCATAGCGAAGCACGGGCGTGCCGAAGGCGAAGGGCAGGTAATGCCGCACCAGCGGCAGTTGCTGCTCGCGCGTGCGCGCCAGGATCTGCGGCGGTGGCATGCCGCCCACCGCGGCCTGTTGCACGAAGGGCTGCAGCTTTTCCCATTCCCAGGGCTTGGTGTCGCGCAGCGCGGCGTTCACCGGGTCGGCCATGACCACGCGGTCGGCCCTCACCTGCGGGTCGAAGCGCTCGCGGAACCAGTCGCTGCGCGGCACGGCCAGCGAGGCGCCGACGAAGAACAGGGTGGCCGCGAGGAAGAAGCCCAGCAAGTGGCCATCTCCCGGCTCCTGCCGGCGCAAGGCCAGCCAGGTGCAGACGCCGCCCAGGAGCGCGCTCGCGGGCAGGACGAAGAAGGGAAGCAGGGCCAGCCAGAGGGCGAACATGGGGCTCACTCCCGCGCTCCCAGCAGGCCCACGCGCCAGCCCGCGGCGCGCAGGGCGCGCGTGGCCTGCACGCTCAGCACGATCCAGGTGAGCAGGTTCGCGAGCGGCAGGAAGGTGAGCACCATGCAGGCGACCTTGGCGCCCACCGAGCGGCGCAGGCCCGAGGCCAGCCGCAGCACGCCGAGCAGGCTGTAGACGGTGAGCGCGAGGCTCAGGGCCAGCACAAGCACGGGCGAGACGTTCGCGCCATATTCGAGAGCGTTCAGCACGAAGCCGCCGAGGATGCTGAACACCAGCATGCGCTGACCGCGCGCAGCCTTTTCCAGGTCCGCTTCCTCGGCGCCGGGTTGCGGCGCGTCGTCGTCGTCATCCGCGCGCGGTGGCGGCGCCGCAGGCCGCGCCAGCTCCGCATGCGGATGCCAGCCCTTCTCGTCGAAGCGGTAGATGCAAGCCGAGAGCGCGGCATCGCCGGCGTTTGCCAGCAAGCGGGTCGCCTGGCGGGACAGCTCGCCTTCGGAGGCGGGGTCGCCAGCCGGCACGAACATCAGCATGCCGCGCCGCGGCAGGGCCGCGAGCAGGCCTTGCGGAAACTTGGCGAGCTGGGCGCGCCAGAAGGTGCGATCGAGCAGCCAGCAGGGATCGTAGTCGCGATGCTGGCCTCGCAGGGAGTAGACGCCGTTGCCCAGCGAGGCGACCTGCGGCGGCCCGGCGAGCCGGCGGAAGTTGGCCACCGCATGCGCCACGGCCTGCGGCGGCTGCAGTTCCAGCCGCAACAGGTCCTGCGGCCGCACCACGGCCGGCGTCGCGACGCCGGGTTCGTCGAACACGAAACGCAGCTGCATGTCGCCGAGGAAGCCATAGGCGACGGCCTCGGTCCCCCCCTGCGGCGGCGGCACCAGGCTTTCGCGCGGCACGCGGTCCCAGGGCCAGGCTTGCAGTTGCACCAGCAGGTTGCCGCGCTCGCGCGCGGGCTCCTTCGTCCCCATCGTCTCCTCCGGATGATGGAGAACGATGCTAGCTGCAGTGTCGAATCAACCGTCTCCGCCGAATGGCGGAAACGCAACAGCGCCTGGAACGCCCGACGATAATTGCCGACCCATGCACCTGAAGGTCGGCGAACTCGCGCGGCGCACCGGCCTCACGGTGCGCACGCTGCACCACTACGACGAGATCGGGCTGCTGAAGCCTTCGGGCCGCAGCGAGTCCGGCTACCGCATGTACGACGCGCAGGACGTCGCGCGGCTGCATGCGATCCAGGCCCTGCGCTACCTGCGGCTGCCGCTGGCGGAGATCGGGCCGCTGCTGGAGGGCCGGCACGCGCAGCCCGAAGCGATCATCGACGAGCAGATGCGGGCACTGCAGCGGCAGATCCGCGAAGCCACCGAGCTGCACGAGCGGCTGGCGCTGCTGCGCAAGGGCATCCTGGCCGGCAAGTCCCCCGATATCGCCGACTGGGTGGAGAGCCTGGCGCGGATGGCGACTCTCGACAAGTACTTCAGCGCCGACGAACTCAAGTCCATCTTCACCCGCTACGCCGAGATCGAGCGCGAATGGCTGGCCCTGCAGCCCGAGGTGCGGGCGCACATGGATGCCGGTGGCGCGATCGATTCGCCGCAGGGCCAGGCGCTCACGCGCCGCTGGATGCAGCTGATGATGCGCTGGATGCGCGGCGACTTCGCGCTGATGGAACGCTGGGGCGCGATGTACCGCGAGGAACCCTCGGCGCACGGCATGCGCGGCGCGCCGCCGGCGGACATGATCGCGTACATGGAGGGCGCGATCGCCTGGCGCTACCGGCTGCTGTGCACGCACTTCGAGGAGGCCGAGATCAAGGTCCTGGGCTACGTGCCGGACGCGGAGTTCGCCGCCATCGACGCGGCCGGGCAGAAGCTGCTGGCCGCCGGCGCCAGCCCGCACAGCCGCCCGGCCCGGGCCCTGCTCGCCCGCTGGCAAGCCTTGACCGAGCGCACGGCCGGCGGCAACCCCGCGATCCGCCGCAAGCTGCAGACGATGCACCTCGCCGATCCGCTGCTGCTGGCGGGGCATCCGCTCGGCCCGGCAGTGCGACGCTTCCTGCAAGCGGCCGGCGAAAGCGCTTGACCCTCACGTAACGTGAGGCCTGACAGTGGATCCCGTCCCAGGAGGATCCACATGCAAACAACAAAGACGAATCCACGCGCCGAACTGCTGCGCGACCCCAACTTCCGCTGGCTGATGGCCGGCAGCGCCGTGTCGCTGCTGGGCGACCAGTTCACCCTGATCGCGCTGCCCTGGCTGGTACTGCGCATCACCGGCGACACGGCGGCGCTCGGCCTCGTGCTGGCGCTGATCGGCGTGCCGCGCGCGCTCTTCATCCTGGTCGGTGGCGCGGTGGTCGACCGCTTCTCGCCCTATCGCGTGCTGATGCTGACCAAGCACGTCAACGCGGTGCTGCTGGCGGTGCTCGCCGCCGGCGTCTACCTGGGCGCGCTGCCCTTGCCGGCGCTCTATGCGCTGGCGCTCGCGCTGGGCCTGGCCAGCGCCTTCAGCATCCCGTCCGGGACCTCCATGCTGCCGCACGCGCTGAAGCCCCAGTTCCTGGGCGCCGCCAACGGCATGATGATGGGCCTGCGCCAACTGAGCTTCTTCATCGGGCCGATGGCCGCCGGCCTGCTGATCGCGCTGTTCGGCGACGGCGGCGGCTCGGTGCGCCAGCCGACCGGCATCGCCCTGGCCTTCGCGGTCGATGCCTTCAGCTTCGCGCTGTCGGCATGGACGCTCGCGCGCGTCCGGCTGCATGCGGCGCCCGCGCCGGCCAAAGCCAACGCCACGCTCTGGTCCTCGATCGCCGAGGGTCTGCGCAACGTCGGCCGCGACCGCGAGCTGAAGGCCTGCTATCTCTATTGGACGGCGGTGGCGCTGCTGGTGCTGGGGCCGCTGCAGATCGCGATGCCGGTGCTGGCGCAGAGCCTTCCACAGCTGGGCGCCTCGGCGCTGGGCCTGATGGCCGGCGCGCACGGTGGCGGCACGCTGCTCGGGATGCTGGTTTCCGGCACGCGGCGCCTGCGCATTGGCACGCTGGGCACCCGCCTGCTGCTGGCCGACGTCGTGATCGGGCTGCTGTTCGTGCCCATGGGCCACATCACGGCGACGGCGCAGGGCGCGGCCCTGATGCTGGCCATCGGCGTGCTGGGCGGCTTCATGCAGGTGGCGGTGTTCACCTGGATCCAGCGCCGCGTCGCGCCGGCGATGTTGGGCCGGGCCATGAGCCTGTTCATGTTCATCTTCATGGGCCTGGTGCCGCTGGCCTCGGCCGTCACCGGCTGGGTGCTGCACTACGTGCCGCTGGCCACGCTGTTCAGCGCCTGCGGCCTGCTGCTGGTCGCGGTGGCGGCGATCGCCTGGGTGGCGTCGCCGGTGCGGCGGATCGACGACGCGCTGCAGCCGGCGTGAGCCGGCCGGCACTCAGAACGCCGTCTTGCCCCGGCACCAGGCGCCGCGCACCACGGGCATGCCCGCCACCTCGCGCACGCGCAGGAAGTCGGCACGCAGGCCCGGCGCGATCTCGCCGCGGTCCGCGAGGCCGATGGCCTGCGCCGGATTGCGCGTGACCGTGGCAATGGCGCGCGGCATGCCCCAGTCCAGGTCGTTGCGCAGCAGGAAGGCCGCCTGCAGCAGGCTGGACGGCACGTAGTCCGAGGACAGGATATCCAACAGCCCGCGCTCCGCCAGTTCCGCCGCCGACACGTTGCCGGAATGCGAGCCGCCCTTCACCAGGTTGGGGCCGCCCATGACGATGGCCATGCCAGCGTTGCGCGCCGCCTGCGCCGCGCGCACCGTCGTCGGGAATTCCGAGATCTGCACCTTCTCCGCGATCGCGAGGTCGACGTGTTCCAGCTCGGTGTCGTCATGGCTGGCGAGCGGGATGCCGCGCTCGTGGCAGCCGGCCACCACCTTGGCGCGATGGCTGGCCGCATACAGCGCCTGCTGCTCGGTGCGCTCCCTCACCAGCAGGTCGTACTCGTCGTCGCGCAGGCTGCCGTTGCGCTCCGTGTAGCGACGGTACTTGGACAGGTCGCGCCACTGGCGCTGGCCCGGCGTGTGGTCCATCACGCTCACCAGTTCCAGCAGCGGGTCGTTGCCGAAGCGCTCGAAGTTCTCCACGATGTCCGCCGCCGACACCTCGCAGCGCAGGTGCAGCAGGTGCTCCACCCGCAGCAGGTCCGCCAGCCGGCAGGCATGCAGCGCGTCGATGGAGACCTGGTAGGTCTGGCTGCGGGTCCCGCCGTTGTCCATGTCGCCGATGACGATGGAGTCGAGCACGGTGGTGATGCCAGCCGCGGCGCATTGCGCGTCGTGCGTCACGGTGGCGGAGGTCGCGTTCCAGATCACGCCCGGACGCGGCACCAGGTGCTTTTCCAGGTTGTCGGTGTGCAGCTCCACCAGGCCGGGCAGCAGCCAGTCGCCCTCCCAGTCCTCCGCGCCCAGGGCGGAAGTGGAGCCGGTGTCGACGGCGCGGATGACGTCGTCTTCGAACACGACGCAGCCGGTGAAGCTGGCGTTGGCGGTCACGATGCGCGCGTTGCGGATGATGCGCTGGTTCATGGTTGGGGTCTCAGGTGCGGAAGGCTTCGAGGTCGAGGCGGCCCGTGGCGACGGCGTCGCGCACCTCCTCGTCGTGGAAGATGCCGATGACGGCAGCGCCGCGGGCGCAGGCCTCGCGGATCAGGTCCACCACCACGGCGCGGTTGGCGGCATCGAGCGAAGCCGTGGGCTCGTCGAGCAGCAGGATGGGTTGCGCGGCGATCATTCCGTGCGCGATGTTGACGCGCTGCTGCTCGCCGCCGGAGAAGGTGGCCGGCGGCAATTGCCACAGGCGCGGATGCAGGTTCAGGCGAGCCAGCCAGGCGCCGGCGCGCTCGCGCGCTTCTTCGATGCCCACGCCCAGCTGCCGCAGCGGCTGCGCCACCACGTCCAGCGCCGGCACGCGCGGGATGACGCGCAGGAACTGCGAGACGTAGCCCAGGGTGTCGCGGCGCACGGCCAGCACTTCGCGCGGCTGCGCCTTCGAAAGCGCCAGCCATTCGCCCTGGTGGCGCACACCCACTTCGCCGGCGCTGGCGGCATAGTTGCCGTACAGGCAGCGCAGCAGCGAACTCTTGCCGCTGCCGGAGCGGCCGGTCAGCGCCAGGCATTCGCCGGAGCGCACCTGCAGGTCGACATCGGCGAACACGGGCAGCTGCACGCCGCCGCGACCGTGCAGCGTGAAGCTCTTGGCGAGGCCGCGGGCCTCCAGCATCGGGTTCGTCATGGTGTGAGCACCGAGGAAACGAGGAGTTGCGTGTAAGGGTGCTGCGGGTCGTCCAGCACGCGGTCGGTGAGGCCCTGTTCCACGACCTGGCCGTCCTTCATCACCAGCATGCGGTGCGCCAGCAGCCGCGCCACGGCCAGATCGTGCGTCACGATGATGGCGGAAAGATGAAGGTCCGCCACCAGCTCGCGCAGCAGGTCCAGCAGGCGCGCCTGCACCGAAACGTCGAGCCCGGTCGTGGGCTCGTCCATGAACACCAGCCGCGGCTGGGTGACCAGGTTGCGGGCGATCTGCAACCGTTGCTGCATGCCGCCCGAGTAGGTGCCGGGCAGGTCGTCGACGCGCTCGGTGTCCAGCTCCACCCGCTCCATCCAGTGCAGCGCCTCGCCGCGCAGCCGGCCGTAGTGGCGCGCGCCCAGCGCCATCAGCCGCTCGCCGATGTTGGCGCCGGCCGAGACGTTCATGCGCAGGCCTTCGCGCGCCTGCTGTTCGACGAAGCCCCAGTCGGTGCGGGCCAGCCAGCGCAGGCGCGCCTCCGACAACGCCGCGAGATCGCTGAGCCCGCCCTCGCCGGTGCCGGTGTCGCGCACGTCGTAGTGCACGGCGCCTTCGTCGCAGGGCAGGCGCGCCGCCAGCAGCTTCAGCAAGGTGCTCTTGCCGGAGCCTGATTCGCCAACCACCGCCAGCACCTCGCCCTGCCAGAGGTCGAAGCGCACGTCGCGGCAGGCCCAGCGCGTGCGGCCGTTGCGGGTGAAGGCCTTGCCGAGGCCGTCGGCGCGCACCAGGAGTCCTTCGCTCATTCGCTGGCCTCCAGCACGTTGCGCATTTCCACCGCCTGCTGCGTGCCGGCGTGGCCCTGGTCGCGGCGCTCGCCGCAGAAGTCGCTGTCGGAGCAGACGAACAGGCGGCGGCCGGCGTCGTCGACGATCATTTCGTCGAGGAAGCTCGCGCGCGAGCCGCACAGCGCGCAGGCATGTTCCCAGCGCTGCACGGTGAAGGGATGGTCCTCGAAGTCGAGGCTGCGCACGCGCGTGTAGGGCGGGATCGCGTAGATGCGCTTCTCGCGGCCCGCGCCGAACAGCTGCAGCGCCGGGTTCATGTGCATCTTGGGGTTGTCGAACTTGGGGATGGGCGAGGGCGAGGTGAGGTAGCGCTCGTTCACCAGCACCGGATAGTCGTAGGTGCGCGAGATGGCGCCCAGCTGCGCGATGTCCTCGTACAGCTTGACGTTCATCAGGCCGTATTCGGCCAGCGCGTGCATGCGGATCGCTTCCGCGCGCCGCGGCTCCAGCCGGAACAGCGGCTCGGGCATCGGCACCTGGTAGACCAGCACCTGCCGGTCGGTGAGCGGCGTCTCCGGGATGCGGTGGCGCGTCTGGATCACCGTCGCTTCGGCGGTGCGCTCGGTGGTCGCCACGCCGGTGGTGCGCTCGAAGAAGCGGCGGATGTTGACGGCGTTGGTCGTGTCGTCGGCGCCCTGGTCGATGACCTTGAGCACGTCGCCGCGGCCGATCAGGCTGGCCGTCACCTGGATGCCGCCGGTGCCCCAGCCGTAGGCGAAGGGCATCTCGCGCGAGCCGAAGGGCACCTGGTAGCCGGGAATGGCCACGGCCTTCAGCATGGCGCGGCGGATCATCTTCTTGGTGCGTTCGTCCAGGAAGGCGAAGTTGTAGGGCTGGTCCATCTCAGGCGGCCTTCTGTTCCTGTTCCGAAGCGGCTTCGCGGGCGTGGGCGGCGCGCAGGCTGCGCACCAGTTCCAGCTCGGACTGGAAGTCGACGTAGTGCGGCAGCTTCAGGTGCTGCACGAAGCCGGAGGCTTCCAGCACGTCGGCATGTGAAAGAACGAATTCCTCGTCCTGCGCCGGCGCGACGATGTCTTCACCCAGTTCGCGGGCCCGCAGCGCGCGATCCACCAGCGCCATCGCCATCGCCTTACGTTCGCTGCCGCCGAAAGCCAGGCCGTAGCCTTGCGTGAACTGCGGCGGCACTTCGCGGCTGCCGGCGAACTGGTTGATCATCTGGCACTCGGTGACTTCGACCTCGCCGATGTCGATGGCGAACCCGAGTTCGTCGGGCACCAGTTCCACGGCCACCGAGCCGCGCCGGATCTCGCCGGCGAAAGGGTGGCCATTGGCGTAGCCGCGTTGCGTGGAGTAGCCCAACGCCAGCAACCAGCCTTCGTCGCCGCGCGCCAGCGCCTGCAGGCGGGCGGGCCGGTCGGCCGGGAACAGCATGGGCTCGCGGGTGAGGTCGGCGGGCGGCATGTCGGCCTGCGGCTGCGGCGTCTCGATGAGGCCTTCGCGCGCCATCAGCACGTTGACGCGCGGCATGTCCGCGGGAACTTCGTGCGTGGTAGTCGCCGGGGCGGGCGCTTGCCCGCCTTCGGCCAACAGCTTGAAATCCAGCAGCCGCTGCGTGTAGTCGTAGGTGGCACCCAGCAGCTGGCCACCGGGTACGTCCTTGAAGGTGGCGGAGACGCGGCGTTGCAGCTGCATCTTCGCCGTGTCCAGCGGCTCGCCGTAGCCCAGGCGCGGCAGCGTCGTGCGATAGGCGCGCAGCAGGAAGATGGCTTCGACCAGGTCGCCCGCCGCCTGCTTGATCGCCAGCGCCGCCAGCTCGCGGTCATACAGCGAGCCTTCGCCCATGACGCGGTCCACCGCCAGCGGCAGCTGCTGCAGGATCTGCTCCACCTGCAGTTCGGCCACCGCGGGATCGCCGCGGCGCTGGCGGGCCAGCAGGGACCAGGAGTTTTCGATGGCGGCGGCGCCACCTTTCACGGCTACGTACATGTCAGCCTCCGCACGGCCGCCCGAAGGGGGCTGAAGCCCCCTCGGGGGGCAGCGCAATACACGCAGTGATAAGCGTGGGGGTCATTGAATCTCCTGCAAGCGGCCGATGCGGGCCGTGCGCGGCAGGCCGAGCACCTGGCTGCCGCTGGTGAAGAAGATGTCCACGCCCTGCGGGAAGGCGGCGTGGCTGGCCTGCCATTCGGCCCAGAAGCCTTCGGCCAGGCCGGCGATGCGCAAGGTGGCGCTGTCGCGGATGCCCGGGCCGCGGGCCTGCAGCGGCTCGCCCGCGGCGAGCGAGGGCACTTCCAGCAGCAGGGTGCAGGAATGCTCCGGGGCCTGCAGCGTGCCAGGGCAGAAGCGCTCCAGCGGCGGCAGGTCGGCCGCCGCAGTGATCACCGCGAAGCTGGCCTCAGCCGGTTCATCCACCGAGCGCGCGCCGGTGTGAAAGCGCAGCCACTGGCGCAGCGCCGGCGTGCCGTGCTGCCACCACACGGGCGTGTCTTCGTCGGTCAGCGTCAGCAGCAACTGCGCGAGCGCGGCGCCGAGCGGCAGGCCTTCGATGGGCTGGCCCAGCGAATGCAGCGTGCCGGGGCGGGACATCGCTTCCAGCGCCGTGCGGAAGGCCAGCTGCGCGTCGTGGACCGGATCGGCAAAGCCGGCAGCGGGGACGGCGCTCATCACGCTTCTCCTCGCACCATGGTGAAGAACTCGACCCGCGAGGCGGCCGCTTCCCGACTGCGGGCGGTGCGCGCAGCCTCCTGCTCGCGCGCCAGCGGCTCGACCACTTCGGCCAGCAGCCGGGGCTGGCGCGCGGGGTCCTGCAGCAGCGCGTCGAGCACCGCCACCAGTTCGGCGTGCCGGCGATCGCGCCCGAGCACGTAGCCGACGCCCAGGAAGTCGGCGATGCGGGCCGCGCAGCGCGTGACCGTCGCTTCGCCGAAGTTGAAGGCGTCGCCGGTGCCGCCGACGCGGCCGCGCAGCATCAGCATGCCGCACTCGGGCGCGCGCACCAGCGCATGGGGCGGCGCGTCGCTGCGGGAGACGGCGTGCTCCAGCTGCTCGCGCGGCGCGCGGGCCAGCACGGCCAGCCAGCGCTTTCGGGTTTCGTGGGATTCGGCTTGCACTGTCATACAGATGTCTAGATCGCGGCCTACAGTGGCCCGGAGCCGCATTTCGACCGTCCAACATGACCGACTGATGACAATGGACCGCCTCCTCCACACCCATCCGCAGCGCCGCAGCGGCATCGCCGTGTGGCGCCAGATCGCCGAGCGCCTGTCGGAAGAAATCCGCAACGGCAACTTCGCAGCCGATGGCCGCCTGCCCAGCGAAGGCGAGCTCGCCGGCCGCTTCGGCGTCAACCGCCACACGCTGCGCCAGGCCGTGCAGTCGCTGCAGGACGAAGGCCTGGTGCGGGTGGAACGCGGCCGCGGCATGTTCGTGCAGCACGAGCTGCTGGACTACCCGCTGACGCGGCGCACGCGCTTCACCGAAAACCTGCAGCGGCAAGGCCTGCTGCCTTCGCAGCACCTGCTGACCGCGCATGCGGAAGCCGCCAGCGAGAAGGTGGCGCGCGAACTCAGGATCGAGACCGGGGAGCGCGTGCTGAAGATCGAGAACCTCAGCGAAGCCAACGGCCAGCCCGTGAGCGTGATGACCGCCTGGTATCCGGCGGCGCGCTTCGAAGGCCTGCTGGAAATGCTGCAGGAAGGCGCCAGCACCACTGCCATGCTGCAGCGGCTGGGCCTGGAGGACTACGTGCGCGCCGAGAGCCGCGTCACCTCGCAGATGCCCAGCGAGGAAACCGCGCGCCTGCTGAAGCAGCCGGCCACGCGGCCGCTGCTGTGTGTGGCCAGTATCGACGCCGACCTCGAAGGCCGGCCGGTGAAGTACGGCGAGACACTGTTCTGCGGCGATCGCGTGCAACTGAGCGTGAGCATGGGAGACACCCGATGAGCGCCGCCCGCTATGCGCTGTACTACGCGCCGGCCGTGGACTCGCCCTGGTGGCGCTTCGGCGCCGGCTGGCTGGGCTGGGACGAGCGGCGCGGGCAGGCCCTGCCGCAGCCGAACCTGCCCGAGTTCCCGCCCGACGAGTTCCATGCGCTTACGGCGGAGCCGCGCCGCTACGGCTTCCACGCCACGCTGAAAGCGCCCTTCCATCTGCGCGACGGCGTGGACGAGGCGCTGCTGCGCAGCCGCGTGACGTCCCTCGCGGGCGAGCTGCGCGCCTTGCCGCTCGGCGAGCTGCAGGCCGGCGTGCTGGACGGCTTCGTCGCCCTGCAGGCGCAACCGCGGCAGCCGGCCGTGGAAGCGCTCGCGGCAAAATGCGTCCTCGTGCTGGACGACCTGCGTGCGCCATTGACCGAAGCGGAGATCCTGCGGCGCCAGCCCGAGCGGCTGGAACCGCAGGCGCGCGTGCTGCTGCAACGCTTCGGCTATCCCTGGGTGCTGGGCCTGTTCCGCTTCCACCTGACCCTGAGCGGGCGCGTCGACGTCGTCACCGCGGACCTGCTGGTGGAAAGGGCGCGGCGCGCCGTGCAGGCGCTGAACGCGCAGCATCCGCCCAGGCTGGATCGCGTGTGCCTGTTCCGCGAAGACCATCCCGGCGCGCCCTTCCTGCGCGTGCACGAGGAGGTGCTGCAGGGATGAGCGGCGCCGGCATGTGGGTGATCGTCTGCGGGCCTTCGGGCGCGGGCAAGGACAGCGCGCTGCGTTGGGCTGCCGGGCAGCTGGCCACGCATCGCCGCATCTGCTTCGCGCGCCGCCTGGTGACGCGTCCGCCCGGTGCCGGCGCCGACGATGACGCCATCGGGCTGCCCGAGCTGCAGGCGCTGCGCGCCCGCGGGGCGCTGGCCTGGCACTGGCAGGCGCATGGGCTGCACTACGGCATCGCCTCGGACTACCAGCGGCGCGTCGCCGCGGGCGAGGTGGTGGTGGTGAACGGCTCGCGCGAGCACGCGCGGCAGCTGGCCGGCCACAACGGCGTACGCTGCGTGCTGGTGACGGCGCCCGCGCCGCTGGTGGCCGAACGGCTGCGTCGGCGCGGCCGCGAGGACGAAGACGGCGTGGCGCTGCGCGTCGCCCGCAATGCCGAACTGCAGCCGCCCGCGGCCGACCGCGTCATCGTCAACGATGGCCGGCTGGAACAGGCCGGCGTGGCGCTGCGAGACTACTTGCTGGAGCTGGCGGAATGAAAGTGATGCTGCGGACGGCCCGCGTCGAGGACGCGCCAGCCATGGTGGACCTGCTCCGGCAGCTCGGCTACCCGGGCACCGGGGCCTTCCTCGCGCACCGGCTCGCGCAGCTGGCCGCGCATCCTGACGCGCTGGTGCAGGTGGCGGAAGTGCAAGGCGTGCTGCGCGGCGTGATCGCGCTGCACTTCATCCCGCAGCTGGCGCTGGCCGGCGACTTCTGCCGCGTCGCCTACCTGTGCGTCGACGAGCAGGCGCGCAGCCTGGGCATCGGCGCGCTGCTGGAGCGCTTCGCGCACGAGGAGGCCCAGCGGCGCGGCTGCGAGCGCATCGAGCTGCATAGCAGCGCGCATCGGGTGGATGCGCACCGCTTCTATGCGCGACTGGGTTACGAGGAGTCGCCGAAGTACCTGGCGAAGAAGCCTTAGGCCGCCAGCTTTTCGGGCTGGTGCAGGCAGACCCGCTCCAGCACCCGCCGATAGTGCTCCCAACCCGGCGTGACGCGCAGCGGGTCCTTCGCCAGGTCGTCCCACATGCGCAGCGACACCGCGTCCAGGGCGTGCGGCTCCAGCAGGAACTGCTCCACCTCGTCGACGCTGAAGGGGCCGCCCTGCAGTTCCAGGCTGTGCTTGGAGGCCTGCGAGAGGCTGTCCCAATAGTCCGCCTGCGTGGCGCACAGGTAGCGCTTGGCTGCGACGTGCAGCCGCACCGGCTGCAGCACCGCCTCCGGGTATTCGCCGCGCAGGAAAGGCAGCGCGCGGTACTCGTGCAGGTCGTCCTTGCCGGTCGCCGATTCCGGCAAGGCCAGCAGGTGGCCCAGGTCGTGCAGCAGCGCCGCCGCGACCAGCGCCACGCCGGCGCCGGCCTGCTCGGCGAGTTGCGCGCATTGCAGCGCGTGCTGCTCCTGGCTGACGGCTTCCATGCCGTAGCGCGCCGCGCCTTCAGTGCGGTACAGCTGGACGATCTGGGCAACGGTGAGGGCCATGGTGTGTCTCCCGGATTCAGATGAGCGCCTTGCGAATGCGCGAGGACAGCAGGTCGATGGCCGTCACGGTGACGACCACGATGATCATCACGGCGCAGGTCTGCGGGTACTGGAAGGCGCGGATGATGTCCCACAGGATCACGCCGATGCCGCCCGCGCCCACCATGCCCACCACCGAGGCGGAGCGCACGTTGGATTCGAAGCGATACAGCGAGAACGAGATCCACAGCGGCAGCACCTGCGGCAGCACGCCGTAGAGGATTTCCTCCAGCGCGTTGGCGCCGGTGGCGCGGATGCCTTCGACGGGCTGCGGGTCGATCGCTTCCACCGCCTCGGAGAACAGCTTGGCCAGCACGCCGGTCGTGTGCACCCACAGCGCCAGCACGCCGGCGAAGGGCCCCAGGCCCACGGCCACGATGAACAGCATCGCGAACACCATCTCGTTGATGGCGCGCGTGGCGTCCATCAGGCGGCGCACCGGCTGGTAGACCCAGGCCGGCACGATGTTGGCCGAACACAGCAACCCCAGCGGGACGGCGCAGATAACCGCAAGGAAGGTACCCCACAGCGCGATCTGCACCGTGACCAGCATCTCCTCCAGGTAGCTGCGCCACTCGTGGAAGTCCGGCGGGAAGAAGCCGGTGGCGAACTGGCCCATGTTGCCGGCGTCGCGCAGCAGGTCCAGCGGGCGCATGTCCGCGCCCTTCCAGGAGCCGGCCAGCACCGCCAGCAGCAGGCCCCAGCCCACCAGCATGGCGAGGCTGGCGCGCTTGCCGGCCGGCGGCAGCGCGGGCGGCACGACGGCCAGGTGCGCTTGTTGCGCGCTTGCGTTCACGCCGTCCTCAGAGCTTGTCCAGCGCGGCGAGCTTCGCGTCGATGTCCGCCAGCCTGGCCTGCTTCTCGGTCGCGGCGAGGCCGGCGTCGGCTTCGATCTTGTTGCGTTCCTTGAACAGCTCCAGTTGGCGGATCGGCACCAGTTGCGCGTTGGTGGAGGGGCGGAAGCCGGACAGCTTGTTCAGCTTGACCAGGTTGTCCTTCTCCTCCGGCGTGGCGCCATAGCCGTAGAAGAAGTCCTGGATCTTCTTCTTGCTCGCTTCCGGCAGGTCCTTGCGGATCACCAGCGGGTCGGACGGGATCAGCGGCGAGGTCCAGACGATGCGGATCTGCGCGAACTTCTCGGGCGCGCCCGCCTGCATCTTGTCCATCTCCTCGCTGTTGTTGGTGGCCACGTCGACCTGCTTGTTGGCCACGGCCATCGCGTTGGCCTCGTGGTTGGAGCTGCGCATCACCTTGAAGGCGCTCTTGGGGTCCACGTGGTTCTGCGCGAAGACGTAGTAGCTGGGCACCAGGAAGCCGGAGGTGCTGTTGGGGTCGCCGTTGCCGAAGGACAGGCTCTTGGCGTTGGCCAGCACGTCCTGCAGGTTCTGCAGCTTGCTGTCCTTGTTGACGATCAGGTGCGAGTAGTAGCCCTTGGTGCCGTCGGCATTGACCATCTGCGCGAAGATCTCGCCGCTGGCGCGATCCACGGCTTCCATCGCGGACTTGTTGCCGAACCAGGCCACCTGCACCTTGTTGAAGCGCATGCCTTCGATGATGCCGGCGTAGTCGGTGGCGAAGAAAGCCTTGACCTTCATGCCGGTCTTCTTCTCCATGTCGGCCAGGATGGGCGTCCACTGGCTCTTGAGGTTCTGCGCGGATTCGGTGGAGATGATGCCGAAGTTGATTTCCTTCAGCTCCTGCGCGTGGGCGGCGCCGGCGATCGCCAGGGCGGCGGCCAGGCCGGTGAGGGCGTGCTTGATCATGGAGGAACTCCTTGGTGTGTCGGTTGGGTGTGCGGGGGTTCAGGCGGCCTGCGGCACCGGCCACACGGCGGGCCGGCGCGGTTCCTGCAGGCTGGTGATGTGGTCGCCCAGCGCGAGGATCTCGTCGGCGTCCGCGCCATACAGGTCGCGCAGCAGCGCCGGCGTGAGAGCGGCGGAAGGGCCGTCGTAGACGATGCGGCCCTGGTGCAGCGCCACGGTGCGCGGGCAGTACTTGAGGGCCACGTTCACCTGGTGCAGCGAGACGAGCACGGTGCAGCCGTCTTCGCGGTTGACGCGCGCCAGCAGGTCCATGACGCGGCGCGAGGACTCGGGGTCGAGCGAGGCGATGGGTTCGTCGGCCAGCACGACGCGCGCGCCCTGCACCATGGCACGGGCAATCGCGGCGCGTTGCTGCTGCCCGCCCGAGAGCGTGGAGGCGCGCTGCAGGCAGCATTCGGCGATGCCGACGCGAGCCAGCGCCTCATAGGCGCGCGCCTTCTCGGCGGCGCTGAACCAGCGCAGCACGCTGCGCCACAGCGGCACGCGGTGCAAGGTGCCGGCCAGCACGTTCACCAGCACCGGCAGGCGGTCGACCAGGTTGAACTGCTGGAACACGAAGCCGATGCCGGCGCGCACCTGGCGGATGTCCCTGGCGGCCTTGCCGTTGTCCTGCACGACGCGGCCGTGCAGTTCGATGCGCCCTGCGTCAGCCAGCGTGAGGCCGGCCAGGTGGCGCAGCAGCGTCGACTTGCCGGAGCCGGAGGCGCCGATCAGCGCCACCATTTCACCGGGCCGCACCTCGAGGTCGATGCCTTGCAAGGCCTTGCGGCCGTTGCCGAAGGTCTTGGCGAGCGCGTGCACGCGGATGGCCGCATCCATGGGATCTCCTGAAGAATTCCCGCGGATGCTGGGGAGTCAATATGACGTTTTGATGGCAGGGCGCCGGACGGCTCAGATCTGCGAACGCAGGTGGAAACGCGTGGTCGGGATGGGCTCGTAGGGGCCGAACCCGGCCTGTTTCGCTTCCAGCGTGCGCGCCAGCGCGGCGATGGCGTCGACGGCTTCCTGCAGGGCTGCGGCCTGGGCGGGCGACAGCGGGTCGCCGAGCGGGTCGCGCGGCCAGCCGTCGCGCGAACGCATGGGCTTTTTGCTGATGGCTTCTTTCAGGATGTCTGCCACCGGCTTGTTGAAGCCGCCCGCCGTCACCGCGTCGGCGTACCCGTGCAGATGCGTCGCCAGGGCCTTCAGCTCGTTCATCGTGCGCACATAGAGATGTTCCCGCCAGGCCTCGGTGGGAACGCCGGTATCGGAGACGAAGCGCTTGGCTAGCATGCGTCCGCCGCAAGTGCCGTACTCCGAGGCCATCTTCATGATGGTCTTGGGCGGCATGGTGATGTGCAGCTCGCCTTCGCCGGCGAGCAGGTTGATCCGCAAGACGCGATTGCGCACGTGCGGCAAGCGCGTGAGGAGGTTGTCGTTCCAGCGCAGCGCCGTTCCGAACAAGGCGCCGAACAGGCCGAACAGCCCCCCCAGGGGACCGGGCACGCTGCCATCCTCGCTGGCGCCAGGCACGCCGCGGGACCAGCTGTCGGCGCGTCCTTCGTCCGGGCGCTCCGGCAGCCAGAGCGATTCGCCCCGGTATTTCCCGAGGCGGCGGCTCAGGAGCAGCCCGAAAGTGGGCCACTTCGGATGCGCGGCGTCGAACAGGTGGATCGGAAAATTCGTGCAGATTCCGCCATCGGTCAGCTGGCATTGGCGCAGCACCCGCTGGCCGCGTGGACCCGCGTAGTCCACGGCATAGACAGGGATGCAGCTGAAGAGGACGGGGAAGGACAGGCTCAGGCGCGCGGCGACCACGATCGGCATGCCGCCGGCCGGCAGCTCGCGATACTCGTCACCGTCCGGCACGGGCGGATCGCCATCGGTCAGCGGCCGGTACGGCGCGGACGCCTTCCACAAAGCGTCCAGCAGGGTCGGAGGGAAGAAGCGCTCCCACTCACCATGGCGGAAGAAGAGGCGCACGTTGGGATCCCGCTGCGGCCAGACCAAGGGCCGCCCGAGAGTGAGGTTCGTGCTGAACATCTGCAGGCTGATGGACTCTTCGCCCGGCGCCAGCGGCACCTTGCGCGGCGCGCTCCAGAGCTCCGCGAACGTGAGCGGCGCGTCTTCCTTGTCGCGGCCGATGGAGCGCTGCACGCCTTCGTGCAACCACTCGACCAGGGCCTTCTCTTTCAGCTTGCCGTTCTCGTCGGGCTGCGCTTTGCCGGGGCAGAGGCCGTAGCCGTTCTCCTTGAAGGCCTGAACCTCCGGGATCAACAGCAGCCCGAAGGCAACCAGGACGACCACCGTCCAAGCCAGGATGCCGAGAACTTGCAGCAGGAGCGCGTACAAGCCCCACGCGAGCGACATGAGGCCATGGGCAGGCCAGAGGGACAGGACCAGGGCGACTGCAGCAAGGACATGCGCCACCGCGAGCACCTTGAACAGTCCGAGGAGGAAGCGGGCCCGTTTCTCTGGAGACGTCTTCTCGGGCTCGCGCTGCAGGCGGAGCAGGATCAGTCCGGCGAACGCAACGACCAGGCCGGACGCCAGGCGCGAGACGGCCAGCAAAGCGGGAAGCATCACGGCCAGCGAGCCGAGCAGCCAGACGGCGAAGAGATGGTAGTGGCTGAGGACATCGCGCACCGTCAGCACGGCTTTCAACAAGGGCTGGGTGCCGACGTCTTCGTCATTCGCATGCCGGATGCCCTTGATGGCGCAGTCGAACAGCCTTTGCACGCCCGGCGCCGGCTGGAACAGCCGCTCCATGCGCGTGCGCCCATCCGGGGCCGCTTCGGCCAGGTCGATGGGAGACTGGCGCAGCACCTCGAACGCCCCATCCTGTCCAGTGCAGCGCCCGTATTCGGCGGCAGCAGCGAGGACGGCCGCCATCGCGCCGACGGAATTGCCGCCGATGCGGCGGAAGCGGTAATGCCGCGCGAGTTCCACGAGCGCCCAGGGATAGACGACACCGCTGGCGACGCCGCCGGTGAGCACCAGGTCGCAGAAGCGGTCCTCCGGCGGGCGCTGGCGCAACGCTTCAGGCATCACCGGCTCGTGGCTCACAGCCACGGCGCGTCGTCCTTCTTCACGTAGTCCCACTTCAGCAGCCGGTCCAGCGCCTCCTTGCCCGGATACCAGCCGTAGGCCATGCCGCGCGTGCGGGTCCAGTTGCCGAGGCCGTTCAACTCGATTGGATCCTGGCCCGGCACCGGAATCAGGGCGGCCGCGGTCCCGTCCTGCTGGCCGGCCAGGGGATCGCTCGCAGCATCCGGCGCAGCCTGGCCCGGCGGCGCGGCGTTCGCCCATTGACCAAGCAGCAATTCGAATTGGTCCTCGATGTGGGCGCAGAAGAACAAGCCGAGCAAGCCGCGCGCCTTGCCGTCGTTCTGGCCCTCCCAGTTGGCGTCACCGTATGGCATGCCCCGGCGCAGCAGGAAGCGCCGGCGGGTCTCGCCAGGGCCCGGGTGGCCGGCGGCGTTCATGCGCCGCACATGGGCGAACCACGGACATCCGGTCGCGTCCGGATCGGCCGAGAAATCGATGTCGACGTTCCCCTGTCCACCCGCGGCAGGAGCCTGCAGCGCACCAGGCTGCACGGGCTCGCCGCTCGGCCAGCGGCCACACAGCTTCGCCTTCACCCAGTCCGAGCCGACAGCCGTCCCGCCCGCTTGCTGCAGGCCCGCTTGTGCCTGCAGCTGCCAGCGCTTCACCGCCTCTTCGAACGCCCAGACGTCCTGCTCCATCGAACGCAGCACGCCGAAACTGCTGTCGTGGAAAAAGGCGCGCACCTCGTCGGGCGCCACCGGCAGATTGAAGGTGTTGGACCCGTTGTCGGCGCGGTATCCCAGCAGGAACTCGCCGGGCGCGTGTTCGATCACGCCGGCCTTGTTGGCCTTCCTGGAGGGGATGCCCGTGATGCGGTGATCGAGAATTCCATCGCGGTAGCCGAAGTGCACCCATTCGTCTTGCTGGCCCGGCGGAGCGCCCAGCCGGGCGCCCGCCAACACCTCGACGCGCGCCAAGGGAGCGCCTGGCCCCTGGCATGCCGCCCACTGATGGATCAGGTGATCGATGGTGGCGCGCTCCCCGTGGAGGGTGACCAACACATGCGCGTTGTCCGTCTCGAAACCGGGCGACCATCCCGTGGAGGCATTCGCGCCGGTGTCCCCCAGCTGCGCGGCGCGCTGCGGCGCGCCGTCGCGAAACGCGCGCGCGAGCAGCGCAAAGATGCGCAGGTAGTCCCGCGGCATCTCGAGCGCTTCCAGCCCGCGATAGGTGAATCCCACGGAACAATGCACGGCGGCTGCCGCCTGGTCTTCGCCCGTCGTCAGCGGTGCGGCCTGCAGCAGGTTTTTCAGCGCATCCCGGGCGTCGGCGCCGCGGGTGGGCGTCACCCGCAGCAGCAGATGCACCACGGCCTTCGCGGCCACGGGGCGCAGCAGGATGGACTGGACGTTGCTTGAATTCAAGTCCATGCGAACTACACCCGGCTGAAGAAGTAGTTGGCCGCCGGCGGGCGGTTGAAGCGGCGGACGGTCTCGACGAACTCGAACGGGTAGTCCGCCACCGGCATCGGCGGCGCGCCCTCGATGCACTCGAAGATCTGGTCGAACAATTCACCCGCGCTTTCGGCGAAGTGCAGGATGTAGGAATCGAAGTCGCCGTCGTAGACGGTGTGCAGGGTGAGCAGCGTGTCGCCCGCGAGGAACTCGAACCATGCCACCTGCACCATGCTCGAACCGAGCAGCACGCTGTCGATGCGGGGCGCGGCGGACCGGATGACGGCGCGCAGGCGAGCCGCGTTTTCCGCGATCGGCGCCTTGATCGGCATGGTCACGATCAGCGGCTGCCGCGTCCGCACCTTGTCCCGGCGATAGCGCAGCGGGTAGCGCGTGCAACCGAAGCCCCACAGGCGTTCCGGCTTCAGCACCTCCCCGGTGACGCCGTCCCGCACCTGGTCGAGGCCGCGCAGCGAGAGCACGTGGTTGACGATCGCCACCAGCAGGGGTTCGACGAACGCCTGGCCCAGGCAGGCATGGGCAGCGTCCCCCTTGGGCACCTGGCCCCAAGGGCAGCCTTCATGATCCTGGCGGGGACGCAGAGCCAGAATGCAGTCGGTGTCCTGTGGAACGTTGCCAACGATCTTCAACGTCCGGCGCGGCAGGAAGGGCACCGGTGGATGTTTTGCCAGGAGCTTGCGCACATCACCCAGCGTCTGCTGCTGCGGCTCCTTCTTCATGAGGTCCTGGACCATCAGGCACACCGCCGTCTGCACATTGCCGACCATGCCCACCAGCAGTCCCGCCACGATGGTGCACAGGTCCTGCCCACTGAACACAGCGCCGCCGGCTGCGGGCGCCGTCCGCAGCAGCGGATCGCCCAGGCTGCTCAGGCCAAGCTCGCTCCAGGGCTGGACGCCAGTGGGCCAGGTGTCCGAGGGCCTCGTCACTCCGGGCCGGGTCGGGCGGCGCGGCGCGCGCGCCAGCGTGGCGTACTCGTCGATCAGCGAGGAGGTCCGTGCCGCCAGCATCCCCATGGCCGCCTGCGCCTGCGGAACGATCGTGGGGTCGGACACGAAGTGGCGGCCGACGATCTGGTATTGCAGCGCCTTGTAGCCGCGCGCCGCGGCGGCTTCCAGCAAGGGATGGTCGGCCGTGCCGAAGCCGAAAAGCAGGCCGAAATAGCGCAAGGCCGCCTGCTGCGCGTATTCGGCCAGGTCGAACTGCGAACCGGCGAGGCTGACAACGGCGGCCTGCTCCACGGCGAGTTCCGCCACCTTTTCCAGCTGCGTGGAATTGAAGGCGCCAAGCCAGGTGGATGCGAACTTGCGCTGCTCGCCATGCCAGTCCGTCACGCCCGGGCCGGCGGGCGCGGGGTCGATCGCCAGCATGAAGCCACCGCCACCCAGCTCCGCATAAGGGATGTTGCTGTAAGCCTGCGTGTCCACCAGCGCCTTGTCGACTTCCGCCGGATCGACGATCAGCGCCACCTTCGCGTGGCCTTGCGGCACGGGCTGCGACCGCGGTGGCGCCGGGTCGTCCTGCACATGCGCGCGACTGGCGATCCACCCGATGCCCGTACCGAGGGACTTCAGGTAAGCCTCGCGGTCGTCGTCGTCGCACCACCAGTCGAACACCAGCCGCGCCTGTTGTTCGAGGTTCTTGTTGTTCAACTCCGCGGGATTGAACTTCGGACGGACAAACCGTTGCATGCTTCAGCCCTCTTGTTGTTGTCGATCGCTCCCGGCCCAGGCGCGGCGCGCGTCCTGCGCAGCCCGGTAGTCGCGGGTGCGAGTGTGGCCGGGCACCGCGGCCATGGCTTCATCCAGCAGGGGGATGGCTTGCTCCACGCGATGTGATTCCGCCCAGGCCTGGCCCAGGGCCAGGGCGGCGCGCAAGGCCAGGCCCAGGTTGCGTTGCTGGCGTGCCAGTTCCAGCGCCTGGCGCAGCAAGCCTTCCGCCACGCTCGCATGGGCCGGACTCGATCGCAGCTGCCACTGCGCGGCGCCGCGCAGCCGCAGCAGCTCCGCCTCGTAATAGCGCTCGCCGTGCTGGCGCGCGATCTCCTGCGCCAGCGTCACCTTGCGCAAGGCGGTCTCGGGCTCGCCCTGTTCGAGCCAGACCTCCGCCTGCAGCGCCAGGTAGGTGGCGGCGGTGATGCGCGCGCCGGTCGCCGTCCACAGCGCCAGCCCTTCCTCCATGTCGTCCAGGCCGGCACGCACCTCGCCGAGCGCTGCGCGCACGCGGCCCCGCATCACCTGCGCGTGCGCCAGCCAGGCCTGGAAATCCTTGGCGCTGCAGCGGCGGATCGCTTCCTCCGCGTGCTGCAGGCCCTCCTCGTGGTCGCCGCAGAACATCGACACGCTGGCGGCGAATCCGTAGGCGATGGCCTGGCTGAACTGGTGATCGAGTGTGCGCGCCAGTTCGAGCGCGCGGCCGATCAAGAGGTAGGCCGCATCGCCACGCCCTTGCTGGAACGCGCCCCAGCCGCCGTAGCAGAGGAACATGATGGCCGGGTCCTGCACGGCGCCCCGGTGGTGCAGCGCGGGGTCGTAGCGCGCGAGGCACTCCTCGCCCATGGCCAGCGCGCCGACGATGTCGCCCAGGTGGAAGACGACGTTGCCCCAGGCCCAGCGCGCCTGCAGCGCGTAGCGCAGGTTGGCGTCCCACGAGGTCCGGCGCACCGCGGATTCCGCCAGCTCCTTGGCCCGGGCCAGGTCGCCCCGCATCGCGTAGCAGGCCTCCAGCCCCAGCTCCACGCGCAGCCGCACGCCCTCGTCCTCGTCGTCCGTGCACAGCGCCGCAGCGCGCAGGTAGGCCGCTTCCACGCTGTTGGCGCCGTAACCATCCAGCGCGATGTGGCGCGCGGCCTGCAGCAGGTGCTGCTGCAGCGCCTGGCCGCGCGTTGCCGGCGTCGCGGGCAGCTCCTGCAAGGTGTCCAGCGCCCGCTGCGACAGCAGCAGCGCTTCACGGTCGGCGCCCGCCGCGGCCGCCTCGCGCGCGGCCTGCGCCCACGCCGCGCACGCGGCTTCGCGCTCGCCCGCTTCGGCCAGGTGGTGCGCGCGCAGGGCGGTCGCGCCATCGGGCGAATGGGCCTGCAGCACCCGCGCCGCCACCGCGTGCAGGCGCATGCGGTCCGTGCTCCAAAGCGAGTTGTAGGCAGCATCGCGGATCAAGGCGTGGCGGAAGCGGCAGCGGGGCACATCGGAAGGCTCCACCACCATCAGGCCTGCGTCCACCAGCCGTTGCCAGGTTTCCTGCGTGCTCGCCCGCTGGATCCACGGCTCTTCATCCGCGAGCATCGCCTCCCACAGGGCCAGCGGGAACTCCACGCCCAGGACGGAAGCGATCTGCGCCAGCGGCTTGGCGGGGCCCAGCGCGTCCAGGCGCGCGGTCAGCAGGCCCTCCAGCGTGGCGGGAATGCCGTTCAACGCGCCGTCCTGCAGCTGCCCGATCATCCGCACCGTTTCCTCGACGAACAGCGGGATGCCGCCGGTGCGCTCGGCGACGAACTGGCGGATGTCGGGGGACAGCAGGCGCGCAGCCGGCAGCGAACCGATCAGGTCCAGCGCCTCGCGTGGCGCGAGGGCGGCGAGGGTGATCGCCTTCTGCGCATCGAGGCCGCGCAACAGGCCGCGCGCTTCCTCGCGCAAGCTCACTACCGACAGCAGCGGAACCTGTTCCGCGGCCAGGCGCAGCCGCTCGACGAAATCGATCGTCGACGGATCGAGCCACTGGGCATCGTCGACGACCAGGCACAGCGGCGTCTCGCCAGCGCTGCGCAAGCAGCCTTCCACGAGGCGCCGCAGCGTCTCGTTGCGATCGCGCGGCCGCCCCGCGATCGCCTTGGCCCCCGGCAGCAGCCCGGCCAGCTGCGCCAGCGGCGAGTCCGCAAAGGCCTTGGCCAGCGCCGCGAAGGCGCTGGACTGCAGCTCCTGGTGGCCGGTGACGGTGACGACGGCGACCGCCTCGCCGGCGCGGCGCAGCTCGCGCTCGAACTCCTGCAGCAGCCGCGTCTTGCCGATGCCCGGCTCGCCAACCACGCAGCGGAACTGCGCGCGTCCGGTGGCGCGCACCACGAACCAGGCTTCCTTCAGCACGGCCAGCTCCTGCTGGCGGCCGACGAAGGCGCCCAGCCCTTCCCGTTGCCGGAAGCCACCGGGGGGCGCCTCCAGCTGCACCACCCGCCAGGCCTGTTGCGGTTCGTCGAAGCCATCCAGGTGCAGCGGCTCCGGCAGGCTCTCGCACACCACGCCCCGCGCCAGCAGGCCGTGCGTGGCATCGGACACCACGATGCCGTTCACCGTCGCGACGCGCTGCAGGCGCGCAGCCAGGTGGATCAGGTCTCCGAAGGGCAGTCCGTTGCGGACCGCGACGCGGCCCGTGGTGATGCCGATGCGCACGCCGAAGCCCAGGGCCGGCGCCCGCGCCGCCAGCTCCCAGGCTGCCCGCACGGCCTGCGTGGCGGCATCCTCGCGCGCCTCCTGCAGGCCGAAGTAGGCCATCAGCCCGTCGTCGCCCTGCGGGTCGTCGACGCGCCCGTGGTGGGCCTCGACGACCTCGCGGCAGTGCTGGTAGAAGTCGCCGTGCTTGCGCGCGTAGCGCTCGGCGCCCCATTCCTTGAGCAGGCCCGTCGACTTCACCAGGTCGATGCTCACGCTGCTGACCTGGCGCCATTCCTCGTCCGCGGGTCCGCCGGGGACGAAGCGCGCCTCGCCATACAGCCGCCATTCGGCACGGGTGAGGCCTGCCGCGTCAGCGGCCTCCACCGCGGCCTGCGACAACGACGGCTGCGGCCCCCAGTGCGCCAGCACCTGCGCGCGGAACCGCTCCGCACGAGCCGCTTCGACTTCCTGCGAGACGACGACCAGCGCCCCACCATCCTCCTGCAAGGCCACTGCCTGCGCGAACGGCTCGCTGCTCCCGTGCACCCAGCCGGCGTCCTTGCCGCCGCGGGCGCCAAGCATCACCGGGGTGGCGTCGTTCGAGGCGGATGCGCTGGCGCCGAGATAGCGGGACACCCGCAGCCCCGCGCGGGCGGCGTCCAGTTCGCTTTCCCAGGGCCAGGCGTCGAGTGAGGCATCCAGCTGCAGCCGCAGTGCAACGTGGGTTCCGTCCGCGATGTCCCGCAGCAGCGGGGCCGGCAGCGCGGGCGCGCCTGGCACCGGCGGCCACGCAGCGGCGGCGTGGCGGAAGCGGCTGAAGCCGTCGCTGAGGAAGCACGTCAGCTGCGAGCCCGACGCAGTCAGCGCCAGCAACCAGCCCTCTGCCGCCGGGGCCGGTCGCGCGGAATCGTCGCGAAGGCTCATGCCCGGGCGCCGCCCCGAACCGACTTCATGCCTTCCATGTCCGCTCCCTGCCTTCTTCGAAGTCCCCGTTTGTAAGCATTGGGAACCAGCGTGTCCAGAGGTTTGACCACCTAGACAGAAAGTTCAGGAGGTGCCGCGGCAACGAAAAACGCGCCCGAAGGCGCGTTTGGATCGTCGAAGCGACTGCGCTTACTTCGCGACGACGCGGACCATCTCGAGGCACTTGTTCGAGTAGCCCCACTCGTTGTCGTACCAGCTCACCAGCTTGACGAAGGTGCCGTCCAGCGCGATGCCGGCGTCGGCGTCGAAGATGGAGGTGCGGGCGTCACCGCGGAAGTCGGTGGCGACCACCTTGTCTTCGGTGTAGCCCAGGATGCCCTTCAGCTTGCCTTCGCTCTGGGCCTTCATCTCGGCGCAGATCTCGGCGTAGGTGGCCGGCTTTTCCAGCTCGCAGGTCAGGTCGACCACGGAGACGTCGGAGGTCGGCACGCGGAAGGACATGCCGGTCAGCTTCTTGTTCAACTCGGGGATCACCACGCCCACCGCCTTGGCCGCGCCGGTGGAGGAGGGGATGATGTTTTCCAGGATGCCGCGGCCGCCGCGCCAGTCCTTGTTGGACGGGCCGTCCACGGTCTTCTGCGTCGCGGTGGCGGCGTGCACGGTGGTCATCAGGCCGCGCTTGATGCCCCACTTGTCGTTCAGCACCTTGGCCAGCGGGGCCAGGCAGTTGGTCGTGCAGGAGGCGTTGGAGACGACGGCCTCGCCGGCGTACTTCTCGTGGTTCACGCCGAACACGAACATGGGCGTGTCGTCCTTGGACGGGGCGGACAGGATGACCTTCTTCGCGCCGGCCTGGATGTGCTTCTGGCCGCCTTCCTTGGTCAGGAAGATGCCGGTGGACTCGATGACGACGTCGGCGCCGACTTCGTTCCACTTCAGGTTCGCGGGGTCCTTCTCCGCGGTCAGGCGGATCTTCTTGCCGTTGACGATCAGCGTGTTGCCGTCGACGGCGATGGTGCCCTTGAAGCGGCCGTGCACCGAGTCGTACTGCAGCATGTACGCCAGGTAGTCCGGCTCCAGCAGGTCGTTGATGCCAACGATCTCGATGTCGGAAAAGTTCTGCACCGCCGAGCGCAGCACGTTGCGGCCGATGCGGCCGAAGCCATTGATGCCTACCTTGATCGCCATTGCACTATCTCCTGGATGAACTAAGAAACCTCGTCAGGCGCGCTGCAGGGCGGCGCGCACGGTATCAGCCACATTCTCCGGCGTGAAGCCGAAGAGCTTGAACAGGACATTGCCCGGAGCCGACTCGCCGTAGTGGTCGATGCCCACCACCGCGGCGCAGCCGTACTTCCACCAGCCGTCCGTCACGCCTGCCTCGACGGCGATGCGCGGGATGCCAGTGGGCAGCACGCTTTCCTTGTACTCGCGGTCCTGGCGGTCGAAGGTGGTGGTGCTGGGCATGGAGACCACACGCACCGCGATGCCGTCGGCGGCCAGCAGCTCCTGCGCCTTCAGCGCGTGCTGCACTTCGGAGCCGGTGGCGATGATCACCGCCTGCGTGCGCTTCTTCGCGCCCACTTCGCGCGGCTCGGCCAGCACATAGCCGCCGCGGGTGATGGGCTCCAGCGCCGCCTTCGGCGCGTAGGGCAGGTTCTGGCGCGACAGCAGCAGCGCGGTCGGGCGGTCCTGGTTTTCCAGTGCCACGGTCCAGGCGATGGCCGTTTCGGCCGTGTCGGCCGGACGCCAGACGTCCAGGTTCGGGATCAGGCGCAGGCTGGCGGCGTGCTCGATCGACTGGTGCGTCGGGCCGTCTTCGCCCAGGCCGATGGAGTCGTGCGTGAACACGTGGATCACGCGGCGCTTCATCAGCGCCGCCATGCGGATGGCGTTGCGGCTGTAGTCGCTGAAGGTGAGGAAGGTGCCGCCGTAGGGAATGAAGCCGCCGTGCAGGGCGACGCCGTTCATGATGGCGGCCATGCCGAACTCGCGCACGCCGTAGTTGATGTGGCGGCCGATCTTGCCATCCGTCTTGACGACGTCGCCCGATTGGTCGAAGCGCAGCGGCAGCGTGCTCTTGGTGTTGGTGAGGTTGGAGCCGGTCAGGTCGGCCGAGCCGCCCAGCATCTCGGGCAGGGCAGCGGTCAGCGCTTCCAGCGCCAGCTGCGAGGCCTTGCGGCTCGCCACGGTCTCGGCCTTCGCATGGGCGGCCGTCGTCATGTCGGCGGCGATGTCGGCGAAGTTGGCGGGCAGCTCGCCCTTCATGCGGCGCGTGAATTCGGCGGCCAGTTCGGGGAAGGCAGCGCGGTAGGCGGCGAAGCGCCCGTTCCACTCGCTTTCCAGCGTGTCGCCCTTGGCGCGGGCATCCCACTCTTCGTAGACGGCCTGCGGCAGTTCGAAGGGCGCGTGCTCCCAGCCGATGGCGGTACGCGTCAGCGCCACTTCCTCGGCGCCCAGCGCTTCGCCGTGGGCCTTGGCGGTGTTGGCGCGGTTCGGCGAACCCTTGCCGATCTGCGTCTTGGCGACGATCAGCGTCGGCTTGTCGGCGCTGTTCTTGGCGTCGGCGATGGCGCGGTCCATCGCTTCGATGTCGTGGCCGTCCACCGGGCCGATCACGTTCCAGCCATAGGCGCGGAAGCGCTCCGGCGTATTGTCGATGAACCAGGGCGCGACCTGGCCGTCGATGGAGATGCCGTTGTCGTCGTAGACGGCGACCAGCTTGTTCAGCTTCCAGGCGCCAGCCAGGGCGCAGGCTTCGTGGCTGATGCCTTCCATCAGGCAGCCGTCGCCCAGGAACACGTAGGTGTGGTGGTCGACGATGCTGTGGCCGTCGCGGTTGAATTCCGCAGCCAGCAGCTTCTCGGCCAGCGCAAAGCCCACGGCATTGGTGACACCCTGGCCCAGCGGGCCGGTGGTGGTCTCGACGCCGGGGGTGACGTCCACTTCGGGGTGGCCGGGGGTCTTGCTATGCAGCTGGCGGAAGCCCTTGAGCTCGCCGATCGGCAGGTCGTAGCCGGTCAGGTGCAGCAGCGCGTAAAGGAGCATCGACGCGTGGCCGTTGGACAGCACGAAGCGGTCGCGGTCGAACCACTTGGGGTTCGCGGGGTTGTGGCGCAGGTGGCGGTGCCACAGAGCTTCGGCGATGTCCGCCATGCCCATGGGCGCGCCGGGGTGGCCCGAGTTCGCTTGTTGCACGGCATCCATGGCAAGCGCGCGGATCGCATTTGCCATCAGGGAATCGTTGGACATCGGGGGCTGCTCCGGGGGTAGGTCAGGGGAAACCCGCGATTTTACTTGGACCCCGGACCGTGCCTTTTCCCACAGGCCATGCCCCCTGGATGCCCTACATTCAGGCCATGAAGGGCCTGCACCTCACCGCCGACCTGTACCGCTGCCGCTGCGACGAAGCGTGGCTGACGGATCCGCAGAAGCTGGGCGCATGGTGCGTGGCCGCCGTGCAGGCCGTCGGCCTGCAGGCCGTCAACCAGTTGTTCCACGCCTTTCCGGCCACAGCCAAGGGCAAGGGTGGCGTCACCGCCACCGTGCTGCTGGCCGAATCGCACGTCTGCCTGCACACCTGGCCCGAGGAGAAAGCCGTCACCTGCGACGTCTACGTCTGCAACTTCAGCGGCGACCACACGGCCAAGGCACGCGGGCTGATGTTCGCGCTGGTGAACCGGTTCCAGCCGGAATGGACGGAGCAGCGCTCGCTCGATCGCGGGGAAGAAGAAGCATGATGAAAGCGCAGGCGATGATCCTCGCGGCGGGGCGGGGGGAGCGGATGCGCCCGCTCACCGACAGTTGTCCCAAGCCGCTGCTGCAAGTGAAAGGCAAGCCGCTGCTCGGATGGCACCTCGAAGCGTTCGCCCAGGGCGGATTCAGCGAGGTCGTGATCAACACCGCCTGGCTCGGCGAACAGATCGAACAGCACTATGGCGAAGCCGCGGAAGGCCTGCGGATCCAGTACTCCCACGAAGGCCGCGACTTCGGTGGCGCGCTGGAGACGGCCGGCGGCATCGCCCGCGCCCTGCCCGTGCTGGACGACCCCTTCTGGCTGGTGGCAGGCGACGTCTACATGCCCGGCTTCCGCTTCGAGCATGTCAAGCTGGCGCGCTTCGCCTCCTCCGGCAAGCTGGCCCACCTGTTCCTCGTGCCCAACCCGGAGCACAACCCCAAGGGCGACTTCGGCCTGTCCGCCGACGGCCTGGCGCTCAATGAAGCGCCGCAGCGCCACACCTACTCCACCACCGGCCTGTTCCGCCACGAACTCTTCGCCGGCCTGCCCGCCGGCAACCCGCAGGGCCTGAAGGTGGCGCTCGCGCCGCTGCTGCGCCAGGCCATCGGTCAGGAGCTGGTCAGCGCCGAGCTCTACACCGGCCCCTGGACCGACGTGGGGACGCCGCAACGCCTGGATTTCCTCAACCGCCACTGAACCCTATAGTTCAGCTGGAGGGCGGCGGCGGGAGACGGCATGCCCGCCGGAAATGAGGGAACAACAAGCATGGTGAGCTGGAGCGACCTGGGCGCCAGCCTGCGGGCCAGTCCGCGGGTCGCTTTGCGCTGGGACCTTGTGTGGGTGGTCGCCCGGCGCCTGTTCTTCTCCCGCGTCTCCTTCGGCTATGCGCTGGCCGTGCTGTTGCTGTTCCTGGCCGGCCGCATCCTGTTCGACCTCACCGAAGAAGGCCAGGTGCCGGCGCCGCTGGTCGCCCTGCTGCTCGCCGGCCCCGCCATCTTCGCGGTCGCCTCCGCTTTCCTGGTGCCCTGGGCCTGCTGGGTGCTGATCCCGGCGGTCTCGCTGGTGCTGCCCGAACACATGGCGCTGCCACCGCCCCAAGTGGACGAAGAGCCTCCATTCACCCAGTACCTGCTGTGGGCGGTGCCGCTGGTCGGCTCGGCCCTGCTGCTGGCGGGACTGTCCTTCGTGCCCTGGCTGGACCACGGCTGGGCGGGTTGGGTGTTCGCCTTCGCCTGCTCCGTCGTGCTGGGACTGGCGGCCCTGACGCTGTTCACGCGCACCGCGCTGGCCGCGCACTACGAGGGCGAGGAGATCCGGGCCTTCCTGCGCGTCACGCGCCGGCCGCGCCGCTTCCTCGTGCTGCCGGTGGCGCTGGCCATCGGCTGGGGCGCCTGCGCCCTGCTGCGCCTGGTCGATCGCGTCCTGCCGGACCCGCCCTTGCTGGCCTGGATCGCGCTGGACCTGCTGATGGCGCTGCTGGCCCTGCTGGCGGCCATCACTTGCACAGGCGCTGTGCTGCGCTCCGCCGGGCGCCTGCAGGACGTCGAGAGCGACAACAGCTCCGCCGCGAACAGCACCCAGGCGACGACGATGGATTCCGAAGGGCCGCGCTTCTACGTGCCGACCCGGCCCATGGTGATCCCGCGGCGACCGCGCCGCGGGCGCAAGCCCAAGGCGCGCCTGAGCTGGATCGGGTCCACCTTGCGCATCACGGGCGTGTTCGCTGCGCTGGCCGGCGCGGCCTATCTCGCGCGGCTGCCGCTGGCGGACTGGTACCTGGCGCACGATCCGGCCTATGTGACGGCAACCGAAACGCTGGACCGCATGCACGGCGACACCGGCCACCGCTTCGGTCCCATCCTCGACCCGAACGTGCTGGAACAGCGGCTGCGCGCCGGCTACATCGTCGCGGGCTGCAACGGCGACCTGGAACGCGCCGGCCGGCTGGAGTGGCTGGGCGTGCCGCAGGACGTCGACCACATGCGGCTGCTGGCCTGCGCCGCCTGCAACTACCAGAAGGAGGCCGCGGCCTGGGTGCTGGAAACCCAGCCGACGCTGCGCCCGGGCCTGGTGGTGATGGCCAGCAACGGCGACCGGCGCAAGCCGCGCAGCGCGCTGTCCTGCGCCGCCCGCAACAACGACCTGGCGCTGGCGCGCCAGCTGCTCGCCCGCGGCGCCCGCGTGCGCGACCTGGACGGACCGTATTCCGCGGTGGCCGTGGCCGCCGCCCAGCAGAACTGGGAGATGGTGCGCCTGCTGCTGCAGAAGGACCCCGCCGCCGCCGACGCCGCCACCTTCGCCGGCCTGGACGCTGCCTACGCGCGCGACCCCAACCGGCCGGCCGAGGTGCTGCCGCGCCTGCTGGCGCCGGGCAGTGACCTGCGTGCCGTCGACCGCCAGGGCCGCAACCTGTTCCACTGGGCCGCCATGCGCCACGACCTGGCCACCGCCCGCGAACTGGTGCAACGTGCACGGCCCGACGCCGTGCAGCAGGCCCTGCAGCGCCCCGACCGCCAGGGCGCGCTGCCCTGGATGTACGTGCTGCGCAAGGCGGAACGCGACGCCCAGCCGCTGTCCGCGGATGCGGCGGAACTGCTGCACCTGCTGCTGCCCCCGGGCGCCGACGTCAACCAGGCCTTGCCGCGCAGCCTGGAGCCTATTCCGGGCGACAACTTCCCGCCCGGCTGGAGTGCCGGCGCCGCCTCGCTGAACCTGCCGGCGGCGCGCGCCGTCCTGGGACCGGAGCTGGATTTCGGCCTGCTGCCGGAGGATCCGTCGCGCTGGTGGAACTTCGCCGGCGCCGCCCAGGCCGAGGATTTCGTGCGTGGCCTCAGCCCGGCGCAGCTGGATCGGGTGGAGCATCCGCAGGCGCCGTCCGGCCTCGAGCCGCGCAGGCTGTCCGATGCGCTCGCCGAAGCCGGCTGGGGCGAGCTGGCGGCCCAGGTGCGCAAGGCCCAGCAGGGCCATCGCGGGGCACCCGCCCACCGGGCGGAACCGCCACAATCACGTCCATGAACACCACCGTTCCCACCTCGGTCTACGCCCAGCGCCGCGCCCGCATGGCGGCCCAACTCGGGGCCAACGGCATCGCCCTCATCCCCACGGCGCCGGAGCGGCAGCGCAACCGCGACTCCGACTTCCTGTTCCGGCACGACAGCTACTTCTACTACCTGACCGGCTTCACCGAGCCGAACGCGTGGCTGGTGGTCACCGGCGACGGCCGCAGCACGCTGTTCTGCCAGCCCAAGGACCTGGAACGGGAGATCTGGGACGGCTATCGCCTGGGCCCCGAGGCCGCGGTCGGCGCGCTGGGCGTGAACGCCGCCTTTCCCGTCAGCGAACTGGACGCGCAGTTGCCCAAGCTGCTGGAAAACCAGGAAACGGTCTGGTTCCCCTTCGCCACCCACACCGGGCTGGAACAGCGGGTGGCCGGCTGGCTGAACCAGGTGCGGGCCCGCGTGCGCTATGGCGCGCTGTGCCCGGAGCAGCAGCGTGACCTGTGCGCCGTCCTCGACGAGATGCGCCTGGTGAAAGACGCCCACGAGCAGGACATCATGCGCCGCGCCTCCGCCATCAGCGCGCGCGCCCACGTGCGGGCCATGCAGACCAGCGCCCGCATGCTGCGCGAAGGCCGCGACGTGCGCGAGTACCACCTGGACGCCGAACTGCTGCACGAATTCCGCGCAGGCGGCTCGCAGTACCCGGCCTACGGCTCCATCGTGGCCGCCGGCGCCAACGCCTGCGTGCTGCACTACCGCGCCGACGTGGCGCCCGTGCGCGCCGGCGAGCTGGTGCTGATCGACGCCGGCTGCGAGCTCGATGGCTATGCCAGCGACATCACCCGCACCTTCCCGGCCGACGGCAAGTTCACCGGCCCGCAGCGCGCGCTGTACGACATCGTGCTGGCTTCGCAGGAAGCGGCCGCGGCCGCCACCCGGCAGGGCGCCCGCTTCACCGACCCGCACGAGGCGGCCGTGAAGGTGCTGGCGCAGGGCATGCTGGACGTCGGCCTGCTGGATCGCGACAAGGTCGGCTCGCTGGAAGACGTGATCGAGCAGCGCGCCTATTTCCCCTTCTACATGCACCGCACCGGCCACTGGCTGGGCATGGACGTCCACGACGCCGGCAGCTACGTCGAGCCGGGGCAGGCGGGCGAGGTCAGCGAACGGCGCGACCCGCTTTCGGGCGAGGTCATCAAGAACCGTCCGAGCCGCATCCTGCAGCCGGGCATGGTGCTGACCATCGAGCCGGGCATCTACGTGCGCCCAGGCGTTGGCGTGCCGGAGCAGTTCCACAACATCGGCATCCGCATCGAGGACGACGCCATCGTCACGGCCACCGGCTGCGACCTGATCACCCGCGGCGTGCCGGTGAAGGCCGACGAGATCGAAGCCTTGATGCGCGGCTAGCCGCGCGGTGCCGCCCGGCGCCCCTTAATCCCCCTCCCTAAGCACCCCTGCTGTCGTTCAGGCTTTAGGCTCAAATTTCGGCACCCAAAACTCCCAAGTTGCCACAAAATGTCAATTGGGAGCCCGCCGGGCGTGACTTACTGCACAGGAACTGCTTGGCACGGCAGTTGCCTTGAGTTACCTCGCGAGGTGAAGTCATGAAAAGCAAGGTAGGGTTCAAGCAAAAGCGGCAGCAGGGGTTCACGCTGGTCGAATTGATCATCAGCATGTGCATCCTTGCCGTCCTGTCGTCGATCGCGCTGGCGCAGATGCGGGACTACACCCGCAGGGCGCGCATTTCCGAAGTCGTCATGGCCGGCACCAACTGCAAGACGGCGGTCAGCGAAAACTACCTGGTGCGCGATAGTGCGCCCAACCCCGGCAGCTGGGGCTGCGAAAGCCCGACCGCCGGCACCAACTACGCCAGCTCGGTGAAGACCTCCTCGAACGGCGTGATCCAGGTGACGATCCAGAACCTGGACGGCCTGGTGGACGGCCGGCACATCTACCTGATCCCGACCCGTGTCGACGGCGGGTTCATGACCACGCCCAACGACCTGGGCAAGAGCGTGCGCGGCTGGACCTGCGGCTCCGACTGGCAGCCGGTGCGCAATGCGCTGCCAGGCAACTGCCATTCGGACACGACCGGCGTCTCTTCGGACACCTACCAGTAACCCACCGGCCGCGGAGAGCCCGCAAGGCGCACCGCGGCTCCCGGCATGCTCACTCGCCTCACCCCGGCCCCGGGCGTGTGCGAGCTCCGTCTCGACCGCCCCGAGCGCCTGAATGCGCTCACGCAACCGCTCGCTTCCGCGCTGCTGGAGGCCGTGTGCGCCGCGCAGGAAGACGAGTCCGTGCGCGTGCTGTTCCTCACCGCAGCAGGCCGTGCCTTCTGCGCCGGCAAGGACCGCGACGAGCCGCCCACGCCGGAATTCGTGGCAGTGCTGCAGCAGCTGGCCGCGGCCTGGGTCGATGGCGCGAAGCCGGTGGTCGCCGCCTGCCAGGGTTGGGCCGTCGGCGCCAGCCTGGAGCTGCTGCTCGCCTGCGACATCGTGGTGGCGGCGCGCGATGCGCGCTTCCAGCTGCCTGAGGTGAACGTCGGCCTGTTCGGCACCGGCGGCGTGTTCGCGCTGTTGCCGCGCAAGGTGGGCCTCGCGCGCGCCAAGGGTGCGCTGCTGCTTGGGCAGCCCCTTACCGCCGAAGAGGCGGAACGCTGGGGGCTCGTGTGGAAGCTGGCGGAGGACGCGCGGGAGGAAGCGCTCGCCATCGCCACGCAGCTGGCGCAGGCCGACCCCACCGTCGTCGGCGAGATCAAGCGCTTGCTGCACAAGGAAGCGCTCGGGACTTTCAGCTCCGTGCTGGCCCGCGAAGCACAGGCGCACGGGCGGCTTGGTCACTAGCTTCGCGCGCCGGCGCGGTGCCCGAGGGTGAACGCCTCCTCGAAGATCGAATAGCCCGCCCAATCGCCGTGCGCGTACTGCATCCGCGCCGAATCCGGCGGCGCAGTCCATGCACTGATGGCCCCCGGCACGGGAATGGGCATCGCATGCCCATGCCGCGCGACCTCCACGTGGGTGAGCCTGGCACGCAGGTCTGGATGCGGCACCGAGAGCTCCTCCAAGATGCGGTCGCGCCACTGGGTCCACGGCGCGGAAAGCAGCTCCGGCCGCGCAGCCTCGCCGGGTGCGCAGTACCAGGTAAGCACGGTGGGCCCGGGCACGGGGTTCAGGTCCTGGTGGGTGGCGACCACGTAGCCCAGGCTGCCGGCGCCGTACAGGACGTTGTCCCAGCAGGCCGGCATGCCCGGCGCTTCGGCGAGCGGCCCTGACAAGTGCAGGTTGGCGACCACCCAGGGCGCATAGCGCGTGCGGGCGGCCAGCGCCTGCAACGGCGCCGGCGGCGACTCGACGACGCGGGCCGCGACAAAGGCGGGCAGCGCGACGATGCAACGCTGTGCCAGCCAGCGCTCCACGCGCTGCGCCTGGGTGTCCAGCACGTCCACCGCCACGCCGTTCGGCCGCTCCGAAATGCGCAGCACCAGCTGGCCGCCACGGAAGCGGTCGCCCAGTGGCGCGGCCAGCGCATTCACCAGCCAGCCGTTGCCCTCGGGCCAGGTGAGCAGCTGCTCGCGCTCGCCGCCTTCGTCCGCGCCCGGCGGATGGAAGCCGTGGCGCGCGGCGAAGTAGTGCAGGCCCGCCCAGGCCGCGACCGTCGAGAGCCCGGCGCCGAAGTCGTCGCGGCAGCAGTAGTCCAGGTACCAGCGCAGCTGCGGGTCGGTGAGTTCCTGCCGGTCCAGCCATTGCGCGAAAGTCTCGCCGTCCCAGGCGCGCAGGCCCACGTGGCTGCGCTGCGGGATGCGGAAGGCGCCGGTCTTGCGCGCCGCCTCCACTTCGCACGCGAAGCGCTGGTAGTGCGCCAGCGTCGACGCGCCGACGCCGTTCAGGGGCAGCAGGCCGTCCTGCCAGCTGCCCTGGAAGAACAGGCGCTCCTGCGGCGCGTGGCACAGGTGGCGTTCGTCGTACTGCCAGCGGCCGGCGACGCGCTTGCGCAGTCCCAGTTCCTCCAGCAGCTGCTGCACCTCCGGGGCATCGTCGGAAGGCACCGGCAGGTAGTGCGCACCCAGCGGGCAGCCGATGCCCTTCACTTGCGAGCCGCGCGCATTGCCACCGGGCTGGTCCTCGAGATCCAGCAGCACGAAATCCTCGACATGGCGCTGGCGCAATGCACGAGCGGCGGCCAGGCCGGCGATGCCCGCGCCGGCGATCACGACGTCGGCCCGGCGCGAGACGGCCGGCTCCGGCGCGCTCTTCAGGTCGCGCAACACGTGGCCGCGCGTGAAGCTGGCGCCGGCGAAGCCGCCGGTGACCTCGGGCGGGCGCTCGCAGCCGGCGAGCGCCGCGGCCCCCGCAAACAGTGCGCCGCGGCGCGTGATGCTCACGGTCCGACCTTGCCCCACTCGCGCTCGTAGGTCGTCACGAGCACCTGGTTCGAGAGGCGGTTCACTTCCGCCGGCACCCGTTGCATGTCGCGCGGGAAGTCGAACAGCGAGGGCAGGCCAGCCACCGTGAGGAAGCGCAGGCCCTCGGGCAGCGCCTGCGGCGCATGCCAGGGCCGCCGGCTGGCCAGCACGTAGCCCCATTCGCCGAAGCTGGGCACGTTGGCGTGGTACGGGTAGGCCGTGAGCCCCACCGATTCCACCGTCCTCACGACGGTCCAGAAACTCTGGCGCGCGATGAGCGGCGAGGTCGTCTGGATCACGGCGTAGCCGCTGGCCGCCAGCCGCTGCTCCAGCAGCGCATAGAAGGAGTTCGTGTACAGCTTGCCGATGGAGAAGTTGGTCGGGTCGGGGAAGTCGACCACGATCACGTCGAACGGGTCCTGCGCCTGCTGCAGCCACTGGAAGGCATCGGCATGCACGATGTGCACCTTGGGCGAAGTCAGCGAACCGCCGTTCAGCGCCACCAGCCGCGGGTCGGTGGAGAACAGCCGCGTCATGTTCGGGTCGAGCTCCACCAGCGTGATGCTCTCCACCTGCGGATAGCGCAGCAGCTCGCGCACCGCGAGCCCGTCGCCGCCACCCAGCACCGCGACGCGCTTGGCCGCGCCGTGCGCCGCCATCGCCGGATGCACCAGCGCCTCGTGGTAACGGTATTCGTCCGACTGGGCGAACTGCAGGTTGCCATTGAGGAACAGGCGCATGCCCATGCGGCCCTGCGTCACCACGATGCGCTGCCAGGTCGAAGTCTCGGCAACGACGATCTTGTCCTGGTAGAAGTGGTCTTCGGCCAGCGAAGTGATGCGCTCGGAGCCGGCGAAGGCCGCGCCCAGCACGCCCAGCGTCAGCAGGCAGGCGAGAACATGTGCCGTGAGGCGCCGCAGCTCGTGCCGGAACAGCCACAGCGCCCACAGCGCGACGAAGGCGTTCATCAGCCCGAACAGCAGCCCGGTGCGGATCAGTCCCAGCTGCGGCACCAGCAGCAGCGGGAAGGCCACGGAAACGGCGAGGGCGCCAAGGTAGTCGAAGGTGAGGACCTGCGAGACCAGCTCGCGCAGCGCGACGTTGCGCTTCAAGATGCGCATCACCAGCGGAATCTCCAGCCCCACCAGCGTGCCCACCGCCAGCACCAGCGCGTACAGCAGCAGGCGGAAGGCGCCCGGCTGCCAGGCATGCGTGAGAAACAGCGCAGCCGGCAGGCCGCCGCCCACCACCGCCACCAGCAGTTCGATGCGCAGGAAGTGCGCCGGCAGCTGGCGCTCGAAGAAGCGCGACAGCCACGAGCCCACGCCCATCGCGAACAGGTAGGCGCCGATCACGGTGGAGAACTGCAGCACCGAGTCGCCCAGCACGTAGGAAGCCAGCGCGCCGGCCGCGAGCTCGTACACCAGGCCGCAGGCGGCGACCACGAACACCGAGGCGAGCAGCGCCACTTCCAGCGGGCGCGGCGCGGCCTGTCTATCCATGCACGGCCGCCGCCACGATGATCGACACCCCCAGCGCCATGGCCGCGACCACGATGGCCAGTGCCACGTTGTGCTTCTCCACCAGTTCCTCCCACAGCTTGTAGGGCGTGAGCTTGTCGATCAGGACGAAGCTGCCCCAGAACATCACCACGCCGATCAGGGCGTAGACGATGGAGCCGAAGAAGGCGCTCGGTTTGAGCCAGTCGAGATCCATGGTCACCTCCTAAGAGTCATTTGTGCGAGCCCCCGCTGGACCAGCCGCCGTTGCTGGAACTCGGGTGCGAAGAGCTGTAGCCGCTGCCGCCGCCGCGCCAGCCATCATCCTCGCAGGCCTTCAGCACCACGAGCAGGATGATGACGAGGATGACCAGCACGATGATGGTGGCGCAGCCACAGCCGGTGCCCGTGCCCTTGGGCGTCACCGGGCCGGCGTCGCCGCCGCGCTGCAGCAGCTTGCGGTCCAGGCCGAAGGCCTTGGCCACCGTGTCGGCTTCCACCTGGCTGCCGATCGACCAGGTGACTTCGCGCGCCGTCTTCTCCGACGCGAGCAGGCCCTTGCCCTTGGCGTAGTCCTGGTTCCAGGTGGCCTGGCCGCGTTCCACCGGCCAGTAGAACTCGCCGGCCACGTAAGTGGTCTGGGCCTTGTAGGCGTACTGGCGCTCGTAGACGGTGCCGAGATAGGTGGCGCACGATTCGCCCGCGGTCAGCACCGGCGTGCCGGTGACCGTCTTCACCAGGCTCCAGCCCTCGGTGGTGTCGACCAGGAAGCTGAAGCCGCGCTGGCGGTTGTAGAGCAGGTACTCGTCCCAGCCGAAATGCTCGTCCGGGTCGTCCGGCTCGGTGCCCAGGCGGTGCTGGTAGCCCACCACCTGCCACTGCACGCCCTGCAGGAGGCCGCTGGCGCCCAGCGGGACCAGCGGCTGCACCGGCTCGTCCTGCAGCGCGTGCGCCAGCTGGCCGCCGGTGCCTTGCAGGAGGTCGATGATGGCGTTGCAGGAGCGGCAGGTGATGCTCTTGCTGGTGGCGGCCAGCTGCACGTCGACGGTGGCGCCGCAATGGGGGCAGTTGAACTGGCGGCCGCCCTTCAGCTCTTTCGCGCTGTCCTCGCGCAGCCCGGTGAGCTGCAATTCCTCCAGCGCCACCGGGCGGCCCAGCGCCAGCTGCGGCGGCTGGCTGCCCCAATCGATCGACAGCACCTCGTTGTCGGTGCTGCGCAGCTCCACCACCGGGAAGGGCTGGTTCAGCGGCGGCAGCTTGGGTAGCTCGCCCTGGGCGGCGACCAGCGCCGCCTGCTCGGTGGCGGCCACGCGCCAGCTGTGGCCGTCGATCGCGGTGGCGCTGTCCAGGCGCAGGAAGCGCGGCTCGGGCAGCGGATGCTGTGGCACGTAAGGCTGCGCCATGACGTAGCCGCCGTTGTCCTCCGCCAGCCAGCCGGTGCGGCCGTCGTCGAACAGCATGTGCCATTCGGTCCAGGCGCCGCTGCCGCCGCGGTACTGCAGGCGGCCGACCAGCGTGAAGCCCTGGCCGTGCCAGCGGCCGCGGGCCTGCAACTGCAGCGGCGAGAAGTCCTCGAACAGCTCCGCGACCTTGCCGATGCGCGAGAGCGTCTCGCCGTCGCGCACGACGGCGCTGTGGCAATAGGAGCAGACCGCGAACGCCGACTGGGCGCTGCGGAACTCGACCGGCGCACCGCAGCCGGGGCAGGGGGCCGTGTAGGAACGCGAGGGCGACGCCAAGGCCGCTTACACGAGCTTCTTCAGCAGTTCCGCCTTCTTGGCGTCGAACTCTTCCTGCGTGAGGATGCCCTTGGCCTTGAGGTCGCCGAGCTTTTCGAGGGTGGCCATCACTTCCTCGGGCTTCACCGCCGCGGCCGGCCCCTGCTGCAGGCCTTCCTGCAGGTTCTTCGCCAGCACCTGGCCCAGCGCCAGGCCGGCGCCCAGGCCCATGGCATCGCCGGCCACTCCGCCACCGCCCTGGCCGGCCGCGCGGGCCAGCTCGGGCACGGCCTGCGCCGTCTGGTACTGCATGAACTTGCCCATGTCGCCGCCGACCATGCCCATGCCGATGCGCTGGTCCAGGACCTTCTGCAGTTCCTCGGGCAGCGACAGGTTCTGCACGGTCATCGCCTCGAGCTTGAGGCCGATCGCCTCGAAGGCGGGCCCCAGCTCCTTCAGCAGCGCGTTGGCGAATTCCACCTGGTTGGCCGCCAGGTCCAGGAAGGGCACGCCGCTCTGCGCGATGGCGTCGGAGATGTGCTGCAGGATCAGCCCGCGCAGCTGGCCTTCCAGTTCGGCCACCGTGTACAGCTCGCGGGTGCCGGAGATCTTGGTGTGGAAGGCACGCGGGTCGGCGATGTCGTAGGCGTAGTTGCCGAAGGCGCGCAGCCGCACGGCGCCGAAGTCCTTGTCGCGGATGGTGATGGGCTGGGGCGTGCCCCAGCGCTGGTCGACCTGCTGGCGCGTGCTGAAGAAGTAGACATCGCTCTTGAACGGCGACTCGAACAGCTTGTCCCAGTTCTTCAGGTAAGTCAGCACGGGAATCGTGCGCGTGGTGAGCGTGTAGGTGCCCGGACCGAAGACGTCGGCGATCTTGCCCTCGTCGACGAACACCGCCATCTGCGACTCGCGCACGGTCAGCGATGCGCCGTACTGGATTTCCATCCCCGCCATCGGGAAGCGCCAGCTCAGCACGCCATCGACGTCCTCCGTCCACTGGATGACGTCGATGAATTGCTTCTTGATGAAATCCATCAGCCCCATGTCGCGGTCCTCTCCAGATCCTTCTCTTCTGCGGGCCATGATAGCGGCAGGCCGCGGCGCCGCCCGCATTTCGGGGGCTTCCATCGTCCGTTTTCATGAACTTTTGGACACGGGCCGGGTCCCATCCCTCCCCCATGCAGAAGCAACCCGACTACATCCAGGAAGACACCCCCGGCGGCGTGCCGGTGAAGATGTGGACGCGCGGCGTCCCCGTCGAAGACGAAGCCCGGCGCCAGCTGGCCAATGCGGCCCGGCTGCCGGTGGTGTTCCGGCACGTGGCCGCCATGCCGGACGTGCACTTCGGCATCGGCGCCACGGTGGGCTCGGTGATCCCGACCTTGCACGCCATCATCCCGGCTGCCGTGGGCGTGGACATCGGCTGCGGCATGATCGCCTGCAAGACCACGTTGAGCGCGCAAGACTTGCCGGACAACCTGGGACCGCTGCGCACGGCGATCGAGCGCGCCGTGCCGCATGGCCGCGCCCCGGGCGCACGCGATCCGGGCGCGTGGCAGAAGACGCCGGGCGCCGTCGATACGGCCTGGGCCCAGCTGGAACCCGAATTCGCCGAGCTCTGCCGCGACCACCCGAAGCTGGCGAAGACCAACCACCACATGCACCTGGGCACGCTGGGCGGCGGCAACCACTTCGTCGAGGTCTGCCTCGACGAGCAGGGCAGCGTCTGGTTCATGCTGCATTCGGGCTCGCGCGGCGTCGGCAATGCGATCGGCACGATGTTCATCGAGCTGGCGAAGCAGGACGCGATGCGCAACAACGCCAACCTGCCGGACCGCGACCTCGCCTATTTCGAGGAAGGCGCGCGCTATTTCGGCGACTACGTGCGCGCGGTCGGCTGGGCGCAGAAGTACGCCAAGGCCAACCGCGAGGTGATGATGCGCCGCGTGCTCGAAGCGGCGAAGACCGTGATCCGCAAGCCCTTCCAGTCGCACACCGAGGCGGTGAACTGCCACCACAACTACGTGCAGAAGGAGACGCACTTCGGCGCCGATGTCTATGTCACCCGCAAGGGCGCGGTGAGCGCGAAGAAGGGCGAACTGGGCATCATCCCCGGCAGCATGGGCGCGCGCAGCTACATCGTGCGCGGCAAGGGCAACCCGGAGAGTTTCCAGAGCTGCTCGCATGGCGCCGGCCGCACCATGAGCCGCGGCGAAGCCAAGCGCCGCTTCACGCTGGCCGACCACCGCGCCGCCACCGCGGGCGTCGAATGCCGCAAGGACAAGGACGTGATCGACGAGACCCCGGCGGCCTACAAGGACATCGATGCGGTGATGAAGGCGCAGGAAGACCTGGTGGAGGTCGTGCACACGCTGAAGCAGGTCGTGTGCGTGAAGGGCTAGGCTCCTTTAAACGCGGAAGACGCAAAAGTACGCAGAAAGCGCAAAAGGCCTTTTGATTTTTTCTGCGGCTTCTGCGTAACCTCTGCGTCTTCTGCGTTCTTCCTCGAGGCGCGGCGCGACTACACCAAGTTGCGCAGTTCCCGCAGCGCCACCGACAGCATCGCGAGATCGCCGACCGGCTGCTCCCGCAGTTCCTGCAGCAGCTGCTGCGCCCGCTCCAGCGCCTGCCGGTTGCCGCTTTCCCACGCGCCGAGCACCTGCGACGCGTCGCCCTGCTGCCGCCCCAGCGCCTCCTGCGCGATCGAACGCTGCAGGTCGGTCAGGTCGTCCGCCAGCGCCAGCTTGGCCAGGTTCTGCCAGTAGCTTTCGGCCGGCAGCAGTTCGATCTGGTGCCGCATGCGGTCCAGCCCGACGCGCTCGCCGACGCCGCCGTGCACGTCGGCCACCAGCTGCAAGGGCAGCTTGCCGGCCTCGGCGATCTCCGCGATGTCCAGCGCGCTGAACCAGCCTTCGGCGCCGTCCACCTGCACGGCAAGTGCCTGCGGCACGCCGGCCTGGATCCACAGCGCCGCGCGCGAGCCGGGCTCGCCGGCCTGCTCGATGCGGGCCCGCAAGGCCTGCACCGCCGGCGCGAAGCGCGCCACCTGCTGCTCGGTCGACTCGCTGAGCCGGCGCGAACGCAGGAACCAGGTGGTGCCGCGGGTGATCAGGTTGCGCAGCGCCAGCACCATCTCCGCCTGCGTGGCGTCCGGCACGTGGTTGTCCAGCTTCTCGATCTCCTGCCACAGCGGCACCAGCCCGAACACTTCGCGCGTAGCCAGGTAGGCCCGGACGATCTGCGGCGGCTTGGTGCCGGTGATCTCCGCCAGCCGGTGCACGAAGGTCGGCCCGACACGGTTGATCATGCTGTTCAACACGTGCGTGGCGATGATCTCGCGCTTCAGCGGATGGCGCGGGATGTAGGCCGCGAATTTCTCCTTCAGCAGCGCCGGGAAGTAGCGCTCCAGCGCCTTCGCCACCCACGGGTCTTCCGGCAGGTCCGACGCGATCAGTTCGTCGTTGAGCCACATCTTGCTGTAGGCCAGCAGCACGGCGCGTTCCGGCGAGGTCAGGCCCAGGTTCTTCGCCTTGCGTTCGGCAAGTTCTTCCTCGCTGGGCAGGAATTCGATCGCGCGATCGAGCTCGCCGCTCTTTTCCAGGAAGCGCATGAAGCGCGCCTGTTCGTCCAGCTGCCGGGGCGCGGTGCGCCCGCCGATCGACAGCGCCTGGGTCTGGAAGTAGTTGTCCCGCAGCACCAGCGCCGCGACGTCGTCGGTCATCTGCGGCAGCAGCGCGTTGCGCTGCTTCTCCGTCATCTCGCCGTCGCCCACCGCCAGCCCCAGCAGGATCTTGATGTTGACCTCGTGGTCCGAGGTGTCGACGCCGGCGGAGTTGTCGATGGCGTCGGTGTTGATCTTGACGCCATGCAACGCCGCCTCGATGCGTCCGCGCTGGGTGAAGCCCAGGTTGCCGCCTTCGGCCACCACCTTCACGCGCAGGTCTTCGCCGTTGATGCGCACGGCATCGTTGGCGCGGTCACCCACGTCCGCATGCGATTCGGTTTCGGCCTTCACGTAGGTGCCGATGCCGCCGTTATAGAGAAGGTCTGCCGGAGCCTTCAGGATCGCCGTCACCACTTCGGCCGGCGTCAGGTGTTCAGCGGTGATGCCGAGCGCCGCACGCGCCTGCGGTGACAGCGGCACTGATTTCTCGGTGCGGGCCCAGATGCCGCCGCCTTCGGAAATGAGCTGGGTGTCGTAGTCGCCCCAGGACGAGCGCGGCAGCTGGAACAGGCGCTCGCGCTCGGCGAAGGAGCGCTGCGCATCCGGCTCCGGGTCGATGAAGACGTGCCGGTGGTCGAAGGCCGCGATCAGCCGGATGTGCTTCGACAGCAGCATGCCGTTGCCGAACACGTCGCCCGACATGTCGCCGACGCCCACCACCGTGAAGTCGGTGGCCTGCGTGTCCATGCCCGTCTCGCGGAAGTGGCGCTTGACGCTTTCCCAGGCGCCGCGGGCCGTGATGCCCATGGCCTTGTGGTCGTAGCCCTGGCTGCCGCCCGACGCGAAGGCATCGCCCAGCCAATGGCCGTACTCAGCGCTGATCGCGTTGGCGTAGTCGGAGAAGGTCGCCGTGCCCTTGTCGGCGGCAACCACCAGGTAGGGATCGTTGTCGTCCCTGCGCACCACCATCGGCGGCGGCACGGCCTGGCCGTTGACCAGGTTGTCGGTCAGGTCCAGCAGGCCGCGCAGGTATTCCTGGTAGCAGGCCACGCCTTCCTTCATGAAGGCTTCGCGGTCGCTGGCCGGCGGCGCCTTCTTCAACACGAAGCCGCCCTTCGAACCCACCGGCACGATGACGGTGTTCTTCACCATCTGCGCCTTCACCAGGCCCAGCACCTCGGTGCGGAAATCGTCGGGGCGGTCGGACCAGCGCAGGCCGCCGCGCGCCACCTTGCCGCCGCGCAGGTGGATGCCCTCGAAACGCGGCGAGTAGACGAAGATCTCGTACAGCGGCTTCGGCGCGGGCAGGCCCGGCACCTGGTGCGAATCGAGCTTGAAACTGAGGAAGCTGCGGCGCGCGCCCGGCGCGCCACTGGCGCCGACGCCGGTGCGCCAGAAGTTCGTGCGCAAGGTCGCCTGCACCAGCGCCAGCAGTTGGCGCAGCACGCGGTCTTCCGACAGGTTGCTGACCTTGTCCAGCGCCTGCTCCAGCGCGTTCACCTGCGCCTGCGCGCCGGCCTCATCCAGCTGCCGCGGGTCGAAGCGCAGGCGGAACAGCGAGACCAGCATGCGCGCGAGGCGCGGATGGTTGGCCAAGGTCGCCGAGATGGTGGCCTGCGAGGCCGCGAAGCCGATCTGCTTGAGGTACTTGGCATAGGCGCGCAGCACCACGATCTCTTCGGCGGACAGGCCGGCCAGCAGCACCAGCCGGTTGAAGTCGTCGTTCTCCACTTCGCCGCGGAAGACGCGCGCGAAGGCGTCCTCGAACAGGCGGGCCAGCGCCTGCGGCTCGGTCTCGGACGGCACCTGCGCTTCCAGCTCGAAGTCGTGCACCCACACGGCTTCTTCCTCGTCGGCCGCGGCGACGCGGTGGTTGTATTCGCCGAGCACGCGCACGCCCATGTGCTCCAGCATCGGCAGGCTGTCCGACAGGATCACCGGCGTGCCCAGGTGGTAGACCTTCAGGCCCAGGCGTCCTTCACCGGCGCCCAGTGGCGAGTACAGCGCCAGGTCCAGCGGATGGCTGGCGCTCAGGCCCGCCATCTTGCGGATGTCGTGCACCGCGGCGCGTGACGCAACGCGTTCGCGATAGGAGCCCGGGAAGGCGTGGCTCCAGCGCTTGTCCAGCGCCAGGCCGTTGGCCTCGCCCTCGCTTTCGACCAATGCATCGCGCAGGTCGTCTTCCCAGCGCCGCGCCGCCGACGCCAGCTTGCGTTCCAGCTCCTTGCGGTCGATGGCCGGCATGGGATTGGGCGCGACCCGCACGGTGAAGTGGATGCGCGCCAGCTTGCCGGTGAGCTGCACTTCGAAATCGAGCTGCGTGCCACCCAGCTCCTGCATCAGGATGCGCTGGAACTTCAGCCGCAGCTCGGTGGAGAAGGATTCGCGCGGCGCGAACACCAGGCAGGACACGAAGCGGTCGAAGGGGTCGCGCCACAGGAACAGCCGCAGGCGGTGCCGCTCGCCGAGCGCCAGGATGCCCAGCGCCGTGTCGTACAGCTCGTCGGCCGGAATCTGGAACAGGTCGTCGCGCGGATACGTCTCCAGCGTGTGCTGCAGCGCCTTGGACAGGTGGCCGCCCGGCGCCAGGCCAGCGCGCTGCTGCACGTCGCGCACCTTCTGCCGCAGCAGCGGGATCTCGTCGACGCGCGCCGCATAGGCGGTCGAAGTGAACAGGCCGATGAAGCGGTGCTCGCCGATCACCTGGCCCTGCGTGTCGTAACGCTTCACGCCGACGTAGTCGGTGTAGCCGTCGCGGTGCACGGTGGCACGGGTGTTGGCCTTGGTGACGATCAGCACCGGCAGGGGCGCCCGGGCCAGCGCGCGCGCCGCCGGTTGCAGCGCGGCGAAGCTGGCCGACAGCGGCTCGTCTTCGCGTTCGCGCAGCAGGCCCAGGCCGGTGCCCGGCACCAGCCGCAGCGCCGTCTGGCCGTCCTGCTCCACCAGGTCGTGCTGGCGGTAGCCCAGCAAGGTCATGTGGTCGTCGCCCAGCCATTGCAGGAAGGCGCGCGATTCGGCCACCTGTTCCGGCGGCAAGGTGGTGGGCGCGCGGCCCAGCTCCGCCTCGGCTTCGTGCAGGCGGCCGAGCATGTCCTTCCAGTCGGCCACCGACGCGCGCACGTCGGCCAGCACGCGCTCGATGCCTTCGGCCAGGCGCGTGCGCTGCTGCGCGTCGACCAGCCGGTCGATCTCGATGTACATCCACGATTCGCGCGGCAGCTGCGGCGCGTCACGGCGCGGGTGGATCGCCTTCAGCACGCCCTTGGCGTCGCGCTCCACCGCGTAGATCGGGTGGATGATCAGGTGGGTGCCGTGGCCCTGGCGCGCGATCTCCATCGAGACCGAGTCCACCAGGAAGGGCATGTCGTCGTTGACCACCTGCACGACGGAATGGCGCGAGCCCCAGCCGTCCTCGCCCGGCGACGGGCTGAACACCCGCACCTTGGGCACGCCCGGTTTGCGCTGCGCGCCGAACTGCCAGTGCGACAGCAGCGCGCCCAGCAAATCCTCCGCGGTGCGTTCGCTCAAGTCTTCGAGGTCGACCTGCGCGAAATATTCGTGGGCGAAACCGGCGATGGGCTGGCGCTCGGCGGGCGGTTGCCGGTCGGCGGCCAGCGCCAGCACAGCGGCCACTCGTTCTTCGCGCTGCATCTCGGTGGAAGCGGCCATGGATGCGTTCTCCTTTGACGCCGACAACTGTAGGTCGTCCAGGGGAAATGGGGCAAATGCCGATGCGTCGGAGACCTATGCGCACCTTGCATAAAGAGCCGGGCTCGGCTGACGCCGCACCCAGCCTACGATTTGGTAGGAGCGCCCATGACCGTGTGCACGGCATTCATCAGCGCCTCGGGTTCGAAAGGCTTGGTGACGTAGCCGTCGGCGCCCCCGGCCATGCCCTTGAGCACGGCCTCGCGCGTGGCCTTGCCCGTCAGCATGATCACCGGCACCGTCTTGAAGGCGTTGTGGCGGCGCAGGCTGGCCAGCACCTCGAAGCCGTCCACGTCGGGCAGCACCACGTCGAGCAGCACGAGGTCCGGCACCGGCGGCTTGCGGAATTCCGCCAGCACCTCCTGCCGGTTCGTCGCCACGCGCACCGTGAAGCCTTCGAACTGCAGGTAGCTGCTGACGAAGCCCGCGAGGTGGGTGTCGTCCTCGACGATCGTCGCCGTCTTGGCCCGGCCGGCCACGGGCGCGGCGCCCGGGCGCGGACGCGCGATGCGCACGAAGTAGCCGGAGCGTTTCAGCGAGCGCACGCCGGCATCGGCTTCGTCCGTGCCCTTGGCCTGGGCGAAGTTGTCCAGTTCCGACTGCAGCTGCAGCGCGAAGGTATCCAGCTGCACCGGCTCGATCAGCTTGCTGACGCGCAGGTGGTGCAGCGAGCGCTGGAATCCCGGTTCATCGAGGTTCACCATGCCGGCGCGCAGCTGCGCCACGCTCAGCGAACCGTCGATGCGCACCAGCAGTTCGAGCTCCACCGGAGGCAGGGTGGTGGCGCCGCTGTGCAGCTCGTCGCGGCCGCGATCGGTCAGTCCGAAGATTTCCTGGTCGTTCATGTTCAGTGCGAAGGATGCATCAGGCCGGCGAGCCCGTGTGAAACTTGGCGCAAGACGGCTCCGCAACTCGGCCGTAGCGAAGGGCCGCTTGCTAAACTGCCGAGCACGCTTCCCATGCTACTGGATTGAAGGAGGAGAAGAAAATGAGCAAATTCCTGGGCCTCGTCCGGTGAGCGCCACCTTGCATGTCGAGGAGACCGCCTTCGGGAAGTGGTTCCTGAAGACCGAGACCTGGCGCGTGCACGTGCTCGAGCGCGCGATGGCCGACCTGGTGCGGCTGATCCCCGAGCGCCAGGCCAGCTACGGCGTGGTGGTGGATGTGGGTTGCGGTTCCGGCTATTCGCTGCCCAAGCTGGCCCAGCGCTTCGCGCCGCGCGAGCTGGTGGGCGTCGACATCGACCCGCAGATGCTGGCCCTGGCCGGCGCCGAGGCCCGTGCCGCCGGTGTCGGTGTGCGGCTCGCCGAAGCTTCCAGTTCCCGCATGCCGCTGCCCGATGGCTACGCCGACCTGCTGTTCTGCCACCAGACCTTCCACCATCTCGTGGAGCAGGAAGAGGCGCTGGCGGAATTCCTGCGCGTGCTGAAGCCGGGCGGACTGCTGCTGTTCGCGGAGTCGACGCGGCGCTACATCCACTCGTGGATCATCCGCGCCCTGTTCCGCCACCCCATGGAAGTGCAGCGCACGGCGCCGGAATACCTGCAGATGCTGCGCAGCGCGGGCTTCGTGGTGCCCGAGGCTTCGATCTCCTATCCCTACCTGTGGTGGAGCCGCGGCGACCTGGGGATCCTGGAGCGCTGGTTCGGCGTGCAGCCGCCGAAGGAACGGGAAGAGACGCTGCTGAACCTGGTGGCGGTGAAGCCGGCCTGACGTCGCGACGTCAGGCGCCGTCGGCTACCTGCCACCGCCGCACCGGCACCGGCCGCGCCGTGTGCCACTTGGTCGCTTCCTCCTGCGTGCACAGCGCGATGCGCCAGCCCTCGCCGGTCCACGTGCGCACGTCGCCTTCCTCGGCCGGCTTCGCGTCCAGTTCCTGCAGCCGCTTGGGCGCAATCCATTCGCCGCGGCGCTTCAACCAGGCTTCCTTCACCGTCCACAACTCGTGGAACAGCGCCTCGCGCTGCGGCGCCACCAGCAGCAGGCGCTCGGCCGGCGTGCAGCACAGGTCGATGAGCCCGGCGACATCGCGCCGGCGGTCCGGCGGCGCCTCCAGGTCCAGCCCCATAGGCACCGCGCCCGCCGCACAAGCCGTGAAGCTGCCGCTGTGGCTGATGGAAAGATGCAGGTCCGCGCGCCCGGCCAGGCAAGGCGGCGCATCCTCCGGTGCCTGCAGCGGCCAGTCGTGCGGCAGCCCGCCGAAGGCCTGGGCCAGCAGCCAGCGGGCCTGCCAGCGCGCCGCCAGGAACTGCGAACGGCGCTTGTTCGTCACCAGCCGCGCCAGCCGCGCGCTTTCGCTGTCCGTGAGCCAGCTCTCCGCCAGCGGGGCGGATGCCAGCACGGCCTCGACACCGCCGCAGGCGAGGTGGATCTTCATGCCCAGCGCCGCAGCACCAGCGAGGTGTTGATGCCGCCGAAGGCGAAGTTGTTGCTCATCGCCCATTCGGCCTGCAGCGCGCGGCCGTTGCCGGTGACGTAGTCCAGCGGCGCGCAGTCCGGGTCGACGTTCTCGAGGTTCAGGTTGGGGGCGAACCAGCCCTCGCGCATCATCTCGATCGTCATCCACGCTTCCAGCGCGCCACAGGCGCCCAGCGTGTGGCCCATGTAGCTCTTGAGCGAGCTGATGGGAACGCTGTCGCCCAGCACTGCGAGCGTGGCCTTGCTCTCGGCCACGTCGCCATGGTCGGTGGCGGTGCCGTGCGCGTTGACATAGGCGATCTCGGAAGCGGGGATGCCGGCGCTTTCCAGCGCCAGCCGCATGGCCTGCGCCATGGTCGGCGACTGCGGTTGCGTCACGTGCGTGCCGTCGCTGTTGGTGCCGTAGCCGCAGACTTCGGCCAGGATGCGGGCGCCGCGCGCCTTCGCGTGTTCCAGTTCCTCCAGCACCAGGGTGCAGGCGCCTTCGCCCAGCACCAGGCCGTCGCGGTCGCGGTCGAACGGGCGCGGCGTCAGCGCCGGCGTGTCGTTCTTCACGCTGGTGGCGAACAGGGTGTCGAAGACGGCCGCATCGATCGGGTCCAGTTCCTCGGCGCCGCCCGCCAGCATGGCGACCTGGCGGCCGGTCTGGATCGCCTCGAAGGCATAGCCGATGCCCTGGCTGCCGGCCGCGCACGCGCTCGACGTCGTGATGATGCGGCCCGTGAGCCCGAGGAACACGCCGATGTTCACCGCCGCCGTGTGCGACATCATCTTGATGTAGGTGTTGGCGTTGATGCCCTCGGTGGCGCGCGCCACGATCATGCGGCCGAAGTCCGCGATGGCCGGCGGCGAGCCGCTGGACGAGCCGTAGGAGATGCCCATCTTCCCGCTCTTCACCAGCGGGTCGCCCAGCAGGCCGGCGTCCTGCAGCGCCAGCTCGCTGGCGCGCGTCCCCATGATCGCCACCCGGCCCATGCTGCGCGTCGCCTTGCGGTTGTAGGTGTCGGGCAAGGTGAAGGGCTGCGCCGGCGCGCCCAGCCGCGTGTTGAGGCCGTCGAAATCCCAGTTGGGCATGAACTGCACCGCATTGCGCTGCCCGCGCAGCCGCGCCCTCACCGTGGGCCAGTCATGCCCCAGCGGGCTGATCGCCCCCACGCCCGTCACCACGACCCGCTTCAAACCATGCCTCCGTTCACCGAAATCACCTGGCGCGTGATGTACGCCGCCTCGTCCCCCATCAGGAAGGCGACCAGGCCGGCCACCTCCTCCGCGCGGCCCAGCCGCTTCATGGGCACCATCTTCAGGGCCTCTTCGCGCACTTCCTCCGGCAGCATCTCCGTATCGACCAGCCCCGGCGCGACGCAGTTCACGGTGATGTTGCGCTTCGCCAGCTCGATCGCCAACGCCTTGGTCGCGCCCATCAGGCCCGCCTTGGCGGCGCTGTAGTTGGTCTGCCCACGGTTGCCCACCAGCCCCGACACCGAGGCGATGGTGACGATGCGCCCCGGCTTGCGCCGCTGGATCATCGGCATCGTCACCGGATGCAGCACGTTGTAGAAGGCGTCGAGGTTGGTGTGGACGACGCGGTCCCACTCGTCAGCCGTCATCGCGGGGAAGGCGTTGTCGCGCGTCACGCCGGCGTTGCAGACCACGCCGTAATAGGCGCCGTGGGCCGCGATGTCTTCTTCCAGCGCGGCACGGCAGGCCGCGCGGTCGCCGACGTCGAACTGCAGCACGCGCGCTTCGCGCCCCATGGCGCGGATGCGCTGCGCCACCGCGTCGGCCTTGCCGCGGCTCGCGCGGCAATGCACGACGATGTCGTGGCCGGCCGCGGCCAGGCGCAATGCGATCGCTTCGCCGATGCCGCTGGAGGAACCGGTGACGAGGACGGTCGTCATGCCGTGCCTCCCAGCAGCTTGGAGCCTTCCGGCGGATCCAGCACCGAGATGCGCGCGCCCGCCACCTCTTCGCCGTTCATGCGGATGCGGCAATCGAACTGGCCCAGGCCATTGGTGGCCACCAGCTCGACGCGCGCCTCCACCCGCAGCTTCGCGCCGCTGGGAAAGCCTTCGCAATGCACTTCGTACTTGCGGCTTCCCAGCAGCAGGCCGGGCCGCGGCTGGCCACCGCTGCCGCGGGCACGGCTGCCGGCCCAGGCGGACACGGTTTGCGCCATGTACTCGATGCCGATCCACGACGGCACCTGGCCGTCGCGCACGAACAGGCCGCCGAAAGGCACGTCCACTTCGGCCACCACGTGCTCGTCGTCCACTTCCAGCAGGCGGTCGATCAGCCGCATGCCGGCGCGGTGGGGGATGAAATTCTCGATGCGCTCGTTGATCACGCTCATGTCATTCGCTCGCGAGCAGGAGGCAGGCGTTGCTGCCCCCGAAGGCAAAGGAGTTGCTCAGGATATGGCGCGGGGCGCGGCCCAGCGCGGCGCCGGGTTCGGCCACGCGCACGGGCGGCAGCGCGGCGTCGCGCGCGCCGTCCCACCAGTGCGGCGGCAGCAGGCCGCGCGGGTTGTCCACCAGCGTGTGCCAGCAGGCCGCGGCTTCCACCGCGCCCGCGGCAGCCAGCGTGTGGCCGGTGAGCGGCTTGGTCGAACTCACGGGGACGTCCAGGCCCAGCACCTGCGCCACCGCCAGGCTTTCCATCGCGTCGTTCTGCGGAGTGGCCGTGCCGTGCAGGTTGACGTAATCGACCTGCGCCGGCGCCAGTTGCGCGCGCTGCAGCGCCTGCTGCATGGCGGCGATCGCGCCGCGGCCGCCCGGCTCCGGGGCCGACATGTGGTGGGCGTCGGAGCTTTCGCCCCAGCCGGCCAGGCGCACCGGGCCGGCATCGCGGCCCACCAGGAAAACGCCGGCGCCTTCGCCGATGTTGATGCCCTTGCGCTGCGCCGACAGCGGGTTGCAGCGCTCGGCGCTGACGGACTCCAGCGCGCTGAAGCCGGCGATGGTGAAGCCGCTCAGTGCGTCCACGCCGCCGGCGATCACTGCATCGACGATGCCCGCGTTCAGCAGGCGCGCCGCCGCCGCCAGCGCCTTGGCGCCGGAGGAGCAGGCGGTGGAGATGGTGTACGCGGGGCCTTGGACGCCGAGCGCGCGTGCAAGGTACTCTGGCGCGTTGCCCATCTCCTGCTGCGCGTAGTCGTAGCTTTCGGGCCAGTCGCCCTGCTCGCGGAAGCGCTTGGCCGCGGCCACGCCTTCCTGCAGGCCGGCGGCGCTGACGCCCAGCACGATGGCGATGCGCTGCGGGCCGAAGCGGGCCTTCGCGGCTTCCACCGGCTCGCGCAGTTCGGGCAGCAAGGCGGCGAGCAGCGCATTGGTGCGGCTGCGGAAGGCGACGGGTTCGTCGTCCAGCGCCGGCAGCGCTTCGTGCACGCGGCCGAGATGCAGCACGCGCCCAGGCGTATAGGCATCGGTCGCTGCCACGCCGCGCGCTTCTTGCAGTGCGAACAGGGCATCGCGCGCGGCGCTGCCGCGTCCCAATGCGCTGATCCAGGCGGCGTGATGCAGGTAGACCGCGCTCATCGTGCTTCCGGCCAGGCGTCGAGCCGCAGGCGATAGCCCACGGCGAGGTTCTCGAGTTCGGCGGACCCGGGCGCCGGGTAGCGCACGCGGATCATCGGCGTGTCGCCGTAGCGCACGGTGCGCGCGCGGTCAGCAGCTTCGTCCACGCTCCAGCCCGCGGGCAGCGCGGGGCGGATCGCCGCCAGCGGCCAGTGCACCAGCTGCAGGTCGCTCAACACGCGCGAGCCCGTGACCGCTTCGGGCCAGCCCTTGGCGCGGCTTTCGTTCAGGTCGCGGCCATCCCATTCGAGCCGGGCGACGGTCTGGCCGAAGTCCATGACGGCCATGCGCACGGCTTGCGCATCGACTTCCAATGCCACGTCAAGTTGCTGCGACTGCCCGTGGCTGCTGACCGTCATGCGCTGCTGCAGCGCGAGCTCATGGCCCAGCGAAGCAGGGCTCAGGCGCAGCGCGAGTTCTTCCTGCCTCGGCGCCGTGGCGCACGCCGCCAACACCAGCGCCATGAGTACAACCAGGACCCTCATTCGGCTGCCTTCTTGGGGTGCCCAGCTCCGCTGCGCACCAGCGGCGACCCCAGCCAAACGAGCAGCACCCCCACCATCAAGGTCAGCCCGAACGCATGCAGCGCCGGCGTCGACGACAGCGCCAACAGCCCGAACGACAGCCACGTACTCGCCGCCCCCAGCACCACGGCCAGCCATGCCGCCCCATCGCCATCGTGTTCCAGCAGGAAGATGCCGTAGTCCACGCCGATCCCCAGCAGCAGCAGCAGCGCCAGGATGTTCGCCAGCTGGAAGGGTTCGCCCAGCCAGCCCTGCACCGCCACCGCCAGCACACTCGCGAGCAGGGTCGGCACCCAGGTGCGCCAGGCGGCGCGGCGGAACCGCAGCCAGAGCACGAACAGCACCAGCGCGTGGCCGGCTGCGAGCAGCGCCGTCATCGACCAGCGATAGCGTCCGAGCAGCGAAGAGATGTCGGCGGCGCGGTCCACCCAGCGCACGCCGTCCAGGCCGGCCGCCGCGCCTTCCAGCAGCGGCAGCTGCTTCGCGTCGTGCAGGCCGTGCAGCATCACGACCGTCATGTACTGGCCGTGGTCGGCGCCCAGCCAGAGGGTCCGAGCGGCGGCCGAAGCAGGATGCGCCAGCCACTGCTCCGGGGTCAGCGCCCCGGCCCCGGGCGCGGGCCGGACCAGGCGCTCGCCCAGAGCGGCGTTGACGCCAGCCAGCACCTCGGCCTCCACCCGCGCGGTCAGGCGCGCATCGGCCTGCTGGCGGCGCAGCGAGGGCACCCAGTCGGAGACGGCGGCGTAACCGGCGAAGGCATGGCGGGCGACGAGTCCGTCCAGGCGCTCCTTCAGCGCCTCCTCGCGTTCCAGCACTTCCTGCGGGCTGGCGCCGCGCACCAGGTAGAACTGCGCGACGCTGGGCGTGCCGAGCAGGCGGCCGATCTTGATCTGCGCCTGGATCAGCGCCGGCGGCGAGCCTTGCCAGTCGCGCACGTCGTCGCTGGCGTGCAGGCGCACCAGGCCGATCAGCGAGAGCACGGCCAGCACCGCGGCAATGCTCCAGGCCAGGCGCGTATTGCGCCAGCTCGGATAGCGCGCCAGGCTGTCGCGGATGCGGGCGGCGAAGCGCGTATCGCGCGGCGCATGCCGATCCAGCAGCGGGAACCAGCACACAGCGGTGAGGAAAGCGGCCAGCAGGCCGGCAGCGGAGAACACCGCCATCTGGCGCAGGCCGGGGAAAGGCGCCAGGCCCAGGGCCAGGTAAGCCAGCACGCTGGTGGACAGCGCCAGCACCAGGCCCGGCAGCAGGCTGCGCATCAAGGTGCGCGGCCGCGCCCAGGGCTGGCCCTGGCGCGAGGCGAAGTAGTGGATGCCGTAGTCCTCCGCCACGCCCACCAGGCTGGCGCCGAACACCAGGGTCAGCAGGTGCACGCTGCCGTAGATCCAGGCCGTCACCGAGATCGCCGCGGCGACGCCGATGGCCAGCGACACCGCCGTCAGCAGGATGGGCGTGAGCCGGCGGAAAGCCAGCCAGGCCAGCAGCAGCACCGCGGCCAGCGAGCCCCAGCCGATCGTGTTGATCTCGTTGTTGGCGCGCACGGCGGCGGCTTCGGCATGCAGCGGCAGGCCGGCGGCGATCATGCGGGCGCCCGGCACTTCGCGTTGCGCGGCCTGCAGCGCGCCATCCAGCGCCGGCTGGTACAGCGCATTGCCGTTCATGGCGAAGGGCGCGCCGGTGATCTCGTAGATCAGCACGACCCAATCGGCGTCTTCGCCGTGCACCCACAGCTCGCCATCGCGCGGGCGCGCGCGGGTCTGCGCGGCGCGGGCCTGCAGCCAGTCGGGGAACAGGCCCAGCGGGTCGGAAGCGAAGTCCGCCAGCCGCGCCGAAGCGCCGGGCTGCGCCAGCAAGGCCAGCGCGCGCTGCACCTGGCTGCCGGGCGGGGCCTGCAGCAGTTCGGCGCGCTGCGCCGGCGTCAGCAGGCGGTCGCGCCGGGAGCCATAGAAATCGAGGATCTGGTCCAGTGACTGGGCACCCACGCTGGCGCGCAGCGGCGCATCGGCCTGCTCCAGCGCATGACGCCACTGGTCCGCCGCGCGCTTCGCATCGGACCACGCCGGCGCACCGAGCAACACCACGACCTGGCGCGACACGCCTTCGGCCATCAGCTTGCTGGCGCGGCCCACTTCGGGCGCCTGCTCGGAGACGGGCAGCAGCGCCAGCACGTCGGTGTCGAGCTTGCCGGCGCGCCAGAACTGCACCTGGTGCACGACCACCACCAGCACGAACACGAGCCAGGCCAGCCCGGCCAGCCGCCACGGCGTGGCGGCCACCTGCGGCAGGTGGGTCAGTTCCTCCGGCGAGCCGAGCAGGCTGGGATCACTCAAACTGGCTCTCCTCCTCGGGGCGCAGCGCCGCGCTGGTGGTGTGCCGCGCAAGGTGGATCTGCGTCAGGTCGCCGCTGCCTTCGGCCAGCTTCACGCCGCGCAGGAAATGCTCGCCTTCCAGCTCGACGCGCTGGACCCAGCGGGCCAGCGCCGCATCGCGCGGCAGCAGGGCGAGCTTCCAGCCTTCGCGGCCGACCAGTTCGCCTTCGATCGTGAAGCGCTGCGCCAGCGCCTGCAGGTCGGCGGCCATCACGCCGAACAGCGTCTCGCTGATCGCGCGCACGGCCGGCTCCTCGCTCGCGCTCAGCCGCCGCGCCACGCTGCCGTCGGCGCCGCGCGCCAGCACGCGGTCGCGCGTGACGACCAGCGTCGACGCGAACGGCTGCAAGGTGCGCCAGACCACGCCGCGGTCGCGCGCCACCACGAAGTCGCCGGTCGAGACCAGGGGATTGCGGAAGCCCTTGACCGTCTTGCGCTGCTCGAAGACGCCGCGCACGACGGGCTCGTTGGCCAGGCGCTGGCGCACTTCGCGCAGCAGCGCCGGCACGGGTTCAGCCGCGAAGGCCGGCGCGGACAAGGCTGCCAGCAGCAGGGAACGGCGGCGCATCATGGCTTCACCCCCAGCCGCTCCCACAGCACGGGCGGGCAGACGAACTGCATTTCGCGCGTGGCCATGTGCACCGCCACCTGGATGGTGGAGGCTTCGGTGAGCTTCCGGCCGCTCAGGGCGTCGGTGATGCGGTATTCGATGCGCAAGCGGTTCTCCCACTCCTTGATTTCGGCGCGCACCTTCAGGCGCTGGCCGAATTCGGCCGGCCGCACGTACTTGAGGCGCATATCGACGATGGGCCAGCCGTAGCCGGACTCGCGCATGCGCGGATAGTCGTAGTTGAACTTGCCGAGCAGGGCGGTGCGGGCGACCTCCAGGTATTTCACGTAGTGGCCGTGCCACACGATCTCCATGGGGTCGATGTCGTAGAAGGCGGGGACCACCTCCACTTCGTGGCTCAGGTCGGTCGTCATGCCCAGAAGGGATAGAAATTGAACCAATCGTAAGGCGCGCGGACCAGCAGCGCCTCCATCCGTCGGACGAACTGCTCCGTCCATTGTTGCAAGGCGGCGTCACGGCCGGCGCGCGGAACAAGCACCCGTTCACCCAGCAATTCGAAGCGCACCACGTGCCGGCCGTTCTCGCGCACGCAGCCCAGCATCAGCAGCGGGCAGGCGAGCAAGGAAGCCAGCACATAGGCGCCGACAGGGAACTTCGCCGGCGCTCCAAGGAATGGAACGGTCGCGGTGCGCGCGCTGGCGACCGGAACCCGGTCGCCAGCGATGGCGACGAATTCGCCGGCCTGCACGCGGCGCTCCAGCTCCACGGCGGTGGAAGCATCGACCTCGGTCACCTGCAGCAAGGTCACCTGGCTGGCCGGGTTCAGCCGCTTCAGGATCGCGTTGAAGCGCTCCGCGTGGCGGGTGTGGACCAGCACCGTCAGCCGCAGGCCGGGCAGGCGGTTGGCGAGCGCCTGGCACAGCTCCAGGCAGCCGATGTGGGCGGTGACCAGCAGCGCGCCGCGGCCTTGCGCCAGCAGCGCGTCGACCTGTTCCTGGCCTTCCAGTTTCACCTCGGCGAAGGCGTAGCGCCCGGAGGTGGCGAGCAGCTTGTCCAGCAAGGTCTCGGCGAAGGACATCAGGTGCCGCAGCCAGTGGAGCGTGCCGGGCTGGGCGCCGATCACGCCGTGCGCGGCCTGCATGCGGGCCAGGTAGTCCAGCGAGGCGCGGCGCGCGCGCGGCTGCGTGGCGGCGTAGAACAGCACCACCGGCCAGAGCAGGGCGCGCAGCAGGCGCCGGCCGACTACGCGGTGCACGCCGTACAGGAACCAGATCCCGGCGGCGAAGGTCGACTCGCCGATGCGCGCCCAGTGGATGGCGGTCGCTGTCATGCCGCAACCTTGCGCCAAAGCAGCATCGGCAAGCGCGCCAGCATGCCGAAGAACAGGCGCGTGTGCATCGCCGAGATGCGCACGTTGTCGCGCAGCATGCGGAAGTGCGAGATGCCGTCCTGCGGATAGGTGACGCGGGTCGCCAGGTTCACGACCGGCACGCCGCGCCAGTGCAGGCGCACGATGACGTCGCTGTCGAAGTCCATGCGGCGGCCGATCCGGACCTTCTCCAGCAGCGGCATCAGGCTGGCGAGCGGATAGGCGCGGAAGCCGCACATGGAATCGCGGATGTCCAGGGACAGCGTGTTGATCCAGACCCAGACATGCGTGGCATAGCGGCCGTAGAGCCGGCCCTTGGGCACGCTGGCGTCGTACACCGGACAGCCGGCTATGACCGCATCCGGATGCAGGCGCGCCTGCTCGATGAATTGCGGGATGTCGCCGGTGTCGTGCTGGCCGTCGGCATCGACCTGCAGCACGTGCGTGAAGCCGCGGCGCGCGGCTTCACGGAAGCCTGCCACCATGGCGGCGCCCTTGCCCTGGTTGGTCGCCAGCCGCAGCCGGTGCACGCCGAGGTCATGCACGGCCAGGCGCTGCACGGCAGCCTGCGTGCGGCCGTCGCTGCCGTCGTCGACCAGGATGCATTCCAGCCCGTGCGCGCGCACCGCTGCGCACACCGCGGGAATCGTGTCCGGGTGGTTATAGACGGGGATGACGACGACCGGCTTGAACACGGTCAGGCCTCCCCGAACACCAGCCGGCCGCTGGAATGCTGGCCGGTTTGCGAGGCGAAGCGGAAGTGCAGTTGCCGCGCCTCGGCCTTCCATTCCAGCTCCAGTTCCAGCTGCACCGGCGGCAGCACCGGCTGCTGGAACTTCATCTGCTCGGCGCGCAAAAAGCGCGGCGGCAGTTCGAAGGCCCGGCGGCCGAAGGCGATGGCCCAATCGAGCTGCACCACACCCGGCAGCACCGGCGCGCCGGGGAAGTGCCCTTCGAACACGCGCAGCTGCGGCACGATCTCCAGGCTCACCGCCGCCTGCGGCGCGCGGCGCTCACGCCAGGTGGCGCGCGGCAGCTCAGGCTGGAACAGCACGCCCAGCAGCGCCTCGGTGGCCTTGCCCTGGGTGTTGACCGGCAGCTCGCGCAGGTAGCGGAAGCGGCGCGGCAGCACCACGCGCTCGAAGCCTTGCAGCAGGTGCTGGCGGATGCGCGCGCTCATCCCGCGCTTGCCTTCGGCCTGCAGCACCGACCAGCCTTCGGCGCTGGGCACCGCGACCACCGCGAGCCGCGGCCCGCCTTCGGACGGCACCAGCAGCGCCTTGCCTTCGGCGACCAGGCCACTGGCCGCGAGCGCGTCTTCCAGCGCCACCAGCGAGACACGCTTTTCCTCGATCTTGACGATGCGGTCGGCCCGCCCCTGCAGCACGAAGCGGCCATCGGGCAGCGCCTTGGCGCGGTCGGCGGTTTCCCACCACTCGTCGCCATCGAGGTGCGCGGAGCGCACGCACAGCGTGTCGTCCTTCAGCCGCCACTGCACTTCGGGCAGGGCGGTCCAGGCATCGCCATCGTGCGCGCGCTGGCGCCAGGCGACGCCGCCGGTCTCGGAGCTGCCGTACACCTCGGTCGGCGACACGCCCAGCAGCGCATGGGCCTGCCCGGACGATTCCGGCGGCAGCGGGCCGCCGGAGGAGAAGATCGCCCGCAGCTGGCCGCGGGCCGCGGACCAATCCAGGCTCTCCGGCAGGCGCTTCAGGTGCGCAGGGCTGGACACCAGCGCCGTCGCTTCGAGGCCCAGGCGCTGCGCCATCTGTTCGGGATAGACCAGCTTCTCGACTTCCACCACGCGCCCGGCCGCCAGCGGCCAGGTGGTGACGAACAGCAGGCCGTAGATGTGCTGGTGCGAGACGGTTGCGCGGATCAGCGGCGCGCCGCCCGCATCCATGCGCGCGCCGAACACCGTTTCCAGGTGCTGCACTTCGGCCTCCAGCTGCGCCAGCCGCTTGCGGATGGCGACTGGCTGGCCGCTGGAGCCGGAGGTGTAGATCACCGCCTGCGTCTCGTGCAGGTCGAGCTCATGCAGCGGCGCTCCGGGCGCCGCGGCCGGCTGCAAGGCGCCCGGCAATTCGCCGGCGCAGGCAGCCACCTGCGGCAGCAGGCGTTCCAGGGTCGCGGGCTGGGCATCGCCGGGCAGCATCGCCACCTTGCCGGCATGCCAGGCGCCGAACAAGGCGCAGGCGAAGTCGTAGCTGTCGGCGAAGTAGATCGCCACGTGCTGGCCCGGCACGGCCGCAAAGGCCGCCTGCCAGCGCGCGACGTCGGCACTGAAACGTTCGTGCGCAATCAGCGCGCCGCCACGGCGCGCCACCGCGCGCTGCGCGGGGCCGGGCAAGGCCACCCGCGCGAGGGAGATCCAGTCAGCCATGGGACCCCGCGGCCGCCAGGCGGGCCCGCATGCGCTGGCGCAGCAGCCATTCGGCGGCGAAGAACAGGCCCATGGCCCCATACGAAAGCAGGCCGTTCCACAGCAGCCACGCATGCTCGCTGCCCCACAAGGTGGTGGCGAGCGCGATGGCGCCATTGACGACGAAGAAGGCGCACCAGGCGATGGTGACCTTGCGCGTGTAGGCCACGCCTTGCGGCGGCAGGTCCGGCTCGGTGAGGCGGGCGATGCGCTCGATCATCGACGGCCCCCGCCACAGGCTGGCGCCGAACACCCCCAGCAGCACGGCGCTGACCAGCACGGGATAGAGCTTCATCGGCAGCCAGCTGTGCCCCAGGCTGGCGGACGCTCCCAGCACCAGCGCACCGCAGCCGGCGACCAGCCACACGGGGTCGCGCCCGCTCCACGCGCGCAGCAGCAGCAGCGCGGCCAGCGCCAGGGCGACCCACAGCGGGTCCCAGCGGCCGAGGCCCAGGTAGACCACGAGCGGATAGGCGACCGTGGCCACCGCCGCCAGCAGTTTCAGCGGAGCACGCACGCGCAGCCTTCAGGCGGGCGTGGGGTTGTCCAGCATGCCGTACAGCGCGTCGACCACGTCGGCCACGGTGCGCACCGACTTGAAGGCCTCGGGGTCGAGGCGGCGGCCCACCAGCGGCTTCAGCTGCACGATCAGGTCGACGGCGTCGATGCTGTCGATCTCGAGGTCGTCATAGAGCTTCGCCTCGGGCTTCACCTTGGCGGGATCGATCTCGAAGGTTTCCTCCAGGATGGCGGCGATGTGATTGAGGATGTCGTCCTTGGTCATGGCGTTCACCTGGCTTGCACGGTGGCTGGGCGGGATTGGGAGACGAAGCGCGCGAGCGCGGCGACGCTCGCGAAATGCTGGCGGGTTTCGGCCGCGTCGGCCGACAGGGTGACGCCGTAGCGCTTCTGCAGCGCCACGCCGAGTTCCAGCGCGTCGATGGAGTCCAGGCCCAGGCCTTCGACGAAGAGCGGCGCTTCCGTCGCGATGTCCTGCGGCCGCACGTCTTCCAGCGACAGGGCGGAGATGATCAGTTCCTTGATCTCTTGTTCAAGCGCTTGCAAGTTCGTGCTCTCTCGAAAAATAGTCGGTGAGGTGGCGATTGAGGTGGCGCGCGGCCAGCGCCGCGCTGGGGGCCGCCGCGATGAAGGGCGACACCCGGATCACCTCGTCCACCTCGATCCGGATGTGGGCGCGGCGCGGCGGCACCTGCCACCACTTCTCGCCCTTGGCCAGGGTGAGCGGCGCGCAGTGGATGCGCACCGGCGTGATGTCCAGCTCGCCGTGCACCGCCACCCGCGCCGCCCCGCGCTGCAGGCGCATGGGCTCGGTGCGCGAGGTGCGCGTGCCCTCGGGGAAGATGATCAGGTTGTTGCCGGTGCGCACCGAGCGCACGCAGCCTTCCAGCAGCTCCTCGCCGCCGTCGTCGTTGAAAACGAAGCCGGCCGCGCGGACCGGGCCGCGCGTGATCGGGTTGCGCGAAAGCGCGCCCTTCACCACGCAGTCGCCCTGCTCGATCAGCGCCATCAGCAGCACGACGTCGATCAGGGTCGGGTGGTTGGCCAGGATCAGCCGGCCGCCGCCCTGCAGGCGCTCGAGGCCGCGCACTTCCACGCTCAGCACGCGGGTGGCGCGCATCAGCGTGACGAAGGAGCGGAAGGTGTGGCGGATCATCCAGCGGGCAACCGCGGAGCGGCGCCGCGAGTCGCGGATGCAGGCGCGCAGCATCGGAAAGACCACCATGCCCAGCATCAGGCTGCCGGTGCCGAAGCTAGCGAAGCACAGGCCGGTGGCGGCGACGCGCCAGGCCCGGTCGATGCGCTCAAGCATGGCGGCTCCAGGTCCAGCGCATGCCGTTGGCGCGCGTCTCGGCCTGCGCGTCTTCGGACACGGCGAAGCGCAGCGCCTGCAGGCCGAAGGGCAGTTCCGAAGCCGGCGCGGCAGCGTCGTCCGCGGTCCACGCCAGCGCGATGTGCGGCTCGCCGGCGTCGGCCGCGGCAATGCGCCAGGCCCAGGCATAGGCTGCGGCCGGCTCGTTCTGGAAGGCGGCGTATTCGCCGGGCAGCGGCGCGTCGTAGCAGACCAGCAGCACCTCGCGCGCGCCATCGGCCAGCAAGGCGCAAGCCTCCACCACGCCGTTGGCGGCGCTGGCGGGTCCGGCGGCCACGCTGCTGTAGCTGGCCTGGTCGTTGCGGCTGATCGAGTACATGGCGCCGATGGCGTTGTGCACGGAAAAAGTGAAATCGGTCGGTGAGGCGGCTCCGCTGGCCGCGAATTCCTTCAGCAGGGCCAGGCAACGCTGCGCGTCGCCATAGCCGGAGGCGAACACCACGGGCTGGCCGCTGCCGGGAGCGTGGGTTTCCCACGCCATCTGGGCCGCGGCGCGGCCCAGGGCATTCAGCCGTCGGCGCTGCATCGCCGGCATGGCCTCGAGTTTCGCTTCCGGCAGGCCCTGCGGGCAATGGGGTGCGCGCGCCCAGGCGCGCCAGTCGGCGGCCGCGTGCAGGCCAGGGGCCAAGGCCGCCCAGTCCCGGATCACGAAGCGCACACCCATATGGCCCCTCCCGAGGCTGCTCATCCTTAATTCTTCCTCAATGTTAATTGATGTATCTGAAGCGCCCGTCGCCCAGATGTAAGCGACTACTGTGGTTCCAAGGATTCCCGCTTTTGGCGTGGCGCGGCGCCGACACCGCCAGGGTGCAGGTGCATTGACTTGTACACATGGAGTGAGGTCCTAGGGTTTACCCACCTCAGGTCTACAATCGCAAGCCCTTTTGCGATGATTCCGCCAAAGAACAAGGTGGCCGCGCCCGGTTGCCAGGAGACTTGCATGTCCGATACCCCCGCCAAGCCCGACAAACGCGCCCTGTTGCGCGAAGCGGCGCTCAAGTACCACGAGATCCCGACGCCCGGCAAGATCGCCATCTCGGCGACCAAGCAGCTGATCAACCAGTACGACCTGGCGCTGGCGTATTCGCCCGGCGTCGCGGCGCCCTGCGAAGAGATCGTCAAGGATCCCGCCAACGCCTTCCGCTACACCGCCCGGGGCAACCTGGTGGCGGTCATCACCAACGGCACCGCGGTGCTGGGCCTGGGCGACATCGGCCCGCTGGCCGCCAAGCCGGTGATGGAGGGCAAGGGCGTCCTGTTCAAGAAGTTCGCCGGCATCGATGTCTTCGACATCGAGATCGCCGAGAAGGACAACCTGGACAAGCTGGTCGACGTGATCGCCGCGCTGGAGCCCACCTTCGGCGGCATCAACCTCGAAGACATCAAGGCGCCGGACTGCTTCTACGTGGAGCGCAAGCTGCGCGAGCGCATGAAGATCCCGGTCTTCCACGACGACCAGCACGGCACCGCCATCGTCGTCGGCGCCGCCATCCTGAACGGCCTGAAGGTCGTCGGCAAGGACATCACCAAGGTCAAGCTGGTGACCTCCGGCGCCGGCGCCGCGGCGCTGGCCTGCCTGGGCCTGCTGCTGAAGCTGGGCCTGCCGCGCGAGAACATCTACGTGACCGACCTCGCCGGCGTGGTCTACAAGGGCCGCAAGGAGCTGATGGACCCGGACAAGGAGCAGTTCGCGCAGGACGTCAAGGCGCGCACGCTCACCGAGGTGATCGAGGGCGCCGACGTGTTCCTCGGCCTGTCTGCCGGCGGCGTGCTGAAGGCGGAGATGGTCAAGAAGATGGCGGCCGACCCGCTGATCCTGGCCCTGGCGAACCCCAACCCGGAAATCGCCCCGGAAGACGCCAAGGCGGCGCGGCCCGACTGCATCATCGCCACCGGCCGCACCGATTACCCGAACCAGGTCAACAACGTCCTGTGCTTCCCGTACATCTTCCGCGGCGCGCTGGATAGCGGCGCGACGACGATCACCATGGAAATGGAGATCGCCGCGGTGCACGCCATCGCCGAACTGGCGCAGGCGGAGCAGAGCGAAGTGGTGGCGGCGGCCTATGCGGGCCAGCAGCTGTCCTTCGGCGCCGAATACCTGATCCCGAAGCCCTTCGACCCGCGCCTGATGATGAAGATCGCGCCGGCGGTGGCCAAGGCGGCCGCGGACAGCGGCGTGGCGGCGCGCCCGATCCAGGACATGGATGCCTACCGCGAGAAGCTGCAAAGCTTCGTCTACGCGTCCGGCACCACCATGAAGCCGATCTTCGCGCTGGCCAAGAGCGCGCCGCGCAAGCGCGTGGCTTTCAGCGAGGGCGAGGAAGAGCGCGTGCTGCGCGCCGCGCAGATCGTGGTGGACGAGGGCGTCGCCCGGCCCACCCTGATCGGCCGCGCCAAGGTGATCGCCCAGCGCGTCGAGAAGTTCGGCCTGCGCCTGCAGCAGGGCCGCGACTTCGACGTGGTCGACACCGACTACGACGATCGCTACCGCGACTTCTGGCAGACCTACCACCGCATGACCGAGCGCAAGGGCGTGACGGTGCAGATGGCCAAGATCGAGATGCGCCGGCGCCTGACGCTGATCGGCTCGATGCTGCTGCAGAAGGACCAGGTCGACGGCCTGATCTGCGGCACCTGGGGCATCACCTCGCTGCACCTGCAGTACATCGAGCAGGTGATCGGCAAGCGCCCGGGCGTCAACACCTACGCCTGCATGAACGGCCTGATGCTGCCGAACCGGCAGGTCTTCCTGGTGGACACGCACGTCAACTACGACCCGACGGCGGCGCAGCTGGCGGAGATCACGATCATGGCGGCCGAGGAGATGATGCGCTTCGGCCTGAAGCCGAAGGCGGCGCTGCTGTCGCACTCCAACTTCGGCAGCAGCAACCAGCCCAGCGCGCACAAGATGCGCGAGACACTGGAAATGCTGCGTACCACCGCGCCCTGGCTGGAAGTGGACGGCGAGATGCACGGCGACGTGGCACTGGACGGCCAGGCCCGCGCGCAGATCATGCCCCACAGCACCCTGTCCGGCGACGCCAACCTGCTGGTGCTGCCGAACATCGACGCTGCCAACATTTCCTACAACCTGCTGAAGACGGCGGCCGGCGGCAACATCGCCATCGGCCCGGTGCTGCTCGGTGCCGCCAAACCGGTGCACATCCTGACGGCCAGCACGACCGTTCGGCGGATCGTCAATATGACAGCTTTGACGGTCGCGGACGCAAACGCCGCCCGTTAAGCTCTTCCCACCAAGCGGGCGCTAACTTAAGTCAGCACTCGCCGCTTCGAAAAGCCTTGCCCGGTGCCCAATTTTTGGGCACCGGGCTTGCCTTTTGGTGACACATCGGTCACACTACCGGGCTTGAAAGGTCCGGGTAAACCCGGGGTTTGAAGCAGTCCCGGCGGCAGGATAAGCCGGGTGAAGTTGAGAGGCCCAGCGGCGGAAAGCCAAAGGGTGGTGCCCTTGAAGATCTCCCGAGAAGGTCCGCTCCAATCCCGTCTCCAAGCCCTCAAGTTTGCGCTCACTAGCGCACTTGTGGCGGCGACGATGCTCGGGATGTCCCACGCGCAAGCCTGGGAGCAGCAGTGGAAAGCGGGCGAAGTCGCCGTCATCGCGGTGGTGGAACTGCCACCGCAGGGCCGGGAGACCTACGAACGCATCCGGCGAGGCGGGCCGTTCCTGCATGAAAAGGACGGCACGGTGTTCGGCAACAGGGAGCGGATGCTCCCGCCCGAAAAGCGCGGCTACTACCGCGAATACACCGTGGAAACGCCGGGTGCGCGCGACCGGGGTGCCCGACGCATCGTGTGCGGCGGCCCCGCGAAGGTACCGCACGCCTGCTACTACACCGCAGACCATTACGCCAGTTTTCGCAAGATCGTGGAGTGACCCGAGCATGAAGATGAAGCGGGAAGAGTTTTTGACTACCGAGAAAGACACGGAGATGGAACAGCAGCCACTTCGTCCTGACATTTCCGAAACGCCGCTGAAAGGCGTGCGCAGCAACATCGTGCAGTCCATCCGCGCGTTCCGCGTGCAGGACCTGCAGGAGACCGCGACGAAACTGGGCCAGCATTTCCTGTACGCCAACCTGGCCATGGCCATGAGCAAGCAGGACGTGCTGGACATGATCGCCCAGCAGTTCACCTTCCCGGCGCACTTCGGCAAGAACTTCGACGCGCTGTACGACTGCATGACCGACCCGCTGCACAAGTCGGGCCCGCAGCCGGGCTTCATCGTGGTGCTGGAACACATTCCCGCCAACGGCAAGTTCGACAAGGAAGGCCGCGAGCAGCTGCTGGACATCTTCCGCGACACCGCCGATTACTGGGCGGACCGAAAAGTCCCCTTCCGCTGTTTCTATTCTTTTCGGTAGCCCGTTCCGCACAACAAGGCCAAGCGGAACGGGCGAACGAGGCCCAGGGCGAACCCGTGCAACAGCCGGTCGCCGATGGCGAGAAGATGCCCACGGACAAGATCCTGGACGTCTCCCCGCTGGCGCTGCGAATGAGCAGCCCGTTCAACGCGGGTTACTGGCTCGCGGCGGCCTGATCGATCAGGCACGAAACAAAGCCCCGCAACTGCGGGGCTTTTTCTTTGGGCGCCCTGGTTCCCCGCCTCCGCGGGGATGACGACACTCACGCCAGGGCCTGGGCCACGGCAACGTACTCCGCCACCGCCACTTCCTCGGCCCGGCGCTGCACGTCGAACTCGCCGGCAAAGCCTTTCTCCTCCAGCCACTTCCCCAGCGTATTGCGCAGGATCTTGCGCCGCTGGCTGAAGGCCACCTGCACCAGCTCGGACAGCAGCGCCTCGTCGACGACGGCCGGCTGGTCGTAGGGCACCATGCGCACCACCGCGCTGTCCACCCGCGGCGGCGGGTCGAAGGATTCCGGCGGCACGAACAGCACGTCCTCCATCGCGTAGCGCCACTGCAGCATCACCGACAGCCGCCCGTAGTCGGACGTCGCCGGCGCGGCCACCATGCGGTCGATCACTTCCTTCTGCAGCATGAAGTGCTGGTCCTGCACGTGGCCCACGTGCTGCAGCAGGTGGAACAGGATGGGGCTGGAGATGTTGTACGGCAGGTTGCCGACCACGCGCAGCTTGGGCACGCCGCGCTCCCGCGCCAGCGCCGTGAAGTCCACCTTCAGCACGTCGGCCTCCACCACGTCCAGCTGCGCGTGCTGGCGCAGCCGCGCGGCGAGGTCGCGATCGAGCTCGATGACGGCCAGCTTGCCCAGGCGCTCCACCAGCGGCTGGGTGAGGGCGGCGAGGCCCGGGCCGATCTCCACCATGGGCTGGCCGGGCCGCGGATCGATCTCGCGCACGATCGCGTCGATGATCCCCTGGTCGGACAGGAAATGCTGCCCGAAGCGCTTGCGCGCGACGTGCTTCGAACGGTGGGGGTCAGAGCCCAATTTCGTTCACCGGTATCTCGGCCTCAAACATGATCGTCGTGAATTGGGATCTGACCCCCAGGTCACAGAACGGGGGGCTCCCTGTATTCCACGTACGCCCGGCCGCGCACTTCCTGCGACCAGCGCACGTAGGCTTCGTCCAGCTTCTTCTCTTTCACCAGGTTGCGCGCCACCTCGCGCTGCTCCTTCGGGCCCAGGGTGTTCTGGCGCCGCTCGATCAGCTGGATCAGGTGGATGCCGAAGCGGCTGACCACCGGGTCGGAGATCTGGCCGGGCGCCAGCGCGTTCAGCACGTCCTCGAACTCCGGCACGAACATGCCCGGGCTGGCCCAGCCCAGGTCGCCGCCGTTCTTGGCGCTGGCGTCCTGCGAGTTGTCGCGCGCCAGCTCGGCGAAGGTGGCCGTGCCGCCCTCGATGCGCTTCTTGAAGTCCGCCAGCCGCTGGATGGCCTGCGTCTCGCTCAGGTTGGGGCCGGCCCGCAGCAGGATGTGGCGGGCATGGCTTTGCGTCACCGAAATGCCGGCGCGCGTGGCCTGGCGCTTCTCCAGCACCTTGACGATGTGGAAGCCGGCCGACGAGCGCACCACGTCGCTGATCTGGCCTTCCTTCAGGTCCTTGGTGACGTCCACGAACAGCTGCGGCAGCCGGTCGGCCGCGCGCAGGCCGATCTGGCCGCCGTTCTGCGCCGCGCCGGCGGCGTCGGAGTTGTCGCGCGCCAGCTGCGTGAAGTCCTCGCCGGCCCGGGCGCGTTCCAGCAGCTTCATGGCCTTGGCCTGCCGCTGCGCCACCTCGCTGGCGGGTGCGCCTTCGGGCACGACGACCAGGATGTGCTGCAGGTTCAGCTCGGTGCTGTTGGTGTCGCTCACGCCCGACTCCTGCTCGCGCAGGAAGGCGTCGATGTCGGCCTCGCTCACCTTGGAGCGCGGCTCCAGCTCGCGATCGCGCAGGCGCTGCAGCAGGATCTGGTTGCGCAGGTCATCGCGGAACTGCGCAACCGTCGTGCCGGAGGCGACGACGCGCTGGCGCAGTTCGGGCACCTCGATGTTGTTCTGGCGGGCCACGTTCTGCTCCGCCAGGTCCACCGTGGCGTCGTCGGCCCGGACGCCGGTTTCCTTGGCCAGCTGCAGCTGCGCCTTCTCGGTGATCAGGCGTTCCAGCACCTCGCGTGCCAGCTGCGTGCGCGGCGGCATCGGCGAGCCCTGCTGCGCCAGCTGCTGCTCGTAGCGCACCATGCGCAGGCGCACCTCGTTGTTGGTGATCGGCTCGGAATTGACCACGGCCACGATGAAGTCGGCCGCCTGCGGCCCGCGCTGCACGGGTTCGGCGCCGAGGCGGCCCGGGCCCAGCTGCGGCGTCGCGCGCAGGCCCTGCGCCGCCGCGGAGGCGGCGAGGACGGCGGCCAGGAGGGCCAGGGAAAGCTTTTTCATCATCGGAGGCATGTCTAGTCGTAATTGCTGAACCGGCTGGGCGGCAGCACCTGCTCGCGCAGGAATTGGTAACGCGGGATATTTTCCTTCAGCGACTGCAAGGCGTTCGAACCCAGGCGGCTCAGGCCCACGAATTCGATCTGGAACAGGACGCGCTTGTTCGCCTGGGTCGTGCCGGCCTGGAGGCGTTCCACCACGACCCGCCCGATCCAGCAGCCCGCATCGTATTCCAGTCCCACCACCGCATCGACCAGTTTCTTGGCCTGCATGTCGTAGTTCATGCGGCCGACGCTGTACCAGCGCCCTTCGCCTTCGCCGCGGCCGGGGCCCAGTTCCTGGCCCTTGTCGCCCCACAAGTCGTTCAGCGGCCATTGCCAGCCCACGTCCATCTGCTCGCTGCCCGGCGCGATGCGGTTCAGGCGGTAGGCGGCGGTGATCACGTGGTAGTTCTTCGGCGAGTAGCGCGCGCCGATGGTGGAGCGGATCGACCGGTTGGTCTTCGGGTTGTATTCCACCGTGGAATCCACGCTCCAGGACGGCACCAGGTTGGCCGACACCCCGAACAGCAGGTCCGACAGGCGCTCGCTGACCGGTGTGCCGCCCGGCAGCGTCACCAGTTGGTCCTTGAAGCGCACGCGCTGGGCGATGCCGAACTTGGCCGCCTCGGCGCCGGTGTCCGGGTCCAGCAGGCGGCTGGTGGCGCCCAGCGTCAGCAGGTTGCCGTCGGAGATGCGGTCGTTGCCGCCGAAGGCGTTCTCGGTCCAGATCGTCGCGAAGTTGAAGTCGTTCAGCGCCGAGTCGTAGTTCGGCAGGTTGGTCTGGTCGCGGAACGGCGTGTAGGTGTAGAAGGCGCGCGGCTCCAGCGTCTGCAGGAAGGCGCGGCCGAAGTAGCTGGTGTTGCGCTCGAAGACCAGGCCGCCGTCGAGGCTGAAGGTCGGGATCACGCGGTCTTCGGTGCGGCCGTTGGCGGTGCTGGTGGCGTCCAGGTCGTAGTGGGCCGCGTGCACCTGCGCCTTGGGCACGAAGAACCAGCCAGGCGCTTGCCAGGGTCGCGACAGCTGCAGCAGCCCGTAGGTGCGCTGGCCGTTCGGCTGCAGCGACTCCGGCGTGGCGGCGAAGGCTGTCTGCGCGATCGGGTCCAGCGTGCGCGTGAAGCGGGTGGTGTCGGCCTCGATGGTCGACTCGAAACCGGCCGGCAGCGAGTTCTTGACGTAGCGCGCCTGCACCTGCGGTGAGCGGTCGTACGGCGGCAGGATGGGCGCGGTCGCGTCCTGCAGCGTCTGCCACTTCTGCTCGCGCGCGAACACGCTCAGGTCGCCGATGCCCCAGGACAGGGTGCCGTCGGCGGCCAGCAGGCGCTGCGTCAGCACCGAGCTGTTGCGCGAGAAGTCGCGCCAGTAGTTGTCGTCGCTGACGCGATTGAGGTTCAGCGCCAGCGCGCCGCCGCCCAGGGCGCCGCCCGCGGGCGCGAAGCTTTGCGTGTGCTGGTAGGTGTAGCCCCAGCGGTCCATGTCGCGCAGCTTGTCATTGGGCAGGATGTCGCCGCGGAAGATGCCGTTGTAGCTGGGCTCCAGGTAGCGGAACTCGCCGCCCAGGTCCACGCCGCGCTTGCTCATGAGCGTCGGGTAGATGGTGGCGTCGCGGTTCGGCGCGATGTTCCAGTAGTAGGGGACAGTGACTTCGACGCCGCTCTTGTTGTCCAGGCCGATGGTGGGCGGCAGCACGCCCGACTTGCGCTGGTCCGTCAGCGGGAAGCTCATGGCCGGCAGGCCGAGGATGGGGACGCGGAAGAAACTGAGCACAGCGCCGGTGGCCACGCCGGTGTCGGTGTCGTCGTCCAGCGTGATCTTGTCGGCCTTCAGGATCCAGTCCGGCATCCAGTCCGGGCCGGGCCGGCGCTGGCAGGTGGTGTAGGTGGCCCGGTGGATGATCGAGTGCTTGTCGTCCTCGAAGTCCACGCGCTCCGCCTCGCCGTAGGCGTCGTTGCGCAGGAAGTGGTAGCGCGGCTCGTTGAAGAAGCCGTGGAAGGCATCCACCTCCAGCTCGAGGAACGGCCCTTCGTAGATGGTGCCGGCCTTGTTGATGTGGACGTTGCCGGTGGCGGTGGCCAGGTCCTTGGGCGTGTTGTATTCGAGCTTGTCGGCGCGGATGATCGTGTCACCCTTGCGCAGCACCGCATTGCCCTGGACCTCGGTCTGGACGTCGGTCTGCCCGCGGATCGCGTCGCCCTCGACGAAGGTGGGCAGCTGGGGGCGCACGTCCGCCGGGATGTTCTCGCGCAGCACCGGGCTGGGCTTCAGTTGCGGCGCGGCCTCGGGCTGCTCCTGCGCGCGCGTCGCCAGGGGCAGCAACGCGGCCGCGACGAAGGCCACCGGAGTCAGTGCAAAGCGGGCGCGCGACGCCTGGAATCGGGTGTAGTGCATCAAGGGTGGACCCCTGGCGGTCCGGCCGTCCGGCGCGCCAGGTTGGATTTGTAGAATCGATTATCCATGAGCGATTCCGCGTCTTTCCCCCCTGTTACCTGGCCCGATCCGGCGCGCGAAGCCGCATTCGCCGGCTGGCTGGCTTCCATTGCCGAGCGCCACGGCCTCCAGCCCGCGACCCTGCGGCCGGCTTCCGCCGACGCCAGCTTCCGCCGCTACCTGCGGGTGGACGCCGCCGGCGGCAGCCGCATCGTGATGGACGCCCCACCCGACAAGGAAGACTGCAAGCCTTTCGTCAAGGTTGCCGCCCTGCTGGCTGCCGCCGGACTTTACGTGCCGCGCGTACTGGAGTGGGACGAGCCGCAAGGCTTCATGCTCCTCGACGACCTGGGCACGCAGACCATGATCGAGGTGGTGGATGCGCAACAGCCGCGCGCCAATCTCCCGCTTTACATGCGCGCCGTCGACGCCCTTGTCGACTGGCAGAAAGCCTCGCGGCCGGGCGTGCTGCCGCCTTACGACCAGGCGCTGCTGGCCCGCGAGCTGGCGCTGTTCCCGGACTGGTACCTGGCGCAGCATAAAGGCCTCACGCTGACCGATGCCCAGCGCAACACGCTGGACGCGCAGTTCCGCCTGATCGTCGAGCGCAACCTGGCCGCGCCCAGCGTCTACGTGCACCGCGACTTCATGCCGCGCAACCTGATGATCCCGCGCGACCCCGCGGAGCCGCGCCTGGGCGTGCTGGACTTCCAGGACGCGGTGTACGGGCCCATCACCTACGACATCGCCTGCCTGATGCGCGACGCCTTCCTGTCCTGGGACGAGGAGTTCGTGCTGGACGTCACGGTGCGCTACTGGCAGAAGGCCCAGAAGGCCGGCCTGCCGGTGGACAGCGACTTCGGCGAGTTCTACCGCGCGGTGGAGTGGATGGGCCTGCAGCGGCACCTGAAGGTGGCCGGCATCTTCGCCCGCCTGACGCTGCGCGACGGCAAGCCGAAGTACCTGGCCGACGCGCCACGCTTCATCGCCTACATCCGCGCCACAGCCGCCCGCTACCGCGAACTGGCGCCGCTGGCGCGCCTGATCGACGAGGTCGAAGGCAGCGCCGCGGCGACCGGCTTCGCCTTCGGCCGCGTCTAGACCGTGGCGCGCATCCACTGCTCCGAGCCGCTGCGCCCCGGGCTGGAGCTCGCCCTGCCGGCGGGCGCCGCGCGCCACGTGCAGGTGCTGCGGCTGCAGCCGGGCGATGGGCTGACCCTGTTCGATGGCCGCGGTGGCGAATACCTGGCCCGCGTCACCCACATGGGGCGCAGCGAGGTGCGGGTGGCGGTGGAGCAGCACGACCCGGTCGAACGCGAAACGAGCATCGCCGTCCACCTGGCGCTGGCCATGCCGGCCAACGAACGCATGGACTGGCTGGTGGAGAAGGCGGCCGAACTGGGCGCCATGTCGATCCAGCCGCTGGTGGCCGAACGCAGCGTGCTGCGCCTGGCCGGCGAGCGGGCGCAGAAGAAGCAGGCGCACTGGCAGGCCATCGCCGTCGCCGCCTGCGAGCAGTGCGGCCGCAACCGCGTGCCGGAAGTGCACGCCGTGCAGCCGCTGGCGGCCTGGCTCGCGCAGCCGCGCACGCCTGGCCTGGTGCTGTCGCTGCGCGAAGGCACGCGGCCGGTGGCAGCGCATGCCGGCCTGCCCGAGGTGACGCTCCTGAGCGGCCCCGAAGGCGGCCTGGCGCCAGCCGAGGAAGATGCGGCGCTGGCCCGGGGCTGGCAGCCGGTGCACCTGGGCCCGCGCGTGCTGCGGGCCGAAACGGCGCCGCTGGCTGCGCTCTCCGTCCTCACCCTGGGAACCGCTGCATGAATCGCAACCTGTGGCTGCTGGCCATCCTGCAAGGCCTCTTCCTCACCAACAACGTCACCTTCATCGCCATCAACGGGCTGGTCGGCCTGTCGCTGGCGCCCTATGGCTGGATGGCGACCTTGCCGGTGATGGGCTACGTGGTCGGCGGCGCGCTGTTCACCGGGCCGGTGGCGCTGGCGCAGGCGCGGCTCGGGCGGCGCAATTCCTTCCTGCTGGGACTGGTGGTGGGCCTGCTGTCGGCGCTGCTGTGCGCCTGGGCCGCTTCCACCCACAACTTCTGGCTGGTGTGCGGCGCCACCTTGCTGGCGGGCTTCTACGCCGCCAACGCCAACCTCTATCGCTTCACCTCGGCGGAACTGGCCGCGCCCGGCATGCGCGAGAAGGCGGTGTCGCTGGTGATGGCCGGCGGATTGATCGGCGCCATCGTCGGCCCCAATCTCGCGGCGCGCACGCGCGACCTGGGCTCCGCGCCCTTCGTCGGCGCCTACCTGGCGCTGGCCGTCGTCGCGCTGCTGGCCATGGCGCTGCTGGCTTTCATGCGCTTCCCGCCCGTGCAGCGCAAGTCGGCGCATGGCGGCGGCCGCACGGTGGCGCAGCTGCTGCAGGACCCGACCTTCCTGGTGGCCGCGGCCGCCGGCGGCCTGGGCTACGGCGTGATGAACCTGCTGATGGCGGCGACGCCGCTGGCCATGCAGCAATGCGGCCTCCCGTTCTCCGACGCCGCCATGGTGCTGGAGTGGCACGTGATCGGCATGTTCGCACCCGGCTTCTTCACCGGCCACCTGATCAAGCGCTTCGGCACCTTGCCCGTGATGGGCGTCGGCGTGGCGCTCTTGGCCGGCTGCATCGCCGTCGCGCTTTCGGGCGTGCAACTGCACCAGTTCCTGATCGCGCTGACCTTGCTGGGCGTCGGCTGGAACTTCGTCTTCACCGGCAGCACCACGCTGTCGCTGACGGCTTACGCGCCGGAGGAGAAGGACCGCGCGCAGGCGGTGCTGAACCTGTTCGTGTTCCTCACGCTGGCCTGCACCTCGCTCGCCTCGGGCGTGCTGGTGACGACGCAGGGCTGGACCTGGCTGAACGTGGGTTCGCTGCTGCCGGTGGTGCTGGTGGGCGCGGGGATCGCCTGGCTGGGGCTCAAAACCGTCCGTCCAGCCACCGCCGCAAGGTAAGGAACACCGCTTCCTGGCCGGCGCCGGTCTCGTTGAAGATCTCGTGCCACAGGTCCTGGAAGCAGTGCGCTTCCACCGGGCCGCCTTGCGCGCCCTGCGCGAAGGCGCGGCTGCCGGCCGGGTCCACGAGGCGGTCGTCGCCGGCGTACATCAGCAGGGTCGGCACCGTCCAGCGCGGCGCCGAGGCCACCACTTTCGGGCCTTCGTCGACGATGAAGCGCGCCAGCCGGCCGGTGAGGCGGTCGTGCACCCGCGGGTCGGCCCGGTAGGCGTCGACCACGGCGCGGTCGTGCGTGAGGAAATCGGGGTCCAGGCCGTTGCTCACCGCCATGTTCGGCGCGATCCGCGGCACGCAGGCCATCAACATCTTTTGCAGCGGTGACAGGCGCGTGCCCAGCGCCGGCGAGGACAGCACCAGCGCGTCCACCGGCAGCAGCTGGCGCGCCACGGCGGTGGCCGCGATCAGTCCGCCCATGCTGTGCCCCAGCACCACCAGCGGCACGCCTTCGGGCACGCGCCGGCGTGCGCTTTCGGCCAGGTCCGCCAGGTCGTCGAGCAGCCGCGTGGCCGTGGGCAGGCCGCCGCGCATGCCGCCGGACTCGCCGTGCCCGTACTGGTCGTAGCTGCGCACCGCGAAGCCCCAATGGTTCAGGCGCTTGGCGACGTGGTCGTAGCGGCCCGCGTATTCGCCCAGGCCGTGGACGATGAGCACCATGCCGCGCGGCACCCGGCCTTCCGGCAACGGCCAGTCCTGCACCGCGATGTTCTCGCCATCGCTGGCCGTGAAGGTCGAAAGAGTGGAATCCGGCTGCGCGCTCACCGGGCCGATCATCGCGGCACGGCTGAGCCTGTCAATGCCTCTTGTGACGTAGTACCCAAGTTTCGCCGCGCGGGCGGCGACGCTCAGGGCATCTGCGCCATCACCTCCGCCACACTGGCGGTCAGCCGTTTCGCGTACGGAACGTGCAGGAACTCGTTGGGGCCGTGCGCGTTGCTGCGCGGGCCCAGCACGCCGCAGACCATCATCTGCGCCTTGGGGAAACCCTGGCTCAGCATGTTCATCAGCGGGATCGTGCCGCCCTGGCCGATGTAGCCGACCGGCGCACCAAAATGGGCCAGCGAGGCGGAGTTCAGCGCGTTCTCGAACCAGGGCACCATCGAGGGCGCGTTCCAGCCGGAGGCGCCGGCGCCGCTCTCGAAAGTGACGATGGCCTGGTAGGGCGCGTTGTCCTCCAGCAGGGTCTTGAGTTCCTGCACGGCCTGCGCCGCGTCGATCAGCGGGGGCAGGCGCAGCGACAGCTTGAAGGCGGTGTAGGGCCGCAGCACGTTGCCGGCATCCTTCAGCGCCGGGAAGCCCTCGGCGCCGGTCACCGACAGCGTCGGCGTCCAGGTGCGGTTGATCAGCGCCTGCACCGGGTCGGTGGTGGTGGGCAGCGCGGACTGCGCCGAGCCTCCGCAATCCGCGTGGGCCCAGGGGAAGCGCTTGTAGACCTCCTCGCCCAGGATCTTCGCCGTGGCCTGCGCCTGCGCCAGCCGGTCGGCCGGCACCTCGCAGTGGAAGCTGGCCGGCAGCAGGCGGCCGGTCTTGCTGTCCTCCAGGCGGTCCAGCACCTGCCGCATGATGCGGAAGCTGGAAGGCACCAGACCGGAGGCGTCGCCCGAGTGGATGCCCTCGGTGAGGATCTGCACCTTCAGCGTGCCGGCAGCCATGCCGCGCAGCGAGGTGGTGAGCCAGAGCTGGTCGTAGTTGCCGGCACCGGAGTCGAGGCAGATCACCAGCGCCACGTCGCCCAGGCGCGCGCGCAGGGCGTCGACGTAGGGCAGCAGGTCGTAGGAGCCGGATTCCTCGCAGGTCTCGATGAGGCCCACGATGCGCGCGTGCGGCTTGCCCTGCGCCTTCAGCGCCTGGATGGCGGCGATGCTGGCGTAGACCGCGTAGCCGTCGTCGGCGCCGCCGCGGCCGTAGAGCTTGCCGTCCTCGTACTTGGGGGTCCAGGGGCCGAGGTCGGAGCGCCAGCCGGTGAACTCCGGCTGCTTGTCCAGGTGGCCGTACATCAGGATGGTCTGCTGCGCGTCCGTCTTGGTGGCGGCCACCTCGAAGAACAGCACCGGCGTGCGGCCCGGCAGGCGCACGATCTCCAGCTTCAGGCCTTCGACCTTCTGCGACTCCACCCAGGCGGCGGCGTTGCGCAGCACCGTTTCGATGTAGCCGTGCTGCGACCACTCGGGGTCGAAGCCGGGCGACTTGGCCGGGATGGCGATGTACTCGGTGAGCTGGCGCACGATGTCGCCGTCCCACTGGCGGGTGACCTGGTCGAGCGCCTTGGCGCTATCGAGGATGGCTTGGGGCAGTTCGCGGGGAGCGTTCATGGGCAGGACTCGCGGGTTCGGATTTCGCCATTTTGACCGCCCGCCGTCCAGCTGGGCTAGGATGGCGGCCGTTGTCCCGGCGGCACCCGTGGTCAAGTTCCTCGTCCTCGCACTCTTCTACGGCGATCATCCCGAGCTGGCCCTGCGCTGCGGCCGGACGCTGCGCGCCTTGTGGAACACCGGGCGCGTGGACCTGCGCGTCGGCCTGAACGAGGTCTCGGGGCGCTCGCGTTCGGTGCTGGAAGGCCTGCTGCCTGGCGTGCATTTCGAGAGCGCGGACCCGCAGGTCTACAAGAACCCGATGATGCGGCGCCTGCTGGCCGGCTACCACGGCGACGCCACCCACATGATGTGGTTCGACGACGACTCCTGCCTGCTGCCCGGCATCGACCCGGCTGCCTGGCTGCAGGCGGTGAGCACCCGCACGGCCACCGTGCGCGGTTCGCTCGGCTCGCTCTACACGCAGGATGTCACCGAGGACCAGCGCAACTGGGTCGCGCAGCAGCCCTGGTCCACCGGGCGGCCGGTGCCGCAGCAGGTGCTGTTCAACACCGGCGGCTGGAAGGTCGTGCCGCTCGCCCTGATGCGGCGCTTCGACTGGCCTTTTGCCGACCTGGTGCACGCGGGCGGCGACCTCGCCCTGGGGCTGCTGCTGCAGCAGCTGGGCCTGGAGCCGGAGCAGTTCCGCGTTGGCCTGGCGATCAACGCCGATGGCGCGCTGCGCGAGTCGAACGCGCCGCGCCGCGGCATCACCGAGCCCGCGCATGCGGGCGCTCACCTGTGGGGACCTCCTCGATGAACACGCGCATCCATGTCGGCATCGGTGGCTGGACTTTCGAGCCCTGGCGCGACAACTTCTACCCGGCCGGCCTGGCGCACAGCAAGGAGCTGAACTACGCCAGCCGGCAGGTGACGGCCATCGAGGTGAACGGCACCTTCTACAGCACCTTCGGCGCGTCGACCTTCGCCAAGTGGCGCGACGAGACGCCGGAGCATTTCGTCTTCTCCCTGAAGGCGCACCGCTTCACCACGCACCGGCGCGACCTGGGCACGGCGGAAGAGGGCGTGCAGCGCTTCGTGAACAGCGGCCTCGCGGAGCTGGGCGACAAGCTCGGGCCGCTGCTGTGGCAGCTGATGCCGACCACGCAGTTCGTGCCGGAGAACATCGAGGCCTTCCTGAAGCTGCTGCCACGCGAGGTGGCCGGCCGGCCGCTGCGCCACGTGATCGATGCGCGGCATCCGAGCTTCTCCAGCGAGGCCTACCTGGACCTGCTGCAGAAACACAGCTGCACCACGGTCTACACCGATTCGGACAAGTTCCCGTCCATCCCGCATGCGCGCAGCGACCTGGCCTATCTGCGCCTGATGCGCAGTTCCGCCGACTGCGCTACCGGCTACCGCGTGGAGGACCTGCAGCCCTGGGTGACCGGCGCGCGCCAGTGGGTGCAGACCAGCCAGAAGCACGAGGCTTTCGTGTTCTTCATCAATGGAGCGAAGGAAAGGGCACCAGCCGCGGCGATGTCCTTCCTGCAGCTCCTCTGATCGTCACCCCCGCGAAGGCGGGGGCCAGGGCGCCCTGGTTTCCCGCCTTCGCGGGAATGACGAGTCAGAGCCAGGCGAGTTGCCCTTGGCCGGCTTCGTTCAGCCGCATCTGGAGGGCAGCCGCCGCATCCTCCAGCACGCTGAAAGCCATCTCCACGACGCTCCCATGCGTCACCTCGCCCAGCGTCCCGCCGGCAGCCTGCACCTCGCGCCGCACCATGCCTTCCAGCGCATACGGCACGCTGCACGCCAGTTGCACCCGCTTCTGCAAGGGCAGCTTCTCCGCCTGCAGCAGCGCCTGCGCCACCGCGTCGGTGTAGGCCCGCACGAGCCCGCCCGCGCCCAGCTTCACGCCGCCGAAGTAACGCACCACGGTCGCGAGCACGCCTTCCAGGTCCTGGTGCCGCAGCACTTCCAGCATGGGGCGGCCGGCGGTGCCGCCTGGCTCGCCGTCGTCGTTGGCGGCCGATTGCCCGCCGGCCAGCAGCGCCCAGCAGACGTGGGCCGCGCCGGGATGTTCGGCCCGCAGTCCGGCCACGACCTCCAGCGCCTGCGCGCGCCCTTCCACCGGCTGCACGCAGCCGAGGAAGCGGCTTTTCTTGATGACCAGCTCGCTCGTCGCCGGGCGCGCCAGCGTCAGCGCCACTTGCGCAGCCAGCCCAGCCCTTGCGATGTGCCGCCGGCCGCCGGGCCGCGCGCCGGCCGGTATTCGCAGCCGATCCAGCCGTCCCAGCCGCAGGCCGCCGACACCTCGTCGATCACGCCGAACAGGTAGTCGTAGTTCAACTCGCCGAGATCGGGCTCGTGCCGCTGCGGCACGCCGGCGATCTGGAAGTGGCCGACGCGGCCGGTGGGCAGGTACTGGCGGATCTTCATCGCCACGTCGCCCTCGACGATCTGGCAGTGGTACAGGTCCATCTGCACCTGCACATTGGCGGCGCCGATCTCCTGCACCAACTCGTGCGCGTGGTCCTGGCGATTGAGGAAGAAACGCGGGATGTCGCGCGTGTTGATCGGCTCCAGCAGCAGGTTCACGCCCTGCCTGGCCGCCTCGGCCGCGGCCCAGCGCACGTTGGCGACGTAGGTGGCGCGCAGCGCGGCGCGCTCCTGGCCGTCCGGCACCAGGCCCGCCATGACGTGCACGCGCGGGCAGGCGAGCGCCTGCGCGTAGCGAAGCGCGTCGGCGATGCCGGCGCGGAACTCCGCCTCGCGCCCGGCCAGGCAGGCAAGGCCGCGCTCGCCGCCGTTCCAGTCGCCGGGCGGCGCATTGAACAGCACTTGCTGCAGGCCGTGGTCCTGCAGGCGAGCCGCCAGTTCGCGCGGCTCGTGCTCGTACGGAAACAGGAATTCGACCGCGCGGAAGCCGTCGCGGGCGGCGGCGGCAAAGCGGTCGAGGAAGGCATGCTCCGGATAGAGCATCGACAGGTTGGCGGCGAATTTCGGCATGGTCAGCGGACCGTGAGACGCACGGCTTCGGGGTTCTCGGCGATGTACTGGCGCACGACCGCATCGAAATCGGCATCGGCCCGCAGGCCCAGCACGCGGGCGCGGTCCCAGGTGATTTCTCCCGGCCAGCTGCGCACGAGGCGTTCGACGGCGGGATCGGGCGTCCAATCGAGCAGCGCACGCGCGGCGGGACCGCCGGCACGTTCGAGTGCGGCGGCCATTTCGCCGACGGTCGTTGTCAGCGAGGGCAGGTTGATCGCGGTGAGCGGCCCCCAGTCGGCGTCGCTGGCCTCGGCGGCGCGGATGAAGCCTTCGACGGTGCGGGTGGGCGAGGCGATCGCCACCACGGTTTCGGGCCCGACCGGCACGCGCGCCTGCACGCCGGCCAGCGGCTCGCGGATCATGCCGCTGAAGAAGCCGGAGGCCGCGCCGTTGGGCCGGCCCGGACGCACGCTCACCGTCATCGGCCGCACGCTGCGGCCCACGAGGAAGCCCTTGCGCGCGAAGTCGGCCACCAGTTGCTCGCCGATGAACTTCTGGATGCCGTAGCTGCCTTGCGGCGTCGGCAGGCTGTCGTCGCCCACGCGGCCCATCGGCTTGCCGCCCGGCTGCTGGCCGAACACGGCCAGCGAGCTCGTGTAGACGAACAACGGCTTGCTGCCCAGCGCGCGGCAGGCTTCCAGCAGCGCGCGCGTGGTGTCGAGGTTGCTGCGCATGCCGAGGTCGAAATTGGCCTCGCATTCGGCGCTGACCGCGGCGGCCAGGTGGAACACCAGGTCCGTGCCCGCGGCCGGCAGGTCGCGCCGCTGCACCAGCTCCAGCAGGTCGCCCCGCACGGAACGCACGCGCGGGTCGGCCGCGAGATCGGCCGGCGCCGGGCCGAGGTCGGCCAGCGTAATGCTTTCGATCGCGCGAGCCGGCGCGCCCCGCAGCGACAGCTTGCCCGCCGCGAGCAGCGCCCGCGCCAGCCGGGCGCCCAGAAAGCCGGCGCCCCCGGTGATGAGGATGTTCATGCGCGCAGGATAGCGCGAGAGAACTTCCGGACGCAAAGGACGCAAAGGTTGCGCAGAGGCCGCAAAAAATTCATCTGGATTTCTTTTGCGACCTTTGCGTGCTTTCGCGTCCTTTGCGTCCGGAAGTCCGCCTCCGTCTTCTGCGTCCGGAAGTCCGCCTCCGTCTTCTGCGTCCGGAAGTCCGCCTTCCGCCTTAGCCCCGCTCGAACTTGAACACCGCCGTGCTCGCCGTGAGGTTGGGCAGTACGCGCCGCACCTCGCCGTCCTGCAGCCCGAAGGCATCGAGGATGGACAGCCGGTTGCGCGTCGCCAGCACCTCGAAGTCCTTGAAGGTGCCGACCCGGATGTTGGGCGTGTCGTACCACTGGTAGGGCAGGCGCTTGGTCACCGGCATGCGGCCGCGGACGATCGACAGCCGGTTGGGCCAGTGCGCGAAGTTGGGGAAGGCGACGATGCCCAGCTTGCCCACGCGCGCCGTCTCGCGCAGCATGGTCTCGGCATTGCGCAGGTGCTGCAGCGTGTCGATCTGCAGGATGACGTCGAAGCTGTCGTCCTCGAAGATCTTCAGGCCCTGGTCCAGGTTCAGCTGGATCACGTTGACGCCGCGCTTGACGCAGGCCAGCACGTTCTCGTCGGCGATCTCGATGCCGTAGCCGCTGCAGCCACGCTCCCGCTGCAGGAAGTCGAGCAGGGCGCCGTCGCCGCAGCCCAGGTCCAGCACGCGCGAGCCCTGCGGCACCAGGTCCGCAATGATCTTGAGGGTGGCGCGATCGGTCACAGGACGGCTCCCGCGGGCAGGTCGCGCACCACCGGCGCGTCGGTCATCGCCGGCTCGCTGGCGATGCGCTCGAAGTAGGCCCGCACCACCGCCAGGTACTGCGGGTCCTCCAGCAGGAAGGCGTCGTGGCCGTGCGGCGCGTCGATCTCGGCGTAGCTGACGTCGCGGTGGTTGTCCAGCAGCGCCTTGACCATCTCGCGGCTGCGCCCCGGCGAGAAGCGCCAGTCCGTAGTGAAGCTCACCAGCAGGAACTTGGCGCGCGCGGCGGCCAGCGCTTTGGTCAGGTTGCCTTCGGTGCGGATCGCCGGGTCGAAGTAGTCCAGCGCGCGCGTGATCAACAGGTAGGTGTTGGCGTCGAAGTAGTCGCTGAACTTGTCGCCCTGGTAGCGCAGGTAGCTCTCGATCTGGAACTCGATGTCCTGCGTCGTGTACGCGAGCAGGCCGTTGCGGAGTTGCCGGCCGAACTTCTCGTTCATCACGTCGTCCGACAGGTAGGTGATGTGGCCCACCATGCGCGCGATGCGCAGGCCGCGCTTGGGCACCACGCCGTGCTCGTAGAAGTTGCCGCCGTGGAAATCGGGGTCGGTGACGATGGCGCGCCGCGCCACCTCGTTGAAGGCGATGTTCTCCGCCGTGAGGTTGGGCGCGCTCGCCACCACCACCGCATGCCGCAAGCGCTGCGGGTACTGCAGGGTCCAGGACAGCGCCTGCATGCCGCCCAGGCTGCCGCCCATCACGGCGGCCAGCTGCTCGATGCCCAGGCCATCGAGCAGGCGCGCCTGCGCGTTCACCCAGTCTTCCACCGTGACCACCGGGAAGTCGGCGCCGTAGACGCGGCCGGTGTCCGGGTTCACGTGCATGGGCCCGGTGCTGCCGAAGCAGGAGCCGAGGTTGTTGACGCCGATGACGAAGAAGCGGTCGGTGTCCACCGGCTTGCCGGGGCCGATCATGGTGTCCCACCAGCCTTCGCTGCGCTCCTGCCCGGGGTACACGCCGGCCACGTGGTGCGAGGCGTTCAGGGCATGGCAGATCAGGACCGCGTTGCTGCGGTCGGCATTGAGCGTGCCGTAGGTCTCGTAGGCCAGCGAGTAGCCGCGGATCTGCGCGCCGCTTTGCAGCGGGAGCGGCGCGTCGAACTGCATGGCCTGGGGATGGGCGATGAGCGTCATGGAAAAGAAAAACCCGGCGCCGCTGAAGCGGCCCGGGTTCGGGCGGACTTTAGCGGCATTTATTGAGCGCCCGCAAGCGAGGCAAATCGGCGCTGTGGAAACAGTATAGCGGCTAGTGAATGAGCGCCAACACGCCCAGCACGAGGAACACCACTGCCCCGATGGAGTGCACCACCTTGATGGGCACCTTGCGGGTGATGGCCTCGCCGAAGAACACGACCGGCACGTTGGCCAGCATCATGCCCAGCGTCGTGCCGGCGACCACGCTGGCCCAGGCGTCGAAGCGCGCGGCCAGCATGACGGTGGCCACCTGCGTCTTGTCGCCCATCTCGGCCAGGAAGAAGGCGATGACGGTCGCGCCGAACACGCCGAAGCGCGGCTTGGTCTCGGCTTCGTCTTCGTCCAGCTTGTCGGGGATCAGCATCCAGATCGCCATGGCGATGAAGGAGCCGCCCAGCACCCAGCGCAGCATGTCCGGGCCCAGCATCTGGGTGACCCAGGCGCCGACCGCGCCGGCCAGGCCGTGGTTGACGAGCGTCGAAACGAAGATGCCCGCAACGATGGGCCAGGGACGGCGGAACTTGGTGGCGAGAACCAGCGACAGCAGCTGCGTCTTGTCGCCCATTTCGGCGAGGGCGACGATACCGGTGGAGACGAGGAAGGCTTCCATGGGAACTCCGGCCGGTTCGAGCACGCAATGACCGCACAGCTTCCCCGGCCTGAAACGGAGGCTGCGCAGCCAAAGGTCTCGCCAAACCGAAAGGTCCGCCTGCGCCATGGAACCGGGGTTCCAAGTCTGTTGACGCAGGGCCGTCGCAGAAGGACGGAGGCTACTCCCCAATGACAGCCCGCATTCTAACCCGAAGCTGAGCGGAAGCCTGCACACTTCTGGCGCACTTATTGCTTGCCATTGGTGCAAGAAGCCGACCAACGGCCAAGAACGCACCAAAACACAGCATTTCCATCCAAAGAGGTTTTATGGAAGCACTAAAACAGGGCTCGGACGTCCTGTTCATCCTGCTGGGCGCCATCCTGGTCCTGGCGATGCACTCCGGTTTCGCCTTTCTCGAACTCGGTACCGTCCGCAAGAAGAACCAGGTCAACGCCCTGGTCAAGATCCTCAGCGACCTCTCGGTTTCCACCGTCGCCTACTTCCTGGTCGGCTACGCGGTGGCCTATGGCACCAGCTTCCTGGTCAGCGCCGACCAGCTAGTCGCGCAGCACGGCTTCGGGCTGGTGCGCTTCTTCTTCCTGCTGACCTTCGCCGCGGCCATCCCGGCGATCATTTCGGGCGGGATTGCGGAACGCGCCCGCTTCGGCCCGCAGCTGATCGCCACGGCCGTCATCGTCGGCGTGGTCTATCCGTTGTTCGAGGGCGTGGCCTGGAACCAGCGCTTCGGCATCCAGGCCTGGATCCGGTCCGTGACCGGCGCCGAATTCCACGACTTCGCCGGCTCCATCGTGGTCCACGCCGTCGGCGGCTGGCTGGCGCTGCCCGCCGTGCTGCTGCTGGGCGCGCGCAGCAACCGCTACCGCAAGGACGGCGCGATGTCGGCCCACCCGCCGTCCAACATCCCCTTCCTGGCGCTGGGCGCCTGGATCCTCACCGTGGGCTGGTTCGGCTTCAACGTCATGAGCGCGCAGTCCATCGACAAGGTTTCCGGCCTGGTGGCCGTGAATTCGCTGATGGCCATGGTGGGGGGCACCCTGGCGGCGCTGGCCCTGGGCCGCAACGACCCCGGCTTCGTCCACAACGGGCCGCTGGCCGGCCTGGTGGCCGTGTGCGCGGGCAGCGACCTGATGCACCCGGTGGGGGCGTTCATCACGGGGGGCGCCGCCGGCGCCATCTTCGTCGTCATGTTCACGCTGACCCAGAACCGCTGGAAGATCGACGACGTCCTGGGCGTCTGGCCCCTCCATGGCCTGTGCGGCCTCTGGGGCGGCCTGGCGGCGGGCATTTTCGGCAGCAAGGCGCTGGGCGGGCTGGGCGGCGTGTCCTTCCTGGCCCAGGTATTCGGCAGCCTGCTGGGCGTGGCCTGGGCGCTGGTGGGCGGCTTCATCGTCTACGGCACCCTGAAAAAGGTGCTGGGCCTGCGGCTGTCGCCGGAGCAGGAATTCCAGGGCGCGGACCTGTCGATCCACCGGATCGGGGCCACGCCGGAACGCGAAGCGAGCTGGTGACGGGGCCCAGACAGTGGCGCGGACGCCTAAATGCCTCATCCGAATGAAGCATCCGGGGCAGCCCTAGTGCAACGATTTGCGTTCTCGTCGCATAATCCAGGGTAGTGGTGCGCAGGTGCGTACCATTGTTTGCGGTGTTTGTCGGTCTCGCGTGGTTCGTTGATTGCGTCTTGCGGACTCCATCGCTTTCCGCGTTTCTTGATCCAGGAGTCCCGTAATGGGCAACAAACTTTACGTGGGGAACCTTCCCTACTCTTTCCGCGATAGCGACCTCGAGCAGGCTTTCAGCCAGTTCGGTACCGTCACCAGCGCCCGTGTCATGATGGAGCGCGACACCGGTCGTTCCAAGGGTTTCGGCTTTGTCGAAATGGGCAGCCCCGCTGAGGCGCAAGCCGCCATCCAGGGCATGAGCGGCCAGATGCACAGCGGCCGTGCGCTGGTGGTCAACGAAGCCCGCCCGATGGAGCAGCGTCCCCGCGGCTTCGGTGGCGCCGGCGGCGGCGGTGGTGGTGGTGGTTTCGGCGGCGGCGGCGGCTACGGTGGTGGCCGGCGTGAAGGCGGCGGCGGTGGTTACGGCGGTGGCCGTGGCGACGGCGGCGGCGGCGGCGGCGGCTACGGTGGTGGCGGCCGCGACCGCTACTGATTGCTCCGGAAATTCGAACGAATTTCCCGGAAAATGCAAACAAAGGGCCTCAGGGCCCTTTTGTTTTTTCGCAGCACCGCGCGCTTCGCCTCTTGCGTGCCATGTGGTGATCTGCTTAATAATGGCCCAGCGTGATCAAGCTTTACACGCGGGTTGCGGTGAAAAGTTGCCTTTCGCTTCCGTAGGTCGAATGCGTTTTCGGGACTCCATCGCGAACAAGTCCGTTATGTCTTACCAGGAGTCCCGTTGATGGGCAACAAACTGTACGTAGGCAACCTGCCCTACCAAGTACGCGACAGCGATCTCGAACAGACGTTCAGCCAGTTCGGCCAGGTCACGAGTGCCAAGGTCATGATGGAGCGCGAAACCGGCCGCTCCAAGGGCTTCGGCTTCGTCGAAATGGCGAGCGACGCCGAAGCGCAGGCCGCCATTACCGGCATGAACGGCCAGTCGCTCGGCGGCCGCAGCGTCGTGGTCAACGAAGCGCGCCCGATGGAGCAGCGTCCGCGCGGCTTCGGCGGCAGCGGCGGCGGTGGTGGTGGCGGCGGTTACGGTGGCGGTGGCGGCGGTGGCCGCTCCGGCGGTGGCGGCTATGGCGGCGGCGGTGGCCGCTCCGGTGGCGGTGGTGGCGGCCAGGACGGCGGCTTCCGCAGCCCGTACGGCGCCGGCCCGCGCGGCGGCGGTGGCGGTGGCCGCTCCGGCGGTGGCGGCGGTTATGGCGGCGGCGGTGGCGGCAGCTACTGAGTGACGCTTCGCTGGGGTGCGCTGCGCGCAACCCAGCCTGCGGGCCGACAGCCCCAACAAAAAAGCTCCCCGCGGGGAGCTTTTTTTGTCGGCTACTGCGCTTGCCGGGGCTTGCGGGCGCGGCCCACGAGCAGCCGGTCGAACAGGGCGTTGGGCAACAGGCGCATCAGCTTCGCCACCACACCCATCTGCCAGGGGATCACGCGGTAGCTCACGCCCGCCTCGACCGCGCGGAAGGCGCGCTCGGCAAAATCCTGCGGCTGCATCAGGAAGGGCATGCCGTAGCGGTTCTTCTGCGTCAGCGGCGTATCGACGTAGCCCGGCGCAATGGTCACCACCTTCACGCCGCTGCCTCGCAGCTCGCCGCGCAGGCTCTCGCAGTAGCTGATGACCCCCGCCTTGCTGGAACAGTAGGCGCCGTGCCCCGGCAGCCCGCGGATGCCGGCAACGCTGGCGATGCCCACCAGGCGGCCGCTGCCGCGCGCGCGCATCGCTTTCACGAAAGGGTGGAAGGTGGCGGCCAGGCCGATGTTGTTGGTGGCGAAGGTGCGCGCCAGCACGGCCAGGTCTTCGCGCTCCGCGGTGTCGATGCCGACGCTGATGCCCGCGTTGGCGATCACCGTGTCCGGCAAACCCTGCGCGGCGATGCAGGCCTCGGCGGCGCCGATGATGCTGGCGCTGTCCGCGACGTCAGCGCCGTACACGCGCCAGCGCTCCGCCGGGATGCCCGCCCCGCGCGCCCAGGCCTCGATCTCCGCCGTCCGCCGCGCCACCAGCGCCAGCCGCCAGCCGGCCTGGTGGTAGCGCCAGGCCAGCGCCTGGCCGATGCCACTGGACGCGCCCGTGATGAAGACCAGCGGTCCCGCGCTCATGGGGCCTTCGCCGGCGCAGTGGCGCCCGGACTCGCGGGCTGCGGCTGGATGACGCCGTGCACGCGCCCGTGCAGTTCCAGCACGCGGTCGAGGTTGTCGTAGTCCAGCGAATCGCCCGCGAAGCGGTCGTCACCACGGGTCAGCACCACCGGCTTGTTGGTGCGGACCTTCTCGGTGTTGCCGAAGATGTGCAGGAAATCGCTGCGGATCTCCAGCTTGGGCTGGGCATTGCCCTTGGCGTCGTTGCTCTGGCGCGTGACGATCGCATTGCCGAACAGCTGCACCTCGGACCCATCCGAGTTGCTGAGCGCGCGATCGGCCGTGCCGGTGGTCAGCGCGCCCGTCTCGCTGAAGCTGCGCATGCGCGGCTGGTCGATCTCCAGCGTGTCGTTGTCGGGGAAGTGACGAGCTTCGGTGCCGCGGATCTCGGTCTTCAGCCGGCCGTTGGGGTCGAAGGACTTCACCGAGAAGCCGCGCAGGAAATAGTCCGGGTCGTGCGTGGGCGCCTCCTGCACCGGGGCCGCGCCACTCGTGGGCGTGTTGCGCGCCAGCCAGTAGGTGCCCAGCGCCAGCAGGCCCATCAGGATGACGGGCAGGTAGATGGTGAGGCGGTCGACGGCGCGGGCGAAGCCGCGCAGCGGCGTCACCGGTAGTCCTCCAGCAGGCGCGCGTACTGGCCCGAGGCCACCAGCAACAGGTCGCAGAACTCGCGCGCGGCGCCGTGGCCGCCGGCCGCCTGCGTCACGTAGCGGGCCGCGGCGCGCACCTCGGCATGCGCGTTGGCCGGCGCCACAGGGAAGGCGCACCGGCGCAGCACCGGCAGGTCGGGCCAGTCGTCGCCGATGGCGGCGGCCTGCGACCAGTCCAGCCCCAGCTGGGCCAGCACGCTTTCGGCGGCCGGGCGCTTCTCTTCGGTGCCGTAGTGCACGTTGGTCACGCCCAGCGCCTGCAGACGCTTGCGCAGCGGCGCCGAATCGCGGCCGGTGATGACGGCCGGCGTGATGCCGGCGCGCTGCAACAGCTTGAGGCCCAGGCCGTCGAGGATGTTGAAGCGCTTGAGCGTCTCGCCTTCGGCCGACATCAGCAGGCCGCCGTCGGTGAGGACGCCGTCGATGTCGAAGAAGGCGAGCTTGATGCCTTGCGCCGCAAGCAGGAGCTCGGGCGGGAATTGGACTGCGGGCGACATGCTTTAGATGACTTTAGCCCGCATCAGGTCGTTGCTGTTGACGGCGCCGACCAGAATGCCGTCCGCGTCCACCACCAGCACGCTGGTGATGCGGAACTGCTCCATCTGCTGGGCCGCCTCGGCAGCCAGCGCGTTGTCGCGGATGGTCTTGGGGCCGGCGTGCATGACGTCGCGCGCCTTCATCGCGCGCAGGTCGATGCCTTGCTCGATGAGCCGGCGCAGGTCGCCGTCGGTGAAGATGCCCAGCACGCGGCCGGCTGCGTCGACGATGGCCGAGGCGCCCAGGCCCTTGCGGCTCATCTCGCGCATCAGCGCGGGGAACTCGGCGTCCGGCGGCACGCTCGGCACAGCCTCACCGGTGCGCATGACGTCGCTCAGGTGCGTCAGCAGCTTGCGGCCCAGCGCGCCGCCCGGGTGCGAGCGGGCGAAGTCCTCGGCCTGGAAGCCGCGGGCGTCGAGCAGGGCGACCGCCAGGGCATCGCCCATGGCGAGCTGCGCCGTGGTGCTGGCGGTGGGCGCCAGGTTCAGCGGGCAGGCTTCCTTGTCGACGCCGCAATCCAGCACGATGTCGGCGTGGCGCGCCAGCGTCGATTTGGCGTTGCCGGTCATCGCCACCAGCGGGGCGCCCAGGCGCTTGAGCACGGGCAGGATGACGGTGATCTCGTCGCTCTCGCCGCCGTTGGAGATGATCAGCACCAGGTCGACCGGCTTGATCATGCCCAGGTCGCCGTGGCTCGCCTCGGCCGGGTGCACGAACATGGCTGCGGTGCCGGTGGACGCCAGCGTGGCGGCGATCTTGCGGCCCACGTGGCCGCTCTTGCCCATGCCCATGACGACGACCCGTCCCTGCACGGCCAGCATGGCCTCGACCGCCTGCGCGAAGCTGTCGCCGCAGCGGGCCTTGAGGCCCTGCACGGCGGCCGCTTCGATGTCGAAGGTCTCGTGGGCCAGCCGCACCGCGCGGTCCCGGTCGAAGCCGGCAGGGCTGGCCGTGGACGGGGGGGTAGCAAGATTCATCCCGGGATTTTAGGGGCGGGGGCGGATGGGCAGATAGGATAGGGACATATGTCCGCCCTCGAGTTGACGCTGGTGTATCTGGTGGCCGCGGTGCTGGGCGTCGTCGCGTTCCGTTCCCTGAAGTTGCCGCCCATGCTGGGCTACCTGGCCGTTGGCGTCCTGATCGGGCCCAACGCGCTGGCGCTGGCCGACGATTCGGCCGGCGTGCGCCACCTGGCCGAATTCGGCGTGGTGTTCCTGATGTTCGTGATCGGCCTGGAGTTCAACCTCTCCAAGCTGCGCGCGATGCGGCGCCACGTGTTCGGGCTGGGCCTGTTCCAGGTGCTGCTGACCATCGTGCCCGCGACCCTGGGCGCCGTGCTGCTGGCCTGGCTGCTGCCAGGCCAATGGCGCATGGGCTGGCAGACGGCGCTGGCGCTTTCGGGCGCGCTGGCCATGAGCAGCACCGCCATCGTCGTGAAGCTGATGTCGGACCGGCTGGAGCTGGACTCCGAGCACGGCAAGCGCGTGATGGGCGTGCTGCTGCTGCAGGACCTGGCGGTGGTGCCCTTGCTGGTGCTGATCCCGGCCCTGGGCAGCCCGGGCGAGGTGCTGGCCAAGGAGATCGGCATCGCGCTGGCCAAGGCCGCGGTGCTGCTGACGATCCTGCTGACCGGCGGCCAACGCCTGATGCGCTGGTGGCTGACCCTGGTGGCGCGGCGCAAGAGCGAGGAACTGTTCGTGCTGAACCTGCTGCTGGTGACGCTGGGCCTGGCCTGGCTCACCGAGATGGCGGGGCTGTCGCTGGCGCTGGGCGCCTTCGTCGCCGGCATCCTGATTTCCGAGACCGAATACAAGCACCAGGTGGAGGCCGACATCCGGCCCTTCCACGACGTGCTGCTGGGCCTGTTCTTCATCACCATCGGCATGCTGCTGGACTGGCACCCGGTGCTGCAACGCTGGGGCCTGGTGCTGCTGCTGCTGCTGGCGCCGGTGGCTTTCAAGCTGCTGCTGGTGACGGTGCTGGCGCGCGTGTTCGGCGCCACCACCGGCGTGTCGCTGCGCACCGGCCTCTACCTGGCGCAGGCCGGCGAGTTCGGCTTCGTGCTGCTGGCGATGGCGCAGCAGCAGAAGCTGATCCCGGCGGGGCTCATCAACCCCATCCTCGCCAGCATGGTGCTGTCGATGCTGGCCACGCCCTTCATCATCCAGTGGAGCAACCGCATCGTCATGAAGCTGGTGGCCAGCGAATGGATGATGCAGTCGCTGCAGATGACGACCATCGCGCGGCGCTCGATCAACGCCAACAAGCACGTCATCATCTGCGGCTACGGCCGCTGCGGGCAGAACCTGGCGCGCATGCTGGAGCAGGAGAACATCCCCTACATCGCGCTGGACCTCGACCCGGACCGCGTGCGCCAGGCCGCGGCGGCGGGCGACCAGGTGGTGTTCGGCGATGCCTCGCGGCTGCAGGCGCTCATCGCCGCCGGCCTGGGCCGGGCCAGCGCGCTGGTCATCACCTACCTCGACGTGCCCGGCGCGCTGAAAGTGCTGGACAAGGCGCGCTCGCACGCGCCTAGCGTGCCGGTGATCGTGCGCACGCAGGACGACCACGACCTCGAGCGGCTGACGGCCGCCGGCGCCACCGAGGTGGTGCCCGAGACGCTGGAAAGCTCGCTGATGCTGGCCAGCCACGCGTTGGCGCTGGTGGGCGTGCCGATGCGGCGCGTGCTGCGCACCGTGCAGAACCAGCGCGACGCGCGCTACAACCTGCTGCGCGGCTACTTCCACGGCGCCGACGACGACAAGACCTCGGAAGACCAGGAGCAGGAACGCCTGTCCACCGTCACCTTGACCGGCGAAGCAGGCGGCCTGGGCCGCAACCTGAGCGAGCTGGCGCTGCTGGCGCAGGGCGTGCGCGTGGTGAGCCTGCGCCGCAGCAACGGCCACACCGTGGACCCGGCCACCGACCCGGCGCTGAAGGACGGCGATACGCTGGTGCTCTCGGGCCGGCCCGAGCCGCTGGCGATGGCGGAACAGGCGCTGCTCGGAGGATGACAATCATGGCCATGACCGACGATTTCAATGCAGGCGTCAACGACTACCTGCGCAGCAAGATCCGCACGGTGCCGGACTGGCCGGCGCCCGGCGTGCAGTTCCGCGACATCACCCCGCTGCTGCAGGACCCGAAGACCTTCCGCGTCCTGATCGACGCTTTCGTGCACCGCTACATGGACCGCCGGCCCGATGTCGTGGCAGGCCTCGACGCCCGCGGCTTCATCCTGGGCTCGGTGGTGGCCTACGAGCTGGGCGTGGGTTTCGTGCCGATCCGCAAGAAGGGCAAGCTGCCCTTCACGACGGTGGAGGAAACCTATGAGCTGGAGTACGGCAGTGCGACGGTGGAACTGCACACCGACGCCGTCAAGCCGGGCCAGCGCGTGCTGCTGATCGACGACCTGATCGCCACCGGCGGCACCATGATGGCCGGCAAGAAGCTGCTGGAGAAGCTGGGCGCGACGGTGATCGAGGGCGTGGCGATCGTCGACCTGCCGGAGCTGGGCGGGTCGGCGCGCTTGAAGGAAGGCGGACTCGAGGTCTTCACCTTCGTCCACTTCGCGGGGCATTGAGCCCCGCCGCCTTCAACGCAATTCGCCGTATTGCGTGCCGGAGAGATCCGGCTCGTCGCCGTGCTGCGACGGCATCTCGGTGTCCTCGAAACCCGTGAGCAGGGCATAGCGCTGCTTGTCGTCCGGCTTGCCGCGCGACACCGAGGACAGCGCCTTCTCGCCACGCACGCTGGCCGACAGCGCGCGCTTGAAAGCCGCCACTTCGTCCGGTGACGGACCCTGCGCTGCATGCAGCTGCGCGGGACCGGAGATGGCTTCGGCACGCGCTTCGAGCGGCGCCGGCCGCGAAGGCGCGGCGCGCAGCCCATGGCCGTGGCCATGCGCCGGGTGATGCTGCGGATGCGCGCGCGCCGCCGGGTCACCAACGGCCACGTGTTCGTTGGCGCGCCAGTACACCGAGGTCACCATGATCTGGTGCCGCGACTTGGCCTGCTGCGCGATCATGGCTTCGATCTCGGCCAGCCGCACCATGTCGGCGCCGGAGCCCTGGGCCAGGTCGACCATCACCAGGAACTGCTGGCCGCGCGCGTCGAGCGACAGCACCTTGAACTTGTACGTGGAGGACAGCACGCCGGCGCGCACCATGGCTTCGCGCACGACGGCATAGAGCTGCTCGCGGCGCGTCAGGCGCTCCTGCTTGCGGTTGGCCGGCTGCGCCCGCGCAGCGTGGGCCGTCTGGCCGAACGGCTTGGTGGAATCCAGGCGCGAGAGCCCGGAACTGGGCATCACGGATGCCTGCGCATCGTGATGATGTTTCTTCCTGGATCCGAACCAGTCGAACAGCGACATCGTGAGTCTTTCTGGCGGTGTTGCTTGTAGTGCTTTTATTTCCCGCTGCCTCAGTGTAGGCCGGCGGCCCCGGGATGGGGACGGGCTTTCGACCGGGCGGCGGTCTCCCTCATGCGAGCGGTGTGACAGCGTGAGAAAGTTGTTGTCGCGGCGCTGCGTTCAAGTCACAGCCACGCGCTTCGGCCGGTTGGCCAGGCGGCGAGAGACCAGTGAACCGAGTGCCATCGCGACCTCCAGCGCCAGCTGCGGCTGGCGGTTGGACAGTTCCGTGAAGCGGATCGGCGTGAGCGACCAGATCTTGCAGGCCGTCGCGGCCTGCACCGTAGCGCCACGCGGATTGCGGCTGAAGAACGCACCTTCGCCCACCGCGGAGCCCGCTTCCACCGAGGCGAGGCGCAGCCGCCCCTTGTCGTCTTCGTAGTGCACCGTGAGCTTGCCGGTCTCGACGAAGTACACGGTGCGATCGTTGGCGTTCTGTTCGATCAGCACCTGCCCCGGCTGCAGTGCGAAGGGCTGCAGGTAAGTTCCGAGCAGCTCCCACTGCTTGGAAGGCAAGGCCGGATGGAACGCGTCGAGCGACTGGTTGTGCGCGCTTGCGTGCACGAGACCTTGGACGTCGAAGTGGATCGGAGTGCGGAGCGGTGCGTTCATACACTCCAACACTAAGGGCCGGTACGGGGGTAGCACAAGCTTTGTAAGGCACCCATTACACGAGATACCGTTGCCCCCGCCTACCGTTACGCGCGCTTGTCGCGTCGCGGGACGAACGGTCAAATTACTGGAACGAACGGCAAGCGCTGCGCAGTCCTGTGCATCACTTGCCGATGCAGAAGCGGCTGAATATCACGCCGAGCAGGTCGTCGGCATTGAATTCGCCGGTGATTTCATTGAGCGCGTTCTGCGCGAGCCGCAGTTCCTCGGCGAGCAGGTCGAGGGCTTGCGCTTGCTGCGCCAAGAGGGCCGCCGCTTCCATCAAGTGCGCATCGACACGGCGCAATGCATGCAGGTGGCGCTCGCGGGCGATGAAGACGCCCTCGGGCGCGGCGTGGTAGCCGGCGATGGCCAGGAGTTGCTTGCGCAGCGTGTCGAGACCTGCGCCAGTCTTGGCCGACAGGCTCAGGGAGCCCTGGGTTCCCGCCTGCGCGGGAATGACGAGGGGTTGCGCATCGAGCTTGTTCCAGACGTCCACGACCGGCACGTCCTCCGGCAGCTTCGCGCGAATGGCATCGTCTGCTGCGCGATAGTCCGGCGCATCGGCGCGCGTGAGGTCGTGCAGGAACAGCACGGCGTCGGCCTTCTCGATCTGGCCCCAGGCGCGTTCGATGCCGATCTGCTCCACCTGGTCGGCGCCCTCGCGCAGGCCCGCCGTGTCCACCACGTGCAGCGGCACGCCTTCGATCTGGATGGTCTGGCGCACGACATCGCGCGTGGTGCCGGGAATCGGCGTGACGATCGCGAGCTCCGCGCCGGCCAGCGCATTCAGCAGCGAACTCTTGCCGGCATTCGGCTGGCCCGCGATGACGACGTGCAGGCCTTCGCGCAGCAGCGCGCCCTGGCGCGCGCGTTCGAGCACTTCGCCCAGCTTCAATTGCAGGCGTTGCAGCTGGCCATCGGCATCGGCCTTCTGCAGGAAGTCGATTTCTTCCTCGGGAAAGTCCAGCGTCGCTTCGACCAGCATGCGCAGGTTGATCAGCGCATCGCGCAGCACGTGGATCTCACGCGAGAACTCGCCGGCCAGCGAACGCGTCGCACTGCGCGCCGCCGCTTCGGTGCTGGCGTCGATCAGGTCCGCGATGGCTTCGGCCTGCGCCAGATCGAGCTTGCCATTGAGGAAGGCGCGCTGCGTGAATTCGCCCGGCTCCGCCACGCGCAAAGTCATGCCGGCACCGGCTTCCAGGCAGCGCGCCAGCAGCAGCTGCAGCACCACCGGCCCGCCGTGCGCCTGCAACTCCAGCACGTCCTCGCCCGTGTACGAGTTCGGGGCGGGAAAGTGGATGGCGATGCCCTGATCGATGAAGCTGCCGTCGGCGGACCTGAAGGGCAGGTAGGTGGCTTCGCGCGGCTTCAGCGCGCGGCCGCAGACGGCTTCGATGACGGCTTGAACCGACTTGGCCGAGACACGCACGATGCCGACCGCGCCGCGGCCGGGGGCGGTGGCGATGGCAGCGATGGGTTGGTCGAGGCGGGCGAGCATGGTCATTCGAGCTTGAACATCTGCTGGCGTTCGTGCTTCAGCGCCAGCAGGACAACTTCTTTGTCGCTATGCGCGTACAGCAGCACATAGGGCTTGAGGACAAGCTCACGCACGTGCGGCACCTTGTGCGTCGCAGCCAGCGCGGCGACGCGAGCAGCAAGTTGAGCGCCCTTCGCGGAGCGCGCCTCCATGCACCTGGCCGGCCGGCCCAACGCGGGGTTCCAGCCAAGTTGCTCGCGGGCCTCATTCAGCTGCTGCAGCAGCAGGGCTTGCCGATGTTCGGCGGAAGTGCTGTCCTGCGCGACCAGGAATTCGTGCACCGCCTGGACGTCGCGGACCAGGGAGTGCGCGACCAGGACGCGCGCATTGGCGGGCAGGGGCACGTGGCTTCAAGCCTTCTTGCGCGGCTTCGGGGCAGCCAGGGCTCGATCGATTTCGGCGCCTTCCAGGACCCTTCCGGCAGCGAGATCTTCGAGCCCGTCGACGGCTCCCTGCAGGAGGACCAAGTTGCCATGCTCCGCTTCGAGTGCGTGGTAATAGTCCAGCTTCCGCGCATCCACCAGTGCGACGTAACTGGCGCCGTTCTTCGTCAGCACTTTCTCGCTGCCGTTTCCGACAACATCCTCCGCCAGCTCCGTCAGGCGGGCCCTGGCTTCGCTGATCGGCACAACGTCGGCGGCGCGTACGCCCATGGCGCTTCTCCGTTAAGGAACTCGTTAAAGGATAGTGTAAAAGAAAAGCGGCCTTTCGGCCGCTTTTCTTTGCTTCTCGAGGGCTGGGGTCGCTCTCGCGAACCCAGCCTACAGCGGCGCCAAAGGCGTTACTTCTTCTCCGCCGCCTTGCCGAACAACTTCGGCAGGTTGAATTCCGGCGGCACGCCCATGCGGGTGTTGATCAGCCATTGCTGGGCGATCGACAGGACGTTGTTCGTGATCCAGTACAGCACCAGGCCGGCCGGGAAGAAGAAGAACATCACCGAGAAGGCCAGCGGCATGATCCACATCATCTTGGCCTGCATCGGGTCCGGCGGCACCGGGTTCAGCGCCGTCTGCAGCAGCGAGGTGAGCGTCATCACCGCCGGCAGGATGAAGAAGGGATCGGGCGACGACAGGTCGTGGATCCACAGGATCCAGGGCGCGTTGCGCATCTCGATGGACGACAGCAGCACCCAGTACAGCGCGATGAACACCGGGATCTGGATGAAGATCGGCAGGCAGCCGCCCAGCGGGTTGACCTTCTCCTCCTTGTAGATGCGCATCATCTCCTGCTGCATCTGCTGCGGGTTGTCCTTGTGCCGTTCGCGCAGCGCCATCACGCGCGGGTTGATGGCCTTCATCTTGGCCATGCTCTCGTAGCCCTTGGCCTGCAGCCAGTAGAAGCAGACCTTGATCAGCAGCACCAGCAGCATGATCGACCAGCCCCAGTTGCCCACAAAGCTGTGGATGGTGGTCAGCAGCCAGTACAGCGGCTTGGCCAGGATCTTCAGCCAGCCGTAGTCCTTGACCAGCTCCAGGCCGGTGGCCAGCGCTTCGAGCTTCTTCTCTTCCTCGGGGCCGGAGTACAGCTTGGAGGAGACGGTCTGCGTCGCGCCGGGCGCGATCGTCATCGGCGTGATCATGCCGACGGCGTACAGGTTGTTGTCCACCTTGCGCACGAAGTTCTCGCGCTTCACGCCGTCCGGCAGGATCCAGGCGCTGGCGAAATAGTGCTGCACCATGGCCACGAAGCCGGTCTCGGAGTTCTTGTCGACTTCGGCCTTGCCCTTCTCGATGTCCTCGAAGGTGACCTTGTGGAACTTGGCGCTGTCGGTGTAGACAGCCGGGCCCGTGAAGGTCGAATAGAAGGACGAGCCGCCGGGCGCCTTGTTGCCGTCGCGCACCAGCTGCAGGTACAGCTGCGGCGACACGGGCGTCGTGCCGACGTTGACGATCTCGTGCTTGACGCCGACCGCGAAGGAGCCGCGGGTGAGGGTGAAGGTCTTCACCACCTTCACGCCGCCCATCACGGGCGACTCGAAGCGCACCTGCAGTTCGTTCTGGCCCTCCGGCATCGTGCGCGGGCCGGCCACGGGCGTCATCACCGTCTTGTGGTTCGGGAAGTCGCCGCCGATCAGGCCGGTCTGCGCCAGGTAGATGCGGTCCGGGCTCTGGTCCATCAGCACGAAGGTGGGCGCGCCGGCGTCGCCGCGGATGTGCGGGAACTCGGTGCGCACGACGGTGGCGCCTTCGGTGTCGAAGGTCACGTTCATCACGTCGTTGCTGGCGGTGAAGCGCTCGCGCGGGGCGGCCGCGGGGGCGCCGGGCGTGGCCACGGGCGGCTGCACGCCAGGCGTGGCCGTCGTCGCGGCGGGCACGCCGCCCGCATTGGCGATGGGCGCCGGCACGCTGGCCGCGCCCGTGGGCGTCGGGGCCGTCGCGGTCTGCTGCTTGGTCGCGCTGGGGAAGAAGGTCGCCGGCTTGCCGTTGTAGACCTGCCATTGGTCCCACAGCATGACCAGGGAGAAGCCGAAGATCACCCAGAGGATGGTGCGGCGGATGTCAGTCATGGATGCTTCTTTTCATGAAGGCCCCAGCGCGTGAACAGCCGGGGCGGTGCGTCGGGCACGGGGTCGAGCCCGCCGTCGCACCAGGGGTGGCAGCGCGCGATGCGCGCAACCGTGAGATAGGCGCCCGCGGCGGCGCCATGCCTTTCCAGCGCTTGCAGGGAATAGGCGGAGCAGGTGGGCGTGAAGCGGCAGGCGTTGCCGAGCCAGGGGGAGAGGATCAAGCGATAGGCCTGGACCACGGCCATGAGGACGCGTTTCATTGCGGCTGCTCCCCCTGGATCCTGGCCTGCGCCGGAATGACAACGCGGGAAAACAGCTGCAGCAATTCTGCGCGCACGACGGCGCCCAGCGCGGGCGACCAGGCGCTGGGGAATTGCGCGCGCGCGAAGTCCTGCCGCAGCCGCACGACGAAGGCGGCACGGGGCAGGCGCTGCTCGAACGCTGCGCTCACGCTGTAGATCTGCCGCTTGATGCCATTGCGGGTGACTGCCCGTTTGGCCCAGCGCTTGGGCACCACTGCTCCGATCCAGGGCTGGTCGGAAACGGCAAACAGGACCTGGCGCTTTTCGCTCTCAGGTCCTGTCGCGGTGGGCGGCACATCGAGGCCTGCACGGTGCAGGACGAAATGCGGCGTCCGGGAAATGGTGCCGCCTGCCATGGTCGCCTCGAACTGGGCCCGGGTCTTGAACCGGTGCACGTCAGGTCAGGCAAAAGGGCAGGGCGCCGGCATGGCGCGGGCGACCCAATGGCCTTAGACGGCCAGGCGCTTGCGGCCCTTGGCGCGACGGGCGTTGATGACGGCGCGGCCGCCACGGGTCTTCATGCGGACCAGGAAGCCGTGGGTACGCGCGCGGCGCACTTTGGAGGGTTGGTAGGTGCGTTTCATGGTGGTTCTCGGGGAAACCCGGCATTCTCGCAGAAACCAGGAGTCCGGGCAACCCGGCGGGTATGTCCATGGGCCTGTAGAAGCAGTACTTCATGCCTGAACGGTCTTATGTGGATAAGGTGTCATCAACTAGAATGCGGCGTTTCGCGCATCAAAACTAATCCACAGGAGCGACGGGACTTACATGAGCGAGGGGCAACACAACAGGCTGGCGGCGACGCCCAGTCTGGAAGCTGGCGACAGCCTATGGCAGGCATGCGTCGAACAGCTGGCACAGGACCTCCCCGAGCAGCAGTTCAACACCTGGATCAAGCCCCTGACGGCCCAGGTGACCGAGGACTTTTCCAGGGTGACGCTGTTCGTCGCCAACCGGTTCAAGCTGGACTGGGTCCGGGCCCAATATGCGGGTCGCATCGCGGCCGTATTGGAGAAGCTGTACGGCCAGCCGGTGCAACTCGAGTTAGCCATCACTCCGCGGGAAAACGTTGTCAGGGCTTACCCGGCGCCCGCGGTCGCGGCCAATGTTCCGGTGGCCGAAGCAGCCGAGCCGGAAGAAGAACCGGGCGGCGGCACCTTCAAGACCCGCCTGAATACGGCACTGACTTTCGACAGCCTGGTGGAGGGTACGGCCAACCGCATGGCCCGCGCCGCCGCCATGCACGTGGCCGGCACGCCCGGCCACCTGTACAACCCGCTGTTCATCTATGGCGGCGTGGGCCTGGGGAAAACCCATCTTGTGCACGCCGTCGGCAATCGGCTGCTCGCCGACAAGCCGCAAAGCAAAGTTCTCTACATCCACGCCGAACAGTTCGTGTCGGATGTGGTTAAGGCTTACCAGCGCAAGACTTTCGACGAGTTCAAGGAGCGTTATCACAGCCTCGATCTGCTGCTGATCGACGATGTGCAGTTCTTCGCCAACAAGGACCGCACGCAGGAAGAGTTCTTCAACGCCTTCGAGGCCCTGCTGGCCAAGAAGAGCCACATCGTGATGACGTCGGACACCTACCCCAAGGGCCTGGCGGACATCCACGAGCGGCTGGTTTCCCGCTTCGACTCGGGCCTGACGGTGGCCATCGAGCCGCCGGAGCTGGAAATGCGCGTGGCCATCCTGATCAACAAGGCCCGCGCCGAAGGCACCGAAATGCCGGAGGAAGTGGCCTTCTTCGTGGCCAAGAACGTGCGCTCCAACGTCCGGGAGCTCGAAGGCGCGCTGCGCAAGATCCTGGCGTACTCCCGCTTCAACCAGAAGGAAATCTCGATCATGCTGGCCCGGGAGGCCCTGCGGGACCTGCTGTCCATCCAGAACCGGCAGATCAGCGTCGAGAACATCCAGAAGACGGTGGCCGACTACTACAAGATCAAGGTCGCCGACATGTACAGCAAGAAGCGCCCGGCCAGCATCGCCCGCCCGCGCCAGATCGCCATGTACCTGGCTAAGGAGCTGACGCAGAAGAGCCTGCCCGAAATCGGCGAGCTGTTCGGCGGCCGCGACCACACGACCGTGCTGCACGCGGTGCGCAAGATCTCCGCCGAACGCCAGAACGTCACCGAGCTGAACCAGCAGCTGCACGTGCTGGAACAGACGCTCAAGGGATGAGGCCGGCCGCCCCACGTGGGTGCCTCCGGAAGCCTGTAGGGTGCGCAGCTCCGCTGCGCACCGCACGAGGCGGTAAGTCCCTGTCAAAAAAGGCGAAAATAGCGGTCTGAGGGGGCCGCCGCCCGTATTTCAAAGATCGAACGAGGAAGACATGATCGTCCTGAAGGCAACGCAAGAAAAACTGCTGTCGGTGCTGCAGTCGGTGGCGGGGATCGTGGAGAAGCGCCACACCCTGCCGATCCTGGCCAACGTGCTGCTGCGCAAGACCGGCAACAACGTGCAGTTCACGACGAGTGACCTCGAGATCCAGATCCGCACCAACACGGACATGGACGGCGACACGGGCAACTTCACGACGACCGTCGGCGCGCGCAAGCTCATCGACATCCTGCGCACCATGCCCGGCGACCAGACGGTCAGCCTGGAAAGCGCCCAGAACAAGCTGATCCTGAAGGGCGGCAAGAGCCGCTTCACGCTGCAGACCCTGCCGGCCGAGGATTTCCCCCTGGTGCAGGAAGCCCCCAGCTTCGGCCCGGTGTTCAGCGTGCCGCAGAAGACGCTGAAGGACCTGCTGAACCAGGTGAGCTTCGCGATGGCGGTGCACGACATCCGCTATTACCTCAATGGCATCCTGTTCGTGGCCGAAGGCAAGTCGCTGTCGCTGGTGGCCACCGACGGCCACCGCCTGGCTTTTGCGAGCGCCACGCTGGACGTGGAAGTGCCCCGCCAGGAAGTCATCCTGCCCCGCAAGACGGTGCTGGAGCTGCAGCGCCTGCTGTCCGATGCCGAAGGCGCCATCGAGATGCAGTTCGCCAACAACCAGGCCAAGTTCGGTTTCGGCGGCATGGAGTTCGTGACGAAGCTGGTCGAGGGCAAGTTCCCCGACTACAACCGCGTCATCCCCAAGAACCACAAGAACGCGCTGACCCTGGGCCGCGCCCCGCTGCTGGCCAGCCTGCAGCGCACCGCCATCCTGACCAGCGAGAAGTTCAAGGGTGTGCGCCTGAACCTGGAGCCGGGCACGCTGCGCGTGGCCAGCAACAACGCGGAGCAGGAAGAGGCCGTGGACGAACTCGACATCGACTACGGCGGCGACGCCATCGAGATCGGCTTCAACGTCACCTACCTGATCGACGCCCTGGCCAACATGGACCAGGACATGGTGAAGCTGGAACTGGCCGACGCCAACAGCTCGGCGCTGATCACGATCCCCGAGAACGACAGCTTCAAGTACGTGGTGATGCCGATGCGCATCTAGTCGCTCTACGGTGTGAGCATGTAGGGTGCGCAGCTTGCTGCGCACCACGCGCGGTGCCAGGTGCGCAGCAAGCTGCGCACCCTACGAGACGGAATCCGCGCAAGAGAGTTAGACAAAGCAGGTTATGGCCCAAGACAACAGCACCCCCCTCCCGCCCGAAGACCAATCCGGCCAGCCCGCGGTGCCCCCCGCCGGGGTGTCGGGGGACTACGGCGCCAGCTCCATCCAGATCCTGGAAGGCCTGGAGGCGGTGCGCAAGCGCCCCGGCATGTACATCGGTGACACGTCGGACGGCACCGGCCTGCACCACCTGGTGTTCGAGGTGGTCGACAACTCCATCGACGAAGCGCTGGCCGGCCACTGCGACGACATCATCGTCACCATCCACACCGACAACTCCATCAGCGTGGTGGACAACGGCCGCGGCATCCCCACCGGCATCAAGTGGGACGACAAGCACGAGCCCAAGCGCAGCGCCACCGAAATCGCGCTGACCGAGCTGCACGCCGGCGGCAAGTTCAACCAGAACAGCTACAAGGTGTCCGGCGGCCTGCACGGCGTGGGCGTGAGCTGCGTGAACGCACTGTCGAAGATGCTGCGCGTGGTGGTGCGCCGCGAAGGCAAGGTGCACGAGCTGGAGTTCAGCCGCGGCTTCGTCGTCAAGAGCGGCGAAGTGCATGAGGAAACCGGCCCCAACGGCGAGAAGGCGCTGATCCGCCCGATGCACATCGTGGGCGACACCGACAAGCGCGGCACCGAGGTGCACTTCCTGCCGGACAACACCGAGATCTTCAAAGAGAACAACGACTTCCACTACGAGATCCTGGCCAAGCGCCTGCGTGAACTCTCGTTCCTGAACAACGGCGTGCGCATCCGCCTGCTGGACGAGCGCACCGGCAAGGAAGACGACTTCGCGGGCGCCGGCGGCGTGAAGGGCTTCGTCGACTTCGTCAACAAGGGCAAGCAGGTGCTGCACCCGAACGCCTTCAACGCGATCGGCGAGAAGCAGAGCGACCAGCAGACCATGATCGGCGTCGAAGTGGCCATGCAGTGGAACAGCGGCTACAACGAGCAGGTGCTCTGCTTCACCAACAACATCCCGCAGCGGGACGGCGGCACCCACCTGACTGGCCTGCGCGCTGCAATGACGGGCGTCATCAACAAGTACATCGAAGTCAACGAGCTGGCCAAGAAGGCCAAGGTCGAAATCAGCGGCGACGACATGCGCGAAGGCCTCACCTGCGTGCTGAGCGTGAAGGTGCCCGAGCCCAAGTTCTCCAGCCAGACCAAGGACAAGCTGGTCTCCAGCGAAGTGCGCGGCCCGGTGCAGGATGTGGTGGCCGCCAAGCTGACCGAGTACCTGGAAGAGCGGCCCAACGACGCCAAGATCATCGTCGGCAAGATCATCGAAGCCGCCCGCGCGCGCGAAGCCGCGCGCAAGGCCCGCGAGATGACGCGCCGCAAGGGCGTGCTGGATGGCATGGGCCTGCCCGGCAAGCTGGCGGACTGCCAGGAGAAGGATCCCGCCATGTGCGAGATCTACATCGTCGAGGGTGACTCCGCCGGCGGCTCCGCCAAGCAGGGCCGCGACCGGAAGTTCCAGGCCATCCTGCCACTGCGCGGCAAGATCCTGAACGTGGAGAAGGCGCGCTACGAAAAGCTGCTGACGTCCAATGAAATCGTCACGCTGATCACCGCGCTGGGCACCGGCATCGGCAAGGCCGCCGTCGAAAGCGGCAAGAGCGGGGCCGACGACTTCGACGTGGCCAAGCTGCGCTATCACCGCATCATCATCATGACCGATGCGGACGTGGACGGCGCCCACATCCGCACGCTGCTGCTCACCTTCTTCTACCGCCAGATGCCCGAGCTGGTGGAGCGCGGCCACATCTACATTGCGCAGCCGCCGCTGTACAAGGTGAAGGCCGGCAAGGAGGAGCTGTACCTGAAGGACGGCAGCGAGCTCGATCGCTTCCTGCTGCGCATCGCGCTGAACCATGCGCGCGTGGAGACCGGCGGCGCGGACAACCGCGTGCTGGAAGGCGAGACGCTGGCGGAACTGGCGCGCAAGCACCAGGTGGCCGAGAGCGTGATCGCGCGCCTGGGCGGCTTCATGGATGCCGAGGCGCTGCGCGCGATCGCGGACGGCGTGGCGCTGAACCTGGACACCGTCGCCGAAGCGGAAGCCAGCGCGGTGAAGCTGCAGGAGAAGCTGCAGGAGATCGACAAGCTGACGAATGCGGCGCCCGCCGAAGTCGCCGGTGAGTTCGATGCTCGCGCCGACAAGCCGGTGCTGCGCATCTCGCGTCGCCACCACGGCAACATCAAGTCTTCTGTCATCACGCAGGACTTCGTGCATGGCGCCGACTACGCGGCGCTGGCCGAGGCCGCCAACACCTTCCGCGGTTTGCTGGCCGATGGCGCGCTGGTGAAGCGCGGCGAGGGCGACAAGGGGCGCGAGGAGAAGGTCGGCGACTTCCGCACCGCGATGAAGTGGCTGCTGTCCGAAGCCGAGCGCCAGACCGCGCGTCAGCGCTACAAGGGTCTGGGCGAGATGAACCCCGAGCAGCTGTGGGAGACCACAATGGATCCGAATGTGCGCCGGCTGTTGCGGGTGCAGATCGATGATGCGATCGAGGCGGATCGGGTGTTTACGATGTTGATGGGCGACGAAGTCGAGCCGCGGCGGGATTTCATTGAGACCAATGCGCTGCGGGCGGCGAATATTGACGTCTAGATAATTTTGGAATAAATGGCGGAAGTATTTCAGCGAAGCGGGAGTGAGATCCGCGTTCTGTCCTTGTTTTCCGGATGTGGCGGGATGGACTTCGGAATCGAAGCTGCAGGCGGCACTATCGTGTACGCCAATGACATTCTGAAGGACGCATGCAAGACCTTGGAAAGTTACTTCCCGAAAACGGAGGTGGTCTGCGGCGATGTGACTTCGGTTAAGTCATTCCCAGTCGTCGATGTGATTGTCGGCGGTTACCCATGCCAATCCTTCTCCATGGGGGGAAACCGACGTCCTGGTGCAGACGCACGCACCAACCTATATAAGCAATTTTTGCGTGCTGTACATTCAGCTCGTCCGCCATATTTCGTAGCCGAGAACGTTTCCGGCCTCGGACAACTTCGCAGCGGCTCCTTTCTACATGAGCAAGTGAAGGCATTCACGGAAGCCGGCTACGTAGTCACACACCAGCTTGTAAATGCCCGTGAGTACGGAGTTCCCCAGTCCCGCAAGCGCCTTTTCATCGTTGGGGTCCGCGGAGATCTGGATCAGAATTTTAAGTTTCCGGCGGCAACTCATGGGAGGGAGGCGGAAGGACTAAGGAAATACGAGTCACACGGAGATGTCATTCGCGGTTTACCGCTCTGGCCAGAAGGAGAGTTCTATGAACGCCCTCACGACCCTGACGGACACTTTTCCTGGTACTACATGTCCCGAAACCGCAAAGCAAAGTGGGATGACCCAAGCTACACGGTAGTCGCGAACTGGCGGCATGTGACGCTCCACCCTGCGAGTCCCGTAATGACTCTAACTTGGTCCAACCTAGCAGACGGTTGGAAGCAGAAGTGGGACTTCAGCAACGCGCATGAGCATGTGCAAACTGACGCGAGTCGACCTGTTTTGGAGGTTCCGCGCCGCCTATCTTGGAGAGAGTGCGCACTCATCCAGACATTCGCGGACGATTTCGAGCCTGTTGGAGACGTTGCATCTAAGTTCACTCAGATAGGCAATGCAGTTCCGCCGCTGCTCGCCGAAGTGATCTTCCGGCATCTCTTCTCAGGGGCGGGACTGGAGCGTGAAGTGCAATGTAGCAAACGCGTCGCATGAGACTCACCGAGGCAGCGGATCTCTTAGCTAGCAGCGTTGCTCGAGTCACAGCCGCCGCTGCAAATGAAGCGCAACTCCGGCACGAAATCGAGTTGCGGCTTGAGCAGATTTGCGGCGACACGCGAATCCCCTGGACTGCTTTCCAACTGGAAAGACCGCTACGTAGCGGCACGGCGATGAGGTTCGCTGACGTTGCACACGGCGCCTTAATCATCGAGTATGAGCCGCCGAACAGTTTTCGCAGCTCTGAGGGCGCAAAGTTAAACCACGCTCGCGCGCAAGCAGAAGAGTACGGTCGACTTATCGCAATTGAAGAAGGGCGAGATCCCTCCGAGTATGTCTTGCTTGCATGGGATGGCGCGAGCACTAGCTTTGGTGCTCTCGCGGGAGATCATGCCAAATGGGAACCACTGACGCCGTTTTCACGCGGCGTAGCGGAACGCCTGCTGCGCGCGCTTGAGCAAAACGGGCGGCCGCTCGTCCACCCGCAGTTGCTTCAGGCCTGGATTGGTCCTGACTCGGAGTACGGGGCCAAGCTTGTGCCTCTGATGTTCGAGGCGATTTGCGAGGCGAACTCAGCGCACGACACTACCAAGACGAAGCTGTTGTTCACCGAGTGGAAGCGGCTATTCAGTCAAGTGGTTGGGTTCCAGCCAACTGCCATGCGTCGCTTACTCGAGCGACAGAAAATTGCGCACAGCCACAATTACGGGGCTGAGCCAGCAGCGTACCTGTTCGCCCTGAACACGTACATAGCCGTAATCGCAAAGCTTGTTGCAGCTTGCGCGCTGCCCAATGCGGCTCAGAACGTTTTGGATAATTCGGTCTCCGTCCACGACCGCCTTCAGACTTTAGAGTCTGGATACTTGTTCGAGAGTGCCGGCATTTCGAACATGCTGGACGGAGACTTCTTCTCTTGGTACGTCGACGATCCTAAGCTTGACTTCTTTATCGCTTCGCTCGAAAGCATTCTGAACAAGCTGTCTTTCGTCGATTTTCAGATCACTAAGAAGAGCCCTCAAACCACACGTGATTTGTTCAAAGGGATCTATGAACGGTTTATTCCGAGGGAGGTGAGACACGCACTCGGTGAGTTCTACACACCCGACTGGCTGGCTGAGCACGGGATGAATCAATTGGGTTGGACGGAGGAACATCCCCTCACCGACCCGACCTGTGGCACCGGCACGTTCTTACTCGAGGCCCTGCGGCGCCGCATGGTGGCGTGGCCGCCCTCGGCGACTGCCAGACAGCTGCTCTCAGGCTTGCATGGGATCGATCTGAATCCGCTGGCTGTACTTGCAGCGAAGGCATCAATCGTCGTCTTCATTTCTGCGTCCCTCAGTGCTTCAGACCAGATTCGGATTCCAATCCACTTGGCAGACGCAATTGATCCTCCGCAAGAGGACCTGTTCGGTAACTATTCCCACGTCCTGAGCACAGCCATCGGGTCCAAGGAGTATCGACTGCCTGTCGCCGTAGTACGGCACCCAGACTTTCAGCAGTTGATGGCTCGCGCTAGGCTTCTGATTGACGCAGACGTCCCGCTTCCAAGCATCATGAACGCGCTAAGGGGAGCGTTCATGCGCGACATTGAGCCCGATCTATGGGACGTCGTCGAACAAACTGTCGCGAATTTCGTGTGGCTACACGAGAGGGGGTGGAATGGAATCTGGTGCACGATTTTGGCCGAACGCTTCGCTGCAGCGACGATTCCCCCGTCGACATTCGTTTGTGGCAACCCACCCTGGGTACGTTGGAGTACGCTACCGAAAGAGTATGCGAAGGCTATACAGCCTAGATGCAAGCAACTCGGCGTTTTCAGCGGAGACAAATGGGTCGGTGGCATCGAGGCCGATGTTTCGACCGTAGTCACCTTTTCCGCAGTAGAGCGCTATCTCGCCCCAGGGGGCTTACTCGGGTTCTTCTTACCCGGTTCTGTCTTCACGACCGAGTCGAGTGCCGGGTTCCGGCAACTGCAGATTGCAGGAGGAAGAGTGACGGCTGCAGCCGTCCGGGTCGAAGACTTCGAGCAAATCCGGCCGTTCGACGGCGTCACCAATCACGCCACATTTTTGATCTTGGAGAGGGACTCGCAGACCACCTTTCCTGTGCCATACAGTACATGGAAACTCACCTCTCGGCCGACCGCCGGGTCCGTAGAGCGGTTCGCAAACGCAGCGGCGTTTGTTGCTCAGGCCTCGGCCACTGAGCAAGTGGCGGCACCGGTTCCTGGTGGTCAAGGGCGGCCCTGGCTGGTTGGAGTGAGTTCTGAACAGAGTACGTTCTCGCGTGTATTCGCGAAGAGGGAGCATGCATACATCGCGCGAAAAGGAGTCACAACAGACCGGAACGGCGTCTTCTGGCTGGAGATTCTTGTTCAGAGCTCTCCCGGGCTACTTACCGTTAAGAACGATCCGAGCATTGGAAAAACCCGAGGGATTCCGCAGGTAACTGCGCGAGTGGAAGATGAACACGTCTTTCCTCTTCTTCGCGGACGAGGAGTGCGACCGTTCAATGCAGTGCCGGATGAGAAGTTTTTTGTACTTGTGCCCCAGCGCGGCATGCACGGCGACAACGCGCTGCCGGAAACTCACCCGCTCACCTATCGCTATTTGAGTCAATTTGAACGGGAGTTGGTTTCTCGCGGCAGCTTCAGGCGGTTCCAGGCCGGCCAAGCGTACTACTCGGTATGGAGCACAGGCGCATATACGTTCGCTCCGTTCAAAGTCGTATGGCGCGAGATCGGCAAGGAGTTTGCTGCTGCATACATTGGAACTGCTCCGTCAAAGCATCTGGGCGACAAGGTGGTGGTGCCTGACCATAAGGTCTACTTCATCCCGGTACAGACGGAAGGCGAAGCTGCATACCTTACGGCCTACTTGAATGCCCCCTTAGTTTCCAGATCTATTTCGGCGTACGGGGCGCAGCTTAGCTTGGGGACGAGTGTCGCGGAGTACCTAAACATTCCGGGATACGTTCCGAATAATGCAAACATGGCCGGACTGAGCGAGGTAGGACAGCTAATCACTCGCCGCGGCACGAGTGCCACGCAGGCAGAATTACATCTCTTGGACGAATACGTCAGCGCTCTACTGCATTCCTCCGCGGCCAACGCAACTCGGAGCTAGAGGCCACGGAGCGGTCGATTGCGAAATCCGTGTGTCTACATTGCGTCGCGATCTAAGAACCGCCTTATGCGCCGCTGCAGCGCATCCAGTTTCGCCGGCACTGTCTGGCACTCCCAAACCACCATCACCCGCCATCCGAGTCTCCTAAGTGCTTTGGCACTTCGCACGTCCCGTTCTACGTTTCGATCGATTTTGGGAGTCCAGTAGGCCAGGTTGGATTTGGGCCTTCGACCAACTCTGCACTCATGGCCGTGCCAATAGCAGCCGTGCACCTGAATGACAGCTTTGCGACTCGGAAAAACTAGATCCGGGCTTCCAGGCAACCTCTTGTCATGAAGCACGTAGCGGTATCCCATGCCATGCGCGAGCTGCCGGACTCTCATCTCCGGCGCGGTGTCTTTTGCGCGGATCGATCGCATTAGCGCGCTGCGCTGCGAAATGGATAGCGTATCAACCACAGCTACATGATCTGAAGCGCCAGGGCAACATCGACGTGAGCCCCCAGCGGCAGGAGCGGCATCCCGAAGTCCCTGTGCAGGTTCACCAATCGAAGCCTGTCTACCATGATGGCATCACCAAAGTCAGACTTGTTCGCCCAGTCCCCGTCTGACCAGCGCAGGTCTATGGGCATGAAATAATAAGTTGCCCAGGCATGGTGGGGATTCATCTTCGCTCGAAGCTTTGCCGGAGACGCTTCGAGATGCTTACGCCGCCAGTCCTCACGCGAACATCCACATTGTGCAAGTGCCGCCGGAATCGCATCGCGAGCATCACCCATTGGATGCCACGCAACTATGTCGATCCCGCCATCCCCGTGATCACCGGGCTTGAAGTCCCGATCCTTGAATGTGGCAACGGCCCGTATGTCTTCTGCGATCGCCTTGTACTTTTCCGGAAGCGTCCCGCGATAGCGAGCCGAAACTCCAGCTCCGGCCCATGCTGGATGCACCTCCGATCCGGTGGGCATCAGACGCCGAAAGATCTCAAGGCTGCAATCCTCGAAGACACGCGCCATCTTCTGAACGGCGTTCAGGTATGCCATGCTGGAGCAAAGCAAGAGCGTCAGATACAACAGCTGGGTATTGGTCAGCGGCGATTCAATGAGTTCGATAGTGTCCTCATCCTGCGAAATGAGGAACGGATAGGCAGCGCCAAATGCGCTTTGCCTGCCGCGTACAAACGCACGCACGTCAGCCCACATTAGTTGCGCGTCCGGCACTGAGCCGCCACTTGACTTATTGCGCGCGAGCAGGCTTGCGAACTCGCCGCGGGTATAGCATTTATCGGGATGAACGAGCGCGCGCAGCTCAATATAGTCTGCCCACGAGTAGGTGTCTGAAGTACTTGGCGTCGCCTCCAGGTTGGAGATCATGCGTCAGTCGCCTCCCAACGAATGTGCGATTTGGTCATAGATCTTTTTTGCGCGGACGTGAATGTCCTTTGCAGCCTCGAGGTGTTCCTCTGAAGGAGAACTTTGCAGCAACGTCTCCCACACAAGTCGGAGTTTCGCGTCAGCCTGCTGCAATGCACCGCCTAGCGCCTGCTCTGGGCCATCCGTATGGAGGTAAGCGTCTTCGAGCCGACCTGTCTTCTCGAGTGCCCGCAAAGCGTCGTCGCTCTTTACAACTGCTGCTAACTGCTGGAGCATACGGGACTCTCTAACGACCGCGTATCCGTTCGGCTGTGGTACGAACATCCAATAGAACAGGGACTCCACCCTCTTGGGATCGACTCCCTCTGCGTCTACATCGCCAGACCCGTCGAGTCCGAGCCACTCGGCGATGGCGCTATAACTGATTGCTGTCGAGACATACGAGAAGTCCAGGGCATCGGGACTAAGGTTATGCCGCGAAAAAAACTTTCCACGCTCGACCTGTTCGTATAGCTTTAGACCCGCCAACAACTTGGCCACATGGTCGGATCTGCTGCCTATTTCCCTAGCGATTGTTCTCAGCTGCTCTTCGACATCGAGATCGGGATAGAAAGTGTCCCGCAACTCCGCTAGATACTTCGCCTTGGAGAGTGCGTCCCACTCCTTGATGCCGGTAATGTGACGGTATCCAAGGTAACGCAGTACATCAACACGATCCTTGTGGACAATGCACGGCACTTCTGTGGGCGTTTCCTGTGCCACGTCGATTAACATCTGAACCGACCGAGCTTTGCGCCGTGGCGCGCTGAGCTCTCCATTCAGAAGCTTCAGGGCTGCCAATCGTCTGTTGCCTTCGACGACTATGTATTTGCCGCCTTTCGTTGGCACCACGAGGAGCGGTTCGCCTTCAAAGTAGCCTTGCTGCCCGATTGAACTCATAAGGTCCTGGACACCCTCATCGTCCAGCATTTCCTCGACGACCTTGGCGTCAGTTGCTTTGCCGTGAAGCCGATAAAAGCGGGGATTTTGCGGATCAAAGTCGAGATCTTCGGTTGCAAGCCACGTGATCTCCTTTGTCTTCCGCTTCGCGGGTAGTTTCGTTCTTGTTTTAGCCTGGGTTTTTTTGGCAGTGACCATGAACGCTCCAGGTTCCATTCCTTAATAATGCGACGGTAGCATACCGCGCCAACGCTGGGACGATGCTCACATCCGTCGCGCTTGGCGGATTCGAGGTTTGTCTGCGACGCCGGACATTGATCTTGGTCTGCGGTTACCGCTGCCCCTGGCGTCCCTGGATAGGCCCGCAGCATAGGCTGGTCGGAGTCCTGCAGTGCTTGACGCACCGGGGAGGCTTTCCCGAAGACTCCTGAACATACCCGCGAGAACAATTGCCTGGTTCAATCTGGGGTAGTCACAATCTGACCAAACGTCCGCGTGCCGCTACTCGTAACGATCAAACGATGCGTCGCCCGTGTCGCAGCTACGTAGAAGAGCCGCGCCTCCTCCGAAGCATCTTCGTTCTCCTGTGGCATCTCGCCTATCGCGGGCAACGCCACTACCGGGAATTCCAATCCCTTGCTTGCATGCATCGTCATGATCTTTATAGTGTTCGCCAGCGGGTCATATTGCCCTGACTTCAGGCGCACTTGATAGGGAATACGCAGCCGCCCCAGCTCGCCAGCGCAAGCGTGCATCAGCTCATAGTGGCGGCACAGAATTGCCATCTCACCCCATGCGTGACCTTCCGCGTGAGAATCGGCTAGCAACTCAGCCACCTTGCGCACCTCATCCCGCAACGTCGGCAACTTGACGACGATTGGCGCCTTGCCGTCGCGCCCGCATGTGATTGGTTGCAGCAGCGGTGCCCCGTCATCGTCCGCGGCGTCCGGCGTAAGGACGTCCTTGGCTACCTTGTTGGCCAACTCCAGAATCTGCCGCGTGTTGCGGTAGTTGATCCTCAGAATGGTCGTGCGGCCCTGGGCTTGAATGCCTAGGCTCTTGAAACTGAATTTCTGTCGCTTGGCCTTCTCATAGATGCTCTGAGCACTGTCGTACAGCACGAGCAAGCTATTGGTCGAAGGGTCCACCATTTGCACGACCAGCTTGAACCACTCCGGTTGAAAGTCGTGCCCTTCATCGATCAGAACTGCGGCGTATTGGCCGGACGGGATTTGGCTGCGCTCAACTCCGCGAATGACGTTTTCCACCATCTGGTCAAACATCCTTTGGCTCTGCGCCGGGATCGGCTGCCCAAAGGCCACCAGCTGTTGACGGCACCACTTGTGGAAGTTGCGCACGTGTACTTGGCGGTGTAGTCCCTTGGCTGCCATCATGGCCTGCAACTTGACGGCGAGCGGCTCGTTGTAGCAAAGAATCAACACGGGCTTGCTCACGGCTGCTTGTGCGAGCTGCTGCGCCCTATAGCCCAAGATCATGGTCTTGCCCGATCCCGCAACGCCATGAATCACGCGATGACCATCGCCTAGACTCCGCGCCAGCTGTTCCTGCTGCAGGTCCATCACACGCATGATGTCCGGGAGGTCGGTTTCCTCCTCCGCGTCAGAGTTGGTGTCGAAGAGCCCCGTTTGATCCCCCACCCGGATTTCCGGAAACATGATCCATCGCACGCGATCCAGTTGCGGCAGTGACAACGCCTTGCCAAACGCATGTGGGAACATGTCCCACAAGCGCTGCTGAAACGCCTCAGCATCCGTCGCTTCCAGCATCTCGTCTTGGCAGATCGCCAGGTGCGACTCGATGGCCTCGCCCAGGCCTGCTGCCTCGAACTGCGCGCGCGTAATCCGGGTGAAGACCACGCCGTAGCCCCAAGGGAATATGAGCTTTCCTTGGTGGGGCCCGTCAGCGTGAACCAGTTGCTTATCGCGATCCAAGGCGTTGACGACTTGGATCGCACAATGCCTCGCTTGCGCGAGCGGGTTGACTATGGTCTTCAGCCCGCCATCGGCATGGATCTCAAAGTACTGCCTGGTCGCCTTGGCAATGGTGTCGATCCGCCAATCTTTGGTTTCCAGGATCAATGCGCCACGGCGAGGATGAATGACGACAAAATCGGGATGCGCCTGTTTCGGCCCAACGGGCACGTTGTGCCAAAGCAAGTAGTCGGAGTCGAGCTTTTGCTCCAGCCGCTCCGCCAGCCGCCGCTCACCGCTTGAATCGAATTTGCACGCCCCGATCGCCGGAATCAGTACCGCCACGTCCGCTTGCCTCCTCAAGAGCAATGATCATCGGCAAGCGACGGGAAGGCAAGGGCGATTTCCGAGGCGCTATATCCCCCCCAACCTCCCCACATCCACCGGCTTCGTCCAATGCTCGTCGAAGCCCGCCTCCACCGCCCTGCGCTTGTCCTCCGCCTGGCCCCACCCGGTCAGCGCCACCAGCCGCACGCTGTCGCCGCCAACCCGCTGGCGGATGCTGCGCGCAACCTCGTAGCCGTCCATGTCCGGCAGCCCGATATCGAGCAGCACCACCTCGGGCTGCGCCGCGTCGAAGCGCGCCAGCGCCGACGCGCCGTCGTTGGCGGTGGTGGGGGTGTGGCCCAGCACTTCCAGCAGCTGCGACAGCGTGTCGGCGGCGTCGACGTTGTCGTCCACCACCAGCACGCGCCGTGACGCCCGCGGCTCCTCACTGGGGGTCGCCGGCGCGGGCATGCTTTCGACGGCGGCCGCGCGCGGCAGCGACACGACGAAGCTGCTGCCCTGGCCGGGCCCGCCGCTCTGCGCCTGGATGTGCCCCTCGTGCATCTGCACCAGGCCCTTCACCAGGAACAGGCCGATGCCCAGGCCATGCTGCTCCAGGTGCGGCGCGGTCCCGGCCTGCGTGAACAGGTCGAACATCTGCGGCAGCAGCTCGGGCGGGATGCCCACGCCATCGTCGCTCACGCTCACCTCGATGGCCGCATCGGCCACGCGCAGGCGCAGCTCGATGCGGCCGCCTTCGTGCGTGTACTTGGCCGCGTTGTTCAACAGGTTGGCGAAGACCTGTGCCAGGCGCACCGGGTCGCCGTCCACGCGGGCCGGCTCGCCGGGCAGCTCGATGGACAGCACGTGCCGGCGCCGGTCGATCAGCGGCTGGCAGCTTTCCACGGCGGCGCGCAGCACGTCGCGCAGGTCCAGCACTTCGCGCCGCAGCTCGATCTTGCCGGAGTTGATGCGCGCCAGGTCCAGCAGGTCGTCGACCAGCCGCACCAGGTGCCGCGCCTGCCGCTGCATCACGTGCACGGCCCGCGGCAGCAGGCGCTGCGGGTCGCGCGCGCGGGCCAGCATCTCCACGCTGTTGACGATGGGCGCCAGCGGGTTGCGCAGCTCGTGGCCCAGCGTGGCCAGGAACAGGTCCTTCTGCGCGTCCGCGCTGCGCAGCGCATCGAGCAGGCGCGCATTGGTGATCGCCACCGACGCGCGCGCAGCCAGGTCGATCGCATGCAGCAGGTCGCGCTCGGTGAACACGCGGCGCGACTCGGAGGTGATGAACGAGATCGCGCCCAGCATCGTCCCCTGCGCGCGCAGCGGCACGCCGATGTACGAGTGCAGGCCCAGCGCCAGCAGCGCCTGCAGGTATTCCGGGTCGCCCACGCCGGCCTCCAGCATCGCGGGGGTGATGACAGGCACCAGCTCCGCGTGGCCGGACTGCACCACCGTCCATGTGCCGCCGGGCGCGTCCGGGCCGGGCGGGAAGCGGTCGAACAGCTCCTGGACCTGGCTCACCTTTGCCTCGTCGACGTGCGCCACCGCGACGCGCTGGAGCTTGCCCTGGTCGTCCAGCATGTCCACGGCGCACCAGTCCGCGAAATGCGGCACGGCCAGCCGGGCGATGCGCTGCATGGTGGCCGGGTAGTCGGTCAGCGCCGCCAGCTCCGCGCTGGCCTCGGCCAGGAACTGCAGGTTGGCTTCCTCTTCCTTGCGGGCGTCGATGTTCAGGCACACGCCGGTCATCAGCTCGGGCTGGCCCTCGTCGTCGCAGACGGTGGTGCCGGTGCCCTCGAGCCAGTGCACCGAGCCGTTCGCCCACACCACGCGATACTGCACCGAATGTTCGCCGCAGGTCCGCACCGGCCCGTGCATGGCCTCGCGGAAGCGCTGGCGGTCGTCCGGATGAACCAGCGCGTAGTAGTCCGCGGGCAACTCGCTTGCGGGCGGCAGCCCGTGCAGCGGGAACATCTCCGGCGACCACCAGCGCCGCGGGCTGCGCAGGTCCCATTCCCACGCGGCCATCTTGCCGGCGGCCAGCGCGAGCTGCAGGCGCTTCTCCAGCCCGCGGCGATCGCGGCCCAGTATGCGGCGGACTACATCGAGCATCGGGGGGATTCTTCGGCTTGCCCCGGTGGCGCGGGTGTACGACAGCATCGACAAACAGCCGCGGCATTCTTCGAGTCGAGCTCTTCGGCGTGGTCCGCTGCCGGGCTGGGCGGCATGTCGGCTACCATGCTCCTGTCGACGCGCCCGACCAACCCTGGTGAAAGCAGGAGCCGAGATCCACAGGCCCAGCGCCCCTGTCCAAACTGGAAAGCAGTTGCATTCCATGCAAGACGAGATCAAGACCAAGGTGCGGGCCGGCGGCCTGCGCTACCAATCGAAGTCGCCCGGCACCGCGTTCGCGGGGCCTTTCGGCGGCACGATGAGCTGCATCCTCTGCAGCCGGCACATGCCGCGCTCCCGGCTGGAGTCCTTCCGGCTCGCCGGCAACCTGCAGTACCGCTGCCGGGACGGCTGCTAGAACGCGAACCCGCCCCGCCGCCGGATCCCCTCCGACGCCGGGCCTGCCACCAGTTCCGCCAGCTTCGCCGCCAGCGCGGGCTCGCGCGTCCCGGTGCACACCCCCAGGGTGTAGTTCGTCGCCAGCTCGAACTCCCTCGGCAGCGACCCCACCAACTCCACGCCCTCGGTGTAGTTGATCTCCGTTTCCTGCGTGCAGCCGATCACCGCGGCCTCGCTCGATTTCGCCATGGCGGCCATCGCGGTCGCGCCGTTGGCGAAGGGGCGGAAGGCGGCCTTCAGCTCCTGGTCCAGCCCCAGCGCCTTCAGCACGTTCATGAAGTGGATGCCTGCCGTGGCCTTCTCCGGGTCCGGGTAGTAGATCTCGCGCGCCGCGCGGAAGGCCGCGGCCAGCTGCGCGCGGTCGGCGATGGGCGGGTGGGCGGCGCCCGCGCGCACGGCCACGCCGGTGCGCACCAGGCCCAGCGATCGTTCGCTGCCCGCCACCACATGGCCGGACGCCACCAGCTGCGCCACCAGCGGCTTCGTCAGGATCACCAGGTCGCAGGGGCTGCCGGCCAGCAACCGGTCGCGCATTTCGCCCACCGCGCTGAAGGTCGCCTGGAGGGTGGCGCCGGTCTCGCGCTCGAACTGCGCCTGTACGCCCTTCACCACCGCCGCCGCGGCACCGCCGCTCAATACATTCACCACGCTCACTCTTCTTCCTTCGTCGTTGCTTCGTTCGTTGTCCGCTGCGCCTCGCGCATCAGGTTGTCGGCGCTGAAGGGCATCACGCGCATGCGCACGCCCAGCGCATCGTGGATCGCGTTGGCGATCGCTGCGGCCGTGGGGCCGATGCTGCATTCGCCCGCGCCCAGCGAGGGGCTGTCGGGCCGGTCCACCAGCGCCACCTCCACCGCCGGCACGTCGGCGAAGCGGAAGATGGGATAGGTCTCCCAGTCCTCCGAGCGCACGCCCTCGCGCCCCAGGTCCGCCTGTTCGCGCAGGGTCCAGCTCGCGGCCTGGATGGCGCCGCCTTCGATTTGATTCTTCGCGCCGTCCGGGTGGACGACCAGGCCCAGGTCGGCGGCAATCCACAGCCGGCGCACGTGGGCTTCGCGCAGCACTTCCACCTCGGCCACCACCGCGCAGTACGCGCCGGTGTTCTTGTAGCGGGCAAAGCCCAGGCCGCGGCCGATGCCGGCCTCGCGCGGCACGGCTTCTTGCCAGCGCGCGATGCGCGCGGCTTCGCGCAGCACCGCACTCGCGCGCTCGTCGTGCGCCAGGTGCTCCAGCCGGTAGGCGAGGGGGTCGCGGCCCAGCGCCAGCGCAATCTCGTCCATCATCGATTCTGCCGCCAGCACGTTGGCGTGGGCGCCCAGCGCGCGCATGGCCGACACACGCAGCGGCATCGCCAGCACGCGGTGGTTGCGCACGTCCAGCTGCGGCACCTGGTAGGGCGGCACCGCATTGCGGTCGGAGCCGCCGCCGCTGGCCTGCGCTGCGTTCACGGCCATCGTGATGGGCGCGGGCTGCGCGACCTGCCAGGCGCCCAGCAGCGCCGGCGTGGCGCCGCGGCCCGGACGCGTGCCGTGGCCCTGGCTCCAGACGTCCTGCGTCCAGGCCACCAGCCGGCCGGCGGCATCCACGCTGGCCTCGATGCGCACCGCCATCGCCGGGGCGAGTGGCGCGTTCGCCATTTCCTGTTGCCGCGTCCATTGCAGGCGCACCGGGCGGCCGCCCGCATGGTGCGCCAGCCAAGCCGCGTCGAAGGCGACGTCGTCCGCGCCGTTGTGGCCGTAGCAGCCGGCGCCTTCGGCGTGCGACACGGTCACCGCATCGGCCGGCAACCCGAAGGCCAGCGCCAGGTCGCGCCGCAGGTTGAAGATGCCTTGCGAGTGGCTCCAGACCTGCAGCGTGTTCTGCGTCCACTGCGCCAGCGCGCAGCACAGGCCGATGGACGCATGCTGCAGCCAGCCGCGGCCGTAGTCGGCGCGGAACACGTGCGCGGCGGCCGGCGCGTCGTCGCGCCGCTGCTGGATGACCGTGCTGTCCAGGGGCTGCGCCTGCAGCCAGCGCGCCGTGTCGTGCGGTGGTGGCACGTCGGCCTCGCCTTGCCACAGGCCCGCGAGCGCCACGCGCTCACCGGCCTGCGCCAGCGCGTAGTCGCTGTCGGCGAGCACGCCCACCAGCAGGCCGTCGCGCACCACCTGCGCGACGCCCTCGATTTCCTCCAGGCGCGGCTGCAGCCGCGTCCACACGTCTTCGTGCACCTGCGCCTGCAGCGTGCGCGGGCGGAACACCGCGCCGTGCAACAGGCCCGCGGGCGCGAGGTCCTGGATGTACTGGAATTCGCCGAACACCTTGTCGGCGACATCGCTGCGCGGCACGGCGCCCAGCGCGGAGGCGCGGCCTGCGCGCGGCGCCAGGTGCGCCGGGTCGACGGCGGCTTCCAGCAGGCCGGCATCGGCCAGCTCGCCGTAGCCCGCCTGCTCGCCGCGCGCCTGGAACATGCCGCGGTCCAGGCTCACCGCATCCAGCGGCACGCCCACGCGCTGCGCGAAGCGCTCGCGGCAGGCTTCGCGCAGGTGCGCGGCGGCGAAGCGCAGCACCGCGCCCGACTGCTGCACCGACTGGCTGCCGGAGGTGACCGCTTCGTCGGGGCTGTGGCGCGTCGACGGCACCACCATCTCTACGCGCGCGGGTTCCAGCTGCAGCTCCTCGGCGACGATCAACCGCAGCGCATGCGAGATGCCTTGCCCGATATCGACCTTGCCCGAGGTCGCGCGGATGCGCCCACCGGGCGCCGGCGCCAGCCACTGGCCCAGGCGCGGATGCTGCCGCAGCACTTCGGGGACAGCGCGTTGCGTCATGCCTTGGCGGCCTTGCGCACAGCGCGCACGACGCGGTTGTGCACGCCGCAGCGGCACAGGTTGCCGTCCAGGGCCTGCCGGATCTCGTCTTCGCTCGGGTGCGGATTGCGCTGCAGCAGCGCGGCACTGCGCATCAGCATGCCGCTGGTGCAGAAGCCGCATTGCAGCGCCTGCTCCTCGACGAAGGCCAACTGCAGCGGATGCGGCGCGGCGCGGTTGCCCAGGCCTTCCACCGTGAGGACGGCGCGGCCCGCCGCGACCTCGATGGAGGTATCGCAGGCATGCACGGCCTCGCCGTCCAACAGCACCGTGCAAGCGCCGCACTGGCCCATGCCGCAACCCAGGCGCGTGGCCTTCAGCCCGCAGGTGTCGCGCAGCGTCTCCAGCAGCGACTGCGCGGGCTCGGCCCGCACGGTGGTCGCTTGCCCGTTCAGCGTGAACGCGAACTCGGCCTGCACGGCTTCACTCCGGCTTGATGCCTGCCGCCTTGACGATCGTGCCCCACTTGGCGATGTCCTGGTTCAGGTAGGTGGTGAACTCCGCCGGCGTCATCGACATGGGCATCGCGCCCTGTTTGGCCCACGAAGCCTTCACGTCCGGCTGCGCCACGATCTTGCGCACTTCGGCGTTGAGCTTGTCGACGATCGCCTGCGGCGTGCCCTTGGGCGCCATCAGGCCCAGCCAGATGGTGGCTTCGTAGTTGGGCACGGTCTCCGCCACGGTGGGCAGGTCGGTGGTGCGGGTGAGGCCGGTGGTGGCCAGCGCGCGCACCTTGCCCTCCTTGGCGATGGGCGCCATGGTGGTCACGGCGTCGAACATCATGTCGACCTGGCCGCCCATCACGTCGGTGCGGGCGCCGGAGCTGCCCTTGTACGGCACGTGCACGATGTCCACGCCGGCCAGGTGCTTGAACAGCTCGCCGGCCATGTGGTACGGCGTGCCGTTGCCCGAGGACGCGTAGTTCATCTTGCCCGGCTTGGACTTGGCCAGCGCGATCAGCTCCGGCAGCGTCTTGGCCGGCACCGAGGGGTGCACCACCAGCATCAGGTCGGACGAGTTGATCGGCGCGACGCCGACGAAGTCCGTCATCAGCTTGAAGGGCTTGTTGGCGATCAGCGTCTCGTTGACCGTGTGCGTGTTGGACATCAGCAGCAGCGTGTAGCCGTCGGCCGGCGACTTGGCGACGGCGTCGGTGCCGATCACCGAGCCCGCGCCCGGCCGGTCTTCGACCACGAAGGACTGCTTGAGCGAATCGCCCAGGCGCTGCGCGATGACGCGCGCGAAGTTGTCCGCCGGCCCACCGGCCGCGAAGGGCACGATGATCTTGACGGGCTTGTTCGGGTAGTCGCTTTGCGCGAAAGCGCCGGTGGCGGCGGTGGCGGCCAGGGCTGCAAGCAGCAGGCGGCGGGCGATGATCATCCTTGTCTCCTCTTTTGTTTATTGGCTCAGGCGAACTTGTTCTCGATGGAACCGATGCCTTCGATCTCGATGCGCACCACGTCGCCGGCGTTCAGGTAGCGCGGCGGCTTGAAGCCCATGCCCACGCCGGCCGCGGTGCCGGTGGCGATGAGGTCGCCGGGCAGCAGCGTGATGCCGCGCGACACGGTCTCGATCAAGGTCGGGATGTCGAAGATCATGTTCTCGGTGGGCGCGTCCTGGCGCAGCTCGCCGTTGACCCAGCAGCGCACGTGCGTGTGGCGGCCGTCCATGGCGTCGGCCGTCACGATCCACGGGCCCATCGGGCAGAAGGTGTCGAAGCTCTTGCCCATGTCCCATTGCTGGTGGCGCATCTGCACGTCGCGGGCCGTCACGTCGTTGCAGATCGTGTAGCCGAAGATGTGCTTCATGGCGTCGGCCTTGGCGATGTTCTTGCCGCCGCGGCCGATGACCACCACCAGTTCCGCTTCGTAGTCGATCTGCGAAGAAACGGCGGCGCCGGGCAGGGCGACGGTGTCGCTCGGGCCGGTCACGGTCTCGGGCACCTTGGTGAAGACGATGGGCCACTCCTGCACGTTGGCCGCGTTGTCCTTGAACACGGAAGCGGCCAGTTCCTTGGCGTGCGCGTGGTAGTTGCGGCCCACGCACCAGACGTTGCGGCGCGGCAGCGGGATGGGCGCTTCCAGCTTCACCGAGGCGATGGGCAGGCTGGCGGCTGCCAGGGCAGGCAGCGGCTCGCCGCGGGCGGCCGCTTCCACCAGGGGCTGGGCGCCACGTTGCGCGGCCTCGGGCGACAGCTGGAAGGGCGTGACCTGCTGGCCATCGGCCGACACCTGGCCCACTTGCCGGCGGCCGCCGGCGACGAAGGTAGCGATGCGCATTCGAAACTCTCCAGATACGTCCGCGTCGATTGGTTTCGATCGCGAACCAATAACAACCAAATCGGCTCGCGATGATAGGCCAATGGCCGCCGCGGTCAAGCGCGTTCCTGAGAGATTGCTGGCGTCGCCGAATTGGTATGATTTGGTTGAGAACGAAGAAGGAATTGGCGTTGAACACCGCATCGGGCCTGCGCGACTACATCCTGGGCAGCCTGCGCGCCGGCCGCTGGCAGGCCGGCGACCGCCTGCCCACCGAGCGCGCGCTGTGCGAGCAATTCACCATCAGCCGCACCAGCGTGCGCCGCGTGCTGCAGGAGCTGAAGGACCTGGGCGCCATCAGCCAGACAGTGGGCAGCGGCACCTACGTGACGGAGCAGGCCGGCGCCGTGGTCAACGGCATCGCAGCGGCCGCGCCCGTGCGCCAGACCAGCCCGGCGGAGCTGATGGAGGCGCGGCTCGCGCTGGAGCCGGCCATCCTCGACATGGTCATCGGCAACGCCACCGCGGCGGACTTCGAGCAGATGGACGCGTGCTGCGAGAAGGCCGAAGCGGCGATCACGCTCGAAGACTTCGAGCACTGGGACGGCATGCTGCACGAGGTGATCGCCGCCGCCGCCCACAACAGCTTCGTCACCAACGTCTTCCAGCTGATGAACCAGGTGCGCAACCAGGGCGAGTGGGGCGTGCTGAAGAAGCGCAGCGTCACCCCCGAGCGCCGGTTGCAGTACCAGGCCGAACACCGCCAGCTGGTGCAGGCGCTGAAGCGCCGCGACATGGACGAGGCACGCGCGGTCGCCACCGAGCACCTGCTGCGCGTACAGCGCAACCTGCTGCGGCCCTGAGAGGCGCGCGCGCCCTCAGGCGCTGACGATCACCTGGAAGCCGCCGAAGATCATGCGCTGGCCGTCGAAGGGCGCGTTGCCCATGCCGCCCTTCATGAGCGGATGCTCCATGGACTTCTTCATGCCCTCGTCGCGGGCCGCGCGTGAGGGCCAGGTGATCCAGGAGAACACGACCGTCTCGTCCTCCTTGCGCTTCACGGCCATGGGGAACGAGGTGACCTTGCCTTCCGGCACGTCGTCACCCCAGCATTCGGTGACGGAGAGCGCGCCGTTCTCCTTGAACACGGCAGCGACGCTCTCGGCGAGCTTGCGGTAGGCCTCCTTGTTTGCGGTGGGAACGGCGAGGACGTATCCATCGACATAGTTCATGCATGGCTCCTGGGTCGGCAGCGGCACGATGCCGCCGCCTGCAAGCATGACGAACGAAGGACGCCGATTTCGACATCAGGGTTGCTGCACTGGCACCGTCCAGCATCGCAACGTTCCGTCACGCTACTGCCCACCTTCCACCACTACGATGGGCTCCGGCGTTCGCGGGACCAAGGAGCAAGCCATGAACATCACCGATCTGCTGGCGCAGTCCGGCGGCCTGTCGTCCATCGCAAAGGAGTTGGGCATCAGCCAGGAGCAGGCCGAAGCCGGCGCCCAGGCGCTGGGGCCGGCCATCCTGGGCGCCTTCCAGCAGCGCGCGGCGCAGGAAGGCGGCGGCGGCTTGCCGGACTTGCTCTCCTCGCTGGGCGGCGGTGGCCTGTTGGATCAGGTGCTGTCGCCACAGCCCACGGACCCGAGTGCCGGCAACGAGGCGTTGGGTCAGATCTTCGGCTCGCCGGACGTGAGCCGTTCCGTCGCGCACGAAGCCGCGGGCAACAGCGGGCTCGACCCGGAGCTGCTGAAGAAGATGCTGCCGCTGCTGGCGATGGTCGTCACCGGCTTCCTGTCGAAGAGCCATGCCGAAGGCGCCGGCGAGGGCGGTGGTGGCCTCGGCGGGTTGCTGGGCGGCCTGCTGGGTGGCGCCGGCCAGTCGTCCGGCCAGGGCGTGCTGGACGACGTGCTGCGGATGGTGGGGAAGCTGGGGCGCTAGCAGCTATTGCTGCTTGAAACTCCAGGTCACGCCACTCGCACTTCGGACCTCGATCACCTCGCCACCCTTCACCTGGATCGTGCCTTCGTACGCCGGCGGGTTCTGGCTGGTGCCGAGGGATTCGTTGACCAGCAGGCGGGTGCCATCGGCCCACACGGCAAAGCGTTGCCGCGCACCGGGGTAGAGTGCCTGCACGCGCAGGCGCATGGGCTTCGCCGGCAGACGGAAGACGTCCGCGTCGGTGTCCGACCGGCCGAAGATGCCGGCCGTGGAGGGCGTGGGCTCCGGCGCCACTTCGTCCAGCGACCAGGCGACCTTGGCGGCCTGCGTGATCTTCACGGTCTCGCCGGGCTTGACCACGAAGACGCCGTCGAAACCAGCGGGGACGTTGTGCGAGCCGACCGTCTCGCCCACCACCAGCCGGTCACCGATCCACACGGCGAATTCGGCGGAGGCGCCGGTCGTGGTGCCGCGGATGCGAAGCCGCGTGATGTTCGGCAGCGTGACGACCCCGGCACCCGTGCCGGACTTCGAGAAGAAGGTGGCCGGGACTCCCTTGTTGGTCTCGCCGCCGCTGCAGGCCTGGGCGCTTCCCAGGCACTCGCCGGCGTTGCCTTCGCCGCTGTTGTTGTTGTTGCCGACACAGGCGGTGAGGGCGGCCAAAGCGACGAGGGAAAGCCAAGCTTGCGTCTTCATTTGTTCTTGTCGGGTGTCACTACGGACTTTAGCTCATCCGTAGAAACACCAGGCAGGACGGGACCTTGACGCAACGCCCCGGCCGCTTTGCGGCTTATTCGGGCAAGCGCCCCAACCCGAACATCACCATCATCGCCGGGCTCGGGTCCCCCAGCCCGCCGAACCAGCGCGTGTAGATCTCCTGCAGCGCGGGGCTGGAGTAGACCTGCGCCAGCGCGGCGTCCACGGCCTGCTGCAGCGCCCAGTCGCCACGCGGCAGCGCGATGGCGTAGGGCTCGTAGGAGAGGGCTTCGGACAGCAGCGCCATGTTGGTCGGGTCCTTGGCCTTGGCCAGCAGCCCCAGCAGCAGCAGGCGGTCGCTGGCGAAGGCGTCGAAGGCGCCGGACTCCAGGCCTTGCAGGCCTTCCTCGCGCGTCTTCACCGGCACCACGGTGGCCGACACGGACATGCCTTTCAGGGCGTCGGCCAGCGCGCGCTCGTTGCTGGTGCCGGTGATCACGCCGATCTTCTTGCCGTTCAGCGCCATCAGCGAATAGCCGGGCGTGGCCTTCATCACCAGCAGGCCGGTGCCGTCCAGGAAGATCAGGGACGAGAAGCCCACTTCCTTCTTGCGCGCCAGCGTCACGGTGCTCGCGCCGCATTCCATGTCGGCCTGGCCGCTGGCGAGGGTGGTGAAGCGGTTCTGCGTCGTCACCGGCACCCACTTCACGTTGAGCGGACCGGTGCCCAGTTGCTGCTCGATGCCGGCGACGACGGCCTTGCACAGGTCGATCGTGTAGCCCTCGGGCTTCTTGTCCGCGTTCTCGTAGGAGAAGGGCAGGGCGTCGGTGCGGTAGGCCAGGGTGATGGCATGGCTGTCCTGCACCTTCTTGAGGCGGCTGTCGGCGGGGACCTGCGCCAAAGTGAGGGATGGCGCCAGGCACAGCGCCGCGAAGAGGAGGTGGTGGAGGCGTGACATGGCGCGACTGTCGGGCTTGGCCGCGCCAAGTCGTATTGGACGAAAGTCCCATCGGCGCGCGTACAGTCCCGCCATGCACACCCACGCCCTCGTGCTCTTCTCCGGCGGCCAGGACTCCACCACCTGCCTCGCCTGGGCGCTGGACCGCTACCAGCACTTGGAGACCATCGGCTTCGACTACGGCCAGCGGCACCGCGTGGAGCTGGACTGCCGCCAGGCCCTGCTGGCCGACCTGCCCCGGCAGTTTCCGCAATGGGCGCCCCGGCTGGGCCAGGACCACATGGTGGACCTCGGCGTGCTGGGGCAGATCAGCGACACGGCGCTGACGGCCGACAAGGCCATCGCGTTTGCACAGGGCGGCCTGCCCAACACCTTCGTGCCCGGGCGCAACCTGCTGTTCTTCACCTTCGCGGCCGCCATCGCCTACCGGCGCGGCATGAGCGTGCTGGTGGGCGGCATGTGCGAGACCGACTACTCCGGCTACCCGGATTGCCGCGACGACACGCTGAAGGCCTTGCAAGTGACGCTGGGCCTGGGGATGGACCAGCGCTTCGTCATCGAGACGCCGCTGATGTGGCTGGACAAGGCGCGCACCTGGCAGCTGGCGGAGCAGCTGGGTGGCGAGCCGCTGGTGGAACTGGTCCGAACCGGCACGCACAGCTGCTACCTGGGCGACCACCACACGCTGCACGACTGGGGCTATGGCTGCGGGACCTGTCCTGCCTGCGAGCTGCGAGCTCGGGGGTGGCAAGCGTATAGCGGCAAGGCGTAGCAGGTCGAGCGGTGCGCAGCGGAGCTGCGCATCCTACTTGGGCGACATCCGTTGTTGGAGGAAGTCCAGGAAGCAGCGGATGCGTCCCGCCAGCTGCGTGTTGCGGTAGTACACCGCCTGGATCGGCTGCCGCACGTCCACGGTCTCGCGCGCCAGCACCTGCACCAGCGCGCCCTCGGCGCGGTCGCCCGCGGTCATGAAGTCCGACAGGCAGACGATGCCCACGCCTTCCAGCGCCAGGCGGCGCAGCGTCTCGCCGCTGGAGGCGCGTAAGGACGGCGTGATGACCAGGCCGTCTGCATCGCCGCCACGCAGTGGCCAGCGGTTGAGGGACTCGGGCTGCGTGAAACCCAGGAGCGTGTGGCCGGCCAGGGCCGCCACGTTCTTCGGCTGCCCATGCGCCGCGATGTAGGCGGGGCTGGCCAGCACGCGGATCTTGCTGGTGCATAGCGGCCGCGCGTGCAGGCTGGAATCGCGCAGCGCGCCGATGCGGATGGCGACGTCGGTGCGGCGCTCCAGCAAATCGATGTTCAGTTCGTCGGTGTCCAGCTCCAGCTCGATGCGCGGCCAGGCACGGCGAAACTCCGGCACCAGCGGCGCGATGGCATGCAGCATGAAGGGCGTGGCGGCGATGGAGCCGGCGTCGGCCACGGCGACCAGCGCCTGCAGTTCGTCCAGGGTGGATTCCATGATTGTTGATTCTGGCGCAAGAATCTTTGGCGCGAGCACGGCTTTTTCTGCAAGGGTTGCGCCTCCACATCCTGGCCTTCCCCCAAAGGTCCACAAGCACCATGCCAATCGCATTGCTCGCGCTGGCGCTCAGCGCATTCGCCATCGGCACGACGGAGTTCGTCATCGTCGGCCTCATCCCCACCGTCGCCGCCGACCTCGGCGTCGGCCTGCCTTCCGCCGGGCTGCTGGTCAGCCTGTACGCGCTGGGCGTCGCCATCGGCGCGCCCGTGGTCACGGCGCTCACAGCGCGCGTGCCGCGCAAGCCGCTGCTGCTGGGCCTGATGGCCTTGTTCGCGCTGGGCAACCTGCTGGCCTGGCATGCGCCGGGCTACGGCGCGCTGGTCGCGGCACGCCTGCTGACCGGCGTGGCGCACGGCGTGTTCTTCTCGGTCGGTTCCACCATCGCCACCGGCCTGGTGCCGCGCGAGAAGGCCGCCGCCGCGATCGCGACGATGTTCACCGGCCTCACCGTCGCCCTGGTCACGGGCGTGCCGCTGGGCACCTTCATCGGCCAGCACTTCGGCTGGCGCGAAGCTTTCCTGGCGGTGGCCGCGCTGGGCGTGCTGGCCTTCGTGGGCAGCTTGATCTTCGTGCCGCGCAAGCTGCCGCAATCCGCTGCCGCGCCCTTGAGCGCGCAGGCCCGCGTGCTGGCGCAACCGCGGCTGCTGCTGGTGTACGCGATGACGGCCGTCGGCTACGGCGGCAGCTTCATCCCCTTCACCTTCCTCGCGCCCATCCTCACCGACGTCGCTGGCCTCGATGCAAGCGTGGTCGGCTGGGTGATGCTGGTCTACGGCGTGTCCGTCGCCATCGGCAACCTGTGGGGCGGCCGCCTCGCCGACCGGCTGGGCGCCATCCCCGCGCTGCGCATCATCTTCGCGCTGCTGGCCGCCGTGCTGTTGCTGCTGCAGTGGACCGCGCCGCATCCGTGGCTGGTGGTGGCCACCGTGCTGCTGTGGGGCGCCGTCGCTTTCGGCAACGTGCCGGGGCTGCAGGTCTACGTGGTGCAGCAGGCGCAGATCGTCGCGCCGCGAGCCGTGGACGTTGCCTCGGCCTTGAACATCGCTGCGTTCAACCTCGGCATCGCGGCCGCGGCCTGGGCCGGCGGCGAGATCGTCGCGCGGCTGGGCCTGATGCACACGCCGTGGATCGGCGCCGTGGTCGTGCTGTTCTCGCTGGCGCTGACGCACTGGAGCGGCCGGCTGGACCGCCGCGCGGCGCCGGTCCGGCTGGCCGCATCGCCCTGCCGCTGATGCCGTTTTCACTTCGTCGCTATCAAGGACTCACCATGAATACCATTCCTCCTTTCGGCCTCGGCACCTTCCGCCTGCAAGGCGAGGTCGTGCGCGCCTCCGTGCGTGAAGCGCTGCAACTGGGTTACCGGGCCGTCGACACAGCGCAGATCTACGGCAACGAATCCGACGTCGGCCAGGCCATCGCCGAGAGCGGCGTGCCGCGGCAGGAGCTGTTCCTCACCACCAAGATCTGGGTCGAGAACTTCGGCCGCCTGGTCCCCAGCCTGAAGGAGAGCCTGCAGCAGCTGCGCACGGAGCAGGCGGACCTGGTGCTGATCCACTGGCCGTCGCCGAAGAATGCCGTGCCGCTGCCCGAATACATGGCCGCGCTTGCCGAGGCGAAGGCGCAGGGCCTGACGCGCCAGATCGGCGTGTCTAACTTCCCGATTGCCTTGCTGCAGCAGGCGATTGCCGCCGTGGGCGCCGGCGAGATCGCGACCAACCAGGTGGAGCTGCATCCCTACCTCCAGAACCGCAAGCTGGCGGAGTTCGCTCTTGCACACGATGTGCACGTCACTTCCTACCAGACCCTGGCTTATGGCCGCGTGCTGAAGGACCCGGTGATCGCCGCCATCGCACAGGCGCACGGCGCGACGCCGGCGCAGGTGGCGCTGGCCTGGGCGATGCAGCTGGGGTATTCGGTGATTCCGTCGTCGACGAAGCGGGAGAACCTGGCGAGCAATCTCAAGTCGCGTGAGCTGCGGCTGACCGAGGGGGAGATGGCGCTGATCACAGGTTTGGATCGCGGCGAGAGGGTGACGAATCCGGCGGGGTTGGCGCCGGCGTGGGATTGAGCCTTGTGCACCGGGGCAGGAGCTAGCTGCTACGATGGACGTGCCCAACCGGGAAAGGCCCCAGTGCACCCTCTGATCGAACAGAAGCTCGCTGACATTTCCAGCATCTGCCGACAGCATCACGTCCGGCAGCTGGAAGTGTTCGGCTCCGCTGCGCGGGGGAGCGACTTCGATCCAGCGACGAGCGACGCGGACTTTCTCGTCGAGTTCGTGCCAGGCGGACGGAAGGGGCTCGATTCCTATTTCGGCCTGAAGGCGGCGCTGGAGCGACTGCTCCAGCGCAATGTCGATCTGGTCGAGTCAGGCGCCGTGCGAAATCCTTACGTCATGGCAGACATCAACAGGGAACGAGAGATTGTCTATGCCGCGTGATCCTCGCGCCTGGTTGTGGGACGTGCAGGAAGCATCGGGGTCGATTCAATCTTTTGTGAATGGGATGGACGCGAGCGCCTATGTTGCGTCCGAGCTGGTCCGAGCAGCGGTGGAGCGCAAGTTCGAAGTGATTGGAGAATCGCTCAGCCAGCTATCCAAGTCCGAGCCCGCTCTCGCGGCTCGCGTGCCCGACTTACCGAAGATCGTCGCGTTCCGAAATCTGCTGATTCACGGCTACGCGAACGTCAGGCACGACACCGTCTGGAGCGCAATCCATGATTCTTTGCCGCTATTGCGGCAAGCGGTGGAAGAGCTGCTAATCGAGCTCGGAAGCGAAGGCAAGACCAACTGAGGCCGTCCCCCTCTCGAAGAAGAGGGTCCCGCGGCCGCTGAGGGTCCATCATCCCTTCCAGCCATGTCCGCGCCCACCACTCTCTCCATCGACGTCTCCTTCGACCTGATCTGCCCCTGGTGCCTGATCGGCAAGCGCAACCTCGAGGCTGCCATCACGCAGCTGCGCAGCGAGCTGCCCGAGGTGGACGTCGCGGTGGAATGGCGGTCCTTCCCGCTGATCCCGGACACGCCGCTGGGCGGCGTTCCCTATCGCGAGTTCTACATCGCGCGCCTGGGCAGCCCCCAGGCCGTGGCCATGCGGCAAGCGCAGGTGCGGGCGGCCGCGGAAGCGGCGGGGCTGACACTGGCCTTCGAGAAGATCGAGACCTTCCCCAACACGATCCTCGCGCACCGCTTCGTGCAATTCGCGCGGCAGCACCAGGGCGCAGACGCAGCTTCGGCGCTGGTCGAGGACCTGTTCTCGCGCTACTTCCTGCAGGGCCAGGACATCGGCGACCCGTTGATCCTGCGCGAAGCCTTGCAGGCCTGCGGCGTAGAAACGCCTGGCCGGCCCGACGCGCTGCTGCGCCATGACCTGCCGTGGTTGCCGCAACTGTCGCAGGAGTCCTTCGGCAGCACTGGCCAAGGCGTCCCGTACTTCGTGTTCTGTGGAGCTTTCGCGGTCGCCGGCGCGCAGCCGCCCGCCCTGTTGCTGCAGGCCATGCGGCGGACGCTCGCCTGATCACGGCCTCGGCTGCGAACCCGCCTTGACGAGGAACTGCAGGACGGCCGCATTAAAAGCGTCCGGCTGCTGGATGATTGCCAAGTGGCGCCCGCCCGGGATATCAACAAGCTGGGCGCCAGGAATGCAGGCGACGGCTCCCTGCGCCGCAAGCCGGTAGAAGGCTCGCGTATCCGCGCCGTCGGTGATCAGGACCGGAACCTTGATCTGCCGAAGCTGGTCGCACGGCATCGCCGGCGGTGGCGGCGCCGCCACCAGGGCCAACCGGATCGTGCGCGCGTTGTCGTCGAACATGGCCCGCGTGTCCGGCGTTGCGGTATCCCAGAAATCAGGTTGCTGATTGACGGCGACCGGCACGAGCCGGGCGGCGCCCGCGGCGTCGCCGGCCCGCGCAGCCGCAACGACGGGCCCCAACATCGCCGTGCGGTCATCGACGGCTGCCTTGAGGGTTGCGGGATCGGTGACGTAAGCCACGGTGCCCGGCTCGTGGATGGTGAGACTGCGCACCAGCTCGGGATGCTCCACCGTCACCAGCATCACGATCAGGCCGCTATACGACCAGCCAACCAGATCCACCGGACCGGCGTTCAAGCCGCGAATGAAAGCGGCAATATCCTCCGCGTGCGTCTGGATCGAATACTTCGATCCGTCGTCCGGCCACGGCGCCGTCCCGTGGTACCGCAGGTTCAACCCGATGAAGCGGTAGTGCGGCGCAATCGCCTGGCGCTGCGCATCCCACGCGCGGTAGTCCGTGCAGCAACCGTGGACGAAGACGACTGGCGCGCCCGCGCCTTGCTCCTCATAGGTGAGGGTCGCGCCGTTGACGTTGGCCTGCTTGACCTGCAGGGGACCGGCCGCGCCTGGCCAGGCCTGGCAGCCAGCCAGCAACGCCATGCACGCGGCGATCATGAGTCCGATCCCCAGTGCGCGTAGAAATCTCGTTTCGCTCATGTGTTGGTCCTCCTGGCTGGACAAGGCTGCACGCTAAGCGAAGCTGGACGGGCCGGGCGTCACCTCATGAGGGGATGACAAGCTTCTCCTACAAACCGCCGAGACTCCCGCGTGCAACAGTCGCTGTCGCGGAATGCACAGAGAGGACCTCGACATGCTCGGCAAGCTCATCACCCTTGGCGCCGTCGCCTATGGCGGCGTCCTGTTGTCCCGGAAGCTGAAGGACTCCATGTCCAGCGGCTCCCTCTCGGAGGTCGAGTCGTCGATGGAAGTCGACGTGCCCGTGCGCGCGGCCTACGACCAGTGGACGCAGTTCGCGGAGTTCCCGCAGTTCATGGCCAGCGTGGAGAAGGTGCAGCAGCTTGATGACACGCACCTGCGCTGGAACGCCAAGGTGGCCGGCAAGGCCAAACAGTGGGATGCCGAGATCACCGAGCAGATCCCCGACCAGCGCATCGCGTGGCGCAGCCTCAACGGCCCCATGAGCATCGGCGTGGTCACCTTCGACAAGGTCGCCGAAGGCCGCACCCGCGTGACGCTGCGCATGGTCTACGGCCCGCAGGGCCTGGACGAAAGAATCGGCGATGCGTTCGGCGCGATGAAGCTCGAGGCCAAGCGCAACCTGCTGAACTTCAAGCAGATGATCGAACGCCGCGGCAGGGAGTCGGGCGCCTGGCCCGGCTCCGTGGACGGGAGCGCGGCGCAGCACTGAGGCACCGCGCCTGCGGCCCACATAGGGGGTCGGAAGGTCTCGACACGCCATGCCGCAGAATGCGCTGCCATGGCCGTCCTTCACCCCACGCTGCATGCCAGGTCCGCGCTGACCGCCGGCGCCTATCGCGAACTCGACGTACTGCGCGAGCTGGAAGATGGCCTTCCGGGCGGCTGGGACGTGTTCCACAACCTCGATTGGGCTTCCGTCTTCAACGGCCGCCCGCAGGTGGGCGAGGTGGACATCGCGGTGGTCTCGCCCGGTGGCTTCCTGCTGCTGGTGGAAGTGAAGGCCGGCGCAATCGACGAGCAGGACCGCGGACTCGTCAAGCGCTATGGAAATGAAACCTCGGACATCGGCGCGCAGCTGCGGCGCAATCATGCGGCGCTGCTCTCGCGGCTGAAGGACGCCAGCCTGCGCGACGTTCGCGCCGGCACATTGCTGGTGTTGCCCGATCACCACCTGCAGGCGCCGGTGCTCGCGCACACGCCCGAAGGCATCGTCGATGCAGCGGCATGGGCACAGCTTTGTGCACGCGTGCAGCAGCTGGTGCCCTGGCAGGCCGTGGGCGATGAAGCGCGCGGGCGGTTGCTGGATTTCCTCGCCAACCGCTTCCACGTGGTGCCGGATGTCTCCGTGCAAGTGGGCCAGGTGCAGCGTGCATCCGCGGCGCTCGCGTCCGGCCTGGCGACCTGGGTGCCTTCGGTGCAGCACGATTCCGGCCTGTACGTGGTGGATGCCACCGCCGGCTCCGGCAAGACGCAACTGGCCCTGGCCTTGCTGCGCGACGCGCATGCGGCGCGTCAGCGCAGCGCCTACGTGTGCTTCAACCGCCCGCTGGCGGACCACATGGCGCGCATCGCCCCGAGTTCCTGCGTGGTCACCACCTTCCACGAACTGGCGGTGGAGCATGCGCGCCGCCAGGGCGAGGAGCCGGACTTCCGCCAGCCGGGCATCCACGAGCGCCTGGCCTCCAGCTTTGCGGATGACGCAGCGACGGCGCAGGCCCGCTGGGACCTGCTGGTGGTCGACGAGCACCAGGACTTCGATCCCGCCTGGGTCCAGGCGCTGCTGGGCCTGCTCGCGCCGCAGGGACGCGCCTACGTGATGGGCGACCCCGCGCAGCAGGTCTATGCCCGCGACGGCTTCGCATTGCCGGATGCCGTGGCGATCCGCTGCATGGACAACTTCCGCAGCCCGCGCAAGGTGGTGGAGGCGATCAACATGCTGCGCCTGGCGCCGCAGGCGGTGCAGGCGCGCTCGCCCTTCGCCGGTGACGTGCCCGGTTTCCACACCCATGCGCCAGGCGCGGGGCTGCGTGCAACGGAAGACTGCATCCGGCAGCTCCTGGGGCAGGGCATGCAGCCGGAACAGATCGCCGTCATCAGCTTCGCCGGCCTGCAGAACTCCGCGGTGCTGAAGGCCGAAGCGCTGGCCGGGCTTCGCACGCGGCGTTTCCGCGGCGAATACGACAAGGCCGGCAACGCGTTGTTCACGCAGGGCGACCTGCTGGCCGAGACGGTGTACCGCTTCAAGGGCCAGAGCGCTCCGGTGGTGGTGCTGTGCGAGGTGGAGTTCGCCGAGCTGGGCGAGAAGGAGCTGCGCAAGCTCTTCGTCGGCTTCACGCGCGCGCAGTTCCGCGTGGAATGCGTGCTCAGCGAACCGGCCGCGCAACTGCTGATGGCACGCGCAGGCTAGATCCTGCGACACGGCGCGTCGCGCGCGCCGGGATGATGGCCTCCCCAAAAGGAGGCTTCTTGCTGCTGTTCACCGACATCCTCACCAGCGCGCTGCTGCGCGCCACCTTCTACCAGGGCCTGTCGTGGCGCTCGCCCGGCGACGGCTTCGCCATCGAGCGCGGCACCCTCGTCGATCGCATCACCGACGCTTTCCGCTTCGAGGACGACGGCGCCTGGATGGAGATGGAAGCGAGCGCGAGCGTTCCCATCCACGAGATGCCGCACATCAAGCTGCGCGTCTCCGTGCCGGCGAGCTTGCCCGAAGACAAAGGTTTTCGCGCGGCCAACGACGTCAACCGGCGCGGACTCGCGTCGGTGCACTTCGATGCCCCGGAGGGTGCGCTGGTCGTGCAGCAGACGCTGATCTTCAGCGGCTACCACGAGGTCAACGGCCTCGAGATCGATTCCAGCATCGTGTTCGCCCAGCGCGAGGCCACGCTCAACATGCTGCTCGCCGTGTTCGGCACGTGCGAAGCCTGCCTGCGCCAGCTGCAGCCCAACCAGGTGCTGCCGTCACCGCACGTGCGCCGCGTGAAGATGCCGTCCGCGGAAGTGCTGGAGCAGTTCACGGCCTTCGTGCTGGCCCGCATGTATCGCTGGGACTGCGTGGACCTGCCCCCAGGCAGCGCCGCGCTGGAACTGTTGCGGCAGGCGGCGATCCGCACCTTCACCGAGGAGACGCTGCAGGTCGAACAGGACGCGGACCCGTGCCAGCGGCCGGATCGCCAGTTGGCCGCCGAAGCCGCCCGCGAGCGCATCGACCGCTGGCTGCGCGATCGCTTCCAGCAGCGCACCCCCATCGACCCGTGGTTCGACATGCTGCTGTACGACGTGGACCGCAAGCTGCGCTGGACGCTGCGCGACGTGATGGCCAATCCGCCCAGCACGCGCGAAGTGCACCAGCTCACGCTGCTCGAACAGGCGCTGGCGGTGCACCGGCCGGTCTGGGAAGGCGTGCGCTACGAATGCAAGGACCTGCGCGCCGCGCTGGCGCTCGGACTGGACATCGAAGTGGACGACGTCGCGCCGAGGACGGTGGACCGGCTGCTGGAGCGCTTTCCCTTCCTCGCTCCGGCGGCCGACGCCACGGCGACGGTGCCGCCGCAGCCGGTGTGGCTGACGCGCTGAATCAGCTGACCTGCCCGGCATAGGCTCGCAGCAGGGTGCGCGCGGCCGCGTAGCTGGTGCGCAGCCACTGCACGAGGCCGGCCACGTCGCGGGCGACGGGCATGTCGTCCAGCAGCGGCTCGCCCGCTTCCGGCGCCACGCCCGTGAACACCTGCGCGCGCACCTGGATCTGGCGCGTGCGCTCCAGCCGCGAGAAGTGGCACGGCCAGTCCAGCATCCACAGGTGCTGCACGCGCTCGTACAAGGCCACAGTGTCGGCCTGCTGCAGCTCGGGCAGCAGCAGGAGCAGCTCCACGCGCGGCAGGCCCAGCTCGCTGGCGGCGAAACGCAGTTCCGCGGCCGTCGCGCCTTCACGCATGGGGAGGTCGCAGCAATGCACGCCGGCGGGATACAGCACGCTGCGCGCCAGGCCGATGCGGACGAAACGGGGCGCGAGGCCGGACTTCAGCAGGGCGCGGCAAAGGAGATCGTCGGTCTTCATGGCTGCGGACTGTAGGCAGCGGTGCGACGCAACGTGTCGCAAGCCTGCGGACACTGCCGGCTCCCCCTTGCAACAGGAGACTCGATGGGATTCAGGGACGGCGAATGGCGCCCCGAGGGCAGCAAGCCGGAGCAGCTGGCCAACGTGCGCGTGTGCCTGGCGCTGCTGCGCATCTACCGCGCGGTGCGGGTGCGCGAGAACGAGTCCGACTACGCCTCGGTGGCGCTGCCCTTCTGGCCCATGCTGCGGCGGCAGCGCACGCTGTTGCTCGCCTCTCTGGCGGATGCGCCGCTGCCGGCCGGCCGGCGCGGTGTCCCGCGTCCGCCGAACCCTGCCGCGGTGGAAGCCGTGGAACAGTGGCGCCGCGATTGCGCGCGGCGGCGCGGGCACCTGCCGCTGCTGCCGCCCGACAGCGGCATCCTCATGATCCTGGGCGAAGGGCTGGTGCTGGGACGCACGCGCTTTCGCGCCCTGTTCGACGCAGTGGAGTCCGAACTCGCGCAGCGCGCCGCACGCATCCTGCTGCCGTCGGACCGCAACGTGCAGGTGCTCGCCGAGCTGCTGGCGTTGACGGCGCCGGAGCGCAACTACCTGCAGCTCGCCGCTTCGGTGCACGCCAGCACCATCGGGCCCACGCCTTTTGCCAACTCCGCCAGTTCCAGGCGGCTGGCGCCGGCGATCAACGCGATGCTGCCCGAAGCCGCGGAACACGAAGTGCGCTCGATGATGCGGCGCAGCTCCGCGCTGCTGCGCAGCGGCGTGCTGGACTCCTCCAGCTTCAACGGCCGCAACGACCTGGAGGACATGCTGCGGCTGTCGCGCCTGGGCATGCTGCTGCTCACCTCGCGCTCGCCCAGCCCCGAAGCCATGGCGCACATCGTGCTGCGGCGGCTGGCCGCACCGGGCGAGGCGCTCGCCTGGCCGCACCTGGAAAGCCGCAGCCAGCTGCTGCAGGCCGCGCTGGCGCGGGCCTTGGCCACGCGCAGCGGCGGCGTCAACATCCTGTTGTATGGCGCGCCGGGCACCGGCAAGACGCAGTACGCGGCGCAGCTGGTGCAGCGCCTGGGCGCCGAAGGTTTCGCCGTGGCCGACATGGACGCCGACGGCGACCCCGCCTCGCGCGACGACCGCTTGGCCAGCCTGATGCTCACGCAAGTGTTCGCCCCCAAGGGCCGCAGCGTCGTGGTGCTGGACGAGGCCGAGGACATCTTCCAGGCCGAATACAACAACCCGCTGGGGCGCATGTTCGGCCAGCGCGACGACAGCAAGTCGTGGATCAACAGCCTGCTGGAACGCAACGTGCACCCGGTGGTCTGGATCAGCAACCGCATCGACCACCTGGACCCGGCCTACCTGCGGCGCTTCACCTACTGCCTGGAATTCCCGGCCACGCCGCGCCAGGTGCGGCGCGAGGTGGCGCGGCGCCACCTGGAGCCCCTGGGCTGCACGCCGCAACTGGTGGAGGCGGTGGCCTCGGACCCCAACGTGTCGCCGGCGCTGGTGGCTTCGGCCGCGAGCTTCACGCGGCTGGCCAGGCTGTCCGGCGACCAGGCCGACACCGGCGTCAAGACCATGCTGCACGACATGCTGCGGGCCATGGGCAGCAAGCTGCGCTCCAGCGTGCCCGAGCGCTCCACGCGCTTCGACCTGCGCTACCTGCATGCGCAAGGCGCCGTGGGCGCCGAAGCGGTGATGGGCGGACTGGAGCGGTTGGGGCGCGGCCGCCTGCTCCTGAGCGGGCCGCCCGGCACCGGCAAGACGCAGTTCGCGGCGGAGATCGCGCAGCGCCTGGGCCGCGAGCTGGTGTACCGCACCGCGTCCGACATCAACTCGATGTGGTTCGGGCAGAGCGAGCGCAACGTGGCGCGCATGTTCGAGGAATGCGAGCCTCAGGGCGAAGTGCTGTTCCTGGACGAGGCCGACACGCTGCTGGCCGCGCGCGAGGCTTCGGGCCAGCGCGCCGAAGTGGCGGTGACGGCGGAATTCCTGCGCCAGGTGGAAGCTTTCCAGGGCGTGTTCGTCTGCGCCACCAACTTCGGCCGCCACATCGATGCCGCGCTGCTGCGCCGCTTCGAGTACCGGCTGGAGATGCTGGCCTTGCGCGGCGACCAGCGCGAGGCGTTGTTCTGCGAAACCGCGCTCGGCTGGTCCGGCCAGGATGCACGCCCGGCACTGGCGCCCGAGGTGCTGGCCCGCCTGCAACGGCTGGACCAGCTCACGCCCGGCGACTTCGCCAACGTCGTGCGGCGCGTGACGGCGCTGCAATTGCAGCTGGACGCGGACGGCTGGGTGGGCGAGCTCGAGGCCGAACACGCGACCAAACCGGGTGCGCGGCGCGGCGGGATCGGCTTCGTCTGATGCCACGCTCCAGAAAGTGGAACGATCGTGGATACGCCGCAACATCCCACGATTGGCGTATTGCTTACATGCGGTTACTTCCCTAGGATGCCGTTCCGGCAGGTGGAGCAAGAATAAATGACAACAGGGACTCGGCGGGGGCAGGCCCGGACGCGTGCGCGCCCGGCCTCGCTGGAAACGCTCGCCTTCACGCTGGAGCTGCTGAAGCGGATCCCGCGCAACCGCAAGGTCACCGCCCGGGAACTGTGGCAGCAGCTGCAGGACGCCGGCTGGCAACGCGACCTGCGCACCGTGCAGCGGCAGCTGGACGAACTCTCCGGCCACTTCGACATCGAGCGCGACGACCGCGAGCGGCCTTACGGCTATCGCTGGAAAGACCTGGCCCGCGGGCTGTCCGTGCCCGGGCTGACGGAGCCCGAATCGCTGGTGCTTGCTCTCGCGGAGCGGCAGCTGCAGACGCTGCTGCCCGCGGAAGTGATGCAGTCCATGCAACCTTTCTTCGCACAGGCGCGGGACAAGCTCTTGCTGGATGCGCGCCAGGCCCCGGCCGGCGAATGGATGGACAAGGTGCGGGTGGTGAGCAGCACGCAGCCGCTGCTGCCGCCCGACATCCGGCCCGGCGTCTTCGGCGCCGTGAGCCGCGCGCTGTATTTCAATCACAAGCTGGACGTGGAGTACGAGAACTCCGCCGGCCACATCGTGCGCAGCAGCGTGCTGCCGCTGGGGCTGGCGCAGCAGGGTGAGCGGTTGTACCTGGTGTGCCGCTTCGGCGGCTTCAACGACAACCGCCAGCTGGCGCTGCACCGCATGCACAAGGTGCAGGACACAGGCCTGCCTTTTCCGCGGCCGGCCGATTTCGATCTCGCGCGCTACGAAGGCGAAGGCGGCTTCGCCTTCAGCCAGGACGAGTCCATCGAGCTGGAGATCCGCATCCGCAAGGGCGCGGGGCTGCACCTGCTGGAGTCACGGCTGTCCGACGACCAGCAGGCCTGGGAAGAGGGCGACTGCTACCGGTTGCGGGCGACGGTGCTCTCGACGCTGCGCCTGACCTGGTGGCTGCGCGGATTCGGCGAGGACGTGACCGTGCTTGCGCCCGAGGCGCTGGCGGCGGCCGTGCATCCGCACCGGATGCAGGTGGCCGCGTGAGGACGCTTTCCAAGTCGAAGCTGATTGCCTGGCGGCAATGCCCCAAGCGGCTGTGGCTGGAGGTGCACCAGCCGGAGCTGCGGGCGGATTCTTCGTCGACCGCCGCGAGCTTCGCGGCAGGCCACGAGGTCGGCGATGTGGCACGGCGTATCTATGACCCGCAGGACCTCGGCACGACGCTGGACCCGGGCGAGATCGGCATCGGTGGCGTGCTGGCGCGCACGCAGGAGTTGCTGGCGCAGCGGCGGCCGATCTTCGAGGCGGGGTTCAGCGTGAAGGAGGGCGAGCGCGGCGCGCTTTCGCTGGCCGACGTGCTGTTGCCCGAGCCGGATGGTTCGTGGCACATGGTGGAGGTGAAGTCCTCGACCCAGGTGAAGGACTATCACGTCGAGGATGCAGCGATCCAATTCCACATCGCCACGCGGGCGGGGCTGCGCGTGTCGCGCGTTTCGGTGGCGCACATCGACAGCAAGTGGGTCTATCCGGGCGGGGCGGATCGGCGCGGCCTGCTGAAGGAAGTGGATGTGAGCGGGCGGGTCGGCACGTTGCAGGCCGAGGTGCCACGGTGGATCGCTTCCGCGCACGACGTCGTCGACGGGGACGAACCCGCGCAGCGCATGGGCGGGCATTGCGGCGCGCCCTTCGACTGCGGGTTCCGTGGCCATTGCGAGCAGCAGCTCGTCGCGGCCGAAGGCACCGTGGAGTTTCCCGTGCACTGGCTTCCGGGCATCCGGTCGGAGGCGCTGAAGGAACACATCGCGCAGAACGGCGTGCGCAGCATGGAGGACGTGCCGGACGCGCTGCTGTCTGAGCGGCAGTTGCGGGTGAAGCGGCAGATGCTGGAAGGGCAGGTGTTCTTCGACCGTGAAGGCGCAGCGAGTGCTCTTGCCGCGCATCCTTTGCCCGCGCTCTTCCTCGATTTCGAAACGATCGGCTTTGCCGTTCCGCGCTGGGCGGGCACGCGGCCTTATCAGCAGATCCCGTTTCAATTTTCGCTGCATCGGCTGGATGCCGCTGGTGCGCTGACGCACAGCGGATTCCTCGACCTGACCGGCACGGACCCGAGCCATGCGCTCGCGCGGGCCCTGGTGGACGCGTGCGAGGCGCCGGGGCCGATCTTTGCGTACAACAAGGGCTTCGAACGCGGCCGGATCGCTGAACTGGCCGAGCGCTTCGCGGAGCTGCGCTTGCCGCTGCTGCGCATCGCGAACCGGCTGGTCGACCTGTTGCCGGTGGCGAAGGAGCACTACTACCACCCAGAGCAGCAGGGGAGCTGGAGCATCAAGAGAGTGCTGCCGGCGATGGTGCCCGACCTTCGCTACGACGACCTCGCCGGCGTGCGCGATGGAGGAGAAGCACAGCAGGCCTACATCGAGGCCATCGCATCGCAAACGAGCGCAACCCGCCGCAACCAACTACGCGATCAGCTTTCACGCTATTGCGAACTGGACACCTTCGCAATGGTCCGCATCTGGCAACAGTTCCATCCCGACACGAACGAACCATGACGGAAAACAACCTGCAAATTCACTTCGTCGAAAAGAACCGGAGCATGAAGCCGGTTCAACCTGGAAACAACACCTTGTGGGAAAGCGGAGACTGGATCGTCTCCGAGACGCGCGCGAAAGCCTTGGTCGGCGGGCGCATTCATTTTCACGAAAAACGCGGCGAGCCCTCGTACTTCGGCGGCACGATCCAGGACTACCGCGTCCTCCCCGAGGAGCATCCGAACGCCGGTAAGGTGGTATTCACCTTCCTGCGTGCACAGGAATCGATCGGCGTTTCGGCCGGACGCGACGGCTGGCGCAACGAGCAGAAGATGGTGGGCGGCACTTCGGAGGAGAGCGCCTCGCCGGACTGGGAGCAGGGCGTCGACATCCTCGCCGATGCGCTCGCTCGCCTTCCCGTTCTCCAGCGCGTGGACGAGGAAGTGCGGGGAGTCGACGATGCCCCGGTGCTGAACGCGCAGAAGAATGCAAGGCGCCGCATCATCCTTCAGACCCGCGCCCAGGCCCTTACCGTGCAGGACCTCTGGTGGCAGTTCGTGGTTTCGGGCACGACGTCCCAGGAAGCGTACAAGCCGGGCAGCCCGTCCTACCATTTCCACACTGCGCCTGCCAGCATGTACCTGGTTCGCCGCTTCGCTGAAGTAAAGAAGAATGCAGCGCTCGGCCCCGCCGCTTTCGAAGCCTGGGTGCTCAGCGAGTTCAAGTCCGTGCAGGTTCCGGCGAAGAGCGGCGGCACGCGCGGCTTCCGCTTCGTCCAGTCGAACGCCGACCTGGTCGTGCGGCTCTACGAACACTTCCGGCACCTGCAGGACACGGATCCGCTGTCTGCCATCACGGCTGCGACCGCACCCACGTTGCAGCAATTCGGCGAGCTGGCCACGCCCGGCTCGACCCTGCACCTGCTGGACGCCTCGCTAGCGACTTCCGACAAGTCCAGCGCCATGCTGGACCACCTGCCGTTTCATCGCATCGGCTCGAAGCAGTTGCGCAACGTGCTGGTCAGCTGCGGCCTGGCGAAGAACGTCCTCCCGCTCGATTCGCGCTGGGCCGACTTCCTGACCAAGCAAGGCATCGCTGTGGACAAGACCAGGCTCGGACGCGACAGCTACTACCTTGCCGTTGAAGACCTCGCCCGGCGTGCGCTGCTCAAGCTGCACACCGCCGGCCAGCGGCTCGATATCCCGAACCTGGCGGTGCTGGACGCGATCGTGTTCCTGCTGGTTCCCTGAAAGGCGAGGATGGACACGAAGACCCCATTTGAACCGGCAGACAGCGTGAGCGTCGGTGTGCAGACGTTCGCACAGCTTTTCTCGGGCCAAGGCCTGCCGCTGGCCATCGACACCTACCAGCGAGGCTTCGTCTGGAACGACGAGAAGATCAAGCAGCTGGCACTCGATCTGGCCGAGTACCAGGACACGCAGGATCCGAAGCCGGACTATTACATGGGAACCGTGCTGCTGCACAGGAACGATGCCAAGCAGCTGCGCTTCATCATCGACGGCCAGCAGCGGCTGACGGCACTGTGCCTGCTGCACTCTGCCGTCCGCGGCAACTTGCCCGGAAACTGCGCGATGACCTACTCGCCGGCCTCCGCCCGCCGCATCCGCTCCGCAGCCGAGGTGTATCGGCAGGAAGCACCTGGCATCTGCGATGAGATCTTCAACCGCATCGTGTTCACGGTTGTCATGGTGGACGACGTCGATCTGGCGTTCACCTTCTTTGACACGCAGAACAACCGCGGCGTGCCGCTGCACGCCACTGACCTGCTGAAGGCGCATCACCTGCGCGTGGTGGCTGGCGCCCAAGGCGCCCAGCGCGAGCGTCTGCAGGAAGTTTGCGCGCGCCGCTGGGAAGGCCTGCAACAGGGCAGCACCGTCATTTCGCACGAGCAGGAGTTCACGGCCAGCCTGTTCGGCAAATTCCTGTGGCGCGCGCGTTCATGGACAGGCAAGCAGGTGGCATCGGCCAGCCATGACGCATTGCTGCACGAGTTCGAGCGGGACACCTGGCCCGTCGAAGAAGATCACGCCACCGTGCCGTTGTATTCGTCGCGAAACAATCGCATGGGGGCGGCCCTTACGCTGAACGCCGAAGGCGCCTGCGAGATCCAGCTGCGGCCACTCGTTCTGGGCTCGCGGCCCACCGACCTGCCGTTCGCCATCCGGCAGCCAATTCACAAAGGCATCGGCTTCTTTCTCTACACGGACAAGTATGCCGCCCTGCTTCGACGCCTCCTGCACGATGAAGCAGTAGCGCCGGAAATCCTGCGCGCACGCGAGCTGTACCAAACGCTCGTGATGACCAATTCGCTGTTCCTGCGCGAGATCCACGTGCTGGCGCTGCTGATGTTCGCGGATCAGTTCGGGGACAGCAGGCTGTGGGAGTTCTCGCTGTGGCTGGAGCACGCCTTGGGCGCGCTCCGGCTGAATCAGGATCAAGTGCGCAGGGAAACGGCGCAAAAGTTCTTCCGGGACGCGGACCTGAACCTCCTGGACGTCATCGCCGGTGCCTACCGCCCCGAGCAGGTGATCCGGCACCTGCGGCAAAACACCAAGACCGACGAAGCCTACGCCCAGGAGCAGGTGCAGCGCAGCGGCTCCGGCGTGCAGGCCAGGTACAAGCAGGCAGTGCTGCGCTATTTCCACAAGGAGGCGGACTCCTTGCAACACAAGCGCCAATGGATTGAAGCCGCCCTCCGGGAGCACCGCGCATGATCGAATCGAAACTTTTCAGCCTCGCGAAGCTGGCCGCCCAGGTCCCGCAATGGCAGTTCAGCGTCCCCATCTACCAGCGCCTGTACGTCTGGGGTGAGGACCAAGTCCGCACGCTGCTCGAAGACCTTTGCAACGCGTATGCCCGACGCGACCAGTTGTTCTTCCTCGGAGGCACCCTACTTGTGGAGCAGGAGAGCATGCAGGGGCGCCAGTTCGACCTGGTCGATGGCCAGCAGCGCTTCACCACGCTGTGGCTGCTCTCGCACGCATGGCGCCACGCGCTGGAAGGGTTCCTCCGGGTCCGGCATGGAGAGCACGTGGAGTCGCGCCTGCGCTTCGCCATCCGGCCGGAGGTGAATGCGTTCATGGAAAGCCTTGCCGTGAACCTGGAGGGACGGACTCTGGTCGATGCCGAGGGTACCGGGCGCATGCGGGCCGCGCTGGCGCTGATGCAATCGGTATTTCAGAACCAAGTCGACAAGCGCGCCGCCAGCGCGGAGGATTTCCTGGCCGGCATAACGGAGTTCGTGTTCGAGCGCGTCCAGTTCGTGATCACCGCCGTTCCCCGGGAAACAGACCTGAACAAGCTGTTCGAGGTGATCAACAACCGCGGCGTCCAGCTGCAGCACCATGAGATCCTGAAGGCGCGCATGCTGGATGCGCTGACGGAGGCGGAACGGCCTGCATTTGTCGCCCTGTGGGATGCCTGCGCGGACATGGAGGACTATGTCGAGGACAACCTCTGCGGAGTCTCGCGCCTTCAGAAGAGAGACGTGACGGCCCTGCACGTCGCCGGCCGGCTCGACGATGCGGCGGCAGTGCGGGCGGCGCTACTGCTCGGTCCCGAAGGGGAAGGCCCTGGGCGGGCCTACACGCTGCAGGAAATCCTGGAGGACTCCGGGCAAGACGACGTGCGAGGCGCGAGCGGAGCCGGGGACCAGGAACAGCGCGCGACCGGAGTACGCAGCATCTTCGGCTTCCCGCTGTTCCTGCAGCACGTTCTTCGCATCTGGTTGCATGAACGTGGGCTGGAGGACCTGCCGCGCGTCCTGGACCGCGAGCTGCTCGCGCTGTTCGGCGAGCGCTTTCTCGCGCTCGAGGACCGCGCGTCCAACGTGCGCTCCTTCATCGACCTGCTCTGGCGCCTGCGCGTCCTGTTCGACCGGCATTTCATCAAATGGGTCGACCAGGGCGAGGAAGAGGTGCACCTGATCGGGCGTATCAGCGTCAGTGAGACACGTGGCGTGCAGTACATGAGCCGCTCGCGGGAAGACGACTCGCACCGCGAGCTGTCGATGCTGCAAAGCATGCTGTACCACTCGCAGGAGATCACAACGCAGTACTGGGTCACGCCGCTGCTACTGTTCATCCATCGCGACACCGGCCAGGGCGCGGCTGAGTACTTCCGCTACCTGCGCCACCTCGACAACCATCTGCTGGGCTCCGATGCGCAGGAAAGCCTGGCCTCGCGGACCCGGCTCTTCATGGTCGAACCCTGGCGGAAGTACCGTCTGGTGCATCGCGAAGTGCTGGCGCAGCGCCTGGGAGTGCGGTTTCCGCACTACTGGTTCTACAAGCTGGAGTTCGTGCTCTGGTTCCAGCGCGCCCGGCAGGACGAGCGTTGGGGCAGGTTCCGCATGACTGCGAAGAATTCGGTCGAGCATATCTCGCCGCAGACGCCGACGACGTGGGACCACAATCGAGTCACAAAGGACAGCCTCGACGCCTTCGGCAACCTCGCGCTCGTGTCGCGAAGCGTGAACTCCGAATACAGCAACATGCCTTACGACGAGAAGCGCACGCGCTTCCGCAACCGGAACCGCACGCGGCTCGACTCGCTGAAGATGGAGCTGATCTACGCCAACGACCAGTGGAACGACGAGCGCGCGTCGGCGCATCAGCAGGGCATGGTGGACAAGCTGGATGCGTACTGCAATGGCGCCACGGAAGCTGCGTAGGCTCGGAACTCGCTGCGACACCGCGTGTCGCGGCATCCCCGCACCATGGGTGCCAGACCATTCATTGAGCTGCCCATGCCCACCGAATCCATCAAAGACCCCCACTTCCGCACCCTCGGCTACATCGACACCCGCTCCGACGGCGTGCAGGTGGCCAAGGACGCGCACTACCGCGTGCTGGGCTACTACGACCCGAAGCGCAACGAGACGAAGGATGCGCACTACCGCGTCGTGGGGCGCGGCAACCTGCTGTCTTCGCTGATCACTTCCGCGAATTGACGGCGTCCGCGTCGGTGGTGGCACTCATGCTGGAGGCGCTGCATGGCGCGGCACCGGAACACCGCCTGCAGTGGCAACCGCCATTTCTGCCTTCGGCATGCGGACGTGTCGCGGCAGCCTTCCGGTTCGACGACGAGCCGGAGGGCGAGTGGCTGCAGATGGAGGCGCAGGCCGCGATCGGCTTGGGCCGCATCCCTTCCGTGCAGGTCCGCATCTGCATTCCGATTCCGCAACTCCAGGCGCAGGCCGGATTCGGCGTAGCGAACGACGCCAGCCGGCTCGGCCTGGCAGCAGTGCATTTCGACGCGCCCGCACCCGCTTTGGTCGTTCAGCAAGTCGCCGTCTTCGCGGGTTTCCACGACGAAGCGGTGCAGCGCGAAACCACCCTCAACATGCTCGCGGCCGTGTTCGCCACGGTGCGCGCCTGCCTCGAACTGGCACGAGCGGCCGAAGGGAACAAGCCGGACGAACTGGAGAGCTTCGCTACTTGCGTGATCTCGCGAATGATCCGCTGGGACGTTGCCATGCTGGTCCCGGACAGTCCCGCGTTCCGTCACATGCTGGAGGCCGCGGCGCGGCCCGACGACGAAGCTGACCGCAGCCTCGTCGACAGGTGGCTGCGCGCGGGGGTGGCACGCGATCCCGCGGAAGAACGTGACTTCCAGCATCCCTTCTTCGACCTGGAACAGCGCTGCCGATGGATCCTGCGCGATGCCATGCCCAACCCGCCATCAGCGGCGCCGCAGCGGCAGCTGCAGCTCCTGGAACGAGCCCTCTCGGACCGGCCGGAGCCATGGAATGGGATGGTGATCGCGGTGGACGATATCCGCGGGGCATTCGCCCTCGGCCTCGACCTGGAAATCGCGCAGGTGACGCCAAGCCAGGCGGAGCAATTGCGCCGGCACTTCCCGATGCTCCATCCGGCTGGGCAGCCTTTGCCAGCGCTCCCGCCGCAGGACTACTGGCTCACCAAGCCCTCCCACCCGCAACTCCTGCCTCATGGCCTGCAGGGACTGGCCATCGCGAGCCCGCGCACCCGCGCCCCGCTGCGCTGAAACGTGGCCCGCAGGCCAGGCAGCGGATGACCCCTGTCAGGAATACGGATGCGGTTTACCCGAAGGCGCCTTAGGAAATTTCCCGCTGGCGCGCAAGCCCGTACGGGGTGACACTCGTAAGCGTCTGTTTCCGTTGACACACAAGCCCATGACCAACAAGCTCGCTGCCATCGCCCGCTGGCTCAACGTGCGCCAGCAACTCAACCAGTCCTGGATCGATACCGAAATCGCCCCGCCGGACACGCAGATCCTGGGTGAAGACGTTCGCATTACCGCTGCCGAACAAGAGTGGTTCAACGATTGGCAGGACGAATCCGTGGTGGCCGGCGCGCAGGCGCACTGAAAACGCGCGCGCCAGTCCCCTGATGCTCCTTGAATCGGCCCTCGTGGCCGATTTTTTTTGGCCCGGAAAAGCCTGTGGAGCGTTCTGGCACAACCGCAACGTTGTCCACACAACCCGGGCTTACGGCCGACTTGTCCAGTTTTGCGCGACAGCAGAAAAGCGCAGGTGCCCACAGTCGTGTACCGCGCGCAAGTCCTTGACGGAAAAGGGGAAAAAGACGGTTGTCCACAGAACCGGGTGGCCCTTATCTACTACGACTATCTTTGAAATAGAACTTCTATAAGGGATAGCCGGAACAACTTTTCGCGGCCTGGTCGCGTCCCGGCCGGGTCCGAGCCGGTGGCCGGCCGGAACGAGGATTGACGGGCTGGTCAAGGAGTTTCAAGAGCATGTGGGCGCGGTCCGTGTCGGCGGCACCACAGATCCTGCGGCCCCAAAATTTTTTTGCGGGAACAAGCCTGTGGACCGTTCTGGCACAACCCAACTGTTGTCCACATTGGCTGGCGGCTACGCGGACTTGTCCAGTTTCCCGGAACACCGTGAAAGCACGCCTGCCCACAGCCTGGTCCCCCGCGCAAGTTGGCGGCGCGAAAGGGAAAAATGGCGGTTGTCCACAGACAGGCGGCGCCCTTAGCTACTACGACTATCTTTGAACAAGAAATTTAAAGAGGAGTCAGGCGAAGCCCGAAACCGCGGCTGCCGGGGGGCCTCTCGCGCCGCGGCTGTTCCCTCGGCACAATCCGCTCCTCAAGACGGCTGGAGGGGATTTCCATGGTCGCACTCGTTCTCGGACTGGTGCTTTTTCTCGGCGTGCATTCGACTCGCATCGTGGCGGACGGCTGGCGCACGGCCACCGTGGCCCGCATGGGCGAGAAGCCGTGGAAAGGCGCCTACTCGCTGCTGTCGATCGTGGGTTTCGTGCTGCTGGTGTGGGGCTATGGCCTGGCGCGGCAGCACCCGGTGGTGCTGTGGCCAACGCCGCCCGTGTGGGTGCGGCATCTCACGGCGCTGCTGGTGCTGGCCGGTTTCGTGTTGCTGGCCGCGGCCTACGTGCCGGGCAACCAGCTGAAGGCGAAGCTGCACCACCCGATGGTGCTCGCGGTGAAGCTGTGGGCCTTCGGCCACCTGATCGCGAACAACACGCTGGCCGACGTGGTGCTGTTCGGGGCCTTCCTGCTGTGGGCGGTGCTGGATTTCCGCTCCTCGCGGATGCGTGACCGGACCGCCGGCACCGTGTATCCGCCGGGTCGGGGCAGCCGCACGGCAATCGCGGTGGTGATCGGCGTCGTGGCCTGGGTGGTGTTCGCCTTCTGGCTGCACGCAGCCTGGATCGGGGTGGCGCCGATGGGGAGGACGCTGTAGGTGGAACTCCGGGTTCACGTGTTGCGCCTGCAGCCAGGAGATGACCTGCGGGTCGCGTTGGCCGCGGTGCTGCAGGAGCAGGGGGAGAAGGCGGCCTGCATCGTCTCCGGCATCGGCAGCTTTTCGCAGGCGATGCTGCGCTACGCGGGGGAGGAGCAGGGCACGCACCTGGCAGGGCCGCTGGAGCTGCTGTCGCTCGCTGGAACCTTGAGCCTGGGTGGACCGCATTTGCATGCGAGCGTCAGCGATGCGCAAGGGCAGGTGCACGGTGGTCACGTGATGCAGGGCTGCATCGTGCGGACCACGGCGGAGATCGTGCTGGGCTTGCTGCCTGGCTGGGCGTTCGGCCGCCAGCTGGATCCGGCGACCGGGTATCCGGAACTGGTGGCGAGAAGGGCGGGCTGAGGAGTATCGCCAACGGTCCGCCGGGTATCCGGCCCGAGTATTCGCCGGGCTACTACGCGGCCTTCGTGCGGGACCCGGACGGCAACAAGGTCGAGGCCATGTTCTGGGTCAGGAAGTAGCGCCTGCCTGCATCACCGCCCCTGTCTGACAGGCGGGGGCCAGGGTCCTTCCCAGAATGGTCGGAAAGGAAGGATTCCATTCATGAGCCACAAGTACCATCCGTCCGAGCAGGACAAGCAGGCGCCCATGAGCGGCAAGGTCGAGAACGACACCAACAAGCTGGGCAAGGGCCAGGCTTCGCAGGTCAACGAGGGCCAGCGCACGCCCCAATCACGGCACGACCGGGACAACCTGGTCGGCAACAACCAGACGCACATGCGCAAGGGGGGCCCGAACCAGGGCGAGGGCGGGGATCCGCGGACGCGGAAGGGCTAGGCGGCTTCGCGCGACACCGGCTGCAGCAGGTCGCAGAAGTCGAAACATCGGGCCAACCCGAGCTGGCAGCCCTTGGGACGCCACCGGCCGTCCGCCTGCTTGACGAAGAACTGGGGGCCGGCCAGCAGACGGCGTAGCACGGGATCGAAGTCGAAGACGGCTTCGGCCGCGAGGGTCGCTGCGACAACGCTGCCGGTGGCGAACGGGTCGGTGACGGTTGTCATGGGGCGGATTGTCCGCCCAAGGCTGACCTCAGTCTGTCAGACGTATGACGATTGATGCACTGCAGCAACAGTGCGGGCGAAAGTTCTCAGAAAGCGACACGGCCCAGTCAGAGCTGGACGCCGATGCGCCTTGGGAACAGTTCCCGCTCCAGCGTGTTCAGCATCGAATCCCAGCCTTTGCGCGTGGTCTCTTCGACCTGCCTGGCGTGGTTGCCGTGGCCCAGGTTGTGGCTGATGGTGAGCTCGCTGGCCATCGGGCCGAGCGGTTGCACTTCGACGGTGACGCGGGTGCTGTCGTCCGAACCGAAGGTCAGCACGCTGAAGTCGAACACCAGGCGGCGCGGCCGGTCGATCTCGACATACTTGCCCAGGTGCACCACGTCGAACACGCTTTCGTCGCCGTCGCTGGTGGGACGGCGGTCGGTGACGGTGAAACCGCCGCCCACTTCGGGCGTGATTTCGCACTGCATGACGTTGCCTGTGCGGGTGCGGAACAGGAAGCGCGCGGCTTGCCCCGGCGTGAGCCAAGCATCGAACACGCGCTCTGCTGGCGCGCTATAGCGATGGGACACGCGGACTACTACATCGGAGCTCATCCGTCTTTATCGCGCGCCGCACCGCCAGTGTCAAGCTGGCAACTTTGCCAGGGTTAGCGTGCTAACAGAGAGTTACCGCGACTGTCAGCGTACCGCGTCAGGCAGCTCGATCTTGACCTCCAGCACCTCGAGGTTGTCCTGGCGTTCCAGGTTCACCTTCAGGTGGGCGGGGTCGATCTTCACGTACTTGCTGATCACCGCCACCAGGTCACGCTGCAGCGCCGGCAAGTAGTCCGGGCTGCCGCCCGGGTTGCGCCCGCTGCGCTCGTGGGCGAGGATGATCTGCAGCCGCTCCTTGGCGACGCTGGCACTTTTCTTCTTCTCTCCCAGCAGGAAGGTCAGCAGGGACATCGTTCACTTCCTCCCGAACAGGCGCTTCAGCAGGCCGGCTTTCTGCGGGTCGACGAAGCGCAGCGGCTTGTCTTCGCCCAGGAAGCGTCCCACCACGTCCAGGTAGGCCTCGCTGACGTCGGTGCCCTTCAGGTGCACGGCGGGCGTGCCCTGGTTGCTGGCCTGCAGCACCGACTCGCTTTCGGGAATCACGCCGATCAGCGGGATGCGCAGGATGTCCTGGATGTCCTCCAGCGACAGCATGTGGCCGGCGTCGACGCGGTTCGGGTTGTAGCGGGTGATGAGGAGGTGTTCCTTCACCGGCTCCTTGCCGTCGATGGCGCGCTTGGTCTTGCTGGAAAGCATGCCCAGGATGCGGTCCGAATCGCGCACCGAGCTCACTTCGGGGTTGGTCACCACCAGCGCCTCGTCGGCGAAGTGCATGGCCATCAGCGCGCCGGTTTCGATGCCGGCCGGCGAGTCGCAGATGATGTACTCGAAGCCCATGGCGGCCAGGTCGTTCAGGACCTTCTCGACGCCTTCCTTGGTCAGCGCTTCCTTGTCGCGCGTCTGCGAGGCGGCCAGCACCGACAGGTTGTCGCTGTGCTTGTCCTTGATCAGCGCCTGGTTCAGCGTGGCTTCGCCGTGGATCACGTTGACGAAGTCGTAGACCACGCGGCGTTCGCAGCCCATGATCAGGTCGAGATTGCGCAGGCCGACGTCGAAGTCGATGACGGCCGTCTTGTGGCCGCGCAGGGCCAGGCCGCTGGCGAAGCTGGCGCTGGTGGTCGTCTTGCCGACGCCGCCCTTGCCGGAGGTGACAACGATGATCTTTGCCATGGGGCTCCTTGTTCCCGGGTCGGGATGTCAGGGGTTGATGGGTTCCATCACCAGCTTCTCGCCCTGCAGGCGCAGCTGCGCGGGCTTGCCGCGCAGGCCGTCCGGCCAGGGTACTTCGCTGGTGCGGTAGACGCCGGCGATGGAGACCAGTTCGGGCTCCAGGCACAGCGTGAAGATGCGGGCGTCCGCATCGCCGCGTGCGCCGGCAATCGCCTTGCCGCGCAGCGGTGCATAAACATGGATGTGGCCGTCGGCGATGACTTCGGCACCGGGGTTCACCATCGCCAGCACGACGACGTCGCGGCCGCGGGCATAGACCTGCTGGCCAGAGCGCAGCGGGCGCTCGATGACGAGGGCGGAAGCGGGCGGTGGCGGCGGCACAGCTTGTTGCGGCTGTTGCTGCGGTTGCTTCTGCGTTTCGACGGTACGCACTTCGTCGGCCTTCACCAGGCCGGCTTCGTGCGCCTTCGCCATTTGTTCCTCGCTGCCGCCCTTCACCGCCACCGGCGCCAGCTTGTAGCCGCGCAGCAGCTTCAGCAACTCCGGAAAGTCGATATCGGCCGCGCCTTGCAGCGGCGCCAGGTCCAGCACCATCGCGTCGCCGTCGAAGAACTCCGGCATCTCGCCGAAGCGTTCGCGGAATTCCTCGGCCAGCAGGGCCAGGTCGGGTGACTTCAGCAGCAGCGCGACCAGCGGCAGCGACGCGCTCTTGATCTCGAACGTGGCGGGCACGCGGCCCGCGAGTGAAACGGTCATCGAACTCAGCTTGAATGCCGCCGCATTGTAGGGGCGAAGTGAGCACCTTCCTACGCACAAACGCGCCAGCGTCGCGACGCGCTGACGAGTGGCCGCGCCTCACACTGGTCGCCGGACCCTCTCGAGGAGCGAGAAATGATGCTGCACCACCGACTTCATCACCACCCCACCCACTGGATCGGCGTTGCGCTGGTCGTCGGTCTGGCCCTGCTGGCCTTCGAGGCCGCGGGCCAGACCGCCACCGCGGGCGCCGTGTTCGAAGGCCGTCCCGCCATGGCAGGCGCGCAGGCCGGCCTGGGCGCCATGGCCGGGCCAGCGCAAGGCGGCATCGGCCTGCAAGGCAGCGATGGCGCCGGCCTGAGCCTGCGCAAGCCCCGGGTCACCGACCAGAAGATGATGCCGCTGCCGCCAGTGGCCTGCGCCGACGTGCCGCGCGCCTCAACGGCGGAAAAGCCGCTTTGCCTGCCGGATGTCCGCGACGAACGCTTCGAACGCCGCGTCGCGATCCTCGGCATCGACCCGCAGCAGCGCTGAGGGGTGGCGCGCCGCGGTGGCGCCGAGCGCGAGGAGGATGGCCAGGCGCTCGATGCCCCTGTCAACCGTCATGGCCCGCGAACACGCGCTCGTGGCACTCCCGCCAGGCTTCCTCCGGCCCATCGAAGGCCGGCATCCGCGCCGCCGGCACCCCGGGCCCATAGAGCAGGTCCCCTTCATCGCAGCGCACGCTGCGATCCGGCGTGAACAGTGCCCAGCGCGGAGCCTCCAGCCGCTTGCAGAACCACGGCCCCACGGCTTCCATCACGTGGTGGGCCGGCTCGTGGCAACCCACCTGCCATTCGCGTCCCTGCGCATCGTGCATGGTGCGCAGGCGCATATGGGCCTTCAGCTTGTGGATGTCGCGCCGCACCGCATGCGCCATGTGCTGGGCCTGCATCATGTCGGTGTCGGAAGCGTCGTTGCGCAGCCCGGGTTCATGCACCAGGCGCCACAGCAGCCGATAGAGCAGGGCGAAGCGGTCGCCGTCGCGATGCAGCACCACGAACTCGCACAGGCGCGTAAAGGACGCCGGCACGATCGCCGTTGCTGCGCGCGCGACATTGCGGGGGCGGTTGGGTTGCGTGGACTCACCGTTGCAGTACCCGCCCGCTGCCTGCAGGTCGAGCACCCAGGACACATCTTCCGGCGGCACCTGGTGCGCCAGAAGCTGCCGCGCCTCGTCGCGGAAGCCCGCCAGATCGGTCTGCCCAGTCAACTTCACATCCATGGCTGAGCCTTCGTCCTGCCAGTTCATGCCTGAGGCGATTTGTCCATGTTGGCGATTGTTCCGAAGTTCAGAGCTTTACAGGGGTCGCGGTATGCAAATGCATCACGCGACAGCTTCTTTGTTGCGGGTGCGGACCTCGACCTTCAGGTACAGCAGCGCACCTGCGGCCAAGGGCATCAGATAGAAGACCGCGCGGAAGGCCAGCAGCGCGCCAATCAGCTCGTGCACCGGGATGCGATGCGACAGCAGCGCGACGAACACCGCTTCGGTCACGCCCAGGCCGGCGGGCACGTGCAGCATCACGCCGGCGATGGACGCGAGCAGCAGCACGCTCAGCACCGTGGGGTAGTCCACCTGCCCCTGCAGCAGCGCCCAGGGCACGGCCGCCATGAACAACCAGTGCGTGCAGGACACGCCCAGCTGCGCGCCGGCGACCTTCAAGGTCGGGATGGGCACTTCATAGCCGCGGATCTTGAAGCAGCGCTTCTTCGCGAAGGCGGCGAGGCCCAGGTACACCACCTCGAACGCCAGCAGGCCGACGCCCACCAGCTGCAGGCCTTCGCTGTCGATCTTCCAGTCCGGCGGCAACTGCAGTGGCGCGAAGCTGAAGACCAGGCCGGCCAGCAGGATGTAGCCCAGCCAGTTGGTCACCATGCTGAGGGTGACGATGCGCGTGATCTGCCCCGGCCGCAGGCCCAGCCTGGAATAGAGGCGATAGCGGAAGCCGATGCCGCCCACCAGCGAACCCAGGTTCAGGTTGAACGCATAGCTGGTGAAGCTGACCTGCATCACCTTGCGCGCAGCCAGGTGGTGGCCGGTGTAGTGCCGTCCCACCAGGTCCAGCAGGCTGTACACGAGGTGGCTGATGACGGCGAAGCCGACGGCCGTGGCCAGCACGCCGGGCGGCAGCTCGCGCATGCTCTCGACGACCTTGGGCCAGTCCACGTGCCGCGCGTAGCGGGCCAGCAGCACCAGCACGAAGGCGATGCAACCGCCGAAGCAGATGCGCCGGATCCACGGCCACCAGGGATGGGCAAGCAGGCGATGGATCAAGGCTTGTCCAGCGCCGGCGTGGGCACGGCCGGCAACAGGCGCGGCACGTGGCGCGGCAACCAGGAAGCCCATTGCGGGTAGAGGCGGGTGACGTGGTAGGCCAGGAAGCTGCGCAGCAGCGACCAGCCCTGCTGCTCGCCCAGCTGCTCCAGTTCGATGCGGTTGCAGCTCTCGCATTGCAGCTTTTCGAGGTTCGCCGCCAGCGTGCGGTTGAACTCGCGGTCGCGGATGATGACGTTCGCCTCGAGGTTCAGCGCGAGGCTCATCGGGTCGAGATTGCTCGAGCCGACCGTGGCCCATTCATCGTCCATCAGCGCCACCTTGCCATGCAGCGGGCGGTCGCAGTACTCGTAGATCTTCACGCCCGAGCGCAGCAGGTGGTGGTACAGCATGCTGGCCGCCGTTTTCACGAAGGGCATGTCGGGTTCGCCCTGCAGGATCAGGCGCACGTCTACGCCGCGCCGGGCCGCGCGCCGCAGGTCGCGGGTGAAGCGATAGCCCGGGAAGAAATAGGCGTTGGCAATGATGATGCGCTTGCGTGCGGCGCGGATCGCGATGCGGTAGTGGCGCTCGATGTCGTCCATGTGGTTGACGTTGTCACGCACCACGAACATCGCTTCGGCATTGCCGGCTGGTGCGAGCGCATCGGGCAGCTGGCGCAGCTGGCTGCGGCGGCGCCACCACTGGCGCTTGCCCTGCATGTGGCGGTGGCCGGCAGCGAGCGCGCCATGGCAGAAGCGATGGATCTCCGCCACCAGCGGCCCGCGGATTTCCACCGCATAGTCCTGCTTGGCCTGCGGGCCGAAGTCGCCGAGGTGGTCGGCCGAATAGTTGATGCCGCCGACGAAGGCCGCTTCGCCGTCGATCACGGCGATCTTGCGGTGCATGCGCCGCAGCAGGTGCGGCCGCCAGCCGAAGGGCCGGATGCCGGGGTTGAAGGTGTGCACGCGCACGCCGGCGTTGCGCAGGTCCGCCAGGAAGCGCTCGCTGAATTCGGGCGAGCCCCAGTCATCGACGGTCACGTCCACCTGGGCGCCGCGCCGTGCCGCGGCGATCAAGGCCTCCTGCAGCTGCAGGCCGACCTTGTCCTCGAACAGGATGAAGGTCTCGACGATCACCTCGCGCCGCGCATTGGCGATGCAGGCGAAGACGCGCGGGAAGAATTCCTCGCCGTTCTCGAGCAGGGTGAACTGGTTGCCGGTCAGCCAGCGCTTGTCCATGGCATGCCTACAGGTGGATTTCGGCCGCGAGCGGCGCGTGGTCGGACAGGTGCGCCCAGGGCCGGCGCGGCAGCACCACGGGCAGGTGCACCGAGCAGTTGCGCACGTAGATGCGGTCCAGCGACAGCAGCGGGAAGATGGAAGGGAAGGTCTTGGCCGGCTCGCCGTAGGCGCTGACGAAGATCTCGCGCAGCCCGGCTTCCTTCCACAGGATGTCGTTGGCGCGGCGGCGCCAGTCGTTGAAGTCGCCCGCCACGATCAGCGGCGCGTCCTGCGGAACCTCGCTGTGCGAGATCTCGCACAGCAGCCCCAGCTGCTGCTGCCGGTGCGATTCGGCCAGGCCCAGGTGCACGCAGATCACATGCACGTCCTGCGGATGGCCGTCGACCTTGAGCCGGCAGTGCAGCAGGCCGCGCTTTTCCGGGCCGATGATGGAGACGTCGTGGTTCTGGTAGTCGACGATCGGGAACTTCGACATGATCGCGTTCCCGTGGTGGCCCTTCGGGTAGACCATGTTGCGGCCGTAGGCGTGCTGCGGCCAGATGCTGTCGGCCAGGAACTCGTAGTGGGGCGCGTCCGGCCAGTCCTCGATCTTCTTGCCGTGCTCCTCGTGTGCGCCCAGCACCTCCTGCATGAAGACGATGTCCGCCCCGACTTTCCGGACCGCGTCGCGCAGCTCGGGCAGGATGAACTTGCGGTTGAAGGACGTGAACCCCTTGTGGATGTTGACGGTCATGACGGTCAGCTGCGGGGTCGTGGGCACGGTCTCGCTCATGGATGGGGCTTCTAGTTCTGGGGAGAATTCCAAGGTAACGGCCCAGCTGCTGCGGTCCCGTAGGACGGCAGGCCAATTTCATGTGCATGGCGTCGGCAGCACGCGTACGAGCCAGCGCGGGGCGACGTTTTCAGTGAAACTCGGGCGCTTCCGATAACCACAACGATGATGAAGACAAGAAACCTCGCTCCCCTGGCCGCCGCGGCCATGCTTCTTCTCTCGACCCTGCCAGCCCACGCGCTGGACCTCACGCCCAGCGGCGTCGAGGTGATTGGCGGCCCCGGCCGGCAGGGCACGGCCCAGGCGGGCGCGGGCTTGCTGTGGGACTGGAGCTGGCGCTCGCAGCATGCTTTCCTCATCACCGGCCAGACGGAACTGATCCTGACCCAGTGGCGCTACGACGCGGTGAATGGCGGCAAGGACAGCCTGCAGCAGATCACGCTGCTGCCGATGTTCCGCTTCGTGCCGGAAGAAGGCCGCTCGCCCTTTTTCCTGGAACTGGGCATCGGCGCGACCTACCTCACCCAGCACTTCGAGACCCCGCACAAGGAGTTCGGCTCGCAGTGGAACTTCTATGACACGCTGGGCGGTGGCTACCGCTTCGGTACGCGCGGCGAACACGAGGTCGGCCTGCGCCTGCTCCACGTGTCCAACGCCGGCTTGAAGAAGCCCAACCCGGGCGACGAGTTCCTGCTGCTGCGCTACGCCTACCGGTTCTGAACAGCCCGCCCGGCTGTTCCTACGGTCTGTGTAACAACCGTCCGATAGGGTCGGGGAGAGGTCGCTCCTAACTTGGTTTCACGTACCCGGCACGCCCGGGTTTCCAAAACACGAGTACGGAGTTCCTGATGCGCAAGACCACCCTTTCCGCCCTGATCGCTGCCAGTATTGTCGCCGTTGCCGGCGCAGCCCAGGCCGAGACCTTCGACACGCCGACGCAGGCCGGCGAAGCCAGCACGATGACCCATGGCCAGCCCAATGCGCTGACCACCAATTCGCCCTACTGGGACGGCACGTCCATGGTTTATTCGGACAGCTACGTGTCGCCGACCATGGTGCTGGGCGCGGGCCCGTCCACGGTGACGACCTATAGCTACAGCTATCCGCCGGTGGTCAGCTATTCGACGCCGGGCTATGTCGTGGTGCCGCAGTCCTCGTACTGGAACGGCTACTACGGCAGCGCGGCCGAGACCAGCAACGTCCCGGAACGCGCCGGTGAAGCCAGCACCATGACCGGCGGGGCGCCGAACCTGGTGACCAACAACTACGGCTACTGATGCCGCATGAAAAAAGCCCGGCGGCTGCCGGGCTTTTTGCTGCGTGAGACTGGCTCAGCCGCGGTGGTGGCGGCCGCCGCCTTCGTGGCCGCGGTGGCCGCCGCCCAGCATGTTCATGCTTTCCTGGTCGAACACCTTGCGCTGTGCGGGATCGAGCTGCGCGTAAAAGGCCTTGGTGGCGTCGAAGCGCTTGTCCATTTCGGCCTGGCGCGTGGCGCGCATGGCGCGGATGCGGTCGATGCGCTCCGGCGTGGACAGGCGCTCGAACTCGGCGCGGTCCGGACGCTGCGGGCGGGCGCCGGTGGGCTTGATGGCCGCCGTCCAGGCGCCCCAGGCGCCTTCCTGGGCCGGGGTGATCTTCAGCTTGAACTTGAAGAACTCCATCCGCTCGTTCATGCGCTGTTCCATGCGGGCGCGCATTTCCTGCATGCGGGCCGGGTCCATGGGGCGGTGCTCGCCCGGGCCGCCCGGGCCGCCCGGGGCGGGTTGGGCGAAGGCGGACAGGCCGATGCCTGCCAGCAGGCCGGCGGTGAGCAGGTGCTTTTGCATGCGTTTCATGGGGCTTCCTTTCGTATCGATGGAGGCAAGTCTGATGAGCCTGTGTAACTTGCCCGTGCGGCCCATGTTTCCTCGAGGTAAAGACGCCTGCCGACGTCGGCGGAGCACATGCTGGGTCGAATCCTTCCTACGGCAAGCATGCTCCCTCGGCCACAGCCAGCACGGCCGGGCAACGCCAGAGTGAACGCCAACCCATCGATTTTCCAAGGAGTCCGAAATGCAGTACCCGTCTTTGGTGCGAGTGGCGGCCTTGTTGCTGCCGGCCGCACTCCTCTCCAGCGGCGCGGTCTGGGCGCAGTCGTCCCAGCCGTCTCCCACGGTCATGACCGACACGGCACCCATGCCGGCGCAGGAACGCAGCAGCAACGGCGCGGTGATCATGATGGACCAGCCCGTGCTGGCCCAGCGTGAAGCGATGGCGCAGGCGCAGGCCCGGGCCCCCGACACCACCGCACTGGGCGCCGGCCCGGCCACGATGGCCACGCCCAGGCCGCAGGTCGAGCGCGTGTTCACCGAGCAGGAAGTCCAGCGCCTGCGCCGCGAAGCGCAGCGCGAGAACATGCGCTAACGCGCCAGGTCCTCCAGGATCGGGCATTCGGGGCGCTCGTCGCCCTGGCAGCTGTGAATGAGGTGTGACAGCGTCTTGCGCATCTCCTGCATGGCGGCGATCTTCTCGCCCAGTTCGTCGGCGTGCTTCTGCGCGATGCGCCGCACGCTGGCGCTGGCGCGGCGCCGGTTCTGCCACAGGCCCACCAGTTCGGCGATCTCCGCCATCGAGAAGCCGAGGTCGCGCGAGCGCTTGATGAAGCGCAGCGTGTGAACCTCGGCTTCGCTGTACTGGCGGTAGCCGCTGTCGGTGCGGGCCACCGCCGGCAGCAGCCCCAGGCTCTCGTAGTGGCGCACCATCTTGCTCGACACGCCGGACAGGCGAGCCGCTTCGCCGATGTTCACCGGCCAGGCCGCGCTGGCGGCCGGTTTCATGCCGCGACCTTGTAGCCTTCTTCCTCGATGGCGCGGGCGATCGCGGCGTGGTCCTGTTGCGAAGCCACTTCCACCTTGCCGCTCGCCAGGTCCACCTTCACCTGGGCTTGCGGGTCGACGGCTTTCACGGCCTGGGTGACGGCGTTGGCGCAATGGCCGCAGCTCATGCCTTGCACCTGGAAGGTCTGGTTCATGTTCGTTCTCCGATGATGATGCGCAAAGCCTAAAGCTTTCCACGATGGTAAGGTCAAGCGCTTGACTTTCCCATGATGGCAAGGTCCAGCATTCCATCCATGAACAGCAGCGAATCTTCCTCCGCGACCCTGGACCTCGGCGTCGGCGGCATGACCTGCGCCTCCTGCGTGGCGCGGGTGGAGCGCGCCTTGAAGAAGGTGCCCGGCGTCGAGGACGCCAGCGTCAACCTGGCCACCGAATCGGCCCGCGTCGTCTTCCAGCCGGCGGAGCAGATGGAGGCGCAGATCCGCCGCGCGGTGCGCAACGCCGGCTACGAACCACGTGCCCCCGAATTGACGCGTGACGAAGACCTTTCGCCCTGGGCCGGTTTCGGGCCCGTGGCGCTGGGCCTGCTGCTGTCGCTGCCGCTGGTCTTGCCGATGATGGGCGAACCCTTCGGCCTGCACTGGATGCTGCCAGCCTGGCTGCAGTTCCTGCTGGCCACGCCGGTGCAGTTCGTGCTGGGCGCGCGCTTCTACAAGGCCGGCTGGCACGCGCTGAAGGCGGGCAGCGGCAACATGGACCTGCTGGTCGCCCTGGGCACCAGTGCGGGCTGGGGCTTGTCGATGTGGCTGTGGCTGGCCGAGGGCCAGATGCACCTGTACTTCGAAGCTTCGGCGGTCGTGATCACGCTGGTGCTGCTTGGCAAATGGCTGGAAGCGCGCGCCAAGCGCCAGACCACGTCGGCCATCCGCGCGTTGCAGGCGCTGCGGCCGGAAGTGGCGCACGTCATGCTGAAAAGCGGGGGTGAAGCCGACCTGCCGCTGGCCGAGGTGATGGCCGGCGACCGGCTGCTGGTGCTCCCAGGCGAACGCATCCCGGCGGACGGTGTGGTGGAAGAGGGCGACACGCACGCCGATGAATCGATGCTCACGGGCGAGCCGCTGCCGGTGGCCAAGGGCCAGGGCGCGCGCCTCACCGGCGGCAGCATCAACGGCGAGGGACGTGTCGTGATGAAGGCCACCGCCGTGGGCGGCGAGAGCGTGCTGGCCCACATCATCCGGCTGGTCGAGGACGCGCAGGCCGGCAAGGCGCCGATCCAGCGCCTGGTGGACCAGGTGGCGGCGGTGTTCGTGCCGGTGGTCGTGGCGGTCGCCCTGCTCACGCTGGTCGGCTGGCTGATCGCCGGCGCCAGCCTGCAGGACGCGCTGATCCCCGCCGTGGCGGTGCTGGTGATCGCCTGTCCCTGCGCGCTGGGCCTGGCCACGCCGGCGGCGATCATGGCCGGGACCGGCGTCGCCGCGCGCCAGGGCATCCTGATCAAGGACGCGCAGGCGCTGGAGATTGCACACCGCGTCGACACCGTCGCCTTCGACAAGACCGGCACCCTGACGGTGGGCCAGCCGCGGCTGGTGGCCTTCGTGCCGGCGGCGGGGCAGGACGAAGCGACGCTGCTGGCCGCGGCGGCCAGCGTGCAGGCGGGCAGCGAGCATCCGCTGGCGCGCGCGGTGGTGGGTGCTGCGCGCGAGCGTGGCCTGGAACTGCAGCCGGCCGAGGCCGTGCGCGCGGTGCCCGGGCGCGGCACCGAAGGCAGCGTGGGCGGCGCGCAGTGGCGCATCGCCAGCCTGCGCTGGCTGGATGAACTGGGCACGCCGCTGGGAATGCTGCAGTCCGAGGTGCAGCGCCTGCAGGGCGAAGGCGCGACGCTGTCCGCGCTGCTCGAAGGCGGCGCGCTGCGCGCGCTGATGGCCTTTGCCGACGAACCCAAGCCTGGTGCCGCCGCGGCCCTTGCGGCCCTGCGTGCGCGCGGCTTGCGCTTGGTCATGATCTCCGGCGACAACCGCGCCGCCGCCCAGGCCATGGGCCGGCGCCTGGGGCTTGCGCCGGAAGAGGTGCAGGCCGAGGTGCTGCCGGGCGACAAGGCGCAGCGCGTGGCGGCCTTGCGCGCCGGCGGCCACGTCGTGGCGATGGTGGGTGACGGCGTCAACGACGCGCCGGCGCTGGCGGCCGCCGATGTCGGCATTGCCATGGGCACGGGAACCGACGTCGCCATGCATGCGGCCGGCATCACGTTGATGCGCGGTGACGTGGCGCTGGTGGAGCGCGCGCTGGCGATCTCGCACCGCACGGTGGTGAAGATCCGCCAGAACCTGTTCTGGGCCTTCGCCTACAACGTGGCCGGCATCCCGATGGCGGCGGCGGGCTTGCTGAGCCCGGTAGTGGCGGGCGGGGCGATGGCATTGTCCAGCGTGAGCGTCCTGACGAACGCGCTGCTGCTGAAGCGATCCCGTTGACGTGCGTCAAGCGGGGGAGGGCTCCCGCGTGCGACCCTGACAACAGGAGATAGCGCCATGAGCCACACCACCCGCAACGCCTTGCAGATCATCCGCGACGAACATGCCGCGGTCGCCGCCGTCCTGCGTTCACTGCAGCAGATGCTGCAGCGCGGACCGGACGAAGAACAGCCCGAGCGCTACTTCGACGTGCTGCGGGCCATGCTGTTCTACATCGACGAATTTCCCGAGCGCCGGCACCACCCCAAGGAGTCGGACCTGCTGTTCCCGAAGATGGCGCGGGCGATGCCGGCGCTGATGCCGGTGATCGAGCGGCTGGAGAACGACCACCTGCAGGGCGAGCGCCGCGTGCGCGAACTGCAGCACCTGCTGCTGGCGTGGGAACTGCTGGGCGACAGCCGCCGCGCGGCTTTCGAGGACGCGACGCGGCACTACGTGGACTTTTACCTGGCCCACATGCGGACCGAAGAAACCGAGATCCTGCCCGCGGCGCAGGAACTGCTGTCGCCGTCCGACTGGGCCCAGCTGAACACGGCCTTCTCGCAGCACATCGACCCGCTGGCCGGCGGCGAGCGGGAGCCGGCCTATGACCGGCTGTTCACGCGGATCGTGATGCGGACGCCGGCGCCGATCGGGGTCGGGCCGGCTTGACTTCGTCATCCCCGCGGAGGCGGGGACCCAGGGCGCCCTGGCTTCCCGCCTTCGCGGGAATGACGATTTACTTCAGCGCGGGGTAGTCCGTGTACCCCTTCGCCCCACCGCCATACAGCGTCGTCTTCTCCACCTCGTTCAGCGGCGCGTTCGCGCGCAGCCGCTCCACGAGATCCGGATTGGCGATGTACGGCCGGCCGAAGGCCACCAGGTCCGCGTCGCTGGCGAGCGCGCGTTCGGCCAGCGCCTTGTCGTAGCCGTTGTTCACCATCCAGGTGGCCTTGCCGCCGGCATCGCGGTAGGCCTTGCGCAGCGCGGCGTAGTCGAAGGGGCGGCCGTCCACTTCGCGCGGGCCGCCGGTGGCGCCCTCGATGATGTGGATGTAGGCCAGTCCCAGCGGCGCGAGCTGCTTCACGACGTACTCGAACAGCGGTTGCGGATCGGCGTCGACGACGTCGTTGGCCGGCGTCACCGGCGACAGGCGCAGGCCGACGCGATGGCCGCCGACTTCGCCGACCACCGCGCGCATCACTTCCAGCAGCAGGCGTGCGCGGTTCTCGATGGAGCCGCCGTAGTCGTCACGCCGCTCGTTGGAACCGGTCTTCAGGAACTGGTCCAGCAGGTAGCCATTGGCGCCGTGCACTTCGACGCCATCGAAGCCCGCGCTGGTGATCGCGTTGCGCGCAGCGTGGCGGAAGTCCTGCACGATGCCGGGCAGCTCGCCCGCGTCCAGCGCGCGCGGCTCGGAGGTGGCCGCGAAGCCGCCCTGGCCGTCCTTGACGAGATAGGTCTTGGTCTTGGCCGTGATGGCGGAGGGCGCGACCGGCTTGCCGCCGTCCGGCTGCAGGTCCACGTGCGAGACGCGGCCCACGTGCCACAGCTGGCAGTAGATGCGGCCGCCCTTGGCATGCACGGCATCGGTGACGCGCTTCCAGGCGTCGAGCTGTTCGGTGCCGTAGAGGCCGGGCACGTCGGCGTAGCCCTGGCCCTGGTGCGTGATGGCCGTGGCTTCGGAGATCAGCAGGCCGGCCGAGGCACGCTGCGCGTAGTACTCCGCCATCAGCGGCGTGGGAATGGCCTGCGGCGCGCGATTGCGCGTGAGCGGGGCCATGACGATGCGATTGGGCAGGTGCAGGCTTCCGACCTGCACCGGGTCGAACAAGGATTTCATAGAGCTTTGTTGTTGCGGCCTTGAACCGCTATCCATGCGGCCGAGGCACGTGGTTCGATCCCGGCGCGGGGCCGGGATGACACCTAGGTTATTGCAGTCCCTCGACTTTCAAGGCCTCCTGCACCGCGGGGCGGGCAGCAACGCGCGCCATCCAGGCCTGCAGGTTGGCGAAGCCGCTGATGTCGATGTTCATCGGCTTGGTCCAGCGCGTCACGGTGAAGAGGTAGCCGTCGGCCACGCTGAAGTGGTCGCCCAGCACGTACTGCTTGCCGGCGAGTTCCTTGTCGATGAACTCGTAGCGGCTGGAGAGCTTGTCGCGGAACACCTTCTTCGCGGCTTCGTCCAGCGCGGGATTGAACAGCGGCGAGAAGGTCTTGTGGATCTCGGTGCCGATGAAGGTCAGCCACTCCTGCAGGCGGTAGCGGGGCAGGGTGCCGTTGGCGGGCGCGAGGTTCTTGGTGGGCGCCTGGTCGGCAACGTATTGCACGATGGCCGGGCCTTCGCGCAGGCGGGTGCCGTCGTCGAGTTCCAGCATCGGTACGTAGCCCAGGGGGTTGATGCCGTAGTAGTCGGTGCCGTCCTGCAGCTTGTGCGACTTGGTGGAGGCCAGCACGGGCTCGAAGGCGAGGCCGGCTTCGCGCAGGGCGATGTGCGGGGACAGCGAGCAGGCGCCCGGGGAGTAATACAGCTTCATCCTTGTTTCCTTTGGTGTCGACCGTGAAGAATTCGATGCTAGCGGGTGTGAAGAATTCCTGCAGGGGTGTGGGTTGAAGCCCGGCAGTGGGGACAATAGGCGCATGGTGAAGTGGTTGAAATGGCTGGCGGCGGCCGGCGTGCTCGGCGTGCTGCTGCTGGCGGGTGTGGCGGTGGCCTTGCAGCATTGGCTGCGCACCGAGGATTTCCGTGCGCGGGTCGAAAAGGAAGCAGCGGCTGCCCTGGGCGTGCCGCTCAAGCTGGGGCGGCTGTCGGTGGACCTGTTCCCGGTGCCGGCCGTGGCAGTGGACCAGGTGCGCTTGCAGACGAAGCCCTCTGCGCTGAGCGTGGAGCGCGTCGAGGCGCGGCCGCGCTGGGCGGCGCTGCTGATGGGGCGGCTGGAGATCAAGACCCTGGTGGTGCGCCAGGCCGTGCTGCCGCAGACCGGCATCGCGGCGCTGACCGCAGTGATGCAGAAGAAGGACAAGGACAAGGGCAAGAAGCCCGAGCCGGCCGCGCCCGGCAAGCCGCTGGTGCTGCCGCAGAGCGTGCTGCTGGACAACATCACCTGGATCGACGAGAAGGGCCAGCCCATCACCATCGATGCCAAGGCGGACCTCACCGACGACGGGCTGCTCGATTCCGCGTCCTTCAAGGTCGTCGCGGGCCGCTTCGAAGGCACGCACGGCGAGATCAAGCAGGAAGGCAAGGAGTGGCCGGTGGAAATCGCCATCGGCGGCGGCCACGTGAAGGGCAAGCTCCAGCTGCAGCCGGGCAAGGCCGCGGGGCTGCAGTTGCTGACGGGCCAGCTCACGACCGAGAACGTGGAAGTCTCCGCGCTGACCGCGCCCAGCAAGCCGCTGACCGGCAAGCTGCAGGCGCAGACCACGCTGCGCTCCGAATACAAGGACCCGGGGCAGATCGTCGACGTGCTGCAGACCAGCACGCACTTCACCGTGCGCAACGCGGAGCTGCAAGGCATCGACCTGGCCCGCGCAGTGCAGACGGTGGGCCTCAGCCGCGGCGGCAGCACCCGGCTCGACACGCTGGCCGGGCAGGTCAACACGCAGGGCAAGACCGTGCACCTGACGAACCTGGTGGCGACCTCGGGTTCGCTGTCCGCCACCGGCAACGTGACGCTGGCGGCGAACAAGTCCCTCAGCGGCCGTGTGGCGGTGGACCTGGCGCATGGCGCGCTCGGCGTGCCGCTCGCCGTGGGCGGCACGCTCGACGAGCCCAGCGTGACCTTGACCAGCGCTGCTCTCGCCGGCTCGGCTGTCGGCGCGGCGACGACGAGCATCGGGGACAAGATAGGCAACGGCCTGCGCGGCCTGTTCGGCAAGTAGCGCAGCGCGTCCTACAGCTGGCGAAGGCGCCAGACTATTGGCTGGGCTTGGCGCCGGCCGTACGATGGATGTCACCCATTCGTCGTACGGAGAACGCATGCACCTGTCGACCGTGGAGACGGTGCTCGAATACCAGGTGCTGTCGACCGCGCACTTCTGCTTCAACATCGAGGCCGCGCACTGGCCGACGCAGAAGCTCCTGAGCGAACGTCTCTCCATCTCCAGCGGCGTCACGCCGCACGCCTACACCGACGCGCGCAGCGGCAACCGCTTCCTGCGCTTCGACGCGAAGCCCGGCCCGCTGAAGGTGAGCTACAAGGCGGAGGTGGAGGTGCACACGCCGGCGCCCGACACGAGCCTGGCCGAACGACCCGTGGGCAAGGTGCCCGACGGCATCTTTCCCTACCTGCTGGCCACCCGCTATTGCGAGTCGGACCTGCTGTCCAATGAAGTCGTGCGCATGTTCGGCCACGTGCCGCCGGGCTATGGGCGCGTGAAGGCGATCGTGGACTGGATCCGCAACGAGGTGGCGTATCGGCCGGGCAGCACCAACAGCAACAGCACGGCGGGCGAGGTGCTGCAGCAGCGCGCCGGCGTGTGCCGCGACTTCGCGCACCTGGGCATCACCTTCTGCCGCGCGCTCAACATCCCGGCGCGCATCGTCGTGGGCTATGTGTGGTTCGATGAGCCGCCGCAGGATTTCCACGCGGTGTTCGAAGCCTGGCTCGATGGCCACTGGGTGCTGTTCGACCCGACCGGGATGGCGCCGGTGGACCGGCTGGTGCGTATCGGCACCGGCCGCGATGCCAAGGACGTGGCCTTCGCGACCATGTTCGGCCAGGTGCAGATGGCGCGGAAGGAAGTGATGGTGCTGGAGCACGACCCGCGATTCGTCATTCCCGCGCAGGCGGGAAACCAGTGCGTCCGCCTTTAGTGCCCTGGGTCCCCGCCTGCGCGGGGATGGCGAAGCTTACGTCTTGTACGAAGGATCCAGCTTGTCCAGCCGACGTAGCAGCGCCGGCCACGCGATGTTCGCGCCCTGGCCCTTGGTGACGGCCTTCAGCACCTCGCCCATGCCTTGCATGATGCGCGCGTCGACTTCCACCAGTTCGCCGCCGCCGGCCTGCGCATCGATCTGGATGCGGCAGGTGTTCTCGAAGGTGTACATCGACAGCCAGGCATCGGCCACGCTGGGCCCCACGGTCAGCAGGCCGTGGTTGCGCAGCAGCAGGAAGTTCTTGTCGCCCAGGTCGCGCTGCAGCCGCGGCTTCTCTTCGTCGCGCAGCGCCACGCCTTCGTAATCATGCACGCCCAGCGAAGCCAGCACGAAGGTACTTTGCTGGCTGATCGGCAACACGCCTTTCTTCTGAGCACTGACAGCGACGCCGGCGCGGCTGTGCGTGTGCAGCACGCAGCCCACGTCCGGCCGGCCGTCGTGGATGCAGCTGTGGATGACGAAGCCCGCGGGGTTCACCGGGAAGGGCGAGTCGATGATCTTGTTGCAGGCCTGGTCGACCTTCACCAGCGAGGACGCGGTGATCTCGTCGAACATCAGGCCGTAGGGATTGATCAGGAAGTGATGCTCGGGTCCCGGGATGCGCGCGCTGATGTGCGTGAAGACGAGGTCGCTCCAGCCATAGAGCGCCACCAGCCGGTAGGCGGCGGCGAGGTCCACGCGCAGCTGCCATTCCTCGGCGCTGACGACTTCCTTCAACGATGCGATGTTCATGACCCCTCCTTGAGGTAGATCGAGTTGCGCGGCTGCGCCATCACCCGCCGCAGCATGGGCAGGAATTCCTCGATCGGCAGGGTCTCGGCCCGCGGGTCGAACGCCGGGTTGTCGTACAGCGCGCAGAACTCCTCGGTGCGAGTGTAGTGAGGATGCTCGCGGAAGCGGTCGCGCAGGTTACGGTCCAGCCCGATGTGGTGGAAGAAGTAGTGGCCCTGGAAGATGCCGTGCTGCTGCACCATCCAGTGGTTGGCCTCGCTGGCGAAAGGCTTGACGATGGCCGCGGCGATATCGGGATGGTTGAACGCGCCGAGCGTGTCGCCGATGTCGTGCAGCAGCGCGCAGACGACGTACTCCTCGTCGCGGCCATCGCGCAGCGCGCGCGTGGCGGTCTGCAGCGAATGCGTGTAGCGGTCGACGGGAAAGCCGCCGTAGTCGCCTTGCAGCAGCTGCAGGTGCTGGACCACGCGGTCCGGCAGCGCCTGCGCGAAAGGCATGAATTCGCCGGTAATGGCTTGCCAGTCCGCCGCCGTGCTGTCCTGCATGCGGGTGAAGTTCGCGTGTTGGTTCATCAGGAGCTTCTGAATTCGGAAGGGCTCATGCCCGTGTGGTCGCGGAACACGCGGCTGAAGTGGGACGGATTGCCGAAGCCCCAGGACAGCGCGATGTCGGTGATGGGCCGCGCATGCGGCCCGGCCTGTTGCAGGTCGCGGATGCAGGCCTGCAGGCGCAGGCGCTGGATGTAGGCGGCGATGGATTCGCCTTCGCCGCTGAAGGCGTTGTACAGGTGGCGGCGGCTGCAATGCAGCGCGCGGGCGATGGCATCGGCGGACAGCTGTGGGTCGCGCAGGTGCTGCTGCACGTAGCCGCGGATGCGATCGCGCAAGGCCTCGCGCTGTGTCAGCGCCGTGTCCTGCCCCGACAGCTCCATCAGCGACAGCCGCACCAGCTGCTTGATCAGTTCGCCGGCGCCCGCCGCTGCAGCGCCGCTCATGTTGGGCAGCTCCAGGTAGGTGTTGCGCATGGTCTCGAGCGCCACGCGCGAGATGCCGTTCGCGCCGAGACGCCGCGCCATCACGCCGTCGAAGCGCTGCCCGCGCTCCAGGATGCCTTCCTTGGGCACCATCACGATCAGGTGGTCGCTGCGCTCCGGGTTGCCGATCTCGTAGGTGCCGGTCGTGTCGTAGATGACCCATGCGCCATCTTGCGCGCACGCTTGCCGGCCCTGCTGCTGCACGACCGCGCTGCCGCGCCAAGGCGCGACGATCTTCAGGTAGGCGACGTCGCTGGTGCGGACCATCGAGGCAGTGCGCAGCACGCGATGGCGGTTGGCTTCGAGCCGCGTGAGGATGACGTCGCCGGCTTGCGAGGACACGATCTGGCCGTCGAAATCGACGTCGCCGTACAGGTCCGACTGCAGGCCGCAGAAGTGGCGCGAGATCCATTCGGCCCACTGCGGCGCGCGGTCACGCGGCGCGACCACGTCGGTGCTGAGGAGGGTGGATTGCGCCATGCCAGCACTGTGGCGCGGCCCAGCTGATGAATGCCTAAGGGTTAACCCGGTTCGTCGTGCACACGCAGGCAAGCGCTTCTGCGCGGAGAGCAAAGCAGCGCGGCCGTGGGCTTCCTAGCATGCGGCACCTGATCCCCGCAGAGGAGACAAGCATGGCGCAACGCATTCCCACCATCCCCCGCCGCCGCTTCATCCAGGGCGCCGCCGCCGTGGCTGGCGCCTCGGTGGCGCCTGGCCTGCTGGCGCAATCGGCGCCGGTGCGGGTCGGCTACACGATGTCGCGCACCGGCCCCTGGACCGGCGGCGCGCAGGTGAGCCAGGAACCCAACTACATCCTCTGGGCGGAGCAGCAGAACGCCGCCGGCGGCCTGGACGTGAAGGGCGCGAAGCGCAAGATCGAGCTCGTGAGCTCCGACGACCGCAGCGAAGTCGAGACGGTGGTGCGCAGCTACGAGAAGCTGATGGGCAGCGACAAGGTCGACCTGATCCTGCCGCCCTGGGGCAGCAACGCCAACTTCGCGCTGGCGCCGCTGGCCACGCGCTACGGCTACCCGATGCTGGCGCCGACGGCGCTGTCGCGCAAGCTGATCGACATGAACCTGCCCTACTTCTTCTCGCTGCTGCAGCAGCCCGATCGCATGATGGGCGCGCTGGTCGACCTGCTGGTGGCCAATGGCGCGAAGTCGGTGGCGATCGTCTACATGGACGACCTGTTCGGGCTGGAGAACTTCGCCGCGTTGAACGCCGCGCTGAAGAAGACCAGCCTGCAGGTGACCGATCGCAAAAGCTATCCGCTGGGCGTGAAGGACCTGTCGCCGGTGCTGCGCGGCATGAAGGAGCAGAACCCCGATGCCTTCATCGGCATCACCTATCCGCCGGACACCATCCTTGCTTCCAAGCAGAGCAAGGAAGTGGGCTTCAACCCGAAGTTCTTCTACGCCTCGGTGGGCACGGCCTTCCAGTTGTACAAGGAAGTGATGACGCCGGCCGGCGCCGAGGGCGTGCTGGGCATGGGCTCGTGGAACAGCAAGACGAGCCCGGGCGCCAAGGCCTACTTCGATGCGCACGTGAAGAAGTTCGGCAAGGAGCCGGACCGCTGGGCCAGCGGCCATTGCTGGGCCGGCCTGGAGATCATGACCAACGCCTGCAAGACCGTGGGCCTGGACCGCAAGGCGATGCGCGACTACGTGCAGAAGACCAACCACAAGACCATCGTCGGCGACATCAAGTTCACCGGCAGCGAAAACACCTCGACGCCCGGCACCGTGTCGCAATGGCAGAAGGGCGAGTTCGAAGTGGTCTGGCCCACCAGCGTGGCGACGGCGAAGCTGGAGCCGGCCAAGGCGGCCTGGAAATAACAAGAGAGGGAAGAAGGGGAAGGGAAGTCGTTCGGTTGTCATCCCGGGCCTGCCCGGGGTGACAACCCTCTTTATCACCATGTCCCTCGGCGCCTGGACCGAACTCATCGCCTCCGGCTTGCTCACCGGCGGCATCTATGCCCTGGTGGCGCTGGGCCTCAACCTGCAGTACGGGTTGATGCGCATCCTGAACATCGCGCACGGCGAGTTCCTGATGGTGGGCGCCTATCTCACCTGGATGGCGCAGGCCAGCTTCGGCGTCTCGCCGCTGCTGATGATCCCCGTTTCCTTCGTCGTGTTGATGGCGACCGGCCTGGTGATCCATCGCCTGTGTTTCCGCCGTCTTGCCGAGACCTCGCCCAACCTCGACGTGTTCGAGGCGCGCGGGCTCATGGTGGCCTTCGGCCTGCTGTTCCTGGTGCAGAACCTCGTGTCCTGGGCCTGGGGCGGTGACCTGCGCGGCTACGACTACCTGACGAATCCGGTGGCCTTCGGCGGCGCGCAATTCGCGGCCAACAAGCTGCTGGTGTTCGGCCTGGCCCTCGTGTTCGGCCTGGGGCTGATGCTGTTGTTGCGCATGACCTTGCTGGGCAAGGCGGTGCGCGCGCTGATGCAATCGCCCACGGGCGCGCAGCTGGTGGGCATCAACATGCGCGTGCTGCACCCGCTGATGTTCGGCGTCGGCCTGGGCCTGTCCGGCGTGGCGGGCGCATTGCTGTCGATGGCGTACACGATCTCGCCTTCGATGGGCGAGCCCTACACGGTCACTGCGCTGATCGTCATCACGCTGGGCGGCTTCGGCAGCATGGGCGGCGCCCTCGCAGGTGGCTTGCTGCTCGGCGTGGTGGAAGCGATCGGCATGCACTTCACCAATCCTTCGCTCAAGGCGCTGCTGTCCTACGGCGTCTTCATTGCGGTGCTGCTGCTGCGGCCGCGGGGACTGTTTGCACGATGACCTCCAGGCAGTTCCTCGCGCGTGACTTGCTGGTGCTGGCCGCTTTCGCCGGCTGGGCGCTGGCCTTGCCTTACTGGGGCAGCGAATTCCTGGTGTCGCTGGCGCTCAGCTGCCTGATGTACGTGGCGCTGTCTTCGAGCTGGGCGCTGTTCTGCGGCACCACGCGCTATCTCTCGCTGGCGACTTCCGCCTTCTTCGGCATCGGCGCCTACACCAGCGCGATCGTGCTGGCGCAGTGGGGTTGGGCGGCGACCATCGCGGCGGGTGCGGGTGTCGCCGTGCTGGTCGCAGCGGTGATGGGCGCCGCGGTGCTGCACCTGCGCGGCACGTACTTCGCTGTGCTCACCTTCGGCATGACCGAATTGATCCGCTATGCCGTGACCTATTTCGAGAAGAGCGTCACCGGTACCGTAGGCCGCGTGCTGACGGTGGTGCCGAAGAAGGACACTGTCTACCTCACGGTGCTGGGCCTGGCGGTGCTCGCGGTGGCGGTAGCCATCGTCGTGCGGCGCACGCGCTTCGGGCTGGCGCTGGCGGGCATAGGCGGCGACGAGCAGCGCGCACAGACGCTGGGCGTGAACACGCGCTGGGTGAAGACCGCGGGCTTCGCGCTGACCGCTGCTTTCGCGGGCGCGGTGGGCGCGGCGATGTCGACGCGCTGGACCTACATCGATCCGCCGACCGTGTTCAACCCCTTCATCGGGTTCCAGACCGTGCTGATCGCGCTGATCGGCGGAGCGCTCACGCTGTGGGGTCCGCTGATTGCCGCCATCGTGTTCAGCGTGCTGGCCGAGACCTTGCGGCTGCAGGCGCCGCAGATCTACATGATGGCGCTGGGCCTGTTGCTGATCCTGTCTGTGCTGTACCTGCCAGGCGGGCTGGCATCGCTCCGTTGGGAGATGCTGCGCGGCTGGTGGGGTTCATTGCGTGGAGGACGCCGTGCCTGATCGCCCGCCCTTGCTGGAAGCCCGCGAGCTCACCGTGCGATTCGGTGGGCTGACCGCGGTCGATGCCGTCAGTGCAACGCTGGAGGTGGGCGAGCTGGTGGGCATCATCGGGCCCAACGGCGCCGGCAAGACGACCTTCTTCAACGCGGTGTCGGGCGTGCTGGCGCCGACCTCGGGCCGCCTGCTCCTGGAGGGCGAGGACCTGACGGGGCAGGGCCCGCATCGCTTCGCGCAGCATGGACTGGCACGTACCTTCCAGACGCCACGCGTGTTTGCGGACATGACGGTGGCGAGCAACGTGAACTTCGGCTTGCAGTTCGCGGGACGTCGTCATCGTGCGCAGGACGTACCCTGGGCGTTGCGCGACGTGGCCAGCATCCTCGGTGTCATCGGCCTGCAGAAGCAGGCGGCCATGCCGGCCAGCGCGATCACGCCTTCACAGCAGCGGCTGCTGGAGATCGGCATGGCGCTCGCCACGCGACCGCGCCTGCTGCTGCTGGACGAAGTGGCCGCGGGCCTGACCGAAGGCGAGATCGAGGCGATGGCGTCCCTGATCCGCCGCCTGCGCGACGAGCTCGGACTGACGGTGGTCTGGATCGAGCATGCGGTGCGCACCCTGCTGCGGCATGTGGAGCGCGTGCTGGTGCTGCACCAGGGCCGCAAGATCGCCGACGGCTTGCCCAGCGAGGTCGTGCGCAACGCCGAAGTGATCGAAGCGTATCTCGGTGACGAGATGGCGGAGGCCGGCGGCTGATGCACTACGACGCGCAGCCCTTCGAACTGGGCGCGGCCGGCCGGCGCGCGCAGTTGCGCGTGCAGGGCTTGTCGGCGGGGTATGGCGCTTTTCTCGTGCTGCGCGATCTCGGCCTCGAAGTGCGGACCGGGCTCACGGTGATCCTCGGTCCCAACGGCGCGGGCAAGACGACCTTGCTGCGTGCATTGAACGGGTTGATCCCGCGCACCGGCGAGGTGCTGCTGGATGGCGAGCCGCTGTCGGAGCGCACGCACGAAGTGGTGAAGTCAGGTGTTGCGCTGGTGGCCGAAGGCCGCCAGCTGTTCCCGCAGATGACGGTGCTGGAGAACCTGGAGCTCGGTGGCTGGCTCGTGCCCAAGGCCGAGCGGACGCGCCGCCTCGAGCAGGTGATGAGCGATTTCCCCAAGCTGCGCGAGCGCGCGCGCCAGGCCGCCGGCACCATGAGCGGTGGCGAGCAGCAGATGGTGGCGGTGGCGCGCGCGATGATGAGTGCGCCACGTCTCTTGATGCTGGACGAGCCCTCGCTGGGCCTGGCGCCACGCATGGTCGACGAGCTGCTTGGCATCGCCCGCCGCATCGCCGATGCCGGCACCACCGTGCTGATGGTGGAACAGAACGTGAAGAAGGCGCTGGCCGTGGCGGACCGCGGTTACGTGATGGAGCGCGGCGCGCTGGTCGCCAGTGGCGCGGCGCCGCTGCTCGCGCGCTCCAGCGTCATCCGCGAAGCCTATCTGGGCGCCTCGTCGTAGGCTGGGTTCGCGCCGCGAAGCAAGCGACCCCAGCGCCTGGTGCAATGCAAAGGAGCAAGCAATGTCCGATCTCTCCATGTTGATCAACGGCCTGCAAGTCACGGCCGAAAACGGCGCGACCTTCGAACGCCGCAATCCCCTGGATGGCAGCGTCGCCACGCGCGCGCCGGCCGCATCGCCGGCCGATGCACTGCTCGCCGTCGAAGCCGCGGCGGAAGCCTTTCGCACCTGGAGCGAAACCGGCCCGAGCGAACGCCGCGCCTTGCTGCTGAAGGCCGCCGACAAGCTGGAGGCGAAGCTGCCCGCCTTCGTCGAGGCGATGGCCACCGAGACCGGTGCCACCGCGATGTGGGCCGGCTTCAACGTGATGCTGGCCGGCGGCATGATCCGCGAGGCAGCGTCGCTGACCACGATGATCGCCGGCGAAGTGATCCCGTCCGACGTGCCGGGCTCACTAGCCATGGGCGTGCGCATGCCGGCCGGCGTGGTGCTGGGCATCGCACCCTGGAATGCGCCGGTGATCCTGGGCGTGCGTGCGGTCGCGACGCCGCTGGCTTGCGGCAACACGGTGGTTCTGAAAGGCAGCGAGAACTGCCCGCGCACCCACCAGCTGATTGCCGAAGCGTTCACGGCAGCGGGACTGCCGGTGGGCGTCTTCAACTACATCACCAATGCGCCGCAGGAAGCGGGCACGGTGGTGGAGGCGGTGGTGGCGCATCCGGCGGTGCGGCGCGTCAACTTCACCGGCTCGACGCGCGTGGGCAAGCTGATCGCGCTGACCTGCGCGAAGTACCTGAAGCCGGTGGTGCTGGAGCTCGGAGGCAAAGCGCCGCTGGTGATCCTGGACGACGCGGACATCGACGATGCGGTGAACGCCGCGGCCTTCGGCTGCTTCGCCAACAGCGGCCAGATCTGCATGAGCACCGAACGCATCATCGTCGACGAGAAGATCGCCGACGAGTTCGTGCGCCGCTTCGCCGCCAAGGCCAAGGCGCTGCCGGTGGGCGACCCGCGCAAGCCGGAGCCGGTGGTGCTGGGCAGCGTGGTCGGCATGAACACCGTCGACCATTGCAACGCGCTGCTGGAAGATGCGCTGTCCAAGGGGGCGAAGCTGTTGTGCGGCGGCGAGGCTTCGAGCACCTTGATGGCGGCGACCTTGCTGGACCGCGTGACGCCGCAGATGCGCATCTACCACGAGGAGAGCTTCGGTCCGGTCAAGCCCATCATCCGGGTGCGCGGCGTGGAAGAGGCGATCGCCTGCGCCAACGATAGCGAGTACGGCTTGTCCGCCGCCGTGTTCGGCCGTGACATCGCCCGTGCCTTCAACGTGGCGCGCCGGATCGATTCGGGCATCTGCCATGTCAATGCGCCGACCGTGCACGACGAAGCGCAGATGCCTTTCGGCGGGGTGAAGGGTAGCGGCATGGGCCGCTTCGGCGGCCGCGCCGGCATCCACGAGTTCACCGAGCTGCGGTGGATCACGGTGCAGACCGCGCCGCGGCATTACCCGTTCTGACCCGCTTGTCGCTGTGCATGTAGGGTGCGCAGCTGCGCTGCGCACCACTCGATCAAGGCTGGGTAAGGACTTCCAGCGAAGTGAGCCAGTGCATCGCCTGCGCCTGGCTGCTCCCGCACATCTCCTGCGACGGCTGCAACCCGCCGCAGAACGCTGGCCGCTCGGGCTTCCCGAACAGCTTGCAGCGGTTCTCTTCGTCGAGTTGCACGCACCTCACCCCCGCCGGCTTGCCCTTCGGCATGCCAGGAATCGGCGAGTTGATGGACGGCGCAATGCAGCAGGCGCCGCAGTCCTGGCGGCAGTTCACGGGCGCGATTGGACCACGGGTGCAGGGTTGCATTCCGCAAAGTAAAATCTTGCCCTTTCGGCCAGCGGGCCGCCCCGCGCCCGGACCGGCGCCTCTTTCCATGCTTTATCCAGAAGAATTCGACGTCATCGTGGTCGGCGGCGGCCATGCCGGTACGGAAGCGGCTCTCGCTTCCGCGCGTATGGGCGCCAAGACCTTGCTGCTCACCCACAACATCGAGACCTTGGGGCAGATGTCCTGCAACCCTTCGATTGGCGGCATCGGCAAGGGCCACCTGGTCAAGGAGGTCGATGCGCTGGGCGGCGCGATGGCGATCGCCACCGACGAGGCCGGCATCCAGTTCCGCATCCTCAACTCCAGCAAGGGTCCGGCCGTGCGCGCCACCCGCGCCCAGGCCGACCGCATCCTGTACAAGGCCGCGATCCGCCATCGCCTGGAGAACCAGCCGAACCTGACGCTGTTCCAGCAGGCCGTGGACGACCTGATGGTGGAAGGCGACCGGGTGGTCGGCGCCGTGACGCAGGTCGGCATCCGCTTCCGGGGCAGGGCAGTGGTGTTGACCGCCGGCACCTTCCTGGACGGCAAGATCCACGTCGGCCTGCAGAACTACCCGGCCGGCCGGGCGGGCGATCCGCCGGCGGTGTCGCTGTCTGCGCGCCTGAAGGAACTGAAGCTGCCGCAAGGCCGGCTGAAGACCGGGACGCCGCCGCGCATCGACGGTCGCACCATCGACTTCAGCCAGTGCGAAGAGCAACCCGGCGACCTGGACCCGGTGCCGGTGTTCAGCTTCCTGGGCCGCGCCGACATGCACCCGAAGCAGGTGCCGTGCTGGATCACCCATACCAACGAGCGCACCCACGACATCATCCGCTCCGGCTTCGACCGCAGCCCGATGTTCACCGGCAAGATCGAAGGCGTCGGCCCGCGCTACTGCCCGAGCGTCGAAGACAAGATCAACCGCTTCAAGGACAAGGACAGCCACCAGGTCTTCCTGGAGCCGGAAGGGCTGACGACCAACGAGTTCTATCCCAACGGGATCTCGACCAGCCTGCCGTTCGACATCCAGCTGGGCTTGGTGCGGACGCTGCCCGGGCTGGAGCAAGCCCATATCCTGCGGCCCGGCTACGCTATCGAGTACGACTATTTCGACCCGCGGGCGCTGAAGTCCAGCTTCGAGAGCAAGGCGATCGCCGGCCTGTTCTTCGCCGGCCAGATCAACGGCACGACTGGCTACGAGGAGGCGGCTGCCCAAGGCCTGTTTGCCGGCATCAATGCCGCGCTGCAGGTGAAGGGCGAGGCGGCCTGGCTGCCGTCGCGTGACCAGGCTTACCTGGGCGTGCTGGTGGACGACCTCATCACCAAGGGCGTGACTGAGCCGTACCGGATGTTCACCAGTCGGGCCGAGTACCGGCTGCAGCTGCGCGAAGACAATGCCGACCTGCGCTTGACCGAAGACGGGCGCCGGATGGGCCTGGTGGACGATGTCCGCTGGGACGCCTTCAGCCGCAAGCGCGACGCTGTTTCACGTGAAACAGAGCGGCTGAAAGCGACCTGGGTGAACCCCCGGATCGTCTCGGCGGCGGAAACCGAGCGAGTGCTGGGCACGACGATCGAGCATGAGTACAACCTCGGCGACCTGCTGCGCCGGCCCGATGTGGGCTATGAGTCGCTGATGTCGCTGGAATCGGGCCGCTGGCGCAGCGCCGATGTTTCACGTGAAACCTTGGGCGAGCTGTACGCGCCGGTGGTGGAGCAGATCGAGATCGCGGCCAAGTACTCCGGCTATATCGAGCGGCAGAAGGACGAAGTCCAGCGGGCCGCGTATTACGAGAACCTGAAACTGCCGGCCGAGCTGGACTACACGCAGGTTACCGCGCTCAGCATCGAAGTCCGGCAGAAGCTCAGCAAGCACCGCCCCGAAACGCTGGGCCTGGCTTCCCGGATTTCGGGCGTGACCCCGGCGGCGATCTCGCTGTTGCTGGTGCACCTGAAGAAGAACAAGTACAAGGGCTTTGCCGAGGCGGCGAACCAGGTTGCGGGACAGGCGGCGGCATGAGGGGAGGGGTGGATCGCGGGCTGATGGAGGGTCGACGGGATGCTCGGGTTGGCCGAGGTTCTGGCGTCTGCCTCGTCCGGAAGGGCATTCGTCGGCCGGGTTCGGCGAAGCCGACCCCAGCTTCACGGCGTTTCGAAGCGGCCGCAAGCTGGGGTTCGCTGCGCGAAACCCAGCCTACGGAATCCCGCGCGCAAGGGGTGCAACCCACGGAGCAGGGCACGCGATGATGCAATCCCCCCGCGAAACCCGCCTCCGGGCCGGCATCCAGCAACTCGGCCTGGACCTCTCCGACGCCCGGGTCGCCCAGCTCCTGGCCTACCTCGACCTCATCCAGAAGTGGAACAAGGTCTACAACCTCACTGCCGTCCGCGATCCCGAGGAGATGCTGGGCCAGCACTTGCTGGATAGCCTGGCCGCGGTCGGGCCGTTGCGCCGGCAGACCCAGGGAAAGCCGGGAAGGCTTCTCGACGTCGGCTCCGGCGCGGGCCTGCCCGGCGTGGTCATCGCCATCTGCTGCCCGGAACTGCAGGTCGAATGCGTGGACACAGTGGGCAAGAAGGCCGCCTTCATCCAGCAGGCCGCCAGCCAGCTGCAGCAGTCCAACCTCAAGGGCGTGCACGACCGGGTGGAGAACCTGGCCGGCCCCTACGACGTGATCTGCTCGCGCGCCTTCGCCTCGCTCGCCGACTTCGTCAGCTGGTCCGGCCAAGCGCTGGCGGAGCAGGGCGTCTGGCTGGCCATGAAGGGCAAACGGCCGGACGATGAGCTGGCCGCGCTGCCAGCAGGAGCTGAAGTGTTTCACGTGGAACAGTTGAGCGTGCCCGGCCTAGCCGCCGAACGCTGCATCGTCTGGCTGCGCAAGCGCCTGCGTGCGGAAAGCACCACAGGGCAGCCGGCAGGCTGACGGTAAACTCAGCCCTCACCCCGGAGGGCCTCCCGAATGTTTGGCGTTGCCGACTACGGCGCGTTCGTCGCCGCGATCCTTGTCTTTCTCGCCATCCCGGGCCCCGGGAACCTGGCCCTCATCACGTCCACCGGCAAAGGCGGTATCCGCGGCGGCCTGGGCGCCACCTTCGGCATCATCGCTGGCGACCAGGTCCTGATGTGGGCAGCAGTGGCCGGCGTCGCCGCGCTGCTGGCTGCCTATCCCGCGGCTTTCCACCTGGTCCAGTGGTCGGGCGCCGTGTATCTCGCCTGGCTGGGCGCCAAGATGCTGCTGGCCAAGCCGGGCGCCGGGCCCATCCTGCACATGGAGCCGCGCCGCTACTTCCAGCAGGCCTTCTTCATCACCTTGCTGAACCCCAAGGCCATCGTGTTCTACATGGCCTTCTTTCCGCTCTTCATCGACCCGGCCCGCCACCAGGGCATGCTCACCTTCAGCGTGATGGCGGCGACCATTGCCTTCCTCACCTTCTGCTACGGCCTGGGCGCCGTGCTGCTGACCCATTTCCTGGCGGAGCGCATGCGCGCCAACCCGCTCATCGGCCGCGTGCTCGAAAAGCTCGCCGGCACCTTCCTCATCGGCTTCGGCGTCAAGCTCGCAATCTCCAAATGAATATGAGCCCCCACGTTCGCTCACTGCGTGTAGCTCTCTGCCCCCCGAGGGGTCCGTCAGTGTCCTTCGGGCGGCCGGGCGGACACTGAATGGCCAAGATCTTTTGCGTCGCCAACCAGAAGGGTGGAGTTGGCAAGACGACCACGACGGTGAACCTGTGCGCCGGCCTGGCCAAGGTGGGCCAGCGGGTGCTGATGGTGGACCTCGACCCGCAGGGCAATGCAACCATGGGTTCGGGCGTCGACAAGCGCAGCCTGCAGCACACGGTCTACGACGTGCTGCTGGAAACCGCGACGGTCGCCGAAGCGCGGGTGAAAAGCGAGCGCCTGGCCGAGGCCGGCTGCAGCTACGACATCCTGGGCGCCAACCGCGACCTGGCCGGCGCCGAGGTGGAACTGGTTGACGTCGAGCGGCGCGAACGGCGCCTGAAGCAGGGCCTGGATGCGGTCGCCCCGGACTATGACTTCATCCTCATCGACTGTCCGCCGGCGCTGTCGATGCTGACGCTGAACGGCCTGTGCGCGGCACACGGCGTCATCGTGCCCATGCAGTGCGAGTACTTCGCGCTGGAAGGCCTGTCGGACCTGGTGAACACCATCAAGCAGGTGCACGCCAATCTGAACAAGGACCTGGAGATCATCGGCCTGCTGCGCGTGATGTTCGACCCGCGCATCACCTTGCAGCAGCAGGTGAGCGACCAGCTCAAGGCGCACTTCGCCGACAAGGTGTTCAACACGGTGATCCCGCGCAACGTGCGACTGGCCGAAGCGCCCAGCTACGGCCTGCCCGGCGTGGCCTTCGACCCGTCCGCGCGCGGCAGCCAGGCCTTCGTCGAGTTCGCCGAGGAAATGGTCGCGCGCATCGGCTCGATGAAACGCTGATTGCTTCGAAAAAGATAGCGTGAAAGCGAAGAACGTCCTCATTCTCCCGGGTTGGGAGAACAGCGGTGCGAAGCACTGGCAGAGCCTCTGGGAGGAGCGCCATGGCTACACCCGCGTCGAACAGCACGACTGGATGCGGCCGTTGCGGGGCGACTGGGTCGCGCGGTTGGAGGAGGTGCTCCTCACCTGCGACGAGCCGGCGGTGCTGGTGGCGCACAGCCTCGGCTGCATCCTCACGGCGGCCTGGGCCGCGCACTCGCGCAACACGCATCGCGTGAAGGCCGCGCTGCTGGTCGCGCCTGGCGACGTGGAGCGGCCGGAGATCCGCGAGCAGATCCCGAGCTGGTCGCCGATCGAGCTGCGCGCCTTGCCTTTCCCGGCCGTGCTGGTGGCGAGCCGCAACGACCCCTATTGCGAATTCGAACGCGCGCGCCTGTTCGGGCACGCATGGAACGCACAGTTCATGGACCACGGCGAAGCCGGCCACATCAACGCCGACTCCGGCCTGGCCAGCTGGCCCGAAGGCCATGTCCTGCTGCAGGACTTGATGAAAGACTGAAGAGAGATGGTCACGAAAAAACCCAAGGGCCTGGGACGCGGCCTCGAAGCGCTGCTGGGCCCCAAGGTGGAAGAGGGCACGAACGCCAGTGCGGACGGCGCCGGCGCCAACGCCGGTACCCCCATGTCCATGCGCCTGGACGACATGGTGCCGGGCATGTACCAGCCGCGCACCCGCATGGACGAGGGCGCGCTTTACGAGCTCGCCGAGTCGATCAAGGCCCAGGGCATCATGCAGCCCATCCTCGTGCGCAAGCTGCACGATGGCGAGAACGCGGGCCGCTTCGAGATCATTGCCGGCGAGCGCCGCTTCCGCGCCGCCAAGCTCGCGGGCCTGGACACCGTGCCGGTGCTGGTGCGCGACGTGCCGAACGAAGCGGCCGCCGCGATGGCCCTGATCGAGAACATCCAGCGGGAAGACCTCAACCCGCTGGAAGAGGCGCAGGGCCTGCAGCGGCTGATCAAGGATTTCGGCCTCACGCACGAACAGGCGGCGCAAGCCGTCGGGCGTTCGCGCTCGGCGGCGTCGAACCTGCTGCGCCTGCTGAACCTGGCCGACCCGGTGCAGACGATGCTGATGGCGGGCGACCTCGACATGGGCCACGCCCGCGCGCTGCTGTCGCTGGAACGCGCGGCGCAGATCACGGCCGCCAACCAGATCGCGCAGAAGAAGCTGTCGGTGCGCGAGGCTGAGAACCTGGTCAAGCGCATCGGCGCCGAGTTCAGCCTGGTCTCGCCCAAGCCCAAGAAGGAAAAGTCGCGCGACATGCGGCGCATCGAGGAAGAGCTCTCCGACCTGCTGACCGCCGAAGTCGAGGTGCGCGTGAAGAAGCGCGTCAAGCGGCACGGGCGGATCGAGGAGCTGGGCGAGGTGTCGATCCAGTTCGGCTCGCTGGACGAGTTGAACGGCCTCATCGACCGGTTGCGGGGATGACGCGGCGCCACACCGCCTGCATCCATCCGTAAGCTCCTGCCGTTGGCGGTAGCCAACGGCTCCTTGCCGTACAAGGCCCGCGCAGGCAGTACGCGCTCACCTTTACCGCTCGTCTCCCGGCGCACGGCGTGGCCGGTGCCTACCGACCGGGCATAGCATGGCTTGAAGTTCTTTACCGGAGAGATCCGATGAAGGTGCCATTGCGAATGCTTACGGCCGTGCTGTTCCTGGCTTGCGCTAACTCCCAGGGTGCCGAGTTGTACGCCTGCCGGGATGGGGGCGGCCGCCCCAGCTACCAGCAGTTGCCCTGCAGCGAATTGCAGCAGGACGCCGCACCGCCAGTCGCGCCAGTCGCGGCAAAGCCGGCGGCCGCGGTTCCGTCGCAGGCCCTCACGCGCCGCAAGCGCGAAGTGCTGGACCTCACCGTCATGCTGCAACGCTGCCGCAGCGACCAGCCCGGTTTTGCCGAACGCAGCGAAGCCGTCCTCGTCGCCTGGAAGAAGCGCTACGCGCAGACCCTCGCCGAACAGCGCTCGCAACTGGCCAGCCAGCTGCGCGAGGCGAAGCGCATCACGATCTCGCCGCAGTTCTGCACCGACGACCTGCTGCGCAAGATGGAGCCGCTGACCGTGATGCCGGACACGCGCCTGGATTCCGTGGAGAAGACCTGGGGCCTGTTCCTGGCGGCGCTGAAAGCCGGCGATCGCTTGACCGCCGAACACTGCCTCACCGGCAAGGCGGAAGCGCGCTGGAAGCAGCGCGCCGAGCAGCTTTCGGACGAGGACCTGCGCCGTTACGCCGAAGGCATCCGCGGCTTCAAGGTACGCTGGGGCGACGACTACATGAAGGAGGCGCTGGCGGCCGACGACAGCCACGTGGCCGGCGTCGTCTTCGAGAACCTCAACGAGGAGTGGCGGATCAGCGACCTGTGACGCCGTGCCTCAGAGCGCGAAGATCTTGCCGGGATTCATGATGTTCTTCGGATCGAGCGAGCGCTTGATCGTCCGCATCATGTCCACCGCGCCGGCGCCGGCCTCGTCGAGCAGGAAGCCCATCTTGTGCAGGCCCACGCCGTGCTCGCCGGTGCAGGTGCCTTCCAGCCGCAGCGCGCGTGCCACCAGCTGGTGGTTCAGGCTTTCGGCCACTTCGCGTTCCTTGGGGTCGTCCGGATCCAGCAGGTAGCCGAAGTGGAAGTTGCCGTCGCCCACGTGGCCGACGAGGAAGTAGGGGATGCCGCTGGCATCGGCCTCGGCCACGGAGTCCAGCAGGCAGTCCGCCAGGCGCGAGATCGGCACGCAGGTGTCGGTGGAGATCACCTTGCAGCCAGGCCGCGATTGCACCGCCGCGAAGTAGGCGTTGTGGCGCGCGGTCCAGAGGCGCGTGCGCTCTTCCGGCGTGGTCGCCCATTCGAAGGCGGCGCCGCCATGTTCGGACGCGATCTCCTGCACCGTCTCGGCCTGCTCCTTCACGCCGGCCGGCGAGCCGTGGAATTCCATCAGCAGCATCGGCTCTTCGCGCAGGCCCAGCTTGCTGTGCGCGTTGACCATGCGCACCGTGTGCTTGTCGATCAGCTCGACGCGCGCGATCGGCACGCCCAGCTGGATCACCTGGATGACGCTGCGCACCGCGGCTTCGATGCTCGGGAAGGAGCAGATCGCCGCGGAGATCGCTTCGGGGACCGGGTACAGGCGCAATGTCACTTCGGTGATCACGCCCAGCGTGCCTTCGCTGCCGACGAACAGGCGCGTGAGGTCATAGCCGGCGGAGGACTTCTTCGCGCGCGTGCCGGTGCGGATCACTTCGCCGCTGGCCGTCACCACTTCGAGGCCCAGCACGTTCTCGCGCATCGTGCCGTAGCGGACGGCGTTGGTGCCGCTGGCACGCGTGGCGCTCATGCCGCCCAGCGAGGCATCGGCGCCCGGGTCGATCGGGAAGAACAGGCCGGTGCTCTTGATCTCTTCGTTCAGCTGCTTGCGCGTCACGCCCGGCTGCACGGTGACCGTGAGGTCCTCGGAGTTGACCGACAGCACCTTGTTCATGCGGCTCACGTCGATGCTGATGCCGCCCTGCACGGCGAGCAGGTGGCCTTCCAGCGAAGAGCCGACACCGAAGGGAATGACCGGCACGTCGTATTGGCTTGCCAGCTTCACTGCATCGGCCACGTCCTGCGTCTTCTCGGCGAACACCACGGCCGCGGGCGGCGGCACTTCGAAGGAGGACTCGTCGCGACCATGCTGTTCGCGCACCGCTATTGCCGTGGAACACTGTTCGCCGAAGCGCGCCTTCAGCGCGGCGACGAGTGCAGCAGGGACATCCCGCTGGTGGACTTCGGGGACCAGGTGCGAGAGGGCGGCAGGGGCGTTCATGCCGCCCAGTGTAGTCGGGCAAGGGCGGCAAGTCAGCGGGTCCAACCCGCGGCTGCTACTGCAGCGAATCGTCGTATTCGAAGCGCGAGATGACGCCGTCGAAGTTGCGGTCCATCTGCTCGAAGCTCATGGTGGGATTCGGCAGCCGGCGGAACTCGCTGCGGCTCAGCTCGCCGTCGTGGTTGCCGTCGGCCTCGAGGAAGGCGCGCGCGGCGTCCACCGCATTGACGCCGCCAGCGCCGCTGCCCAGGTACTGGCTGGGCCCGGCCGCGCCGCCTGCGCCGAGCACGTTGGTGGCCGGCGAGGCCACCCCCGTGTCCACGCCGCCCGTGGTGCCGATGGCGCCGCCGGTGGAGAAGCCGCCGGCCACGTTGTTGGTGCTGGGCACCGATGTGCCGACGTTGCCGTTGGGGTTCGCGCTGGCCGCGACGCGATCGGTCGAGGTGCCGGCACCGCTGCCGGCGGTGAGGCCGGCCGGGAAAGACGAGCGCAGCCCCGCCGGATTCGGCGTGGCCTGGGCCGCCACGGTGTTGGCCGCCGGACGGCTGCTGGTGGACCCTTGCACGCTGCGGGTCTGCGCTTGCGCAGCCGCGGCAGACAGCAGGGCGAGCGCGAGCACGGGGACGATGCGGAAAGCATGAGGCATGGTGGACTCCTGGACTTCGTTGCCGCTCGAGACGCACGGCGGCCTGCCGCCATGCTCGCGCTGTGCTCGCCTGCCGCACAGTCGGCGAGGCCCACAGTTGCTGTAGGCGCAGGCGGACTTGCGCGCCTGGGCCACAATGCAGCCAAGGAGACGCATATGGGCAAACGGCTGACGCAGATCGCAACGCGGACCGGCGACGACGGCACCACCGGTCTGGGCGACAACACGCGGGTCGGCAAGGACCACCTGCGCGTGCACGCGATGGGCGAGGTGGACGAACTCAATTCCCACATCGGCCTGCTGCTGTGCGAAGAGCTGCCCGCGCCGGCGCGCGAGCTGCTGGTCGACATCCAGCACCAGCTGTTCAATCTCGGCGGCGAACTGTCGATCCCGGGCTTCGAGCTGCTGAAGGCAGATGCAGTGGCTCAATTGGACGACGCGCTCGCGGAGTACAACGCGCAATTGCCCAAGCTGCAGGAGTTCATCCTGCCCGCGGGCAACAAGGCTGCGGCGCAGTCGCACGTGTGCCGCACCGTGGCCCGCCGCGCCGAGCGCGCGCTGGTGGCGCTGGGCCGCCAGGACAAGCTGCGCGAGGAGCCGCGCCAATACTTGAATCGGCTGTCGGATTTGTTGTTCGTGCTGGCGCGCGTCTTCAACCGCATGCATGGCGGTGATGACGTGTACTGGAAGAGCGAGCGGCTCGCGCGCTCGGAGTGAGTCTCGCGCGCCAGCGCAACCCAGCTCCCTTAGCGTTCCTTCAACACCGCCATCGTGATCCGCGACACGCAGGTCAATTCGCCTGCGTCGTTGTGAAGCTCGATGGCCCACACCTGCGTGCTGCGCCCTACGTGCACCGGCCGCGTCACGCCGGTCACCCAGCCGGACGTCGCACCGCGCAGGTGGTTGGCATTGATGTCCAGGCCGACGACGCGGTAGCCCGGCTCGGCGCAGTACATGGCGCCGCAGGAGCCCAGCGTCTCCGCCAGCACCACGCTCACGCCGCCATGCAGCAGGCCATAGGGCTGGCGCGTGCGGGCGTCGACCGGGATCCGGGCCTTGATGAAATCGTCGCCGACCTCGAGGAACTCCATCCCGAGATGTTCGGGTGCGGTGTCCTTGTGGACGGCCGCGAGGGCGGCGACGGAGATGGGACGCTTCCAGATGGCCATGCGGCCCATCTTAGCGGCTGCGCGTCTCCACCGAAGGCGCGTCCGCGACGCTGACGCCGGACGAGCCGTCGCGGTTCAGGATGGCGTACAGGAGGATCGCGCCGAAGGTCGCGGTGCCGATGCCGCCCAGCGCGAACCCGCCGAACTTCAAGGTGAAGTCGCCGGTGCCCATGATCAGCGTGATGGCCGCGACGATGAGGTTCTTGTTGCGCGAGAAGTCCACGCGGTTGTCGACCCAGATCTTGGCGCCGGCAATTGCGATCAGGCCGAACACCACGATGCTCACGCCGCCCATCACCGGCAGCGGGATCGCCTGGATGACGGCGCCGAACTTGGGCGAGAAGCCCATGATGATGGCGAAGGCCGCGGCGAACAGGAAGGCCGCCGTCGAATAGATCTTGGTGGCCGCCATCACGCCGATGTTCTCGGCATAGGTCGTCACGCCGGTGCCGCCCACCGAGCCGCTCACGATGGTGGCGACGCCGTCGCCGATGAAGGCGCGGCCGATGTACTGGTCCAGGTTGCGGCCCGTCATCGCGGTCACGGCCTTGATGTGGCCCAGGTTCTCGGCGACCAGGATGATGGCCACCGGCACGATCAGCAGCATGGCCGGGCCGCTGAACACCGGCGCCGTGAAGCTGGGCATGCCGAACCAGGCGGCGTTGGCGATGCCGGAGAGGTCCAGCGGCTTGCCCATGCCGGCGCCATTGGTGAGGATGGCGTAGATGATGGTGGCGACGATCAGCCCGAGCAGGATCAGCAGGCGCTGCACCATGCCGCTGGTGAACACCGCGACCACGCCGACGCAGACGAAGGTCACCAGTTGCATCCAGCTTTCGAAGTTGTTCGCGGCCATGTTCTTCACCGGCACGCTGGCGAGGTTGAGGCCGATCACTGCGACGACCGAGCCGGTCACCACCGGCGGCATCAGGCGTTCCACCCAGGCGGTGCCGATGGCGTGCACGATCGCACCGATGATGGCGTACACGATGCCGCAGGCGATGATGCCGCCCAGCGCCACGCCGATGTTGGTGTTCGGGCCCTTGCCCGCATAGGCCGAGGCCGCGATCACGACACCGATGAAGGCGAAGCTCGAGCCCAGGTAGCTGGGCACCTTGCCGCCGGTGATGAGGAAGAAGAGGAGCGTGCCGACGCCACTCATCAGGATGGCGATGTTGGGGTCGAAGCCCATGAGGATGGGCGCGAGCACCGTCGCGCCGAACATCGCGATCACGTGCTGCACGCCCATTGCCGCAGTTTGCGGCCAGGGCAGGCGTTCGTCGGGGGCGATCACGCCGCCTTGCTGCAGCACCGCTGCCGGTTTTTCCGTCCAGTCGAACATCGCTCTTCTCCTCTTCGTCGTTGGAATCGAGCGATGCTAGGTGCAACAGTCAGGGGGCGCAAGCAAATGCGAGGACTTCGGCGATGACGCTCTCCTCGCGGAGCATCTTGCGATGCCCCAGGCCATCGGTCGCGACCAGCCGCGCGCCGGCGATGGCGGCCGCGAAAGCCTGGCCGTCGCGGAACGGGTTCACGCGGTCGCCGCGGTCGTGGACCACCAGCACCGGCACGTCAATGCGCGGCCCCACGCTGGCCGGCTCGAAGGACGGCATCAGGATGGCCTCGCGCTCCTCGATGCGCTTTTGCATCGCGGAACGCGTGGTTTCGCTGAGGCCGAAGACATGGGCGAAGTAGCGCGTGTACTCGCGCGGCGAGGCAGGCGGCGCCAACAGCGCCATCCTCTCCACCGGCAGGCCACGGCTGGCGGCAAAGGCCGCGGCGTTGGCGCCCAGCGAATGGGCGGCCAGCAGGCGCAGCTCGTGGCCCTGCTGGCGCAGGCGGCTCGCGGTGTATTCGATGGCGCGTGCGAACTGAGGCAGGTTGCTCGCCAGGCCGGCGCTGCGGCCATGGGCCGGCATCTCCAGCAGCACCGGTTGCAGGCCTTGCTGCAGCAGCGCCTCGGCCAGCGCGCGCAGCTGCCCGGCGTGGCCGCCCCAGCCGTGCACCAGCAGGGCCAGCGGCGCATTCGACTCCGCCCGCGGCAAATACAGCGTGAGGTTCGCGTCTTCGAAAGGCCAGTGCTCCGCCTGCCAGCCCGGGCCCCAGGCCGTGCGCCGGTTCAGCCACTTGGGCGGCAGCGGCGTGCCGAACAGGCGAGTGGCGGCACGCACCGCCAGCGCCGGCCACAGCCGCTGCGAGGTGGCGAGCGCCATGCGGAACAGGCGGATGCCGGTGCTGGCCTGGTAGTAGCCGGCCGTGGCTTCGCGCGTCATGCGGATTCCTTTCAGAAGAAGACCATGTCGTCGTTGCTGCGCGGCAAGCGGCGCAGGGTGTCCAGTGCGGCGCTCACGGCGCGCCAGCCGCCCCAGGCGGCGACCAGGATCAGGAGGGTGAACATGGAGAACTCCTTTCTCCGCACGAGTGTGCGAAATATGGACGAGGAAGAACGCGAGGTGGCATGGAGCAAGGCGCTCAGGCTTGGTACGTGGAAAGCAGCCGCAGCCAGCTGGCCTGCGTGCGTTCGGCGGCGCGCGGGTCGCGCAGGAAGCGGACGTCGTGGACCAGGCCCATGACCAGTGCGCAAGCCTCGCCCACGAGCTGCTCCGGGTCGGTGTCGGCCTTCAGGTGCCCGGCTTCGATGGCCTGCAGCACGGTGCGGCGCAGGGCGGCGCGCCAGCGGGTCACTTCGTCCAGCAGCTGGTCGCGCAAGGGGCCTTCGCGGTCGTCCAGTTCGAAGGCGCCCGCGGTGTAGAGGCAGCCGGTGTGCGCCTCGACATCGCGCACCCGGATGATCCAGCGCCGCACGATCTCGTTCAGGCGCGGCAGGCCCTTGGGCTGCTGCATGGCAGGCGCGAACACGTCGGCGAGGAAGCGGCGGCCGAACTCCTCGATCACGGCCTTCTGCAAGGCTTCGCGCGAGCCGATGCGCGAGAAGACGCCGCTCTTGCTGAGGCCGATGCGGTCCGCCACCACCTGCAGCGAAAGCGCCTCCAGCCCCTCGGCCGCGGCCAGGTCGAGCGCCGCGCCGACGATCGCGGCGCGGGTCAGTTCGCTCTTCTGGGTCTTGGCGTCCATGCGGCGGAATATAGCACGCGTGTGCGAAACCGCAAGTCCGGCCCTTGCTACTGGGTGGCGAGCTCCGAAGCGTCGCAGTCCGCCATGGACGCGGATCGCACGGGCGCCGACAGCAGCCAGCCCCGCAGGGTCCGCATTACCTGGCGCTGGCAGCCTGCTTCCAGGGGCTGGGCGCGTTCCAGCTTCATCTCGTGGCCTTGCTGGAACCGCAGCGTGCGCATGACGGGCTCGGCGTCGGCGGGCCGGGCCGCATCCCGCAAGGCCAGCTGCAAGGAGTGGGCAAGCAGCCTTGCACTCTCCTGCTTCAAGGCATCGCCGGTGCGCCAGGCTGCCATCGGGTCCTCGTCGGGCCGCGCGCGGCCGACCACGCGCACGGTCACCGTGTAGACGGGCTTGTCCGGCTGTCCGGGCGCGAAGACGCCGATCGTGTTGTCCAGGAGCAGGGCACGCCGGTCGTACGTGAACCAGAACACCGGGGTCGTGCTCACCTGCCAGCCCGTCGCCGCCGGGTCCGGCGGCCCGAAGCCGCTGGGGCCCGAGCCTGCAGGCAGGCCGGCCAGCGCCAGCTGTACCAGCTCGGCATGCGAGACCTCGAGCAAGGGCCGCAGCGGCTCCAGGTCCTTGTCCGCCGCCAGCTGCTGCTTCTGGACTTCCGCCTGGCGCAGGCTTTCGCTGACGGCGGCATGGGCCGCGATGGCGATCAGGAAGCCCGCGAGATTGGGCGCCGGGTACACCATGGTGCCGGGCTTGCCGGTGGACTCGCTGTACGGCAGCCCATGGTACGGCACCGGGTCGACCGCCGGATGCCGCAGCGTCCACGGTCCTTCCGGCGTCTGCGCCCAGGAGGCGGGCGCAGCGCAGGCCAGCGCGGCCACCAGCCAGCGGCGGCCAAGGCGGGTGAGCGCGTTCACGGCGTCCAGGGTCGCAGCAGTTGGTCCTTGCCTTCTTCCACGGCCTGGTAGAAGGCGTTCGTCAGGCCCGGGTACTTGGGCGGCTCGTCCCAGTTGCCGTCCGCGGCCCGCGCCACGTTGATCGGCAGGTACCACTCGTAGGAGTTGCTCGCGAGGTTCACCATGCGGCCGGAAGCGCGCAGGTAGATGCGCGGCGCGCCTTGCGGAATGTAGGCGGAGTAGTTGCGCTGCAGGCCCCAGGCTTCGAGGCTCACCACGACCATCTTGTCCACGCCGTACTTCTGGCGCAGCGGGGCGAAGTTGCGCATCGCTGCGCGATCGCGGTCTCCAGGCAGCTCCGCCAGCGTCTCCAGGTCCAGGGCATCCGGGATCACGACGACCTGCATGCCCTTCTTGCGCAGCGCGTCGGCGATCTGGTCCCGCACCGGGTTGAACTCGTTCACGTCCAGCGTTTCGACATGGCCAGAGGCGCCCGAGTTCGCGACCTGCGCAGCGGCCAGGCACAGCAGGCAGCCCGCACCGGGCAGGTCGAGCGCGGCCTTGGGGGTCTTGGCCAGGACGACGCCGACCTTGCCGGCAGCGGGTGAAAGTGCGGATGTATCGAGCGCCACAGGGGCCTGGGGCTTGGTTGCGCAGCCGGCCAGCAGAAGTGCCGCCAGCCCGATCGCGGGCAGCGAAATACGGAATGCCAAGATTGCTCCTCCTCGTTATGAGCCGCGCAATCCTAGCAGCGCGGCCCGCTAGCGCGCCGCCATCAACGCATCGTCGAAGATCGCCACCGCCCGCGTCCAGCCGGCTGACGCGCCGCGGATCTTGTGCGGGAAGCAGCTGATGTAGAAACCGTTCGCCGGCAGCGCTTCGAGGTTGTGCAGCTTCTCCAGGTGGCAGTAGCCGATGTCGCGGCCCGCCTTGTGGCCTTCCCAGATCAGCGAGGCGTCGTGCGTGGCGCCGTACTTCTTCGCCGTGTGCACGAAGGGCGCGTCCCAGCTCCAGGCGTCGGTGCCGGTCAGGCGCACGCCGCGTTCCAGCAAGTACATGGTGGCTTCGTAGCCCATGCCGCAGCCGGCCGATACGTAGTCGTTGTTGCCGTAGCGCGAGCCGGCGCGCGTATTCACCACGACGATCTCCAGCGGCTGCAGTTCGTGGCCGATGCGCTTCAGCTCCGCGTCCACGTCTTCCGCCGTCACGACGTAGCCGTCGGCGAAGTGGCGGAAGTCCAGCTTCACGCCCGGCTGGAAGCACCACTCCAGCGGCACCTCATGGATCGCGATCGCGCGCTCCTTCTCCCCCAGCTTCTTGTTCATCGTGGAATGGAAGTGGTAGGGCGCGTCGAGGTGCGTGCCGTTGTGCGTGGACAGTTGCACCATCTCCACGGCCCAGCCTTCGCCATCGGGCAGGTCTTCCTTCTTCAGGCCCGGGAAGAAGGGCTCGATCTGCGAGAAGGACTGCTCGTGCGTGAAGTACTGGATCTTCGGCGCGAAGGCGGGCGGGTCGGAAACGACATCGTTCTCGAGGAAGATGGACAGGTCGACGAACGTGCGTGGCATGGGCAACTCCTGTGTTCTGGCTTCGTGCGCGATGCTACGCTGCCTCCCATGCAGACGCCGCCGTACATTCCCCAGATCCGCCGCTACCAGGACTGGCTGCAGGCCGAACGCGGCCTCGCCTTCGACGACTACCAGGCGCTGTGGGAGTGGTCGGTGCGCGACCTGCGCGCCTTCTGGCAAAGCGTGTGGGACTACTTCGAGCTGCAGTCGCCAACGCCGCACCGCAGCGTGCTGGCCGAAGAGAAGATGCCCGGTGCCCGCTGGTTCGAAGGCGCGCAGTTCAACTACGCGCAGCAGGTGTTCCGGCACGTGCAGCCGGCGCATGCGGCGGGCTTCCCCGCCATCGTCAGCCTCGATGAGCGCGGCGACCGGCGCGAGCTGTCCTGGCCCGAGCTGCGCCGCCAGGTCGCGTCGCTGGCGCTGCACCTGCGCGCGCAGGGCCTGCAGCCCGGCGACCGGGTCGCAGCCTACCTGCCCAACATCCCGGAAACGATGGTCGCCTTCCTCGCCGTGGTCAGCCTGGGCGGCGTGTGGAGCGTCTGCGCGCCCGACATGGGCACGAACGCGGTGCTGGACCGCTTCCGCCAGATCGAGCCCAAGGTGCTGATCGCCTGCGACGGCGTGCGCTATGGCGGCCGCGACATCGACCGAACCGGCGTGGTCGCGGAGTTGAAGGCGGCGTTGCCCAGCGTCACGCATCTCATCGTGCACCATGCGCTGCGCAGCGACGATGCGGCATTGCCGCCGCACACGGAATTCGCGCAGGCGACGGTGCAGCAAGGCGCCATGGTCGATGCCTTTGAGCCGCAGTGGCTGCCCTTCGACCATCCGCTGTGGATCGTCTACTCCAGCGGCACCACCGGCCTGCCCAAGCCCATCGTGCACGGCCACGGCGGCAGCGTGCTGGTGGGGCTGGCGCTGAAGTGCCTGCACAACGACATCGGCTGCAGCTACGACCGCAACAACTGGGGCGAGCGCTTCCACTGGTACAGCTCCACCGGCTGGGTGATGTGGAACGCGCAGACCGCCGGCCTGCTGAATGGCACCACCTGCTGCATCTACGACGGCAACCCGGGGGGCAGCAAGGACAAGCCGGACTGGACGGTGCTGTGGCGCTTCGCCGAGCAGCTCGGGGTCACCTTCTTCGGCGCCGGCGCGGCCTTCTTCGCCAACTGCATGAAGGCCGGCGTCGACGTGGCGCAGTTTCCCGGCTTGAAGACCGTGCGGGCGCTGGGAACGACCGGCTCGCCACTTTCGGAAGACGTGCAGCGCTGGGGCACGGCGCAGATGGAGCGCGTGGGCGTGCACGACATCTGGTGGTGCAACATCTCCGGCGGCACCGACTTCGCCGGCGCCTTCATCGGCGGCAACCGCGAGCTGCCGCAGGTGCCGGGCGAGATGCAATGCCGCATGCTCGGCTCCGCGGTCGAAGCGTGGAACGAGAACGGCGAGCCGGTGATCGGCGAAGTTGGCGAGCTGGTGTGCACCAAGCCGATCCCCTCGATGCCGCTGTACTTCTGGAACGACGAGGGCGACAAGCGCTACCTCTCCAGCTATTTCGACATGTACCCCGGCGTCTGGCGTCACGGCGACTGGCTGAAGATCGCGCCCGGCGGCAGCTGCATCATCTACGGCCGCAGCGACGCCACCATCAACCGCCACGGCCTGCGCATGGGCACCAGCGAGTTGTATAGCGCGGTGGAAGCCTTGCCCGAGGTGCTGGACTCGATGGTGGTGGACCTGGAGTACCTGGGGCGCGAAAGCTACATGCCGCTGTTCGTGGTGCTGCGCCCTGGCGTGGCATTGGATGCGGCGCTGCAGGCGAAGATCGGTGGCGCGATCCGCAATGCACTGAGCCCGCGCTTCGTGCCCGATGCGGTGTTCCAGGTGCCGGAGATCCCGCGCACGCTGTCAGGCAAGAAGCAGGAGCTGCCGATCAAGAAGCTGCTGCTGGGGCAGCCGATCGAAAAGGTCGTGAACCGTGACGCGATGGCCAATCCGGGCTGCCTGGATTGGTACGTGGAGTTCGCGCGCAAGCGCGGCTAGGCCAAGGTCCCCTTCGCCTCTTCCTCGAGCAGCTCGAGAAACCTCCGCACCTTCGCCGGCACCAGCCTGCGCCCCGGCAACAGCGCATAGATCCGCAGCGGCTCGCTCTGCCAGCCTGGCAGCAGCTGCACCAGCTTGCCCTCCGCCACCGCTTGCGCGCAGAAGGTGCCCGTGATGCGGGCCACGCCCAGGCCCGCGATCGCCGCTTCCAGGCGCACGCCCGCGTTGCCGCTGCGCAGCCGCGGATTGCGCACCTCCAGTTCGGCCGTGCTGCCGTCCGCGTGCCGGAAAGCCCAGGCCGTGTCGTCGGCGCCTGCGAGCAACGGCACGCTGTTCAGGTCCTCCGGCCGCGCCAGTTCCGGCCTGGCCAGCGAGGGCGAGGCGAACAGGCCGCGCTCCAGCGAATACACCCGCTTGGTGACGACGGTCGACGGCGCGAAGCTGTGTTCGATCGCCGAGAACACCAGGTCGCAGTTGCGCTCGAACAGCGCCACCCGGGCGTGCTCCACGTCCACGTGCACGCGCAGCTGCGGATGGTCCTTCATCATCCGGCAGGCGACCGATGCGAGGTGGTGCGCGCCGAACTCGTAAGGCGCGGCGACACGCAAGGTGCCTTGCACGGCCACGCCCTTGGCCAGCGCATCCACCGCATGTTCGCGCAGCTGCGCGAAGGGCTTGCTGATGTCGCGGTACAGCGATTCGCCGGCGTCGGTCAGGCGGAAGCGCCGCGTCGTGCGCTCCAGCAGGCGCGTGCCCAGCTCGGCCTCCAGCCGTGCCACCGAGGCGCTGAGGCTGGACTTGGGACGGTCGAGCGCGCGCGCCGCGGCGCTGAAGCCGCCGTGGTCCACCACCTGGCAGAAGGCATCGAAGTCGTCCCAGTTCACTGTCCAGGAATTGGAACACAGCGGCCAGCCCAGGCCATTGATCCGGCGGCTCCCGCTTCCTAGCATCGCGCCATTCGCAATGGAGCCTTCGATGTTTCTGAAGAACTGCTGGTACGTCGCCGCCTGGGACCATGAACTGCTGGACGGGAAAATGCTGCCCCGCACCATCCTCGAGGAGGCCGTGCTCCTCTACAAGTCCGAGAGCGGCAAGGTCGTCGCGCTGCGCGACCGCTGCTGCCACCGCGGCGTGCCGCTGCACCTGGGGCGCCGTGAGGGCGACTGCGTGCGCTGCATGTACCACGGCCTCAAGTTCGACAGCAGCGGCAAGTGCATCCAGATCCCCGGCCAGGACAAGGTGCCCGAGAAGTTCGGCGTGAAGAGCTATCCCGTCGTCGAGAAGGACCACCTGGTGTGGATCTGGATGGGCGACCCGGACCAGGCCGACCCGGCGCTGATCGTCGACTTTCCCTACCTGCGCGACCCGCAGTGGAAAGGCATTCCCGACTACATGCACTACGACGCCAACTGGCTGCTGATCGTCGACAACCTGAGCGATTTCGCCCACCTGGCCTTCGTGCACACCAAGACCCTGGGCGGCTCCGAGGAGTACGCCTACGTCACCAAGCCGGTGGCGGTGGAACGCCTGAACGACGGCTTCCGCGTCGAGCGCTGGCACATGAACGCGGCGCCACCGCCCTTCCACCGCAAGGTGCTGCCCGCGGCGGAGAAGGACCAGCCGGTCGACCGCCGCAACATCGGCCGCATGTTCGTCCCCGGCATCTTCTTCCTGGAGTCGATGTTCTCCCCGGCCGGCAGCGGCTCGGAGCAAGGCAAGCGCGAAGGCAGCCGCGAGTACCGCAATTGCCAGTTCATGACGCCGGAGACGCGCAGCACCACGCACTTCTTCTGGACCTACCTGAACAACTACGAGGGCGAGGACCACAACATCTCGCGTTCGCTGCACCAGAGCCTGATCGAAGGCTTCCTGGAAGACAAGCACCTGATCGAGGCGCAGCAGAAGGTGCTGGATGCGGACCCCAGCTTCGAGCTGCAGGCCGTGGTGGCCGACGCCGCGCTGTCGCACTTCCGCCGGACGCTGGCTGCGCAGATCGCGAAGGAGCAGTCCGAGCAGGCTGCAACCCCTGTGCCCATCGCCGTGCGCAAGCCGCACCAGGTGGGGCTGGGCGCATGACGCCGGGCGCGCTGCGCGACGCGTTCCAGCAGCATCGGCCTGCGGGCTGCGAAGCCGCCGAATGGCAGCAGCGCTGCGAACTGGCCGCGGCCTATCGCCTGTTCGCACTGCTCGGGTGGCACGAGCTGATCTACAACCACTTGACGGTGCGCGTGCCCGGCACGCCGCACTTCCTGATCAACCCTTTCGGGTTGATGTACCGCGAGGTGAAGGCCGGCAACCTGGTGAAGATCGACCTGGACGGCCGCAAGGTGGACGACAGCCCCTGGCCGGTGAACCCCGCGGGCTTCATCGTGCACAGCGCCGTGCATGCGGCGCGGCCGGACGCGCATTGCGTGGTGCACACGCACACGACGGCGGGCCAGGTGGTGTCCTGCCAGCGCGACGGGCTGCTGCCCCTCAGCTTCAATTCGACCTTCTACACGGGCCGCGTCGCGTACCACGACTTCGAAGGCATCACGCTGGAGCGCGAGGAGTGCGAGCGCCTGGCCGCCGACCTGGGCGACCGCAACGTGATGATCCTGCGCAACCACGGCCTGCTGGTGTGCGGGCCCAGCGTCGGCGATGCCTTCGCCGAGCACTACATGCTGCAGCGAGCCTGCGAGGTGCAGGTGGCCGCGCAGGCGACCGGCGCGGCGCTGGTGCAGCCGCGCAGCGAGATCGCGCAGCTCGCCGCGGAGCAATACGAACGCACCGCGCGCCGCGGCGACCAGAACACCTTGCTCTGGGACGCGATGTTGCGCTGGGCCTGGGACCTGGATCCCGGTTTCGCCACCTGACCCTTGCAGTTCATTCAAAGAGGAGACAAGCATGACCGTATCCCGCCGCCAGGCCCTGGCCGCCGTTCCCGCCGCCGGCCTGCTGGCCGCCCTGGGCCGCAGCGCCTGGGCGCAGTCCGGCTTCGAGACCGCGCGCATCATCACCGGCTTCGCCGCCGGGGGCACCGCCGACGTCATCAGCCGCCGCGCTGCCGAGAAGATGCAACCGGGCTACGCCCGCACCGTGCTGGTGGAGAACCGCACCGGCGCCGGCGGCCAGATCGCCGTGCAGTACGTCAAGGCCGCCGCGTCCGATGGCGCCACCGTGCTGCAGACACCGATGTCGATGCTGTGCATCTACCCGCACATCTACAAGAAGCTGCCTTACGACCCGGTGGCGGACCTGTCGCCGGTGTCGCTGGGCGCTGTGTTCGACCTGGCTTTCGGCGTCGGGCCCATGGTGCCGGCCAGCGTGAAGACGGTGAACGACTATCTCGCCTGGGCCAAGGAGAGCCCCAAGCGCGGCAGCTTTGGCGTGCCGGCAGCCGGATCCATCGCGCACTTCATGGGCGTGCTGCTGGGGCGCGCGGGCGGCGTGGAGTTGCAGCAGGTGCCGTATCGCGGCACGCTGCCCGCGATCCAGGAGATGGTGGGCGGCCAGCTGCCCGCGGTGTGCGGCCCGGTCGGCGAGTTCACGCAGTTCGTGAAGGCCGGCAAGTGCCGCCTGCTGGCCACCGCCGGCGCCAGGCGCAGCCGCTTCGCGCCCGAAGTGCCCACGCTGGTGGAGCAGGGCTTCAAGGACATGGTGTACCGCGACTGGTTCGCCTTCTACCTGCCGCCCAGGAGCTCGCCGGAGCAGGTGCAGCGCCTGCACGCGGCGCTGGCGTCCGCGCTGGCTGCGCCCGATGTCGTGGCGGGCCTGGCGGCGATCGGCCTGGAGGCGCAGTCTTCGACGCCGGCAGAACTCGCCGCCATGCAGCGCAAGGAGCTGGAGCTTTGGGATCCGCTGGTGAAGACGATCGGCTTCACCGCGGATAGCTGAAGTCAGCGGACCGTTGCGGTCGGGTGTGCAGCTCCGCTGCGCACCGCCTGCTTCTTCCGGCTCACCAGCACGATCCCCACCGCCACGCCCGCCAGCGCCAGCACCAGCTGCAAGGTCAGCGGCTCGTGCAGCACCAGCACGCCGAACAGCAGCCCGAACACCGGCGTGAGGAAGGTGAAGGACGACAGCTGCGTGGCCGGGTAATGGCGCAGCATCCACATCCAGGCGAGATAGCTGGCGAAGGCGCCGATCGCCGTCTGCAGGAAGATCGAGCCCCAGGCCTGCCCTGAGTACGCGAAGGACCAGGTTTCGCCCAGCATCAGCGACAGCACCGGCGCCACCGCGGACGTCACCGCCACCTGGTAGAACAGCGTCTTCTCGGCGCTCGCGTTCGACAGCTTCGTCGCGCGGATCACCAGCGTGGTCAGGCCCCAGAAGATGCCGCCGCCCAGGGCCAGCGCATCACCGCGCAGCTGGCGCGCCGTGGCATGGCCGGCGAAGCCTTCGCTGAAGGCGAAGGCGACGGCGGCGAACGCGATCACCAGTCCCACCCACTGCACCGGGCGCAGCTTCTCGGCGGGCACCAGCCGCGGCAGCAGCAGCGCCACCACGAAAGGCGAGGTGTAGAGGAACACGGTCAGGCGCGAAGCGGCTGTGTCACGCAGGCCCAGGTAGATGCAGGTGAACTCGCCTGCGAACAGCAGGCCGGCGAGCAGGCCCGCGCCCAGGGTGCCATCGCGCTCGAACAGCGGCACCTTGCGCCACCAGCACCACAGCCACAACAGCGCGGTGCCACCGACGAAGCGGATCGTGGCCTGCCACAGTGGCGGCACTTCGCCCACCGTGGACTTGATCAGGATCTGCTGGAAGCCCCAGAACAGGCAGCAGGCAAGCAGCAGCGTCGTGGCGAGCGCGTCGAGGTGGTCTTTGCGATCCGGCATGGGGCGATGGTAACGAAGCCCCCGCTCTCCTATCGCACCCAGAGCAGCTTGTCGTCCACGGCATAGAGGCCGCAGCCCGCGTCGGGCCCATACCAGGCGCGGCAGATCGCCATGGCGCGCACGGCGGGGTCGGGGTCGGCCGAGATCTGCGGCCGGCTGGCCGAGCGCGTGCGCTGCCAGGCGCAATCGCCCTTGGTCGTGATCGCGAAAGCCCGCGGCGGCGCCGAGTCGACGAACTTGCGGTATTCGTCGCGGCACTTCTCGTTGACCGGGATGGCTGCGACGTCGTTCACGTCACGCCGGCCCGGCGCGGGCGCAGGCGCGGTGGGTGCGGGTGGCGGCGCAGCGCTCGTCACCGGCTTGTAGACGACCTTGCTGTCCACCGCATACAGGCTGCAGCCCGTGCGGTGCCAAGCCACGCACAGCTCCATCGCGCGCACCGCCGGGTCGCTCGCGGTGCTGAGCTGCGGTCGCGGCGAGACGCGGCCCGCAGCCCACGCGCACTTGCCCTCGGTGTTGACGGCGTAGGCCTTGGGCGGCGCGGTGGCGATGTATCGGCGGTATTCCTCGCGGCAGCCCGGAAGCACCGGGACGGCGTTGGCGTCGTTCACGTCCGACGAGCCGGTCGCGGCCGGCACCTGCGCCTTGGCGGCCGCAGCCGCCTGCAGGGCCGCATCGCTGCGCTGCGCCAGGTCGCGCACCCAGTTGATGGGGATGGCGAAGTTGAGGTTCTGCGCGTCGTCGAAGCCGCTGCTGGTGATGCCCACCAGCCGGCCCGCCGCGTCGAACAGGCCGCCGCCGCTGGAGCCGTGCGAGATGGGCGCGGTGAACTGGATGCGCAGCAGCTGCCTCTGGTCTTCCGAACGCCGCAGCGCGGACACGAGGCCGTCGCTGAAGGTCCGCTCCAGCCCGCGCGGATTGCCCAGCGTGTAGACCTTCTGCCCCACGGCCACCGCGTCGCTGTCGCCCAGCTCCACGGCCGGGGCGCGCAGGTTGCGGGCACTGACCTGGCACAGGTCGCGTTCCGGGTCCAGGTACTGCAGCTTCGCCTCGTGGGCGACGTTGTCGTTCTGGATGCTGATGCGGGCCGCGCGGCGCAGCACGTGGCAATTGGTCAGCAGCGCCTCCGGCCCGATGACCACGGCGCTGCCGGCCGCCAGCGCCGCGCCGTCGCGGTCGAAGGTGCGCACCAGCCACACGCTGGGCGACAGGCGCTGGTACAGCTGCTGCGGCGTCGCCTCCTGCGCTTGCGCGCAGTGTGGCCACAGGCTGGCGAGGACGAGCGCGGCGCAGAGGGTTTTCATGGCTTGGGCAGCAGGTCGCGATAGTCGTCCAGCGACGCGGCGCCGCCTTGCGGGCGCGCGGTGCCGGGCAGGGTCGTGCTGGTGAGCGGCTGGCAGGCGTCGTCCGCCAGGTTCTGCCCGCGGCGCTGGCGTTGCAGGCTGGGCACCGCGCGGCCGCTGCCACCGGCGCCGACCTCGGCGATGTCGGCACCGCACTGCTGGCCGTCCATCTGGTTGCGCATCAGGTAGGTGTGCCCGCGCGCGGGCTCGAAGGACAGCAGCACTTCGCAGGCGCGCCGGTGGTCGGCGCTTTCGAAGTACACGGCCACCGTCTGCAGCCGGTCGGCGGCGATCCGGGTGCTCACGCGCTCGGGCTCGTGCTCGGTGCCGGCGGTGATCTGGCGCCGGCCCGAGCAGCTCACGGGCTGCTGGAAGGCGGACACCACGTAGCGGCTGCCGGCCTGCGTCACGCGGACCAGCAGCGTGGCGTCCGGGCCGCTGGCGGGCGGCGAGTAGGCAGGCAAGGGGCCGCTGGCGCGTGGCGCGGCGCAGCCGGCCAGCAGCAAGGCCACCACGATGCCTCCCAGGCGGCGCCGGGGGACCGGTCGAAAGCTGGCGATGGCAGGCGCGAGCATGCGGCCATTATTAGTGGCGCTATTGGCAAATCCAGTGCCCGTTGGGCGGTGGCCGTCGCCTGCGGGCAACGGCGGTGGGGCTTCAGCCCGCGTGACGGCGCCGGTGTTCGTCCGCGGTCGGATGCACGCGCTGGATCGGCGCGCGCGCGATATCTTCGCGCGCGATGGCGCGCACCTGCGCAAGCAACGCACGCGCGTCCCAGTCGGTCGGCCAGCCTTGCCACAGGCGCAGTTGCCCGTTCACGAACACGGCCTCGACCTGGCTGCGGTCGGCCAGGCGCACGACTTCCCAGCTCAGGTCCCAGCTCGGGGCCAGCTCGGGCACGTCCAGGTCCAGCAGCAGGAAGTCGGCGGCCAGCCCTTCCTCGATCGCCCCGGTGACGGCGCCCAGGCCGCAGGCGACCGCGCCGCGATGCGTGCCGTGGTCCAGCCAGGTCCAGCCGGCGCCGCAGGAGGAATCGCCACGGTCGATGCCGTAGGTGTAGCGCTGCGCCGATTCGGCGGCATCGAGCAGGCGGAAAGCGTCGTAGCGCGTGCCGTCGGTGCCCAGCGCGAAGGGCACGCCTTGCGCCTGCAGCTGCAGCGCGTCGAGCACGGCGTTGCCTTTCCAGGCACTGGCCACCGGGTTGTAGGCGATGGCGCCGCCCTGGCGTTGCAGCAGCGCGAGCTCGGACGGCGTCAGCAGGGTCGCATGGGCCAGCAGCGTGCTGGGATGCAGCGCGTCGCAGGCCGCCAGCAGTTCGATCGGACGCAGCCCGCGCGCGACCAGCGAGCGTTCCACCGCGACGAGGTGTTCGTTGGCGTGGGTCTGGAAGATGCGGCCCGCTTCGCGCACCAGCGCGGACACGCGCGCCAGCATGCGGTCGCTGCCGACTTCGGGGATGGAGATGGCAAGCGAAGGATGGACCAGGGCATCGTGCTCGTACTGCGCGAGGTGCTGCTCCGCGCGCTTCACCAGCTGCGGGTAGGCGTCGTCGCCGGCCGGGTGGCCGATGTCGTTGCAGGTCAGGCCCAGCACGCAGCGCACGCCGACCTCGTGCGCAGCGCGGGCGATGCCGTCCAGGCCTTCTTCCGAACGCGTGCCGGCGTCGACGACGGTGGTGAAGCCGCCGCGCAGCGCTTCCAGCGCGGCCAGCTTGGCGCTGACGTAGGCGGCTTCGGGCCGCAAGGTCTGCTCCATCGGCACCCAGATGCGGCGGAAGATCTCGGACGGTTCGCCGAAGGCCAGCGCCTTGCCCAGGGCCTGCGTCAGGTGCGTGTGGGCGTCGATGAGGCCCGGCATCAGCAGTCGCTGCGGCAGTTCGACCGGCCTGAGCTGCGGGAACTCGGCGCGCACCTGCGCGGCGGGGCCGACGCGCACGAAGCGGCCGTCGCGCACGACCACGGCCTGGCCGCTGGCGCAGCCGTCCTTGCGCATCACCTGTTCGGGAACGAGCAGCAGTTCGCGCGCGGCGAAGGTCGAAAGGTTGTTCATCGCGGTCTCAGGCAAGCAGGCGCCAGGCGTACCAGGCGCCGGTGAGGATCAGGAGCACGCACACCAGGTGGTGCAGCGCGCGCGCCGGCGTGCGCGGTGCGGCCCACTGGCCGGCGAGGGCGCCGAGCAGCAGCACGCCGCCGATGGCCAGCGCCAGGCGCAGGTCCAGCGCGCCGGCGATCGCATGTCCCGTCGCTGCGCACAGCGCCACGGGCAGCTGGATGGCCTGCGCCGGCGGCAGGATGTTGCGCACGGGCTGGCCCGCCAGCAGCAGCAGCGGCACCAGCAGCACCGGGCCGCCGGTGCCTGTGAGGGCGGAGCCCAGGCCCACGGCGGCACCGAGCGCACCCATGGCGAGCGGGCTGAGCGCCTCGCGGTCCTCGCGCGCATGTGGCGCGCCGCGCAGGCCCCAGAGGCCGCTGGCGAGAGCCAGCACCGCGAGTCCGGCCAGCAGCCAGGACACCGAGACGTGGTGCACCAGCACGGCGCCGATGGCCGCGCCGGGCAGGCTGGCCAGCGCCATGGTGCCGGTGCCGCGCGGGACTGCGCCGCCGCTTTGCCGCAGCTTCCACGCCGCGGCCACGCCGGGCAGGGCGAAGGCGAGCGAGGCGGCGGCAATCGCGTCCTGCAGCGCCACGCCCTGGACCTGGTTCAGCATCGGCACGACCAGCACGCCGCCGATGCCGGTGGCGCCGATCAACCAGCCGGCAATGAGGATGGCCGCGGCGCTGCCCAGGACCATGCGTTCTTCACTCCACCTTGATGTTGGCGCGGGTCACGGCGTCCTGCACCAGCCGGCGCTCGTGCTGCAGGTAGTCGGCGAACTTGGGCCCGCTGATGACGCTGGGCTTGTTCGCGATGTCGGCCAGCTTGCGCGCGATTTCGGGGTCTTTCATCGCGGAGTCCACGGCTTGCACCAGCGTCGCCGTCACGTCGGACGGCAGCTTGGCGGGACCGAGCAGGCCCAGCCAGGATTCGATGTCCAGGCCCTTCAGCGCGGGCGTCTCGGCGAGCGCCGGCACGTTGGGCAGGCCGGGCCAGCGGGCCGCGGTGGTCACGCCGAAGGCGCGCACCTTGCCGTCCTTGATGAAGGGCTGCGCCAGCGTCAGCGGCAGCACGGCCAGATCGAGCTGGCCGCCGGCGACGTCCGTCAGCACCTGCGGGCCAGCCTTGTAGGGCACGTGCACGATGTTCAGGTCGGCGCGCTGCTTGATCATTTCCGCGGTGACGTGCAGCGAGGTACCGACGCCGTCGGTGCCGAAATTCAGCTTGCCCGGTTGCTGGTGGACCAGCTGCACCAGTTCCGCCGTGTCCTTGGCCGGCAGGCTGGTGCGGCCGATCAGCACGAAGGGGCCGACGGCCACGGTGGCGATCGGCGTGAAATCCTTGAAGGTGTCGTAGCGCACGGCGGCGGGCGCCACGAGCGGCGCCACGTTCAGCGGGCTGGCCACGGCGAACAGCAGCGTGTAGCCGTCCGGCTTGGCGGCAGCGGCCTTGGCGGCGCCGATGGTGCCCGAGGCGCCGGCCACGTTGTCGATGACGATCGGCTGCTTCAGCACCTGGCTCACCCTCTCCAGCACGACGCGCGCGGTGGCATCGACGCCGCCGCCGGCCGCGAACGGTACGATGACGGAGATCGGCTTGGCCGGGTAGGTCTGGGCATGGGCGGCTGGCAGCAGGGCCAGGGCGCAACCCAGGACGGTGGCTTGGGAAAGGTGGCGCAGCAGCATGGTCGGCTCCTCGAGGAAGAAGGGTGGGGTGCACCGCGGGGGTGCGATGAATATACTTGTCATAACAAGTTATGACAAGCTAGCAATGGCCATGCCAGGGACTCTTCATGGCTGAGGCGCCGCAACCCCTCTATGCCCGGCTGCGCGACGAGCTGCGCGCCGGCATCCTCGACGGCCGCTTGCTGCCGCATGCCAAGCTGCTGTCCGAAAGCGAGATGACGGCGGCCTATGGCGTCAGCCGCATCACGGTGCGGCAGGCGCTGTCGGACCTGCAGAAGGAAGGCCTGATCGTGCGGCTGCAGGGCAAGGGCGCCTTCGTCTCGCAGGCGCAGGCCGCGCCGCAGCTCAATCGCCTGGAAGGCCTGGCGGAATCGCTGGCCGCGCAGGGCCAGGCGGTGCACAGCAAGCGGCTGGCGATGAAGGCGCTGCGCGCGCCGGCGGAGGTGGCGGCGGCCTTGGGCCTGGCGCCACGCAGCGAGGTCTACCAGCTCAGCACCTTGCGCTACCTGGACCGGCAGCCGCTCTCGGTGAACGTCTCGCACTTCATCCCGGGCCTGGGGGAGCGCGTGGCCCGCATCGACCTGTCCGGGCGCGACCTGATCGACGTGCTGGAACGCGAGCTGCGCCTGCGCGTGGGCCGCGCCGACGTGGAGATCCGCGCGGAGGCCATGCCGGCGAAGGAGGCGAAGCTGCTGCAGGTGGGCGCGGGCGTGCCGGCGCTGCGGGTGCAGCGGGTGATCCGCTCCGAGGATGGCGCGCCGCTGCAGACGGAGAACGCGCTCTATCGGGCGGACATCTTCAGCTACAAGCTGAGCCTGTCACGCTGATTACGCGGCCCTTGCGGCCAGCTTTGCCAGCAGCTTCTTCAACGCCGCCTGCTCCGGCGCCGCCAGTGCGCGCAGCATCTGCGCCTCGTGGTTGCGTGCCTTGTCCAGCAGCGGCCGCGCCAGCTTGCGGCCGGCCGGACTGGCATCGACCAGGGTGCGGCGCTGGTCCGCCGGATCGGCCAGCAGTTCCACCCAGCCCTGGTCGGCCATGCGCTGCACCAGCTTGGTCACCGTGGGCTGCTTGGACAGCACCTCGTGCGCGAGCTGGCTCACCGTCAGCGGTTCGCTGCCGTGCAGCGCGGCGAGCACCCGCCACTCGAGCATGCTCAGTCCGGCGGCCCGCAGTTGCTGGTCGAAATCCTTGTACAGGGCGTGGTTCGCCCGCCCGAGGAGATAGCCCAGCGTTTCGCTCATAGCGGATGCTCGGTGTAGTAGCGCCCGCCATGGAACAGCAGCGGCGACGCGCCATGGCGATGCGTGCAGCGCTCCACTTCGCCGACGAAGATGACGTGGTCGCCTTCCTCGTAGCGGCTGCGGTTGAAGCACTCGAAGGTGGCGGCCGCGCCATGCAGCAGCGGTGCGCCGCCGGCGCCGGCATCGAAACCCACGCCGCTCCAACGGTCGGCGACGCGCGAGGCGAAGCGTTCGGCCAGCGTCTTCTGGTCGGCCGCGAGGATGTTGATGGCGTAGTGCGAGCCGGCGCTGAACACGGCCATCGAGGCGGCGGCGCGCGCCAGGCTCCACAGCACCAGCGGCGGCGCCAGCGAAACCGAGTTGAAGGAATTGGCGGTGAGGCCGATCAGCGCGCCATCGGCGCTGCGCGCCGTCACGATGGTGACGCCGGTGGCGAACATGCCCAGCGCCGCCCGGAATTCCAGGGGCGAAAAAGTGGGCGGCTGGGCTTGGCGCGGCGGGTTCATCGAGACGCGGATTGCATGAAATTTCATGTATTATGGCCGCAAGGGGAGACCACCGCCGGATGCAGCTGGAAACCATGGAAGCCGCGGGGCCGGGCGCCCCTCGGGAGCGCGCGTGACCACCGTCCCCGCGTTCACGACACTGGGTGGCGGGCCCACCGTGCTGATGCTGCACGGCGTGGCCGGCGGCCACCTGGCCTTTGCGCCGCAAGTAGAGACCCTCGCCAGCGCCGGCTACCGCGCCGTCGCCTGGGACATGCCGGGCTACGGCCACAGCGCACCGATCGAACCCTATACCTTCAAGGGCCTGGCCCAGAGCTGCATCGCGCTCATCGAAGCGCTGAAGTGCGAACGCGTGGTGCTGCTCGGGCAGGGCCTGGGTGGCATGGTGGCGCAGGAGGTCGTGGCGCGCCGGCCCGAGCTGGTGGACAAGCTGGTGTTGTGCGGCACCTGGGCCGCCTTCGACTTGCCGCAGCCCGAAGCCTTCGTCGCCGAACGGGTCGCGCCGCTCGATGCGGGCCAGGGCATGGAACAGATCGCGCAACTGGAGGTGCCGCAGATGGTGGGCCCCGGCGCGCTGCCGGAAGGCGTGCGGCTGGCCAAGCATTGCATGGGCCAGGTCCCTGCGGCCACCTACCGGCGCGCGCTGGAATGCATGGTCACCTTCGACCGCCGCGCCAACCTGGCCAACATCCTGGTGCCCACGCTGGTGCTCGCCGGCGAGCATGACCCGCTGGCGCCACCGGCAGCGATGAAGCGCATGGCCGATGCCATCCCCTACAGCACTTTCCTGGAGCTGAAGGGCGTCGGCCAGCTCCAGAACCTGGAAGCGCCGGACGACTTCGACGGCATGCTGCTGAATTTCCTGGCGCTGCCCGCGCAGTTGCTGCACTGAGATGCGAATCCGCGCGCTGCTGCCGGCCCTGGCGCTCGCCGCGCTGGCAGCGCACGCGGAGCCGGACGCCGAGCGCCTCGGCGCCGATGCCGGCTACCCGCCGGGCGACAGCCGCACCTGTGCCCAGGAGCGTTACCGCGTCGCCTGCTGGTCCGCGCTGGACCATGTGCGGGGCATGCAGGTGCGGCGCGTGGCGCCCTCCGCCGCGCCGCTGCCGCTGCCCGCGATGGCGAATCCGCCGGCCATCCGCTATCGGTTCCGCAACCTCGAATACACGCTGGACGAGTACCTGGAGCGCCAGCGCGCCACCGGCATCCTGGTCCTGAAGGACGGCCAGGTCGTCGTCGAGCGCTATCGCTACGGGCGCCAGCCCGACGCGCACTTCCTGTCCTTCTCGATGGCCAAGAGCGTGACCTCGTTGCTGGTTGGCGCGGCGCTGGAGCGCGGAGCCATCGCTTCGCTGGATGACCCGGCCGACAAGTACGCGCGTTCCCTGCAAGGCAGCGCCTATGGCGGCACGTCCATTCGCGACCTGCTGCACATGTCCTCGGGCCTGACCTTCAGCGAACGCTACGACGGGCATGACGACGTCGCGCGCATGGGCCTGGCCTTCGCCACGGCGCCCGATGGCAATCTCTCCGTGCTGCGCAGCATCAGCGAGCGCCACGATCCGCCTGGCGCGGTGTTCCGCTACGCCAGCGCCGAGACCGAGGTGCTGGGGCGTGTGCTCGCAGGCGCCACCGGCAAGACCCTGGCGGAGCTGACGCAGGACTGGCTGTGGCAGCCGCTGGGCGCCGAGAGCGAAGCCTTCTGGCGCATCGGCCGCGATGGCCAGGAGGGCGCGTCCGGCTGGTTCAATGCCACGCTGCGCGACTGGGGCCGCCTGGGCCTGCTGCTGGCGCTCGATGGCCGCGCCGGCGAGCGGCAGGTGGTCGGACGCGACTACCTGCTGGCGGCCACCGATGCGGCGCACCAGCCCGAGCCCTTTCGCCCCGGCTACCAGGGCCGTGGCTATGGCTATGGCTACCAGTTCTGGCTGCTGCCTTATCGCGAGCGCAGCTTCGCGCTGCAGGGCGTGTACGGCCAGGGCGTGTTCGTGCAGCCGGCAAGTGGCATCGTGATGGTGGTCACGTCCGTGTGGAAGGATCCCAGCGCGCAGCAGGACCCGGCGCCGGCCGCGGAGCGCGCCGCTCTCTGGCGCGGCGTGCTGCGCTCGCTGGGCGGCGCGGCCGATTGAGGAGCAAAGCGTGAAGAACAAGTGGCTGTGGACCCTGCTCGCCGGCTGCACGCTGGCCGCCCAGGCCTCGGCGCCGATGCCACCTGTCCCGCCCTGCGACCGCTTCGTCGGCAAACTGCCCAATGTGACGCGGCCGCTGTGCGAAGGCGCGGCGCTGAAGGACAGCGGCGCCCGCTCGGTCCAGGGCATGCCGCTGTACCTGCGCGATGTCGGCGAACCCAACGCCAAGCTGCGGGTGCTGGTCATCGGCGCCATGCACGGCGACGAGCCGTCTTCGGCCGCGGTGGCGCTGCACTGGATCCGCCTGGCCTCGCAGGAAGGGATGGAGCTGCCGCAGGCCGTGCACTGGCGCTTCGTGCCCATGGTCAACCCGGACGGCATGCTGGCCACGCCGCCGCGGCGCACCAACGCCCATGGTGTGGACCTCAACCGCAACTTCCCCACGCCCAACTGGGAGCGCGATGCGGCGCTGTACTGGCAGAAGCGCACCGGCAAGGATCCGCGGCGCTGGCCCGGTCCCAAGCCGGCCTCCGAGCCGGAGACGCGCTTCCTGCACGAGCAGATGCAAAGCTTCAAGCCGAACCTGATCGTGTCCATCCACGCGCCCTACGGCCTGCTGGATTTCGACGGCCCCTCGGTGCCGCCTTCGCGCCTGGGCCGGCTGTACCTGGACCAGGTCGGCATCTTCCCGGGCTCGCTCGGCAATTACGGCGGTGTCCAGAAGGGTGTCCCGGTGGTGACCATCGAGCTGCCGAACGCCCTGCGCACCCCGCTGGACGCCGAAATGCGCCAGATGTGGCTGGACCTCCTGCGCTGGATGGCCGCCCGGGTTCCAGGGGAGGGGCCCTCTGCCCGCTGACGAAAGGCGCGAAATCGGCGAGACTCCGCCGTCATGAGCACCGACATCGCGCAACGCTTCGGCAGCGGCCAGTCCGTCCGCCGCCTCGAGGACGACGGCCTGCTGAAGGGCGTGGGCCAGTACACGGACGACCTGCAACCCGCCGGCCAGCTGCGGCTGGTGTTCGTGCGATCGCCGTACCCGCACGCGAAGATCACGTCCGTCGACACCGCCAACGCGGCGTCCATGCCGGGCGTGAGGAAGGTGGTGACGGGCGAGGAGCTGGCTGCGGCCGGCGTCAAACCCATTCCCTCGATGCCCGCCATGCCCGATGGCTCGCCGGTGAAGACGGCGCCGCGCCTCGTGCTGGCGCGCGAGCGGGTGCGCTACGTGGGCGAGCCGGTGGCGCTGGTCGTCGCCGAGACGCTGCAGCAGGCGCGCGATGCGGCGGAAGCGGTGTGGGTGGAATACGAGGAGCTGCCGCACGTCACCGACCTCACGCAGGCGGCGGAAGCCGGTGCGCCCGAAGTGTACGAAGGCGCGGGCACCAACATCGCTGCGCAGCTGCGGCACGGCGATGCCCAGGCCTGTGATGCCGCCTTCGGCCAGGCCGCGCACGTGGTCAAGCTGGAGATCGTCAACCAGCGCGTGAGCGCACTGACGATCGAGCCGCGCTCGGTCCTTGCCTGGATCGCGGACGATGGTCGCCTCACGATGCGCATGAGCACGCAGATGCCCTCCGGCGTCAAGACGTCGATCACGCAGGACATCCTGGACCTGGCGCCGGAACAGGTTCGGGTCACGGTGGGCGACGTCGGTGGCGGCTTCGGCATGAAGACCGGCATCTATCCGGAAGACGCGGCCGTCGCCTGGGCCTCGTGGACCTTGAAGAAGCCGGTGAAGTGGGTGGCCGATCGCAGTGAGGAATTCCTGTCCTCCTTCCACGGCCGCGACCAGCGTGCGCGCGCGGAGCTGGCGCTGGACCGCGAGGGCAAGATCCTCGGGCTGCGCCTGCGCACGCTCGCCAGCACCGGCGCCTATGCGACGGCCACCGGCATGCTGATCCCGCTGCTGATCGGGCCCTGGGTGCAGACCAGCATCTACCACGTGCCGGTGATCGACTTCCAGCTGCAGGCGGTGCTGACCAACACCGCATCGACCGGTGCGTACCGCGGCGCCGGCCGGCCGGAGGCGATCTTCATCATGGAGCGTCTCATGGACGAGAGCGCGCGCCAGCTCGGCATCGATCGCATCGAGCTGCGCCGCCGCAACTTCATCCAGCCCGCACAGATGCCGTACACCAGCCCGATGGGGCAGATCTACGACGTCGGCGAGTTCGAGAAGATCATGGAAGAGGGCCTGGATCTGGCCGACTGGAGCGGTTTCGAGAAACGCGCCGCGCAGAGCAAGGCACAAGGAAAGATCCGTGGGCTGGGCATCTCCACCTTCCTCGAATGGACCGGCGGCAACGTGCTGACCGAGCGCGTCACGGTGGACATCCAGGCCGACGGCGTCATCGAGGTGTTCTCCGCCGTCAACCAGATGGGGCAGGGCATCGCGACCACGCTGGCGCAGCTGGTGGTGGACGCCTTCGGCGTGCCCATGGACAAGGTGCGCGTGGTGCTGGGCGACACCGATCGCGGCGAAGGCTTCGGCAGCGCGGGTTCGCGCTCCATCTTCACCGGCGGCTCGGCGCTGAAGCTCGGCTCCGACAAGGCGCTGGACCAGGCGCGCGAGCTCGCGGGCAAGGAGCTGGAGGCTTCGGCGGCTGACCTCGAATATGCCGCCGGGCGCTTCACGGTCAAGGGCACCGACCTCGGCATCGGCCTGTTCGAGGTGGCGGCGAAGCAGCCGCGGGGCCACATCTTCGTCGAGCACACCAACACCGTGGCCGGACCGAGCTGGCCCAATGGCTGCCATGTGAGCGAGGTGGAGATCGATCCCGCCACCGGCAGCGTGCAGGTGGTGAAGTACTCGAGCGTCAACGACGTCGGCCGCGTGGTGAACCCGATGATCGTGCGCGGCCAGCTCGATGGCGGCGCGGTGCAGGGCATCGGCCAGGCGCTGCTGGAGCAGATGGTCTACGACCGCGACAGCGGCCAGCCGGTGACCGGCAGCCTGATGGACTATGCGGCGCCGCGCGCCGACGTGGTGGCGTGCGAGTTCGTCACGGAGATGAACGAGACCGTGCCCTGCACCAACAACCCGCTGGGGGTGAAGGGCGTAGGCGAACTGGGCACCATCGGCGCCGCGCCCAGCGTGGTGAACGCAGTGGCCGATGCGCTGGCGCGGGCGGGCCGGAAAGACGCAGCGCGGTCGCTGCAGATGCCGCTGACCGCGCCGAAGGTGTGGGGGATGTTGAACGGCGTCTAGGCGTTGACCAGTGCGCCTTCGTAGCGCCGCTCGCCCTTCCCGTACCCGTAGAAGTCGAACGCCATCCGCGGCTGCCGGCCGCCGATCAGTTCGGCCATCGCCTTGCCGGAGCCGGCGCCGTGGGTCCAGCCCAGGGTGCCGTGGCCGGCGTTCACCCACAGGCCTTGCACCTTGGTGCGGCCGATGTAGGGAATATTGGTCGGCGTGGCCGGACGCAGGCCGGTCCAGAACTGCGGATCGCCGCCTTCTTCCGGCAGGCGCGTGTCGCAGACGCCCGGCAGGATCTTCTCCACGCGTTCGGCCAGCATTCGGCAACGCGCTTGCGAAACCGCGCTGTTCAAAGTCGCGTCCCAGCCCGACACCTCGATCGTGCCGGCCACGCGCAGCGTGTCGCCGAGGCGGCTCATCGCCACCTTCACCTCGTCGTCGATGGTGCTGACGAAGGGCGCGTCGGCCGGCTTCTTCAGCTTGAAGGTGGCGCTGTAGCCCTTGCCGGGATAGATCGGCAGGCTCACGCCCACCTGGCGCAGCAACGGCGCCGTGTAGGAGCCCAAGGCGACGACCACTTCGTCGGCGGCGAGCCGTTGCGCCACGCCGGTCGCGCGATCGCGCACATGCACAGCGGCGATCGTGCCGGCGGCGGTCTCGAGGCGCTCGATATCGCGTCCGTAGAGGAACTGGACTCCGCGCGCCGCACACAGCTGGGCCAGCTTCTGCGTGAACACGCGGGCGTCACCGCTTTCGTCGCTGGCGGTGAAAGTGCCGCCGACGATGCGGTCGAAATTGCGGAAGGTCGGCTCGATGGCGAACAGCTCGTCGCGGCTGACGACCTTGCGGTTCACGCCGTGCTTCTGCATCAGTTCGGCGGCCGAACCGGCGTCGTCGAAGGCCTTCTGGTCGGTGTAGAAGTGCGCGATGCCGCGCTCGAGCCGCTGGTACTCGATGCCCGTGGCAGAGACGACGTCCTTCAGCGCGGCATGGCTGTAGTTGCCCAGCGCCACCAGCTGCTGCACGTTGCGCTCGAAAGCCGCGTCATTGCACTGGCCCAGGAAGGCGAGGCCCCAGCGCCATTGCTGCCAGTCCAGCCGCGGGCGGAACAGCAGCGGCGCTTCCTTGCTGAACATCCATTTGACGAGCTTGGCGGGCGCATGCTTGTTGGCCCAGGGCTCGCAGTAGCTCACCGAGATCTGCGCGCCGTTGGCGAAGCTGGTCTCCAGGCCGGCATCCGGCTGGCGATCCACGACGATGACTTCATGGCCGCGCTCGGCGAGATGCCAGGCGGTGCTGATGCCGATGATGCCGGCGCCGAGGACGAGGGTCTTCATGCGTCGCAGTTTGCGGCGGCTCGCCGGATTTCAAAAGCCAAATTAAACTGTTTGCCGGAGCATCAGATCTGCTTATATGAGCACCTACGACCCCGCCGCCCTGGAATGCCTCGCTGCCATCGTCGAAGAAGGCGGCTTCGAGCGCGCCGCGCAGCGGCTCAACATCACGCAGTCCGCGGTATCGCAGAGGTTGCGCGCGCTGGAGGCGCAGGTCGGCACGGTGCTGATCGTGCGCAGCCGGCCGCTGAAGCCCACGTCCGCCGGCAACCTGCTGTTGAAGCACACGCGCCAGCTGAGGCTGCTGCGGGCCGACCTGGAGCTCGATCTGCGCGAGCTGGCGCCCAGCACCACCGGCGGCGCCCGCGAGGAAGAGCGCATCGCCATCGCGGTCAACGCGGACAGCATCGCGACCTGGGCGCTGCCCGCCATGAACGGGCTGGCGCGGCAGGGGCTGCCGCTGGAGATCATCACCGACGACCAGGACTTCACGCACGAGTGGCTGCGCGAAGGCCAGGTGATGGGTTGCGTCACCACGGTGAAGCAGGCGCTGCGGGGCTGCAAGGTGGTGCCGCTGGGCGCGATGCGCTACGTGGCGATTGCGGAGGCGGCCTTCGCGAAGGAGAAATATCCGCAGGGGCTGACGCCGCACAACTTCCGCGAAGCGCCCTTCATTGCCTTCAACCGCAAGGACGACATGCAGTCGGAGTTCGTCGGCAAGGCCTGCGGCCTCAAGCGCGTGGCGCTGAACCAGATCTTCGTGCCCAGCTCCGAAGGCCAGGTGCGCGCGGTGCTGGCCGGCTGGGGGCTCAGCGTGGTGCCGGAACTGCTGGTGCGCGGACTGCTGGAGGAGGGCCGGCTGGTGAACGTCGCGCCGCAAGCGGCCCTGCCGATCCAGCTCTATTGGCACTGCTGGAACCTGCAGTCCGAAGTGCTGGACGGGCTCAGTGCGGCGTTGACGAAGGCGGCGGAAGGTGCGCTGGTCAGCGCGGAACGATCGCGCCCTGCGGCACGCTGAAATCGGTACCGTCGGGCCCCACGAGCGCGAACAGGACCGCTGCAGCGACGGCAGCGATCCAGACCAGCGTATGGACCCACAGCGGTTTCATGGTGCCTCCCGGCATCAGGTGAATGTCCCTAGTGTCCGCGAGGCACTCTTCGCGCAGGCTTCGCTTGTGTAAAGGCCCGGTGCTTTTTGTTCTAAGGCGTAAGACGTTCAGCGGATCAACAAAACCGGCACGCCGCATTGCGCGAGCACCTGCGTGCTCACCGACCCCATCACCAGTTGCGCCAGTGACTTGTGGCCGTGGCTGCCCATGATGATCATGTCGTAGCCGCCTTCACGCGCGGCCGCGGCGATGGCGTCGCCGGCCGACCCCATCTTCCAGCTGCCCTGCGCCTCGAGGTCCTGCGCTTTCAGCGTGGCCAGGGCGGGCTGCAGCACGCGTTGTGCCTCTTCCTCGTGGTACGCCTGCACCGCGGTGGTGCCCAGGGCGGAACGCGCGTGCGGCGGCAAGGGCGGTTGCGCGTGGAACAGCGTGTAGCTGTGGCTGGCGTCGAACAGCGAGCGGTTGGCGACCACGTACTCCAGCATCTTGCGCGTGTAGTCGCTGCCGTCCACGGCGAGCAGGATCTTCATCGGAGCTCCTTATGTTGCGGTGCTGGCAGGCTGTGGGTCAGGACACTAGCACGCGGCCAGGCCGCCAAGTGCTGAGCGGGACCAGGTCCGGCGCACGGGTAACATGGACCACTGCATGCTGCAGCTCCGCCAACTGAAGACCTTCCTGGCCGCGGCCGAAACCCTGAGCTTTACCAGGGCCGCCGAACGCGTGCACCTGTCGCAACCCAGCGTGACGGAGCAGGTGCAGGCGCTGGAGCAGTTGCTGGGGCAGCCCTTGTTCATTCGCACGAACAACAAGCTGGCGCTGACCGCCGCAGGCGAACACCTGGCCGCGCGGGGGCGCGAGCTGCTGGCGCTGGCGGACGAGACGCTGGCGGCCGTGCGCGACAACACGTCTGCGGGCGCGGGAGAGGTGCGCGTGGCGGCGCCGCAGACCCTGTGCGCGGCCCTGCTGGCGCCGCTGGTCGCGGAACTGGCGGGCGAGCATCCGGCCGCGTGCGTCATCTTGCTGGAGTGCGACTCCCGCGCGACCGAGCAGGCCGTCCTGGAGGGCCGAGCGGACTTCGGCCTGCTGCACGGCTGGCCGGTCAGCAGCGAGCTGCAGGCGCAGGAGCTCTTGCGAGACCAGCCGGTGGCCTTGCTGGCCGCGGGGCACCCGCTCGCCGGCGAGAGCGAGCTGGACGCCGAGGCGCTGGTCGCGTTCCCCGTCTTGCTGACGCCGCCCGGTTGCCGCTACCGCGCTTACGCCGAGACCTTGCTGCTGGGCGCGCGCGTCCGCCCGCAGATCGCCGGCGAGGCCGGTGACGTGTACAGCTTGGCGCGCATGGTGGCGGCGGGCGCCGGCGTCGCCGTGCTTCCGCGGCTGGCGGTGCAGGCAGCCGCGGCGTCGCTTGACGTCGAAGCGCGCGCCTTGCGCGGTGCCGAGGCCGGCCTGGCCATCTGCCTGGTCTCGTCGCCGCGGCGGGCGCTGCGTCCCGCTGCGGCCGCCTTCGCGCGCATGGTGCGCGCCGCGGCTGCGTCAGACGAGCCGATGCCCACCCTCGACGTGCAGCACCGTGCCGGTGGTGTAGCCATTCGCCAATAGGAACAGGATCGCGTGCGCGATGTCCGCCGCCGTGCCGATGCGTCCGACCGGCAGGCGTTCCGCCATCGCCGCGAGCATCTTCTCGCTTTCCGCGCCGGCTACGTCCTGCCAGATGGGCGTGCGTACCCAGCCCGGCGACACCGCATTGACGCGCAGCGGCGCCAGCTCCACTGCCATCGCGCGCACTACACCTTCCAGCGCGGAGTTGATCGCCGCCACGGCCACGCCGCGCGGCCGCGGTCGGTAGGCCGCGATCCCCGAGGTGAGCGTGAGCGAACCGCCGGCCGCCAGCCGCGGCGCGCCGTGCTTGGCCAGCAGGATGGGCGCGACCACCTTGGAGCGGATCGCCCGGTCGATCGCTTCCAGCTCCAGCGCCGGCAGCAATTCGTAGGAGCCACGCACGTCCGCTGCCGTGCAGACGATGTCGTGGAGCGGTCCACAGCTGGCGAAGAGCCGTTGTACCTCGTCTTCCTGCGTGACGTCGGCCACGTGGGCGGACACCTTGCCGGCGCTGCCCAGCCGAGAGATTGCAACATCCAGCTTGTCGCGCGAGCGGCCGGCGACCAGCACCTCGCAATTGCGCCTGAGCAATTCCTCGCACAGGGCCAGGCCCATGCCGGAGTTGCCGCCCACCACCAGGATTCTTCGTCCTGCCAGTTCCTTGTCCATTGCTTGCATCCAGAAAGTCCTTGAAAGGCGCGGATGCTGAAGGCGGCGGCGCCGATGCGCCAGCAGGAAGTGGCTATGGACGGATCGGCGCTTCCTGGTGAGGGGTGCGGGGCCGCGCGGGATCCACCTCGATGCACAGCGCCGGGTGGAAGCCCTCCTGCTCGCCCTTCTGCGCGTAGCCCAGCGGGTTGGCGACGACGCGGCAGCCCTCCACCCTGTAGTCGTGCGGGCAGTGCAGGTGGCCGTGCACCCAGAGGTCGGCACGCGGGATCAGGTCGTCCATCGAATTGCAGAAGCCCGCCGTGCCAGGCGTCATCCCGTAGCGCGGGTCGGCACTGCGCAGGCTGGGTGCGAAGTGGGTCACGACCACCGTCGGCCCCGCGAATGAACGCGCCAGCGCTTCGCGCAACCAGGCTTCGCAGGCCAGCGCCTGTTCGCGCCAGCCTTCGGCCAGCCAGGGCTGGCCATGGCGCTGGGCCGCGGCCTTCTCCAGGTAATAGTTGGCGGCGCGGAAGGCCTTGTTGCGTGCCTTCAGCAACTGCGGCAGCGTGGGCTCGGGCTTGCCCGGGGCGAGCAGCAGCGCGTCGAAGTCCGCCCACAAGGTGGTGCCGACGAAGCGCACGCCGTGCAGCACCTTCTCTTCGCGCTCGAGCCAGGTGATGCCCAGGCGCTCGCAGGTGCTGCGCAAACGCGCATGCGTCTCGTCGAAGTCGAGGTTGTCGTACTCGTGGTTGCCCGGCACATAGAGCACCGGCACCGGCCAGCCGTGGCGCGGCGAGAAGCGGGCCAGGCCGAAGTCTTCGTCCAGCAGGCCCGAGCCGCGCTGGTAGGACCCGATGTCGCCTGCCAGCACCAGCAAGTCGGCGCCGGGAGCGGGGCGCGGGTGGTAGCCGGGATGCGACTCCAGGTGCAGGTCCGACATCAGCTGGAATTTCACCCCGCCATTGTCACGCCTACAGCTTCACGCCAGCGCCCTTCACCGTCGGCGACAGCTGCGCCACCTGTTCCTTGACGAAGGCGGCGAAGGCCGGCTGGCTCACCGGCGAGGTGGTGATGCCCAGGTCCACCATGCGCTTCTTGAAATCGGCCGAGGCCAGCACTTCGTTGGTCGCCGTATTGAGCCGAGCGACCACATCGGCCGGCATCTTCGGTGGACCGGACAGGCCGAAGAAGTTGTCCAGCACCAGCTGGCGATGGCCGCTCTCCACGACGCTCGGCACATCGGGCACCAGCGGCGAACGATTGGCGGAGGTCACCGCCAGCGGCACCAGCTGGCCGGCCTTGAAGTACTGCACGAAGGCCGTCACCACATCGATGCCCACCGGCACGACGCCGGCGATCAGGTCCGTCGTCATGGGCGCGCCGCCGCGGTAAGGCACGTGCACCATGTTGATGCCGAGGTTGGCCTTCATCAGCTCGCCGTAGATGTGGCCGATGGACGCCGGGCCGCCGGAGCCGAAGTCCATGCGCCCGGCCTTCTTCGCCGCGGCTTCCAGGTCGGTGAGGGTCTTGAAGCCGGTCTTGGGATTCGCCATCACGACGCAGGGCGCGGAGCCGATCAGCGCGATGTGCGTGAAGCCTTCCACCGGGTCATAAGGCTGCTTGTCCAGCGCGAAGGGGCCGATCGAGATCGGCGTGGAGTTGGACAGCATCAGCGTGTAGCCATCGGGCGCGGCCTGGTGCACGACCAGCCCGCCGACGCTGCCACCGGCGCCGGGGCGGTTGTCGATGACGATGGCCTGGCCCAGCTTGCCGGCCAGTTGCTCGCCCAGCTGGCGCGCGACGATGTCGCTGGCGCCGCCCGGCGGGAAGGTGACGACGACCTTGATCGGCCGCTCGGGCCAGGCCGCGAAGACGGGCAGGGTGGCCGCGGCGGCGCTGCCGGCCATGGCACGCAGGATGGTTCGGCGGGATGTGGACATGCGTAGGGCCTCCTGCGGACCAGCGTACGCAAGCCCCGTGCCGCCGTCCATGTCCCGCGCCCTAGGAGAACGCCTCCTTCGCCGCCGCGTCCAGCGCCACCCGCAGCCAGGCGTGGTCGCTGCGCTGGCCCATGCGGCGGATCCACAGCGCGTCGACGTGCACCGGCGCCACTTCGAAAGGCAGTTCGCGCAGCGCGAACTGATCGGCGCGGCCCGTGGCCTCCACGAAGTGCCGCGGCAGCACGGTGAGCAGGTCGGAGTTCACCACCACCCGGCCGGCCGTGAAGAACTGGTTGACCGTCAGCACGACCCGCCGCGTCTCGTTCAGTGACGCGAGTGCCTCGTCCATGAACCCGAAGGGGCGTCCCGAAAAGCTCACCAGCATGTGGCGCGCGGACAGATAGCGCTTCAAGGTCATCGGCCCGCTCGCCAGCGGGTGGTCCTTGCGCATCACGCAGACGTACTCGCCCTCATACAGGCGCTGGTGATCGAAGGCGGGGATGCTGCCGGCTTGCGCCTGCGCAGTGAGGTCGGCCAGCACCGCGGGGAAGAAGCCCACGGCGACGTCGATCTGGCCTTCGTCCAGCAGCCGCCGCGGGTCGCGCGTGGTGAGCGGCACCGTCCGCATCGAGACGCCCGGGGCGTCGCGTTCCAGGATCTCCACCAGGCCCGGCATCAGCATCGCCGCTGTAGCGTCGGCCATGGCAAGGGTGAAGGTGTTGGTGGCCGTCGAGGCCTGGAAATCGCCCGGCGTGATGGCGCTTTCCAGTTGCCGCAAGGCGTCCGCGATGGCGGGCCACAGCGCCAGCGCCCGCGGAGTGGGCTCGACGCCGTAGCCGCTGCGGGTGACCAGGCGGTCGCCCAGGCCCTCGCGCAGCCGGTTCAGGGCGTTGCTGACCGCCGGCTGGGTCATGGCCAGGTTGCGGGCGGCGCGGGTCAGGTTGCGCTCGGCCATCACCTGGTCGAAGACCCGCAGCAGGTTCAGGTCGAGGGTGCGGAAGTTGGGTGTTACAGACATACGATTAGTGAATGATACGTATCACTAATCTAAAGTAGCTAAATATCAGGGTAGACCCTAGTATTCATCCCACGCACCCGGCAATTCCGCCACAAGCGTAGTCAAAAGGGGAAGAGTCATGGCAGGTTTCATCCAAATCGAACAATCCAGCGTCGGCGTCGAGCGCATGATCCGCAAGACGGCTGGCGCCCAAGCCGCCGGCAACCTGGTGGCCAACATCATCGTCGGCGCCCTGGCCCTGGTTGGCCAGCCCGTCACCCGCGCCGTCGCCAAGATCGGCGCCGTGCTGGAAGCCCAAGCCGCTGCCCACAAGCAGCGCCGTGAAGACGAGCGCCTCTGGTCCGTCGCCCTGCAGGACGCCCGCGTGATGGCCGACCTGAGCCGCGCGATGAGCCAGTCCGCCGAGCGCGACCTGCGCAACTTCTACTGAAGCGAGGCGACTGTGAGCCTGCTTGCACCGGCGACCTGGGTCGGCCCGCTGTTCCGGCTGATCCCGCCGCCGCTGCTGCGCCGGCTCGATGCCTGGTCGCACCGCCGCGCCGTGCAAAGGCAGCTGCAGCGCCAGGAAGCCTGGCTGCGCCGGCGCTCCAGCGGGCAGGCCTCCTGAGTCCGTCCTGAAAAGTTTCGCCGAAGGCCCCAGTCCTGGACTGGGGCCTTTTTGTTTTTACTTGCCGAACAGCTTGGCCACGTGCTGCCAGGCGCGCAGCATGAAGCCCGCGCGTTCCACGTCGGCCTGCGCCACCAGCGGCGCTTCGCCCACCGGCTTGCCGTTGGAGGTTGCCACCACCTTGCCGACCACGGCGCCCTTGGCGACCGGCGCTTCCAGCGCAGGATTGAGCTGCACCGCGGTCTGCACCTGCTGGCCGCGCGGCACGGTCAGGGACCAGGGCGAGCCCAGGCCCGCGGCCACGGTGTCGGCCTTGCCGAAGCTGACCTTGGCCGTCCCCACCACCGTGTTCGGCTGGATGGGGGTCGCCTTCTCGAAGTTGCTGTAACCCCAGCCGAGCAGCGTGCGGGTTTCATCGGCACGCGCCTGGGCGCTGTTGGTGTTCAGGATGACCGTGATCAGGCGCATCCCGTTGCGCTTGGACGAAGTGACCAGGCAGTAGCCCGCCGCTTCGGTGTGGCCGGTCTTCAGGCCATCGACCGTGGGGTCGGTATAGAGCAGCGCGTTGCGGTTGCCCTGCTTGATGCCGTTGTACTTGAACTCGCGTTCCGCGTAGATCGGGTAGTAGTCGGCGCTGTCCTTGATGATCGCGCGGGCCAGGATGGCGAGGTCTCGCGCCGAGGACTTGTGCTCGGGGTCGGGCAGGCCGGTGGCGTTGACGAAGTGCGTGTGCGTCATGCCCAGGCGCTGGGCCTCGGCGTTCATCAGCTTGGCGAAGCCCTCTTCGGAGCCGGCCATGTGCTCGGCGATCGCCTTGGACGCGTCGTTGCCCGACTGGATGATGATGCCGCGCAGCAGGTCGATCACCGTCGCCTGGCCGTTCAGCGGCAGGTACATGCACGACTCGGTGCTGGAGCCGCGGCACCAGGCGTTCTGGCTGACGGTGACCAGGTCGTCCTTCTTGAGCTTGCCCGAGCGCAGCGCCTGTTCGACCAGGAAGCTGGTCATCATCTTGGTCAGCGAGGCCGGCGGCAGCGGCTCGTCGGCGTTGGCCGAGGCGAGCACCTGGCCGGAGTCGAAATCCATCAGCAGCCAGGCCTTGGCGGGCAGCGAGGGCGCGCCGCCGGCCACGGCGGTCTGTCCGGGGGCGGACGGCGCCGCGGGCGCTTCGGCCGCGGCCTTCTTGTGGGCGGCCTTGGCCGGGTGGTGCGGGGCGGCGAAGGACGCCGCGCTGGGAAGCAGGGTGCCCGCTGCGATGGCGACGACGAGCGGGGCGAGGAAGAAACTCTTGGTGGGCATGGCGTTCATGGGCAGAGGGAACATTGTGGCGGATCAGCGTCGCGCGTGGTCCGCGGCGGCTACACCTGCTTGCATCCGCGCTGAGCGACGGCTGGTTTCGCTGCCCATGCATGAGCCAGATCCCTCGCTGAAGTTCCGCGCGGCCATTGCAAACCGCTGCTGCTGGACATCGGCATGCCGGGCATGAACGGCCTGGAGGGGGCCGCGGCGCACGCGCGGCATTGAAAGAAAAAAGGCCACCTGCGGTGGCCTTTTTCAAGTGCTGCGGGGATCAGGCCGCCAGGCGCTTCTCGATCTGCGCCTTGTGCGCCGTCAGTTCCTTCGGCAGGTTGTGCGCCAGCTGCTGGAACAGCTCCTGGTGCAGGTCCAGTTCCTTGCGGAAGTCGGCGAGGTCGATGCCGATCACCTTGGCGAACTGCTCCTTGCTGAAGTTCAGGCCTTCCCAGTTCAGCTCGCCATAGCTCGGGCTGACACCGAAGACGTGCTTCTCGCCCTGGGCCGAGCCTTCGATGCGGTCGATCATCCACTTCAGGACGCGCATGTTCTCGCCGTAGCCGGGCCACACGAACTTGCCGTCGTCGCCCTTGCGGAACCAGTTGGTCGTGTAGATCTTCGGCAGCTTGGCGCCGGACGCCTGCAGCTTGGCGCCCAGGTTCAGCCAGTGCTGGAAGTAGTCGCTCATGTTGTAGCCGGTGAAGGGCAGCATGGCGAACGGGTCACGGCGCACCACGCCTTGCTGGCCGGCGGCCGCGGCGGTGGTCTCGGAGCCCATGGTGGCAGCCATGTACACGCCTTCCACCCAGTCCTGCGCCTCGGTCACCAGCGGCACGGTCGTCGAGCGGCGGCCGCCGAAGATGAAGGCGTCGATCGCCACGCCCTTCGGGTCGTCCCAGGCGTCGTCCAGCGCGGGGTTGTTGATGGCGGACACGGTGAACCGCGCGTTCGGGTGGGCGGCCTTGGCGCCGGTTTCCTTGGCGATCTGCGGCGTCCAGTCCTTGCCCTGCCAGTCGACCAGGTGCGCGGGCGCGTCGCCCATGCCTTCCCACCACACGTCGCCGTCGTCCGTCAGCGCCACGTTCGTGAAGATGACGTTCTTGTCCAGGCTGGCCATGCAGTTGGGGTTGGTCAGCGTGTTGGTGCCGGGGGCGACGCCGAAGTAGCCCGCTTCCGGGTTGATGGCGTACAGGCGGCCGTCGGCGCCCGGCTTGATCCAGGCGATGTCGTCACCGATGGTCGTGACCTTCCAGCCCTGGAAGCCCTGGGGCGGGATCAGCATGGCGAAGTTGGTCTTGCCGCAGGCGGACGGAAAGGCCGCGGCGACGTGGTACTTCTTGCCGTCCGGCTTGGTCACGCCCAGGATCAGCATGTGCTCGGCCAGCCAGCCCTGGTCGCGGCCCATGGTGGAGGCGATGCGCAGCGCGAAGCACTTCTTGCCCAGGAGGGCGTTGCCGCCGTAGCCGGAGCCATAGGACCAGATCTCGCGCGTCTCGGGGTAGTGCACGATGTACTTGGTCTTGTTGCAGGGCCAGGACACGTCCTTCTGGCCAGCCTGCAGCGGCGCGCCGACGGTGTGCACGCAGGGCACGAACTCGCCGTCCACGCCCAGCACGTCGTACACGGCCTTGCCCATGCGGGTCATGATGCGCATGTTCACGGCGACGTACGGGCTGTCGGACAGCTCGATGCCGATGTGGGCGATGGGCGAGCCGAGCGGGCCCATGGAGAAGGGCACGACGTACATCGTGCGGCCCTTCATGCAGCCGTCGAACAGGGGCTGCAGGGTGGCGCGCATTTCATTGGGCGCCATCCAGTTGTTGGTCGGGCCGGCGTCTTCCTTCTTCTGCGAGCAGATGAAGGTGCGGTCTTCCACGCGGGCGACGTCGGTCGGGTCCGACCAGGCCAGGTAGGAGCCGGGGCGCTTGGCGGCGTTCAGCTTCTTGAAGGTGCCGGCGTCGACCAGCTGCTGGCACAGGCGGTCGTATTCCTCCTGGCTGCCGTCGCACCAGTACACCTGGTCCGGCTTGCACAGGGCGACCATGTCGGCCACCCAGGCGATCAGCTTGGCGTTCTTGACGAAGGCGGGCGCCTTCACGTTCAGGCCCTGCATGACGGGAGAGTTCATGGGCAAAAAGCTCCTAGTTTGAAAACGTGTTTTCAAAAGGGAGCCGTGGCACGGGGCGCCCTTTTGAAAGCAGGCTTGGCTGGAACGCTTATTTTAGGAAGGACACCTGCTGGGCCAAGGCGATTCCATGCAAAAGAAGCATGACCTTATGCATACACCCTGGCCGAGCCGAAAAAGGCGATGCCCCCGGGCCTGGCGGCACCGGGGGCATCCGGGTAACTCTGGAAGCGCTTTGCGCGTCAGGCCATGTAGATGGCGATGAACGCCAGCAGGAACATCAGCACGCCGCCGACCAGCGGCAGCACGATCGGGATCACGGGCACCACCGCTTCCACGGCGTCTTGCGGCTCGAACTCGTTGTGCGGCTCATGGGGGCTGCTGGACATGGTCACCTCTGTTCTTGGGTTGGAACTTATTTTAGCAAGCGGCCATGTGAATTCCGTCACAGCAGTGCGTAAGTGGTGCTGGCGCGGCAGACGCTCTTGCCGTCCTCGGCGCCGCGGATGTCGATTTCGCCGAAGGCCAGGGTCTTGCCGCTGCGCAGCACCCGCGCCTGCACCAGCGCATCCTGGCCGGACAGCGGCTTGAGGAAGCTGGTGTTCATCTGCACGGTGGTGCAGGGCCGGAAGGCGCCGGACTGCGCGATGAGGGCCATCACCATCGCCGTATCGGCCGCGGCCATCATGGCCTGGCCGCACAGCATGCCGCCGTGGCGCGCCAGCTGCGCGTTCTGCGGCAGCCGCAAGGTGACGCTGTCCGCGTCCACGTTCTCTGCCTTCAGGCCGAGCGCCTGCACCCAGGGCGCGAAGTACTCGGCCAGCGCCGCATCGAGCGTGTGCGTATCCACCGTCATCGCTGTTCCTCCGCCTCGAAGCCGGCGGCGCGCAGGGCCTGCAGCACCGCCTCGATGTGCGAGCGGCCGCGGGTCTGCAGCACGAACTCGATCTCCACGTTCTGCGCCGCCAGCGCGGTGAAGGCGCGCTGGTGATGCACTTCGTCGATGTTGGCGCCGGCCTCGCCGACCACCGCCGTGATGCGCGCGAGCGAGCCGGGCACGTCGCGCGCGCACACGCGCACGCGCGTCAACCGCCCGGCGCGCACCAGGCCGCGCTGGATGATGGCCGCGAGGAGCATGGGGTCGATGTTGCCGCCGCCGAGCACCAGCCCGACCTTCCGGCCGGCAAAGCGCGCCGGCTCCTTCATCAGCGCGGCCAGCGGTGCCGCGCCGGCGCCTTCGACCAGCGTCTTCTCGATGTCCAGCAAGGTCACGATGGCGGCCTCGAGGTCTCCCTCGTCGACCAGCACCAGGTCATCGACGTAGCGCTCCACCAGTTGGTGCGTCAGGGTGCCCGGCCGACCGACGGCAATGCCCTCGGCAATGGTCGAGGCACCCTGCGGCAGCATGGAGTGCTTGACGGCGTTGAACATGTTGGGAAAGCGCAGTGCCTGCACGCCGACCACCTGGATCGATGGCTTCAACGCCTTGGCCGCTGCGGCGACGCCGGCGATCAGGCCGCCGCCGCCGACCGCCACCACCAGCATGTCCAGCTGCGGCACGGCCTCCATCATTTCGATGCCTACCGTGCCCTGGCCGGCGATGATGTCCGCGTCGTCGTAAGGGTGCACGAAGGTGAGGTCCTGCTCCTGCGCGAGCGTCCGCGCATGGGTGCTGGCTTCCTCCAGCGTGTCGCCGTGCAGCACGACCTCCGCGCCGAAGCTGCGGGTGCGTTCCACCTTCACGCCCGGGGTGAAGCGCGGCATCACGATCACGGCCCGCAGCCCGAGCCGCTGTGCGTGGTAAGCCACGCCCTGGGCATGGTTGCCGGCGCTCATGGCGATGACGCCCCGCCGCCTTTCCTCATCGCTGAGCTGGGCCAGCTTGTTGCAGGCGCCCCGCTCCTTGAAGGAGGCGGTGAACTGCAGGTTCTCGAACTTCAGGAACACCTGGCAGCCGGCGATTTCCGACAGCGTCTTCGATTCCACGCAGGGGGTGTTCAGCACCTGCCCTTGGAGGCGGACGGCGGCTTGGCGGATTTCCGGAAGTCCCAGCATGTCCCCATTCTGCACGGAGGCCCGGCCCGCCGTGCGGCGCCCACCGGCGGCGTCTTCCATGTAGCATCGACCCGCGTTATCGTTGCGCCACCACCCGGAGGGAGGTTCATTGGCCAAGCGTTCGCTCGATGTGCAGCTGCTGCCCTCACCGGGTCTCAAGGACGCGCCGGTGCTGGACCTGATGTGCTCGCACTTCGTGCTGACGCTCGCCGCCAAGCAGGGCGCCAAGTTCAATGTGCGCCGCGACCTCAATGGCCTGCTGTCGCTGGCCGGCCGCCACCTGGTGTGGCCGGCGCCTTCGCTGGAGCGCCTGCGCGAATTCCTCGGCCGGCGTTGCAGGGACAACGAGTTCTGGCGGGGCCACGAGTCGCTGGCCATCCGCGAATTCCTGGACCGGCACGGCGTCTGGCGCGGGCCTTACGAAGAAGGCACGCTGTTCTTCTACCTGGACGAATACGCCAAGGACCAGCCCAAGGACCTGCTGTCGGTGCTCACCGTCACCGGCGAGTGGCTGACGCACGCGCTCAAGAAGCACTCCACCCTGGTGGAGAAGAACATCGACGCGCTGGCCAACCTGCTGCAGTTGAACAAGGCGGAGCGCGCGCTGCTGCTCTATGGAACCCTGGCGCGCTACCAGCGCGACCTGCGCAGCCTGCTGGTCGAATTCAAGGTGAACAACGCGCCTGAGGCTTATGCGGCCATCGCGGAGGTCGCCGGCGTCAACGCCGCCGAAGTGGGCGAAGCGTTGCGCGCCGGCTCGCGCCTGGAGCGCATCGGCCTCGTCGAGAACCTGATCTCCGAACACAACATCACCGACCTCGCGGACCTGATGAAGGTCAGCGAAAAGCTGCCGCCGGTGCTGATGCGCGAATACCGCGACCAGAGCGAACTGATGGCGGTGTTCACGCGGCCTTCGGCCAAGAGCGAGCTGACGCTGTCCGACTTCTCCTTCGTGGACGAAGACGGCCGCATGCTGCGCTCGCTGCTGCGCAACGCCGTGGCGCGCAAGGAGCCGGGCGTCAACGTGCTGCTGTATGGCCCGCCCGGCACCGGCAAGACCGAGCTGGCCAAGGTGGTGGCGCAGGCCGCGGGGCTGGAGCTGTTCGAGGTGGAATACGCGGACCGCGATGGCAACTCCCTGAGCGGCCGCGACCGCTACCGCTCGCTGCAGATCGCGCAGGTGTTCCTGAAAGGCAGCGCGCAGGCCGCGCTGCTGTTCGACGAAGTCGAGGATGTCTTCCCGCCGATCTCCAACGAGGCGGCGCAGATGATGGCGCGCGCCGAACAGGTGGTGGCGCCGCCTTCGGGCAGCGTGAGCGGCAAGGCCTGGGTCAACCAGATCCTGGAGTCGAACCCGGTGCCGACCATCTGGGTCACCAACCGCATCGAGCAGATCGACCCCGCCTTCCGGCGCCGCTTCGCCTACCACCTGGAGCTGAAGTCGCCGCCGCCCGGCGCGCGCGAAGGCCTGGTGCGCAAGACGCTGGATGGCGTGCAGGTGTCGGAAGCCTTCGTCGCGCGGCTCACAGAGCGCAAGGGCCTGACGCCGGCGCAGATCCGCACGGCGGTGCGCTTCGCCGGCCTGGCGGGCGAGCAAGGCGCGACGGCGGAGGCCTTGATCGATCGGCAACTGCGCAACGCCGATCAGGCCCTGGGCAACCGCAGCGGCGAAAGCGGCACGCGCCGCTGCGTCACGACCTATGACCTCGCGATGCTGAACGTGGAGTCGCGCTTCGAGGTGCCGCGCATCGTCGAGGCGCTGAAGGCGCGCGGCCACGGCACCTTGTGCTTCTATGGCGCGCCCGGCACCGGCAAGACGGCGCTGGCCGAACACATCGCCCGCGCGCTCGACAAGCCGCTGCTGGTGAAGCAGGCCAGCGACCTCATGAGCAAGTTCGTCGGCGAGACCGAACAGAACATGGCCGCCATGTTCCGCGAAGCCGAGAGCGAGCAGGCCGTGCTGCTGCTGGACGAAGCGGATTCCTTCCTGCAGGACCGGCGCGGCGCCCAGCGCACCTACGAGGTGACCGAGGTCAACGAGATGCTGCAGGGCATGGAGCGCTTCGCCGGCATCTTCGTCTGCACCACCAACCTGATGGACCGCATCGACCAGGCCGCGCTGCGGCGCTTCGCCTTCAAGATCAAGTTCAAGGCACTGACGGCGGTCCAGCGCGAGAAGATGTTCGTCACCGAGGCGATGGGCGGCGATGCGTCGCTGCTGCTACCCGCGCTGTCCGCGCGCCTGGCCAGGCTGGACCAGCTGGCGCCCGGCGACTTCGCGGCGGTGAAGCGGCAGGTGGAGATCCTGGCGACGGCCTTCACGCCCGAGGAATTCATGGAGCAGCTGGAGTCCGAGCACCGCATCAAGCCCGAAGTGCGCGAGGCGCGCAGCATCGGGTTCGTGCAATGACAACTCAGGCCAGCGCCTGCAGCACGTCCAGCACCTGCGTCCCATAGCTGTCCAGCTTTTTCGCCCCGATCCCGCTCACTTCCATCAGGTCGTCCAGCGAACCTGGATTCAGCGCCGCGATCGCCGCCAGCGTGGCGTCCGGGAAGATGATGTACGCCGGCAGGTTGTGCGCCTTCGCCACTTCCGCGCGCCACGTCTTCAGCGCCGTGAAGCGCTGCTGGCCCGGGCCGCTGAGGCCGGCCGCCACGGCCACCGCGGCGGGCGTCTTGCCGCCCCGGCTGCGCGAGCGGGACGCCGGCTGGTTGATCGACTCGCGCAGCAGCACCTGGCGCTCGCCCTTCAGCACCGAGCGGGATTCCGCCGTGAGGTGCAGCGTGTTGAAGGCGGACGCGTCCACCGCCAGCGTGCCGGTGGCTATGAGCTGCCGCAGCACGCCGCGCAGCTGCTGCTCGCTGAAGGCCGCGCCGATGCCGAAGGTGGACAGCTTCTGGTGCCCGCGCTGGGTCACCTTCTCGGTCTCCTTGCCGCGCAGGATGTCCATGACGTGGCCGGCGCCGAAGCTGATGCCGCTGGCCTGCTGCACGCGGTAGACGGTGGACAGCAGCATGCGCGCCGCTTCCGTGCCGTCCCACATGTCGGGCGGGTTCAGGCAGTTGTCGCAGTTGCCGCAGGGCTCGGACGCCTCGCCGAAATAGGACAGCAGGCGGACCCGCCGGCAATCGGTGGCCTCGGCCAGCGCCAGCAATGCATCGAGCTTGCCGCGCAGCACCTGCTTGAATTCCTCCGCCGCGGGGCTCTCGTCGATCATGCGGCGCTGGTTGACGACGTCCTGCAGGCCGTAGGCCATCCAGGCGTCGGACGGCAGGCCGTCGCGGCCGGCGCGGCCCGTTTCCTGGTAGTAGCCCTCGATGTTCTTCGGCAGGTCCAGGTGGGCGACGAAGCGCACGTCCGGCTTGTCGATGCCCATGCCGAAGGCGATGGTGGCCGTCATCACCACGCCCTCGTCGCGCAGGAAGCGGTCCTGGTGCTTTTGCCGCACCTCGGAGTCGAGGCCCGCGTGATAGGGCAAGGCGTCCATGCCTTCCCGGCACAGCAGCTCGGCGATCTCCTCCACCCGCTTGCGCGACTGGCAGTAGACGATGCCCGCTTCGCCGGCGTGCTCGCGCTCGATGAAGCGCAGCAGCTGCTGGGTGGCGTCCTTCTTCTCCGCGATGGAGTAGCGGATGTTGGGGCGGTCGAAGCTGCTGACGAACTGCTGCGCCTCGTCCAGCTGCAGGTGCTGCACGATGTCGGCGCGGGTGGTGTCGTCCGCCGTGGCCGTCAGCGCGATGCGCGGCACGCCGGGATAGCGCTCGTGGAAGACGGCCAGCGCCCGGTACTCCGGCCGGAAATCGTGGCCCCACTGGCTGACGCAATGCGCCTCGTCGATGGCGAACAGGGCCAGCTGGCGCTTCTGGTACAGGCCGTCCAGCAGCGACAGGAAGCGCGGCGTGGCCACCCGTTCGGGCGCGGCGTACAGCAGCGTCAGTTCGCCGCGCAGCAGCTGCCTTTCGACCGCGTTGGCCTCCTCGCCGCTCAGCGTGGAATTGAGGAAGGCGGCCTTCACGCCCACCTCGTGCAGCGCCCCCACCTGGTCGTGCATCAGCGCGATGAGGGGCGACACCACGATGCTGACACCCTGGCCGGCCTGCTGCCGCGCCAGGGCCGGCACCTGGTAGCACAGCGATTTGCCGCCGCCGGTGGGCATGAGCACCAGGGCGTCGCCGCCGGCGACGACGTGGTCGACGATCTGCGCCTGGGCCCCGCGGAAGGCGGTGTAGCCGAAGACGTCCTTGAGGATGGTGAGCGGGATGGACAAGCCTGAATTGTCGGTGAGCCTGAGGGCTCAACGCTTTGTTCTTAGAATTGGCCGACCATGAAACCTGTGATCTATACCCGTGGCCAGGCCCTCCCGGGCCTGCTCGAAAAGCGCATCGTCATCCTGGACGGGGCCATGGGCACCATGATCCAGCGCTTCAAGCTCACCGAGGCGGACTTCCGCGGCGAACGCCTCAAGGACCACCCCAAAGACCTGAAGAACAACAGCGACCTGCTGGTGCTGACCCGCCCGGACGTGATCCGCGACATCCACGAGGGCTACCTCGCGTCCGGCGCCGACATGATCGAGACCAACACCTTCGGCGCCAACTCGGTCGCCCAGGACGACTACGGCCTGGGCCACCTGGCGCGCGAGATGAACGTCGCTGCGGCGAAGCTGGCGCGCCAGGCCGCCGACAAGTTCTCCACGCCCGACAAGCCGCGCTTCGTGGCCGGCGCCCTGGGCCCGACCCCGCGCACGGCCAGCATCAGCCCGGACGTCAACGACCCCGGCGCGCGCAACGTCGATTTCGAGCAGCTGCGCGCGGCTTACCACGAGCAGGTCGAAGGCCTGATGGAAGGCGGGGCCGACCTGCTGCTGGTGGAGACCATCTTCGACACGCTCAACGCCAAGGCGGCGCTGTTTGCGATCGAGGAAGTGTTCGCCGAGACCGGCGAGCGGCTGCCGGTGATCATCAGCGGCACCGTCACCGATGCCTCCGGCCGCATCCTCAGCGGCCAGACCGTCAGCGCCTTCTGGTACAGCGTGCGGCACGCGCAGCCGCTGGCCATCGGCCTGAACTGCGCCCTGGGTGCCGCGCTGATGCGGCCCTACATCCAGGAGCTGAACCGGATCGCCCCCGAGACCTTCATCAGCTGCTACCCCAACGCGGGGCTGCCCAACCCCATGAGCGAGACCGGCTTCGACGAGACGCCGGAAGACACCTCGCGCCTGCTGCGCGAGTTCGCCGCCGAGGGGCTGGTCAACATCATCGGCGGCTGCTGCGGCACGACGCCGGAGCACATCGGCGCCATCGTGCAGGCGGTGCAGCCGCTGCCCACGCGCACGGTGAAGCGGGAGTTCTTCTACAAGGACGCGGCTTAGGCCGGCATCCGGCTGAAGGGCACCACCCGCAGGCCGAGCCGCGCCAGCAGCTCGGCGAACTCCGGGCCGGCCAGCACCTCGTACTCGTTGCGCCGCGCCGGCGCGATCGGGTCGGTCACCGGTGTACCCAGCGCCGGATGGCACATCAGCAGGTCGCCGTCGGTGCTGGCGGCGAGCCAGTCCGCCAACAGGGCAAGATAGCGGTCCGCCCCACCGCGGAAGTCATACACCCCCAGCAGATGCCTGTTCACCCTGTAGCCCTTGTCGGCGGCTGCCCGCGCCCAGGCGCGGCCGCCCAGCGTCTCGATCAGCCAGGCCTTGCGGGCCGGCTCGCCCGCCGTGCGGCGCGTGCTGCGCAGCCAGGGCCGGCTGCCGCCGCGGTAGCGCGCCTCCAGCACCGCCAGCAGCGTGCCGCGTATCCAGGGCAGCTGGTGGACGTGCTGGTGGCCGTCCACGTGGGCGGGCGCCCGGCCCAGCGCCTGCTCGAAGGCGTCGAGCTGGCGTTCGATCTCGGCGCGCAGCGCGGCGCGCGGGACCAGGCCCAGGTAGCTGCGGGCAATCCACTGCTCCAGCGGCTTGCGCAGGCGCGCGTCGAAGGGGTGTTCGGTCAGGTCCAGGTGGAGGCCGGCGTCGAAGCGCGTAGGCGCCACTTCGCGCAGCAGCGCCGCGCCCTCCTGCCAGTGCGGCGCCCCGGTCATGCAGCTGGTGGCGCTGATGCGTCCCGCCACGGCGAGCCGCAGCACCGCCTCGTCGACCCCGGCGTCCAGGCCGTAGTCGTCCACGCAGACCGCGATGCGGCGTTCCAGCACGCGCATCGCTTCAGCCTCCGCACCGCATGAAAGCCACCGTCATTCGGCTCGCCTGGTTCGTGTTCGTCGGCTGCACCGCGGCTGCCGTGCACTTCGGCATGGTGGTGCTGCTCGTCGAGCGCCTGGGCTGGGCGCCGCTGGTGGCCAATGTGGGCGGGTGGCTCGTTGCTTTCATCGTGTCGTTCTGCGGGCAGTCGCTGCTGACCTTCCGCGGCCATGGCACGCCGGTGCTGCATGCCCTGCCGCGCTTCTTCCTGATCTCGCTGCTCGGCTTCCTCGCCAACGAGTCCAGCTATGCGATCCTGCTGCACTTCGTCGCGGTGCGCTACGACGTGCTGCTGGCGCTGGTCCTCGTCGGCGTGGCGATCATGACTTATCTGCTGAGTTCGCGCTGGGCTTTCCGGCGCAAGTCCCCGGCTTGACGCGCCATAGCGCCGTCTTCTTGGCCGTGGCCACCTGCTGCGAGCCGCGCAGCGCCTCGTAGCGCGAAGCCTCATCGACGCTGCCCACCACCCAGGTGACGGCGGGCCCGCACAGGATCTGCGGCACTTCCGCCGGCTTGCGCAGCAGGCGCCGGGCCTCGTCCGGCGCGAAGTGGCCGGCGTCCGCCAGCTCCTTGCGCCAGTTGTCGCGCTGGTAGACGGAGGGATCGTCCCAGTCGTCCACCACCATCACCGGCGCCCGGAGACGCGTGTTGAACGGCATGTCGAAGTAGGCGCCATGCAGGAACACCACCTGGTCGCCGGGCTGCAGCTGCGAGCGCAGGGCCCGGGCCAGCGCCAGGTTGGAGCCGGGCGCGACCACCGTCACGCCCACCACCGCCGCCACGCACACCACCACCGCCACGGCGGCGCCGGCGCGCCACAGCATGTTGGCGCGTGCACTGCCGGCGCGGCGCACGAAGCTGTCCGCGGCCAGCAGGGCCAGCGGCACGGTGGCGGGGAAGATGTAGCCCACCAGCTTGGAGGCCGGCAGCGAGAAGAAGCCGAGGATCGCCAGCAGCCACACCCACAGCAGCAGGCGCAGCGCGCCGCGGCCCGGTTCGGCCAGCATGCCGCGCCGCAGGCCGGCCAGCATCCAGGCCGACCAGGGCAGCGCCAGCACGCCCAGCACCACGACGTAGAAGAACCAGGGCTGCTTGTTGTTGAAGCCGGCGGTGGCGAAGCGCGAGAAGTGCTGCACCACGAAGAAGTAGTGGTTGAACTCCGGGAAGCGCTGCTGCATGGCGATGAACCAGGGCCCGGCCACCACGAGGAACAGCACGATGCCCGGCAGCCAGAACAGCTTCAGCAACACGCGCCATTGCCGGCGCAGCAGCAGCCACGCCACGATCACCAGCCCGGGCAGCACCAGGCCGATGAGGCCTTTGGCCAGGACGCCCAGCGCAGCGAACAGGTAACCGGCCGCCAGCGCGCCGGACGCGCGCTGCCCTTGCTCCTGCACCAGCGCCGCGTGTGCGACAGCCAGCACGGTGGCGGTGATGCAGCCGGCCACCAGCATGTCCAGGTTGGCGTACTGGCCGCCCAGGAAGAACAGCGGCTGCGTCACCAGCGCCAGCAATGCCAGCCGGGCCTCGCGCTCGCCGAACCAGCGGCGCGCGAACAGGAACAGCGACACCGCGCCGAGCGTTGCGCCTGCCAGCGGCGCCAGCCGCGCCGCCCATTCATGCGGGCCGAACAGGCCCAGCGCGCCGGCCGTGATCCAGTAGAACAGCGGCGGCTTGTGGAAGTAGGGCAGGCCATCGAGCTCGGGCACCAGCCAGTTGCCGCTGGTGAGCATGTGCCAGGCCACGCCGACGTAGCGGCCTTCGTCCGGCACGGCCAGCGGCCGCGCCCAGATGGTGAACGCCAGCCAGGCGATGGCGAGCGCCAGCGGCGCCCAGGAAACTTGCAGGAATTTCTTCACCGTGTCTGTGCCGCCAGGCCCTGTCCGAGTTCACGCCGCACCAGGTAAAGCGGGCGGCCTTTCACTTCCTCGAAGATGCGGGCGATGTACTCGCCGATGATCCCGAGGAAGATCATCTGCACGCCGGAGAACAGCATCAGCGCCACCACGATCGTGGTCCAGCCCGAGATGTTGTGCCCGTACAGCATGTACAGGAAGGTGAGGTAGCCGCCGTAGGCAAAGGACGCCAGCGCGAGCAGCACGCCCAGCGCCCCGACGATGCGCAGCGGCCAGTTGGCGAAGGCCGTCAGGCCGTCGATGGACAGGCGGAACAGGCTGCGCTTGCTGAAGTGCGTGCGGCCGTGGGCGCGCGGCGCCGGCATGTAGGGCAGGGGCACGGCCTTGAAGCCGATCCAGGCGTACAGGCCCTTCATGAAGCGGTTGCGCTCCGGCAGCGCCAGCAGCGCGTTGACGGCCTGGCGATCGAGCAGGCGGAAGTCGCCCGCGCCTTCCGGCACCTCGAAGCGGTGGAACTGGTTCAGCAGCTTGTAGAACATGCGCGTGCCGATGCGCTTGAAGGCCGGCTCGTCCTCGCGGCTTTCGCGGATGGCGTAGACCACGTCGGCGCCTTCGCGCCAGCGGGCGATCATCTCCTCCACCAGCGCGGGCGGATGCTGGAGGTCGGCGTCCATCATCACGACGACGTCGCCGGCGGCGGCTTCCAGGCCGGCCGTCAGCGCCGCTTCCTTGCCGAAATTGCGCGACAGCTGCAGCGCGCGGAAGCCTGGCAGGCGCGCCCACTCGGCCATCACCTTGCTGGTGTCGTCGGTGCTGCCGTCGTCGACGAGCACCACTTCCCAGCGCGCCGCCAGGCGCGGCAGCCACTGGCACAGCTGCGGCAGCAGCACGGCCAGGTTGCGCGCCTCGTTGCGGCAGGGAATGATGAGGGAGAGGGACATCGGGCCGCTGCGGTCGGACGGATCCGGTGCGTCCTGCAGCTGCGACACCGGGATGCGGTCGCGGACGGTGTTCATTGCTTGCGCCTCCTGCGCTGTGCTCGGTGGCGAGTGTCGCGGAAGGAACTTAAGAGGCACTTAAGGCCCCGTGGTCAAGCCGGAGCGCGCAACAAATGTCGCGCCGTGCGGGCCGGATAGGGCGGCCTGGACATAGGTACCAAGGTCCAATGGCTGGGCCCGAGCGGCGGCGCGATGCTCCCCGACCGCTCAGGGGAAATTCAGATGAACACTTTTTCCCGCACCGTCTGGCAGCGCTGGCTGCTGCTGCTGACGGCGCTGGTCGCGGTCCTGGCGACTGGCTGGATCCACGCGCAGCAAGCCGCGGCGCCGGCGGCCCCACCCGGCGAGAGTGGGGTGCTCTTCACCAACGTGCGCGTGTTCACCGGGGCGCCTACCCTGTCGGCACCCTCGAACGTGCTGGTGGTCGGCAACGTCATCCGCACGATCTCCACCGGCGCGATCCCGACCGAGGGGCTGGGCCGGGTCACGCGCATCGACGGCGGCGGCCGCACCCTGATGCCCGGCCTCATCGATGCCCACTGGCACACGATGTTCGTGCGGCCGACGCCCGCGGAGATGATCACCGGCGACTTCGGCTACTTCACCCTGATGGCGGGCGCCGAGGCCACGGCCACGCTCATGCGCGGCTTCACCACCGTGCGCGACATGGGCGGCCCGTCCTTCGGCCTGAAGCAGGCCATCGATGCGGGCCTCCTGCCGGGGCCGCGCATCTACCCCTCGGGCGCGATGATCACCACCACCGGCGGCCACGGCGACTTCCGCTCGCTGACCGAGCTGCCGCGCACCGGCAGCGGCCAGAGCCACATCGAGCAGGTCGGCGCCGCCATGATCGCCGACAACCCCGACGAAGTGCGCCTGCGCGCGCGCGAGCAGCTGGCCCAGGGCGCTTCGCAGATCAAGCTGATGGCCGGCGGCGGCGTCGCCTCGCCGCACAGCCCGATCGACGTCTCCACCTTCACCGAGCCCGAGCTGCGGGCCGCCGTCGAAGCGGCGGAGAACTACGGCACCTACGTCGCCGTCCATGCCTACACGTCGGTCGCCGCCCAGCGCGCCATCGCCGCCGGCGTCAAGGTGATCGAGCATGCCCACCTGATCGACGAGCCGACCGCGCAGCTGATGGCGCAGAAGGGCATCTGGCTCAGCACCCAGCCCTTCCTGGACGACGAGGACATCCCGCGCATGCCGCCGGGTTCGCCCCAGTACGCGCGCTTGCGCCAGGTGCTGGAAGGCACGGACCGCATCTACACCTTCGCCAAGAAGTACAAGATCAAGACCGTCTTCGGGACCGACATCCTGTTCGACGCCCAGCTGGCAACGCGCCAGGGCGCGCAGCTGCCCAAGCTGGCCAAGTGGTTCAGCAACGTCGAGATCCTGAACCAGGCCACTGCCAATACCGGCGAAATGCTCGCGCTGTCGGGCCCGCGCAACCCGTATCCCGGCAAGCTCGGCGTGGTGCAGAACGGGGCGCTGGCCGACCTGCTGCTGGTCGACGGCGACCCGCTGAAGGACATCAACCTGGTGGCCGACCCCGAGCGCAACTTCCTGGTGATCATGAAGGACGGGAAGGTCTACAAGAACAAGCTGGCGCCGTAGCGCGTAAAATCCGGTCCTGCTCAAGGAGCGCTGCAGCGGATGGGGTGGGCCCCGACGTCAGGCTTGAGATGGACCCCAACCGCGCTCACCCTTGTCAACCAACGGTGAGCGCATGCAGCAGACCCCTCCCGCCCCCATGAAGCTTTCCGGCCTGGAGCCTGTCTCCATCGGCCCGGGCAGCCTGTTCGTCAACATCGGCGAACGCACCAACGTCACCGGCTCCAAGGCGTTCGCCCGCATGATCCTGGCGGGCCAGTTCGAACAGGCCCTGGCGGTCGCCCGCCAGCAGGTCGAGAACGGCGCTCAGGTCATCGACATCAACATGGACGAGGCCATGCTCGATAGCAAGGCCGCCATGGTGCGCTTCCTGAACCTGATCGCCAGCGAACCCGACATCGCCCGCGTGCCGGTGATGGTCGACTCCTCCAAGTGGGAGGTCATCGAGGCGGGTCTCCGCTGCGTGCAGGGCAAGGGGATCGTCAACTCGATCTCGCTGAAGGAAGGCGAGGAGCAGTTCAAGCGCCAGGCCACCCTGGTCAAGCGCTATGGCGCCGCCGCCGTGGTGATGGCCTTCGACGAGCAGGGCCAGGCCGACACCTACCAGCGCAAGACCGAGATCTGCGCGAGGGCCTATCGCATCCTGGTGGACGAAGTCGGCTTCCCGCCGGAAGACATCATCTTCGACCCCAACATCTTCGCCATCGCCACGGGCATCGAGGAGCACAACAACTACGCGGTCGACTTCATCGAAGCGACGAAGTGGATCAAGGAGAACCTGCCCGGCGCCAAGGTCAGCGGCGGCGTCTCCAACGTGAGCTTCTCCTTCCGCGGCAACGACCCGGTGCGCGAAGCCATCCACACGGTCTTCCTGTTCCACGCCATCAAGGCCGGCATGGACATGGGCATCGTCAACGCCGGCATGGTCGGCGTGTACGACGAGGTCGAGCCGCAGCTGCGCGAGCGGGTGGAGGACGTGGTGCTGAACCGCCGCCCCGATGCCGGCGAGCGCCTGGTGGAAATCGCCGAACAGGCCAAGGGCGCGGCCAAGGACGATACCAAGAAGAACGAGTGGCGCGCGCTCACCGTGGAACAGCGCCTGGCGCATGCGCTGGTGCACGGCATCACCGACCACATCGTCGCCGACACCGAGGAGATGTACCAGAAGGTCGTCGCCAAAAGCGGCGGCCGGCCGCTGCACGTCATCGAAGGCCCGCTGATGGACGGCATGAACGTCGTCGGCGACCTGTTCGGCGCCGGCAAGATGTTCCTGCCGCAGGTGGTGAAGTCGGCGCGCGTGATGAAGCAGGCCGTGGCCCACCTCATTCCCTATATCGAGGAAGAGAAGAAGCAGCAGGAAGCCGCTGGCGAGGACGTCCGCGCCAAGGGCAAGATCGTCATCGCCACGGTCAAGGGCGACGTGCACGACATCGGCAAGAACATCGTCACCGTCGTCCTCCAGTGCAACAACTTCGAGGTGGTGAACATGGGCGTGATGGTGCCCTGCCACGAGATCCTGGCGAAGGCCAAGGTCGAGGGCGCGGACATCGTCGGCCTGTCGGGGCTGATCACGCCTTCGCTGGAGGAGATGCAGTACGTCGCCAGCGAAATGCAGAAGGACGAGCACTTCCGCATCAAGAAGATCCCGCTGCTGATCGGCGGCGCCACGTGCAGCCGCGTGCACACGGCCGTCAAGATCGCGCCGCACTACGAAGGCCCGGTGGTCTACGTGCCGGATGCCTCGCGCAGCGTCAGCGTGGCCCAGAGCCTGCTGTCGGAGCAGGCGGCGAAGTACATCGCCGAGGTCAACGCCGATTACGACAAGGTGCGGCTGCAGCACGCCAACAAGAAGCAGGTGCCGCTGTGGCCGCTGGCCAAGGCGCGCGAGAACAGGACGCCGCTTGCCTGGAAGGCGTACACGCCGCCGAAGCCCAAGTTCATCGGCCGGCGCGTGTTCAAGAACTACGACCTGGGCGAGCTGGCGCGCTACATCGACTGGGGCCCGTTCTTCCAGACCTGGGACCTGGCCGGGCCGTTCCCGGCGATCCTGAAGGACGAGATCGTCGGCGCCGAAGCGGTGCGCGTGTTCTCCGATGGCCAGCGCATGTTGAAGCGCCTGATCGAGGGCCGCTGGCTCAGCGCGAATGCGGTCATGGGCTTCTGGCCGGCCAACACGGTCAACGACGACGACATCCAGCTTTATGCCGACGAAAAGCGCGAGCAGCCGGTGCTCACCTGGTACGGCCTGCGCCAGCAGACCGAGAAGCAGGTGATCGATGGCGTCACGCGTCCGAGCCGCTGCCTTGCCGATTTCGTCGCGCCCAAGGGCGTGGCGCCGGACTATGTCGGCGCCTTCGCCGTGACGGCGGGCCTGGGCGTCGACAAGAAGGTGCAGTACTTCATGGACGACCACGACGACTACTCCGCGATCATGCTGAAGGCCTTGGCCGACCGCCTGGCCGAAGCGCTGGCCGAGGCGCTGCACGAACGCGTGCGGCAGGACCTGTGGGGCTACGCGGCGGACGAAGGCCTGTCCAACGAGGACTTGATCAAGGAGAAGTACCGCGGCATCCGCCCGGCGCCCGGCTATCCGGCCTGCCCGGACCACAGCGTCAAGCGCGACATGTTCGACCTGCTGCAGCCGCAGGAGATCGGCATGGAGCTCACCGAGTCGATGGCGATGGCGCCGGCGGCCAGCGTCAGCGGCTTCTACCTGGCCCATCCCGCCAGCACTTACTTCAATGTCGGCCGCATCGGCCAGGACCAGCTGGAAGACCAGGCGCGGCGTCGCGGCGCGGATGTCGCGCTGCTGGAGCGCCTGCTGGCGCCGAATCTGTGACGAATGACACGAATTGTTGAGCTTGGGCGGTCCCCGCGCGGCTAACCTCAGCCGTTGAAGGGAAACAAGGAGAAGGAGTCCCCCCATGAACAAGTTCGCAATCGCTCTCGTGGTCATCGCTACGGCCGCCACCGCCTTCGCCGCCCAGGCCGAAGGCAACCCCCACGGCCTGCCGCCCGGCATCGCCAAGAAGCTGCACGCTTCCTGCGACGACTGCGCGGCCGTGACCGCCGTCGTCAAGGAAAAGCGCAAGGGTGAAGGCGGCGCCGTCGGCATCGTGGGCGGCGCCGTGGTCGGCGGCCTGGTCGGCAACCAGTTCGGCGGCGGCACCGGCAAGACGCTCGCCACCGTGGGTGGCGCCGTTGCGGGCGGTTTCGCAGGCAACGAAGTGCAGAAGCACGTCACCAGCAAGGAAGTCTGGGTGACCAAGGTGCAGATGAAGAACGGCACCGTCCGCAGCTTCGAGCAGGCCGCGCAACCCGGCTGGAAGACCGGCGAGATCGTCAAGGTCCACAAGGACCACGTCACTGCCCTGTAATCGGGGTTCTTCCGACAGACTTCAGCCCGGCCGGCGCGCATGCTTGCGCGCATGGCCTGGCAGGACAAGCTTCCGCGCTGGTTGCAGGGGCCGGCGCACATCCTGGATCCGCTCTTCCGGGCCGGCTCGCTGTGGAGCGGCGCCGGCGGCACCACCATGAGCGCGGCGATGTCCTTCTACGGCATCCTGAGCCTGGCGCCGCTGCTGCTGGCCATCGTGGCGCTGCTCGGTTGGTGGATGGACCGGGCGGTCCTGGAGCAAGGGCTGGTGCACGAGATCGGCGGCATCATCGGCGAGCGCGGCGCCAGCCTGCTGGCCGACGCCATGCGCAATTCGACCCAGGGGTCGCAAGGCCTGGTCGCCAGCATCGTCGGATTCGTCGTGCTGCTGTCCGGCGCCACCGGCGTCTTCAACGAACTGCAGCAGGCGCTCGAGAAGGTCTGGACCGAAGGCCGTGCGCCGCTGCCCCGCTCGGCCGGCTTCCGCTACGCCGCCGCGCTGCGGCTGCGCGGCGTGGGCTACATCCTCGTGTTCGGCTTCCTGCTGTTGATCTCGCTGGTGGTCTCCACCTTGCTGTCCATGTTCTCGGGCTGGGCCGGCGACCGGCCGCTGCTGGAGTGGCTGCTGCGCATCCTGAACGAGGCCGTCGCCTTCATCATCTGCGCCGCGCTCTTCACCGGCCTGATGCGTTTGTCCGGCGGCCCCCAGCCGCGCATGCGCTGCCTGGTGGCCGGCGGCTGCATCGGCGCCATCCTGTTCACGATCGGCCGGCAGTTGCTGACAGCCTACCTGTCGAAGGCGGCGGTGGTGTCGGCCTATGGCGCCGCCGGCTCGCTGGTGGTGCTGCTGATGTGGATCTACTTCTCCGCCTCGGTGCTGCTGTTCGGCGCCGCCTGCGCGCGGGCGCTGGACGAACGCGTGCCGGCCGCTCAGCGCGGAAGCAGCGCGCGCCTCTGGGCGGCCACCAGCGCCAGCGCGCAGAGCACGCCCGCGGCCAGCAGCAGCAGCAGCCCCCAGCGGTAGCCCGCCTCGCGCGTCCACAGCACGCCCAGCAGCACCGGCGAGATGGCACGCGCCACCGCAGTCGGGATGCCCATGGCGCCATTGAGCGAGGCGACGTGTTCGCGGCTCACGTACTGCGCGATCGCCGTGCCCTTGACGATGGTGAGCATGCCGTTGCCCATGCCATAGAGCAGCACGAACAGCAGCGCCGCCGCCGGATGGCTGGCGCCCGCCACCAGTGCGGCCAGTGCCAATGGGATCAGGAAGGGGATGACGCGGTTGGCCACGTGCAGGTCGAAGCGGTGTTCGAAGAAGAACAGCAGCAGCCGGCCCAGCACCTGCACCACGCCGATGGCGGCAGGCACCGCGATCACCCACCCTTCGGGCAGCCCGCCTTCGCGCAGCAGGCTGATCAGGTGCGGCGGGATGGCGGCGGTGATGGCCATCATGCCGATGGTGAAGAACGTGATCAGCAGGAAGGGCGCGCTGCGCAGCAGCTGCGTCGGCGAATCGCGCGTCTGCGCCGCGGGCAGCGGCGGCGGCGCATCGCGCAGGCACCACGCGTGCAGCGGCGCGTTCAGCAGCAGGTGCAGCGCCGCCAGCACCAGCAGCGCGTGGCGCCAGCCCAGCGTGGCGATCAGCCAGGCCGAAAGCGGGATGAACACGCTGCTGGCGAGCCCGCCGAGAAAGGTGAGCGTGATGATCGCGCGGCGGAAGTCGTCCGGGTAGCGGCGCGTGACCACCGCGAACACCGGCGTGTAGAGCGTCGCGGCCAGCGCGGCGCCAAGCAGCAGCCACGCCAGGTAGAAGCCCGCGGCCATGTGCACCTGCGAATGCAGCACCAGGCCCGCGGCGACCAGCAGCGAGCCGCCCGTCATCACCGCGCGCTCGTGGCCGCGGTCGATCCAGCGTCCCACGGGATAGGCCAGCACGCCCTCGGCAAAGAGTGCGAGGCTGAAGGCCAGCGAGGACTGCGCGCGCGTCAACCCCAGTTCCTGTTCCACCGGGCCGAGCAGCAGCGCGAACGTGTAGAAGACGCTGCCCCAGGTCACCAGCTGCGCCAGCGACAGCCACAGGACCAGGCGGCGATCGTGGCCGCCGTTCACTGCACGATCCGCGCGATGGCCAGCAGCCTGGGGCTCAGGCGCAGCTTCTGCCTGGCGGCCGCGTCCGGCGAGACGCCGAAGCGCACGCGGCCGTCCTCCAGGTAGAAGCTGAGGACGGCGCCGCGCGGGTGGGCGCCGTCCGAATCGGCGATGGTCAGGGTGCCTTCCGGCACGCCGGCCAGCAGGTCGGCAATGCGCGCCGGCGAGCTCGCCTTGATGTACAGGATGTGGAAGCCGGCGAGCGCATCCGCGGGCGCCAGCCGCGCCACCTGCACCGGGTGGCCGTCGCGGTCGCGGTCGTGCGCGAGCTCGTTGAGGTCGCGCCACAGCAGGTCGTCGCCCAGGATGCCGATGCGCAGCGGCGCATCCGCCTTGGGGAAGGCGCCGGGCGGCCACTCCACGAAGCTGGCGAACTTGTGCAGGAAGGCCGCCTTCACCAGCGTGTCGCGCGGCGGCGCCAGCCCTTGCGCGCCCGCTGCCAGCGGCAGCAGCGCGGCGGCCGCGGCCAGCAGCCGGCGCCGGGCGCGGTCGGGGGGCAGGGCAGGGCGGACGCTCATGGCCTCACAGGCGCCAGACGGCCTTCAGCTGGAAGGAGCGCGGGATCTCCGCGCGATTGCCGGCGGCGCCCCACTCGACGTGCTGCGGGTCGTTGAGGTTGCGCACCAGGAAGGACAGCTCGAGGTCCGGCCGGATGCGCCAGCCCCAATGCAGGTCCACCGCGCTGTACGCCGGCACCTGCGGGTCGGGCAGCGCGCCGACGTAGCGCGCCTGCACGTCCAGCTCCATGTTGTGGGCGAGGTCCCAGCCCAGGCCCACCTGGCCGCGGTTGCGCGCATCGTTGCCCAATTGGGCCGCGCTCGTGGGCAGCGTCGTGCTGCTCCCGATGGGCCCCAGCTGCAGGCGCTGCCAGGTATAGCCCGCCTGCAGCCGCAGCTGCGGCGCGAGCCGCCAGCTGCCCCAGGTCTCGATGCCGGTCAGGTGGCCTTCGAAGCTGTTGCCGAAGGCGATGCCCCCGGGCAGCACGTCCACCGAGCGCAGGTCCTCGAAGCGGTGGCGGAACAGCGTGAGCGAGTAGCTGAGGTCGCTGCGAGGCTGGCCGCGCAGGCCCAGCTCGTAGACCTGCGCCACCTCCGACTGGAAGTCGCTCGCGCCAAGGTTCACCGCGGGCACGACCACGTCGCGGTCGATGCGCGAGGGCGTGCGCACCGCGCGCGAGGCCGAGGCCCACAGCAGGTGCTGCGCGCTCAGCTGCCAGGCGATGCGCCCGGTGGGCAGCCATTCGAGGCCGGTGTAGGTGTTGTGTTCGGCCTTCAGGCCCAGCGTGATGCGCATGCCCGGCGCCACCACGAAGTCGTCCTGCGCGAACAGGTTCCACAGTTGCAGCTTCCGCTCGGGCGGCTGGAACGCGAGCACCGAGGGCGCGATGTTGTTCGCGTTGTCGTTGTAGAGCCGGTAGCCGGTGCCCCACAGCAGCTCGTGGCCCTCGGCGGGGCGCCGGCTTTGCTGCAGCTCGACGTCCCAGGTGTCCATGGTGTCGTCCACGGCGCCCGGCTGGTTGCGTCCGGCGCGGTCGAAATAGGCCTGCAGCTGGGTGCGGACGCCGGTGCCTTCCTCGCGCGACCAGCGTCCCAGCAGGTTGGCGCCGGAAACCTGGCGCGGCGCCGGCAGCTGGTCGAACTGGCCTTCGTAGATGTCGCCCTGCAAGGTGAGCTGGTCGCGCTCGCGCACGCGGTCCGTGCGGAAGCCGGCCTGCTTGCGGCGGCCGCTGTCGTGGCTGGAACCGCCGCTTTCGAGCTGCGTGTCGTCCGTCGCGTACTGCTTGGCATAGATGCGCCAGGGCTGGCCGGTGGTGGCGCCGCCGTTGCCATAGCGCACGGCCGCCGACCGTTCCTGGTTGCCGCCGCCGGCCTTCAGCAGCGTGCCGGTGGTGTCGGCCGCGCTGCGGGTGATGATGTTGATGACGCCGTTGACGGCATTGGAACCGTACAGGGTGCCGCCGGCGCCGCTCAGGACCTCGATGCGCTCGATGTCTTCCACCACCAGGTCCTGCGCTTCCCAGAACACGCCGGAGAACAGCGGCGAATAGACGGTGCGGCCGTCGATCAGCACCAGCATCTTGTTGGCCAGCACGCTGTTGAAGCCGCGGGCGCTGATGGCGTACTGGTTGGCGTCGGCGCGCGCCACCTGCAGGTTGGGCGCCAGCCGCAGGATCTCCGGCAAGGTCACGGCGCCGGAGCGGCGGATGTCTTCCTGCTGGATCACGTAGACCGAGCCGGCGACGTCCGAGAGCCGCTGCACGCGCTTGCCGATGGAGGTGACCTCGATGCTGGAAAGCTGCTCCAGTGACAGGTCGGTGAGGTCGGCGGGCTGCTGCTGCGCGAGCGCGCCGGCGCTGGCCGCCGCCAGCAGTCCGGCCACGCAGATGGCGCGGTGATACGGCGGGCGCTTTTTCATCGTTGTCTCGTGGTGCCGGCGGAAAAATGATTATTGATGACCCTGGCGCGAGGGGCATGCTGCGGCGGCCGGACTGCGGCGTCAGTGCAACGCGCGACGGTACTGTGCTGCCTCGGCGACGTGTTCCACGTCCACGGCAGTGCTGTCCGCGAGATCGGCGATCGTGCGTGCAACCTTTAGTACGCGGTGGGTCGCGCGCCCGCTCCAGCCCAGGCGGGCCGCCGCATTGCGCAGGAAGCCGGTGGCCGCCAGCGACGCGCCGGCATGGGCGTCGATGGCCTCGCCTTGCAGCGCGCTGTTGGCGTGGCCCTGCCGCCGCAGCGCACGGGCATGGGCGGCCTCGCAGCGCGCCTGCACGGCGGCCGTGGGCTCACCGGCCGGCGCGTCCAGCAGTTCGGCGGGCGCGAGCGCCGGCACTTCCACGTGCAGGTCGATGCGATCCAGCAGCGGGCCACTGAGCTTGCCCTGGTAGCGCGCCACCTGCTCCGGCGTGCAGCGGCAGCTGCGGCCGGAGCCCAGCCAGCCGCAAGGGCAGGGGTTCATCGCGGCCACCAGCTGGAAGCGCGCCGGGAATTCGCAGCGCCGCGCGGCGCGGGCGATGGTGATGCGGCCGGTCTCCAGCGGCTCGCGCAGCGCCTCCAGCGCGGCCCGGGGGAATTCCGGCAGTTCGTCGAGAAAGAGCACGCCGTGGTGCGACAGCGAGATCTCGCCCGGCCTGGGCGGCGAACCGCCGCCCACCAGCGCCACGGCGCTGGACGAATGGTGCGGCGCGCAGGTGGGCCGCACCGCCCACTGCGCGATGCTGAAGCGCTCGTCCAGGCTGGCGACCGCCGCGCTTTCCAGCGCCTCCTGCACGCTCATGGGCGGCAGCAGCCCGGCAAAGCGCTGCGCCAGCATCGACTTGCCGGCGCCGGGCGGGCCGACCATCAGGAGGCTGTGACCGCCAGCCGCGGCAATCTCCAGCGCCCGCCGGGCGCCGGCCTGCCCGCGCACGTCCGCCAGGTCCGGATAACGGGCGGCCGCCGCCGGCGCCCGGCTGGACAACACCGCCCAGCCTTCGCCGGACGGCAGGCTGCCGGGCCCGCGCTGGAACTGTGCGACCACGTCCAGCAGGTGGCGGGCGCGCACCACGCGGGCGCCGGGCACCAGGGCGGCCTCCTCCGCGCTGCCGGGCGGCAGCACCAGCCGGGCCGTGGAGCCGGCCACGTGCAGCGCCAGGCTGGTCGCCAGCGCCCCGCGCACCGGCCGCAGCTGCCCGGACAGCGACAGCTCGCCGGCGAACTCATGGCCGGCCAGCGCATCGCCATCGATCTGGCCGGTGGCGGCCAGCACGCCCAAGGCGATCGGCAGGTCGTAACGGCCGCTGTCCTTGGGCAGGTCGGCCGGCGCCATGTTGACCGTGATGCGGCGGGTGGACGGGAATTCGAGGCCGGAAGTGAGGATGGCCGAGCGCACCCGCTCCCGGGCTTCCTTCACTTCCGTATCGGCCAGCCCGACCAGGAAGAAGTTGGGCAGTCCATTGGACAGGTGCACCTCCACGGTGACTGGCGCGGCTTCCAGCCCCAGCAAGGCGCGGCTTTGCACCAAAGACAGGCTCACGGCGCGGCTCCTCCCCATTCAGGTGCGCGCCGGACCCGGCGCACCCCTCCGGTGCCCGCTTAACGCGACAGCGAAGGGGCTGGAGGACCTTCCAAAGGTGGAGGCGGCGCATGGCACGCCTCCTGCTATCAGCCTCTGCTGCCATCACCAACAAACGGAGAACTCCATGAAACTTGCCGTGCTCGCCTTGTCCCTGCTCGCATGCGGTTCCGCCTTCGCCCAGGCGGCGGCCACCGCGCCCGAGCCGGACTACACCGCTTCCGTCAATATCGGCGCGGTCACCGATTACCGCTACCGCGGCATCTCGCAGTCGCGCCTGCAGCCTGCCCTGCAAGGCGGCGCCGACTTCGCTCACAAGAGCGGCTTCTATATCGGCACCTGGGCGTCCAGCATCAAGTGGGTGAAGGACGCCGGCGGCAATGCCGACGCCGAAGTCGACCTGTACGGCGGCTACAAGTTCAACGGCGGCCCGGTCGCCTTCGACGTGGGCGCGCTGCGCTACCTGTATCCCAGCTCGCAGCTGGCCGTGAGCCCGAACACCACCGAGCTGTACGTGTCCGGCACCTATGGCCCGGCGACGCTGAAGTACTCGCATGCCATCACCAACCTCTTCGGCTTCGCGGACAGCAAGAACAGCTACTACGTCGACCTGAACGCCACCTTCGACACCGGCTACTGGGGCCTGACGGTCACGCCGCACATCGGCTACCAGGGCATCAAGAACAACAGCGGCTTCTCGTACACCGACTGGTCCGTGGCCCTGGGCAAGGACTTCGGCAACGGCTTCAGCGCGTCGCTGGCCTACGTCGACACCAACAACAGCAACTACCGCAGCCCCGACGGCAAGGACCTGGGCCGGGCCACCGCGGTGCTGGGCGTGAAGTACACGTACTCGTTCTGAACCTCGAGCGGGCCCGTCCCGAAGGAGCAAGCATGAAACTCGTCACCGCCATCATCAAACCCTTCAAGCTCGACGAAGTTCGCGAGCAGCTCTCCGGCATCGGCGTGCAGGGCATCACCGTCACCGAAGTCAAGGGCTTCGGGCGCCAGAAGGGCCACACCGAGCTGTACCGCGGCGCCGAATACGTCGTCGATTTCCTGCCCAAGGTCAAGATCGAAGCGGCGGTGGCCGACGACCTGGTCGACCGGGTCATCGAGGCCGTCGAGGGCGCGGCGCGCACCGGCAAGATCGGCGACGGAAAGATCTTCGTGTACGACCTGGAGCAGGTCGTGCGCATCCGGACCGGCGAGACCGGCAAGGAAGCCCTCTAAAACCTTCACACACCTGAGAGACATACCATGAGGAAATTGATCGCTTCCCTGGCCGTCGGCCTGGGGCTCCTGATCGGCAGCGTCGCAGCTGTCGCCCAGGCCCCCGCCGCCGCGCCGGCTTCCGCGCCCGCTGCTACCGAGGCACAAGCCGCACCCGCGGCTGCCGCGCCGGCTGCGCCCGCCGCAGCGGCTCCCGCTGCTGCAGCTGCTGCTTCCGCACCCGCGGCTGCCGCCGCTCCGGCGCCGGTCCCCAACAAGGGTGACACCGCCTGGATGACCGTCGCCACGGCGCTCGTCATCTTCATGACCATCCCCGGCCTGGCCCTGTTCTACGGCGGCCTGGTGCGCAGCAAGAACATGCTGTCGGTGCTGATGCAGGTGTTCGTCGTCACTTCGCTGATCTACGTGCTGTGGGCCATCTACGGCTACAGCGTGGCGTTCACCGGCGGCAACCAGTTCTTCGGCGGATTCAGCAAGATCTTCCTGTCGGGAATGACGCCGGATTCGACCGCCGCCACCTTCAGCAAGGGCGTGGTGATCCCGGAACTGACCTACATGTGCTTCCAGGCCACCTTCGCCGCCATCACCTGCGCGCTGATCGTGGGCTCCTTCGCCGAGCGCATGAAGTTCTCCGCGGTGCTGCTGTTCGTGGTGCTGTGGTTCACCTTCAGCTACCTGCCGATCGCCCACATGGTCTGGTACTGGGACGGCCCGGATGCGATCACCGACGCCAAGACGCTGGAAACCGTCACCGCCAACGGCGGCTGGCTGTGGGCCAAGGGCGCGCTCGACTTCGCGGGCGGCACCGTGGTGCACATCAACGCCGGTGTCGCCGGCCTGGTGGGCGCCTACCTGATCGGCAAGCGCGTGGGCCTGGGCAAGGACTCCTTCGCCCCGCACAGCCTGACGCTGACGATGGTCGGCGCGGCCATGCTGTGGGTGGGCTGGTTCGGCTTCAACGCCGGCTCCAACCTGGAAGCCAATGGCGGCGCCGCCCTGGCCTTCGCCAACACGCTGCTGGCCACGGCCGCCGCGACGCTGTCCTGGATTGCCGGTGAGGCGCTGACCAAGGGCAAGGCCTCGATGCTGGGCGCCGCGTCCGGCGCCGTCGCCGGCCTGGTGGCCATCACCCCGGCCTGCGGCTTCGTGGGCACCATGGGCTCCATCGTCATCGGCCTGATCGCCGGCCTGGTCTGCCTGTGGGGCGTCAACGGCCTGAAGCGCCTGCTGGGCGCCGACGACTCGCTGGACGTGTTCGGCGTCCACGGCGTGGGCGGCATCACCGGTGCGCTGCTGACCGGCGTGTTCGCCTCGCCCAGCCTGGGCGGCGTGGGCATCTACGACTACGTGGCCAACAAGGTGAGCCCGGACTACTCGATCGGTGGCCAGGTCTGGATCCAGTTCCAGGGCGTGCTGACCACGGTCGTCTGGTCGGGCGTCGTGGCCTTCATCGCCTACAAGATCGTCGACCTCCTGATCGGCCTGCGCGTCACCGAAGAGGAAGAGCGCGAAGGCCTCGACATCAGCAGCCACGGCGAAACCGCCTACAGCCGCTGAGGCACAGTTCCCGAAAGCAAGTCTCCTTTGGATGTTGGGCCCGCTTCGGCGGGCCCTTTTTTTCTGCACAATGAACGGCAGAACAACAGGAGACGCGTGGCCATGATCGAATTGCGCTCAGGCGCTTTGCGTTGCGAGCTGATGCCCGAGCTCGGCGGCTGCATCGCCGGCTTCTGGCTGGACGACGTGCCGGTGCTGCGCTCCACTCCGGCCGCCCAGCTGCAAAGCGCTCGCCAGTCCGGCTGCTATCCGCTCGTGCCTTTTTCCAACCGCATCGGCCAGGCCACGCTGGTCTGGCAGGGCACGCAGCATTCGCTGGTGCGCAACGACGGCGACGAGCCGCACGCGATCCATGGCGTCGGCTGGCAGCGGCCCTGGGCGGTGCTCGACGCCGATGAGCGCAGCGCCATGCTGGCCTACGAGCACCGGCCCGACGCCAGCTGGCCCTTCGAATTCGACTGCTCGCAGGCCTTCCGCCTTGGCGAAGACAGCCTGGAGCTGACCCTGGCCCTCACCAACCAGTCGGCGCAGCCGGCCCCGGTGGGCCTGGGCTGGCATCCGTGGTTTCCGAAGCGGCCCGATAGCCATCTCGCCTTCCACGCCAGCGGGCGCTGGGAGATGGGCCCCGACAAGCTGCCGACCACGCGCGCGCCTTCGACCGGCATCGCCGCCGACTGCGCGCAGCTCGATGTCGACCATTGCTACGACGGCTGGGACGGCCAGGCGGAGCTGCGCGACGGGATGCTGCGCGTGCGGCTCGAATCCAACCTGCAGCGCCTGGTCGCCTTCACCAACGCCGCGCGCGAGTACGTGGCCGTGGAACCGGTCAGCCACGTCAACAACGCGGTGCACCTGTACGCGTCCGGCGCCGCCGCCACCGAGCTCGGCCTGGTGGTGTTGCAGCCGGGCGAAAGCATGATGGCGCAGCTGGCCATCACCGTGGAGCGCGCCGCATGAAGTGGGAAGTCGCCGTCGACACGCCGGACGCGCTGGGCGAGTCGCCCTTCTGGCATCCGCGCGAGCAGCGCCTGTACTGGATCGACATCGCCGGCAAGCTGGTGCGGCGCCTGCACCCGCAGTCCGGCGCGCTGGAGTCGTGGGAGCTGCCGCAGGAGCCGGGCTGCATGGCGCCTGCCGTGAACGGCGGCCTGGTGCTCGGCCTGCGCGACGGCATCTACCGTGCCCGCAGCTGGGGCGGCACCCTGGCGCCTCTGGTGCGCTTCAACCATGGCGCCACCACGCGCTTCAACGACGGCAAGGCCGACCCCGAAGGGCGTTTCTGGGCCGGCACCATCTACGAGCCCAAGGACGCGCGCAAGGCCGACCTCTACTCGCTGGACTGCCGCCCCGGCAACGGCGCGCACGGCCAGCCGCTCGTGCAGCTGAAGGCCTGCAATGCCACCACCGCCAACGGCCTTGCCTGGTCGCCGGCGGCGGACCGCACCTACTGGGCCGACACGCCGCGCCACGAAATCTACGCCTGGGACTGGGAACCCGGCCCCAACGTGCTGCGGCACCACCGCGTGTTCAAGCGCTTCCCGGCCAAGCCGGCGGGCTGGCAGCCGGGCGACCCCGGCTATCTCGGGCGACCCGATGGCGCCACCGTCGACGTCGAAGGCCACTACTGGTGCGCCATGTACGAGGGCAGCCGGGTGCTCCGGCTGTCCCCGCAGGGAGACATCGTGGCCGACATCGAACTGCCGGTGCGCTGCCCCACCATGCCCTGCCTCGGCGGCCCGGACGGCCGCACCTTGTACGTGACCAGCGCCCGCCAGGGCCGCTCGCCCGAGGAGCTGAAGGCGCTGCCACTGAGCGGCTGCGTGCTGGCCATGCGGGTGGACGTGCCGGGCCTGCCCGTCAATTTCTTCATCGACTGACCGCAGAAACTTTCAAGCCGGCCGGCGACGGGCGGCCGCTTAACATCGCCGGCATGGATCCCGCCCTGGCCCCCTTGATCGAGCGCGTGCGCGCCGCCGCCGCGGCCGGCACGCCCCTGCGCATCCGCGGCAGCGGCAGCAAGGACTTCTATGGCGAGCCACCGCAAGGCGAATTGCTGGAGACGGCGCCGCTTCGTGGCATCGCCAGCTACGAACCGAGCGAGCTGGTGGTGACGGTGCGCACCGGCACGCCGCTGGCGGAGCTGGAACAGGTGCTGGCGCAAAGCGGCCAGTCGCTCCCTTTCGAGCCGCCCCACTTCGGCCCCGGCGCCACCGTCGGCGGCATGGTCGCCACCGGCCTCTCGGGCCCGGCGCGGGCCAGCGTGGGCAGCGTGCGCGACTACGTGCTGGGGCTGGAGCTGGTCAACGGCCGCGGCGAACACCTGGTGTTCGGCGGCCAGGTGATGAAGAACGTGGCCGGCTACGACGTCTCGCGGCTGATGGCAGGCGCGCTCGGTACGCTGGGCCTCATCACGCAGGTGAGCCTGAAGGTGCTGCCGGTCGCGCCGGCGGAAGCCACGCTGCGCTTCGAGATGACGCAGGCGCAGGCCCTGCAGCAACTGAATGCCTGGGGCGGCAAGCCGCTGCCCCTGAACGCGAGCCGCTGGCAGGACGGCGTGCTGTGGCTGCGCCTGCGCGGCGCGGTGGCGGCGGTGGAGGCCGCGACCCGCGCACTGGGCGGCGAGCGCTTGGAGGCTGGGTCCGACTGGCAGGCGGTGCGCGAACAGGCCTTGCCCTGGTTTGCCGAGCGCGGCGAGCGCGAGCTGTGGCGCCTGTCGCTGCCGCAGACGGCGCCGATGCTGGAGTTGCCCGATTCGCCCCTCGTCGAATGGCACGGCGCCCAGCGCTGGGTGCGCGCGGACGCCGCCGACGCGGCCCGCCTGCGCGAAGCCGCGCAGCGCGCCGGCGGCCACGCCACGCTGTTTCGCAGCGCTCGTCCGCAAGCGACCGGCCGCATGGCGCCGTTGCCGCCCGTGCTGGAACGCATCCAGCAGGACTTGAAGCGCCAGTTCGACCCGGCCGGCATCTTCAACCGCGGCCGCCTCTACCCGCAGCTCTGATGCAGACCCATCTCTCGCCCGAATTCCAGGGCACGCCCGAAGGCGCCGAGGCCGAAGCCATCCTGCGCAAGTGCGTGCACTGCGGCTTCTGCACCGCCACCTGCCCGACCTACCAGGTGCTGGGCGACGAACTCGACGGGCCGCGCGGCCGCATCTACCTGATCAAGCAGGTGCTGGAAGGCGAGCAGCCCACGCGCAAGACGCAGCTGCACCTGGACCGCTGCCTCACCTGCCGCAATTGCGAGAGCACCTGCCCGAGCGGCGTGGACTACGGCAACCTGGTCGACATCGGCCGCGGCATCGTGGAGCGCAAGGTGGGGCGCGATGCGCCCTCCCAGGCTTTGCGCTGGAGCTTGAAGGAAGGCCTGACCTCCGCCGCCTTCAAGCCGGCGATGAAGCTGGGCCAGGCCGTGCGCGGGCTGCTGCCCGGCGTGCTGCGCGACAAGGTGCCGCCGCCGCAGCGCGCGGGCGCCTGGCCGCGCCGCACGCATGCGCGCAAGATGCTGCTGCTGGAAGGCTGCGTGCAGCCGGCGATGATGCCCAACATCAACAGTGCCACGGCGCGCGTGCTCGATGCGGCCGGCATCCAGTCGGTGGTCGCCTCGGCGGCGGGCTGCTGCGGTGCACTCAAGTTCCACCTGAACGACCAGGACGGCGGCCGCGCGCAGATGCGCGCCAACATCGATGCCTGGTGGCCTTTCGTCGAGCGTGGCGAGGTCGAGGCGATCGTGATGAACGCCTCCGGCTGCGGCGTGACCGTGCGCGAGTATGGCCACCACTTGCAGCACGATGTGGCATATGCGAAGAAGGCGGCGCGCATCTCGGAGCTGACGCGCGACCTGAGCGAGCTGCTGCCGGAGCTGGTGACGGCGCTGCGTGACAAGGTGAAGCCGGCGCCCGGCCTGTTCGCCTACCACCCGCCCTGCACCTTGCAGCACGGGCAGAAGCTGCGCGGCGGCGTGGAGCAGGGCATGGCGGCGCTGGGCTTCGAAGTGCGCGTGGCGATGAACGAATCGCACCTGTGCTGCGGCTCGGCGGGCACCTATTCCGTGCTGCAGCCGGACATCGCGCACACGCTGCGCGATCGCAAGCTGGGCCATCTGGGCGCGCTGCAGCCGCAGGCGATCCTGTCGGCCAACATCGGCTGCATCCAGCACCTGCAGTCGGGGACGGCGATGCCGGTGAAGCACTGGGTGGAAGCGCTGGACGCGGTGCTCACGTAGCGCCCCAGCCGGGCAGCACCTGCTCCAGCGCGCGGCGCATGCGGCGCGCATGCGAGCCATCCCAATAGAGCTTGCGGCAGATCGGGCAATGCAGCACCGGGCCCGAAGGCGCGTGCTCCATGCCGGCGAGCAGCAGTTCCTGTTCGCGCGCCGACAGCGGCACCAGCAAGGCGTTGCACAGCAGGCAGCGCGAGAACATCGCCACCGGGCCCGTCAGCGCGAGTTCCTGCGCGACATCGCGCAGCTGCTGCAGCGGATCGTCGACGCGCACTTCCACGGCGCGCTGCGGCCGGAGGTCGCGCAGCAGGTGGCGGTCGCGCGTGAGCAGGATGCGGCCTTCGGCGTTGGCGAGTTCCACCAGCACCGGGTCGGCGATGGCGATGTCGTAGGCGGTGTCGAAGCCCAGCGCGCGCAGCCACCGCGCCAGCCGGCCCAACATGGCGTCGGCGGCGAAGCGGGGCGCGTCTTCAGGGCTCAAGCAGCCAGGGCCTGCTCGATGTCCTGCGCCAGCTTCTGCGGCGTGTCCTGCGGCGCGAAGCGCTTGCGCACCTGGCCGTCCTTGCCGACGAGGAACTTGGTGAAGTTCCACTTGATGAATTCGGTCCCCAGCATGCCGGGCTTCTCGTGCGTGAGCCACTTGTACAGCGGGTGCGCCTCGGGGCCGTTGACCTCGATCTTTTCCATCATCGGAAAGCTCACGCCGTAGTTGGCCTGGCAGAAGCCGGCGATCTCGTCGTTGCTGCCCGGGTCCTGCTTGCCGAACTGGTTGCAGGGAAAGCCCAGCACCACCAGGCCTTGCGGCCCGTACTTCTTGTTCAACTCCTCCAGCCCGGCGAACTGCGGCGTGAAGCCGCAGGCGCTGGCCGTATTGACGATCAGCAGCACCTGGCCGCGGTATTCCGCCAAGCGGGCTGGCGTGCCGTCGATGTGCTGCGCTTCGAAGTCGTAAACAGAGGACATGGCGCCATTCTGCGCGCGGGAAGCGTGATCGATTGCACGGTGTTCGCCATAGGCCGTATGGACTCGTTGTAACTAAACGTGCAAGGTGAGGCCGTGGCGTGGCGCCTGCCTGGCACCCCCCATGGGTCGTACCTGTAACGAGACGGAGCATGGCATGGGAACAGCATCGGGGGGCCGCCTGCGCGGCACCAGCATCGGCGTGCGCCTGGGTTTGGCCTTTCTCGCGTTCACGCTGGTGCTGCTGGTCATGGGCCTGGCGGGCCTGTGGCGCATCGTGCAGCTGGATGGCGTGACCACGCGGCTGGCGACGGTGAACATCCGCATGGAGCGCCTGGTGGCCGCCTGGCACACGGAGACCAGCACGAACCTGGTCCGCAGCCTGGTGCTGGCGCGCACCACCGACCCGGACCTGGAGCAGCAGCTGAAGCCCGAGCTGGACGCCACCAGCCGCCGCATCTCGCAGTTGCAGCAGCAGGTGGAGGCGCTCGATACCGACGAAGAAGGCAGGGCACTGATCGACGCGGTGGGAGCGAAGCGCAAGGTCTACCTGGCCGCGCGCGCCGAGATCCTGCAACGCAAGAAAGCCGGCCAGGGCGCCGAGGCGCTGCGCATGGTGGACAGCGCCATGGTGCCGGCCGTGAAGGCCTACATCGGCGCGATCCAGGCCATCCTCGACTACTACAAGGCGCAGGTCGATGCCTACCCGCAGACCGCCCACGCGAGCGCCGAAGCGGGCCGCCGGCTGCTGCTGGCGCTGTGCATTGCCGGCGTGCTGCTCGGCGTCCTGTCCTCGTGGCTGATCACGCGCTCCATCACGCGGCCCATCGCCAGGGCCGTGGGGACGGCGCGGCAGGTGGCGGACGGCGACCTCACGGCCCGCATCGAAAGCCGCAGCCGCGACGAGATGGGCCAGCTGCTGCGCACGCTGTCGGACATGGCGGCCAGCCTGCGGCGGCTCGTCGCCCAGGTGGCGCAGGGCGCGCATTCGCTGGCCGACACCAGTGCACAGATCGCGCAGGGCAACCATGACCTGTCCACGCGCACCGAGGAACAGGCGACCACGCTCGAGGAAACGGCGGGGGCCATGGAGGAACTGACGGCCACGGTGGCCCGGAATTCCTCGCATGCGGACCAGGCGGCCCGGTTCGCGGCCGATGCGTCGGCCGTCGCCAACCGCGGCGGCCAGGTGGTGTCGGAGGTGGTGCGCACCATGGACGAGATTTCCGAGTCGTCACGCCGCATCAGCGACATCACCGGCGTGATCGACGCCATCGCCTTCCAGACCAACATCCTCGCGCTCAATGCCGCAGTGGAAGCGGCGCGCGCGGGCGAGCAGGGCCGCGGCTTCGCGGTGGTGGCGGCGGAGGTGCGCAACCTGGCGCAGCGTTCCGCTGCCGCGGCCAAGGAGATCAAGGCGCTGATCCAGGATGCGGCCGGCAAGGTCGAGACCGGGACGCGCCTGGTGCGCACGGCGGGCGGCGCCAGCGGGCAGGTGGTGGAAGCGGTGCAGCAGGTCAGTGCGCTGGTCGCCGAGATCGCGGCCGCCAGCCGCGAGCAGGCCGGCGGGATCGAGCAGGTGAACACCGCCGTCGTGCAGATGGACCAGGTGGTGCAGCAGAACGCGACGCTGGTGGAAGAGGCCGCGGCCGCGACGGAATCGATGAAGATGCAGGCAGCGGCGCTGCTGGAGCTGGTGGCGCAGTTCCGGCTGGAGGAGGCGCGCGGCGGCGATGCATCGTCGCCCGCGTTCAGGCCCGTCCTCGTCGCTGCCATGTAGGCCGGGTTGCGCCCCAGCGCACCCCAGCTAGTTCCCGTTCACACCGCCCGCGCCGACCGCTGCGGCCACGCCGACCACGCGGCGGCGGCGAGGATCAACGCCCCGCCCGTCAGCACGCCCGGCGACAACTGCGCCGCGCCCAGCGCCACCGACGAGAGGCTGGCGAACACCACTTCCGACAGCATCACCAGCGCCGTCGTATGCGCCGGCAGGCGCGCGGCGCCGTATTGCAGCGCGACGTTGCCGCCCAGGAAGGCCACGGTCAGCAAGGCCCCGATCACCAGCGAACCGGGCCCCAGCGCCGGCACCGGCAGGACCAGCCCTTGCGCCAGCCCGAGCGCCGCCACCACCACGGCCATGACGGCGCCGCCGCCGAACATCGCGACCAGGCGTGCCTCGCCCGGCACCGCATGCAACCGCCGCAGCATGACGTTGGTCAGCGCGAAGCTGCAGCCGCCCATCAGCGCCAGCAGGTCGGCCGGTTCGCGCGGCCAGGGAAAGCCGTTGCCCGGCTGGTGCAGCACGATCACGACGCCGACCAGCGCCAGCAGCAGCCGCGCCAGGGCGGCCGGCGTGGGCTTGTCGCCCAGCAGCAGCCAGGCCAGCAGCACCGACCAGGCCGGCATCAGGTAGAACAGCAGGACCACGCGCACGACGTCGCCCACGGTCACCGCCCAATTGAAGCCGACGTTGGTGAGGCCGGCGGCGCCGGCCAGCAGCCAGAGCAAGGGCTGGCGCGAGAACTCCGCCAGCGCCGCCGGCCGCACGGCCAGCGCGCAGGCCAGGGCCAGCAGGTACATGAGCGCCGTGGACCATAGCGGGTGCAGCCCCTGCTCGTGCAGCTGGCGGAAAGGCCACCAGGACACGCCCCAGACGAAGGCATTGCACACCAGGGCCAGCACCGGCCCCGAAACCCCGCGCTTTTCAGCCATGCACGTTGTCGTGGCGCGCGACTTCCAGCAGGTGATCGACTTCGTCCTTGTGCACCACGGTGTTGCGGCGGTGCCAGCGCTGGATCAGCCACATGACGCCGGCCACGACCAGGCCGAAAGCCGTGATGGCGCCGAAGGCCGACATGCCCAGGCCGGCGGACAGGCTGTAGAAGGCGCCCAGGCCCAGGATGCAGGCCTGCTCGTTGAAGTTCTGCACCGCGATGGAGCGGCCCGCGCCCATCAGGTTGTGGCCGCGGTGCTGCAGCAGCGCGTTCATCGGCACCACCAGGAAGCCGGCAATGGCGCCCATGCCGATCAGGAAGGGCACGGCCACCCAGACGCCGGTGATGAAATTCATCAGGATGATCAGCACGCCCAGCGCGATGCCCAGCGGGATGACGCTGGTGGCCTTGTCCAGCCGCATGCGCATGGACGCGACCACCGCTCCGATGGCCGTGCCCAGCGCCACCACGCCGCTCAGCGCCGAGGCCTGGGTGGTGCTGTAGCTGAGGGCCGCGGCGCTCCAGGCCAGCATGATGTAGCGCAGGTTGCCGGTGACGCCCCAGATCAGGGTGGTGCTGGCCAGCGAGATCTGCCCCAGCTTGTCGCGCCACAGGCGGGCGTTGCAGCTCCAGAAATCGGGCACCAGCTCCAGCACGTTGCGCGGGATCGGCCGCATCTCCACGCCGGTCAGCGGGATGCGCGTGTTGAACCAGGCCGCCACGATGTAGACCAGGATCAGCACGAAGATCGCCGCTTCCGGCGGCGTGTCGATGGCCGTGTCGATCAGCGGGAAGTCCCAGGCCAGGATGCGGCTGGAGATGGCGTGCCCCACCAGCTGGCCCCCGAGCAGGATGCCCAGGATGATCGAGGCGATGGTCAGGCCTTCGATCCAGCCGTTGGCCTTGACCAGCTGCGAAGGCGGCAGCAGCTCGGTCAGGATGCCGTACTTGGCCGGCGAGTAGGCTGCTGCGCCCAGGCCGACGATGGCATACGAGAACAAGGGGTGCGAGCCGAACAGCATCAGCAGGCAGCCCACGACCTTGATCGCGTTGCTGACGAACATGACCTTGCCTTTGGGCAAGGCGTCCGCGAAGGCGCCGACGAAAGGCGCCAGCACCACGTAGAACAGGGCAAACATCGGCACCAATGCGGCGGCTTGCCACGTCGGTGCCTTCGACGATTTCAGCAGTTCAACGGCGGCAATGAACAGCGCGTTGTCGGCGAGCGACGAGAAGAACTGCGCCGCCATGATGGTGTAGAAGCCGCGCTTCATCCGGGTGCAATTGGGGCGAGCATCAGCCTGGCTGATCCCCGCCTATTTCTGCTGTCTCCAAGCGATGCGGGGTTATATCACGGTGGGTAATGACAAAATCCTCCTCATGCCCCGCCCGATCCAGGCCACGATCCACCAGCCCGCCCTCCGCAGCAACCTGGCGCGCGTCCGCGCCGCCGCTCCCGACGCCAAGGTCTGGGCCGTCGTCAAGGCCAATGCCTACGGCCACGGCATAGAGCGGGCGTTCGAAGGCCTGCGCGGCGCCGACGGCTTCGCCCTGCTCGACCTGCTGGAAGCCGAGCGGGTCCGGGCCCTGGGCTGGCGCGGCCCCATCCTGCTGCTGGAAGGCGTGTTCGAGGCCCGCGACCTGGAGCTGTGCTCCCGCCTGGGCCTCTGGCACGCGATCCACAGCGACGAGCAGATCGACATGCTGGCGGCCCACAAGACGCAGGTGCCGCACCGGGTTTTCCTGAAGATGAACTCGGGCATGAACCGCCTGGGCTTCACGCCGCAGCGCTACCGGTCCGCCTGGACCCGGCTGGACGCTTTGCCGCAGGTGGAGGAAATCTCGCTGATGACGCACTTCAGCGATGCCGACGGCGCCCGCGGCATCGGCCACCAGGTGCGCGTGTTCCTGGAGGCGACCCGCGACCTGCCCGGCGAGCGCTCGCTGTGCAACAGCGCGGCCACGCTGCGCCACGCCGGCCAGTCCGAGGTGCGCGGCGACTGGGTGCGGCCCGGCATCGCCGTCTACGGCAGCGCGCCGGACTACCCGGAAAACGACGCCGCGCACTGGAAGCTGCAGCCCACCATGACGCTGGCCACGCGCATCCTGGGCGTGCAACAGCTGCAGGCCGGCGACACGGTGGGCTACGGCTCCAGCTTCACGGCCGACGGCCCGACGCGCGTCGGCATCGTCGCCTGCGGCTACGCCGACGGCTACCCGCGCCACTGCACCACCGGCACGCCGGTGCTGGTGGAGGGCGTGCGCACCCGCCTGCTCGGGCGCGTCAGCATGGACATGATCGCGGTGGACCTGGGGCCGGTGCCGCAGGCCGGCTTCGACAGCGAAGTGACGATGTGGGGCCGGGCGTCCAACGGCGCCATCCTGTCGATCGACGAAGTCGCGCAAAGCGCGGGGACCCTGGGCTACGAGCTGATGTGTGCGCTGGCGCAAAGGGTGCCGGTGGTGGTGGACGAGGATTGAAGACTGCGAATCTCCGCGGCTCGTTCAACGATAGATCTCGCGTCTGTTCCCGACGCGCAGAACCCGAACGACAATGCGCCCGTCCTGGATGTCGCAGATGATGCGCCAATCGCCGACGCGATACTTCCAGTAGCTTCCGAGCGTTGCCCCCGCAAGCGCCTCCCCCAGGCTGCGCGGGTCCTCCATGGGAGCAAGCCGATCGCGAAGGAGCCGTAGATTCGACGCTGGACCTGTTTGTCCAGCTTCCTCAGGTCCTTGACCGCGTCCGGATCGAATTCAATCGCCCAGGCCAAGCTGCCGCCCCACTTCCTCCAGCGGAATGGTCTTGCGATTCTTGCGCGCGCGGGCTTCGGCCAGGTAATAGTCCTCGAGGTCGTCGATGTACTCGAGGATGGCTTCGCGAGCCAGCGTGGTCTTGGTGCGGCCGGTCTCCTGCGCGAGGGCATCGAGGCGCTGCTCGATCTCGGCCGGTAGTCGGATGGCAAGCACGGGTGGATTCCTTCCCTGCTATACGTGTATAGCTAGCCTACGCCTGGCCACGCATCGTCGCAAGCAGGGCGCAATCGTGATCCGCGGTCAGCGCTTGCGCAGCCCCAGCCAGATCACCGCGCCCACCACCAGCAGGGCGCCGACCACCTGGATGGTCGCGATGGTCTGCCCCAGCACCAGCCAGGCCATCACCAGCGCCCACACCGGCTCCACGTTCATGATGGCCGAATTGCCGACCACGCCCAGGCGCGGCAGCACCGTGAACATGATGGTGAAGGCAGTGCCGTACAGGAAGGTCAGCGCCAGCAGGCCGCCCCAGCCCGGCGCGGCCTGCGGCAGGTGGAAGCCGCCCTGCGCCACCACGGTGGCCAGGCCTACGAGGCCGGCCATGGTCATGGTGGTCGCCGTGCGGACGCGGCCGTCGACGTCGCCCGCCTCGTGCTGCGTCAGCACCAGCGCCAGGCCGAAGGTGCCGGCCGCCGCCAGCGCGAAGGCCACGCCGGCGCCGATCTGCGCCCACTGCCCTTGCGCGCCCAGGCCCGAGGTGGCGCCGAAGACGTCCAGCGCGAGCGCCAGGCCGACCAGGATCACCGGCGACGCAAGCAGCATCGCCTGCTCGGGCTTCTGGCGATAGAGGATCAGCGACCAAAGCGCCGTCCACATCGGATAGGTGTTGAAGGCCAGCAGCGCCAGCGCCACTGGCAGCCGCGCCACCGCCGAATAGAGGCACAGGCTCTGGACGCCCACCAGCAGGCCGATGGCGGGCAGCATGCGCCGGTGCCGCGCCGTGAAGCGCACGCGCACCCGCTGCACGGAGATGATCGCGACCAGCACCACCGCGGTCACCGTGCTGCGGAACACCACCGCAGTGGCGACGTCGGCCCCGTAGTTGAAGGCGATGCGCGCCGCGACGTGGTTGGACCCCATCATCAGCGCGATCAGCAGCAAGGTGGCGAAAGCCGTGCCGCTGATGGCCTTGGTGGCCGGAATAGGGATGGCAGACATGCTCAATAGAGGCCGTGGATGCGGGCGTGCAGCCGGGCCAGGCCCAACAGCGCGTCGGTAAAGGGCGTCGGCGTGCCGGTCAGCGCGCCCAGTTCCTTCACCACCGTCACCAGCGCGTCCAGTTCCACCGGCTTGCCGGCTTCCACGTCCTGCAGCATCGAGGTCTTGAAGGCGCCAAGCTTGCGCGTCACCTGGTGCCGGTCTTCCGGCTGCTGCGCGATCGGGATGCCGATGCGGCCGCCGATCTCGCGCGCCTCCAGCATCACCGCGGAGATGAAGCCGCGCACCAAGTCGTCGTTGAGGATCAAATCCGTCGTTGCGCCGGTGACGGCGCTGACGGGGTTCACCGTCATGTTGCCCCACAGCTTGTACCAGGCGTCCTTCTGGATCTGCTCGGACAGTTCCACTTCGTGGCCGGCCTTCTGCAGCAGCGCCACCAGTTGCTGCACGCGCTGGGTCTTCTGGCCGCTGGGCTCGCCGATGATCAGCTTGTTGCCGAAGTGGTGCTGCACGTAGCCCGGCTCGCGCAACGCGCAGCTGGCGTGCACCACGCAGCCGATGATGTGCTTCCCGGGGATGGCCGCGGCGATTTTTCCTTCCGGATCCACAGCCTTCAGGCGGGTCCCCTGGAACTGGCCGCCAAAGCCTTCGAAGAACCACCACGGCACGCCGTTCATCGCGGTCAGCACGATGGTGTCCGGCCCCAGCAGCGGGGCGATGGCCGCGGCGACGTCGGCCATCGCCGGCGCCTTCACGGCCACGATCACGAGGTCCTGCTCGCCCAGGTCGGCGGGCGAAGCGCTGGCCTTCGCCTTGGCAGCCAGCGTCTCGCCGCCCACGTTCAGGCGCAGCCCGTTCTGCTTCAGCGCTGCCAGCGTCGCGCCGCGCGCAACCACGCTCACGTCGCAGCCGGCCTGCGCCAGCCGCATGCCGATCCAGCCGCCGATGGCGCCGGCGCCGTAGATGCAGACCTTTTTCATGCCTTGTAGCCCGCGCCGGTGCGGGCCTCCATCAGGCGTGTCATCGCGTCGAAGACATCCTGGCCGGCGCCGAACTGCGCGTCGAACTGGAAGGAGTCGTGCGTGGTCTTCTTCGCCACCGCCTCGGGGATGCGAATGGCAGGGCCCAGCGCGGCCTGGGTCACCTGGATGTCGCAGGCGCGCTGCAGGGTCCACAGGCGCACGAAAGTCAGCGGGAGGGTCGGGCCCGCGGCCAACAGGCCGTGGTTGCGCAGGATCATCAGCGGCTTCGCGCCCAGGCTCGCCAGCAGGCGCGGCGCCTCGTCGGCGTGGATGGTGATGCCCTCGAAGTCATGGTAGGCCACCATGTCGTGCAGCTGCGCGGAATAGAAGTTGTTCTGCGCCAGCCCCACTTCGCTGCAGGCCACGGCCAGTCCGTTGGTGGTGTGGGTATGCATCACGCAATGCGCTTCCGGCACGCTCTCGTGGATGGCTGCATGGATGGTGAAGCCCGCGGGGTTCACCGGCCACGGGTTGTCCACATCCAGCTTGTTGCCGTGTACGTCGATCTTCAGCAGGTTGCTGGCCGTGACCTCGGAGTAGTGCAGGCCGAAGGGGTTGATCAGGAACTGCTTCTCGCCCTTGGTCACGGAGTCGGGCAGGCGCACCGTGATGTGGTTGTAGATCATCTCGGTCCAGCCGAGCATGTCGAAGATGCGGTAGGCGGCGGCCAGTTCGACGCGCGCCTTCCATTCGTCGGGGTGAAAGTCCTTCATGCTTGTCCTCAGCTAACGTCCCGCAGCCAGGTGACGGCGCCCGAATGGGTCACCGCGCCCTGGTGCGCGGGCCGCACGGTGGCGGCGTATTTCTCGAGCAGGCCGCCGCGCGGGGCGGGGCGTGCTTGCAGCGTGGCCAGACGGCCCCGGATTTCTTCTTCGCTCAACTCCACGCGGATGCTGCGCGCCTGCGGCCGCGCGTCGATGTGGATGCGATCGCCGTTGCGCAGCGCCGCGATCGGCCCGCCAGCCGCGGCTTCAGGACCGGCGTAGCCGATGCACAGGCCGCGCGTGGCGCCGGAGAAGCGGCCGTCGGTGAGCAGCGCCACCTTGTCGCCCATGCCCTGGCCATAGAGCAGGGCGGTCAGGCCCAGCATCTCGCGCATGCCGGGGCTGCCTTTCGGCCCTTCGTTGCGGATGACGATGACGTCCCCCGCTTCGTAGCGGCGGTTCTGCACGGCCGACTGCGCTTCTTCCTCGTTCTCGAACACGCGCGCAGGACCGCTGTGCACCAGCGTCTGCAATCCCGCCACTTTCAGCAGCGCGCCGTCGGGGCAGAGGTTGCCTTTCAGAACCGCGAGGCCACCATCGCGCGAGAGCGCTTCTTCGACGCGGCGAATCACTTCACCGTCGGGCGCGTTCGCGTCGGCCAGTTCCTCGGCCAGCGTGCGACCGGTCCAGGTCAGCGCGTCGCCGTGCAGGAAGCCGTGCGCCAGCAGTTCCTTCATGATGACCTGCGCGCCGCCGGCGTAATAGACGTCGCGCGCCAGGTACTTGCCGCCGGGCGAGAGGTTGCCGATCAAGGGCGTGCGGGCAAAGATCTCCGCCACGTCGTCCAGGTGGAAGGCGATGCCCGCCTCGTGCGCGATCGCCGGCAGGTGCAGCGCCGCGTTGGTGGAACCGCCGGTGGCGGAGACCACGGCGCAGGCGTTCTCCAGCGCCTTGCGGGTGACGATGTCGCGCGGCAGCGGCGCTTCGCCCATCACGGCGGCCATCAGCTGCTTCGCGGCGCGGCGCATCAACGGCGCGCGCTCGGCAAACACGGCCGGCACCATCGACGAGCCGATCGGCGCCAGGCCGAGCGCCTCGGACACCATGCCCATGGTGTTGGCGGTGAACTGGCCCGCGCAGGCGCCCGCCGTCGGCAGGCAGTTGGCGCTCATCGTGTCCAGCTGCTCGCGCGTGGCAGCGCCGGCCAGCACCTTGCCGATGGTTTCGTAGGTGTTGACGACGTTGACGTCGCGGCCTTCCACTTGCCCGGGAATCGCCGCGCCGCCATGCACGAACACGCCCGGCACGTTGCAGCGGACGATGCCCATCATCAGGCCCGGCAGGTTCTTGTCGCAGGCGCCGATGGCGAAGATGCCGTCCCACTGGTGGCCGCGCGTGGAAGCTTCGACGCTGTCGGCGATGAGCTCGCGCGAGATCAGCGAGAAGCGCATGCCCGAATGCGCCATGGTCAGGCCGTCGGAGATGGACACCACTGGGCACTCGTGCGGCATGCCGCCGGCGGCGTAGATGCCGGTCTTGGCGTGTTGCGCCTGCTCGCGCAGGTTGGTGTTGCACGGGCTCATCTCGCCGCCGGTGTGGAACACGCCCACGTGCGGGCGGCGGATCTCGTCCTCGTCCATTCCCAGGCCGCGCAGGAAGCTGCGCGTGGTGGCGCGCACCAGGCCTTCGTAGAGGGTGGCCGAGCGGAACGGCCGCTTCGGTTCGCCGGCCATCAGTAGTTCTGCTTGCCCGAGGCGGACGGCGCGGGCGCGCCCTTGAACTTGGCAACCAGCGCGTTGGTGGCCTTCAGCATCAGGCTGGTGTCGGTGGCCACGGCGACGAAGGTCGCGCCCATTTCCACGTGCTGCTTCGCCAGCGCCTCGTCCAGCGTCAGGATGCCGATGGCCTTGCCGGCGCGCTGGATGCGGCGGAAGCTGTCCGCGATCACCTGCTGCATCTCCGGATGCCACGGGTCGCTGACGTGGCCGAAGGCGGCCGACAAATCCGAGGGACCGATGAACACGCCGTCGACGCCTTCGACGGCGGCGATCGCGTCGAGGTTCTCGATGGCCTCGCGCGTCTCGGCCTGCACCAGCAGGCAGACCTGGTCGTTGGCTTCCTTGGCGTAGTTGGCGATGCGGCCCCAGCGCGAGGCGCGCGCGCCTGCCATGCCGCGGATGCCTTCGGGCGGGTAGCGCATGCAGCGCACCAGCTCGCGGGCCTGCTCCGGCGTGTCGACCATCGGCACCAGGATGGTCTGGATGCCGAGGTCCAGGTACTGCTTGATCAGCGCCTGGCCGACGTAGCCGTGGCCCATGGGCACGCGTGCGATCGCGTGCGTGTCGGGATAGCCGGCAATGATCTGCGCTTGCTGCAGCAGGTTCTCCGGGTCGTTGGGCGTGTGCTCGGCGTCCAGCAGCAGCCAGTCGAAGCCGGCGCCGGCACAGATCTCGGTAGGGATGGCGCCCAGCATGCTGCACCACAGGCCGATTTGCGGCCGGCCTTCGGCCAGCGCCTTCTTGAAGGGATTGACGATGGTCTGCATGGAATCTCTCAGACGAAGCGGAATTCGAAGCGGCCGAGCGGCCCGTAGTCGGCGTCGAAGACGTCGCCGCGCTTGGCGCCCACCGGGCGCGTGAAGGAGCCGGCCAGCACGACCTCGCCGGCTTCCAGGCCCTCGCCCCAGGGCGCGAGCTTGCGCGCGAGCCAGGCCACGCCGATGGCGGGATGGCCTTGCACGCCGGCAGCGAGGCCGGTCTCTTCGACCACGCCGTTCTGGCGCAGGATGGCGCCGCACCAGGGCAGGTCCACCTCGCGCGGATGCACCTTGCGGCCACCGAGCACGATGCCGGCGTTGGCGGCGTTGTCGCTGATGGTGTCCTGCACCTTGCGCGCGACCTTGGTGTGGCGGTCGAACTGTTCGATGCGGGCGTCGATGATCTCGATGGCCGGCTGCACGTACTCGGTGGCGGCGAGCACGTCCTCCATCGACACCTCGGCGCCGCGCAGCGGCTGCTTGAGGATGAAGGCCAGCTCCACCTCCACGCGCGGCGCGATGAAGCGCTCGGTGGGGATGTCGCCCGGCGTGAAGAACATGTCGTCCAGCAAGGTGCCGTAATCCGGCTCGTCGATCTGGCTGGACTGCTGCATGGCGCGCGAGGTCAGGCCGATCTTGTGGCCCAGCGCCTTGCGGCCCTCGGCGATCTTCATCTGCACCCAGGCGCGCGAGACGGCGTAGCCGTCTTCGACAGTCATGCCGGGGAAGCGCTTGGAGAAGTGCTCCACCTGCTGGCGGGTGCGCTCGCTCTCGTGCAGCTCGCGGGCGAGCTGCTGGATGGTGTCGGGGAGGAAGCTCATTGGTTGAACAGGGGGTGCAGGGTGCTGTGCTTGCCGTCGTAGACCTGGCCGGGGCTTTCGTCGATCTGCAGGGTGATGCCCACGAGCTCCTGCTCGAAGATGGGCTTGAAGTGTTCCTTCACGACGTCGAGCAAGCGGTCGCCGGCCATCTTCTTCACGTCCGCGCTGCGGCCGCTGGCCATGCGGATGTTCAGGTACATGAAGCCGTAGTCGCCCTTGCCGTCCGCCACGGCGTAATGCGCGGCGGGATAGGCCAGCACGCGCGTGCCGCCGGTGGGGAACACCTGCTTGCCCGCTTCGTCCTGGATCGTGAGCATCTGGTCCGCCAGCTTGCGGCACAGGACACTGACGTCCGTCTTGGCGTCAAGGTTGGGTGTGTAGAGGATGACGCAGTGGGGCATGTTCGTCAGAGCCGCTGGTTGATGTTGGTATAGCCCTCGGCGGCGGAAGCCTGCGCCTTGGGGATGGCGTCGCCGCTGACCGGCAGCACCGGGAACAGCGCGTTCATCTGGCCGGTGCCGGAAGCGCCGAAGTAGGGCGTGATGATTTCCGCCTTGCCGGTGTATTCGGACCAGCCCAGCGCGCCTAGCAGCATCGCTGTGTCGTGCATGAAGCCTTCGCCGTGGCCCTTGCTGGCGTATTCGGGCAGCATGCCGCAGAAGGCCTTCCACTCGCCGGCTTCCCACATGCGCACGACTTCGCGATCGAGCTGCTCCAGGAAGGGACTCCAGATCTTGAAGGCGAACTCCGGCGCCAGGCCGTTCTGCGCGAAGCGGTGCGACAGCGAGCCGCTGGCGAAGAAGGCCACGGTGCCGTCGTAGTGGTCCTCCACCGCGCGCCGCATGGCCCAGCCCAGGCGCGCGCTGTCGTTGAGATAGTGCGCCTGGCACAGCGCCGACACCGAGACCACCTGGAAGTTCTGGTCCTGGTTCATGTAGCGCATGGGCACCAGCGTGCCGTACTCCGGCGCCAGCGTCGTGCGGTCATGCGCCAGCGTCTCCACGCCCCAGTCGTTGCAGACCTGGGCCAGCAACTTCCCCAGCTTCGGATTGCCGGGGAACTCGTAGGACATGTTGCTGATGAAGTGCGGCAGCTCGTTGCTCGTGTAGAGCCCCTTGAAGTGCTCGCCGCAATTGATGTGGTAGTTGGCGTTGACCAGCCAGTGGGTGTCGAACACCACGATGGTGTCCACGCCCAGCTCGCGGCAGCGCCGGCCGATTTCCGCATGGCCGTCGATCGCGTCCTGGCGCGAGCCCTTGCGCTCGCCCGGCAGCTCGCTGAGGTACATCGACGGGACGTGCGTGATCTTGGCGGCGAGAGCCAGCTTGCCCATGGTCGTCTCCTAGCCTTCGGCCGTGATGTTGGCGCGGCGGATCACCTCCGCATAGCGCGCGATCTCGGACTGGATGAAATCGGCGAACTGCGCGGGGCTGCCCGAAAGCGAGGCGATGCCGCCCTTCTGGAAAGCCTCCAGCACTGCCGGCGCGGCCAGCGCCTTGTTCACGTCGGCGTTCATGCGCTGCACGATCGCGTCCGGCGTGGCGGCCGGCGCCAGCAGGCCGTTCCAGGAGTTGGACTCCACCTTCACGCCCTGTTCGGCGAGGGTCGGGATCTGCGGCGCATAGACCGAGCGTTTCGCCGTCGCCATGCCCAACGCCACCAGCTTGCCGGAAGCGATGTGGCCGCGGAACTCCGGCCAGTTGCCGAACATCATGGTGACCTGGCCACCGAGCAGGTCGGAGAGCGCGGGGGCCTGGCCCTTGTACGGCACGTGCACGATGTCGGCGCCCAGCTGCGCCTTCAGCATCTCGCCGGCCAGGTGCGCGGATGTGCCCGAGCCGAACGACGCATAGCTGAGAGGCTTGCTGCGCGCCAGCGCCACGATGTCGGACACCTTGAGGAGGCCGCTGCCCGGGAAGGTGCACAGCACGTGCTCCGACATGCCCATGAGCGCGACGGGCCGCAGGTCGTGCACCGTGTCGTAAGGCAGCCTCTTCAGCAGGGTGGCGTTGACGCAGAAGCTGTTGGCGACCGTGACGAAGGACAGGCCGTCCGGCGCCGACTTGGCGACGTTGTCCACGCCGATCACGGTGCCGGCGCCGGGCCGGTTCTCCACGACGACCGGCTGGCCCAGGGTCTTCGGCAGTTCGGCCGCGACGAGGCGCGTGACGAAGTCGGTGGTGCCGCCGGGCGTGAAGGGCACGACCAGCCGCAGCGGCCGCGCGGGCCACGCGCCTTGCGCCTGTGCGAATGCGGGCAGCAGGCCGGCGCCCGCGGCGCCCAGCAGGAAGGAGCGGCGCTGCATCTTCAGGCGCCCCAGTGCGGGATGTGGTGGTTGCCCAGCGACACCGCCACGTTCTTCGGCTCCAGGAACACTTCGTAGCTCCAGGTGCCGCCTTCGCGGCCGGTGCCGGACGCTTTCGTGCCGCCGAAGGGCTGGCGCAGGTCGCGCACGTTCTGGCTGTTGACGAAGCACATGCCGGCCTCGATGGCCGCCGCCACGCGGTGCGCCTTGCCGATGTTCTCGGTCCACACGTACGAAGACAGGCCGTACTGCGTGTCGTTGGCGATGCGGATCGCGTCGGCTTCGTCCTCGAAGGGGATCAGGCAGGCCACCGGCCCGAAGATCTCGTCCTGCGCGATCTTCATGCTGTTCTTGACGTCCGCGAAGACGGTAGGCGCGACGTAGTTGCCCTTCTTGACGCGATTCGGCAGCGACGGAACCTCGAGGCCGCCACACAGCATCTGCGCGCCTTCCTTCTGCCCCTGTTCGATGTAGCCGCGCACCTTGGCCAGGTGCGCTTGCGAAATCATCGGGCCGATGATGGTGCGTTCGTCCAGCGGGTCGCCGACGGAGATCTTCTTCGCCCGTGCGACGAACTTGTCGACGAAGCTGGCGTAGATCGACTTCTGCACCAGGATGCGGCTGCCCGCCGTGCAGCGTTCGCCGTTGTTGGAGAAGATCATGAACACGGCGGCGTCCAGCGCGCGGTCCAGGTTGGCGTCGTCGAAGATGACGAAGGGCGACTTGCCGCCCAGCTCCATGCTGAACTTCTTCAGGCCCGCGGCCTGCACGATGCGGTTGCCGGTGGCGGTGGAACCGGTGAAGGAGATGGCGCGCACGTCGGGGTGCTTTACCAGCGGCTCGCCCGCGTCCTTGCCGTAGCCGTGCACGATGTTCAGCACGCCGGCCGGGATGCCGGCTTCCAGCGCCAGCTCGCCCAGGCGCGCCGCGGTCAGCGGCGACAGCTCGCTCATCTTCAGCACCGCGGTGTTGCCGAAGGCGAGGCAGGGCGCCACCTTCCAGGTGGACGTCATGAAGGGCACGTTCCACGGCGAGATCAGCGCGCAGACGCCGACCGGATGGAACAGCGTGTAGTTCAGGTGGGTGGGCGTGGGATAGGTGTGGCCGTCCACTCGCACGCACATCTCGGCGAAGTAATAGAAGTTGTCGGCCGCGCGCGGCACCAGCTGCTTGCCGGTCTGCGCGATCACCTGGCCGGTGTCGTTGGTCTCGGTCTGCGAGATCTCGGGCACGTTCTTCGCGATCAGGTCGCCGAGGCGGCGAACGAGCTTTGCGCGCTCGGTCGCCGACATGCCGGCCCAGGACGGGAAGGCCGCCTTCGCCGCGGCGACGGCGTCGTTCACTTCCTGCTCGCCGCCGGAAGCCACTTCGGCCAGCACTTCCTGCGTGGCGGGGTTGACGGTCTCGAAGTAGTCGCGGCCGGCGACGGACTTGCCGTTGATCAGGTGCTCGATGCGCATGGAGTGTTCAGGAGATGGTGTTCATGAGGGCGCCGATGCCCTCGATTTCGGTGACGACCACGTCGCCGGCCTGGCAGTCGACCACGCCATCGGGCGTGCCCGTCAGGATCAGGTCGCCGGGGTTCAGCGTCATGAAGCTGGAGAAGTACTCGACGAGGAAGGGCACGTCGAAGATCATGTCCTTCGTGTGGCCGCTCTGCGTGACCTGGCCGTTGACGGTGGTCTTCAGCGCCAGGTTCATCGGGTTGGGGATGTCCCTGGCGTCGACCAGCCACGGGCCCAGCGGCGTGGCGCCGTCGCGGTTCTTCACGCGCAGGTTGGGGCGGTACCAGTTTTCCAGGTAGTCGCGGATCGCGTAGTCGTTGGCCGCCGTGTAGCCGGCGATGAAGTCGTAGGCGTCGTCGCGCTTGACCTTCTTCGCGGCACGCCCGATCACCACCGCGAGCTCGCACTCGTAGTGCATGAAGGTCGCGTCGGCGGGGCGCTGGGTGAACTGGCGGTGGCCATTGAGCGCGCGCTCGCCCTTCAGGAAAACCAGCGGCTCCTTGGGCGGCGCCTTGAAGGCGAGTTCCTTGGCGTGGTCGGCGTAGTTGAGGCCAAGGGCCAGGATGGTCCGTGGCTTTTCCAGCGGCTTCAGGGGCGGCAGCCAGGTGACGGCGTCGGGCGACACCAGCTGGCCGTCGTCCAGCAGCAGGCGCCAGCCGTCCTTCTCGGTGGCGGCGTGCACCACTCCCTGGTAGACAACGCGGGCGTGCTTCATGCGGCCTCCGCGACGAGCGTGTTGGTGAGGGTGCCCAGGGCGGGCATGGAGATGTCGATGCGGTCGCCGGCCTTCGCGCGCGGGCGGCCCACGTCGACGCCCAGCATCAGCATGTCGCCGGGGCCCAGGGTCATGAACTCGCTGACGTCGGCCAGCAATTGGTCGGCGGAGCGCACCAGCTGCGAGAAGCGCACGGTCTGGCACAGTGAGCCGTTGATGCGCACTTCCAGCTTGAAGACGGCAGGGTCGCCGGCCTCGTTGCGCGAGCGCATGCGTTCGCCGATGGCGAGGAAGCCATCGAGGCAGTTGAACTTGACCGGCGGGCGGTAGAAGCTGTCCTGTGGCAGCGACAGGTCGTTCATCAGTACGTAGCCGGCGATCTCGCGCGCGGATTTCATCACCATCGCCACCGTGGCGCCGATCTCCACTTCGCCGGGAACGGCGATGGTGGCGTTGTTCTCGCTCCAGGTGTTGGCGGGTTTCACGTACAGCACGGGCGCCTTGGGCGGCGCGTTGTACGGTGCGGCATTCATCTTCGCGCCCAGTGCATCCAGCTCGCCCTTGAAATTCATCAGGGTGCCGTACACCGTGCCGCGCGCCATCTCAGGAATCATGGCTCGTGCTCCAATGCGATCAGTTGATCCAGCAGCTCGTAGAGCTGCGCCAGTTTCTGCTTGCCCAGCGACTGTTCCAGCCACTGGTAGTGCATCTCGATCGTGGTGGACAGGCGGTCCACCATCTTGCGGCCCTTGGCCGTCGCCTCCACCACGGTGCGGCGCTGGTCGGCCGGGTCGCGCTCGCGCTGGATGAGGCCGTCGCGCTCCATCCGCGCCAGCACGCCCGTGAGGCTGGGGCCCAGGATGTAGGCCTCGCGGGCCACGCGGCCCGTCTCTACCATCCCGTGTTCGCCCAGCACCCGCAGCACGCGCCACTGCTGGTCCGACAGCCCGTGCTCGCGCAGGCTGGGCCGCGTGTGCACCATGACTGCTTCGCGCGCCTGCAGCAGCAGGCGGGGCAGGTTGCGGTGCTGGAAAGTGGTGCTCATCTTGGCGGCCGAGTTATTTAACATGTTAAATGTTCGGCGGCGGCTCCACAAGCGGGTCAGCCCGGGGTTCAGGGATTTACCCAGCCGCGCCGCGCGGCAGCTGGGGCAGACTCCGGCCCGGAGGTGCCCATGATCCTGGTGAAGACGGCAGCTGGCCAGCAGGTCCTGAAGGACCGCTCGGTGCCGCTGACGCCCGTGCAGCGCGCGGCATTCATCCTGTTTGACGGCAAGCGCGACCTGAAGGACGTGCTCAAGAGCACGGCGGCGATGGGCGTCACGCAGGCCGACGTGGACCAGCTGCTGGCGCTGGGCCTGCTGGCCGGTCCGCCCGAGCCGGCGCAGCAAGAGGCGGTTCCGGACTCCGGCCGCACGCCGCAGGAGCGCTTTGCCGAGGCCTACCCGATCGCGTCCAGGCTCAGCGCGGGGCTGGGCCTGCGCGGCTTCCGGCTGAACCTGGCGGTGGAAGCCGCCACTTCTTACGAGCAGTTGCTGGGAGTGTCCGAGAAGATCCGGGAAGCCGTGGGCGAGAAGGATTTCGCGCCGCTGGAGCAGGCCTTGAAGGGGTAGGCTGGGCGACCTCTACACTTCGGCCATGGCGAAGGACAAGACGGTTTACAGCTGCTCCGAGTGCGGCGGCAGCACCCCCAAGTGGCAGGGCAAGTGCCCGCACTGCAACGCGTGGAACACGCTCATCGAAGGGGTCGCCGAAGCGGCAGGCGGCGGCAATCGCAACCGGTTTGCTTCGCTGGCACCGGCCTCCGAAGTGGCCGTGCTGGCCGACATCGAAGCGGCCGAAGTGGCGCGCACGCCCACCGGCATCGGCGAACTGGATCGCGTGCTCGGTGGCGGCATCGTCGAAGGCGGCGTGGTGCTGATTGGCGGCGACCCCGGCATCGGCAAATCCACCCTGCTGCTGCAGGCGCTGGACGGCCTGCAGCGCCAGGACGTGCCCACGCTTTACGTGACCGGCGAGGAAAGCGGCGCGCAGGTGGCGCTGCGCTCGCGGCGGCTGGGCCTGGACCACTCGCAGGTGAAGGTGCTGGCCGAGATCCAGCTGGAAAAGATCCTGGCGACCGTGCAGGCGCAGCGGCCGACGGTGGCCGTGATCGACTCGATCCAGACCGTCTATTCCGACCAGCTCACCTCCGCGCCCGGCTCGGTGGCGCAGGTGCGCGAATGCGCGGCGCACCTGACGCGCGCGGCCAAGGCGGGCGGCACCACCATCGTGCTGGTGGGCCACGTGACCAAGGAAGGCGCGCTGGCCGGCCCACGCGTGCTGGAACACATGGTCGACACCGTGCTTTATTTCGAGGGCGACACGCATTCCAGCTTCCGGCTGGTGCGCGCCATCAAGAACCGCTTCGGCGCCGTCAACGAGATCGGCGTGTTCGCCATGACGGAAAAGGGCCTGAAGGGCGTGGCCAACCCCAGCGCCATCTTCCTGTCGCAGCACACCGAGCCGGTGCCGGGCAGCTGCGTGCTGGTGACCCTGGAAGGCACGCGGCCGATGCTGGTGGAGATCCAGGCGCTCGTGGACAGTGGCGGCCCCAGCCCGCGCCGGCTCTCGGTGGGCCTGGACCGCGACCGCCTCGCCATGCTGCTGGCGGTGCTGCACCGGCATGCGGGCGTGGCCTGCATGGACCAGGACGTGTTCGTCAACGCCGTGGGCGGCGTGCGCATCAGCGAACCGGCGGCGGACCTGGCGGTGATGCTGGCCATTACCTCGTCGCTGCGCGGCCGGGCGCTGCCCAAGGGCTTCATCGCCTTCGGCGAAGTGGGCCTGGCCGGCGAAGTGCGGCCGGCGCCGCGCGGCCAGGAGCGCCTGCGCGAAGCGGCCAAGCTGGGCTTTTCCGTGGCCATCGTCCCGAAGGCCAATGCGCCCAAGGGCAACGTGCGCGACCTGGAGGGGCTCACCATCCACCCGGTCGAGCGGATCGAGGAGGCCCTGGAGGTCGTCCGCGGCCTGCAGTGACAATAGCGGGCTTATGAACCTGCAAAAGATCTTCGGACCCGTCATCGCCGTGGTCCTCGTCGTGGTGGCCTGGCAAGGCTATGGCTGGAAGGGCGTGGCCTTCGTCGCCACCGGCATCGTCATGTGGATGCTGATGCACTTCACCCGCATGATGAAGGTGCTGCAGCGCGCTTCGAACCGCCCGGTCGGCTACTGCGACAGCGCGGTGATGCTCAACGCCAAGCTGAAGCCTGGCGTCAACCTGCTGCACGTGATGGCCATGACCCGCTCCCTGGGTGAACTGCTCAGCGAGAAAGACAAGCAGCCGGAAATCTTCCGCTGGAAGGACAACTCCGAGTCCAGCGTCACCTGCGAATTCGCCAGCGGCAAGCTGGTGAAATGGGAGCTGTACCGGCCGGAAGCCCCCGCGGAGGCCGCTCCCCCGACCGCGCCGTAAAATCAAGGGTTTCCGCGAACACCTCCCAAAGGACACTCTCATGAGCCCGGTAGTACCTTCGATGGCCGACCGTGACGGCAAGATCTGGATGGACGGCGAGCTGGTCGACTGGCGCGACGCCAAAGTCCACGTGCTCACCCACACGCTGCACTATGGCTGCGGCGCGTTCGAGGGCGTCCGTGCCTACAACACGGTCAATGGCACCGCCATCTTCCGGCTGCAGGAACACACCGACCGCCTGTTCAACAGCGCCAAGATCCTGCGCATGCAGATGCCCTTCTCCAAGGAGCAGGTGAACGAAGCGCAGAAGGCGGTGGTGCGGGCCAACAAGCTCGAGTCCTGCTACATCCGCCCGCTGGTCTGGATCGGCTCGCAGAAGCTGGGCGTCAGCCCCAAGGGCAACCAGATCCACTGCATGATCGCCGCCTGGGCCTGGGGCGCGTACCTGGGCGAGGAAGGCATGCAGCGCGGCATCCGCGTCAAGACCTCCAGCTACACCCGCCACCACGTCAACATCACGATGACGCAGGCCAAGGCGGTCAGCAACTACAGCAACTCGATCCTGGCGAACATGGAAGCGCTGGACGACGGCTACGACGAGGCACTGCTGCTGGATAGCTCCGGCTTCGTGTCCGAAGGCGCCGGCGAGAACGTGTTCGTGGTCAAGGACGGCGTCATCTACACGCCCGACCTGTCGGCCGGCGCGCTGAACGGCATCACCCGCAACACGGTGTTCCACATCGCCCGCGACCTGGGCATCGAAGTCGTGCAGAAGCGCATCACCCGGGACGAGATCTACATCGCCGACGAGTGCTTCTTCACCGGCACCGCAGCCGAAGTCACGCCGATCCGCGAACTGGATCGCGTGGAGATCGGCATCGGCCGCCGCGGCCCGATCACCGAGAAGCTGCAGACGGCCTTCTTCGACATCGTGAACGGCCGCAATCCCAAGTACGCCCACTGGCTGACCAAGGTCTGAGCATGACGGTAGCGAACAAGGAAACCGTCGTCGAATTGACGGCCAAGGACCTCAACGGCAACGGCGGCGTGTTCTGCCCGAGCCCCATCGCCGGCATGAAGCTGTGGAACGGCCACCCGCGCGTCTTCCTGGACATCGCGTCCAGCGGCGCGGCGAAGTGCCCGTACTGCGGCACCGTGTACAAGCTCAAGGAAGGCGAGCACTTCGGCGGTGGCCACTAACTCCCTCGTCATCGCTCCGCAATGGATCGGTGACGCGGTGATGACCGAGCCGCTGCTGCGCCGCCTCCACGCGCGCGGCGAGCGGCTGACCGTGGGGGCGTTGCCCTGGGTAGCGCCGGTCTACCGCGCGATGCCGCAGGTGGACGCGGTCCTCGAATTCCCCTTTGCCCACGGCGGCCTGCAATTGAAGGCGCGCCGCTCGCTGGGCAAGGAACTGGCCGGCCGTTTCGACACGGCCTACGTGCTGCCCAATTCGCTGAAAAGCGCGCTGCTGCCCTTGCTGGCCGGCGTGCCGCGCCGCGTCGGCTATCTCGGCGAGGCGCGCGTCGGGCTGCTCACGCATCGCCTGAAGAACCCCAAGGACAAGCCGCCGATGGTGGCGTTCTACTCCGCGCTGAGCGGCGAGACGGGGCTGGAGCAAGACCGGCCGCAGCTGGCGTTGCCAGCGGGCGAGGTCGACGACGTGCTGGCGAAGCACGGCCTCGTGCGCGGCGGCTATGTCGTGATGGCGCCGGGCGCGGAATTCGGGCCGGCCAAGCGCTGGCCGCATTTCGGTGTGCTGGCGAAGCTGCTGGATCGTCCCGTGCTGCTTCTCGGCTCGGGCAAGGAGGCGGATCTCTGCGAAGCGATCCGCGACCAGGCGCCGGTGGTGTGCCGCAACCTGGCGGGCCAGACTTCGCTGATGGAAGCCTTTGCGCTGATCGCCGGTGCGGGGCAGGTGGTGAGCAACGATTCGGGGCTGATGCACGTGGCGGCTGCTTTCGGCGTGCCGCAGGTGGCTTTGTATGGGTCGTCCAGCCCCTTGCATACGCCGCCCTTGAACGAGCGGGCGCAGGTCGTGTGGCTGAAGCAGGACCCGGGTTACCAGCCGCCGCTGGATTGCGCGCCATGTTTCCAGCGGGAGTGTCCGCTGGGGCATTTCCGGTGTCTCAATGACGTGAGCGCGGAGCGGGTTCGCGGGCTTCTGTAGTCGCTGGGGTCGCTCGCTTCGAGGCGCGAAGCCAGCCTACGATACAGCCGGGCCACTCTTCAACCGCCGCCACAAGGTCGCGCGGCTGATCCCCAACTGCTCTGCGGCGCGGCCGCGATGCCCGCCGCAGGCGGCGAGCACTTCCGCGGCTGAAGGGCCGGCGGAGACGGGTGTCGCGCCCAGCTCCGGGCAATCGAACCCCAGCACCTCCAGCGGCACCTGCGTCACGCGCTCGTACTGCGCGAAGAACACCGCGATGCGGTCGCACACGTTCTCGAGTTCGCGCACGTTGCCCGGCCAGGCATAGGCGGCCAGCATCGGCCGCACGCGCGCCAGCACCTCGCGCGCATCGAGCGGGCTTTGCAGCTGCGCCAGCCGGCGGTGCAGCGCGCCCAGCGCCAGCAGCTCGATGTCGCCCTCGCGTTCGCGCAGGGAGGGCAGGGCGAGCTGCAGCAGGTTGAGGCGGTAGAACAGGTCGGCGCGGAAGCTGCGCTGCGCGATCATGCTGCGCAGCGGCTGGTGGGTGGCCGCGATGATGCGCACGTCCACCGGGATCGGCGTGGTGCTGCCCAGGCGCGTCACCTCGCGCTCCTGCAGCACCCGCAGCAGCCGCGTCTGCAGCGGCAGCGGCATGTCGCCGATCTCGTCGAGGAACACGGTGCCGGTGTGCGCCGCCTCGAACAAGCCCGGCTTGCCGCCACGGCGCGAACCGGTGAAGGCGCCTTCTTCGTAGCCGAACAGCTCGCTTTCCAGCAGCGCCTCGGGCAGGGCGGAGCAGTTCAGCGCCACGAAGGGCCGGCTGGCGCGCACGCTGGCGCCGTGGATCGCCTGGGCAAACAGCTCCTTGCCGGTGCCGCTCTCGCCGGTGACCAGCACGCTGAGGTCGGTGCCGGCGAAGCGGCGCGCCGCCTGCACGGCACGCTGGAAGGCCGGGCTCGCGCCTTGCAGGTCGGCGAAGGAATAGCGCACGCCGCCCTGGCGGCGCCGGCGGCGCTGCGTGCGCAGGCTGGTGTCCGCCTCCTCGATGGCACGGCCGTCGTAGAGGGCGAGCACCGCGCCCGTCACCTGGCCGGATTGCCGCAGCGGCGTGCGCGACGCGATCCAGTCGCGGCCGCCGAACTGCAGCACGAGGCCGCGCTCCTCCTCGCCGCGCTGCAAGGTTTCCAGCAGCGACAGGTCGGGCGCGACATCGCGCAGGTCGCGCCCCTGCACGGCGGCCAGCGGCGCGCCCAGCAGCTTCTGCATGGTGGCGTTGATCGCGGTGATGCGATGCGCGGCATCGGTGGCCAGTACCGCTTCCTGCAGGTTGTGCAGCAGCGCGTGCACCTGTTGATGGCGGCTGGCCTCCAGCCGCGCCAGGCGGCCCATCTCGATCGCATCCTCGATGCCTTGCCGCACCGACGCCGCCGAATAGGCCAGGATGCCGTGCAGGCCTTCCTGCTCCGCCATCTCCACCACGATGCTGGAGCCCACGATCACCTGCCGGCCCTCGGCGGCGAAGGCGCGGAAGCAGGCGCGCGCCTCGTCGGCCGTGCGATAGGCGCGCTGGGCGACGTCGATGTTCAGCAGCTGCTTGACGCGATCGAGCTCCGCGATGATGCCGCCGAAGGTGACCACGCCGACCCGCTCGCCGTGCTGGCGCGCCCGCAGCAGCGCCAGCAGGATGTCGTAGCCGTTCACCTGGATGGTCGCCACCGGCGCGCTCAGCGCCTCGCGCAGCAGCGCCGCGTTGGAGCCGGCGCTGACGAAGGCGTCCACCGTGCCAGCCTGCTCACGCGCCCGCGCGGCCGACACGGCCGGCTGGAAGCTGGCCTCCACCACCTCGATCTCCGCGCGGCCGGCGAATTCGTCGAAGACCGAGCTCGCCAGTTCGCTCAGGTGGCGGTAGCTGAGGAAGCACAAGCGGACCGGGGCGTCGTCGGAATGTTTCATGGGTGTTGCGCCGACTGTTTCATGAGAGCGCATCCTGCAACATCCGGATTGACCCGGCCCAATGAAATCAAGGACTTGGGCGCGGTCCACCGTGCGGCACGCTCCTTGCGCCCGTGTCACGCATGGCAGCACTGGCAGGCATCACCGTCCTCGACCTCACCCACATGCTCTCCGGCCCTTACGGGGCCATGCTGCTGGCCGACCTGGGCGCGCGCACCATCAAGGTGGAGCCGCCCGGCCGCGGCGAGGGCACGCGCGAGCTGCTGCGCGGCGACCCGCAGTACGCGCGCGAAGGCATGGGGGCCTATTTCCTCACGCTGAACCGCAACAAGGAAAGCGTTGCCATCGACCTGAAGAACCCGCAGGGCCGCGCCGTGTTCCTGGACCTGGTGCGGCAGGCCGACGTGGTGTTCGACAACTTCGCCGTGGGCGTGACTTCACGCCTCGGCATCGACCATGCGGCGCTGGCGGAAGTGAACCCGCGCATCGTCACCTGCTCCGTCACCGGCTTCGGCGAGACCGGCCCGGGCGCTGACCGCCCCGCCTTCGACCAGGTGGTGCAGGCCATGGGCGGCGGCATGTCCATCACCGGCCAGGCGGACGGCCCGCCCACGCGCGCCGGCATCCCGATCGGCGATCTCGGCGGCGGCCTGTTCGGCGCCATCGGCGTGCTCGCCGCGCTGCAGGAGCGCGAGCGCACCGGCCGCGGCCGGCACGTCGACATCTCGATGCTGGACGCGCAGGTCTCGCTGCTGAATTACATGGCCACCATGCACCTGATGTCGGGCGTGGTGCCGCAGCGCATCGGCAACGGCCACTTCGTGCACGTGCCGTACAACACTTTCCGCACGGCCGATGGCTGGATCATCATCGCCTGCCTGGGCGACGCCTTCTTCGAGCGCCTGCTCACCGTGCTGCAGCACCCGGGCCTGCGCGACCCGGCCTTCCTGCAGCAACCGGGGCGCCATGCCGCCAAAGCCCGCATCGAGGCGATGGTCGAAGAGGAGCTGGCGAGCGCCGGCACGCAGGAATGGCTGCGCCGCCTGGGCGAAGCCCGCGTGCCCTGCGGGCCGGTCAACGATTTCGCGCAGGCCCTGGCGGATCCGCAGGTGCTGGCGCGCGGCATGGTCGTGGACGTGCCGCTGAAAAGCGGCGAGCAGCTGCGCATGCCGGGCAACCCGGTGAAGCTGCGCGACGCCGCCGGCCGCGAAGAGCCCACCCACTACACCAGCCCGCCCGCCCTGGGCGAGCACACGGCCGATGTGCTGGGCAGCCTGCTTGGCTACGAAGCACAACGCATCGCCGCGCTGCGCGCCGGCGGTGCCATCGCCTGAACCGATCACAACGAGGAGACGAGACCATGGCATTGCATCAGGACCCGCGGCTGCAGCTCACGATGGTGGGCGATTGGGGGACGGCCAACTTCCACACCATCTGGGGCTGGGTGTCGGCCCACCTGCGCTGGCGCTCGGCGCCGCTGTCCAAGTTCAACATCCGCATCGGCAGCGCCTACCGCGACAACGTGGAACTGGTGGGCACGGGCGAGGCGGACCTCTCCGTCACTACGCCCATCCACGCCGGCGTGCGCTGGGCGCGCGAAGGCAAGCACTTCTACGCCGGCCGCGCCTTTCCCAACCTGCGCACCCTGGGCCACCTGCCGCAGGACGACCGGCTGACCCTGGCCGTGCGTGCCGACACCGGCATCCGCTCCTTCGCCGACATCCGCGAGAAGAAGCCGGTGCTGCACATCTCCATGCCGCCGCGCGACGGCGATTGCCTGTGCAGCTACGTCATCGACCTGATCTTCCGCGCGCACGGCATCGAGCCGATGGACATCGTCAAGTGGGGCGGCAGCTACTTCGAGCACGAGAACCCGCGCGCCTGCATCAAGCGGGCGCAATCCGGTGAATGCAACGCCGTCTTCAACGAGGCCATCATGGTCTCCAACTGGAGCGAGCTGGTCGCGCAGTACCCGATGAACTTCATCCCCATCGAGCCGGAGGCGATGCGCATCCTGGTCGATGAATACGGCCTGCGCCCGGCGGCGGTGGAGAAGGGGCGGCTGCGCAACGAGCAGGACGTGCCCTGCCTCGACTGGTCCAACTGGGGCATCCTGTGCCGCGACGACATGCCGGAAGACGTGGCCTACCGCGTGACCGCGGTGCTGGTGGAGGAGCGCGCCGAGTTCGAGGCGCGCTTCCGGCACATCCCGGTGCACCAGAGCCCGCTGACCTATCCGATCGACCCCAAGCGCATGCCGCATGGCGTGGAGGCACCGCTGCATCCCGGCGCCGAGCGCTACTACCGCGAGCACGGATACCTGTGAGCGAAGGAGCCATGATGGAGAACAAACTTCCTCTCGTGCGTCGCCGCAGCATGCTGGCCGCCGGCGCAGCCGCCGCCCTCGCGCCCTTCGCCCACGCGCAGACCTATCCCTCGCGCGTGGTGACCATCGTCGTGCCCTTCGGTCCCGGCAATGCTTACGACCAGATGGTGCGCTACCTCGCCGACAAGATGCGGGAGGCCACCGGCCAGGCCTTCATCGTCGACCCGAAGCAAGGCGCGCTGGGCGGCGTCGCCGCGTCGTACGTGGCGCGCGCGCAGCCCGACGGCTACACGCTGCTGTTCGGCGCCAACTCCACGCACGCGGCCAACGTGCACCTGTTCCGCAAGCTGCCCTACGACCCGGTGGCAGACTTCGCGCCGATCACGACGCTGGCGACCATTCCGCAGGTGCTGGTGGTCTCGCCCACGCTGAAGGTGAACAACCTGCAGGAGCTGATCGCGCTGGCGAAGGCGCAGCCGGGCAAGCTCAATTACGGCAGTTCCAGCGCCACGGGCCGGGTGGCCTCGGAGGCTTTCCGCCAGCAGGCCGGCATCGACGCCGTGCACGTGCCTTACAAGACCTCGTCGCAGGCGATCACCGACCTCGTCGGCGGGCAGCTGCACTTCCTGATCACCGATGCGGCGCTCGGTGTCGCCCAGTCGCAGGGCGGCAAGGTCAAGGCGCTGGCGGTGACGTCTGCGCGCCGCGTGCCGGCGGTGCCGGACCTGCCGACCATCGCGGAAGCCGGGTTGCCCGGCTACGAGTTCGTTGCCTGGCTGGCGCTGTTCGCGCCGGCGCGCACGCCGCAGCCGGTGATCCAGCGGCTGGCGGACCTGGCCAACGGCATCGTGCGCAGCCCCGGCATGGAGGAATACCTGGCGAAGATGTATGCGCTGCCTTTCCCTGGCGATGCGGAATCATTGAAGCAGCTGATCGCACGCGACACCGCGCGCTGGGGCAGCCTGATCCGGGCGGCTGGCATCGAACCGGAGTGATGCATGGGCGCATGCGCGCCTTGCATTGGCGTGCGGCACGCCGTGGGCGCTACATTGGACTGCCCATCCTCTTGAGGAGTCCGGCATGCCGCAGCCCGAGATCACCATCCGCAGCATGGAGCCCGAGGACGCGCTCGCGGTCTCCGCGCTCCTGGGCAGCGTCGGCGCTTTCGAAGGCACGCTGCAGATGCCGGACATCCCCGTCGCTTCGCGCGTGGAGACGCTGCAGCGCAATGAGCCGGGCTCCTGCCGGCTGGTGGCGCTCGCCGGCGGCGAGATCGTCGGCATGGCGGGACTGCACGTCCTGCAGCCCACGCTGCGTCGTTCGCACGTGCGGCTGCTGGGCATTGCGATCGCGGCGCCCTGGCAGGGCCGCGGCATCGGCCAGCAGTTGATCGAGCGGCTGCTGGCCTGGGCGGACAACTGGGCCCATGTGCTGCGCGTCGAACTGACCGTGCACGTCGACAACGAGCGCGCGATCGCGCTGTACCGCCGCCTGGGCTTCGTCGAGGAAGGCCGGCATCGCGGCTATGCGCTGAAGCACGGGCGTTACGTCGACGCGCTGACGATGGCGCGGCTGCATCCCGCGCCGCCGCGCATCGAGAGTTAATGGCCCTGGACGGCCCATTGGCGTAGCATGCGCGCAACTGGACCGTAACCGAGTGCAGCAAAAAAAACAGCCACCTTGCGGTGGCTGTATCAAGTCCTTGGAAGGACGTCGTTGGGAGACTTGAATCCGGTTGTCCTGAACGATGCGTGACAGTCTCAGCACTCTAGCCTTCAACCCCGGCTTTTTCGATCGCTCTTTTGGCGGAGGTTGAGGCCCGTATCGTTGGGGCAGGGAATTGATGATCCTAAAACAGCCCGCGCTTGGCGAGCGGCGTTGATCTTTATTACTCCAGATTACATTTGCTCACATGGAAGCGTGAGCACGAAGCATGCCCCGCCGCCCGGGTTGTCCTCGCAATGCACACTTCCCTGATGCCTTTGTGTGATGGACCGCACAAGGGCCAAGCCCAGGCCGACGCCGCCCTCCCGCTCGCTGGCGCCGCGTAAACGGTAGAAGGGCTCGAAAATCCGCTCGCGCTCGGCCGGCGGCACGCCCGGACCCCGGTCGCACACCCGCAGCACGGCCTGCCGGCCGCTGCGCTGCACGGTCACTTCGACCGGCCCGCTGGTGTAGCGGCGGGCGTTCTCCAGCAGGTTGCGGATGGCCCGGCGCAGCAGCTTGGACACGCCCTGCACGACCACTGCCTGTTCGTCCGCCGTGGCGGCCAGTTCGGCGCCGGTGCGCGCGGTTTCCTCGGCGGCCAGGCCGGTCAGGTCGACCTGCTCGATCAGGCCCACGTCGCTTTCGCGCGCGTCCAGCCGGCTGGCCAGCAGGACTTCGTCGACCAGCTGGTCCAGCTCGGTGATGTTGCGGGCGATCTCGTCGCGGGCGCGCTCGGTCGAAGGCCCGCCCTCCATGAACTCCAGGCTCATGCGGATGCGCGCCAGCGGCGAGCGCAGTTCGTGCGAGGCATTGGCGAGCAGCGACTTGTGCGTCTTGACCAGCGTCTCCACGCGCTCGGCGGCGTGGTTGAAGCGGTGGGCCAGGAAGGCCACTTCGTCGCGGCCCCGCTCAGGCACGCGCACGCTCAGGTCGCCTTCGCCCCAGCGCTCGACGCCGCGGCGTAGTTCCTCCAGCCGCAAGGTCAGGCGCCTCACCACGGGGTAGCTGCCCAGGGCGACGGCCAGCCCCACCATCCCCAGCAGCCACAGGAAGCCTTCGGGCCCGCGCGGGATCCAGGGCCGTGCCCCCGGCCGGTCACCGGCCTGCCGCGGGCGCGGCGGCAGCTGCACGGTGATCGTGCGGCCGTCGTTCATCTGCACGTCGAACTCGACGCCCTGGCCCGGCACGCGCTGCGGCCGCACCATGCTCTGGCCCAGGATGGCGTCGTTCTGGTCGCGGATGATGATCTCGCGCATGGGCACCGGCTCGGTGTTCATGCGCCAGAGGTAGCCGAAGGCGATGGTCAACAGGCCGACCGTGACGATCACGGCCAGCCAGATGCGAAGGTAGAGGGGAAAGCGCCAGCGCGCGTTCCAGGAGGTCATGCCTCGACCATACCAGCCTCAATCCTGCTGCTTGGCGAAGACATAACCCACGCCGCGCACCGTGAGGATGCGCTTGGGGTTCTTGGGGTCGGCCTCGATCGCGGCGCGGATGCGCCCCATGTGCACGTCGATGGAGCGGTCGAAGGCTTCCAGCTCGCGGCCGCGCACGGCTTCCATGATCTGGTCGCGCGTCAGCACGCGGCCGGCGCGTTCCGCCAGCACGACCAGCAGGTCGAACTGGTAGGACGTGAGGTCGACCGGCTTGCCGGCCACCAGCACGGTGCGGGCGTCGCGGTCGATCTCGAGCGAGCCGAAGCGCATCATCTTGGCCGGCGCTGGCATGCCCTCGGTGCGGCGGCGCAGGATGGCGCGGATGCGGGCCAGCAGCTCGCGCGGCTCGAAGGGCTTGGGCAGGTAGTCGTCCGCGCCCAGTTCCAGGCCGACGATGCGGTCCATGGGGTCGCCCTTGGCCGTGAGCATCAGCACCGGCACCTTGCCGGTCTCGCCCGGCAGCGCGCGCACGCGGCGGCAGACTTCGAGGCCGTCGAGGTCCGGCAGCATCAGGTCCAGCACCACGAGGTCGGGTGCGGAGCCCGTGGGCGGCTCTTCGAGCAGGTGCAGGCCCGCCTTGGCGTCGGCGGCGTGGGTGAAGGCGAAGCCGGAGCGCTCCAGGTACTCGCCGACCATCTGCGCGAGGCGGCTGTCGTCTTCGATCATCAGGAGTTGCTGCATGAGTCTGGATGGTAATCATTGGGCCGCCACCGCGGGGCCCTTGCTTTACATGGTCTCCAGACCCCATGGCCGTCCATTGAACCCGCCGTAAAGTTAGGTAAACAGAGGTCTCGGGGCGCTGCCTCCCGACAGAAATTCACGCCTTGTGGCCGGATCCCTCGCGTCCGTGCATGCGCCACAGCAGCAGGAACAGGATCAGCGGCGGGATCGCCGTGAGGCCGGTGGCGATGAAGGACGTCGCGTAGGCGCCCAGCAGCCCGTAAGTCGGGGTCAACGAATCCACCGCCACGCCCGAGAAGCCCTTGAGGAACTTGCCCAGCAAGGCATAGACCGACGACAGCATCGCGTACTGCGTGGCGGTATAGCCCAGGCTCGTCAGGCTGGACATGTAGGTGACCAGGGCGACGCCCGCAAAGGCCTGCGCGAAGGAGTCGAGCGACATCACGGCGGCGAAAGTGATGTCGCTGGCATGCAGCGCGAGCAGCGCGAAGGCCGACGTGCCCAGGGCTTCCAGCACCAGGCCCAGGATCAGCGTCGGCAGCAGGCCGATGCGCAGCGCGGTCAGGCCGGCCGCGGCCAGCCCGACGAACGTGGCCACCAGCCCGAAGGAACCGCGCACCACCGCCACCGTGTCCTTGCTGATGCCGAGGTCGTGGTAATAGGGGTTGTACATGGGCCCCATGATGAAATCCGGCAACCGGTAGAGCGCCACTGCGAGCAGGATCACCAGCCCAGCCAGCTTGTGCTTGTGGAAGAAATCGACGAAGGGCCCGATGATCGCGTCGACCAGGCCGCGCCGCGTCCACAAGGGCGGCTTGGCCTGCAGGACCTGGTCGGCGCGCCGCGGCTCGAAGGCGAAGAAGGTCGCGACGATGCCCACCACCATCAGCACGGCCATCGCTACATACGACAGTTGCCAGCCGATACGCGCCGCTGCCGCGATGATGGCCGCGTCGGTGATCAGCAGCGCGATGCGGTAACCGAGTTGCGCCGCCGACGTGAGCAGGCCCACCTCCTCCTGGTCGGAGGCGGCCTCGATCCGCCAGGCGTCGATGGCGATGTCCTGCGTCGCCGAAGCAAACGCCACCAGCAGCGCGAAGGCGCCGATCACGCCCAGCCCGGCCGACAGGCCGACCACCGACATGCCGACCAGGCCGATCGCCACGAGGATCTGGCACAGCAGCATCCAGCCGCGGCGGCGTCCGAGGCGGCCGAGAAGCGGCACGTCCAGCCGGTCCACCAGCGGCGACCAGTACACCTTGAAGGCATAGGCGAAGCCGACCCACGACAGGAAGCCGATGGTCTTGAGGTCGGTGCCTTCGTCGCGCAGCCAGTAGCCGAAGGTGTTGGCCGTCAGCAGGAAGGGCAGGCCCGAGGAGAAACCGAGCGCAAGCATCATCGCCACCTTGGGCTGGCGCAGTTCGCGCAGCACCTGCAGGGCGGAGCGCTTGCGGCGCTTTTCGGGAGCCGGACTGGCAGGCGCGGTTCCGGCTGTACTGGCGTTAGGGTCTGACATGCGGCGACTTCTTCGTTTGTATTATTCAACCATGTGCCAGCTCTGCGATGCAAAACAGCCCGCTTCGCCGCGCCGCGGGTTCCTGATGGCGGCCATGGCGGCTGCTGCGGCGCCGGCGCTGGCGCAGGTCGACGTCGGCCAGCCTTCGCAGCTGCGCTCGCTGGTGCCGGCCGACGACCTGGAGCGCGCGGCCGCGCAGGAATACAGCCAGCTGCTGCAGCAGGCGCGCGCCAAGCACGCGCTGGCGCCGGACAGCCACCCGCAACTGCAGAGGCTGCGCGCCATCTCGCGCCGGCTCATCGTCGATGCGCCGCGCTGGAACCCGCGGGCGCGGGAATGGCGCTGGGAAGTGAACCTGATCGGCAGCGAATCCATCAATGCTTTCTGCATGCCGGGCGGCAAGATCGCATTCTTCACCGCCATTCTCGACAAACTCAAGCTCACCGATGACGAAGTCGCGATGGTGATGGGCCACGAGATGGCACACGCCTTGCGCGAGCACGCGCGCGAGCGCATGGCCAAGAGCCAGGGCACGGGCGCCTTGCTGTCGCTGGGCGCGCAGCTGTTCGGGCTGGGGCAGCTGGGCGACCTGGCGGCCAACGTCGGTACGCAGCTGCTCACGCTCAAGTTCAGCCGCGACGACGAGACCGAAGCCGACCTGGTGGGCCTGGAGATGGGCGCGCGCGCCGGCTACAACCCGGAAGCGGCCGTGAGCCTCTGGGAAAAGATGGGCCGCGTGTCCGGCAGCGATGCCGGAACGGCTTTCCTGTCCACCCACCCCAGCGGCCCGGACCGCATCGCCCGCTTGCGCGAGAACGTGCCGCGCGTGATGGGGCTGTACGAGCAGGCGAAGAAGTAAGGGCGTCAGGTCCCGCCGACGTAGGGATTCGTCTGCCGCTCGCGCCCGAAAGTGCTCTCCGGCCCGTGGCCCGGAATGAACACCGTCTCGTCGCCCATTGGCCAGAGCCGCTGCGTGATGCTGGCGATCAGCTGCTCGTGGTTGCCCTGCGGAAAATCGGTGCGGCCGATGCTGCCCGCGAACAGCACGTCGCCGACGAAGGCGCGCTGCATCTCCGGTGAGTGAAACACCACGTGCCCCGGCGTGTGGCCCGGGCAGTGCCGCACGTTCAGCACGTGGCCGGCCAGTTCCACCGTGTCGCCATCCTGCAGCCAGCGCGTGGGCACAAAGGGCTCGGCCGGCGGGAAGCCGAACATCGCGCCCTGCTGCGGCAGGCCGGTGATCCAGAACTGGTCGCCGGGATGCGGACCAATGATCGGCAGGTCCAGGCGGCGCGCGAGTTCCGCGGTGCCGCCTGCGTGGTCGATGTGTGCGTGGGTCTGCCAGATCTGTTCCAGCTTCAGTCCGTGCCGGTCGATCTCGGCGAGCAGCCGATCGAGGTCGCCGCCCGGGTCGATGATGGCGGCTTGCCTGGTCTGGTCGTCGTAGACGACGGAGCAGTTCTGCTGGAAAGGGGTGACGGGGAGGGTGAAGTAGCGGAGCATCTTTTCTCGCGGGGCCGGCCTCAATTGTCCCCGTCCAGCATGGCCATGTTCTCGTAGAGCCGATGCAGCATGTCCTTGAGCAGCGCGACGTGCTGCTTCGGGATGCCCGCAACGGCGACGCGTTCATAGAGGTGGGCCAGCGGGATGATGCGCTCGGTCAGCGCTACGCCCTCCGGCGTCAGGCTCAGGGCGAGCGCCCGCGCGTCCGCCCCGCTGCGGTCCCGCACGAGCACCTTGCGCTGCATCAGGCTGTCCACGGTGCGCGAGAGCGTGGACGGTTCGGCCGCGGTGTTCTGCGCCAGGTCCGACAGCCGTTGATGCGGCCTGTGGTGCAGCGACGCGCAGACGCGCCATTCCGTCAGGTTGAGATCGAAGGCCTTGAGCTGCTTCGAGAACGCCTGCCCCATGCGCATGCCGGCGCGCGCGACGAGCGCTGGGACGGCATGGTCCATGTCGAAGTCAAGCGCAGGCGCGCTCCCTTCTTCGCTGCCGCTGCGCGCCGCCTTGGCCGCCGTCCGGGAAGGCTCGGTTTTCATGGCGCCGATCGTAGCAAAGGGCCTGGCAACGCAGGGTAAACCCGCGCACTTATTGCTTGCAAACGCAAGTAATCTCCGCCCGTCGGTCTAGCGCATCTCCAATATTTAAGAGATACACGGCCCGACATATGCAGCAAATGCTAAGTTGCAAATGCAAGCGAAAAAAGTGGCCATCGCGCCCGCGGAACCGGGCGCCCACAAGGAGACAAGCATGCCGGTCAAGAGAGCTTCCTGGTCCCAAGCACGTTGCGCCGTCGTCCTGCTGGGCGTGGCAGCGCTCGCGCAAGGATGCGGAGGCGGCGACGACGCAGCCGCCCCCGCGGCCGATGTCACGAGCGCCAACATTCCGCCTGCAATCGCCTGCGCGAACCTGCAGGGCCTGCAGCTGGCGCACGGCACAGTGACCGCCGCGCAAGCCGTTCCCGCCGGGTCCTACCAGCCGCCAGGCAGTGCGACCGCTTTCGCGGGCCTGCCGGCCTTCTGCCGGGTCACGGCGACGCTATCGCCGGTGCCCGGCTCTTCGACTTCGATGGAGTTGTGGCTTCCGGCGACCGGATGGAACGGCCGCTACCTGCAGGTCGGCACCAACGGGTTCGGCGGCACCATCGCGTGGAACACGATGGCACCGCAACTGCAGCGTGGCTTCGCCACCGCTTCGGGGGACAGCGGCCACACCAGCCCGGGCGGCTTCAGCTCCAGCTGGTTCTTCGAATCGCCGGAGCGTTTTGCCGACTTCGCAGGCCGCAGCGTCCACGAGGTGGCCGCCGGCGCCAGGCAGGTCGTCCAAGCCTACTACGCGCAGGCCGCCCGCTACGCGTACTACAGCGGCACGTCGACCGGCGGCCGCGATGGCCTGCGCGCGGCGCAGAAGTACCCGACCGACTTCGATGGCATCCTGGCGGGAGCCGCGATCCAGCACTTCACGCGGGGTGCGACCCAGATGCTGTTCACGAGCCAGCGGCTGGCGCAAAGCGGCTTCCAGGGCGCGGCGGGGAACGCCTTGCTGAACCTGGTGCAAAGAACCGCGGTGGCGCAATGCGATGCCGCCGATGGTGTCGTCGACGGCATCATTCGCGACCCGCGGGCCTGTACCTGGGATCCGCACGCGCTGGTGTGCGCGGCAGGCCAGGACCCGGCCACCTGCCTCACGCCCGCGCAGGCCGATGCGGTGGCGGCAAGCACGTCGCCCCTGCGCGACCCGGTCACGCAGCAAGCCTTGTTCGTCGGCCAGACGATCTCATCGCAGGCGGACTGGATCAGCTTCATCGTGAACCCGGCCTATTCGCTGGCGGTGTACCAGATGGGCCTGGACGACCCGGCCTGGAATGGATCGACCTTCGACATGCATCGAGACCTGCCCTTGCTCGAGGCGGCGCTCAGCTCCAACAACGCGACCAACCCGGACCTTTCCGCCTTCCAGGCCGCGGGTGGCAAGCTGATCCAGTACCAGAGCTGGGAGGACGGCGTGGCCTTGCCGCAGGCGGCCTTGCAGTACTACGACCAGGTGCGCGATGCCACGACGGGCGGGGACCGGACGGTGCAACGCAGCTTCTACCGCCTGTTCATGATCCCCGGCACCTCGCATGGCGGCACCGGCCCGGGGCCGTACGACATCGGCCAGATCGGCCAGACGCCGGTGTCGAACGACGCGTCGCACGATGCCATCACCGCCTTGCAGGCCTGGGTCGAACGAGGAAGCGCGCCGCAGCAGTTCATCGCCACGAAGTTCAGGAACAACGACCGTGCGCAAGGCATCGCCATGCAGCGCCCGATCTGCCTCTATCCCAGCCAGGCTGTCTACAAGGGCAGCGGCGACACCAACGATGCGGGCAACTTCTCCTGCCAGTAGCCGCCGCATCCATCCCGAAGGAAATCGCATGACCCCAGAGACCGGACTTCTCGATCGCCCGCCGCGCGCCACGGCGGGCGCCCCCGCCACGCGCCCTGGCTTCGACGAACTGCTGCAGCGCGCACGCGAGCTGCGCCCCTTCCTGCGCGAGCGCGCCCAGCAGACCGAGCGCGACCGGCGCGTGGGCAGCGAGGTGAGCGGCCTGTTGAAGGAGGCAGGCCTGTACCGCGTCGTGCAGCCCCGCCGCTTCGGCGGCTGGGAATTCGGGCTGGAGGAGCTGCGCCAGCTGGCCTTCGAGCTGGGGCGCGGCTGCACGTCCACCGGCTGGTGCTACGGCCTGAGCGCGGCGAACGCCTGGACGCTGGGCATGTTTCCCGAGCAGGCCCAGGCGGACGTGTGGGCCGCCGACCCCGACGTGCTGCTGGCCGCCTGCATCGCGCCCACCGGCAAGGCAAGTCGCGTCGAGGGTGGCTACCGGCTGGACGGCCGCTGGGGTTTCGCGAGCAACTGCGACAACGCCGGCTGGCTGGCGCTGGGCACGATGGTGGACGACGGCTCGGGCCAGCCGCCGCGGCCCATGTACTTGCTGGTGCCGCGGGGCGACTACGAGATCGTCGACAACTGGCACACCGTGGGCCTCGCCGGCACCGGCAGCAAGGACATCGCCATCGAGCGGGAGGTGTTCGTGCCCGCGCATCGCAGCGTGAGCTTCGCGGACGTGCTGGAGCAGCAGGCGCCCGGCGCGCTAGTCAACGAGGCAGCGCTGTTCCGCATCCCCTTCCTGAGCGGCTTCCCGCCGCTGCTCGCCAACCCCGCCGTCGCCGCCCTGCAGGGCGCGCTGGATGAATTCGTGGACAGCGTCGCTGCGCGCACCACGCGCGGCGCCTTCGCCGGTGGCGGCTCCACGATCGCGCAGTTCGGCCACGTGCAGACGGCGGTGGCCGAGGCCGAAGCGGCGATCGACGCGGCGCAACTGATCCTGCAGCGCGATCTGCGCTCCGCCAGCGAGCTGGCGGCAGCCGGCGTGAAGCTCACCAAGGAGCAACGCATCGCGTTCCGTCGTGGCCATGCCTACGCGGTCAAGCTTTGCGTGCACGCCGTCAACGGCCTCTACGACGTGGTGGGCGGCACCGGCATCCACCTCGAAAGCGGCATCCAGCGGGCCTGGCGCGACGTCAATGCCGTGGCGCACCACATCAGCGTCAACTGGAACGCGGTGTCCACCATGGCGGGCCAGCTGCGGCTCGGCCTGCCGCCGCGCGGCCAGTTCTGAACCCGCAGGCACAGCCATGATCCGATACCAGAAATTCGGCCGGGTGGAACTGAACGTCACCGACCTCGCGCGTTCGCGGCGCTACTATGAGGACATCGTCGGCCTGCAGTTCGTGGAGCAGGGTCCGGAGGGCGAGGTCCTGCTGCGGTGCGACCACGACCACCACAACGTCGTGCTTCACGCCGCCGCCAGCGCCGGCCTGCGGGTGGCGGGCTTCGGGCTGGAAGACGAGTCCCAGTTCGAACCGCTGCGCGAGCGGCTGCGCGCGGCCGGCCTGGATGCGCGCGAGATCCCGCCGGCGCTGTGCGCCCGCCACCGGCAGCAGCGCGCACTGCGCGTGTTCGAACCCCGCGTCGGCGCGGTGATCGAGTTCTACCTGCCGCTCGCTGATACGGCCCGGCCGTTCCGTCCGGGCGTCGCGCGCATCCAGCGCCTGGGACATGTGGTGTTCAACACGCCGCGCGCCGCCGAGGCCATCGCGTTCTGGCGCGACGTGCTCAACTTCCGCGTGTCCGATGCGGTCGGCGAGATGGTCACTTTCCTGCGCGTGTGGCCCAATCCCTGGCACCACGGCATCGGCATTGCGTCAGCGCCGGAATACAGCCTGCACCACGTGAATTACATGGTGAGCGAGATCGACGACATCGGGCGGGCCCTGGCGCGCCTGCGCAAGGCGCAGTCGCCCGTGGTGTTCGGGCCGGGACGCCACCCGGCGTCCGAGAGCGTTTTCCTGTATTTCCTGGACCCGGACGGCCTGACGATGGAATACAGCTTCGGCATGGAAGCCTTTCCCGAGCGTTTCGCGCGCGAGCCGCGCCAGCTGCCGCTGGCGCCGGAGTGGCTGGATGCGTGGGGATCGGAGCGCGATCCGCGCTGCTTCACCGGCGCGGCCCCGAACGCGCCGCTCGAAGCCGCCATGGAGGGCGCATGAGCACCGCACGTGCCGCCACCCACGACGCGCTGGCCGCCGAACTGGCCTGGTGGACGGCCGCCAACGATTCCTTCGATGCCGCGGTCGCCGCTGCCTCGCTACCGGCGCCGGGTGACCTGCCCGTCGATCCGCGCGAATTGCGCAATGCGCTGGGCCGCTTCGCCACCGGCGTCTGCGTGGTGACGACGCGCACCGCCACGGGACAGGCGGCGGGCCTGACGGTGAACTCCTTCAGCTCCGTGTCGCTGGACCCGCCACTGGTCGCCTGGTGCCTGGGCCGCAAGGCGCCCAGCTTGCGCGCTTTCGCGCAGGCGGAACACTTCGCGGTGCACGTGATGGCGCAGGACCAGCATGCGCTGGCCATGCACTTCGCGCGGCCCGCCGAAGACAAGTTCGCTGCCGTGCGCGAGGCCTTCGAGCCGGGGCTGGGCGAAGTCCCGGTGCTGAAGGATGCGTTGGCCCGCTTCGAGTGCCGCAAGGCGTCGACGGTGGAGGGTGGCGACCACCTGATCTTCATCGGGCGGGTGGAGCGCTTTGCGTACGCGGACCGCGCGCCGCTGCTGTTCCACGCCGGCCGCTTCCTGGACCGCGGCGACGCCGCGGCCTGAGCTTTCCGTTCCCCGGTGCATCAACAAGAGGAGACAAGCGTGAACGTCTTTCGCAACCCCTGGTGGATCGTCTTCGGCTCCGTGCTCGGCCTGGTCGTCGGCAACGTCACCATCCTCCAGTTCTCCACCTCGGTCCTGATGAAACCCATCATGGCCGAATTCGGTTGGTCCCGCACGGTGCCCTCGGCGGCCGTGGGCCTCGGCTCCCTGTTCGCGGCGATCGCGACGCCCTTCGTGGGCCGCTTCATCGACCGGCGCGGCATCAAGCCCGTGACCCTGGCGGCCATCACGCTGTTCGCCCTGGCGACGGCGGCGATGGCGTTCGCGCCGGCCACGGCCTTCGTGTTCTGCGCGATGTTCTCGCTGGTGGGGCTGTTCAGCGGCGGCCAGGCGCCGCTGCCCTACGCCAAGTCGATCGCCGCGGCCTTCGACGACAAGCGCGGCATTGCATTGGGCGTCGCGATGACGGGCGTGGGCCTGGGCGCGGCCATCATCCCCAAGCTGTCGCAGGTCTACCTGGAGCACTTCGGCTGGCGCGGCGCCTTCCTGGCGCTGGGCGCGACGGTGTTCGTCGTGGCCTTCCCCGCCGTCGCGCTGTTCCTGCGCGAGCCCGCGGCCCGTGCCGCCCCGGGCCAGGCCGCCCCGGCGTTGCCCGGCATGGACGCCCGCGAAGTCGTGCGCAGCCGCAACTTCTGGATCATGGCGCTGGTCTTCACCTGCATCCCCGTGGTGGCCAACGGCATCATCTTCCACCTGGTGGCGCTGCTCACCGACCGCGGCATCCCGGCCGATCGCGCCGTGGCGGTGTTCGCCGCCATCGGACCCTCGCTGATCTTCGGGCGCCTGCTGTGCGGCTGGTTCCTCGATCGCTTCCACGGTCCCTACGTCGCCGTCGCCTTCATCGCGCTGCCGGCCCTGGGCGTGCTGGTGCTGCTCTCGGGTTCCGATCCCAAGGTGACCGCGGCTGGTGCCGTGTTGGTCGGACTGGGCCTGGGCGCGGAGGTGGACCTGATCGGCTACCTGCAAAGCCGCTACTTCGGCCTGAAGGCTTTCGGGCAGGTCTACGGCTACCTGTTCGCCATCTTCACCGTCGGCACCGGCATCGGGCCTTTCGTGATGGGCGCGAGCTTCGACGCGACCGGCTCCTACCGGCCGGTGCTGCTCGCCTTCGTCGTCGTGCTGGCCGCCGCAGCCGTGGCCATGCTGCGCCTGCCGCGCACCTATCCCTTCCCGGTGGCCCGCAGGGGCCTCGCCGCGGGTCGCTCCGAACCCTCCATTTCCCTGCAGGCATGAAACTCGTCACCTACAGCCACGGCGGCCGCACTTCGATCGGCAAGGTCGAAGGCGACCGCATCGTCGACCTCCCGTCCGCGGACAAGGCGCTTCCCGCCACGATGCTCGAACTGCTGCGCGCGGGGCCGGACGCCCTGGCCCGCGCGCAAGCTGCGGACGGCTCGCGCCACATGGTGCCGCTGGCGGCGGCCCGCCTGCAGGCGCCGCTGCCCAACCCCTCGAAGTACCTCGCGATCGGCATGAACTACCGCAAGCACGTCGCCGAGGCCGCGAAGGTGGGCGTGGCCACGCCGCCCACGCAGGTCTGGTTCAACAAGCAGGTGTCGTGCATCAACGGGCCCGGCGGCGAAGTGCACCTGCCGCGCGTGTCGGCGCAGCTCGATTACGAGGTGGAGCTGGGCGTGGTGATCGGCCGGCGCTGCCGCCACGTGAAAGCGCAGGAGGCGCGGTCCGTCATCGCCGGCTACACCGTGTGCAACGACGTTTCCGTGCGCGACTGGCAACTGCGCACGCAGACCATGACCTTGGGCAAGTCCTTCGACACCTGCGGCCCCACCGGCCCGTGGATCGTCACTGACGACGAAGTGCCGGATCCGCATGCCCTTGGCCTGCGCCTGTACGTCAACGGCGAACTGCGCCAGCAAGACGTGACCGGCAGCATGATCCACGACATCTACGCGCAGATCGCCTACCTGTCGACCGCCTTCACGCTGGAGCCCGGCGACCTGATCGCGACCGGCACGCCGTCCGGGGTGGGCGTGGCGATGGAGCCGCAGCGCTTCCTGCAGGTGGGCGACGTGATGCGGTGCGAGATCGACGGCATCGGCGTGCTGGAGAACCGCGTCGTGCCCGAGCCCGTGTGAGCGCATGGCCGCCTGTTCGATGAAAGACCTGGCTGCGCAGCAGCGCGACGTGCGCCTGCTCGCCCGCGCTTGCGACCGCGCGGGCCTGGCGACCGCCTACGGGCATTGCAGCGTGCGCCTGGACGCGTCGTCCTTCCTGGTGTGTGCGCCCAAGCCGATGGGGCTGGTGACGCCGCAGGACCTGGGCAGCATCGTCCACCTGGATGCGCCCCTGCCCGAAGGCGTGCTGGGAGAGGTGCGCATGCACCGCGAGGTCTATCGCCTGCGGCCGGATGTGAACGCGATCCTGCGCTTCATCTCGCCGCACGTGACCGCGCTGGCCGCCTTGGGCCGCACGCCGCGGCCCCGGCATGGCTTTGGCGCCTATTTCGCGCCGCAGGTGCCGCTGTGGCCGAACCCGGAACTGGTCCGCAACGATTCCGCCGCCGAAGGCGTGGCCCGCACGATGGGCAAGAACGCGGGCGTGGTGGTTTCCGTCAACGGCGCGCTGGTCGGCGGGGCCGACGTCGCGCAGGCGCTCACGCTGGCCATCTTCCTGGAGGATGCCGCCCGGGTGGAACTCTGCGCACTGCAAGGGGGTTGCGCCGACCAGGCGGGCCTCTCCGCCGAACAATGCGCCGCCCGCGCCACCTGGGCCGGGCGCGTGGCGGAGCGGCAATGGGAATACTGGGTCCGCGGCGATCCGGAGCAGTGAGCTAGGTGCCCGTGGATGCGTTGACGCCATCCCCAAACACCAGCGCCGGCTGGATCTCGATCACCGGCCGCTTGCCGGCCAGGCCGTCGTCGATGATCTGGAAGGCCTTGGCCAGCAGGCCCCGCACATCCTGGCGCACCATGATCAGCGGAAAGCGCAGGTGCATCGCGAACGGGTCCCAGTCGTAGCAGCCGAAGGTGCAGGCGGCCAGTTCCTCGGGTGGCAACTGGCTGAGGAAGCGCACCACGCCTTCGAGCGCGATCGTGGAGTTGATGAACAGCGCGCGCGGCAGGCCGCCCAGGTCGGCGTGCAGGGTGCGCACGGCGGCTTCGGCCAGCTCGCCTTCGTACCCGCACGGATTCAATTGCGCGGGCAGCACTTCGCCCAAGTGCGCCTGCACCGTGTCCTTGAAAGCTTCCATCCGCCGCTGCGTGGCGTAGTCCGACGCCAGTCCGCCCACGAAGTAGGGCCGGTTGCGCTTGCGTGAGCGCTGCGTGCGCGAGCGCGCGATCAATTGCTCGGTGAGTTGCCGCGCGCCCGAATAGTTGTCGGAGATGACGGACGCGGCCATCGTGCCGGGCAGGTCCACGTTGACGTGGGCGACCCCATGGCCGTTGCACACGCGGCTGACCGAGTCGGGGTCGGTCGCGCCGACCACCAGCAGGTGTTCGACGCGGTAGGAGATCAGCGTGCGCACGGTCTCGAGTTCGAGCGCCGGGTCGCGCAAGGTGCTGACGACGATCGGGTACCAGCCGCGCGCGCGGGCCAGCCCTTCGAACACCTGCGCCATCTCGCTGAAGAAGCGGTTGTCGTGCAGCGGGATGATCATGCCGATCAGGCCCGACCGGCTCTTGCGCAGGCCGCTGGCCTGGCGGTTGACGCTGTACTTGTGCGAGTCGGCCAGGTGCTGCACCTTCAGCGCGGTGGCTTCCGCGATCCGCCGTTCGCGCCAGTTGCCGCTCAGGACCGCGCTCACCGTGGAGGCCGAGACGCCGGCCAGGCTGGCCAGGTCGTAGATCGTCGACTTTCCGCTCTTCATGGGTCCCCTGTTCCTGCGCCCGCATTGTGCGCGTGCTGCTCGTGGCCGGCGGGGCACGGGAAAACCCTCGCAGCCTCCGGGCCTCGCGTGCTTAAGATCCGCACAATCGATTGCGCACTTTGCGCAGATTGTGCACCGCCTGAACCCCCAATGGCCTCGTCCCGACCCAAAACCGTTTTCGACGCCCTGCCCGCGTGGCCGCGTCGCCCCACGCCGGGACGCGCCGCTCCCAACATCGTCTGGGTCGTCCTCGACGACTGCGGCTTCGCGCAGCTTGGCTGCTACGGCTCCTCGATCCGTACGCCTGCCATCGACCGCCTGGCCGGCAAGGGCCTGCGCTACACCAACTTCCACGTCACGGCCATGTGCTCGCCCACGCGCACCTGCCTGCTGACGGGACGCAACCATCACGCGGCGGGCATGGGCTACCTCGCGGACTTCGACACCGGCTTCGACAACGCCCGCGGCGCGATCTCGCCGCGCGCCGCAACGCTGGCCGAAATGCTGCAGCAAGGCGGCTACGGCACCTATGCACTGGGCAAGTGGCACCTGGTGCCGCCGGCGGAGTGCAGCCCGGTGGGCCCGTTCGACAACTGGCCCACGCAGCGCGGCTTCAACCGCTACTACGGCTTCCTCGGCGGCGAGGAAGACCAGTACGCCCCGGAGCTCTGGTACGACCAGCACTACGCGCCGCTGCCAAAGCGCGAGGGCTATCACCTCAGCGAGGACCTGGTCGATCGCGCCGAGGAGTTCCTCTCCGACCACCTGGCCGCGACGCCCGAGCGCCCCTTCTTCCTCTACCTGGCCTTCGGCGCCTGCCATGCGCCGCACCAGGCGCCGCAGTCCTACCTGGACAAATACCGCGGCCACTTCGACGAAGGCTGGGACGCCGAGCGCGAGAAGGTGCTGGCGCGCCAGCAGGCGATGGGCATCGTGCCACCGCACACGCAGCTGGCGCCCAAGAACCCGGGCACGCGCGACTGGAGCTCGCTGAGCCCCGACGAACAGCGGCTCGTCGCGCGCATGCAGGAGGTCTTCGCCGGCTTCACCGAGCACACCGATGCGCAGATCGGCCGCCTGGTGGACTTCCTGGAAAAGCGCGACAAGCTGCGCGACACGCTGTTCGTGGTGCTGTCCGACAACGGCGCCAGCGGCGAAGGCGGCGACTTCGGATCGGTCAACGAGTACCGCTACTTCCTCGGGCTGCCGGACAGCCTGGAGGAAAACCTCGCGGACATGGACAAGCTGGGCAGCGCCTGGACCCACAACCACTATCCGTCCGCCTGGGCGCAGGCGGGCAACACCCCGCTGAAGTTCTACAAGAAGTACACGTTCGGGGGCGGCGTGCGCGCGCCCCTCATCGTGCACTGGCCCGCGCGCCTGGGCGAAGAGGGCGGCTTGCGCGAGCAGTTCCACCACGCCATCGATCTCGCGCCCACCATGCTGGACCTGGCCGGCGTTCCCGCGCCCACGGTGTACCGGGGCGTCGAGCAATTGCCCGTGCACGGCACGTCGATCGCCTACACCTTCGACGACCAGCAGGCGGCATCGACGCGGCACACCCAGTACTTCGAGATGGGCGGCCAGCGCGGCATCTACCACGAGGGCTGGAAGGCGGTCACCAACCACCGCTCCGGCGACGACTACGAAGCGGACCGCTGGGAGCTCTACGACCTGCGCAGCGACTATTCGGAATGCGTGGACCGCGCGGCCGACGAACCCGGGCGCTTGCAGCAGATGATCGCGCTCTGGTGGCGCGAAGCCGAAGCCAACCACGTGCTGCCATTGGACGACCGCGCACAGGCCCGCGCCTTCGCCCGCGACCCGGCCACCAGCAGCCGCGACAACTTCACGCTGTACCCAGGTGTGCGCCTGATGACGCCGAACACCGGCCCGAACTTCTCGCTGCGCCCTTTCAGGATCCGAGCGTACACCGAGCGCGCCGACGACAGCAGCGAAGGCGTGCTGCTCGCCTATGGGCGCCGCGCCGCCGGTTTCTCGCTCTTCGTGCAGGGCAACCGCCTGTGCTTCGACTACAACCTCGCCGGCCGTCACACGCTGGTGGTCGCCGACGCGCCGCTGCCCGCCGGCCCGCATGTCCTCGGCTGCGAACTCGTCATCGACGGCGACCAAGTGCGCGCGGAACTGACGCTGGACGATCACCTGCTGGTCGCCGCGAAACTGCCGATGGCCTTCCCGGCCGGCTTCGGCCTGCTCAGCACGCAGTGCGGGATGAACAACCCGTCGCCGGTGTCGGCGCGCTACGAGGCGCCGTACACCTTCAACGGCGGCCTCGACCGCGTGGAGATCGAACTCGGCGCGGCCGACAACGAAGCGGTGGCCGGCCTCTGGCACGCGGCCGTGCGCAGCCAATGACGGCGTCAACCAGCGAACACCCAAGGAGACCCATGAAATCCTCATCCATCCTCAGATTCGTCGGCGGGGCCCTGCTCGCGGTCTCCTTGTGCGGGCAGGCCGCCTTCGCGCAGGGACCGACCACGGTGCGCATCGGCGCCGCGTCCAACGTGCTGTTCGGGCCGGTGTTCGTGCTGGCCGATTCAAGCAACGGCATCGCCGCCAGGCACGGGCTGAAGGTCGAATCGCGCATCTTCAACTCCGGCATCGCCACGATGGAAGCGGCCCTGGCCGGCGACCTGGACGTCGCCTTCCCCAACACGCGCATCCTGCTGCCGCTGCTGAAAAGCGGCAAAGCCTGCTTCAAGGCCGGCATCGCCTTCGTCGACGTCAACACCGTGGGCATGGTGACCAGGTCCAGCATCACGCAGCCCAGGCAGCTGGAAGGCAAGAAGATCGGCACGCGAAAGGGCGGCATCGGCGAAGTGGCGCTGCACATGTGGCTGGCCAAGCAAGGCATCCCGCGCGACACGGTGCAGACCGTCAACATCGCGGAAGAGGACCTGCCCATCGCGCTGGCCAAGGGCAACGTGGACGGCATCATCTGGCCGGAACCGACGCCGTCGCAGGCGCTGGAAGTCGGCGGCTCCGACGTGCACCGCTTCGGCGACATCGGCTCGGCCTTCCGCGACACCTCGGTCGTCAACGTCACCTGCGACTGGGTCAAGAAGAACGGCGACGACGCCATGCAGCGCCTCACCGCCGCCTGGGTCGATGCCGTCGACCTGCTGAAGAAGAACCCGGACGCCGGCGCCGCCGTCACCGCCAAGGCCCTGCAGCTCACGCCCGACGACGTCAGGAAGATCTGGAAGAACGGCGGCTGGCCGGCCGGCTGGCCCGGCACGCTGACCGACGGGCAGATCGACATGTACTACACGTACGGCGACTACCTGAAGGCCAACAAGGAAATCGACAGCATGCCGGACATGGGCAACTGGATCAGCAGCAAGTGGCTGAAGGCCGTGGACCCGAAGCGCGTGCAGCTGTCCAAGTACAAGCTCTGAGGCGGCCGATGACCAGTGCGATCCGCATGCGCGACGTGGAGATGAACTTCTCCGGCGGGCGCGACGGCAGTTCCTACCTGGCGCTGCGCAACGTCAACCTGGAGATCCGCGAAGGCGAGTTCTTCTGCCTGCTCGGCCCTTCGGGCTGCGGCAAGACCTCGCTGCTGAACCTGATCGCGGGCTTCGTCACGCCGACCCGCGGCAAGGTCGAAAGCCGCGGCGCAGCAGTCGCCCATCCGGGCAAGGACCGCGGCGTCGTGTTCCAGTCGGACCGCGCGCTGTTCGACTGGCTGACCGTGGAGGAAAACGTCTCCTTCGGTCCGCGCATGCGCGGCGAGCCGCAGGCACAGTGGCGGCCCGTGGTCGACGAGATGCTCGAACTGGTCGGGCTGGCGGACCACCGGCGCAAGCTGCCGCGCGAGCTGTCAGGCGGCATGAAGCAGCGCGTGCAGATCGCCCGGGTGCTGGCCAACAGCCCCGACATCCTGCTGATGGACGAGCCCTTCGCGGCGCTGGACGCCTACACGCGCGGCGTCATGCAGAAGGAAGTCACCCGCATCTGGGACGCCTCGCGCCGCACCGTCGTCTTCGTCACGCACGACATCGCCGAAGCCATCTGGCTGGCCGACCGCATCGGCATCATGACGCGCGGCCCGGGTTCGCACATCCGCCAGGTGTTCGAAGTCGACCTGCCGCGGCCGCGCGAGCGCATGACCACCGGCTTCGTCGAACTGTTCAACCGCCTGAGCGAGGCCATCGACGCCGAAGCCGGGCATTCCGCGAAAGCCCCCTTGCAATGAACGGCAGCGAACCCTTGCCGGCGCCCGTCGTATCCGCACCGTCCTCTTCCATCCGCAACGCGATCTGGAAGCACGGTACGACGCCTCTCGCGGTCGCCGCCGCATTGCTGGTCTGGGCCGCGGCGTCGGCGATGACGTCCCCCTTCTTCCTGCCTTCGCCGCTGGCGGTGGGCCGGGCGCTGTTCAACCTGACCGCGGACGGCACCTTGCCGAAGGCGGTGGGCATCAGCTACTTCCGCATCCTGGTCGGCTGGGCGGTCGGTTGCCTCGCCGCGGTGCCGCTGGCCGTGGCTGCCGGCCGCATAGGCATGGTCCGGCGCACGGTGGAACCCTTCTTCAACTTCTTCCGCTTCGTGCCGCCGATCGCCTTCCTGGGCGTCGCGATCCTGTGGTTCGGCATCGGCGAAGGCTCGAAGGTCGCCATCATCATCTACACCTCGCTGTTCACGGTGTTCATGAACACGATGGCGGGCGCGGCCTCGGTGGACGAAAGCCCCAGCCGCGCGGCCCTGTGCCTGGGCGCCACGCGGCGCCAGGTGCTGTGGCGCGTGGTGCTGCCGGCCACGGTGCCGGCCATCCTGGTCGGCATGCGCATCGGCATGGGCTTCTCGTTCATGAGCGTGGTGGCGGCGGAAATGATCGCGGCCAACGAGGGCGTGGGCTTCATGATCTACAACGCGCGGCTGTTCCTGAAGACGGCCAATGCCTTCGCCGGCATCTTCGCGCTGGGAGCCATGGGCCTGCTGGCGGACTACCTGTTCCGGCTGGCCGCCCGCAAGCTGTTCCCGAAGCACGCCTTGCCGTTCTGAACGCGAACCTGGGAGGGAACCATGACTGGATGCATGAAGGGAAAGGTCGCGGCCATCACCGGCGCCGCGTCCGGGATCGGGCTGGCGTGCGCGCGCACGCTGCTGGCGGAGGGCGCCAAGGTCGTCCTGGTGGACCGGGCCAAGGACAGGCTGGAGGCCTTGTGCGCGGAGCTGGGCGACAACGCCATCCCGCTGGTCGTCGACCTGCTGCAGCCGTCCGAGGTGGACGGAATGCTGCCGCGCATCCTGGAACGCGCGGGCGGGCTCGACATCTTCCATGCGAACGCCGGCGCCTACGTCGGCGGCCCCATCGAGGAGGGTGACGCCGACGCGTGGGACCGCATGTTGAACCTGAACGTGAACGCGGCTTTCCGTTCCGTGCGCGCCGTCGTGCCCCACATGGTGGCGCAGAAGACGGGCGACATCCTCTTCACCAGTTCCATCGCGGGCGTGGTGCCCGTGGTGTGGGAGCCGATCTACACGGCCTCCAAGTTCGCCGTGCAGGCCTTTGTCCACACCACGCGCCGCCAGCTCGCGAAGCATGGCGTGCGGGTGGGCGCGGTGCTGCCGGGGCCGGTGGTGACGGCGCTCCTCGACGACTGGCCCCAGGCCAAGATGGAGGAGGCGCTGGCCTCCGGCAGCCTGATGCAGCCGCAGGAAGTCGCCGATGCGGTGCTCTTCATGCTGTCGCGGCCGCGGAACGTGACGATCCGCGACCTCGTGATCCTCCCCAACAGCGTCGACCTCTGATGGAACCGCGCTACGTCATCGGCGTGGACGTCGGCACGGGCAGTGCTCGCGCCGGCCTCTTCGACGCTTCCGGCCGCATGCTGGCCGCGGCCAAACGCGACATCTCGCTGTTCCAGGCCCAGGGCTCCATCGTGGAGCAATCCAGCAATGAGATCTGGCAGGCGGTGTGCGCCTCGGTGAATCAGGCCGTCGCGGAAGCCGGCGTGCCGCCGGAGCAGGTCGGCGGCATCGGCTTCGACGCGACCTGCTCACTGGTCGTGCTGGGGCCGGGCGGCGAGCCGCTCGCGGTCGGGCCGTCGGAGGATCCCGAGCGGAACATCATCGTGTGGATGGACCATCGCGCCGTAGCCCAGGCCGAGCGCATCAATGCGAGCGGCCACGCGGTCCTGAAATACGTGGGCGGCCGCATCTCGCCGGAGATGGAAACGCCCAAGCTGCTGTGGCTGTTGGAGAACCGGCCGGCGCAGTTCGATGCGGCGTGGCAGTTCTTCGACCTGGCGGACTTCCTCAGCTGGCGCGCCACCGGCGACCTCGCGCGCTCGACCTGCACGGTCACCTGCAAGTGGACCTACCTCGCGCACGAGAAGCGCTGGGACGGGAGCTACTTCCGCCAGGTGGGGCTAGGCGTGCTTGCAGAAGAGGATTTCGCGCGCATCGGCCGGCAGATCGTCGAGCCGGGCACGCCGGTGGGGAACGGGCTGACCGAGGCCGCAGCGCGCGAGCTGGGGCTGCGCCCCGGCACGCCGGTGGGCGCCGGCATGATCGACGCGCACGCGGGCGGCATCGGCACGGTCGGCGCCGGCGGCGATGCGCAGGCCAGCATGGCCTACGTGTTCGGCACTTCGTCCTGCACGATGACCAGCACGCGCGAGCCGGTGTTCGTGCCCGGCGTGTGGGGGCCGTACTTCTCCGCGATGGTTCCGGGCCTGTGGCTCAACGAAGGCGGCCAATCGGCGACCGGTGCAGCCATCGACCGGCTGCTGGCCATGCATCCCGCGGCAGCCGAAGCCCGGCGGCGCGCGGAAAGCGCCGGCGAGTCCCTGCCCGAAATGCTCGCCGGTCTCGCCGCGCAGAAGGCGGGCGGCCTGTCGCAGGCGGCGCAGCTGCTGGCCGGGCTGCACGTCGTGCCCGAGTTCCTGGGCAATCGCGCGCCCTTCGCCGACCCGCATGCGCGCGCGATCATCGCCGGCCTGGACATGGAGTCGGACCTGGACAGCCTCGTCGCGCTCTACGTCGCGGGCCTGTGCGGCATCGGCTACGGCCTGCGGCAGATCATCGAAGTGCAGGCGACGGCCGGCGCTCCGATCGCGCAGGTGGTGATCAGTGGCGGCGCCGGCCGCGGCGACCTCGTGCGGCAGCTGCTGGCCGACGTCACCGGCAAGCCGGTCCTCGCCACCGAAGCCGAAGAGCCCGTGTTGCTCGGCGCCGCGATGCTGGGTGCGGTGGCCGGCGAGCTCAGCCCCGACCTGCAATCCGCCATGGCCAGCATGTCGCACATCGGCAGGACCTATGCGCCCGCGCAAGGCGAGATCGCGGCCCTGCACGAGGCGCGCTATCGCGCCTTCGAGCAGCTGCAGATGGTGGGACGCGAGATCCGCTAGAACGGCAGGCCCACGTAGTTCTCCGCCAGCGCGCCCAGTGCGCGCGGCGACGAGAACAGGTAGGCCAGCTCGGTGTCCTGCAGCTTGCGCTCGAAGTCGCTCCGGGGCCGTGGACACGCTGGCAAGCTTCGCGCTGCGTCAACCCTAGGCGAGGCGCCGCAGCAGGTCTTCCAGCAGCGCCGGGTCCACCGGCTTCGTCAGGTGATGGTCGAAGCCTGCTTCGCGCGCCCGCTCGCGATCCTGCTCGCCGCCCCAGCCCGTGAGGGCGACCAGCTTGAGCGGCGCGAGCTCCGTGTCCGCGCGCAAGCGCCGCGCCACGTCATAGCCGTCCAGGTCCGGCAGGCCGATGTCCAGCAGCACGACGTCCGGCTGGAACTCGCGCGCCCGCTCCAGCGCCGCCTGGCCGGAGTGCGCCTGGCGCGCCTGCACGCCCTGCATCTCCAGCAGCACGGCCAATGTCTCGGCGGCATCGACGTTGTCGTCCACCACCAGCACGCGGGTCGCGACTTCGCCGGCACGCACCACCGGCGCGCTGTCGTGGCCCGGCGCCGGTGCGGCCGCCGGCGGCAGGCAGGGCAGCCGCACCGTGAAGGTGGCACCGAGTCCCTTGCCTTCGCTCGTTGCCGTCACGTGGCCGCCATGCATTTCCACCAGCGTGCGCACGAGGAAAAGGCCGATGCCCAGTCCGCCTGCCGCAGCGCGGCCGGTGTTGCCTTCCACCTGCGTGAAGAGCGAGAACACGCGTTCCAGCATTTCCGGCGGGATGCCGACGCCGTTGTCGCGGACCTCGACGCAGGCTTTCTCGCCTTCGCGCCAGGCCCGCACCCGGATGCTGCCACCGGCCGGCGTGTAGCGCGCCGCGTTGTTCAGGAGGTTGCCGAAGACCTGGGCCAGCCGCGTCTCGTCGCCTTGCAGCGCGATGTCGGGGTCGGGCAGTTCCACCTGCAGCGCATGGCTCGCGGCGTCGATGGCGGGCCGCGCCAGCTCCAGCGCGGTCTGCAGCGCCGCGCGCAGCGAGGCCTGTGCGAGCTCCAGCCGGATCTTGCCGCTGTTGATGCGCGAGATGTCCAGCAGGTCATCGATCAGCCGCACCATGTGCGTCAGCTGGCGCTCCATCATGCCCAGCGTGCGCTGCTGCATGGCCGGCGCAGCGCGCGGGTTCTTCAGGATCTGCAGGCCGGTGCGCAGTGGCGCCAGCGGGTTGCGCAGTTCGTGCGCCAGCGTGGCGAGGAAGGCGTCCTTGGCGCGATTGGACTGCTGCAGCAGCAGCTCGGAGGCCTTGCGTTCCGAGATGTCGATCAGCGAACCGGCCATGCGGTAGGCGCGCCCGGCGTCGTCGCGCGCGGCCATGCCGGCCACCATGAACCAGCGCCACTGGCCGGCGTGGTCGCGCAGCCGGCACTGCACCTGGAAAGGCGCGTCGTGGTCCAGGTGGACTTGCAGCGCGGCGTCCACCTCGGGCCGGTCCTCGGGATGCATGCGCTCGGCCAGCGAGCCCGGCACGTCGGGGAACTCGTCCTCGCTGTAGCCGAGCGTGCCGCGCAGCCGTGGCGAATAGAACATCGCCCCGCCGTCGATGTCCCAGTCCCACAGGCCGGCGCTGGAGCCGCGCACCGCCAGCTGGTAGCGCGCATCGCTGGAACGCAGCGCCTCGTTGGTCTCCTGCAGCACGCGGGCGCGCAGGCCCAGTTCGTCCAGCATGGCGTTGAAGGCGTCCACCAGCTGGCCCACCTCGTCGGCGCTGCGCTTGCGCGCGCGCACGTCGAAGCGGCCTTCTTCCAGCACGGTGCGGGCCACGCCGCTCACCTCCCGGATCGGGTCGGTCAGCGAATGCTGCAGCCGGCGCGCGAGCAGCAGCGCGCCGAACATGCTGACCAGCACGGTGAAGACCAGCAGGCCCAGGTAGGCGGCCACTTCCTGCAGCACGCCGTGCCGCACGGCGACGTACACGCGGCCGATGGCCTCGCCGTTCGACAGCACCGGCCGCACCACGCTCGCGGTCTGCAGGCCGAATTGCATGCCCACCGGCGGCGCGCTTGGCGGCAGCGAGGTTGCGTCGGCGCCGGGTGCGAGGAAGCGCGCGAACTGGCGTCCCTGCGTGTCGTACAGCGCCGCCGCCGTCACCTGCGGCAGCGCCTGCAACACGCGCAGGTTCTGCTCGCCGACCTTGGTGTCGCCGAAGGCCAGCGCCGCCTCGCTGGCCAGGCCCACGATCTCGGCCTGCGCCGCCAGGCTGTCCTTGGCGCCGCGCCATTCCTTGCCGGCTTCCACCACCAGCAGCGCGCCGCTCGCCAGCAGCAGCGCCAGGCCCACGGTCAGGGCCAGGATCAGGTCCAGCTTCTTCTGCAGGGTGCGCACTTGCGCCAGGCCGAACATCAGCGCCCCTCCACCTGCAGTGCCACCGTCAGCAGCCTGGAGCTGAGTCGCAGGTTGCGGGCCGCCGCGGCCGTGAGCGAAGCGCCGAAGCGCACGCGCCCATCCTCCAGCGAGAAGTACAGCACCGGGCCGGTGCTGCCGGCCGCGGGGCTGTCGGTGACGGTCAGCACCGGGCCGCGAGCAGCCGCTGCGATCTCGCGCGCGCGCCCCAGGCGCGGGCCGCCGGCATACAGCAGGTGGACGGTGCCGAGGATGTCGCCGTCGTAGATGCGGCGCACCTTGATCGCGTGGCCGTCGATCGTGCGCCCGCTCGTGATCTGTTCCAGCTCCGACGCGACGCCGTCGTCGCCGTACACGGCGATCACGAAGGGATCGGCCGGTGCGCGGAACACGCCGGCAGGGTACTCGACGAAGCTGCAGAACTTGTAGAGGAAGGCGGCCTTCACGGCGGCCTCGCGCGCCAGGCCGACCGGCTGGCCCAGCGCGGGCGCGAATTCACCCGCCACCGTGCCGGCGCCCAGCGGCAGCACGAGGAGCAGGCAGGCGCGCCGGCGGTTCATAGCTGCAACACCGCCCGCAGGAAGACCATGCGGCCGAACTCGCTGGCCGTGGCGGTGGCATTGAACTCCACGTGCCGCTCGTCCAGCAGGTTCTGGGCGAGCAGCGAGAGCTCGAGGCGCGGCGTGGCCTGCCAGCCCAGGCGCAGGTCGATCGAGGTGTAGGCCGGCACGGCAGGCGAGGGCAGGCCGCCGACGCGCCGGGCCATCAGGTCCAGCTCGGTGCGGTGCGGCAGGTCGAACTGCGCGCGTCCGGTCCACTGGAAGGCCGGGTCGTTGCCCAGGTTCGGGATCGAGGTGGGGTCGGTGGGCAGGTCGGCGAAATGCAGGTTCTTGCGCTGGCCGAGGTAGCCGAGGCTGAAGCGCGCGATCTCGGCGGGCTGCCATTGGCCCCAGGCTTCGAGGCCGTCGACGTAACCGTCGATGCGATTGGAGATCAGGGCCGGCAGCGTGGCGGTCCCGGCGCGCAGGCCCCGGTATTGCTGGCGGAACAGCGTAGCGGACCAGGACAGGTCGCGCCCCCACTGGCCGCGGTTGCCCAGCTCCAGCACGTTGGCGATCTCGGAGTTGAAGTCCGGTCCGCCATTGATGATGTAAGGCGCCTGGCCGGGGAAGTGGAAATCGCGGTCGATCGGCGAGGGCGCGCGCACCGCGCGCGACAGCGCGACCCACGTCGTCGCCTTGCCGCCATGGTCGTAGGCGGCGCGCACGCTGGGCATGAACTCCACGCCGGTATACGTGTTGCGCTCGGCCTTCGCGCCCATCGTCACCTGCCAGCGGTCGAAGCGCCGCTGGTATTGCGCGAACACATTGGCCCAGTCCAGCCGGCGGTCCTCGGGCATGAACGCGACCAGCACGCTCGGGTCGTTGGCCACGCGTCCGCTGCGGTAGCCGGCGCCCCACAGCAGCTGCTGGCCGGCGGCCATCAGCGGCTCGTGGGTGAACTCGAGGTCCAGCACCTGCGCTTCGTTGCGGAAACTGGTGACCTCGTCGCGCGCCTGCAGGTCGTACCAGGCCTGCAGGCGGTAGGGGCCGCCGTTGTCCAGCCGGCTTTCCCAGCGGGCCAGCAGGTTGGCGTCGTGCAGCTTGGGCGCCGCGCCGCTGGCCGGGTCGTCGCCGCCGCGGTAGATGTCGCCCTGCACCGTGAGGCCGCCCGCGGGCAGCGTGAAGTCCGAGCGGAAGCCGGCCTGGTGCTTGGTGGCCGCGTCGTCCAGTTCGGTGCCGTTCGGGTGCCTGGTGTTGTCGCGGTCGATGGCCAGCGCGTAGAGGCGCACACGGCCTGCTTCGCCGAGCTTGCCGCCCCAGCGCGCCGCTTCCTGGCCGCCATGCGCCGAGCGCGTCGCGTCGACCAGCGTGCCCTGCGTGGCGCCGGCCGGCTTGGTGATCACGTTGATGATGCCGTTGACCGCGTTGGCGCCCCACAGCGTGCCGCCCGGGCCGCTGATCACCTCGATGCGGTCGATGTCCTCCAGCACCAGGTCGTGGAAGTCCCAGAACACGCCGGAGAACATGGCGGAGTAGACGACGCGGCCGTCGACCAGCACCAGCAGCTTGTTGGCGATCGAGTTGTTGAAGCCGCGCGCGCTGATCGCGTACTGGCCGGCGTTCAGGCGTGCCACCTGCAGGTTGGGCGCGAGGCGCAGCGCCTCCGGCAGGCTGGTGGCCGCCGAACGCCGGATGTCTTCGGAGGAGATCACATACACCGAAGCCGGCGCGGTGCGCAGGCTTTCCGGCCGGCCCGTCACGGAGGTGACGGGCAGGTCGCTGAGCTGCTCCAGGCTCAGTTCCGCCAGGCCGGCGGCCGCGGCCACCTGCTGCGCGTGCGCGCCTGCGGCCAGCAGCGCGAGCGCCAGCCAGCCCGCGGCGGCCTTCCAGCGTTTTCGAGCACGCGTTGCCATGTTTGTCTCCCCCGACTCCAAAGACAAAACCCGCGATGTTAGGAGTTCAATGGCTGAGCCGGCCGCCGCGTGCGCGTTTGGCGGCGCCGTCCTACAGGTCGGCTTATGCCGGCCGGCCGGCCTGTCGCGCGCGTGCTTCGGTCAGCAGCGTGATCAGCGCGTCCAGTTCCACCGGCTTCGTCAGGTGCGCATCGAAGCCGGCCGCGCGCGTGCGGCGCTTGTCGTCTTCGTTGCCGAAGCCGGTCATGGCGACGAAGTAGGCGTCCTGCGCCAACTCCTCGTTCAGCAGCAGCTTGCGCGTTTCGTAGCCGTCCAGGCCCGGCATGGCCAGGTCCAGCAGGATCACCTGCGGCTTGAAGCGCCGCACGAGGGCCACGCTCGATTTGCCTTCGTAGGCGGTTTCCACCCGGTTGCCCAGCAGGCGCAGCACGTCGGTGGCGCTGTCGGCCGAATCGCGGTTGTCGTCCACCACCAGCACGCGCAGGCCACCGGCGTCGTCGCCCTGCTCGTCGTCCGCAGCCGGCGCCGGCCTGTCCTGCGCGATGGGCAGCCGCACGATGAACGTGCTGCCCCCGCCCGCCCCGGGGCTGCGCGCCTCGATGGTGCCGCCGTGCATTGCGGTGAGGGAGCGCGCCAGAGTGAGCCCGATGCCCAGCCCGCTTTCGCTGGGGGAGGACATCGCCGTGTCCGCCTGCATGAACAGCTGGAAGATGTTCTCCAGGTTCTCGTGGGCGATGCCCCGGCCGTTGTCGGTGACGGCGATGTCGACGAAGCCGCCCTGCACGGTCACCCCCAGGGTGATGTGGCCGCCTTCCGGCGTGAACTTGGCCGCGTTCACCAGCAGGTTCTGCAGCACCTGCGCCAGGCGGGTGGAGTCGCCGTGCAGGTAAACCGGCTCCAGCGGCTGCTGGATGTCCAGCGTGTGGCGGCGCGCGGCGATGAAGGGCCGCGCCGTCTCGACGCTGCGGCCGATGACGTCCGCCAGCTTCAGCAGCTCCTTGCGCAGCTTGACCTTGCCGGTGGTGAGGCGCCCCACGTCCAGCAGGTCGTCGACCAGCCGGGTCACGTGCGTGAGCTGGCGGTCGATCACGTCGCGGCAGTTGCGCAGCACCGGGCTGTGCAGCGTCTCCAGCTGCATGATGGTCACCGCGTTGCGGATCGGCGCCAGCGGGTTGCGCAGCTCGTGGGCCAGCATGGCGAGGAACTCGCTCATGCGGCGGCTGGACTGCTCCAGCTCCTCCAGCCGGCGCTGTTCGCTCATGTCGCGCGTGACCTTGGCGTAACCGAGCAGGCTGCCGCTCGCGCCGTACACCGCCGTCACCACCACGTTGGCCCAGAACAGGCCGCCGTCCTTGCGCACGCGCCAGCCTTCGTTTTCCACGCGGCCGTTCGCGCGGGCGTCCTTCAGCTCGATTTCCGGCATGCGCGCAGCGGCGTCCTGCGGCGCGTAGAAGGTGCGGAAGTGGCGGCCGACGATCTCGCTCGCCACGTAGCCGTGGATGGCCTCGGCGCCGGAGTTCCAGCTCTGGACGATGCCGTCCGGGTCCAGCATGAAGATGGCGTAGTCGCGCACGCTGTCCACCAGCAGGCGGAAGCGTTCCTCGCTGGCGCGCAGTTCCTCTTCGTGCTGGCGGCGCTCGGTGAGGTCGCGCGTGATCTTGGCGAAGCCCTGCAGTTCGCCGGCGGGCCCGTACAGCGCGGTGATGACCACGTTGGCCCAGAAGGGCGTGCCGTCCTTGCGCAGGCGCCAGCCTTCGTCCTCGAAGCGCCCGCGCAGCTTGGCCAGGCGCAGTTCCTCCTGCGGCCAGCCGGTGGCCACGGCTTCGGGTGGGTAGAAGACGGAGAAGTGCTTGCCGAGGATCTCCTCGCGCGTGTAGCCCTTCAGCTTCTCGGCGCCGCTGTTCCAGGACACGACGTGGCCGGACGGGTCGAGCAGGAAGATGCCGTAGTCGACGACCGCCTCGATCAGCAGCTGCATGCGCTGCTCGATCGTGTTCTCGTGGTGGGGGGCGTCCAGCTCGTTCATGGCGAGGAATCGACCATTATGGGCAGCGCCGTGGATGGGCTGACCTCCTGCTGACCCAAATGCGGCTGTGTCCTACAGAAACTCCGGTGCGCGGGAACGTTCGGCCTACCAGCTGGCGGAGGCCGCCAGGAATTCGTCGAGCAGGGCAGCCAGGCCTTCCAGCCCGGCGCCAGCCTCGTCCAGCCGCCCGGACTGCGCCTCGAGCTCCAGCGCCTTGGCCCGCTCGCGCAGGGGGTCGGCGCCGACCATGCCGGCGGAACCGGCGAAGGAATGCAGGTGCCGGTGCAGGTCTTCGGCCTGGCGGCCGGCGAAGGCCTCGCGCGCTGCCTGCAGAACCTTGGGCGCGTGCTCCCGGAAGGAGGCCAGGGCCACGGCCAGCAGTTCCTCGTCGCCGCCCAGGCGGTCGAGTGCCTGGACGCGCTGGAAGCCGGGGCCCGCGGGCGCGGCGGCCGGCTGGTCCCGCGCCGGGGCGGCCGCCTCGCCGGGCAAGGTCCACTCGCCCAGCACCTGCGCCAGCCGCGCGGCGTCCACCGGCTTGGCCAGGTAGTCGTTCATGCCGTGGGCCAGGCAGCGTTCGCGCTCACCGGCCGCGGCATTGGCCGTGAGGGCGACGATGGGCGCGGTGAAGCCCTGGGCGCGCAGCCGCATGCTGGCCGCATAGCCATCCAGCACCGGCATGCGGCAGTCCATCAGCACCAGGTCGTAGTCCTCCAGCAGCGCGGCGTCCACCGCCTGCTGGCCGTCGTCGACGATGGTGACGTCGCGGTAGCCGGCTTGCGCCAGCAGCCCGCGCACCACCACCTGGTTCGTCGGGTTGTCTTCGGCCACCAGGATGCGGGCCCCGCGGTTCGCGGCGGGCTGGCGCGGGAGCGCGGCTGCGCCGGCGGCAGCGGGCGCGCGCGCCGGCCGCAGCGGCAGCTCCACGCGGAAGGAGGCGCCGCGGCCCGGCTCGCTTTGCAGCAGCACGCCGCCGCCCATCTGGTCGCACAGCTGCTTGACGATGGCCAGGCCCAGCCCGGTGCCGCCGTACTGGCGGCTGGTGGAGCGCTCGGCCTGCGTGAAGCGGGTGAACAGGCGCTGCTGCTTGTCGTAGGGGATGCCGATGCCGGTGTCGTACACGGTGAAGCGCAGCAGGTTGCTACCGCGACTGGCGTCGGTGCGCCGCACCAGCAGGCCGAACTCGCCGCGCTCGGTGAACTTCAGCGCGTTGGACAGCAGGTTGTTCAGGATCTGGCGCAGGCGCCCGGCGTCGCCGCTGACACTGGCCGGCACGTCGGGCGCGACCTCCAGCTCGAAGCGCAGGCCCTTCTCGCGCGCGCGCAGCTGGTACAGCTCGTCCAGCTGCCCCAGCAACTCGTCGAGGCGGAAGGGCGCGTCCTCCAGCTCCATGCGGCCGGCCTCGATCTTGCCCAGGTCCAGCAGGTCGTTGATCAATTCCAGCAACGAGGACGCGCTGGCGTCGGCCAGCTGCACGTACTGCCGCTGCTGCGGCGTCAGGTTCTCCGCCAGCAGCAGCCGCGTGAGCCCCAGCACGCCATTGAGCGGCGTGCGGATCTCGTGGCTCACGTTGTCCAGGAAATCGCTCTTGGCGCGGTTGGCGGCCTCGGCGGCCTCCTTGGCGGCGTTCACCTCGCGTTCGGCGGCGCGCTGCGCCGTGATGTCGCGGAAGGTCCACACGCGCCCGGGCCGGCCGCCCAGTTCGATGCGGCGGCTGCAGCGTTCGAACACGCGGCCGTCGCGCAGCTCCAGGAGGTCCTGGCTCTGCGCCACGTCGCTGCCGTGCAGTTCCTCGCTGCGCTCCAGGAAGGCGGCGGGATCGCGGACCTGCGCGCGCACCATGCGCGCCAGCGCCAGCGCGTCGGCGCCTTCCACGTGCGGCGGGAAGCCCCACATCTGCAGCAGGCGCGCGTTGTGCAGGATCACCTTGCGGTCGGCGTCGATCACCGCGATGCCTTCGGCCGCGGCCTCGATGGTGGCGCGCGTCAGCGCGGCGGCGCGCTCGTGTTCCAGCTCCGCCAGCTTGCGTGCCGTCACGTCCTGGTTGGTGCCGGTGGCGTACAGGGCGCGGCCGTCGGCGCCGCGCAGCGTCACCCGTCCTTCGCTGTGGATCCAGGCGTGGCTGCCGTCCTTGCGGATGACGCGGTGCTCCACGGCGTAGCTGTCCGCGTCGCCCTTCAGCAGGTCGCGCAAGGCGTTGCGCAGGCTGGCCTGTTCTTCCGCCGGCACCAGCTCCGCCAGCGCCTGCGGCGTGGTGATGGTGGGCGTGGCCGGCCCCCCGAGCAGCTGCGACCAGTTCTCGGACAGGTACATCCAGCCCGAGTCGATGTCCAGTTCCCACAGGGCCAGCCGCGAGGCGTCGAGCGCGCGCTTCTGCCGCTCCTCGCTTTCGCGCAGCGCCCGCTGCGCACTCTTGACGGAGGAGACGTCGAGATAGGTGGTGACGAAGCCGCCGTCCGGCAGGCGCGCCGAACGAATGTCCAGCGCGGTTCCATCGGGCCGCACGCGCTGCATCTGCCGGCCGTCGTGCGCGTAGCCTGCCACGCGCGCCACCTGCCCCTCGACGTCGCCGGGGCCGTATTCGCCGCGCTGCGCCTGGTAGCGGACGATGTCCTCGAACGGCGGTTGCGTGTCCAGCAGGTCCTGCGGCAGTTCCAGCTGGCGCTGGAACAGGTGGTTGTGCGCGCTCAGGCGGCCGTCCGGGCCGTAGACCGCCAACCCGCAGGGCAGCGCCTGCACGACGTCGGTCAGCAGGTCGTGCGCCTCGCGCAGCTCGCGCGTTTCCTGCACGCCCAGGCGCTCGCGCTGCAGCATGGCCCAGCGGGCGACCGCGGCCAGGTCGCGCAGGGCGGCCAGCTGCTCCGGGTGCAGCGCGCCGGGCTGGCGGTCGATCACGCACAGCGTGCCGATGCGCTCGCCGGTGGGCATGGTGATCGGCGCGCCGGCGTAGAAGCGGATGTGCGGCGCGCCGGTGACCAGCGGGTTGGCCTCGAAGCGGGCGTCGCGGGTGGCGTCCTGGACTTCCATCACCGCGTCGCTGCGGATCGCGTGGTCGCAGAACGCCAGCGAGCGCGGCGTCTCCTCGACGCCGTCGAGACCGGTATTGGCCTTGAACCATTGCCGGTCCTCGTCCAGCAGGCTGATCAGGGCGATGGGCGTGCCGCACACTGCGGCGGCAATGCGCACGAGGGCGTCGAACACCGGCTCCGGCCTGGTGTCGAGCAGGCGGAGCATCCTCAACCGGGCGAGCCGGCGGTGTTCCAGGTCATCGGAGGGCGGCAGCGGAACGGCAGACATGCGGTATGGCTCACCCCATCATAGTCAGGATGGCCGCCGGCCGGGCCAGAGCACGGTTGCGATGGCCAGCACCATCAGCCCGACCGCGGCCCAGTCCTGCCAGTGCAGCGCCTCGTGCAGCCACACGGCGCCGCTGAAGACGCCCAGCACCGGGATCAGCATGACGCTGAGCGTCGAGGCGACCGGCGGCAGGTTGCGCGCGAGGTAGATCCAGGCCGCCTGGGCGAAGCCGAAGATCAGCACGGCGTTGTACAGGATGGCGGCGCCGGCCGTGGCGTCGGGCATGCGCCATTGCGAGGACTCGAACACGGTCGCCAGCACCGTCATCAACAGCGTGGTGAGCACCGTCATCCAGAACGCGATAGTGAGCGCCGGCTGCGCGATGCGCGTGCGGCGCAGCTCCTGGGTGCCCAGCGCCCAGGTGGCCGCGGCCACCAGCGCGAGCAGCACGCCCCAGGGCCGGCCGGCGAAGCCGGTCAGCTCGTGCCACAGGAGCAGCAGCACGCCCAGCGCCGCGGCGCCCACGCCGCCCCAGGCCCGGCGCGGCAGCGGCGTCTGGTAGACCAGGGCGCCCAGCACCGCGGAAAAGATCGGCATGGTGTAGCCGAGGATGGCCGAGCGCCCGCTGGACAAGGTGCGCACCGCGAACAGGATGGCCACGTGCCAGACGAACATGTTGGTGGCGCTCAGCCACAGCAGCTCGCGCCAGCTGGCGCGCGGGATCCGGAACGGCACCTTCAGCAGCACCAGCCCCAGCGCCAGCACCGGCAGCCCCAACCACATCGACAGGGTGCGGAAGGTCAGCGGCGGGTAGACGGTCACCCCCAGCTTCATCACGGGCCAGTTGATGCCCCAGGCGAGGGTGATGAAAGCGAGGATGACCAGCTGCTGGCGGCTGAGGGCTTGCATGGGCGGCCATTGTGACGGTCTCGCAGGCGGACTACTTTGTGACGCCTTTCGCTTGGAACGCGGCGGCACCGGCGATACAACGACTCCTCGTGGTGACCAGGAAGAAGCCTGCTCCGTCCACAGGGACGATCACTCTCTACCGCGCGGTCGAGGAGCCCGAGCGCGCTTCTATCATGGCCACGGGCAAGTTCTCTTGGGGACCCCTGCCCACGTTCATGAAGCAGTTCGGACGGGATCTGGAGGAGGTCCGTGCCTTCGCCGCGGCGAACTCCGATTGCACGGCGATCGTTGAGGTAGTCGTCGCCTCACATGCGGCGCGCGGGGCGCATTTCTCGACGAACATCGATGCGCATATTTTCCGAAGCGGTGTGTACACTTTCAACCAGCTGGACATCCTCAATGGCGCGATCCAATCCCTCCGCTGGTACTGACGCCTGCCTGAAGGCAGTTGTCAGTTTCCAGGATCCGACTCTGGCGGGGCGTGCTCTTGACCAGGTCGCTCGTTCTTACCGGCCGCTGCTGGATGTGCGACCGGGAGAATGGATGTCGTGCCGTTTTGAGCGCATCGGTTCCGGCGCTGGCGGACTGAAGCTGTACCACCCTTACGATGTTCTGATCCGGCTCGAGCAGCTCGACGAACTCCAGCGCTTTCACCACAAGGATATCTGGCAGCTCTTCGCAATTGGCCGCGCGCTCACGATGATGGTCATGCCCGATCGCGTGGTGGCCACGGGAACTGTCAAGGGCTTGGGGCTCGACTCCCGGCGCTGAGCGCCAGCGTCGTCGTGCCAAGCCCTCGGGGGATAATCTGGGCATGACATTCCTCGAACGGCTGCAGGCGGCGCAACGGCAGAACGGCTCCATGCTGTGCGTGGGCCTGGACCCGGAGCCGACGCGCTTCCCCCAGGGCATGAAGGACAACGCGGCGCGCATCTACGACTTCTGCGCCCGCATCGTCGACGCCACCGGCGACCTGGTGATCGCCTTCAAGCCGCAGATCGCCTACTTCGCGGCGCACCGCGCCGAGGAGCAGCTGGAACAGCTGATGCGGCACCTGCGCGCCAACTGGCCGCACGTGCCGGTGATCCTGGACGCCAAGCGCGGCGACATCGGCTCCACCGCGGAGCAATACGCCCGCGAAGCCTTCGAGCGCTACGGCGCCGACGCGGTGACCCTGTCGCCCTTCATGGGCTTCGACTCGGTGCAGCCCTACCTGAAGTACCCGGACAAGGGCGCCTTCCTGCTTTGCCGCACCTCCAACCCGGGCGGCGACGACCTGCAGAACCAGCGCCTCGCTTCGGTGGACGGGCAGCCGCTGCTGTACGAGCACGTCGCGCGGCTGGCGCAGGGGCCGTGGAACCTCAATGGGCAGCTCGGTCTGGTGGTGGGCGCCACCTATCCGGCGGAGATCGAGCGGGTGCGCGAGATCGCGCCGACCTTGCCGCTGCTGATTCCCGGTGTCGGGGCGCAAGGCGGCGACGCGGTGGCGACGGTGCGGGCCGGCTGGCGCGAGAACGGGGCGATCGTCGTGAATTCCTCGCGGGCGATCCTCTACGCGTCGAGCGGAATGGATTTCGCGGACGCCGCGCGGGCGGAAGCCTTGCGCACGCGCGAGGTGTTGCAGGCGGCGCGGCCTACTGCGGGTAAACCGTAGGCGTCGAGAAGTCCCGGCCGACCAGCGCGCGCGCGTACAGGTAGTTGTTGCGCGCCTTCTCGCTCAGGCTGTCCAGGTCCACGTGGCCTGCGGCGTCGCAGGGGAAGGAGAAGCCGCGGCCGCTGTCGAACAGCGAGCAATAGCGCAGCTGGAACGCTTCGTCGAAGTGGGCGGCGGTAGTCATGGCGTCCCTCCCTCAGAGCACGCGGTGCTGCCGGCCGCGGAACAGGCCGACGATGACGAGCAGGACGATGGCGCCGATGATGGAGGCGATCCAGCCGGCCGGCTGGCCCGGCGCGTACCAGCCCATGGCCTCGCCGACGTACTGGGCGATCAGCGCGCCGGCGATCCCGAGCAGCGTGGTCAGGATGATGCCCATGCGGTCATTGCCCGGCTTCAAGGCCCGCGCGAGCAGGCCGACGATGAAGCCGACGACGATGGTGCCGATGATGGTCATGTTGCGCTCCCTTGGCGTCCTTTTGCCTTGGTACCAATGTAGCCAGCCCGGGCTGGCTTAGCTGTAGGCGCAGGCGGGCGGGAGCAGTAAGACGAATTACAGCAAGCGCTGCAGGTAACGCCCCGTGTGGCTGCCGGGATGCTTCGCGAGCTCCTCGGGCGTGCCGGCCAGCACCAAGGTGCCGCCGCCGTCGCCGCCCTCCGGCCCCATGTCGATCACCCAGTCGGCCGTCTTGATGACGTCCAGGTTGTGCTCGATCACGACGATGGTGTTGCCGGCGTCGCGCAGCTGGTGCAGCACCTTCAGCAGCAGGTCGATGTCGGCGAAGTGCAGGCCGGTGGTCGGTTCGTCCAGGATGTAGAGCGTGCGTCCCGTATCGCGCTTGGACAGCTCCAGCGCCAGCTTCACGCGCTGCGCTTCGCCGCCCGACAGCGTGGTGGCGGCCTGCCCGAGCTTGATGTACGACAGGCCCACTTCCGTCAGCGTCTGCAGCTTGCGCGCGATCGACGGCACCGGCTTCAGGAACTCGTAGGCGTCCTCCACCGTCATGTCGAGGATCTGCGCGATGTTCCGGCCCTTCCACAGCACTTCCAGCGTCTCGCGGTTGTAGCGCTGGCCGCGGCAGACGTCGCAAGGCACGTAGACGTCGGGCAGGAAGTGCATCTCCACCTTCACCACGCCGTCGCCCTGGCAGGCCTCGCAGCGGCCGCCCGCCACGTTGAAGGAGAAGCGGCCCGGGCCGTAGCCGCGTTCCTTGGCGATGGTGGTCTCGGCCATCAGCTCGCGGATGGGCGTGAACAGGCCCGTGTACGTCGCCGGGTTGCTGCGCGGCGTGCGGCCGATGGGCGACTGGTCGACGTTGATCACCTTGTCGAAGTGCTCGATGCCTTCGATGGCGTCGTGCGGCGCCGGCTCCTCGTGGGCGCGGTACAGCTCGCGCGCGACCGCCGTGTACAGCGTGTCGTTGACCAGGGTCGACTTGCCCGAGCCGGACACGCCGGTGACGCAAGTGAAGAGGCCCACCGGCACCTCCACCGTCACGTCCTTCAGGTTGTTGCCGCGCGCGCCGACGATCTTGATCACCTGCGGGTCGGGCTGCTGGCCGAGGTGGTTGCGCTGCTTCGGCACCGGGATCTGCAGCGCGCCCGACATGTAGCGGCCGGTCAGCGAGGCCGGGTCGGCCAGCACTTCCGCCGGCGTGCCCTGCGCCACCACCTGGCCGCCGTGGATGCCGGCGCCCGGGCCCATGTCGACCACGTAGTCGGCGGCGCGGATCATGTCCTCGTCGTGTTCCACCACCAGGACGGAGTTGCCGAGGTCGCGCAGGTGCTGCAGAGTGCCGATGAGGCGGTCGTTGTCACGCTGGTGCAGGCCGATCGAGGGCTCGTCCAGCACGTACATCACGCCGGTGAGGCCGCTGCCGATCTGCGAGGCGAGGCGGATGCGCTGCGCTTCGCCGCCGGAGAGCGTCTCGGCGCTGCGATCGAGCGAGAGGTAGTTGAGGCCGACGTCGTTGAGGAACTTCAGGCGCGCGCCGATTTCGCGCACCACCTTGTCGGCGATCTCCGCCTTCGCGCCCTTCAGCGCCAGCTGCTCGAACCAGGCCTGGCTGTCGCGCAGGGTCATGCGGCCGATCTCGTAGATCGCGCGGCCCTGCGGGCCTTCGCCCAGGCGCACGTGGCGCGCTTCGCTGCGCAGGCGCGTGCCTTCGCAGGTGGGGCAGGGCTGCAGGCTGCGGTAGCGCGCCAGTTCCTCGCGCACCGCGGCCGAATCGGTTTCGCGGTAGCGCCGCTCCATGTTGGGAAGGATGCCCTCGAAGGGATGCTTCTTGTTCACCTTGCGGCCGGCGGACGGGCCGCTTTCCAGCGCATAGGTGAACTTGACCTCCTCTTCGCCGGAGCCTTGCAGCAGCGCCTTGCGCACGTTGGCGGGCAGCTTCTCGAAGGCCGTGTCGACGTCGAACTTGTAGTGCTTCCCCATGCTCTCGATCATCGAGAAGTAATAGGGGTTGCGGCGGTCCCAGCCCTTGATGGCGCCGCCGGCCAGCGACAGCTCGGGGAAGGCGACGACCCGCTGCGGGTCGAAGAACTCCATGGTGCCGATGCCGTCGCAGCTGGGGCAGGCGCCCACCGGCGAGTTGAACGAAAACAGGCGCGGCTCGAGTTCGGCCAGCGAGTAGTGGCAGATCGGGCAGGCGAACTTCGCGTTGAACAGGTGCTCCTTGCCGCTGTCCATTTCCATCGCCACGGCGCGCGAGTCGGCCAGGCGCAGCGCGGCTTCGAAGCTTTCGGCCAGGCGCTGCTGGATGTCCGGCTTCACCTTCAACCGGTCGATCACGACGTCGATGTCGTGCTTCTCCGTCTTCTTCAGCTTCGGCAGGTTGTCGAATTCGTAGATCTCGCCGGCCACGCGGAAACGCACGTAACCCTGGCCCTGCATCTCGGCGAACAGCTCGGTGAACTCGCCCTTGCGGTCGCGCGCCACCGGCGCCAGGATCATCAGCCGCGTGTCCTCGGGCAGCGCCAGCACCGCGTCGACCATCTGCGACACGGTCTGCGACTGCAGCGGGATCTCGTGCACCGGGCAGTAGGGCGTGCCGGCGCGCGCGTACAGCAGGCGCAGGTAGTCGTGGATTTCGGTGACCGTGCCCACGGTGGAACGCGGGTTGTGGCTGGTGGCCTTCTGCTCGATGGAGATCGCCGGCGACAGGCCTTCGATGACGTCGACGTCGGGCTTGTCCATCAGCTGCAGGAACTGGCGGGCATAGGCCGACAGGCTTTCCACGTAGCGGCGCTGGCCTTCGGCATACAGCGTGTCGAAGGCGAGCGAGGACTTGCCCGAGCCGGACAGGCCCGTGATCACGACCAGCTGGTAGCGTGGCAGGTCGAGGTCGACGTTCTTCAGGTTGTGCGTGCGGGCGCCGCGGATGCTGATCCGCTGGCCCAGGGCGGCGTGCAGGTACTTGCCTTCGGTGCTGTCGTTCAAGGGGTCAGGCGGCGTTCAGGGAAACCAACCATCTTAGCCCGCTACGGGCATCCGCGCACCCCGCTTTCTCGAATGCCGGAGAATGCAGGGTTTGCCGGCCATCCCGCCTGCGCCTGCCGGCGTGCTTTTTTCACGACCTCCTTCCGTGACCGCCCCTGCCTCCGCCCCCCTGGCCAACCGCATGACGCCGCTGGAGCGGCGCGCCAGCGGCTCACTGGCCCTCATCTTCGCCGCCCGCATGCTGGGCCTGTTCCTGGTGCTGCCCGTGTTCGCGCTGGAGGCGGCCCGCCTGCCCGGCGGCGACGACCCTGCGCTGGTCGGCCTGGCCATGGGCATCTATGGCCTGACGCAGGGCGTGCTGCAGATTCCCTTCGGGCTGGCCAGCGACCGCTTCGGCCGCAAGAAGGTCATCGTCATCGGCCTGCTGGTGTTCGCGGCGGGCAGCTTCCTCAATGCCTCGGCGACCACGCTGCACATGCTGGTGATCGGCCGCGCGCTGCAAGGCGCCGGCGCGGTGTCGGCTGCCGTCACCGCGCTGCTGGCGGACCTGACGCGCGACACCGTGCGGACCAAGGCGATGGCACTGGTCGGCGCCAGCATCGGGCTGATGTTCGCGCTGTCGCTGGTGGGCTCGCCGATCCTCGCTGCGCGCATCGGCCTGCATGGACTGTTCACCATCACCGGCCTGCTGGCGCTGGCCTGCATCGCCGTGGTGCTGTGGTGGACGCCGCCGGAGCCGAAGGTCCACGCGAACGTGCCGCGCGGCCGCCTGGCCGACGTGCTGAAGCACGCGCCGCTGCTGCGGCTGGACGTGGGCGTGCTGGTGCTGCACGCGGTGCAGATCGCGATGTGGGTCGTGCTGCCGTCCTTGCTGGTGCAGTCCGGCCTGGCCAAGGAGCAGCAGTGGCAGGTCTACCTGCCCGCCGTGCTCGCTTCGTTCGTCGTGATGGGCGGCTTGCTGTTCCCGCTGGAGCGCCGCGGCTACCTGCGCGCCGTGTTCCTCGCTTCCATCGGCTTGGTGCTGCTGGTGCAGCTGGGTCTGTTGCTGGTGGCGCCGCATCCCAGCGTGCCCGCGCTGGCCGTGCTGCTGTTCCTGTTCTTCTGCGGCTTCAACGTGCTGGAGGCGACGCAGCCCAGCCTGGCCTCGCGCGTGGCGCCATCGCAGGCGCGCGGCGCCGCGCTGGGCGTCTACAACACGCTGCAGTCGATCGGCTTCTTCCTGGGCGGCGCGCTCGGGGGCTGGCTGGCCAAGCATGCGGGCTTCTCGGGCCTGTTCATCGCCTGCGCGGTGCTGATGCTGGTGTGGCTGGTGGTCGCCTGGCCGATGAAGGCCCCGACCTCCCGCCCGACGCCCGAGGAAGTGCTGGCCGACGAGGCTGAGGCCACCTGAAGCCGCGGCCGGCCCGCGTTTCGTCTTTCGACTTAACCGGACCCTAGGGTTGGTCCGGAGCGCTAATTTCGGCAGCGCCCGTCGCGAAAAGTCATTCTTGCGCGCACACCTTGCGTCACCGAGGATTCGTCCACTCTCGGAGACAAAAGGAATTGCAGATGACCCATTTCGTGGACATGCACCGCCGCCGCTTCCTCGGTTCGACGCTTGTGGCCGGCGGGCTGGCCGCCGCCGGCCCGATGCTGTCGGTGCAGGCATTCGCCGGTGACAAGGCCAAGCTCAGCATGCAGCTGGGCTGGATCGCCAGCGGCAACCAGGTGGGCGAGGTCGTCGCCAAGCGGCTCGGCTACTTCGACCAGGAAGGCATCGCCTTCAGCATCGCCGCCGGCGGCCCCAACGTGGACGGCGTGGCGGTGGTGGCTTCGGGCCGCTCCGAAGTCGGCCAGGTCTCGTCCAGCCCCTCGGTCATGCTGGCCGTGTCCCAGGGCCTGCCGATCAAGGCCTTCGCGGTGGGCGCGCAGCGCCACCCCTTCTGTTTCTTCTCGCTGGCGAAGAACCCGGTGCGCAAGCCGGCCGACCTGGTCGGCAAGAAGGTGGGCCTGCCCGCAACCGCGCACATCCTGATCCGCGCGCTGCTGGCGCAGAACAAGGTCGCCGAGAAGGATGTGACCATCGTCCCGACCGGCACCGACATGACGCCGCTGCTCACCGGCCAGGTCGACGTGGTCACTGGCTGGCTCACCAGCACCACCGCGCTGAAGGTGCTGGGCAAGGACCGCGTCGACATGGCGCTGTGGGACGGCGGCGTGAAGCTGTACGCGCTGCCCTACTACGCGACGAACGAGACGATCCAGCAGCATCCGCAGGTGCTGGCCGGCTTCCTTCGCGCCACGGCCCGCGGCTGGTCGTACGCCGAAGCCAACCGCGAAAAGGCGGTGGACCTGCTGGTGGCCGAATACCCCAACCTGAACAAGCAGGACGAGCTGGCCGGCCTGGACGCCATGCTGCGCTACAGCTTCGGCGAGCTGACGAAGACCCGGGGCTGGGGCGCGATGGACCCTGCGATCTGGAAGGACCAGATCGACCTGTACGCGCGCCTGGGCCAGTTCACCGCACGCACGCCCAAGGTGGAGGATGTCATGACGCTGGACATCCTGAAGGCCACCGAGGCCGCGCGCCTGAAGGGCTGAGCCATGCTGGCCACTGCCACCGCGCCTGCTTCCGCGGATGCTTCCATCCGCTGCCGCGACATCGGCGTGCGCTTCTTCAGCGAGCGCCGCACGGTCACCGCCATCGGCTCGCTCGACCTGGAGGTGAAGGCGGGCGAGTTCCTCACCTTGCTGGGCCCCTCGGGCTGCGGCAAGTCGACTTTCCTGCGCGTCGTCTCGGACCTCGTCACGCCCAACAAGGGCAGCATCGAAGTGCTGGGCGGCACGCCGGAAGCCGCGCGCCTGCGTCGCGACATCGGCTTCGTGTTCCAGGACGCCGCGCTGCTGCCCTGGCGCTCGGTGCTGCAGAACGTGGAGCTGCCGCTGCAGGTGGGCGGCGGCGCCGCCCGCCAGGGCAAGCGCAGCCCGCGCGAACTGCTGGAGCTGGTGGGCCTCAAGGGCCGCGAGAACGCCTGGCCGCACGAACTCTCGGGCGGCATGCGCCAGCGCGTGGCGATCGCCCGCGCGCTCGCCAGCGATCCGAAGATCCTGCTGATGGACGAGCCCTTCGGCGCGCTGGACGAGATCAAGCGCGACGGGCTCAACGAGGAACTGCGGCGCGTGTGGAAGGAACTGGGCATCACCATCCTGTTCGTCACGCACAGCATCGCCGAGGCGGCCTACCTGGGCCAGCGCGTGCTGGTGCTGGCCGCCAACCCGGGGCGGGTGCGCACGATCGTGCCCGTGAACCTGCCGGAGGACCGCACGCTGGCCGTGCGCGAATCCCCCGCCTTCGTGGAACTGAGCGCGCAGCTGCGGCGCGAGCTGGAGGCCTGCTGATGAACATGCGAACCCTGGATCCGGCCCTGGCCGGAGCGCTGGCCGCCGCGCCCGCGGGCGAGGATGCCGAGATGGTGCAGTGGCTGGCCGAGCGCAGGCGCAAGGTCTGGCGCCGCCGCCTGCTGCCCACGCTGGGCATCGTCGGCCTGCTGGTCGCCTGGTGGGCCATCGTCGCCGGCTTCGGCGTCAAGCCCTTCATCGCGCCGTCGCCGCTGCTGGTCCTGCAGACGCTGTGGGACAAGCACGACGTGCTGCTGCAGAACCTGTGGCCCACGGCCGTGGAGGCGGCCGGCGGCTTCCTGCTGGGTGGCCTGGCCGCCGTGCTGGTGGCCACGGTGTTCATCCACAACAAGACGCTGCAGGACATCTTCTTCCCGGTGGTGGTGATGTTCAACGCGATCCCCGTGGTCGCCAAGGCGCCGATCCTGGTGCTGATCCTGGGCAACGGCATGTCGCCCAAGATCACCATCGCGGCGCTGGTGTGCTTCTTCCCGACGCTGGTGAACATGGTGCGCGGGCTGGAGTCGGTGAACCCGCAGGCGATGGAACTGATGCGGGTGCTGAACGCCAGCAAGGCGGAGGTCTTTCTCCGCCTGCGCATGTTCAACGCGTTGCCCTACCTGTTTTCGGCGCTGCGCATCGCGGCTTCGCTGAGCGTGATCGGCGCGGTGGTGGGCGAGTGGATCGGCGCGAACACCGGCATCGGCGCGCTGATCATCCAGGCCACCTTCAACTTCGACTCCGCGCTGCTGTACGCCGCCATCGTCATGAGCGCGTCGCTCTCCGCGGCCTTCTTCCTGGCGGTGACCCTGGCCGAACGCTGGGTCATCCGCTGGCAGCCGGACATCGGCCAACACTGAAATCCCGGGCGTCCCGCGCGGGGCGCCCTCCCAACCAAGGAAATGAACATGAGCCAGATCGGTGATTGGCTGCGGGAAGACGTGCGCGACGTGCGCGTCGTCGCGAAGTCGGACGTGGTGGTGGTCGGCGGCGGACCCGCCGGCCTGAGCGCGGCGATCGGCGCGGCGCGCAACGGCGCCCGCGTGACGCTGCTGGAGCGCTACAACCACCTGGGCGGCCTGGCCGCCGGCGGCATGGTGCTGGTGCTGGACGACATGTGGGACAGCCACCTGCGCGAGATCTCGGTGCGCGGCAACTGCCTGGAGATGATCGAGCGCATGGCCTCGCTGGGCCTGGCGCAGTTCCCGCGCGAGGACGAGTGGGGCAGCGACCCGGCCAGCCAGCGCCGCTGGGGCCGCTGGGGCACCTTCGACTTCCACAGCCACGAGAAGCCGCATCCCATCTGCTTCGCCGCGGCCTTCGACCCCGACGCCTGGAAGCGCGTTTCGCTGGACCTGGTGCAGCAGCACGGCATCGACCTGCGCCTGCACTCCTGGTTCTCGCGCACGCTGGTCGAAGACGGCAAGGTCAAAGGCGTAATCTGCGACACCAAGGCCGGTCGCCAGGCCATCCTGGGCGACGTGGTGATCGACGCTACCGGCGACCTCGACGTCGCCGCCTCGGCCAGCGCGCCGCACGTGGGCGGCAGCTACATCATGACCACCGTGTTCCGCCTCGGCGGCGTGGACGCGGAGGAGGCGGAGCGCTTCGAGCGCGAGGAGCCCGAAGCCTTCGACGCGATGGACCGGGAGGTCAAGCGGGTGCTGGGCGGCAGCTGGGCCAAGTGGTGGCTGCGCACCCCGCTGCCGGGCGTGGTGTGGTGCAACGCCCCGCACATCGCGGGCCTGGACGGCACGCGCGTGGAAGACCTGACCAAGGTGGAGATCGAAGGCCGCAAGGCCATCCACCGCACGGTGGACTTCCTGCGCACGCGGCTGCCCGGTTTCGAGAGCTGCTTCGTGGTCGACGTCGCGCCGCAGACCGGCGTGCGCCAGACCCGTTTGCTGGAAGGCGAATACGTGATGAGCAAGGACGACGTGGTGAACCGCGTGCGGTTCGCCGACAGCGTGGCGCGCGGCCGCGACTACTACTACCCCTACCGCTCGCTGCTGCCGCGCGGCATCGACAACCTGATCGTGGCGGGCCGCCACTACTCCGCCACCTCGGCGGCGCAGAAGATGTCGCGCGAGATCCCGCCCTGCATGGCCATGGGCGAAGCGGCCGGCGTGGCCGCGGCGCTGGCGGTGGATGCCGGCGTGAGCGTGCGCAACGTCGACGTGCAGAAGGTGCAGCGCACCCTGCGCGCGCAGGGCGCCGACCCCGGCGACCGCGAAGGCTGCAACCCGGACGTGCCGGCGATCGCCCGCGCCGCCCGCCAACGCGTGGAGGCCCTGGCATGAAGGCGCACCCGGACATCTTCCGCGAAGAGGGCGGCGCCGCGCTGCCGCTGGCCGGCATCCGCGTCATCGACTTCACCCAGGTGATGATGGGCCCGGTCTGCACGCAGATGCTGGCGGACTACGGCGCCGACGTCATCAAGATCGAGCGCAAGGGCGCGGGCGACCTGAGCCGCTCCACCTTCAAGCCGGTGGCGGGCAACGACAACCCCATCTTCTGCAGCCTGAACCGCAACAAGCGCAGCGTCGAGATCGACCTGCGCGACGCCGCGCAGATGGAGCAGGTGAAGGCGCTGATCGCCGGGGCCGACGTGGTGGTCAACAACTTCCGCGCCGGCGTGATGGAGCGCCTGGGCCTCGGCTACGAGGCCTGCGCGCAGCTGAACCCGCGCATCGTCTACGCCGTGGGCACCGGTTTCGGCGAGACCGGCCCCAACGCCCACAAGGGCGGGCAGGACGTGCTGGCCCAGGCCATGAGCGGGGTGATGGCGCGCCGCTCCGACGCCGGCGCGCCGCTGTCCATCTACGCCACGGCGCTGGCCGACTACACGGCCGGCATGCACATGGTGCAGGGCGTGCTGCTGGCGCTGCTGCAGCGGCAGCAGACCGGCCGCGGCCAGAAGGTCAACGTGTCCCTCTACAACTCCATGCTGGCCATGCAGATGCAGGAAGCCGCCATGATCATGATGGAGGACTCGGAGGTGAACTGGGCGGCCATGCCGCTGTCGGGCGTGTTCGAGACGAGCACCGGTGCGCTGGTGCTGGTGGGCGCGTTCAAGGCCAACCCGCTGCGCGACATCTGCGCGGCGCTGGAGCTGCCGGACCTGTCGGGCGACCCGCGCTTCGACAGCCTGCAGCAGCAGTTCAAGCACAAGGCGGAACTGCACCAGATGTTCCGCGACCGGTTCGCCACCAACACGCGCGAACACTGGCTGGCGCGGCTGGAGGAACAGGACCTGCTGTGCGCGCCGGTGCGCGACATGCGCGAGGTGCTGGTGGATCCGCAGACGCTGCACAACCGCATGATCATGGAAGCGCAGACGTCCACCGGCCGCAAGCTGCGCTTCATCGGCAGCCCGATCCAGCTGTCCGGCGCGCAGGTCGCGCTGCGGCGCGAGCCGCCGCGGCTGGGCGAACACACCGACGAAGTGCTGAACGAAGTGAGGGCCTCTGCATGAGCGTGCAATTCCAGGTGGTGGACCACGTCGCCACGATCACCGTCGCCCGCCCCGACGTGCTGAACGCGATCGACCTCGACACCGAGGCGCTGCTGCAGAAGATCTGGACCGAGATCGAACAGCGCGACGACGTCCGCGTGGTGGTGCTCACGGGCGCCGGCGACCGCGCCTTCTGCGTCGGCGCCGACCTGAAGAACCCTTCGGTGAAGGGCGTCGAGTACTGGGCTCGCTCCCGCGTGGGCGGCTTCGGCGGCATCGCGCTGCGCGAGACGCTGAACGTTCCCGTCATCGCCCGCGTCAACGGCTTCGCCCTGGGCGGCGGCTTCGAGATGGTGCTGGGCTGCGACATCGTGGTGGCCGCCGAGGAAGCCAGCTTCGGCCTGCCCGAGCCGCTGGTGGGCCGCATGCCGCTGGATGGCGGCATGACCTTGCTGCAGCGCCAGGTGCCGTACCGGCAAGCCATGGGCATGCTGATGACCGGCCAGCGCATCAACGCGAAGCGCGCGCTCGAGATGGGCCTGGTCAACGAGGTGGCGCCGCGCGCCGAACTCGACGCCGCGGTCCGGCGCTGGGTCGACAACATCCTGGCCTGCGCCCCGCTGTCGCTGCAGGCGATCAAGCAGGTGGTGCGCCAGACCTCGACCCTGTCGCCGGCCCAGGCCCAGGCGGTCCGGCTGCCGGCCCTGGTGAAGGCGCTGCAGTCGCAGGACGCGGAAGAGGGCGTGCGGGCCTTCCAGGAAAAGCGCAAGCCGCGCTGGCAGGGCCGCTAGCGCCATGGCCTACGTCGTCACCAGCGCCTGCATCGACTGCAAGGACGGCGCCTGCGTGCAGGCCTGCCCCGTGGACAGCATCTACGAGGGCAAGCGCACCATGTACATCCACCCGGATGAGTGCATCGACTGCGGCGTGTGCGTGTCCTTCTGCCCGCCGCAAGCGATCTTCGAGGACCTGCGGCTGCCGGAGTCGGAGCGGCACTTCCTGGCCGTGAACCGCGAGTTCTTCGAGCCGGCGGTGAGCGGCCTGGGTTCGCCGGGGGGGGCCGGCGACGTCGGCCCCGTTCCCTGCGATCATCCGGTGGTTGCCGCGCAGCCGCCATGCATGCCAGTGTCCTGAAATATTTCGTCGAAGTCGCCCGCTGCGGTTCGGTCCGCAAGGCGTCCGAGAACCTCTACGTCGCCTCCAGCGCCATCAACCGGCAGATCATCAAGCTGGAAGACGAGCTGGGCACCGAGCTGTTCGACCGGGTGCCGAACGGCATGCGCCTGAACGCGGCGGGCGAGCGCCTGCTGAAGCACGTGCAGTCCACGCTGCACGACTTCCAGGTGATGCGCTCCGAGCTGGACGCGCTCAAGGGCGAGCGCACCGGCCACGTCAAGGTGGCCACCATGGACTCGATGCTCAACGACTTTCTGCCGGCCTCGGTGGAGGAGTTCTCCGAGGCCTTTCCCGCCGTCACGTACACCATCACGTCGGCCGCGCCGATGGACGTGCCGTCCTACGTGCTCTCGGGCCAGGCCGATGCCGGCCTCACCTTTATCGTGCGGCTGCCCAGCGGCCTGGAGACGGTGGCCGAGGCGGCCCTGCCGGTCGGCGTGGTGATGTCGCCCGGCCATCCGTTGACCGCGAAGCAGGCGATCGGCCTGGACGACTGTGCGCGCCAGCCCTTCCTGCGCTCGGGCGGGCAGTCGCCGATCAGCAGCACCCTGTCGCCGGAATTCGCCCAGTTCTGGGACGGGCTGGAGCCGGTGGTGACCTGCAATTCCACCGAGATGATCAAGCGGCTGATCATTGCCGGCAAGGGCATCAGCTTCTTCTCCAAGATCGCCTTCATCGGCGAGCTGGAGCGCGGCGAGGTGGTGTGGCGGCCCTTCGACCTGCCGGCGCTGAACCAGCTGAAGGTGGGCATCGTGGTGCATGGCCAGCGGGTGCTGCCCGCCGTCAGCCAGAACTTCATCGGCCGCATGGTGCGGCGGCTGCGGCAGATGGAGATCGCCGCGGCGGCGGTCTGAAGGCCGGCCTGCGACTTATTTCCGTCACCCCAGGGTCGGCGGATGCGGGTTCCACCGCGTTGCAGGTGGGTGCCGCCCAGGCTCCATAATCTGCACCATCTGGAGGAATCCCCATGGCATCCGTCAATAAAGTCATCCTGGTCGGTAACTGCGGCCGGGACCCCGAAGTCCGCTACCTGCCCTCGGGGCAGGCCGTCGCCAACGTCAGCGTTGCCACGTCCAGCCGCCGCAAGGACAAGACCAGCGGCGAAACCGTCGAAGAAACCCAGTGGCACCGCGTCTCCTTCTTCGACCGGCTGGCGGAAATCGTCGGTGAGTACGTGAAGAAGGGCACCCCGATCTACGTCGAAGGTCGCCTGGTGTACCGCAAGTTCACCAACAAGGACGGCGTCGAACAGAACGCCACCGACATCATCGCCACCGAAATGCAGCTGCTTGGCGGCCGCCAGGGCATGGGTGGCCCGTCCGCCGGCGACGACGACGGCGGTGGCGCCCCGGCGCCGCGCCGCTCGGCGCCCCCGCCGCGCGCGCCCGCTCCCGCGAGCCGTCCCGCGCCGTCGAAGCCCGCCTCCGGCTTCGACGACATGGACGACGACATTCCCTTTTAAAAAATCGAGGGTGTCTGCCGCAAGACGCTTGCCGCTCTCCAGGCGGCAGGCGTTTTCTTTTTTCCGGGGAGGGCTTGCCATGTTCCGCCTGCGCCTGCTTGCCGCCATCGCATCGCTGTTCCTCGCGGCCGGCGCGCCCGCGCAGGAGGCGACGCAGCAAAAGGCGCAGGCCCTGATGGCCGCCATGCTGCAGCGGGAGCTGGAAGGCGACACGCTGCAGCAGCGCATCGCCGTGCTGTATGGCGGCCGGCTGGACGCCGACAAGTCGCAGGTGGTCGAAGACGTGCTGCGGCGGACTTACGCCAACCCGCACCTGGCGGAGTACCTGGGGCGGTTGACGCTGGCTCTGTATCGCCAGGGCGCCAGCAACGAGCGCATGCGCGCCACCGTGCCCGAAGCCATGCAGCTGCTCAAGGTGCGCGGCATCGCGCGCCTGCCCGCGGAGGACCAGGCCAGCTTCCTGCGCTACATGCTGCGCATGGCCGGCCAGCTGCCGGCGGAGACCTGCGCGGCGATGTTCCTCGGCAAGCTGCCCGAAAAGGCCGTCGACCAGCTCGAGTCGGATTTCGCGGTGGGGGTCGACCTGCAGTCGTTCAAGGAGATCATGGACGTCTACGGGCGCGCCACCCTTGCGGAGCTGGATGGCGACCCGCCGATGCGCTCCGTGAGCCTGCTGCAGGCTTCGCAGGCGCGCGATGCCCTGGTGCGGGCGCTGGCGGCGCGGCTGCGCGAGACCATGTCACCGCAAGCCGTGCAGCGCATCGCGCGCGACATCAAGTCGGCGCCCGAGGGCGACGTCTGCACCTACATGCGCAACGTGGCGCAGGCCGTGCTGGACCTGCCCGAGCCGGAACGCGGCTGGCAGCTGGTCGCCTTCACGGAGGCGATGCGCGGGCAGCGCTGAGGGGCGGCGTCACACCCGCCCGCTCAACTCCCGCGCCGCCGCCAGCACGTGCTTCGCATGGCTCTCCTTGTAGCGGTGCGAAGGCATCGTCAAGGTCACCGCCGCGGCGATGCTGCCGTCGGCGTGGAACACCGGCGCGGAGATGCCGCCCACTTCGGCCAGGCGGTCGCCGATGGCGGTGTAGAAGCCGGCCTCGCGGATGTGGGCGTAGAGCTTGCGGTCGGCCGCGCTGCCCGCCTTGGCGCGCTCCGGCTCGAAGGCCGTCAGCACGCGGCCGCCGGTGCCGCGGGCCATGGGCAGCACGTCGCCCGCCTGGATGAAGTCGCGGATCGGGTGCGGTGAATCCACCCGGTAGCGGCACAGCCGCACCGCGTTCGCGCCATGCCCTTGCTGCACGTGGTAGGCCGCGCTCTCGCCGGTGACCTCCACCAGCTTGCGCAGCGCCGGCAGCACCACGCGGTCCTGCGAGAACGAGGCCGCGTGGATGGCGTTCAGCCGCGCGACCTCGCTGCTCAGCGCATAGCGGCCATCCTCCAGCCTTTCGAGGAAGCGCGCATGTTCCAGCGAGGCCAGCAGGCGCAGCGCCGTGCTCTTGTACAGGCCGCAGCGCTGCGCCAGTTCGGTCAGCGTGAGCGCGGCATCGCCGGTGCGGAAGGCGGCCAGCAGGCACAGCGCGCGGTCGACGGCCGCGGCGCCGCCGGGCGCGGGCTTCTCGTCGGCGACCGATGCGTTGAGGGGCTTGCGGGGCACGTTGACATCCTCCGGCCGTTCGGCCAATATTTCCATAGACAGAACTTGGTTCTATCTTACAGAACCACTCCTCCCCATGCAAGAGAATCCCCCCGAGGTCCTCGTCAGCGAGGTCGGCCCGCGCGACGGCCTGCAGTCGGTGAAGGCCGTCATGCCCACCGCGGACAAGTTCCGCTGGATAGCCGCGCTGTACGCCGCCGGCGTGCGCGAGATCGAAGTCGCCTCCTTCGTGCCCGCGAAGCTGCTGCCGCAGATGGCCGATGCGGCCGCAGTCGTGCGCCACGCGCTCACCTTGCCGGGCCTGACGGTGATGGCGCTGGTGCCCAACGTGCGCGGCGCCCAGGCCGCGCTCGAGGCCGGCGTGCACAAGATCACCATTCCCGTTTCGGCCAGCGAGGCGCATTCGCTGGCCAACGTGCGCAAGACGCGCGAGCAGATGGTCGAAGAGGTGCGGGCCATCGTCGCCCTGCGCAACGAGATCGCGCCGCAGGTGAAGGTGGAGGCGGGGCTCTCCACCGCCTTCGGCTGCACGCTGCAAGGCCAGGTCGCCGAAGACGACGTCGTGTGGCTCGCCGGACAGGTCATCGCCGCCGGCGCCGACGAATCCGGCCTGTCCGACACCACCGGCATGGCCAACCCGGCGCAGGTGCGGCGGCTGTTCCAGCGCGTGCGCGCCGAGATCGGCGAGCGCACCGGCGCCGCCCACATGCACAACACGCGCGGCCTGGGCCTGGCCAACTGCCTGGCGGCCTACGACGTCGGCGTGCGCACCTTCGATTCGTCGCTGGGCGGCCTGGGCGGCTGCCCCTATGCCCCGGGCGCTTCCGGCAACGTCGTGACCGAGGACCTGGTCTTCATGTTCGAAGCCATGGGCGTGTGCACCGGCGTGGACATCGACAAGCTGCTCGCCGCGCGCGAACCGCTGCGCGCGGGCCTGCCCGGCGAGCCGGTGTACGGCATGCTGCCGGAAGCGGGCCTGCCCAAGGGATGGAGCGTCGCATGAGCAAACGACTCCCTTACGAAGGCATCCGCGTCGTCGAATTCACCCACATGGTCATGGGGCCCACCTGCGGCCTCGTGCTGGGCGACCTGGGCGCGGAAGTGATCAAGGTGGAAGCGGTGGGCCACGGCCGCGAGGGCGATGCCACGCGCCGGCTGCTCGGTTCCGGCTCCGGCTTCTTCCCCATGTTCAACCGCAACAAGAAGAGCGTGGCGCTGGACCTGCAGACGCCCGAAGGCCGCGAGGCGGCGCTGCGCCTGATCGCCACGGCGGACATCGTCAGCGAGAACTTCAAGCCCGGCACGATGCAGAAGCTGGGCCTGGACTACGAAAGCCTCAAGGCCAGCAACCCGCGCCTCATCTACGTGAGCCACAAGGGTTTCCTGCCCGGCCCCTACGACCATCGCACCGCGCTCGACGAAGTGGTGCAGATGATGGGTGGCCTCGCCTACATGACCGGCCGCCCCGGCGACCCGCTGCGCGCGGGCACCAGCGTCAACGACATCATGGGCGGCATGTTCGGCGCCATCGGCGCGATGGCGGCGCTGGCCGAACGCGAAGCCACCGGCTGTGGCCAGGAGATCCAGTCCGCGCTGTTCGAGAACAACGTGTTCCTGGTGGCGCAGCACATCCTGCAGTACGCGGTCACCGGCAAGCCGGCGTCGCCGATGCCGGCGCGCATCTCGGCCTGGGCCGTGTACGACGTGTTCGAGGTGAGCGACGGCCAGATCTTCCTGGCCGTGGTCAGCGACACGCAGTGGGCGATCTTCTGCGAGGCCTTCGGCTTCGCCGACCTGCGCGCCGACGAGCGCCTGAAGTCCAACAACGACCGCGTGCGCGCCCGCGAATGGCTGATGCCGGACCTGCGCCAGCGCGTCGCCGGCTTCACGGTGCAGGAACTGTCCGCACGCTTCGAGCAGGCCGGCCTGCCCTTCGCGCCGATCACGCGCCCGCAGGACCTGCTGGACGACCCGCACCTGCAGGCCACCGGCGGGCTGTCGCCCATCACGCTGCCCGATGGTTCGCAGACGCAGACCGTGCTGCTGCCGATCACGATGGGCGGCGAACGCCCGCAAGTGCGCCTCGACCCGCCCAAGCTCGGTGAACACAACGAAGAAGTGTTCGCCGCGCTCGGCTACTCCCCCGAACAGATCCAAGCATTCACATCCAAGGAGACCCAGTGAGCCTCAATCGCCGCCAGTTCGCTGCCCTCGCAGCCATCGCCGCCTGTGCCTTCGCCGGCGCCGCCCTGGCGCAATCCTGGCCTGACAAGACCATCCGCTTCGTCGTGCCCTACACGCCCGGCGGCGGCACCGATGCCGTGACGCGCCAGCTGGCCGATGCCATCACGCGTGACACCAAGTGGGCCTTCCTGGTGGACAACAAGCCGGGCGCGGCTGGCAACATCGGCATGGACCAGGTTGCCAAGGCGGCGCCGGACGGCTACACGCTGGGCATGGGCCAGACCGCCAACATGGCGATCAACCCTGCGGCGCTGTCGCACATGCCCTTCGACGCCAGCAAGGACTTCGTGCCGGTGGCGCTGGTGGCGGCCGTGCCCACCGTGCTGGTGGTGCGCGCCGACAGCCCCTGGAAGTCGCTGGCCGACCTGGTGAAGGCCGGCAAGGCCAAGGACGGCGGCCTCAACCAGGCGCTCGCCGGCACCGGCACCGTGGGCCACCTGTCCGGCGTGATGCTCGCGTCCAAGGCGGGCTTCAAGACGGTGGACGTGCCGTACAAGGGCGCAGCGCCCGCGGTGACCGACCTGCTGGCCGGCCAGACCGACTTCATGTTCGCCACGCCGCAGGCCATCATGGGCATGCTGCAGGGCAACAAGCTGCGCGCGCTGGCGGTCACTTCGGCCAAGCGCGTCAACGCGCTGCCGAACGTGCCCACAGTGGCGGAGCAGGGCTATCCCGGCTTCGTGGCGGTGGACTGGAAGGTGGTGATCGCCCCGGCCGGCACGCCGGCCGACGTGGTGACGCGCCTGAACGCCGCGGTCGCCAAGGCGATGACGCAGCCCGCTGTCGTGGCCCGCCTGGCGGACGAAGCGAGCACCGCCATGCACGGCAACCCGCAGGAAGCGGCGAAGTTCGTGCACGCCGAACAGGCCAAGTGGGCCACGCTGATCAAGCAGGCCAACATCCACCTGGATTGACCTTGACGCGGCGGCCCCCCGCCGCTCAAGATGCCTGCTGAGCAAAAAAAAAGAGGGGGCGGTTCATGAAGTGGACGGGCAGGCTGGTCCTGGCGCTGGGCGCCTTCGCGCTGGCGGCGTCGGCGCAGGCGCAGCTGAAGAAGGTGCGCGAAGTCGAGAGCGTCACCGAGTACGCGCTCCCCAATGGCCTGACGGTGCTGGTGCACGCGGATGCATCCAAGCCGACCACCACCGTCAACCTGATCTACAAGGTGGGCAGCAAGCAGGAAGGCCACGGCGAAACCGGCGCCGCGCACCTGCTGGAACACATGCTGTTCAAGGCCAGCGCCACCATCCCCGACCCCAAGCTGGAGATGACGCGCCGCGGCGCACGCTGGAACGGCACCACCTGGGACGAGCGCACCAACTACTTCGCCCAGTTCGCCGACAACGCCGAGACGCTGGACTGGATGCTGGGCTGGCTGGCCGAGTCCATGACCGGCGCGAAGCTCGATGCGAGCGAGCTCGCCAGCGAGATGACCGTGGTGCGCAACGAGCTGGAGCGCGCCGAGAACAACCCGGACCGCATCCTCGGCGCCCGCATCCGCGCCGCCGCCTTCCAGTGGCACGGCTATGGCCGCGACACGCTGGGCGCGCGCAGCGACGTCGAGAACATCCCGATCGAGCGCCTGCGCGCCTTCTATCGCACCTGGTACCGGCCCGACAACGCGGTGCTGGTCATAGGCGGCCGCTTCGACGTGCCGGCGGCCTTGCAGCGCGTCGAAAAGACCTTCGGCGGCATCCGCCGCCCCGATGCGCCGCTGCCCGCCGACTACACGCGCGAGCCGGTGCAGGACGGCGAACGCCAGGTGGTGCTGCGGCGCGTCGGCGGGCCGGCGAGCGTCGCCGTGCTGTACCACGTGATGCCGGCGGCGCAGCGCGATTACGCCGCGACGCGCGTGCTCGCGCAGCTGCTGGCGCAGGAGCGCGGGCCGCTGGACCGGCAGCTGGTCGACAAGCACCTGGCCGCGCTGCGCTGGTCCTGGGCGATGGCGGGCACCGATCCCGGCTACCTGATGGTCGGCGTCACGCTGCCGGCGGCGCCCGACCCGGAGGCCGCGAGCCGCGTGGCGCTGGACGCGCTGGTGAAGACGGTCGAGACGCTGGTGGTGGACGAGCGCGGCGTCAACGAAGCGCGCGCGCAATTGCTGCAAGGCGTGCAGGCGCAGCTGCGCGACCCGGAGCGCCTGAGCCTGGGCCTGACCGAGATGGTGGCCGAGGGCGACTGGCGCCTGCTGTTCGCGCAGCGGGACTGGATCGAGGCCGTGACGCCGGCGGACGTGCAGCGCGTCGTCGCCACGTGGCTGCTGCCGTCCAACCGGACCACCGGGCTGTACATCCCGGAAAGCGCGGCGCCGGCGCGCGCGCCCTTGCCGGAGCTGGTCGCCGCCGCCGACGTGCTGCGTGACTACCGCGGCCGCACCGTGCAGGCCGTGGCCGAGGACTACGCGCTGACACCGCAGAACATCGAAGCGCACCTGGTGAAGTCACGGGTGGCGGTGGCCGGCGCGCCGGGCCTGCAGCTGGCGGTGCTGCCGCGGCAGACCAAGGAGGCGCGCGTCACCGGCGTGCTGCGCCTGCGCTGGGGCACGGCCGAAAGCGTCAAGGGCGACGCGGTGCTGGCCAGCTACCTCGGCCCGATGTTCACCCAGGGCTCGGAGAAGCTGCGCAGCGACCTGTTGGCGCTGGAAGCGACGCTGCGCATGAACAGCGGCGCCGGCGGCCTGACAGCCAACTTCGAAGTGCCCGCGCGCAATCTCGAGCCCTTCCTGCAGCGGCTGGCCGGCCTGCTGCGGCAGCCGGAATTCGACGAAGCCGCCTTCGAGCGCATCCGCGCGGCCTCGCTCGCGGTGAACCAGACCAACCAGTCCGACACCTCCGTGCTCGCCAACAACACGCTGCAGCGCGCCTTCTCGCAGTACCCGGAAGGCGACCCGCGCGCGGCGCGCACGCTGCAGCAGACGGCAGACCTGCTGCGCGCCGCCACGCCGGCGCAGCTGCGCGCCTTCTGGCAGCGCTTCGGCGGCGCTGGCCATGGCGAGCTGGCGCTGGTCGGGCCGGTGGACCCGGAGGCCGTGCGCGCCAGCGCGCAGCAGCTGTTCGGCGACTGGAGTTCGGCTGAGCCGAACCGGCCCTGGCTGTTCGAATATCCCGCGGACCTGAAGGCGCGCTGGGAGCAGGTGCCGGTGCCGGACAAGGCCAACGCGAATTACAGCGCGCGCATCCCGCTGGCGATGAACGAGGAGTCGCCGGACTTTCCCGCGCTGTTCGCCGCGGTGCAGCTGCTGGGCGGCCGCGCGGGCGGCACCGCGTTGTGGAAGCGCGTGCGCGAGCAGGAAGGCCTGAGCTACGGCGTGAGCTCCTCGCTGTACGTGCCGGCCAGCCCGCGCGCCGAAGGCGAGGCCGCGGCCATCAACATCGGCGCGAGCTTCGCGCCGCAGAACCGCGACCGCCTGCGCGCCGCGATCCGCGACGAGCTGCAGCAGCGCGCCAGGAACGGCTTCAGCAGCCTGGAAGTGGGCTTTGCCCGCCGCGCGCTGGTGAGCGGCCGCGCCGACTGGCTGGCGCAGCCCGGCAACCTGGCTGGCCTGCTGGCGAGCAACCTGCGCTGGGGTCGCGACATGGGCTGGTACGCCAGGATGACCGACGCCTACGACCACCTCGATGCGCAGGCGGTGAATGCGGCGCTGGCGAAGTACCTGGATCTCGATCGGCTGACCGAGGTGGCGGCGGGTACGTTCCACTGAGCTGCCCGGCTCCATGCGATTGCCGGGCGCAAGTCATGCAAGACTTGCATTGGCACGTGCGCTGGGCGTCCGCTAGATTGAACGGACCATGTCGCACGTCGTCTACCTCTGCTCCCGAAGCGTCCGCTCCGCCGGCCGCCAGGCGAGCGTGCGCATGCCGTTCTTTCGAATTGCGGCCACCGCACCTTCCCTGCCGCTGACGCGAAGCAGCTTCCGCTGACCTTCGCTTCCAGCGAACTCGCGCTGTCCCTTGCTTGAACGCGCTCCCGCCGGGAGCGCACTGGAGCCGCCATGAACAAGAAGACATGGCCCCGGGTCGGGGCCTGGGCAGGTGTCTGCGCGCTGAGCGTGGGCGCGGCGCTGCTGGTGGTCCTGCAGGAACTGCGGGACGACGCAGCTAGCGCTCGTTCGCCAGCGGTGGCTCAGGCGCCGGCTCGTTGACGATCACCATGCCGGGCAAGGCCTGCGCCACGACGCGGTCGCCCGGCGTCTTGTTCAACAGCAGCCGCGTCACGTCCGGCCGCGAGTAGTGGCCCGCCGGGTCGGCCGCGGCCTTCGCCAGCGAGATCAGGCCGAGGTCGAGGTCGGCGATCACCAGGCCTTCCTCGGTCTCGGGCAGCGGCGTGCCGAGGGGCGAGCCGTCGGGCGCATAGATGCGCGCGAAGCCGCCGCCTTCGCGCAGCAGCTGGCGCTTGGTCTCGTCGGTGCACAGCAGCTCCACCATCTCCTTCGAGACGGTGGCGCAGGGCGCGACGACGAAGCACTGGCCCTCGGCCGCATAGAGCTGGCTGGCGGCGTTGTTCAACTCCGGACCCAGTGCGTAAGCCGCGCCCCGGTACAGCGAGAAGCTGGGCCAGGCGGCGATGTGGATCTGCTCGTTCTGCGCATACATCGCGTACTTGGTCAGCGGCTGCAGGTGTTCCCAGCAGCACAGGGAGCCGATGTTGCCGATGGCCGTCTCCATCACGGCCAGGTGGCTGCCGTCGCCTTCGCCGAAGACGGTGCGTTCCACGTGCGTGGGCTTCAGCTTGCGCCGCGCCTGCACCAGGCGGCCCTCGTCGTCGAACAGCGCCTGCGCCATGTAGAGGCTGCCGCCGGCTTTCTCGCTGAAGCCCATGGACAGCCACATGTGGTGCCGGGCCGCCGCCGAAGCGAGCCGCTGGAACTCCGGCGAGCCGACGGTGAGCGAGTTGTCGTGGTAGCGCTGGACGAAAGCCATGCCGCCCGCGGGCGAATCCAGCCAGGCCCACCAGGGGTAGCCCGGGATCCAGGTCTCCGGGAAGGCGATCAGGTTCACGCCCTTGTCGGCGGCGCGGGCCATCAGCGTGATGGCCTTGTCGATGCTGGCGTCGATGTCCAGGAAGACGGGAGCGGCCTGGACGGCGGCGACGCGGGGCTTGGGGTGGCTGCGGCTGGGCATGGCGCTGTTCTCCTGTGCGGGCCTGCATGTTCCCGCGCCGCCGCCGGGCCGTCTTGTCCAGGAATCGCGGCCTTGTTGCCCCGCCTTCTCGCGCGGCCGACAATGAAGCGAGGAGGGCCGCCATGAGCCACGTCCTGTCCACGGCCGCGGTCGAGCCCGCGCGGCGCCTGGCCTACTGGATCGACATGATCTGCAGCACCTACGTGCAGCTGGAATGCGACGCGCCGGCCGCGCCGGGTTTCGACGGCTCCATCGAAAGCCGGCGCATCCCCGGGCTGGACCTGTCGGTGGTGAGCTCGGGCCCGCAGGACGTGCTGCGCACGGCCAGCCAGATCTCGCGGGCGACCGACGACTACTTCCTGGTCAGCATCCAGTCGCGTGGCCACGGCCGCATCGAACAGGACGGCCGCAGCGCGCAGCTGGCGCCGGGCGACTTCGCGCTGTACGACAGCACGCGCGAATACGCGCTGCGCTTCGACGGCGACTTCCAGCAGTTCGTGCTGAAGCTGCCGGCCGAGCGCCTGCGCCACCGCGTGCGCGACACGCAGAAGCTCACCGCCACCGCGGTGTCCGGCAAAGCCGGCGCGGGCCACCTGATGATCAACATGATCCGCACGCTGTGGCAGGACGTCGATGCGTTGCAGCCCGCCAGCGCGGCGGCCGTGGCCGACGGCGTGCTGAACATCCTGGCCGCCGGCCTGCAAAGCCTGCCGGCCAGCAGCTGCGCCGAGCCGTCCTCACTGGCGGCGTACCACCTCGCGCGAATGAAGCTGGTGATAGCCGCGCGCCTCGGCGATCCCGCTTTCGGCGTGGGCGAACTGGCGCGCGAGCTGCGCCTGTCGGTGCCGCACATTCACCGCCTGTTCCACCACGAGGCGACCACGCCGGCGCAGTACATCTGGGGCAAGCGGCTGGAAGCCTGCAGCCGCGACCTGCTGGACCCGCGCCAGGCGCAGCGCTCGATCAGCGAGGTGGCCTACCGCTGGGGCTTCAGCGATGCCGCGCACTTCAGCCGCGCGTTCCGGGAACGGTTCGGGGTGGCGCCGCGGGTTTGGCGGCAGGGGCGGTGAGAGTGCGTCAGCGCCGGCTTGCAAAGGCGATGACGGTCTCTGCCAAGGCAAGGCACTCCTCGAAAGGGCGCTTGTAGTCGATTCGCTGGATGTGGATGAATTCCTCTTCCAGGTACTCGGCGTTTCCTTTCAGGCGTGCAATGAAGGCGTCGCCGTTCCGCACGAAGAAGGGCGCTGCCTGGTCGATGGACGCGGGGTCCAGGTCGGCAACCGCGCAAAGGTCGAACAGATCGCGCGCCTGCGCCTGCGTGCCACGGTAGTGCGGATCCGGGACGAACAGGTCGATGTCCCTGCTGTGGCGATGATTGATGCGCAGCATCAACACCGTGCCTCCGCCGAAGGTCCATACGGGTTCTTCAAGGACGGTGGCTAGATGGTCCGTCAGCGTGAGAGCTGCCTCGAACAGGCCGGTCCAGGCTCCTGGCCTGGTCAGATTGGCATGCTTTGCCACAGGCGCCGGTCGCATTTCAGCACGCCCGCAAGCATGCGCATGCGCTTCCAGGTGTCGGGAACGGGAACGTCGTGCGATTGCCGCAGTTCATCCGCGACGTTCGCCAGGATGGCAACGGGCGCCTCCTGGAGCAAGGTGCGCAGGTGTGGGATGTAGCCTGGTGGCACGACCCCCTCTTTCAGCGATTCGAGAAGTACGGCCGCCGGCAACTCCTTTGTGTAAGGCACGCTGGCGATCCGGGCTGCCGCATCAATGGCGCTCTTGTCCTTCGAGCGCCGCGTGCCGACGAGCCCGACGGCAAAGCCCAGCTCGTTGGCGAGCCGCTCGATCCTGTTCGAGCTCAGGTCGTTCAGCTTTCCGGTCTCCAGCGAATTGACGGTGGCCCGCGAGAGGTCCACGAGACTGGCCAATTGCTGCTGGCTGAGGCCCATTTCCTGCCTGCGTTGGCGCACCGCTGTGCCGAGTTCCTTCAGGAGTGGCATGTCACAAGGTACTCCGTCGGACGTGTCATGTCAAATATATTCAGCTTCGCCCTGCCAAACATATTTGGCTTCGTGCCTGACTCGCGTTCAGTCAGCAGCCCTGGCCGCCTTCGCCGCAGCCGCTCGCAACTTGTCCTTCTTGCTCGGCCTCTTCCCCTTGATCCCACCCGTCCCCGGCGAGGCCGGCGGGGCGGCCTCCGTCGGCTCGAAGCCCGCCACCTGCTCGCGCGGCAGCGCGAGGCCTTGCCGTTTCTCGATCAGCCGGAAATGCGCCTCGGTGGCCGCGCTGACGAGGCTCACCGCCAGCCCCTTGGCGCCGGCGCGGCCGGTGCGGCCGATGCGGTGGACGTAGTCGTTGGGCGAGCGCGGCAGGTCGTAGTTGACCACCACCTCCAGCGCGGGGATATCGATGCCGCGCGCCGCCAGGTCGGTCGTCACCAGCATGTCGATGGCGCCGTCCTTGAAGTCCTGCAGCACGGTGCTGCGTGCGCCCTGGCTCATCTCGCCGTGCAGGGCGGCGGCGCGCACGCCGCGGCTCGCCAGCTTCTGCGCGACGTTCTCGCTCGCATGGCGCGTGGCCACGAACACCAGCACCCGCCGCCAGTCGTCCTGGTTCGCCAGTTGGCGCAGCAGCTCGGTGCGGCGCGGCTCGTCCACCGCGATGGCGCGCTGCTCGATGTCGGGCACGGCCTCCGGCAAGGCGGCCACCTCGATGCGCACGGCATCGCGCAGCAAGGTGTCCGCCAGCGCCTGCACGTCCGGCGCGAAGGTGGCGGAGAACAGCAGGTTCTGCCGCCGCTCGGGCAGGGCGGCCAGCACGCGCTCGCGTTCGGCGGCGAAGCCGAAGTCCAGCAGCCGGTCCGCCTCGTCGAGCACCAGCGCTTCGACGGCGTCCAGCCGCAACGCGTTGTGATCCAGCAGGTCGAGCAGGCGGCCCGGCGTGGCCACCACGACGTCCGCACCGCCGCGCAGCGCCATCATCTGCGGGTTGATCGAGACGCCGCCATAGACGATGGCTACCTTCAGCGGCCGCGGGCAGGACGTGCCCAGGCGCTGGAACACCTCGCCCACCTGCGCCGCGAGTTCGCGCGTGGGCGCGAGCACCAGCACGCGCACGCGCCGGTAGGCGTGCTGCCGCCCGGCAATCAGGCGCTGCAGCAGGGGCAGGGCGAAGGCGGCCGTCTTGCCGGAGCCGGTGGGCGCCAGGCCCAGCAGGTCGCGGCCTTCCAGCAGGGGCGGAATGACCTCCACCTGCACCGGCGTGGGCTCGACGTAGCCGGCGGCCGCGCAGGCCTGCAGCAACGGAGCGGATAAACCCAGGGAGGCAAAACTCATGGCGACCGATGCAACCGCGGGGCCGACAGCGCCTCCAGGCTTTCGCCGATGGCGAGGTCGACGTCGCGCCACTTGCCGGTCAGCTGTGCTTCGGCCATCTGCTTCTCCAGCGCCCGCAGTTCGCGCACGCCGGGCGCCACCTTGATCTGGGCGATGGCCGCCGCCGGGTTGCCGGCGCGCAGCAGCGCCAGGACCTTGCCCGGCCAGGGAGAGGGAGGTTTCACGGTTTTCTTCATCGGATCAGCGAGGCCTGCATTGTCCGCTGTGGAATGATCGGGGCCATGCCCCAGGCTTTCGACACTCTATCCCTCTCTCCCGCCACGCTGGACAATTTGCGCCGGCTCGGCTACCTGGAGATGACCGCCATCCAGGCCGCCAGCCTGCCCAGCGCGCTGCTCGGCAAGGACCTCATCGCCCAGGCCAAGACCGGCAGCGGCAAGACGGCCGCGTTCGCGCTCGCCCTGCTGGCGAACCTCAACCCCCGGCGCTTCGCCGTGCAGTCGCTGGTGCTGTGCCCCACGCGCGAGCTGGCCGACCAGGTCACCACCGAGATCCGGCGCCTGGCCCGGGCCGAGGAGAACATCAAGGTGGTCACGCTGTCCGGCGGCGTGCCGCTGCGCGGCCAGACGACCAGTCTGGAAAACGGCGCCCACGTCGTCGTCGGCACGCCGGGCCGCGTGATGGACCACCTGGACCGCGGCAACCTGCAGCTGGACGCGCTCGGCACCCTGGTGCTCGACGAAGCCGACCGCATGCTCGACATGGGCTTCTTCGACGACATCGCCAAGGTCGCCCGCCTGTGCCCCGCCCAGCGCCAGACTTTGCTGTTCTCGGCCACCTATCCGGAAGGCATCGCCAAGCTGGCGGCGCAGTTCCTGCGCGATCCCGTCACCGTGAAGGTGGAGGCGCAGCACGGCGGCGAGCAGATCGAGCAGCGCTGGTACGAGGTGCGCGACTCCGAGCGCTTGCCCACGGTCGGCCGCCTGCTGGACCACTTCCGTCCCGTGAGCACGCTGGCCTTCTGCAACACCAAGGTGCGCTGCCGCGACCTGGTGGAGCTGCTGCAGGCCCAGGGCTACAGCGCGCTGGCGCTGCACGGCGACCTGGACCAGCGCGACCGCGACCAGGTGCTGGTGCGCTTCGCCAACGGCAGCTGCTCGGTGCTGGTGGCCACGGACGTCGCCGCGCGCGGCCTGGACGTCGCGGGACTCGCTGCCGTGATCAACGCCGACGTCACGCCCGATGCGGAAATCCACGTGCACCGCATCGGCCGCACCGGCCGCGCCGGCGAGACCGGGCTGGCGCTCAGCCTCGCGAGCCTGGACGAGATGGGCGCGGTCGGCCGCATCGAGCAATTGCAGGGCCGCGAATCCAAGTGGCACCAGCTGGACGAACTGACGCCGGCCGACGGCGGCCGCCTGCTGCCGGCCATGGCCACCGTGCACATCCAGGCCGGACGCAAGGACAAGATCCGCCCCGGCGACGTGCTGGGCGCGCTGACCGCGGACCTGGGCTACACGCGCGAGCAGGTCGGCAAGATCGACATCAACGAGTTCGCCACCTATGTCGCCGTGCAGCGCGACATCGCCGGCGAAGTGGTGGCGCGCCTGAACCAGGGCCGCATCAAGGGCCGCACCGTCAAGGCGCGGCTGCTGAAGGATTGAAGCCATGGACGAAGGAGACGAACCACTACGCCTCGCGCGCGTCGTCGCGTCGCGCAAGGGCTGCACGCGCCGCGAGGCCGAGCAGTACATCACCGAAGGCTGGGTGACGGTGGACGGCCAGCCTGTCGATCTGCCGCAGTTCCGCGTCGCCGCGGGCCAGCAGGTCGAGATCGACCCGAAAGCGAAGCTGCAGACCATCGAGCCTGCCACCTTCCTGCTGCACAAGCCGGCCGACACCAGCCCGGACGATGCGCGCGCGCTGGTCAACGCGGCGACCCGCTGGAGCGAAGACGCCTCCGGCATCAAGCATGCAAGGAGCCACGAAGTCCACCTGGCGCCGCTGTTGCCGTTGCCATACCCAGCCAGCGGGCTGGTGGTGTTCAGCCAGGACCGGCGCATCGTGCGCCGGCTGCAGGAAGACGCGGCGCTGATCGAGCAGGAGCTCGTCGCCGACGTGGCGGGCACGATCAAGCCCGATGGCCTGGCGCGCCTGTCCGGCGGCATGGTCTGGCAGACGCGGGCGTTCCCGATGGCGCGCGTCAGCTGGCAAAGCGAGACACGCCTGCGCTTCGCGGCCAAGGGCCTGCCGCTGGAGGCCTTGCCGTGGATGTGCGAGCAGGTCGGCCTGCAGCTGAAAGCGCTGCGGCGCATCCGCGTCGGCCGGATCCCGATGGCGGGGCTGCCCGCGGGCCAGTGGCGCTACCTGGCGCGCGGGGAGTGGTTCTAGCGCGGCGCGCTCGCCGCGGCGCGCCCCGCCTGCGCCGTGCCGTTGTCGCGGCTGTCGGTGTCCGCCGGCGCCAGCGTCGTCGGGCCGGGGTGCCGCATCGCGTCCACGGTGGACACTTCGGTGCCGGCCACGTGGTCGAAATGCAGCTTGCCGCGCAGCTCGCCCACGGCCTTCGCGTCCACCGGCTCCGCCGCGTTGCCCCAGCTGTTGCGCACGTAGCTGGCGACGGCCGCCACCTGTTCGTCATCGAGCTTCCAGGCATACGAGGGCATGGACAGCGGCGCGGGATTGCGGTCGTTGGGCGTGCGCCGGGTGCCGGCCAGGATGAAATGCAGCATCGAGGTGGCGTCCTTCTGCTGCACGTTGGCGTTGCCCTTCAAAGGCGGGAACAACCGCGGCACGCCGCTGCCGTCCATGCGGTGGCAGGCGGAGCAGCTGTCCTGGAAGATCGCTTCGCCCTGCTTCATGGCCGCAGCGTCGGGCGCCGAGACCTTCGCGTCGGCTGAGGCCGGCATGCTGCGTACGTAGGCGATGATGGCGTCGCGGTCGGCGTCGGTCATCTGCGAAGTGGAGAAGCCGACCACCTCGCCCATCTCGGCGGACGCGTCGCTGTGCACGTTGGCGCCCAGGCGCAGGAAGTCGCGCAGGTCGGCGTCGCTCCAGCCGCCGATACCCGTGCGCTTGTTCGGCGTGATGTCCGGTGCGTAGAGCTCGCCGAAGCGCCCGCCCTGGTAGGCCTCGCCGTTCTTCGAGCCGCCGAGGAAGTTGCGTGGCGTGTGGCAGGCCGCGCAGTGCCCGAGCCCCTGGACCAGGTAGGCGCCCCGATTCCAGGATGCGGAGCGGTCGCTGCGCTGCTCCACCGGCCCCTGGTCGAAGAACAGCCAGTTCCATCCGGCCATCAGCGCGCGGATGTTGAACGGGAAGGGCAGCCTGTTGCGCTCGAAGTCATGCCGCACCGGCGGTACCGTGCGCATGTAGGCGTAGATCGCGTCCGAGTCCTCGCGCGTGATGTGCGTGTAGTAGTTGTAGGGGAAGGCCGGGTAGAGATGGCTGCCGTCGGCGGACTTGCCCTCGTGCAGCGCGCGGTAGAACTGGTCGGCGTTCCAGCGGCCGATGCCGCTGTCCGCGTCCGGCGTGATGTTGGCGGACAGCACCGTGCCGAAGGGCGTCTGCAAGGGGCGGCCGCCGGCAAAGCGCGCGCCGCCCTTCTGCGTATGGCAGGCCACGCAGTCGCCCAGCTGCACGAGATAGCGCCCGCGTTCCACGGTGGCCGGGCTCACGCCGGCCGGTGCCGGGTTGGGGTGTTCCACGGGAAGCTGCGGCGCCGAGTCCGGCTGTGCCGCAACCCAGCCCGCCGCGCCCAGCGTGCCGAGCGCGAAGGCGACCAGGAAGGAGGAAGTGACTCGCCGCATCGCCCGCTCCTCAGGCCAGCGGCCCGGGCGCCTTCAGGTAGCGCGTGCGGATGGCGTCGGCGGCCCAATAGGCCAGCGCCGCGACGGTGCCGGTCGGGTTGTAGCCCGGGTTCTGCGGGAAGGCGCCGGAGCCGAGCACGAAGAGGTTCGAGACGTCCCAGCTTTGCAGGTAGCGGTTCACCACGCTGGTGGACGGGTCCGTGCCCATGACCGCGCCGCCGGTGTTGTGCGTGGTCTGGTAGGGCACGACGTCCCAGCTGCCCTGGCGCTTGTTGACTTTGATCTCGCGCGGCTTCATCGCCTTGGCCAGGTCGGTCGCCTTGTCCGTCAGGTAGTCGGACATCTTGTGCTCGTTGTCGGTGAAGTCGAAGGTCATGCGCAGCAGCGGGCGACCGTAGACGTCGCGGTAGGTCGGGTCCAGGTCCAGGTAGTTGCCACGATGGCTCATGACCGCGCCGTGCGTCACCACCGAAGTCGAGCGCAGGTAGTTCCTGGCGATCGCCTTCTTGAAGGCGCTGCCCCACTTGGGCGTGCCCTCGGGCGTGGCGTGCATCTCGATCGGCCGGCCGCCGGTCTGCACGATGCCGATGAAGCCGCCGCCGATGAAACCCAGGCCCGAGTGGTCGAAGTTGTCGCCGTTGAACTCGTCGATCAGCATGCCGTGCGCGCCGGCGCCGATGAAGGGGTTGAGCAGCTTGTCGTCGTAGAACACGTTGACCGAGGACGTGATCTGGTACGCGTAGTTGCGGCCCACGACGCCGGTGCCGGCCACCGGGTCGTAGGGCTTGCCGATGCCCGAGAGCAGCAGCAGCCGCACGTTGTGCAGGATGTAGGCCGTCAGCACGATCAGGTCGGCCGGCTGCTCGTATTCGCGCCCGGCAGCGTCGACGTAGGTCACGCTCACCGCGCGCTTGCCTGTGGAATCGAGGTTGATCTTCAGCACCTCGGATTCGGTGCGCAGCGTGAAGTTGGGCTTGCGCATCAGCACCGGCAGGATCGTGGTCTGTGCTGTCGCCTTGGAATAGTTGCCGCAGCCGAACTTCTCGCAGAAGCCGCAGTAGGTGCACGGGCCCAGCTGCACGCCCAGAGGATTCGTGTACGCCTGCGACATGTTGGCCGAAGGCTGCGGGAAGGGCTTGTAGCCCAGCGAGCGCGCGGCTTCGGCGAACAGCGTGGGCGGGTAGCTCATGGCCATGGGCGGGTTGGGGTAGGGCCGCGCGCGCGGTCCTTCGAAGGGGTTGCCGCCCGCCTGGATGGCGCCGCGCAGGTTGCCGGCCTGGCCCGAGATGCCGCAGATGTATTCGAAGCGGTCGTAATGCGGCTCGAGCTCGTCGTAGCTGACGCCCCAGTCCTGGATGGTCATGTCCTGCTGCAACTTGCCATAGCGCTGCAGGTTGTGGCTGTGCGCGACGAAGTCGCTGGGCAGGAAGCGCCAGGTCTGGCCGTTCCAGTGCACGCCCGCGCCGCCCACGTTGGAGCCGGGCAGGAAGGAGCCGAGCTGCCGCATCGGCAAGGCCGTCTGGCCGATGTTGTTGCGCACGGTCAGCGTCTCGTGCGAGAGCCGCTCGAACAGTTCGTGCCGGAAGTAGTAGCGCAGTTCGTCCTGCGCGAAGGTCGGCGCGAAGTCGGTCGGCGTGTCGCGCCAGGCGCCGCGCTCCAGCGCGAGCACGTTGAGTCCGGCATCGGTGAGTTCCTGGCCGAGGATGGCGCCGGTCCAGCCGAAGCCGACCAGCAACGCGTCGACTGGCGGCAGGCGTTCAGCCATTGCTGCCCTCCTTGCGCCAGGCCGGCCGCCCGCCCAGGCCCGTGGGCGGCAGCGGGAAGGCCTCGCCATGCTTGCCGACGTAGGCGGTGTAGTCGTAGTGCGCGCCGGGAAAGCCGATCAGCTTCCAGCCCGCCATGTCGCGGTTGCCACCGTAGACGGGATCGGACCAGAAGCCTTCCAGCGTGTTCTGCAGCAGCATGGTGAAGAAGGTCTTGGCATCGGCCGTCGGCAGTTGCGGCTTGCCGTCTTCCAGGTCCTTCAGCCAGCGGTCCTGCTCGGCGACGGCGAGCTTGGCGAAGCTCGCGGCCTTGCCTTCGTGTCCGACCGCGGCGTCGATCTCGCGGATGGCGGCGCGGTACAGGTTGGCCGGCGTCATCCGCGTCTGGTAGCCCTGTGTCTTCTCGCCCTTGGCCCACGGGCCCTGCATGTACCAGCGCTCGCCGCGGCCGAATTCGCCGGCGAGTTGGCGGTCGATGAAGACGGCGGCGCCGGCCTCGAGCGCGCCGGGGCCGAGTTCGTCGTGGGGAATGATGCGTGCGACGGCCGCTTCGACGAAGGCGGCTTCGGCGGCGGCCAGGAAGGCGTATTGGTTTCCCTGCGAGGCCTGCGTCGCGGCCGTGGGCTCGGCGGCGGTGCCTTCCTGCCAGGGCATGTCGCGGCGGATCAGCTGCGAGGCGGCGGTGGCTGCGACCGGGAGCACCGCGCCGGCGGAAAGGAGCCGGCGCCGCGTGATGCGGACCGGTGCGGAGTCTGTTGTCATGGGAATGCTTCCGCAGCGTGAATTGCGCTACGCAAGCATCCTAGGACGCGCGCTTCGTTTTGGGGCCTCGGTCTGGACGCATGTACAGCGTCCGGCGCGATGAATTTGTACGAATGCTTGGCTTCAGCGCGCGGCCTGCAGCCGGAAGATCGGCGAGGTCGCGCCCGACAGCCCGAGCTCCGCGGCGGCTGCCACCAGCGGCTGGCCCAGTTCGAGCATGCGCTGCGGTGTGAGCCGGATCAGCGGGCCGGCGATGGTGATGACGCCGATCGCGCCGGTCGCGCCGCGCCGCGTCACCGGCGCCGCCATCGCCGTCATGCCCGGCGCGTACTGCTCCACGATCATCGCGTAGCCGCGCTTGCGGTCCTCTTCCAGCACCTTCATCAATGCGCGGAAGGTCGTGGGCGCCTTCGGCCCGAACTCCTTGGCCGGGCCGAAGCCCTGGCGCGCGACGAGCTCGGTCGCGCGTTCATCGGACAGCGTCATCAGCCACGCATGGCCACCGGCGCTGCACGACAGGCGCACGTCGATGCCCATGTCGGGGTCGTAGCGCAGGCCGGAGCGCGCGCCCTGTGCCTTGGCGACGAAGGTGAGGCGATCGCCGTCGACGATGGCCAGCCGCACCAGCTCGCCCGAGACCTCGGCGAGCCGGTCGATGATCGGCTGCGCGATGTCGACGATGCCCGCGCCGCCGAGGAAGGCGAGGCCAACCGCGGGCAGCTTGCTGGTGAGCACATATTCACCGCGGTCGCGCAACTGCCGCACGTAGCCGATGGCCGTGAGTTCCGCCAGCAGGCGATGGCACGCGCTCTTGGGCAGGCCGATCTCGCCGGCGAGATCCGCCAGCGCGATGCCTTCGGGTTCGTGCGCGAGCGCCTCGACGATCCGGAAGGCGCGCTGCACGGTGCCGGTGGAAGTGTTCGTCATGTGAAATGCTGTTCCAGTTTGAAACGCCATTCTGTTGGCCTTCCTATGATGCCGCACCTCAAAACGCATTCAGGAGACAAACAGTGAAAGCAAACCTCCGCGGCATCGCCTTGGCCGCCACCCTTGTCCTCGCCGCCGGCTTCGCGCAGGCGCAGGACATCCAGCAGCGCGTCATCAAGTTCGGCCACTTGAACAACACGGACCACCCCGTGAGCATGGGCGTGCACAAGTTCGCCGAGCTGGTGGCCGCCAAGAGCGGCGGCAAGCTGAAGGTGCAGGAGTTCCCGTCCTCCACGCTGGGCAACGAGCTGCAGCAGCAGTCGGCGCTGCAGGGCGGCGTGCAGGAGATGTCGGCGCCGGCCACGACTTCGCTGGCGGGCATCGTCAAGGAGTTCGGCCTGGTCGACTTCCCCTTCACGGTGGCCAACTTCGCGCAGGCCGATGCGCTGCTCGATGGTCCGCTGGGCCAGGCGCTGATCGCCAAGCTGCCGGAAAAGGGCCTGGTCGCCCTGGGCTTCTGGGACCTGGGCTTCCGCAACGTCACCACCAGCAAGCACCCGATCACCCGCGCCGAGGACCTCGATGGCCTGAAGCTGCGCGTCATCCCGAACCCGGTGTTCCTCGACACCTTCAAGGCCTTCAAGGCGAACCCGGTGCCGATGCCTTTCGCTGAGCTGTACAACGCGCTGGAGTCCAAGGCGGTCGACGGCCAGGAGAACCCCTTCGCGGTGATCCTGTCGAACAAGTTCTACGAAGTGCAGAAGTACGTCAGCGCCACCAACCACGTCTACGCCGCCAACATCGTGCTGGTGAGCAAGAAGTTCTGGGACAAGCTGTCGCCCACCGAGAAGAAGATCCTCAGCGACGCCGCCATCGAGGCGCGCGCCTACCAGCGCCAGGTGAGCCGCGAAGCCGCGCGCAAGGCCGTCGGCGAGCTGGAAGCCAAGGGCATGAAGTACAACGAAGTCTCGCCCGCAGAACAGGCCCGCATGCGCCAGATCGCCAAGCCGGTGACCGACAAGTTCCTCGCGAGCTACGACCCCGCCATCGTCAAGCTCTACACCGAACAACTGTCGCAGCTGCAGAAGTGAAGATGACGCGCCTCCTCGTCCTGCACGGCCCGAACCTGAACCTGTTCGGCCGGCGCGAACCCCACATCTACGGCACCACCACGCTGGCGGAGATCAACGAGCGGCTGCAGAAGCTGGCCGGCGAGCTCGGCGTCGACCTGCACATCGTGCAGTCGAACCACGAGGGCACGCTGATCGACACCTTGCACGAGAACATCGACACCGCGCAGGGCGCGCTGGTGAACCCCGCGGGGCTCACGCAGTACGGCGTGCCGCTGCACGATGCGATCAAGGCGATGCCCTTCCCGGTGTTCGAGATCCACATGAGCAACATCGCCGCGCGCGAGCCCTGGCGCAGCCATTCGATCATCTCGCCGGCGGTCAAGGGCACGATCCAGGGCCTGGGCTGGCGCTCGTACACGGCGGGCCTGCGCGCCCTCGCCGAAATCGCGGCGGAGTCCAAGGCGTGAAGGCGCTCGCCAAACCCGCCGGCGAATTGGCCGGCGACCGCATCCTGCGCCTCTATTGCCGCGGCCTCGAGTACGTGGTGGCCGGCTGCCTGGTGGCCATGGTGCTGCTGGTGTTCGGCAACGTGGTGCTGCGCTACGCATTCAACTCCGGCATCGCGGTGTCGGAGGAGATCTCGCGCTGGCTGTTCGTGTGGCTCACCTTCCTGGGCGGCACCGTGGCCTTGCGCGAGCACGGCCACCTCGGCACGGAAGTGCTGGTGGGCCGGCTCGGCGTCACGGGCAAGAAGGTGTGCCTGGTCGTCGGCTACGTGCTGATGTTCTGGGTCTGCTGGCTGCTGTTCAGCGGTTCACTCGCGCAGGCGCGCATCAACTGGGACGTCTCGGCGCCCTCCAGCGGTGCGTCGATGGCCTGGTTCTACTCGGTCGGCGTCGTCTTCAGCGTGTCGGCCGCGGCCATCCTGGGCATGGACTTGTTCAAGCTGCTGACCGGCCGCGTGGCCGACGCAGACCTGATCATCGTGCGCGAGTCGGAGGAGCAGGCATGACCTTGTTCGTTTTCGTCGGCTCGCTGCTCGGCGCGATGGCGCTGGGCATCCCGATCTCCTTCGCGCTGCTGGTCTGCGGCGCGGCGCTGATGTGGCAGCTGGACATGATGGATGCGCAGATCCTGGCGCAGAACGTCATCAACGGCGCCGACAGCTACCCGCTGCTGGCCGTGCCCTTCTTCCTGCTGGCGGGCGAGGTGATGAACGTCGGCGGCCTGTCGCGGCGCATCGTGGACCTGGCCCTGGCGCTGGTCGGCCACATCAAGGGCGGCCTGGGCTACGTCACCATCGTCGCCGCCTGCCTGCTGGCCGCGCTCTCGGGTTCCGCCGTGGCCGATGCGGCCGCGCTGTCCACGCTGCTCTTGCCGATGATGGAACGCGCCGGCCACGACCGCGCGCGCTCCGCGGGGCTGATCGCCTCCGCCGGCATCATCGCGCCGGTGGTTCCGCCCAGCATCGGCTTCGTCGTGTTCGGCGTCGCCGCCAACGTGTCGATCTCCAAGCTGTTCTTCGCCGGCATCTTCCCCGGGATCATGCTGGCCGCGACCTTGTGGGTCACATGGGCCTGGCTGGTGCGCCGGGAGAACGTGGCATCGCCGCCGCGCAAGTCGGCCAAGGAACTGCTGCGCGCGCTGCGCGACGCCGCCTGGGCGCTGGTGCTGCCCTTCATCATCATCATCGGCCTGAAGATGGGCGTGTTCACGCCGACCGAAGCCGGCGTGGTGGCCGCGGTGTACGCGCTGGTGGTGGCGACGCTGGTCTACCGCGAGCTGAAGCCTTCGCAGCTGTTCGGCGTGCTGGTCGCAGCCGCGCGGACCAGTGCGGTGGTGATGTTCGTGGTGGCCGCGGCGGCGGTGAGTGCCTGGCTGATCACGGTGGCCAACATCCCGTCTCAGGTGGTCAGCCTGCTGCAGCCGCTGCTGGGCAACCAGACGCTGCTGATGATCGGCATCATGGTGCTGGTGATGATCGTGGGCACGGCGCTGGACATGACGCCGACCATCCTGATCCTGACGCCCGTGCTGATGCCGCTGGTGACGGCGGCCGGCATCGACCCGATCTACTTCGGCGTGCTGTTCATGATCAACAACGCGATCGGGCTGATCACGCCGCCGGTGGGCGTGGTGCTCAACACGGTGGCGGGCGTGGGCCGGGTCAGCATGGATGCGGTGACCAAGGGCGTGCTGCCCTTCATGCTGATGCAGTTCATCGTCATGTTCGCGATGGTGCTGTTCCCGAAGCTGGTCACCGTGCCCGCGCACTGGTTCTACAAGTAGCGGCGCCGGCCCGCGAGTTCGGGTCTAATCGCGGCCATGGTTCGCGAGGAAGAAGTCGAGTTCACCGCCATGCGCGCCCAGGGGCCGGGCGGGCAGAACGTCAACAAGGTGTCGAGCGCAGTGCATCTGCGCTTCGACATCCGTGCCTCGTCCCTGCCCGAATCCGTGAAGGAGCGCCTGCTCGCCATGCCGGGCCGGCGCGTCAGCAAGGACGGCATCCTGATCCTCAAGGCGCAGTCGGCGCGCAGCCAGGAGCAGAACCGCGCGCTGGCGCTGGCGCGCCTGGAGGCCCTGGTGGAAGAAGCCTCGCAGGTGCAGGCCGTGCGCAAGCCGACGAAGCCGACCTATGGCTCGAAGCGGCGCCGGCTCGAAGGCAAGTCGATCCGCTCCGAGCTGAAGGCCGGGCGCGGCAAGGTCCGCGAGTAGGGCCGCGAGTAGGGCATCAGGCCCGGCGCTTTTCCTTGGGCAGCAGCGCCGCGACCAGGCCCAGCAGCGGCAGCCAGGCGATGGTCTGGTACACGTAGTCGATGCTGGTGCGGTCCGCGAACACGCCCAGCACCGCCGCGCCCAGGCCGCCCATGCCGAAGGCGAAACCGAAGAACAGGCCGGACACCGTGCCCACCTTCCCCGGCATCAGTTCCTGCGCGTAGACCAGGATCGCCGAGAAGGCCGACGACAGCACCAGGCCGATGATGATGGTGAGCACCGTGGTCCAGAACAGGTCGGCGTGCGGCAGCAGCAGCGCGAACGGCGCCACGCCCAGGATCGACACCCAGATCACCGGCTTGCGGCCGATGCGGTCACCCACCGTGCCGCCGAAGATCGTGCCCAGGGCCGACGCGAACAGGAAGATGAACAGGTGCACCTGCGCGCTTTGCACCGACAGCCCGAAACGCTCGATCAGGTAGAAGGTGTAGAAGCTGCTGATGCCGGCGACGTAGAAGTACTTGGAGAAGATCAGCACCAGCAGCACGAGGACGGCGCCGATCACGACCCGGCGCGGGTACGGCGCGGCCGGCGCGGCTTTCGCACTGCGGCTGATGGCGACGTGGTGCGCCGAATACCAGCGGCTCACCTGCAGCAGCATCGCCGCGCCCACCAGGGCCGCCAGGCTGAACCAGGCCACGCTGCCCTGGCCGAAGGGCACGATGAAGGCCGCGGCCAGCAGCGGGCCGATGGCCGTGCCCATGTTGCCCCCCACCTGGAACAGCGACTGCGCCAGGCCGTGCCGGCCACCCGAGGCCAGGCGCGCGATGCGCGAGGACTCCGGATGGAAGATCGAGGAGCCCACGCCCACGAAGGCCGACGCCAGCAGCAGCATCGGGTAGTTCGGCGCAAAACCCAGCAGCAGCAGGCCGACGAGCGTGAAGAACATGCCCACTGGCAGCGAGTAGGGCCGCGGGCGCTTGTCGGTGACGAGGCCGATGAAGGGCTGCAGCAGCGACGCCGTCAGCTGGTAGGTCAGGGTGATGAAGCCGATCTGCGCGAAGCTGAGGGCGAAGTTGCCTTTGAGGATCGGGTACATCGCCACGATCAGCGACTGCATCATGTCGTTGACCATGTGCGAGGCGCTCAGCGCCCCCAGGATGCGGAAGGCGGGCCGGGCCTTCGCGGGCGCCGGGTCCGCGGCCGGCTGCGCGCCGCCGGGAGAGAGGGTCTGGGCTGAAGCGGTCATGGGGATTCTGGTTTTTGCAGCCAGAATCCTAGGCAGGCCGCGAGCGCCTGTCTCGCGCCATCCGACCAGGAACCTTCGCAAAAAGGACATGGTGTACCCGAGCCCCTCCCCGCCCGGCGCAAGTCCCGTCCTTGCGCGGCGGACGACCTACCCCGTCGGTTGGCACATCCCGCCGCACCTGCACGACCGCCACCAGCTGCTGTACGCGGACCGCGGCGTGATCGTGGTGCAGGCCGAAGCCGGCCGCTGGATCGTCCCGCCCACGCGCGGCATCTGGATGACCGCGGGCACGACGCACGAAATCCGCTGCGTCGGGGAAGTGCGCATGCACAGCCTGCTGATCGCCCCGAAGATCGCGCCGAAGCTGCTGGACCAGACCCAGGCCGTGGCGATCCCGCCCCTGCTGCGCGAGCTGCTGCGCGCCGCCATGGACGTCGCGCAGCCCTACCAGGCCGGCACGCGCGACGCCCGCCTGATGCGGCTGATCCTCGACGAGCTGCGGGCCTTGCCGGTGCTGCCGCTGCACCTGCACATGCCGGCGGACGCGCGCCTGCTTCGCATCTGCCACGCGCTGCAGGAGCAGCCGGACGACACCTCCACCCTCGGCGACTGGGCGAAGCGGCTGGCCATCGACGTCAAGACGGTGCAGCGCCTCTTCACCAGGGAAACCGGCATGACCTTCGGCCAGTGGCGGCAGCAGGCGCGGCTGCTGCGCGCGCTGGAACTGCTGGCGACCGGCGAGAGGGTCATCGACGTCGCGCTGGCGCTGGGCTACGACAGCCCCAGCGCGTTCGCGACGATGTTCCGCAAGAACTTCGGGCAGTCGCCGACGCAGTTCTTCGCGCCGGAGGCGGCGTAGCCGCAAAGCCGGCGGGGGTTCCGGCATGGCAGTTGCTTCATGCAACTGCGCTGGCATAGACTTCCGTCCATGCAGCGCAAGAGTTTCACCGGAATGAACTGTTCGATCGCCCGCTCCCTCGAGGAGGTCGGCGAGTGGTGGTCCCTGCTGATCGTCCGCGAGATGACGCAGGGCATGAACCGCTTCGACCAGTTCCAGAAGGAGCTGGGCATCGCCCGCAACATCCTCACGGCCCGCCTCGAGCGGCTGCAGGAGCTCGGGATCGTCGAGCGCTACCCGCTGCCGGACCGGGCCAACACCGACGGCTACCGCCTGACGCCCAAGGGCGAGGACCTGTACCCGGTCATCGTCGCGCTGATGCAGTGGGGCGACCGCTGGCTGGCCCACCGCGGCAAGCCGCCGACGGCGCTGGTCGAGGACAAGACGGGCCGCCCGATCGAGACCTTGTCGGTCCACGCCAAGGGCGGCAAGCCGCTGGGCTTCCGTGACGTTCGCTTCGCGCCCGGCCCCGGCGCGACCTCCAACACGCACGCCGTCATCGACGGCCGCAACGAGCGCGTCCTGGGCCGGATCCCGCCCCGCTGAGCTCACCTTGACCGTTCGTCCAGTCAGTTGCATGAAAAAACTGCTTCGCCTATAGTTGCATCACGCAACTGTGACGCGAAGAGGTGATGGGAATGGACAAGCGGCTTCTGGTGCTGGCGCTCGGGATGTTCGCGCTGGGGACGGATACCTTCGTGGTGGCCGGCGTGCTGCCGAAGATCGCGCAGAGCTTCCAGGTCGACATCGGCATCGCCGGGCAGTTGACGACGCTCTATGCGATTGCCTATGCGCTGCTGGCGCCGACGGTGGCGGCGATCGCCGCGCATGTCCCGCGCAAGCAGCTGATGCTGTCGGGGCTGGGCATCTTCGTGCTCGCCAACCTGGCGACGGCGCTGGCGCCCAGCTTCACGATCGCGCTGGTCTCCCGCGTGTTCGCCGGCCTCGGCGCGGCCATGTACGCGCCCACCGCAACGGGCACCGGCGCGACGATCGTCGCGCCCGAGCGCCGCGGCCAGGCGATCGCCATCATCGTCGCCGGCCTGACCGCGGCCACGGCGCTCGGCTCTCCCATCGGCACGGTGATCGGCGGATTGAGCGACTGGCGCTGGACGATGTATTTCGTCTCGGCGATCGGCCTCGCCGCGGGCCTGGGCATCCTGTCCCTGCTGCACGACGTGCCCCTGCCGCCCAAGGTCGCCCTGAAGGCGCGCCTGGCCCCCTTGCAGGATGCGCGCGTGGGCTGGACCCTGCTCACCACCTTCCTGGGCATGGCCGGCAACTTCCTGGTCTACATCTACTTCTCCGTGGTCTTCGACCGCGTGCTGGCCAACGCCTTCGTGTTCGGCGCGCTGCTGGTGGTCTGGGGCACCAGCGGCACCGTGACGAACATCGCCCTCGCCCGCGTCCTCGACAAGGTCAGTGCGACCAAGCTGATGTTCGTGGTGCTGGTGGTACAGGCGGCCACGATGGCCGTCCTGCCGTGGGCCAGCGCCTGGCTCTGGTCGGCTGCGCTCGCCGTCGCCGTGTGGGGCGCGACCGGCTGGGGCATCCAGGGGCCGCAGCAATACCGGCTGGTCACCGTGGCGCCCGCCATCGCACCCATCGTGCTCGGGCTGAACACTGCTGCGACCTACCTGGGCGTGACGACGGCCGGCGTGCTCGGCGCGGTCGGGATCCACCTGCTCGGCGCGCACCAATTGGGCTTCCTCAGCGTCGGCGTCTTCGTGCTCGCCATCCTCAGCTCGCAAAAGGCGGGCGCTGCCATCCGCCGCTCGGCTAGTCCCGATGTGCCAGGTAACGTGCGGCCAGCGCCGCCCAGAAGCGCGCAGCCGGCGCGATGATGTCGTCGTTGAAGTCGTAGCCGGGGTTGTGCACGGCGCAGGCGCCCGGCGTGCCCGGGCTGCCGTTGCCCACCAGCACGTAGCAGCCCGGCACCTTCTCCAGCATGAAGGCAAAGTCCTCGCTGGCGGTCAGCGGCGCGGCATCCGTGTTCACGCGCTCCCGGCCGAACAGGTCCAGCGCCACCTGGGCGGCGAAACCCGTTTCCGGCTGCGTGTTCACCAGCACCGGATAGCCGTCGCGCCAATCGATCTCCGCCGTCACGCCGAAACTCGCGGCCTGCAGGCGCGCGAGCTCGCAGATGCGCTCCTTCAACAGCAGCCGCACCGCGCGGTCCAGGGCGCGCACGCTCAGCTCCAGCACGGCCTGCTCGGGGATCACGTTGTTGGCCGTGCCGGCGTGGAAGCTGCCCACGGTCACCACCGCGCTGTGCAGTGGATCGACGTTGCGCGCCACCACCGTCTGCAAGGCCGAGACCAGGGCCGCGCCTGCAACGATGGGGTCCGCCGCCGCTTGCGGCATGGCCCCGTGGCCGCCGACGCCGCGCAGAGTGATGGTGACGTTGTCGCTCGAGGCCATGGCCGGCCCGCTGCGGAAGTGGAAGTGCCCAGCCGGCAGCCCGGGGATGTTGTGCAGCGCGAACACCGCGTCGCAAGGGAAGCGCTCGAACAGGCCGTCCCGCATCATGCGCGGCGCGCCACCGGCGCCTTCCTCGGCGGGCTGGAAGATCAGGTTCAGCGTGCCGTCGAACTCGACTTCTTCCGCGATCAACCGGGCCGCGGCCAGCAAGGTGGCCGTGTGGCCGTCATGCCCGCAGGCGTGCATCACGCCCGGCGTGCGGCTCCCCCAGTCGCGGCCCGGGTGTTCGGTGACCAGCAGCGCGTCCATGTCGGCGCGGATGCCCAGGGATCTGGCACCGCGGCCGCGGCGCAGGCGTCCCACCACGCCGGTGCCGCCGATGCCTGCGGCCACCTCGTAGCCCCATTCCGCCAGCTTGCCCGCGACGAGCGCCGCCGTGCGGTGTTCGCCGAAAGCGAGTTCCGGGTGCGCGTGGATGTCGCGGCGGATGCGGATGAATTCGCCCAGCCGCGGCAACAGCGCGTCGCCGAGGTAGCCGCCCTCGATGGCACCCATCACTGGGGTTGCAGGTTCATCGCCTTCGCGATGGCGCGGTACTTGGCCGCATTGTCCTCATAGAGCCTGGCCAGCGCCGGCAGCGGCTGCGGGCGCGGCACCACCATCGCCTGCGCTTCCAGCGCCTCGCGGATGGCGGGGTCGTTCGCCACTTCGCCCAGCGCCTTGTGCAACGCCTGCACCACCGGCTCCGGCGTGTCCTTGCGCACGAAGTAGCCGGCCCAGGTGTCGAACACGAAACCCTTCAGCGCCGGCGTGTCCTGCAGCGGCGGCACGTTCTTCAGCAGCTGCTGGCGGTCGGCGGAGAGCACGGCCACGGCCTTCAGCTTGCCCTGGTCGATCATCGCGACCTGGCCGGTGCCATAGGGCGTGATGAAGATGTCGACCTGGCCGCCCATCAGGTCCTGCAGGGCCGGCGCGCTGCCCTTGTACGGCACGTGCGTCATCGGGATGCCGGTCAGCTTGGACAGGTGCTCGCCCAGCAGGTGGTACATGGAGCCGGCGCCGACACTGGCGTAGGTCATCGGCTTGCCCTCCGCCGCGGCCTTGCGGGCGTAGGCGAGCAGCTCGTCGCCGTTGCTGGCCGGCAGGTCCTTGCGGGCGAACACCGCCAGCGGGTTGATCGAGATCATCTGCACCAGGCGGAAGTCCTCGCTGCGGTACTTGAGCGCCGCGTTGGACATGGGCGCCAGCACCAGCTCGTTGGGCGAACCCTGGAACACCATGTGGCCGTCCGCCGGCGCGGACAGCACCTTCTGCGCCGCGATGCCGCCGCTGGCGCCGCCCAGGTTGTCGACGATCACGGTCTGCCCCAGCTGCTTCGACAGCGTGCTGCTGATCGTGCGGGCGATCACGTCCGAAACCCCGCCGGCGGGGTAGGGGACCATCAGCGTCACCGGTCGGCCCGGCAAGGACTGCGCGAAGGAGAGGCCGGCGAGGGTGAGGCCGGCGAAGGCGGCCGCCGCGCGGCCCAGGACGAGGCGTTTGCTGGGGTTCATCGTCCGATGCTAGGAGTGGGCCCTGCATGTGTCCAATGCATTATTTTCCGGATAATGATTCGAGGAGCTCATTCATGCACATCCGCCACCTCGAGCATTTCCTGGCCGTCGCCGAGAGCGGCTCGTTCAGCCGCGCGGCCGAAAAGCTGTTCCTCACGCAGTCGGCCCTGAGCCGCAGCATCCAGGCGCTGGAAATGGAGATCGACGGCAAGCTGCTGGATCGCATCGGCAAGCGCAACGAGCTGACGCCGCTCGGGCGCCACTTCGTCGAGCGCGCCAGCCGCATCGTGCTGGAGGCTTCCGAGCTGAAGCGGGCCACCGAGCTGATGCGCAATGCGGACGCAGGCGCGATGCGCATCGGTCTCGGCTCGGGGCCAGGCGCGATCCTGATGGTGCCGCTGCTCAGCGAAATGGCGGTGCACCACCCGAAGGTGCGCGTGCGCCTGGTGCGCGGGCCGACCGAGCTGCAATTGGTCCACCTGCGCGAGCGGCAGCTCGATGCGCTGGTGGTCGACATGCGCGTGCTGTCGCCGGACGAGGACCTCAGCATCGAGCCGGTGGCGGAGATGGCCGGCGGCTGGATCGTGCGGGCCGGGCACCCGCTGCTGGCGCGGCAGTCGGTGACGCTCGCGGACGTGCAGCGCTACCCGATCGCCTCCACGCCGCTGTCGACTGAAGTGGCCCGGGTGCTGATGGACCAGTACGGCGCCGCCGCCAACCCTGCACGGCTGCTGACGATGGAAAGCGAGGACGTGCGCGGGATGCTCGACGTCGTCGAGCGCACCGACACGATCCTGCTGGGCGTGCTGGCCACGGCGCGCGAGCGGCTGGCGGCGGGGGCGCTGGAAATCCTGCCGGTGCGGCCCGCCCTCAAGGCGACGGCGCGCTTCGCCTACGTCACCTTGAAAGGCCGCAGCGAGGCTCCGGTGATGTCGCTGTTCCGCGAGTTCGTGGCGCAGCGGATGGTGGACTGAGGCCCGCGCGGCCTCAGTGCCGGCCGGATCGCTCCGCCTGGCGCGCCAGCACCCATTGCAGCTTGCCGATGTCGATGGGCTTGCCGAGGAATTCGTCCATGCCCGCCTCCAGGCAGCGCTCGCGGGCGCCGTCGACCACGGTGGCGGTGACGGCCACGATCAGCGAGCGGCAACCCGCTTCGCGCAGCCGGCGCGTCGCCTCGTAGCCATCCATCACCGGCATCTGGCAGTCCATCAGCACCAGGCCGTATTCGCGCTGCGCCGCCATGCGGACGGCTTCGCTGCCGTCGTTGGCGACGTCGATGTCCTCGCAGCCCAGTTTCTGCAGCAGCTTGACGGCGACCACCTGGTTGATCGGGTTGTCGTCCACGACCAGCACGCGCGGCTTGCCGGCTTTCGCCGGCAGCCCCAGGCCCAGCCGCACGAGCTGCGTGATGTCGTGCAGCACGCCGGTCACGGCAACCAGGCGGCCGTCCTCGTACTGCGGCTCGCCAACGGAGCGGACCCAGAGCTCGCGTCCCTTGGCCGTGCGCATCGGCAGGCGCAGGTCCCAGGACTGGCCGCTGGCGATCGACTGCCGCACGGCGTCCTCCAGCTGCATGCGCGCCCCGGCGGAAAAGTACTTCACGTGCTCGTCGCCGCGCGGCACGTAGTCGTCCGGCAGTTCGTGGATGCGCCGCATGTTGCTGGTCCACTGCAGTTCACGCGTGCGGATGTCGAAGCGCCAGCAGCCGACGCCGGCGATGGCCTCGGCGCGCGCCAGGAAGGCGTTGGCGGACTCCAGGCGCTCCAGCTTGCTGGCCGAAGGCGTCACGTCCACCAGCGACACCGTGTAGCCGCGCAGCTTGCCGACGTGCGAGGCCAGCGGCGCGGCGCGCAGGCGCACATGCGTCATCGGGCCATCCAGCCGCTCGACGCGCAGGATGCGCTCGATGCCGAGCGTGTCGTAGGGGCGGTGCCACATCGCGCTGGCGGTCGCCTGGTCCAGCGGATGCACCGCCTGCATCCAGCCGGTGCCCAGCGGGTCGACGACGTCCAGCAGGCGCACGCACTCCGCATTGGCGTAGCTGCAGTGGCCCTGGGCGTCCACCTGCATCAGGCCCGCCGGGCAGGTCTCGGCGAGCTCCCGGAAATCCAGCGCGTTCTCCGTCTTGTCCGCGATGCCCATGCTGCGTCCTTCCTGGCGGCGGACTGGCGCCTTTGCCAGCCTGCATGCCAGGCGGATGTTATCGGCAAAGCCCGCGGCGCGGGAGGGGATTCAGTTCCGCCAGGATTTCCGGTCCCGCCGGAAGCCCTGCGCGACGAACTCGCCGGCCTGGATCGGCTCGTACGCGGTGTCGCCGCCGCCCGGGATGTCCGCCGGGTCCACCTTGGCGAAGTAATCGAGGTGGTGGAACTGCGGGATCGAGAAGCGCTCGTTGCCGGAGATGTTGACCACGCGGTGGACGGCGGAGCGGAAGCGGCCGTTGGTCCAGCGCGTGAGCAGGTCGCCGACGTTGATGATCAGCGCGCCCGGGCGCGGCGGCGCGTCTATCCAGTCGCCCGAGGTGGACTGCACGTGCAGGCCGCCGTTGGCGTCGTTCAACAGCAGCGTGATCAGGCCCTTGTCGGTATGGGCTCGCGCGCCTATGCCTTCTTCCAGCGCCGGCGGCTGCGGCGGGTAGTGCACCAGCCGCATGTTCGTGAAAGGCTGTTCGCAGCGCGCCACGAAGAAATTGGTATCAAGATCCAGCGACTCGGCCATGGCGCGCAGCACCTGCTGGCCGCACTGCAGCATGGAGAAGTAGAGGTTCTCCACGCGCCAGCGGAAACCGGGGTCCTGCGGCCAGGCGTTGCGCGAGTAGAACGGGATCTCCGCCAGCTGCGCGAGGGCTGCCTCGTCCAGCGGATAGCCCATGTCGAAGGACTCCTTGACGTCGGGCGCCTCGCCTTCGCGCTGGGTGTCGAACATCGGCTGGTAGCCGCGGTTCTGCCGGCCGGTGGTGGCCTTGCAGGCCACGCGCTGCTCCACCGGCAGCGCGAAGAATTCCTGCGCGGCGGCGAAGCCGTTCGTGATCACGTCTGCCGGGATGCCGTGCTGGTCCAGGTAGAAGAAGCCGTAGTTGCGGCAGGCCTGGTTGATCTGCCGCGCGACCGCGGCGCGTTCTTCCGCCGCGCCATAGCGGTAGCGGGAGAAGTCGATGGCGGGAATGGTCTCGGGCGACATCACGCGGCAAAGATCATGCGGGCCGGGGCGGCGGGCAGGTGCTTCATGTCCACCAGGTCGGCGGCCTTGGGCACGCTCTTGAACTCCAGCACCTTGGCCAGGGCGTCGATGCCGTGCTGGTAGCGGTCCAGGTCGAACTGGCCGATGCCGTTCTTGCGCACCGCGGCCGTGCCGATCTCGTCTTCCAGGATGATGCGCAGGCGCTGCAGCTCGATCGCGTCCACCGCCAGCGGCTCGTGCGCCTTCAGCAGGGCCACGGCGCCGTTGCGGTCCATCAGGGCGTCCTTGTAGCCGCGCGTCAGCGCGCGCAGGTAGCCGGCCACCGCGTTCGGCTGCTCGCGCAGGAAGGTCGGCGTCGCCATCACGGCGTTGCCGTACAGCGGCACGCCGTAGTCGGAGAAACGCATCGTCGCGATGTCTTCCGGCTTCACGCCCAGGCGCTGCAGCGACATCAGGCCGGAGGCGATGTAGCCGGAGATGGCGTCCACCTGGCCGCGGGCCAACATGGACTCGCGCAGTGCGGCGTCCACCGTCTGCCATTTCACGTCGTTGGGGCCGAGGCCATTGGCGCTGGCGAACAGCGGGAAGATGCGGCGCGCACCATCGGTGATGGGCGCGGCCAGCGTCTTGCCCTTGAGGTCGGCGGGCTTGGCGATCGCGCTCTTCTTCAGCGAGAACACCGCGGCCGGCGTGGTTTCGTACAGGACCATCACGGCCTTGGCCGGGACCTGGCCGTTGTTGGCGGCGAATTCCGCCAGCGAGCTCATGTCGCCGGTGCCCATGTCGAAGTTGCCGGTGGTCAGCCGGTTCACCGTGGCGGCCGCGCCGATGCCGACGGTGAGGCTGACGTCCAGGCCTTCCGCCGCGAAGTAGCCCTTGCGCAGGGCGACGATGTGGGGAATGGTGCCGGCCTCGAAGCGCCAGTCCAGCTGGTAGCGGACCTTGGTGAGCGGGGCCTGGGCGAGGGCGGGCAGGCCGACGGCCGCGGCGGCGGCCAGGCCGGCGGAGAACTGCCGGCGGGAAAGCGTGTGGACTCGAGACATGGTTTGGGTTTCGGGGACTTTGATCCCGGTCAAATCTAGAAGAGCCCGCAAGCCCGCACAAGCAACAAAAACGCTGTCCTGCGTTTACCTGGAAGCAACGCTGGCCTGGCCGGCGTAGGCGTTGAAGCGGTGTTCCAGCAGCTCCAGCAGCAAGGCGGCGGCGGGCGTCAGCGGGCGGTCCGCGCGCACCATCAGGGCCAGCGGCATCGTGGAGACGCCGCGGTCGGAAATGGGGATGTGGGCCAGCGTGCCGTTGGCCAGCTCCTGCTGCACCGTCACCCGCGTCATCACCGAGATGCCGGCGCGCGCGACCAGCAGCGACACGATGGTGGCGATGGAGTTCGACTCGACGAAGGGCGCGACCCGGCGGCCGGTGCCGCGGGCTGCGTCCTCCAGCGTGCGGCGCAAGGCCATGTCCTGCGACTGCAGGACCAGCGGGTAGGTCAGGCACTCGGCCAGCCGCATCGCCTTGCGCCCGGCCAGCTCGTGGTCGGTCGCGACCACCACGCCGATCGGCACCGGGTAGACGCGCACGGTCCGCACGGGCGTCGAGGCCGGCGGCGCCCAGCACAGGCCGATGTCGATCTCGCCCTTGAGGATGCGGTCGATGATCTCCGGCGAGTTGCCGGTGTGGATCGTGTACGCGAAGCCGGGGTGGTCGCGCGTCACGTCCACGATCAGTTCGGGCACGAAATGCGAACTCATGTACTGCAGCACGCCGATGCCCACGTGGCCGCGCCGCATGCCCTTCAGCGCATCGACCTGCGCCAGCGCGGAGCCGAACTCGCGCTGCATGCGCTGGATCTGCGCCAGCATCATCTCGCCGGCGGCGGTGAGGCGCACGCCGCGCGGCAGGCGGTCGAACAGCGGCGCGCCCAGCTGCTCCTCGAACAGCGCGATCTGCCGGGTGACGGCCGAGGGCGAGACATGCAGGCGCTCCGCCGCGCGCCGCACCGACTTGTTGAGGGCGACCTGCTCGAAATAGCGGACCTGCAAGGAGAACGGCTGCATGGGGCCGTAATCTACAGGCGCAGCTCCAGCCAGCTGCGCATCAGCGGCACCTGCTTGCGCAGCCAGACCGTAGGGATCGCCTGCGTGCCCCAGTGGTGGCGCCGGCTGGCGTATTCGCCCAGCAGCCAGATGTGGCGCGCCACCATCATGGCCGGCACGGCCGCGAGATCTGCATCGGCGACGGGCCGCACGCGGCGGTAGCCCGCGAGGAACTGCTTGAACTTCCCGGCCGCCTCGGCTTCCAGCGCCGGGTCGGCACGGCGCGGCACTTGGCCCCACAAGAGCACCGCGAGGTCATAGGCGAGCCAGCCCGGGCCGGCATCGTCGAAGTCGAAGAAGGTCGCGCGCTGCGCGGCGATGTAGTTGTTGCCACCATGGCAATCGCCATGGCACGTGACGTGCTCCAGGCCACGCGCGTCGCCAATGCGTTTGCGAACTTCCTGCGCGAGCGCGTGGAAGTCATCGACCAGCGCCGCGTCCATGGTGGGCGACTCGCCGAGCCACTGCAGCGGGTGCGTCACCAGGTGCTCGAGATCGATCGTGTAGCGGCTGGGCGGGCCATCGAGGCTGGCCCCGGCCGCGTGGATGCGCCCCAGCTCCTCGCCCGTCAGCGCGTAGTCCTCTTCCGACTCGGGCCAGCTGCCCTCGACGTGGCGGAACACTGCGAGATCGCGCTGGCCTTCCGGCAAGGCCAGCCGGATCGGCCCCGCGACGCCGCCCGCCACGCTGGCGCCGCAGGACTCCAGGTGGGCGAGGAAGGCGAGCTCCCAGGCGACATTGGACGGGCCTCGGGCACGCAGCGCGGCCAGGCGGGCAACGTAACGGCCGGTGCTGCTGCGCAGCTCGTAGACCTCGTTGAAGCCGCGCCGCAGCAGCGCGCAGCTTTCGATCTCGCCCAGGGCCGGCTGGCCGCGCAAGGCTTGGGCGATGGCTTCGCCGGCGAGGATGGTGTGGGCGGTTTGCATGGGCCTCGGAGGGAAGGGCGAGGCGGCCGACTTTACAGGGCGAGGGGCCCTTGCGTCAGCTCGCGGCGCTGGCGAGGTTCCGCTTACCCCAGCAGCTTCTTCGCTTCCTTCGGGTCCAGGCCGTACATCTCGGCGAATTCGGCCACCGTCTTGCCGCTGGCCTGGAAGGCGTTCTGCAGGGCTTCGCGGCGCGCGCCCTTTTGCGCCACGATGGCCAGGGCTTCTTCCAGCATTGCGTGCACGTTGTCGTCGGGCGAGTTGAAGCGCTCGCGATACTCCTCGCGGCTCAGGCCCGACGCCTCGACGGCGGCCGCCAGCTGCGCCACGGCGCGCTCGCGCGCCTGCTCCGGCGCCCGGCCGCTGCGGCGCCGGTAAACCTCCAGGATGGCGTGATGCACGTGCTCCGGCGCCACCGGCTCCGTGGGCTTGCCCTGCAGGTCATGGCGGCCCAGGCCGGACGCCACGGCCTCGATATAGCGCGTCGAGCGCGTGTGCAGGCCGATCGCCACCTTGAGGTCGGCCGCGGGCAGCGCTTCCGGGTGCGCCGCCACCAGGTCTTCGAACACACCGATCTTCAGCGGCAGGAAGCGGGCGCCGAACAGCCGCGGATACAGCTCGAACAGCTTTTCCAGGAGGGGATGGACCGGCCGGGGGGCCTTGCGGGCGGCGGCCTTGCCGCGCGGAGCTGGGGAGGGGGCGATCGAATCTTGGGTCATGGTCATTCTTGGTCGACAGGCGCCAAGCGGCCGGGTGATGCAAAGCAGGCGGCTCCGATGGCGCCGCCTGCCGGGCGAGCTCGCCTCCCAGTGGGAGAGGGCTTCTTCGCCTTGGCGACAGTTTAGTGGCAAAGCGAGGACGCGCTACATCCACAGCCGGTAGGCCCAGAACCCCTCGTGGTCGCGGATGCGCCGCCGGAGTTCGTCCGGCGGGAAGCCCGTCATCCGGCGCGTCGCACGCGTGAAGTGCGCCTGGTCGGCATAGCCGCAGTCCGCGGCGACGTCCGACCAGCGCGCCGTATTCTCCTTCTCCGCCGCCAGCCGCGCATAGAAGGCCTGCTCCAGCCGGCTGACGCCCTGGAGCTCGCGCATCGGCTGGCCCGCCCAACGCTTGATGTGGCGTTCCACCTGGCGCAGCGAGCGCCCCGGTGCCGTCAAGGCGGCGCGCATCGCCAGGTGGCGGGTCCAGTCCGCGTAGCGCGCGGCCAGGCTGGCGCGCGTGGGACGCACTGCCTGCCAGCGCGGCTCCAGGAAGGCCTCGATGGCCGCCAGCCGGGCCGCATCGTCGGGCAGCCAGAAGAGCCCCTCCGCCCACGTGCGCCACTCCGGGGGCAGCAGCGGCAGGGCATCGACGACGCGGTTGGCGATGGCCGCGGGTTCGATGCCGGTGAGCAGCTGCAAGGCGTCGGGCATCAGCAGCAGCATCATCCCGTGCGAGGGCCCCGGGCTGTAGACGACCGAGGGCGCGTTGAAGGGCCCGACCAGCGTCAGCCGTGGCGTGATGGGCGTGCGCGGGTCCTGGGGCGAAGCCTCCCGCTGCGGCAAGGCCGCGTCGACCAGCTCCGCGTCGCCCTCGAAGCGCCAGCCCAGCGAACACAGGGGCGTGGCCGGGAAGTAGCTCAGTCGCTGCCAGTCGTCCAGCGCCAGGCCACGCGTATCGCGCAGCATCACGGCGCGCACGCACGCGGACAGCGAAGCGCGCGGCGTCCAGATCTGGTTCAGGGCCGAGGAAAGGGGCGCCGGCATGCTCATGGAAGCCCGAGTTTAGGGGCCGGCCAGGATGTCGACTTCGTTCAAGACGCGCAGCTCGCGGCGCGCCATGCTGCGTGCATGGACTCACCCGGAACCCACGATCTTCACGGCGTGCCCGCGGCCCGCTGCCCCCATGCCGGCGCGGCCGACCCGCAAGCCTCGCCTCTTGCTTCCAGGACCTGGGCCGACCTGCCACGGCCGCCCTCGCGCTGGTGGGGCCTGTCGCTGCTCGGGGACATGCGGCGCGACTACCTCGGCTTCGTGGAGCGCCTGCAAGCAAGCCATGGCGACCTGGTCGCGATGCGCATCGGCTTCGAGCGGATGGTGGACGTCTTCGATCCCGAGGCGGTGCGCGAGGTGCTCGTGCAGCACGCGGGCCGCACCGTCCGCTGGGAGCGCGGCATCGAGATCTTCGCGCAGTCCTTCGGGCGCAGCGTGCTGGTGACCGAGGGCGCCGAGTGGCAGCGCCAGCGCCGCATGCTGCAGCCGGCTTTCGCGACCAGGCCCGTGGCCGAACAGGCGGGCGAGATGGTGGCGACGGTCGCCGCTGCGATGCGTGCGCTGCCGGACGCGCCGGAGGCCGAAGTCGACCTGGAGGCCTTCTTCTCCTCGGTGACCGTGCGGGTGATCCTGCGCACGCTGTTCGGCCCGGAAGCGGAGGCGGACACGCAGGCCGCGGCCTGGGCGACGCAGGTGCTCTCGCGCACCGCGATGCGCGAGATGACATGGCCGATGACGCTGCCCGACTGGCTGCCGCTGCCGGGCAAGAGCGCGAAGCGGCGCGCGTTGCGCACGCTGCGGGAGCTCGTGGCGCGGCAGATCGCGGCCCGGCGCGCGGCGCTGGCTGCAAGCGGCGCGGGAGATGCGCACGTGCTCCTCGACCGCCTGCTGTCGCTGCGCAACACGGAAGGCCCGGATGCCGATGGCGCGCCGCTGTCCGAACAGGAGATCTTCGACCAGTGCATGGTGAGCTTCCAGGCCGGCCACGAAACGACGGCGGCGGCGCTGGCCTGGTGGGCGCGGCTGATGGCGGAGCATCGCGAAGCTTCGGCGCGGGCGCAGGCGGAGGTCGATGCCGTGCTGGAAGGGGGCAGGGCGCCGGGCGTGGACGACGTCGCGCGCCTGACGTGGCTGGTGGCGACGCTCAAGGAAGCGATGCGCCTGTACCCGCCGGTGGCGGCGGTCATGAGCCGCCGCGCCACGGAGGACATCGTGCTCGGGGGCGTGTCGATTCCCAAGGGGACCTTGCTGCGCATCACGCCGTGGGTGATCCAGCGCGACCCGCGCCGCTTCGAGCAGCCGTCGGAGTTCCGCCCCGAGCGCTTCCTGCCCGGCACCCCCGGGCCGGAGCGCGGTGCGTGGCTGCCCTTCGGCACGGGCCCGCGCGTCTGCCTCGGCCAGCACTTCGCCATGCTGGAGATGACGCTGGTGGCCGCCATGCTGGTGCAGCGTCATGCGTGGAGCCTGCCGCCCGGGGCGCCGGCGGCGCGACCGGAGATGAACGTCACGCTGCGCGATCCCGGCGGCCTGCGTGTGCGCTTGCGGCTCCGGTCCTGATCATCCGCCCATGGCCGCACGGCCAAGCCGATTTCGCGCCTTCAGCCGCGCCCCTCCACGATGCGCAGGTCTCTCTCCGCGCCGTGGCCCAGCGCCTTGAGCGCTTTCTGGCAAGCCGCGCTGTCGTGCGCCGCCATGGCTTGCTGCACGGAGTCGAACTCGATCAGCACGGTCCGCTGGGCGACGCCTGCCTCGTACGCCGCCGCGGCGGTACCGCGCGCGAGAAAGCAGCCGTCGCCTTGCTGGATGGCAGGGCCGGCGAGCGCCGCGTAGCGCTTCAGCGCCTCGGCGTCGTTGACCGAGCGGTGCATGGCGATCCAATAAGCCTTGGCCATCTGGTGTCCTCCGAATGTTGGGGCCGCGCACCGTGCGGGGCGCAGCGGCCGGATGGCAATCGCTCCGCTCGGGCCCACTGGTCGGCCCAGGCCGCTTGCGCGTTGCGCGCCGTTGGAGCGGCTGCTGCACGGCGGTTGAACTCCAGGGGCAGGTTGCGCGTCGCACAATGAACAGTCGGGTGCTTCTGCCTTCGATGGCGGCTCTAGACTGGTCTGAGTCACTCGCGGTATACGGAACGAGCGACTGCTCCGTTCGTGACCCGACGTTCGACGGACGCCGGCTCGAACGCCCGCTGGGCATCCGAGACGATCTCTCGAATTGTTGTGATGTCCGGTGCCTAGTCGGAACGACCGTTTACGGCCGAGACGAACTCGCGCTTGTTCCTACCGCTTCGCCAGGGTGTCATCGGCCAACAAGTCCCCTCGCTTGCCAAGGTACATCGGCTTGTCGGGGCCACGATATGCAGGAAGCCAACGCTTGTCCTTCGGGCCGGTTGGATGGTCGTACTCAGTGGATGAGAAGACAAGCTGAGCATTGTTCGCTTCGCACATCTTCTCCAGTTCCTTGAGGTACTGAGCTAGGTCGGCGGTATGGAGTTCTTCTTGCTTCGGCGTGTCGAGGATCAGGAAGCGGAACGGACGAGACTTATCGGATAGGTACGCCTCAAATAGGGCCGCGTGTATGGCGAGGACCAGGCGAATGGTCGTACTGCTGGTGCCGCCACTGCCGATGGTCTCTATCGTTTCGCCACCGAACGTGAACCGAAGGTTCAAATCAATGTCGACGTTCGTTGACACGTTCTGCGTTACCAGCGTCTGCATCCACTTGACGGTCAGTTCGCGCAGAGTCAACCGCAGCTTCATGAAGTCGTTGTCGGCTCTGCCCGCGTTGGACAGGCCGTCGATCCGGTCCTGAATGCGGTCTCGTTCTCTCTCCAGTTCAAACAGCTTCAAGCGCTCGTCCTTCAGCGCTGATATGCGGCCCAATTCAGACTGCGCTTCGACAAGCTGCTTTGTCAATGCCTTAACGGCCGTCACCAGTTGATCGACGCCGGAAGTGGTAGGCGAGTCGAGGTTGTCAACGAGCGTCTGACGCTCCACGCCCAACTCGCCGAGATGCTCTTGCAGTTGCTCGGCTCGAATTTCAGCGCGAAGGCTGTTGCGTTCAAGGTCTTTGATTTGATCCTTGAGGTACAGGAGGTTCTTCCCATACGACTCAGTGCTACCCAGGAAGAGCCCGCAGTTCGGCACGCGGCAGATTTCCTGAAAAGAGGTGAAAACGCGTCGAGCCTCTTCGTTCAGACCAAGTGTCTTGACCTCGCCATCAATCTCAGCACGGATGGTCTCGATGCCAGCCACACGATTCTGCAAGTCAAAGAGTTCCACCTGCTTGGCCCGGATTTGGACATCCTTCTGGCGCAGCATCTCGGAGAGGGTGGAACTGGCAGTACCCTTGGCGTCGACAGATGCACGAAGCGCGTCGATCTGCCGGCTCAGGTCTTCTACGGTCCGCAGCAGCACGTCGTGGTTGGCATCGCTGGCGTCAACTCCACGGCTTTGGTACTCCAGCACCCGCTGCGCCCCCACGATCTTGCGCGTCTGAGCCTCAAGAGCACTCTTCTCTTCGATAAGGTTCTTCTTGACCTCGTAGGAGTGCTTGGGATTCAGTCCAAAGGCGAAGCGGACCATCTCAGCGAACTGGTCCTCAATGAACGGATTGGGGGACCGGTACGCGGCAGAGTACCCGTACCCCTGAATCAAGTAGAAAACTGGCAGCAGCGTGGAGATGTAGGGTTGCGCTTCTTCACCCTTATTCGAGACGAGACGGGGGGGCTTGAGGCCGAGTAGTCTGAACAGCGCAATGGAGAAGGAACCCTCCGAGTGATGCTCGGTCCCCTTGCCATCGAAATCAATCGTCGCGTAGAACTCGTTGTTCGTCGCCCCGATCACTCTGCGGATCGTCAGGGGCTTGCCTTCAGACTCTGCATGCAGAACAACTGCCTTGCACTTCTCAAGGATGTCGCTCCGAAACTTGTTTGGAAAACCGAGTGCCGACGCGAGTGCCCGGATGATCGGTGTCTTTCCGCTGCCATTCAGGGCGAACAGCATCGTGGTTCGGTGGCCAAGCTCCAGCACGGGGCTTTCCCACCCTGCCTCGCCGAGGGGTTCGATTCGTAGTGACTGCAGCCTCAATTCACGTCCCCTCTGGCCCGCGCTTCATCCCTGATGTACTGGTAGCTGAGCTCTATTGTTCTCATGGATACAGCCAAGAGGGTCTCCCCGTCGATGGCGCCGTTGTAGACTTTCTTGCCAAGTTCGGTCGCGGAGATCCGACGCGTGGCTTCGTCAATAGTGACCTGCCCCGTCGACTCGAGAAACGTGAGTGCCTTGATCGTTCTGATGCGAAGGTTGCCGGACCATCCAATGTCCTGCGAAGAACCCTTGAAGCCAGCGACGGTGCGCTCCAGGCACTCGCCCACCAGCCGACCTATTTCTGGCAGTTCGGGCTTGGATAGTCCCTTCGAAATTGCCAAGATGGTCATGGCAAGCAGGGGCAGCTGAAAGAGCGCCTCGTTATCGAGCGTGTGCACCGGGGACGGCCCGTCGCCGGACAGCTGCAGCTTCAGGTTGAGCCGTCTTGCCTCGCCGAAGAAATCGGCTGCACTCATCGCGTCGACCTTCTAACGACGGCGGCGCAGAACGCTCCGAACACGAGGTCGGTGTTCAGCACCGGGAATTGCTTGCCAATGTTTGAGTTCAGAATGCCTTGAATGAAGTTCTCAAGGTCTGCGAAAGCACCTCCTGCAAGCAGCCAAGCCTTGCACTTGGTGTCGATTTCTTCGAGCAGGACGTTGAAGGTGAAGTCGGGCGCCCCATGCCGCGCACTGCGCACCCAGACGTCCCATGAAACCTTTGCGCGCGAGGCTGCCTCAATCATTGAGTCGGTGGCGCCGACCTCCTTCAGCTTCCGCTGAAGAATGGATGCGGCCTTGATCGCCGCTGGATCACCCCCATCCAGCAGGGTCTGATACACCTGGGTTGAAATGCTCAGGACCTTGAGTAGGTCTTCTAGGCCAACGCTTGCCGCCATGTCGATGCCGGACTTGGACAGGCCGCCAATCGGAGCACACGACTTCTCCTCGACGAGCGTTACTAGGCTGTTGGCGATGCGTTCTACCTCGTGCTGGTGCAACTCGATTTCGCTGTGCCTCCAGATTGCGTTGTGCGTTGCAATGGCGAACGCGTCGAGCGTATCGCCGATGTACTGAACGTTTGCGAGGAGGGACAGCTTTTTCCGCGCCGCTTCGACCTCCTCCTTCGACATTGGCTTGCTTGGAGAGACGATGTCTGCGAACTTCTCTATGAACTGGCGGATGTACTTCTTGCTGGACGATCCAGCCGAGAGGGCGGCGACGACTTCGTGAACATCGTCGGCGAAGTGCACATTGCTGAGCACAGTAACCTCACGGCACTGCCCGCCAAACTCGACCGTGTGCACAAACAGCTTGCCAGCGATGCTGTTTCGAACAGCCTCAAGCTTTTCTTCCGTGTCAAGCGCGCCTTGCTTTTTGAGCGCGAAGATCGCGGCAGCATCCCACTGCTGGTTGGGCTTGCCCTTGGTTTTGACCTGGAAGAAGTGGTACTCGACGACGCCAGCGACAGTGCGGCGCACGACAAAATCGTCGTGATAGTCGCAGTAGACACGGTCGACCTCCTTGCCGCTCAGAATTTCAAGCGCCGCGTAGGCGGCTGCCTGGAATTGCATTCGGAATCGCGTAACCGTGGTGCGCCCGACTGTCTCCCGCGGCGGCGTGTCATGGATGGTGTCCATGGATTTTCTTGTGTACTCCCCGCATTTCGCGCGCGCCCTTTGTAACAGATTTAAGAACGCGAACGGGATAGTTCGATCCCCAATCTCAACGATGCCAGCGGGTCTGACGCGCTGGCAAAACCGAACGTCCGCAGCCGCAGGCATCGCAAGGCGACCTTCACTGCAACTCAACGCGGTGGCGTTCGGGGAATACATGACTGTACAAATATACAGCTTCGCCAGCCATTTGCCCGACATGACACGAGCCAGTCAAGCGACTGCTCCGTCGGCCCTAGCAAACTATACGCATAGCCTCACAATTCCTTGAAATTGCGAATTTTGAGCTATATCATATAGTTATGACATGGGAGGGCGCACCTTTGCCAACGTCGCGCTCCCGGCTTGCCGCCGTGTTGCGCGCGACGAAAGAGGTGGTGTCGATTGACGCCGTGGCAAAGACGCTCGACCTAGACCGCACAGCTGCTGCCAAGGTCCTCTCCCGTTGGCGCGAGCAAGGATGGCTGCGCCGTATTGGTCATGGTTTGTATGTCCCCGTCCCCCTCGATCTAGCCGGAAGCGAGCAGGTTGTCGAAGACCCGTGGGTGCTGGTGCCCGCACTCTTCGGGGAAAGCTATATCGGTGGGTGGACTGCAGCTCACCACTGGGACCTGACCGAGCAACTGTTCAACGAAACGATTGTCTTCACCACACGTCGCATCAGCAAGAAGCGCGTGTTGGCACAGGGCGTGGCTTTCGTGCTCCGGCACACCTCCGTGAAGCGGACCTTCGGTCTCAAATCTATCTGGCGCGGCTCGCTGCGCGTCAGCATTTCGGACCCGACGCGGACTGTCATAGACATTCTCGCGATGCCTGAACTTGGCGGCGGCATCGATCACGTCGCCGACTGTCTCGCGGAGCTTCGGAAGTCTTCGGCCTACGATGCGGCACTGCTCATCAACTATGGCGAACAATTCGGCAACGGCGCGGTCTTCAAACGTCTCGGCTTTCTGGCTGAGACGCGGCTGCACGATTTCGAGCTTGCCGCCGCATGCCGCGCGCGACTGACCCAAGGCTACGCGCAGCTTGACCCCGCTTTGAAGTCCGGCCACCTGCAGACGGCGTGGCGGCTATGGGTGCCTGAGCGCTGGAAGGGCGGTGCACCGTGATCGACAGGCGCGAGATCCTTGAGGCCGCGTCCGCGTTCTCTCTGCAACCGGGCGTCGTAGAGAAGGACTACGTTCTCGGCTGGCTGCTGGCCGGGATCTATGCTCATCCCGAACTCGTTGATTCATGGGTGTTCAAGGGCGGCACCTGTCTGAAGAAGTGCTTCTTCGAAACGTACCGGTTTTCCGAGGACCTCGACTTCACACTGCGCGAAGAAGCGCACCTCGAAGACGGATTTCTCCGTCGCGTTCTCGGTGAAGTCATTGCATGGGTTGCCGATCAATCCGGGCTCGTCATGCCCGCCGACCAGCTTGGCTTCGACATCTACGCAAACCCTCGCGGCCGCCTGTCTTGTCAGGGAAAGGTCGGCTATCGCGGCCCGGTTTCGCCAACATCGAGCGCTGGTGGTTGGCCGAAGATCAAGCTGGACCTCACAGGCGATGAACGCCTGGTGCTGCCCACAACACGGCGCGAGGTGTTCCACCCCTATACCGACCGCCCCGAAGCCGGGCTCTGGATCAACAGCTATTCATATGAGGAGGCCTTCGGCGAAAAGATCCGCGCGCTTGGCGAACGCACGCGTCCACGCGATCTTTACGACGTGGTCAACCTGTTCCGGCACGGCGACACACGTCCCTCGGCGTCAGTCCTGCTAAATGTCCTTGAGCAGAAATGCGAATACAAGGGGATCGACGTGCCGACGCTGGAAGCGCTCGAACCGCATCGCGCCCACCTGGAAGCAACGTGGGACAGCATGCTGGGACACCAGTTGCCGGCGCTGCCGTCGGTCGCAGATTTCTGGGCCGCGCTGCCGGAATTCTTCACCTGGCTTAGGGGTGAGGCCGAAGCTCCGGAACGCGTGCGCATAGATCCGGGCGCAGGCGAAGTCACAATTCGCAGCCGTACGCTTCCGATGGCGATCCCGTATCGCTCGCGCGCGCCACTTGAAATCATCCGCTACGCTGCAGCGAACCATCTCTGCGTCGACCTAACGTATGACGGCAGTGTTCGCCGAATCGAGCCCTACTCACTCCGGCAAACCGCCGAAGGGAACTTCGTCCTCCATTCGGTTCGTAGCGATACCGGCGAGCACCGCTCGTATCGGGTCGATCGCATGCAGGGTGCGTCGGTCGCAAGTCAGTCGTTCATGCCGCGATACCTCGTCGAGCTTTCATCAGAGGGGCCGTTGCCGATCGCGGCATCCACGGCGCGGGCGAGCGTGACGCGCGCCAACTCTTTTGGAGGGCGCGCAGCCCCGCGCCGCGCGCCGGTGCACAGCGGCGGGCCGACCTATGTCTACCGATGCACTGTGTGTGGCAAGACTTTCGACCGCAAGACAATGGACGGCACGCTCAACCCGCACAAGAACCGTCAAGGCTACCCCTGCTATGGCAGCTACGGCGTCTATGTGAGGACCAAGCATTGATGACAGCGAATGGCTCGCAGCGTCTGTACAACGCATCCATATAGAGGACGCGATCAGGCCGAGTGGCCGCAAACGACCAAGCGAGGTAGTCACCACTCGGCGGAGGTCCGCAGTTCACCACAAACCGAACGTTGACTTGGAGGTTGCCACCGACAGCAATCGCTGCAACCCGGAACCCCAGGCCCCGATGCACCGACCGGTGGGAACCGTAGCAATTCCGATCCGGAGACCAGTCGGGTGCGATGCCCGCTCCCGCCCCATACCGCCCGGTGACGAACGGCAACTTGCAGGCAGGTCACAATCCCATACGGTCAGAAACCCGAAGCATGCAGACGCATCGCGCTTGCATCTTCCCCTTGGTCCCCCTCAAAGCAACCGCATGTCTTTCACCCTCCCCGGCTTCGACCTGGCTGCCTTTGTCACCAACACGCTATCCGAAGACCTCGGCATCGGCCTTCCCGGTGGCGGGCGCGACGTCACCTCGGAGAGCGTCATCCCGGCGGACGCGCGCTTTGCCGGGGTGATGGACAGCCGCGAGGCGATCACCGTCGCAGGGCTGCCTCTGGCCGCCGCGTTCTTTCGCCATCTCGACCCGGCGTGCGAGATCGAAATGCTCGTGCAGGATGGCCAGGGCGTCACTCCCGGGACCGCGCTGATGCGGATTGCCGGCAACGCCCGCGCCCTGCTTACCGCGGAGCGCAACGCCCTCAATACCATCCAGCACCTCTCGGGCATCGCGACGATGACGCGCGCCTATGTCGAGGCGATGCACGGCCACGCCACGCTGCTCGACACCCGCAAGACCCTTCCCGGCCTGCGCGCGCTGGAGAAATACGCGACGCGGATGGGCGGCGCGACCAATTACCGCATGGGCCTGTGGGATGCGGTGATGATCAAGGACAACCATGTCGCGGTGGCGGGCGGCGTCGGGCCGGCGGTGGCGCGGGCCAAGGCGGCGGGCATCGAGCGGATCATCTGCGAGGTCGATCGCATCGACCAGATCGAGCCGGCGATCGTGGCCGGCGCCACGCATATCCTGTTGGACAACATGACGCCGACGATGCTGGCCGAGGCCGTGGCGCTGGTGGCGGGCCGTGCGGCAACCGAGGCCAGCGGCGGCGTGCGGCTCGACAACATCGGCGCGGTCGCTGCTAGCGGAGTGGATTACGTCTCGGTCGGGCGGCTGATGCAAAGCGCGCCTGCGGCGGATATCGGGCTGGATTTCGAGCTGGCGTGATGGGGCTTTCTCGAAGTCCGGAACAGGTCGGGATGCAAGTCTTCATCGTGGGCTCGGGCAAGCTGGCATCCGAATTGCTCGAGCACCTGTCGCTGGCGCCGCCTTTCGAAATCCACCGCTGGCAGGGAGCGCCCGCAATCCGAGAGCGAGCCATCGTCGTCCACGCCGGCTCCGGCCGGGAACTGGACGAAGCGGTCGCCTTCTGCGAGCGCAGCGGCTCGGCCCTGGTCGAACTGTCCACCGGCTCGGCGCTGGAGGCCCGGCCGCCTGCCTGCCCCGTGGTCCTGTGCCCCAACACGAACATCCTGATGCTGAAGTTCATGGCGATGCTGGATCGCGCGGGCCCGCTGTTCGCCGGCAGCCGCATCAGCATCACCGAATCGCACCAGGCCGGCAAGACGTCCACGGCCGGTACGGCGGTGGCCATGGCCGCGTCGCTGGGGCTTGGCGCCGGCGATGTCGTCTCCGTGCGCGATCCGGCGGAACAGCAAGGCGCGCTGGGGATCCCGCCCGAACACCTGCCGAGGCACGCAGTCCACGTGATCTCCATCGACGACGGCGCGTGCAGCATCGCGATGGAAACGCGTGTCTACGGCGCGTCACCCTATGCCGACGGCGTGGCCCGCATCGTGTCCGCGGTGCACGCGCATCCGCTGGCGAACGGCGTCCACTCGATCGCGGAGTTCATCGAACGGGGCTGGATCTAGGCGGAACGCTCAATCGAGCAATGCGCGCATGAAGGGCGGCAAGGGGCGGCCGGCTCCGAGCAGCCAGGTCGCCATGGCCTGCGCGACTTTCCGCACCGGCGCGCGGCCTGACATGCGATCGCGCCATGCCAGCAGCAATGGCGTGTCCTGCGTCAAGGTCGCGCCCTGGCGCTCGCCAAAAAGCGCGGCCATGTAGAACGCGATGTCGGCATAGGTGAACTCTTCGAGCAGCCAGGGGCGCCCGTCCGCGAGCCGGGCTTCCAGCGCCGCGTAGAAGGCGCGCGCGGCGGCGATGGCCGCCTGGGCAGGCGGCTCCTGCAGGCGGTCCTGCAGGCCCATGAGGCGAACCACGTGCGGGAAGTAGACCTCGTCGGACTGCAGTTCCAGCAGGCGTGCCCGGGCGCGGGCGCGCAGGTCACGCGGCCACAGGGCGGGCGTGGGCTGCAGGTCCTCGAAGTACTCGAAGATCTGCGTCGAGTCGAACAGCTCCAGGTCGCCATGCACCAGCACGGGAACCTGGGCCTTCGGGTTGATCCGCAGCACTTCGGGGTGCTTCGGCACGTAGAGTGCGTGGAAATCGAAAGGCACCATGACCAGGTCGAACGCGATGCCTTTTTCGTGCGCGGCGATCTCCGCTTTCGCGCCGAACATGCTCAGGGGGCCGGAGTAGAGGGTGGGGCGGTCGCGGGTCATGCGCGCACACTAACACCGCGCCCGCCAGAATGTGTCAGCAGCGTCCGCGCCGGCCCCGAACCCGATGACTGATCCCACCGACCCTCGCAACCCCGTCCTGGCCGGCTACGCCGCCGATGCCAAGGCGCTGATCCCGCGCTATGAAGCGGTGCGCAGCGTGGACAAGCTGGCGCCCGTTGCGTACCTGCTGCCGCGCAAGCCGTCCAGGGTGGCGGACATCGGCGCCGGCACAGGGGTGGACGCTGCCTGGTTCGCGGCGCAAGGGCATTCCGTGCTGGCGATCGAACCGACCAAGGAGCTCCGGGAGGCCGGCCGGCAGCTGCATCCGTCGGCGAACATCGTGTGGCTGGATGACAGCCTGCCAGCGCTGGAGAAGGCCCTGTCGACCGACGAGCGCTTCGACCTCGTGCTCGCGTGCGGCGTCTGGGCGCACCTGTCGGAGGAAGCGCGCGGCGAAGCCCTGGCCAGCATGACGCGGCTGCTTGCGCCCGGCGGCTTGCTGATCCTCTCCATCCGCCATGGCCCTTCGGCACCGGGCCGGCCGACTTACCCCGCCCCGGTCGAACAGGTCATCGCGCAAGCGAGCGGCTTGCGCCTGATCTTCCACGGCGAAGCCGACTCGGTGCAGGCCGCCAACCGCGCCGCCGGCGTCACCTGGAGCTGGCTCGCCTTCAGGACCGCGCCGGCGCCATAGCCAGCGGCGCGGCGGCCGCCGGCTTGCGGATGGCCAGCACGCCGATCGCGGCCAGCAGGCAGGCCAGGCCGGCGGCGGTCAGCGCCGGGTTGTAGGTGAGGAGCACCGTGCGGATCACGCCCGCCGCATAGGCCGCCGTGGCGGCGCCCAGCTGGTGCGCGGCAAAGACCCAGCCGAACACGAGGCCGGCCTTCTCCTTGCCGAATTCCGCGGCGGACAGCTTCACCGTGGGCGGCACGGTGGCGATCCAGTCCAGCCCGTAGAACATGGCGAACATGCTGAGGCCCACGAGCGTGAAGTCGGAATAGGGCAGCCACAGCAGCGACAGGCCGCGCAGGCCGTAGTACGCCATCAGCAGCTTGCGGTTGTCGTAGCGGTCCGAGAGATAGCCGGACAGCGTGGTGCCGAACAGGTCGAACACGCCCATCATCGACAGCACCGAGGCGGCGGGCACGGGCCCGAGGCCGCGGTCGCCGCACAGCGAGATGAAGTGCGTCTGCAGCAGGCCGTTGGTGCTGAGGCCGCAGACGAAGAAGGTGCCGGCCAGGATCCAGAAGGTGCGGTTGCGCGAGGCTTCGGCCAGCACCTTGAAGGGACCGGTGAAGCCCAGCGGCACGGGCGCGGCCGCCGGCGCCGCGGCGCCAGCTGCTTCGCCGTAGGGGCGCAGGCCGAGGTCCGCGGGGTTGTCCTTCATCAGCAGCGAAATCAGCACAACCACCGCGGCGGCGGCGATGCACACCGGCAGCACGGCGTAGCGCCAGCCCAGGTGCTCGATCAGCCACGCCGCCACCGGCAGGAAGATCAGCTGGCCGGTCGCCGTGCTGCCCGCCAGCAGCCCCATGACCAGGCCGCGGCGCTCGGTGAACCAGCGGTTCGCGACGATGGCGCCGAGCACCATGGCGACGGTGCCGCTGCCGAAACCGAGCAGCAGCCCCCACAGCAGGAACAGCTGCCACAGCTGCGTGACCTGCGTGGCCAGCCCGATCGTGAAGCCGATGATGGTCAGCGCGATCGCCACCACGCGGCGCAGCCCGAAGCGCATGATGAACACCGCCGCGAATGGCCCCAGCAGGCCGAACAGCGCGAAGCGGACAGCGAACACCGAGGACAGCTGTTCGGTCGTCCAGCCGAACTCCTGCGACAGCGGCTGCAGCATGGCGCCGGGCAGGCCCAGCGCGGCGGAGGTGACCAGCATCGCCAGGAAGGTGAGGGCCATGACCACCCAGGCGTAGTGGATGCCGTGCCGCTGCAGGCGGCGGGAGACGAACGGGGCGAACATGCGGGATCTCCTCGGGGAGCTCGGTTTGATGTCGCGGATCATATATCGTAAAATGATGTCCGTCATCTAACAGGGTTGCCGACATGAAAGTCAGTCGCGAACAGGCGCAGCACAACCGCGAGAAGGTCGTCGAGGCCGCGGCGCGGCTGTTCCGTGAGCGCGGCATCGACGGCGTCGGCCTGGCGGAGCTGATGCAATCCGTGGGCCTCACCCACGGCGGCTTCTACGGCCAGTTCGGCTCCAAGGAGGAGCTCGTCGCCGAGGCCTGCAACTGGGCCTTCGAGCGCTCGGTGGCGAAGTGGAAGCGCACGGCGCAGGCGCATCCGGGCGCAACCGCCCATGCCATCGCGGACTTCTACCTGGCGCCCGAACACCGCGACCGCCCGGGCACGGGCTGCGCGGCAGCCGCGCTGGCCGGCGACATGGCGCGCGAAGGCGTGCATGCGCGGCAGGCGTTCACGCAGGGCGTGCGCGACCTGGTCGGCGTGCTCGCAGAGGATGCTGCGGATGCGGAAGGCCGCCGTGAAGCGCTGGCCGACTTCAGCACGCTGGTGGGCGCGATCGTGCTGGCACGCGCGGTCGACGATCCGGAGCTGGCCGACGACTTCCTGCGGGCGGCCCGCGAAAGGCTCTAGCGGCCTTCCTTCCGCGTGCCGGCGCCGCCATACTCCGCCCGGTGCACGAACTCGAACACATCCTGGCCCTCTTCGTGGCCGCCGTGCTGCTGGCCGCCGCTGCGCGGCGGGTGGGGGCGCCGTATCCCGTCTTCCTGGCCATCGGCGGGGCGCTGCTGGCGCTGGTGCCGGGCGCGCCCAGTCCGGCCTTCCCGCCGGAGCTGGTGCTGGCGCTGTTCGTGGCGCCTATCCTGGTGGACGCCGGCTACGACGCCTCGCTGCGCGACCTGCGGGACAACTGGGTGCCGCTGGCCAGCCTGGTCATCTTCGCCGTGGGTTTCACGACGGCGGCGGTGGCGGTCGTTGCGCATGCGATGGTGCCGGGCCTGCCCTGGGCCGCGGCCATCGCGCTGGGCGCCATCGTCGCGCCGCCGGATGCGGTCGCGGCCACCGCGGTGCTGCGGCCGCTGCATCCGCCGCAGCGCTTGCTGGGCATCCTGGAAGGCGAGAGCCTGCTGAACGACGCCAGCGCGCTGCTGATCTACCGGCTTGCCGTCGGTGCGGTGACGGCGGGTAGTTTCTCGTTGCAGACAGTCGCGCCGACCTTCCTGCTGGCGGTGCTGGGCAGCCTGGTCGCGGGTCCCGTGCTGGGCCTGCTGGTGCAGCGGACCTTGGAGAAGGTGCAGCACATCCCCACGGCCATCATTCTGCAGTTCGTGGGCACCTTCAGTGTGTGGCTGCTGGCCGAGAACATCGGCCTGTCGGGCGTGCTGACGACGGTGTGCTTCGCGATGACCCTGGGCCGGACGGCGCCCGGGCGCACGCCAGCGCGCATCCGCGTCCCGACGAATGCGGTGTGGGCCACCGTGGTGTTCGCGCTGAACATCTTCGCCTTCATCTTCATCGGCCTGCAGATCCGGCCGATCCTGGTGGAGCTGGCGCCGGTGCAGCGGGCGCAGTACCTGCTGGTGGCCGCCGCGGTGCTGGCCACCGTGATCCTGGTGCGCGTCGCCTGGCACATGTGCTTCAACGCCGCCACCCGCTGGCGTGACCGCCGCTATGGCTTCCATCCGCCGCGGCCGATGCTGCAGGCCACGGTGGGCAGCGGGCTGGTGATCTCCTGGGCCGGCATGCGCGGCATCGTCACCTTGGCCGCGGCGCTGGCGCTGCCCGCGGATTTTCCGGCCCGTGCATTGATCGTACTGACGGCGTTCTCGGTGGTGCTGGGCACGCTCCTGATCCAGGGCCTGACCTTGAAGCCGCTGCTGCGCGCGCTGGACCTGCATGATGGCGACCCGGTGGCGCGCGAGGAGCACAAGGCGCGCCAGCGCCTGCTGGAGGCGGCCTACGCGCAGCTGCCGGCCCAGGCTTCGCCGGCCATCACCCTGGTGCGCAAGGACCTGAAGGTCCGCCTGGGGCAGGTGCAGCGCGGCGACGGCCCGCACGCGTCCTTCGGCGCCGAATACGACAGCGCCTACCGCGCGGCGCTGGGCGCGGCGCGCCAGGTGCTGCTGGCGATGCGGGACAGCGGCGACATCGGCGACGACGCCTTCCACACGCTGGAGAACGACCTGGACTGGATGGAGGTGTCGGATCCGCTGCGGGCGGCGAATGCGGACGCGGTGGAGTAGGGTGCTGCGAACGCAGGCCTGGGCCTTTTCACCTGATTTTGCTTCTGCCGACGCGGTGCACGAGTTGTCCGTACTCCTGCGCTTCGAGCGTGTCGGCTGTCAGCTCGGCCTGGATGGTGCTCCTTTTCGAGGACAGATAGGCCGTCATGTGCATGACTGGCTTCGCCGGCGCTTCCCGCATCAGCCGCTCGATCCGCAGCAGCGGCGAACCGATGCCCACCTGCAGTAGCGAGGCGACATGGGGCTCGGCGGCGACGGCATCAATGGACTGGGACACCTGGGTAAAGCGGGCACCATGCGCCAGGAGTGTTTCGGACAGCCCCTGATGCCTCAGTCGTTCGACGGTGATGTGGACCGCTTGTTCGGCAACGATCCAGGCATCCATGGCCAACAGCGGAACCTGGCCGATGCTGCGCAGGCGACTGACGAAGACTGCCGCCTCCTGGGAGGCCAGTTGCAACGCGTTCGCAATGGCAGGCGGCGGAATTCGGCGGCTCAACTCCAGGACCCGGGCCTGGGTCTGGCGCGAGCGCCGCATGAACGATTCCACCAGGCTGAGGGGTGGCCCGGCGTCGGCAGCGTCGCTTCTTGCAAGTACGAATGTGCCCCGGCCCGATCGCTTTTCCACCCACCCGGCGTCGACCAGCTCGGTCACCGCGCGCCGAACGGTGATGCGCGAGACACCGAACAGTCGTCCAAGCTGGTCTTCCGACGGAATCGCGGAGCCTTGGGGATACACCCCACGGCTGATCTGCTCCCGCAAGGCGAGAAACAGCTGCTTGTGGAGAAGGTCGCCTTGATCGCGGTTCAGGCGCATCGTCATGGTTTGGCCTAGGCGCGCAGAGTCATCATACTATTATGATGGGTAAGCTGGCTGCCCTCTGCCGGATTCGCTGGCCAGAGGAGACGCCGGTGTCATGCGAGGCCATCGCCCATGAAACAGCTTGAGCTGTCCAGCATGCGAATTTTCGCGGTGGTGGCTGAATGCGGCAGCATGTCGGCGGCCGCAGACCGATGCAGTCTCACCGTCGCCGCGGTGAGCAAGCGGATCCGCGACCTGGAGTCGTCGTTCGGCAACCAGCTCTTCCTGCGGCACGCGCGGGGCATGGCCCTGACTGCCGCGGGGCACGCGCTGCTGCAGCATGCGCGGGACATCATGGGAACCGTGGAGAAGATGCGAAGCGAGCAACGGCAACTCGCTCGCGGCATTACCGGCGTCGTGCGCATTGCTTCGATGAGTTCGGCGGTGACGCAGTTCCTGCCGGCCGATATCCGCCGCTTCACCGAACAGCATCCGAACGTCGCCATCGACCTGACCGAGGCAACCACCCCGGAGGTGGTGGAGGCGGTCGTCGAGGGGCGCGCGGACGTAGGCATCTTCCTGGCCCCGATCGACCACGACTTGCTGGCCACTTACGAGTATCACCGGGACGCTTTGGGAGTCGCCGTGCCGCTGGAGCATGCTCTGGCGCGCCGAACGCACGTTTCGTTCTCGGAGCTCCTGGAGTCCGAGTTCATTGCGCTCGCTCCCCGGAGCACCATCGTGCAGCGCATGCTTTCCGAGAGCGACGGCGCGCTGAAGATCCGCCTGCACGTGCGCACCAGCGAGGCCATGTGCCGCATGGTCGGGGCTGGCCTGGGCATCGGGATCTGCCCGCTCGGGGCGGCACGAAGCAACCGGCACGTGGCCGACATCCACGTTCTGGAGCTCGATGAACCTTGGGCCGTGCGCCAGCTTCTGATCGGCGTGCGGCCTGACGAGGACGCGGTGTCAGGGGCTGCCCGCGTCTTCCTTGCACATTGCCGCGCGGCTGCATCCCTGGACCTGGACGACGACTAGTTCCGGCAACAGCGCTTGCTTGAACGGTGGGTTGACCACCCCCTCGCTCGAAGTTGAACCGGACTGTCATGGAATCAATACAGTCACGCGCCGTGAACAACATTCTTCGACATTTGCGCATCCAGCCTCGCCGCTGCGCCACTTCTGCGGCCGGCGCGGGACTTTCCCGCTCGGTCGCGGCGGCGCTGATCGCGCTGGCTGCCTTCAACCCGTTCGCCGCCAGCCAGGCGGGCACGTTTCCTGAGCGGTCCATCGAACTGATCGTTCCTTCCTCGCCTGGAGCGCCGATCGACATCGTCGCGCGCGCCATCGCGCCGTCGATGGCCGCGGCACTCAAACAGCCTGTCGTGGTGCAGAACGTGGCGGGCGCCGGCGGCGTGATCGGCGCAACGCGGCTCGCGCGGGCCCCCAAGGACGGCTACACCATCGGCATAGCCTCTTCGAACATCGTGATCGCGCCCTCGCTGTACAAGCTGCAGTACAACGCGCAGAGCGACATTGCCGCAGTGACGATCCTGGCGGAAGGCCGGATGGTGCTGGCCGCCAATTCCGCCGTTCCCGCGAAGGGCGTCCAGGACTTGCTCAAGCTGGCCGCCGCGAGGTCCAGCGAGCGCAGCTTGACCTACGGCTCCCAGGGCGTGGGCTCGATCGCGCACCTGGAGTTCGAGCTGTTCCGCGATGCCACGAAGGCCTCGTTCCTGCATGTGCCCTACAAGGGTTCGGACCAGATGTACGCAGCGCTGAGTGCGGGCGAAATCGACGTGGCCTTCGTCGCCGCCTCTGCCGCGATGAACCTGGAAAAGTCCGGGCGCATCAAGGTGCTCGGGGTGATGGGCGACCAGCGCGTCAGCGGTCTGCCGGGCATACCCACGATGAAGGAGCAGGGTGTCAAGGTGATGGACACGACGTCCTGGATCGGAATGTTCGCGCCCAGCGGCGTCGACGCCGCGGTCATGGATCGCATCCGCAACGAGGCCGTCCGGGCCTTGAATTCGCCCGAGGTGCGCAAGGTACTGGGCGCCGCGGGCTACCAGTTCGTCGGAAACGGGCGGGCCCAGGCGCAGGCCACCTATCTGTCGGACCTGCGCCGGTACCAGACCCTGATTACCGAGCACAACATCAAGGTGTCCGAATGAGCGGGCCAGGGATGACGGGCGCCGCGGCGGCGGCGCCGCATCGCTTCGGCGGCATTCAGGCCGACCGGCCGGACTACCTGGCCCGCCAGCCAGAGGAGCCCGTCCTCGAGCCCGGGCTGCCGATTGTCGATGCGCACCACCACTTGTGGGACATCAAGGGTGCAGCAGATCCCAGGCTGGGCGGCATCAGCCATCGCTACCTGGTCGATGAGTACGCCGCGGACGCCGCGAGCGGTCACAACATCGAGGCGACCGTCTTCGTGGAATGCCGGGCGATGTATCGGTCGCAGGGGCCGGTGCAGTTGCGCCCTGTCGGCGAGGTGGAGTTTGCCGCCGGCATGGGCGCCATGGCCGACAGCGGAAGCTATGGTCCGACCCGGATTGCGTCCGTGGTGATGGGCCAGGCCAACCTGAGCTTGGGGGCGGACGTTCGGGAGGTGCTGGAGGCCTGTGTTCTCGCCGGTGCGGGGCGTTTTCGCGGCGTGCGACACAGCGCAGGCTGGGCCAACGTGCCCGGCGTGCGCAACAACGCGACCTCCACCGGACCGGAGCTGTACCGGTCGGCCGCATTCCAGGCGGGCGCGCGCTGCCTGACCGAGATGGGCCTGGCGCTCGACCTCTTCCTCTTCCACCATCAGCTGGAGGACGTTGCCATCCTGGCTCGCGCGATTCCCGATGCCCGTCTCGCGCTTTGTCATTGCGGGGGGCCGCTGGGCTTCGACGCATCGCGTGAGCATCAGCAAGCCGTCTTCGATGCGTGGCTCCGCAACATCCGTGCGGTCGCGGCCTGCGACAACGTGCGCATCAAGCTCGGTGGAATCATGAACCGGCTCGGCGCGTTTGACTTCCGCACCGCGCCGCGCCCGCCGAGCTCCGAAGAACTGGCCGCGCTCTGGCGCCCCTACATCGAGACCTGCATCGAACTGTTCGGTGCGCGTCGTTGCATGTTCGAGAGCAACTTTCCCGTCGAGAAGATGGGCATTTCCTTCAAGGCGCTGTGGAACGCTTTCAAGCGCATCACGGCCGGCTGCTCGGACGCGGAGAAGGCGCTGCTTTACAGCGGCACCGCGCGAAGCTTCTACCGCATTCCCTGAGTCGCGCGAACCTGGACCCGGAGGGGGGTCCAGGCTGGGATGCAGATATCCGTCATTCAGAACTCTTACAGGAGACCACGTCATGCACGTCCGAAAGCTTGCCTTGGGCTTGTTGCTTCCCCTCTTGCCCGTTCTCGCGCCGGCGCAGGCCGTGCCGGCTGGCTACCCGGCAGACTACGCCCGCCTCATCGAGGCGGCGGAGCGCGAGGGCACGGTGACCATCTATTCCTCGTTCGACTCCAAGTCGGCGGTCGGCCTGCTGCAAGCGTTCCAGGCCAGGTTCCCGAAGATCAAGGTTGATTTCGTGGACCAGAGCAGCAATGAGATCTATACCCGGTTCACCAGCGAGGCCGCGGCAGGGCAAGGCACGGGTGACATCGGCTTGGGCGGTGCCGATACCGCCGTGAAGCTGTACCAGGACGGGATCGCTGCCGAATATGCGAGCCCGGAGGCGCGCAACCTGCCGCCCTACGCGATCTGGAAAAACGTGGCCTTCGCGACGACCTACGAACCGATCGTCACCATCTACAACAAGCGCCTCATGCCGCCAGGCGACGTGCCTGCCACGCACCAGGATCTGACGCGCCTGCTGACCGACAAGCGCGAAGCCTATCGCGGCAAGATCGGGACTTATGACCCGGAGCGCAGCGGCGCCGGCATCGGCTTCCTGGGCGAGGATTCCATTGCCTACCCGGGCACGGCATGGCCCTTGTTCAAGGCCATGGGACAAGCGGAGGTGAAGCTCTTCACCTCGAATGGCACGATGGTGGAGCGCGTGGCCTCCGGCGAGATCTTGCTGGCCTACAACCTCGCCGCCGCCAATGTGGCGGAGCGGATGAAGACCGACAGCTCGGTGGGAATGATCCTGCCCTGCGACTACACCCTCTACCTGACGCGCACGGCCATCCTGTCCAAACGCGGCAAGCATCCGAATGCCGCCAAGGTGTTCCTCGACTTTCTTCTGAGCAAGGACGGGCAGCAGCAGCTGGCGGACAAGTCCGTCGGCAGCATCCGCTCCGATGTCAAGAACAATCCGGTCCTGCAGCGCGCGGCCGCTTGCACGAATGCCAAGGCCCTCACCCCCGGGCCGGAGCGACTGGAGGTGTTTGACCCGGCCTGGCGGGTGAGCTTCCTGCGTCAGTGGAAGTCCGGCCTGCAGGCGAAATAGCCGATGCCGACGCGCCTGCGCATCGCGCTTGTCCTGGCCACCGCGCTGTTCGTCCTGTCACCGATCCTCCTGATCGCCTGGCAGAGCGTCCAGAGCGACGCATTCTTCAAGCCGAATGCGCAGCTATCGCTTTCGGCGTTCAAGTTCGTCCTGACGGATCCGGACTTCTACGCCTCGCTCTGGAACTCGGCCCAGGTTGCGGTCGGCATGACCTTGATCGCCGTCCCGCTGGGCAGCGTGCTGGCATTCCTGCTGACGCGGACCGACGTTCCGGGGGGACGATGGATCGAGCCGCTGGTGCTCGTCCCGATGTTCATCTCCTCGCTGGTGCTGGCCTTCGGGTACGTCGTCGGCGCAGGCCCGGTCGGATTCCTCAGCCTGGCGGCGAAGTCGGTCCTCGGCTCCGTCCAATGGACGCTCTACTCCAAGCCCTCGATCATCATCATCGCCGGCTTGACGCATGTCCCCCACGTCTACCTGTACGTCTCGACCGCGCTCAAGGGGGTGGGCTCCGACATCGAAGAGGCGGCCCGGGTCTCCGGCGCCAGTCCGTGGCGGGTGGCGCTGACCGTCAGCCTGCCGATGGTGCTGCCGACCATCCTGTTCTGCGCGCTGCTGCTCCTGTTCCTGGGCATCGAGCTGTTCGGCCTGCCGCTGGTGCTTGGCGAGCCCGAGGGCATCTCCGTGCTGGCGACTTACCTGTTCAAGCTCACCAACCTGTTCGGCACACCGGCCTACCACCTGCTGGCGGCAGTCGCGATGCTGATCGTGGCGATGACGCTCCCCATGGTGTACCTGCAGCGCAAGATGATGAAGGACGGCGACCGCTTCGTTTCGGTCAAGGGCAAGGCGGCCGCGCGCAAGCTGCTCTCCCTCGGCCCCATGCGCTGGGTCGCGTTCGGCGCGATCGTCGCCTGGCTGGCCGTGAGCGTTGTGCTGCCCGTGGGCGCCGTCATCCTGCGCAGCGTGCTCAGGACCTGGGGGGACGGTGTCCCGCTGGCTGGGAACTTCACCGCCCAGCACTTTCTGGCGATCTTGGAGTTCCCCAACCTTCAGCGCGGCATCGTCAACACGGCCCTGATGGCAACCCTCGGCGCCGCGCTGTCCGTCGGTGTCTACACCATGGTCAACCTGTCGGTGCATCGCTGGAAGTCTCGCTGGGCCGCAACGATCGACTACCTGGTGCTGCTGCCGCGCGCCCTTCCCGGGCTGGTCGCCGGCCTGGCGATGTTCTGGATGTTCCTCTTCATCCCGCTGATCAGCCCCTTGCGGTCGACGCTGCTCTCCGTCTGGATCGCCTACACGCTGGTCTGGCTCGGATACGGAATCCGCCTGATCAGCGGGCCGCTCATGCAGATATCGCGAGAACTCGAGGAAGCCGCGCGCGTTGCCGGCGCCTCACCGGGTCGCGTCAGCATGCATGTCACGCTGCCCTTGGTGAGGGCCGCGCTGGTCGGGGCATGGGCACTGATCTTCATCACCTACGTCAAGGAGTACTCGACCGCCGTCTACCTGCTCGCACCGGGCACCGAGGTCCTGGGCTCCTTGATGATTTCCCTGTGGGATACCGGGGCGATCGACACGATTGCCGCACTTTCCACGATCAACATCTGCATGGTCGGCATCGGCGTGCTGCTTCTCCAACGATTCGAAAAGGCCTCCCATGCCCAAGCTTGAAGTCGAGGCCCTTCGGGTCACCCTTGGCCACACGCAGATTCTCAAAGGCGTCTCCACGTCGTTCGAAGAGGGCGAGATCGTCGTCCTGCTGGGTCCGTCCGGGTGTGGCAAGACCACGCTGCTGCGCTCGATTGCGGGCCTGGAGCACCCGACCAGCGGCCGGATCGCCATCGACGGACTGACGGTCTACGACAGCGAGAAGGGCATCGATCTTCCCAGCGAGAAGCGCAACCTGGGCCTGGTGTTCCAGTCGTATGCGCTCTGGCCCCACAAGACGGTGTACGAGAACGTGGCCTATGCATTGCGACTGCGCAAGCAGGCGGAGGAGCAGATTCGCGCCACCGTGGAGAAGGTGCTGGCCGGCATCGGGCTGGAAGGGATGCATGGCCGCTATCCGCACCAGCTTTCGGGAGGGCAACAGCAACGGGTCGCCCTGGCCCGGTCCATGGCGTACAGCCCGCCGGTCCTGCTGCTCGATGAGCCGCTGTCCAACCTGGATGCAAAACTGCGCGAGGACGCGCGTATCTGGATCCGCTCGCTGATCAAGTCCCTGGGCCTGAGCGCCATCTTCGTGACGCACGACCAGGTCGAGGCGATGGCGATTGCCGACCGCATCGTGCTGATGGATGCCGGCCGGATCGCGCAAAGCGGCACGCCCGAGGCGCTGTACGGCAGCCCTGCCAGCCTGTTCGCGGCGGAATTCATGGGCGCGAACAACCAACTCCGGGCTGCGGTCACCGCATCCACGCCCGGTTCCGCGGTCCTGGACCTTGGAGGCCAGCCGCTGCGGGGCAAGGACCAGGGCGGCGCGAGCCGGGTGGGAACCACGGGCGTCGCGGTCATTCGTGTCGAGTCCGTCGGCAGCGCGGCAACCCAGGCCGGGGACAACGCGCTCCACGCCGAACTCGAGACCGCGGTCTATCTCGGTGGCAAATGGGAGGCCGTCTACAGGCTGTCGGAGCACCGGATCCGCGCGTTTCACGCCCGCCGGCCGGCGGACGGCCCCCACACGCTGAACATCCCACAGGACGCCGTCTGGTTCTTCGCGGACCCGCCGTCCCATTGACCCTCGTCCCACAAACACACTCATTGCGAAAGAGTCCCATGTCCCAACGGCTGCGCGATACCACCAACATCATCGTCCCCTCAGGCTCCCTCGGTGCGGGCATCCGCGCCGAACACATTGACGCCGGCATCGCAGCGGGCGCCCACGGCATCGCGTGCGATGCGGGGTCCACGGACAGCGGGCCGGCCTATCTCTCCAGCGGGAAATGCAAGTACTCCAAGGCGGCCATCAAGGAGGACTTCCGCGTACTGATGCTCGCCCAGGCGAAAGCGAACATTCCCCTGCTGGTCGGTTCGTGCGGCACCTCTGGCTGCGACATGGCGCTCGACTGGACGCGCGACATCGTGCTGGAGATCGCGCGGGAGCATGGCCTGAGCCCGAAGATCGCCATGCTCTATTCCGAGCAGTCGCCCGCCTTGCTCACCACTCGCGCAAGCGAGGGCAAGGTCACGCCGCTGCCACCTTTGACAGGCTCCGGCATCGATTTGTTCGGCGAGTGCGACCACATCGTCGCCCTGATGGGCCCGGAGCCGTACATCGCGGCGCTGGAGGCTGGCGCGGACATCGTGCTCGGCGGCCGCACCACGGACACTGCGGTTCTCGCGGCCTTGCCCTTGCTGCGCGGGGCCGGAAAGGCCGCATCCTGGCATTCCGGGAAGATCGCGGAATGCGGCGGGCTCTGCACCACCCACTCGCGCGAGGGCGGCGTCATGATCCGCGTCGGGAAAGACGCATTCGAAGTGGAGCCGCTCGGCAATGTGAGCCGATGCACGCCCTTCACCGTCTCCGCCCACATGCTCTACGAGAACAGCGATCCCTTCCTGCTGACCGAGCCCGGCGGTGTCCTGGATGTCACCGACGCCATCTACGAAGCGGTCGATGAGCGCGTCGTGCGCGTCACCGGCTCCAGGTTCCATGACAAGCCCTACACGATGAAGCTGGAGGGCGCAGGGCGCGGCGGATTCCAGACCATCATGTTCGTGGGCATCCAGGATCGCGCCGTCTGCGCAGAGGTCGACCTGTTCATCGAGCGCATGCACAAGGCGCTGTGCGAGCGCGTGAAGACGACGATGGGCCTGCCCTCCGACGCATTCGACATCTCGCTGCGTCCTTATGGCTGGAATGCCGTGACCGGGATGCCGGTCGACGATGGCGCTGCGCCGCCGCGCGAGATCGGCTTGATGTTCGTCGCGACCGCGCCATCCCAGGACATCGCGACGCAGATCGCCAAGACCTGCAATCCCTGGTTCTTCCACATGCCGATCCGGCCCGAGGTCGAACTTCCGAGCTACGGCTTCCCGTTCTCACCGTCGGAAACGGAGCGCGGCCCGGTCTATGACTTCAAGCTCAACCACGTCGTCCATGTCGCCCATGCCCTCGAGCTCGTGCGCACGGAGTATGTCAACCTGAAGGAGGCCGCCCATGCCTAAGCTCAGCGAGGTCTGCCACCACGTCCGCTCCAAGAATGCCGGTCCCTTCTGGATCACGCTGGATTTCTCGTTCGCGGACCAGCAAGCGTTCGACCGGTATTGCAACGCGCCCGCGTTCGACCCCGCCACCATCGGCCAGACGATGAATGTGGACGCAAGCCTCGTCAAGGTCTTCCGGGTCCCCAAGCTTCGGGTCGTCAAGGTGTCCTATCCCCGGCGCAAACCCCAGGGCGGGATGCTGGAACGCGACATGCACGGGGGCCAGCAGTACGTGCGCTTCCTCGACCTCGAGATGGCATGAAGCCTGACTTGACGATCGCTAGCGGCCAGCAAGACGGCGCATTCGGCCTGATCGCACAGCAGGTGCGCTTGCATGCGACCCAACGCCCCGAGGCCACGGCACTGCAGGATGAAGCTGAATCGCTCACCTGGGAGGTCCTGGATTCCTGGATGGACAGGATAGCGGCCGCCCTGCAGCGCGATGGATTGCTTCCGGGCGACAGCATTGCGATCTGCGCCCTGTCATCGGTGCGCTATGCAGCCGTCTTCCTCGGCGCACTTCGCGCGGGCGTCGCCGTCGCGCCACTGGCGCCCAGCTCGACGCCCGATGGACTGCACGGCATGCTGTGCGACTCGCGTGCGAAGCTGCTGTTCAGCGACGCCACAACCTGCGGAACGTTCATCGGGATGCCGCGGCTGCCTGGCACCGTGGCCCTGGATGACGCGAGCGGATGCGGCGGTGCGCGCCGGTTCGGGGACTGGATGGCACCTGAAGGTGCGGTTCCGGCTTCCGCCGGCATTTCGCCCGACACGCCCTTCAACATCATCTACTCCTCGGGCACGACCGGCCAGCCCAAGGGCATCGTCCAGGGACACGGGATGCGATGGGGACACGTCGTGCGGTCCGGTCGCCACGGCTACGGGCCGGACTCCATCACGCTGGTCTCGACACCGCTTTATTCGAACACCACGCTGGTAGCCTTCTTTCCAACGATTGCCTACGGCGGCAGCTCGGTGCTGATGTCCAAGTTCGATGCAGCTCGTTTCCTGAAGCTGGCCGAGGCGCATCGCGTGACGCACGTCATGCTGGTGCCGGTGCAGTACAAGCGGCTGCTGGATCATCCGGACTTCGGGACCACGGACTTGAGCGCATTCCGGTACAAGTTCTGCACCAGCGCCCCCTTCGGCGCGGCGCTCAAGGCAGAGGTTCTCGCACGGTGGCCCGGTGCGCTCGTCGAGTTCTATGGCATGACGGAGGGCGGCGCCACCTGCCTGCTGGATGCCCACCTCCATCCTGGCAAGCTGCATACGGTCGGCCGCCCGGCGCCGGGATGCGAGATCCGGCTGATCGACGAGACCGGGCAGGAGGTCCCGCCGGGCGCCCCAGGCGAGATCGTCGGCCGCTCGGCGTCCATGATGACGGCCTATCTCAACCAGCCGGCCAAGACGCGTGAAGCTGAGTGGTTTTCGCCGCAGGGCGTCCGGTTCATTCGAACCGGCGACCTGGGCCGGTTCGACGATGACGGATTCCTGGTTCTCATCGACCGCAAGAAGGACATGGTGATCAGCGGCGGCTACAACATCTACCCCAGCGATCTCGAGGCCGTCCTGTTGCAGCACCCCGACGTGGTCGAGGCCGCGGTCGTGGGCGTGCCAAGCGAAGCCTGGGGCGAAACGCCGGTCGCCTTTGGCGTCCTGACTCCGGCCAGCAAGCTCGCACCGGAGGCCTTGCAGGCGTGGGCCAACAGCCGGCTTGGCAAGACCCAGCGGATCTCGGAAGTGCACCTCTTGCGGGAGTTGCCACGCAGCGCCATCGGCAAGGTGCTCAAGCGGGAACTGCAGCGCATGAGAGCAGCATGAGCGGAGCCAGGATACCCGCTTGGCGGCAGCCGCCTCAGTCGTCCGCGACGACCGGGTTGCGCAGCACGCCGATGCGGTCCACTTCGATCTCGCAGACGTCGCCCGGCTTCATCCACACCGGCGGGTTGCGCCTGGCGCCGACGCCGCCGGGCGTGCCCGTGACGATGACGTCACCGGTCTGCAGCGGCGCGATGGTGGACACGTAGGCGATCTGCCGCGCGATCGAGTGGATCATCATGTCGGTGGTCGCGCATTGCAGCTCCTGGCCGTTCAGGCGCGTGCGCAGCTTCATCACGGTGCCGAAGGGGATCTCGTCCGCCGTCACCAGCCAGGGGCCGAAGCCGCCGGTGCGCCAGAAGTTCTTGCCCGGCGCCCATTGCGGCGTGTGGCGCTGCCAGTCGCGGATGGAGCCGTCGTTGTAGCAGGCATAGCCGGCGATGTGGCGCGCTGCGTCGGCCACGGCAATGCGGCGCCCGGGCTCGCCGATCACCACCGCGATCTCGGCCTCGTAGTCGAACTGCGTCGACTCGCGCGGGCACACCAGGCCCTGGCCGTGCCCGGCCTGCGAATCGGCCACGCGCAGGAAGAAGGTGGGCTGCTCGGTGACCTCGCGCTGCGTCTCCGCCACGTGTTCGGCGTAGTTGAGCCCGCAGCACCAGATCTTGCCGGGACGGGGGATGACCGGCAGCAGTTCCAGCTGCGCGAGGCTCTGGTCGGCCGCGCGGCCAGCGAGCACGGCGCGGACTTCGGCCAGGCCCGCGTCGGTGAGGACCTGCGCAAGCTCGGTGTAGCGGCCCTGGAAGGCGCGGCCCAGGTCGACGACACCGTCGTCGCCGATGACGGCGCCGAAGCCGGGGCGGCCGGCTTGGAGAAAGCTAATGAGTTTCATGGTGCGAAGGTGTCAGGGACGAACCCACTGGCCGAAAGTCCAGCCGCCACCCGTACCGGCGGGACTGCGCGCGGTGGGCACGTAGTCGACCAGCTCGAATTGGTGGTCCTGGCAGGCGCCGGCAGCGACGATCCAGTTGCGGATCTCGCCGGTCGGCGTGTCCAGGCGCGGCAGGTTTTCCAGGATCGAGCGGTCGTTGGTCTCCAGGCCCTTGATGACCAGGCGATCGAGCTCCTCGTCGAGGACGAAGTGGCTCAGGCCGCCGCTGGCCACCAGCAGCACGCGCTGGTCCGAGGGGTAGGCTTCGATCAGCTCGCGCAGCGCGGCGCCGAAGTTGAAGCAGCGGCGCGGGTTGGGCCGGTTCGGCGGGTAGCAGGTGTTCAGGAACACCGGCACCATGGGAATCAGCTGGTTGTCCAGCACCGACTTGGCCACATAGGCAAAGCCGTGCGGCATGCCCTTGCGTCCCGGGGCGCGGGTGCGCTTCTCCTCGATGAAGCCGCTGGGGCCCACGCTGCCGCCGTACTCGTCGCGCAGGTAGCGGAAGTGCGAGATGTCGAAGTCGCGCTCGGCGAGCCCGCCGATCAGGTATTCGCCCATCGCCGCGTCCACCGGCATCACCAGCTCGCGGTCGCCCCAGCCGTTCTGGAAGGTGTTGAACAGCGGATGCGCGCCGGGGCGGTGCGTCTTCCACGGGTACAGCGGCCAGGACTCGCCCCAGTAGATCGACAGCGACGGCATGTTGTCGTCGAAGAAGATCTCTTCCTGGTCGTCGCTGATCACCATCACCACGTCGGGCGCGAGTTCGGTCGTGATGTCGCGCAGGCGCTGGGCGCCCGCCTGCATGCGCTCGTACTTGGCCGCGAAGATTTCGGGCGTCAGTTGCTCCAGCAGCTGCGGGTCCGAGGCGGCCACTTCCTGCACCAGGCCTTCATAAGGCGTGATCCGGCCCGTGCGCGGCGACTGCAGCTCCTCGTTCTTGCGGTCGACGATTTCCGCGTGCTTGTCCCAGTACTGGACCTCCAGGAACATCGGCGGCGAATGCGATGTCCCGATGGCCCCGACGAATTTCGCCATGTTGGCTCCTTGGTTCTCGAAAATGGCCGTGCAGCCCGCTGCTGCACAATGGGCCGCAGTTTGCATGCGCGCCACGGGCCTGTCGATTGAGTAATTGGCCGGCCCGCGTTGAGCCAACGGTTAAGTCATGTCGCAGATCGATTCCTATCTCCAGGTCACCTTGAAGGCGCGCCAGCTGCGCCTGCTGGTGGCGCTCGACGATTTCGGCCACCTGAAGGAGGTGGCCGAGATCACCCACGTCACCGTGCCCGCGGTGTCCAAGGCGCTCGCGGAACTGGAACGCGGGCTGGGCCTGGAACTGTTCGTGCGCACGACGCAGGGCCTGCGCCCCACGCCGCACGGCGAATGCCTGATCCGGCATGCGCGCCAGATGCTGGTGAGCCTGCACCAGGCGCGCGCCGAGCTGAAGGCGCTCAGCTCGCCTTCGGAGGACAAGATCAACGTCGGCGTGTTCCCCGCTTCCGTCACGGCGCTGCTGCCCAAGGCGCTGGCGCTGCTGAAACAGCGCGAGCCGCGCGTCAACGTGCTCGTCACCGAGGGAATGATGGCCACGCTGATGCCCGAGCTGCGCCAGGGCAAGCTGGACATGATCGTCGGCCGCCTGCCCGCGCGCGACGGCCAGGACACGATCGCGGAGCAGGAGCTGCTGGAGGAGCCGGTGTCGCTGCTGGTGCGGCCCGCGCACCCGCTGGCTGGCCGCAAGAAGCTGAAGTGGGCGGACCTGAAGCCTTACCCGTGGGTGCTGCCGCCCGTGGGCGCGCTGCTGCGCGACCCGCTGGAGCGCATCCTGGAAAGCCACGACATCCGGCCCAAGGACTACATCGAGACCTCGTCGACCACGCTGGCCCGCGCCTACCTGCACGCCAGCGACGGCATCGGCGCGATGGCCGGCGCGGTGGCGCGCGACCCGGCGGAGCCGCTGGCCAGGTTGCCGCTGGCGCTGCCGCAGTTGATCCGCGGCTCCGGGGTGTTCTGGGACAAGCGCCGCGCGCTGACGCCCGCGGCCAGGCTGATGATCGCCTGCCTGGAGGAAGCAGCCGCCGGGCTGCGCCCCCACTACGCCTGAAGCTGCGCTCAGTCCAGCGTGGCGCCGGACTTGCGGATCACCTCGCCCCAGCGCGGGATCTCGCGCGCGACCAGGGCGCCCAGTTCGGCCGGCGTGCTGGTGGCAACCTGCAGGCCGATGCTGTCCAGGGCGGCCGCGGCATCGGGCGCGCGCACGGCCTTCTTCACCTCCGCATTCAAGCGGTCGACGATGGCCTTGGGCGTGCCCTTGGGCGCGAAGATCGCGTGCCAGGACATCACGGTGAAGCCGGCCACGCCGGACTCGATCATCGTCGGCACCTTGGGCAGCGCGTTCACCCGCTTCGGCGAGCTCACGGCCAGCGCCTTCACCTTGCCGGACTGCACCATGGGCAGGGTGGTCCCGAGCTGGTCGAACATGAAGGTGAGCCGGCCCCCGGCCACGTCCAGGATGGCGGGCTGGCCCTTGTAGGCCACATGGGTGAGCGGCACGCCGATCGTCTCGGAGAACAGCTCGCCCGCCAGGTGCGGCGAGGTGCCGGCGCCGGCCGAGCCGAAGGTGCGGTGCTGTTCGTCCTTTTTCATCAGCGCGATCAGCTCGCCCACGGTGTTGACGCCGAGGCTGGGGCTGACCACCAGCACGCTGGGCACCGAGCCGATCAGCGCGACCGGCTCGAAGTCCTTCACTGGGTCGTAGGGCAGGGAGCGGTACAGCGTGGCATTGGCGGCCTGCGTGCCGCTGGTGCCACCCAGCAGCGTGTAGCCGTCCGGGGCGGCTCGGGCCACGGCGGAGGCGCCGATGCTGCCGCCGGCGCCGGCCTTGTTGTCCACGACGAAGGACTGGTGCAGCGCGGCGCCCAGCTTCTGCGCCATCAGCCGGCCCACGACGTCGGCGCTGCTGCCGGCGAAGAAGGGGACGACGTAGGTGATGGGCCGGGCCGAGGGCCAGGCACTTTCTGCGCGGCTCGTCAGCGGCGCGCCGGCGGTGAGCGCGGCGGCGCCCAGGGAGGCGAGGAACTCGCGGCGGTCGGTCATGTTCTTGTCTCCGATGGGAAAGGCGCTACTTGTCGCGCCACTGGGTCATTTTGATTTGCTCGAGTGAACTCACGCCGGCGCGCAGCTTGTCCATCATCTCGAGTTCCTTCGCCACGCGCGCCTGCGACTTCTGCAGCGCCTCGTCGAAGCGCGCGGCAGGCACCACGACGATGCCGTCGTCGTCGGCGATCACGATGTCACCGGTGGCCACCGGGCAGCCGCCGATGCGCACCGGCTTGCCCGTGCCGGGCATGCTGGCCTTGACGGTGCCGCGGATGGAGATGCCGCGCGCGAAGGTGGGGAAGGCATGCGCGGCGATGGCTTCGGTGTCGCGCACGCCGCCGTCGATCACCAGGCCGACGACGCCGGCCGCTTCGGCCGCCACCGTCAGCACTTCGCCCCAGTAGCCGGCGACGAAGCCGCCGGCGTCCACCACCAGCACGCTGCCGCGCGGCGCCCGTTCCATGGCCACGTGGATGGCCAGGTTGTCGCCGGGCGCGCATTGCACCGTGTAGGCCGGCGCGGCGAGCTTGGCGCCGCGCCACACCGTGCGGATGGCGGGGTCGACCATCGTGTCGATCTTCAGCGCTTCGTAGATCGTCGCGGTGCCGTAGGCCTTGGCCTGCTCGAAAGGCGTGGCGGCGCTCATGCCTGCAGCCTCGCGTAGACGCGGCGCGCGTTGCCTTCGAAGATCTTCGCCTTGTCCGCGGCGCTCAGCTGCGTCGCGGCGTCGATGTAGCGCTTGGTGTCGTCGTAGTGGTGCCCGGTGGTGGGGTCGATGCCGCGCACGGCGCCCACGGTTTCCGAGGCGAACAGGATGTTCTCCGGCGGGATCACCTTCAGCAGCAGGTCGATGCCCGGCTGGTGGTACACGCAGGTGTCGAAGAACACGTTTTCCAGCAGCAGCTCCTGCAGCGGCGGCAGGCCCAGGTCCTGCGCGATGCCGCGGTAGCGGCCCCAGTGGTAGGGCACCGCGCCGCCGCCGTGCGGGATCACGAACTTGAGCGTCGGGAAGTCCTGGAACAGCTTGGAGGTGAGGAACTGCATGAAGGCGGTGGTGTCGCCGTTGATGTAGTGCGCGCCGGTCGCGTGGAAGTGCGGGTTGCACGAGCCGCTGACGTGGATCATGGCGGGCACGTCGAGCTCCACCATTTTCTCGTACAGCGGGTACCACCACTTGTCGTGCAGCGGCGGGTCCTTCCAGTAGCCGCCGGTGGGGTCCGGGTTCAGGTTGCAGCCGACGAAGCCCAGCTCCTTGACGCAGCGCTCCAGCTCCGGGATGCAGTTGGCCGGCGCCACGCCGGGGCTTTGCGGCAGCTGGCACACGCCGGCGAACTTGGTCGGGTACAGGCCGCAGATGCGGTGGATCAGGTCGTTGCAGACGGTGGCCCAGCGCGCGCTGGTCTGCGCGTCGCCGATGTGGTGGCCCATGCCCACCGCCTTGGGCGAGAAGATCGTCAGGTCGGTGCCGCGCTCGCGCTGGATGCGCAGCTGCGCCTTCTCCAGGGTCTCGCGGATTTCGTCGTCCGAGATCGAGGGGTCGGCGATGGCCGGGTAGGGCTCGCCGCGCGAGACGCAGTCGCAGGCCGCAACCTGCAGCCGCCGGTAGTCGTCCAGCTGGCGCGGGGCCGTGGTGTAGTGGCCGTGGCAATCGATGATCAAGTGATGGCTCCTTGTCGTTCTGGGGTGTCGGGGTCTAGGCCAGGGCCCGGGTCACGTCGGTGAAGAGCTCGTCGACGGAGTAGCGCTGCGGGATGAGGCGCTGCTCGTAAGCGCAGGCGATGGCGACCTCGAGGTTGCGGCGGTTCGCTTCGAAGCCGAAAGGCAGCGGCGCGGCGCCGGCCGCCAGCGCGATGCCGCGGCTTTGCGCGAAGGCCTGGTAGACGTCCTTCACGGCTTCCGGGTGTTGATCCAGCAGCGATTGCCTGACCACCAGCATGTGGTTGATCTGGATCGCGCCGTGGCGCTGCTGCCAGTCGCTCGCGGCGGCTGCGGGGTCGGCGATCAGGGGCTGGCACCAGTCTTCCTTGGGCAGGCCTTCGCCAAGGATGGCGGCGGCTATCTCCCCGTCGCGCAGCATGGACACCATGTCCTTGCCGCCGCCGACGCGCGTGACGTTGGGCGGGTCCTGGAATTCGGCCACGTGCGGCTCGTCCAGCGTGATCCACTGCACCGCGTCCGGCTGCACGCCGTGGTCGTGCCAGAGGATGCTGCGCATCCAGGCGCCCGTCGTCACCGAGTACGAGCGGATGCCGATCTTCTTGCCGGCGAGGCCTGCCGGCGTGAGCGGCCCGCGCGCGGCGTTGTAGGCCAGGAAGGGATGCTGGAAGCGCGCCGCGACGACCGCGGGCAGCAGCGCCAGCGGCTTGCCGTGCGCCTTGGCGATCAGGAAGGTGACGATGGCCAGTTCGGCCACGTCGAACTCCATGCCGCGCACGACGCGCTTGAAGGCGCTGCTGGCGCGCGCGACATCGGCGATGTCGAGGGCTACGCCTTGCGGCGCGACTTCGCCGCGCTTGAGCGGCAGGGTGATGGGATGGTCGCCGACCATCGTCTTGAGCTTCATCATGCGTTCACCTCCGTGCGCAGTGCGGGGTAGAGTTTTTCGGCGGTGCCGCCGAAGATCCAGGCCTGGTCTTCGGCGCTGGCCCAGGCGAGCGCCGAGCGCGCTTCCTGCAGCAGTTCGGGCATCGAGCCGGGCGTGGCCGGGAAGTTGGAGCCCCAGGCGATGCGCGAAGCGCCGAACTCGGACACGACGCGGCGGAAGAAGCTTTCCGGCGTGGCGAGGCCCTTGTGGCTGTTGCGCACGATCACGCTGGTGAGCTTGAGGTAGACGTTGGGGTGGTCGACCAGGCGGAACAGCGGCTCGGCGGCGGCATAGGGCGGCCCCGCGTCGAGCGGCGCGTTGAACATGTGGTCGATGATGATGGTGGCCCCGGGATAGCGCTGCAGCAGCACCTGCAGCTCCGGCATGCCCTGGGTGCGCATTTGCACGACCACCGGCAGGCCCAGGCCCACGGCGCAGTCCCAGGCGGCGAACGAGCGCGGGTCGGCCAGGCCCGGCGCCTGGCCGACGATGGTGCTGCCGCTGGTGAACAGGCGCAGGCCGGTGAGCTTGCGGCCGACCCAGTGGTGGATGCGTTCGGCGGCGTCGGCGGCCACCATGTCGACCGAGAACACGCCGGTGAAGCGCTCGGGGTAGCGGGCCACCGCGTCGGCGACATAGGAGTTGTCGAAGCCGTAGCAGGTGGAGGCCTGCACGATGGCGGCCTTGGCCACGCCGGCGTCGTCCATGGCCTGCAGCAGCTGCTCCGGCGTGGTGGGCCGCTCCTGCGACCAGGTGGACTGGTTGCCGAAGAGCGGGGCCCGGGGATAGGTGCTCGTGTCGGTGGAAATGATGTGTGGATGGATATCCACGATCTGGCTTGGCATGCTTTGGGGGAACCCGATTTGGCTTGGAGGCGGCGAATGTTGTCGCCAGCCCGCGGGTGTGTCGATTGACAAATGCCGCGCGGGCCTTGACCGAACGGTTAACAGCCGGCGCGGGCGTTAACCATTCGCTCAAGGGCGCCGCTTTTTTGTTCAATCGACGGCAGGCCCGCGCTGCGGATAAAGTTTCCGCAACGACATGGACAACACCAAGCTTCTCGCTGCCCTGCGGCGTTACGAATACAACGATGCGCTCTTCGACGGGCAGGCCCACGAAGGCCTGACGCTGGAAATCGCGCGCTACGAAGGCTCGCTGCTCAATGCCATGCGCGCCATGCTGCATGAGCGCGCCTACGACGTCTGCGAGATGTCGCCGTCCTCGTACCTCATCGCGAAGCAGGCCGGCGCAGCGCTGATCGCATTGCCGATCTTCCCGTTCCGCCAGTTCCCGCTGGACCAGGTCGTGGTGCGCGAGGACTCGAAGTTCACGAAGCCCGAGGACATCGCCGGCGCCACCATCGCCGTGCGCACCTGGGCGCAGCCGACGGCGCTGTGGGCGCGCCAGTACCTGATGGACTACCTGGGCCTGGACCTGGGCGGCGTGAAGTGGATGTTCATCGGCGACGACCCGGTGCCCGGCCTGCGCCGGCCCGAAGGCTCCGTCACCCGCAAGGGCGAAACCCTGGAAGGCCTGCTGGCCTCCGGCGCCGCCGACGTCGCCATCGGCCTGCACTCGGTGCCGCCAGGCTGCCGCACGCTCATCGCCGACCCCGAGGCCGCGAGCCGCGCATGGCGCGCCAGCACGGGCGTCGTGCCGGCCAACCACCTGATGGTCGTCGACGGCCGCCACGCGGGAACGGCCGTGCCCGAACTCGTGTGCCGGCGCATGGACGCGGTCGTGCGCGACTACCTGGCCGGCGGCGCGGCGGCGCCCGGCGTGATCGCCGACCTGCAGCGCATCGCCCCCGAGCCCGACCCGCTGCCCAGCGGCCGCGCGGCCAATGCGGCCATGTGGGAGACGCTGGTCGGCACCATGGTGCGCCAAGGCATGCTGGCCCCGGTCGCCTCGCCCCTGGACCTGCTGTACGACTGGGAGCCGGTCTTCCGCCCCGCGCCAAACCCTTGAACTGAATCGACGCCGCGCTCGCGGGAGCGAGCCGCGTCCATCGCTCCAACGCTTCATCGCAACCCGCCCGGGAGGCCCTCGTCGGCCTTCCCCGGACGGCGCGCGCCTGAAGCAGCCATCACCGACCCCGAAACGAACAACAACGGAGACTGAAATGAAGAAAACCTGGATCGCGCTGGGCATCTGTTCGGCGCTCGCCGGCCCTGCGCTGGCGCAATCGAGCGTCAGCATCTACGGCATCGTGGACGTGGGCGTCACCAAGCAGAACGGCGGCACCACGCCCTTGTCCGGCGGCAACGGCGTGACGGGCCCCGGCGGCGACAAGTGGGACGTGCGCCAGGCCTATGCCTCGCGCCTGGGTTTCCGCGGCACCGAGGACCTGGGGGGCGGCTTGCGCGCCGGCTTCAACATGGAGATGCGCTTCATGCCGGACACCGGCGCGATGCAGGGCACGCAGGCCTTCTTCGGGCGCAGCGTCGTCACCTTTGGCGGCTCGGCGGGCGAGTTGATCATGGGGCGCGACTACCTGCCGGCCTTCTACGTCGCCATCGCCGCCGACCCGTTCTCGTACAACGGCATCGCCCAGATGGGCCAGCTGCACACCTTCCCGGGCTACAGCGCGGCGGACGGCACGGGCCCGGTGCAAGCGGTGCGCAACGACAACCAGATCAGCTACAAGTCGCCGTCCATGGGCGGCTTCACGACCCAGGTCGCCTACTCGCCCAACGAAGGCAGCCGCGGCACGCTGGGCCGGGCCGTGGGCGGCAACGTGGAGTACCGCGCCGGCGCGCTGTATGCAGGCGTGGGCTTCGACCAGACCCGCAACAACGGCACGGGCCACGACCCGCGGCTGCTGGTGGCGACCATGGCCTACGACTTCGGTGGCGTGAGGCCCATCCTGGGCTACGGCCGCGGCCGCAGCGCGCTGCTGGATGACAGCGTCGACGTCAGCCTGGGCCTGAACGTGACCGCCGGCCCCGGCGTCATCCACGCCCTGGCCGCCCGGCTCAACCCGCCTGGCGACAACAACACGCTGGTGAAGTACGGCCTGGGCTACGAGTACTTCCTGAGCAAGCGCACGTCGCTGTACGCGGACGTGGCAAGCGCGAAGAAGCAGGCGCTCACGACGACGACGGGTTTCGACACCGGGGTGACCTTGCGGTTCTGAGCCCCGCGGGTTCGGCGGGATTGCCGCGGGCGCCGCGGCAAATCATGATGGGCATCCTTCCTGTTTCGGAGTCATTTGGATGCTCATGCGATTCACGGCCGCCATCGCCTTCCTCCTCGCCGGTACGGCGCATGCCCAGCTCACGGACACGGAACAGCGCATCGTCGCCGCCGTCAAGCAGCGCTCGCCGGCGGCGCTGGAGCTGCTGGAGCAATCGGTCCGCATCAACAGCGGCACCCTGAATCCGGAGGGCGTGCGGGCGGTCGGTGAGATCTACCGGGCCGAGCTGGATGCGCTGGGCTTCAAGACCCGCTGGATCGCCATGCCGCCGGCCATGAAGCGCGCAGGCCACCTGGTCGCCGTGCACGAAGGCGGCCCGGGCAAGCGCCTGCTGCTGCTGGGTCACCTGGACACGGTGTTCGAGAAGGGCAGCTCCGTGCCGTTGTGGGAGCGCCGGGGCGACCGCGTGCGCGGCCAGGGCGTCAACGACATGAAGGGCGGCGACGTGATCATGCTCGAGGCCCTGCGCGCGCTCAGGAGCGTGGGCGCGCTGGACGGCGCGAACGTCGAAGTCATGTTCACCGGCGACGAGGAGCGCGGCGGCCAGCCGCTGAAGGTGGCGCGCGCCGACATGGTGGAGATGGGCAAACGCGCCGACTACGCGCTGTCCTTCGAAGGCAATAGCAAGCACGACGGGGTGGACACCGCCAGCATCGCGCGCCGCTCCTCGGGTGGCTGGGTGCTGAAGGTCCAGGGCAAGGCGGCGCATTCCATGGGCGTGTTCTCGGCGCAATCGGGCTACGGCGCCATCTACGAGACGGCGCGCATCCTCAACGCCTTCCGGGAGCAGGTGATCGAGCCCAGCCTCACCTTCAACCCTGGGCTGGTGTTCGGCGGCACCAATGTCTCGTACGCCGAGGACACGGCGACCGCCAGCGCCTTCGGCAAGTCCAACGTGATCGCGCGCGACTCCGAGGTGCTGGGCGACCTGCGCTACCTGTCGCCGGAGCAGGGCGAACGCGCGCGCCAGAAGATGCGGGCCATCGTCACCACCGGCAACCTGCCGGGCACTTCGGCGACGATCAGCTTCAGCGAAAGCTATCCGCCGATGCCGCCCACGGACGCCGGGCGCAAGCTGGTGGAGATCTATTCCAAGGCCAGCCAGGACGCGGGGCTGGGCCGCATCGAAGTGCTCGACCCCTCGATGCGCGGCGCCGGCGACGTGCAGTTCGTCGCGCCGTACACCGTCGGCATCGACGGCCTCGGCGCGCAGGGCCGCGGTTCGCACACCGACGACGAGGACCTGGAAATCGCTTCGATCGAGCGCGGCGCCATCCGGGCGGCGCTGCTGATCTACCGGCTGGCGCAAGCGCCGGCGCCCTGAACGCAGCGCGGACATGGCCGTCCATCGCATCTTCGCCATGGCCTTCGCGAAGGTCTACCCGCTGTACGTGCAGAAGGCGGAACGCAAGGGCCGGACGCAGGAGGAAGTCGACCGGGTGATCTGCTGGCTGACCGGGTACGACGGCGCGGGGCTGCAGCGGCAGATCGAGAGCGGGAACGATTTCGAGACCTTCTTCGCGCAGGCGCCTGCGATGCATCCGAACACTGCGCTGATCCAGGGTGTGGTCTGCGGCGTGCGCGTGGAGGAAATCGACGACCCGCTGATGCAGAAGATCCGCTACCTGGACAAGCTCGTCGACGAGCTGGCGAAGGGGAAGAAGATGGAGAGCATCCTGCGGAAATAGCAGGTCCGAAAGCGGCCAGCCTGGCGCGCCGGCTGCGCGCAAAGTGGCTCCATCGCAAGAGGAGCCAGCCATGCACTTCCGGATCCAGGGCCTGCCGGCCGCCAACTTCCTTCGCCTCGCCGGCCTCGACGAACACGAGCTTGCCGAACGCGGCGTGTTGCGGCGCGTGGCGGATTCCTTTCCTGGTTATCCGGATCGCATCGCCCTGCGCGATGCGCAGCCGGGTGAAAGCCTGCTGCTGTTGAACTACGAGCACCAGAGCGCGGCCAGCCCCTACCGGGCCAGCCATGCGATCTTCGTGCTCGAAGGCGAGCGGCAGACCTTCGATGAGATCGACGTCGTGCCGGATGTCATGCGCAGGCGCGTGCTGTCGCTGCGAGCGTTCGACGAGCAGGGGATGATCGTCGGCGCGGAGTTGGTGGACGGGAAGGAGTTCGAGGCGGGCATCGAGCTGCTGTTGGCGCAGCCCGAAACCGCGTACGTGCATGCGCACTACGCGAAGTTCGGGTGCTATGCAGCCCGCGTGGACCGCGCCTAGGCCGGAACGCCGGCCATCAGCTCGCTCTTGCGCGCCTGCAGCTGGTCGGCCAGCTTCATCAGGTCCATGCCCTTGGCGCGGCGCGCTTCGGGGAACATCTTCTCGCGCTCGTCGTTCACGTGGTGCAGGATGCCGTCTTCCAGCTCCAGCATCAGTCGGGCGTTCTGGCGGTCGGCCTCGATCCTGGCGATGAGTTCGCGTGCCTCCTTGTGCTCCTTCAGCGAATCCTCGAGCCGGTACTTGTCGCCGGTCGCGCGGATGAAGGCGGGGTAGAAGATCTCTTCCTCGATCTGCATGTGCACCAGCAGCGAACGGCAGATCTTCGAAGCGAGCAGCTGCTGCTTGCTGCCGTCGTGCGCGGCCTTGTACTGCTCGAACATGCCGATCACCTCGTCGTGGTCGAGATCCAGCAGAACGGTTGCATCGTGCTGAGCCATCGGGTTCTCCTTGGGTTTGCACCCCAAGTTACCGGCCGGTGGCGCAGTTGCCGAGCCGGGAGCGTCGCGCATTCCTGTAGTAGCGCGCCTACCGCCGATTCGCGACGATCTTGTTACTCCCACCTTCGCGCCGGGCTGCCTAGAGTCCTCCTGACACGACAAGGAGCACGCGGTGGCAACGAACGTAGCGAGCCTGTGGCCCTGGCTGGCCATGGCGGCGGCCGGCGCCCTGCACGGGCTGAATCCCGCCAGCGGCTGGATCTTCATCGGCTGTGCCGGCCGCGCGCGGCCGCTGCCGGCACTCGCCGCCATCGCCTGCGGCCATCTCGCCGGCGTGGCGCTGGCGGCCGCCGCGTCATTCGCCGCCTTGCGGGCGGCCTTGGACATCAACGGGCTGGCGCTTCCGGCCGCGGCGGCGGCGGGAATGCTGGGCCTGGCCGCGCGGCGCTTCCACTCGCATGAGCCACCGCGCGCGTGGCAGGCGGTCGGCCATGCGGGGCTGGCGCTGTGGTCCTTCCTGATGGCGACCGTCCAGGGCGCGGGCCTGATGCTGGTGCCGCTGCTGGCGCCCATCTGCGCGACGGGCGTGACGATGGGCTCCGAGCCGCTGTTGCTGGCCGCCGCAGTGGCGGGCCTGCACCTGGCCGGCATGCTGGCCGCCACGGCCTGCATGGCACTCGGTGCGCGGCGCGGGTTCGATGCGCTCGCGCGCTGGCTGGATGCGGCGAAGTCCTAAACCGCCTTGCGCCGCGGCGCCTTGCCGCTGGCCTTGCCCGCCTGCGTCAAGGCCCGCGCGAAGCCTTCGGCCGCGGGCGACAAGGTTCGGCCCCGGCGCCGGATCAGCCCGATGGTGCGCGTGATCGCCGGCTCCTCCAGCGGCACGCCGACCACCGCCGACGCGTCGCCCGGCAGCGTGAGCTGCGGCACGATGCCCACCGCCAGCCCGTGCTCCACCAGGTCGATCAGCGTGGAAACGTGCTGCACTTCCAGCACCGGCCGCGGCAGGGTGCCCGCCTCGGCGAGCGCCTGGTCGATCAGCACGCGGTTGCGGCTGGCCTGCGAGACCAGCGCGTAAGGGTGGTCCGCCAGCTCCTCCCAGCGCACCGAGCGGCGGCGCGCCAGCGGGTGCGCCGCGGGGCAGGCCAGCACGAAGGATTCCTTCATCAGCGCCGTGAACTCCACCTCCGGGTCCTGCATGCCGGTGTAGTTCAGCGCGAAGTCCGCCTCGCCGGACTTCACGACGGCCAGCACTTCGTCCGCTCCCTCTTCGATGATGCGCACCAGCACCCGCGGGTGCTGCTCGCGGAAGGCGCGGATCACCGGCGGCAGGAATTGGTGCACCGCGCTGAACACGCAGCCCACCGTCACGTCGCCGGCCTCCAGGTGCGCGACGTCGTGCAGGCTCACCACCGAGCGGTCCAGGTCGTCGATGGCGGTGCGCACCTGGCCCAGGAAGCGCTCGCCCAGCGCCGTCAGCTCCACGCTGCGCGTGGTGCGATCCAGCAGGCGCACGCCCAGCTGGTCCTCGAGGTTGGCGATGCGCCGCGACAGCGCCGGCTGCGACAGGTGCAGCGCCTTGGCGGCGCCGGCAAAGCTGCGCAGCTGGCCCACGGTGACGAAGGCGCGCAGGTCGGCAAGGGAGGGTTTCATTGATGCAACGAACGGATCAAGACTTCCGAAAGATGCAATTTACAACAGAAGCGCCGGCCGCCAAGATGCGCCCCATAAACACGGAGACAAGCAGGACCATGAAACGCCGACAGCTTCTGCAGGCCGCGTCGCTCGCGGCCGCCTTGCCGCGGTTCGCCATCGCGCAGGCCTTCCCGACCAAGCCCATTCGCTACATCGTGCCGGTCGCGGCCGGCGGCGGCAACGACATGATCGCCCGCGTCGTCGGCGAGCGCTGGGGCGCGGCCCTGGGGCAGACCTTCGTCATCGAAAACCAGAGCGGCGGCGGCGGCGTGGTGGCCTGCCAGAGCACGATGCGCGCGGCGCCGGACGGCTACACGCTGATGCAGGGCTACGTGGCCACGCACGGCACCACGCCGGCCACGCGCCACGTGAGCTACGACGCCATCAAGGACTTCACGCCCATCGGCATGATCGGCGCCACGCCCAACGTGCTGGCGATCAATGCCAACGTGCCGGCGAAGACCGTCCAGGAATTCATCGACTACGTGAAGGCGCAGAACGGCAAGGTGAGTTACGGCTCGGCCGGCGCCGGCTCGCTGACGCACCTGACGATGGAGCTGTTCAAGCAGGAGACGGGCGTGCAGATGGTGCACGTGCCCTACCGCGGCATCGCGCCGGCCATCAACGACGTGCTGGGCAACCAGACGCAGGCCATGTTCCCCGGCCTCGCCGCGGCCTTGCCGCATATCCGCTCCGGCCGCATGCGCCCGCTGGCCGTCACCGGCAAGCAGCGCAGCGCGCAGCTGAAGGACGTGCCCACCATGGAGGAAGTCGGCTTCAAGGGCTTCGACGCCATGCAGTGGTACGGCTCGGTCGGTCCCGCCGGCATCCCGGCCGACGTGGTGAAGCGCCTGAACGAAACGCAGGTCGCGGTGCTGAAGGCCCCCGACATGGCGGAGAAGCTGGCGTCCGAAGCGGTCGAACCCTGGCCCATGACGCCCGACCAGTTCGGGCAATACATCCGTTCCGAAGTGCAGCGCTGGACCGCGCTGGCCAAGGCTCGCAACATCCATCTCGACGAATAAGGCTTCCTCCTTGGCTCGCAATACCCACGTGCCCGCGGACACCGCGGCACCTCCCGTCACTGCCATCCTGGCGAAATTCGTTTCCGGCCATGCCGCGCGCGGCTGGTCCGACGCCGTCGAACACGAAGCGCACCGCACCTTCTACAACTGGCTGGGCTGCGCCATCGGCGCGGCGGAGCACGAGGCTGCCGGCGCTGCCATGGCCGCCGTGCAGATGCTGGAGCCGGCGCCGCAGGCCACCGTGCTCGGGCGGGCGGAGAAGGTCGACATGGCCAGCGCCGCGCTGGTCAACGGCATCACCTCGCACACCTTCGACTTCGACGACACGCACCTGAAGACCATCATCCACCCGGCCGGGCCGGTGGCCTCGGCGGTGCTGGCGCTGGCGGAGAAGAACGGCAACAGCGGGCGCGACGTGATCGACGCCCTGGTGCTGGGCATCGACGTCGCCTGCCGCATCGGCAACACCATGTACCCGGACCACTACGACCGCGGCTGGCACATCACCGGTTCGACCGGCATGCTGGGCGCGGCCGCGGGCTGCGCCCGCCTGTTGAAGCTGGACGAACAGCAGACGCAGATGGCGCTGGGCATCGCGGCTTCGCAGCCGGTGGGCCTGCGCGAGCAGTTCGGCACCATGACCAAGCCCTTCCACCCGGGCGGCGCCGCGCGCGCCGGCCTGATGTCCGCGCTGCTGGCCAGCCGCGGCTTCACGGCCAGCCCGCGGGCGCTGGAGGCGCCGCGCGGCTTCGTGCAGGTGGTTTCGGACAAGCGCGCCTGGAACGAGGTGACCGACGAACTGGGCTCGCGCTTCGAGATCTCGTTCAACACCTACAAGCCCTTTGCCTGCGGCATCGTCATCCACCCCAGCATCGACGCCTGCGTGCAGCTGCGCGAGCAGGGCGTGCGGCCGGAGCAGGTGGAGAAGATCGAACTGCGCGTGCACCCGCTGGTGCTGGAACTCACCGGCAAGAAGGAGCCGCAGGACGGCCTGCAGGGCAAGTTCAGCGTCTACCACGGCTGCGCCGCCGGCCTGATCTTCGGGCGCGCCGGCGAGGAGGAGTTCTCCGACGCCGTCGTCACCGACCCGCGCGTGGTGGAACTGCGCCGCAAGGTCGAAGCGACCGTGGACCGCTCGGTGCGCGAGGAGTCGGTGCAGGTCGCCGCGCTGCTGAAGGACGGCCGCCGCATCCAGGTGAACGTGGACCACGCCATCGGCTCGCTGGAGAAGCCGCTCTCCGACCAGCAGCTGGAAGCCAAGTTCGGCCAGCTGGTGGAGCCGGTGCTGGGCGAGCGCAAGGTGCGCGCCATCACCGATGCCTGCTGGTCGCTGGCCCGGGCGGCCGACGTGCGCGCGCTGACGGCGCTGTGCCGGCCTTGAGGAGGACGCGATGAGCGAAGCATTGCGCATCGGCATCCTCGATGGCGACGACATCGGCCTGGAGATCGTGCCGGCCTCGGTGCAGGTGGCGCGCGCCGCCGCCGAAATCCACGGCGTCAAGATCGATTGGAAGCCGCTTCCCATCGGCGCCCGTGCGCTCGAAACGCACGGCCACACGCTGCCGCCGGAAACGATGGACACGCTGAAGACGCTGGACGGCTGGATCCTCGGCCCGATCGGCCATCGCGCCTATCCCAAGGGACCGAACGCGATCAACCCGCACCCGATCCTGCGCAAACAGTTCAACCTGTTCGCCAACGTGCGGCCCACGCGCTCGTACCCGGACATCGGTTGCCTGCACGACGACGTGGACCTGGTGATCGTGCGCGAGAACAACGAAGGCTTCCAGCCGGATCGCAACATGGTCATGGGCTCGGGCGAGTTCCGGCCCACCGACGAAGTGACGCTGTCCGTGCGCGTGATCACCCGTGCCGGCAGCCGCCGCGTCGCCAAGGCCGCCTTCGAGCTGGCGCGGCAGCGCCGCAAGCACCTGACCTACATCCACAAGGACACCGTGTTCAAGCTGTCCTGCGGCATGTTCGTGGAGGAGTGCAAGAAGCTGGCGGCGGAGTACCCGGACGTGCGCGTGGACGACGTCATCGTCGACACCTTCGCGATGCGGCTGGTGCGCGACCCGCAAAGCTTCGACGTGGTGGTCACCACCAACATGTTCGGCGACATCCTGTCCGACGAGGCCGCCGGCCTGGTGGGCGGCCTGGGCATGGCGCCGGGCTTGTGCATCGGCGATGGCGACGTGGCGATGGCGCAGGCCACGCACGGCTCGGCGCCCGACATCGCGGGCAAGGGCATCGCCAACCCCTACGCGATGATCGAGTCGACGCGCATGATGTTCGAGTGGCTGGGCCACAGCCGCAATGTGCCCGGCGCGGTCAAGATGGCGCACTCGATGGCGGCTGCGACCACCGCGGCGCTGGCCGACGCCAATGCGCGTACCGGCGACATCCGCGGCAAGGGCAACACGGCCAGCTTCACGCAGGCCATCGTCCGCAACCTGAGGGCCTAAGCCATGCCGCACCAGCCCGCTTCCGCCGCGCTGCAGCGCTTTCGCGTCATCGACCTCACGCAGGTGCGCGCCGGCCCCACGGCCTGCCGCCAGCTGGCCGACTGGGGCGCCGACGTCATCCAGGTGCAGATGCCCGAGCACATGCGCGGCGACGACACGCTGGGCGGCCAGGACGGCTCCGACTACCAGTACACGCACCGCAACAAGCGCTCGATCACGCTGAACCTGAAGGAGCCGGAGGGCATAGAGACGCTGAAGAAGCTGATCGCCACCGCCGACGTGGTGGTGGAGAACTTCCGCCCCGACGTGAAGTTCCGCCTGGGCATCGACTACGAGACGCTGGCCCAGGACAACCCGGGCCTGGTCTACGCCAGCATCTCCGGCTTCGGCCAGACCGGCCCGCTGGCGCAGCGCCCCGGCTTCGACCAGATCGCGCAAGGCATGGGCGGCCTGATGTCGGTGACGGGCCTGCCCGGCGACGGCCCGGTGCGCGTGGGCATCCCGATCGCCGACCTGTGCGCCGGCATCTTCGCGGCGCAAGGCATCCTGGTCGCGCTGCTGGAACGCGAGCAATCCGGCCGCGGCCAGTGGGTGCACAGCAGCCTGCTGGAAGCGATGGTCTACATGATGGACTTCCAGACGGCGCGCGTGCTGGCCGACGACGAAGTGCCGCAGCAGGCCGGCAACTTCCACCCGACCAGCATCCCCACCGGCGTCTACAAGGCGCGCGACGGCTACATGAATATCGCCGTGTTCGGCAGCAAGATCTGGGAGCGCTTCTGCGCCATCCTGGGCGCGCCGGAGTGGGTGACGGACTCGCGCTACCACGACAAGGCTTCGCGCTCGGTCAACCGCGACGCGCTCAACGCCGAGATCAACAAGCGGCTCGCGCACGAGGACCGTGCGTACTGGGTCCAGCAGTTCAACGAAGGCGGCGTCGCCTGCGGAATGATCAACGACATGCGCGAGGTGTTCCAGGAGGCGCAGGTGCAACACCTGGGCATGGTCAAGGAAGTCGTGTCGAAGTGGCAGGGCAAGCAGCAGCTGGTGGGCCAACCCGTGCAGCTGGAACGAACGCCCAGCACCATCGCCCGCGCCACGCCGCGCCGCGGCGAACACACCGAGGAAGTGCTCGCCGAACTGGGCGTCGCGAGCGAGGAACTGCAGCGCCTGAAAGCCAGGGGGGTGTACTGATGGCCGAACCGAACTACGCATCGACCAGTGAGCGCGTGCAGTCCTGGCTGGACGGCCGCACGCTCCAGATCCGCTTCGACAACCCGGCGCGCCACAACGCGCTGTCGGTGGACATGTGGGAAGCCGTGCCGCCGCTGCTGGCGGCCGCGCGTGACGACGACCGCGTGCGGCTCGTCGTGTTCTCCGGCGCCGGCGGCAAGGCTTTCGTGTCCGGCGCCGACATCTCGCAGTTCGAGGACATGCGCGCCGCCCGCGAAGCCGTGTCCCGCTACGAGAGCATGGCTGAGACCACGCTACAGGGCATCGCCGAGTTTCCGAAGCCGACCTTGGCCTGCATCCGCGGCTGGTGCATAGGCGGCGGCGTCAACGTGGCCATCGCCTGCGACCTGCGCATTGCCGCCACCGATGCCGTCTTCTCGGTGCCGGCCGCGCGCCTGGGCCTGGGCTATCGCTATTCGGCGATGAAGAACCTGGTGGACCTGGTCGGGCCCGGTGCAGCCAAGGACTTGTTTTTCACTGCGCGCCGCGTCGGCGCCGAGGAAGCCAAGGCGCTGGGCCTGGTCAACCGCATCGCGCCGCCGGAGGAACTGGACGCGCTGCTGGGCGAGTACCAGCAGGCGATGGCCGACAACGCGCCACTCACCATCATGGCGGCCAAGGCGATCACGCGCGAGATCCTGAAGCCTTCGCCGGACCAGGACACGGCGCTGTGCGCCTCGCTGATCCGCGGCTGCTTCGAAAGCGCCGACTACGCCGAAGGCCGCACGGCCTTCATGCAGAAGCGCAAGCCGGTCTTCACCGGCCGCTGAGGAGGGCACATGCAAAGCTGGTGGATGCAGATGGACGAGCACGGCACGCAGCTGGAACAGCGCGACGTGGCCGTGCCGCAGCCCGGGCCCGGGCAATTGCTGGTGCGCGTGCACGCGGCCTCGCTGAACCGCGGCGAGTTCGTCGCGGGGCACGGCCTCACCAAGGCGGGGCAGTGGAAGGCGATCGGCGGCGAGGGCGCGGGCGAGGTCGTCGCTGTCGGACCGGACGTGACGGCCTTCCACCTCGGCGACCGCGTGATGGGGCGCGGCGCCGGTGCCTTCGCGCAGTACATGCTGCTGGACGCGGCGGAGACGATCGCGGTGCCCGAACGTTTGACTTGGGAAGAGGCCGCGAGCATTCCGCTGACCTTCCTCGTCTCCTACGACATGCTGGTGCTGCAAGGGCGGCTGAAACCGGGCGAGTGGCTGTTGATCAACGGCGTGTCCTCGGGCGTGGGCGTGGCCTCGCTGCAATTGGGCAAGGCGCTGGGCGCGAAGGTGATCGGCACTTCCGGCTCGGCGCAGAAGCTGGAGGCGCTGAAGGCGCTGGGCCTGGACGTCGCGCTGCACACGCGTGCGCCGGACTTCCACGCCGCCGTGATGGATGCGACCGGAGGGCAGGGCGCCAACCTGGTGGTCAACACCGTCGGCGGCTCCGTGTTCGCCGAGGACGTGCGCAGCATGGCCTTCGAAGGCCGGCTCGCCACGGTTGGCTATGTCGATGGCGTGCTGCATGCCGACATCGACCTCGAAGCCCTGCACGCCAAGCGCCTGGTGCTGTTCGGCGTGTCGAACAAGCTGCGCACGAAGCCGCAGAAGGCGGCCGCCGTGCCGCGCTTCGTGGCCGAGGTCATGCCGCACATCGCCGCCGGCCGGATCAAGCCGCAGATCGACCAGGTGCTGGATTTCGCGCAGCTGCCCGCGGCCAAGGCCCGCATGGAGGCGGGCGGGCACACCGGGAAGATCGTGCTGCGCATGCCGGCCTGAAGAACAAACCAAGGAGACAAGCCGATGAAGAGAGTGCAGTTCCTGCTGGCGCTCGGCCTGGCTGCGGCCGCCGTGACCAGCGCCGCCCAGACCGCTTCCTATCCGAACAAGCCGATCCGCCTCGTCATCGGCTTCGCGCCGGGCGGGGCCGCCGACATCGTGGCCCGCGCGATGAGTGACGCCTTCGGCAAGGCGCTGGGCCAGCCCGTGGTGGTGGACAACAAGCCGGGCGCCGGCTCCAGCATCGCGGCGGACATCGTGGCGCATGCGCCGCCGGACGGCTACACCTTGCTGATCGCCAGCCCCAGCAGCATCTCGGTGAACCCCGCGCTCAACCCGAAGCTGCAATACAAGCCGGCGGACCTGCAGGCAGTCACCAAGATCACGACCTCGCCGCTGGTTCTGGCGGTGAACCCGGCCACCGGCATCAAGTCCATCCCGGACCTGATCGCGCAGGCCAAGAAGGACCCGGGCAAGCTCAATTACGCGACCTCCGGCAACGGCTCGGCGCCGCACCTGGGCGCCGCGCTGTTCGGCCTGATCACCGGCGCCGAGATGACGCACGTGCCGTACCGCGGTGGCTCGCTGGCCATCCAGTCGGTCATGGCGGGCGACACGCAGCTGACCTTCGGCACCTCGCCCTCGGTGCTGCCGCAGGTGGGTGGCGGCCGGCTGCTGGCGCTGGCCGTCAGCACGCGCGAGCGTTCCGCGCTGGTGCCCGACCTGCCCGGCATGAGGGAAGCCGGCCTGCCCGAATACAACCTGGAGTTCTGGTACGGAATGTTCGTGCCGGCCGGCACGCCGCCTGCCGTCGTCAGGAAGGTCTACGACGCCACGGTCGCGGCCATGCAGCAGCCTTCGGTGAAGGCGGCGCTGGCGCGCGAAGGCACCGAGGTGTCGGTGTCGGCATCGCCGGAAGCCTTCGACAAGTTCCTGGTCGACGACGGCAAGTTCTGGGTCGGCCTGGTGAAGTCGGCCAAGGTCAAGGTGGAGTGACCGCCATGAAGAGGACGCTTCTGGCTTCGTTGTTGCTGGCCTGCAGCTTCGCGCAGGCGGAAGTGGTGCGCTTCGAGGTGCTGCAAAGCCAGCCCGCGTTCGAGGGGCGCAGCTTCGGCGATGTCGGCCCCTACGTGCGAATCACCGGCCGCGCGACCATTGCCGTCGATCCGGCCGACCCGCGCAACGCCGTCATCGCCGACATCGCACAGGCGCCGCGCGACGCCGCCGGCAAGGTGGAAGCCGTGGCCGACGTCGTGATCCTGCGGCCGGCCGACCCGGCCAAGGGCAATGGCACCTTGCTGGTGGACGTGCCCAACCGCGGCCGCAAGCTGGCGCCGCAACTGTTCGACGATGCCACGCAGCCCGGCGCCAACGACGCCGAGAAGGCGGCGGATGCAGGCCTCGGCTTCCTGCACCGCCAGGGCTACGCGATGGCCTGGATCGGCTGGCAGGCCGATATCCCCTCGAAGCCGGGGCAGCTCGCGCTGCAGGCGCCGGTGCTGAAGGGCGTGACCGGCCCTTCGCGCGACGAGTTCCTCTTCGACCACATGCGCTCGCCGGCTTCGGCGACGCTGGAGTGGCCCATCGCCGACCCGGCCTCGCTGCGGGTGACGGTGCGCCCGCGCTGGGACGCGCCGCGGCAGCAGCCGGAAGGCCTCGCCATCCGCGCGACCGGGCCGCAGACCGTGGAGATCACGCGGCCCGCGAGCGGTTTCGATGCCGCCGCGCTTTACGAAGTGACCTACACGGCACGCGATCCGGCGGTGCTCGGCCTGGGTTACGCCGCGACGCGCGACGTCGTGTCCTTCCTGCGCCGCGACAGCAGCGCCGCCAATCCCTTGGCCGGCGCCAAGCCGCAGCGCGCGATCGGCTTCGGCGTCTCGCAGTCCGGCCGCTACCTGCGCGACTTCCTGTGGCTCGGGTTCAACGAGGACCTGGCCGGCGGCCGCGTGTTCGACGGCCTGATGCCGCACGTCGCCGGCGCGCGCCGCATGGCGACCAACGTGCGCTTCGGCAACCCGAGCCGCAACGCGCGCCATCCCGAGGACCCCGTCTGGCAGGCCGACCTGTTCCCCTTCACCTACGACAGCTTGAAGGATCCGCTGAGCGGCCGCACCGACGGCCTGTTGCAGCGTTGCCGCCAGAGCGATACCTGCCCGCGCGTCATCCAGACCGACAGCGAGCACGAGTGGTGGGCCTCGCGCGCCTCGCTGCTGGTGACCGACCTGCAAGGCAAGCCGATCGCGCTGCCGGACAACGTGCGCGCCTACATGATCGCCGGCACGCCGCACTTCGCCGAAGTCACCGACCGCATGAAGCAGGCGCCCACGATGGTGCTGCCCGTCAACCCGATGCACTCGGGCATGCCGATGCGGGCGCTGGTCACCGCCATGCAAGCCTGGATCCAGGACGGCGTCGCGCCGCCGCCCAGCCGCACGCCGAACCTGGCCGACGGCACGCTCGTGCCGGCCGCGGATGCGGTGCGCAAGGACATCCCGGTGTTGCCTTATGCCGCCATCTACACGGGCGCGGCTTACACCGACCAGTCCGTGTTCCCGCCCAAAGTGCTGGGGCAGTACCCGGTCTTCGTGCCGCGCGCGGACGCCGACGGCATGGCCATGGGCGGCATCCACATGCTGGCCCTGGCGGTGCCTCGCGCCACCTACACCGGCTGGAACCCGCGCTCGCCCGGCTATGGCGCTGGCACGCTGTACCCCCTGCAGGGCGCGGTGCTGCCCTTCGCCGCGACTCGGGCCGAACGCGAGGCGGCACACGATCCGCGCCTGTCCGTTGCAGAGCGTTACGCGGACAACGCCGCCTATGTCGCGGCCGTTCGTGCGGCCGCCGACAAGATGGTGAGCGAGCGCCTCCTGCTGCCGGAAGACGCGCAGCGCGCGGTGGAGGCGGCCGCGCAGGACCAATTGGCCAGGCTGCATTAGCGTGATCCCCGCGGCGTGGGGACCCAGGGCGCCCTGGGTTCCCGCCTGCGCGGGAATGACGAAGGGGGTGTCGTTGCATAACGCCGACACCCAGGCTGCAAGAATGCGGCCCATGATCGGCCTAGTCGTACGCCGCGCCCGGGAGGAAAGGTTGCCGCAGGTCGCCGGCAGCCTCACCTTCACCACCGTCCTCTCCGTCGTGCCCATGCTCGCGGTGAGCTTCGCGCTGTTCATGCGCATCCCGGCCTTCCGCAAGGCCGGCAAGACCTTGCAGGAGCAGCTGCTGCAAGGCCTGCTGCCCGAGACGATCGCCCGCACCGTGCTGCGCTACCTGTCGCAGTTCACCGCCAACACCGGCGGCCTCACGCTGGTGGGCTTCTTCTTCGTGGCCGTCAGCGCGCTGGCCTTGCTGCTGACGGTGGAGAACGTGCTCAATCGCATCTGGCAGGTGAAGCAGGCCCGCCCCTTGCACCTGCGCGTGGGCATGTTCCTGTTGATCCTGGTGGCCGGCCCGCCGGCGCTGGGCGCCAGCCTGTGGGCGAGCTCCTATGCCTTCGGCGCTTCGGCCGGCCTGGTGCGCCACCTGCCGGCGTGGCGCCACTGGCTGCTGGAGCTGGGGCCCGCCATCCTCGGCACGGTGGGCCTGGCCTGCCTGTTCTACTTCGTGCCCAACACGCAGGTGCGGCGGCGCGACGCCATCATCGGCGGGCTGCTCGCCAGCGTCGGCCTGGAGCTGGGCAAGCGCGGGATCGCCTGGTACCTGCTGAAGGTGCCCACGTACAAGACGGTGTACGGCGCCTTCGCGGTGGTGCCCGTCTTCCTGCTCTGGGTCTATCTCTCCTGGCTGATCACGCTGGCCGCGGCGCTGGTGGCGGCCAGCCTGGCGCGCGGCGCTCAGCGCGCCAAGTCGGGGTACGCGGCCAACAAGCGCTTGGCCAGACAATCGAGGTAGTCGTCCGGGATGGTCCAGGCCTGCGAGCCGGGCTGCTGCCGCAGGCAGCGCTGCGCCGGCGCGATCGGATAGCGCAGCGACAGCGTCACGTCGGTGGAGATCACTTCGTTGGCGTACCAGTAGCCGTGGCCCTTCATGCCGCCCATCTCGTGGGCGCCGCGCACGTCGGTCACGTCCACCGCCTGCAGCCGCGGGTCGTTCGCCAGCTCGCGCAGCTGTTTCGGGTCGAGCCCCTCCAGGTCTTCCTTGTTCGGATCGCCCAGGCGCGAGGCGCCGGCGATCAGCGACGAGAAGCCCAGTGCGCGGTCGATGCGCGAGTAGTAGACGATCACCTGCCGTGACAGGTCCAGCGCCGGCTGCACGTGGTCGCGGGCGAAGGTCTTCAGGTCGACGTCGGAGGCGGCGAAGATGACGTTGCCGATGCGATAGCGCTGCTGCAGGGCCTTGGGGTCCAGGTCCTGGTGGTGCTCGCGCAGGTTGGCGAGCGCCGCCGCCAGCAGCGGCGAGCCGCAGCTGTAGGCCAGCAGGTTGACCTGCTTCGCCTGCGTGTGCGAGAGCAGCTCCAGCATCCGCTCGATGTCCGGGATCGATTGGCGCGCGCGCGGGCAGTCCGTCACGTAGTTCCAGAACCTGGTGCCGGTGGGCCACTGGAAGGTGACGACCGTGCCCTGGCCCAGGTAATGCGCGAACGATCCCATCTGCACCGCCACCTCCTCGAAGGTGACGCGGTAGCCGTGCACATACATCACGAGCGAAGGATTCGGCGTGCGCGCGAGCTGTGCGTCGATGGCCTGGATGAAGGCGCGATCCGCTTCGGTGAGCTCCGCGCCGCGGCCGGCAGATCCGAAGGGCTTCACCGCCAGGACGGCGCCGTCGCGCGGATGGTCCACGCTGCTGGCCATGTCGGACGCCACCAGCTGCTGCCAGCTCCAGCCCGGTTCGCCCAGGCGCACGTCGGCGACACCGAGGTTGACGTTTTCGGACTGGCCGTTGCCATAACGCTCGGGGCCGTCCGTGGGCTCGCGCGTCGTCGCGTAGAAGACCGGCAGCTCGGTGGTCTTCAGCGCGGGCGGCAGCTGCGTGGCGAAATCGAGCCGCGGGTCCTTGAGGATGGCCGGCGTCGGCGCGAGGTGCGGCAGCACGGGCGCGCAGCCCGCGAACAGCAGGGCGGCGGACAACAGGAACAGGCGCGCAATGTCGAGCATGGCGCCCAGTGTCCCGTGCCTGATGCACAGGGGATCATTGGACGAAGGTCTCATGGCACGCGCGCGCGTGCTGGGAAGAATGCGCCGATGCAGTTTTCAGTCCGATTGGCGCTTTGCACGCTGCTGCTGGTGCTGCCTTGGGGCGCGCGTGCGGATTTCCTGGAGGGCTTCCGCGACAAGGAGGACGGCCGCATCGACCTGTCCGACTGGCTGCTCGATCGCAAGGGCGTGCTGCCGGTGCCGATCTTCATCACCGAGCCCGCGGTGGGCTACGGCGGCGGGCTGGTGGCCCTGTTCTTCCGCCAGTCGATGGCGGAGAAGGCGCAGCAGGCCAAGGAGTCCGGCAAGATGACGCCGCCGGACATCTACGCCATCGGCGGCGCCGCCACCGAGAACGGCACCAAGGCCGCCTTCGCCGGCGGCATGGTCACCAGCGACGACGGCCGCTGGCGCTGGCGCGGCGGCATCGCCAAGATCGACGCCAACCTGGACTTCTACGGCATCGGCGGCAACCGCGGGCCGCTGCGCTACAACCTGCAGGGCATCGCCTCGGTGCAGCACGGCATGATGCGCATCGGCCAGAGCGACACATGGTTCGTCGCGCGCTGGAACTACCTGGACCTGGACAACCGCTTCGGGTCGGAGCAGAGCACCGCCATCTTCGGCCCCATCGTGCGCAGCAACACGGCTTCGGGCCTGGGCGTGTCCATCGAGACGGACACGCGCGACACCATCTTCACGCCGTCGCGAGGCTGGACCGGCAGCCTGGACCTGACCTTCTACAACCCGTCCTGGGGCAGCGACACCACCTTCCAGTCCTACCGCGCGCACGTGTTCGCCTACTGGCCGGTGGCGAAGTCGCTGGTGCTCGCGGGCCGCGCCGACGCCCGCGCCGCCAATGGTTCCGTGCCCTTCTTCATGCTGCCCTACATCGACCTGCGCGGCGTGCCGCTGGGGCGGCTGCAGGACGAGCGCACCGGCGTGCTGGAGACGGAACTGCGCTGGAACCTCGATGCCCGCTGGGCCCTGATCGGCTTCCTGGGGGCCGGCCGCGCCTGGGGCACCAACACCAGCTTCTCCGAAGGGGCCGGCACCGTCAGCAAGGGCGTGGGCTTCCGCTACATGCTGGCCCGGCGCATGGGCCTGTACGCCGGCGTCGACTGGGCCTGGAGCACGCAGGACCACGCCTGGTACCTCACGGTGGGCTCCGCCTGGCGCTGAGGCGGTTCCATAATCCGTCTCCGAACAACGATGGAGACGCCATGTACCGCGCCCTGATCGCCGCCGGCACGCTGGCCCTGAGCGCCTGCACCGCACTGCCCGTGACGGCCGACATTCCCAGCGGGCCCGTGCCTTCGCAGGTGCCGCCGGCCATCCAGGCCGAGCTGGAGAAGCTGGGACGCGTGGTGGCGCCGCCGCCGACCGCTGCGCTGTACGCGCCGCTGCAGCAGAAGGAACCGTATGCGGGCGTGGCCGTCACGCGCGACGAGCGCTACGGGCCCGATGCGCGCCACCGGCTGGACGTCTTCACGCCTGCCGCGAAGGACGGCCCGCGGCCGGTGCTGGTATTCGTGCACGGCGGCGCCTTCATGGGCGGCGACAAGCGCACCGGCGACAGCCCCTTCTACGACAACATCATGCTGTGGGCGGTGGCCAACGGCATGGTGGGCGTCAACATGACCTACCGGCTCGCGCCACAGAACCAGTGGCCGGCCGCGCAGCAGGACCTGGCGGCGGCGCTGCGCTGGGTGCGCGCCAACATCGTGGCGCGCGGCGGCGACCCGGAGCGGATCTTCCTGATGGGGCATTCGGCCGGCGCCGCGCACGTGGCGCAGTACGTCGGCCACCCCGAGTTCCATGTCGCCCGCGGCGGCGGCATCGCCGGCGCGATCATGGTGTCGGGCCTGTTCGATCCGTCGACGGCGGAGGTCAACCCGCCGCTCCAGTCCTACTTCGGCAAGGATCCTTCGAAGTACGAGGCGCAGTCGGCGCTGCCTGGCATGTCGGCGTCGAAGCTGCCGATGCTGTTTGCCTACGCGGAGCTGGACCCGTCGGATTTCCACCGCCAGGCCGGCCAGGTGCGCAGCGCGCTGTGCGAGGCGAAGCGCTGCTCGCCCTTGCTGCTGCTGCTGGGGCACAGCCACATGTCGGAGATCTATTCGATCAACACGGCGGACCACGCGTTGACGGATGCGATCCGGACTTTCGTGTCCGAGACCCCGGTCAGGTAATCACGCCCCCGCCCAGGCATACCTCGCCGTCGTACAGGACGGCCGACTGCCCGGGCGTCACCGCCCATTGCTGCTCGGCGAAGTCCAGGCGGAAGCCCTGCGGCGTCGGGTCCAGCAGCGTGCACGCCGCGTCGGCCTGGCGGTAGCGCGTCTTGGCGGCATAGGCGCCGGGCGCGGGTGGCGTGCCGGCGGTCCAGCTGGCGTCGTCGGCGGCCAGCGAGGGCGAGAGCAGCCACGGGTGGTCGTGGCCTTGCACGACCCACAGCGTGTTCTTCTCCATGTCCTTGCGCGCGACGAACCACGGCGCGTGTTCGCCGCCGCCCCGCTGCGCGCCTTTCTCCTTGAGGCCGCCGATGCCCAGGCCCTGGCGCTGGCCCAGCGTGTAGAAGGACAGGCCCTGGTGCTTGGCTATGGTGCGGCCGTTGGCGTCCTTCATCGGGCCGGGTTCCTTCTGGATGTAGCGGTTCAGGAACTCGCGGAAGGGCCGCTCGCCGATGAAGCAGATGCCGGTGGAATCCTTCTTCTTCGCGTTGGGCAGGCCGATCTCCTCGGCCAGCCGGCGCACCTCGGTCTTGCGCAGCTCGCCCACCGGGAACAGCGTCTTCGACAGCTGGGCCTGGTCGAGGCGGTGCAGGAAGTAGCTCTGGTCCTTGGCCGGGTCCAGGCCCTTCAGCAGTTCGAAGCGGCCCTCGCGTTCGCGCACGCGGGCGTAGTGGCCGGTCGCGATCTTCTCGGCGCCCAGCCGCATGGCGTGGTCCAGGAAGGCCTTGAACTTGATCTCGGCGTTGCACAGCACGTCCGGGTTGGGCGTGCGGCCGGCCTGGTATTCGCGCAGGAACTCGGCGAAGACGCGGTCCTTGTAGTCGGCGGCGAAGTTGACGTGCTCGATCTCGATGCCGATCACGTCGGCCACCGCGGCGGCGTCGACGAAATCGACGTTGGACGAGCAGTACTCGTCATCGTCGTCGTCCTCCCAGTTCTTCATGAAGATGGCGACGACTTCGTACCCCTGCTGCTTGAGCAGGTACGCGCTGACCGCGGAGTCCACGCCCCCGCTCAGACCGACAACTACGCGTGGCTTGCGACCCATGTGTGCGATTATCCCAGCGCCACCAATTCCCCATGCTGCAACGGCCCACCCACGCGTCGCTGCCCCGGCAGCGCCCTTCGCCGACGGCGCTGGCCGCCACGGGGGTGCTGCACGTCGCGCTGATCTGGTTCCTGCTGCAGTACACGCCGGTGCAGCAGGCGGTGCGCTACGTGGTGACCCAGGCGTTCCGGCCTTCGAGCAGCAGCAGCCCGGCGCCTGCGTCGTCCAGCAGTTCCAGCAGCCCCGCCCCGGTGCCGCCCAGCCGGGCGATCACCTTGCCCGGGCCGCGTGGGCGCAGCGGCGAATCGGCCGACCTGTTTTCCAACAATCCGCAGTCCAGCGTGCCCATGCAGGTGACGAGCCAGCTGCCGGACACGCTGAAACCCGCCCGGCAACGGCAGCGCGTCCGCCAGCGGACGCCGGCTCCGCCGGTGGAGGCGCCCGCTGCCGCGCCGGCGCCGGCGCCGGAGCTGCGGCTGGAGCCGCAGTTGCACCTGCCCGAGCCGGCGCCGGAGGTCCCGCAGGTGGCGCCGGCCCCGCCGCCGGAGCCACAGCCGGTTCCGCCCTTGCCGGTTCCGGCACCACCGCCGTTGCCGATTCCCGTGCCGCCTCCGCCGGAGCCGGTGCCTGCTCCGCCGCCGGAGCCTGTGCCAGTCCCTGCACCGGCTCCCGCGCCGCTTCCTGCGCCCGCGCCCGTCCCGGCTCCTGTGCCGGCGCCAGTGCCAGTGCCTGCGCCCGCTCCAGCGCCCGCACCAGCGCCGGTTCCCGTGCCCGCTCCCGCGCCTGCGCCAGTCCCTGCGCCGGCACCCGTTCCCGCGCCCGCTCCGGTTCCTGCACCAGCGCCCGTCCCCGCACCGGCACCGGCCCCAGCGCCCGCGCCCGCTCCGGTACCCGCCCCAGAGCCAGTGCCTGCGCCCGTACCAGCGCCTTCGCCGGCGCCCGCGCCGGTGCCTGCTCCAGCCCCCGCACCCGTGCCAGCCCCGCCTGCCCCGGCGCCCGTGCCTGCGCCAGCCGCGCCTGTTCCCGCACCCGCTGCGCCAGCCGCTGCGCCGCCCGCACCGGCCGCTCCAGCCGCGGGTCCTGCAGGGCCTGGCCCGGCGGGACCGCAAGCCGCACCTGGCCCGGGCGGACCCGGCGCCCCCGGTGGCCAGCAGCGCGGTGCCCCGGTGCCCGCCGCTCCGGCCCCCGGCTGGGGCGCGCCCGGCGTGGCACCGCCGACGGCGCTGCCGCCTGCCCCGCTGATCCTGCCGCCGCCCTCCGGGCCGGTGGCTCCCGGACCTTACCGGCTGGCGCCACGGCGCAGCCTGGCCGACATGGCCAACGAGCAGCTGCGACGCGGCAAGCCCAAAGACGCGCTGGAGCAGGGCGTGGAAGGCGCTGGCCGCGACGATTGCCTGCACCAGCCGGAGCAGCGCCCCAAGGCGGACGGCCTGCTGAACGCACCCAGCGTCATCGGCCGCGCCATGAGCGGCGAGTGCGCCCGCTGACGCGGCGGGCGTCGGTTCCCCGCGACAGCTCATCGCTTTCCCGCATGGCGGGCACGCACACCAAGTGCCTACATTGGCCGCGCTGCCGACCCCGGCAGCAATTCACCGACCCTCGGAGGATGTCCATGAAACTGCAGCACGCCACGGCCGCGGCCGTCGCCACCTTGCTGCTGGCATGCGGTACCGCCAGCGCGCAACAACAGGCCCCAGCCAACCCGCTGGACGCCGTGCCCGAGAAGATGCCTTTCGATGTGCCCTACGGCGCGCCGATCAGTCTCGACCGCGCCGACGCGATCCTGAACGCGGCGATCGGCGAAGCGCGCCGCCGCGACTGGAAGCTGGTCTGCGCCGTGGTCGATTCCGGCGCACAGCTGGTGGCGCTGAGGCGCATGGACGGCGCGCAGCTCGGCTCCATCGACATCTCGCAGCACAAGGCGCGCGCCGCGGCCAAGTACCGGCGCGAGACCAAGGTGTTCGAAGGCGGCATCCAGGGCGGCAACACCTACCTGCTGACCTTGGACGACATCATCGGTTCGCGCGGCGGCATTCCGCTGGTGCTGGACGGCCGGCTGATCGGCGCGATCGGCTGTTCGGGCGGCACGGGCTCGCAGGACGAAGTGGCGGCGAAGGCGGGAGTCGCGGCGCTGAAGTAGGCCGGGTTCGGCGCAGCCGAACCCAGCTACGCCGCCTCCTTCTCCACGCGTGCCGCGGCCGGCGCCAGCAATTCCACCCCCGGCCAGCGCCCCGTCTGCGCCAGCATGCGCACCGTCTCCCGCAGTTCGGTGCGCACGGCGGCCGCCGCGGGCGACAGCCGTTCCGGCACCACCGAATAGAGATAGCTGGAACGCGTCAGATGCGCATCCGAGAAGGACAGGCAGCGCCATTCCGGGCTCAAGGTGTCGCCCGCCAACGCCGCCGACATCGGCTTGATCGTCGCGCCCATGCCGCGCCGCACGCAGGCCATCAGCAGCGACAGCGAGTCGATCTCCGCCACCACGCGCATCGCGAGGTTGCGCCGCTCGAATTCGGTGGTGATGCGCCGGCGCAGGCCATGGATGCCGGTGGGCAGGATCAGCGGCAGCTCCGCGGCCTCGGCCACCGTCAGCCTGGTGCGCCGCGGCGGCACCAGCGTGCTGTGGCGCGGCACGATCACCACCAGTTCCTCGGCGAGCAGCGGCTCCGACGGCAGGTCCGCGATGGCGTCCCGCGAGAACAGGATGCTCAGGTCCAGCTGGCCCAGCTGCATCATCTGCGTCAGGTGGCCGCTCATGCCTTCGACGACATTGAGCACCACGCCCGGATAGCGCTCGCGGATCGTCTGCACCAGCGGCACGCCGACCGCGCAGACCGTCGTCGCCGCCAGCCCCACCGACACCATGCCGTGCACCGTGCCCGGCTCCTGGCGCGCGATGGACAGGGCCTGGTCCAGCTGGCGCAGCATGAAGCGCGCGTGGTGGTGCAGCGCGGTGCCGTTTTCGGTGGGCGTCACGCCGCGCGCGGTGCGCACCAGCAGCGGCTTGCCCACCTCCGCCTCCAGCTTGGCGATCTGCTGGCTCAGCGCCGGCTGCGCGATGAACAGCTGGCGCGAAGCCTTGGCGAGGCTGCCGCTCTCGACGATGGTCACGAAATAGCGAAGCTGGCGCAGGTCCATGGGGCATATGTTTTTCCTATAGGACGTCTACGAAAACGGTATTTTCCCGATGCACTGCGCTGGCCTAGCATCCGTCGCGCTTCTTCGGACTACAGAACATCAGGAGACGACGATGACGAAGCGATCGCATGAAGCTGGCCGCCGCCACGCCCTGCAGGCCGGCGCCGCACTGGGGGCGCTGCTGGTTGTGCCGGGGCTGCGCGCCCAGGGCGAGAAGATCCGCATCGGCCACCTCACGCCGCTCACCGGCTTCCTCGGGGCGCTCGGTGAGTACGCGCAGCAGGGCATCAAGATGGCCGCCGAGGAGATCAATGCCTCCGGCGGCGTCATGGGCCGCCAGCTCGAGGTGATCAGCGAGGACTCGGTGAACCCGCAGGTGGCCGCGACCAAGGCGCAGCGCATGATCGAGCGCGACAACGTCGCCGTGCTCATGGGCGAGATCAACTCCGCCTCCGCGCTCACCATCTCGCAGGTGGCGGCGCGCAACCACAAGCTGTTCCTGAGCATCGGCGCGCGCTCCGACGCCTTGCGCGGCAAGGACTGCAACCGCTACACCTTCCACGTCGACATCCCGGTGACCGTGATGGTCAACACCGTGGGCCAGGCGCTGGTGCGCGACCACATGGTGCAAGGCAAGAAGATCTTCGCCATCACCTCCGACTACCTGTTCGGCCAGGATCTCTCGGCCAAGGCCAACAAGTTCTTCGCCGCCAACGGCGCCACCGTCATCGCCAACGAGCTGGTGCCGACGGACCTGACCGACTTCAGCCCCTACATGCTGAAGATCCGCCAGGCCAAGCCGGACGTCATCTCCACCAACCTGGGCGGCAACCAGGTCACCAACTTCGTCAAGCAGTACGCGGAGTTCGGCCTGCCTTACCCGGTGGTGGGCTTCAACCTGAACACCGCCGACGCCTGGGCGGCCGGCGAGGGCAACCTGGGCGGCATCTGGCCTACGGTGTGGCACCACGACCTGAATACGCCCGGCTCGAAGAAGTTCGTGGCCGACTTCACGAAGAAGTACGGCCGCATCCCTGAGAACCACGCGTGGATCGAGTACATCTCGCTCAAGCTGCTGGCGCAGGCCATGAACGAGGCCAAGTCCACCGACAGCGACAAGCTCATCGCCTACTTCGAGTCGGAGGCGCAGTTCGACATCCTGAAAGCGCGCAAGGCGTACTTCCGCTCCTGGGACCACCAGCTGATGCAGGAAGCCTATCCCTTCACCGTCAAGGCCAAGGGCCAGGCGAAGAACGACAAGGACTTCCTGAAGTTCGGCGACGCGCTGCCCGCGCCCAACCAGCCGCTCGAACTGCTGGCGCCGCCCAAGTCGGAGAACGCCTGCAAGATGTGAGATGGAACTCACCTTCCTCCTCGAGCAGCTGGTCAACGGGCTGGTTCTCGGCGGCTACTACCTGCTGCTTGCGCTCGGACTCTCGCTGATCTTCAGCGTCGGGGGCGTCGTCAACCTCGCGCACGGCGCCTTCTACGCGCTGGGCGCCTATCTCTCGCTGGAGATCGGGCGCCGGCTCGGCTGGGGCGCGGGTGTGGCGTTGTCGCCGGTGGCCGTCGGCGTGCTGGGCATCCTGTTCGAGCGCTTCCTGCTGCGCCGCTTCTACACGGCCGACCCCATCCTCAGCCTGCTGGTCACCTTCGGGCTGGCGCTGCTGGCCGAGCAGGCGATCCGCATGCTGTGGGGCGCGGCGCCGCTGCCTTCCAGCATGCCGCCCGGCTTCAAGGGCAACGTGCTGGTCGGCGACTTCATGTTCTCGCGCTACCGCCTGCTGCTGCTCGCGCTGGTGCTGGTGCTGCTGGCGGGCGTCTGGCTGCTGTTGAACAAGACGGCCTTCGGCCGCGTCGTGCGCGCCGGCGTGCAGCGTCCCGACATGGTGGCGGTGCTGGGCATCCGCCTGCAGCCCTACATGACGGCGATCGTGGTGCTGGGCGTGGCGAGCGCGGCGCTGGCCGGCGCGCTGTTCGGGCCGATCACCATCGTGCATCCGGCCATGGGCACCGAGGTGATGACCGCTGCGTTCGTCGTGGTCGTGATCGGTGGCCTGGGCAGCTTCTGGGGCGTGGTGCTGGCCGCGGTGCTGGTGGGCGTGGTGCGCGGGGCGACGATCTTCTTCCTGCCGGCGGCCGCCGAAGCCTCGATGTACGTGCTGATGTTCCTGGTGCTGCTGCTGCGCCCGCGCGGCCTGTTGGGAGAGCGGATTGAGCGTTTCGAATAGCATCGCCGCGCCCGCGGGACCGGCGCACGCCGCGGACCACGCATGGCGGCCGCTGTGGCTGGGCGCGGCCGGCCTGGTGCTGCTGCCCTTCCTGCTGCGGGCCATCGGCCTGACCGTGGACAACGCCATCGTCGTGGTCGTCTTGTGCATGGCGACGATGGCCCTGAACCTGCTGGTGGGCTACACCGGGCTCGTCTCCTTCGGCCATGCCGCCTGGTTCGGTGTCGGCGGCTATGCGGCGGCGCTGGCGCAGAAGCACTGGTTCCCGGGGCAGGTGTGGATGCCGTTGCTGTGCACCGCCGTCTTCATGGCCTTGCTGTCGCTGGTGGTGGGTTTCCTCGTCCTGCGCCGGCGCGGCGTCTATTTCTCGCTGATGACGCTGGCGCTTTGTGCGCTGACCTATGCGGTGGCTTTCCGCTGGACCGCGGTGACCGGTGGCGAAGGTGGCATGGGCGGCCTCGAGCGCGGGCGGCTCGGGCCGATCGACTTGAACGACGACCGCGCCTACTATGCCTTCACCGCGCTGGTGGCGCTGGGCGCGCTGTACGCCTTGCTGCGCGTGGTGCGCTCGCCCTTCGGCCACGTGCTGGTAGCGATCCGCGAGAACGAGCAGCGCGCCGCCTTCCAGGGCTATGCGGTGCGCCGCTACAAGCTGCTGGCCTTCGTCATCGCGATGACCTGGACCGGCGTGGCGGGCGGGCTGCTGGTGTTCGCGCACCGGCTCGCCGCGGCGGAGTCGACCACCGTCGGCTTCTCCGGCGAGATGCTGGCCATGGTGGTGATCGGCGGCATGCGCAGCTTCCTGGGGCCGGCGCTGGGCGTGCTGTTCTACCTGCTGTTCCGCGAGCTGTTTTCCATCCACACGGACAACTGGCTGTTCTGGTTCGGCCTCACCTTCGTCGGCTTCGTGCTGTTCTCGCCCTCGGGCCTGGCCGGCATCTGGGAGCAGGTCCGGCGCCGACTGAAGCCGCCGCCGGAAGAGTCCGCGGCCATGAGCCGGCGGCGCATCCACGAAGGACTGCCGCTGCCTTCCTTCCTGTGCCCGGCGCCGCGCGTGGGTGCGGTGCTGGAAGTGGACGGCATCCGCAAGAACTTCGGCGGCATCCGCGCCGTCGATGGCGTGAGCCTCACGGTGCAAGCCGGCCAGGTGCATGCGCTGATCGGGCCCAACGGCGCCGGCAAGACCACGGCCTTCCACCTCATCTCCGGCATGTTCGGGCCGGATGCCGGCAGCGTGAAGCTGCATGGCCAGCCCGTGGACGGAATGGCGCCGGAGCGCATCTGCCACCATGGCCTGGCGCGCTCCTTCCAGATCACCAACCTGTTCAAGGGCCTCAGCATCGAGGAGAACCTGCGGCTGTCGCTGCAGGCGCGCCACCCGGGCCGCTTCAACCTGTGGCGCGACGCTCGCAGCTACGCGCAGGTGCAGGAGGAGACGCGCGAGCTGCTGCGCTTCCTGGGCCTGGAAGGCATCGAGGACACCTTGGGTGGAGACCTGTCCTATGGCGGCCAACGGCTGGTGGACCTGGGCATCGCGCTCGGCTCCAAGCCGCAGGTGCTGCTGCTGGACGAGCCGCTGGCCGGCCTGGCCGCGGCGGAGCGCGAGCGCGTGTGCCGGCTGGTGAAGACCATCGCGCACCACATCCCGGTGCTGATCGTGGAGCACGACATCGACCGTGTGCTGGACTTCTCGCAGCAGGTCACGGTGATGAACCAGGGCCAGGTGCTGATGACCGGAACGCCGGAGGCGGTGCGCACGGACCGGCGCGTGCAGGAGGTCTACACCGGCACCGGCACGCCGGCAGTCACCGGGCGCACGGCGGTGGCCGCGGGTGTCGAGCGGCCGTTGCTGCTGAAGTTCGAAGGCGTCAACGCCTTTTACGGCAAGAGCCATATCCTCAACGACGCCAGCCTGGAAGTGCGCGAAGGCGAGATCGTCGCGCTGCTGGGGCGCAATGGCGCGGGCAAGTCGACCCTGCTGAAGTCTCTGTGCGGCCTGCTGCTGCCGGCCTCAGGCAGCATCGAGTTCGAAGGCCACGCCATCGCCGGCCTGCCGGCGCCGAAGATCGCGCGGCTGGGAATCGGCTACGTGCCGCAGGGGCGCGGCCTGTTCGCCGGCATGACGGTCGCCGAGAACCTGGCGCTGGGCCGGCTGGCGCGGGCCACCGACGGCAGCCACGGCGTGGCCTGGAGCGAGGAGAAGATCCTCGCGTACTTCCCGCGGCTGAAGGAGCGCATGCACGTCGCCGCCGACTACCTCTCCGGCGGCGAGCAGCAGATGGTGGCCGTGGCCCGCGCGCTGTCCGGCAACGTCAAGCTGCTGCTGCTGGACGAGCCCTTCGAAGGCCTCGCGCCGGCCGTCGTGCAGGAGCTGTTCACCGTGTTCGACCAGCTGCGGCGCGAGGTCTCCATCGTCATCGTCGAACACAACCTCGACCTGGTGCTGGCGCTGGCCGACCGCGTCTATGCGCTGGAGCGCGGTGCCGTGTTCCACACCGGCCCGGCCGAGCCGCTGCTGGCCGACCTCGAGTACCGCAAGAAGATCCTCTGGCTCTGAAGGAAAGACCATGACCGTCCGCAAGACCCGGCGCGACACCGCCTTCGTGGAGAAGATGGCGCTGCTGCCGTGGAAGGAATACCCCGGCCACTTCGGCGGCGCGCTTTCCAAGGCGCTGGTGGGCCCGGAGAACGCCGGCTCGCGCCGCGTCGACTTCCGCATCTCGCGCTACGCGCCGGCCGCCTACGTGGGCGAACACGTGCACGCGGTGCAGGAACAGATCTATTACGTGCTGGAAGGCGAGGGCGTGCTGACGCTGGACGACGAGCGTCACCTGATGCGGCCGCACGACTACGTCTACGTGCCGCCTGGCATCCGCCACAGCTTCACCAACACCGGAACGAACGGCCTTGTGTTCCTGGTGGTGACGACGCCGGCCGAGGACCACGAGGAGGCGCTGTGATGGAAGCCTTGCCGGAGTGCCGGGTCCTGGTCGGCGGCGAATGGGTCGCCGGCGCAGAGACGAGCGAAGTCCTCGACAAGTACCGGCTCACGCCCTGCTGGAAGCTGCACCGCGCGGGCCGCGAACAGGTGCGGCAGGCCGTGCAGCATGCCCATGCTGCGTTCGAATCGTCGGTGCTGAGTCCCTTCGAACGCGGCGCGATCCTCGATCGCGCGGCGGCGCAGATCGAGCAGCGCGCGGGCGAGATCGTCGCCGCCATGCAGCGCGAGGCCGGCTTCACGCAGTCGGATGCGCAGGGCGAACTGAAGCGCACGGTGCAGACCTTCCAGCTGTCCGCCGAAGAGGCGCGGCGGCTCGCCGGCGACGTCATCCCGCTGGCCGGCGCGCCGCAGCAGGAAGGCCGTTTCGGTTTCACCATCCGCGTGCCGCTGGGCGTGGTGTGCGCCATCACGCCCTTCAATGCGCCGCTGAACACCGTCGCCCACAAGGTGGCGCCGGCGCTCGCGGCCGGCAATGCCGTGGTGCTGAAGCCGTCCTCGCACACGCCGCGCACGGCCAACCTGATGGCCGAATGCCTGCTCGCGGCCGGCCTGCCCCCTGGCCTGCTGGCCGTGGTGCATGGCGGCGCGCAGGTGGTGCAGTGGCTGCTGGACGAGCCGCTGGTGCGCTTCTACGCCTTCACCGGCAGCACCGAGGTGGGCCGCGACATCCATGCCCGCGCCGGCCTGCGCCGCACGCAGATGGAGCTGGGCTCGATCGCCTTCACGGTGCTGGCGGAGGACGCGGACCTGGACAAGGCGCTGCCCAAGGTGGTGAACGCGGGCTACCGCAAGGCTGGCCAGGTGTGCACCTCGGTGCAGGTCCTGCTGGTGCAGCAGGCGCTGCGGGAGCGCGTCGAGGAGCGGCTGGGCGCGCTGGTGCGGGCGCTGCCTTTCGGCGACCCCGCGAAGGCGGACACGGTGGTCGGGCCGGTCATCAGCGAGGCCGCGGCCGAACGCATCGAAGCCTGGATCGCGCAGGCGATGGCGCTCGGTGCGCGCCGGCTGGCCGGCGGTGAGCGGCGTGGCGCCGTCATTCCGCCGACCTTGCTGAGCGGGATCTCGCCGGCGATGAACGTGTCCTGCCAGGAGATCTTCGGGCCGGTGGTCTGCATCGAGCCCTTCGCGAAAGTGGACGAGGCCATCGCCCGCATCAACGGCACGCCTTACGGCCTGGCCACCGGCATCTTCACGAACAAGTTGGACGACGCTTTCCGGCTGGCGCGCAAGCTGGTGGTCGGCGGCGTGCACATCAACGAGACTTCCAGCTCGCGCGTGGACATGATGCCCTACGGCGGCAGCAAGGACAGCGGCTTCGGCCGCGAAGGTCCACACTACGCCGTGCGCGAGATGACCGAAGAGCGCATGGTCACGATCACGGCTTGAGGGAGAAGGACATGGCCAAGATGAAGGGCGGCGAGCTGATCGCCGACTACCTGGTGCAGGAGGAGGTTCCGTACATCTTCGGCATCTGCGGGCATGGCAACGTCGGCATCCTCGACGCGCTGTACGAGCGGCGCGACCGCATCAAGCTCATCTCGCCGCGGCACGAGCAGTGCGCCGGCCACATGGCCGACGCCTACTTCCGCGTCAAGCACAAGCCGGTGGCGACGCTCACGTCCACCGGGCCGGGCTCGGCCAATCTGGTGATGGCGGCGATCACGGCGCTATCGGACTCCTCGGCCTTCCTGGCGATCACGTCCAACGTGCCGACCTCGCAGCACAACCGCGCGCCCTTCCAGGAGCTGTACAAGCACAACCAGGCGGACTTCGCGCAGGTGATGCGACCGGTGACCAAGCGCGCCTTCCAGCCGACGCGCGTCGACATGCTGCCGCTGGCCCTGCGCCAGGCGATGGACACCATGGTCACCGGCCGGCCCGGGCCGGTGAACCTGGACATCCCCTACAACGTATACCAGGAGGAGGCGGACGTCGAACTGCCGCCGCGCGCGCACGTGCATGGCCGGCACCGGCCCGGCGCCAGCGAGGCCGACATCGCCGCCGCATTGGATCTATTGGCGGCCGCGCGCAAGCCGGTCATCTTCATCGGCCATGGCGCCACGCTGTCCGAAGCCGGGCCCGAGATCACGGAGCTGGCCGATCGCCTGCAAATCCCCGTGATCACCTCGCCCAACGGCATGGGCTGCATTCGCGGCGACCACGCGCTGGCGCTGGGCTTCATCGGCCGCAACGGCGCCTATCCCGCCAACGAGGCGGGACGCCGCAGCGACCTGGTGCTGACCCTGGGCACGCGCTTCGACGACCGCTCCGCATCGAGCTGGCACGCGGGCTATTCGTGGAACTTCCCGCAGACGAAGCTGGTGCACGTGGACATCGACCCGCAGGAGCTGGGGCGCAACTACGCGCCAGACCTGGGCGTGATCGCCGACGTCAAGGTGTTCACGCGGCAACTGCTGAACGCATCGGCAGCGCGGCCCGAGATCGAAGCGAAGCGCTACGCGCCCTGGCTGGACCAGGTGCGCGGCTGGCAAGCCGAGTGGGAAGCCTTCGTGCGGCCGCACTTCGAGGATTCCACCAGCCCGCTGCGGCCGGAGTTCGTGGTCGGCACCTTGCAGAAGCTGCTGCCCGAGGACGTGATCCTGTCGCTGGACTCGGGTGTGCACCACAACTGGTTCATGCAGTTCTGGCAAGCGCGCAGGCCGCAGAGCATGTTGAACAGCTGGGGCTATTCCTCCATGGGCTTCGGCGTCTGCGGCGTGCTGGGCGCGCAGCTTGCCGCGCCCGGCCGGCCCTGCGTGGCCGTGGTCGGCGATGGCGGCTTCACGATGGCGCCTTACGTGCTTTGCACGGCGGTCGAATACAACCTGCCGGTCGTCTGGATCGTCTGGAACAACTTCGCCTGGGGCGCCATCCGCGACCTGCAGTACGGCTTGTTCGACGGCCGCGAGATCGGCACGGCCTTCTATCACGGTGCCACCGGCGAGCCCTACAACCCGGACTTCGCGGCCTGGGCCCGCGCCTGCGGCGCCGACGGCATGACGGTGAAGCGCCCGCAGGACCTGGGCGCGGCCGTGCAGCAGGCCTTGAAGAACAAGCGGCCCTGCGTGATCGACGTGCACGTGGACGCCGACGTGCGTCCGCCTTCGACCGGCACCTGGCAGCTGCCACCCATCCCCTACAAAGAGCCGGCCTACGGCAAACCCTTCAAGGCATGAACGACATGGACAAGAAGATCGCCCTCGTCTTCGGCGGCACCCGCGGCATCGGTGCGGCCTGCGTGCGCCGCCTGGTGGCGGATGGCTACGCCGTCGCCTACACCTTCGTCTCCACGGCGGACGGCCCGGCGGGCACGCGCGGCTACCAGGCCGACATCCGTGATGCCGCGCGGGTGGCCGAGGTGTTCGCCGCGGTGAAGCGCGACCTCGGCGGCGCACCGCATTGCGTAGTGGCCAACGCGGGCATCAACGTGCCACCGGCGCCGATGGCGCAGTTCGACCCGGACAACTTCCGCCAGCTGGTGGAGACCAACATCGTCGGCGCCTTCAACGTGCTGTCGGCGGCGGCGCGCGAGGTGGCCGATGGCGGCAGCATCGTCGCGCTCACCACCTCGATGGTGCGGCATGCGGTGCCAGGTGGCGGTCCGTACACCGCGAGCAAGGCCGCCGTGGAAGGCATGGCCCGCTCGATGGCGAAGGAGCTGGCGGCGCGCAAGGTGCGCGTGAATTGCGTGGCGCCCGGCCCGGTGGACACCGACCTGTTCCGCGCCGGCAAGACCGACGAGGCCAAGGCGCGCTCGGCCGCCATGAGTCCCTTCAACCGGATCGGCACGCCGGAGGAGGTGGCGCAGGTGGTGGGCTTCCTCGCGTCCGACGCGGCGTCCTGGGTGCATGGCCAGGTAGTGCAACCGAACGGCGGCATGGTTTGAGCGGCACGGCCTGGGACGTCATCGTTGTCGGCGGTGGCGGCGCCGGGCTGGCCGCTGCCATCGAGGCGCGCGCGGCCGGCGCCACCGTGCTGCTGCTGGAGAAGAACCCGCGCCTGGGTGGCTCGACGTCCTGGTCCATCGGTTCCATCACGTCCACGCAGACACCGCACCAGCGCCGCAAGGGCATCGTCGATTCGCCGGCGGAGCACTGGGCCGACATGCCCGGCTTCAACGGTGAGCTCGATCCGCGCGACAACCCGGCGCTGCGACGCGTGCTGTGCGAAGGCATCCCCGACACTTTCCAGTGGCTGCTGGAGTCCGGCGTGCGCTTCATGGGGCCGATGCCCGAGCCGCCGCACCGCCAGCCGCGCATGCACAACGTGCTGCCCAATTCGCGGGCCTTCATCTACCACCTGGAGCGGCGCGCGCGGGCCGAAGGCGTGGCGATCCGCTGCGATGCGCGCGTGGTGCGGCTGCTGCAGGAGGAGGGACGCGTCACCGGCGTCCTGATGCGCAATGCCGGTGATGCCGAGGAACTGCGGGCGCGCCGCGCCGTGGTGCTCGCCGCCGGCGACTTCACCAGCAGCCCGGAGCTGAAGGCGCGCTTCATGGGCGAGGTCGAAGCGCAGGTGGGCGGAGTCAACGCCACGGCCACCGGCGACGGCCAGCAGCTGGCCGAGGCGCTGGGCGCGCGCATCGTCAACGGCGACCTGGCGCTGGGGCCGGAGCTGCGCTTCATCCCGCCGCAGCGCGAGACCCTGCTGCGGCGCCTGCCGCCCTGGCGCTGGCTCGCGAGCGGCATGGCCTGGGCCATCGAGTTCCTGCCGGCCGCGATCCTGCGGCCTTTCGTGATGCAGTTCGTGACGACGGCGCTGGCGCCTTCGCCCGCCTTGTTCGACGCGGGGGCGCGGCTGGTCAATGCGCGCGGGGAGCGCTTCTGCGACGAACGCGACCGCCCGGCGTATCGCGTGCCCATGCAGCCGGGTGGACAAGCCTGGATCGTGCTGGATGCGAAGCTGGCGGCTCGCTTCTCCGCCTGGCCGAACTTCGTTTCCACCGCACCGGGCGTGGCCTATGCGTACGTGCCCGACTACCTGCGCAACCGGCCAGACGTGACCGTGTGCGAGGTGAGCCTGCCGGCGCTGGCCGGCCGGCTGGGGATGGACGTCGCGGCGCTGGCGCGCAGCCTGCGCGATGGCGACGTGCCGCCGCTGGGCGAGGGGCCTTATGTGGTGCTGGGGCCGGTGCGCTCGGTGTTCGTGCATGCCGAGGGCGGGCTGATGGTGGACCTGCAGCATCGCGTGCTGGACGCGAATGACAAGCCGATTCCCGGCCTGTATGCAGCGGGTTCGACCGGGCAGGGCGGCTTGCTGCTGAAAGGGCACGGCCATCATCTCGCCTGGGCGTTCGTGTCGGGGCGCAGAGCAGGAAGGAACGCGGCAGCGAAGCCCGGTTAACCTTCGCGCATGGAACTGCGCCAACTCCGCTACTTCGCCCGCGTCGTCGAATTGGGGAGCATGAGCCGCGCGGCGCTGGACCTGGGAGTCGTGCAGTCGGCGCTGAGCCAGCAGATCAGCCGGCTCGAAAGCGAACTCTCCACCCGCCTGCTCCAGCGCAGCGCCAAGGGCGTGACGCCCACCGAAGCGGGCCTGGCCTTCTTCCGCGAGGCGCAGCTGGCCCTGCGCCATGCCGATGCCGCGAGCCGCGCCGCGCAGGAGTCGCGGCTTTCGGGCAGCGTCAGCGTCGGCCTCGCGCCCACCACCGCTTCGGTGCTGGGGTTGCCGCTGCTGCGCGCGATGCGCGAGCGCTACCCGGACGTGCGCCTGCACATGGTCGAAAGCCTCTCGGGCCACCTGTCGACGATGCTGAACCAGCGCCAGCTGGACCTGGCCGTGCTGTTCGACACCAACCCGGCGCGGCGCTGGAGCGTCACGCCGCTGCTGGAGGAAAAGCTGTTCCTGATCCAGGCCCGCGGCGCCGGCCGCGAGCTGCCGGCGCGCATCCGGTTGAAGGACCTGCGCGGCCTGCCGCTGATCCTGCCCAGTGGCGGCCACGGCTTGCGCAGCACCCTGGACGCCGCCTTCCGCGGCCGCCTGAGCCCCGATGTCGGCGCCGAGATCGACTCGCTGACCATGCTGATGGACGCGGTGTCCGCCGGACTGGGCGCCACCATCCAGCCCTGGGCGGCGCTGGGACGCTTTGCCGACGCGCCGCAGCGCTTCCAGCTGGCCGAGATTTCAGACGCCGGCGCCCGCCGCCTCAACTCGCTGTGCAGCCTGTCGGACGACGAGCTCTCGCCGGCGGCGCTGGCCGTGCGCGTGGTGCTGGCTGCCTGTGCCCGCGAACTGGTCGAGGCCGGGCGCTGGGGCGGGGCGAAGCTGAGCCATCTGGTTTCGTGATACCCCCTTGCCGGCGGCAGGCTTCCCGCCGGGGCCCAAGCGGCAGAGAATCCGCCGCGATGATCGATGTCCTGGTAATCGGCGGCGGCAACGCCGCCCTCTGCGCTGCGCTGATGGCCCGGGAGGCCGGCGCCAGCGTTCTCCTGCTGGAGGCCTCGCCGCGCGAATGGCGCGGCGGCAACTCGCAGCACACCCGCAACCTCCGCTGCATGCACGACCAACCACAGGACGTGCTGGTGGACGCCTACCCCGAAGAGGAGTTCTGGCAGGACCTGAGGAAGGTCACCGGCGGCCTCACCGACGAGAAACTGGCGCGCCTGACGATCCGCGCGTCGTCCACCTGCCGGCCCTGGATGCGAAAACATGGGGTGCGCTTCCAGCCGGCGCTGGCCGGCACCTTGCACGTGGCGCGCACCAACGCCTTCTTCATGGGTGGCGGCAAGGCGCTGGTCAACGCCTACTACCGCAGCGCCGAGAACCTGGGCGTGCAGGTGCGCTACGACGCGCCCGTGGATGCACTGGAGATCCGTGACGGCCGCTTCATTGCGGCGCACGTGGGCAGCGAGCGCATCGAGGCCAAGGCCTGCGTGCTGGCGGCCGGCGGCTTCGAGTCCAACCGCGAATGGCTGCGCGAAGCCTGGGGCCAGAACGAGCGCGGTGAATGGCCGGCCGACAACTTCCTGATCCGCGGCACGCGCTTCAACCAGGGCGTGCTGATCAAGCACATGACGCAGCAGGGCGCGGACATCATCGGCGACCCGACCCAATCGCACTGCGTGGCCATCGACGCCCGCGCGCCGCTGTACGACGGCGGCATCTGCACGCGCGTCGATGCGGTCTCGCTGGGCGTGATGGTCAACCGCGACGGCGTCCGCTTCTACGACGAGGGTGAGGACTTCTGGCCCAAGCGCTACGCGCTGTGGGGCCGGCTGGTCGCGCTGCAGCCGGGCCAGATCGGCTACTGCATCATCGACAGCAAGGCCATCGGCCGCTTCATGCCGCCGGTGTTCCCGGGCGTGCAGGCGGACAGCCTGCCGGAACTGGCGCGCAAGCTGGAATTGCCGGAAGCGGAATTCATGCAGACGCTGGACGCGTACAACGCCGCCTGCCGCGTCGGCCACTTCGACCACACGGTGCTGGACGACTGCCACACCGAAGGCCTGGCGCCGGTGAAGTCGCACTGGGCGCGGCCGATCGATACGGGGCCGTTCTTCGGCTATGCGCTGCGGCCCGGCATCACCTTCACCTACCTCGGGCTGAAGACCAATGAGAAGGCTGCCGTCCATTTCGGCGGCCAGGCCAGTGAAAACCTGTTCGTGGCCGGCGAGATGATGGCCGGCAACGTGCTGGGCAAGGGCTACACCGCCGGCGTCGGCATGAGCATAGGCACGGCTTTCGGCCGGATCGCGGGGACGGAGGCGGCGCATGCAGCGGGTCATTGAAATCGTCGAACTGGCGCGCGCCGAGAGCGAAGGCGAGGTCGCGCGGCAGATGCAGATCTGCAATGCCTGCCGCTACTGCGAAGGCTTCTGCGCGGTGTTCCCGGCCATGACGCGGCGGCTGGACTTCACGAAGGCCGACATCCACTACCTGGCCAACCTGTGCCACAACTGCGGCGCCTGCCTGCACGCCTGCCAGTACGCGCCGCCGCACGAGTTCGCGGTGGCGGTGCCGCAGGCCATGGCCAAGGTGCGGCGCGAGACCTATGCGGCCTATGCCTGGCCGCCGTCCTTCGGCGCGCTGTACCGGCACAACGGCCTGGCCGTGGCGCTGGCCACCGCCGGCGGCCTGGCGCTTTTCCTGGTGCTGGCGCTTGCCTTGAACGGCACGCTCGCGTCCGGGCCGCTGGCCGGCAACTTCTACGCCGTGTTCCCGCACAACCTGATGGCGACCTTGTTCGGCGTGGTCTTCCTCTATGTGGTGTTGGCGCTGAGCCTGGGCGTGGCGAAGTTCTGGCGCGACGTCACGCCGGGCGCAACGGCGCCGGGCGCCGCCGGCGAGGCGACGCGCAACGCGCTGGAGCTCACGTATCTGGGTGGAGGCCACGGCGACGGCTGCAACGAGGAAGACGATCGCTTCACCCTGGTGCGGCGGCGCTTCCACCACCTCACTTTCTACGGCTTCCTGCTGTGCTTCGCGGCGACCAGCGTGGCGACGGTCTACCACTATGCCTTCAACTGGCACGCGCCTTATCCCTTCTTCAGCCTGCCCGTCCTGCTGGGCACGCTCGGTGGCATCGGACTGCTGGCCGGCCCCGCGGGCCTGCTGTGGCTGAACCTGCGCCGGCATCCGCTGGAAGGCGACGTGGCGCAGCGGCCCATGGACCGGGGCTTCATCGCGCTGCTGCTGCTCACCAGCGCCACCGGCCTGGCCTTGCTGGCCGCGCGTGGCACCGGCGCGATGGCGCTGCTGCTGGCCGTCCATCTCGGGGTTGTCATGGCCTTGTTCCTCACGCTGCCCTATGGCAAGTTCGCGCATGCCGTGTACCGCTGCGCGGCCCTCCTCAAATTCAATATCGAGAAACGGCTGCCGAGCCGCATCGCGCTGGGCGCGGACTGAAGGAAACCTGGACATGAAAAGACCCGGCGTACTGGACATCCCTTCCATGAGGGGCCGCTGTTCCGAGGCCGAATGGCAGGCGCGCGTCGACCTGGCCGCCTGCTACCGGCTGGTGGACCTGTACGGCATGTCGGACATGATGGCCAACCACATCTCCATGCGCGTGCCGGACGAGGAGGGCGCCTTCCTCATCAACCCCTACGGGATGATGTACGAGGAGATCACGGCCTCCTGCCTGATCAAGGTGGACATCGAGGGCAACATCCTGTCGAAGCCGGACTTCGGCGCGCTGAACTACGGCATCAACCGCGCCGGCTACGTGATCCACAGCGCCATCCACGAAGCGCGGCCGGAAGTGGGCTGCATCATCCACACGCACAGCTGGGCATCGATGGCGGTGTCGGCGCTCGATTGCGGGCTGCTGCCGATCACGCAGACCGCCATGCGCTTCCTGAAGATCGGCTACCACGAGTACGAAGGCGTGGTGCTGGACGAATCCGAGAAGGCCTCGCTGATCGCCGACCTGGGCCAGGGCGAGGCGCTGATGCTGCGCAACCACGGCGCGCTGGTGGTGGGCAAGACTGCGGGCGAGTGCTTCAACTGGACGCACCGGCTGGAGCTGGCCTGCCGCTCGCAGATCGCCGCGATGTCCTGCGAGACGAAGTTGCGCGCCGTGCCGCCCGAGGTGCTGGAAGAGACCTGGAACAACTACCAGCCGGGGACGCGGCGGCCGTATGGGCTGATGGAATGGCCGGCGTTGCTGCGGAAGCTGGAGCGGATGGATCCGGGCTTCCGCGAGTAGTGCCGCGCTTGCGGCGGTGATGACAAACCAAGGAGACGAGCGATGATCGATTCGGTTCCCTTCACCCGCCGCGAAGCGCTCGTTGCGCTCGCTGCCGTCCTGCCCACTGCCCACGCGCAGACGGCCGACTACCCCGGCAAGCCCGTCCGCGTCCTGGTCGCCTTCACCGCCGGCGGCACCACCGACATCCTGGCGCGGGCCGTCTGCCAGAAGCTCACGGAGCGCTACAAGCAGCCCTTCGTCGTCGACAACAAGCCGGGCGCCGGCGGCAACCTCGGCACCGAAATCGCGGCGCGCGCCGCGCCCGACGGCTACACGCTGATCGTCGATTCGGTCGGGCCGATCGCGGTGAATCCCACGCTTTACAAGAAGCTCGCGATCAACCCGCTGGTCGACCTGGTGCCGGTGGTGCAGATCGCCGACGTGCCCAACGTGCTGGTCGTGCACCCGGCGATCCCGGCGCAGACGCTGGAGGAATTCGTCGCCTATGCGAAGGCGAACCCGGGCAAGCTCAATTACAGCTCCACCGGCATCGGCACCTCGTCGCATCTTTCGGGCTTCATGCTCAGCCAGCGCAGCGGCGCCGACACCACGCACGTTCCGTACAAGGGCGCCGACGCGCTGAAGGACCTGCTGGCCGGCCGCGTGCAGTTCATGGTCGCCACCATTCCCTCGGTGATCCAGCACATCCAGGCCGGCAGCCTGCGTGCACTGGCCGTGTCCAGCAGCCGGCCTTCGCGCTCGCTGCCCGGCGTGCCCACGGTGGCGGAGCGGGGCTTCCCCGGTTTCGAGGCCGGTTCCTGGTTCGGCTTCTTCGCGCCCAAGGGCACGCCGGAGACCGTGATCGCCGAACTGAACAAGGCCGTCAACGACGCGCTGCCCGCCATGGAGGCGCAGATGGTGCGCGAAGGCGCCGACCCGGTGGGCGGCTCGCCCGCCCAGTTCGCCGGCTTCGTGCGCAAGGAGTACGAGAAATGGAAAGTGATCGTGCAGGAGTCCAAGGCGACGGCGGAATGACGCTGCGCATCCTGCTGTCGGCGGCAGCTGCGCAGGACCTGCGCGGCGCGATCGCCGATGTGCTGGCCGACCGGCCGCATGTGCTGGTCACGCCGGAGCAGGGCGTGGAGGCGGACATCGCCTTCGTCACGCGCGACGTCACCGGCCTCTCGACCAAGCACCAGGTGCTGCCGGACACGCAGCGCTTCTACGACGCGCTGGAGGCTTCGCGCCCGCTGCGCTGGCTGCAGATCCACTCGGCCGGCACCGACCGGCCCGTCTACCAGCGGCTGCAGGCGCGCGGCGTGCAGCTGGCCACCGCTTCGGGCGTCAATGCGCTGGTGGTAACGCACACCGCGCTGGCCGGCGTGCTGGCGCTGGCGCGCCGGCTGCCGCAGCTGTGGCGGGCGCAGCAGGAACAGCGCTGGGCCTCGCTGATGGCGGATGCGCTGCCGCGCGACCTGGAAGGCCAGCACGCGGTGCTGGTGGGCTGGGGTCCCATCGGCCAGCGGCTCGGGCCGCTGCTGCAGGCGCTGGGCCTGCGGGTCACCGTCGTGCGGCAGCAGGACAGCCCGGTCGGCGGCGGCCTCGCTACCGTGCCGGCCGCGCGCTGGCGCGAAGTGCTGCCGCAAGCCGACTGGCTGCTGCTGGCCTGCCCGCTGACGCCGCAGACCCGCGGCATGGTGGATGCTGCGGCGCTGGCGCTGCTTCCGCGCCATTCCTATTTGATCAACGTCGCGCGCGGCGAGCTGGTCGAAGAGCCGGCCCTGGTGGCCGCACTGCAGCAAGGCCGGCTGGCCGGCGCCTTTCTCGACACCTTCGCCCAGGAGCCGCTGCCCGCCGATTCACCGCTGTGGAGCCTGCCCAACGTCATCGCCACGCCGCACAGCGCCGGGCTGTCCGACGGCAACGCGGCGCGGGTGCGGCGGCTGTTCCTGGACAACCTGCGGCGCTGGGTGGCGGGCGAGCCGCTGCTGCACCTGGCGCCCGACTGAAGGAGGCTGGCATGGACCTGCAACTGCAAGGCAAGACGGCGCTGGTGACCGGCGCCAGCGTCGGCATCGGCCGCGCGATCGCCAAGGCGCTGGCGGCCGAAGGCGTGCGGGTGGCCGTCTCCGCGCGCCGGCTGGAGAAGCTGGAAGAACTGGCCGGCGAGATCGTCGCGGCCGGCGGGCCGCGGCCCGTCACCATCCACAGCGATCTTTACGAAGCGGATGCCGCGCGCAAGCTGGCCGATGCGGCCCTGGCCGGACTCGGGCAGGTCGACATCCTCGTCAACAACGCCGGCGGCTCGCGCAGTTTCAAGGACCTGCATGTCAGCGAGGAGGCGTGGCAGGAGGCGATGACGCTCAACTTCCACCGGCCGCGGCAGGTGGCCGACGCGCTGGTCGACCAGATGGTCGCCCGCAAGTGGGGCCGCATCATCAACATCACCGGCAAGAGCGAGCCCGAGCACATCAACGGCGCTTTCTGCGCCAAGGCGGGCATCCACAGCTGGGCCAAGGGCTTGTCACGCATGGTGGGCCGGCACGGGGTCACGGTGAACTGCATTCCGCCAGGGCGCATCCTTTCCGAGCAGATCCTGCGCAACTACACGCCGGAGTACCGGGCCTGGCAATCGGAGCACGAGATCCCGGTGGGCCGTTACGGCGAGCCGGAGGAACTGGCGAACCTCGTGGCCTTCCTGGCTTCGCCGCGCGCCTCTTACATTACCGGCGCGGTGATCCCGGTGGACGGCGGCCTGCGGCGCTACCAGTTCTGAGTCACTTGGCGCCGGCGACCGGCTGCGGGTCGTAGACGCTGGGGTCCGTGTAAAGCGCGGACAGCGGCAGGCGCACGCCGGCCAGGTAGTCCTCCATGCAGCGCAGCAGCAGCGGGCTGCGATGGCGGTCGGCGCTGGCGCGGATCTCGTCGGGCGTCAGCCACAGCGTGCGCACGATGCCGGTGTCCAGTTCGAGCCGCGGGTCGCGTTCGCCCAGTTCGCCGGCAAAAGCGAAGCGCAGGTAGGTGACGTCCTCGCCGTTGGCAGCCTTCACGAAGCGCGAGATGTAGACGCCCAGCAAGGCGGTGGGACGGAAGTGCCAGGTGGTTTCCTCCAGCGCCTCGCGGGCGCAGCCTTCCACCAGCGACTCGCCCGGGTCCAGGTGGCCGGCCGGGTTGTTCAGGCGCAGGCCGTGCGAGGTCTCTTCTTCCACCAGCAGGAAGCGGCCGTCCTTCTCGATCACCGCCGCCACCGTGACGTTGGGCTTCCATCGATTGCTCATGGTTGATTGTGGTCCAGAATGCGGGGGTCCCAGGCTTCCGCTGCCATCCATGCACCGCATCCTGCCTGCTTTCCTGTTCGCCGTGGGCGCCATGGCGGCCCACGCCCAGGGCACGCTGCCCGCCATCCAGGCGCCCGCCGCCGCCAACCCCTATGGCCTCGGCGCCCTCTGGGCCCAGGGCGACCCGGTGGCCCGCGGCACCATCGTGATCCTGGCGCTGATGTCCCTGGGCAGCTGGTACGTGCTGGTCACCAAGCTCATCGCCCAGGGCCGCATGGGCGGCCAGGGCCGCGCGGCCAACCAGAGCTTCTGGAAGGCCGACAGCGTGCGCAAGGGCGCCGACGCGCTGCAGAAAGGCAGCCCTTACCGCTACATCGCCGAAAGCGCGCTGGAGGCCGCGCGCCGGCACGACGGCCTGATCGGCAAGGTGGACCTCAACACCTGGGTGGCGCAAAGCATCGAGCGCGCCGTCGGCGCCGTCCACAGCCGCACCCAGGAAGGCCTGGCGGTGCTGGCGACGGTGGGTTCCACCGCGCCCTTCGTCGGCCTGTTCGGGACCGTCTGGGGCATCTACAACGCGCTGGTGCGCATCGGCGCCTCCGGCCAGGCTTCCATCGACAAGGTGGCGGGCCCGGTGGGCGAGGCGCTGATCATGACGGCCATCGGCCTCGCGGTGGCCGTGCCCGCCGTGCTGGGCTACAACTGGCTGGTCCGCCGCAACAAGGTGGCGATGGACACGGTGCGGGCCTTCGGCTCGGACCTCCATACCGTGCTGCTGGCGGCGGGGCCCTGACGATGGCGATCCGCTACAGCGGGCAGGATTCCGAAGACGGCCTGATCGCCGAGATCAACACCACGCCGCTGGTCGACGTGATGCTGGTGCTGCTGATCATCTTCCTGATCACGGTGCCGGTGTTCAACAGCGCGGTATCCGTCGACCTGCCGCGCGAGCCGAACCAGGCCAAGAACCCGCAGATCGAGAACGTGATCATCACGGTGGACGCGCAGGGCGCCATCTACTGGTTCGACACGAAGCTGCCGGATGCCAGCGGCCTGCCCGAGTTGTTCGGCAAGATCGCGCAGATGCAGCCGCAGCCCGAGCTGCACATCCGCGGCGACGTGCGCGCCGACTACGCGCCCATCGGCCAGGTGGTGCAGGCCGCGCAGCAGGCCGGCATCGCGCGCATCGGCTTCCTCACCGAGCCGCCGGGACGCTGAGCCATGCACATCCGCGCCGGCACCGAGCCCGAAGCCGAACCGATGGTGGACATCAACACCACGCCGCTGGTCGACGTGCTGCTGGTGCTGCTGGTCATGCTGATCATCACCATCCCGATCCAGCTGCATGCGGTGGACGTGGAGATGCCGGGACGCAGCGCGCCGGTGCCGCCCGTGCCGCCGGTGGTGGTGCAGCTCGAGGTCGATGCGCTGGGCCGCTTCAGCTGGAACGGCGAGCTGCTGGCCGATCGCGCGGCGCTGGAGACCCGGTTGCGCGAGGCAGCGGTGGAAGCGAACCAGCCGGAGATCCACCTGCATCCGCATCCGCGCGCCAAGTACGACGCGGTGGCGGCGGCGCTCTCGAGCGCGCAGCGGCTCGGCCTGCGGAAGATCGGCCTGGTCGGCGAACCGGCGCCTTAGGTCTCGTACTCCGGCGCGCCCTGGACCCACATGAACGACTGCAGGTCGATCATGTCGCGCGCCTTGAACCCGGGCTTGCGCTCCAGGTCGCGGCGGATCACGGTGGCGAAGGTGAGCAGGTCCTGGTATTGCGCCCAGCTGGGCTTGGCCTGGTAACCGAGCGCGTAGCCGTACAGGTGCGCCGCCTTGCGCGTGGCGCGCGGCTTGAAGAACAGGTGGCGCTCCGGCCGTGCGATGAAGCCGAACACCGTCGCCACCGGCCAGGTCAGGACCGGGCTGCGTGGCTGCGGCAGGTCGCGCAGCGCTTCCAGCCAGTCGTTGAAGCGCCGCATCTGCGAGCCGTGGCCGTAGAGGAAGGCGTAGAGCTCGGTGGCGAACAGGCGCGCGCCGGCCGGCGTCTTCACCGCGTCGCGCAGCGCCATGCGCTCGAACGAGAAAAGCAGGTTCGAACGCGACTCGATGCGCACCGCCGCATCGGCGACGGCGCGGAACTCGCCGCGCGCCAGCAGCTTGCGGAAGTCGGCGGGAGGCAGCTCGGTGTCCCACTCCAGGTGCGCGCGCTCCTTGTGCGAGCGTTCGGCCACGAGGTAAGTCTCGTCCTCGAAGCCGGCGGGGTAGAACAGCTCGAACTTGCGCCGGCATAGCGACGCGCCGAGGTAGATGACGTTGGCCGCGGCGGCGCCGGCAAGACTGAACGGTAGGGATGCTGGACGTGCCATTCGGGCAGTGTTCTCTGCCCTTCAAGCTCAGCTACGTAGGACATTCCGCCGCCGGACTGTAGGACTCAGACTGACGCGGCCAGGCGGAGCTCGGAAATTTCAGATGGTGCACCCACGCGCTTCGGCGGGCCCCAATACCCGGTCCCACGGCTGACGTAGACGCGCAGGCCGTCGAGTTGGTGCAGTCCGGCCGTGAACGGTTGCTGCAGCGGCACGAACAGCGACCAGGGGAAGAACTGGCCGCCGTGCGTGTGTCCCGAGAGCTGCAGGTCGAAGCCCGCCGCCGCCGCGGCCGGCGCGGTGCGCGGCTGGTGCGCGAGCAGCACCTTCACCGCGTCCTCCGGCGCGCCTTGCAACGCCGCCACCGGGTCGCTGCGATGCGCGCGGTCGTAGTGGTGCGCGCCGTAGTCGGGCACGCCGGCCAGCACCAGCTGCTCGCCTTGGTGGCGCAGCACCACGTGCTCGTTCTGCAGCACGCGCACGCCCAGGCGCCGCAGCTCCGCGAGCCAGCCGTGCACGCCGGAGTAGTACTCGTGGTTGCCGGTGACGAAGTAGACGCCGTGGCGCGCGCGCAGCCGCGCCAGCGGCGCGACGTGGCTGGCGAGCTCCGCCACCGTGCCGTCCACCAGGTCGCCGGTGATCGCCACCACGTCGGCATCGAGCGCGTTCACGCGGTCGACGATGGCGTCCAGGTAGTCCTGCTTGATGGTCGGCCCGACGTGGATGTCGCTGATCTGGACGATGCGGAAACCGGCCAGCGCGGACGGCAGGCGTTGCAGCGGCACGTCGACCCGCCTCACGCGGGCCGTGCGGCGCGCGTTGGCGAGGCCGATCGCCGACGCCAGCAGGGCCAGTGCGAGCACGGCGCCGGCGCTGTCCGGGGCCAGCGCGGACGGCAGCGTCGCGCCGAAGTGGGCGGCGGCGGCCGCGGCCAGCAACAGCAGGTCGCGCAGGAAGGTGAAGACCAGCAGCGAGGAGAACAGGCCCATGGCCAGCATGCCGGCCCAGGTCAGGCGGTCGGCGGCTGGCCCCTTCAGCAGGCGGCGCGCGAGCAGTCCCAGGGGCGACAGCAGCGCCGAGACGGCCAGCCAGAGCGAAAGCGCCCAGCCGGCGTCCGCCGGCAGGGACGGCACCAGGCGCAGGCCGACGTAGAAGTGGAAGGCCGTGGACAGGGCGATCAGGGAAAGCAGGGACATGGGAAGGTTTTGCAGAGCTCGACAAGCCTTCATGTAAGCTTGGGTTCAGCGCCAGAAGATCAACAGCTCCCACCCAATCCGAGGAGAAGAGTCCATGCAAACCGCTGCTCCTGCCGTGCCAACGGCGGGTGAATCCCCCGTGGTCCTCGCACCGGCACCGGCCCGGCCGCCCATGCTGATCGGCGTGCCCAAGGAGACGGCGCCGGGCGAAAAACGCGTCGCCACGGTGCCGGACGTAGTCGCCAAGCTCGCCAAGCTCGGATTCGCGGTTGCGGTGGAAAGCGGCGCGGGCGATGCCGCCAACTTCTCCGACGAAACTTACCGCGCCGCTGGCGCCGAGGTGGTGCCGGACGCGGCGCAGCTGTGGTCGCGCGCCGATATCGTGTTCAAGGTGCGCCAGCCAACGCCGGACGAAGTGCGGATGCTGCGCGAGGGCGCGACCCTGATCGGCTTCGTCTGGCCGGCGCAGAACCCCGAGCTGATGCAGCAGCTGGCTGCGCGCCACGCCACCGTGCTGGCGATCGACTCGCTGCCGCGCCAGCTGTCGCGCGCGCAGAAGATGGACGCGCTGACCTCCATGGCGGGCGTCAGCGGCTACCGCGCCGTGATCGAGGCCGCCAATGCCTTCGGCCGCTTCTTCAACGGCCAGGTCACGGCCGCCGGCAAGATCCCGCCGGCGCGCGTCTTCATTGCCGGCGCCGGCGTGGCGGGCCTGGCCGCCATCGGCACTGCTGCCAACCTGGGCGCGATCGTGCGCGCCAACGACACCCGCGCCGAGGTCGCCGACCAGGTGGTCTCGCTGGGCGGCGAATTCGTCAAGGTCGACTACGAGGAAGAAGGCTCGGGCGGCGGCGGCTACGCCAAGGTCATGAGCGAAGGCTTCCAGCAGGCGCAGCGCGAGATGTATGCGCGCGAGGCGAAGGACGCTGACATCATCATCACCACCGCCCTGATCCCGGGCAAGCCGGCGCCCAAGCTGATCACCGCGGAGATGGTGCGCAGCATGAAGCCCGGCAGCGTGATCGTCGACATGGCCGCCGAGCAGGGCGGCAACTGCGAACTGACCGAGCCCGGCCAGGCCGTGGTGAAGCACGGTGTCACCCTCGTCGGCTACACCGACCTGGTCAGCCGCCTGGCCAAGCAGTCGTCCACCCTCTATTCGAACAACCTGCTGCGCGTGGCCGAGGAGCTGTGCAAGGCCAAGGACGGCCGCATCGACGTCAACATGGACGACGACGCCATCCGCGGCCTCACCGTGGTCAAGGAAGGCAACATCACCTGGCCGCCACCGCCGCCCAAGATCCCGGCCGCGGCGGCCAAGCCGAAGGCGGCGGCGCCGGTCGCCGCGCCCAAGGGGCACGGCCACGGCGCCGGCGAGCCCATGTCCGGCAAGTCGCTGGCCATCGTGTTCGGCGTCGGCGCATTGCTGTTCCTGCTGGTGGGGCTGTACGCGCCCATCAGCTTCCTGGCGCACTTCACCGTGTTCGTGCTGGCCTGCTTCGTCGGCTACATGGTCATCTGGAACGTGACGCCCTCGCTGCACACGCCGCTCATGAGCGTGACCAATGCGATCTCCTCGATCATCGCGATCGGGGCGCTGATCCAGATCTCGCCGCCGCTGACCGGGACGCCGGCCGACCGGCCGACGCACATCATCCTGGCCCTCGCCGTCGTTGCGCTGGCGCTGACGGCCGTCAACATGTTCGGCGGCTTCGCGGTGACGCGGCGCATGCTGGCGATGTTCCGCAAATAAGGAGGGACGGACATGAACGCAAGCCTTTCCACCGTCTCCTACATCGGTTCCACCATCCTCTTCATCCTGAGCCTGGGCGGCCTGTCGAACCCGGAGACGGCCCGCCGCGGCAACCTCTTCGGCATGATCGGCATGGCGCTGGCCGTGCTGGCCACGGTGTTCGGCCCGCGCGTCACGCCGGCCGGCCTGCCCCTGATCATCGGGGCGCTGGTCATCGGCGGCAGCGTCGGCCTGCTGGCCGCGCGCAAGGTGCAGATGACGCAGATGCCGGAGCTGGTCGCGCTGATGCACAGCCTGGTCGGCCTCGCGGCCTGCCTGGTCGGCTTCGCCAGCTACATCGACACGTCCTTCGACTACGAGGGCGCCGAGCACTCCATCCACCAGATGGAGATCTACATCGGCATCCTGATCGGCGCGATCACGTTCTCGGGCTCGATCATCGCGTTCGGCAAGCTGTCCGCCAAGATCGGCGGCAAGCCGCTGCTGCTGCCCGGCCGCCACTGGATCAACCTGGTCGGCCTGCTGGTCGTCATCTGGTTCGGCCGCGCCTTCCTGCATGCCGAGACGATCCAGGCGGGCATGACGCCGCTGATCGTGATGACCGTCATCGCGCTGCTGTTCGGCGTGCACATGGTGATGGCCATCGGCGGCGCCGACATGCCGGTGGTGGTCTCGATGCTCAATAGCTACTCGGGCTGGGCGGCCGCCGCCACCGGCTTCATGCTGAGCAACGACCTGCTGATCGTCGTCGGCGCGCTGGTCGGCTCCTCGGGCGCGATCCTCTCGTACATCATGTGCCGCGCGATGAACCGCAACTTCCTGAGCGTCATCGCCGGCGGCTTCGGCACCGGCGGCGGCACCACGGCGAAAAAGGGCGATGCCGCGCAGCCGGCCGGCGAGGTGTCGCCGATCAGCGCCGTGGACACGGCGGAGCTGCTGCGCGATGCCAGGAACGTCATCATCGTCCCCGGCTACGGCATGGCGGTGGCGCAGGCGCAACACACGGTGTTCGAGATCACCAAGCTGCTGCGCGAGAAGGGCGTCAACGTGCGCTTCGGCATCCACCCGGTGGCGGGACGCATGCCGGGCCACATGAACGTGCTGCTGGCCGAGGCCAAAGTGCCTTACGACATCGTGCTGGAGATGGACGAGATCAACGCCGACTTTCCGCAGACGGATGTCGCCATGGTGATCGGCGCGAACGACATCGTGAATCCGGCCGCGCAAGATGACCCCACCAGCCCGATCGCCGGCATGCCGGTGCTGGAAGTGTGGAAGGCCAAGACCTCGATCGTCATGAAGCGCAGCATGGCGTCCGGCTACGCGGGCGTGGACAATCCGCTGTTCTACAAGGACAACAACCGCATGCTGTTCGGCGACGCCAAGAAGATGCTGGACGAAGTGCTGGCTGCCCTGAAGACATAAGATCGCAAGACGAGGAGACGAGAACAATGAGCAGCAAACCCTGGCTGGGCGCCTATCCGCCCGGCGTGCCGGCGGAGATCGACCCGTCGCAGTACGGCTCGCTGGTGCAGCTGATGGAGGAGAGCTTCACCAAGTTCGCCGCCCGGCCGGCCTATTCCTTCATGGGCAAGGAAGTCAGCTTCGGCGAGACGGATTCGTACAGCCGCGCCTTCGCCGCCTACCTGCAGGGCCTGGGCCTGCAGAAGGGCGACCGCGTCGCGATCATGATGCCCAACGTGCCGCAGTACCCGGTGGCCGTGGCCGCCATCCTGCGCGCCGGCTTCGTGGTGGTGAACGTCAACCCGCTGTACACGCCGCGCGAGCTGGAGCACCAGCTGAAGGACTCCGGCTCCAAGGCCATCGTCATCATCGAGAACTTCGCCAATACGCTGCAGCAGTGCATCGCGCACACGCCGGTGCAGCACGTGGTGCTGGCCACCATGGGCGACATGCTGGGCGGCCTGAAGGGCGCGCTGGTCAACTACGTGGTGCGCAAGGTCAAGAAGATGGTGCCGGCCTTCGACCTGCCGAATGCCGTGCGCTTCAAGGACGCCATCGCGCGCGGCCAGAAGGGCACGCTGCGCAAGCCCGAGATCCGTCCGGACGACGTGGCGGTGCTGCAGTACACGGGCGGCACCACCGGCGTCAGCAAGGGCGCCGTGCTGCTGCACCGGAACGTGATCGCCAACGTGCTGCAGTCGGAAGCCTGGAACGCGCCGGTGATGGAAAAGGTGCCCAAGGGCGAGCAGTCCACCGGCGTCTGCGCGCTGCCGCTGTACCACATCTTCGCCTTCACGGTCGGCATGATGCTGTCGCTGCGCACCGGCGCGCAGCTGATCCTGATCCCGAATCCGCGCGACCTGCCGGCGGTGCTGAAGGAACTGTCCAAGCACAAGTTCCACAGCTTCCCCGCGGTCAACACGCTGTTCAACGGCCTGGCCAACCACCCGGACTTCAACAAGGTGGACTGGAGCAACCTGAAGGTGTCCGTCGGCGGCGGCATGGCCGTGCAGGGCGCCGTGGCCAAGCTGTGGCTGGACAAGACCGGCTGCCCGATCTGCGAAGGCTACGGCCTGTCGGAGACCTCGCCCTCGGCCAGCTGCAACCCGGTGACCAGCACGCAGTACACCGGCACCATCGGCGTGCCGCTGCCGTCCACCGAGATGAAGTGCCTGGACGACGAGGGCCGCGAAGTGCCCATGGGCCAGCCCGGCGAGATCGCCATCAAGGGCCCGCAAGTGATGGCCGGCTACTGGCAGCGCCCCGACGAGACGGCCAAGGTCATGACGCCCGACGGCTTCTTCAAGAGCGGCGACATCGGCGTGGTGGACGAGCGCGGCTACTTCAAGATCGTCGACCGCAAGAAGGACATGGTGCTGGTGTCGGGCTTCAACGTCTACCCGAACGAGGTGGAAGACGTGGTGATGACCCTGCCGGGCGTGGCCGAATGCGCGGTGGTGGGCGTGCCCGACGACAAGACGGGCGAAGCCGTCAAGCTGGTCATCGTCAAGAAGGACCCGGCTCTGACGGAAGAACAGGTGCGCGAGTTCTGCCACGCCAACCTCACCGGCTACAAGCGGCCGCGCGTGATCGAGTTCCGCACCGACCTGCCGAAGACCCCCGTGGGCAAGATCCTGCGGCGGGAGCTGCGCGACAAGAAGGTCGCGTAGGCGTCCGCGCCGCGCAGGCGGCCCCCGGGAAGTCCGGGATGACAAGGCGCGCTTCTTGCAGACAATGGCGGAATGCTCCGTTTCATCCTGACCCGCCTGTCGCTGGTCATCCCGACTTTCTTCGGGATGACCCTGCTGGCGTTTTTCCTGATCCGGCTGGTCCCCGGCGATCCCATCGAGACGATGGCGGGCGAGCGCGGCATCGATGCCACCCGGCACGAGCAATTGCTGCACGAATACGGCCTGGACCGCCCGGTGCTGGTGCAGTACGGCATCTACATAGTCAAGGTGCTGCACGGCGACCTCGGCAAGTCGATGATCACCCAGGAGCCGGTGATCCGCGAGTTCCTGGCGCTGTTCCCGGCCACCATCGAGCTGGCCGTCTGCGCCATCCTGTTCGCGCTGATCCTCGGCATTCCCGCGGGGATCATCGCGGCGGTGCGGCGCAACTCGGTGTTCGACCATGGCGTGATGGCGACCTCGCTCACCGGCTACTCGATGCCGATCTTCTGGTGGGGCCTGCTGCTGATCCTGCTGTTCTCGGTGCAGCTCGGTTGGACGCCGGTGTCCGGCCGGGTCGACGTGCAGTACTTCATCGAACCCAAGACCGGCTTCCTGCTGATCGATTCGCTGCTGTCGGATGACCAGGGCGCTTTCCGGTCCGCGCTGTCGCACCTGATCCTGCCGGCCATCGTGCTGGGCACCAACCCGCTGGCCGTGGTGGCGCGCATGACGCGCTCCGCGATGCTGGAAGTGCTGGGCGAGGACTACATCCGCACGGCGAAGGCCAAGGGGCTGCCGCCCTGGAAGGTGATCGGCGTGCACGCGCTGCGCAACGCGCTGATCCCGGTGGTCACCGTCATCGGCCTGCAGGTGGGCGTGCTGTTCACCGGCGCCATCCTCACCGAGACCATCTTCTCCTGGCCGGGCGTCGGCAAGTGGCTGATCGAGGCCATCAACCGCCGCGACTACCCGGTGCTGCAAGGCGGCATGCTGCTGCTGGGCGTCATCGTCATGACCGTGAACCTGCTGGTGGACGTCGCCTATGGCGCCATCAATCCGCGCATCCGCCAGGGAGGGCATTGAAATGACTGCCGTCCTGCCTCCCACCACGACGACGCCGGCCAACATGCCGGCGCCGCCCGGGCCGTGGAAAGAGTTCTGGCTCGCCTTCTCCGCCAACCGCGGCGCCGTCATGGGCCTGGGCGTGGTGGCGTTCCTGTTCCTGCTGGCGCTGTTCGCGCCGTGGCTCGCGCCGCATGCGCCTGACGCGACCAACAGCGCCGCCTTCCTCAAGCCGCCGGCGTGGCAAACGGGTGGCAGCTGGAGCTATCCGCTGGGCACCGATGCGATCGGCCGCGACATCCTTTCGCGCCTGATCTACGGCGCGCGGCTGTCGCTGTCGATCGGCGTGGCCGTGGTGGCGATCTCGGTGGCGGTCGGCATCACGCTGGGCCTGGTCGCCGGCTTCGCGCGCGGGCTGACCGAGATCTTCATCATGCGTCTGATGGACATCATCCTCACCTTGCCCAGCCTGCTGCTGGCCATCGTGATCGTGGCCATCCTCGGGCCCGGCCTGGTGAACGCGATGCTGGCGGTGGCCGTGGTGGTGCTGCCGCACTACGTGCGCATCACGCGCGCCTCGGTGATCGCGGAGGTGTCGCGCGACTACGTGACGGCAGCGCGCGTCAGCGGCGCCGGCACCTTGCGGCTGATGTTCAGCGAGGTGCTGCCCAACTGCGCGGCGCCGCTGATCGTGCAGGCCTCGCTGGGCGTATCCACCGCCATCCTCGACGCCGCGGCGCTCGGCTTCCTCGGCCTGGGCGCGCAACCGCCGTCGCCCGAATGGGGAACCATGCTGGCCGACGCCCGCGAATTCGTGCTGCGCGCCTGGTGGGTGGTCACCTTCCCCGGCCTGATGATCCTGGCCGCCGTGCTGGCCTTCAACCTGCTGGGGGATGGTCTGCGCGACGCCCTGGACCCGAAGTTGAAGCGATGAAGATGAACCTCCGGACTTCCGAGCGCAAAGGGCGCAAAAGTGCGCAAAGAGCGCAAAAGGAGACAAGATGAATGCCTATTCAATGGCTGTTCTTTTGCGCCCTTTGCGGAACCTTTGCGCCCTTTGCGTCCGGAAGTCCGCATTGATGCAGGCCTGAGATGCCACTCCTAGAAATCGAAGACCTCCACGTCGAATTCCCGACGCAGGGCAGCGTCATGCATGCGGTGGAGGGCGTGAGCCTCGCCGTGGAAGAGGGCGAGGTGCTGGGCATCGTCGGCGAGTCCGGCTCCGGCAAGAGCGTGACGATGATGGCGCTCATGGGCCTCATCGGCTATCCGGGCCGCGTGCGGGCGAAGAAGCTGCGCTTTGCCGGCCACGACCTGCTGGGCATCTCCGACAAGGAAAGACGCCGGCTCGTGGGCAAGGACATGGCGATGATCTTCCAGGAGCCCACGACCAGCCTCAACCCCTGCTTCACCATTGGCTACCAACTGGTGGAGCAGCTGCGGCAGCACTCGCCCCTGGACAAGAAGAGCGCGCAGCGCCAGGCCATCGAGCTGCTGGAGCAGGTGGGCATCCCCGCCGCCGCTTCGCGCATGAACGACTACCCGCACCAGCTCTCTGGCGGCATGAACCAGCGCGTGATGATCGCGATGGCGATCTCCTGCAACCCGCGCCTGCTGATCGCCGACGAGCCGACCACGGCGCTCGACGTGACCATCCAGGCCCAGATCCTCGACCTGCTGCGCAATCTGCAGAAGGAGCGCGGCATGGCGCTGGTGCTGATCACGCACAACATGGGCGTGGTGAGCGAAATGGCGCAGCGCGTCGCCGTCATGTACGCGGGCCAGGTGATGGAAATGCAGCCGGTGGAGCGCCTCTTCACGCAGCCGCAGCATCCGTACACCGAAGCCTTGCTGGCGGCGCTGCCGGAGCAGGGCGAGGCCGGCCACCGGCTCGCCACGATTCCGGGCGTGGTGCCGGGCGTGTTCGACCGGCCCATCGGCTGCCTGTTCGCGCCGCGCTGCGCGTATGCGACGGCGCATTGCACTACCGTGCGCCCGCTGCTGCGCGACTGGCAGGGCGGGCAGGTGCGTTGCCACTACCCGCTGGGCGATCCGACGCGCGGCGCCGCGATCGCGCGCGACGTCCCGCTGCACCAATCCACCAAGGAGACGGCGTGAGCAAAGTCGTCGTCGAAGCGAAGAACCTGCGCAAGGTCTACCCGATCCGCCGCGGCATGTTCCGCGAGCCCGCGCAGTTGCAGGCCGTGGGCGGCGTGTCCTTCACCCTGGAAGAAGGCAAGACGCTCGCCGTCGTCGGCGAATCGGGCTGCGGCAAGTCGACCCTGGCCCGCATGGTGTCGCTGATCGAGCAGCCGACCGAAGGCACGCTCACGCTCGATGGCACCGATGCCGTGCAAACGCCCGCGAGCGAAAAGCGCCGGCTGCGCCAAGCGGTGCAGCTGGTGTTCCAGAACCCCTACGGCTCGCTGAACCCGCGCAAGAAGATCAGCGCGGTGCTGGAAGCGCCGCTCGCGATCAACACCGACCTGAAGCCGGCCGAACGCGCCGAGCGCGCCCGCGCGATGCTGCAACAGGTGGGCTTGCGGCCCGAGTACGCGAACCGCTATCCGCACATGTTCTCCGGCGGCCAGCGCCAGCGCATCGCCATCGCGCGCGCCCTGATGCCGGGGCCGAAGCTGGTGGTGGCGGACGAGCCGGTGTCGGCGCTGGACGTCTCGATCCAGGCGCAGGTGCTGAACCTGCTGGCGGACCTGCAGAAGGAACTGCAGCTCGCCTATCTCTTCATCTCGCACGACCTCGCGGTGGTGCGGCACATCGCGCACGACGTGCTGGTGATGTACCTGGGCCACGTGATGGAGCAGGGGCCCAAGGAGCGCATCTACGCGCGCCCGTTGCACCCGTACACCAACGCGCTGCTCGCTTCGACGCCAGGCATTGGCGGCCGCAACCGCAAGCGCATCGTGCTGCAAGGCGAACTGCCTTCGCCACTGAATCCGCCGGCGGGATGCGTGTTCTCCAGCCGCTGCCCGTATGCGCAGGACGTCTGCCATCGCGAGCGTCCCTTGCCGCGCCCGCTGGACGAGCGACTGGTCGCCTGCCACTTCGCCGACGACTTCCTCTCCCAGGGTTTCCCCGAAGTCCCGCTTGCCTATGATGCAGCACCCTCCGGCACTGCCGGATCCCAATAGCAAGGAGTCAACGATGCAACGCATTCCCTTCGCCAAGCACTTCGCCGTCGCGGCGCTCGCGCTGGCCGCCGTGGCCGGTGCCCATGCCAAGACGCTGGTGTTCTGCTCCGAAGGCAGCCCCGAGAACTTCTACCCGGGCGTCAACACCACGGGCACGTCCTTCGACGGCAACGAACCGATCTACAACCGCATCGTCGAATTCGAGCGTGGCGGCACCAAGGTCGTGCCCGGCCTGGCGGAAAAGTGGGAAGTGTCGGCCGACGGCCTGGAGTACACCTTCCACCTGCGCAAGGGCGTGAAGTGGCACAACCACCGCGCCTTCAAGCCTTCGCGCGACTTCAACGCCGACGACGTGCTGTTCATGTTCGACCGGCAGTGGAAGGAAAGCGATCCCTACTTCAAGGTCACCAGCTCCAACCACTCGTACTTCAACGACATGGGCATGCCCAAGCTGCTGAAGTCGGTGGACAAGCTCGATGACTACACGGTGCGCGTCACGCTGAACAAGCCCGAGGCGCCCTTCCTCGCCGACCTGGCCATGCCCTATGCGGCCGTCCAGTCGAAGGAATACGCCATCGCCATGCTGAAGGCGGGCACGCCGGAGAAGATCGACCAGGAGCCGATCGGCACCGGCCCGTTCTACCTGGTGCAATACCAGAAGGACGCCGTGATCCGCTACAAGGCCTTCGCGCCTTACTGGGGCGGCAAGGCCAAGATCGATGACCTCGTCTACGCGATCACGCCCGATGCTTCCGTGCGCTGGGCCAAGCTGCAGAAGGGCGAGTGCCACGTGATGCCCTACCCGAACCCGGCCGACCTGGAGGCGATCAGGAAGGACCCGAACGTGCAGGTGCTGGAGCAGCCCGGCCTGAACGTCGGCTACCTCGCCTACAACGTCACCAAGAAGCCCTTCGACGACGTGCGCGTGCGCAAGGCGGTGAACATGGCCATCAACAAGAAGGCCATCATCGACGGCGTGTTCCTCGGCTCCGGCGTGCCGGCCAAGAACCCGCTGCCGCCCACGATGTCCGCGTACAACGACGCGGTCAAGGACGACCCCTACGATCCGGAAGCCGCGAAGAAGCTGCTGGCGCAGGCCGGCTACAAGGACGGCTTCACCACCGACCTGTGGGCGATGCCGGTGCAGCGTCCCTACAACCCGAACGCGAAGCGCATCGCCGAACTGATGCAGGCCGACCTGGCCAAGGTGGGCATCAAGGCGGAGATCAAGAGCTTCGAGTGGGGCGAGTACCGCAAGCGCATGCAGGCCGGCGAGCACCAGATGGGCATGCTGGGCTGGACCGGCGACAACGGCGACCCAGACAACTTCCTGGCCGTTCTGCTGGGATGCGAATCGGCGAAGACCAACGGCTCCAACGTCGCCAAGTTCTGCTACCAGCCCTTCGAGGACATCATCCAGAAGGCCAAGACGGTCACCAAGCCGGCCGAGCGCGATGCGCTGTACAAGAAGGCGCAGGTGATCTTCAAGGAGCAGGCGCCCTGGTTCACCATCGCCCATGCGGTGCAGCTGAAGCCGGTGCGCAAGGAAGTCGTCGACTTCAAGCTGTCGCCGTTCGGCCGGCACAACTTCTACGGCGTGGATATCAAGTGACGCGCAGCGTCGTCCCGGCGTAAGCAGGGATCCAGCCCGATGCGTACCGCCATCGTCTCCGCCATGCAGCAGGAGCTCGCTGCCGTCCTCGAGATCCTGCCCGACGAGCAGAAGCAGGTCGCCGGGGGCCGCGAGTTCTGGGTCGGCCACCTGCATGGCCAGGAGGTGGTGGCGGTGCTCTCGCGCATCGGCAAGGTGGCCGCGGCCACCACCGCCACCGCGCTCGTCGAGCGCTTCGGCGTCGATCGCATCGTGTTCACCGGCGTGGCTGGCGGGCTGGCAACGGGCGTGAACCGCGGCGACGTGGTGATCGCCGACAGCTTCCTGCAGCACGACATGGACGCCTCGCCGATCTTCCCGCGCTACGAGGTCCCTCTCTACGGCACCGACAGCTTCGCCACGCAGCCCGAACTGACCGAGCAGCTCGCAGCCGCCGTGCGCCGCGCGCTGCCTGGCACGCACGTGCATCGCGGCCTGGTCGTCAGCGGTGACCGCTTCGTCTCCAGTTCCGCCGAATCACGCGTGCTGCAGGCCGCCTTGCCGCAAGCGCTGGCGGTGGAAATGGAAGGCGCCGCTTTTGCCCAGGTGTGCCACGACTATGGCGTGCCCTTCGCCGCCGTGCGCACGGTGAGCGACCGCGCCGACGACGACGCGCATGGCGACTTCCTGCAGTTCATCGAGCAGGTCGCCAGCCGGCATTCGGCGGCGATCGTCGAAGCCTTCCTGCGCCCTTAGTTGGCGCCGAGCTCGAAGGTCAGGCCGAGCGTCCAGCTCGAAGGCAGCTTGCCGGCCAGCCGCTGCGCGCGGCTGACATCCAGGTTCCAGTGCTGCGTCGACGTCCAGCGGGCGCCGGCGCGCGCGTACTGGGTTTCGTTCTCGAAGTAGCGCTCCAGCACATAGGACCAGCGCTGCGTCGGCAGCCACTCCGCGGCGACGCCGCCGCGCGGCGTGTCGCGGCCCGTCTCCAGGAAGTTCCGGCCGTAGTTGGCGTGGAAGGCCCAGGCCTCGTGCGGCGTCCAGGTCACGATGCCATAGGCCTGAGTGGCGGCGTGGCGCACGCCGCTGTCCACGCGCCAGAAGGGCTGGGCGTCGACGCCGACGCTCACGCCTGCCGCGACTTCATGCACCCACTTCAGTTCGAGGTTGGCCGTCGTCGCGCCGGGCTCGCCGGGCGGATGGAAACGCTCGGTGGCCAGGCCCAGCTCCACGGGGCCGGCCCGGCAGTTCGCGCCGGCGTGCCCCAGGTCGCCGCCATGGTCATAGCGCGTGACCCAGGTGTCGACGACGCATTGGCCGGGCGGCGCGATGGTGGCGTCGTCCACCGAATGGTGGCCGCCCGCTGCCCGCGCGCTGCCTGCCGCGAGGCACAGGGCCAGCCCTGCTGCCAGCGCGCTCGATCCACTTTTCATCGCGCGCATCATGCCTGCGCGCATTGACAGGCGCGAGACAGTGTTGCGCGCTTGCCGCGTTCAGGCGTGCCCGGGCTGGCCCTGCGTGACGGGCTGCGCGGAAGGCAGGTTCGCCGCGGCGACCGCCGCTGCCGCCAGCGCGCAGACGATCACGGCGCCCGAGGGCAGGTCGAACACCGCCGACAGCACGAGGCCGACCACGTAGCCGATCGCGCCCACGACGTAGGCGAGCGCCAGCCGCGAGCGGCCCTGGCGCCGCACCGTGGCCAGCGCCGGCACGATCAGGCTGGTGAAGACGAGATACACGCCCACCACCTGCACCGAGGCCGTCACGGCAATGGCAAAGGCGGCGTAGAAGCCGAAGCGGCCCAGCCGGCGCGTCCAGCCCAGCGCGATGGCGGCGAGCAGCAGCGCGCTGACGATGGCGAGCGCGACCAGTTCCTGCGTGCCGACCCACAGGATCTGCCCGACCAGCAGGTCCTTCAGGTGTTCGCCGCCATGCGGGTTGCCGGCCAGCAGCAGGATGCCCACGGAGGCGGCCAGCACGAACAGCACGCCGATCAGCGCTTCCTGCTGGTGCGGCAGCTTGCGCTCCGTCCACGTGAGCAGCGCGGCGCCCAGCAGCGCCGCGCAGACGGCGGCCGCCTGCACGGCCAGGCCGTGCTCCGGCAGCCCCAGCGCGTCGGCCGCGATCACGCCGAGCCCGGCGATCTGCGCGATGGCGAGGTCGATGAAGACGATGCCGCGCTCCAGCACCTGCATGCCCAACGGGACGTGGGTGGCCAGCACCAGCAGGCCGGCCACGAGGGCCGGGCCGAGGATGCCGAAGTCGATGGCGCTGAAGTTCATTTCGGGGACGCCCCGGCCAGCAGGCGCGCGACGGTGTCGTCGAACAGGCCGAACAGGTCCTTGGCGCCATCGGTGCCGCCGACCGTGAACGGGATCTTCACCACCGCGATGCCGGCGTTCTTGCCCAGCCACTCGGCGGGGCGCGAGTCCTGGTAGGCGGAGTAGATCACCATGCGCGCCGGCGTGGCCTTCAAGGTCGCCAGCACTTCCTGCAGGTGCGCCGCGCTGGGCTCGACGCCCGGCTTGGGTTCCAGCACCGCCACTTCCTTGATGCCGAGCCAGTCATACAGGTAGACGTAGCCCTTGTGCTGCGACACCACCGGCACGCCGCGCAACGGCGCCGCCTGCTGCGTCCAGCGTGCCACGGCGGCCTGCCATTTCTGCTGGAAGGCCGTGGCGCGCTGCGCGTACTGCGCGGCGTTGGCGGCGTCGACCTGCTGCAGCCGTGCCGCCAGCGCCACCGCCACCGTGCCGATGTTGCGCGGGTCGGTCTGGATGTGCGGGTTGCCGGCCGCGTGGACGTCGCCTTGCGAGCGGTCCACGCTGGTCGGGATCTCCAGCTTGCGCACGTAGTCGGCGGCGGCGAAGTTGCCGGGCTGGCCCGCCTGCACGCGCGCATTGCCGGACTGCTGCAGCAGCACCGGCAGCCACCCGACCTCCAGCTCGGCGCCGGTGCAGACCACGAGGTCCGCATTGCGCGTGCGGGCGATCAGGCTCGGCTTGGCCTGGATCTGGTGCGGGTCCTGCATCGCCGTGGTGGCGACGGCGACATCCACCAGCGGACCCCCCAGCTCCTGGACCAGCGCGCCCCACTCGGGCTCGCAGGCCAGCACCTTCAGCGCAGCATGGGCCGGCGCGGCCGCCACGGCCAGCAGCAAGCCGGCGGCAGCGAGGAAACGTTTCACGATGCTCATCATCGCTCTCCTTAATAACTGTGGGCGCCGTGCACGCCCAGGCTCATCTGGTATTGCAGCGTCCATTGCCAATCGGGGTTGCCGGGCCGGGCGCGATCCTGCGCGACCTGCACGCGCCAGCGCGAGAACTCGCTGGGGTTCCAGTCGACCATCAGCGTCTGCTTGCTCGGGCTGCCGCTGTCCAGGCCGACCAGGCCGGCGTTGGCGCCGTAGTCCGGCGTGCCGTAGCCCAGGCGTTCCGTGCGCAGGCCGACGCGCCAGCGCGGCATGAACTGGTACACGCCCTGCAGGTACCAGCCGGACTGCGCCTGGCGATAGCTGCCGGACGACGCCGCGCCGGTGGTGTCCGCCACCAGCGAGCCGTCACGCGTCGCATGCAGGTATTCACCTTGCAGCTTGAAGTTGGTCCGCGTGGCGTTGCCGTTGGGCGCCCACTTCCACACTGCATCGGCGATCCAGACGTTGGTGCTGCCGCTGAAGGAGTTGGTGATCGGGTTGCCCACCGGGTCGAACGCCGACAGGTCCTGGTTCGTGGCCTTCGCGTTCAGGTACGAGAGACCGGCGCGCCAGCTCTGGCTCTCGCCGATGTCGCCGCCGGTGTGGGCGGAGATCGCCGACATGCCGGCGCCGTTGCGGTTGCTGTCGGTGCCGGGGTAGCTGCGGCCGCGCCCGAGTTCGCCGCGGATCTCGAAGAACTGGTCGGTCGGCGCCAGCCACGCGACCTGCAGGCCGTCGTCGTTGAACTGGGTGCCCAGCATGGCCTGGTAGGCCAGCGGCGCGTCCGCGAAGTCCCAGGTGTGGGCGTGCTGCGAGTTCAGGTAACCCACGCTGGAGAAGAAGCGGCCCGCCTTCAAGGTCAGCCCGTTGCCCAGCGAAGTGGTCTGCACGTAGGCCTCTTCGATCGAGACGCTGTTGTCCGGCTCGAAGGCGATGTTGGCCTGGCCGCGGAACCAGGGGTCGATGTTGGCCGTGAGCGCCAGCTCGCTTTCCGCCAGGCTGAAGCCGCGGGTGCCGGGGCCGATCTGGGCGTCCGGCGGCAGGCTGAAGCCGCGGATGCGGTAGTCGGCCGGGTCGCGCGAGGTGCGCGTGTACTGGCCCGACAGGATCAGCGAAGTCTCCAGCAGCGACTGCGTGCTGGCCTGCGCGCTGGGCACGGGCTGGGGCGGCGGCGCGATCGCGGTCGGAGGCAGCGGCGCGCCCGGGGCGGCAGCCGTGGCCGGCGCGGCCGTCGGCGGCTGCGCCTTCTGCGCGTCTTCCGCGGCCTGCAGCCTTTGTTCCAGCGCCTTGATGCGCTGCTCGTAGTCCGCTTTCATCGCGTCGATCTCGCGACGCAGGCTTTGGGTATCGGAGGCGGGCTGCGCAACGGCGCTGCCCGCGGCGAGGCAGAGCACCAGCCCTGCCGAACGCCATGAGGAATCCATGTTTGCTCCTGGACGAATGACGAAACGCACGCGCTGGGAGGCGCGCGTGCGGGGAAAGTCAGGCGTTCAGGAAGGGCGGGGCGCGGCTGCGATAGGCCGGGAGGTCGACGGCGCGCAGGACCTGGGCCGCCGGCGCCTGGGGTTGCGCTTCCGGCAGGGGCACCGGCAGCACGGCAAACGCGGCCGGGGCCGGCGCAGCGCCGCCGACGGCGGCCGCTACCACGCACAGGTCACAGCTGGATGGCAGGTGGAGCGGTGTGTCGCGGTCGGTCGCGCTGGCGGCTGCGTGCAGGTGCAGCAGCGCGTGCGTGGCCGAGGCCCATTGGGCCGCCGGCAGCCACAGCGCGAGCACCAGCAGCCACGCCCAGGGGCGGTGGCGCAGGTTGCGGCGGAAGGCGGCCAGCGTCATGGCGACAAGGATACTCGTTCAGCGCAGCCAGCCGCGCTTGCGGAAGTACAGCATGGGCACCAGCGCGCTCGCGATCATCACCGTCACGACATATGGATAGCCCAGGTCGCCCAGCCAGGCGATTTCCGGGAAGCGGACGTTCATGCCGTAGATGCTGGCCACCAGCGTCGGCGGCAGCAGCGCGACGCTGGCCACCGAGAAGATCTTGATGATCTTGTTCTGGTTGATGTTGATGAAGCCGACGGTGGCGTCCATCAGGAAGTTGATCTTGTCGAACAGGAAGGCCGTGTGCGAATCCAGCGACTCGATGTCGCGCAGGATCTGCCGCGCTTCCTCGAACTGGCCGGCGTTGAGCATGCGGCTGCGCATCAGGAAGCTGACGGCGCGCCGGGTGTCCATCACGTTGCGGCGGATGCGCCCGTTCATGTCTTCCTGCCGCGCGATCTGGCCCAGCACCTCGCTGGCCAGTTCGTCCGTCACCTGGCCGTTCAGCACCTTGGCGCTGGCTTTTTCCAGCGCCTCGTAGATGCCTTCCAGCGTGTCGGCGGAGTATTCGGCGTCGGCGTCGAAGAGCTTCAGCAGCACTTCCTTGGCGTCCTCGATCAGGCCGGGGGCGCGGCGCGCGCGCATGCGCACCAGCCGGAACACCGGCACGTCCTCGTCGTGAATGGAGAACAGCACGCCGTGGCTCTTCAGCGAGGCGTTCAGCAGGTTCAGGATGAAGGCCACGCGCACCGTGCGCGGCTCGTCTTCGTCGGCGATCAGAAAGTCGCTGCGGATGTGGAGGTCGCCGTTGTCCTCTTCATAGAAGCGGGCGGATTCCTCGATGTCCTCGTCGGTCGCGTCCTCCGGGAAGGACAGGCCGTAGTACTGCTTCACCCAGCGCTTTTCTTCCGGCGTGGGCGCTTCCAGGTCGACCCAGATCGGCTGGAAGCGCGAGAGCTCCTCCAGCGACTCGATCTCCTCCTGGAACAGGCGGCCGTTGGCGAGCGTGAAGATATTCAGCATGCGAAATTCGCCGCGATTATGCCGCGCTGCAGCGGCCGTTCACGCGAAGAATGCCAGCAGTTCGTCCTTGCGCGCATAGGCATCCTGCTCACCCAGCGACACCAGGGCCTGCACGAACGCGGGCTCGAACAGCAGGTAGCTGGCCAGCGCGCCGCCGCCATTGCGCAGCGCCGCGGCGCCGCCCAGTGCGCGCTGCACGGTGGGCGGCAGCAGGTGCGCGTGCTTGCGGGCGATGGCGTCCAGCGATTCGGTGGGCTGGATCGCCAGCACCTCGATGGCGCGGTAGGGCAACACGGAGGCCAGCTCGCGCGGCAACTCGTGCAGCGTGCGCGCCAGCCTTTGCGTCTGCTCGACGTCGCCCTGCAGGGTGTCGTGGAAGACGCTGGCCATCGCATGGGCGGCCATGCCGGCAAAGCCGGGCGCGCCGGCCACGTGCCCCACGCCGAAGCCGCTGCGCTCCGGCTGGCCGACTCCGACGACCAGCACCTTGCGCGCGCCCAGGTGCACGGCCGGCGACAGCGGCGAGACTTGCCGCATGGAGCCGTCGCCGAAGAATTCGCGGTGGCCGTCCACCCACAGCGGCGTCGCGGGAAAGAGGAAGGGGATGGCGCTGGACGCCATCAGGTGTTCGATGGTGAGCGGCTGGAATTCGGCGCGCCGGCCCGGTCGGTTCCAGGGCTGGCGTTCGGTGGCGGCCTGGCAGAAGGTCCAGTGCACGCCGCTGGTGTAGCTGGAGGCGGTGATCGCCACCGCGTCCAGCGCCCCGGCCTGCAGCGCGCCGTCGATGCCGGCCAGCGGGATGGCGCGGTGCAGGGTGTCCACCAGCGGCATGGTGTCGAGGATGGCGCCGCGCCGGCGCGCCTCGCCCCACAGGCGGGCCGCGGCCAGCAGCCGGCTGAAGCCGACCCAGGCCGGCGCTTCCAGTTGGTAGACGTGGTTGCAGTGCAGGTCGCCCCAGAAGGCGCGCAGTTCGTCGAAGGCGACCATGCCGCGGGCGGCGCCGCTGGCCAGGTAGGCCACGTTCAGCGCGCCGGCCGAGGTCCCGACCAGGACCTGGAAGGGAAAGTGGGCGTCGTTGCCGGGTTGCAGCCGCAACATGGAGGCGAGGGCGCCCAGCACGCCCACCTGGTAGGCGGTGCGGGCGCCGCCGCCCATGAGGACGAGCGCGCGCGTCGGCCGCTCGTGGTCGACCATGCCGCCCTGGATGATGGAATCGAGGCTCATTGCTTGCGTTTTGACCCTGAATCGTAGAGCTTGCCGCACCAGTCGCGAGCATTGCCTGCATGGAGGTTACTGCTGTGTAGGAGGAGAAGGATTCGTCCTACACGGCTGGGCCAGAACGTCCGACACCATGGCTCAGGAGGCCTCCCTACAGTAGCTCCATCCCCGGGTAAAGCCGGGCACTGCAACCAGGAGCCACGATGATCCAGCTAGCGACCGACCCGAACGCCAGCCGTCCGAACTGGCGTCCCGCCCCGGCCGAAGCCAAGGACGGCACCCTGGCCGCCAGCCGCCGCAGTGGCCACGCCTGGCCGTTCATCAGCAGACTCGAGGAACGGTCGGAACCACAGGAACGCAAGCGCTCGCCCAGCCCGCACGTCGGCAGCTGAGGGCGCAAGGAGAAGCCAAGTGCACAAGGAACCCAAGTCCATCAACCGTTTCCACGACACGCCGCGCGACAAGCCGCAGGCCGAGCGCGTCGAACACGCCAACCTGGAACGCCCGGGCGCCCAGGCGCACCCCAAGGCCATGGGCTGGAGCCGCGTCCACGACCCGGTCGCCGGCTGGCGCCTGCGCTAAGCGCAAATCCACCCCTGCGGAAAGCCGGCCCTGCGAGGCCGGCTTTCGTCATTGGGCCTTCCGTTTTCCTGTCTCCCATGACGCAGCGCAAATGCACCTGCGGCAGAGGCGCATATTCATTGCAATTCGATGACAGGGCGGGCATAGTGGTTCGCAAGACAGCCAGATTCCGAGTTCCTTCCCCAGTGCCAAGAACAGGAGGCTCCATGAACCTGACGATCAGCGGTCACCACCTCGAAGTTACCCCCGCTCTGCGCAACTACGTGACCACCAAGCTTGATCGAATCACCCGCCACTTTGAACAAGTCGTCGACATCCGGGTCCTCTTGACCGTCGAAAAGCAGAAGGAGAAGGAACGAAGGCAGCGTGCTGAATGCAGAATCCACGTGAAGGGCAACGATATGTTTGCCGAAAGCGCCCATGAAGACCTGTACGCGGCGCTGGACGAACTGGTCGACAAGCTCGACCGCCAGGTCGGCCGGCACAAGACCCGCCTGCAGGACCACCATTGCGATGCGCCCAAGCGCGTGATGTAAACCTCGCAGAAACCGTGCAAAGGCCCGCATACGCGGGTCTTTTCGTTTGTGGCGTCCTCCACGAAGGGGGCTGTTACCGTTTTGTTGCAGTGCACTCGCCGGGTGCATAATCCGCCCCAAGTCATCATGAACCGCCTTGCGTCCATCCTGCCGCCCGCCCAGGTCCTGGTCGGCGTCGACGCCACCAGCAAGAAGCGCGCATTCGAGGAAGCCGGGCTTCTCTTCGAAAACCTGCACGGCTTGTCGCGTGCCCTGATCACCGACAGCCTGTTCGCGCGCGAGCGCCTGGGCTCCACCGGCCTGGGGCACGGCGTCGCCATTCCGCACGGCCGCATCAAGGGCCTGAAGGCCCCGATGGCGGCCCTGTTCCGCCTGGCCTACCCGATCGGCTTCGACGCCCCGGACGAGCAACCGGTGAACCTGCTCATCTTCCTGCTGGTGCCGGAAGCCGCGACGCAGAAGCACCTGGAAATCCTGTCCGAGATCGCCGAGCTGCTGAGCGATGCGCCCCTGCGCGAGAAGATCAAGGCCTGTACCGACGCCGGCGAGCTGCACCGGCTGATCGCGTCCTGGCAATCGGCGCAGCCGAACTGAAGCGCGCTTGAAGCCGACCGTCGTTTCCGCCGACGTCCTGTTCGAAGACCACCGGGCCCAGCTCAAGTGGGAGTGGGTAGCCGGGCTGGGCGCGTCCGAACGCCGCTTCGACGAAGTGGCGGTGCGCCAGGCGCGCTCCGGCGCCGACCTGGTCGGCTACCTGAACTACATCCACCCGTACCGCGTCCAGATCCTGGGCGAGCGCGAGGTGGCCTACCTCACCAACGCCACGGCCGAAGATTGCGCGCGCCGCATCGCGCGCATCGTCACGCTGGAGCCGCCGGTGCTGGTGCTCACGGACAACCAGCAGGCGCCCGAGGCGCTGCTGTCCATGTGCGAGCGGGCCCAGATCCCGATGTTCTCGACCCGGGAGCCCTCGGCCTTCGTCATCGACGTGCTGCGGGCCTACCTGTCCAAGCATTTCGCCGAGCGCACCTCGATGCACGGCGTGTTCATGGACATCCTGGGCCTGGGCGTGCTGATCACCGGGGAGTCCGGGCTGGGCAAGAGCGAGCTGGGCCTGGAGCTGATCACCCGCGGCAACGGCCTGGTGGCCGACGACGCGGTGGACCTGTACCGGGTCAACCAGACCACCATCGAAGGCCGCTGCCCCGAACTGCTGCAGAACCTGCTGGAGGTGCGCGGCATCGGCCTGCTGGACATCCGAGCGATCTTCGGCGAGACGGCCGTGCGGCGGAAACTGCGGCTGCGGCTGATCGTGCACCTGGTGCGGCGCGAGACGATGGAGCGCGAATACGAGCGCCTCCCCTACGAGCCGCTCACCCAGGAAGTGCTGGGCGTCGCGATCCGCAAGGCGGTGATCCCGGTGGTCGCCGGCCGCAACATCGCCGTGCTGGTGGAAGCGGCCGTGCGCAACACCATCCTGCAGCTGCGGGGCGTGGATACCTACCAGGAGTTCGTGGAGCGCCACCGGCGCGCCATGGAAAACGGCGGCTGACGCCGGCGCGTCAGCGCCTCGGCCGGTGCGGGCAGTTCTCTTTGGTGCAGTGCGCGTACAGGCTCAGCGCATGCTCGGCGATCTCGAAACCCTTGGCTTTCGCCACGTCGTTCTGGCGGCGTTCGATTTCCGGGTCGTAGAACTCTTCCACCCGCCCGCAATCCAGGCACACCAGGTGGTCGTGGTGGGTGCCTTCGTTCAGTTCGTAGACGGCCTTGCCGCTCTCGAAATGGCTGCGGGACAGGATGCCGGCCTGCTCGAACTGCGTCAGCACGCGGTAGACGGTGGCCAGGCCGATGTCGGAGCGCTCTTCCAGCAGCACGCGGAAGACGTCTTCCGCGGTCATGTGCCGCTGGCTGCCTTTCTGGAAGACCTCGAGGATCTTCAGGCGCGGCAGCGTGGCCTTGAGGCCGGTGCTCTTGAGGTCTTCGATGTTGGACATGGTGCGCTCGGCGGCCCGGAGGGGGCCGCTACAATGGCCCGATCATATCGCCAGCCCTTTCCATGCCTGCCTTGCCCATGCGCAACCCGTGCCGAGCCGCCGCTGTCCTGGCCGCGGTACTCCTGGCCGGCTGCGGCTCCCTCGACAGCGTCAGCAACTCCATCGTGGACACCGTGCGGCCCTACCGCGTCGAGGTGGTCCAGGGCAACTTCGTCTCGAAGGAGCAGGTGGAGGCGCTGCAGAAAGGCATGACGCGCCAGCAGGTGCGCGAAGTGCTCGGCACCCCGCTGGTCTCCAGCATCTTCCACGGCGACCGCTGGGACTACGTCTTCACGCTCAAGCGCCAGGGCGTCCCGCCGCAGCAGCGCCACCTGGCCGTCTTCTTCGAAAGCGACAAGCTGGCCCGCTGGGACGGCGACGCCATGCCCAGCGAGGCCGAATTCGTCTCGGCGCTGGAAAAGCACAAGGGCAGCGGCAAGGTGCCGCCGCTGGTGGCCACCGAGGAGCAACTGCGCGCGGCTTCGACCAAGAACAGCGCGCCGCCGCAGCCGGCTCCGGCCGTAAGCGCGCCGGTCGCGGGCACGCCGCCCACCAGCTACCCGCCGCTCGAAGCTCCCGCGCGCTGAACGACACCATGGCCAAGACCCCCGTCTCCCTCAAGCAGGTGGCCGTGGCGGGCGCGGTGCAGCGCCCCCATGCCCCCGGCAGCCACCACCAGGTCGCCGTCGCTGGCGCCACCGGCCGCATGGGCCACATGCTCATCGAGGCCATCCGCGCCTCGGACGACTGCCGCCTGGCCGGCGCGCTGGACGTGCCGGCCAGCCCCGCCATCGGCAACGATGCCGCCGCCTTCCTGGGCCACGCCAGCGGCGTGCCGGTGACGGCCGACGTCCGCGCCGGCCTCGAGCATGCCGAGGTCCTGATCGATTTCACCCGGCCGGAAGGCACGCTGGCGCACCTGAAGGTCTGCCGCGAGCGCGGCGTGAAGGCGGTGATCGGCACGACCGGCTTCACCGACGCCCAGAAGCGCGAAATCGAAGACACCGCCCGCGACATCGCGATCGTGCTGGCGCCCAACATGAGCGTGGGCGTGAACGTCACGCTCAAGCTGATCGAGATGGCGGCCCAGGCGCTGGCCACCGGCTACGACATCGAGGTGATCGAGGCGCACCACCGCCACAAGGTGGACGCGCCCTCGGGCACCGCGCTGAAGATGGGCGAGGTCATCGCCGAGGCGCTGGGCCGCGACCTGAAGAAGGACGGCGTTTTCCAGCGCCACGGGGTCACCGGTGAGCGCGACCCGTCCAGCATCGGCTTCTCCGCCATCCGCGGCGGCGACATCGTGGGCGACCACACCGTGCTGTTCGCCGGCACCGGCGAGCGCATCGAGATCACCCACAAGGCGGCCAGCCGCGCCACGTACGCCCAGGGCAGCCTGCGGGCCGTGCGCTTCCTGGCCGACAAGGACAAGGGCTTGTTCGACATGTTCGACGTCCTCGGCCTGCGCACCGCATGAGCTTGCTCGGGCTGTTCCGCCAGGGCGATGCCATCACCCAGGTGGTGGCCCTGCTGCTCCTGGTGATGTCGGTGTCCAGCTGGGTCGTCATCCTCTGGAAGGGCTGGCTGCTGCGGCGGGCCAGCGGCGACGTCGCGCGAAGTACGGCCGCCTTCTGGCAGTCCGGCTCCATCGCCGAAGCCCAGCAGAAAGTCGGCGCCTTCGACCGCGAGGCGCTGGTCCTGCCCCTGATCACCGCCACCCAGCAACAGCCGCCCGGCTCGCTGGCCGCCGCGGCCGACAAGTCGCAGCAGCTCACCCGGGTGCTGCGCGACGCCCTGCATGCCGTGCTGGCCAAGCTGCAGTTCGGCCAGGTGCTGCTGGCCACCGTGGGTTCGACGGCGCCTTTCGTGGGCCTGCTGGGCACCGTCTGGGGCATCTACCATGCGCTGACGGGCATCGCCACCTCGGGCCAGATCACCATCGACAAGGTGTCCGGGCCGGTCGGCGAGTCGCTGATCATGACGGCCGCCGGCCTGGCGGTCGCCATCCCGGCCGTGCTGGGCTACAACATCTTCGGCCGCCTGATCGGCCGGATCGAGGCCGACCTGGAAGGCTTCGCCCGCGACCTGCGCGAGCTGCTGGCGAACGGGAGCGCCTGACATGGCTTTCGGCCGGCTGGAGCGCACCGTGGGCGACCCGCCCATGAGCGAGATCAACGTCACCCCGCTGGTGGACGTGATGCTGGTGCTGGTGGTGATCTTCATCATCACCGCCCCGCTGCTGGCCAGCTCGATCCGGCTGGACCTGCCCAAGGCCGAAGGCACCCAGGCCGGCGACACCCCCCGCTTCGTCACGGTGGTGGTGGACGCCAAGGGCGGCCTGTTCCTCAACGACAAGCCGGTCAGCGCCCAGGAGCTGGGCGACCAGCTCGGCGCCGCCGGCAAGGCCAACCCGGACACCGAAATCCAGCTGCGGGCGGACCAGGCGGTCCCCTACGGCAAGGTGGTCGAGGTGATGGGCCTGGCGCACAAGGCGGGGCTGCAGCGCATCGGCTTCGTGGCCGAACCGGCGAAGAATTAGGGTTCTCCAGCCCTTGCGCCGGGGGAAGAGGGGGCCAACCCCTACAATTTCCCCATCATGGAAGACAAGTACAACCACCTGGCGGTTGAAAAGGCCGCCCAGGCCGACTGGTCCGCGCGCGATGCCTACCGCGTGACCGAGGATGCGGGCAGGAAGAAGTTCTACGCCTGCTCCATGCTGCCTTACCCCTCCGGCAAGCTGCACATGGGCCACGTTCGCAACTACACGATCAACGACATGTTGACGCGTTACCTGCGGATGAACGGCTACAACGTGCTGATGCCCATGGGGTGGGACGCCTTCGGCCTGCCGGCGGAGAACGCGGCGCTGAAGAACAAGGTGCCGCCCGCCAAGTGGACGTACGAGAACATCGCGTACATGAAGGGCCAGATGCAGGCCATGGGCCTGGCCATCGACTGGTCGCGCGAGATCGCCACCTGCGACCCCAGCTACTACCAGTGGAACCAGTGGCTGTTCCTGAAGATGCTGGAAAAGGGCATCGCCTACCGCAAGACCCAGGTCGTCAACTGGGACCCGGTGGACATGACCGTGCTGGCCAACGAGCAGGTGATCGACGGCAAGGGCTGGCGCACCGGCGCGGTCGTCGAGAAGCGCGAGATCCCGGGCTACTACCTGAAGATCACCGACTACGCCGAGGAACTGCTGGACCACGTGCAGCACCACCTGCCCGGCTGGCCGGAGCGCGTGAAGCTGATGCAGGAAAACTGGATCGGCAAGAGCGAAGGCGTGCGCTTCGCCTTCACGCACGACATCAAGGGCGAAGACGGCCAGTTGGTCGGCGGCGGCCACATGTACGTCTTCACGACGCGTGCCGACACGATCATGGGCGTGACCTTTGCCGCTGTGGCGCCGGAGCACCCGATCGCCGCGGTGGCCGCGAAGCGCGACCCCAAGATCGCCGCCTTCATCGAGGAATGCAAGAAGGGCGGCACCACCGAGGCCGAACTGGCGCTGCGCGAGAAGGAAGGCATGCCCACCGGCCTGACGGTGACGCACCCGCTCACGCACGAACAGGTGCCGGTGTGGGTCGGCAACTACGTGCTCATGGGCTACGGCGACGGCGCCGTCATGGGCGTGCCGGGCCATGACGAGCGCGACTTCGCCTTCGCGCTGAAGTACAAGCTGCCGATCCTGCAGGTGGTCGACGTCGACGGCCGCCACTACGACTACCACCGCTGGCAGGAGTGGTACGCCGACAAGGAAATCGGCGTCACCATCAACAGCGACATCTTCAGCGGCTTCAACTACAAGGACGCCGTCAACGCTGTGGCGCACCAGCTGTCCTTGAAGGGCCTGGGCGAGAAGAAGACCACCTGGCGCCTGCGCGACTGGGGCGTGAGCCGCCAGCGCTACTGGGGCACGCCGATCCCCATCATCCACTGCGACGAACACGGCGCGGTGCCGGTGCCGGAAAAGGACCTGCCCGTGGTGCTGCCGCAGGACTGCGTGCCGGACGGCAGCGGCAACCCGCTGAACAAGCGCGAGGACTTCCTGGCCTGCAAGTGCCCGGTGTGCGGCAAGCCGGCGCGGCGCGAGACCGACACCATGGACACCTTCGTGGATTCGTCCTGGTACTTCATGCGCTACTGCGACCCGAAGAACGACCAGAAGATGGTCGCCGACGGCACGCAGTACTGGATGCCGATGGACCAGTACATCGGCGGCATCGAGCACGCGATCCTGCACCTGCTGTACGCGCGCTTCTGGACCAAGGTGATGCGTGACCTGGGCCTGGTCACGATCGACGAACCCTTCACCCGCCTGCTGACGCAGGGCATGGTGCTGAACGAGGCCTTCTCGCGCACCACGACTGGCAAGCAGTACTACTGGGCGCATGAACTGGACATCGTGCGCGACGAGCACGCCAACGTGCTGTCCGCCACCGCCAAGGCCGACGGCCAGCCGGTGACCTACGAGGGCTGGACCACGATGTCCAAGTCCAAGAACAACGGCGTCGACCCGCAGCACCTGATCGAGAAGTACGGCGCCGACACCGCGCGCCTGTACACGATGTTCACGGCGCCGCCGGAAGCCACGCTGGAGTGGAACGACGCCGCGCTCGAAGGCAGCTACCGCTTCCTGCGCCGGGTGTGGAACTACGGCGCCAAGCTGGCGCAGGCCCCGGCCGGTGCCAGTGGCGCCGGCTACGGCAAGAAGGCGCAGGCGCTGCGCCGCGAGATCCACTCGGTGCTGAAGCAGGTGGACTACGACTACCAGCGCATGCAGTACAACACCGTGGTCTCGGGCGCGATGAAGATGCTGAACGCGCTGGAGAGCTTCGACGGCGAGGCCGAGGCCGGCGCCGCGGGCGTCCAGCGCGAAGGCTTCGGCATCCTGCTGCGCGCGCTGTACCCGGTGACGCCGCACGTCACTCAGGCGCTGTGGAACGAGCTGGGCCTGCGCGAATCCATCGGCGAGCTGCTCGACGCGCCCTGGCCGCAGGTCGACGAGGCCGCGCTGAAGCTGGACGAAGTGGAGCTGATGCTGCAGGTCAACGGCAAGCTGCGCGGCTCGATCCTGGTGCCCGCCAGCGCGGACAAGGCGCTGATCGAGAAGACGGCGCTGGCGAGCGAAGCGTTCACCAAGTTCGCGGCCGGCGCCACGCCGAAGAAGGTCATCGTGGTGCCGGGTCGCCTGGTGAACGTGGTCGTATGAAGCGTCGTTTCCTCCTGACGCTGGCCGCACCGGCGGTCCTGGCCGGCTGCGGTTTCAAGCTGCGGGAAGCGCCGGACTTCGCGTTCGACGCCATCCTGATCAACGCGCCCGGCGGCTCCAACCTGATGCCGGAGCTGCGGCGCAACCTGCAGTCCACCGGCAAGGTGAAGGTGCTGACCACGCCGCCGCCAGCGGTGCTGCCGGCGCCGACGACCATTGCCGCGCCGCAGGCGCCGGCCAGCGCGCCGGTGCCGACCGCGCCCGGCTCGGTCATCCTCGACATCCTGCAGGAGCAGCGCGAGAAGATCGTCGTGGGCCTGACCGCCTCCGGCCAGGTGCGCGAGTTCGAGCTGCGCACGCGGATCCGCATCCGCCTGCGCAGCGCGGGTGGCAAGGAACTGATTCCCGAGACCGAGCTGCTGCAGACGCGCGACATCAGCTTCAACGAATCCAACGTGCTGTCGAAGGAATCCGAAGAAGCGCTGCTGTACCGCGACATGCAGACGGACCTGGTGCAGCAGATCATGCGCCGGCTGGCCTCGATCAAGGCCGTGTAAGACGCGGGCCGCGGCCCGCCCGTCGGCCGGCTTGCGCCGGCTGACCTTCCCGTCCTACAAGCCCTGGACGGCTCCACTGCGAACCTGCAACCTCCTGTCGCGGCCCGACTCCAACGAAGAGCCAGGCCGCCGCAAAGGTCACGCACGCCACGAACGTCGGCGGGAGATTGCGATGGATGCAAGCAGCAGCAACACGAACCCCACGGACCTCTACGTGGGCAAGGAAGCCCGCTTCGGCGCGCGCAACTACGCGCCGGTGCCGGTGGTGGTCGACCACGCCAGGGACTGCCTGGTCTGGGACGTGGAAGGCCGCGAGTACATCGACATCATGGGCGCCTATTCGGCCGTGAGCCACGGCCACCTGCATCCGCGGGTGGTGGCCGCCGCCGAGCGCCAGCTGCAGAAGGTGGCGGTGATGTCCCGCGCCTACTACAGCACCACGCTGGGCCCTTTCCTGGAGAAGCTGTCGGCGCTGACCGGCTTCGAGCGCATCCTGCCGATGAACACCGGCGCCGAAGCGGTCGAAACGGCGATCAAGTGCGCGCGGCGCTGGGGCCACCAGGTGAAGGGCATCCCGGACGGCCGCCAGCGCATCCTGGTGGCGCGCGGCAACTTCCACGGCCGCACCAGCACCATCATCGGCTTCTCCAGCGAGGAGGAGTACCGCACCGGCTTCGGGCCTTTCGACGGCGGCTTCCAGCATTTCGACTACGGCGACATGGCCAGCCTGAAGGCGGCCGCGAGCGTAGACACCTGCGCCGTGCTGATCGAACCGATCCAGGGCGAGGCCGGCGTGCGGGTGCCGCCGCCCGGCTTCTTCCGCGAACTGCGCGACTGGTGCACGGCCAACAACGTGCTGCTGATCGACGACGAGGTGCAGGCGGGCCTCGGCCGCACCGGCAAGTGGTTCGCCTTCGAGCACGAAGGCATCCGGCCCGACGCGCTGATCCTGGGCAAGGCGCTGGGCGCCGGCCTGTTGCCTGTGAGCGCCTTCTGCGCCGACGACCGCGTGATGCAGGTCTTCACGCCCAACAGCCATGGCTCCACCTTCGGCGGCAACGCGCTGGCGGCGGCGGTGGCGCTGGAAGGGCTGAAGGTGCTGGAAGAGGAGCATCTCGTCGACCAGTGCGCGGAAAAGGGCGACTACCTGTTCGCCCGCCTGCGCGAGGTGCAGGCCGAGGTGCAGCCGCTGATCCGCGACGTGCGCGGGCGCGGCCTGTGGGTGGGCGTGGACCTGGAACCATCCTGTGCCACGGCTCGCCAGCTGGTCGAACGGCTGGCGCGCGGCGGGGTGCTGTCGAAGGAAACGCACGCAACGGTGATCCGCTTCGCGCCGCCGTTGACGATCACGCACGCGCTGATCGACCGCGCGGTCGACGTGTTTCGCCAGGTCTGCCAGGAAAAGCTGCGCGAGCTGGGCGTGCCGAAACCGTAAAACCTCTACGCGAGCACGCGCGTGTGCCCCGCCGCGCGCTCACGCACGGCTTCCATCATCCTTTGCGCAAAGGCCGTGCAAAGGCTGCCTGAACCCGTCCCCTCCAGCGCCGCCAGCCCCAGCTGCGTGCCGATGCACGGCCTGAAAGGCCGCAGCACCAGCGGCAGCCGGTCGCAATAGCTCGCGATCAGGCCATTCACCAGGGCTAACCCCAGCCCCGCGGCGACGAAGCTGCAGGCCACGCCCACCGAATGCACTTCGGCCGCCACGCGCGGCAGCACGCGGGCCTGCCGGAAAGCCTGGTCGATCTCGTGGCGCAGCTGGCGCTGGCGGCCCAGGAACACCAGCGGCTCCGCTTCGAGATCCGCGGGCCCCAGCGATTCGCGGGTGGCCAGCCGGTGGCCCTCGGGCAGCACGCAGACGATGTCCGTCTCCAGCGTGGCGAGCAGCGCGAGGCCCGGAATGTCGGCCGGCAGCTGCACCATGGCCAGGTCCACGTCGCGCCCGACGACGGCCCGCGCCGCTTCGCCGTAGCTGGTGGACAGCACCTCCAGCACCACGTCGGGCCTTTCGGCCATGAATTGCCGCACCAGCGCCGGCATCATTTCGGACGCGAGCGTGTTCGGCACCGCCACCTTCAGCAGCTTGCGCTGGAAGCCGCCCAGGCGCAGCTGCTCCGAGTGGCGGCGGAAACCCAGGGCCGATTCGACCACGCGCTGCGCGTCAGGCAGCAGCGCTTCGGCCTCGGGCGTGGGCACCAGCCGGCCCTTCTGGCGCGCGAACAGGCGCAGGCCCAGGTCCTCTTCGAGCTGCGCGAGCATGCGGCTGATCGCCGACTGCGACAGGCCCAGCTGCTCGCCGGCCGCGATCGTCGATCCGCTGGTCATGATGGCCTGGAAGGCCTCGAGCTGCCGGAGGTTCATGGCCTGCGGATGCTGCCACAGTCCGCGCATAGGGCCATGCGGGGCGCTCATACCGTTGTGCGCTCCCGCGGCGTCCCACAGAATCGCGTCGCCTTCGAACACGGAGTACGGTTCCATGCAGACCTGGAAGTTGTTGGGCGCCTGCGCCCTGGCGGCCGTCCTGGCGCCGGCGCAGGCCGCGGGCTACCCCGAGCGGCCCGTGCGCCTGGTCATCCCCTTTCCGCCCGGCGCGGCGGCGGACAACGCGCTGCGGGTCGTCACCCAGAAGATGTCCGAGTCGCTGGGCCAGCCCGTCATCATCGAGAACAAGCCGGGGATCCCGGGCGTGCAGGCGGCTGCGATGGCGGCGCCGGACGGCTACACCTTCCTGCTGGGCGCGGGCTCCAACATGGTGACAGGACCGCTGCTGAACACGCACCTCGCGTACAACCCGGCGCGCGACTTCACGCCCGTGGGCCGCGTGCTGTTCAACGTACCGGTGCTGACGGCGCATCCCTCGCTGGGCGTGAAGACGGTGCCGGAGCTGGTCGCGCTGGCGCGCAGGCAGCCCGGGCGCCTGAACTTCAGCTCCAGCGGCACCGGCAGCCCGAACCACTTGTCGATGGAGATGTTCGAGCTGCTGACGAAGACGGAGATGGTGCACGTTCCCTACAAGGGCGCAGCGCCTTCGGTGAACGAGCTGCTGGCGGGCGTCGTCCAGCTCGGGATCAATGCGGTGCCCAGCGTCGCCCAGCACATCCAGGCCGGCAAGCTGGTGCCGCTGGCGGTGGCCAGCGCGAAGCGTTCGCCGCTGCTGCCGAACGTGCCGACCTTCGCCGAAGCCGGCCTGCCCGAGTTCACCTACGACATCTGGTACGCGGTGTTCGCACCGGCGCGCACGCCCGCCGACGCCGTGAACAAGGTGAGCGCGGCGCTGCAAGGCGCCCTGAACGACCCCGCCGTGGCTGGCAAGCTGCGTGCGCAGGGCGCCGAACCGGCGCCGAGCACGCCGCAGGAGCTGGGTGCGTACGTGAAGGAGGACACGGCGCGCTGGGCCCGCGTCATCAAGGAACGCAACCTGAAGCTGGAGTGAGCGCGATGTCTTCGACCTTCATGGTGGCCATGCGCGACGGCGTGTGCCTTGCCACCGACGTCTACCTGCCGCCGGGCGGCGGCCCCGCGCCCGTGCTGCTGGAACGCACGCCTTATGGCCGCGACGCCGTCTCGCGCCGCGAGCGCACCGCCTCGCAGCCGCAGCCGCGCCGGCGCGGCGAGCTGGCGCGCGAGTTCGCGGCCACGGGCTATGCCGTCGTCGTCCAGGACTGCCGGGGCCGCCACGGCTCGGAAGGCACTTTCACCAAGTACATCGGCGAAGCCAGCGATGGCGCCGACACGCTGGCCTGGATCCGCGGGCAGCCCTGGTGCAATGGCGACGTGGCCGCCTTCGGCATGTCCTATTCGGCGCACACGCAGACGGCGCTCGCTTCGCAACGGCCGGCGGGCCTGCGCGCGCTGTTCCTCGAAGCCGGCGGCTTCTCCAACGCGTATCGCGGCGGCATCCGGCATGGCGGCGCCTTCGAGCTGAAGCAGGCGACCTGGGCGCTGCGCAATGCACTGGATGGCGGCGTGCAGGACGAACAGGCCCTTGCTGCGCTGCGGCGCGAAGACATCCGCGCCTGGTTCCACGCGCTGCCCTGGGCGCGCGGCCGCTCGCCGCTGCAATGGGCGCCGGAGTACGAGGACTACCTGTTCCAGCAATGGGAGCGCGGCAACTTCGACGACTACTGGCGCCAGCCGGAGCTGTACGCCGCGGGCGACTACGCGGCCTATCGCGACGTGCCGACTTTCCTGATGTGCGGCTGGTGGGACCCCTACGCCCAGACCACGACCGACAACTACGCGGGCATCGCGCACCAGGCGGGCGGCCGTGCCTGGATGGTGCTGGGACCCTGGACGCATGGCGAGCGCAGCGTGCGCCATGCCGGCGATGTCGATTTCGGGCCGGCGGCAGTGCTGGATGGACAGCTCGCCGCGGACTTCACGCGCATGCGCCTGGAGTGGTTCGACCGCTGGCTGCGGCCGGACCGCAAGGCGGCGGAATGGCCGCGGGTGCGCTACTTCCGCATGGGCGGCGGCAGCGGCGAACGCACGCCGGAAGGCCGCCTGCTGCATGGCGGCAGCTGGCAGGCCGCGGCGGACTGGCCCGTGCCCGGGACGCAGGACCTGGCCTTGTACCTGCACGCCGACGGCACCTTGTCGTCCCGCAAGCCGCAAGGCGAATCGGTCCTCCGCTACGAGTTCGACTCCGAGCACCCGGTGCCGACGCTGGGCGGCTCGATCACGTCCGGCGAGCCGCTGATGTTTCCCGGCGCCTACGACCAGAGCACCAGCGAAGGCACCTTCGCGGCCACGGCGCCGTATGGTCCCTTGGCGGAGCGCGACGACGTCCTCGTCTTCCAGACCGAGCCGCTGGCCGAGGACCTGGAGGTGACGGGCACCGTGCTGGTCCGGCTCTGGATTTCCTCCAGCGCGCCCGACACGGATTTCACGGCCAAGCTGGTCGACGTGTACCCGCCCAGCGCGGACTGGCCGCAGGGCTTCGCGATGAACCTCACGGACGGCATCCTGCGCTGCCGCTACCGGCGCTCCTGGGAGCGGCCACAGCTGCTGGAGCCCGGTGAAATCGCGGAAATCACCATCGAGCCGATGCCCACGTCCAACCTGTTCCGCAAGGGGCACCGCATCCGGCTCGATGTTTCGAGCAGCAACTTCCCGCGCTTCGACGTCAACCCGAACACCGGCGCGCCCGAGGGCAGCGACGGGCCGCGGCGCAAGGCCATCAATGCGGTCCACGTTTCGGGCGTGCATGCTTCGCGGCTGGTGCTGCCGGTCGTCCCCTAGTTAAACTTGCGGGCATGCAGCTTGCGCCCGCCCAGTTGACCGCCCACCTGCAGCGCGGCCTGCGCCCGCTGTACACGCTGCACGGCGACGAGCCGCTGCTGCAACAGGAAGCCGCCGACGCCATCCGCGCCGTCGCCCGCCAGCAGGGCTACACCGAGCGGACGGTCCATGCCGTCTCCGGCGCCAACTATCCCTGGAGCGAGGTGCTGGCGGCAGGCGGCTCGCTTTCGCTCTTTGCCGACAAGCAGATCGTCGAAGTGCGCATTCCTTCCGGCAAGCCGGGCAAGGACGGCAGCGCCGCGCTGCAGCAGATGGCGGAGCAGGCGGCCGGCAATGATTCGACGCTGACCCTGGTGCTGCTGCCGCGCCTCGATTTCCAGACGAAGAAGTCGGCCTGGTTCGCCGCCCTGGAAAGCAACGGCGTCGCCATCGAAGTGCAGCCGGTGGAGCGCGGCGCGCTGCCGCAGTGGATCGCGCAGCGGCTGGCGCAGAACAACCAGCGCGTCGCCGCCGGCGACGAGGGCCAGCGCACCTTGCAGTTCTTCGCCGACCGCGTGGAAGGCAACCTGCTGGCCGCGCACCAGGAGATCCAGAAGCTGGCCTTGCTGTACCCCGCCGGCGAACTGGGCTTCGAGCAGGTGGAAAGCGCGGTGCTGAACGTGGCGCGCTACGACGTGTTCAAGCTGTCCGAGGCGGTGCTGGCCGGCCAGGTGGCGCGGGTGCAGCGCATGCTGGACGGGCTGCAGGCCGAGGGCGAGGCGGAGGTGCTGGTGCACTACACCCTGGCCGAGGACATCCGGGCGCTGAAGCGGGTGAAGGACGCGGTGGCCGGCGGCCGGCCGCTGCCGGTGGCCTTGCGCGAACAGCGGGTCTGGGGCCTGAAGGAAAAGCTGTTCGAGCGCGTGCTGCCGCGCCTGAGCGTCACCGCGCTGGAGAACCTGCTGCACGGCGCGCACACGGTGGACGGCATCGTCAAGGGCCTGAAGGCGCCGGGCTGGCCGAACGATGGCTGGCAGGCGCTGCACAAGCTGGCGCTGGACCTGTGCGTGGCGGTGGCGCCGACGGCAAAGCGCGCCGCGTAGCCCCGCCCAAGCGCGGCCGAGGCGGCGCTGGGATAATGCGGGCATGAACGCCCTGAACATCGCCGAACACATGCACAGCCTGGGCCTGCAGGCCCGGGAAGCGTCCGCGCGCATGGCGGCGGCGTCGGCGGCGGAGAAGTCGGCGGCGCTGCGCGGCCTGGCGGCCCTGCTGCGGGCCAACGTGGCCTCGCTGCGGCAGGACAACGCGAAAGACATCGAGCGTGCCACTGCCGCCGGCCTGGCCGCGCCCATGGTGGACCGCCTGAAGCTCACGCCGAAGATCATCGAGACCCTGGCCGTGGGCTGCGAGCAGCTCGCCACCATGCCGGACATCATCGGCGAGATCCTGGGCATGAAGCAGCAGCCTACCGGCATCCGCGTCGGCCAGATGCGCGTGCCGCTGGGCGTGTTCGGCATGATCTTCGAGAGCCGGCCCAACGTGACCATCGAGGCCGCCAGCCTGTCCATCAAGAGCGGCAATGCCTGCATCCTGCGTGGCGGCTCGGAGGCGATCGAATCCAACAAGGCGCTGGCGCGCCTGGTGCAGCAGGCGCTGGTCGATGCCGGCCTGCCCGCCGAGGCGGTGCAGTTGGTGCAGACCACCGACCGCGAAGCCGTCGGCTACCTGATCGCGATGCCCGAATACGTGGACGTGATCATCCCGCGCGGCGGCAAGAGCCTGATCGAGCGCATCTCGCGCGAAGCCAAGGTGCCCGTCATCAAGCACCTCGATGGCAACTGCCACACCTATGTCGACGATCCCTGCGACATCGAGATGGCGGTCAAGGTGGCCGACAACGCCAAGACGAACAAGTACAGCCCCTGCAACGCCAGCGAGGGCCTGTTGGTGGCGCGCGGCGTGGCCAAGGACTTCCTGCCCAGGATCGGCAAGGTGTTCGCGGACAAGGGCGTGGAAATGCGCTGCGACCCCGAAGCCAGGTCCATCCTGCAAGTCGTGCCCGGCGCGGACCTGAAGGACGCCACCGAGCAGGACTGGTCCGAGGAATACCTCGCGCCCATCATCAGCGTGAAGGTGGTGGCCGGCGTGGACGAAGCCATCGCCCACATCAACCGCTATTCCTCGCACCACACTGACGCCATCCTGACTCGCGACCACGTGCACGCGCAGCGCTTCCTGCGCGAAGTGGATTCGGCCAGCGTGATGGTGAATGCGAGCACGCGCTTCGCCGACGGCTTCGAGTACGGCCTGGGCGCGGAGATCGGCATCAGCACCGACAAGTTCCATGCGCGCGGCCCGGTGGGCCTCGAGGGCCTCACCTCGCTGAAGTGGATCGTGTTGGGCAACGGAGAAGTCCGCAGCTGAGCTGGACTTGTTCTGACCTTCACCGGCCCCATCTAGAATCCCGCGGGTTGACCCGCGATCGCCAAAAAACTAGAAGGGCCGCATGGTTCCGCATCTCATCACGGCCCTGACGGGCCCGATCAACGAGCTCGAGCAGCGCATCCTCGATTCCATGCCGGCCATCGAGCGCTGGTTCCGGCTGGAGTGGATGGAGCACACGCCGCCGCTGTACAGCTCGGTGGACATCCGCAACGCCGGCTTCAAGCTGGCGCCGGTCGACACCAACCTCTATCCGCACGGCTGGAACAACCTCACGCAGGAAATGCTGCCGCTCGGCGTGCAGGCGGCCATGGCGGCGATCGAGAAGATCTGCCCGGAAGCCAAGAACCTGCTGATCATCCCCGAGAACCAGACGCGCAACACCTTCTACCTGAGCAACATCGCCCAGCTGCAGCGCATCTTCCACGGCGCCGGGCTGAACGTGCGCATCGGGTCCATCGACCCGGCCATCAAGAAGCCGACGCCGGTCGAACTTCCCACGGGCGAGACGGTGACCCTGGAGCCGGTGGTGCGCAGCAAGCGACGCCTGGGGCTGAAGAACTTCGACCCCTGCACGATCCTGCTGAACAACGACCTCTCGGCCGGCGCGCCCGGCATCCTGGAAGACCTGCACGAGCAGTACCTGCTGCCGCCGCTGCACGCGGGCTGGTCGGTGCGGCGCAAGAGCCGCCACTTCCAGAGCTACGAGGAAGTGGCCAAGCGCTTCGGCAAGATGCTGGGCATCGACCCGTGGCTGATCAACCCGATGTTCAACAAGTGCGGCGAGGTCGACTTCCAGTCCGATGAAGGCCTGGAGACGCTGCGCACGAACGTCGACGCCCTGCTGGCCAAGATCCGCAAGAAGTACAAGGAATACGGCATCAACGAGAAGGCCTTCGTGGTGGTCAAGGCCGACGCCTCCTACGGCTTCGGCGTGATGCCGGTGCGCGAGGCCAAGGACCTGGACCATCTGCTCAAGCGCGGCAAGGGCAAGGGCGCGCCGGAAGTCCACGACGTGATCATCCAGGAAGGTGTGCTGACCGCCGAGCGGATGAACGAGGCGGTGGCCGAACCGGTGGTCTACATGATGGACCGCTACGTGGTCGGCGGCTTCTACCGCGTGCACGCCGAGCGTGGCGACGACGAGGCCCTGAACGCCCCGGGCGCCCACTACGTGCCGCTGGCTTTCACGGAAAGCACCCGCATGCCGCAACCGGGCCACAAGCCGGGCGCCAGCGCCCCGAACCGGTTCTACATGTACGGTGTGATCGGCCGCCTGGCCATGCTGGCGGCCAGCTACGAGCTGGAAGCCACCGACCCCGAAGCCGAGGTCTACGCGTAAAGCCTGGGTTGCTGCGCTGCAACAAAATGTCAGCGGCGGCAGCCCGGCGGGCGCACAATAGCGGTCCCAAAGTTCAAGACCCCGCCGGTTGAGTCCATCCGGGACGGGGCTGCTCGTGCAGAACTCGAAATCCTCGCTTCCGGCGCTGACCATAGGCGCCATCGGTGTCGTCTACGGCGACATCGGCACCAGCGTCCTGTACTCCGTGAAGGAAGTGTTCGGATCGGGGCACGTGCCATTCACGCTGGACAACGTCTACGGCGTGCTGTCCATGCTGTTCTGGACGCTCACCGTCATTGTCTCGATCAAGTACGTGGTGCTGGTCCTGCGCGCCGACAACAACGGCGAAGGCGGCCTCATCGCGATGCTGGCGCTGGCCTCGCAGGCCGTGAAGGACAAGCCGCGGCTGCGCCAGGCGCTGCTGGCCGTCGGCATCTTCGGCACCTCGCTGTTCTATGGCGACGGCGTCATCACCCCGGCGATCTCGGTGCTCTCGGCGGTGGAAGGCCTGAAGGTCGTCTCGCCCCACCTCGACGAATACGTGATCCCGCTGACGCTGATCGTGCTGCTGGGCCTGTTCATGGTGCAGAAGCGCGGCACCGGCGGCATCGGCCGCTTCTTCGGGCCGGTCATGCTGGTCTGGTTCGTCAGCATCGCGGCGCTGGGCGTCTCGCACATCCTGACCCATCCCGAGATCCTGAAGGCGCTGTGGCCCGGCTACGCGCTGCGCTTCATGCTGGCGAGCCCGATGATCGCCTTCATCATCCTCGGCGCGGTGGTGCTGTGCGTGACGGGCGCGGAGGCGCTGTACGCGGACCTCGGCCACTTCGGCAAGAAGCCGATCCGGCTGGCCTGGTTCAGCGTGGCGATGCCGGCGCTGACGCTCAACTACTTCGGCCAGGGCGCGCTGCTGCTCGCCAACCCGGCGGCGGTGAAGAACCCCTTCTTCATGATGGCGCCCGATTGGGCGATCGTGCCGCTGGTGGTGCTGGCCACCGCGGCGACCGTCATCGCCTCGCAGGCGCTGATCACCGGCGCCTTCAGCGTCACCAAGCAGGTGGTGCAGCTCGGCTACCTGCCGCGCCTGAACATCCAGCACACCAGCGTGCAGGACACCGGGCAGATCTACCTGCCGGCCGTGAACTGGGGCCTGTTCGTCGCCATCGTCGTTGCTGTCGTCATGTTCCGCTCGTCCAGCAACCTGGCCGCGGCCTACGGCATCGCGGTGACGCTGGACATGCTGATCACCAGCACGCTGACCTTCTTCGTCGTGCGCTACGGCTGGGGCTACCCGCTGTGGCTGTGCCTGCTGGCGACCTCGTGGTTCTTCCTGGTGGACTTCGCCTTCTTCAGCTCCAACCTGCTGAAGCTGGTGGACGGCGGCTGGTTCCCGCTGATGATCGGCGGCTGCATCTTCACGCTGATGATGACGTGGAAGCGCGGGCGCGCCATCCTGTCCGACAAGCTGATCCACGAATCGATCGACCTCAAGAGCTTCCTCGAGTCCGTGTTCGCCGCGCCGCCGCTGCGCGTGCCGGGCACGGCGGTGTTCATGACGGCGGAGCCGGGCACCGTGCCCAACGCGCTGCTGCACAACCTGAAGCACAACAAGGTGCTGCATGACCACAACCTGTTCGTCACGGTGCGCAACCACGAGGTGCCGTGGATCGGGCTCGACAAGCGCGCCGAAATCGAATCGATGGGGCACGACTGCTGGCAGGTGATCCTGCACTACGGCTTCAAGAACGACCCCGACGTGCCGCGCGCGCTGGAGCACGTCAAGACGCGCGGCTGCGACCTGGAGCCGATGACCACCAGCTACTTCCTGTCGCGGGACGTGGTGGTGCCCACCATCGGCAGCGGCATGGCGCAGTGGCGCGAGAAGCTGTTCGCGCAGATGCACCACAACGCCGGTGCGGCGGCGGAGTTCCTGAACCTGCCGAGCAATTCGGTGGTCGAGCTGGGCAGCAAGGTCGAAATCTAATACTCTGGGGGGCATGGCCCCCGAGGAATTCGACGTCATCGTGGTCGGCGCCGGCATTTCCGGCGTCTGCGCGGCGCACTACCTGCGTGAGCGCTGTCCGGGCCAGAGCTTCGCCATCCTCGAAGGCCGCGACGCGATCGGCGGCACCTGGGACCTGTTCCGCTATCCCGGCGTGCGTTCGGACTCCGACATGTTCACCCTGGGCTTCAGCTTCCGGCCCTGGACCAGCGACCGCAGCATCGCCCTCGGTCCGACCATCCGCGACTACGTGCAAGAGACGGCGCATGCCGAGGGCGTCGAGGAGCGCATCCGCTTCGGCCACCGCGTGACGCAGGCCGCCTGGAGCACCACGGATGCGCGCTGGACGGTCACCGCGCAGACCACCGCGGGCGAACAGCGCCTGCGTTGCCGCTTCCTCTGGTTCTGCAGCGGCTACTACGACTATGCGCAGGGCCACGAGCCGGACTGGCCCGGCCGCGCGGACTTCCGCGGCCGCATCGTGCACCCGCAGCACTGGCCCGAGGATCTTGATTTCGCCGGCAAGCGCGTGGTCGTCATCGGCAGCGGCGCGACCGCCGTCACCATCGTGCCGGAGATGGCGCGGCGTGGCGCGCAGGTCACCATGCTGCAGCGCTCGCCCAGCTACATCCTGCCGGTGCCCGCGCGCGACGGCGTCGGCGCGGCGCTGCAACGCTGGCTGCCGGCGGGCCTCGCTTACCGGCTGGTGCGCTGGAAGAACATCCTCGCCGCCTGGGCGCTGTACCAGGCCGCGCGCCGCTGGCCGGAGGGCGTGCGGCGCTGGCTGATGGACATGGCGCGCAAGCAGTTGCCCGGCGTCGACGTCGAGCGCCACTTCGCGCCGCCCTATGCGCCCTGGGACCAGCGCCTGTGCTTCATCCCGGATGCCGACCTGTTCGCGGCGCTGCGCTCCGGCCGCGCCAGCGTGGCCACCGACGACATCGAGACCTTCACGCCGACGGGGCTGCGCCTGCGCTCCGGCGCGACGCTGGACGCGGACATCGTCGTGGCCGCGACCGGCCTCCAGCTGCAGATGCTGGGTGGCACGCGCCTCATGGTCGACGGCGAACCGGTGAACCTTGCGCGGCGAGTGGCCTATCGCGGCTTCATGTTCAACGGCGTTCCCAACCTGGCCATGACCATGGGCTACACCAACGCGTCCTGGACCTTGCGGGCCGAACTGGTGGCGCGCCACCTGTGCCGGCTGCTGCTTCACATGCGCAAGCGCGGCGACGACTTCTGCGTGCCGGTCTACGACGAGCCCGAACCGGCGACGCGGCTCGCGATCGACCTCAGCTCGGGCTATGTGCAGCGCGCCGCGGCGGTGCTGCCGCGCCAGGGCGAGCGCGCTCCCTGGCGCGTGATGCAGAACTACCTGCAGGAGCGCATCGCCCTGCGCTGGTCGCGGCTGGACGACGGCGCGCTGCGCTTCGCGCGAGCCGGCGAGCTGGCCACCTTGCCGGGCAACGCCGAGCCGGTGCCTGCGGCCGAATAAGCCTGCGCCCACGCCGGCCCGTCATTTGTGCGACAGTGGCGGCAGCATGAACATCCTCTTCGTCGCCGATCCGCTGGAAGCCTTCAAGACCTACAAGGACACCACTTTCTCGATGATGCGCGAGGCGCAGCGGCGCGGCCACCGCATCGCGGCCTGCGAGCCGAGCGACCTGAGCTGGCGCTCGGGCGAGGTGGTGCATGCCGAAGTGCGCGAGATCGTGCTGACCGGCGACGAGCACGACTGGTTCCGCGAAGAGCGCGTGGCGCGCCGGCCGCTGCACGGCTTCGACGCCGTCATCATGCGCAAGGACCCGCCCTTCGACAGCGAATACTTCTACGCCACGCACCTGCTGGAACAGGCCGAGCGCGAAGGCGCACGCGTCTTCAACAAGCCGGCGGCGCTGCGCGACCACCCGGAAAAGCTGGCAATCATGGAGTTCCCGCAGTTCGTCAGCCCTACGCTGGTGACGCGGCAGGCCGACGAAGTGCGGCGCTTCCATGCGGAGCACGGCGAGATCATCCTCAAGCCGCTCGATGGCATGGGCGGCATGGGCATCTTCCGGGTCGGCCCGGACGGCCTCAACCTGGGCTCGATCATCGAGACCTTGAACCAGCACGGCGCGACCACGATCATGGTGCAGCGCTTCGTGCCGGAGATCGCCGCCGGCGACAAGCGGGTGCTGGTGATCGGCGGCAAGGCCGTGCCTTTCAGCCTGGCGCGCATCCCGCAGGGCAGCGAAATCCGCGGCAACCTCGCGGCCGGCGGCAAGGGCGTGGCGCAGCCGCTGTCCAGGCGCGACCTGGAAATCGCCGAGACCATCGGCCCCAAGCTCGCTGCGCGCGGGCTGCTGCTGATCGGCCTGGACGTGATCGGCGACTGCCTGACGGAGATCAACGTCACCAGCCCGACGTGCTTCCAGGAGATCACGCAGCAGGCGGGCTTCGACGTGCCGGCGATGTTCGTCGACGCGCTGGAGGCGGCTGCCGCCTAGGCGGCGGAGCCGTCCACGAACACCTTCAGCTCCCCCGGCTGGAACTGCGTCCACTGCTCGTTGACGGTCAACGGCGCGGTCACCACCACCGCCACCTTGTCTTGCGGCGTGGTGTGCTGGGCGAAGTCGATGCTCAGGTCGTCGTCCGTCAGTTGCGCATGCGCGAAGGGGTGCTTGCGCTCCGTGTAGTACAGGTTGGTGGAGCAGTGCGCCCACAGCGCATCGCCGTTGGACAGCAGGAAGTTGAAGCGCCCGTGCTTGGCGATCGACGGCACCAGCTCGCGCAAGGTCAGCGTGAGCTCCTTGACGCTCGGCACGCCGGCGTGCGACTTCCACATCTCCTGCATCAGCCAGCAGAAGGCGCGCTCGCTGTCGGTGCTGCCCACCGGCCGGAAGTTGGCGTGCAGCCGCGGGTGGAAGTCCTGCAGGTCGCCGTTGTGCGCGAACACCCAGTAGCGGCCCCACAACTCGCGCACGAAGGGGTGGCAGTTCTGCAGCGCGATCTCGCCCTGCGTCGCCTTGCGGATGTGCGCGATGACGTTGCGGCTCTTGATGGGGTAGCGGCGGATCAGGTCCGCCACCGGCGACTCGCAGGCCGGCTGGTGGTCGACGAAATGGCGCAGCCCCAGGCCCTCGAAGAAGGCGATGCCCCAGCCGTCACTGTGGTGGTCGGTCCGCCCGCCCCGTTGGGCGAAGCCGGCGAAGCTGAACGTGACGTCCGTCGGCGTATTGCAATTCATCCCCAGCAGCTGGCACATGGGGACGATTATTCTTCAATGGGGTCGCCTTGTGGCGGACCGCGCAGCTGCCAGGCCATGGCCATCGCCACGGCGCAGATGGCGCCCAGCAGCAGGAAGGCATCGCCGAAGGCCGTCATGCGCTCGGGGCTGGTCGGGCCGGACAGCGTGGCGCCGTGTGCCGCCAATCGCCACTCCAGCACGATGGCGCACAGGCTCACGCCCATGGCGCCGCCCAGCATGCGCACGAAGTTGATGATGCTGGCGCCCTGCGGGATCTGGCCCTTGTCCAGCGGGCGCATCGCGCCCAGGTTGAGCGAGGGCAGCACGAAGCCCAGCCCGATGCGGCCCAGGATGGCCCACACCACCAGCACCCATAGGCCCGTGTGCACGCCCACGGTGGCCATCAGCGCGAACGAGGCGGCCAGCAGGAACAGGCCGCCGCTGACCATCAGGTGAGTCGGCAGGCGGCGCGTCAGCCGTCCCGCGATGCCGATCGTGACGGCCAGCACGAAGCCCGAAGGCAGCAGGATGGTGCCGACGTGCGACGCCGGCAATTGCAGCGCCAGCTGCATGAACACCGGCAGCAGGTAAGTCGAGCCATAGAGCGCGATGCCGTAGATGAAGGCCACCAGGCTGCCGACCGTGTAGACGCGATGCGCGAACACGTCCAGCCGCAGCAGGGCCGGGCGGCCGCCGCGCTCGGCATGCCGCAGCCACAGCACCATCGCGCCGAACAGCGCGAAGCCCAGCACCAGCAGGCCACTGGCCACTGCCGCGCCGCCGCCACGGATTTCCAGCAGGCCATTGAGCAGGGCCAGCGTGCCGCCGCCGCCCAGCAGCAGGCCGCGCCAGTCCAGCCGCGCGCCGCCGCGGTCCGCGGCCACGCCGCCGGGCGCGGTGACGGGCACGTAGCGATGCGCCAGCCAGATGGCGGCGGCGCAGAAGGGGACCACCATGAAGAAGATTGAGCGCCAGCCGAACCCGTCCACCAGCACGCCGCCGATGCTGGGGCCGAGCGCCGGCGCTAGCACCACGCCCATGCCGAACATGCCGCTGGCGCGGCCCTGCTCCGAGGGCGGGAAGGCCCGCATCATGATGATGGCGGGAATGGGCTGCACCACGCCGGCCGCCAGGCCTTCGGCCACGCGGGCCGCCATCACCACGGGGAAATGCACGGCCAGGCCGCCGACGATGCCGCCCACGGCCAGCAGCAGCATGGTGCCGTCGTAGGTGCGGCGGTAGCCGTAGCGCGCCAGCAGCCAGGGCGTGGTCAGCATGGAGATGGTCATCGCCACCATGAAGCCGGAGCTGACCCACTGGGCGCGCTCCTGGTTCAGCGCGAAGGCGTGGCTCATGCCGGGGATGGCGACGTTGACCACGGTGGCCGACATCAGCGAGGCCATCGTGCCCACCATCACCGACAGCATCAGCAGCCAGCGATAGCGCGGTCCGTGCCTTTCGGTCAGCGCCGCGATGCTGCCCGCAGCCGCTTCAGCGGCAGCGCTCATTGCGCTGCCGCCTTGCGTGCGCAGGCTTCGCAGATGCAGGCCAGGCGCCGCGCTTCAGGCGGCACGCGGGCCAGCAGGTCCGCGCCGAAATCCACCTGCGTGCACCAGCAGGGCCCTTGCGCCTGGCCGGTGGCACGCGCGATTTCCTCGGCACAGCGGTTGGCTTGGCCGCACAGGGGGCAGGAGCTGGGATCAGGGGCCGGCATGGCCGGATGGTAGCGGCTGCGCCTGCGACTGGGGCTCGTTGGCCACCGCTTCCAGCGCGCGCGGCACCACGGCGTGGCCGGCCACGGGCCGCAGCAAACGGTCACGCAGCAGCCGCTGCAGGCTGCGCCGCGTCATCGAGTGCGGGCGCCCGCCATGGCTGGTGAACATATAGAAGGCGCCATTGCCCGAAGTCCACACCAGCTTGGCGCGGCGCCACTGCTGGCGCGAGAACAGGTCGACGCGGCTGCCCACTTCCAGGTGGGCCAGCAGGCTGTCGGCCTCCATCTCGTCGAGCGGCTCGGCCGGCGCGGCGGCCGCACGCTGGGGCGTCAGCGGCACGGCGCCGGAGTCGGGCGCCTCCTCGAAGCCGGCGGCCTGCAGCTCCGATTCGGCCATCCACAGGTTGTCCGGCGAGCGCTCCTCGCGCTGCGGCTGGGTCTCGGCGACGGCCAGCGCTTCCGCCGGCGGCATCTCGCGGTGCCGCTGGTGCGCGCGCAGCTTCAGCACCGGGCGGTGCAGGCGTTCGAGCGTGCGGAAGAACGGATCGCTGGGTTGCGGGTCCTCGCCCAGCTGGACCAGGCCTTCGCGCAGCTTCAGCAGCACGCGCGGGATCAGCGCGATGGCGCGGGCCGGATCGTGCAGCGCACGGGCGCGGTCCACGCTCCACAGCAGGTCGCTGACGATGGCGATGTAGCCGCCCGGGTCGATGCCGGGGGCCGCGGCGCTCAGGCGCGCCTGCGCGACCACCAGGCTCCAGCGTTCCAGCAGGAAATCGCGCACGGGTTCCGGCGCGCTGGCCAGGTCCTCGCGCTGGGAGAACTCGCTGGCGATCTGGTCGGCTTCGCGCTGGCGGCGCTCGGCGCTCTGCACCTTGTCCAGGACCTTGCGCTCGCCTTCGGCATCCAGCGCGTCCTGCGCCGCCCAGCTCGCTTCCAGCGTGGCCAGGGCCTGGCGGAAGGGCTCGGCGTCCTTGAAGGACTCCTGCGCGTTCAGGCGCTGGAAGGCCTGGTTGACGGGCCGGGCGAAGGCCTGGAATTCGACGCTGAATTCGTCGTTGAAGTGCAGGCTGCGTTCGGCGACGCGCTCGATCAGCTGGCGGCCCGGGTGCGCTTCCTCGCTGAAGAAGCGCGGCGCCACCATCGACAGGCGGGCCAGCGAGGGCTCCAGGCCGACGATGGCTTCGCGCAGGGGCGCCAGCAGCCGCGGGTCCTGCGCCACTTCGTCGACCAGCTTGCGCACCACTTCCAGCGCGTAGACCTGGCCGAGGCGGCGGGCCTGCTTCTTCAGCTGGCCGCGCACCAGCGCGCGTTCGCGCGAGCCGGCCATCTCGCCCCAGGTTTCCTGCGGCAGCGGGCTGTCGGTGGCAATGCGGCGGGCCGGACGGTCCACCGGCGGCATGTGCATGTGCGCACGCGCCTGGGCCGCGTCGTAGGCGATTTCGTCGGCGGTGGCCTCGATGGCGGCGATCTCCGCCTCGATGGCTGCGTAATAGGAAGGCTCGAGCGTCTGCTCCGCCATCGGCGAGCCGCGCAGCACGAAGTCGCGCAGTTGCGTCGGGCGCGAGCCCTCCAGCGCGCCGGAGGTCGACACCCAGGCGGACGACCCGCTCATCGGCGTGAAGGCGGAGCCGCCCGAGCCGCCGCCGAAGCCGGAGCCGCCGGTGGACGGGCCGAGCGGGCCCTGCGCGCTGTTGGGGCCCAGCGACCCGCTCCCGCTTCGGGGACCCAGGGGCACCTGGCCGCTGCCGCCACCCAGCGGCGCGTGCCCGCTGGCGAGCGGCGCCTGCCCGCTGTTCGGCGACAGCGGCATCGGCCGCGAAGGCGCCGAGCGCATGCGATAAGTCGCCGCCTGCACGCGCGCCAGCGTCAGCAGGTGGGCCTGGTCGCGATAGACCTGCTCGAGGCCCTGGGCCAGCGGCTTGGCCATGTAGCGCAGCCACATGCCGGGGAAAGTGGGTTCGGGCGTGTTCTCGCCGGCCAGCTTGCGCAGCGTGCGCGCGTAGATCTCGGGCCGCAGCGGGTTGCGTTCGGGCTGTACGCCGTCCAGGCCCATCGCGGTGCTCATGAGCGCATCGAGCTCGGCGAGCGGGCGCTCCAGCACGGCGACCAGTTGCTGCGCCAGCCGCGCGGACTCGATGCCCTGGGTGATCTCGGTGTCGTCGACCAGCGTCAGCGACGACGGCCGCAGGGTCGGCGCCGCCGCGGCGGGTTCGGCCTTGCCGCTGGCATCGGCAGTGAACGCCGCACGCAATAGCTGCGGATAGCGGCTGCACCAGCGCGGACGCTGCATCTGCAGCGCGCGCCAGGCGGCGGCGATCTCGTTGCGCTGGTCGCTGCGTTCAGCCTGCAGCTCGGCCTGCTGCAGTTCGGCGACCGCATGGTCGATGCACTTTTCCACCAGCCGGTCGGCGGCTTTGGCCGCTTCGCTGATGCTGCGCGTGAGGGAGGCGCTGACTTCGGTCATTTCATCCGCAATGCGCGCCCACGCGCGCGCGTCGCGAGAATTAGACCGAGAGGCCTAAAGTGGGGCAAGGCGGCCGGCCGCCGGAAGGCGGCTGGCACCGGCCAGACGGCGATCTTGATACCTTAGTAGCGCATCGGTTGCAAATGGTTACGTGGAAGCGCTCTTCACCTTGAGCCGCCAGGCGTGCAGCAGGGGCTCGGTGTAGCCGCTCGGTTGCTCCATGCCCTTCAGCACCAGGTCCAGCGCTGCGCGGTAGGCATACGAGGTCTCCCAGTTGCCGGCCATGGGCTGGTAGGCCGGATCGCCGGCGTTCTGCTTGTCCACCACGGCGGCCATGCGCTGGAAAGTCTCGAGCACCTGCTCCCGGGTCACCACGCCGTGGTGCAGCCAGTTGGCGATGTGCTGGCTGGAGATGCGCAGGGTGGCGCGGTCTTCCATCAGGCCGACGTTGTGGATGTCGGGCACCTTGGAGCAACCCACGCCCTGGTCGATCCAGCGCACGACGTAGCCCAGGATGCCCTGCGCGTTGTTATCGAGTTCCTGCTGGCGCTCGGCCGCGCTCCACTTCGCCTCGGCAGCCACGGGCACGGTCAGCAGGCCGGCCAGCAGCTTGTCGCGTTCGGCGTTGGCATCGACCTTTTCCAGTTCCTTCTGCACGGCGGCCACGTCCACCAGGTGGTAGTGCAGCGCGTGCAAGGTGGCGGCGGTGGGCGAGGGCACCCAGGCCGTGTTGGCGCCGGCTTTCGGGTGGGCGATCTTCTGGTCCATCATCGCGGCCATCAGGTCCGGCATGGCCCACATGCCCTTGCCGATCTGGGCGCGGCCGCGCAGGCCGCAGGCCAGGCCGACCAGCACGTTGCTCTTCTCGTAGGCCTGGATCCAGGCGCTGGACTTCATGTCGCCCTTGCGGATCATCGGGCCGGCCAGCATGGCGGTGTGCATCTCGTCGCCGGTGCGATCGAGGAAGCCGGTGTTGATGAAGGCGACGCGGGCGGCGGCTGCGGCGATGCAGGCCTGCAGGTTGACGCTGGTGCGGCGCTCTTCGTCCATGATGCCCAGCTTCACCGTGTTGGCGGGCAGGCCCAGCACCTTTTCGACGCGCTCGAACAGGTCGGAGGCGAAGGCCACTTCGGCCGGGCCGTGCATCTTCGGCTTCACGATGTAGACGGAGCCGGTGCGCGAGTTGCGGACTCCGTTGGCACCATGCCCTTGCAGGTCGTGCAGCGCGATCGCCGTGGTGACGACCGCGTCCATGATGCCTTCCGGGATCTCCTTGCCGCCGTCCCACAGGATGGCGGGGTTGGTCATCAGGTGGCCGACGTTGCGCAGGAACAGCAGCGAGCGGCCATGCAGGCGCACTTCGCCATTGCCCTGGGCCGCCTTGTACACGCGGTCCGGGTTCAGGCCGCGGGTGAAGCTCTTGCCGCCCTTGTTCACCTGCTCGGTGAGCGTGCCCTTGAGGATGCCGAGCCAGTTGCTGTACGCCAGCAGCTTGTCTTCGGCGTCCACCGCGGCGATGGAGTCTTCCAGGTCGAGGATGGTGGACAGCGCTGCTTCGACGATGACGTCGCTGACGCCGGCGGCATCGGTGCGGCCGATGGCGTGACCGCGGTCGACCTGGATGTCCAGGTGGATGCCGTGGTGCTTCAGCAGCACGGACGAAGGTGCGGCGGCGTCGCCCTGGAAGCCGACGAAAGCGGAGGGATCCTTCAGGCCGGACGAAGCGCCGCCCTTCTGCTGCACCACCAGCTGGCCGTCCTTCACCGCATAGAGCGTGGCATCCGCATGCGAGCCCTTTTCCAGCGGCGCGGCCTGGTCCAGCACCTTGCGCGCATAGGCGATCACCTTCTGGCCGCGCACTTCGTTGTAGCCGGGGCCCTTGTCGGCGCCGCCGTCTTCGGGGATCACGTCGGTGCCATAGAGCGCGTCGTACAGCGAGCCCCAGCGCGCGTTGGCGGCGTTCAGCGCATAACGGGCGTTCAGGATCGGCACCACCAGCTGCGGGCCGGCCTGCAGCGCGAGTTCGGCGTCGACGTTGGCCGTCGTCGCCTTCGCACCGGCGGGCTGCGGCACCAGGTAGCCGATCTTTTCCAGGAAGGCGCGATAGGCCTTGGCGTCCTGGATGGGGCCCGGGTTGGCCTTGTGCCAGCCATCCAGCTCGGTCTGCAGGCGGTCACGCTCGGCCAGCAGGGCGGCGTTGCGCGGCGCCATTTCCCTGACGATGGCGTCGAAGCCCGTCCAGAACTTGTCGGCGGCCACGCCCGTGCCGGGCAGCACCTGTTCGTCGATGAAGCGCTTGAGCACGCTGTCCACCTCGAGGCCGTGGATCTGGGTTCGGCTGGTCATGGCAATCTCTCCTGAGGTCATTCAAAAAAAGTGAGCACGTCGCGCAGGTCGCGGCCGATGCGGGTGGGTTGCGTGTCCAGCTCCTCGAAGGGCAGCTGGTAGCGGTTGACCCAGAGCGTGCGATAGCCGAACCAGGTGGCGGCCAGCGCGTCCCAGCCATTGCAGCTGACGAACAGGATGTGCTGTGCCGCCAGGCCGGTGGCCTGCGTGCCGAGGCGGTAGGCCTCGGGGTGTGTCTTGTACTTGCGGATGGCGTCCACGCTCAGCACGTGGTCCAGCAGTCCGGCCAGACCCGCGCTGCGCACGGCCACGCCCAGCATGCCGGGGTCGCCGTTGCTCAGGATGCCGGTGGCGATGCCGCGCTCCTTGAGCGCCTGCAGCACCTCGCGGTTCTCCGGGAAGGCGGACAGGTGCCGGTATTGGTTCATCAGCTGGTCCTCGCGCTCCGGCGTCAAGGCCAGGGCGAGGCGCTTGCATGCATAACGCAGGCCCGCGCGCGTGAGGTCCCAGAACGGCTGGTAGTGCGCGCCGTCGTCGCTGGTGGTGACCAGGCGCGTGTATTCGATCTGCTTGTCGCGCCAGAGCACGGCCAGCGCCTGGCCCTGCCCGGGGAAGCATTGCTCCGCCAGCAGGCCCACGCTGTAGACATCGAACAGCGTGCCGTACGCATCGAACAGCACTGCCCGGGGTTGGTTCATGGGCACTACTGTATTGCGGACTTTGCTCGGCATTAAGCCGGGCAAAGGCTAGCGATCCGGAACTTTTTTGATGGTAATCGCCTAAATTCCTGGCCGATCACGCGGTGCGCAGCGGAGCTGCGCACCCTACAAGTCGCGGTCGAAGACCGGTGGGGTCAAAGACCGAACACGCGCAGCGCGTTCGCGCCGCGCAAGGCGCGCGTCTGCGACGCCGGGAGTGCCGCCGTGTTGGCGAAAGCGCCCTTGGTGTCGTGCACCCAGTGCGGCCAGTCGGTGCCGAACATCACGTGCTCCTCGCCGACCACCGACACCAGGTACTGCAGCGCGCCCAGGTTGTAGGTGATGGTGTCGTAGTAGATGTGGCGCAGGTAGTCGGTGGGCTTGCGCTTCATCTGGCGGCGCTGCGGCAGTTCCACCTCGTCGCCCTTCTCGAACCGGCCCACCAGGTAGGGCAGCGTGCCGCCGCCGTGCGAGGCGATGATCTTCAGGTTCGGGTACTGGTCGAAGAAGCCCTCGAAGATCATGCGCGTGATCGCCAGCGTGGTGTCGAACATGAAGCCGACCGACCAGCTCAGGTCGAACTTGGTCATGTCCATCAGGTCCACGCCCGGCGGGTCGGTGGGGTGCACCAGCACGGGCAGCGAGCGCTTGTCGATCGCCTTCCAGATCGGCGCGAACATCGGATCGGTCAGGCTCTTGCCGGCCACGTTGGCCAGCACCATCACGCCCACCGCGCCCTTGGCCACGCAGCGTTCCAGTTCCTCCACGGCGCGCTGCGGATACTCCCAGGGCAGCGAGGCGAACCAGCGGATGCGGTCCGGGTATTCGCGCTGCGCGTCCGCCACGTTGTCGTTCGCTTCGCGCGCTGCCTGCACGCTCACTTCCTCGCCGCCCCAATAGACGTTGGGGCAGGTGAGGGAGACGACCGAGACGTCGATGCCGGCCTGGTCCATGTGCTGGATGCGCAGCTTCCAGTCGAAGTGGCCCTTCTGCGGCAGCACCACCGGCGTGTTGCCGCGAAAGATCTCGCGCTGGCCGTCGGGCCGCGTCTGGATGTTGTAGGTGCCGCCCTTTTCCTTCAGCAGCTCCAGCCACTTGTGGGTGAACATGTGGGTGTGGACGTCGATCACGGTCATTGCTGTCTCCTGATTTTCCCGGGGTCGCACCCGCGGCCCGGATGGTTAGCATGCTAAATCATTCAAACCGCAGGAGACATCCGATGAAACGCCGACTGCTCGGTGCGCTGGCCCTCGCCGCCGCGCTCGCAAGCCCCCTGGCCCAGGCCCAGGACAAGACCATGCGCATCATGGTCGGCTTCGCCCCCGGGGGCTCGGCGGACGTCATCGCGCGCCTGCTGGCCGACAAGATGCGCGCGTCGCTCGGACAGAACGTGATCGTCGACAACAAGCCGGGCGCCGCCGGCCGCCTGGTGCTGGGCGACCTGAAGCGCGCCGCGCCCGACGGCCAGACGCTGGTGCTGTCCCCCAGCGGCGCGCTGGTGGTCGCGCCCTGGCTCTATTCCAACCTCGGTTACGACCCGAGCAAGGACTTCACCCCCATCTCGCGCATCGTCACCTTCGACTTCGCCATCACCGTGGGCCCGGGCGCGCCGCAGGGCGACCTGAAGACCGTGTTGGCCTGGATGAAGGCCAATCCTGACAAGGCCAACTACGCCACCTCCGGCGCCGGCACCGTGCAGCACTTTGCCGGCCAGCTGTTGGCGCAGGCCACCGGCGTGCCGCTCACGCACGTGCCTTACAAGGGTGGCGCGCCGGCGGCGCAGGACCTGATCGGCGGCCAGGTGCCGCTGATGCTGGACACCGCTTCCGAGACCATCGAGCACCACAAGGCCGGCAAGGTGCGCATCATCGCCGTCACCGGCGAGCAGCGCACGCAGGCGCTGCCGAACGTGCCCACGCTCAAGGAGCAGGGCATCAACATGACGGCCGATGCCTTCTTCGGCCTGTACGGGCCGCCCGGCATGGCCCCCGACGTGGTGGCGAAGATCGACCGCGCCGTCGCCGACGCGCTGAGGGACCCGGTGATCCAGGAGAAGATCGCCGGCTTCGGCCTGGTGCCCTCGCATGCCGGCCCGGCCGACCTGGCCGCCACCCAGGCCGCGCAGCTGAAGCGCTGGGAAGCGCCGATCAAGGCCTCGGGCTTCAAGGCGGAGTAAGGCGCAGGCGCAGCCCAAGCTGCGCCGTTCGGCGGAATCCGCGGCTGAGTGTCGCGGATTCGTAACCTGCGCCCGCATAATCGGCGCTCCATGGACAAGCTCAAGCAGCTGGAATCCTTTGTCTCGGTCGCCACCAAGGGCAGCCTGACGGCCGCCGCGCGCGCCGAGGGCGTGGCGCCGGCCATCATGGGCCGGCGGCTGGACGCGCTGGAAGAACGGCTGGGCGTGAAGCTGCTGGTGCGCACGACGCGCCGGATCACGCTGACGCACGAGGGCAGCGCCTTCCTGGAAGACTGCCAGCGGCTGCTGGCCGACATCAACAATGCGGAAGCCAGCGTCAGCGCCGGCGGCGTCAAGGCCAGCGGCCACCTGCGCATCACGGCGCCGGCCGGCTTCGGCCGCCGCCATGTGGCGCCGCTGGTGCCGCGCTTTCGCGAACTGCACCAGGACGTGACGATCTCGCTCAACCTGAGCGACCGCGTGGTCGACCTGGCGGGCGAGGGCTTCGACTGCGCGGTGCGCGTGGGCGACTTCCCGGATTCCTCGCTGGTCAGCGTGCGGCTGGCCGACAACCGCCGCCTGTGCGTCGCCACGCCCGAGTACCTGAAGCGGCACGGCACGCCGGACCATCCGAACGACCTGCTGAAGTTCGATTGCCTCACCTTGTCCAGCGACGCCTCGCAGACGCGCGGCTGGGCTTTCCTGCTGAAGGAAGGCGACAAGTCCGAGGTGGTGCATTTCAAGCCGGGCGGCCCGCTGGACTGCTCGGACGGCCAGGTGCTGCACGACTGGTGCCTGCAGGGCTTCGGCATCGCCTGGCGCAGCACCTGGGAGGTGGAGCAGGAGATCGCCGCCGGCCGGCTGGCCGAAGTGCTGGCGCCCTTTGCCGCCCCGCCCAACGGGATCTACGCCGTCTTCCCGCAGCGCAAGCACCTGCCCCTGCGGGTGCGGCTGTGGATCGACTTCCTCAAGCACCACTACGCCCAGCCGCAGTTCTGGCGCGGCTCACCCGCATGATCCTCGAAGCCATCCTCGCCTACGTCCACATCACGGCGATCCTGACCCTGGTCGTGTTCCTCTCCAGCGAGGCGGCCCTGTGCCGCGCGGAATGGATGAACGAGACGGTCGTCAAGCGCCTGGCCCTGATCGACCGCATCTACGGCATTGCGGCCGGCGCGGTGCTGGTGACCGGGCTGCTGCGCATCTACCTGGGGGCGAAGGGCTCCGGCTATTACTGGCACAACTGGCTGCTGCACGCGAAGCTGGGCATGTTCATCGTGGTGGGGCTGGTGTCCATCGTGCCGACGATCCGCTTCATCCGCTGGCGCAAGCTGCTGGACGCCACCGGCGCGCTGCCCTCGGCCGAAGAAGTGCGCGCCACCCGCAAGCTGGTGATGGTGCAGGCGCACATCGTGCCGGTCATTCCGCTGGCCGCGGTGTTCCTGGCGCGCGGATTCGGAGCCCACTAGCATGCAGCAGCAACACGAGCGTGTCCCCGAGTTCGCCTATCCGCAGGTCCGCGAGCAGGTCAGCGCCGAGGAATGGCAGGCCCGCGTCGATCTCGCGATGGCCTACCGGCTGGCGGCCTACTACCGCTGGACCGACCAGATCTACAACCACTTCACGGCCAAGATCCCGGGCACCAGCCACTTCCTGATCAACCCCTACGGCGTGCTGTTCGAGGAAGTGACGGCTTCCTGCCTGGTGAAGATCGACCTGGACGGCAACACGATCCTCGATCCCTCCGGCCTGGGCTGCAACGCCGCGGGCTTCCTGATCCACAGCTGCGTGCACCGGGCGCGCCCGGAGCTGACCTGCGTGCTGCACACGCACACCGCTTCGAACATGGCCGTGTCGGCGCAGAAGCGGGGGCTGCTGATGATCACGCAGCACGCCATGCGCTTTCACAAGCGCATCGGTTACCACGACTACGAAGGCGTGGCGCTGGACTTCAGCGAGCAGGACCGGCTGGTGCGCGACCTCGGGCCGCACAAGGTGATGATCCTGCGCAACCACGGCGCGCTGGCGGCCGGTACGACGATCCGCGATGCCTTCGAGCAGCTCTATTACCTGGAGCGCGCCTGCGAGGCGCAGGTCCGCGCGCAGGCGGGCGGCGCGGAGCTGATCGAATGCGACGGCGAGGTCGCGGAAAAAGTGGCGCTGGCGCTGGACCGGCCCGGGCGCACGGCCTACGACACCGACTGGCCGGCGCTGCGCCGGCTGATGGACCGCATCGACCCGTCGTACGCGCAATGAGCGTGCGCCGCCTGCTGGTCTTCGACGAGAACGCGCACTTCTACGCGCAAAGGCTGCAGGCGGAACTGGGCGACGCCTACGAGATTGCGGCCACCAACGACCGCGCCAAAGCGCAGCGGCTGTTGCCGCACCAGCAGGTGCTGGTCGTGCCGGACACCTGGCTGGACGACGGCTTCCTCGCCGCGGGCGCGGGGCTCGCCTGGGTGCATTCGCTGCGCGCCGGCGTCGACCGCCTGCTCGCCTCGCGCACGCTGCCGGCGGACGCCATCGTCACGTCGTCCCGCGGCATCCATGGCCCGCAGATGGCGGAGACGGCGCTGCTGCTGATGATGGCGCTGGCCCGGAACCTGCCGCGCATGCTGCAGAACCAGGAGGAGGCGCGCTGGGAGCCCTGGCCGCAGCCGCTGCTGGAAGGCAAGCACGTGGTCATCGTCGGCGTCGGCAGCATCGCCCAGGTGGTCGCGCCGCGCTGCCAGGCCTTCGGCATGCGCGTCACGGGCGTGGCCTCCACCGCGCGCGAGCTGCCCGGCTTCGACGCGATCCGGCCGCGGGCTGAGCTGCCGCAGGTGCTGGCCACCGCGGACTTCGTGGTCCTGCTGCTGCCGCTGGACGAGCGTTCGCGTGGCCTGTTCGACGCGGACCTGCTGGCCGCGCTGCCGCCGCACGCCATCCTGGTCAACCTGAGCCGGGGCGGCATCGTCGACGAGCAGGCGCTGCGAGCCGCCCTGGACGCCGGCCGGCTGGCCGGCGCCGGGATGGACGTGTTCGCCACCGAGCCGCTGCCGGCCGACTCCGCGCTGTGGCGCACCCCCAACCTGATCGTCACCCCGCACATCGGCGGCTATGCCGACACGTACAAGGACAAGGCTCTCGCGCTGCTGCTCGAAAACGCCCGGGCGTTCGCGCAGGGACACGGCCAGGACTTGCGCAACCGCATGCGCTGACGGCCCGTGGGGTGGCTGGTCCGGCGCCAGGCCGGAGCGCGGCCTCCCCCGTAAAATCGCCAGATGCTCCGCGTGAAACAAGAACTGCTCGGCGCCCTCGCCGCCGGGCTGGAACAGCTGCAACCCGGCACGGCCGACAAGGCCGTGTTCGAGATGCCCAAGGTTGCCGCCCATGGCGATTTCGCCGTCACGGCCGCCATGCAGCTGGCCAAGCCGCTGAAGAAGAACCCGCGCCAGCTGGCAGAAGCCCTGCGCGATGCCTTGCTGGCCACCCCCGCTTTCGGCCAGTGGGTCGAAGCGGTGGAGATCGCCGGTCCCGGCTTCCTGAACGTCCGCCTCAAGCCCGAAGCCAAGCAGCAGGTCGTGCACGAGGTGCTGGAAGAGGCCGGCGCCTTCGGCCGCCAGCCAGGCAGGGGCCAGAAGATGATGGTGGAGTTCGTCTCCGCCAATCCCACCGGCCCGCTGCACGTGGGCCACGGCCGCCAGGGCGCGCTGGGCGACGCGATCTGCAACCTGTACGACTCCCAGGGCTGGGACGTCACCCGCGAGTTCTACTACAACGACGCCGGCGTGCAGATCGCCACGCTGGCCAACAGCGTGCAGCTGCGCGCCCGCGGCCTGAAGCCGGGCGACGCCGGCTGGCCCGAAGCCGCCTACAACGGCGACTACATCCAGGACATCGCCGACGACTTCCTGGCCAAGAAGACGGTGAAGGCCGACGACCGCGAGTTCACGGCCAGCGGCAACGCCGACGACCTCGATGGCATCCGCCAGTTCGCCGTCGCCTACCTGCGCCACGAGCAGGACCTGGACCTGCAGGCCTTCGCGGTGCGCTTCGACAACTACTACCTCGAGTCCAGCCTCTACACGAGCGGCAAGGTCGACGCCGTGGTGAAGCGCCTGCAGGACAACGGCAAGACCTACGAGCAGGACGGCGCGCTGTGGCTGAAGTCCACCGAGTACGGGGACGACAAGGACCGCGTGATGCGCAAGGGCGACGGCACCTACACGTACTTCGTGCCGGACGTCGCGTACCACATCGCCAAGTGGGAGCGCGGCTACGCCAAGGCCGTCAACATCCAGGGCACCGACCACCACGGCACCATCGCCCGCGTGCGCGCCGGCCTGCAGGCGGCCGAAGTCGGCATCCCGCAAGGCTTCCCGGACTACGTGCTGCACACCATGGTGCGCGTCATGCGCGGCGGCCAGGAGGTGAAGATCTCCAAGCGCGCCGGCAGCTACGTCACCCTGCGCGACCTGATCGAGTGGACCAGCAAGGACGCGGTGCGCTTCTTCCTGCTTTCGCGCAAGCCGGACACCGAGTACGTGTTCGACGTCGACCTGGCGTTGGCGCAGAACAACGACAACCCGGTGTACTACGTGCAGTACGCGCACGCCCGCATCTGCTCGGTGCTGGCCGCCTGGGGCGGCGATGTGGCCTCGCTGAAGTCGGCGCCGCTGTCGTCCCTGGTCCACCCCGCTGCGTTGAACCTCATGCTGCAGGTGGCGAAATACCCGGAAATGCTGACGGCGGCGGCGGTGGATTTCGCGCCGCACGACGTCACCTTCTACCTGCGCGAGCTGGCCGCGGCGTATCACTCGTACTACGACAGCGAGCGCATCCTGGTGGACGACGACAACTTGAAACGTGACCGCCTCGCTCTCGTGGCCGCTGTCGCGCAGGTGTTGCACAATGGCCTGGCAGTGCTGGGCGTGAGCGCCCCGCGAAAAATGTGAGCGAGCAGAAAGCGTGAAACACACACAAAGCGGCAACACCTTCGTCGGCATCATCATCGGCGTGGTGCTGGGCCTCGCGGCCGCCCTGGCGGTGGCGGTGTACGTCACCAAGGTTCCTGTCCCCTTCCTGAACAAGGGTCCCAGCCGCTCCGCGGAGCAGGACGCGGCGGAGTCCCAGAAGAACAAGAACTGGGACCCCAACTCGCCCCTGTACGGCAAGAACCCGGCCAAGGCGCTGCCGCCCGCGCCGGGCATGCCGGCCGCCTCGGCGCCGGCGGCCCCTGCCGCGACGGCCAAGGCGCCGGAAGCAGCTCCGGCCGCGCCCGCCGCCGGCAAGCCGGAGTCGCCGGTCGCCAACAATCCGCCCTCGGCTCCGGCCGCACCGGCCGTCACGGGCCGTCCGCCGCCGGCCGACCCGCTGGGCGACCTGGCCTCGGCCAAGGCCAATGCCGGCAACGCCAATGGCAGCGATCCCTTCCTGTACTTCGTGCAGGCTGGCGCCTTCCGCACGCCGGAGGACGCCGAAGCGCAGCGCGCCAAGCTGTCCCTCATGGGCATCGAGGCCAAGGTGACCGAGCGCGAGCAGTCCGGCCGCCAGGTCTACCGGGTGCGCGTAGGCCCGTTCAACACCCGGGACGACGCCGACCGCCAGAAGGAAAAGCTGGACTCCGGCGGCTTCGAAACCGCGCTGGTGCGCGTCCAGCGGTAGCCCCCGGCCGCCAGGCGGCGGAACCTGGAGGCCCGCGTGGGCCTCTAGCAGGACTAGGAGAATTTCAGGAATGAATCGTCGCGATTTCTCGGCCGCAACGGCCATCGTCACCGGCGCCGCGGCGCTGGGGCTGCCGGGCCTGGCTTCGGCGCAGGGCCGCCGCCCGGAAGACGGCAAGGAATACAAGACGCTGGACAAGCGGGTGCCGGTCGATGCGCCGCCGCCCAAGATCGAGGTCGTCGACTTCTTCTGGTACAGCTGCCCCCACTGCAACGCCTTCGAGCCGCAGCTGGTGGAGTGGATCAAGAAGCTGCCGGCGGACGTCGTGGTCCGGCGCGTGCCGGTCGCCTTCCGCGACGATTTCGTGCCGCAGCAGCGCCTGTTCTACACGCTGGAAGCCATGGGCAAGCTGCCCGAGCTGCACCAGAAGGTGTTCGACACCGTCCACAAGGACCACAAGCCGACGGACCGCGAGGAATCGATCCTGCAGTTCGCCCAGGCCAACGGCCTGGACGTGGCCAAGTTCAAGGAGCTGTACAACTCCTTCACGGTCTCGGCGAAGGCGCGCCGCGCCACCCAGACCATGAACGCCTACCAGGTCGAAGGCGTGCCGGCGCTGGGCATCGCCGGCCGCTGGTACACCGACGGCACCCTGGCCGGCGGCATGCCGCGCGCCCTGCAGGTCGCCGACTACCTGATCGCCCAGGCCCGCAAGGCGGCATAAGCGCCAACGCGCACCCCGCAACGGGCGCCCCGGCTTCATCGCCGCGGCGCCCGTTGTGGCTTTTGGCACGTTCCGTCCGTGGCATCCAGGTAACAGTCGGTTGCATCTAGCCCGACCGTATTACAGAATGGCCCGACAGAAGCGCCATCGGAAGCGCGTTGGGGGTTGTGCATGGTCTGCAGCCGTTCTTCGCGGCTGCCGTTGCGCATCGTCGCGGCGGCAGTCATCCAGTTGTTCGCAGTCTCGGCCTACGCGGCGGACGAGGCCAAGCGCATCGAGGAGCTCGAAAAGAAGCTTGCCGCGAGCATGGAGCTGATCGAGAAGCTCTCGGCCCGCGTCAACCAGCTCGAGGCGGGCCGGCCGCCCGCGCCGGCGAGCGCCACCGCCGCAGCGCCCGCGCCCGCGCCCGCATCCGCCAGCGCGGAGCAGGCCGCGCGCATCGACCGGCTGGAGCAAAGCGTGCTCTCGATGTCCGAGAGCACCGCCAAGACCCACGACCTCGGCATCCCGCTGCACGGCTTCGCCGACGTGGGCTACGCGCATTCCAGCCTCCCCGTCGACGGCCGCAAGGGCGGCTTCACGCTGGGCAACCTGGACCTGTACATGACGCCACAGATCAGCGACCGCGTGCGCGCGCTGGTGGAACTGGTGTTCGAGTACGGCCCGCAGGACGTCGGCGTGTCGACGGACCTCGAGCGGCTGCAGTTCGGCTACACCTTCAGCGACAGCTTCACGCTGTGGGCGGGCCGCTACCACACGCCCTACGGCTACTGGAACGCGGCCTTCCACCACGGCCAGCAGATCCAGACCTCGGCCACGCGGCCACGCTTCATCGACTTCGAGGACCGCGGCGGCATCCTGCCGGCGCACGGCGTCGGCCTGCTCGGCTCCGGCAGCGTGCGCAGCGGTGGCGGCCGCCTGCTGTACGACGCCTACGTGGCCAACGGCGATCGCATCATCGACAACACGCTGGACCTCAACGCAGCGGCCGACGACAACGGCAACAAGCTGGTGGGAGGCAACATCCGCTACGCCTTCGGCGGCAACCTCGACGGCCTGATGCTGGGCCTGCATGCCTTCTCGCAGAAGGTGTCCGCCTACGACACCAGCGGCATCGCCACCAGCACCACGCAGGTGAACATGTTCGGCGGCCTGGCCGTGTACGACACCGACCGCTGGGAAATCATCAGCGAGTACTACCGCTTCCGCGACAAGGACCTGTCCGGCGGCACCGGCACCCACGGCAGCTGGGCCGGCTTCGTGCAGGCCGGCTACCACGTGGGACCCTGGACGCCGTACGCGCGCTGGGAGAAGACGGCACTCGACCAGTCGGACAACTACTTCGCCGCGCAGGACAGCGGCCGGTCCTACCTGGGCGGCGTGCTCGGACTGCGCTACAACCTCGATGCGAACTCCGCGATCAAGCTGGAGTTGAACCAGTTCCGCGAGGAACTCGCCAGCGGCCCGCAGCGCAGCCACGGCGGCCGCGTGCAGTTCGCCGTGCGCTTCTAGGAAGGAGGGCCGCGCATGAGACCGATCCGCTTCCTGGCCGTCGCCGCGACGGCCTTCCTGATGGCCGCGCAGTCGCCGGCCGCCGACGTCTACCTGGTCGCGAACCCCTCGCTGGGCCTGGGCGAGGACGACATCCGCGACATCTACCTGGGCGACAAGCAGCTGGCCAACGGCACGCGCATCGTGCCGCTGGACAACGCGGCGCTGCAGAGGGACTTCCTGGAAAAGGCCTTGAAGATGGATGGAGCCAAGTACAGCTCCATCTGGATCAAGAAGGGCTTCCGCGACGGCCTGAACGCGCCCACGGTGAAGACGGGCGACGCCGAGGTGCTGGCGGCCGTCAAATCCAATCCCGGCGCCATCGGCTATGTCTCGGCGCCGCCCAAGGACCTGAAAGTCATCGCGCACTACTGAGCGCGCTGGGGGTGCGGCATGTGGTCACTCGCCCGGTTGAAGATCAAGCAGCGGATGTACGTGCAGTTCTGCGTCGCCGTGACGCCGCTGGTAGGCCTGCTGCTGTTCCAGCTGCTGTCGGTGAGCGACCTGCCGGAGCGCGTGAACCGCGACCTGGGCCGCTACCGCGCCAGCAACCAGGCCATCTCCAGCTACCGCGAGTTCCTCAACGGCGTCACCGATGCCGTCGACTCCGGCAAGCTGTCGCAGCCGGCCCTGAAGGCCCTGGACGCCGCGCGGCAGGAAGCCCAGGCCGTCGACGAAGCGGCGCCCGGCCCACAATTGAAAGCGACGCTGGCGCAGCTGGCGAAGATCAGCAGCGCGCTGCAGCAGCGCAACACGCTGGAAACACTGCTGGCCGCGCGCGCCGACATCAACCAGGCCGACGCCGCCCTGAAGCAGCTGGCCGAGGACAGCGAGCAGCACCTGGCGGGCCTGGTGCGCGAGGACGCCCAGGCCGCCCGCCAGAAGAACCGCATCCTCGGCACCATCGCGGCGCTCACGCTGGTGCTGCTGGGTTTCATGGTGCGGCAGATGGTCGCCCGCATCACGGTGCCGGTCGCCTGGGCCGTGACCACCGCCAAGCGCGTGGCCTCGGGCGACCTGTCGCAGATCGTCGCGCCCGGGCGGCGCTACGACGGCATCGGCGAGCTGCAGGCGGCGCTGCGGGAGATGAACGATTCGCTGATCGCCATCGTCACGCGCGTGCGGGCCGGCTCCGACCTGATCTCGCGGGCTTCCGACCAGATCGCCGACGGCAACGCCGAACTGTCGGCGCGCACCGCCGAACAGGCGAGCTCGCTGGAGGCAACGGCGCTGGCCATGGGCGAGCTCACCCAGACCGTGCTGGCCAACGCCGGCAACGCGCAGCGCGCCAACGCGCTGGCGAAGTCGGCTTCCGACGTCGCGGTGAAAGGCGGCGAGGTCGTGGGGCAGGTGGTGCAGCGCATGAACGCCATCGACCGGTCCTCGCGCAACATCGTGGAAATCATCGCCCTCATCGACGGCATTGCCTTCCAGACCAACATCCTGGCCTTGAATGCCGCGGTGGAGGCGGCCCGCGCCGGCGACCAGGGCCGCGGCTTCGCGGTGGTGGCCAGCGAGGTGCGCAGCCTGGCGCAGCGCAGCGCCAGTTCGGCGCGGCAGATCAAGGCCCTGATCGACGACTCGGTGCAGCAGATCCGCGCCGGCAGCGAGCTGGTGGGCCACGCCGGCCAGACCATGGAGCAGATCCTGGCCAGCGTGCGCGACGTCACGGCCATCATGGCGGACATCGCCGCCACCAGCCAGCAGCAGAACAGCGGGATCGACCAGGTGAACCGCGCCGTGACCGCGCTGAACGCCGTCACCCGCCGCAATGCGGCCCTGGTGGACGACGCCCGCGAGGCCGCCGACGCGCTGCGCGAGCAATCGGCGCGGCTGGTGGAGGCGGTGGGCGCTTTTGCGATGGAGCAACCCGGGGCGGCCCAGGCAGCCTAGGATGCCGCCTGGCGCCGGCTTCCCATGAAATTGTTCCGGGGTGGCGCCATGCCGCGCCGGCCGTAAGCCCGTCATGAGCCGGGGGCATGGCTTGCCGATAGAATGCGGAGCAAGTTTCGTGCCTTTATGAACAAGAACCACGTCCTGCGCGCCCTGCTGATGGCCCTGGCCATCGCGTCGACCCTCGCTGCCGTTCCCGCCCGCGCGGAAAAGGCCGACAGCACCAAGCCCATGAACGTGGAGGCGGATGCGCTGCGTTATGACGACCTGAACCAGACCAGCGTCTTCACCGGCAACGTGGTGGTGACCAAGGGCACCATCATCATTCGCGGGGCCAAGATCAACGTCAAACAGGACCCCGAGGGCTACCAGTTCGGCGTGGTGACCGCCGCGCCGGGCCAGCGGGCCTTCTTCCGCCAGAAGCGCGAAGGCGTCGACGAGTGGATCGAAGGCGAAGGCGAGACCATCGAATACGACGGCAAGGCCGACCGCGTGAAATTCATCGGCCGCGCCGAGATGCGGCGCTACCGCGGCACCGAGCTCAGCGACGAGACCTCCGGCGCCGTCATCACCTACAACAACACCACCGAGCAGTTCAACGTGGACGGCAACCCCGGCGGGGCGACCCCGTCCAACCCGGGTGGCCGCGTGCGCGCGACCATCGGGCCCAAGCCGGGCGCATCCGCGCCGGCCGCGCCCGCCGCCCCGGCCACCAAACTGCGCCAGAGCAGCACCCTGGGAGGGGAGAAGCGTTGATGGGCGACGCCGAACTCGCGTCGCGCGAAGCGCCCGCGCAGGCCGCGACCGAAACCAGCCGCCTGGAGGCGCGCCACCTGCGCAAGTCCTATGGCGGCCGCAAGGTGGTGCAGGACGTGTCGCTGGCCGTCGAAAAAGGCGAGGTCGTGGGCCTGCTGGGCCCCAACGGCGCCGGCAAGACCACCTCGTTCTACATGATCGTCGGCCTGGTGCGGGCCGACGGCGGCGAGATCTCCATCGACGGCCGCCCGGTGGAGGACATGCCGATCCACCGCCGTTCGCGCCTGGGCCTGTCCTACCTGCCGCAGGAAGCGTCGATCTTCCGCAAGCTGAACGTGCAGGACAACGTGCGCGCCGTGCTGGAACTGCAGCGCGGCCCGGACGGCAAGTCGCTGCCCTCGGCCGAGATCGAGCGCCGCCTGACCGACCTGCTGCAGGACCTGCGCGTCGACCACCTGCGCGATTCGCCGGCGCTGGCGCTGTCCGGCGGCGAACGCCGCCGCGTCGAGATCGCCCGCGCGCTGGCCACGCAGCCGCGCTTCATCCTGCTGGACGAACCCTTCGCCGGCATCGACCCGATCGCCGTGATCGAGATCCAGCGCATCATCGGCTTCCTGAAGTCGCGCGGCATCGGCGTGCTCATCACCGACCACAACGTGCGCGAGACGCTGGGCATCTGCGACCACGCCTACATCATCAGCGAGGGCCGCGTGCTGGCGCAGGGCACGCCCGCCGAAATCGTGAACAACGCGGACGTCCGCCGGGTGTACCTCGGCGAGCACTTCCGAATGTGACGGCCGCTTCGAAGCAGTACCCATGAAGCAGGGCCTCTCCCTTCGCGTCTCGCAGCACCTGGCGCTGACGCCCCAGTTGCAACAGTCGATCCGCCTGCTGCAACTGTCCACGCTGGAACTCGGCCAGGAAATCCAGCAGATGCTGGACGACAACCCCTTCCTCGAAGTGAACATCGAGGAAGGGCCGGAGGAGTTCGGCGTCGCCCAGGCCGACACGCGGCCGGCCGCCGACGAACACGAATCCGACCCGGTGGCGCAGGCCGCCAACGGCCACGACAGCAGCAGCTCCGCCTCCGACAGCAGCGCCAGCTCCGCTTCGGACAGTGACGGCGATGCCTCCGACGGCGACAGCAGCGAACCGAACTGGGACGGCGACGGCAGCACCGAAACCGTGCCCGACGACGGCGAATGGGGCGGCGAGGCGCCGGCCCGCAAGTCGCAGGGCGATGACGACGACGTCGACGCCACCGAGCTCGCGCGCGGCAACGAGTCGCTGCAATCCTGGCTGCATCGCCAGGCGCTGGCCTTGCGCCTGGGCGAGGAAGACCGGGCGGCGCTGCGCTACCTGGTCGAGTCGCTGAACGACGATGGCTACCTGGAAGAGCCGCTGGAGGCCCTGGCCGCCAGCCTGGCGCCGCAAGACCTCGAGCAGCAGGAAGAGCTGGTGCACCGCTTCACGGTGGCGCTGCGCCTGCTGCAAAGCCTGGACCCGCCCGGCGTGGGCGCGCGCAACCTGGCCGAATGCCTGATGCTGCAGCTGCGCTCGCTGCAGCAGGACGCGCCGGACGACGAGGTCTACCCGGTCGCGATCCGCGTGTGCAGCCAGCCCATCGACCTGCTGGCGCGGCGCGACGTCAAGCGCCTGGCGCAGCTGACCGGCGAGACCGAGCCCCGGGTCAAGGGCGCCATCGCGCTGATCACGCGGCTGGAGCCCAAGCCGGGGCGCCGCTTCGTCGACGTCGAGCGCAACATCATCGTGCCCGACGTGCTGGTGACGAAGGCCGGCCGCAGTTCGCGCGCCAGCTTCCGCGTGCAGCTGAATCCCGACGTGGTGCCGCGCCTGCGCGTGCACGACGTCTATGCCGGCGCGCTCAAGGCGCACCGCGGCGAAGGCCACCAGGCGCTGCAGCAGCGGCTGCAGGAGGCGCGCTGGTTCATCAAGAACATCCAGCAGCGTTTCGACACCATCCTGCGCGTCTCCAGCGCCATCGTGGAGCGCCAGCACAACTTCTTCGTGCACGGCGAACTCGCCATGCGGCCGCTGGTGCTGCGCGAGATCGCCGATGAACTGGGCCTGCACGAGTCCACCATCTCGCGCGTGACCACGGCCAAGTACATGTCCACGCCCTTCGGCACCTTCGAGCTGAAGTACTTCTTCGGCTCGGCGCTGGGCACCGAGACCGGCGGCAACGCGTCCAGCACCGCGGTGCGCGCGCTGATCAAGCAGTTCGTCGCCGCCGAAAACGCCAAGAAACCGCTGTCCGACAGCCAGATCTCCGAGATGCTCAAGGAGCAGGGGATCGAGTGCGCGCGCCGCACCGTCGCCAAGTATCGCGAGGCGCTGCGCATCGCGCCGGCCAACCTCCGCAAGGAACTGTGAACGCTCTCAATTTATTCCTGCCCTGCGCCAGCGGGGTGGAAGGCTATCTGGCCGAGGAAGTCGCCCGCATCTGCGGCGCGCGCGCGCGCGACCTGCGCACGGCCCGTGGCGGCGTGCAGCTCGTGGCCGGCTGGCCCGAGGTGATGCAGCTCAACCTGCACAGCCGGCTCGCCCAGCGCGTGCTGGTGCAGCTGTGGCACGGGCCCTATCGCGCCGAACAGGACATCTACGAAGCCGCCAGCAACGTCGCCTGGGAAGACTGGTTCACGCCGCGCGAGAGCTTCAAGATCGAGCTGACGTCGCACCAGAGCCCGCTGAAGAGCCTCAATTTCGCCGCGCTGCGCATCAAGGACGCGGTCGCCGACCGCTTCCGCAACCGCGGCGGCGTGCGGCCCGACGTCGACACGCAGCGGCCGGCCGTGCGCGTGTTCGGGCACCTCGCGGCCGAGAGCCTGACGCTGTACATCGACAGCTCCGGCGAGCCGCTGTTCAAGCGCGGCTGGCGCGAGGACAAGGGCGAGGCCCCGCTGAAGGAGACGCTGGCCGCCGCCATGCTGGCCGCGAGCGGCTGGGACGCGACCGTGCCGCTGTACGACCCCTGCTGCGGCAGCGGCACGATCGCGATCGAAGCGGCGCAGATCGCCTGCAACATCGCGCCGGGTTCGCTGCGTCGGTTCGGCTTCGAGCGCCTGCGCCCGCACAAGGCGGCCGACTGGCAGGCCTTGAAGGCCGAAGCCCAGGCCGCGCGCCGCGCGCCGACGGCGCCGGTCTTCGGCAGCGACGTCGCCTTCCGCATGGTCGACTTCGCGCAGCGCAATGCCGAGCGTGCGGGCGTGGCGCAGGCAGTGCAATTGCGCGGCGGCGACGCGCTGCAGCGCATGCCGCCCAGCGACGTGCCGGGCGTCATGCTGCTCAATCCCCCTTATGGCGAGCGCATCGAGGCGGGCGGCATCGCGCGCCCGGGGCGCGAGCTGGCCCAGACCGAGCAGGGTGGCGATTTCTTCACCCAGCTCGCTTCGCACTGGAAGAAGAACTACGCCGGCTGGACCGCCTGGGTGCTGGTGCCGGACGCGAAGCTGCCCACGCGCATGCGGCTGAAGGAATCGCGCCGCGTGCCCATGTGGAACGGCCCGATCGAATGCCGCCTGTTCCGCTTCGACATGGTGGCCGGCTCGGCCAGGAACCGGGACCGGGGTCCCCAGGAAAATGCGTGAGCATTTTTCTGGGGTGGCCTATGCAGCTGGTTCTTGACACCAACATCGTGCTGGACCTGTTCGTGTTCAGCGACGAGCGCGTGAAGCCGCTGGCCGCAGGGCTGGAGCAGGGCGCGTTGCGCTGGCTGGCCACGGCGGCGATGCGCGAAGAGCTGGCGCGGGTGCTGGCCTATCCCAAGCTGGCGCCCAAGGTCGGCGACGCAGATGCCGTGCTGGCGGCCTTCGACCGCCATGCCCAGCTGCACGAGGTGCCGGCCAAGGCGCCGGTGACCTGCGGCGACCCGGACGACCAGAAGTTCATCGACCTGGCGGTCGCACACCGTTGCGCCCTGGTCAGCAAGGACGGGGAAGTCCTGCGGATGAAGAAGCGCCTGGCGAAGCTCGACGTGGTGGCCACACCAATCTGGGGCAGCTGAGGTTACGTTTCATCGCGTGTGTTTCCTACGCGCACCGCAAGCGGGCGCTGACTGTAAACAAGCTCTCCATGCGTAGCTTGGTGGTCTTGCGAGGAAACGACACCATGGACGCCACCGTACAGCAACAGCAACCGTCCTTCACCCCGGCTCATGCGGCGCCGCTGCCCACGGACTGCGACGAATGTCTCGGTTCGGGCGGCTGGTTCCGTTATGACCCGGCCTTTGAGCCGAATCCAGGCCTGCTCTATCTCTCCTGCATGAACTGCAAGGGCAGCGGCCGGATGGCTTTGCCACGGGGCTGAGTACTACCTCCGAGGTAGGCGAACGGCATGCGCTGTCCCGCTTCACTCCGACACGAATGCAACCTGGCACGTGGGATGCTAGGAGCATGTCGATCGAGAACGGAGCGAAGAGTCCCATGTCCCCCGATGAACGCAACGCGCGCCTGGTGCGCAACCTGCTCGCGCTGCGAACCGTGCTCAGCATGGACCAGATGCAGACCGGGCGCTGGGGCGATCGCATCGCCGAGATCGACGAAGAGCTGGCCGCGCTGGGCCACGACATGAAATCCACGGCAGCGTGCGCCGTCGAAGGCCTGCGCCGTTCCTACATGCTGCCGCGCCTGGTCGGCCGCCGCGCGCGCCGGCGCGTGAACATGCCTTGTCCGTAGGCGCGGCGCCCTCCCGGGCTACGGCAAGGGCGGGATCGCCGCGCGCTGAAGATCCGTCGCCAGCTGGCGCAGCAGCAGGCGGGCCGTCGACTCGTTGGTCGCGCAGGGCACGTCATGGACATCGCAGGCGCGCACCAGCGCATTGATGTCGGGCTCGTGCGGCTGCGGCGTCATCGGGTCGCGCAGGAAGATCACGATGTCGATCTCGCCCATGGCGAGCCGCGCGCCGATCTGCAGGTCGCCACCCATCGGGCCGCAGAGAAGGCGCTCGACGTCCAGGCTCGCTTCGGCGGCGATGCGGCCGCCGGTGGTGCCGGTGGCGCACAGGCGGCACTGCGCCAGCAATGGCCGGAACTCCCGCGCCAGGGCGACGATGATGTCCTTGCGGTGGTCGTGCGCGATCAGCGCGATGCGCGGCATGTTCATGCCAGCAGCTCCAGCAGCCGTTGCAGTGCGTGGCGCACCGTGGCGGCGCGGACCGCCGCGCGATCGCCGGGGAATCGCTTCTGCTCGCTGGTCAGCAGGCCATCGACCTGGAAGCCGAACCACACCAGGCCGACCGGTTTGTCCGGCGTGCCACCGGTTGGCCCCGCCACGCCGGTGACGGCGACGCTCACGCGCGCCTGTGAGTGGCGCACCGCGCCGAAGGCCATGGCGCGCGCGACCACCTCGCTGACGGCGCCGTGCTGCGCGACCAGCGCCGCGTCCACGCCCAGCAGCTCGGTCTTGGCCGCGTTCGAGTAGCTGACGAAGCCGCGCTCGAACCAGTTGCTGGACCCGCTCAGGTCCGTGCAGGCGGCGGCGATCAGGCCGCCGGTGCAGCTTTCCGCCGTGGCCAGCATCTCGCCGCGCGCGAGCAGCGCCTGCGCCAGCTGTTCGCACAGCGCCTGCGTATCGATGGCGTTCACCATAGTCGCCTCCACAAAGCGATGACCAGCAGCGTGCAGAAGGCTGCGACCAGGTCGTCGAACATGATGCCGAAGCCGCCGCGCCAGCCCATGCCCTTGAAGGTGCGGTCGGCCCAGCCCACCGGGCCGGGCTTCACGGCGTCGAAGAAGCGGAACAGGCCGAAGGCGACCAGCTGGCCCAGCCAGCCGGCAGGCATCACCAGCCACAGGATCAACCAGAAGGCCGCCACCTCGTCCCACACCACGTGCGAAGGGTCGGCGATGCGCAGGTGCTCCGCGGTCACGCTGCACGCCCACCAGCCGACCAGCATGGCCGCGACGACCACCCAACCCAGCCAGGCTGCGGGCAGCCACGTCGAGAGCACCAGCCAGGCCAGCCAGGCCCAGACGGTGCCGAAGGTACCGGGGGCCCAGGGCGACAGCCCCGAGCCGAAGCCCAGCGCGACGAGATGCGCAGGGTGCGACACCAGGAAGCGGGTCGTGGGGGGCAGGGCTCTCACACGCAACTCCCGTGATGTTGGCGGAAGGCGCGCGGCTCTTCCGCCTTCGGATTGGCCCACAGGCCGCGGTGCGCGCGCCGCGCCTCGTCCTCGAGGCCGCCGTAAGGGCCGCGCCGGTTGTGGAACACGCCGGACCAGGCATAGCCTTCGCGCACCAGCCAGGCGCCGATGTCCTGGTCGCGGTGCTGCAGCTGCGCCAGGCGGCGGCCGTAGTCGTCGAAGCCGCGCGTGCGCACGATGACGGGCTGGTACAGCAGGCGGGCGGCGAGCGCCTTCTTCGCCTGCGGGCCGAAGGCCTGGCAGCTCTCCGGCGCGTCGATGTCGACGATGCGGATCTCCACCGCATCCCCGCCCTGGCCCGCCGGGCGCACCCACAAAGTGTCGCCATCGCTGACGTGGCTGACCGTGCCGCGCCAGGTGGCGGCGTGCGCGCCGGCGGCGAGCACGAGGAGGAAGAGGGCGCGCAGCAGCAGCTTCATGCGAAATGGTCGAAGCCGGGGAAGCGTTGCGCCAGCGGCTGGCCACGCGCGTCCAGCACGCGCAGTCCGGGTTCGGCCTCGATGCGGCCGATGCGCGTCACCGGCGTCGCGCTGGCGCGAGCTGCGGCTTCCACCGCACCACGCAGCCGCGACGGCGCGGTGAAGGCAAGTTCGTAGTCGTCGCCGCCGGCCAGCACCAGCGCATTCACTTGTTCGGGCGGCAAAGCCATCTGCGTGCGCGCGGCGAGCAGCGCGGCGGCCGCCTCGGCGTCCACGCTCGCACCCACGGCCGAACGCTGCAGCACGTGGCCCAGGTCGCCCAGCAGGCCGTCGCTGATGTCGATGGCCGCGCTGGCCACGCCACGCAGCGCGCGACCCAGTGCAACGCGCGGCTGCGGTTCTTCGAGCCGGCGGCGCGCCGCCGCGAACACCGCTTCCGGCAACGAGACCGTGCCGCGCAAAGCCTCCAGCGCGAGCCGCGCATCGCCCAAGGTGCCGCTGACCCACAGGTCGTCGCCCGGCTGCGCGCCGGAGCGCAGCAGCGCGTCGCCGGAAGGCACTTCGCCGAACACCGTGATGTTGATCGCCAGCGGCCCGCGCGTGGTGTCGCCGCCCACCAGCTCGCAGCCATGGGCGTCGGCCAGCGCGAACATTCCTGCGGCGAAGCCGGCCAGCCAGGCTTCATCGACCGCAGGCAGCGCCAGCGCCAGCGTGAAGGCGAGCGGCTCGGCGCCGCAGGCGGCCAGGTCGCTCAGGTTCACGGCGAGCGACTTGTGCCCGAGCCTGCGCGGGTCCACCGTCGACAGGAAGTGCCGGCCTTCGACCAGCAGGTCGGTCGACACGGCCAGTTGCATGCCGGGGCCCGGCTGCAGCAAGGCGCAGTCGTCGCCCACGCCCAGGGCGTTGCGGCGGGCGGGCCGCGTGAAGTAGCGCGCGATGAGGTCGAACTCGCCCATCGCCTCAGGTCCGGCCGCGGAAGCGCTCGGCGGCCTGCCGCACGACCTCGGCAAGCAGGCGCTCGCGCGAATAGTTCTCGCGCAGCCAGCGGGCGTCGTTGGCGCCCATCTCGGCGGACATGCGCAGCGTGTCGATCGAGCCGCCGGCGCCCAGCTCCAGCGCGTGCGGCATGATGCGCGCCAGCGTCTGCTGGATGTGCTCGCGCAGCGGCATGTGCTCGCCCGTCGACGGTTCCACGTACACCGCCTCCAGCCCGAAGCGGCAGGCCTGGAAGCGGTTGTAGGTGTAGACCATGTAGTCGTCTTCCTCCGGCACGAAGGGCTGCTCCTTCAGGAACCAGGCGGCCAGCGACTGCACGAAACCGGACAAGGCGGCGGCGCGCTCCACCGTCAGCGGCGTGTCGAACACGCGGATCTCGATGGTTCCGAATTCGGGCTTCGGCCGGATGTCCCAGTAGAAGTCCTTCATGCTCTTGACCACGCCCGTGCGCGTGCTCTTGGCGAACCACTTCGCGAACTCGTCCCAGCTGAGGGTGAAAGGCGCGCGCCCGCTCATGGGGAAGGCAAACACCGAATTCAGCCGCGCCGAATCGAACTGCGTGTCCTGCCCCTGCACGTAGGGCGAGCTGGCCGACAGCGCGATGAAGTGCGGGATGTAGCGCGACATGCGGTGCAGCATCAGCAGCGCCGCATCCGCGTCCGGGCAGCCGATGTGCACGTGCTGGCCGAAGATGGTGAACTGCTTGGACAGGTAGCCGTACAGCTCGGACAGCTGGCGGAAGCGCGGGCGGTCGTAGATGCGCTGCTCGTGCCACTGCTGGTAAGGGTGCGTGCCGCCGCCGACGCAGGCGATGTTCAGCTTGTCGGCGCAGCGCACCAGCGCCGCGCGGATCTCCGACAGCTGCCCCAGCACCTCGCTGGCCGAATGGCAGATGCCGGTGGAGACCTCGATCATGCTGGAGGTCATCTCCGGCACCACCGAGCCTGGCAACGGGATCTTGCGCATCAGCCGCAGCATTTCGTCCGAGTACGGCGCGAGGTCGTAGTCGTGCGTGTTCACGAGCTGCAGTTCCAGCTCCACGCCCAGCGACAGTGCGGCCGACTGGTGGAAGGGTTCCAGCTCCGGCGGCGGTTCCGGCGGCACCGAGGCTTGCAGAAGGGGTTCGACGCGCTTATCCACGGGCTTCTCCCGCCATGAGTTGCGTGTCCTGCGGACCCCAGGGCTTGAGGCTTTCGCCGGCGCGGTAGATGGCGAAGGTGGCGATCATCGCGCCCAGGATCTCCATCAGCAGGATCGCCGGCAGCGCGATGCTGGCCACGCGTGGGCCCAGCGTCATCGAGGCCGTCACGAACTGCGAGACCAGCAGCAGCGCCACCGAGGACATCGGCGACATCGCGCAGCCGGTCCACAGGGCCTGCTTCCAGCTGGTGCCGCTGCCCCAGTTGGCGAGGGAGATGCCGCAGATCTTGGCGATGCCGCGCGCCAGCACCAATGCCGCGACCAGGCCCGCGACCGCGGGATTCCAGTCGGCCTTGGCCGCGACCACCGACACCAGCACGAACATCAGCATGGTCAGCAGGGAGGCCGCGGTGCCCAGCTGCCGCGGCCAGGCCCAGGGGCGCGGATGCAGCTGTTTCAGCAGCAGGCCGGCCAGCAGCGCGGCCAGCGGCGCCGAGCCGCCGAAGTGCGCGGCCAGCGCGGTGCCGGCGGCGATCAGCGCGATGAAGAGGATGGACGTGTTCTCGCTGGTCGGGCTCATCACCCGCAACGCCGAACGCAGGAACAGCGCGAGGATCGCGCCGACCACGATGGAGATGCCCAGCACCACGCCCACGGGATACAGCGAACGCTGCAGCTCGCCTTCCTGGCCCTTGTGCAGCATGCCGACCATCGCGGCCACCATGGTCAGCGCATAGAAGGTGCTCAGCGTCGACAGCACCATCGCGCGCTCGGTCACCGGCCCCGCGGCGCGGGTGTCGATGATCACGCGGCTCAACACCGCGGGCGAAGCCGCCATCGCAATCAGGGCGACGGCCTGCGCGACGCTCTGCCGCACGTCGAGGTAGCGCAGCACGTAGTACACGGCGATCGCCGTGAGCACCGATTCGAGCACGCTTTGCAGCAGCACCATCGGGTTGTGGCGGAACCAGCGCAGCGGGATGCGCCCGCCCGCTTCGAACAGCACCACCGACACGCCCAGTTCCAGCAGGAACAGGGCCACGCCCTGCAGCGGCCAGACCGCGCCGGAGAAGCCGGCCAGGCCGGCCAGCGTGCCGATGATCGAATAGCCCACCACCTTGGGCAGGCCCGTATAGCGTTGCAGCAGGTGGCCGGCCGCAGCCGCGAGGGCCAGCAGCAGCGACCATTGCACCGTGGGCAGGCCGGCCGAGGGCTTGAGCCACTCGGCCCAGATGGCCATCACTTCATCCATGGGTTCAATCTTTCAATGCAGCACGCGGTGGCTGCCGTCGTCCAGCACGAAGAGCGGGACCTCGACATCGAAGCGCTCGCCGTCCTCGGCCACGCAGAAGTAACTGCCCTGCATGGTGCCGCTGGGTGTGCGCAGGCGGCAGCCGCTGGTGTATTCGAAGGATTCGCCGGGCTTCAGCAAGGGCTGCTGGCCGATAACGCCGAGGCCTTTCACCTCCTCGACCTGCCCCAGCTCGTTGGTGATGAGCCAGTGCCGTGCAATCAGTTGGGCGGGCACCTCGCCGGTATTGGTGACCGTGATGGTGTAGGCGAAGCTGTACAGCCCTTGCGCCGGCGCAGATTGCTCCGGCAGGTATTGGGGCTGGACTTCGACGCGGAACGCATACTTGTCCATGGGTCAATGCTAAACCGAACGGCGGCCCGGCTCTTGCTAGGAGACAATCGGGGCATGAGCCAGCGTCCCACCTATCGCATCGCCCCGTCCATCCTGTCCGCCGATTTCGCCCGCCTGGGCGAAGAGGTCCGCAACGTGATCGCAGCGGGTGCGGACTGGATCCACTTCGACGTGATGGACAACCACTACGTGCCGAACCTCACCTTCGGCCCGATGGTGTGCGGCGCGCTGAAGCCGCATGCGAAGACGCCCGATGGCCAGGCCGTGCCGATCGACGTGCACCTGATGGTGCAGCCGGTCGATGCGCTGGCGCAGGCGTTCGCGGAGGCCGGGGCCGACTACATCAGCTTCCACCCGGACGCGTCGGCGCACGTGCACCGCAGCGTGCAGGCGATCAAGTCCAAGGGCGTGAAGGCCGGCCTCACCTTCAACCCGGCGCAGCCGCTCGACGTTCTGGATTGGGTGATCGAGGACATCGACCTGATCCTGATCATGAGCGTCAACCCGGGCTTCGGCGGCCAGAGCTTCATCGACTCGGCGCTGCGCAAGATCGAGCAGGCCCGCAAGCGCATCGACGCGAGCGGCCGCGACATCCGCCTCGAAGTGGATGGCGGCATCAAGGGCGACAACATCGCGCGCGTCGCGGCCGCGGGCGCGGACACCTTCGTGGCCGGCAGCGCGATCTTCGGCAAGCCCGATTACAAGGCCGTCATCGACGGCATGCGCGCTGCATTGAAATAAGGCCGGCAGTTCATTTCTGCCTCTGGTAAGCCGAGTCCAGCACCGGCCCTTTGTCGGTGTCCTTGCTGCCACTCTCCACGTCCTTGCGCGCGATGTCGCCCACGCGGTGGTTCGCTTCGGTTTCCGAGGCCTGGCTGTCGGCTGACTCGTCGTGCTCGTTCGGCGTGCGGGCCTTCGGCGCCTGCGTCTCGCCCTGAGCGCTGACGGTGTCGCCGCGCGCGGGTTGCGCGCCGTCCTTCTGTCTGTCTTCCTGTCTCATGGCGCCCATGGTGCTGCGCAGCCGCGCGGCGCGCGGTAGGACGCCGGCGCAGCGCCGTCCGCCAAGGAGCCGAGCCACTGTCGGACACCTCCTACGAAGCATGGCGGCGGCGCCCCACAAACGCGCCCGCTGAAGGGCTACGGCTTGCGTGGCTGAGGCGCGGTGCAATGCAGGATGAAAGCATCGCCCGCTAGGCGAAGGAGAACCGGATGGAGCTCGCACCCGTGATACCGGAATGGCTGACGTGGCTGGCCGCCGGCGGCGCCGGCGTCCTGGCATTGGCCGCGCTTGCGCGCGGGCTGGACGCCATCTTCGACCTCGCCTGACCCTTTCCTTCGCAAACGCACCCGCGCCCACCGGCGCCCGGATCCGAACCCATCCCGGAGAGATAACCCATGGCCTCGTCCCGCACGGACGGCTCGCGCAAAACCAAGGCTGGCGATGCCGTCGCCAGCCGCCAAAAGCAGCTGGAAGCCTCCTCGCAGGGCCCCGAGAACCTGCTCACGACCAACCAGGGCGTCGTCCTGCCCGACAACCACAATTCCCTCAAGGCGGGGCTGCGCGGCCCCAGCCTGCTGGAAGACTTCATCCTGCGGGAGAAGATCACCCACTTCGACCACGAGCGCATCCCCGAGCGGGTGGTGCACGCGCGTGGCGCGGCCGCGCACGGCTACTTCGAGCTGACCCGGCCGCTGGTGGAATACACGAAGGCTGATTTCCTGCAGGAAGTGGGCAGCCGGACGCCGGTGTTCGTGCGCTTCTCCACCGTGGTGGGTTCGCGCGGCAGCGCCGACACCGTGCGCGACGTGCGCGGCTTCGCCGTCAAGTTCTACACGCGCGAAGGCAACTACGACCTGGTGGGCAACAACATCCCGGTGTTCTTCATCCAGGACGCGATGAAGTTCCCGGACCTCGTGCACGCCATCAAGGCGGAGCCGCACAACGAGATGCCGCAGGCAGCCAGTGCGCACGACACCTTCTGGGACTTCGTGTCGCTGATGCCCGAGAGCGCGCACATGCTGATGTGGGTGATGAGCGACCGTGCCCTCCCGCGCAGCTACCGCATGATGGAAGGCTTCGGGGTCCACACCTTCCGCCTCGTCAACGCGCGCGGCGTGTCGCACTTCGTCAAGTTCCACTGGCGGCCCAAGCTGGGGAAGCACGGCCTGGCCTGGGACGAGGCGCAGAAGATCGCCGGCAAGGACCCGGACTTCCACCGCCGCGACCTGTGGGACGCCATCGAGCGCGGTGATTTCCCCGAATGGGAACTGGGCCTGCAGCTGATCGACGAGGACCGCGCGGGTCGCCTGGGCTTCGACCTGCTGGACCCGACCAAGCTGGTGCCGGAGGAAGTGGTGCCCATCACCACCGTCGGCCGGCTGGTGCTCAATCGCAACCCGGACAACTTCTTCGCGGAAACGGAGCAGGTGGCCTTCCACCCCGGGCACGTGGTGCCGGGCATCGACTTCACCGCCGACCCGCTGCTGCAGGGCCGCCTGTTCTCGTACACCGACACGCAGCTGTCGCGCCTGGGTGGCGCCAACTTCCACGAGTTGCCGATCAACCGCGGCGTCTGCCCCTTCCACAACTTCCAGCGCGATGGCATGCACCGCATGCTGATCAACAAGGGACGCGTGGCCTACGAGCCCAACACGCTGGGCAACGGCTCGGAGTTCCGGGTCGACGGCGGCGAGCAGGGTTTCCAGAGCTACCCCGAGGCGCTGGAGTCGCCCAAGATCCGGCGCCGCAGCCCCAGCTTCGACGACCACTTCTCGCAGGCCACGCTGTTCTGGAACAGCCAGAGCGCGGCGGAGAAGGAACACATCATCGCGGGCTACCAGTTCGAGCTGTCCAAGGTGGAAACGCCGGCGATCCGCCAGCGCGTGGTGGACAACCTGGCGCACGTGGACATGCGGCTGGCGCGCAAGGTGGCCGAGCCGCTGGGCATCGCCGTGCCGGACCCCAAGGCGGCGGCGGGCCGTTCGGGCTTCCGCGAGGCGCCCGCCACCAAGGCGCTGGTGGAGTCCGCGCCTTCGCTCAGCATGGAAGGCAACGGCAACACGATCCAGACGCGCAAGGTCGCGATCCTGCTGGCGCCTGGCGCGGAGCTGGGCGCGATGAAGGTGATCCAGCAGGCGCTGCTGGATGCGGGCGCCACGACCAAGGTGGTGGCGGCGCAGCTGGGGCCGGTCTCTTCGTCTTCGGGCCAGCAAGTGCCTGCGGACCACACCTTCCAGAACATGCCCTCGGTGATGTTCGACGCGGTGCTGGTGCCGGGCGGCGCGGCCGCCGCCGAAGCGCTGGCCAAGGACGGCAACGCGGTGCACTTCGTGCTGGAGGCGTACAAGCACTGCAAGGCGCTGTGCCTCATCGGCGAGTCGGTGCAACTGCTGCGGCTGGCCGGCGTGGTCGCCGACGACGTGCCGGCGCCCGCGGGCGTGGTGTTCGGCAGCAACGAACCGACCGCGCGCCTGCAGATGGCGCAGGACTTCATCGCCGCGATCGCCAAGCACCGGCATTGGACGCGCGCGCTCGTCGAGCAGGTGCCCGCGTAGGCGCAGGCGCAACCCGGCGGCAGGAGAGTCCTACAAGGTATTTTCCGCGCCACCTACTGCTTGCCAGCTCTGCCGGCTGCTCAATGGTTGCCAGAAGAAATCATTCAGGAGCTATCCATGGCATCCAGCACCCCTCCCGGCGGCGGCCCGCCGGCCCGCAGCTTCGGCCGCGGCTTCGCCTCGATGGACCCCGAGCGCCAGCGCGAGATCGCCAGCCAGGGCGGACGCGCGGCGCATGAGCGCGGCACCGCCCACGAGTTCACCTCCGAGGAAGCGCGCGAGGCCGGCAGCAAGGGCGGCAAGGCGGCGCACGAGCGCGGCACCGCCCACGAATTCGACTCCGAGGAAGCGCGCGCGGCCGGCCGCAAGGGCGGCGAAGCGTCCGGCGCGCACCGCGGCGCGCAGGCCGCGGCGGCGGCAGCCAGCAGCAGCGCGGGCAGCGATCCGGGCGGCAGCCAGGGCGGCGCGACCGGCGCCTAGCGGCGCGGCGCGCGCCGTTATGCTCGGCGCATGCTGCAAGCCGCGATCATCGACCTCGACGGAACGCTCGTCGACACCCTGGGCGATTTCAGTGCCGCGCTAGCCGGCACCCTGGCCGAGCTCGGCTGGCCCGCGGTTCCCAAGGAAACCATCGAAGGCTTCATCGGCAAGGGCACCGAACACCTGCTGCGCACGACGCTGGCGCACGTCGGCGCGCCAGCGTCGCTGTACGAGCCCGCCTGGGACGCCTACCACCGCATCTATCCCACCATCAACGGTCGGCATTCGCAGGTCTATCCCGGCGTGGCCGAGGGCGTAGCGCAATTGCGCGCGGCCGGCCTGCGGCTGGCATGCCTCACCAACAAGCCGACCGAATTCGCGCGCGAGCTGCTGCGGGCCAAGGGGCTGGCCGGCGCTTTCGAACTGGTGTTCGGCGGTGACGCCTTCGAGCGCAAGAAGCCGGACCCGCTGCCGCTGCTGAAAACCTGCGCCGCGTTGGGCACCTTGCCGGCGCAGACCTTGATGGTGGGCGACTCGAGCAACGACGCCGCGGCGGCGCGCGCCGCCGGTTGCCCCGTGGTCCTGGTGACCTACGGGTACAACCACGGGCGGCCGGTGCGCGAAGTCGACGCGAACGGCTACGTCGACTCGCTGGTGGACGTGCTGAAGGTGCTTTGAATCAAGCCGGCTTGCCGAGCAGGCTGTCCTTCAGCTTCCAGTCCGCCGGCACCGGGCCCAGCCAGATGCGCAGCAGCGCGTTGAAGAACTCCGGCTCCTTGAAGGGCTCGCCCTGGGCCACGCCGCGCACCGCGACGATCGTGCCGGTGCCCGGCACCCAGTCCACCGTGAAGCTCTCGCCGGTGTTCAGGTGCTTGTGGTCGCTGAAGATCTGGCTCATGCGCATGAGGCCGGGGATCAGCCGCGCCATCTGCGCCTTCTCCATGTTGTCCTCGACGCCGCGCACGAACAGCTTGCCCAGCTCGCTGGCGTCGATGTCGCGCAGCATGGTCACCGTGATGCGCTTGGGCCCGGGCGAGGCGTAGATTTCTTCGGGGGTGCCAGCCTTCTTGCCGATGTAGAGGGCGGCCGTGTAGACCTTGAACGGGCCCTTGTAGCGGATGCCCGCTCCATTGAGCTGCAGCTTGCTGCCTCGCACCTCGGTGGCGTCTTCGTACTTCACGCCGGACAGGGTGACTTCGGCCCGCGCCGCCCAGGGCAGCATGCAGCCTGCGAGCAGGGCGCAGGCGAGCAGTCGGTTGAGTCGCATGTGTGTCTCCGTCGTAGGAAATCGAACGGTCGTTCACTTAACCGTTACGGATTGTCACGCGTGGTCCCGCCGAGTACCAGAGGGTTTTTGCGGTCCTGTTGTGTCTTTCCTGCGATTGACGGCCGCCGGCGAATGCGTTTGCTACACTGTCCGTTCGTATGTTCATCCACCGCACGACGATCACAGGTTGCAGCGACCGGGGGGCCTGGCCCTGGCGCAAGCCTGTTCAAGTGCGCACCTGATCGCACGGGACAGCCCGTGCCCCCGCGTCCCGGCCTTCGCCGCGACATCACCGGATCCCGCGGCCGCTGAAAGCGTCTAGGCCGCCGAGCTTGTGGAGGCTCACCCTTGATCACCGAACTCGAATTCAAGAGCCTTGCGTTGCAAGGCTACAACCGCATTCCCCTCATTGCCGAGGCCTTCGCGGACCTCGAAACCCCGCTCTCGCTTTACCTGAAGCTGGCGCACGCCCGTGGCGGCGGCAAGCTCAGCTTCCTGCTGGAGTCCGTCGTCGGCGGCGAGCGCTTCGGGCGCTACAGCTTCATCGGCCTGCCGGCGCGCACCTTCCTGCGCGCGAGCGGTTTCGGCGCCGAGGCCAAGACCGAGGTCGTCACCGACGGCCAGGTCGTCGAGACGGCCGCCGGCAATCCGCTGGATTTCATCGAGGCCTACCAGAAGCGCTTCAAGGTAGCCCTGCGGCCGGGGCTGCCGCGCTTCTGCGGTGGCCTGGCCGGCTACTTCGGCTACGACACGGTGCGCTACATCGAGAAGAAGCTCGAAGCGAGCTGCCCGCAGGACACGCTGCATTGCCCGGACATCCTGCTGCTGCAATGCGAGGAGCTGGCGGTCATCGACAACCTCTCGGGCAAGCTGTACCTGATCGTCTATGCCGACCCTGGCAAGGCGGAGGCGTACAGCAACGGCAAGAAGCGCCTGCGCGAACTGAAGGAGCAGCTGAAGTACTCGGTGAGCGCCCCGGTGGTGAAGCAGACCGAAAGCTTCCCGGCCGAACGCGAATTCGCGAAGGCCGACTACCTGAAGGCCGTGGACCGGGCCAAGGAGCTGATCGCCGCCGGCGACTTCATGCAGGTGCAGGTGGGCCAGCGCATCAAGAAGCGCTACACCGAGTCGCCGCTGTCGCTGTACCGGGCGCTGCGTTCGCTGAACCCCAGCCCCTACATGTACTACTACAACCTCACCGGCACGCTGGCCAGCGGCGGCGGCGACTTCCATGTGGTGGGAGCCTCGCCGGAGATCCTGGTGCGGCACGAGTACACGGACGCCGGCGAGAAGGTGACCATCCGGCCGCTGGCCGGCACGCGCCCGCGCGGTGCGACGCCTGAGGTCGACGAGGCTGTGCAGAAGGAGCTGGTGGCCGACCAGAAGGAGCGGGCCGAGCACGTGATGCTGATCGACCTGGCGCGCAACGACATCGGCCGCATCGCCAAGACCGGCACGGTGAAGGTGACCGAGGCGTTCGCGGTGGAGCGTTACAGCCACGTGATGCACATCGTGAGCAACGTCGAAGGCATCCTCAAGGACGGCATGAGCAACATGGACGTCCTGCGCGCCACCTTCCCGGCCGGCACGCTGACCGGCGCGCCGAAGGTGCACGCGATGGAACTGATCGACCAGCTGGAACCGAACAAGCGCGGTCTGTACGGCGGCGCCTGCGGCTACCTCAGCTACGCGGGCGACATGGACGTGGCGATCGCGATCCGGACCGGCATCATCAAGGATTCCACCCTTTATGTGCAGGCGGCTGCAGGCGTGGTGGCCGACTCCGTTCCAGAGATGGAGTGGAAGGAAACCGAAGCCAAGGCGCGGGCCTTGCTGCGCGCGTCCGAGTTGGTCGAGGAGGGGTTGGAATGAAGACCGACATCCAACTTCCGGACGCAAAGGGCGCAAAGGGCGAAAAGGTTACGCAAAGGACGCAAAAGGAACAGCCTGAAATGGAGGGGGACTGTTCCCACGACATCATCGGGGCGGCGGTCGAGGTGCAGAGAGTGCTCGGAGTCGGACTCCTGGAGAGTGCTTACGCGGCGGCGTTCGCCATCGAGCTTACGGAGCGCGGACTCCGGTGCGCCAGAGAGTTGCCAATTTCGGGCCACTACAAAGGTCGCGACATCGGCGTCTTGTACCGTGCTGACTTTCTTGTCGAAGATTCAGTGCTCGTCGAGCTCAAGGCCTTGGACGGAGTGTTGGACGTACACCGAGCGCAATTGCTGTCCTACCTCCGGCTTTCGGGACACAAGATCGGGCTCCTGATCAACTTTCATTCGTTCCCTGTCGTCAAGGGAATCCACAGGGTCGTCAACAAGCTATGAAGTCCTCACTGATTCCCTTTTGCGTTCTTTGCGTGACCTTTGCGGCTTTTGCGTCCGGAAGTCCGTTTTCCTGTGGGAGCGCCCGATGAAACTCCTGATGGTCGACAACTACGACAGCTTCACCTACAACCTGGTCCAGTACTTCGGGGAACTGGGTGCGGAGGTGGAGGTGTTTCGCAATGATGAAATCACTGTCGAAGGCATCGCCGCGCGCGCGCCCGATCGCCTGGTGATTTCGCCTGGTCCCTGCTCGCCTGCCGAAGCGGGAATATCGGTTGAAGCCATTCGCCACTTCGCCGGCAAGCTCCCTATCCTGGGCGTCTGCCTGGGGCACCAGTCCATCGGCGCCGCGCTCGGTGGCAAGATCATTCGCGCGCAGCAGCTGATGCACGGCAAGGTCAGCGAGATCACCACCACGCGTGAAGGCGTGTTCGCGGGCCTGCCCGAGAAGTTCACGGTCAATCGTTATCACTCGCTGGCCATCGAGCGCGAAAGCTGCCCGCGCGAGCTGAAGGTGACGGCCTGGACCGATGATGGCGAGATCATGGGCGTGCGCCACGCGGAGATCCCGCTCGAAGGCGTGCAGTTCCACCCCGAGTCCATCCTCACCGAGCATGGGCACGCGATGCTGAAGAACTTCCTGGAGCAGAAAAGATGACGAAGCCGGTCGACCTGCGCAGCGATACCGTCACCCAGCCCACCGAGGGCATGCGCGCCGCCATGCTGGCCGCGCCGCTGGGCGACGACGTCTTCGGCGACGATCCCAGCGTCAACGCGCTGCAGGACCAGATCGCCGGACTCCTCGGCTTCGAGGCGGCCCTGTTCGTCCCCACCGGCACGCAAAGCAACCTGTGCGGCGTGCTCGCGCATTGCCAGCGCGGCGAGGAATACATCGTGGGCCAGATGCAGCACTGCTACCGCTGGGAGGGCGGCGGCGCCGCTGTCTTCGGCAGCGTGCAGCCGCAGCCGCTGGACCACCAGCCGGATGGCACGCTGGCGCTCGCGGACATCGAAGCGGCCATCAAGCCGGACGACCCGCACTTCGCGCGCACCCGGCTGCTGGCGCTGGAGAACACGCTGGGCGGCAAGGTGATGCCCATGGCGTACCTCGAGCAGGCGACCGCGCTGGCGCGTTCCAAGGGCCTGTCCACGCACCTCGATGGCGCCCGCCTGTTCAACGCCGCGGTGGCGCAGGCGGCGCAGACGGGCAGCGATGCCCGGGCGGAGGCGCGCCGCATCGCCCGGCATTTCGACAGCGTCTCGGTCTGCTTCAGCAAGGGCCTCGGCGCGCCGGTCGGCTCCGCGCTGTGCGGGTCCAGGGACCTGATCGCCCGCGCCCGCCGCATCCGCAAGATGGCCGGTGGCGCGATGCGGCAATCCGGCCTGCTGGCCGCTGCCGCCAGCTATGCCCTGGACCACCAGATCGACCGGCTGGCGCAGGACCACGCACTGGCGAAGCGGCTGGCCGACGGGCTGGCCGGCATCGAAGGCCTGCAGGTGGAAGCGCCGGAGACCAACATCCTGTTCGTGGATCTCGTCGGTCCCGCGCGCGAGCGTTCGGGCGGGCTGCTGCCGCACCTGCAGCGCAACGGCGTGCTGGCCACGGGCCTGTACCGGCTGCGCTTCGCGACGCACCTCGACGTCGATGCCGCCGGCGTCGATCGCGCGGTGGCGGCGATCCGCTCCTTCTTCAAGGCCTGAGGCATGCCGGATCTGCAACACCTCCTGCTGTTCATCGCTGCCGGCCTGCTGCTGAACCTCACGCCCGGGCCCGACGTGCTGTACATCGTCAGCAACTCGCTGCGGAGCGGCGCGAAAGCGGGTGTGGTCGCGGGGCTCGGGATCACCGCCGGTTGCTTCGTGCACGTGTTCGCCGCGGCGATCGGCGTGAGCGCGCTGCTTGCGGCTTCGTCGGCGGCGTTCAATGTCCTGAAATGGGCGGGCGCGGCTTACCTGTTGTGGGTTGGCGTGAAGTTGCTGGTGAGCCGCGGTTCGCCTGCGAGCTCACCGATGGCCTGCGAGGGCACGCCCAAAACCTTGAAACAGGTTTTCCGCGGCGGCTTCCTCACCAATGTGCTGAACCCCAAGGTCGCGATCTTCTTCCTGGCCTTCGTGCCGCAGTTCATCGCGCCCGTCGTCGAGCACAAGGCGCTGGCCTTCGTCGCGCTGGGCACGCTGTTCAACGTCAACAGCGTCGCCGTCAACAGCGGCTGGGCGCTGGCCGCCGCCTGGATGGCCCGCAGCGGCGCCGTACGGCGCGGCATGCAGTGGCTGGACCGGGCCGCCGGCGCCATGTTCATCGCTTTCGGCCTGCGCCTCGCGCTGGCCGAGAGCCCGTCCCGATAACGCATCCCCGAGGAGACAGCTCATGTCCATCACGCCCCAGGAAGCGCTCCAGCGCACCATCGAGCACCGCGAGATCTTCCACGACGAGATGCTCAAGATCATGCGCCTCATCATGAGCGGCGAACTGTCGCCCGTGATGACCGCGGCCATCATCACCGGCCTGCGCGTGAAGAAGGAAACCATCGGCGAGATCACCGCCGCCGCCACGGTGATGCGCGAGTTCGCCACCAAGGTCAACGTGGTCGACAAGACCCACCTGGTTGACATCGTCGGCACCGGCGGGGACGGTTCGCACACCTTCAACATCTCCACCACCAGCATGTTCGTGGCGGCCGCCGCCGGCGCCAAGGTCAGCAAGCACGGCAACCGCGGCGTCTCCAGCAAGAGCGGCAGTGCCGACGTGGTGGAAGCGCTGGGCGTCGCGCTGAACCTGTCGCCGGAAGCCATCGCCAGGTGCATCGCCGAGGCCGGCATCGGCTTCATGTTCGCGCCCAACCACCACCCGGCCATGAAGAACGTGGCGCCCGTGCGCAAGGAAATGGGCGTGCGCACCATCTTCAACATCCTCGGTCCGCTGACCAACCCGGCCGGTGCGCCCAACATCCTGATGGGCGTGTTCCACGCGGACCTGGTGGGCATCCAGGTGCGCGCGCTGCAGCGCCTCGGCGCCGACCACGCGCTCGTCGTCTACGGCCGCGACGGCATGGACGAAGTGAGCCTGGGCGCGGCCACGATGGTGGGCGAGCTGAGGAACGGCGAGATCACCGAGTACGAGATCCACCCGGAAGACTTCGGCCTGCCGATGGCGAGCAACCGCACCTTCAAGGTGGAGTCGCCGCAGGAGTCGGTGACGCTGATGCGCCAGGTGCTGGACAACCAGGCCGGGCCCGCGCGCGACATCGTGGTGTTCAATGCAGGCGTCGCGCTGTATGCCGCGAACGTCGCCAAGGACATCCCCGAGGGCATCGCGAAGGCGCGTGCTGCGATTGAAACGGGTGCCGCCCGCGCCAAGCTCGAGCAGCTGGTGCGCGTGAGCAAGAGCCTGGCGGGTTGAACCATGGCTGACATCCTGGAAAAGATCGTTGCCGTCAAGCGCGAGGAAGTCGCGGCGGCCAGGAAGAAGAGATCGCTGGAGGCGGTGCGCGAGGACGCTTTCAGCCGCGTGCTGACGCGCGACTTCGCCGGCGCCTTGCGCGCCAAGATCGCGGCGGGCAAGGCCGCCGTGATCGCCGAGGTCAAGAAGGCGAGTCCCAGCAAGGGCGTGATCCGCGAGGACTTCATCCCCGCCGACATCGCGCAGAGCTATGCCGAGCACGGCGCGGCCTGCCTGTCGGTGCTGACGGATCGCCAGTTCTTCCAGGGCGAGCCGGACTTCCTGAAGCAGGCACGCGCGTCCTGCGACCTGCCGGTGCTGCGCAAGGATTTCCTGGTCGACCCCTACCAGGTGTACGAGTCGCGCGTCATGGGCGCGGACTGCATCCTGCTGATTGCCGCCTGCCTCAGCGACGCGCAGATGGCGGAGCTGGAAGCGATCGCCCGCAGCCTCGACATGGCGGTGCTGGTGGAGGTGCACGACGGCGAAGAGCTGCAGCGCGCGCTGAAGCTCAAGACGCCGCTGCTGGGCATCAACAACCGCAACCTGCGCACCTTCGAGGTGAGCCTGGACACCACGCTGGGCCTGCTGCCGCAGGTGCCGGCGGACCGCGTGCTGGTCACCGAGTCGGGCATCCTGGCTCCGGCCGACGTGCAGAAGATGCGCGCCGCCGGCGTCCACGCCTTCCTGGTCGGCGAAGCGTTCATGCGCGCCGACGAGCCGGGCGAGGCGCTGGAAAACCTGTTCGGCGCCTGATGGACCGGCTGACGCACTGGGCGCCCGCGGAGTGGCCGCTCGCGTCCAGCTGGCGCGAGGCGGTCGACGGCTTCCTCGCCAGCGTCGAAGGGCAGCGCCTGGCAGCCTTCCTGCGCGAGCGCATCGAGGCAGGCGCCACCATCTACCCGCCGCATCCGCTGCGTGCGCTGGAGCTGACGCCGCTGGAAGGCGTGCATGCCGTGGTGCTGGGCCAGGACCCGTATCACGGGCATGGCCAGGCGGAGGGGCTGGCGTTTTCCGTGGCGGAAGGCGTGAGGCTGCCGCCTTCGCTGCGGAACATCTTCAAGGAGATGGGCTGCAGCCCGAAAAGCGGCTCGCTGGTGGAATGGGCGCGCCATGGAGTGCTGCTGCTGAACGCCTGCCTCACCGTGGAAGAAGGCCAGCCGGCCAGCCATGCGGAGAAGGGCTGGGAGGCGCTCACGGACCGCCTCGTGCAACTGGTGGCCGCGAGCGCCACGCCCTGCGTCTACCTGCTGTGGGGCGCGCATGCGCAGGCCAAGGCGCTGCTGATCGAGGCGACGGCGCGGCAGCATGGGCGGGACATCCTCATCCTGCAGGCGAATCATCCCTCGCCGCTATCGGCGCGGCGGCTGCCTGTGCCTTTCCTGGGCTGCGGGCATTTCACGCAGGCGCGCGAGTGGCTCGCCGACCGGGGCGTGCAGGGCGTCTTTTAGGCCAGTGCGCGCAACTGCGCCCGCAAGGCGGTGAGCGCGGGCGGGTCGGCCTCGCCGGTGGTGAGCAGCCCGATCCCTTCGAGGCCGGCCTGCGGCAGCACGGGCAGGGCTACGTCGAGCACAGCCACCACGCCCCATTCCACCAGCTGGCCCACCATGCTGCGAGGCAGCAGTGTGACGGCGCCGGTCGTGCGCATGGCCTCCAGCACCACCGGCAGCGCGGTAGTCACCAGCGGATAGACCGGCGGCGGGTTGGCATGGGCCGCCCACAGTTCCTCGTGGTAGTCGCGCACGCCCATGCCGCGCGGCGGCAGGATCCAGGCCTGCATGGCCAGCGCAGCCAGCGGCACCTTGGGCTGGCGGGCGAGCGGATGTTCAGGCGCGGCGATGACCACGGGTTCGTCGCGCAGCAGCAGCTCGAAGCGCCAGTCCGGCGGCAGCGAACGCTGCTTGCGGCACAGCACCGCGTCGAGCCGGCCGGCCGCCAGTTCGGGGATCAGGTGGTCGGTGTTGTGCTCGGACAGTTCGACCCGCAGCCCCGGCTGGGCGGCCACCAGCCGCGGCAGCGCCCGGCACAGCAGGCTGGAAGCGGCCGCGGGGATGCAGCCCAGGCGCAGCAGCGCCTGCGCCCCGGCACGCAGCGCCGCCACGGCCTCGGTGGACGAACGCAAGGCCTGCAGCACGTTGCGCGCGACCGGCACGACCGCCTCGCCGAAGCTCGTCAAGCGCACGCCGCGCGCATGCCGCTCGAACAGCGCCGCGTCGAACAGCTCCTCGAGGTCCACCAGGGCCTGCGTCGCGGCGGGCTGGCTCATGCCGACGACGGCTGCCGCGCGCTGCACGCTGCCGGCATCGGCCAGCGCCACCAGCAGGTGCAGGTGGCGCAGCCGGCCGCGGGCCAGCAGCCGGTTGAACAGGACGGCAGGGTCGGACATATACGCGGTGCTTATGGATTCATCGTAAAGCCGATTGGAAATGCCAATAGCGGCTTCCGATAATCCAGGCGTTTCGTACGAGGACCTGCAAATGAGAATTTCTGGGAAGCGCCGCTCCTTCGCGGCGATCGCGCTGGCCGGCTCGCTGGCCGCCTTCGGCCTGCAAACCGCGGTGGCGCAGGACGGCTACCCGGACAAGCCGGTGAAGCTGATCGTGCCCTTCGCGCCCGGCGGCTCGACCGACATCGTGGCCCGGCTGGTGGCCGACCGCATGCAGAAGGCCCTGGGCCAGCCGGTGGTGGTGGACAACCGCGCGGGCGCCGGCGGCGCGATCGGCGCCGAGGCCGTGGCCCGTGCTGCGCCGGACGGCTACACGATCGGCGTCGGCACCGTGAGCACGCTGGCCGTGAACCCGGTGCTGCTGAAGGCCTCGCGCACCGACCCGATCAAGGACTTCGCGCCGATCACCGCGCTGGCCTCCATTCCGTCGGTGTTCTCGACCAACCCGAGCCTGAACGTCCACGACTTCAAGGAGTTCGTGACGCTGGTGCAGTCCAGGCCGGGCCAGTTCACTTCGGGCTCGCCGGGCGTCGGCTCGATCGGCCACCTGATCATCGAAGCGATGAACGACGAGCTCAAGCTGCAGCTGCGGCACGTCCCCTACCGCGGCATGGGCCTCGTGATCAACGGCGCGCTCGCGGGCGAGACCCAGGTGCTGTCGGACCAGTACCCGTCGTCCGCGCCCTTCATCAAGGCCGGCAAGCTGGTGCCTTTCGCGGTTGCTGCGGACAAGCGCCTGCCGGCGCTGCCCAACGTGCCCACGTTCAAGGAGCTGGGCCACCCGGAGCTGAACGAGCTGGCGATCACCTGGTTCGGCCTGGTCGCGCCCGCGAAGACGCCGGCGCCCATCGTCGCGCGCCTGCAGGCCGCGGCCGTCGAGGCCTTGAAGGACCCGGTGGTGCAGGCCCGCATGAAGGAGCTGGGCGCGGACCCGATCGGCAATTCGCCGGAGCAGTTCGGCAAGATGATCGCCACCACACTGGAGCGCGTGCGCAAGGTGGTCCAGGTCCGCAAGATCGAAGTGGAGTGAACATGGCCCTCAACGAAGCCTTTGCGCGCGACCTCGCCGGCCTGGCGCGCACGCAGCACCCGCAGGTGGTCGACTGGCGCCGCCACATGCACCGCCATGCCGAACTGTCCTTCAAGGAGTTCGACACCGCCGATTTCATCGAAGGCGAACTGCGCAAGATCCCGGGCCTGAGCCTGGAGCGGCCGACGGCGACCAGCATCGTCGCGCGCCTGCAGGGTGCGCAGCCCGGCAAGGTGCTGGCGATCCGCGCCGACATCGACGCCCTGCCGCTGCAGGACGCGAAGACCTGCAACTACGCCTCGCTGCGCCCCGGGGCCATGCATGCCTGCGGCCACGATGGCCACGCGGCGATGCTGCTGGGCGCGGCACGCCTGCTGGCCGGCCTGCGCGAGCAGCTGCCGGGCGAGGTGCGCTTCTTCTTCCAGCACGCCGAGGAGCAGCACCCCGGTGGCGCGCAGCAGATGGTGGATGCGGGCGTCATGGAAGGCGTGGACCAGATCATCGCGGCGCACGTGATGTCCACCGTGGACACCGGCCGCATCGTGGTGCTCGATGGCCCGACCCTGGCCAGTTCCGACCGCTTCGTGCTGCGCGTGCAGGGCAAGGGCGGCCACGCGGCCAACCCGGACCGCTGCATCGACCCGATCTGGATCGGTTCGCAGATCGTCGCCAACCTGCAGGCGATCGTCGCGCGCAACACCGATGCCCACGATGCGCTGATCGTCTCGGTGACGCGCTTCCATGCGGGCACGGCTTTCAACGTGATCCCCGACCATGCGGAGCTTTCGGGTTCGGTGCGCTGCTATTCACCGGCCGTGCGCGACGCGGTGCCGGGGCGCATCGAGCGCATCGCCCGCGGCGTGGCCGACGCGCACGGCGCCACCATCGAGCTGGAATACGTGCGCGGCTACCGGCCGGTGGTCAACGACGCCACCACCGCCGCGGCGCTGCGCGAGGCGGTGCAGGGCGCCTTGCCCGAGATCCCGCTGCACACGATGAACCCGCTGCCCAATAGCGAGGACTTCAGCGCCTTCACGGTGAACACGCCCGGAGCCTATGCGCTGATCGGCGCGCGCAGCGAGGCCAAGGGCATCCGCCACCCGCACCACCACCCGCACTTCGACTTCGACGAAGACGCGCTGGAGCACGGCGTGCGCATGTTCGCTGCCGCGCCTTTCGTGCTGAACCAGCGCTAGCCGCGCTGCAGGCGCAGCCAGCGCGCCAGCCACGGCCGGAAGCCCCGGCCGATGGACACGGCCAGCGACGACGGATGGGGCAGCTCCAGCTGTGTGTCGTCCAGGTAGTCCCGGCCGATGTCCACCGTGCCGCGCTCGCCCAGCGCGGCGAACTGCAGGTCCAGCCACTCCTTGCCCGCGGCGCGGCCGGCGTCGAACAGCCGGCTGATCATCACGCCGTCCGCCGAGGTCTTGCTGGAGGGCGGGTAGGCCTCCAGCGCCGGACCGCCTTCGATGCGGTGCAGCCGCACGCTCTTGCAGCGCTCGTGCGAAATCGCGCCTTCGGCCAGCAGCCGGTTGACGAAATCGATGGCGCGCATCTGCGTCAGCAGGCTGGCGTTGAAGGTCAGCTCGTTGATGCGGTCCAGGATCTCGGCCGAGGTCTTGGGCGTCTTGGACCGCTCGAGCGGGTTGATCTGCACCAGCATGACGTCGGACGAGCGGCACTCGCGGATCAGCGGTGACAGGGCCGGGTTCACGGAATAGCCGCCGTCCCAGTACGGCTCGCCGTCGATCTGCACCGCCTGGAACAGCAAGGGGAGGCAGGCCGAGGCCAGCACGGCACGCGCGTCGAGCCGGCTGCCGCTGAACACAACGGCCTTGCCGGTGGTCACGTGCGTTGCCGAAACGAACACTTTGAGCGTTGCGTGCGCCGCAATTGCCTGGAAGTCGATCTCTTCTTCAAGCATCCCGCGCAGCGGGTTGATGTCCAGTGGATTGGCCTGGTAGGGCGACAGCAGGCCGCGCCAGGCATTGCCGATGAAGGCGCCCGGCGACAGCTCCGGCGGCAGCCCGCCCCAGAGCATGCGGGTGAACTGCTGCTGCAGCGTCCCCAGGCTGCCCATCGCACTGACCCGGTGCCAGATGCCCGCCAGCTTCTCGCGGGCGCCTTCACGCGGGTCGCGGCCGGCGGCTTCGGCCTTGGCCCAGCCGCTGGCCAGCGCCACGGCATTGACGGCGCCGGCACTGGTGCCGCTGATTCCTTCGGGGACGATCCGGCCGTCCTCGAGCAGGGCGTCCAGCACGCCCCAGGTAAAGGCCCCGTGGGAGCCGCCGCCCTGGAGGGCCAGGTTGAGCATTCGCATGGAAGCAGGTTAGCAATGCGCGAGCCAGATTTCGTGACGGATCGCAGCTCGCTGCGCGACCTGGGCCGCGAATGGTGTTATAGTCATGGGCTCGCCGGAGGGGTGCCCGAGTGGCTAAAGGGGGCAGACTGTAAATCTGTTGGCTTACGCCTACGCTGGTTCGAATCCAGCCTCCTCCACCAGCGAAATGTTCCGATTTGATGAGTTGCAAAAGAGCAGGCTTGCCGCTTAGGAGCCGTTGAACTCCCGAATGCGGGAGTAGTTCAATGGTAGAACCTTAGCCTTCCAAGCTAATGACGCGGGTTCGATTCCCGTCTCCCGCTCCACGACTCTTCGAAATTGGACTAGAAAGCTAGGCGACAGGATTTTTGCCCATGTGGCTCAGTGGTAGAGCACTCCCTTGGTAAGGGAGAGGTCGCGGGTCCGATTCCCGCCATGGGCACCACGAATTGGTTGTGATCTTTTTTCGGAGTCGAAAAAATGGCAAAAGGTAAGTTCGAGCGGACCAAGCCGCACGTCAACGTCGGCACGATCGGCCACGTGGACCACGGCAAGACGACCCTGACGGCGGCGATCACGACCGTGCTGTCGACCAAGTTCGGCGGCGAAGCCAAGGCCTACGACCAGATCGACGCGGCGCCCGAAGAAAAGGCCCGCGGCATCACGATCAACACCGCGCACGTCGAGTACGAGACGCAGAACCGTCACTACGCGCACGTGGACTGCCCCGGCCACGCCGACTACGTGAAGAACATGATCACCGGTGCCGCCCAGATGGACGGCGCCATCCTGGTGGTGTCGGCCGCTGACGGCCCGATGCCCCAGACGCGCGAGCACATCCTGCTGGCGCGCCAGGTGGGCGTGCCCTACATCATCGTGTTCATGAACAAGTGCGACATGGTGGACGACGCGGAACTGCTGGAACTGGTCGAAATGGAAGTGCGCGAACTGCT